>NZ_CP115965.1:0-3829285 GCF_038502305.1 Propioniciclava soli
TCAGCGACGGTAGGTCGCGGCCTGCTTGATGCGGTTGGTGATCTCGGTGACCTGGTTGTAGATGGTTCGCCGCTCGGCCATGAGCTGGCGGATCTTCTTGTTGGCGTGCATCACCGTGGTGTGGTCGCGGCCGCCGAAGAGGCGTCCGATGGCGGGCAGGCTCGAGTCGGTGAGCTCCCGGCACAGGTACATCGCGATCTGGCGTGCCGTGACCAGCACGTGCGTGCGGGCGGGGCCGCACAGCTCCTCCACCGTGACGTTGTAGTAGCTGGCCGTCTCGCTCATGATGAGCTGCGGGGTGATCTGGGTCTCGACGCCGGCGGGGATGAGATCCTTCAGCACCTCCTCGGCCAGGTGCAGGTCGACCGCCTGGTGGTTGAGGCTCGCGAACGCCGTCACGCGGATCAACGCGCCCTCGAGCTCGCGGATGTTGGTGGCGATCTTGCCGGCGATGAACTCCAGCACCTCGGGGGAGGCCATCAGGTGCTCGGCGATGGCCTTCTTGCGGAGGATCGCGATGCGCGTCTCGAGGTCGGGCGGCTGGATGTCGGTGAGCAGCCCCCATTCGAACCGGCTGCGCAGCCGGGGTTCCAGCGCCTCCAGGGCCTTCGGGGGCCGGTCGGACGTCAGCACGATCTGCTTCTGGGCGTTGTGGAGGGTGTTGAAGGTGTGGAAGAACTCCTCCTGTGTTTGGATCTTGCTCTCCAGGAACTGGATGTCGTCGATCAGCAGGACGTCGATCTCGCGGTAGTTGCGGCGGAACTCCGCCGTCCGGTTCTCCGAGATGGCGTTGATGAAGTCGTTCGTCAGCTCCTCGGTCGAGACGTACTTCACCCGCAGGTGCGGGGTGTACTGCCGCACGTAGTGACCGATGCCGTGGAGCAGGTGGGTCTTCCCGAGCCCCGACTCCCCGTAGATCATCAGCGGGTTGTACGACTTGCCGGGTGTCTCCGCCACTGCGACGGCCGCCGCGTGCGCGAAGCGGTTCGAGGAGCCGATCACGAAGTTGTCGAAGGTGTACTTCGGGTTCAGCCGATCCCCGTTCGCGCCATTCACCAGCGGCGCTCCGGCTCCGGACGCCGCGGCCGGGCCCCGGCCCCCGTTCACCGCGCCGGCGGACGGCGAACCACCGCTGGTGGGTTCCCGCAGCGGCAGCTCGGGGGCGAGGACGGTCGGGTCGTCCTCCAGGTTGGGCTCCAGGGAGGGGTCGACGCTCACAGCGAGGTGGATCGGGCGACCGTGGTGGGCGGAGAGCTGCTGCTCGATCGCGCCGCGACTCCGGGTCTCGATGCGCTCGCGGGCCGTCTCGTTGGGCACGGCGAGCAGGTAGCTCGACTCGTGGAGGGCCAGGGGGCGGGCGTTGGCGAGGCGGGCCCGGGTGGGGGTGTCGGCCTGGGCCAACACGGACTCCCACGCCGCTGTCAGGGCGTTCGAGGTGGCGTCCGCGGCCATCGGTCTCCCCTCGTCAGGTGGGCGTCCACAATGTTGTCCACACCATGTGGAAATGTCCAACGACCGCGAGCCGCAGCGCCCGCGGGGTGCGACGAGGGTGGCCGTTGGGCCGCTACGCTAGCCCGTGCCGGGGTCACCCGCAAATGCCTGGCGCACATTCGTTCCTCCCACCGGCGTGTCGGCTCGACGGCACCGGTGGACACCCTTCGGTTTGCCCGGGCTGGCCCGTGCCGCGTAGAGTTGGACAGTCGCCCGCACGGCGACGCCTGTGTCCGCGTGGGCACAGTTCGTCCGACGAAATCGAATGGTGGGAGCTCACGTGAGCAAGCGCACTTTCCAGCCGAGCAACCGGCGCCGCAGCCGCACCCACGGCTTCCGTCTCCGCATGCGGACCCGCGCGGGTCGCTCCATCCTGGCGGCTCGCCGCCGCAAGGGTCGCGAGCGCCTCGCCGGCTGACGGCGGCCCTCCGGTGCTGCCTGTCGCCGCGCGCCTCCGCACGGCCGACGACTTCCGGGTCGTCGCACGGCGGGGCGTGAGGGTGGCGCGGGAGACGCTCGTCGTCCATGCCCTCGCCAAGCCCGGCCCGCCGTCGCGGGCCGGTTTTGTCGTGTCCAAGGCGGTCGGCAATGCCGTGACCCGCAACCGCGTCAAGCGGCAGTTGCGTCACCTCGTGGCCGCCGAGCTGGGCGGCGGCGTCCGCCCCGTGGCTTCGTCGGTGGACGTCGTGGTGCGCGCCCTGCCGAGCGCCGCGTCCGGACGCCTGCGTGAGGACTTCGCGTCCGCGTGGGCCGGGGCGATGCGCAAGCTGGCCGCGGCATGAGACACGTCCTGGCGCTGGTGCTGCGGGCGTACCGCGCCGTGATCAGCCCGCTGTACGGCGACGTCTGCAAGTTCCACCCCACGTGCTCGGCCTACGCGCTGGACGCCGTGCTCACCCACGGCTCGATCCGTGGGACGTGGCTCACCGTGAAGCGCCTCGCGCGCTGCCATCCCTGGTCCCTGGGCGGCTACGACCCCGTGCCGACCGTGAACGCAAAGGTTCAACGTGTTTGAAGCCATCGGCGGGTTCTTCAACCTGCTCATGCAGCCCATCTACTGGGCGATCTCCGGCATCATCGTCGGGTTCCACAACCTCTACAGCATGGTGCTGGACGCGAACTCGGGTTGGACCTGGGTGCTGTCGATCGTCTCGCTGACGATCGTGATCCGGTCGCTGATGATCCCGTTGTTCGTGCGCCAGATCAACAGCTCGCGCAAGATGCAGCTCGTCGCCCCCAAGGCCCGCGCCCTGCAGGAGAAGTACGGCCAGGACCGGGAGCGCTATGGCCAGGAGGTCATGAAGCTCTACCAGGAGGAGGGCGTCAACCCCGCCGCGTCCTGCCTGCCGCTGCTGCTGCAGATGCCGATCTTCATCGGCCTGTTCTGGGTGCTGAACGACGCCGCCCGCGGCAGCGCGCGCGGCTACTGGTTCGAGCAGAACTCCCAGCTGGTGGACTCCCTGCAGCACTCCCGGATCTTCGGTGCCGAGATCTCCGGCACGTTCCTGCCCATGGCGGCCGGCTTCGGGCCGACGCAGTGGGTCGCGCTCTTCCTCATCATCACCATGACCGGCACGCTGTTCTGGACGCAGCTGCAGCTGATGCGCAAGAACATGCCGCCGGAGGCCCTCGAGGGCCCGCTGGCCCAGCAGCAGAAGATGATGCTGTACCTCTTCCCGGCCATCTACCTGTTCACCGGCGTGAGCTTCCCCATCGGCGTGATGATCTACTGGCTCGCCTCCAACCTGTGGACGCTCGGGCAGCAGTTCATCCTCATTCGCAACAACCCGACGCCCAACACCCCTGCCTTCGTCGACTGGCAGGATCGCATGCGGGCGAAGGGCAAGGACCCCGACGAGATCATCCGGCAGCGCACGGCCAAGATGCGCCGCGGCGCCCGGCCCACGCCGGCGGCGTCCGACCCCACGAAGGTGACCCGGCAGGGCACGTCGCGGCAGACGTCCGCCCCCGCCGGTGAGAGCGGTGGCGCGACCGCCGTGGACGCCACCCAGCCGCAGGTTGTCCGCCGCCAGCAGCCCACACGACAGACCCGGGCCACGCGCAAGCAGGCACGCCCCCGCCCGTCCGGCGGATCGAAGGAGTGAGAAGGACATGACTGCAGACCAGCAGGAGAACGAGACGATCGACGCCCCCGAGGTGGCCCCCACCACGGACGAGCCGGCTGCGCCCGAGGTGGCGGAGGTGGCCGAGGTGTCCGACGAGGTCGTCGAAGCCCCAGTGGACGCCGAGGACGACGCCGCCGAGGAGTCGGACGACGATGACGATGACGAGAACGACGCCGAGCCCGGTGACGGCGAGACCGAGCCCGATGACGGCGATGCCGGGGGTGATTCCGGTGAGGAGCGGCCCCGGCGCAGCAAGCGCGAGGAGTCGCTGACCAACGAGGGCGAGATCGCTGCGGACTACCTCGAGGAGCTGCTCGACATCGCCGACCTCGACGGCGACATCGACACCTACAACGAGGGCGGCCGGGCGCACGTCTCGATCCTGACCGACTCCGACGTGCTCGTCGGCAAGAAGGGTGAGGTGCTGGACGCGCTGCAGGAGCTCGCCCGGCTGGCCGTCATGACCGAGACCGGGCACCGCAGCCGGCTGATGCTCGACATCGCGGGGCACCGCGACAAGCAGCGGGCCTCGCTGCAGGACATGGCGGCCGACGCCATCGCCGAGGTGAAGTCGACCGGCGAGTCGGTGCGGCTCACCCCGATGAACCCGTACCAGCGCAAGATCGTGCACGACGCGATCGCGGCGGCCGGTCTGGTCAGCGAGTCCGAGGGCGAGGAGCCCCACCGCCGCGTGGTGGTTCTGCCGAAGGGCTGACCCGTGGAGCAGCATCCGGGCGCCGAACAGCTGTTCGGCACCCGTGCCGACCTCGCCGTCCGGTACGCCGACATCCTGGCGACACGGGGCGTCGAGTGGGGCCTGATCGGCCCGCGCGAGATGGACCGGATCTGGGACCGCCACGTGGTGAACAGCCTGGCGGTCGCCGCGGCGATCCCCGGTGGTGGTGCGTCGGCGGGGTCGGCCTCCGTGGTGGATGTGGGCTCCGGTGCCGGCCTGCCGGGCATTCCCCTGGCGCTGGCCCGCCCCGAACTGCGCGTCACCCTGCTGCGGCGAGCGAACTTCCTGTCCGAGGTGGTCGGCGAGCTCGGCCTGGACGACCGGGTGGCCGTCGTCCGCGGCCGGGCCGAGGAGCACCAGGACACCTACGACGTCGTCACCTGCCGCGCCGTGGCCCGGTTGCCGAAGCTGCTCGGCTGGTGTGCCCCCCTGATCGGACGCCGCGGGCGCCTGGTGGCGCTGAAGGGCGCGTCGGCGTCCGAGGAGATCGCGGACGCGGGGCGCGAGCTGAAGCGCTTCCGACTCACGGCGCAGGTCGAGACCGTCGTCGTGGTCGAGGGCGCCGAACCCACCCACCTGGTGGTCTGCACGCGTTGACGGCGCCCCCCGGGCGGCGCGAAGGCGTCCGGGCATGACAAGCTGTCGGGGTGGCAGCGGGAGGTGGACTGGGACGCGCGAGCGCGCTGATGGCGTCCGGGTCGATGGTCTCCCGGGTGCTCGGGATCGTGCGCAACGCCTTGCTGGTCGCCTGCGTCGGGTCGATGGGCGGCACGTCGGACGCCTTCCAGACCGCCAACACGCTCCCCAACACCATCTTCATCCTGCTCTCCGGCGGGGTGCTGAGCGCCGTCCTCATCCCCGAGATCACTCGGGCCATGGCCCGCGAGGACGGCGGCCAGGACATCATCGACCGGCTCCTCACCGCCGCGTTCGGCCTCGTCACGATCGTTGCCGTGGCGGCCACGCTGCTCGCCGCGCCGCTCATCACGCTGTTCCAGCTGCAGGGCCCCGCCCGCGACCTCGGCATCTTCTTCGCCTACCTCTGCCTGCCGCAGATCTTCTTCTACGGGGTCTCGGCGATCCTCGGGCAGGTGCTGAACGCCCACGATCGCTTCGCGGCGGTGATGTGGACGCCGGTGCTCGCGAACGTCGTCCAGATCGCCGGGATGGGGATCTTCCTCAGCCAGTACCTCGGCGCCCAGCCCCCCGAGCGGTGGACGTCGCCGATGATCTGGCTGCTCGCCGGCACGGCGACCCTGGGCGTGGCGGTGCAGGCGGTGGCGCTGATCCCGGCACTGCGGGGGACGGGGTTCCGCTTCACCCCGCGCTGGGGCTGGCGCGGCTACGGGTTCCGGCGGGCGTTCCGGGTCGCGGTCTGGACGATCAGCGCGCTGCTCATCGGCCAGGCCGGCGGCGTGGTCGTGACCATGGTGGCGAATGCGGTCGCGTCCGCGGCCCGCGAGGCCGGGGTCGTCGTGGCCGGCTACATGGTGTACACGCTGGCGTTCCAGATCTTCATGGTGCCGCACGGCATCATCACCACCTCGATCCTCACCGCCCTCTACCCGCGCATGGCCCGCTCTGCCCACGCCGGGGACGTGGCCGGCCTCCGCTCCGACGTGACCCGGGCCCTCACCGTGCCCGCGCTCATCATGGTGCCGATCAGCGCCGCCGCCGTCGCGCTGGCCGCCCCCGGTGTCAAGGTGCTGACGCCCTCGCTCGAGCCGCCCGGCGTGACCAGCCTCGCGTGGGCGTTCTCGCTCATGGCGGTGGGACTGTTCCCCTACGGCGTCGTCGCGCTGCAGCAGCGGTACGCCCTGGCCCGCGGCGACGGCCGGATGAACGTGCGCTTCCAACTGGTGGTCACCGGCGTCCAGCTGCTGTCCTGCGGAGCGGCCCTGCTCGTGCCGCCGGCCTGGGCGGTTGCGGTGATCTGCGCCGGCCAGACCCTCGGCAACGGCCTCGCCGCGCTCGCGTTCGTGGCGGTGGCGCAACGCCAGGTCGGCGGCCTGCCGCTGCGGCGTCTGGGCGTCCTGCTGTTGCGGCTGGTCGTGGTGTCGGTGCCCGCCGCGCTGCTGGCCTGGGGGGCGGTGGCCTGGGTGACCGGTGCTCTCCCCTTCGCGTGGACGACCTCCCTGCTCGCCCTCACCGCCGGCACGGCCGCGTTCCTGGTGGCGTTCGCCCTCGGCACCCGGCTGATCCGCATCCCCGAGCTGGACGCCACCCTCCCCCGCCGCTTCCGCCCCGCCGGGGTCGCCGGGACCGCCGACACGCACACTCCGGGCTCAAACTCCGGTACCGGAGACGGAGTTTGAGCACGTTTCCGGAGTGTGAACCTCGGGCGTGGCCCCTCACCCATGTCCGACCCCTTCCCGAGTGAAACCTCGCACCCCCCGCCGGCCCGACCGTGGAGCCGATCCAGCGACTACGGTGGTCTCGCGCAGGCCCGACCGGGGCACGTGACGCCCACCCCATCCGGCCCGTGCCCAACCAGCGACGTGAAGGGATCCACCGTGTTCGCGATGTCCGACGGAAAGCCCGCCCCCGCCCACCCCGATGCGGTGATCAGCGGAGACACCTGGCGCTTCACGGTGCTCTCCGAACGGCTCATCCGCCTGGAGTGGGACGCCGAGGGCCGTTTCGTCGACGAGCGCACGCAGCTGGTGCTCAACCGGGAGTTCGAGGTGCCGGAGTTCACCGTCACCGAAGTCGGCGACGGCGACGGCGTGGAGATCACCACGAGCCACCTGCGCCTGCGCTACTCCGGGGGGCCGTTCTCCGGGTCGTCGCTCTCGGTGACGCTCGTCCGCGGCGGCACCGACCCGCACTACACCACGTGGCGCTTCGGCGATTCCTACCCCCAGCACCTGCCCCTGCGCGGCAACCTGTTCGGCACAGCCCGCACGCTCGACGAGGTGGACGGCGCCTGCCCGCTCGAGCCGGGCATCCTCGCCACCTACGGTTTCGCCACGCTCGACGATTCCACCTCGGTGATCCTCACCCCGGACGGCTGGGTGGCGCCCCGGCCGAGCCTGGGGGCGTCCGAACCCGCCCGCGACCTCTACCTCTTCGGCCACGGCCGCGACTACGCCGCCGCCCTCGCCGACTACCACCACCTGACCGGCCCGACGCCGCTCGTCCCCCGCTTCGTGCTCGGCAACTGGTGGTCGCGCTACTGGGCCTACTCCGACACCGAGTACCTCGCCCTCATGGACACCTTCGCCGAGCACCGCCTGCCCTTCTCGGTCGCGGTCATCGACATGGACTGGCACCTCGTCGACATCGACCCCGAGATCGGAACGGGGTGGACCGGCTACACCTGGAACCCCGACCTCTTCCCCCATCCCGAGCGTTTCCTCGGTGAGCTCCACCGCCGCGGCCTCGCAGCCACGCTCAACGTCCACCCCGCCGACGGCGTCCGCCGCCACGAGGAGCGGTACCCGGAGATGGCACGCGCCCTCGGCATGGACCCTGCCGATGGCGTCCGTGTTGAATTCGACGTCACCGACCGCGCCTTCGTGGACGCCTACCTCACCCACCTCCATCACCCCCGGGAGGCCGAGGGCGTCGACTTCTGGTGGCTCGACTGGCAGTCCGGCGGCACCACGCGCATCCCCGGTTTGGACCCGCTGTGGATGCTCAACCACATTCACTACACGGACGCCGCGCGCGCGGGCCGGCGTCCGCTCACGTTCTCCCGCTACGCGGGGCCGGGCAGCCACCGTTACCCCGTGGGGTTCTCCGGCGACACGATCACCACGTGGGAGTCCCTCGACTTCCAGCCCTACTTCACCGCCACGGCCGCCAACATCGGCTACCCGTGGTGGAGCCACGACATTGGCGGCCACATGTTCGGCGACCGCGACGTCGAGATGGCCGTCCGGTGGTTCCAGCTCGGCGCGTTCTCGCCGATCAACCGGCTCCATTCGGCGAACAGCCCGTTCGCCACCAAGGAGCCGTGGTCCTACGGCCCGCAGGCGGCCGCCGTCATGGGCGCGTTCCTGCGGCTGCGGCACAAGATGGTGCCCTTCTGGTACACCGCCGCCTGGGCCGCCCACACCGACCACACCGCCCTCGTCCGGCCGGTGTACCACGAGCACCCGATGGTCCGCGACGCCTACCTCGTGCCCAACCAGGCCCTCATCGGCGAGCATCTGCTGCTGGCCCCGATCACTGCCCCCGGCGACGCGCGCACGCACGTCGCGTCCGTCGCCGCGTGGCTGCCGCCCGGCGCGTGGGTCGACCTGTTCACCGGGCTGCGCTACGACGGCGGACGCCGCCTCGTCCTCCACCGCCCCCTCGGCCAGTACCCGGTGTTCGCCCGGGCCGGTGCCGTCCTCCCCCTGCAGGCGGACGCGCTGGCCGACATCGCCGCCAATCCCGACGCCCTCGAGCTGCGCGTGATTCCCGGCGACGGGCGCTCCACCCTTGCTGAGGACGACGTGCCCGGCGTCCCCACCCTGGCCGATCGCCGCCAGACCGTCTTCACCCAGCGCCTCGTGGTGGACGCCGACGACGAGGCCGAGCTCGTGCTCACCGCCGATCCGCCCACCGGACCCGCGTACGGTGCGCCCCGCTCCGTCGTGGTCGACGTGGCCGGTGTCGCGTCGGTGGCGGCGGCCGAGCTCCGGGTGGGCGGCAGTGTGGTCGAGCTGACCCGCGCAGCGCAGGGAAGCCCGCATGGTGATGAATTGTTGGCACCGGCGCTGCGGTGCGAGCTGGGCCACGTGGACCTCGACGCCGGCTTCGAGCTCACCCTGCGTGGCGCGCGCCCGATCGCGCGCGACACCACCGCGGACGCCCACGCGCTGCTCGCCGCCGCGGAGATCGCGTTCGTCGCCAAGGAACAGGCCTGGCAGGCGGTGAAGCACCACGCCGGCCTCGCCCTGGCCGAGGAGCTGGCGACCATCGACCTGCCCGACGACCTCCGCGGTGCGCTGGTCGAGATCGCCTCGGGCGGCGCGGTCTGGTGAGGCCGGCGCAGCCCCAGCGATGGGCCGGTGGTGGCGTCCCCTCACCAGGCGAGGGCGACGGCGAGCAGCACGAGGGCCTGGGTAATCTCGATCAGGGAGCCGAAGGTGTCCCCGGTCAGGCCGCCGAGCCGCCGGAGCAGGTGACGGATCCAGCCGGCCGCCACCAGCCAGGCCAGCAGACTGCCCACGCCGAGCACCACCAGTCCCCGGACGCCCCCCGCCAGCCAACCCGCGCCCCCGGCGACGGCCAGCGCCGCCGCGGCCGTCACCAGGAATGTGACCGGCGCCGTCACCTGCGCGAACAGCTGCCCGAACCCGCCGTCGCGGGCCGGGGCGAACCACCGCGTCGTGCCCAGCAGCGCCGACACCCGGCCCACCAGCGGCGCGGCCACGAGGGCCGCGACCACGCCCGCGGCGTCCAACCGCGGTGACGCCAGCGCCGCGACGTCCAGCAGCAACACGAACACGAGTGTCGCCACACCCATCGGCCCGATGTCGGACTGCCGCATGATGACGAGCGCGTCGGTGGCCGGCTTGCGCGAGCCGAGGGCGTCCGCCGTGTCGGCGACGCCGTCGAGGTGGAGGGCGCCGGTGAGGCCGGCCAGCGCGGCGACCCCCACGGCGGCGGCGAGCAGCGTGCCCGCCCCGGCGGCGAGCACCACCCAGGCCGCGGCACCCGCCAGCGCGCCCAGCAGCAGCCCGACCCACGGCAGCGCCGCGATGGCCCGCCGCGGCGTGTGGGGGCCGACGGTCACGGGCGGCACCGGGAGCCACGTGAAGAAGCTGACGCCGGCGTGCACTCCCTCCGCCACCGCCGCGAAGAGCCCGCGGCTCACGGCTTCAACCTCGTCGGCAGGCCGGCCACCAGCCACCACACCTCGTCGGTCACGGCCGCCACGCGGGCGTTGACGATGCCCATCTGGTCGCGGAACAGGCGGCCGGACGCCGTGGCCGGCACCACGCCCTGGCCCACCTCGTTCGTCACGAGCACCACGTCGCGCCCCGTGCGCTCCAGCGCGGCCACCAGCTCATCGACCCGGTCACCCAGGCAGCGCAGTCCCTCGGCGGCGTCGGCCTCCCAGCAGCCGCACGCGTCCATCACGCGGGTGAGCCACACGGTCAGGCAGTCGATCAGGATGACGGCGCCGGGCTCGGCCGACCCGCCCCCCGGGCCCTCCCCCAGCACGGCCGCCAGGTCGACGGTCTCCACCGTGCGCCACGAGGCCGGCCGCCGCGCGACGTGCGCCGCGATGCGCTCGGCCCACTCCGGGTCATCGACGCGCGGCTCGGAGGTCGCGACGTAGTCGACGGACGCGGCGTCCGCCACGAGCTGTTCGGCGAACCGGGATTTGCCCGACCGCGCCCCGCCGATCACCAGCCGCCGCACGTCAGGCCCCAGGCGCGATGCCGGCGGACGCGAACGTCGCCATCTCGGCCATGAGCGTCGCCGACGCCGCCACCACCGGCAGCGCCGTCACCGCCCCGGAGCCCTCCCCGAGCCGCAACCCCAAACGCAGCACCGGCCGCAACCCCAACGCGGCGAGCGCGGCGGCGCACCCCGGCTCGGCCCCCTCGTGACCGGCGATCCAGAAGTCGGACGCCGCCGGCGCCAGCGCCGCGGCCACCAGCGCGGCCGACAAGACGTTCACGCCGTCGAGCACCACCGGCACCCGCGCCGCCGCCGCCCCCAGCAGCACCCCGACGATGGCCGCGTGCTCCAACCCACCCACGGCCGCCAGCGCCGCGAGCGGATCGGCGGCAGTGGCGCCGTTGACGTCGATCGCCCGCGCCACGAGCGCCTTCTTGCGCGCCAGCCGCTCCCCGGCTGCGCCGGCGCCGGCGCCGGTGCTCTCCGCGGGCGGCAAGCCCGTGAACACCGACACCAACGCCGCGGCCGCCGTCGTGTTGCCGATGCCGACCTCGCCGGGCACCAGGCAGCGGTGGCCGCGGGCCACGGCGTCGGCGGCGACGGTGAGCCCCACCTCGATCGCGGCCGTGCACTGCGCGGGCGTCAGGGCGGGCCCGACCGTCATGTCGGCGGTGCCCGCCGCGATGCGCCGGTCGTGGACGCCGGCGTCCTCGGGCAGGGCCGTGACCATGCCGACGTCGTACACCGCCACGTCCGCCCCCGCGTGCCGGGCCAGGACCGAGACAGCGGCTCCCCCGCCCGCGACCCCGGCCGCCATCTGCGCGGTGACCTCCTGCGGCCAGGGTGAGGGGCCGTGGGTCTGGACGCCGTGGTCGCCGGCGAAGACCGTCACCAGCGCGGGGGCGGGCACCGGCGGCGGGCACGTGCCGGCGATGGCGGCCAGCCTGCACCCCAGCGTCTCGAGCTCGCCGAGCGAACCCGGCGGTTTCAGCATGGCCAGCTGGTGGGCCTCGGCTGCGGCGCGCGCGTCGGCGTCCGCGCCGGTGATGGCGGCCAGCGTGCGGCCGAGCGGGCTGTCGGGATGGGTCATGGGCTTCTCTCCGGTGGGTGTCGTTACGGTGAGGGGGTGAGGTGGATCCTGGTGCGGCACGGGCAGTCGACGTGGAACGTCGAGGGTCGGGTGCAGGGCCAAGCGCCCGGCGTCGGCCTGACCGAGCTGGGCCGGCAGCAGGCGGCGGACGCCGGCGCCGCGGTCGCGGCGGTGCTGGGCCCCGAGGTGGACGGAGCGGTCGTGCGCGTCCTCACCTCCGACCTCGAGCGGGCCGCCGCGACGGCCGCGGTGGTGGCGGACGCGGTCGGCGCGCCGGTGGCGGCCGACCCGGACCTCCGCGAGCAGGACGCCGGCACCCTGACCGGACGCCTCACGCGCGAGCTCACCGCCCTGCCGACGCCTCCCGACAGCCACGTGCACGCGGTGCGGTGGGGCGGCGGGGAGTCGATCGCGGACGTCTGGGAGCGCGTCGCCCGGTTCGTGGGCCGGACGCCACCGTCCGCGGCGGTGGTCGTCGTCTCCCACGGCGCGACCTTGCAGGTGCTGCGCGCGGTGCTGGGGGGACGGTCCGGTGCCGAGGTGAGCTGGCGTGACGTGACCTGGCACGATGCGCTACCCACGGGCGGAGTCCTGGTGGTGGACGTGCCCGAAACCTGAGGACGACGCCTCGACCGCCTCCCGACGGAGGGCCCCGAGCACCCGGGCGAACTGCTGCGAGGTGGCGGCGTCGCGCACCGCGACGCGGATCCACTCCGGGCCGAGCCCCGGGAACGTCTCCCCACGCCGCACCGCGAACCCCCGATCGGCGAGCCGCTCCCGCACGCGCGGCCCGGCGGCGGTGGCGTCCAGCAGCACGAACGGGGCCCCGGGTGTCATCGCGTGGGGCACCGGGAATCCCGCCCCGGCCAGGGCGGACAGCAGGGCGGCGCGGTCGGCGTCCGTCCGGGTGGCGATGGCGGACGCCTCGGCCCTGGCCCGCGGCGTGGCGGACGCGCTCAGGGCGCGCAGCCCCGGAGTCGACACCTCCCACGGCACCTGCTGCGCGGCGAGGAGCGCGATGAGATCGGGGTCGCCCACGACGTAGCCGGCCCGCACACCGGCCAGGCCCCACATCTTCGTGACCGAGCGCACCACCAGCAGGCCGGTGAGGTCCGGCGTCCCGCCACCCACCTCGCGCGGGCCCAGCAGGGAGGCGGACTCGTGGGCGAAGTCCATGAACGCCTCGTCGACGACCAGCACGCGCCCGGGGCGGCGCAGCGCGCGGACCCGTTCGGCCGGGTGCAGCACGCCCGTCGGGTTGGTCGGGTTGCCCAGCACCACCAGGTCGGCATCGGCCGGCACGAGGGCCGCGTCCAGCGTGAACGGCGGCGGCAGCAGGACGCGGCGCACCTGGGCCCCGGCGCGCAGCAGGGCGGCCTCGGGTTCGGTGAACTGGGGGTGCACGACGGTCGGTCTGCGCGCGCGCACACCGCGGGCCACCAGCGTGAACGCGGCCGCCGCGCCCGGGGTGGGCAGCACGCACGCGGCCGGGACGCCGTGCCGGGCGGCCAGGGCTGCCTTGGCCGCGGTGGGGTCGGGGTAGGCCACCCAGTCGGGGGGCGTCCCCAGCGCCGCCGCCAGCCAGGGCGGCGGGCCGGGGCGGAGGTTCACGGCCAGATCCACCAACCCGGGCGAGGCATCGGCGTCGCCGTGGTGGTCGAGATCGAACGAGGGCGCTGTGCTCACGACGCCCTCCCCGCCAGCGCGAGCAGCGCGTCGAGGTCCACGTGGGTCGCCACCGCGTCTGCCAGGCGCTCGATCATGGCCTCGCGCAGGGCCGCATGACCGGGGGCGTCGGCATCGGGCGTCCAGGCCGACCCACTCAGCGCCGCGACCTCCGCCAGGAACGCCACGCGGAACGCGTCGTCCTCCAGCGCCCCGTGCACCAGGGTGCCGAAGGTGGCGCCGACGCGCACCCCGTCGAGAAAGGGCTCGTCCACCTCGCCGATCAGAGCGCAGTGCCCGTGGTGAATTTCATAACCGGCGACGTCACGCCCGCGCCACGGCCACGACGTCCGTGCCGTCACCTTCGCGCCGAAGGTCACCGCCACGGGCAGGATCCCCAGGCCCGGCACCTCACCCACGCCGGACTCGAGCCCGTCGTCGATCGTGGCGGCGAGCATCTCGTACCCGCCGCACACCCCGAGGGTCGGACGTCGGGCCGCGTGCCGCTCCCCCACCACCGCGTCGATCCCCCGGGCGCGCAGCCACGCCAGGTCGGCCACCGTGGCGCGCGTGCCGGGCAGCACGAGCAGGTCGGCGGCCGCGCAGACGGCGGGATCCGCCGTCACGACCACTCGCACGCCGGGAGTGTGGGCGAGCGCGTCCACATCGGTGGCGTTGCTGATCCGCGGGAACCGGACGACGGCCACCACGAGATCGGCCCCGTCAGCGCTCGGTCGCCAAGGACCCACGGTCAGGGCGTCCTCGGAGTCGAGCCACACGTCGTCCAGCCAGGGCAGGACGCCGAGGCACGGCAGACCGGTGCGACGGCTGATCTCGTCCAACCCCGGGGCGAGCACCGACGGGTCGCCGCGGAACTTGTTGATGACATAAGCCGCGAGCAGCGCCCGGTCGTCGTCGTCTACGAGCGCCCACGTGCCGTACAGCGAGGCCAAGACGCCGCCGCGGTCGATGTCGCCCACCAGCACGACCGGGAGGTCGAACCGGCGTGCCAGGCCGAGGTTCACATAGTCGCGGGCCCGCAGATTGATCTCGGCGGGCGATCCCGCGCCCTCCACCACCACCAGGTCGTGTGCGGCGGCCAACCGCTCGTACGCGGCGAAGGCGGCCTCCGCGAGGTGGGCGCGTCCGGTGGCGTACTCCCCCGCCTCGAGCGTGCCGGCGGGGCGTCCGTCGAGCACGACGAACGCCCGCCGGTCCGACCCGGGCTTGAGCAGCACCGGGTTGTGGCTGGCCGAGGGCTCCACCCGCGCCGCTTGCGCCTGGAGGTACTGGGCGCGGCCGATCTCGGCGCCGTCCGCGCACACGGCGGCGTTGTTCGACATGTTCTGCGCCTTGAACGGAGCCACGTCGATCCCCCGACGCACGAACGCGCGGCACAACCCCGTGACCACGAGCGACTTGCCGGCGTCCGAGGAGGTGCCGGCGATGAGTAGGCCGCTCATCGCGGACGGGGCGCGGTCGGGTGCACAGACATGGATCCTCACTGTCGAGATGGCGCGTCTCGAATCGTCGGGACCGACGCCCGTGAGTTCCTGACTGCCACCCTGCGGCGATCCGCAGGATGTCCACAGTGGCGCGACCGTGCCGGCTCTCCCCGGCTTCCTCACGTGGGCAACGGTGGTTCGTGCGTCAGTCTGGCACACGCCGCCGGAGCGCGGGGGCGTCGGCGGGCCTCGGCCGATCGGGTGGGTCGGACGCCGGGCGGCTCGGTAGGCTTGGGCGCATGGCCCAGCAGCACCACAGGCGCCGGTTCCGCGCCGGTGATGCCGATCGCGACGCCATCCTGCAGGTGCTGAACGAGGCCCACGTGGCCGGACGCCTCGGGCTCGCCGACCTGCGCTCCCGGCAGGAATCAGCGCTGCACGCCGTGTACGTCGACGAACTGCCGCCGCTCGTGGACGACCTGCCGGAGGGCTCCGCCTGGGCCAGCGACCACGGCTCCCACGCCCTGGCCGCGTCCCGGGTCGGAGGCTCGGTGGACGTCAGCCCGGCCGGCCAGTCCTGGACCTACACCGTCATGACCGGACGCCGCATCGACGTTGCCCCCGGAGAGACGGTGCGCAACCTCGCGGTGCTGGGCGGCGACTCCATTCACCTCGGCGCGGCGTTGGGCCCCGGGGTCACGCTGATCCTCGAGGTGCCCACCTTCTTGGGCGGGCACACCCTGTTCGTCCCCGCCGGCGTCCGCGTGGTGGAGGAGACCCAGGGCGTGCTCGGCGGCAACACGGTGCGCCGCAAGGCCCAGGGCGACGGCTCGCAGGGCACGTTGGTGCTGCGCGGGCGCCAGATCATGGGCGGGCACACGGTTCGGCTCGAACGGCCCTGACCGTGGGGCCGACGCGGGTCAGCGCTCGGTGAGGTCCCAGGACTCCACGGCGGCCACGGCCACATCGCGCGCGGCGGCCGATCGTCGGGGGTTGCGATGCCCCACCACACCGATGGTCAGGCCTCCGGCGGTGCCGGACGCCGGCGTCCAGGCCGTGCCGCCGGAGGCGTCGTCCCCGCGCACGCAGAAGATGCCCTGTGCCTCCGCCCAGGCGGCCACCCGGGCGTTGACCTGGGGCTCGTCAGTCAGCGCCTGGACGTAGCGCGCCCCCTGAAGATCCTCCATGGTGAATTCCTTCTGCCGCCAGGTGAGGGCCCCGGCGGCGGCCAACTGGGCCAGCTCCGGGGTCACCCGTGGCGCGACCACCACCACGGCGGCGTCATCGGCGAGCAGGCGCGGGACGCGGCGGGAGGCGACGGCGCCGCCGCCCACCACCACGACGCGGCGGCCGGCCAGGGCCAGGCCCACGAGGTGGACCGGGGCACCCGGCGCCCCTCCGAAGCGTGCTGCGCTGCGGTACCGATCGGCCACGATGGCGGCCAGCGCGGTGGGAGTCAGGGGTGGGGCCAGACGAACGTCGACGTCGGTGTGCGCGGCCCGCCAGGAGTCCAGGGCGGCACGCGTCTCGGCGTAGAGCCCGCCGGTGCCCAGGCCGAGGACACCCACCACGATCTCACGAAATCCGAGAGCAACGGCGCTGGTCAGGGCGTCAATCAGGTCGGGGCGTGCCGTCCCCCCGAGGAAGGCGGTCAGCCCCAACCCCCACAGGCCCTGCTCCACGACGAGGCGCGCCGCCCGCGCCTGCGCCGCCCGCCCCTCGGGTGTGCCGACCCCCGGCCCGAGCACCACCGAGGCGACGCGGGACGGGTCGGCCCCGGTGACGGACCGCAGGCGGCTGCCCAGGTCGTCCGACAGCCGGGGGTCCCCCGCCGGTGACGTGGTGTAGGCGACCTCGCCGACCAGGTCATCGGCGACGCCCCGGCGTGCCCTGCCGCGCACCGGGCGGGCCGGTTCCACCCGGGCGATGATCGCGTCGAGGCCGTGGCGGTCACCCTCGGTCAGGAGGGGGACGACCACCATGCTCTTCGCGCTCCCCAGCGCTTCCCGGACTGCGTCGGCGAGGGACGAAACAGAGCCATTGATGAATCCGACCATGACCCTGACGTCGGGGAGCGTCTGGGCGAGGACGCCCTGCAGCGGTTCGACCTCCGCCGCGTGCTCGGGGCCATCGCAGGCGCCCGGAACGGCCAGGACGAGGGCGGGCTTCACCGGTCGGCCCCCCGCCCTCGGCGAACGGGACGCTGCGCGCGGGCTCGGGCGAGCCAGCCCAGGCACACGGCGCTCACCAATCCGGCCGACCACGTGACGGCCGTCACCAAGAAGGCCGCGCGGCCGACGGCGACGGCGTCCGGGCGGGGGTGGCTGGCCGAACCCAGCAGGCCGCGTACCTCCACTCGCTCGCCGTAGACGTTGGCCCCGCCCAGCTGAACTCCGAGCGCACCGGCCCACGCGGCCTCGCACCACCCGCCATTGGGGCTAGGGTGGTCATGGGCATCGCGCAGCACCGTCCGCGCAGTGTTCCACGTGGAACCACCCACCGCCGGCGCCCAGCCACAGGCCAACGCGGCCGTGACCCGGGCGGGAACCCAGTCCAGCACATCGTCGAGGCGTGCGGCCGCCGTGCCGAAGTGCCGATACCGGGGAGTGCGGTGGCCCACCATGGCGTCGAGGGTGTTGGCACCGCGGTGCACCAGGAGGCCGGTCACGCCGCCCACGCTTCCCCAGAACAGCGAGGCGACAGCCGCATCGGCGGTGTTCTCGGCCAGGGACTCCACCGTCGCGCGGCCCAGCTCTCCCCCGTCGAGCCCTGCCGGGTCCCGGCCGCACAGGTGCGGCAGGCGTTGCCGGGCTGCCATCATGTCATCGGACGCCAACGCTGCGGCCAGCAACCGCCCTTCCCGGGAGAGGCTACGGGCTCCGACGCACACCCACGTGGTCAGAGCGGTGGCTGCCATGGCCAGGAGGGGGTGACGACGCGTCCCGGTGTCCACGAGAAGTCCGAGCACCGCGACCGGGGCCAGGCTGAGAGCGGTGTGCGCCACGCCACGCGCGCTGGAGTCGCTGTACAGCCAGCGTTCGACCGTGCTTGACCAGGCGCCGAACCAGGCGACGGGATGGTGGCGTTCGGGATCGCCCCAGGCGGCATCGACAGCAAGGCCGAGCAGCAGTCCCAGACCGCGCGCCGTCAGGAGCGAGCGGCGCCTGGAACGGTGAACACCGCGTCGCTCGGCGTCCATGCCACTCCTCCCCCGATTCCCGCCGCGAGGCCGCAGCTGGCCTTGGTGGTGCGGTCTGCTCACCTTAACAGGGCGTCGATGGGGACACCCGGCAGGTAGGCTATATATCGATAAACCGATATGACAAAGGGGTTTGTCGACACGCAGCGCCAGTGGTGCTGCCCGAGAGTGGGAATGTGCCACTGTTGTCGTTCAGTTGCGGGTCTCACGGCGAGGACAGCTGACCAAGGTCCGCGAGATGGGTAGTGTTCACGCAGTATCGCGGTCGAGGACGGTCACGCGGCTCGGCGTTCCGGGCCGATGGACGCCGTTGCTGAGGGGGAATCCACACATGACAGAAGGTGCAGCGCGTCGCGCCGCCTACGACGAGCCGGAGTTCGGGGCCAACGTGCCCGACGCCCCCGATGACCTGGCTATTGACGTTCCACGTGAAACCCCGACACTCCCCCAGCCCGACGCGCCCCGTGTCATGGTGGTGGCCAATCAGAAGGGCGGGGTCGGCAAGACCACGACCGCGGTCAACATCGCCGCAGGATTGGCCATGGGGGGCCTACGCGTCTTGGTCGTCGACATGGACCCCCAAGGCAACGCCTCAACGGCGCTGGGCGTGGACCACGAGGAAGGCACCACCGGTGCCTACGAGGTGTTGGTGGACGGGCATCCGTTGGTGGATGCTCTCCAGCGGTGCGCCGACATCCCCGGGCTGTGGGTGCTGCCCGCCACCATCGATCTCGCCGGAGCTGAAGTCGGCCTGGTTGCCACGGTTTCACGTGAAACGCGGCTCCGCAGCGCGCTCGACGTGTTCTTTCGCGATTTCTACGTCGATTACGTCATCATCGACTGCCCACCCTCACTGGGCCTCCTTACCCTCAATGCGCTCGTGGCAGCCAAGGAGATCATGATCCCGATTCAGTGCGAGTACTACGCGCTGGAAGGTGTCACGCAACTGCTGCGCACCATCAACCTCGTCAAGGGCCGCTTGAACGACGAACTCACCCTCACCACCGTGGTGCTGACGATGTTCGACGGGCGGACGAACTTGTCGTCCCAAGTCGCCGACGAGGTACGCACGCATTTCGCACGTGAGGTGCTTGATACCGTCATTCCTCGGTCCGTCCGTGTTGCCGAGGCCCCCAGTTACGGCCAGACCGTGCTGACCTATCAACTCGCGTCCGTTGGGGCGCAGGCCTATCACAAGGCTGCCGTCGAGATCGCTGAGCGAGGCGTCGGTGTCCACTGACAGCGCTGGCACGCCCTGCGCCGTCCACCCAGCGAGGCGCACCTGCGCCCAGAAGAGGAGAGAGCACCATGGCAAACAAGCCGCGTAGTGGCCTGGGACGGGGCCTGGGCGACCTGATCCGGCCCACGAGCGCTCCGTCGGAGCCCTCCCAGGCAAGCCCGGGCCGAATCACGGACGCCGCCTCGACCGGACACTCGGATGGCACAGCGGCGGCTGGCCAGGGCCGCGCGACGACGGGGACGAACAGGGGTAACGAGGCTGAGGCCCTCGACCTCGTTCCGGCACCCAGCGGGGCAGCGTTCGCCGAGATCGAGATCGAGCGGGTGACGCCCAACCCGAAGCAGCCACGCCAGGTGTTCGACGAGGACGATCTGGCCGAGCTGAGCGCGTCCATCGCCGAGGTGGGTCTGCTTCAACCCATCGTCGTCCGTCGTGCGGGAGGTGACTACGAGCTGGTGATGGGGGAGCGTCGCCTGCGCGCCAGCAAGCTGGCCGGCCTCGCCACGATCCCAGCCATCATTCGGGACACCGACGAGCACGATCTTCTCCGTGACGCCCTGCTGGAGAACCTGCACCGGGCGCAGCTCAATCCGCTGGAGGAGGCTGCCGCCTACCAGCAGATGTTGGACGACTTCGGGTGCACGCAGGAGGAGCTGGCGGCGCGGATCAAGCGGTCCCGGCCCCAGATCTCCAACACCATCCGCCTCCTGCGTCTCCCGGCGCCCGTGCAGCGTCGCGTCGCAGCCGGGGTGCTCTCCGCCGGGCACGCGCGGGCCCTGCTGAGCCTGGAGGATCCGATGGCGCAGGAGCGGCTCGCGCAGCGGATCGTGGCCGAGGGGCTCAGCGTCCGAGCGGTGGAGGAGCTGGTGGCGCTGGGGGAGCGGGAACGCGTCGGCCGGCGCCCGCGGGCCGTGCGGGCCCCGTCCCCGCGGGCCGAGACCCTGGCGTCCACCCTCACCGACAGTCTCGACACGCGGGTGGCCGTGCAGATCGGCAAGAACAAGGGCAAGATCACCATCGAGTTCGCGGGGGAGGACGACCTGGAGCGCATCCTCACCGTGCTCAGGCAGGGCGTGCCCACAAACTAACAAGTCGATAAATGTACTGAACCGGGAACCCCGGGATAGTGGCCCCGGGGCGAAGGTCACCCGGGACGACCGCTCAGGCGGGGGGAGTCGTCTCGACGGGGCTCTCGACGGCGGCGAGGCGCTGCCGGACATCGCGGGTGGCGTTGTGCTCGGCCCAGAACGAGAGGAACGGCACGGTCCCGGCCGCCGCGATGATCAAAAGCCGTAGCCAGGGCCACTTCACGCGGTGCCCGAGATCGTAGGCCGTGATCAACAAGAGCATGTAGAGCCAACCGTGGGGCATACCGGTCAGGGTCACGACCAGGTCGTTGCCCGCCAGGTACTTCAGGGGCATCCCGACCAGCACGAGCACCGCGAGCAGCACACCGACCACCCAGGCCATCACGCGGTACCGCATGAGGGCGCCGGTGACGCCCGGCACATCCTGGGGCTGCAGCGGGTGGGTGTCCAACGACATGCTCACGGGGTGGGCGTCCTCTCCTGGTCGTTCGGTGGGGTCACGTCCCTCAGCTCGGTGCGGGCGGCCGCCTCGGCGTCCAGTCGATCGCGGCGCCCCATGCCGTGCGCGATGCGCACGCTCATGCCGAGCGCGAAGGCGGCGAACACCCACCACTGGAGAGCGTAGCCACTGTTCCGCGCGGCGCCCTCACCCTCGGGCAGGGCGACCGGAGCCACGGCCAAACCCTGGTCGGCCGATTCGTCGGCCGTCAGCGTGATGAAGCCGGCGGCGAGTTGCTGGGGCCACACCTGGGCGAGCGCCGGCATGCGCACGGAGGCGATCGTGCCGGGCGGGGTGCCGTCGACGTCCCCCTCACCGGGGAGGAGCAGGCCGGTCTCGGTCTGGGGCCCGGTGGGCGGCTCCGGCACCGCCCCGCCGTCCGCCACGAGGCCCCGCACCACCGGCAGGACGCGGCCGTCGGGCAGTTCCAGGGCGGTCAGGACGCGAAACTGCCCGTCGGTGGGCAGCAGCAGCTCCTGGCCCGGCAGATACGTACCGGACGCGATCACCTGCTTGCCGTACACGTCACCGGTGACCTCACCATCGGTCATGTTGTCCGCGAGCTGCACCGGTGGCTGGGCGGCCCGGTCGGCGATGCCGCGGTTGCCGGAATCCACGAAGACCTGCATCTGCCACAGCCCGAGCAGCACCATGACGAACGCCACCACCGCACCGGCGGTCACGAGCAAGATCTGCTTCAGGCGGGTGCTCATGCCGAGGCGCTCTCATCCCGGCCCCGCGCGGCGGCCACGAGCGAGGAGCAGATCTCCTCGAACGACACCCCGCTCGCCTCGATGGCGAGGGGGAGCAGGCTGGTGTCGGTCATGCCGGGGGCAACGTTCACCTCGAGGAAGTACGGGGTGTCGTCGCGGATGATGAGGTCGGTGCGGGAGACGTCCCGCAGCCCGAGGATCCGGTGCGCCTGCACGGCCAGGTCGGCGCAGGCGTCCGCGACGGCCGCGGGCAGGTCGGCCGGGGCGCTGAACCGGGTCTGCCCGGCGGTGTAGCGGGCCGCGTAGTCATAGGGCCCGCTGACGGGCTCGATCTCGACCGCCGGCAGGGCGGTGGGTCCGTCGCCCAGATCCACGACGGAGACGGCCACCTCGCGGCCCTCGATGAACTCCTCGACGATGGCGACCTCGCCGTAGCCGAACGCCGTCACGATGGCGGCGGGCAGGGCGTCCGCGCTCTCGACCCGGGTGCAGCCCAGCGAGGATCCGCTCTGCGCGGGCTTGACCATCATCGGGAACCCGATGCCGGACGCCAGCGCCTCGACCAGGGCGTGGGCCCCGAGCTCGCGGAACATGTCCTGGGGGAGCGCGGCCTGCCGCGGCGTGGCGAAACCGGCGGCGGCCACCAGCGGCGTCGCGACCGCCTTGTCGAACGCGATGTGCGAGGCCCGGCCGGTGGAGCCGATGTAGGACACGCCCAGCACGTCGAGCACCTCGCGCAGGGCCCCGTCCTCCCCGGCCCCGCCGTGCAGCACCGGAAAGACCAGCGGGTCATCCGCGTCCGCCAACACCGACAGCAACTGACCGTTCACGTCCGCCTCGAGGACGGTGTGGCCCGTCTCGCGGAGCGCCGTGGCAACCCGCCGACCTGAGCGCAGCGACACCTCGCGTTCGTGGGAGAGCCCTCCGGCGAGGACGACGACGGTTCCAGTGGGATCGGCCACGGTGTGCTCCTTGGCTGGTGGTGAGGGGGTCAACTCAGGTCGGGCGCCGGGCCGAGGCCGGGCCGGTGCAGCGGTGTCTCCGCGCCCAGCCCGAAGGTGGCGCGCATCTCGAGCTCGGCGGCGATGACGCGGCCGAGTCGCCGCGTGCCCTCGTAGATGCGCTCGGCGGTCGGGAAGCAGTAGGACGCCCGCAGGTTGCGGCCGCCGAAACCGTCGGCGTAGAACGCCGAGCCGGGCACGTAGGCCACCCGCTCGTTGACGGCGCGGGCGAGCAGCGCCTGGGAGTCCAGACCCTCCGGCAAGGTGACCCACACGAAGAAGCCACCCGTCGGACGCGTCCACGTGGTGCCGGCCGGCATGTGGTCCTCCAGACCGCGGAGCATGGCGTCGCGCCGCTCGCGGTACATGTCCCGGAACGCCACGATCTGGCCGCGCCAGTCGAACCGGTCGAGGTAGGCCGCGATCGCGAACTGGCTGAACACCGGCGGGGACAGCACGGCCGCCTCCTGGGCGATGACCAGGCGTTCACGCACGGCGTGCGGCGCGAGCACCCATCCGATGCGGAACCCCGGCGCGAAGGTCTTCGAGAACGACCCGAGGTAGATCACCTGGTCGTCCATCGCCCGCAGCGCCGGCACCGGGTCGCCGTCGAACGTCAACAGGCCGTACGGGTTGTCCTCCACCACCAGTAGATCGACCTCGTGGGCCACGTCGAGCAGGGCCCGGCGCCGCTCCAGCGTCTGGGTGATGCCGGTGGGGTTGTTGTAGTTGGGGATGGTGTAGAGGAACTTCACGCGCGCCCCCTCGGCGCGCAGGGCCAGCACGGCGGTGCGCAGCGCGTCCGGGAGCAGCCCGTGCTCGTCCATCGCGACATGGTGGATCCGCGCCTGCGAGGCGTTGAACGTCCCCAACGCCCCGACGTAGCTCGGCGCCTCACACAAGATGACGTCGCCCGGGTCGATGAAGATGCGCGTGACCAGGTCGAGCGCCTGCTGGCTGCCGCAGGTGACGACGACGTCGTCGGGGTTGGCGTGGATCTGCTCCTCCGCCATCACCTCCACGATCTTCTCGCGCATGAACAGCTCGCCCTGCCCGGAGCCGTACTGCATGGCCTGGACGCCGGCACTGCGCACGAGGTCGTTGAACGCGTCCCCGATCGTGCCCAGCGGTAGGTCGGTGATGTTCGGCATGCCGCCGGCCAGGGAGACCACCTCGGGGCGGTTGGCGACGGCGAAGAGAGCTCGGACCGCGGAGACCGTCATGGACGACGTCCGTTCTGCATACTGGTCGACGTAGGGGTCCAGCCGCGTGCTGCGGCGGGGCATCTCAAGCGAGCTCACCGGTCCATCCTCCCACTCGGGCCGGTGTCGGCCAAAGGAGGTGCGGCGGTGCGATCGCTCGTTCGGCTCGACAGTGTCGATCTGCGCGCCCTCGCCTGCCCATGGTGCGGGCGGACGCCGCGGGGCGCCCTGTTCGGGTGGAAGGCGGTGCGGGACGGTGCCGTCGTGGGCGCCGTGGCCTGCGCCCCCGCGTCGCAGGTGGGCGACGTCCACCCGCCCGGTTCGGTGGTGATCGTGCAGATGTGGGTGCGTCAACCCGATCTCGGCGAGCTGATCGGAACGCAACTGATCCAACGGCTGGCGGCGGCGGAGGGGGCGCGCCGCGTCCGACGCATCATCGCCCCGGGCACGCTCGGAACGCCCGACTGCGCGCACCTCCCCGGCGTGTGGTTGGAGGGCCGTGGGTTCGTGGAGTGCGTCCGCGGCAAGCAGTGGAAGCTCGATCTGCGCAGCACCGTGCGGGTGCAGGACGCCGTGCGCGGCGTGGTGGACGCCTTCGTGCGGGCCACGCGCGCCGAACGCCCGGCGTCCGCACGAGGGACGCCGAGCGTTCGGGAGGAGTTATCCACAGGGTTGTCCCCAACTGTGCACAGAATCACACGGTTGTAAGTCGACCTGGCGGACGAGGGGTTCAGCGCTCCGCAACCGCCGCGCCGAGGGGGCTCACCTCGGGATAGTGGTTGTCGTAGCGGTAGAGGAAGGCGGCCATCGCGTCGCGGTTGATCGGCGTGGTCGGACGGAACTCGTTGCCGTTGGCCGTTGGCCAGCCGGTGGTGATGCCCGTCGTGGCCAGCCAGTCGATCTCCGTGTGGAACGGCATGCTGGGCGGGACGTCCACGAAGCGCTGGCCGAACGGCACGTGCCGCGGCGAACCGGCGAAACGGTAGAGGAAGGCCGCCATGGCGTCGCGGTTGATGGCCGTCGTGGGCCGGAACTCGCGGCCCGCGTCGGTCTCCCAGCCGGTGGTGATGCCCTGGGACGCCAACCATTCGATCTCGGTGTAGAACTGGTTGTCCTCACCCACGTCGACGAACGTCTGGCCATCCGGCGTGAAGTCCGGCGAACCCGCGAAGCGGTAGAGGAAGGCCGCCATGGCGTCACGGTTGATCGGGGTGGTCGGGCGGAACGTGCCGTCCGGATAGCCTGTCGTGATCCGCTCCCCGGCGAGCCACATGATCTCGTCGTGGAACTGCAGCCCCTCCGGGACGTCGGAGAAGGTCGGCACGAGGTTGCGGTCGGCCGGGATGTCGGCGTACCCGCCGAGGCCCACATCGCCGTAGTCACGGTCCACCATCGCGGTGGTGCCCGAGATGATCAGCCGCACCGTCGGCCCGAGCGTCCCGCCGCGGCGGAAGTTGTCCGTCGTCCCGATCGTGTCGATGAACGACTGCACCAGGCCATTCGGCATCACGTAGTGCGAGTACGCCTGGAAGGCACCCGGGTGCTGGTTGAAATCGGGGTCGAACGGGTTGCCCTGCAGGTAGTTGAGGTTCGTCGGGTTGCCCAGGGCGAGACCGGAGCCCCGGTTGAGCGGCTGGAAGTCGCTGCGGATGCCGTCGCCGACGAAGCCGTAGACGCCCTCGGGCCCGTCCATCCCCCACGCGAAGGTGGAGCGGTGGCTGATCGTGAACAGGTAGTACTTCCCGTCCTTGATGTAGATCTGCGGGCGCTCGGTCTGGTCGGTGACACAGTTGGCCGACAGGATCGGCGGCAGGAAGCGCCACGCGGTCAGGTCGTCGTTCTCGGCGACGGCCAGGCCGACGTTGGCCATCTGGTACACCGCGCCGTTGTCCATGACCTCGGTGAGATCCTCCGCATGCGGGTCGTCCGCGGCGTAGCCCAGGTCCTCCACCGTGCAGGAGCGCGAGCCGCGCTCGACGGCGCTGTTGCCCTCGAACACCATGAAGGTCTCACCCGGGTGCGCCGGATCCTCGAACGTGAACGGGTCGCGGAAGTTGAAGTACGGGTTCTGGTCCCCGTCCTGGTACCACCGGCCGTCGGCCTGGAGCAGGTCGGTGACCGCATCGAAGCCGGTGAAGGACACCCCGTCGTCGTCGGCGTGGATCGTGCCGATGCTCAACGCGATGCGCGGGTCGTAGGGCTTGATGTCGGCGCCGGAGGCGTCCCGGTAGAACGCCACGTCGGTGAAGAACAGCTTGACCGTGCCGTCGGGGAAGACGCGAGCCGAACCGGACCACTCCGTCTGGTGGCTGAAGCTCTGGTCGTCGAAGATGACGCCGGTCACGCCGTCCTCGAACAGCAGGCCACCGTAGGTCCAGCCACCGTTCTCGGGACGCTCGTCAGCCGGGATGCCCGCCTCGCGGTAGAAGTAGCCGATCCGGGCGAACTGGTGCCGCTCGTCGAAGCCGAGGCTCCGGTCGGCCACCAGGGAGAAGACGACCTCCCAGCCGAGCACGCTGTACTGGTGGGAGCGCTCGTCGGTGAGCGGCCAGGTGTCCCACACCCACACCTGGTCGTTGCTCATGTCCGGGAAGTCCTGCGACACCGTGGGCATCGTGTACTCCGTGGGCATCGAGTTCTCACGCGAGCCGGCGGTCGGGTCGGACATGGCCTGGAGCTGCATCGCATCCGCACGCGTCCAGCGCGCGGTGAAGTCGGAGTTGATGGGGTGATGCGCCTCCTGGGTGTGCACCGTGGGGGCGGCGAAGCCCGGCACGGCATCGGGAACGGCGGCACGGGCGGTGGGGAGACCCACCAAGGAGGAGAGCATCGCGGCCACGAGCACCATGGCTGCGAGGACACGGTTGACTGGTCTGGTTTTCACGTCGGGCACCTCTTGTCGTGTGGTGATGGTGATGTCCCGCGTGGTACCCGTTGCTACCCTGTGAAGAGCCCCCCACCATGGATCGAACCAGACACCGATTGCCGGTGTCAACGGGCTTCGGCGTTGATGTGACAAGTTGAGGACGCCTTTGTGGGGGATTTCTGTGAACGCACTCCCCGGGGCTCGTCGCAGGCTTAGACTGATGCCGATCTGACCGGCCGGTACCTGTTCCCCCCAACGGACCACCCCCCGCCAAGGAAGGATCACGATGCACCGACGTGTCTCGCGCCGCGGGACGTGGAGTGTGAAGGCCGCCACCGGGGTGGTGGCCTTCACACTCGCCACTCTCGGCCTCAGCGCGTGCGCGCCCAGGCCCACCCCGAGCCCGTCGCCCACAGCGGTGGCGCCGACCCCGACGGCCGTCACGCCCAGCCCGCAGCCCGGGCGTCCGGCGCTGCACATCACCCCGCCCGACCGCTGGATCAACGATCCACAACGACCGTTCTTCCGGGACGGTCAGTGGCACCTCTACCACCTCTACAACGCCGACTACCCCGACGGGAACGGCACCTCCTGGTACCACCTCACCTCGACCGATCTCGTGCACTGGCGCGACGAGGGCGTCGCGATCGAGAAGTATCGCAACGGTCTCGGTGACATCTGGACCGGGAGCGCCGTCGTCGACACCGAGAACACCGCCGGTTACGGTGCCGGGGCCGTCCTCGCGCTGGCGACCCAGCAGCATGACGGCGTCCAGGTGCAGTCACTGTTCCACTCCGCCGACGGCGGGTTCACGTTCGCCTCGGCCGACGGCAACCCCGTGATGCCCAACCCGGGCGTGCCGGATTTCCGGGACCCCAAGGTGTTCTGGGACGCCGCGCACTCCCGCTGGGTCATGGCCCTGGCCGAGGGGGACGCGATCGGCTTCTACACCTCACCGGACCTGCGGGCCTGGACCTACCGCTCCCGGTTCACCACCACCGGCCTCGGCGTCCTGGAGTGCCCCGACCTGTTCCCGCTCGCCGTGGACGACGATCCGGGCGAGGTCGTCTGGGTGCTGATGACCGGCGCCAACGGCGCGGCCGAGGGCTTCACCACCGGGACGGCTGCCTGGCTGGGGGAGTGGGACGGCGAGGCCTTCACGAGCGACGGTGACCACCAGTGGGTGGACGCCGGCCCGGACTTCTACGCCGCCACCACGTGGGAGGACCCCCGGGTGTCGGACGCCGAGCAGCTCCAGAGCCGCTACCTGATCGGCTGGATGAACAACTGGAACTACGCCACCGACCTGCCCGCCCCCGACTGGGCCGGGGGCACTCTCTCCCTCGTGCGCGAGCTGGCCCTGCGCACGGTGGACGGCCAGCCGCGCCTGGTGGTCCAGCCCCTGGGCGGGCTGGACGCGCTCGCCCCGGCGGACGAGGGGCCGGGCGCGGACGTCACCGTGACCGAGAGCTGGGAGGCGTCCGACCCGCTGCCCGACGGGGCCTACCGGCTGCGTGTGACCGTGGCCCGCGACGACGCCCACCCGGCCCGGGAGACCCGCCTGTTGCTGGATGCGGGCGACGGGTCCTTCATCACGGTGGGGTACGACTTCGCCGGCCAGCGGGTGTTCGTGGCGCGCGACACCGACGCCATCGCCGCAACCATGCCGGAGGACTACCGTGCGATCCGCTCGGCCCCGCTCGCGCCCGACGACGGGGCGGTCGACCTCGACATCATCGTGGACGACACCACGGTCGAGGTGTTCGCCGGTGGGGGAGAGGCGACGTTGAGCTCCGTCGTGCACACCGCACCCGGCGCGCGCGGGTGGGGTGCGACGTCCGTGGCCGGCGTCACTCGGCTGCTGGACCTGCGGGTGGAGCCGCTGGCGGCCGCCCCCGTCCAACAACCGTGACGCGAGCCGGGCCGGCGGGCTGGGTCAGCGCCGGTCCATCGGCACGTAGGCGCGCTCGGTCTCACCGACGTAGATCTGCCGCGGACGGCCGATCTTGTTGGTCGGGTCGTTGACCATCTCGCGCCACTGGGCGATCCAGCCCGGGAGCCGGCCGAGCGCGAACAGGACGGTGAACATGTCCACCGGGAACCCCATGGCCTGGTAGATCAGGCCGGTGTAGAAGTCCACGTTCGGGTAGAGCTTGCGCTCGACGAAGTAGTCGTCGTTCAGCGCGGCCTCTTCGAGCTCCAGCGCGATGTCGAGCAGCTGGTCGGAGCCCTCGCGCTTGCCGAGGATCGAATCGGCGTGCTTCTTGATGATCGCGGCGCGCGGATCGTAGTTCTTGTAGATCCGGTGACCGAAGCCCATGAGCTTCGTGGTGTCCTTCTTGTCCTTCACCCGGCCCATGTAGTCCGCCACCGAGATGCCGTCGTCGCGAATGGACGCCAGCATCTCCAGCACGGCCTGGTTGGCGCCGCCGTGGAGCGGGCCCGACAGGGCGTGGACGCCGGCGCTCACCGAGGCGTACAGGTTGGCCTGCGACGAGCCGACCAGGCGGACGGTCGACGTCGAGCAGTTCTGCTCGTGGTCGGCGTGGAGGATCAGCAGGACGTCGAGCGCTCGCGTCACCTCGTCGTCGAACTCGTACTGCTCCGTCACGGTGCCGAACGACATGCGCAGGAAGTTCTCGATGTAGCTCAACGAGTAGTCCGGCCACAACGTCGGGCTGCCGAGGGAGTTCTTGAACGAGTAGGCCGCCAGGGTGGGCAGCTTGGCCATGAGGCGGTGCGTCGCGGCGTCCACCCGCTCGGCGTCGAAGCCGATCGTGTCGGTGGAGAACGTGCTCAGCGCGGTGATGGCTGCGGACAGCACGGGCATGGGGTGCGAGCGGCGCGGGAAGATGCGGAACAGCTCGCGCAGCCGCTCGTCGATCACCATGTGCCGGCTGATCTTCTGGGTGAACTCGTCGAGCTCGGTCTGGGTGGGCAGCTCACCGTAGAGCACCAGGTAGGACGTTTCGAGAAACGTCGACTTCTCGGCGAGCTGCTCGATCGGGTAACCGCGATACTGCAGGACGCCGGCATCCCCGTCGATGTAAGTGATGGCCGACTTGCAGACCGCCGTGTTGGCGAAGCCGTTGTCGTAGGTCGTGTCCCCCGTCGTGGCCAGCAGCTTGCCGATGTCGTAGCCGTTGTTGCCCTGGGTCGCCCCCACGAAGGGCAGTTCGAGCTCGTGCTCGCCAGCGGTGAAGGTGGCCGGGTTCGTCATCGAACATCTCCTTGGGTGTGCAGACAGGTGAACGGGAGCAGCCTAGCGTGCTGGTCCGGCAGAGCTGCCAACCGATGAGGACGATAGTTGATATTTCAACCACACGGTGCTAGGGTGGTGCCCACAACCGAGAACGACAGCTCCACCGAACAGAAGAGGAACCATCATGACGCAGCTCACCGAACTCCAGGGCACCTACACGCTCGACCCGGCGCACAGCGAGGTCGGCTTCGTGACCCGCCATGCCATGGTCACCAAGGTGCGTGGCCGCTTCAACGACTACTCCGGCACCGCGACGATCGACGGCGCCAACCCCAGCAACTCCTCGCTCGAGGTGACGGTGCAGGCCGCCAGCCTCGACACGAACAACGCCGACCGTGACACCCACGTCCGCAGCGCCGACTTCTTCGACGTCGAGCAGTACCCGACGATCACGTTCCGTAGCACCGACTTCGCGGTCTCCAGCGACACCGTCGACGTGACCGGCGACCTCACCATCAAGGACGTCACGAAGTCCGTCACGATCCCGTTCGACTTCAACGGCGCCGCCACCGATCCCTTCGGCAACGAGCGCATCGGCTTCGAGGGCAAGGTTGACGTCTCCCGCGCCGACTACGGCCTCACCTGGAACGCCGCCCTCGAGACCGGTGGCTTCCTCGTGGCCGACAAGGTGACCCTCGAGTTCGAGGTGTCCGCCGTCAAGCAGGCCTGAGCCCGCTCCGCACGGGCCGCCGGCGCGGGGGGATCAGCCGATCCCCGCGGCGTCGGCGGCTTCGGCACAGGCGGCTTCGGCACAGGCGGCGGTGACGCCGTCGATGATCTCGTCCACCTGCTCGGCCGTGACGACCAGCGGCGGGGAGAGCCGGATCGTGGTGCCGTGGGTGTCCTTGGCCAGCAGGCCACGCCGGAGCAGGCGCTCACAGATCTGCTTGCCGGTGCCGAGGTCGGGGTGGACGTCGAGCCCCAGCCACAACCCCACCTGACGCAGGTCGGTGAGCCAGCCGCGCTCCACCAGCGGCGCGAGCCCGGCCCGCAGCTGGGCACCCCGGGCGCGGGCGGCGTCCTGCATCTCGCCCGTGCCCAGGAGTTCGACGACCTCGCGCCCGATCGCGCAGGCGAGCGGGTTGCCGCCGAACGTCGAGCCGTGGCTGCCCGGGGTGAACACGCCGAGCACCGCCCGGTCGGCCACCACGGCCGAGACCGGCATGATGCCGCCGCCCAGCGCCTTGCCGAGCACGTAGACGTCCGGCACCACGCCCTCGAGGTCGCAGGCGAACGTGGTGCCCGTGCGGCCGAGGCCCGACTGGATTTCGTCGGCCACCATCAGCACGTCGTGCGCGGTGCAGAGCTCCCGGACGGCGCGCAGGTAGCCTGCCGGCGGGATGATGACGCCGGCCTCGCCCTGGACGGGCTCCACCAGCACGGCGACCGTGCGGTCGTCGATGGCGGACGCCAGCGCGTCGGCGTCCCCGAACGGCACCTGGACGAACCCGCCCATGTAGGGCGCGTACTCGGCGCGCGCCTCGGTGTCGTTGCTGAACGAGATGATCGTGGACGTCCGGCCGTGGAAGTTGCCCGTCATCACGATGATGCGTGCCTCGCCCTCCGGCACCCCCTTGACGCGGTAACCCCACTTGCGGGCCGTCTTGATCGCGGTCTCGACCGCCTCAGCGCCGCTGTTCATGGGCAGCACGACCTCCTTGCCGCACAGCCGCGCAAGGGCCTCGACGAACGGGCCGTACGGCTCGGCGTGGAAGGCGCGCGAGACCAGCGTCACCCGGTTCAACTGCGCCGTGGCGGCGGCGACCAGGCGCGGGTGGCCGTGGCCGAAGTTGACCGCGGAGTAGCCGGCCAGGCAGTCGAGGTAGCGGTGGCCGTCGATGTCGTGGACGACCGCTCCCTCGCCACGGGCCAGCACGACGGGGAGCGGGGCGTAGGTGTGGGCACCCCAGGCGTCCGCCTGGTCGATGGCGGCCTGCTGGCGGGGGGATGGGGCATCGAGAGCCATGGCGCCTCCTGACGTGGGGCCGGCGGGCGCCGGTCGCGGACGTCCCGATTCTATCGGTTGCGGCCAAAGCGCAGCTAGGCCGCAGGATTCGTCGCCTTGGAGCGCGTTGCCCGAACAATGTCCTTCCAACTCAGCCGTTGGTCGTAGGCGATCGACCCCTCGCGGAACAACCGCACGCCGAGGGAGAGGGCGAGCACCGCGCAGAGCACGATCACGGCCAGCACCAGACCGGCTTGCCACAGCTCGATGGAGCCCACCGCATTGCGCGTGAGCATGGTGACCGGGGCGGTGAGGGGAAAGTAGGTCAGCACGCGGGAGAACACCGACTCGGGCGTCTGCAGCACCAGCGGCAGCGCGTAGAGCGGCAGGAACATCGCGATGATCACGGAGCCGAAGGCGGAGCCGGCGTCCTTGGCCGACGGCATCACGGCACCGATGGCCACCAGGATGCCGGCGAACAGCACGAAGCTCGCCAGGAACAGGGCGGCGCCCATGAGCACCCGCGGGAGGTCGACGGCCGCCTGACCGGCGGCGGCGGCGTCCGCCATCTCGGCCGCCGGGGCACCCACCAGCGAGGTCAGGCCGGGCACCAGTGCCATCGCCAGGAGCGGCACCAGCAGCACGAGCCCCTGGACGATGCCGACGAGCACGACGCCGATGACCTTGCCGATGATGAGCGTGCTCGGGTGCACGGTGGTCAGGATCATCTCGGTGACCCGGTTCTCCTTCTCCTCCACCGTGATGTTCAACATCTGCTGGCCCAGCATGACGACCGCCATGAAGAGCAGGACGAGGAAGAGCGCCGGTGCGATCGCCGCCCCCCAGCCGGGCGCCGGTGCGCCCCCCGCCCAGAGCTCGCTGGTGACGGTGAACCCGTCGAGCACGGACGTCAACCGGGGCTCGTCGATGCGGGCGACGGCCGACTGGGTGAGCAGGGCGCGCGCCACGGACGTCCAGCGCCCCGATTCCATCAGGCCCAGGTCCTCGCCCACGACGTGGACGCCCTCGGCAACCGGATCGGCGGGGATGTCGATGTGCAGCGCCGAGCGACCCTCCCGGACGGCGGCCGCGGCCGCCTCGGGATCCGCTGCCGCGGTGCCGCCCAGCCCGGCGGCGACGCTCGGGTCGACGATGCCGGAGGCGTCGGTGTAGGTGAACGTGACGGGCTCGGCGTCGCTCTCGAGGCTGGACTGGGCGGCGGAGGCGCCGCTGAAGAAGCTCAACCCGAACAGGAGTGCCATCAGCAGGGGCACCGAGAGCGTGGCGATCCAGAACGACGGCTTGGCGAGCGTGCGGCGCACCTCGAACGCGATGACCGTGCCGATGTTGTGGGCGTTCATGCGGAAACCTCCTCCTGCGCGGCGTGGCCGTAGACCTTGAGGAACACCTGCTCCATCGACAGCCGCGACGCGTCGAAGGAGCGGACGTCGACGCCGGCGTCCACGAGCTCGCGCAGCACGTCGCGGGGCTCGACGCCGGCGTCCAGCTCGAGCTCGGCGTAGCTGCGCTCGGTGGTGATCGGACGCCACCGGGGCGAGGTGGGCAGGGGGCCGCCGTGGTGGAGCCGGACGGTGCGTCCGCCGTAGGCGTCCTGCACCTCGGGCACCGTGCCGTACGCCTCGGCGCGGCCGTCCTTCAACAGGAGCACGCGGTCACAGAGCCGTTCGACCTCATCCATCTGGTGGGTGATGATGACGACGGTCGCGCCGCCGCGGCGCTGGTCCTCCACGATGTCCAGCAACAGCCGCCGGTTGACGGGGTCGAAGCCCTTGGTGGGCTCGTCCAGCACCAGGATCGTCGGGTTGTCCATGATCGTGACGCCGAGCTGCACCTTTTGCTGCTGGCCGCCGGAGAGCTTGTCGAGCCGCGTGGTGGCGTGGGACGCGAGGCCCACCCGTTCGAGGTAGTACGTCGACCAGAGCGCCGCCTCCGCGCGCGGCATGCCCTTGAGCTGCCCGAAGTAGGTCATCACGTCGATGACCTTCTCCTTCTTGTACAGGCCCCGCTCCTCGGGCAGGTAGCCGAGCGAGGAGTTGTGGGCGGGGTCGAACGGCCGACCCTCGACGTGCAGCGTGCCGGCGGTGGGGGTGTAGATGCCGAGCAGGGCGCGGATCGTGGTGGTCTTGCCCGAACCGTTCGCCCCCAGCAGGCCGAACGTCTCACCGGGGCGCACGTCGAAGCTGAGGTGGTCGACCGCGGTGCGCGCGCCGAAGCGCATGGTGAAGTCGGTGACCTCGATGGCAGGGGTGCTCATGGGCTCCATGCAAGCACAGCGCCGGGGGCGGGACGACCACCCTCGGTCGGTGCCGAGGTCGAGGTGGCATCAGGCAGGTACCGTGGGCCCATGCCCGAGATCGTCAAGAACACCGAAGCGAAGCGGTTCGAGTACCGCACCGACGGCCAGGTCGTCGGATACGTCGACTACACCGTGGACGCCGGCGTCGTGATCCTGCCCCACACCTTCGTCGAGCCGGCCCACCGGGGTGGCTCGATCGCGAGTGACGTGGTGCGCTACGCGCTGGACGACATCCGCGCCGAGGGCTACCGGGTGGACCCGGCCTGCCCCTACGTGGCCACCTGGATCGAACGGCACCCCGACTACGCCGATCTGGCGGTGACCCGCGAGGGTCAGGACACCGATCAGGTGGTTGACGACGCCGCCCGCGTCACCGGCGTCGACCTGGACGCCGACCCGCGCGTCTGACGGTTGCGTCCCCGCGTGGGCGGGGGCGTCCGGGCTACTTGAGGCCCGACCGCGCGACGCCCTCGACGAGCCAGCGCTGCAGGAACGCGAAGACGATGAGCGCCGGCACCACCGCGATGAGCGCGCCGGTGAACATCTCGGGGTAGCGGACGCCCTGGGCGGTCATGAACTGGCTGAGGACGACCTGCACGGTGCGCATCGCCGGATCCTGGGCGATGAGCAGGGGCCAGAGGAAGGCGTTCCAGGCGCCGATGAACGTGATGGTGCCCACCGCGGCGATGGTGCCGCGGGTGTTGGGCACCACGATGCGCCAGAACGTCGTCCAGGTGTTGGCGCCGTCGAGGGCGGCGGACTCCTCCAGCTCGCGCGGGAAGTCGAGGAACGCCTGGCGGAACAGGAACGTCGCGAACGCCGAGAACACCACCGGCACGATGAGGCCCCGGTACGAGCTGATCCACCCCAGCGTGCTGACCATGACGAAGGTGGGCACGAACGTCACCATGGCGGGCACCATCAGGGTGAAGACGGTGAGCCCGAGGACGAGCCTGGACGCCGGCGTCCGCCACCGCGCCAGCGCGTACCCGGCCATGAGTGAGATGACCACGGTGGCGAGCGTCTGCACCACCGAGACCACCAGGGAGTTCACCAGCGCCTGCACCACCCCGAGCCGCGGGTTGCCGAGCACGGCGGTGAGCGTGGTGAGGTCGAGCTGGTCGGGCCACCAGTGCCACTGCGGGCTCACGATGCCCTGCTGGGTGGAGAACGCGTTGCGCCAGATCACGTAGAACGGCAGCAGGAACAGCACGGCCAGCACCGACGCCGCGAGATGGGCCAGCACACTGCCGGCGCGGGACGGCTTCACTGCCCGCCCCCGCCCAGGGCGAGCACCCGGTTCTGGATCAGGCTGAACACCAGGATCACGAGCGTCAGGATCATGGTGCCGGCCGAGCCGATGCCCAGATCCTGTGCGCCGCCGCCGAAGGAGATCAGGTAGAGGTAGACGAGCGGCGGCCGCGCGAACGGTGGGTAGCCGCCGGCGGTGATGAGGGTGTTGTAGAACTCGTCGAAGGCCTGGAAGGCGTTGAACAGCAGCAGCATCGCGACGGCGACGGACGTGGGCCGCAGCAGCGGGAACGTCACGTACCGGAAGCGACGCCAGCCGTTCGCGCCGTCGAGGGCGGCGGCCTCGAACAGCTGCGGATCGATCTGGTTGAGGCCCGCGATGAACAAGATCATGTAGAAGCCGACCTGCAGCCACAGGCGCAGGCTGACCAGCACCAGCCAGTACCAGTTGTTCTCGCCACCGAGCCAGTTCACGGGCTGCTGACCGAGGTCGGTCAGCAGCGTGTTGGCCAGCCCGAAGCGCGCGCCGTTGAAGAACGACATGCGCCACACCATCGCCGCGATGACGTAGCTGACCGCGGTGGGGATGAAGAACACCGAGCGGAAGAACCCCCGGAACACGGTGACCCGCTGCAGCAGGAGCGCCAGCCCAAGCGAGCACGCGAACGTCAGCGGGACGATGAACGCCGCGAACGCGACGAACGTCACCATCGAGTCGACGAACAACCGGTCGTTGAGCAACGCGACGTAGTTCGCGAGGCCCACGAAATCGGTGGGGGTCACCGTGTTGCGGGCATCGTAGAAGCTGAGCCACAGGCTCCACAGCAGCGGGACGTAGACGAACACCAACAGCCCGGCGAGGAACGGCGTGACGAAGGCCCAGAACCAGACCGGCCGGTTCAGCAGGGGGGCCGGGGTCCTTCTCGCCACGGGTGCGCCCGGTCTCAGTCGTTCACGCGGGCCAGCTCGGCGTCCACCGTCTGCGCGGCGGCACCGAACTCGGCGGCGGGGTCCGCGCCGTTGAGCACGCAGTTGCTGAGCGCCGTCGAGTAGGCCTGGCCCGAGGCGGCGGTCCAGAACAGCGCGTTGGAGCGGCCGTGGTCGGTGACGAACGCTGCGGCGTCCGCCCCCGGGCCGGAGGCCACCTGGGAGGCGCGGCTGAACAGGCTGGGCTTGGCGGGGATGTGGGTGCCGAAGCCGTCGCTGAACTCGACCTGCTTGTCGTCGGAGTCGACCCACAACCAGCGCACGTAGTCCTGCGCCACGTCGACGTGGTCACTCGCCGCCGACACACAAGCGCTGAACGCGCCGAACGGCACCACCGGGTCGCCGCCGGACGCGGGGAACGGCAGCACGCCGACGTCGTCGCCGAACGCCTCGGTGACGTTCGGAAGATCCCACAGCCCGCCCCACTGCAGCGCGCACTCGCCGTTGATGAACGGCGAGGCGTCCGACCAGTCGGCCGAGGCGGCCTTGACCATGCCGGGGGAGTCGAACAGGGCCTTGTACTGGGCCACCGTGGCGTAGAGCGCGGGGGTGTTGAACGCGGCCTGGGTGCGGGCCTCGTTGAACTCATCCAGCCCGGACGCCCACATCAACAGCAGACCCAGGACGCCGATGCCGCCGTCCTGGCCGGCGTAGAAACCGCCGCGCTCGGGCGTGGCCACCGCCTGGGCGACCTCGGTGAGCTCGGCCAGGGTGGTGGGGGGCTGGACGCCGGCCTCGGCCAGCACGGAGGGGCGGTAGTAGAGCAGCTGCATGTCGACGGTCTGGGGAATGGCCCAGACCTTGTTGTCGTAGGTCATGCGAGCCAGCACGGACGGGGTGAACTCGGCGCCGGCGTCGCCCAGCATCTCGGTGAGGTCGGCGACCTGGCCGGCCTTGATCATGTCGAGCGTCGGGCCGTTGGCGTACTCGAAAATGTCCGGCGCCGTCGGGGTGAGCAGGGCCGCGGCGAGGGCGTCCTCGTAGTTGGACAGCACCCAGTTGACATCGATCTGGGCGTCGGTGAACTCCGCGGCCCACGCACGCACGGCCTCCTCCACCCCGTCCTCACCGTACTGGTGGTACCACTGCGCCAGCTGGGGGCCGGACGCCGTCGCGCCCGCGGAGGCGGTGGCGGCGGGGCTCGTGCGCCCCGTGTTGGTGCCGCAGGCGGCGAGGGTTGCGGTGGCGGCGAGACCGCCGCCCACGGTGAACAGCGTCCGACGAGTGAGAGCCATGGGGGGAGCATAAACCCCCACTCCGACAGTCCGGCACCGTGACCGCCGGCGATGCGTGCGCCGCGCTGCGGCGTCCGGAGGAACGCTAGGGTTGGCGGGTCGAAAGGTGACGACCATGACCCTCTTCAGCGCCGTCCAACCCGCCCCGCCGGACGCGATCCTCGGGCTCACCGAGCAGTTTCGGGCCGACCCGAACCCGCGCAAGGTGAATCTCGGTGTGGGCGTCTACCAGAACGAGCAGGGTGTGCTGCCGCTGCTGCGCAGTGTGGCGGCCGCCGAGCGGAAGCTCGCCGCGCAACCCCAGGCCAAGGGGTACCTGGCCATCGACGGGCTGCCGACCTACGACGCGGACGTCAAGGAGCTCGTGTTCGGCGCCGGTTCGCCCCTGCTGGCGGACGGGCGCGTCGTCACGGTGCAGGCGCTGGGCGGCACCGGAGCCCTGAAGATCGGCGCCGACTTCCTGCGCCAGGTGTCCCCGGACGCGCGCGTGCTTATCTCGAACCCGAGCTGGGAGAACCACCAGGCGCTGTTCACGCGCGCCGGCTTCACCGTGGCGAAGTACCGCTACTACGACGCCGAGGCCAAGGGTGTCGACGTGGCCGGGATGCTCGCCGATCTGGACGCCGCCGCCCCCGGCACGATCGTGGTGCTGCACGCCTGCTGCCACAACCCGACCGGCTATGACCTCACGCCCGAGCAGTGGCAGCGCGTCATCGACGTGGTGGTGGAGCGGGACCTCACCGCGTTCCTCGACATGGCCTACCAGGGCTTCAGCGCCGGCATCGAAGAGGATGGGGCCGTCGTCCGCGCCTTCGCCGAGCGGGTGCCAAGCTTCTTCGTGTCGACGTCGTTCAGCAAGAGTTTCTCGCTCTATGGCGAGCGCGTCGGCGGGTTGTCGATCGTGTGCGCGGACGCCGACGAGGCGGCCCGCGTCCTCTCGCAGGTGAAGATCGTCATCCGCACCAACTACTCCAACCCGCCCACCCACGGCGCGGCGCTGGTGGAGACCGTGCTCGCCGATCCCGAGCTGCGGGCGGACTGGGTGACCGAGCTGGGCGAGATGCGTGACCGCATCAAGGCCATGCGTTCCGCCCTGGTGGCGGGGCTCGCGGACGCGGGCGTCACGCGGGACATGAGCTACATCACCGACCAGGTGGGCATGTTCAGCTTCTCGGGCCTGACGAAGGAGCAGATGGTGCGCCTGCGCACCGAGTTCGGCGTCTACGGCACCGACACCGGCCGGATCTGCGTCGCGGCGTTGAACGAGGGCAACGTCGGCTACGTCAGCGCGTCCATCGCGGCGGTGCTGGACGACTGAGCCGGGCACGGCCGCAATCCGGGCTGTCAGCCGGGCGGCTGCGGCAGGGCCGGAACGGCCCGCACCGGGGGACTCGCGCGCGTCTCGAAGCGCGTGCTGGCGAGCCGACGCTCGGCCACTGTGACGAGGTCGAGGACGTCAGGGGCCCGATAGTGTCGGACGCCTCCCGTTTCGTGTGCGTGCAGGACGCCGGCGAGGACGAGTTCTGTGAGGGCACGGTCGGCCGCAACATGGGAGAACCCGTGGATGCGCTGTGCGGTGGCGCTGGTGAGCACGGGGGTGGCGGGCAGGTCTCGCAGGATGAGGGCCGTTGCCGAATCAGCGCGTGGTGGGCGCTGGCGTCCTTGGGCCGAGCGCGCTTCCTGCAGGCGTTCGGTCCACTCGGCACGCAGTGCGGCGAGGTCCGCTGCCAGGCGGCTGGCTTGCTCAGTCGCCGTGAGCACCGCCTCAGCGAAGATGTGCAGCCAGGCGGACCGGGCGGCATGGGCACCGTCCGACCCGGCTGGCCCCGGGTGGCGGTACTCGGTGAGGCCGTGGAGATAGTCGCGTCGGAGGGTCGACAGCACGAGGCTGATCGGCAGGACAGCCTCGGTGGTGAGGCCCCGCCGCATCAGCACGGTGTGGATCAGTGCGCGGCCGACGCGTCCGTTCCCGTCGGTGAACGGGTGAATGGTCTCGAACTGGGCGTGGACCACCGCGGCCTGGACGATGGGGGAGTGGCCACCTCCGTTGAGGTAACCGACGAGATCCTCCATCAGCGCAGGCACGTGATCCGGCGCAGGCGGGACGAATTCCGCATCGAGCGGGTGGAAGTGCGAGCCGCCGATCCAGTTCTGAACCGCTCGCAAGCCGTGGTGATGGGCCTCCTCCGGGAGGAGCGCGCGGTGCAACGCGAGTATGTGTGCGGTCGTGACTTCTGGCGCCGCGGCAAGCACCGTACGTGCATCGTGCAGAACCGTCATGTTGTTGGCCACCAGACGGGCCTGGGCGGACACCCGAGCCGGGGCCTCGCCGGCGTCGAGCTCGGCGAGTGCGACCTGTTGCGCCGAGGGGGCGATCCCTTCGATCCGCGAGGAGGCGATCGCTTCGGAGCGCAGCAGGAACCTGGCGATGCCGGCAAGATCGCAAACATTGCCCGAGAGTTGCCGGACGGCCCGCTCTGTCCGGCCCAGCAACTGGTCGACCTCCGGGCTGATGAGGAGCGCCGAGCCGAGGAGAGGGTCGGGCAGGTACCAACGATACGTGCCAGAACGGCGGTCGTGACGTGGCAGGCCGGACTCGATCGAGGACATCCAGGTGCCCTGTTCCCACTCGGCCACGGTTCCTCGCTTTCCTTACACGACGGCGGGGTTGCCGTAACTATAGGACCATAAGGTTACGTCTGGAGGCGTCTGGAGGCGTCTGGAGGCGTCAGGAGGCGTCAGGCCCCTCACTCAGCCACTTCGCTCCCCGGCCGTAGCGGGGCTCTTCGTCCAAGCAGGGCACAGCTGCGGCCGGGGAGCGAAGTGCCTGAGCTGGGAGAGCACGGCTACGGCAAGGGAGCGTCGCATGGTCCGGGGAGCGAAGTGGCCCGCCAGACCGGGCCGTCAGCCGACACGCCCCCTTTCCGGGCGGGCCGTGGCACCGACTCGCCGTCGCCGTAGCCACCACCCGATACCGCGGCGTCCAACCCGGCGGGGCGTCCCGATCAGGCGGGGTAGTTCTCCGCCAGCCAGGCTGTGGTGACGTCCCAGGCCGCGGCGGAGGCGTCCGGGTCATGGAAGGGCAGGCGGGGGTTGTCGAACGCGTGGTCGGAGCCCGGCCACAGCTGGAAGCTCGCGCCGTACGAGGTGACCACTGACTCGATGTGGGCGACGTCGTCGCGGGAGATGAAGGCGTCGGCGCTGCCGAAGTGGTGCAGGCTCGGCACGCCCACGGGATCGCCGTCGACCAGTCCTGGGAGCGCCGAGCCGTAGTAGCTGACGAGGGCGTCCGCGATCACGTCCCAGTCGGCACCCTGGATCGCCGCGTAGGCGAGACCGCCGCCGAAGCAGAAACCCATCAGCGCCACGCGCGTCCGGGTGGCTTCGTCGGCGCGCAGGTGGGCGATGGCGGCGCGGACGTCCTGAACCGCCAGATCCCAGTCGACGCGACCGGAGACCCCCACCGCGGTCTCCAGAGCGTTCTCTGACGTCTCGTCGATCACGTCCACCCCCAAGCGCCAGTAGATCTGGGGCAGCAGCACGCTGTAGCCCAGCGCCGCGAGGTCGTCCGCGCGCTGCCGCATGTAAGGGCTGCGCCCGAAGATCTCCTGGATGAGCACAACGCCGGGCCCCCGACCCGACTCCGGGCGGACGAGGGTGGCCGGCATGGTGGTGGCACCGTCCGGGCCCGGGGTGGGCACTGGCACGGTGATGTCGAGCGGCGTGGGCATCGTGGATCCTCTGAGCGCTGAACGGGCAGTGCGCGCATCTTAACGCGAGGGTCGAGAGATCCACCCGCGTTGGTGCGTCATCCCAGATTCCCCTTTGATGATTTGCACTTCAACGCGGTCACGCATCGGTATTTCATCAGCAAGGTGCATCTTCTCCTTAGATCACGCCCAGAACTTTCCTCACGGCGACTGCGAGAAGAATCGGCGGAAGCGCCTGGTGAAAGCAGATGTGGCGGCGCCAGGGAAATGTACTTCCTGTGCGGGACCCAGCTGCCCCGCAGAAAGTCGCCCGATCCTGAGAATAGGCCGAGAGAAGGCCTAGCCTGAGCGGCGCTCCCGGCACCATACTGGCTCATCACAATCCACGGTGTAGCTGGGGTCTGAATCCGCCTGTTTCGAGTAGCGATCTGGCGATGTAGTGGGTGAGGTTGCGGAAGCCGAGGGCGCTGCCGCGGAGGTGTTCGAGTCGGCCGTTGAGGGCCTCGGTGGGCCCGTTCGACGTGCCGGGCCGGTCGAAGTAGGCGAGGACGTCGGCGGCCCGGTTCTTCAGGGTGCGGCCGAGGGTGATGATCTCTGTCAAGGCGCGGGGGACTCCGCTGCTGATGGCGTCGATGAGGGCCTGCATGAGCGTGCGCCCCTTCGCGCGGTCGGGTTCTCGGTAGGCGGTGATCATCTTCTGGTAGATGGCCCAGGTGGCTTCGACCTCGACGTGTTCATCGCCGGCGAACAAGGCCTCCAGGCGGGTCTTCTGCCTGGGGGTGAGGAGGTCCAGGCCGGTGTGCAGCATCCGACGGGCGCGGTAGAGCGGATCACCAGCACGACCCCGGTGGCCATGAAGGTTTTGTTGGACCCGCCTGCGGCAGCGGTCGAGGGCGTCGCCGGCCAGACGGACGACGTGGAACGGATCCAACACCGGCGTGGCGTCGGGGAGTTCTTCGGTGGTGGCGGTCTTGAAGCCAGTGAACCCATCCATCGCTACGACCTCCACCCCGGCCCGCCACGTCTGGGGGCGGGCGGCGAGCCACGTTTTGAAGGCTTGTTTGGAGCGGCCCTCGACCATGTCCAACAAGCGGGCCGGTCCGGTGTCATCCCTGACCGGAGTGAGGTCGATGATGACCGTCACGTACTTGTCGCCCTTGCGGGTGTGCCGCCAGACGTGTTCGTCGACGCCGACCACGCTCACGCCGTTGAACCGCTCGGGATCATCGATCAGGGCGCGTTGGCCCTCGGCGAGGACGGCGTCGTTGGCGGTGTTCCACGACACCGCGAGGGCTTCGGCGATCCGGGCGACGGTCAAGTGTGCGACCACGAGGCCTTCCAGCGCCCACCGCAACGCGCGGCGGGACAGCTTGGAGCGTGGTTCGGCAGCCTTGCCCATGTCCTGGCGCCACACGTGTCCACACTCACCACAGCGGTAACGGCGCAGCGTCACCACCAAGACGGTCGGTCGCCAGCCGAACGGCTCGTGGGCCAACCGGCGGGTGACCGTGTCGCGCGGGGTCCCCTCGCACCCGCACCGGCGGCACCACCGGTCATCATCAACGACCCGGCACGCCAGCACGGCCCGCTCACGTTCCACGTGTTGACCAACGGCTTCCAGGCCGAGCTCGTCGAGGCGGGTGAACGTAGTCAGGTCGGGACGAACGAAGGTAGCGTTGAACACGTCGAGGTCTTTCGGATGGAAGGCGTAGGAACCTCCATCATCGGAAGACCTCGACCCTCACCACGGCACCGACGCGCCGTCCGCCCTCACCTCGCCGCTACACCCTCAACTGTGATGAGCCACCATACTGTGGCGCGTGGCCCGCCGGGCGGGCCACTCCGTGCAGGGCCTGCACGGGCTTTTCCGGGGGGAAAGGGGCCGCGTCAGCGGCGCCGCATCGATCACCGCGTGGCACGGCCGCCGCGTGAGCGCCGCAGCCCCTCGGCACCGCTGGTCGACCCCTCGTGAAAGGAACTCGAATGGGGCCTAGGCAATCCGGTGCTGTCCGGGGACTTGGACAATCGTTCCGCGTCCTGCTGGCACTCACCATGGTCGCGAGCCTGGCGTTCGTGACCGCCCCCACGGCTCGCGCTGAGGCGCGTCCATGGATGGACACCTCCCTCGACGCCGACGCTCGCGCCGACCTCTTGGCTGCCGCGATGACGTTCGACCAGAAGGTCGGCCTGTTCGCCAACCCCGGCATCCCGATCCCGGAGCTGGGCGTCCCTTCGCGGCGCGAGAAGGACGGCGCCAACGGGTTGGCGTCCAACGCCCACGAGTCCACCGCCTTCCCTTCCGGCGTCGCGATGGCGTCCACGTGGGACACCGAGATGCCCTATGCCTTCGGTGCCCAAGGTGCGCAGGAGGCGTGGGAGGTCGGCTACTCCGGTTGGGCCGCTCCAGCCGCCGACATGACCCGCTCGCCCTACCACGGCCGGCAATGGTCGTCCTACGGTGAGGATCCCCTGCTCGGCGGACGCCTCCCGGCGGCCGTCGTCGAGGGCGTGAAGAGCATCGACGGCGTCTACGCGCTGCCGAAGCACACCGTGGCCAACACCCAGGAGAGCCAGCGCCTCACGCTCAACAACGTGATGGATCTGCGCACGCTGCGGGAGGTGTACGTCCGCCAGTGGGAGCCGATCATCGCGGCGGCGCCGGGGGCGCTCATGTGCGCGTTCCCGCGGTTGATGGGCGACTACTCCTGCGACCACGACCTCCTGAACAACCAGATCATCAAGGGCGACCTCGGCTTCGAGGGGTGGATCAGCTCCGACTACAGCGCCTGCGAGTCCGTGCAGGCCTACAACCTTGGGACGGACTTCTGCGGACCCGAGGGAGTCAACGGTGAGGCGCTCGGCCAGGCCGTGCTCGACGGCGTCATCCCGATGGAGCGGTTCGACGACATGGTGCACCGGGTGCTACGGACGTTCTTCGAGGACGGCCTGATGGACCACCTGCCCCCCGGAGCGCTCGAGTCGGTGCAGCCCCAGCTGGCGGTCTCCGAGGCGACGCTGGCCCGTGGCCGCGAGATCGCGTACCGCGCCGGTGTCGAGGGATCGGTCCTGCTGAAGAACGACGACATCCTGCCGCTGGACGCCAACGCGATCGATTCGATCGCCCTGATCGGTGAGAACACCGACCGCTTCCTGCAGGGCTTTGGCGCCGACAGCATCCCGCTGCCGGCCCACGTCACGACGATCCAGGAGGGCATTGAGGCGCGCGTCGGCGACGGCGTCACGATGACCAAGGTCGACGGCACGGATCCGCTGCGCGTGGCCGACGGGTCGTTGCCCGGCCCGGCACCCATCCCGTCGTCGGTGCTCTCGGCCGGAGGCAGTTCCGGCCTGCAGGCTCAGTGGTTCACGAACCCGACTTGGTCGGGCAACCCGCTGGTCGCCCGCATCGAGGACCAGGTGAACTGGGGCAACGGCCTGCCGATGGTCTTCGCGACCTTCGGTTCGGAGACCTCCCCGGCCCCCGACGTCCCCCCGGCCTTCTTCGCCAACCCCCAGCCGTCGATTCGTTGGAGCGGTCAGCTGACGCCGGTGGCGTCCGGCACCTACGACCTTGGGCTCAGCCTGCTCGGTTCGGCGCGCCTGTGGGTGGACGGCGAGGAAGTCCTGTCCGTGGACGCCGACCGCATCGACACGCAGACGGTCAGCCTCGACCTCGTCGCCGGTCAGTCCTATGACGTGCGCATCGACTACGTCGCGGACGCCCCCAACCAGTGCTGTGGCGTTGCGGGCAACCGCATCGGACCGGCCATCCGGCTGTTGTGGACGCCGCCGGTGGACGACTACTCCCCGCAGATCCAGGAAGCCGTCGAGGCCGCCCGGAACGCCGACGTCGCTGTGGTCGTGGCCTCGGAGTACCTGGGCGAGGCCATTGACCGTGGTTCGATCACCCTCCCGCAGGGGCAGGACGCGCTGATCCGCGCCGTGGCGGCCGTCAACCCGAACACCGTTGTCGTGTTGGCAACCGGTGGCGCGGTGGCCGTGCCGTGGCTCGACGACGTGGCCGGTCTGTTCGAGGTCTGGTACCCGGGTCAGGAGCAGGGCCGCATCGTGGCCTCGCTGCTGTTCGGTGACGAGGACTTCTCCGGACGCCTGCCGCAGAGCTGGCCCGTCTCCGATGACCAGGTCGTCAACGGTCTGGGTCTGACCAACCCGGTGTACGACATCAACAACCTCAACGTGCAGCTTCAGCATGACGAGGGCGTCTACGTCGGTTACAAGCGCTATGACCAGCTGGGCCTCGAACCGCAGTTCGCGTTCGGTTACGGCTTGACGTACAGCACGGTCGAGTACCGGCGCCTGCAGGTGCAGGAACGGGGTGGCAATCAGCCCGCCCACATCCGCGTGCAGGTGCGCAACAGGGGTTCGGTGGAGGTCACCGAGACGGTTCAGATCTACCACGGTGCCCTGCCCACCTCGGTCGACACCCCCAGCCGCCAGCTGCTGGGGTGGGACAAGGTGACCCTGGCTCCTGGTCAGCAGCGGTGGGTCGACATCCCGATCGAGCTCGACACCCCGGAGCGGCTGCTCAGCTACTTCGACGCCGGCCGCAATGAATGGGTCCGGCCGAAGGGCACGGTGCAGATCTACGCCGGAGCGTCCGAGCGCGACGTCCGGCTGACCGGGAGTCTGCGGGTGCGGTAGTCACGAACGGCGTTCACACCACGGGGCCCCGGCAGCGATGCTGCCGGGGCCCCGTTCGTGGCGGGAACCTCCGCGATCGCGACGAAAAGGCGACGGTGAGTGCGCGCTCATTCCCGAGCTGAGCGTGGCTGCGGGGTCGTTCGCGAATCGAGTGTCGCCTTTTCGTCAGATTCCGTCGCGGCTGGTTGGGGCAGCCATGATGTCAGCGGCGGGCCGGCCGGAGCGCAGGAGGCGTCCCATGTGCTCCATGGCCGGGGTGACGTGGCTGTAGAAGCGGTAGTACCCGGCGCACAAGTAGTTCAGGCCGCCCTCGCCATCGCGGGTCGTGGCGAAGCGATCCTTGGGGCAGCCGCCGTGGCAGGCCCATCGCACCGGGCACTCCACGCACTGGCGGGGCAGGGCGGTGCGCTTGGAGCGGCCGAACTCCCGCTGGAAGTCGCTGCCCACCATCGCACGGAAATCGTCGATAGCCACGTTGCCGAGACGGTAGCCGGGCTCGACGTAGTGGTCACAGGAGTAGACGTCACCGTTGTGCTCCATGGCCAGCGCGCCGCCGCATTCCGGGGCGTGGACGCACAGGCTGTACTGGCCGAACAGAGCCGCGAGGGTGACGTCGAAGTCCTGGACATAAACGCTGCCCACGTCGCGCGAGACCCACTCGTCGAAGAGGGTGATGAGGAAGGTGCCGTACTGCTCGGGCGCGACGGTGCGGCTGGTGACCCCGGTGCCGGTCTGCTCGTACAGCACGAAGGTGCCGTCATCGCGGCGCCATCCCGACTCGGCCACCGACTCCTGACCGGCGTCCACCCGTTCCACGATGGGAATGAACTGCAGGAAGTTCGCGCCCAGGTCGTCACGGAAGTGGCGATACACCGCGAGGGGGTGCTCGGCGTTGATCGCGTTCACCGTGCACAGGATGTTGGTGTCGACCCGGTGCGCCTGCAGGATGCGCAGCCCGCGGACGACCTGGGCGTACGTGCCGCGTCCGGCCTTGTTCACGCGGTAGCGGTCGTGGAGCTCGCGCGGCCCGTCGATGCTCACGCCGACGAGGAACTGTTCCTCGGCCAGGAACTCACCCCACGCGTCGTCCAACAGCGTTGCGTTGGTCTGGATGGCGTGCTGCACCTGCTGCCGCGGCCGCTTGACCTCGTTCGCGATTCGGACGGCGTCGCGAAAGAAGTCCAGACCGCGCAGGGTCGGTTCACCGCCCTGCCAGCCGACCGTGACCGGGCCGTCGGGTTGGGCGTTCAGATAGTTGACGAGCCAGGCCCGCAGCACGTCCTCGGTCATGGCCTGGGCCTTGCTCTCCCACAGCACCTCCTTGGACAGGAAGAAGCAGTACGAGCAGTCCAGGTTGCACGCCGCGCCCGTGGGCTTGGCGATGAGCGAGAACGGACGCCTCAGGCCTCGCCCCCGACTCACGGTGTCGGTCATGGCTTCGAACCTACTCCGGCTCGGGGAACCCGCACGTCGACCGCCGTCCGATGCGTGTTCAGCTGGACTCGTTGATCTGGGCGACGTACGCCTCGATGCGTGCCATGAGCTCGTGGTCGTACGGCCCCCACTCGGGGTGCGGCGTGGTCTCGCCGCGATACGGCTCGTCCCGGTACTGCTTCTGCAGCTCGTGCAAACGGGCCTCGAGACCAGCGCGGATCGCAGCATAGGCGGGGTCGTCGTAGACATTGGTGAGTTCGGCCGGATCGGCCCGTCGGTCGTACAGTTCCCACTCGCCGGGGTAGATCTTCTCGGACGCCCCCGGGACGCCGAGGCCGGCGCCGTAGTAGTGGATGAGTTTGTACTCACTCGTCACGACGCCGTAGTGGCCGGGCGCGTGGTGGATGGGGTCGTCGTGCTCCCAGTACCGGTAGTAGGCGGCGTCCGGCCAGTCGTCAGGTGATTCGCCGCGCAGGAGGGGGCGGAAGCTGCGGCCCTGTTGGGTGGGGAGCACCTCGGTGGCGTCCAGGCCGCACACGTCGAGGAAGGTGGCGGCGAAGTCGACGTTGGTGATGATGGCCTCACACGTGCTCTGGGGGGCAATCTCGGCGGGCCAGCGCATCAGCATGGGCATCTGCAGCGACTCGTCGAACATCAGTCGCTTGTCGAACCAGCCGTGGTCGCCGAGGAAGAAGCCTTGGTCGGAGGTGTACACGACCAGTGTGTTCTCGGCCAGATGGGTGGCATCGAGGTGGTCGAGGAGGCGTCCGATGTTGTCGTCAATGGACTGCACGGTCTGCAGGTAGTCGCGCATGTAGATCTGGTATTTCCAGCTGACCCGGGCGGCGCGGTTCTCCGGCCCGCGAAGGTGTCCAGGTACCTCCTGCTTGAGGTCTTCGGAACCCATGTCGTCAGCGAGCGTCATGTGGACGCCCTTGATCGCGTCGCTGCGGGTGGCGTGATCGTCGAAGAGCGTGGCCGGCTCGGGAATGTCTCCGTCGGCGTACAGATCGGCGTGCTTCGGGTCCGGGATCCACGGCCGGTGGGGTGCCTTGTGGTGCACCATCATCATGAACGGGCGCTCAGGGTCGCGGCGGTCGATGAAGTCGATCGCCAGGTCGGTGATGATGTCGGTGGCGTAACCCTCGACCACGCGACGGCCGTTCTCGTCGATCATTTCCGGGTCGATGTAGTCCCCCTGCCCGGGCAGGACGACCCACTCGTCGAAGTTCCGCGGCTCGCTTGCCTTGTCCTCACCGAGGTGCCACTTGCCGAAGATTGCCGTCTGGTAGTCGGTGTGCTCGGCCAAGACGTCCACGAAGGTGGGTACCCGGTAGTCGATCTCGGTCCAGATGCTGCTGACGCCGTTGACGTGGCTGTAGGTGCCGGTCAGGATCGTCGCGCGCGACGGGCTGCACACGGAATTGGTGCAGTACACGGCGTCGAGCCGCATGCCCTCGGCGGCGATCCGGTCCATCTGCGGGGTGTGATTGATCTTGCTGCCGTACGCACCGATCGCGTGCGCTGCGTGGTCGTCGGACATGATGAAGATCAAATTGGTGCGTGGCCCCATGGCCTCTCCTCTCTGTCTGGGCCGCTGTGTCGCGACGGTGCAGGGCGTGTTGCCTCAGACGGGGAAGTGCAGGCGGTAGGTGGTCACGATGAGATCTGCTGCCTGCTCAGGAGTGAACGAGGCGGTGTTGACGACCAGGTCGAACCGATCGTTCTCGCGCGGATCCCAGCGGTAGAGGCGCCGACAGAAGTCGGTGCGGACGCGGTCCTCACGCGCCTGACGGTGCCGGGCCCGCTCGGGAGTGATGCCTGCCTCGGTGGCCGCGCGGGTGATACGGGTCGACAGGGGAGCAATGAGCTTAACGTGCAGGGTCGCAGGGCGGTCCGCCAGCACATGCGCACCGGCCCGGCCGTGGATGACGGCGCCGTCCTGGGCCAGGTCGGCCAAGTAGCGGTTGTTCTGATCGGCCACCTCGTGGTCGGCGTGGGCTTCCAGGGCCCAGGCGATGTTGGCGTCGTGACTCGGGATCGGCGTGAAGGAACGCAGGAATCGCTCGACGAAGCCCCCCTCGTCCGCGTCGCCGGCGATCTCGTCGATCGTTTCGGACTTCATGGCCCGCCCCACGTACTCCACGCCGAGCGAGGCGGCGACGCGCTCACCGATCTCGCGGGCGCCGCATCCGTACTCCTCGTGGAGCGTCACGACCGGTGGCATCTGTTCGCTGGCCATGCCCCATTGTCGCGCCATCCCGGGCTTGGCGCTCGCGTTTGAACCGCGGGGCTGGCGAAGTCGCCCCGGGACGCGCGGCCCTCGGGGCGACCTGACGTCGGCTTCGTCAGCCCAGCACGATCCGCCCGGACGCCGGCGGGGTCACGGGTGACGTCGTGGCCAGGTGTTCGGCGAAGGCGTCGATGTCGACCCCGCCGAAGTAGCGATCGGTGCCGGAGCTGAACACCGGGAACCCGTCCCCGCCGTCGGCGAGGAAGTTGTTGGTCACGATCCGGTACGACGCTGACCGGTCGATGGGCGTCCCGTTCAGCGTGACGCTGCCCTCAATCGCTCCGGTGGCACCGAGGGTGTAGGTGAAGCCCTCCGAGACCTGCAGGATCTTGGTGTAGCCACCGCTGGCCGGGCTGTTTGCCCCGGTCACCTGCTGCGCGAGCAGGGTGTAGATCTGGTCACCGGTCAGCGTCAGGGACACGAGGTAGTTGCTGAACGGCTGGACGGCGAACGCCTCACCGTAGGTGACCTCGCCGGCGTCCAGATCTGCGCGGATGCCGCCGGGGTTCATGAACGCGATCACTGGTTCTCCGAACGTTCCCACCACCGTCGGGTCCGCGAGCTGGCCGTCCGCGATGAGGTTGCCCAAGGGCGAGTCGCCAAAGCCGGGCGCCGGCGTCCGGTCTGCAGGGGCGGTGAGAGTCCCGATCACACGATTGGCGATCGGCTGCACCAGCGCGGCGTACCGATCAACGTGGCGCTGCAGCCTCGGGTCGGGAGCGACATCCCGGGTCACGAGGTGGTTCGTGGCGTGCGCGCTGGCGCGGACGACGTCCTTCGTCCGCGGGTCGTACTGCAGGTTGTGTTCGGTGATGATGCGGCCGGACGACATCGCCTGGGTGACGAGCCGGGGCTGGCCGGCGGGGTCGTCGATCGAGCACACCCACGCCTGGTGGGAGTGCCCGGTCATGACCAGGTCGACCGCGGGGGCGATGTCCTCGGCGATCTCGATGACCGGGCCGCTGACGGTGGTGCCGTCCGCGCAGTCTGCGGTGTAGGCCGTCGTGTCGGGACGTGCGCCTTCGTGGACGAGCACGAACTGGGTGTTGACGCCCCGGGCGGTGAGTTCGGCGGAGGCCCGGTTGATGGCGGTGACCTCGTCGGTGAACTCGAGTGGGTGTGTGACCGTCTGATCGCTACGGGCGTCGGTGCCAGTCCTGGTGTCGTTGCTGGCCCTCCCAGGCGATGACCGCTCCGCAGGTGAGGCAGTAGGGCTGGCGGTCGCCGATGCCGCTGCGTTTGAAGCCGGGGAGCAGTGGGGGTGATGTGAGGCCCAGCCATGTGGCCGAGCTCCTGAGCATGCCCATGCTGTGAGGCTATCTGCTGGTTGGCGGACGCGGACGGCGGGCGAGCCGCGACGGCGGCGTCCACCGGCTGTTCACCTCCTGACCACGAGACGTTGCCCGCAGGACACTTGTTGCGACTAGGTTGCAACAAGTCACCCACCCTGGGACGAAGGAGTGACCGTGCACGTACCCGACGGGTTTCTGAACCTGCCCACTTCCGCCGTGACCGGCGCGGCAGCGGTCGCCGGCGTGGCCCTGGCCCTGCGCGGCGCGCGACGCGAACTGGACGAGCGCACCGCGCCCTTGGCCGGGCTCACCGCCACGTTCGTCTTCGCCGCGCAGATGGTGAACTTTCCTGTCGGCGCAGGCACGTCGGGGCACCTCATCGGTGGGGCGCTGGCCGCGATCCTCGTCGGGCCCTGGACGGCGACGCTCTGCCTCACGGTCGTCACCGTCGTCCAGGCCTTGCTGTTCGCCGACGGTGGCCTGACCGCCCTCGGCACCAACGTCCTTCTGCTCGCGATCGTGTCGGTGTGGGTCGGCTGGGGTGTGGCGCGGCTGGTCCTGCGGCTGCTGCCCGACGGACGCCGCGCCGTCGCCTGGGCCGGCGCGGCCGGAGCGCTGGTCAGCGTCCCCGCCGCCGCGCTGGTGTTCTGCGGCCTGTACGCGGTGGGCGGCGCGGTCGCGGTGCCGCTGGGGCTGCTCGTCCCCACCATGCTCGGCGTCCACAGCGTCATCGGGCTGGGCGAGGCGGCGATCACGTTCGGCGTCCTCACCGCCGTCGCCGCCAGCCGCCCCGACCTGATCCACGCCCTCCGGCCAGCGCCTGAGCCCGAACTCGAGGAGGTGCCCGCATGAGCACACCTGCCCGACCCTCCGAGACCGGATCGGCCACCCCCGGACGCGCCACCACCCAGCCGGCGCCGCGCGGCGTCCGAGGGCCGTTCGCCGCCGTGGCGCTCGGCGTCATCGTGCTCGTGGCCGTGGGGCTCAGCTTCTTCGCCTCGGCCTCACCCGACGGCCTGGAGTGGACCGCCGAGCACCTCGGTTTCGCCGACGCCGCCGCGGACTCCGCCGTCGCCGGCGGGCCGCTCGCCGACTATGGGCTGGCGGGGTGGGACGCGTTCTGGTCGAATGCCGTCGCCGGCCTCGTCGGCGTCCTGGTCGTGCTCGCCGTCACGTTCGGCCTCACCCGCCTGCTCGGACGCCGTGCCTGACGACGCGGCGTCTGCGGGGCGCGTGCCGGCCCACGTCCGCATCCTCGGCGTGGTGAGTTTCGCGGTCGCTGTGGTGGCCCTGCCCCGCGAGGCGACGTGGCCCTACGCGGCGCTGCTCGCGGTCGTGCTGCTGCGGCTCGCCCACGCGGGTGTGACGGCGCGCTGGGTCGCCCCGCGCCTGGCCGTCGAGATCCCGTTCGTGGTCTTCGCGCTCGCCATGCCGCTGGTCGCGGCCGGCCCCCGCGTGACCGTCGGGCCGCTGGCGCTCTCCGTGGAGGGCCTGTGGGCCGGCTGGTCGCTGCTCGCCAAGGGCACGATCTGCGTGCTGGCCGCGCTCACGCTCGCGGCCACGACGCGCCCCGAGCAGCTCCTCGCCGGCCTGCACCGCCTCCGCGTCCCCGACCCCCTGGTGCAGATCGGCACGTTCTTTCTCCGCTATCTCGGCGTCACCACCGAGCGCTGGACGGCCCTCACGCGCGCTCAGGCGGCCCGCGGCCTGGTGACCCGGACGCCGGCCGCCTGGCCCGCGCTCACCCGCGGCCTGGGCGTCCTGTTCGTGCGCTCCTACGAGCAGGGCGAGCGGGTGCACCGCGCGATGCTGGCCCGCGGTTACACCGGCACGCTGCCCGCGGCCGCCGCCACCCCGGCGAGCGCAGCGGCCTGGGTGGCGGGCCTCTGGCCCACCGCCGTCGCCCTGACCGTGCTCGGGGCCTGGTGGCTCGCATGATCGAGATCACCGGGCTCACCCACACCTACCCCGACGGACGCGAGGCCCTCGCCGGCGTCGACCTCAGCGTCGCTGCCGGGGAGAAGGTGGCCGTGCTCGGCCCGAACGGGGCGGGCAAGACGACGCTGATGCTCCACCTCAACGGGCTCCTCCTACCCACCTCGGGCACCGTCACGATCGCCGGGACCGCGCTCCGACGGCGCACCGGCGCTGCCCACCTCGCCGCGGTGCGTCGCCGCGTGGGGGTGCTGTTCCAGGACCCCGACGACCAGCTTTTCTGCGGCACGGTGCGCGACGACGTGGCCTTCGGCCCGGCCAACCAAGGGCTGCGCGGCGCCGAGCTGGACGCGCGCGTGGCCGCGGCGCTGGCGTCCGTCGATGCCACCGCACTGGCCGACCGCGCCCCCCACCACCTCTCCTACGGCCAGAAGCAGCGCGTGGCGCTCGCGGGCGTGCTCGCCCTCGAACCGGAGGTGGTGGTGCTCGACGAGCCCACCTCGATGCTCGACCCGGCGACGCGGCGCGAGCTGGTCGCGGTGCTCGCCGGTATCGGGGCGACGCTGCTCGTCGTCACCCATGACCTGCCCCTGGCTCTGCAGTTGTGCCCCCGCGCGGTCATTCTGGACGCGGGCCGCGTCGTCGCCGACGGGTCGACCGCGTCCCTCCTCGCCGACGAGGCGCTGCTGGCCGCGCACCGGCTGGAGCTGCCCTGGGGGTTCGATCGCGCGCTGCTGTCCCCCGGCGCGATTACCCCAGGCTCGATCACCCCCGGCTCGATCACCCCCGGCTCGATCACCCAGGGCCGCTGAGCGGGCGCCGGTCAGCCCGACGCCGCCTCGCCCTGCTGGCACGCGGCGCAGGTGCCCGACAGCGCCACGTGCGTCGGATCGAGGCGAAAGCCGTGCTCGGACGCCAGCGCCGCGGCCGCGGCATCGAGGACGGCCGCCGAGACGTCCACCAACCGGCCGCAGTTGCGGCACTGCGCGTGGAGGTGGGCGGACTCGGCCAGGTGGTAGACGGTGGTGCCGTGGCCGAGGTGGACGTGCTGCACGACGCCAAGCTCCGACAGGGTTTCCAGGGTGCGGTAGACGCTGGAGCGGTGCACACCCGCCTCACGTGACGTACCACCGTCCTCGCCCGGATCGGCGACGAACGCGGCGATCTCCTCGGCACTCCAGTGGCCGGGATGGCTCGCGAGGGCGGTCAGCACCGCTCGGCGCGGCGTCGTCATGCGGTCACCGCGGGCGCGCAGCAAGGTGGCCGTGCGGTCGAGCACCGTATCGACGTCCACGTCGCCTCCTCACACCCCGGCACTCACGCCAGGCCCAGGTACTCCTCGAGCGTGAGCGAGCTGTTCGGCCCGAACGCGGCCGCGATCTCGGGCCCCACCCAGCGTAGATGCCAGGACTCCCACGCGTACCCCGTCACGTCGGTGCGGCCCTCGGGGTAGCGCACGATCAGCCCGTAGCGGTGGGCGTTCGCCGCCACCCAGGCGGCCTCGGGCGTCCGGGCGAAGGTCGAGCCGCGGTTCACCCCGTCCCACACGTCGAAGGCCAGGCCGGTCTGGTGCTCGGACTTGCCGGCCTCCGCGAAGTAGCGCCGCGCCGTCGCCTCGTCGTAGGTCTGCAGGGCCCGGGCGAAGCTCGCCGCCTGGGTGGCGTGGTCGCGGTACCCGCTGCGGAGGGCGAGCGTCAGCCCCTCGGCCCGGGCGTCCGCCGCCATCTGCTGGAAGGCGGCGTAGGCGTCCGGGCTGATCCCGTGCGGTTCGCGCGTCCACGGCGGCACGTAGGCGGCCGACACCGGGTGGTCCTTGCTGACCACCACGACCCCATCGACCGTGAACGGCTGGTCGAGCTCGGCGCCCGTGCGGGTGTCCGCGGGCACCGGGCGGGGCCAGGTCGGCGTCGCGGCCGGGTTGTACGGCACCGGAGGGTGGGACGCGACCGCGGTGGCGGACGCCCCCGGCGCGGGGCTCACCCCGGTCGCCGTGGGGGCGGGGCCGCCGCCGTCGGCGTCCGGGGCGGGGGTGCAGCCGGACGCCAGGCAGACGACGAGCGCGCCCGCCACGGCTCGGGCCGCGACCCGCACGGCAGCGCCGGGAGCAGCAGGGGTGGGGTGGGGCACGCACCAACTTTAGGCCGGCTCCCGGATGCCCCATCTCCTACGGATCGTCGTAGTAGCCTCGTCGCATGACCCACCCGCACACCGCCACCGGCCACCCGGGCGCCCACCCCGGGGGGCATCCGGGCGGTCACCCCCACGCCGCCGCGGCGCGCCGCAACCTTGACTTCGACTCCGCGCCGTTCATCGCGATCTGGGAGACCACCCAGGCCTGCGACCTCGCCTGCCAGCACTGCCGCGCGATGGCCCAACCGCTGCGTAACCCGCTGGAGCTGACCACCGACGAGGCCAAGGCCATGATGAAGCGGCTGCGTGAGTTCGGCCCGATCGTGTTCGTGTTCTCCGGGGGCGACTGCTTCAAGCGGCCCGACATCGTCGAGTTGGTCCGCTATGGCGCGGAGCTGGGCATGCGGATGGGCATCACGCCCGCCACGACCTCGCTCGCCACCAAGGACCTGCTGCAGCAGCTCAAGGACGTCGGCCTGACGCGCCTGGCGATCTCGCTGGACGGCTCCAACGCGCAGATCCACGACGAGTTCCGCCGCGTGCAGGGCAGCTTCGACCACGGCCTGCGCATCCTGCGCGAGGCCCAGGAGGTCGGCCTCTCCACGCAGGTCAACACGGTCATCCGCAAGGCGAACATTGACGACATGGACGCCATGACCGCCCTGATGACCACCCTCGGCGTCGTGTTCTGGGAGGTGTTCTTCCTGGTGCCGATGGGCCGCGCGAAGGCCGACGACGTGGCGTCCGCCGACGAGTTCGAGCAGGTGTTCCACCAGCTGTACGACCTCTCCAAGACGGCCCCGTTCGACATCAAGGCCACCGCCGCACCGCAGTACTCCCGCGTCGTCATGCAGCGCAAGCGCGAGGAGGTGCGGGCGGGGGCCGACGAGGACGTCCGGGACGTCATGACCCGCGGCATGCACTACAGCCAGCGCGACGGCATCGGCCGCGCCCGCAACGTCAACGACGGCGACGGCTTCATCTTCGTGAGCCACACCGGCGACGTGTACCCCTCCGGATTCCTGCCCGTGAAGGCCGGCAACATCCGCGACGACGACATCATCGACATCTACCGCCACGCCCAGGTGTTCACCGATCTGCGGGACCGGTCGCTGCTCAAGGGCAAGTGCGGTGTGTGCGGGCATCGGGACGCCTGCGGCGGCAGTCGCGCCCGGGCGTACGCGATGACGGGCGACTACCTCGCCGAGGAGCCGTTCTGCGCCCACGAACCGGCGCGCGTCAGCGCTCGGGTGGGATCCTGATTTCGTCGGTGGACGCCTCGAACGGGAAGGGTGCGTCCGCGGGGAAGCGACGCCGGGCGTCCTGGAGGTAGGCGACCAGCTCGGGGTGCGCGTCCAAGGTGGCGGACAGCTCGGCCCAGCGGCGTCGCTCCAGCCCGAGGGTGGTGACGCCGACGACGGCGACGAGGAGGCCCGCGCCGAGCAGCCCGGCCCCGAAGGGCAGCAGGGCGGCGCCGTTGCTGAGGACGCCCGCGCCGAGGAGCAGCCCCCCGAACAGCACCAGCGCGATCGCGGCTCCGAACACCGGCCCGGGGGTGGGGTGACGCTGCGGGATGGGCTCGAAGCCGAAGTCGAGGGGGTTCTCGCGGTGCTCGCGCCGCAGCTGCGCGGCGGGCCTGAGCACGACGACGCCGCCGACGACCAGCACGGCCCCGATGATGACGCCCGCCGGGTGGAAACCGGTCGCCACCGCGAGGCCGACGCCGGCCACGAGCAGGGCGGCGCCGGCCGTTCCCATCATGCGCTCCAGCATTCGGCCGATGGCGGTGCGGGTGGCGATGTTCTCGACGTAGCTGCGAGCGACCATGGCCGCCACCGTAGTGCCTCCCCGACCTTCGCCGTCATCGGGGTTGCGCGCTGCCCGGCGCGTGCGGTGCGGCGTCCGACGAGGGATGGACACGTCCCTGCCGCCCGACGTGGCCGCCGCGATAGCCTGACCCGGTTCCGGCGAAGAGGGGTGTCGATGTTCCGCAAGATCCTGGTGGCCAACCGCGGTGAGATCGCCGTCCGCGCATTCCGCGCGGCGACCGAGCTCGGGGTGAAGACGGTCGCCGTCTTTCCGTACGAGGACCGCCTGGCCGAGTACCGCCTGAAGGCCGACGAGAGCTACGAGATCGGCGAGCGCGGGCATCCGGTGCGCGCGTACCTCGACATCGAGGGGATCATCGCTGCCGCCCGACAGGCGCAGGCGGACGCCATCTACCCCGGTTACGGATTCCTCAGCGAGAACGCCGAGCTGGCCCAGCGGTGTGCCGACGAGGGCATCACCTTCATCGGCCCGAGCGCCGATGTGCTGCGGCTCACCGGCAACAAGGCCTCTGCCATCGCGGCGGCGCGCGAGGCGGGCCTGCCGGTCCTGCGGGGCGCGGATCCGTCCGAGGACGTCGACACCCTCGTCCAAGCGGCGGAGGGCATCGGGTTCCCCGTGTTCGTCAAGGCCGTCGCGGGTGGCGGCGGGCGGGGTATGCGCCGCGTGGACGAGCCGGGTGCGCTGCGGTCCGCGCTGGCCGAGGCCATGCGCGAGGCGGACGCCGCCTTTGGCGACGCCCGCGTCTACCTGGAGGAGGCCGTCGACCGGCCGCGTCACATCGAGGTGCAGATCTTGGCCGACGCCGGCGGCGAGGTCATCCACCTCTACGAGCGCGACTGCTCAGTGCAGCGCCGTCACCAGAAGGTCGTCGAGCTCGCCCCCGCGCCGAACCTCGATCCGGAGCTGCGCGACCGCATCTGCGCGGACGCCGTCCGCTTCGCCCGGCACATCGGCTACACCAACGCGGGCACCGTGGAGTTCCTGTTGGCCGCGGGAGAGGCCCCTGGGTCCGATGGTGGACGGCGGCATACTGCACCCGACGATGGGGGGCGGTTGGGGGGCGAAGCCTCCGATGGTGGCCGGCGGCAGACTGCACCCGACGATGGGGGGCGGTGGGGGGGCGGAGCCCCCCAACGGTACGTTTTTATTGAGATGAACCCCCGCATCCAGGTCGAGCACACGGTGACCGAGGAGGTCACCGACGTCGACCTGGTCTCCAGCCAGATGCGCATCGCCGCGGGCGAGACGCTGGCCGATCTGGGGTTGTCCCAGGACTCGATCGCGGTGCGGGGCGCGGCGCTACAGTGCCGTGTGACGACGGAGGACCCGGCCAACGGCTTCCGGCCCGACACCGGCGTCATCGGGGTGTACCGGACGCCGGGCGGCGCGGGCGTCCGCCTGGACGGGGGCACGGTGTTCGCCGGAGCCGAGATCGGCGCCCACTTCGACTCGATGCTGGTCAAGCTGACGTGTCGCGGGCGGGACTTCCCGGCGGCTGCGGCGCGCGCGGCCCGGGCCCTGGCCGAGTTCCGGATCCGCGGGGTGAGCACGAACATCGGCTTCCTGCGCGGCGTCCTGGCCGACCCTGATTTCCAGGCCGGACGCGCGACGACGTCCTTCATCGAGGAGCGGCCGCACCTGCTGCGCCCGCACGAGTCGGCCGACCGGGGCACGAAGCTGCTGCAGTTCCTGGCCGAGCGGACCGTCAACAAGCCGTTCGGGGACCCCCGGACGCCGTTGGTGGCGCGCACCAAGCTGCCCGCGGTGGATCTGGACGCCGCGCCGCCCGCCGGTTCGCGCCAGCAGCTGCTCGAGCTCGGCCCCGCGGGGTTCGCCCGCGCGCTGCGCGAGCAGGCCGCGGTCGGCGTGACCGACACCACGTTCCGCGACGCCCACCAGTCGCTGCTGGCGACCCGCGTCCGGACGCGGGACCTCAGCAATGTCGCTCCCTACGTTGCCCGCCTGCTGCCGGAGCTGTTCTCGGTGGAGGCCTGGGGCGGTGCCACCTACGACGTGGCGCTGCGCTTCCTCAACGAGGACCCGTGGGAGCGCCTCGCGACCCTGCACGAGCTGCTGCCGAACCTGCCCATCCAGATGCTGCTGCGCGGCCGCAACACGGTGGGCTACACGCCCTACCCACTGGCGGTGACGAACGCGTTCGTGGCCGAGGCCGCCGCGACCGGCGTCGACATCTTCCGCATCTTCGACGCGCTCAACAACGTCGACCAGATCCGCCCGGCCATCGAGGCCGTCCTGGAGACCGACCACGGCGTCGCCGAGGCGGCACTCTGCTACACGGGCAACATGACCAGCCCGGGGGAGAAGCTCTACACCCTCGACTACTACCTCCGCCTGGCAGAGGAGTTCGTCGCGGCCGGCGCGCACATGCTCGCCATCAAGGACATGGCGGGGCTGCTGCGGGCGCCCGCGGCGGCAAAGCTGGTCACGGCGCTGCGGGAGAACTTCGACCTGCCTGTGCACCTGCACACCCATGACACCGCGGGCGGCCAGCTCGGCACGTTGCTGGCCGCCATCGATGCGGGCGTGGACGCCGTCGACGTGGCGTCCGCGGCCTGGGCCGGGACGACCTCGCAGGTGTCGATGTCGGCGCTCATCGCCGCCACCGACGACACCGAGCGCGCGACCGGCCTGTCGCTGGCCGCGGCGCAGGACCTGGAGCCGTACTTCGAGGCGGTCCGGGTGCTGTACGGGCCGTTCGAGTCCGGGCTGCCCGGCCCGACGGGCCGCGTCTACCGCCACGAGATCCCGGGCGGGCAGCTGTCGAACCTGCGTCAGCAGGCGATGTCGCTGGGGCTGGGGGAGCGGTTCGAGGCGGTCGAGGACATGTACGCCGCGGCGAACGCCATGCTGGGCAACATCGTGAAGGTGACGCCGAGCTCCAAGGTGGTGGGTGATCTCGCGCTCGCCCTGGTGGGGCAGAACATCGACCCGGCGGAGTTCGAGGCCGATCCGCAGCGCTTCGACATCCCCGATTCGGTGATCGGCTTTCTCAACGGCGACCTGGGCGACCCGCCCGGGGGCTGGCCGGAGCCGTTCCGCTCCAAGGCCCTCGAGGGACGCCGGACCAAGCCGCCCGAGACGGAGCTGGGCGAGGACGACGCCGCGGCGCTGGCGTCCGACCCGCGGGGAACTCTGAACCGGCTGCTGTTCCCCGGCCCGACGAAGGACTACCTGGCGGCGACCGAGGAGTACTCGGACCTGTCCGTGCTGACGACGCGGCAGTTCCTGCACGGTCTGGAGCCGGGGCTCGAGCACGACGTGCCGATCGAGCGCGGCAAGACGCTGCTCATGAGCCTGACCGCCATCGGCGACGCCGACGAGCGCGGGCTCCGGCCAGTGCTGGCGACGATCAACGGCCAGCTCCGGCAGGTGCTCGTGCGCGACGCGTCCGTGAGCTCGGACGCCGTGGCCGCCGAGCGCGCCAACCCGGCCAACGCCGGCGAGGTGCCAGCCCCGTTCTCCGGGGTCGTCACCCTGACCGTCGAGGTGGGCGACGAGGTGGCCGCCGGCGACCAGGTCGCCTCCATCGAGGCCATGAAAATGGAAGCAGCGATCACCGCGCCGGTGGCGGGGAAGGTCGAGCGGGTGGCTCTGCAGCACAGCCAGGCGGTCGAGGGCGGCGACCTGCTGTTGGTGATCTCCTGACCGGGAGCTGCTCGCGGGGGCGATCAGAAGTCCCAGTCCTCGTCCTCGGTGTCGACGGTCCGCATCAGGAGCAACGGCGCGGTACAACTTGCTGTGATGTGCGCCGGCAGGGTTGGATGGGAGGGCCGCGGTGAACGGGAATCCGGTGTGAATCCGGAGCTGTCCTCGCAACTGTGACCGGGAAGTCGCACCCCACCGACGCCACTGGGCCCTCGCCCGGGAAGGCGGGGCGCCGCATTCGACCCGGGAGCCAGGAGACCGGCCGCTGCCCGGAGCGAGCCCCCCACGATGGATGGGAGGACCAAGGAGTTGGATTGTGCCTGTCTTCATGTGGTTGGCCGAGCACCCTGAAGTGCTGCTGTTCACTCTCGTCGGAGCGGGCATGGCGATCGGCCACGTCTCGGTCAGGAAGATCTCGTTGGGAGCAGCCGCCGTGCTGTTCCTGGCCATCGCTGTCTCGGCGTGGGCGTCCGCGTGGGGGGTGACCCTGGAGATCCCGGTCGAGGTGTCACACCTGGGGTTGGCCCTGTTCACTTTCTGCGTCGGCATCTCCTCGGGGGCCTCGTTCTTTAACAACCTGCGCACGTCGTCGGTGGCCATGCTGGGCGTGGCAGCCGCCATCGCCCTCGGCGGTGGGGTCGACTTTTTCGTGGGTCCGCTGCTGGGGCTCACCGCGGAGGAGGCGGCCGGTACGTTCGCGGGCGCCCTCACCAACACTCCTTCGCTGGCGGCGGCTGGCAACACGCCCGCGGCCACCGTCGGGTACTCGGTGGCGTACCTCTTCGGCGTCGTCGGCATGCTGGGCCTCCAGCAGTTGGCGCTGCGCAACGCGGCGCAGGACGCCGATCAGCCCGCCGTGCTCGCACAGGCCGACGTGCGCATCGACCGGATCGCGCCGGGCACGACGGTGCGCGACCTCGAACTCGCCCACGACGACGCGATCGAGCTGACGCGCGTCCGGCGCACCGAGGACGGCCCCATCGAGCTGGCCCGCGACACGTGGCCGCTCGAGGTCAACGATGTCGTGACCGTGGTGGGCGCCGAGGACGCCGTCGCCGTGGTCGTCAAGGAACTCGGCCACCCCTCCAGCCACCACTTGGCCCAGGACCGACGATCGCTCGACTTCCGGCGCGTCACTGTGTCGGACCCCAAGATCTCGGGGCGCAAGATCCGCGATCTGGGCCTGGAGGACGCCTACGGGGCCGCGATTTCCCGGGTGCGCCGGGCCGACGTCGACATGGTGGCGCGCCCCGATCTGGTGCTCCAGATGGGAGATCGCGTCCGGATCGTCGCGCCGCGGACTCGCATCGCGGAGGTCTCCACGTTCTTCGGTGACTCGTCGCGTGGGCTGACCATCATCAACCCGATCGCGCTGGGGCTCGGCATGGCCCTCGGCTTCGGCCTCGGTTCGACCCCGCTGCCGCTGCCGGGCGGCGGCACCTTCTCCCTCGGCGCCGCGCTCGGATGCCTGCTGGTCGGTCTGGTGCTGGGCCGCATCGGACGCGTCGGGCCGTTCGTGACCACGTTGCCGTTCACCGCGACCGCCGTGCCGTCCGAACTCGGGCTGCTGTTGTTCCTCGCGCAGGCCGGGTCACGGGCCGGAGGGCAGATCCTGAACGCGTTCGGGTCCGGACAATGGGTCGCCATTCTCGCGCTGGGGGCGCTCATCACGCTGGTGACCGGGCTGAGCGTGTGGCTGTTCCAGAGCCGGGTGATGGGCATGGGCGGCACGACGCTGGCCGGCTTCCTCGCGGGAACGCAGACCCAGCCGGCGCTGCTGGCGTACGCCAACGGCCGTACCCACTATGACTTCCGGGTCTCGACCGGTTACACGACCGCCTACCCGATGGCGATGATCGCCAAGATCCTGGTGGCCAGCCTGCTGGGTCTGGCGGCCTGAGCGCGAGGAGCCCGTTTCCCACGGGCCGGCACGGGCTGGGTGAGGCTGCAGCCCTGTGGTTTGATGTGGGACGCCGCAGTGTTCGGGAACCCGGTGCGAAACCGGGGCTGTCCTCGCAACTGTGACTGGGGAGACGGCGCTCCCACATGCCACGGGGCCTCACCGCCCGGGAAGGCGGAGCGTCGGTGTTTGACCCAGGAGCCAGGAGACCGGCTGTGGCGTTGACCAACGAGCCTCCACGATGGATGGAGGGAGAGGAACACGCATGCCCATCTCCGGCAACCTTGGCTTTCCCCGCATCGGCCGCGACCGCGAGCTGAAGTGGGAGGTCGAGCGCTACTGGCAGGGCGTTTCGGACGCCACCCGCCTGGCCGACCTCGCCGCCACCCTGCGCGCCACCCACTGGCGGCTCCAGGCCGACCGAGGCTTCGAGCGCATCCCGTCGAATGACTTCTCGCTGTACGACCAGGTGCTCGACACTTCCGTCACGCTCGGTGCCGTCCCCCCACGCTTCGGTGACCGCTTCGACCTGGCCACGTGGGACGCCGACGCCCTCGACGGCTACTTCGCGATGGCCCGCGGCGCCCATGACGTTCCGGCGCTCGAAATGACCAAGTGGTTCGACACCAACTACCACTACCTGGTGCCCGAGCTCGCACCCGACCAGGAGTTCGCCTACAGCTCTCGGCAGGATGCCGCGATGGTGCGCGAGGCGTCCGCGCTGGGTGTCGCGACCCGGCCCGTCGTGATCGGCCCCATCACCTTCCTGCGGTTGGCCAAGCGCACCGACGAGGGTGACACCATCGAGCTGCTGGACGCCGTGCTCCCGGCCTACGAGGCTTGGCTCTCCGACTTGGTGACGGCCGGTGCCACGGCGATCCAACTGGACGAGCCCGCCCTCGTCCTCGACCTCTCCGAGGCCGAGAAGGCCGCCTACCCCCGCGCCTACGAGCGCCTGCGTGCCGCAGCCAGGGGTGCCGAGGTCATGCTCGCGACCTACTTCGGCGGGCTTCGCGACAACCTCTCCCTCGCGGTGGGGCTGCCCGTCGACGTGCTGCACGTCGACCTGGTGCGCGACCCCGAGCAACTCGACGCCGTCGTGGCGGCGGCACCCGAGGGCCTCGCGCTCAGTCTGGGCGTGGTCGATGGCCGCAACATCTGGCGCGCCGACCTGACGGCGCTCCACCGGCGCCTCGCCCCGGCGGTCGCACACCTGGGCGCCGACCGCGTCCAGATCGCACCGTCGTGCTCGCTGCTGCACGTGCCGGTGGACGTCACCCGCGACACCGGCCTGGACGCCGAACTGGCCACCTGGTTGTCGTTCGCGGTGCAACGCCTCGACGAGGTGTCGGTGTTGACGCGCGCCCTGAACGGTGACGCGGACGCCCAAGCTGCTCTGGCGGACAGCGCCATGGCCGTGGCCGCCCACCACGCGTCGCCGCGGGTGCTCCGGCCCGAGGTTCAGGACAGGCTGGCGCACGTCACCGCCGAGTGGGGCAGCCGTGGCCTTCCTTACGCCGAGCGTGCCCCGCTGCAGCACGAGCGCCTCGGCCTGCCGCTGTTGCCGACCACGACCATCGGCTCGTTCCCGCAGACCGCGGACGTGCGCAGGCACCGCGCCTCGTTCCGTAGGGGAGAGGTCGACGCTGCGGAGTACCGGGCCGGCCTGCAGGCTGCGACGCGAGCCTGCGTCCGCAAGCAGGAGGAACTCGGCCTCGACGTGCTCGCCCACGGCGAGTTCGAGCGCACCGACATGGTGGAGTTCTTCGGCGAGAAGCTCGACGGCTTCACCACCACGAGCCACGGCTGGGTGCAGAGCTACGGATCACGCTGCGTGAAGCCCCCGGTCATCTTCGGCGACATCGTCCGCCGCGAGCCGATGACGATCGACTGGGCGAGCTACGCCGCTGGGCTGACCGACCGGCCCCTGAAGGGCATGCTGACCGGGCCGGTGACCATCCTGCAGTGGTCGTTCGTCCGCTCCGACCAGCCTGAGTCGGTCACGACCCGCCAGATCGCCCTCGCGTTGCGTGACGAGGTGACCGATCTGGAGGCCGCGGGCCTGCCGATCGTGCAGGTGGACGAGCCAGCGCTGCGTGAGGGTCTGCCGCTGCGGCGTGCCGACTGGGACGCCTACCTCGCCTGGGCCACCGACGCGTTCCGGATCGCCGTCAGCGGCGTCCGGCCCGACACCCAGATCCACACCCACATGTGCTACGCCGAGTTCGGTGACGTCATGGACGCCATCATCGCCCTGGACGCCGACGTGATCTCGATGGAGGCGTCGCGCTCGGGCATGCAGCTGCTGGACGAGTTGTCGGCAGCCCAGTACCCGAACGAAGTCGGGCCCGGCGTCTGGGACATCCACTCACCACGGGTTCCCACCGCCGAGGAGGTCGACCGCCTCCTGGGGGCGGCGATCGCGGCGCTCGGCGCGGCCAAGCTGTGGGTCAACCCCGACTGCGGCCTGAAGACACGCGGCTGGCCGGAGGTCGAGGCGTCCATCGAAACCATGGTCGCTGCCGCCGAACGGGCACGCGACGCTCGCGCTGGCTGAGACCGGCCTTGGGATGCCGGCCCCTCTCCCGAGTGGGGGTGAGGGGCCGGCGGCCCAACCATCGGTGGCGCAACGGCACGGCCCACGGGCCCCGAGCGTCACGGGTGGCGAGGTTTGATCCAGCGAAGGCCGTCGAAGCGAGCGAAATCGCTGTCGAAGGAGCAGATGGCCGTGCCATGTTCCAGCGCCAACGCCGCCAGGTGGGCGTCCGTGACGAGGTTGCCGCGGAGGTCGCCTGCGGTGAGCAGCCGGCCGAGGATGTCGCGATGCCGCACGCCGGGGGTGGGTACCCACGTCTGGTCGGCATCGAGCCAGTCGGTCACGTACCCCCACGCCGCCGCCGGGCTCAAAGGGCGCAGTGTCGCGCGTGGATGCGTGATGATGCGTTGGAAGGCCATGAGCGATGCCCAGGGGAGGCCGACTCGTTCCACGTCGTTCAGGGCCTTGTCCATCCAGGTTCGGGCGATGTCATGGAAAGGAGCCTGCTCATCGACCGCGTAGAGCAACACGTTGGCGTCAACGATCACCGCTCGTCCTCAGCGTCGTAGTGATCGAGCAGTTCCAGCGTTTCAGCGATGTTGGTGACCTCGAGGCGGAGCCCGACGCTGGCGGTGCGCTGCCGGAACTGGATGGGCCTGACCTCGTGCTCGCGGGCCAGACCTGCGCGGGCAAGTTCGTTGACCGCTTCGCCGAGGCCGATGTTCCGCTCCCGGCGCAGTTGCTCGGCCGCCGCGTGGACCTCGGGGTCGAGCCGTACCGTCGTCCGCATGGCCCAAGGCTAGCATCGCTGGTGAGGATGGAGCGCATCAGTGATGCGAGCTGCTGGACGCGTAGGCGACTCGTGCAGCTGATTGCCAGGTCGTCGCGCCGAACGCCTTGAGGACCGTGGGCCAAGGCAGACTCAGCCTTGGCCCACTGTCGTGACATGAGGCCGTGCGGACTGTCACGCCTCCGGTGGACACACGAGGCTCAATCGTCGGCGCCTGGCCATCACGCGGACGTGACGGCCTTCGCCCCCTCTCCGAGTGCCACGAGCTTGGCCCAGGCGATGTCGGCGTGCACGCGTCCGCCCAGGCCGCAGTCGGTGGAGGCGATCACCCGGTCGGGCCCGACGGCATCCACGAACCGGCGGATGCGCTGGGCGACGAGTTCCGAATGTTCCACGACATTGGTGGCGTGGCTGACCACGCCGGGGACGAGGACGAGGTCGTCCGGCACCGCGACATCGCGCCACACCGTCCACTCGTGCTCATGGCGCACGTTGGCCGCCTCGAAGGACAACTGCCCCACGTTTGCCTGCAGCACCACGGGCAGGATGTCAGTGATGCCGATGTCGGTGGTGTGGGGGCCGTGCCACGAGCCCCAGCACAGGTGCAGGCGCACCAGGTCCCTGGGCAGGCCCGCGATGGCGTGGTTGAGGGCGTCGATGCGGATCTGCGTGAAGGCCCGGTAGTCGGCGACGCTGGGCTCGGGCGTGATCTGGTCCCAGTTCTCGGCCAGCGATGGGTCGTCGATCTGGACCACGAGACCCGCATCGGTGATCGCCCGGTACTCCTCGCGCAGCGCGTCGGCCCACGCCCAAATGTGCTCCTCCTCGGTGGTGTAGTGCTGGTTCCACACGCGTGCGGCGCTGCCGGGTGAGATCGCGGTGAGGAACCCCTGCTCCCCGGGCTCGAGGGCGGCGTCCAGGTTGGCGATGTCGGTGGCGACCGCGTCCTGTCCGGTGTAAGTGATCGGGCCGGTGGTGGTGGGGAATCGGTGGCCACCCGTCCGGTGTGGACGCCTCCTTCATCGACCGGGTCCGAATAGACACGCGGGAAGCGCTGACGGTCCCGCCGGTCGCCGAACGACGTCAGGACGACGTTCCCCGGGGACGACGTCGCCGCCGGCTGGTTGAACAGGTTCAACTCGGTCAGGGCAAGCCCAGCCACCCGTTGGAACGAGTAGGACCACCAAGCGCCGTAGTCGACGGGGTTCGACATGGCCTTGCCGAACTCCCCGTCACCCAGCAGTGTGATGCCGGCGGCGCGCTGGCGATCGACCACGTCCGCGACGGCCTGGGTGACAAGCCGGTCGAACTCGGGCGTGCGCAGCAGCGTGTAGCCGTCGTCGGCCACGTGGCGGGCGGCGTTGGCGGCGATGAGGGCGTCCGTGCGCGGCAGGCTGCCGGACGTCGTGGTGCGAATCGGCATGTCAGAAGTCCCAGTCCTCGTCCTCGGTGTTGACGGCCTTGCCCATCACGTACGAGGAGCCCGACCCGGAGAAGAAGTCGTGGTTCTCGTCGGCATTCGGTGACAGTGCCGCCAGGATGGCCGGCGAGACCGCCACGGCGTCCTTGGGGAAGAGTGCCTCGTAGCCGAGGTTCATCAGGGCCTTGTTGGCGTTGTAGCGCAGGAACATCTTGACGTCCTCGGTCAGCCCGAGCGGATCGTAGAGGTCCTCGGTGTAGGACTCCTCGTTGTCGTAGAGCTCATACAGCAACTCGAAGGTGTAGTCCTTGAGTTCATCGCGACGTGACTGGTCGGCTTCGGCGAGGGCCCGCTGCAACTTGTAGCCGATGTAGTAGCCGTGCACGGCCTCGTCGCGGATGATCAGGCGGATCAGGTCGGCGGTGTTCGTCAGCTTCGCCCGGCTCGACCAGTACATCGGCGCGTAGAAGCCGGAGTAGAACAGGAACGACTCCAGCATCGTGGAGGCCACCTTGCGCTTCTCGGGGTCGTCGCCGTAGTAGAAGTCGAGGATGATCTGTGCCTTGCGCTGGAGGTACTCGTTCTCCTCGCTCCACCGGAAGGCGTCATCGATCTCCGTGGTGGAGATCAGCGTGGAGAAGATCGAGCTGTAGCTCTTGGCGTGCACCGACTCCATGAACGCGATGTTCGTGTAGACGGCCTCCTCGTGCGGCGTCCGGGCGTCCGGGATGAGCGACACGGCCCCCACGGTGCCCTGGATGGTGTCGAGCATGGTCAGGCCGGTGAACACGCGCGTGGTCATCAGTTGTTCGTGGGGCTTGAGCGTGCGCCAGGACGGCACGTCGTTGGAGAGCGGCACCTTCTCCGGCAGCCAGAAGTTCGAGGTCAGCCGGTCCCACACGTCGGAGTCGACCTGGTCGGTGATGCGGTTCCAGTTGATGGCCTGGACGCCGCGCAGCAGGGTGAGATTGTTCGTCATTCGTCTTGTTCCTCGTGTCGTGTCAGAGCATGCAGCTGACGCAGCCGTCGACCTCGGTGCCGGCGAGCGCCAGCTGTCGCAGTCGGATGTAGTAGAGCGTCTTGATCCCCTTGCGCCAGGCATAGATCTGCGCCTTGTTGATGTCACGCGTGGTCGCCGTGTCGGGGAAGAACAGCGTCAGCGACAACCCCTGGTCGACGTGCTTGGTCGCCTCGGCGTAGGTGTCGATGATCTTCTCCGGGCCGATCTCATAGGCGTCGGCGTAGTACTCCAAGTTGTCGTTTGTCATGTACGGAGCTGGGTAGTAGACGCGCCCGATCTTGCCCTCCTTACGGATCTCGATCTTCGCCACGATCGGGTGGATCGAGCTGGTGGCGTGGTTGATGTAGCTGATCGACCCCGTCGGCGGCACGGCCTGCAGGTTCTGGTTGTAGAGCCCGTGCTCGGCCACCTCGGCCGCGAGCGCACGCCAGTCGTCCGGCGTGGGGAGGTGGATGCCGGCGTCGGCGAACAGGGCCGCCACCCGGGGCGTCCGGGGCGTCCAGTCACCGTCGGTGTACTTGGCGAAGTAGGCCCCGGTGGCGTACGCGCTGCTCTCGAAACCGTCGAAGCGGACGCCGCGCTCGCGGGCGATCCGGCAGGACGCGGCGATGGCGTGGAACGTCACGGCGTAGAAGTACATGTTGGTGAAGTCCAGGCCCTCGTCCGACCCGTAGTGGATCGACTCGCGCGCCAGGTAGCCGTGCAGGTTCATCTGGCCGAGGCCGATGGCGTGGCTCATGGCGTTGCCGCGCTCGATGCTGGGGGCGCACGCGATGTTGGACTGGTTGGAGACGGCCGTCAGGGCGCGCACCGCCGTCTCGATGGTCCGCCCGAAGTGGGGCGAGTCCATCGCCTTCGCGATGTTCAGCGAACCCAGGTTGCAGGAGATGTCCTTGCCCACCTCATCGAAGGTCAGATCCTCGCCATAGGTTGAGGGCGTCGACACCTGCAGGATCTCCGAGCACAGGTTCGACATCGTCACCCTGCCGTCGATCGGGTTGGCGGCGTTCACGGTGTCCTCGAACATCAGGTAGGGGTAGCCCGACTCGAACTGGATCTCGGCGAGGGTCTGGAAGAACTTGCGGGCATTGATCTTCCTCTTGGTGATCCGCTTGTCCTCGACCATTTCCCGGTACTTCTCGGTCACCGAGATCTCGCTGAACGCGACCCCGTACACGCGCTCGATGTCGTAGGGGCTGAACAGGTACATGTCCTCGTTGTTGCGCGCCAGCTCAAAGGTGATGTCGGGAATGACGACACCCAGGCTCAGGGTCTTGATCCGGATCTTCTCGTCGGCGTTCTCCCGCTTCGTGTCGAGGAAGGCGAGGATGTCCGGGTGGTGGGCGTTCAGGTACACCGCGCCGGCCCCCTGGCGGGCACCGAGCTGGTTGGCGTAGGAGAACGAATCCTCCAGCAGCTTCATGACGGGGATCACACCGGAGGACTGGTTCTGCATCTTCTTGATCGGCGCACCGGCCTCCCGGATGTTGGTCAGCGACAGCGCGACGCCGCCGCCCCGCTTGGAGAGCTGCAGCGAGGCATTGATCGCGCGGGCGATCGACTCCATGTTGTCCTCGATCCGCAGCAGGAAGCAGGACACCAGCTCCCCCCGCGACGCCTTCCCGGCGTTGAGGAACGTCGGGGTGGCGGGCTGGAAGCGCCCCGCCATCACCTCGTCGACGATGTGCTCGGCGAGCGGGCGGTCGCCCGCGGCCAGGGTGAGCGCCACGAGGCAGACGCGATCCTCGAAGCGCTCCAGGTAGCGGCGTCCGTCGAACGTCTTCAGCGTGTAGGACGTGTAGTACTTGAACGCCCCCATGAACGTGGGGAACCGGAACTTCACCGCGTAGGCGCGTTTGAACAGGCTCTTGATGAACTCGAAGTCGTAGCGCTGGAGAACCCCGGGCTCGTAGTAGCCCTCCTCGACCAGGTAGTCGAGCTTCTCCTTCAGCGAGTGGAAGAACACCGTGTTCTGGTTCACGTGCTGCAGGAAGTACTCCCGCGCGGCGCGCCGGTCGGCGTCGAACTGGATGTTCCCGTCCGCGTCGTAGAGGTTCAGCAGCGCGTTGAGCGCGTGGTAGTCGTGGTCGCCGGTGACGACCTCGGCGCCGGTGTCGGTGAGGGTCGTGGTCATGGGTGGGAGAGCCTTTCACGGACACGTTCGACATCGTCGGGGGTGCCCAGGAGTTCGAAGCGATCGAGGAGGGGAACGTGGCACTTGGCGGCCACGATGTCGCCGGCCAAGCAGTAGGCCTCGCCGAAGTTGGTGTTGCCCGCGGAGATCACCCCGCGGATCAGGGAGCGGTTGTCCGGGTCGTTGAGGAACCGGATCACCTGCTTGGGAACCGCGCCGCCGGTGCTGCCGCCCCCGTACGTGGGAACCACGAGAACATACGGCTGGCTGACGGCCAGCGGCTCCTCGCTGGGGTGCAGCGGGATCCGGTCTGCATCCACGCCGAGCTTCTGGATGAAACGGTGGGTGTTCTCCGAGGCCGACGAGAAGTAGACGACGCGCACGGCCGCCGCGTTCAGGCGACGTGGACGCGCTGCGCCGCAGCCTTGATGCGGTCGGGGCGGAACCCGCCCCAGTGCTCCTCGCCGTCGACGACGACGGGAACCTGCTGGTAGCCCATCGCCATCACCGCCAGCAGCGCCGCCTCGTCCTCGGCGAGGTCGATCACCTCGTACTCCAGGCCCAGCTTGTCCATGGCCCGGTAGGTGGCGGTGCACTGCACGCACGCGGGCTTGCTGTAGACGGTGATCGTGTTCGCCATGCTCTCTCCTCGAAGCAGGGGGTCGCGAGGGAGGGAGCACGAGTGCGCCCGGTCTTCCCGCGAGACCGTGTGGTCGGACGAACCGGGTGGCCGCGACGCGACCCCCCGGCGCTGGCAGGTATTCGGACTCGAGGGCGGACGCCGTGGGGCGTTGGTCCTACTGGGCAACGCTTCCCAGCCTTTCGGCCAGTGCTTGGTGTCGCCGGTCGTTCCCTCTCACCGCTGCGGGGCAGTCCCGGATTCACACCGGGTTCCCTGTTGTCTCGCCCCCCAACCCCTACACCTAGGGGTTGGGTGGACGAACCAGCACTACGGATAGTAATCACATCGGTGTAACCCTGTAAAGCCAGCATGCCGCCTCGACGGCGCACACGAGGCCGCCCGCTCGACCAGGGTCCACGTCGCGCGTGGTCTCGGCGTGACAGGGCGTGATCGAGGGATGAGACGGCCCCGGCGGTGCGTTGACGCCGACCGGCCCAAGCGGGTTAGGCTCCCCTAACCACATTACGCAACCATGGTGTTCCCAATATGGCGGGACCCGGCTGGAGGACCTCTCGTGACCGTCTCGACCGGCATGCCGGATGCCCTCGCCTGCGACGACCGCAGCCGTCTGCTCGCCGTCCGCATGCTCCAGGGCTCTGCGGCCGCCACCCTTTTCGCCTACCGCCTGGGTGAGACGCTCGACCCTGTCGTGCACGGGGTGGCTGCGGACGGCGCTCTCGCGGTGGTGGCTCTGCCACGCGGTCGGTGGGCCGAGGAGCAGCCGGGGCGGGTCGTCGACGTGCGGCTGGATCTGGTGAAGAACTCCCTGGATCCTCGCGTGTCCACCGTGGTGGCGTCCGCCCATGCCTTGGGCGGTCTGGTGTGGGCCGAGGACGATGAGACGGACGCGCGTCTGGTGGACGGCTCGCTACCGGAGGCGCTGCGCCAGAGCCTGACGGTTCCCGGGGCTCGCCTGGGTTGGCTGCTGCTGGATCGCCTGGTGGTGCACGACCTGTCCGGCGCGGTGGTGGTGCCGCACGCGGAGCTGCCCCTTGCGCCGCCCGCGCTGGACGGTGGTTTGACCGGTCTCTCGCTGGTGACCGCATGCAGCGACGCTGCCCTGAAGGATGTGTGCTGGTCGGTGATGGTGGGGCGGACGCCGGGAACGGTGACGCGCAAGCCGCACGCCGGCCATGCGTGCCCCCACACGTTGGACCAAATTTTCTGTGCAGACGTCGACGCGCTCGGCGTCACCTTATTGTTGGTGACGGCTCAAGATCTGGTGGTCGTGCACGGTGAGTTCGAGCAACTCGCCGATTCCGCCGACGCACTGAACTGCCTGGTCCATCAGTTGGTGGCCCAGGCAGCCCCCTCGTGCGACGCCGAGCGGTGAGGAAAGAGCGAGCGGCCCCCCGTCCGGGGGCCGCTCGCTCAGCGCTGTGCTCAGCGGACCTCGTACTGCGCGCAGTTTGCATCGGCGCTGACGCCGATGCTGTCTGCGGTGCACATGAGATCGGCGTTGTGAACGCACTCGAGGCGCTGGCAGGCGCCCACGTGGGCGTCCGCGGTCCCGAGACCGCCTCGGGCGTCGAGGGTCACGAAGGTGACGCAGCTGGCGTCCTTCTGGCCGCCCACCGTGATGGCGTAGGCGGTGCAGCCGTCGGAGTTGAATGCACACTCCATCATGGCGCAGGACTTGATGGCAGTGACGGTGCTCATGGTCGTTTCCTCTCGGCTGGTCATCGGTGGAACATTCACCACGGTAGCCCTGAAATGACAATGACGACAGCTAGGTGAGGCTGCCCTAACCCATGCGAAAATGGTGTCATCTGCATTTTGTAAATGGTGGGGTTTCGCAAGTCTGCCGCGTTTCGAGCCCCGGAGCAGGCCAGAGGCCGGACACAGGCCGTGTGCACGTTAGGTTAGGCTAACCTAAGCTGGCCTGTAGGTGGGGGCGTGACGGGTTGGCGGGTGCCACCCGCGAAGGAGGAGACGGTGAAGGTCCAGGTGTCCCGGCGCGTCGGGATCAAGATGTTCGCGGCAGGGATCGCGGTGACGTTGGCGGGCTGCGGCACCGCGTCGACGCCCACGTCGACGGGGGGTGAATCGGCCACTGAGGCCACCACCAGCGCCGCGGCGGACGCCAGCTTGCTGCCAGCGGCCGAGGGAGTGACCCGATACCCCCTGGAACTGACCACGCAGTGGGGTACGACGACGCTGACCGAGCGTCCAGCCCGCATCGCAGCGGTCACCGGATCCCAGGATGACGCGCAGGCGCTCGCCGCGATCGGCGTCACCCCGGCCCTGGCGAGTGAGTACACCACCGACGTGTGGCTCGAACAAGCGCTCGGTGAGCCCATACCCGACAGGTTCGTCATGAACGACGGCACCCTGCCCTTCGAGCAGATCGCGGCGGCCGATCCCGATCTCATCATTGCCCTCGGCGACCTGACCGACACCTATGACCGGCTCAGCTCGATCGCGCCAGTGCTCGATTCGGGCGAGTCTGCCTCCGAGCAGACGCGCGCCACGGACTGGCCGGATCTCCTGGCTCGCCTCGGCCAGACCCTCGACCTGTCCCAGGCGGCCCAGACGGCGCTCGATGCCGAGGAGGAGTTCTTCGCCACCTTCCGTTCCGATCATCCCGAGCTGCAGGGCCGCACCCTCAGCTACGTCGTCTACTACGGCGAGGAAGGCGGCCTGCAGTACCACTCGTCGCAGGGAAGCGCGGTGGCCCGCGTCTTCGAGCAGATGGGCTTCGCCGTACCGGCCGGTGCCTCCGGGCTGCAGTACCGCCAGGAGATCAGCCAAGAGCTCATCAGCGCCATCGACGCCGATGTGATTCTGTTCTCGGACAATTCCGACGGCCATGCCGCGACTGTCACGGATCAGCCGCTGTTCCAGGCGCTGCCGGCGGTTCAGGACGGCCGGCTCGTCCACATCGTGAACAACGCCACCTCGGACGGCCGGCAGAGCTTCACCATCGACGGCCAGGAGTACGAGGGCAACGTGCCGTGGGCGCTGGCCCGCAGCGGACCGCTGTCGGGGGTGTGGGCGGCCGAACAGCTGGCCCCCCATATCGTCAGCGCAGCGCAGGGGTGACGTGACCGTGCTGGCGAGCGCGGCGGTGCGTCCGGACGAGCGCGGGAGCCACGGCTCGGACGGCGGCCGGCGCCTGCGCATGCGCCGGATAGTGGGTGTCCTCACCGCCCTCGCGGCGCTCGTGCTCGCCGTCGCCGCGAGCGTGGCGTTCGGCGCCAACCCGCTGCCGCTCGACGAGGTCTGGCAGGGCTTGGTGCGGCCGGATGCCAGCGAGGCCTCCATCATCGTGTGGACTCAGCGCCTGCCCCGCACGCTGCTCGGCGTCCTCGTCGGATCCGCGCTGGGCGTCTCGGGGGCCCTCATCCAGGCCCTCACGCGCAACCCGCTGGCCGATCCTGGGATTCTGGGGGTCAACGCGGGCGCCGGCTTCGCCGTCACGGTTGGTGTCGGGGTGTTCGGCCTCACCGGCATCCGCGGTTACATCTGGTGGGCGTTCCTGGGGGCCGTGGCCGCCACCGTCGTGGTGTACCTCATCGGTGCAGCCAGCCGCAGTGCGTCGCCGGTGACGCTGGTCCTCGCCGGGGTGGCCCTGGGGGCCGTCCTCAACGGGGTGTCGACGTTCCTCACGCTGATCGACGAGGACACCTTTCGCCAGGTGCGGAACTGGGGGCTCGGGTCGATCGCCCGGACGGGGCTGGACGACACGCTCACGGTGGCGCCGTTCCTGCTCGCGGGTCTGCTGGTCGCGGTGCTGCTCTCCGGATCCCTGAACGCCGTCGCGCTGGGTGACGATCTCGCCGCCGCGCTGGGCACCAGCGTCGTCCGGACGCGCGTCCTCGGGCTGCTGGCCGTCACCCTGCTCGCCGGAGGCGCGACCGCCCTCACCGGCGGCATCGGCTTCGTCGGGCTCATGGTGCCGCACGTCGTGCGGTGGTTCGTGGGGCCCGACCAGCGCTGGATCATCGCGATGACCGCCCTGGCGGCCCCCGTGCTGTTGCTCGGCGCCGACGTCCTCGGGCGCATCCTGGCCCGCCCGGGTGAGATGGAGGTCGGCATCGTCACCGCCGTCGTCGGCGCACCCGTCCTGATCGCGCTGGTGCGGCGTCGGAAGGTCAGTGGACTGTGAGCGCCCCTGTGAGCACGCCCGTGACCCCCCTCGACTTCGGCCGCCGCACCTGGACCCTGCGCACCGGCCTGTTCTCGCGCCGCGTGGAGGCCCGCGTGGTGGTCTGCGCGACGCTGTTGCTGCTTGTCGCCGTCGCGGCCGCGTTCGCCGCCGTGTTCCTCGGGGACTACCCGCTGACCGTCGGCGAGGTGGCCCGGGCGCTGACCGGGCGCGCCGACGACTTCACCGCCATGGTCGTGCTGGAGTGGCGCATGCCGATCGTTGTCGCGGCCGTCGCCTTCGGCGCCATGCTCGGCGTGGGGGGTGCCATCTTTCAGTCGCTGACGCGCAACCCGCTCGGGTCCCCCGACATCATCGGCTTCGACGCCGGCTCCTACACCGCGGTCGTGGTGACCATGCTGGTGCTGGGCGTCCGCGACTACTGGACGATCGCGGCCGTCGCGATCGGGGGCGGCCTCGTCACCGCGATCGTGGTGTACCTGTTGGCGCGCCGCGGCGGCGTGCAGGGTTTCCGTCTCATCGTCGTCGGCATCGCGGTGTCGGCCATGCTCGGCTCGGTGAACAGCTATCTGATCACGCGCGCCGACGTGCGCGAGGCCATGGTCGTCGGCTTCTGGAGCGCCGGCTCCATCAGCCGGGTGAGCTGGTCGAGCCTCGTCCCCTCGCTCGTGGTCATGGCGCTCATCGTCGCGGCCTGCACCGCCCTGGCACCCCAGCTCCGCACGCTCGAACTGGGCGACGACACGGCGGCCACCCAGGGCGTCCGGGTCGGCGGGGTGCGCCTGGGCCTCATGGTCGTGGGCGTGGCCACGACGGCGTTGGTCACCGCTGCGGCCGGGCCCATCGGGTTCATCTCGCTGGTCGCCCCCCAACTGGCCCGGCGGTTGACGGGCACCGCCGGGGTGAACCTCGTGGCCTCGGCGGCCATGGGCGCCGCCCTGCTGGCCGCGGCCCAGCTGGTGTCGCTGGTACTGGCCCACGCCAACCGCCCGGTCCCGGTCGGCCTGGTCACCGTGTGCGTCGGCGGCCTCTACCTCATCGGCCTGCTCATCCGGGAATCGCGCAGGCAGGCAGGAGTGGTCCGGTGAACGACGCGACGCGTCCGCCCCGTCTCGAGACGCGGGGCACCTCGATCGGTTATGACGGGCGGCTGGTCTGCGAGGACCTGTCCGTGGCCATCCCCGACGGCTCGTTCACGGCGATCATCGGCCCGAACGGGTGTGGCAAGTCGACGCTGCTGCGCGCCCTCGCGCGCGTCCTGCGACCCTCGCTCGGCAAGGTGCTGCTCGACGGCACGGCGATCCACACCCAGCCGTCGAAGGAGGTGGCCCGCCGGATCGGACTGCTGCCGCAGACCTCGCTGGCGCCGGACGGCATCCGGGTCGCCGACCTCGTAGCCCGGGGCCGCTCGCCGTACCAGTCGCTGTTCCATCAGTGGCGGGCCTCGGACGAGGCCGCCGTGAGAGCCGCGCTGGACGTGACCCGCGTGGGCGACCTCTCCGGCCGGCTCGTCGACGAGCTCTCCGGGGGGCAACGCCAGCGCGTCTGGATCGCCATGCTGTTGGCCCAGGAGACGCCGATCATGCTGCTGGACGAGCCGACGTCCTTCCTCGACATCGCCCACCAGTACGACCTGCTCGAGCTGCTCCGCAGCTTCAACGACGACGGCAAGACCGTCGTGACCGTGCTGCACGACCTCAACCAGGCTGCGCGGTACGCGTCCCACCTCATCGTGATGCACGACGGACAGGTCGTGTGCAGCGGCCCCCCCGCCGACATCGTCACCGCCGAGCTCGTCGAGTCCGTTTTCGGCCTGCGCGCCCTCGTCGTCCCCGATCCCGTCACCACCACGCCGTCCGTCGTTCCGCTCGATCCCCGCGGTGGCGGGCGCGTCGGCTCCCTCGCCAGCCCCTCCATCAGAAAGGACTGAACCCATGTCCTCATCCCGCCCCTACGAGGCGTTCGCCATCACGACGCGAGCCCTGGAGGTGCTCCGCATCGCCGACGTGACCAGCGGCATGCGCCGCGTGACGCTTGGCGGCCCGGCCCTCGCGGCCCACACCGCGCCCAACGGGATGCCCGTCGCCGCCTTCCGGTCCGACGGCTTCGATGATGAGTTCAAGATCATCCTCAAGCACCCGGACGCCGCCGAGCCGGTCGTCCCGACGCAGGCGGACGGGCACCTCGACTGGCCGCGTGGCGACCCGCATCTGGTCATGCGGACCTACACGGTGCGTCGCTGGGATGCGGAGGCCGGCGAGATCGATGTCGACTTCGTGCAGCACGGGGTCGGCCCGGCCACCACCTGGGCCCGCCGCGTCCGGCCCGGGGAGACCGTGCACATCGCCGGGCCCAAGTCGTCCTCGCCCCACCCCGAGGGGGTGGACTGGGTGCTGATCGCCGGCGACGAGACGGCGCTGCCCGCCATCGGGCGGTGGCTGGAGGAGTGGCCGACCGGTGCCCGGGCTCAGGTGTTCATCGAAATCGCCGAGGATGAGCACCGCCAGGAGCTGCCCGTCCCCGACGGGGTGGAGGTGACGTGGCTGAGCCGCGGGGGTGCTGAGGCCGGCTCCACCACGCTGCTGCTCGACGCTGTGGCGCGGGCGCCGTGGTGGGAGGGGCGCGTGTTCGCCTGGGTCGCCGGCGAGGCGCTGACGCTCACCCCGATCCGCCGGTGGTTGCGCACCGAGCGCGGGCTCGACCGATCGCAAGTGGAGGTGACCGGCTACTGGCGCCGGCAGGAGACGGCCGGGCCGGACGCCGACCCGGGGAGGCCCGAGCCCGAGGAGGCGTCACCGGCGAACCGCTTCCACGAGCTGATCGATCTCATGCCGGCGGTGGCCCTCCGGGTCGCGGCGTCGCTGCGTGTGGGCACCACCCTCGGCGCGGGCAGCCGGACCGTCGCGGAGCTGGCGGACGCGTGCGGCGCCAGCGAGGTCGGCCTCGGCAAGCTGCTGCGCTACCTGGCTGCCCTCGACGTCGTCCGGGCGGACGCCGGACGCTGGAGCCTGACCGACCTGGGCCGCGAGCTGGACGACGAGGAAACCGAGGAGGACCTGGCGCTGACCGGCCCCGCGGCGCGGGACCTCGCGGCCGCCGTCTCTCTCCTGCCCGCCGTGCTGGGCCGGCCCGACCGGTGGGACGACGCCGCCGCGCGCCGCCTGTTCGGCGCGGATGCGGCCGCCCGGGCCACCGAGCTCGAGATCGACGCCGACACCGCGCGGTACGTGGCGTCGCCGATCGGCACCGCCGAGGCCTTGCGCGACGCGGCCTGTGTCGAGATCAGCGGGCGGGGTGCCGGCAGTTTCGCCGAAGCGATCGTGCGGGCGCGCGAGGGCGTCGAGGTCACCGTCGTCGCCGCGGCGTCCGACGTGCCCACCCTGGAACGCATCCACGGCGGTCACCCGCGCGTCCGCTTCGCCCCCGGGGCCGTCAGCGAGGCGGGCCCGTCCGTCGACGCCGTGCTGCTCGTGGACGTGCTGGGCGAGCTGCCGGACGCCGACGCGGCGCACACCTTGGCCAGGGCGGCGGAACGGCTGTCGCCCGGCGGCGTCCTGCTGCTGCTCTGCGACCCCCTCGACGAGGACCGGGCCGACGACCACGACCTGGAGCAGGACCTCGTCGGCTTCGCGCTCCACGGCGCAGGCGCGCGAACCCACGACGAGATCCTCGCCTTGTTCGGCGCGGCCGGGCTGCCCGAGCCGCAACGCACGACCGTCGGCTGGGGGGACGCCCTCTACGTCGCCCGTCCGTGACGGCGTCCTCACCGCAGTTCCACCACCCTTCCTGAAAGGCTTGTCATGTCCCTCCTGAACACCCGCGGGCGCGTTCGCCCGACCCGCATCCTCGCCGCGCTGGCGACCACCCTGGTGACCGCTCTGGTCGCCTCCGGGTGCGCGTCGGGTGACGCCGACCCCGCCGCGCCGACACCCCAGCAATCTCAATCGGACGCCCCACGCGCGTCGTCCGGGGGCGTGGCGCTCCCGGCGGGGGAGGGGACGACGTCCTACCCCCTCACGCTCGCCTCGCCCTTCGGGGAGACCGCGGTGGCGCAGCGGCCCGAGCGGGTGGCCGTGATCTCCGCCGCGACCGTCGACACCGACGCCCTGCTGGCGCTGGGGGTCGTCCCGGTGCTGGCGCCGTCCACGATCGAGCGGAACCCGTGGCTCGACGAGACGCTCACGGCGGGCATCGAGGAGCGGTGGTCCTCCTCGGCGGCCGACGAGGTCTCGGCCGAGCAGGTCGCCGCGGTCGATCCGGATCTCATCGTCGCGATGGACGCCTACGACATGACGCCGCAGCGGTTCGAGCAGCTCTCGGCCATCGCACCGGTGCTGTATGCGGAGAGCGAGGCGCTGACGTGGCAGGAGATGACGCGCGAGGTCGGCGAGGTGCTCGACCTGTCCGAGGCGGCCGACGGTGTCGTCGACGACGCCGAGCAGCGGATCAGCGCGGCCGCCGCGGCCCACCCCGAGTTCGCCGGCCACAGCGCCGCCCACGTGGTCGTCTACGAGGAGCAGTACGGCGCCGCCTACGACTCCACCCCCGGCAGCGACTCGGCGGCGCTGCTCGAGGCGCTCGGGTTCACCCTGCCGGACGCCGCCGCGCAGTTCGGCGAGGACGACGTGGTCAGCCAAGAACTCGTCGGTTCCATCGAGGCCGATTTTCTGCTCGTAAGCCTTGTCGGCACCGAGGACCACGCCTACTTCATCGAGTCGCCGCTGCTGCGGAGCGTGCCCGCGTTCGCCGAGGGCCGGGCCGTGGTCAACGAGGCGGGCGAGGACGGCACGAATTCGTTCGCCTGGGGCCTGCGGCAGCAGAGCGCGCTGAGCGCGCCGTGGCTGGTGGAGACCCTCGCCGATTTCGGTTCCCAGGCCGTCGACCAGTGAGTCCCGCGCGCCCGGCGCGGCCCGCCCGTGGTCGGCCCGGTGTTGACGGGCCGGGTGTTGACGGACCGGGTGCTGACGGGCCGGGTGTTGACGGACGGGGTGCTGACCGCCCAGGTGCGGATCGGCCGGGTGCGGATCGGCCGGGTGCCGATCGGCCGGTGACGGCGTGGCGTGACCGCTTCGGCACCGTGCACGCGGAGGGGCGTCCTGCCGGCGCGCGCGACGAGCGCACCGCGGAGCGGGTGGTGGGTTGGCTGGAGCGGGCGTGGGCGTCCGCCACGGAGGCCGAGCGCGCAGCGTTGGCCGAGGAGGCGCTCGGGTCGGCCAACCCGGTGATCGTCCGGGAGCCGGCCGACCCGGGGTGGGCGCGGTGGACGTGGCTGGTCGTCGCGCCCGATGCGCACGCGGTGCTGCTGTGGACCAATCCGGTGTTCGACCACGCCGATGTGTCCCGGGCCGAGCTGACGCGGTTGGCCGGCTCCGACCTGTGGACCCTCTGCCTGCGCCTGCCGTCGGCGCTGCGCACGTCCTACCGGATCGCCGTCCACACCGAGGCGTCGCCGCCCCCGTGGCGGCTCGCGCAGGGAAGGCGTCCGGTGATCCTCGCAGCAATGACCGTGGCGCGCCCGGACGAGCGCTGCCCGGACGCGGTGGTCGGCTCGCGCGACACCCCGTCGTCGGTGGCGGCGGGTCCGTACGCGCCGCCCCTGTGGCCCGCGCCCGTGCGGCCCGCGCCGCCCGCTCCCTTGCGTCCCGTTGCCGCGGGCGGACGGCGGAAGGGGGCGGCAGGAGCGGGTGATGCCTCACCGCTCGTCGAACTGGACGTGCCGGGCGACTCGGGAGTGGACCGGCTGTGGGTGCTGGCACCGCGCTCGGCCACGCGGACGCCCCTGCTCGTGTTGTTCGACGGCGACGTCTGGCGGCACACAGTGCCAGACCTGATCGGCCGCGCGGTGGCGGCCGGCGTCATCGCGCCCCTGCACGTGGTGATGGTGGACTCCGGTGACGTGGACGCGCGGTGGGGCCGGCTCGGCGTCCCCGGCGGGCTCGTGGACGCGGTGCTGGAGCGCGTGTTGCCCCGCGTGCGGGCCGAGTTCGACGTGGATCCTGCCGGCGACGCGACCGTCGTCGCCGGCCAGAGCCTGGGCGGGATCGCCGCCCTCTGGGCCCTCTCGCTGGGCGAGGGCCAGGTGCGGCACGCGATCGCGCAGTCCCCGTCACTGTGGCGTTTCGGGATGGCCGAGCCGCTCCTGGCGGCGCCCGGCTGGCGCTCGATCGCGCTGCAGGCGGGCACCTACGAGGGCGACATGCTCGACCATGCGCGGGGAATGCACCGCGCGCTGCACGACGACGACCGCCGGGCGGGCCGCAGGGTGTCGTTGACGCCGTTCGAGGGCGGACACGACTGGGCCTGTTGGCGGGCGGGCCTGGTCGGGCCGCTGGCCGAGGCGCTGCGTCCCTCCTGAGGGCCGCCGCCCGCGGCGTCCGGGGTGATTCAGAGGAACGAGCGCAGCGTCCGGGCGTCGCGGACGGCGTTGCCGTCACCGTCGTTGTTGAAGTAGGCGTACACATCGCGGCCCTGGGCCTCCCATTCGCGGATCCGGTCGGCCCACCAGCGGAGGTCGTCGTCGGTGTACGAACCGCCGTAGAGCCAGTGATCGTCGGGGCCGTGGAGGCGGACGTACACCGCCTGGCCCGTGGCGCGCAGCACACACGGCAGCCCGGCGCCGGACATCACGACGTAGCTCGCGCGGCGCCGTTCCAGCAGGGCGAACACGTCGTGGCACACCCAGGACGGGTGCCGGAACTCCACGGCGGCCGGCACCCACCACGGCAGGAGGCCGAGGAAGTGGTCGAGGCGGGCGTCATCCCGCTCGAGATCGGGCGGCAGCTGCACGAGCAGCATGCCGCGCTTGTCGTACAGCCGATCCCACGCCGCGGTGATGCGGCCCGCCCAGTACTCGGGTTCGTGCAGCCGGCGCGCGTGGGTGAGGGCGCGTGGGGCCTTGACCGTCAGCCGAAACCCCGCAGGCAGCCGGCGCTGCCAGGAGGTGAAGGTGGCATCGCGGGGCCAGCGGTAGAAGCTGGCATTGAGCTCGACGGTGTCGAACGCCTCGACGTACCGGGCGAGCCGGGCGCCCGGGGAGCAGCCGTGGTACAGCACCTCGTTCCAGTGGTCGTACGACCAACCCGACGTGCCGATCCACGTGCCCATGCGACGACGGTACGCCTCTCGGCGCGGGGGTTCACGCCCGGGGAGCGCGGGGTTAGCATCAGCGGGTGACCCCACGGCACAGCCCCGCGCTCGAGGCGTCCGCCCTGGGCGCGGTTCTGGCGCTGGCGCGGGAGCGGGCCACCGAGGGCATCACCGTCGCCGACCTGGCCGATGCCGCCGGGTACAGCCCGTTCCACTTCTCCCGGCTGTTCTCCGCCGTGCTTCCGATGTCGCCCGGCCAGTACCTGACGGTGCTGCGCATGGACGCGGCCAAGCGGCTGCTGCTGGCGGGCACCGATCCGGTGATCGACGTGGCCACCGCGGTCGGGTTCGACTCGCTGTCGAGCTTCGCGCGGCGGTTCCGGGCCACGGTCGGGGTGCCGCCGGCCCAGATGCGTCAGCTCGCCGCCCGGTTGGCGGACGCCCCGCTGCGTCCGTTCCGCCTCGGTGACCCCGGACAGCCAGGCGTCCGGGTGCGCATGGTGGTGCCGGACGCCGTGCGCCCATCCCGGGACGTCCAGATCTGGGCCGGCTGGTTCGCCCAACCGGCGCCGCTCGGCGTCCCGCGCGGAGGGGTGCTGCTGGACGCGGCCGTCGACGTCGAGATCCCGCTGTGCCCGGGGTACCCGTGGTTGCTGGCGAACGTGCTGCCCGCCGGCGCGGATCCGGCGGAGCAGATCGCGCCCAGCCGGTTGATCGTGGCGGTGCACCCCCAGCCGATTGTGGCGCCGTGCGCGGTGACGCTGCGCTTCTCCCCGGCGAACTCGACCGTGCCGATCCTGACCGCGTTGCCGAGCCTGTGGCGTCCGGAGTGAATGGCCCTCGGGGCGTCCGGAGTGGCGCGTCGGACGCACGTGGCGCGCTTCGGTCTCACGTGGCGCACTTGGTGCTCACGCGGCGGACTTGAGGCGCACGTGGCGCAGTGGAGCTCACGTGGAGGGCCCTACACGGCACGCCAAGTGAGCTGCGCTGCGCCACGTGGTAATGGGGTACGCCAAGTGACGTTGGGGTGCGCCACGTGGGGTCGAAAGGAGCGCAGGATCGGACAAACCTGGCGGCCGGCGGCTCCGTAGCGTTGGGCGTGCCAGACCAGCAAGCTCAGACCGACAAGCAAGGAGAGAACGTCATGACGACACTTGGCCAGCCCGTGTGGGTGGATTTCGGGTCCACGAATTTCGCGGCCAGCAAGGCCTACTACGAGCAGCTCTTTGGCTGGGAGCTGACCGACAGCGGTGAGGAGATGGGTCACTACCACATGATCACCGCGGACGGTGACCTCGTGGCCGGCGGCATGGACGTGACGGGTATGACGTGCCCCGCGGGTGATCCGATCCCCAGCAGTTGGAGCGTGTTCCTGGGCACGGACGACATCGACGCCACCTTCGCCCGAGCGCTCGGGGCCGGGGCGACGGAGGTGATGGCACCGACGGATGCCGGGGGCGCCGGGCGCCACGCGGTGCTGCTCGATCCGACGGGTGCGGCCTTCGGCCTGTGGCAGGGGGCTGAGATCGAGGGGTTCGTCTTCTCCGGAAAGCCCGGGACGCCCGCCTGGTTCGAGCTGATGACCAGCGACTACGACGTGGCGCTGGAGTTCTACAGCACGGTGTTCGAGGTGACGATGGTGCCGATGGGCATGGACGCCGCCGAGTACGCGACCGCCGGCCCCGCCGAGGAGGCCAGCTTCGGCATCGGCGGCGGCGCCGGTGGGAACGGCCCCGAGGCGGGGTGGCGCGCGTACTTCGTCGTGGAGCAGTGTGACGCGACGCTCGACCGGGTGCGCGAACTCGGCGGCACGGTGCTGGGCGGCCCGGACGACTCCCCGTTCGGACGCCTCGCCGCCGTCGCTGACCCCGCCGGGGCGAGCTTCATGGTGATCTCACCGAGCGAGGCGGCCGGCGCCTGATCGCACGGGTGATCGGGCATTTGGACCCGAGGTTGTGGCGCCATGGCGCCACAGCCTCGGGTCCAAATGTCACGTCCAGGGGCCCCGGAGACCCCCAGGCCTGGACCCAACCGGGGCTGGGATAACGAAACCGTAACGGTCTGCTCAAACGATTTACCAGCGAGCGGCGCTCGGCGTAGCGTTCTCATCACCCCCCGAGGCGGATGCCCCGGTTCCCCGAGCAATGACCAGCTCCCAGGAGGAACGCCGATGAACAGACGCACGATCGGAGTCGTCGCGATGGCCGCCACGCTCGCTGTCGTGGGCAGCGCATGCAGCAGCCAGGACCGTGACGGGTGGGACGGCACCGGCCCCGTCCCCATCTCCTTGTGGACCCATTCCGCCGGCAACGAGGGCGAGATGGAGGTGATTTCGCAGATCATCGACGACTACAACGCCTCCACGGACGCCTACGAGGTCGTCCGCCAGGACTTCCCGCAGGACGCCTACAACACCTCGGTGCAGGGGGCGGCGGCGTCCAACGACCTGCCCTGCATTCTCGACGTGGACGGCCCGATCATGCCCAACTGGGCGTGGAACGGCTGGCTCGTCCCCTCCGGGCTGACGGAGAGCGACGTCGCCAACTTCCTCCCCTCCACCGTCGGCCGCTACAACGACGAGATCTACACGGTGGGTTACTGGGACGCCACGACGGTCATGTTCTCGCGCCGCTCGGTGCTCGAGGGCCTCGACATCCGCATCCCCACGGTGGAGCAGCCGTGGACGGCGAGCGAGTTCGACGACGCGCTGCGCCGCATCCAGGATTCCGGGCAGTTCGATCACGCTGTTGACTGGGGGCCCAGCGACCAGTCCGAGTGGTACACCTACGCGTTCTCCCCATTGCTGCAGAGCTTCGGCGGGGACCTCGTCGACCGGAACACCTACGCCAGCGCCGACGGCGTGCTCAACAGCCCGGAGTCGCTCGCCTTCGCGGATTGGTTCCAGAACCAGTTCGACTCCGGCCTGGCCCCGCGCTCGAACGCGCAGGACCGCACCGAGTTCCGCAACGGACGCGTCGCGATCCAGTACAGCGGCAACTGGGGTTACCTCCAGAACTACACCGAGTTCGGCGACGACCTGCTCGTCCTGCCCCCGCCCGATTTCGGCGACGGACCCAAGGTCGGCGTCGGCTCATGGCAGTACGGCCTGACGCGAACCTGCACCGACCGGCAGCGCGAGGGCGCCCTGGAGTACCTGCGCTTCTCGATGCAGGACCGCTACATCGCCCAGTTCTCCGACGTCACCTCGCTGATCCCCGCCACCACCACCGCGGCGGAGCTCACGACGTCCGGCTACTACGGGCCCGGAGAGCCCCTGGAGTTCCTGACACCCATGTCGGAGCAGTTCGGCCTCGTCCGACCCGTGACGCCGGCCTACCCCGTCATCAGCCAGGTGTTCCAGCAGCAGTTCCAGAACCTCGTCGCCGGGGAGGACCCCGAGCAGGTGCTCGACCAGTCCGTCCGCGAGATCGACGCCGACATCAACGCCGCCCGGTACAACCGGTGACCGAGAGGAGCCCCGCCATGTCATCCACCGTCCACCCTTCCCGCGCCGCTGGCGCCGCACCGGCCCGCGGTACCGCAGCGACCCCCGGGCGCGGCGCGTCGTCCATCAACGCCCAGGAGCGCCGCGCGGCCTACCTGTTCCTCGCCCCGGCCGTGGTGTTGCTGACCGTCTTCCTCATCGTCCCCGTCATCATGAGCTTTGCCCTGGGCTTCACCAACGCCCGGCTGGGCGCCGACTTCGCCCCCGAGTTCGTCGGGCTCGCGCAGTTCGTGCGTGCCCTCACCGCCGACCCGACGTTCTGGGCCGGCCTGCGCAACATCGCCGTGTTCGTCCTGGTGGTCGTGCCCGTGCAGGGTGGGCTCGGCCTGGCACTGGCCCTGCTCGTCAACCAGAAGCTGCGCGGGATCACGGCCTTCCGGGTGATGTTCTTCATGCCCGTGGTGACGTCGATGGTGGTCGTGGCGATGCTGTGGCGGTTCATGTACCAGCAGGACGGGCTCATCAACGCCATCTTCGGGTTCAACGTCGACTGGCTCAACGACCCGACCACGGCGCTGCCGGCGGTCATCGTCATGTCGATCTGGCAGGGGGTCGGCTTCCACATGATCCTGTGGCTCTCGGGCCTGCAGACGATCAACCACGATCTCTACGAGGCGGCCTCGCTGGACGGCGCGAGCCGGTGGCAGCAGTTCTGGAACGTCACCATCCCCGGGCTGCGGCCGACGTTCGTGTTCATCTTCATCACGATCACGATCGCGGCGTTCTCCCTGTTCACCCAGATCGACGTCATGACCAGCGGCGGCCCCGCCAACGCCACCACGACGCTCGTCTACCACATCATCCAGATGGGTTCGGGACGCGGCGATGTCGGCTACGGCTCGGCGCTGAGCCTCATCTTCTTCATCATCGTCCTGGCCGTCACGCTGCTGCAGCGGGCCCTCACCAAGGAGGACTGAGCCATGAGTTCCAACGCTCCCACCCCGGCGACCACCGCAGCCGCAGCCGCCAAGCCGCCCACGCGGCCGCTGCGATCCTCGGGCACCGACAAGGGCAATCCCTGGACGTACGTCCCGCTCGTGCTGCTCGCGGTCACATTCGTGCTGCCGCTGTTGTTCATGATCAGCTCGAGCTTCAAGCCGCGTGACCAGATCCTGGCGGACCTCACGAGCTGGCGGGCGTTCCTGCCCGTCGGTGACCTGTCGCTCGACAACTACGCCGGCGTCTTCGACCGCGTGCCCGTGGGGCAGTTCTTCTGGGTCTCGACGGTGGTCACCGTCTCGATCGTGGTGCTCGGGCTCATCGTCAACTCAATGGCCGGGTTCGCCCTGGCGCGCCTGAACTTCCGCGGACGCGGCGTCCTGCTGGGCATCATCATCGCCACGCTGATCGTCCCCTTCGAGACGTTCGCGATCCCGATGGTGTACCTCGTGTCCAATCTGCCGCGGGTGGTGCTTCACTCCGACGGCTTCGCGCTGCGCATGGGCTGGGCGAACAGCTACGAGGTGCTGATCATCCCGTTCATCGCCAACGCGTTCTCCATCTTCTTGTTCACGCAGTACTACCGCTCGATTCCCAAGGAACTTGACGAGGCGGCGCGCGTCGACGGGGCCGGCTGGTTCCGCATCTACCGCTCGGTGATCTCGCCGCTGGCGGGGCCGGCGTTCGCGACGTCGGCGATCCTGACGTTCCTGCCCCAGTGGAACTCCTACCTGTGGCCGCTGCTGGTCATCCAGCAGGAGAACATGCGGCCCGTCCAGGTCGGCATGCGCTACTTCTTCGCGTCCGCCACGGCCGAGGGGACGCCGTGGGGCCAGATCATGGCCTACACGTCGCTGATCACCATTCCCGTCATCCTGGTGTTCCTCATGTTCCAGCGCGCCTTCATCTCCTCGATCGCGAGCTCGGGGGTGAAGGGGTGAGCCTGCGTCTGGAGGACCGTTGGGTCTGGGACTCCTGGCCGTTCACCGATGACGAGGGCCGCCACCACCTGTTCTACCTGCAGGCGTACCGGTCACTCGGCGATGCGCACGCCCGCCACATGAATCCCTCGATCGGCCACGCGGTGAGTGACGACTGGCGCACGTGGCAGGTGCTCCCGGACGCCCTCGCCCCCCGCACCTCGCCGGGCTGGGACGACGGCACCACGTGGACGGGATCGGTGGTGCAGGGCCCGTCCGGGCGGTACCACCTGTTCTACACGGGGGCCTCGCGGGCCGAGGATTGCCTGGTGCAGCGCATCGGGCGCGCCGACTCCGACGACCTCATCCACTGGGAGCGCTTCGGCGACGCCCCGCTGGTCGAGGCCGACGCGGCCTGGTACGAGAAGTTGGGTGGCCCGTGGCACGACGAGGCGTGGCGCGACCCCTGGGTGGTGGCCGACCCGGACGGCGACGGCTGGCACATGCTCATCACGGCCCGCGCCAACCACGGTGGGCCGTTCTCCCGCGGCGTGGTGGGGCACGCCTGGTCGGCCGACCTGGATGCGTGGGAGGTGCGTCCGCCCTTGTCGGAGCCCGGAAAGTTCGGGCAAATGGAGGTCTTCTCCTACACCGAGTTCGACGGACGCCCCCACCTCGTCTTCTGCACCGGGACGCCCGAACTCAACCCCGCGTTGCACCCGCCGGGCCAATTGGGCGGGATGTGGCTGCTGGACGGGCCCGGCCTGCTCGGGCCGTGGGAGGTCAACCGGGCCCGCCGCGTCGACCACGCGTCGCTGTATGCGGCGCGGCTCATCACCGACCTGGACGGCGAACCCAAGCTGCTCGGCTTCAGCGACATGGTGGATGAGGCCTTCGTCGGTGAACTGCTCGACCCGGTGCCGGTCACGTTCGAGAGTTGAGCCTCGAGGGCGTGGCACCATGGCGTCCGGTTCCCCACGTGGGGGGCGTCAGGGTAGAAAGAGGTGGGTGTGGCACGGGTCCGGCTGAAGGACGTCGCGGCGGCCTGCGGGGTGTCACCGGCGACGGTGTCGCTGGTGTTGAACGAGGCCAGTGACCGTATCCCGGCCACGACCATCGCCCGCGTTCGGGCGGCGGCCGACGAGCTCGGTTACACGCCGAACACGGTGGCCCGCAGCCTGCGGACCCGGCGCACCCACACGATCGGCGCCGTGACCGACACGCTGATCACCACGGCCAGCTCGGCCCCCATGGTGCAGGGGGCGCTTGACGTCGCCTGGCGGCACGACCATCTGGTGCTCTGGCTCGGCACGGAGGACCAACCGGATCACCTCCGGCAGGCCATCGCGTCATTGGTGGCGCGGCAGGTCGACGGGTTCCTGGTGGGTGCGATGTACCACCGGCGCCTCCCTTTCGCGTCCCTCACCCAGGGCATCCCCACCGTGGGGCTGAATGCGGTGTCCGACGACCCGGCGGCGCCCTGTTTCGTCCCCGATGACTTCGGGGCCGCGCACGCGGCCGTCCGCCTGTTGCTCGACCACGGGCACCGCCGCATCGCGCACATCAGCGAGCCGCACGGCGACGGCTTGGCGCGTCAGTTGCGCGTGGACGGCTTCCGGGCCGCGCTCAGTGAGGCGGGTCTGGGGGAGGGGCGGGTGCTCGTGCCCCCGCACTGGCACGAGGGCTCGGGCTTCGCCGAGGAACTCGCCCTCCGAGCCCTCGACGCACCCGATCGGCCCACCGCGATCTTCGCGTTCAACGACATCGCGGCCATCGGCGTCTACCACGCCGCGCGCCGGCTCGGCCTGTCGATTCCCGACGACCTCTCGGTGGTGGGCTTCGACGACTACGTCAACGTGGCCAGCGAGCTGTACCCCAAGCTGACCACGATGGCGCTGCCCCACCGCCGCATGGGCCAGCTGGCCACCGAGGCGCTCCTGGCGCGGCTCGGCGTCCTCGACGGTGAGGCGCCCGAGGGGGTCACCCGCGTGGCCTGCCCGCCGGTGGTGCGCGACTCCATCGCCCCCCCGCCCCGCGATCGGTGATTTGGACCCGAGGAAATGGCGCCATGGCGCCGTTCCCTCGGGTCCAAATGCCCGTGAGTTCGTGGTGGAACCCGCGCCAGGACGCCTCAGCTCAGCCCAGGACGCCAGCGCCGGCCTCGCGCTCCACCCGGCGGGGAACCGCCATCGTCGGGTCGACGCGGAGGCGGTACTGCGGAGTCCAGCCCGCGTCGCTCCCGATGGGGGCCGACGGGTTGGCCGCGTTGTAGGCGTCCACCACCGACACCCGGCGCCGGTTCACCCGGGTGCCGATCTCGGTCATCGCCGTGCCCCCGAAGACGCGCACCACAGAGGCCGCATCGGTGCCCGGGGCGAGCTCGATGTAGTTGTTCTCGGCGTAGAGCTGGGATTCACGGCCCAGACCCCAGAAGTACGCGTACCAGTCCTGCCCGGTGGTCTGCACGTAGTGGTTGTTGTAGACGTCCACCTGGCCGTAGCGGACGCGGGGCGCGCGCTGCCCGATGTCGGTCCACCGGTTGTGGTGGATGGTGACGCGCAGGGTGCCGCGATCGGCCGTCCGGCTGTCGGAGGAGCCGATCAGCATGGTCTTGTCGTGGGCCTCGAAGCGGTTGTAGGAGACCGTCACCAGGTCGGAGCTGTGGGTGATGTCGAGCAGGCCGTCGTGCACCTCGTACGGCCGCCCGTACACGGTGCCCAGCGCGTCCGGGGGCATGGTGCCCGAGTCGAGCGTGGTGTGGTCGACCCACACGTGCGTCGACGTCCACACCGAGATGTTGTCGTAGCGGCTGTTCCAGTTGCCGGTCTGGCCGTCACCCGGATCCCACTCCGGGAAGCAGTCGGTGGAGTCCGAGACCGTCAGGTTGCGCACGATGACGTTGTCGGCATCGCGAATGCGCAGGTTGGCGCCGACGATCCGCGCGTCGTCACCGACGCCGATGATCGTCTTGTTCGACCCGATGTGCTGCTGGGTCTGGAGGGCCTGGGCGTTGGCGGCGGCGGCCTGCAGGGTGACGAGCTCGCCTGCGGGGTCGGTCCAGCCCCAGGGGCCGGCGGGGTCGAACGCCTCGATGTAGGCCGCCTGGCTGAACCCGGTGGCGTCCTCGAACGTCGAGCAGGTGGCGAGGGTGCCGTCGGCGGTCTCGTAGGCGTTCAGCTCGCCGTGGACGTAGATGATGCGCGCCTCGGTGTTGGTGCGGCCGGCATTGCCGGGGCCGCCGAGCGCCGCCTGGAACTCGGGCCACGTCGACACGTGGTAGACGTTCTCGGCAGGCGCAGCGGCGCCGCCGGTCGTGCCGCCCTCGGCGGACGCCCAGCCATCGTTGGCGGCCAGCACCTGCCGGCCGAGATCGCTGCGGGGTTGGCCGACGCCCCTCTGCTCGGCGGTGGCCACGGTGGGCGTCAGGCCCACGAGTGTCAGCGCCAGGCCGGCAATCACGGTCTTCTTCGTCAAGGACATGGGGGAACTCCTTCGTCCGGAAGTGGGGCGGTGGCGGCATCGGCGCCGCCGGGGTCCACTCTGGTGCAGGTGGTGGGAAAGCGCAATCCCTAGTTCGGGAGGAGCTCGATGGCCCCCGACGTCCCGTCGATGCGGATCCGCTGACCCGTCACCAGCTTGGTCGTGGCTCCGTCCACCGCGACCACCGCCGGAATGCCGTACTCGCGGGCCACGACCGAGCCGTGTGTCATCAGGCCACCGACCTCGGTGATCAACCCGGCGGCGGGCAGGAAGAGCGGCGTCCACGCCGGATCGGTGCCCCGGCACACCAGGATCTCCCCGGGCACCAGCTGTTCGGTGCGCGGGTCGTGCACGACGTGCACCGGCCCTTCGGCCACGCCCGGCGAGACCCCGACGCCGCCGAACTCACCCTCGCCCGACAGGCCGTCGAAGAACGCCCGGCCGTCCGAGACCAGCACCCGCGGCACCTGCCCGCGGCGCTTCTCGGCGTCCCGCACGGCCCGCCGCTCCGCCACCACGGCGTGCCAGTCGGTGTCGAAGGCGCGGCGCAGCTCGTCGAGGTGCAGCAGGTACACGTCGGACGCCGCCGCGATCCGCCCGGCGGCCACCAGCTCGGTCGCCGAGGCGTCGAGCGCGTCGCGGATGAGCCCGAACGCCCGGATCAGCGTGAACTTCGGGGTTTCCCGAGCCCCGAACAGCCCGCGCAGCACGGTGGCCTCGTTGCGGATCGCCGCGGCCCGGCGCGGCGTCGAGGCGTCCATCAGCGCGCGGAGCGAGCGGCCGGCGTCCCGCTGGCCCGCCGTGTACTCCTCCCGTGGCGTCAGGCCGGAATCCGGCCGGGCCAGGTGCGCCTTGAGCGCCTGCACCACGGAGGTCGGGTCGTCGCGCCACCGCAGCGTGCCGAGATCGATCTCGGCGACGCCGCGCATGCCGTAGTCGGCCAGGAACGCCGCGATCGCCGCCTGGGCTCCCTGCGGCAGGGTGCCCCGCAGGTACTGCTCGGCGAGGTCGGACGCCGGCGTCTCGGCCACCCAGCCCCAGGCGGTGGCGTCCCGCCGGATCGTCTCGGCCGTCTCGGCCAGCCGGACGTCCATCGCGGTGGTGACGTTGCCCGGCAGACCGCGCAGGGCGGCGAGGGCGAGCGCTTCGGCGTCCGGCAGCCCGGTGTGGCAGGCCAACCGGCGCAGCTGCCCCAGCGCCCGGAGCGAGGGCACCATGATCGGCGCGAAGTGGGGCAGGATCGTCGGCAGCAGCAGGGGGGCGGCGTCCTCCACCGCGGCCACGCGGGCGGCGAGCCGCGCCTGCGGGGTGGGGGCCGTGGCGGCGCGTTCCAGCGCCTGCGCCACCTGGGCGAGCGCGTCGGCGCAGGCCCGCTCGGCCCGGCGGCGGGCGTGGACGGGATGGCTGCGGGCGGCCCGGACGCGCGGCGCCAGCCGGGCCGCGAAGCGCAGCACCCCGGCCACGAGGGCTGGCTGCGGCCCGGCCGCGGTGGGGGCGAAGGCGGGCTCGGCCGCGAGACGCGCGACGATCGCGGCGATTCCCGGGTCGGCGACGGGCAACATGCGGGCGGCCAGCCGGGCGGTGAGCCGGGTGCGCAGGGCGGCGTCCACGCGGAGCCACAGCCGCTCCCCGGCCACGGCGAGGTAGGGCGCCGTCCGCCACGGCACCCGGCGTCCGAGGGCGCGGGGCGCGCCGCAGAGCACGACGCGCAGCACGTCCTGCCCGAGCGGGGTGATCGGTTCCAGCATTCCCTGCACCGAGCCGAAGCTCACCCAGGCTTGCGGGGGGCCGTCCGGGGCCGGCGGCACCGGGTAGAGGCTGGTCACCGGCCGGGCCTGCAGAATGCTCAGCTCGTTGCCCACGCGGGCCCACTCGACGTCCATGGGTTCGCCGTAGAGGTCGGCGATCCGGCGGCCGAGCGCGGTGAGCGCGCCCACGTGCGCGGTGGTGAGGGTGGGTGTGGGGCCGGTGATGTCGCGGGAGCGCAAGGTTCCGGTGGCGGTCTCGACGGTGAAGGTGTCCGGGGTCACCTGGCCCGACACCAGGGCCTCGCCGAGCCCGAACGTCGCGTCGATGACGGTCTCGTCACGCAGGCCGGTGCGCGGGTTGGCCGTGAACAGGACGCCGGACGCGTCGGCGTCCACCATGGCCTGGACGACCACGGCGAGGGCGACCGCGTGGTGACCGATGTCGTTGCGCTCGCGGTAGGTGATGGCCCGCTCCGTCCACAGCGACGACCAGCAGGCGACGATCTGGTGCAGGATCGCGTCCACCCCGGTCACGTCGAGGAACGTGTCCTGTTGGCCGGCGAAGCTGAAGCCAGGCAGGTCCTCGGCGGTGGCGGACGACCGCACGGCCACCGGGCCGCCGGCCAACGGGGCGATGAGGTCGACCAGGCGGGCCCGCAGGTCATCCGGCAGCGGGGCGGCGGCGAAGGCCGTCCGGATCGTCTCGGAGGCCTGCGCGGCGTCCGCGGTGAGGGCGTCGGCGATCACCGCGTCGAGCCCGGCGGCGGCGACGAACGCGGCGTAGGCGTCGGTCTCGGCGATCACGAAGGGCGGCACGGGTAGGCCGGCGGCGGCCAGCCGCACCAGGTTGGCGCCCTTGCCGCCCTGGCGTGCGAGATCCGGGGTGGTGCTCATGGGGTCAGTATTCCACCGGCCCCCCGCTGGGCATTTGGACCCGAGAAATGGGTGCCATGGCGCCATTGCCTCGGGTCCAAATGCGGACGCGCCGCCGGACGCCGACGCCGCCGGACGCCGCCGCCGTAGGCCGGGAACACGCGCAGGCAACCTGTCGACCGGCTCGTGCGTCCTTGCTGAGGGGGGACGCGACCCTCAGACGGTGCGGAGGGGGCCATCATGGAGCACGAGACGGAGCAACGCCGGGCGGAGATCAACCGGCTCAAGGGCATCGTGGCCATCGCGGCGGTGAGTCTGCTGGCGTTCAGCGCCGTGTTCGGCGCCGGGCTGGTGGGCGGGGCGTCCGGTAGCTCCGCGCCGAAGCGAACTCCGGTCGTCACCGCCACGCCCTCCCCGTGAGCGTCGAGCGGATCGTAGGGTGGGATCGTGGACATCTCCGGAATGCGCAGGAGCTACGAACGCGACGAGTTGGACGAGGAGGGCGCGGCGGACGCCCCCACCGCACTGTTCGAGCGGTGGTTCGACGACGTCGCCCACCTCGGCCACGTCGAGGCCAACGCCATGACGCTCGCGACGGTGGACGCCGCGGGTCGCCCATCGGCCCGCATCGTGCTCATGAAGGGCTTCGACGCCAACGGCATCGTCTGGTACACCAACTACACCTCGCGCAAGGGTCATGATCTGGACGCCAATCCGCACGCCGCCGTGCTGTTCCACTGGCAGGAGTTGGAGCGGCAGGTGCGCATCGAGGGTGTGGTCGAGAAGGTCAGCGAGGCCGAGTCGGACGCCTACTTCGCCGTCCGCCCCTTGGACTCGCGGATCGGGGCGTGGGCGTCACCGCAGTCGGAGGTCATCGCGAACCGCGCCGTGCTCGTCGCCAATGCCGCCAAGGCGACCGCCGAGCACGGGCTCAAGCCGCCGCGTCCGCCGTGGTGGGGTGGCTACCGCCTGGTGCCGGCCGCCTGGGAGTTCTGGCAGGGGCGGAAATCCCGCCTCCACGATCGGCTGCGCTACACGCTGACCGATGGCCGGTGGGTGCGGGAGCGCCTGGCGCCGTAGGGCGTTCAGGAGTGGCGTGAGTACGCGGTCGCCTCGGCGACGAGCGCGTCGTCGGGTCGCACACCGGTGTAGAGAACGAACTGCTCCAGGGCCTGGAGGCTCATCACCTCCGCGCCGGTGATCGTCACCGTGCCACGCGCCTCACCGGCGCGTACCAGCGGCGTCCGGGCCGGCCTCGGCACCACATCAAACACGACGCCTGCCGCGTCCACGGCCGCGAGCGACACCGGCAGGGCATCGGCGTCCGGGCCGCCCTCCATGCCGACCGGGGTGCAGTTGATCAGCGTGTGCGGACGCCGCGCGCCCAGCTCGGCGGCCCACTCGAACCCGTACTGGTCGGCCAGCGCGCGCCCGGTGGTCTCGTTGCGGGCGACGACCATGCCGGTGTAGCCGTTGTTCGCGCAGGCCGCGACGGTCGCCTTCGCCATGCCGCCGGACCCGAGCACGGCCACCTCGCCCTGGGTGGGCACGTCGTACTGGGCCAGCAGGTGCTCGATCGCGAGATAGTCGGTGTTGTACGCCACCAGGTGGCCATCGGTGTTGACGATGGTGTTCACGCTGTCGATGGCCGCGGCGGAGGGCTCCATCTCGTCGATGAGGGCGATGACGTCGGACTTCCAGGGCATCGACACCGCGCAGCCACGGATCCCCAGGCCGCGGACGCCGGCGATCGCGGCCGTGATGTCGGTGGTGGTGAACGCCTTGTAGACGAAGTCGAGGCCGAGGGCGTCGTAGAGGAAGTTGTGGAAGCGCGTGCCGGTGTTGCCCGGGCGGGCGGCGAGAGAGATGCAGAGCTGGGTGTCCTTGGTCAGGTCGCCGGCGATGGTCCTCATGCCCGCAGCGTAGGCCGGGGCGCGTCAGCGATCGAGCAGTTCGCGGAGAGCGGCCAGAAAGCTCTTGTCAGGGGGAGCCGACGAAAATCGAGCACTCGATTTTGGGCGAGTTCAGTGGGACTGCCCTTTTCGGAACGCAGACGCGATCGAGTGGCGAGTTTTCGTCGCGAACCTCGGCACACCCCTGGTCAGCTTGCAACCGGCGGGGTGCCGGGTGCCTCGCGGGAGGGTTCACCCGGACCATTTCGGTGCGACGTGGCGCATTCCGGCCTCACGTGGCGCACCTGCACCCCACGTGGCGCAGCGCACGTCACCTTGCGGCCCCTGCAAGGGCCGCCGGGTGAGCTCCACTGCGCCACGTGACTCGGAGGTGCGCCGCGTGGGCCCACGCTGCGCCGCGTGCGTCCGGAGGGCGCCACGTCAGCCCACGCTGCGCCACGTGCGTCCGGAGGGCGCCACGTCAGCCCCAGGTGAGCCGTCGGCAGCCCGGCCGCCCCGGCGGCCACAGCAACCAACCCGCCTCAGGCGGTCGGCAGGCGTCCGGTCTTCACCGCCTTGACGAGCTGGGCGTGGTCCGCCTCGGTCTGGTCGGCGTAGTCGCGGGCGAACGCGGCGAAGGCGTCGGCGGGGGCGTCCGACTTGCCCAGATAGCCCGAGATCACCGACGCCCCCGAGGTGCGCGCGTGACCCTTGGCCAACAGGTGACCGACGATGCCGGCGTAGTCGACCAAGGCGGTGGCGCTCATTGCGTCCAGGGGGACGCCGCCCTTCATGTTGCGGAACTGGCGCACGTAGTACTGGTGCTCGCCCACCGTCGTCCAGCCCAGCAGGGGGTCGGAGACCGTCTGGAGCTGCTGCTGGTACTCCACGACGCGCTGCCCCTGGTGGGCGTGGCGGGCGGTGTCGCCGTGCACGAACGGTGCCAGCACGGAGCGGCGGGCCTCCTTCAACTGCAGGAACAACACGTCGTCCGGACGCGAGCCCACCAGCAGCGCCACCCAGGCCCGCAACCCCACCGACCCGACGCCGACCACCTTGTGCGCGATGTCGTGCAGCGTGTAGCCGCCGACGATCCGGCGCCACTGGGGCGTCAACGTCGCGAGGTAGGCGTCCAGCCCCTCCGCGAGCGCCTCGAACTCCTCCTCGGACGGGTGGGTGACGACCGGGGGGTCCTCGGCGATGCGCGTCGAGGCGGCGTCGCCGGTCAGCTTGGGCAGGTGCCGGTCCGATGTCCGCTTGCGGGCCGCCTTCGCGGCGCGCTCGATCTCGTCGCGCAGGGAGGTCTCGGTCACGGTGTCGCCGAGCGATTCGACGTCGAGGTGGTTGTACGCCCGCCACAACAGCGGCTGCTTGGAGAGGAAGCTCACCTCGTCGCGGTAGGCGCGCACGCAGGCGTGGACCGCCTCGTCGCACTCGCCCTCCGATGCCCCGTTGTCGCGGCCCAGCACCCAGATGGACGCCACGAGCCGCCGCAGATCCCACTCCCAGGCACCGGTGTGGGCCTCGTCGAAGTCGTTGAGGTCGATCACGAGCGCGCCCTCGGGTGAGCGGTAGAACCCGATGTTGCCGATGTGCGCGTCGCCGCACGCCGTGGTCTGGACGCCGGTGCTCGGCAGGTGTGCCACGTCCCACGCCATGAGGTTCGCCGTCCCCCGCAGCAGCCCGAACGGCGAGGCCGCCATGCGGGCGGTGCGGACGCCGAGCAGCCACTCCAGGCGTCCCTCATGGGTGCGCTCGATGATGTCGACGACACCCGGGCGGTCGGGGGTGGGCTGCCAGCGGCCCAGCAACGTGTGCGGCGTCACCGCACGCAGCTTCTTGCCGTGAACCACCCGTTCGCCTCGGTCGGACGCCGGGATGCGGAACGACGTGAAGGCGTCCGCCAGGTGCAGGCTTGGGTCAGCGGTGCGGGTCTCGGGCATGGCACCTCCTCACCCGCATCGTAGGACGCCCCAGTCTCGGCGCCGGCCGGTAGGGTGTGCGCCGTGGCAGTCGTGACGCTTGAGCCCCTGTTGTCCCACAAGGTCTTCCGGTGGGCGTCCGGCGTCAGCGCGTTGGTGGCGCTCGCCATGCTGGGCCTCGGCGTCGCGGTGTGGCTGGGCCAGCCGACTCTGCTGGGTTCGCACCAGGCGACCGGCTACGTGTTCATGGTGACGACGCTCATCGCCGCGTTGTCGTCCCTGAGCTACGGGCGCCAGGCACGCAAGAAGGGCCTGGTCATGCACGGGTTCAGCGTGTTCGGGTTGGCCGTGGTGCAGTTCGCGATCGGGGAGCTCCACTGGCGGCCGCCCCACATCATCCTCGGCATTCTCGTCTGCATCGCCGCCGTCGCGCTGTTCACGCTCTCCCTGCGCCGGCCGCCCTCGGTGGTGACGGCGGCCACGGCGCCCCGCCCCCAGGCGGACTGACGCCAATCCTTCGTCCGGACCCGGCCGGGACCCGGCTCAGTCGAGCTGACGCCGCGCGGCACCCTTGTCGGCGCTGAGCGCGAGGGAGGCGTAGATCTTCAGCGCGTTGCTGACCACTCGCTCGCGGTGCGCCGGACGCCAGCCCGCGGCGTCCTGCTCCCCGCGGCGGCGCGCCAACTCCTCGTCGGACACCTCCACGTTGATCGAGCGCTCCGGGATGGAGATCGAGATCACGTCGCCGTCGCGGATCAGCCCGATCGCACCACCGGCGGCCGCCTCGGGGCTGATGTGGCCGAGCGACAGCCCCGACGAGCCGCCCGAGAAGCGCCCGTCGGTGATGAGCGCGCACTTCGGGCCGAGCCCCACGCCCTTGAGGTAGGACGTGGGGTAGAGCATCTCCTGCATGCCCGGGCCGCCCTTCGGGCCCTCGTAGCGGACGACGACGACATCGCCCTCGACGATCCTGCCGCCGAGGATCATCTCGACGGCCTCCTCCTGGGATTCGGCGACCTTGGCCGGCCCGGAGAACGTCCACTGGTGCTCGGGGACGCCGGCGCTCTTGACGATCGCCCCGTCCGGAGCGATGTTGCCGGTGAGGACGCCAAGCCCCCCGTCGGTGGTGTAGGCGTGCTCGACCGAGCGGATGCAGCCGTCGGCGGCGTCGGTGTCGAGATCGGCCCAGCGGTTGGTGGAGCTGAACGCCTCGGTGGTGCGGACGCCACCCGGCGCCGCGTGCCACAGCTCGAACGACTCCGGCGTGGCCTTGCCGCCGCGGATGTCCCAGTCGTCGAGCCACTGCGCCAGGGAGTCCGCGTGCACCGCGTGCACCGACTCGTCCAGCAGCCCGCCGCGGCGCAGTTCGCCGAGGATCGCCGGCATGCCACCGGCCCGGTGCACGTCCTCCATGTAGTACTTCGTCGTGTTCGGCGCGACCTTGCTCAGGCACGGGGTGACGCGGCTGAGCGCGTCAATGTCAGCCATGGTGAAATCGACGCCGGCCTCCTGGGCTGCGGCGAGGATGTGGAGCACCGTGTTGGTGGAGCCGCCCATCGCGATGTCGAGCCGCATGGCGTTGGCGAAAGCCGCCTTGGTGGCGATCGAGCGGGGCAGCACCGAGGCGTCGTCCTCGTCGTAGAACCGCTGGGCCAGCTGGACGGACAGGCGTCCGGCCTGCAGGAACAGCTCGCGGCGGGCGGACGCCGTTGCCAGCGTGGAGCCGTTGCCCGGCAGGGACAGCCCGAGCGCCTCGGTGAGGCAGTTCATCGAGTTGGCGGTGAACATGCCCGAGCAGGAGCCACACGTGGGGCAGGCGTTGGCCTCGATCGCGGCGATCTGCTCGTCGGAGACCGACTCGTCGACGGCCTTGACCATGGCGTCGATGAGGTCGAGGCGCTCGTTGCCGCCCTCATCGGGCGCCCCCGAGATGACCTTGTCTCCCAGCAGGCGGCCGGCCTCCATCGGCCCACCGGAGACGAACACGGTCGGGATGTTCAGCCGCAGCGCGGCCAGCAGCATGCCGGGGGTGATCTTGTCGCAGTTCGAGATGCACACGAGGGCGTCGGCGCAGTGGGCGTTCACCATGAACTCCACGGCGTCGGCGATCACCTCGCGGCTCGGCAGCGAGTAGAGCATGCCGCCGTGGCCCATGGCGATGCCGTCGTCGACCGCAATGGTGTTGAATTCGCGTCCGACGCCGCCCGCCTCGCGCACGGCTCCGGCGACGAGCTGGCCCATGTCCTTCAAGTGCACATGGCCGGGCACGAACTGGGTGAAGCTGTTCGCGATCGCCACGATCGGCTTGCCGAAGTCGGATTCGCCCATGCCCGTCGCGCGCCACAGCGCGCGGGCGCCGGCCATGTTGCGGCCGTGGGTGGACGTGCGGGAACGGAGCTGGCCCATCGATCCTCCTCGCGAAGACGGACCCGCCCAGCGTAGTCGCCCCGCCGCTGGGCCGGCCGAGCCGGTCCCGAACGCGGACGCCCTCCCTCGGCTCGCGCGCCGATGGCTCCTGCGCTCAGCGCCGCGGCGTCACCCAGATGGTGATGTTGCAGTGGACGGATTCGACGCCGGCGGCGTCCACCAGACTGACGGGCACGACGACGTCGACGCCGGACGTGATCGCCGCGAAGTCGGGCAGGGGGTCGAGGGACGCCGTGGCCGTCAGCCCACCGCGGGTCTTGGCCTGGTACTGCGCGGTCATGGCCTTGGGGATCCAGCGGTGCGTGGGCGGCACGGTCGCCTCGGCGAGCATCCCCATCGCCACCTCGGCGAGGTTGCACGCGGCGATGGCGTGGAACGTGCCGATGTGGTTGCGGACGCCCCACCACACCGGTGCGGTGACGACGCACCGGCCCGGCTCCAGCACGCGCACGTGGGGCAGCACCGTCCGGAAGTAGGGCGCCTTCAGCGCCACCGCCGCCGAGAACAGCCGCGTGCCCACGCCGGGGGGTAGGCGCTGCGTGCGCTGCCACAGCCCCCACGTGTTCGTCAGCGAGGTGCGGCCCGGTGGCGCGGATCGGGTTCCCATGGATGGGCAGCCTAGGCTGGGGAGCATGATCTGGGCCACCACCCTCGCCATCGCGACCGTGGTCGTCGCCGTGCTGCGCATCGTGATCGCGTTCCGCAGCAAGGATGCCCCCGGCAACGAGACCGTCGCGGTGGCCTTCGCGCCGCCCCGCGCGCTCTCACCCGGGCTGTCGGCGCAGTTGCGCCGCGACGTCAAGGGCAGCGCCGTCGTCCCTGCCGAGATCCTTGATCTCGCGCTCAAGGGGGTGTGGCAGGTCGGCGTCCGTGATGACGCGGACGCCGCCCCCGCCGACCCGTACGCCCGAACGCCGCAGCGCTCCGCACGCGGGGCCAAGACGTGGTTCGTGCAGCGGAACTCGCTCGACGAGCCTGCCCTGGAGCCTGTGCCGCTGCAGATCTACCGGGGCCTCTTCCCGCCCGGCTCGATGGAGCTGAGCGCCGACCTGGTCGCCGACCGCGAGGCGCGGCTCGGGTTCTCCACCGCGCTGCACGAGGCCTGGTACGAGGTCAACCGGCGCGGCTGGGTGGAGCGCACGGCGTCCGCCGGCCACGCGCTGGTGCGGGCGGGCGGCTGGCTCATCCCGATGCTGGCGTTGGTGGCGTTCCTCGGCCTCAGCAACGCGGCGGCCGCCCCGGTTCTCGCCTTCGCGTTCCTTGGCGGCCTGGCCACGAACCTCATCAAGGTCCGCCCGTGGCGGCTCACCGGGGAGGGCCGCCGCCTCAACGACGAGCTCGACGGGCTCAAGCACTACATGACCCTCGCCGAGGCGGACCGCCTGAAGGCCCTCCAGGCCCCCGACACCGCCACGCGGCTGCCGGCCGTGCAGGGCCGTGGCGAGATCGCGAAGCTCCACGAGCGGCTGCTGCCCTACGCGGTGCTGTTCGGCATCCTGCCCCAGTGGTCGGAGGTCGTGGCACACGATCTGGAGGAGGCCGACCTGGCGCCGGTCTGGTTCGTCCTGCCGGCCTACGACGCGTTCACCCTCATGACGTGGGCGGCGTTCGCGGACGCCGGCGGCCTGGGTGCGCTGGGCGACATGGGCAATTTTGACGCCGACGTCGGCGCGGACACCGGCATGGACGCCCTCGACGGCGGCGGGCTGGGCGAAGGTGGCATGGCTGACGGTGGCGACGGTGGCGGTGGTCTGTTCGGCGGCGACGGCGGCGATGGTGGCGGCTTCTTCGGAGGTGGGGGCGACGGCGGGGGCGTCGACTTCGGCGGGTTCGACTTCTGAGGCGCGTGACAGGGTCGCGTCCGTGTCAGGGCGTGCCCGTGACAGGATCGTGCCCGTGACTGATCGCCTCACACTCGCCGCCACGCTCACGGGGCCCGACCGGCCCGGCATCACCGCCGCGCTGATGGGGGCCATCGCCGGGCTCGGCACGGAGGTGCTGGACCTGGAGCAGGTGCTGGTCCGCGGGCAGGTGACGATCGCGGTGCTGCTCGGATCGCTGCCGGAGGATCTCGACACCCTCGAGGACCGCCTCGCCGGCACCTGCGCCCGCCTCGGCTACCGGCTCAGCATCGACGAGGGCGTCGGCGACAACCCACCCCGCGCCCGCCGGGTCGTGGTGTCGTTGCTCGGACGCCCCCTGCGCGCCACCCACCTCGCGGAGGCCGGACGCGTCATCGCCGAGCACGGCGGCACCATCGACCGTATTCGCCGGCTCTCCCGCACCCCCATGACGACGCTGGAGTTCATCGTCTCCGGCACCGACGTCGACCGGCTCCGGCCGGCACTCGCCGCCACCGCAGCGGAGACGGGCTTCGACGTGTCGGTGTCGCCGGCCGGCCTGTCGCGCCAGGGGCGACGCCTGGTGGTGATGGACGTCGACTCCACCCTGATCCAGGACGAGGTGATCGAACTGCTGGCCGCCCACGCCGGGCGGGAGGCCGAGGTGGCGGCCGTCACGGGGGCAGCGATGCGCGGCGAGCTTGATTTCGCCGCCAGCCTGCACCACCGCGTCGCCGCGCTGGCCGGGCTGCCCGAGTCGATTCTCGCCGACGTCCGCGCCGCCGTCCGGCTCACGCCCGGCGCCCGCACGCTCGTCGCCACATTGCGCGACCTCGGCTTCGCGGTCGGGGTGGTGTCGGGGGGCTTCCTCGAGGTGGTGGCCCCGCTGGCGGCCGAGCTGGGCATCACACACGTCCACGCGAACTCCCTCGAGGTGGCCGACGGGGTGCTCACCGGACGCGTCGCGGGCCCGGTCGTCGACCGCGCGGCCAAGGCCGAGACGCTTCGGCGCTTCGCGGCGGCCGAGGGGCTGCCGCTGTCGCGGACCGTGGCGATCGGCGACGGCGCCAACGACCTCGACATGCTGGCCGCCGCCGGCCTCGGGATCGCCTTCAACGCCAAGCCCGCGGTTCGCGCGTCCGCCGACACCGCGCTCAGCCTGCCCCACCTGGACGCCGTGCTCTACCTGTTGGGGTTCAGCCGCGAGGAGGTCGAGGACGCCGCGGCCGCGCGGGCGGCGTCCGTCGGCTGAGGCGGCTCAAGCGGGCGTGCGGCGTCCGATGACGACCCACGGGATGATCGCGAGCAGCAGCACCGCGCCGGTGACCATGAACGCCCAGCCGAACCCCAGCACCTCGGCGATGATGCCGGCGACCAGCGTGCCGCCGATCGAGCCAAGGTCGCCGGCCATCGAATAGGTGGAGAGGGCGGAGCCGCCGTTGCGGTCGGCGCCGACGAGGTCGGCCATCTGGGCCTGCATGGCGGGCATGATCATGGACGCCCCAAGCCCGGCCACCGCGGAGAGGCCCAGATAGAACAGCGGGGTCGTCGACCAGCCGAACACCAGGTTCGCCAGCCCGGAGACGGTGAGGCCGACCATGAGGACGGGGCGGCGCCCGACGGCGTCCACGAACCGGCCGGTGAATTGTTGGGCGATGGCGTTGGCGAGGGCGTACACGGTGAGCGCCATGCCGGACATGGCGACGCCGAGGGTGGGCACCGCGGCGGCCATGAGGGGGATGAGGGAGATGCGGACGCCGAAGTTGGTCCAGCCGTTGGCGAACCCCGTGACCAACAGCGAGCGGTAGATGGGGTCGCGCACCACGTCGGCGAGCAGGACGCGGGGGCGGACGTCATCGGCAGCCTCGCGTCCGCCGGCGCCGCGGAGGAAGACCGCGACGAACGTGGTGGCGATCAGCAGCATGACCCCGTAGATGAGGAACGGGACGCGGAAGCCGAAGCCAGCCAGCAGCGAGCCGAGGATCGGGCCGCAGATGTTGCCGAGCAGGAACGCCGAGCCGTACAGCCCCGACGTCCGGCCGCGGGCCTCCGGCGGGGCGAGCCGCACCATGAGGCCCATGGACGCCACCGTGAACGTCACCGAGCCCAAGCCGCCGAGGGCGCGCCAGATGATGAGATCCCAATAGCCTTGCGCGAAGGCGCACCCGAACGAGCTGAGGGCGACGACGAACAGGCCGGCCACGTAGGTCCAGCGTTCGCCGAAGCGGGCCATGAGCGGGCCGGTGGCGGGGGCGAAGGCGAGGCGGGTGACGGCGAAGACCGTGACGATCGCGGACGCCGCCGCCACGCCGACGTTGAACGACTGGGCGTACTGGGGGAGCACCGGGGCCACGAGGCCGAAGCCGAGCGCGATCAGCAGTGCCGAGACGACGAGGATCCAGATCTCTCGCGGGATGGGCGTCTTCGTGGGGGTGCGGCTGTCGTCCGACCTCATGCGTCCACGCCCCTCGTCCCCGACACCACCTGCTGAGCCTACGCCGCGCGAAGTCGTGGCGCCGCATCGTGTCCTGCGTTGTCGCGAGCGGGTTCGTCGGGGGTTCTCTGATGGGGCCGGGATGGTCGCGACGAGTGGGGGGTGAGGCTGGGCTAGGGTGAGGCCGTGGCCACCATGGTGTTGACGGTGATCGGTGAGGATCGCCCCGGGCTCGTCCAGACGCTGGCGGATGTCGTGACCGCCCACGGCGGCAACTGGGAACGCAGCCGCATGACCGAACTCGCCGGCCTATTCGCCGGCATCGTCGTGATCGAGGCGCCGGACGACCGCGGCGAGGCGTTCCGCGGTGCCCTGCACGAGCTGGGCGGGGTGCTGCACGTCGGCGTCCACCATGCGCCGGGCCGCTCGGACGCCCCCACCGGGCAGGTCATCACGCTCGAACTGCTCGGCAACGACCGCGCGGGCATCGTCAAGGAGGTCGCCGCGGTGTTCAGCCGCCATGGCGTCAGCATCGACGAGCTCACCACCGACACCCGGGAGGCCCCCATGGCCGGCGGCGTCCTGTTCGAGGCACGCCTGGTCGCGCCCCTCTCGGACGCCACGGATCTGGACGCCCTCCGCGCCGACCTCGAGCGGCTCGCCGACGAACTGATGGTGGACATCACCCTGGCGGCGTCGTAGGTCGAGGTTTCCCGGCCGACGGGTCACTTCGCTCCCCGCGCATCGCGGGGCTCTTCCTGCACGAAGGGCGCCGCTAGGGCCGGGGAGCGAAGTCATTTCGGACGGGGAGCAGCGCTACGCCCGAGGAGCACTGCCACGCCCGGGGAGCGAGGTGGCCCGGTCGCGGCCCACCCTGGGACGGCCCACCCGACAGCGGCCCGCACCACGAGGGCCCTGCCGGTTCCCTATGCTCGCGTCATGCCTCTCGCCACCGCCGCCGACGTCGTGGCCGCCCGGCGGATCTTGGTCTACGGCGTCAGCGGTGCGGGCAAATCGACCCTTGCCAAGCAGCTCGGCGAGGCGCTGGCCCTACCCGTCCACCTCGTCGATGACGAGATCGGCTGGCTCCCCGGCTGGGTGGAACGGCCGGTCGGCGAGCAGCGGGCGATCGCGTCCGTCTTGGCGGCGGAGGACGCCTGGGTCCTCGACTCCGCCTATGGGAAGTGGATCGACATGGTCTGGGAGCGCACCGAAGTGGTCGTCGCCCTCGACTACCCCCGCTGGCTCAGCCTGGGACGCCTCCTGCTCAGGTCGGTCGCAAGGGCCAGCGACCGCCGGCCCATCTGCAACGGCAACACCGAGAGCTTCCGGCAGCTGTTCAGCCGCGACTCGCTGATCCTGTGGCATTTCCGATCGTTCCCACGGAAACGGGCCCGCATGCGGGCGTGGGCGGCGGCGTCCGCCGGGCCGAAGGTATTTCTGGCCCACCGGCCTCGCGACGTCGAACACTTGCTGGACTCCGCCCGCTGAGCCCCAGCTTGAACCAAGCAGACCGAGCCAAGCAGCCCGAAGTGGGGCCCATCACCAGGGACAGATCAGCGCAGCAGCGTCGACAGGAACGCGGCGTCGGCGGTGTAGTTGTCCGCGTCGTCGACCAGGGCGTCGTCCTTACGGGCGAGCCCGATGGAGTGGGTGAGCGCCGCGAGGTCTTCGAGGCGGGCCACCATCGTGCCCAGCAGCTCGGGCACGCTGGCGTCGGAGCCGTAGGCGTCCATCAGGGTCTGCAACCGGGCGGCCAGGTCGATCTTGAACGCCGGTGCCGCCGGATTCTCCTCGCGCATCAGGGGCACGAGGCGGTAGGCGAGGTACGCCAGATCCCACAGCCGTGGGCCGGGGGCGGCGAAGTCCCAGTCGATGACGCCCACCAGCTCGGAGTTCTTGAACACCATGTTGTAGGGCGCGAAGTCGTTGTGGCAGATCACCTCGGCCGGTTTGCGGCCCGCGACGCGCCAGCGGGCCTCGGGGTCGGTGTAGTCGGCCGTGGCATCGTGCAGCTCGCGCAACCACTGGCCGGCGCGCACCAGCGTCTCCTCCGAATACACCCAGTCGGGCATCGGGTAGGTCGGCACCTTGCCCTTGAGGTAGGCCAGCGCCTCGCGGCCGTCCTTCGTCCAGCCGAGCGGCTCGGGGGCCCACTCGACACCCTGCTCGCGAATGTGCGCCAGCAGGCGCTGGACGGTGGGCGTCCACGGCCCGGCCTCGCGCAACACCTGGTCGCCGCGGCGGGAGACGGGCGTCATGTTGCCGCCCTCGAGTGGCTTCTCCGGCTTCGCCATGCCCCCGAGCCTACCGGCCGGACGCCTCCCGCACCGCCACTCCTCAGCAGGGGCTTGCGTACCATGGCCCCATGCGCGAAGGGGATGTGGTCGGGGACCGCTACCGCCTCGGCGCGCCCCTGGGCCGCGGCGCGATGGGCCAGGTGTTCCGCGCCCACGACGACCGGCTCGACCGCGACGTCGCCGTCAAGGTCGTCGACCTCAGCGCCGCGACGGATCCCGATGTCGCCGATCGGTTCCACCGCGAGGCCATCGCTACCGCCCGCCTCAACCACCCCAACATCGTCACGATCTTCGACGCCGACACCGAGGGTCAGACCGCCTTCCTCGTCATGGAGCTGCTGCCAGGGCGTCCGCTGTCGCAGGTGATCCGCGAGAACGGCCCCCTACCGCTCGCGGACGCCATCCGCATCGCCGGCGAGGTCGCGCGGGCGCTCGTCGCCACCCACCGCATCGGCGTGGTCCACCGCGACATCAAGCCCGCCAACATCATGATGGACGCCCGGTCGGTCAAACTGCTCGACTTCGGCATCGCCCAGATCTCCCTGGACGCCAGCGCCGCGCTCACGCGCCCGGCCACCACGCTGGGCACCGCGGCGTACATGTCGCCGGAGCAGGCCCGCGGGGAGCGGGCGACGGCGGCGTCCGACGTGTACGCCCTCGGTGGGGTGTTGATGGCGATGCTGACCGGCCAGCCGGCCTTCCCCGGCGACCACGCCGTCGCCGTGCTCCACCGCCAGATCAACGATCCGGTGCCGTGGGTGCGGCAGCGGCGTCCCGACGTGCCCGCGACCGTGGACGACCTCGTCCACCGCATGCTCGCCAAGAACCCCGAGGCCCGGCCCCACACCACCGAGGTCGTCACCGCCCTGCAACACCTGGCGCGCAACCTGCCGGACCCCCGCCGTCCGGCCCCGCCCGCCCCGCCGACCGCGGTCGCGTCCCGGCCCATCGACGCACCCGGGGTGACCGCCGTCATGCCGGCGGACGCCGCCGCGCGGGCGAGTGCCCCGCCGCCGCCCTGGCAGGCGCCGCCGCCGAGCCAGCCCTCGATGCAGCAGGCGAGCCGCGCCGGCGGGGGACAGTCAATGGCCCCCCTGCCCGGTCAGCGAAGCCCTGCGCGGCGCAGCCCCTTGGGGCGGGCGGCCGTGTGGTTGGTGGTCATCATCGTGGCGTTGCTGGTGCTCGCTGTGGTGTGGGCGCTGGGAACCTCCGTGTTCGGCGTCGCCACCCCGGCCAACCCCCCGTCCCCCACGCCAGCCGCGTCCTCGACCACCGAGCCGATGCCGGCAAGTCCCACCACCAGCGCGCCGGCGCCGACGTCAGTGCCCACCCTCATTCCGGTACCCCTGCCGTCGATCTCCCTGCCCTCGGTGACGCTGCCCTCGGTCAACGAGGCCGCGCTCTCCGCTGCCCTCCAGGGTGTCGACGCGGCGCTGACCAGCATCGACGCCTCCCGCTCGGACGGGGCGCGCGACGCCCAAGCCGATCTGCGGGAGCAGTGGGCGGACGTCACGGCGAACAGCGACGATCACGCTGCCACCGTCGCGGCGGTCAGCGACTTCCGTGAGTCCTTGGGCGAGTACACCGAGGAGGGTGACGTCACCGCGGTCGAGTCCCAGCTGATTGGCGTCGCCGTGGGCCTGGTGGAGGCCGCACTCGGGTGAGAGCCCTGCCCCGGGCCGGCGAGCTCTGACTCGGGTCGGTGCGTGCGGGTCGTGACCAGGCCGGCGGCGTCCGGATCGCCGTCACGACTACGGTGGGGCCATGACGCTTGACGCCGCGCACCCACTCGCCGAACGCTCGGTGCTGCCCTACCAGTTGCCTGACTTTGCCCGGCTGACCGCCGAGCACTACCGCACCGCCATCGAGGCCGGCATGGCCGAGCAGCTCGAAGCGCTGGCCGAGCTGGCCGGCAACGCCGAGCCCGCCACGGTCGAGAACGTGCTGCACGCCTGGGAGCGCTCCGGGGAGTTGCTCGAACGGGCGCTGCTGCCCCTCGGCGCGGTGAAGGCGGCCAACACCGACGACGCGCTGGACGCGGTCTACTCCGACGCCGCCCCGCGGCTGGCCGAGCACCGCGACGCGATCTTCCTGGACGCGGCGCTGCACGGCCGTCTCACCGAGCTGGTGACCCGGGCCGAGGCCGGCGAGGTGACCCTTGATGCCGAGGACGCCTGGGCGCTCGGGGAGCTGCTGCGCGCGTTCGACCGGAGTGGCGTCGCGCTCGACCCGGACGCCCAACAGCGGCTGCGGGAACTCAACACCCGGCTCGCCCAGCTGGGGGCCCGGTTCGAGGACGCGAACCGCCGCGCCCGGGTCGCCGGGGCCGTCGTCGTCACCGACCGCGCCGAGCTTGATGGGCTCAGCGACGACGAGATCGACGGCCTCGCCACCGAGGACGGCACGTGGCGCATCGAGCTCGTCAACACCACCCAGCAACCCCTCCTGGCGCGCCTGCACCAACGCGGGCTGCGGCAGCGCATCTTCGAGGCGTCGGCGTCCCGCGGGCTCGACGGGCCGCACGACACTCGCCAGATCATCGTCGACATCGCCCGGGCCCGCGCCGAGAAGGCGCAGCTGCTCGGGTACGAGCACTTCGCGGCGCTGGTGGCGGAGGCCAACTGCGCCAAGACCTCGGACGCGGTCAACGCCCTGATGGGGCCGCTCGGGCCGGCCGCCAAGGCACAGGCGGAGGCGGACGCCGCGACGCTGGCGTCCCGCCTGGCCGAGATCGACCCCGATCCGACGCTCGCGCCGTGGGACTGGGCGTACCTGGCCGAACTCGTCCGCCGCGAGACCACGGCGTTCGACGAGGCCGACGTCCGCCAGTTCCTCCGGGTGGACGCCGTTCTCGAGGCCACATACGCCGCGGCGCACGACCTCTACGGCATCACGTTCACCCGGCGGGACGACCTTGTCGGCCACACGCCGCAGGCCGAGGTGTACGAGATCCACGATGCCGACGGCACACCGGTCGGGTTGTTCGTCATAGATTTCTGGGCGCGTCCGAACAAGGAGGGCGGCGCCTGGATGAACTCGTTGGTGAACCAGAACCACCTCACCCGGCAGCTGCCCGTCGTCACCAACAACTGCAACTACACCCCGTCCTCGACGACCATCACGTGGGACGGCGTCATCACGATGTTCCACGAGTTCGGCCACGCCCTGCACGGGCTGTTCGCCGACAGCCGGTACGCGAGCCATTCCGGCACGTCGACGCCGCGCGACTTCGTGGAGTTCCCCTCCCAGGTCAACGAGCACTGGGCGTGGCAGCCCGGCCGGGTGTTGCCCGCGGAGTGGCTGGCGAAGCTGACCGAGGCGAAGGCGTTCAACCAGGGGTTCGGCACGCTGGAGCTCATGGCGGCCACGCTGCTCGACCAGTCCTGGCACCAGACCCCGCTGGACGCGCTGCCCACCTCCGCCGACGAGGTCGAGGCCTTCGAGCGTCGCGCGCTGGAACGCTGGGGCGTCGACCACGCCCTGGTGCCGCCGCGCTACCGGTCGACGTACTTCAGCCACATCTGGGGCTCGGGGTACGCGGCGGGTTACTACGGCTACAAGTGGTCCGAGGTGATGGACGCCGACGCCGTGGCCTGGTTCGAGGAGAACGGTGGCGGCACCCGCGAGAACGGCGACCACTTCCGCCGCACGCTGCTCGCGCCCGGTGGTTCGGTGGACGCTCTGGAGACCTATCGGACCTTCCGGGGCCGTGACCCGGAGGTCGAGCCGCTGCTGACCCGGCTGGGCATCACCCTCTGAGGGTCACCGGTCTGTCAGCGGGGAGCAACCCCCGCCGCGCTGCGCGTCAGGATCCGGAGCGCCGGGTGAGGAGCAGGAACACCCACGTGGTGAGGATGAACGGCCAGGTGTAGACCGGGATCGGCGTCAGGGCGAGCCCGACCGAGACCACCCACGTCACCGCCGCCCCGGCGGCGGCCCAGCCCCAGGCCCGCGCGCCGGGGGTGAGGAACACGGCACCGAGAGCGATGGCCGTCAGGACGGGGGAGAACCCCGCCAGCCCGGCGGCGACCACCGCCGGCGGCGTCCCGGTGAGCAGCGCCAGGCCGAGGCCGATGGCTGAACCCACCGCGGCGGCGGCTCCGACCCGCCAGCCGGCCAGGCAGAGCCCGACCAGCATGACGAGGCCGGCCCAGGCGTTCTCGACGAGGACGACCTGGGAGATGCCGGAGAGCCAGCCGGTGCCGATCTCGAGCAGGCCGCCGCCGGTCGCGGCGTCGTAGGAGGTGGCCGGCACGAACGTGCGCACGACCAGGAGCGTCAGCCCCGCAACCACGCAGAACGGGGCGGTGAGCACGGGCAGGCCGAGCGGGGCCAGCGCCCGGGCCAGCCAGGCGCCCACGGCCGGGCAGGCGGCTGCACCCAGCACCGTCGCGAGCGCGGCCGGCCAGAGCGCCCCGTCGAACGTCACCCACGCGGCGCAGCCCACGAGCGCGCCGTTGTACCCGTCGAGGCCCTGGTGGCGGTCGTCGGCGGAGAGCCCGAGTGCGGCGGCGCTGACGGTTTGGACGGCCGTGCCGAGCAGCGCGAGCAGCGCCATCAGCGGGCTGGCGAGCGCGACGCCGAGCAGGATCAGCGCACCGGTGAGCAGGTTCGGCTGCAGATAGATCTGACCCACGCCGCGGCCGAGCACGGTGACGGGGCGGGGCAGTCGGTCGGCGAGATCGTTCACGGCGGTTCTCCTGGGGGGACGGGATCGGGACGCGCTGGGTCAGGATGGGCGGCGGCAAGCCGAGGGAATCAGTACTTGCGGAGCGTCGGCGGCGTGCCGCGCAGCAGGGTCAGCACCGCGGTGAGCCATCTCGTCACGGTGTCGGTGTCGCGCCCGAGCAGGCGGACGCTCAGGCCCGGGCAACCCAGGCGCGAGACCCCCCACCGGACGCCGTCGGCGTCGGCGAGCAGGGCGGCGACGGCGTCCACGCGGGCCTGGTCGAGGCTGGGGGCCACGGCGAGCAGCGTGCCGACGTGGCTGAAGCCCTCCAGCGCGCCGATGACCCCGTCGTGCGGGGCGAGCACGAGGTTGTCGAGCGCGGTCAATCGCCCGGCCACCACCACCTCGGTGCGGCTGCGGACGTGCTCGTAGCGGAACGGCCGGCCGTCGGGGGACCAGCCGGGTGTCACCACCTCGGTGGCGACGAACGTGGCGTCGGCGGTCATCTCCACGCGGCAGCTCTGGTCGTAGCGGGCGTCGGCGTAGGCGATGACCTGGTCGGGCACGAGTTCGAGGCGGGCGCCGGCGTCCAGCACCACCTCGGTGTGCTGGGTGGCGCCGACGTGGGGCGTCCGATAGATCCGCGTGGCCGACTGGGTCGTGACCAGGGCGGACGCCCCCGCGCCCACCTCGAAGCGCTGTTCGTAGGCGTCGCCACCGAGATACCCGCCGCCGGGGTTCACCACCACGGCCGTGACCTGACCCTCAGGTTCGAGGTAGAGCGGCCGCAGCACGCGCAGCGACCCGTCGTGGCGCTGGCCGGTCACCACGGTCCGGTCACCCCGCCTCTCGGCGCGCAGGCTGATCTGGCCGGTCAGGGTCGGCGGAGGGAGGACGGGCGCCGCCGTCATGCGAGATCGAGCAGCAGCACGTCGTGGCGCAGCCAGGTCAGGACGCCGTCGAGCCCCTCGTCGGTGCGTAGGTTGGTGAAACAGAACGGACGCGCGCCGCGAAAGACCTTCGAATCGGCCTCCATCACCGCAAGGTCGGCGCCCACATGGGGGGCGAGGTCGGTCTTGTTGATGACGAACAGGTCGGAGCGGATCATGCCCTGCCCCGCCTTGCGCGGGATCTTCTCGCCCTGCGCGACGTCGATGATGTAGATGGAGAAATCGACGAGCTCGGGGGAGAAGGTGGCCGACAGGTTGTCGCCGCCGGATTCGACGAACACCAGCTCGAGGTCGGGGTGGCGGGCCACGAGGTCGGCGATGGCGGTCTCGTTCATCGAGGTGTCCTCGCGGATCGCCGTGTGGGGGCAGCCGCCCGTCTCGAGGCCGACGATGCGGTCGACCGGCAGCACGCCCGTGGCGGCGAGGATCTTGGCGTCCTCGATCGTGTAGATGTCGTTGGTGACCGCGGCCATCGAGATCTCGTCGGCCATCGCGGCGGCGATCCGCTCGATGAGGGCGGTCTTGCCGGCGCCGACGGGGCCGCCGACGCCGACGCGCACGGGTCCTCGGGAGGTGGGCATCTGGCTCTTCCTTTCAGCTCATGAACATGCGGGCGCGTTGGCGTTCGTGCCGCATCTGGGCGATCTCCAGGCCGGGCGCGACCGCGCCGAGCGCCTCGATCGGCAGCGTGGCGGCGGTGGCGACGGCCTCCGCGATTCGGGGTTGGACGTGGGCGAGGATGCGCTGGCCGGCGTCCGCGCCCAGCGGGATCGCACGGACGGCGTTCTGCGTCAGCGACGTGACCGCCGCGTGCAGCACCAGGGCCACGACGGTGGACGCCGGCGCTCCCAACCCGCGGCCGACCAGCGCGGTCGCGACGGCCGGATGGCCGGCGGCCAGGCCGGCCTCGATGCGCTCGGCGTAGGCGCACAACCAGGGGGACGGGTGGTTGGCGGCGGCGATCGCGACGGTGCGGCGTCCGAGGTGGGCGGACGCCTCGCGCACCTGCCGGGGGAGCGCCTGGGCGCGGAGCAGATCGTCGACGCGCCAAATGGTGGTGAGGTCCGGCGCCGTCATCACCAGGTGGGCGGCCAGGGCGTCGGTGGGCGTCAACTGCTCGCGGACGTAGGCGTCGAGCCAGGCGGCGCAGGTGTCGGTGTCGGTCACGACGCCCTCGCTGACGTAGGTCTCCAGGCCGAAGGAGTGGCTGAAGGCGCCGGTCGGGAGCGCGGAATCGGCGAATTGCAGCAGGGGCAGCAGGTACGCGGGGAGTGCGTCGCTGGGCGCGTGGGACGCGTCAGTGGGTGTGCTCTGCATGTCGGAACGGCACCTCCATCACGCGCTCGACGCGGGCATACGGCGTCCCGGCGTGGTCGCAGAACGCAGCGACCGTGTGGTCGTCGGCCACCACCATGACTCCTTGTGCGGTGTCGAGGCCCTCGACGCTCAGGTGGGTGAAGAATTGCGCGGGCAGGTGGCGATTGCCGAGGCCGTGAGCCACGCGCAGCGCCTCGACGACGTCGCGGGGGGCGATGACGATGACCTGCTGGGAGGCCACGGCGACGGTGACGACGTTGTGCTCTTCCCGCAGCAGGATGTCCCCGTCGCGGAGGTCGGTGGCGGCGTCCAGACGCAGGCCCAGCTCGCGGCCGTGATCGGTGCGGACGCGCTGGATGCGCTTGGTGAGATCGGCCGAGGCGAGCTCCACGTGTTCCACGTGAAGCATCGCCCGCTCGGCCTCGGACAGGTCGGCGAGATTGCCGACGATCTCGGTGACGATCACGGCGTCCTCAGAAGAGGAAGTAGCGCTGGGCGAGCGCGAGTTCCTGGGCCGGGACGGACTCGATGAGCTCGCCGTCCACGCGCACCTGGTAGGTCTGGGGGTCAACCTCGATGGTGGGCGTGGCGTCGTTGTGCACCATGGCAGCCTTGGTGAGGGTGCGGACGCCCGAGACGGCGTGGATCCGCTTGTGGAGGCCGAGTTGCTCAGGGACGCCGGCGTCCGCCGCTGCTTGACTGACGAACGTGAACGAGCTGTCGTGCACGGCCGAGCCGTACGCCCCGAACATGTCGCGCATGAGCGTCGGCTCCGGCGTGGGGATGGAGGCGTTGGCGTCCCCCATGACGGCGTGGGCGATCTGGCCGCCCTTGAGGATCACGCTGGGCTTCACGCCGAAGAACGCCGGCTCCCACAGCACGAGGTCGGCCCACTTGCCGACCTCGACCGAGCCGACCTCGTCGGCGATGCCGTGGGTGACGGCCGGGTTGATCGTGTACTTGGCGACGTAGCGCTTGATGCGCGTGTTGTCGTCGAATTCGCTGTCGCCGGGCAGCGCGCCGCGGGTCTTCTTCATGTGGTCGGCCATCTGCCACGTGCGGATGACGGTCTCGCCGACGCGTCCCATGGCCTGGGAGTCCGATGACGTCATGGAGAAGATGCCGAGGTCGTGCAGCACATCCTCCGCGGCGATGGTTTCGGGGCGGATGCGGGAGTCCGCGAACGCCACGTCCTCGGGGATGTTGGGGTTGAGGTGGTGGCACACCATGAGCATGTCGAGGTGTTCCTCGGCGGTGTTCCGGGTGAACGGCAGCGTCGGGTTGGTCGAGCTGGGGAGCACGTTCGCCAGCCCGGCCATGCGCATGATGTCGGGGGCGTGGCCGCCGCCGGCACCCTCGGTGTGGAAGGTGTGGATGACGCGGCCGTCGATGGCCTTGATCGTGTCCTCGACGAAGCCGCACTCGTTGAGCGTGTCGGTGTGGATCGCGACCTGGATGTCGAACTCGTCCGCAACGCGCAGCGAGGTGTCGATGCAGGCGCGCGTCGTGCCCCAGTCCTCATGGATCTTCAGGCCGATGGCACCGGCGGCGATCTGCTCGGCCAGCGGGTTCGTCGCGGACGCGTGTCCCTTGCCGAGGAGGCCGATGTTCATCGGGAACTGCTCGACGGCGCGGAGCATGCGCGCCAGGTGCCAGGCGCCGGGAGTGATCGTGGTGGCGTTGGTGCCTTCGGCCGGGCCGGTGCCGCCACCCAGCATGGTGGTGACGCCGGACGCCAGCGCGGTGCCGATCTGCGTCGGCGAGATGAAGTGGATGTGGGAATCGATGGCCCCCGCGGTGACGATGCGGCCCTCACCGGCGATCGCCTCGGTGGCGGTGCCGACGATGATGTCGACGCCGTCCTGGGTGTCCGGATTGCCGGCCTTGCCGATGCCGACGATGCGGCCGTCCTTCAGGCCGATGTCGGCCTTGATGATGCCGGAGTGGTCGATGATGAGGGCGTTGGTGATGACCGTGTCGACGACGCCCTCGTCGCGGGTGAGGCGTCCGTTCTGGCCCATGCCGTCGCGGATCACCTTGCCGCCACCGAAGACCACCTCGTCGCCGTAGTGGGTGAGGTCCTTCTCGACGCGGGCGTGGAGGTCGGTGTCGGCCAGGCGGACGGCGTCGCCGGTCGTCGGTCCGTAGAGGTCGCTGTACTCGCGGCGGCTCAGTTCGCGGCTCATGTGCGTGGCTCCTGGGGAATCGTCGGGTCAGTCGAGGGGGCCGTCGGTGCGGTTCGCGAGGCCGTAGACGGCGCGGCGGCCGCCGAGGGCGACGAGCTGGACGGTGCGCGCGTCACCCGGCTCGAAACGCGCGGCGGTGCCGGCGGGGATGTCGAGGCGGAAGCCGTGGGCGGCGTCCCGGTCGAAGTCGAGCGCCGGGTTGACCTCGTCGAAGTGGTAGTGGGAGCCGACCTGGACGGGTCGGTCGCCGGTGTTGGTGACCTCGACCTCGATGGTCGGGCGGTCGGCGTTGATGACGATGGGCTCGTCGGCCAGATGGTACTCGCCGGGGATCATGGGGGTCTCCTGTCAGCGGATCGGTTCGTGCACGGTGACGAGCTTCGTGCCGTCGGGGAACGTGGCCTCAACCTGCACGGCATGGATCATCTCCGGGACGCCGACCATCACGTCATCGCGGGTGAGCAGTGTGGTGCCGAAGGACATGAGGTCGGCGACGGTGCGTCCGTCGCGGGCGGCCTCGAGGAGTTCGGCGGTGATGAGCGCCACCGCCTCGGGGTGGTTCAGCTTCAGGCCGCGCTCGCGGCGGCGGCGCGCGAGATCTCCGGCCACGACGATGAGCAGCTTCTCCTGCTCGCGTGGTTCGAGGTGCATGGTGGGCTCCCGGTTCGGATCGGTGGTGCGCGGCGTCCTCGTCCGTCGGCGGGCGGGGGCGTCCCTGCGTGGACACGGTAGGCGAGTCGGGGGGCGCCACGTGGGGCGTCCACGGGGTGTAACACGGCTCTTACACGGCGGGTGGTCATGGGTGACGGGGCCGGCCCGCCGTGCTCGCCCCCCGGGTTGGGGCTCAAACTCCAGTTCTGTGCTCAAACTCCGCCTCCGGTAGCGGAGTTTGAACCAGAAGTGTGCGTGTCGGCCGCAGTCTGGACGCGCCACGAGCGGCGGCCATCGCCTAGGCTCGGGGCACAACGAAGTCGAAGGGGATGACGCCATGAAGGCAGCCAGGCTGCACGCCGCCCGGGACCTCCGCATCGTCGAGGAGCCGACACCCGCGGAGGAGCCCGGCCACACGCTCGTCGCCGTCGGCGCTGTCGGCCTGTGCGGGTCGGATCTGCACTGGTACGTCGACGGCCACATCGGGGACGCCGGGCTCGACCAGCCGGCGATCCCCGGCCACGAGATCGGCGGCACCGCGCTGACCGGACCCCTCAAGGGGCAGGTCGTGGCCGTCGATCCCGCGATTCCGTGCTTCGACTGCCCCCGCTGCCACGAGGGGTGGACCAACCTCTGCGAGCGCATCAAGTTCGCCGGGCACAGCGACACCGACGGCGGCCTCGCCGAGGTCATCAGCTGGCCCACCGACCGGTTGGTGCCGCTCCCGGCGGGCATGGACGCCGTGGATGCCGCCGTCCTCGAACCGCTCGGCGTCGCCGTCCACGCCTGGGATCTCGGCCACGTGCGCCTCGGCGATCGCGTGGCCGTCGTGGGCTGCGGCCCCATCGGGCTGCTGCTCATCCAGCTCGCGAAGAACGGCCTCGCCAGCCACGTCGCCGGCGTCGAACCGCTGGAACACCGCCGCGAGGCGGCGCTGGCCTGCGGCGCGGACGCCGTCCACGACACCGACGACCTGCCCGGTGACGACTTCGACGTCGTGTTCGAGGTGTGCGGCAACCCTGACCCAGTGCGCGAGGCCATGACGGTGGCGCGGCGCGGTGGCCGGGTGGTGCTCGTGGGCATCCCCGACGCCGACGAAACGACGTTTCCCGCCTCGCTGGCGCGCCGCAAGGGGCTGACGATCGCCGTCGTGCGGCGGATGCCCGAGGTCTACGAGCGCGCCGTCGCGCTGGTCGAGCGCGGCCACGTCGACGTGAAGGCCGTGGTCAGCGACACCTTCGGGCTGGACGCGTCCGACGAGGCCTTCGAGCGGGCGACCCGCCGCGAGGGGCTGAAGGTCGTCATCACGCCCAGTTCGTCGGGTGGCGCCTCGTAGGGTGGCGGCGTGACTCGCTACGTGATCGTCGGCGCCGGCGCTGTCGGCGGAATGATCGGCGGACGCCTCGCGCAGGCCGAAATCGACACCGCCTGGGTGGCGCGCGGGGAGCACGGCCGGGCCCTCCGCGACCGCGGCCTCACCCTCATGACGCCTGAGGGAACCGAGACGCTCCGCGCGCCCGTTTGGCTCGACCCGTCGGACGCGGACCTGCGCCCCGATGACGTCCTCGTCTTCGCCACCAAGACCCAGCACGTGGCCGAGGCCCTGGCGAGCTGGGCCGACGTGCCGGTGACCGGGCCCGACGGAACACCGGCCACGGCCGGCGAGACGCTGCCCGCATTGCTCTCCACCAACGGCGTCGCCGCGGAGACGATGGCGCTGCGCTGGTTCCGTCGTGTGTACGGGGTGTGCGTGTGGGCGCCCACGGCCAACCTGGAGCCGGGTGTCGTGGTGGCGCGCTTCACGCCCACCTCGGCCGTGCTGCACTGCTCCCGGGTGCCCGCCACCCTCACCGACGACGCCGACTCCGCGCTCCTGAACCGGCTGCGCGCCGACTGGGAGAGCGCCCGGCTCGACGTGCCGCTGCCCTCCGACGTGATGCCGTGGAAGTACCGCAAGCTCATCAGCAACCTCGGCAACGTGGTGCAGGCGCTGCTCGGCAGCCAGGACGCCGACGACGTGGTCGAGGCGGCCCGGCAGGAGGCGCGTCAGGTGTTCGAGGACGCGGGCATCGTCATGGTCGACGACGCGACCGAGGCCGCGGCGCGGGCGTCCGGGCCGCGCTCAGCCGATGTCGCGGGCGCCCCCGACGAGCTCGGCGGGTCCACCTGGCAGTCGCTCACCAAGGGGCGGGGCAACGTCGAGACCGACTTCCTCAACGGTGAGATCGTGGCCCTTGCCCATCAGATCGGTAGCGAGGCGCCGGTCAACGCGGCGCTGGCTCGGTGGGGACGCCGGGCCGCAGCCGACGACGTCCGGCCCGGTGATCTCAGCCCGGACGCCCTCCGCGCGGGGCTGCCGAAACCGAGCGGGGCTGCCGAACCGAGCGGAGCTGCCTTGAAGGACGGGTGCAGGAGGCGTCGCTCTACCAAGTCGTGACGCGGGACGCCGTGCAGAGCCAGCGGCCGTCGACGTTGCTGAAGTCCTGGTCGAGTTCCAGACGCCACGTCTGACCGCGGCCGTCGGCCCGGTGGCCAGTGAGGATGCGCCCGGTGAGCCACGCCCGCTCGCCGTCCACCGTCACGTCGACGGTGCGGGGCAACACCTCGTGATAGACGAACGTGCCGGCGCGAATGCCGTCCATCCAGTCGTCGAGGGCCTGCACGTGCCCAGTCATGTGGCGCAGGGTGGCCTCCGGGGTGAACTGGGCCGCCAGCAGTTCGGTGTCGGCGGCGTCCATGCCAGTGAGCTGGGCCTGCCAGTTCGCGCGGATCGCGCGCTCGGCGTCGACATCGGTCATGCGGCCACGGTACGACGGCAACGATCTCAGCGCAGCACCCGCGCCAACCACGCCATGATGCGCTCCACCTGGTGGCCGCGGCCGCCTTCGTGGCCGTTGAACGGGTACACCTCGATCTCCTTGGCCCCGGCGTAGTGGTGGTACGCGGCGAACACGGTCGAGGGTGGGGTGATCGCGTCCATCAGGCCTGCGGAGAACAGGGCCGGGGCACTCGCGCGCGCGGCCGTCGACATGCCGTCGAAGTACGACAGCGTGTCCATGACCTGCCCGCGGTGCTGGGGGTGGACGGCCAGGTAGTCGGCGACCTCCTTGTACGGGTAGGCGTCCGTGAGGCCGATCGCGCGGGTGAAGTGGCACAGGAACGGCACCTCCGCCGAACACGCCGCCACCTCCACACCGCGGTGGGACGCCAGCCCTGCGGCGGCCAGCGCCATCGCCCCGCCCTGGCTGCCGCCGGCGACGGCGATGCGGGCGGGGTCGACCGCGGGGTGCGTTCCCGCCGCCTCCACGAGGCGCACGACGTCGACGAACAGCCGCCGGTAGTAGTACGTCTCCGGCGCCAGGACGCCCTCGGTCATCAGCCCGCGCGCGGCACCGGCCATCCGCGTGCCCGTGTCGTCCGTGCCGGGGTGGGACGCCGGCGTGGCCCACCCCTGCCCGCGAGCGTCGATCACGAAGTGTGCATACCCGCCGGCGACGTAGATGAGCTTGTCGAACGGCATGCCTCGTCCGATGGAGTAGCCGGTGTACTGCACCACCGCAGGCAGCGGCCCGGACGCCCCCGCCGGCAGCAGCAGCCAGCCCTTGACGCGCTCACCGTTCCAGCCGCGCCAGCTGATGTCGTAGGTGTCCACCAGGGTCATGAACGTGGCCACCGGCTCGACGCGCAGGTCCACGTCCCCCGAACCGTGCTCGGCAAAGGTGCGCGCCCAGAAGGCGTCGAAGTCGGCCGGCTCGTCCAGCGGTGGTGCGTAGGACGCCAGCGCGTCCGGCGAGAGGTCGAAGAACGCCATGGCTCACTCCACCGTGACGGTCGGGCTGAGGGTGCGGCCCTCGCCCACTACGCGCAGGCCACCGGTGAGCCGGAAGTCGGCCACCAGCGGCAGGTTCTCACTCGACGTGCCCACCGAGAGCTTCATCGCGCCCGGCTCGACCACGCGCGTCAGATCGACCCCCGTGAAGCTCATCAGGTCGGTGGAGAAGTCCACGCGGAGCGTGGCGGACGCCCCCGGCTCCAGGTGCACCTTGCGGAACGCCGCGAGCAGCTTGATCGGGCGCACCACCTGGGCCGTCACGTCGGACAGGTAGAACTGGACGACCTCCGCGCCGGCGCGCTCGCCGGTGTTGGTGAGGCGCACCGTCGCGGTGAGCGTGCCGTCGGTGGGCACCTCGTCGGCCGTCAGCGCCAGGTCGGACACCGCGAACGTCGTGTAAGACAGGCCGTGGCCGAAGGGGTAGAGCGGGCGCGGGTCGAGGTTGGAGACCCCGTCGGTGAACCACGCCAACGGCGCCGCGATGTAGGTGCCCGGCTGGCCGCCGGGATGATCGGGGACGCCGACCGGCAGCTTGCCACTCGGGTTGACCCGCCCGGAGAGGACGCCGGCCAGCGCTGCGCCGCCCTCGGCGCCCGGCATGAACGCCTGCACCACCGCGGCCGCCCTGTCGCCGAACTCGCCCAGCGAGTAGGGCCGCCCCGAGACGACCAGCAGCAGCGTGGGCGTCCCGGTGTCGAGCACCGCCCGCACGAGGTCGGCCTGGGCGCCGGGCAGCCGCAGATCCACCGAGTCGCAGCCCTCGCCGGAGGTGCCGCCGCCGAACATGCCGGCCAGGTCACCCACGGCCACCACGGCCACCGCCGCGTCGCGTGCCGCCGCGACGGCCCCCTCGATGCCGGAGGTGTCGGGGTCGAGGATGTCCACGCCGGCCACCACGTCCACCCGGGTGTCGGGGAACTCGGCGCGCACGGCGTCCGCGAGGCTCGTCAGCGGCAGGCCGCTCGCGAGCTCGGGGTAGCGGGGCAGCACGTGGTTGGGGAAGGAGTAGCAGCCCATGAACGTGAGCGGGTTCTCGCTGATCGGGCCCAGCAGGGCGATCGAGTCGGCCCGGAGGGGCAGCACGCCGGCGTCGTTGGCGCACAGCACGACGCTCTGCTCCGCCATCCGGCGGGCGATCTCGCGGTTGCGCTCGGAGTCGAGGTGGACGGCACGGCCGGCGGCCGCGGCGTCCCACCCCTCGTCGAGCAGGCCGAGCTGCACCTTCTGGCGCAGGATGCGCCGTGCCGCCTCGCGGATGACGCCCTCGCTCACCAGACCCCGCTCGACCGCCTCGGCGAGGTGGGCATAGGCGCCGGTCTCGGGCAGCTCGATGTCCAGGCCCGCGTTGAGGCTGAGGGCACCCGCCTCGGTGAGATCGTCGGCCACGTGGTGCATGGACTCCAGGAAGCTGATCGACCAATAGTCGGACACCACGGTGCCGGTGAAGCCCCAGCGCTCCCGCAGCACCTCGGTGAGCAGGTGCCGGCTGGCCCCGGCGGGCACGCCGTCCACGTCGGAGTAGGAGTTCATCACCGACGCCACCTCGCCCTCCCGGACGGCCATCTCGAAGGGCGGGAGCAGGACGTCCTCGAGTTCGCGGGTACCGATGGTGACGGGGGCGTGATTGCGGCCGGCCCGCGCGGCGGAATAGCCCACGAAGTGCTTGAGCGTCGCCTGGACGCCGGCGTCCTGCAGGCCGCGGACGTACGCCGTGCCGAGCGTGCCCACCAGGAAGGGGTCCTCGCCGATGGTCTCCTCGACGCGGCCCCAGCGGTAGTCGCGCACGACGTCCAGGAGCGGGGACAGGCCTTGGTGGACGCCGAGGGCCGCCATGTCGGAGCCGATCGCGTGGGCCATCTCGCCGACGAGCTCCGGATCGAACGTGGCGCCCCAGGCGATGGCCGCCGGATAGACCGTGGCCCCGTAGGCGGTGAAGCCGGTCAGGCACTCCTCGTGCGCGATGGCGGGGATGCCGAACCGGGAGCGCTGCTGCACCTGCTGCTGGAAGCGCGCCAGCGTGGCCACCCCCGTCTCGGGGTCGATCGGGGCGCTGCCGAAGACGCGCGTGAGGTGGCCCAGCCCGTCGGCCGACACCTCCTCGAACTCCCCGCTCGACATCGCCGACTCCATGGGGGCCACGTCGTTCAGGCCGGCGCCGTTGGACTTGGGTCGGGGCCAGAAGGCCCCGAGTTGACCGATCTGCTCGGCCAGGCTCATCGCGTCGAGCAGCGCCTCGACGCGCTCGTCGACGGGCCGTGTGGTATCTGACCAAGGGAACATGTGCACCATCCTCGCTGCATTCCGAAACATTCGGGGTTCCCGGCCAGAGTAGGGCGCGCCTCGTGCCGTGGTCAACGGCACGGACGCGGAAGGGCCGATCGAATCTTTCGCCGAGGACGACTCAGGGTACTGGTGTGCCCGCGGTGGGTTCGGCCGGCGGCGCGGTGCTCGCCCGTTGCACGAAGCGGACGGCCAGCTCGAGGCTGGGGGCCGGGGCCTGCTCGCCCCGCGAGAGCTGCAGGACGAGCCGCGTGGCCGCCTCGGCCATCTCCCGCAGCGGCTGGTGCACGGTGGTGAGGGGCGGGAAGACCCACTCGGCGATCGGCAGGTCGTCATAGCCCACCACCGAGACGTCGCCGGGGACGGCGAGACCGAGAGCGTGGGCGGCCCGGTAGACGCCCATCGCCTGCAGGTCGGAGGAGGCGAAGATCGCGGTCGGCCGCTCACGCAGGGCCAACAGCTCGGATCCGTGCGTCTCGCCCGCCTCGATCTTGAAGGTGCCGTGGCGCACGTAGGCGTCCGGGAGAGCCAGCCCGGCCTCGGCCAGCGCGTCACGGAAACCCGCCAGCCGCATCCGGGCGGCCAGGGTTTCCATCGGGCCGCTGATGACCCCGATGCGGGTGTGGCCGAGCACGATGAGGTGCTGCGCGGCGAGGCGTCCGCCCAAGAAGTGCGCACTGCCCACCGACGGCCCGGTCTCCGCACACTCGCCAATGGGATCCACGACCACGCACGGGATGTTGCGGGCGGCCAACTGTGCGCGCTGGTCGGCGTCCAGGTCGGAGAACACGATCACGACCCCGAGCGGTTTGCGGGCGATCACGGATTCGATCCAGGCGCGGCGGGGCCGTCGTGTGCCGCCGCACTCGCTGATGATCACCTCGGTGCGGTGGCGGGACGCCTCACCCTCGACCCCGCGGATGAGCTCGACCGCCCAAGGGCTCTCGATCTCGTGGAACACCAGGTCGATCATCGGCACGCTCTGGGGCTGCTTGGGCTTGCGGCGGCGGTAGCCGTGGCGCCGAATCGTCGCCTCGACGCGGGCACGGGTCTCTGCGGACACGTCGGCCCGGCCATTGAGCACCTTGGACACCGTCGGCAGGGACACCCCGGCGTCCTCCGCGATGCGAGCGATCGTCACCCGCGGGGTGGGAGAGGCGACCATGGGCGCACCTCCTCCGGGGGTTCATTTGCGCAACTTCGTGCCGTGCCAGCGCCAGCGTAGGGGTGGGATGAAGGCAGTGCAACGCGGGTCGCAGGGCGGCCCCCCGGGTGGGTTGACCGGACGAAAGGCCCGTCCTAGGCTTCAGAAGTCCGAAAGTTTCTGCCCACGACGATGTGAGGATTCCCATGGCATCGCTGTTCCCGGCGTCGGATCGGTGTTGGCTCGGCGGCCCAGGCTCGGTGGAGCTGGCCCACTGGCAGCTCGAGGTGGACGGCGCCGACGACGGCCTGGTGACCATCGCGCGCGATCACGCGCTCCTGGTGCGGCGGCACGGCGGTGCCGAGGCCGGGTACGGAGCGGACGGGGGGGCATCGGGGATGCTGCGCGTCGAGCAGGTGGCCGAGAACGGCCCGCCCGAAGGCTTCGAGATCCTCACGCCCGAACCCGGCCGCGTCGTGGTCAGGGCGGCGGATCGGCGCGGGCTCGTGGCGGGCTTCTTCCACGTGTGGAACCGGGGCCCGGGTGCCGTGAGCGCCGGACGCCACCGGCCCGCCACCGCCATCCGGATGCTGAACGACTGGGACAACATGGTCGTCGACGCCATGGGCAGCGTCGAGCGCGGCTACGCGGGCCCGTCGATTCTGTTCTCCGGTGGGGAGATGGTCGACGACCTGAGCCGGTTCCGCGACTACGCGCGTCTCCTGGCGTCGGTGGGTATCAACGCGCTGTGCCTCAACAACGTCAACGTCAACGACGTGGAGACCACGCTGGTCACCGACCGGCTGGACGACGTTGCCCGGGCGGCCGCGGTGCTCCGCGAGTACGGCATCGCGTGCTACGTGGCCGTCAACTACGCCGCACCCCTGACGGTGGGGGACGTCGACACCGCCGACCCCCTCGATGACGGCGTCCGCGCCTGGTGGCGCGCCACGGCCGAGCGCGTCTGGGGGCGCATCGGCGACTTCGGCGGCTTCGTCGTCAAGGCCGACTCGGAGAACCGGCCCGGCCCCTTCCGGTACGACCGCACCCACGTCGACGGCGCGAACATGCTGGCCGAGGCGGTGGCCCCCCACGGCGGCACGGTGTTCTGGCGGTGCTTCGTCTACGACAACCACCAGGATTGGCGCGACCGCTCGACCGACCGGGCGCGGGCGGCCGCCGACCACTTCGCGCCCTTCGACGGCCAGTTCGCCGACAACGTGGTGCTGCAGGTCAAGTTCGGCCCCATCGACTTCCAGACCCGCGAAGGCGTGTCCCCGCTGCTGACCCGGTTGCGCGCCACCCACGTCGCGATCGAGCTGCAGATCACCCAGGAGTACACCGGCCAGCAGAAGCACGTGTGCTACCTGCCCGAGCTGTGGCGCGACGCCCTCGACACCGAGATCGGCTGGGAGACCGACGGCGGTCCGCGGTTGTACGAGACCGTCGGCGTCCACACCGGCCGGCACAACGGCTTCGTCGCCGTCTCGAACGTGGGGGCGGACCCGAACTGGACGGGCCACCCGTTCGCGCAGGCCAACCTCTACGCCTTCGGTCGACTCGCGTGGGAGCCGAGCCTGACGGCCGAGGAGCTGGCCCACGAGTGGCTGCGGGCCACGTATGCCGTGCCGGACGCCGCGCGCGACGAGCTGGCCGCCCTCCTGCTCGGCTCCTGGCAGACGTATGAGGCGTACACCGCGCCGCTGGGGGTCGGCTTCATGGTCACCCCGCACACGCACTACGGCCCGAGCGTCGACGGGTACGAGTACACCCCGTGGGGCACCTACCACTTCGCCGACCGGGACGGCGTCGGGGTGGACCGCACGGTGGCCACCGGCTCGGGCATGATCGGGCTCTACCCGCCCGCGATGGCGGCGCGCTACGAGACGTTGGACGCCTGCCCGGACGCCCTGCTGCTGTTCTTCCATCACGTGCCGTACGGCCACGTGCTGCACTCCGGGTCAACCGTCATCCAGCACATCTACGACAGCCATTTCGCCGGGGTGGAGCAGGGGGAGGCCATGATCCGCCGCTGGCACGGGGTGAGGGAGTCCCTGCCCAGCGAGGTGAGCGCTGTCGTGGACGTCCGGTTCGCCGAACAGCTCCGCAGCGCCATCGAGTGGCGCGACCAGGTCAACACCTACTTCTGGCGCAAGTCGGGGGTTCCGGACGCCCGTGGACGCCTGATCCACCGCTGACAGCGGCGTCCCGCGCGTCCTCAGACCGCGGTGTCGCCGCCGACGAAATGGTCCTCGACGTGGTCGGTCACCGGACGCGCGAGCGTCACCACCGCCCAGGCGACGACGCTGCCCAGCGGGGCCAGGATCCAGTCGAAGGTCTGGGCCACGAGCAGACCCAGCCCGACGGTGAGCGCGATGAGGCCGAGGCTGACCATCGGCTTGGTGAGGGTGTAGAACATGCAGAGCCGGGCCACGTCCCGGCTGCGGAAGGTGAAGTTCGCCACCACGGTCAGCGTCAGCCACAACCAGGGCACGGCGACCAGCAGCACGAGCGCGAACGCGAACTGCCAGGCGGCGCCCGCCCCCGTGTCCGCCACCCCCGTGAGCGTCGTCACCATCGCGGCGGTGACGACGGCGAGGAAGGGCGTCCAGAACACCAACGCCTGCCGCCAGCCCTGCCGCAGGCCGGCGAAGTAGAGCTGGGTGGGCGTCCGGTCCTCCGTGGGTCCGCCGCGGCGGCGGATGGCGTAGAGCGCCGCGACGAGCGCGGGGCCGATCGGGAGTGCCGTCAGCGCGAAGACCGCCGCGTTGCCGACGACCGGGGCCAGCAGCAGCAACCCCAGCCAGAAGGGCAGGGTCAACAACAGGAACCACCCGGACACCGCCAGGAACATCGCGATGCCATCCGTGGCGCGGTAGAACGGCCGGTCGTGCGCCTCGAACCCCGAACCACTCACGGCACCTGACCGTAACCGGGCACCCTGCTGTCGTCCAGCCCGGGGTAGCTCGGCGTCTCGTCGCTGACGGGCGTGACCTCGACCAGGGTGACCTCGTTGCGCACCAGCTCCAGATCAATCTCCAGGCGGCCGTTGAGGGCGGTGGCCGGCCAGGCCGTCCGGTGGGGCTCGGCGAGCTCGCGCAGGGCGTCCCACTGGGCGAGGGTGGGCCAGCGGGGGCGTCCCATGGCCTGCCACGCGGCCCACGGGTTGGCTGCCTCCTCGTGCACCCGGGCGCGCCGGACGACCACCGGGCCGTCCGGCAGCGGCAGTGCCAGCGAGAGCGTGTGGGTGTGCGGGTCGGTGGCCGGGTCGGCCACCGGGTGCCACGCCACCACCTAGACGCCGCCGTCGCGGCCGGAGCGCCGGACGTGGCAGTGCTCGTCGCGGTGCAGGATCTCCTCGCCCAGCCGGGCGAAGAAAGCGTAGAGGTGGAAGGTGGGCTTCTTGACCTGGCGGTGGGTGAGCAGGCCGAAACCGCCGTGGAACGGCGCCTGCGGCACGCCCTCCTCCTCGAACACGTCGCAGAAGGTCCAGTAGCTGAACGAGTCGACCAGGTCCCCGCCCTCGCTGAGCACGCGGCCCAGGTAGGCGGCGTTGAAACACGTGTCGTGGACGGGGCTGACCGGCTTGTACGAGGTGTTGAACTCCGTGACGTGCGCGGGCAGCCGGACGCCGTGACGCGCGGCGGTCTCGCGCAGGGTGGCGAAGTCACGCAACAGATGGGACGCGGGTGCCAGGTCTTGGTGCACCGAGAACGGGATCACCTCGGCGGGCCCCGAGGTGTAGGCGTGCCGGGAGAGGAAGTCGACGGGGATGTCGTGGCCCGCGCAGTGCGCGAGGAACGCGTCCAGCCACGCCTCCCCACCGCCGCAGATGGCGGGGCCCCCCCACCTGCAGGCCGGGGTGCACGTCCTTGACGGTGCGGGCGCTGGCCTCGTACAGCGCAAGGTAGGCCGCCTGGTCGGCGTCGCGCCAGAAGTGGGTCAGGTTGGGCTCGTTCCACACCTCGATCGGCCAGGTGAGCACCTCCTCGAGCCCGTAGCGGGCAATGAGGTGCTCGAGTAGGGCGCGCACGAGGTCGCACCAGGCGGAGAGGTCGCGCGGCGGCGTCACGTTGCCGCGCCACCAGAACACGGTCTGGTCGCCGGAGGCCAGTGCCTCCGGCATGAAGCCCAGCTCGACGAAGGGCCGGATGCCCCGTTCGAGCCAGGCGTCGAACACGAGGTCGACGTGGGTGAAGTTGTACGCGGTGGCGCTCTCGCCGGCGTGGGACCAGGGCTGGACGACGGCCATGTCGTCGCACAGCAACCCGTGGCCGCGGACGTGGCGGAACCCGATCTCGCGTTGGACGAGATCAAGACTGGCGAGGTGGTCGTGGCGCAAGGCCAGGCTGAGGCGTCCGGTCCCGACGCACGCGCGCCACGCGTCGGCGCCGTCGCGGGAGCCGGTGGGAGGAACGTCGATGCGCGTCATGGTGGCCTCGGTCGTGGGTTCTGACGGAGCGCGGCGGGGGCGTCCGGTGGGGACGCCCCCGCCGCGGGGGTCGTTCGGTCAGGCGTTCTTGGCCCGCTCGTAGGCCGTGTTCACCATCTCGAGGTACTGGTCGACGCCCCGGCCGGCCAGGTCGGTCTGGAAGGCGTCCCACTCCGACATGTCGCGCTGGCCGGTGGCGAACTTCAGGGTCTCCTGCTCCACGAAGTCCTTCAGCGGCGTCTGCAGCAGGGTGACCTGCTCACGCTCCAGGTCGTCGAAGGGGTAGGGGGGCTGGACGGGGGCGGGCTCGCGCTCGGCGGCCATCCGCTCCTGCCACTCCTTCTCCTCCGGGGCGAACATCGACTGCAGCAGGTCGGTGGTGCCGCCGTAGGCGAAGTTGCCGCCGGAGAAGCCGTAGTCGGCGTTCAGCTTCTTGGGGGCGCCCGGGTTCATCCAGACGTAGGTGATGCCCGGGTCGAGCGTCCGGGTGCCGTCGGTCGCCTTGGTGTAGGTCGTGCCCTCGACGCCCCACTTGGTGAACTCCTGGCCCTCGTCGGAGTACCACAGCCAGTCGATGAACTGCATGGTGGCGACGAAGTTGGGCGAGTCCAGGATGTTGGCGTTGATCATGATCCCGTTCTCGAGGCGGGAGTTGGTCATGACGTCGCCGGCCGGGCCGCCGGGCAGGATGCCCTTGCCGATCTCGTAGTTCCCCGCGCCGATGTTCTGGTCCATGATCTCGCGGTGCGCCGAGGGATCCTGGGAATTGCCGCTGATGACGGCGGTGTTGCCGTTGCGGAACGCCTGCAGCGCCTGGTCGTCCTGCTGGGTGAAGGACTGCGGGTCGAGCAGACCTTCGGTGACCAGACGGTTCAGGTACGTGACCATGTCCTTGTACTCGTCGGTCTGCGCCGAGAACTCGAAGGCGTCCTCGGCCTCGTTGAAGGTGACGCCGCCGCTGTAGGCCCAGCCGGCCGTGGTGCCGTAGGCGGTGCCCAGGATGCCGAGCAGGTTCTTGCCCTGGTAGCGGTCGCTGAACGGAGTCTGGCCCGTGGCGGCCTTGAGCTTCACGAGGGCGTCATAGACCTCGTCCCACGTCTGCGGCTCGGCGATGCCGTTGGCCTCGAGCAGATCCTTGCGCCAGATGAGGGTGTAGTCGGGCCACACCTCCTCGTGGAGGCCGGGCAGGACGTAGTACTTGCCATCGGACTGCTTGAGCGTCTCGATGTTGTCGGCCATGTCCCACTTCTCGACCTTGTCCTGGTAGTTCGGCATGAGGTCGACGTAGTCGCTGACGGGCAGGATGGCGCCGGAGGAGACGAAGGCGGACTCCTGGCCGGGATAGGTCTTGGGGATGATGGTCGGGGCGTCGCCCGCGCTCACCACGAGCGAGCGCTTCTGCTCGTAGTCGGACATCGGGACGATCGTGGCATCCAGCGTGACGTTCGTCCGGTCCTCGATCTCCTGCCAGAACAGCCAGTCCGCGTTGTACGGGTAGTTGGGGTGGTCGGAGAACAGGGTCGTGACCGTGAACGGCTCGCTGGCCTGGAACGTGTCACCCACCCCGTAGTCGGCCATGGCGCCGGCGTTGTTCGAGTCGTTGACCTCGACGGGGCCGTCGGCGGTGCTGCCGCCGTTGCCGCCACAGGCGGCCAGGGAGGCCGACAGAACGAGCGCGGTCGCCGCGGCGGCGAGTCTGTGTGGTGTCCGTGTTTCCACGTTCTTCCTCTTTCCTTTGGTGGGTGTGGCGGGTGGGTCGTCAGCCCTTGACGGACCCGAGCATGACTCCGGTGACGAAGTAGCGTTGGACGAAGGGGTAGACGGTGAGGATGGGCAGGACGGTGAGCACCATCGTCACCGCCTTGATGTTGCCGGCGATCTGGGTCTGGTTGTCGACGCTGGCGCCCACGTCGTTGGCGCCCGTGGTGCCCGCAATCATGTTGCGCAGGTAGATGGTGACCGGGAACATGTCCTTGTCGGTCATGTACAGGAAGGCCCCGAACCAGGCGTTCCAGTGGGCCACGGCGTAGAACAGCAGCATCGTGGCCAGCACCGCCTTGGCCAGGGGCAGGATCACCATGCCGAATGTCTGGAGCTGGTTGAGCCCGTCGATCGCCGCGGCCTCCTCCAGCTCGACGGGCATGCCCTCGAAGAACGCCTTCATCACGAGCAGGTTGAACACGCTGATGGCGTTGGGGACGACGACGGCCCACATCGTGTTCATCCAGCCCAGGCTGTTGATGAGGATGTAGTTGGGGATCAGGCCACCGTTGAAGAACATCGTGAACACGGCGATGCCGATGAGGAGGTTGCGGCCCTTGACCTGCCTCTTGCTGAGGACGTAGGCATAGCACGTCGTCAGGACCAGGGAGATGGCGGTGGCCACCACGGTGTACACGACCGTGTTGCGGTAGTTGCGCCAGAACATCGCATCGCCGGCCACGGCCTCGTAGGTGGTGGTGTTGAAGCCCACGGGCCACAGGCTGACGCGGCCCGCCACGATCGCCGCGTTGCTCGAGAATGACTGGGCGACGATGTTGACGAACGGGAACAGCGTGATGAACACGATGCCCAGCAGGAACAGCGTGTTGATGACCGTGAACACCCGGTAGCTGGGTGACGTCTTCACTGCACTCATCGGTCCTCCTCCCTCACCAGAGACTCGTTCCGGCGACCTTGCGCGACAGGGCGTTGGCGCCCAGCACGAGGGTCAACCCGATGATGGCTTCGAACAGGCCGATGGCCGTGGCGTAGGAGAAGTTGTTGCTCACGAGGCCCACGCGGTACAGGTAGGTGGAGATCACGTCCGCCGTGGAGTACGTCAACGGGCTGTACAGCAGCAGGATCTTCTCGAAGCCGACGGCCAGGAACGAGCCGATGTTGAGGATCAGCAGCGTGATGATCGTCGGCGCGATGCCCGGAAGGGTGACGTGGAGGGTCTGGCGCCACCGATTGGCCCCGTCGATCCGGGCGGCCTCGTAGAGGTTCTCGTCGATCTGGGTGAGGGCGGCCAGGTAGAGGATCGTCCCCCAGCCCATCGTCTGCCACACGTCAGAGGCGACGTAGATCTGACGGAACCACTCGGCGCGCTGGATGAAGTTGATCTGCTCCCCGCCGAACGCCTCGATGAGCTGGTTGACGGCCCCGTTGAGGGAGACGATCTGCATGATCATGCCGGCGATGATGACGATGGAGAGGAAGTGCGGCAGGTAGGAGGCGCTCTGGACAAACTTCTTGAACCTCGTGCTGCGCACCTCGTTCAACGACAGCGCCAAGATGATCGGCATCGGGAAGCTGAACAGCAGGGTCAGGGCGCCCAGGGCGACCGTGTTGCCGAACACCTGCCAGAACGTCGGATCCTGGATGAACATCTGGATGTAGCGGAACCCCACCCACGTCTCGCCGAACATCGAGCCACCGGGGACGAACCTGCGGAAGGCGATGATGTTGCCGGCCATGGGGATGTAGCGGAAGACGACGAAGAACAGCAGCGGCAGCAGACACAGCAGGTAGAGCTGCCAGTCCTCACGCAGCGCGCGGCGCCACGACTTCGTCTCACTGCGGCGGCGTCGTCGACGGGGCGCCTCCTTGACGGCGGCCAGGTTCTCCTGGGCGAGTTCCGTCGGGGCGTCCGCGCCCATTTCGATGCGTGACACGAAGGCACCTCCCTGTGCTTCGCAAATTTCGAGAAAGTTTCGTGGTAACCCTAAGGAGCGCATCCTCCCCGTGTCAAGGGTCTGCCAGCCTCAGAGCAGATGGATCGTGAGGGCAATCAGGGCGAGGAGCGGCAGGGCTCCCTGCTTGAGAGCCGCGGATCGGTGCGGCGGAGAGCTGATGCCCAGCACCAGCGCGGCGGCGAGCATCGACCCGACGCCGGCGAAGACGAGCGTGAGGCCGACGACGGTTGCTCCCGCGAGGACTGCGACGACACCCGCCACGGCCAAGAGGGCGAGGAAGAGGTTGTAGAAGCCCTGGTTGAACGCCATGAATCGGGTTCGCTCCGCCTCCTGCGCCGTATGCCCGAACGTCCGCTGCGCTGCGGGCGAGGCCCAGGCGAACGATTCCAGCGCGAAGATGTAGCCGTGGAGCAGGGCCGCCAGGGTGGCGAGGACGAGGCCGGTGATGAGCATGCGTCCACACTAGGGCTGGGGTTGTGGCCGGACGCCGGACGGCGCCGGAGCAGCGGGATTCGGCAAAGTCACCTCCCCGGGGGATAGCGAATCCGGGGGGCCCTGCCTAACGTTGGTTGAGGCGGGGCTTGCTGGCCCGGGGGGATGGTCAGCAGGCCCCGTTTCGCATGCCGGAGTGAGCACCAGCCCCACCTGCGAGCGGAGCGAGCACTAGCCCCACCGGCGAGGTGTGTCTGTGTTGTTTGCGCGAGCGGAGCGAGCACCAGCCCCACCGGCGAGGTGTGTCTGTGGTGTTTGCGCGAGCGGAGCGAGCACCAGCCCCACCGGCGAGGTGCGTCCTTGGTCAGGGGCGAGCGGAGCGGGCACCAGCCCCACCGGCGAGGTGTGTCTGTGTTGTTTGCGCGAGCGAAGCGGGCACCAGCCCCACCGGCGAGGTGTGTCTGTGTTGTTTGCGCGAGCGGAGCGGGCACCAGCCCCACCGGCGAGGTGTGTCTGTGTTGTTTGCGCGAGCGGAGCGAGCACCAGCCCCACCGGCGAGGTGTGTCAGCACTCGATCACGTTCACGGCCAGCCCGCCGAGGGCGGTCTCCTTGTACTTGCTCTGCATGTCCCGCCCCGTGTCGCGCATGGTGGTGATGACGGTGTCGAGGCTGACGATGTGGCTTCCGTCGCCGCGCAGGGCCGTCCGGGCGGCGGCGACGGCCTTGACCGCCGCGATGGCGTTGCGTTCGATGCAGGGGATCTGCACGAGGCCGCCCACGGGGTCGCAGGTCAGGCCCAGGTTGTGCTCCATGCCGATCTCGGCGGCGTTCTCGACCTGCTCGGGGGTGCCGCCGAGCACGGCGGCCAGGCCGGCCGCGGCCATCGAGCAGGCCGAGCCGACCTCGCCCTGGCAACCCACCTCGGCCCCCGAGATGGAGGCCGTGTTCTTGAAGATCATGCCGATCGCGGCGGCGGTGAGCAGAAACCGGACGACGCCGGTGTCGTCCGCGCCGGGCACGAACGTCGTGTAGTACTTCAGGACGGCGGGGATGATGCCGGCCGCCCCGTTGGTGGGGGCCGTCACCACCCGTCCGCCCGCCGCGTTCTCCTCGTTCACGGCCAGGGCGTACAGAGCGATCCAGTCCATGGCCCGCAGCGGGTCGTCCGAGGACGCCTCGCCGATGAGCTTGGTGTGCAGCGCCGGCGCGCGCCGCAGGACGCGCAGGCCGCCGGGCAGGCGTCCCTCGGTCTCGATGCCGGCGGCGATGCAGCCCTCCATCACGTCCCAAATGTGGAGCAGCCCGGCCCGAACCTCGTCGCGCGAGCGCCACACCAACTCGTTCTCCATCGCGACCTTGGCGATCGACAGCCCGGTCTCGTGACAGATCGCCATCAGATCCGCACTCGTGTGGTATGGGTGGGGCACCTCGGTCACGTCGGGCACCACCGGGTCGGACGCCGCGGCGTCCCCCTCGACGACGAAGCCGCCACCGACCGAGTAGTAGCTTCGCTCGGCGAGGAGATCACCGGCCGCGTCCCACGCGCTCAGCACCATGCCGTTGGGGTGGGCGGGCAGCTCGACCGAGCCGTCGAGCACGAGATCGGTGGCGGGGTCGAAGGCGATGCGCTGGCGTCCGGCCAGCAGCAGCTCGCGGCGGGAGGCGACGGCGTCCACCTCGACCGTCGCCGCACGCGGGTCGACGGTCTCGGGTGCCTCGCCCAGCAGCCCCAGCACGACCGCCCGGTCGGTGCCGTGCCCCCGGCCGGTCGCGCCCAGCGAGCCGTACAGCGCGCAGCGGACGCGCGCGGTGCGCGTGAGCGCGTCGCCGAGCTCGGCGCAGAACAGCGACGCCGCCCGCATCGGCCCGACGGTGTGGGACGAGGACGGGCCGATCCCCACCGAGAACAGGTCGAACACGCTGAGCGCCATGGGGCCGACCCTAGCGGCTGCTCCGACCCGCGAAGCATCGCCCCGCCACCGGGGTCGGGCCCGGCCCCCGACCTCGGTCGATCCCGCACGGTCCTGGGAGCCGATGCGGGGGTGAGGCCGCGTCGGGGAGGGTGGGGGACATGATCGCTTTCGCCGATGTCGCCCTGCTGACCGCCATGGTCGCTCTCGTGTTGATGGCCGTCCAGCCGGTGCTCAGCGAGGTCGCCGAGGCGTCCTGACCCACCGGCCCTGCCGGCCCCTTCCCCACCCCCGGGCACGCCCCGGAGCCGCACCCGATGATCCCGCGGTTCCGGGGGGTGGTGGCGCCCGGGGGCGTCTAGTCTGGGGCCATCCCCAACGAAGGAGGACCCATGAGCGGCGGCATCTCCGTGGTGTTCGTGGTCATCGGGCTGCTGGTCATCGCCGGAATCGCAGCGCTGGTGCTGATGAGCGTCCGGCGCAACGGCCCGGACGCGCCGCCCTCGGCCCCGCCGCCCCCCGTCAGCGAGCCCACCCCCTGGTCGTCGGCCGTCGCCGCCGCGTCCGCCGCGGGTGAGGCGCCGGCGTCCGGGCCTGCCCGTGGCGCCGAATCGCTCTCGCGCGAGGCACTGGTGAACCCCGACCGGAACCTCGACCCGACGAAGTGGGACAACCGGCCCGACGGCAGCGAGGAGTACGACGAGGACGACCCGGCGCCGTCCGGCCCGAGCGGGGGGCCGGTGATGGACGCCAACTTCTTCAACTCGCTGCGCGACCGCCGGCCCACCGAATGACCGACCTCGAGATCCACCTCCTCGCCGACTCCACCGGGGAATCCGGGGTGCGGCTGGCCCGTGCAGCCGTCGCCCAGTTTCCCCATGTCGAGTTCCGGCTCGTGCGCCACCGTCGCATCACGACGGCGGCCCGGCTCCAGTCCGCCCTCGACGCGCTGCGCGAGCGTGACGGCCAGCCCACCGCGGTCTTCTTCACGCTCGTCAACGAGGAGCTGGCCAGCCTGGTCCGATCTGCCTGCTGCGAGCTCGACATGCCCTATGCCGATCTCATGATGGACGCGATGGGCGCCCTGGAGCGCATCAGCGGCCAGGACGCCGACCAGGTGCCCATGCGTCCCGTGGGGGTCGAGGCCGACTACTTCGTCCGCATCGCCTCCATCGACTTCGCGGTCCGCAATGACGACGGTGCCGCCCCGGCGTCGCTGCTGGAGTGCGACATCTGCCTCGTCGGCCCCTCCCGCTCGGGCAAGACGCCGTTGTCGATCTTCCTCGGGTACCTCGGGTACAAGACGGTGAACGTGCCGCTGGTGCCGGGCATCGCGCCGCCCGAGGAACTGTTCCGGATCGACCCCTGGCGCGTCGTCGGCCTCACGCTGGACCCGGAGCGGCTGCGCCTCATCCGTTCCGAGCGTGTCCGGGGCCTGGGCGTCCGGGGCATGAAGGACGGCTATGTCGACCTTGCGTCCATCTACGACGAACTCGACGACCTCGTCGCCCTGCAACGCCGCCTCAAGTGCCCGGTGCTCGACACGACCGGCATGGCGCTGGAGGAGGCCGCCGCGCGCATCGTCGACCTGGTCGAGGAACGTGCCCGCAAGCACGGCGGACGCCTGCGGCGTCCGGCCAACACGTCGAGCACCCTGCCGACGAGCTGACCGACCCGCCAACCACCCCTGCCACCGACCCACGAAGGAGCAACCGTGCACGAGCGACACCTGCGCGACCTGACCGTTTCCGCGATCGGCTACGGAGCGATGGGGTTCAGCCACGGCTACGGCCCCGGCGCGGACGAGGCGGAGGCGATCCGCCTGCTGCGGCACGCGCACGACCTCGGCTGCACCCACTACGACACCGCCGAGGGCTACGGCGGCGGCCACAACGAGGAGCTTCTCGGACGGGCCCTGGCGCCGATCCGCGACGAGGTCGTCATCGCCACCAAACTGCACGTGCCGGAGGCGTCCGGGCGGGACGATCTGGGCCGGCAGATCCGCGAGCACCTGCAGGCCTCGATGCGCCGCCTGGGCGTCGACCACGTCGACCTTTACTACCAGCACCGGGTGGACGACGCGGGGGTGGAGGACGTCGCGGCGATCATGGGCGAGCTGATCGCCGACGGTCTCATCCGCGGCTGGGGCCAGTCACAGTCCAGCGCCGACCAGATCCGGCGGGCCCACGCGATCACGCCGCTGACCGCGATCCAGAGCGAGTACTCGATGATGGAGCGCATGTTCGAGGCCGAGGTGATCCCGGCCTGCGAGGAGTTGGGCATCGGGTTCGTGCCATTCAGCCCGCTCGCCTCCGGCTTCCTGTCGGGCGCCGTGACGGCCGACCAGACGTACCCCGGCGACGACGTCCGCCGCGCCATCACCCGGTTCGATCCCGACAACGTCCGCGCGAACCAGCCCCTCATCGACCTGCTGCACACCTTCGCCGCGGAGAAGGACGCGACCCCTGCGCAGATCTCGCTGGCATGGATGCTGCACAAGAAGCCGTTCATCGCGCCGATTCCCGGCATGCGCACCCAGGCCCGGGTGGAGGAGAACCTCGGCGCTGCCGACGTGGTGCTCTCCGACGCCGAGTTCGAGCGCATCGAGGCCGAGCTGGCCCACGTGACGATTCACGGCAATCGCACTGATGCAGACATCGCCAAGCTGCGGGACGACCACCACTGACGCCGCGCCCGGGGGGTGAGGAGGGCGCCCCAGCGGCAGGGCCGCCCTGCTCCTCAGCGGCGCAGCCGCAGTGCCTTCGGGGTCTGGTGGAAGCCCGCCGCCAGCAGGGCGGCGGCGAACGGGTGGCGTCCGTCGAGGGTCGGCACCCCGTTGACCTTCTCGATCGTGAGGGCCGCGACCCGTCCGGAGCGGACCAGCCCGGCGAGGGCGTCCGCCACGGCTGCGAGGGTGGGGGCGTCCTCGGTCCAGGTGAGCGCGGTGCGCCCGCCGCGCTCGACGTAGGCGGCCAGCTCCCCCTCCGCCAGCGCCACCAGCGAGCCCGCCTTGCGGCCGGGGCGGTGGTCGCCGGCGTCGGGCCAGGCGAGCGCCGCGCCGAACGGGTTGGCCGGGTCGCAGGCCGCGAGCACCATCGCGCGGGGGCCGGACGCCTCCGCGCCCTGGCTGGCTGCCGTCCGGACGCCGGGGGACGCGGACGCGCCGGCCCCACGGAGCCGGTCGACGGCACCGACCGTGCCGAACTGCGCGGCCCCCAACCCCTCCACGAAGTAGCCGCGGCGGACGCGTCCAATGTCCTCGGCCGCGCTCAGCACCTTGTAGACCCCCGCGAAGCCGCCGGGGATCTCCTCGGCCTGCACCGCGCCGCGCGTCACCACGCCGTAGCGGTCGAGCAGCACCTCGGCGGTGGTGAGGATCGCCTCGGTGCGGTCGACCTCCGGGGCGGGGAAGAGCGACCACCGGCCGCCGGCGTCGCGCGCGACCTCCGGCCGCGGGCCGCGCGGCAGCCTCGGCCGGCCGTAGCGGGAGCGCGGCGTGGCCGTCCGCGTCCTGTGGGTGGTGGAGCCGGCCCCCAGCCGCGCCCGCAGCGGGGCGAGGGTGTCGTTGGTGACGAGCCCACGCCACACCAGCTCCCACAGCGCATCGGACGCCTCCGCCGTCGGCGGGAGCCCTGCCGCGCGGGCCAGGGCGCTGAAGAACTGCGCCCCGCCGGAGGCCAGGGCGTCCAGCAGCGCGCGCTGGGCGTCGGACTCCGGCTCGGTGGGCGCGGGTGCGAGGTGGGCCAGGTCGCCCGGCCACAGCGACACCCAGCCGTCGCGGCCGGCGAGCGAACCGTGGCCACGCCACACCACCTCTCCGGACGCGGACAGCTCATCCAGCAGCGCCGGGGCGTAGTCCCTGACCCGCGCGGCGAACACGAGCGGTTCGAGCGCGCTGGCGGGCAGGGGGACGCCGGCGAGCTGTTCGACCACCCGCATCACGCCGTCGGCCCCGCGCAGCGTGCCACCCACCCCCTGCCAGGCGGGCAGGAAGCGCGCGTAGTCCTCCACCGGCACGGGCTCCACCTCGGCGCGCAGCGCGGCCACCGAGCGGCGGCGGATCGTGCGGAGCACGCCGGGGTCGACGAACTCGCGTCCGGACGCCCCCGGGGTGAACTCGCCCTCGACGAGGCGGCCGTCCGCGACGAGGCGGCGCAGGCCGTCCAGCACCAGTGCCGGGCCGAGGCCGCCCAGCCAGGCGCCCACGGCGTCCGCCGAGAACGGGGCATGGGTGCGGGCGTAGCGCACGAGCAGGTCGCCGAACGGGTCGGCCACCGGCTCGGCAAAGGCGTGGGGGACCCCGGGGGGCAGGGCCACGCCGAGGGCGTCGCGGAGGCGTCCGGCGTCCTCGATCGCGGCCCACCGCTCGCCGACGGCGAAGATGCGCCGGGCGTCGGCGAGCTCGGCCACCCGGGCGGGCACCGCGTCCGGATCGACGGCGCGGGCGGCGAGATCGGCGGTGCTGAGCGGGCCAAGGGTGCGCAGCAGGTCGGTCAGCTCATCCGCATCCCGGGCGCGGCGGCCCTCGACGAGGTGTTGCAACTCGGCCAGGGTGCGGGCGAGGGCGTCCGGATCGAGGAGGTCGCGCAGGGCCAGGCCCTCGGCGGTGCCGAGCAGCTCCGCCAGCAGATCCGGATCAAGGCTGAGGGCGGCGGCCCGCCGCTCGGCGAGCGGGGAGTCGCCCTCGTAGAGGAACTGCGCGACGTAGCCGAACAACAGGCTCGCGGCGAACGGGCTCGGCTGACGGGTGGTCACCTCCGTCACGGCCACCTCGCGGGCCCGGACACGGCGCATCAGCTCGGTCAGGCCGGGCACGTCGAACACATCCTGCAGGCACTCGCGGACGGCCTCGAGCACGATCGGGAAGGCCGGGTACTGCGTGGCCACCTGGAGCAGCGCCGCCGAGCGTTGGCGCTGCTGCCACAGGGCCTGCCGATGGCCGGGGCGCCGGTTGGGCAGGAGCAGCGCGCGGCCCGCGCACTCGCGGAATCGGCTGGCGAACAGGGCGCTGCCGCCGACCTGTTCGGTCACCAGGGGGGCCACGTCGTCGGGGTCGAGCAGCAACAGCTCCAGCAGGTCGGCGTGCCGGGCCGGTTCACCGTCCGCGTCGCCGAGGTCGGGCAGGCGCAGCACGATGCCGTCGTCCGCGTGCATGGCCTGGACGTCGACGCCGTACCGCTCGCGCATCCGCTGCGCGATGGCCAGCGCCCACGGGGCGTGGACGGGGGCGCCGTAGGGGGAGTGGACGACGACGCGCCAGTCGCCCAACTCGTCGGTGAAGCGCTCGACGACGATCGTGCGATCCGACGGCAGCGAGCCCGTGGCGTCGCGCTGCTCGGTGACGTAGGCCAGCAGGTTCTCCGCCGCCCAGGTGTCGAGACCGGCGTCGGCCAGCCGCTGCATCGCCGGGTTCGGGGCCAGGGACGCCACCTCGCGCAGGAACGCGCCGATCGCCTCCCCGAGCTCGACCGGACGGCCGAGGGAGTCGCCACGCCAGAAGGGCAGCCTCCCCGGTTCACCGGGGGCGGGCGTGACCAGCACCTGGTCGTGCGTGATCTGCTCGATGCGCCACGTGGAGGTGCCGAGCGTGATCACGTCACCGACGCGCGACTCGTAGACCATTTCCTCGTCCAGCTCGCCGACCCGCCGGCCGGGCCCGTCCCCGGCGAGGAAGACCCCGAACAGACCGCGATCGGGGATCGTGCCGCCGCTGGTCACCGCGATGCGTTGGGATCCGCGGCGTCCGGAGAGGGTGCCGGTGGCGCGATCCCACACCAACCGCGGCCGCAGCTCCGCGAACTCCTCGGCGGGGTAGCGGCCGGCCAGCATGTCGAGCACGGCCTCGAGGACGCCGCGGGTGAGCGTCGCGTAGGGCGCGGCGCGGCGGACGAGGGTGTGCAGGTCGTCGACGGTCCAGTCGTCGAGGGCCACCATGGCCACGATCTGCTGGGCGAGCACGTCCAGCGGGTTGGCGGGGATGGCCAGGGATTCGATCGCGCCGGCCCGCATGCGCTCGACGATGACGCTGCTGGCCACCAGGTCGCCGCGGTACTTGGGGAAGAACACCCCGCGGGAGACGGCACCCACCTGGTGGCCGGCGCGTCCGACCCGCTGCAACCCGGACGCCACGCTGGGTGGCGCCTCGACCTGCACCACCAGGTCGATCGCCCCCATGTCGATGCCCAGCTCCAGCGAGCTGGTTGCCACCACGGCGGGGAGACGCCCGGCCTTCAGCTCCTCCTCGGTCTCGGCGCGCTGCTCGCGGGAGACCGAGCCGTGGTGCGCCCGGGCCAGCACCGCGGGCGCCCCGGCCGAGGAGCCGGCCTGACCCATGAGTTCGGCCGGGGCCGAGCGGGGGGCGGCGTCCGCACGCTCGTCGGGGCCGGACGCCGCCTCCCTGCGGTCGAGGGAGATCTCGTTGAGCCGGCCGGTGAGCCGCTCGGCGAGGCGCCGGGAATTCGCGAACACGAGGGTGGAGCGGTGCTGCTCGACGAGGTCGACGACCCGCTCCTCGACGTGCGGCCAGATGGACGCCTGCGCGCGCGGCGACGGGTCGCCGTAGCCGTCTCCCGACGGGGCCGGAGCGGTGTCGAGCCCGGCGAGGTCGGGCGCGGGGGCGACCACCGAGAGGTCCCACCGCTTGTCGGCCGGCGGAGCCACGGTCGTCACCGGACGCCCCCCGGCGAGGAACCGCGCGACCTCGTCCATCGGGCGCACCGTCGCCGACAGCCCGACCCGTTGGGTGGGGGCGTCCAGGAGGGCGTCCAGCCGCTCGAGGGTGAGCGCGAGGTGCGCGCCCCGCTTGGTGCCGGCCACGGCGTGCACCTCGTCGAGGATCACGGTCGTCACCCCGCGCAGCGACTCCCGCGCCTGGGAGGTGAGCAGCAGGTAGAGCGACTCGGGGGTGGTGATCAGGATGTCGGCGGGCGCCTTCGCGAACCGGCGTCGCTCTTCGGGCGACGTGTCGCCGGAGCGGACCGCGACGGTGATCTCGGGGCGGTCGGTGCCGAGCCGCACCGCGGCGTGGCCAATGCCGACCAGCGGGGAGCGCAGGTTGCGCTCCACGTCGACCGCGAGCGCCTTCAGCGGCGAGACGTAGAGCACCCGGCAGCGGCGCAGGGGCTCCTCGGGCGGTGGTTCGGTGGCCAAGCGGTCGATCGCCCACAGGAACGCCGCGAGGGTCTTGCCCGAACCGGTCGGCGCGACCACCAGGGTGTGGCGGCCCGAGCTGATCGCATCCCACGCACCCGCCTGGGCGGCGGTGGGCGCAGCGAAGCTGCCCTCGAACCACGCGCGCGTGGCGGGGGAGAAGCGGCTCATCACCGCGGCGTCCGTGCCGGCCTCGTCATCCATCGGCGCCCACTCTGCCACCCGGCACCGACAATCCGTGCCGCCCCCCGTCGGCGCCGGTGGGGGCGGGGGTCACCGGCCGCGCAGCAGGCCGGCGGCGTCGGCGTCCGGACGCCGTGGCCCGAGCCCCCAGGCAGGCCCGAACAGCGGTGAGCCGCGGCGGGCCACGTGCCCGGCGTCCTGCTGGGGGTGGTGCACCGGATAGCCGTGCTCGGGCGGGGGACGGTGCGCCGGGGCGGGCTCACCCAGCAACCGGGCGAGGACGGGGGCATCCACACACGCGGCGCTGCACTCGGAGCAGACGAGCAGGTCTTCGCCGCGGCGTCGCTCGGTCCACATCCGTCCTCCGCAGCGCGGGCAACGCGGGGCGGGGTTCACCAGCGGCGTCCGTTCATCTTGACGCAGGCCTCGAGCAGGGTGTCGGCCAGCTCGGTGCGCGGCTCGCTCGCGCCGCTGCGCCCCACCTCGCGCACGGTCGCGGTGAACACGGCGCAGCGCGCGGGGTGTTCGAGCGCGTTCCACGCCTCGCCCTCGTGGGGGATGACACCGCCGGCCTCGGCATAGCCGCGGAGCAGGGCGCGCCAGCTCGCATCGTCCAGCAGCCCCGCGGCCCACAGGCCGGCGGGACGCCCCAGGTCCCACCCCGGGTCGCCGAGGCCGAGCGTCTCGGGGCCGGTCAGCAGCCACGTGGTGGTTCCGGGGAGACGGCCGAGGTTGCCCAGGTCCCAGTCGCCGTGGACGACGCTCGGACGCGGCGGGTCGGGCCACTGGGCGAGCAGGGACGCGCCCAGCTCGCGAAGGATGTCGGTGGCGCCTCCGGGGTGCAGGCCCGATGCGGCGTCCACCGCCACCTGCAGGTAGCTGTGCCCGCCGTGCTCGGGCAGGCCGGGGGGCGGGGGCGTCCGGTGCAGGTGGGCGAGCAGCCGGCCGGCCTCCTGCCACGGGGGCTCCTCGTCCATCGGCAGCGGCTCGGTGCGTGGAGCCAGCGTGAGGAGCTGACCGTTGGGGGCAGTGATCGGATGGTCGGCGAGGGGCGCGGCGTACAGCGTCCGCAACGGGTCGGACGCCGCCGCGGCGAGCCGGGCGGCCAGCGCCTCGTGGGGCGTCCCGAGGGGGTGGCGGGTGACGACGATGTCATCGACGACGGTCTGCATGGGCACACCCTAGAGGTTGGCCCGGACACCCCGGAACGTGGGGCGGAGGTGTCCGGCGCGACACTGATGAGTGAACATCCGGGGCGGGGGATCCGGGGGGTGCCCAAGTGTCGGTGCGGGCCGATACCCTGCGGCTGTCCCCAACTGGAGCGCGTGTCAGGAGCCAGCCATGTCGTCTTCCCCCTTGCGCCGGGTTGTCATCGTCGCAGCCGCCTCGGCCTGCGCCCTGACAGGTCTGGTCGCGGTCGCGCCGCCCGCGCGGGCCGCGGTGACCGACCTGGTCATCAACGAGTTCTACGGGCGCGGCGGCTCGGCCAACCAGCCGTACACGCACAAGTTCGTGGAGCTCTTCAATTCGGCGGACGCCGCCGTCGACCTGGCGGGCACGTCGCTGCATTACCGCTCGGCCACGGGCGTCGGCAGCGCGAGCGGCGTCGCGGCGCTGTCGGGCACCGTGCCGGCGGGCGGGTACTTCCTGATCCAGCTCGGCTCGAACGGCAGCACCGGCGCGGGGTTGCCGACCCCCGACCTCGTGGCGTCGGTGAACCCGTCGGGCACCACCGGCACGGTGTTCCTGGCGCGGGCGATCACGGCGGTGAGCCCGGACGCTGCCGAGACGGTGATCGACAAGCTGGGTTACGGCGCCTCGAACTCCCCGGAAACGACGCCGGCGCCCTACCCGGGCAGCAACAGCACCCCCGGGTCGCTGCAGCGGCGCGGGGGAGCTGACACCGACGACAACGCCGCCGACTTCGCCTTCAGCAGCGACGTGACGCCGCAGAACAGCACCGCGTCCGGCCCGGCTCCCTCACCCAGCCCGACGCCCACGCCCACGCCGACGCCGACCCCGGCGGACGTGACGCCCATCGCGGCGATCCAGGGCCCCGGGGACGCGACGCCGCTGGCCGGGCAGCGGGTCGTGACCGAGGGCGTCGTCACCGCCACGTACCCGAGCGGCGGCTTCGGCGGCATCTACATCCAGACGGCCGGCACCGGCGGCGCCGCGAGGACGCCGGGGCAGGCGTCCGACGGGGTGTTCGTGTACTCGAGTTGGGCCGCGTCCAACACCGCGATCGGCGATTGCGTGCGCGTCGAGGGCACCGCGGCGGAGTACAACGGGCTCACGCAGCTCGCGGGCAATCCGTTCGTCACGGTGACGACCGGGTGTGCCCCGGTGACGGCCACACCGCTGGCGACGCTGCCGGCGTCCGATGCCGAGAAGGAGCCCTACGAAGGCATGCTCGTGCTGCCGCAGGGGCCGTACACGATCACGAACAACTACGCGCTGAACCAGTATGGGCAGGCCGGTCTGGCCGTGGGGACCGATCCGCTGCTCCAGGCGACCGACGTGGTGCCGTGGCAGCAGGCCGCCGCCTACGAGGCCGCCAACCTGGCGAAGTACATCACCCTGGACGACGGGTCGTCGTGGAACTACCTGACCAACACCACGGCGAAGAACTCGCCGCTGCCGTACCTCTCGGCGGCCACGCCGATGCGGACGGCGTCGCAGGTCACGTTCACCCAGCCGGTGATCCTGGACCACCGGTTCCAGTGGAACTACCAACCGACCGGGCAGATCGTGGGCGCTGACGGCCCGCTCATTCCGATCACGCGGGAGAACGACCGACCGGCCGAGGCTCCGAACGTGGGTGGCGCCGTGCAGATCGGCTTCTTCAACGTGCTCAACTACTTCACCGATCTGGGGCAGGACGAGGCGGGGTGCCGCGCCTACACCGACCGGGAGAACAACCCCGTCACCACCAACAACTGCCAGGTCCGCGGCGCGTACACCCCGGAGGCGTTCGCCGACCAGAAGGCCAAGCTCGTGGCTGCGATCAACGGGCTCGGCGCCGAGGTGGTGGCCCTGTCCGAGATCGAGAACTCCGCTGGGCTCAGCTACATCGACCACCCGCGGGACGCCGCCCTGGCCGACCTCGTGGCCGGACTGAACGCCGCCGCGGGCACCGAGCGCTGGGCGTATGTACCCTCGCCGACGGTGGTGCCGAGCAACGAGGACGTGATCCGCACCGCGTTCATCTACGACCGGACGCAGGTCCAACTGCTCGGCCCGTCGTACATCGACGTGCACGAGGCCTTCGCGAACGCCCGCTACCCGCTGGCGCAGAAGTTCAAGGTGATCGGGAGCGGCAAGCCGTTCGTCGTGGTGGCGAACCACTTCAAGTCGAAGGGCTCCGGTGAGGACGACGGGACGGGCCAGGGCCTGTCCAACCCGTCGCGCGTCGCACAGGCGAGGCAGCTCGTGGACTGGACACGCGACATGTTCCGGGGTGAGGCGGTGTTCCTGGTCGGCGACTTCAACGCCTACAGCGCCGAGACGCCCATCGAGCTGATCGAGAACGCCGGCTACCTGAACCTCGCCGGCCGGTTCGATCCGTCCGGTACGAGCTACCAGTTCTCCGGACGCCTCGGCTCCCTCGACCACGCCTTCGCCAACGGCGCCGCGCGGCGGTTGGTGACCGGTGCGGCGATCTGGGACATCAACGGCGACGAGTCCGTGGCGTTCCAGTACAGCCGGCGCAACTACAACGTGGTGGACCTCCACGCCCCCGACCCCTACGCCAGCTCCGACCACGATCCGGTGCTCGTGGGCGTCAACACCGGCCCGCGCGGTCGGGGCTGACGGGAGCGCCCGGGGTCGCTCGGGTCGGGTCGTTCCGGGGTCGTCCCGGTGGGTGACCCCGCAGGTGGACGCCCCCGGTGGGTACCCAGCGGATGGGTGCCCCTGAGTCGCGCCTCACCTGGCGCAATGGAATTCCACCTGGCGCTTCACGTGGCGCAGTGGAGCCCCACCTGGCGCTGCAACAGCTCACGTGGCGCAGTGGAGCTCACGTGGCGGCCCGCAGAAGGCCCGCCAGGTGAGCTGCGCTGCGCCACGTGGATCTGGGGTGCGCCACGTGAGGCCCAGGTGCGCCACGTGAGGCCCACGCGTGCCAAGTGGACACAGGTGGGCGCCACCTCCCCACCGCTGTCGTCGCCCCCCTGCCTTTGACGCTCCCCCCCTGCCCTAAGGCCACCCCCCTGCCGTTGCACCCTGCGTGTCAGCCTGTTGTGGGACAGCGGGGTGGTGGAGAGGATTGATGATGGATAACGATGATGTTCCGTTCCGGCCGTCTCGTTCGAGCAAGTTCACCCCGCAGCAGCGTTGGGCGTTGTTGTTGGAGTATGACCAGTGTCTGGAACGAGGGAGTCGGGTGGCGTTTTGTCGGCGAATCGGGGTGTCGTCGTACACGATGAACTCGTGGGTGCAGCAGCGGGCGGCTGGGTTGATCACGGAGCCTGACCCGGCTCGTTCGCGTGGGGATCGGAGGGGCGTGTTGACGTATGAGGAGCGGCAGGAGCTGGAACGGCTCCGCCGGCAGAATGAACGCCTCAAGGTGGAGTTGGAGCAGTCCAGAGCGGCTGCTGACATCTTGGGAAAAGCTGCCGCGTTCTTGGAGGGGTTGGCCAAGAACGCGGATCAGAACCAGACCCAACCGGAGCCTCCACCGGTGCCGGGCCGGCCGGCGTGGCTGGCCGATTCCGATACCTCGAGTTTGCCCTCGATACCGCCACGTCCCTCGAAGGGGTTGGGGTGAGCGTGGTCCAGGCATGTCGCTGGCTCGGGGTGTCGCGGTCCACGCTGTATCGGTATCGCAACCCGAACCCGGCTGGTGGGGTGGTGGTGCCGCACGCGGAGCGGAACTATCCCCAGCGGCTCGCCCCTGCCGAGACTGAAGCTGTCGTGGCTAGGTTGAACGCTGAGGACGTGGCCGACATGTCGATCAGGGAAGGGTTCTACCATCTGCTCGATCGCGGGGAGTACCTGTGCTCGCTGGCCACGATGCACCGGATCATGCGGCGAGCCGGGCAGTCCACCGATCGTCGTCGACAACGGACCCGGACCGGTGTCAGGGGCCGGCGTCATGCGCCACGCCTGCACGCGACCGCGCCCCGGCAGGTGTGGTGTTGGGACATCACCAACGTGCAGGGCCCGGGACGGATCTGGTTCAAGCTGTATGTCGCGATCGATCTGTACTCCCGCTACGTGGTCGCGCACCGGGTCGAACACCACGAACGGCCCGACCTGGCCAAAGACATGTTCCAAAAGGCGTTCACCGACCAACACTGCGTTCCTGCGGTCATCCACGCCGACAACGGCTCCCCGATGCGTGCCGGCACCCTCACCGACATGTTCAGGTTGTTGCACATCACCACGTCCCACTCCCGGCCCCGAGTGTCCAACGACAACCCGTTCGCTGAAGCCGTCTTCAAAACCGTGAAGTACGACCTCGCCTACCCCGGCCGGTTCGACACCATCGACCAGGCCCAAGCCTGGTTCACCGCCTTCTTCGACCACTACAACAACCACCATCACCACGCAGGCCTGGCCGGTCACACCCCCGCCCGCGTCCATGACGGCACCTGGCCCACCACCCACGACCTGTGGACCACCACCAAAACCGCTTACGCCGCCAAACACCCCCACCCGCCACCCCAAACCCCCGAAAACCCCACACCCCCAGACCACGTCTGGATCAACCAACCCCCAACCCAACTGTCCCAGACAGCTTGATTCATTCCGTGCAGCACTAGGGAGGTGGCCCTGCGGCAGGGTGGCGGCGCCTACGGCAGGGAGCCGCCCCTGTACGGCAGGGTGGCGGCGTCAGTGCCAGAGAGCCGCCCGCAAGACCCGCGCACAACCCGTCACCGCAGCGACCGCTCCACCGGACGCCGCGGCTAGGCCGAGTCGCGCAACACCAGGTCGGGGGCCAGGATGACCGGGGCCGGCAGGGTGGAGCCCGACAGCAGCTCCCGCAGCATGCGGCCCGCCTCCTGGGCGACCTCGTGGGCGTGGCCGCGTACCGTCGTCAGGGCGGGGCGTACCCGACGGGCCATCTCGGAGTCGTCGAACCCGACGATCGCGATGTCCTCGGGCACGCGGACGCCGGCGTGCTGCAACTCGGCCATCACCCCCGCGGCCATGAGGTCCGAGGCGACGAACAGGCCGTCGATGTCGTGGCGGGCGCTCAGCACGGAGCGTGCCGCCTCGCGCCCGGACGCCTCGGTGAAGCTCCCCGGAATGATCGCCACCGGCGTGATCCCCGCCTCGGCGCACGCCCGGGTGAAACCGGCACGCCGGTGCTGCCCGGCCACCATGTCGAGGCTGCCGGTCACCGTGGCGAGGCGGCGGCGTCCGCTCTGGATGAGCCGTTGGGTGGCGAGGACGGCGCCGCGGGTGTTGTCCAGGTCGGCGTAGGCCAGCCCGGGCACGCCGGGATCGCCGATGAAGACGACCGGTTGGCTCACCCCGGCCAGGGCGCGCGGGAGGTCCGAGCCGTGGTGGGACGCGACGACGGCGCCGTCGATGCGACCGCTCGTCAGGTATTCAACCAACCGCTCGGCGGGCTCGCCGGGTTTGCTCATCGCCAGCACCACCTGGGCCTCGTGACCCGAGAACGAGGAAATGACCCCGTGGTAGGTGGCGGCGAAGTAGGGGTCGGAGAACACGCGCAGATCGGTCTCCGGCACCAGCACGGCGACGACGCCCGAACGGCGTGTCACCAGCATGCGCGCGGCGTGGTTCGGCTGGTAGCCGAGTTCGCGCACGGCGGCGTTCACGGTCTCGGCCGTCTCTGGGCTGACCAGCGACCCCCCGTTCACCACGCGCGACACCGTGGCCCGGGACACCCCGGCGAGACGGGCGACGTCCTGCAGCGTGGGTGCCGCGCCGGCGGTGGGGGCCTGGCCACCCCGGGGTGAGGGCTCGGTCATGAGCGTGGCGCGCCCAGGCGGCCCGTGGCGATCTGCTGCGCGAACCATCGCGCACTGGCCTTCGGGATGCGGCGCAGCTCCTCGTCCACCCGCACGATCCCGAACCTCTTGGCGTAGCCGAAGGCCCACTCGAAGTTGTCGAGCAGGGTCCAGGCGAAGTAGCCACGGACGTCAGCCCCCGCCCCGCGGGCCTCCTCCACCGCCGCCAGGTGCGCGTCGAGGTAGGCGATGCGGTCGGTGTCGTCGACGAAGCCGTCGGCGTCCGGCTCGTCGGCGCAGGCGGCGCCGTTCTCGGTGATGTAGATCGGGACGCCGGCCGGCCCGGCCCACGTGTCGTGCAGCCGTCCCAGCAGGCGCGCGAAGCCGTCGGGGTCGATCTCCCACCCCATGTCGGTGGTCGGCAGACCCCGCGGCACGACCTCCGCCTCCGGTGCGGTCACGTGGGGGCTGGGCCCCGCCGGCACGCCGGCGCGAACCATCTCGGTGGTGTAGTAGTTCACCCCCAGGAAGTCCAGGGGCGCTCCGATCACCGCCTCGTCCCCGGCCCGCACGGCCTCGGCCGGCCAGGCAGCGCCGGCGTCCGCCACCACGTCGGCCGGGTAGCCGCGGCCGAACACCGCGTCGGTGAACAAGCGGTGGGCCGTGCCGTCGACGCGGCGCACCACGTCGATGTAGGCCGGGTTGGTCGGGTCGGCGGGGACGGCCGGGGTGTAGTTCAGCGTGATGCCGATGGACGCCGAGGCGTCCGCGTCGCGGAGTGCCCTCGCGGCCAGACCATGGCCGAGCAGCAGGTGGTGGGCCGCCGTCAACGCCTCGGTCGGGTCGGCGTGACCGGGGGCGTGGACGCCCGCGCCGTAGCTGAGCATGCTGCTGCACCACGGCTCGTTCAGCGTCGTCCAACGGCGGACGCGATCGCCCAGCCGGTCGTGCACGACCAACGCGTACTGCGCGAACCGCTCCGCCGTGGCCCGGTTGAGCCACCCGCCCGGCAACGAGGCCGGCAGATCCCAGTGGTACAGGGTCAGCCACGGCTCGATCCCCGCGGCCAGGAGACCGTCCACGAGCCGCTCGTAGAAGTCCAGCCCGGCCGCGTTGGGCGTCCCGTCGGCCGACACGACGCGCGGCCACGCCACCGAGAACCGGTAGGCCTGCAGCCCGAGGCCGGCCATGAGCGCCACGTCGGCCTCCCACCGGTGGTAGTGGTCGGTGGCCACCGTGCCGTCGTCGCCGTTCGCCACGGCGCCCGGCACCTGGCAGAACACGTCCCAGATGGACGCCTCGCGCCCGTCCTCGGTGGAGGCACCCTCGATCTGGAACGCCGCGGTGGCGGCACCCCACAGGAAGTCGGTCATCGGGTCATCCCTTCACGGCGCCGGCCATGATGCCGGACACGAGTTGCTTGCCGGCCACGAAGAACAGCGCCACCAGGGGGGCGGTGGCGAGCACGACGCCGGCCATGATGAGGCTCATGTCCTTGAAGTAGGACGACTGGAGCAGCTGCAGCGCGACCGGCAGCGTCGGGTTCGCCGGGCCCAAGATGATGTAGGGCCAGAAGAACTGCGTCCAGCTCGAGATGAACGTGAAGAGCGCCAGCATGGCCGCGGCCGGGCGCGCGGCGGGCAGCGCCACGTGCCAGAACGTACGGATCATGGAGCAGCCGTCGACGCGGGCCGCCTCGATCAGCTCGTAGGGCAGGGCCTCGGTGAGGTACTGCGTCATCCAGAACACCCCGAAGGCGCTCACCATGCCGGGGATGATGACGGCGGGCAGCTTGCCGGCGAGGTCGAGCTGCACCATGACGATGAACAAGGGCACGATGCCCAGCTGCGGCGGGATGGCCATGGTGCCGATGACGAAGGCCAGCAGCCCCCGCTTGCCCCGGAAGCGCAGCTTCGCGAACGCGAAGCCCGCCAGCGTCGAGAACAGCACGGTGGTGAACGAGACGCTGACTGCGACGATCACCGAGTTCCACAACGCCGACCAGAAGGGCACCGAACTGAACACCCGCTCGATGTTCTCCATGAGGTGACCCTGCGGGATCAGCGAGGGGATCGGGTTGACCGCGATGTCGGGCGCCGTCGAGCTCGCGAGCAGGAAGGCGAAGTACAGCGGGTACGCCGAGATCAGGAGCACCAGGGCGAGGAGGGTGTAGGTGACCCAGCCCGGGCGGCGTCCGCCCGACTGCATCCGGGCGCGACGACGGGCCGCGGCCCGGGCGGCACCCGGGCCGGCGAGCTGGTGGGCGGTGGCGACCGAACTCATGCGCGGGCCTTCTTCCGGGATCGGGCGACAGGGGTGCCGCTGGTGGCGATGCGCGAGGTGAGCCAGAAGTTCAACAGCGCGAAGACGACGACGATGGCGAACAGGATCCACGCCACGGCGGACGCGCGGCCCAGGTTGCGCTGCGGCCCCCAGCCGAGCTCGTACATGTACATGGCGATGGTCATCCACTGGCGGCTGTTGCCGCCCAGGCCCGCGCTGTCGTACAGCCGCGGCTCGTCGAAGATCTGCAGGCCGCCGATCGTGGAGGTGATGACGACGAACATGATGGTCGGGCGCAGCATCGGAACGGTGACGTGCCAAAACGTCCGCCAGCGCGAGGCCCCGTCCACGATGGCGGCCTCGATGACGTCGTGGGGGATGGCCTGCATCGCGGCCAGGAAGATGAGGGTGTTGTAGCCGGTCCACCGGAAGTTGACCATGGTCGCGATGGCGATGTGGCTCGGCAGCACCTCGCTGTGCCAGCCGATCGGATCCAGCCCGATCGAGGTGAGCACGGCGTTGATGACGCCCGACTGGTCGGCGAAGATCTGGCCGAAGATCAGCGAGACCGCCACGGGGGCCACCACGTAGGGCAGCAGGACGCCCATGCGCCAGAACGTGCGCGCCCGCAGGTTGGCGTTGAGCACCGCCGCGATCGCGATCGCCGCGACCATCTGGGGCACCGAGCTGAGCAGGAAGATGCTGAACGTGTTTCGCAGGCCGATGAAGAAGCGGTCGTTGGTGAGGACGAACGCGTAGTTGTCGATGCCGGCGGGGCCGGCGTCCCCGCTGAGCAGCCCGTACTCCCGGGTGGAGACGTACGCCGTGAACAGCATCGGGAACAGGCCAATCACCGCGAAGAGGAGGAAGAACGGCGCGATGTAGACGTAGGGCGCTGTCGCCACGTCGAGCTTGCTGAGGCGCTGACGGACGGTCAGGTCGCGTCCTGCTGCGCTGCGGGACATGTGGGCGGTCTCCTGGCTGTGGTGGGTGCGTCGGGTCGAACGGGGGCGGGCGGGGCGGCGTCCGGCCGGCTGGGGGGGGGCCGGCCGGACGCCGCGGGGGGTCAGCCGATGTTGGCGTCGGCGTCGGAGACCGCCTGGTTCCAGGACTCCTCGGCGGTGGCCGTGCCGTCCACGTCGACGCGGCCGATGGCCTCACCGACGATGGTGTTCATGGCGAAGTAGTGCTCGCCCTTGAACGGCTGGGACTCGACGGCCTCGGCGCGCTCGGTGAAGATTTCACCGGTGGGCGCGTTGTTGAAGAACTCGTTGGTCGCCGCGGCGAGTTCGGGGCTCTCCTGGGCCTCGACCTGGCTCGGGAAGGTGCCGGCCTCGGCAAACGCCTTGAGCTGCTGCTCGGGGGCGGTCAGCCATGCGGCGAGCTCCTGCGCCTCCGCGGTGTGGGCGCCGGCGGCCGGCACGGTCAGGTACGAGCCGCCCCAGTTGCCGCCGCCGCCGGGGAAGGTGCTGGCGACGTCCCAGTTGGTCTGGCCGGCCGCGTTGCCCTCGATGACGCCGAGCATCCAGCTCGGGCACTGCATGGTGGCGAAGGCGCCCGACTGGAAGGCGTTGATCCAGTCCGTCCCCCACTGGCCGAGGCCGGCGGAGAGGTCGTCGTCGACGGCGGCGGCGAGGGTGCTGTCGTAGAGCTCCTTGATCTGGGTGTTCTCGCCGAGCGGGATGATCGTCTCCTCACCCGTGGTCGAGGAGTACGGGTTCGGCAGCTGCTGGACGCGGGCGTTCATCACCGCGCCCGCCGAGTCGAACCAGCCGACCTCGGGGGTCGCGGCCTTGAACTGGCGGCCGACCTCGAAGTAGTGGTCCCAGTCGCCGTCGAGCAGCGTCGCCACCTCCTCGCGGTCGCTCGGCAGGCCGGCGGCCTCGAACAGGTCGCGGCGGTAGCAGGTGGCCTCGGGGCCGATGTCGGTGGCGTACCCCATGAGGGCGCCGTCCTCGGTGGTCGCCTGGGCCTCGACCCAGTCGAGCCAACGGCCCTCCACGTCGGGGGAGGAGAGGTCGACGAACTGGTCCGACAGCGGGTTCAGCTCGGCGAGCCAGTCACCGTCGACGGCCTGGATGTCGGCTATGCCGGATCCACCGGCGGCCAGGCGCGTCATCAGGTTCTCGTGGGCCTCGGTGGACTGGCCGGCGCGCTGGTGGTCGATCGTGATGCCGGGGTGGTCAGCCTCGTACTCGGCGAACATCTCGTCGGTGTAGCCGAACTCGTTGAACGTGGCCACCGTGAGGGTGATCTGTTCGCCGGACGTTCCGCTGCCCGCGGTGGTGGCGGGGGTCGTGCCCGCGGTTCCGCCGCCGGAGCAGGCCGTGAGGGCCAGCGCAGCAACGGCTGTCGCGGCCACGCCGGTGAAGAGGCGAGTGCGCATGTGGACTCCTTTGTCGTGGCCCGGTCGGCCGGGCCAGGGTGGTCGGGGTGATCGGCTCCCTGGGTGAGAGCGCTCTCACAGTGAGGATCGTTACGTGGGAGCGCTCTCATGTCAAGGGTTCACGCGCATGAGACCGAATCGTTATCCGCCGAGGTGGGGCGGGGCCCGACTACCCTCGGGGCATGATCGCGTTGGAGCTCGCCCACCGGTTGGACGCCGCCCGCCGGGTCCGCGGCGAGGCGTGGACGCCCACGGCGGGCGATCGCTTCGTCATCCCCGGCAAGGAGATCGACGACGTGTTCGTCGTGGCCGACATGACGATCGAGGTCGAAGAGCTGTCCTCCGGTGCCGTCGTGAAGTTCAACGGCACCACCGAGTGGGCGTTGGACTCCCTGCCCGCCGACGAGGTGCTCTGGCTGCCTCGCGAACCCCAGCTCCGCGCGATGTTGGCCGAGCGATTCGTCCGCCTCGAACGTCTCCCGGGGGCGGACGGCGCCGCGTCCGGCTACGCGGTGCTGCTGACCGACGGTTCGCGTCACGTCGATGTCGACCCCGAGGACGCCTACGCCCGGGCCGTCCTGCACACATCGGCATGACGATGGAACCCTAGGGTGGGGCCATGCAGGTTCCCGTCGACGACTATCTGGCCGAGGTGCTGGCCGCGTGCAGGCAGGACGCCGGGGAGCTCAACAGCTCCATCCCCGAACTCGCGCGGGCCGATCCGGACCAGCTCGCGGTGGCCGTGTGCGTCGGCGGTGGCCGCGTCTACGCGGCCGGGGACGCCGGCGCCCGCTTCTCGATCCAGTCGCTGTCCAAGCCGTTCGTGTACGCGCTGGCGCTGCGCGACCACGGCGTCGGGTTCGTCGAGTCCAAGGTGGACGTCGAGCCCTCCGGCGATCCGTTCAACGAGATCTCGGTGGAGGAGGAGTCCGGCCGCCCCCGCAACCCGATGATCAACATCGGCGCCCTCACGGTCCACGCCCTGGTGGGTGAGGAGCGTCTGGACGCCGCGCAGCGCTTCGAGCGCGTCCGCGCCGGTCTGTCGGCCTTCGCGGGGCGCCGGCTCGAGGTGGACGAGGCGGTGTTCACCTCCGAGCTGGACCACGCCCACCGCAACCTCGCGCTCGCCCACCTGGTGCGCTCGCGGGAGATCTTCACCCTGGACCCCCACGAGGTCGTCGAGGGGTACAGCCGCCAGTGCTCACTCGTCGTCGACACTCGCGACCTGGCCGTCATGGGCATGACGTTGGCCAGCGCCGGCCGCAACCCACTGACCGGCGAGCAGGTCGTCTCCGAGCAGATCTGCCGGCAGGTGCTCAGCGTCATGACCACGTGTGGCATGTACAACGCGGCCGGCGACTGGATGACCGACGTCGGCATCCCCGCCAAGAGCGGCGTCTCCGGCGGGGTGCTCGGCGCGCTCCCCGGGCAGGCGGGCATCGGCGCGTTCTCCCCGCGGCTGGACGCCCACGGCAACAGCACCCGGGCCGTCGCCGTCTGCGAGCGCCTGTCGGCCGACCTGGGCCTCCACCTCATGTCACCCCCGGCGGACGGGGACACCGTCTCCGCAGCGGGCGTCGTCGACGCCGACGGTGGCGAGCAGTACCGGGCGGTCGTCCAGGGTGCGCTGCACTTCACCAGCGCCGAGCGGATGCTCGCCGAGCTCAGCACGGTCGTGCCCGGCAGCACGCCGGTCACGCTGGACGTCTCCCGCGTCGCGACCATGAACGATGTCGGACGCCGCATGCTCGGCGAGGCCGTCCGCCGGCTCACCGCCGACGGCCACCGCGTCGATCTGGTCGACCCCCACGGCCTCACCGCCGAGGTCGACACCGGCGACGCAACACAGACCCGCGTCCTAGGATCGAACTGAGCCCAACCATGTGAGCCCGAAATCCCCCCGAGGAGCAGCAATGACGCCCGACCCCGAACAGACGCCGACCGTGGAGAGCCGGGTCGCCGACCTCCTCGCCCAGATGACCCTGCCGGAGAAGGTGGGTCAGCTGCTCCACCTGGACGCCCGCGGTGACCTGACCGACATCGTCACCCACCGGCTCGCCGGTTCGATCCTGCACGCCTCGCCCGAGGACATGCTGGCCGCGATCGAGCTCACGCAGCAGACGCGGCTGCGCATCCCGCTGCTCACGGCTGACGACTGCATCCATGGCCATTCCTTCTGGCCCGGCGCGACGATCTTCGGCACCCAGCTCGCGATGGCGTGCTCGTGGGACGCCGGCCTGGTCGAGCGAGTGGCGCGCGCGACCGCCGTCGAGGTGGCGGCCACGGGCATCCACTGGACGTTCTCGCCCGTGCTCTGCATCGGCCGCGACCTGCGCTGGGGGCGGGTGGACGAGACGTTCGGTGAGGACCCGTTCCTCATCGGCGAGCTCGCCTCGGCCATGGTGCGCGGCTACCAGGGCGACGGGCTCGACGACCCGACGGCGATCCTCGCCACCGCCAAGCACTTCGCCGGCTACTCCGAGACCCAGGGCGGGCGGGACGCGTCCGAGGCCGACCTCAGCCGCCGCAAGCTGCGCTCGTGGTTCCTGCCGCCGTTCGAGCGGGTGGCGCGCGAGGGGTGCGCGACGTTCATGCTGGGCTACCAGTCGATGGACGGCGTCCCGATCACGCAGAACGGCTGGCTGCTCAACGACGTCCTCAAGGGGGAGTGGGGCTTCACCGGCACGCTGGTGACGGACTGGGACAATGTCGGCCGCATGGTGTGGGAGCAGAAGGTGTGCGCCGATCACGTCGAGGCGGCCGTCAAGGCCATCGAGGCCGGCAACGACTTCATCATGACCACCCCGCAATTCTTCGAGGCCGCGCAGGAGGCCGTCGAGCGCGGCCTGGTCAGCGAGGAGACGCTGGACGCGTCGGTGGCCCGCGTGCTGCGGCTGAAGTTCGCCCTCGGGCTGTTCGACGACCCCCGGCCGCCCTCGCCCGAGCGGCAGGCCGAAGTCATCGCCTGCGACGAGCACACCGCGCTGAACCTCGAGGTGGCGCGGGCCTCGCTCGTCCTGCTGCGCAACGACGGCGCGCTGCCCCTGGCCACCGACGCGCCGAAGACCGTCGCGGTGATCGGCCCGCTCGCCGACGACGCCCAGAACATGCTGGGCGACTGGGCGGGCAACTCCGGCCAGGTGCCCTGGATGCCCGAGGGACACCCCCGCGCGATGATCTCCACCGTCCTCGACGGCTTCAAGGCCGTGGTGCCCGACGGCTGGCAGGTCACCCATGCCCGCGGGGCCGACATCCAGGTCCTGACGCCGCGGGAGGGGACGTACCCGGACGGCCAGCCGCTGCCGCCCGAGGTCAGCGCCGCCCCGGTGGTTGAAAACCAGCTCGCCGAGGCCGTCGCCGTGGCCGAGGCCGCCGACCACGTCGTGGTGGTGGTCGGCGACACCGTCGCCTTCACCGGCGAGGGCCGCTCCACCGCGACGCTCGAGCTCCAGGGTGGGCAGATCGCGTTGCTGGACGCCGTCGCCGCCACCGGGGTGCCCACCACCGTCGTCCTGGTGCAGGGCAAGCCGAGCACGCTGCCTCCGTCGGCCCTGCAGGGGTCGCTCATCGAGGCGTTCAACCCGGGCATGGCCGGCGGTCGGGCGATCGCCGAGCTCGTGCTCGGCCAGATCGAACCGCGTGGACGCCTGCCCATCTCGTTCGCCCGTCACGCCGGGCAGCTGCCGATCTACTACAACCAGATCCGCGGCCAACACGGTGACCGCTACGCCGACCTGACGCAGGATCCGCTCTTCGCCTTCGGCGAGGGCCTGTCCTACACCACGATCGAATACGGCGCCCTCGAGCTGGACGCCACCGAGGTGCCCGCCGACGGGGTGGTCACCGGCCGCGTCACGCTCACGAACACCGGAACGCGTCCGGCCGTCGAGACCGTGCAGGTCTACGTCCGCGACCTGGTGACCAGCGTCACGTGGGCCGACCTCGAGCTCAAGACCTTCACGCAGGCCACCATCGAGCCGGGGGCGTCCGAGGTGGTCGAGCTCGCCCTGCCGGCCGCCGCCTGCACGCTGGTCACCGCCGACGGTCGTCGGATCGTCGAGCCCGGGGAGTTCGAGCTGCGCGTGGGCTCCAGCTCGCGGCAGGAGACCCACCAGGTGGCGACCTTCACCCTCACCTGACCTGGTGGCGGCGGGCGTCAGGCCTCCAGCGTGCGGTCGAACAGCTCGCGCACATCCTGCGGCACGGCCGGCTCGGGCAGCGTCACGTCCGTGGCCGGCGCGTCGCAGCGGACGCCGTAGCTGTAGGAGTCTGGCGTCGGCCGTTCGTCCGGCGCCGCGCTGGCCATGGACTCCAGCCGCTGCTCGGCCAGCAGCAGCCGCCACGCCTCGGCGTCGACGTCCGGCAGGTCGCCCAGCTCGACGGACGCCGTCCGCGTCAGCCCGGCGAAGCCCCCGGTGCGCCGCAGCACGACGCGGGTGGTGGCGTCCGCGTCCGAGCCGGTCGACGGGGCCGGCGTTCGGGTGGGCTGACGCGCCGGGGCCGGTTCCACCTCCACCGACGCCCAGGCCGCGGCGACGGCGTCCGCCTCGACCGAGCGAGCGCCGAAGCGCGCTCGCGCTGCGGCGAGGGTGAGGTGCGCGAAGGTGGCGAACGTGCAGTCGGCGCGGATGTCGCCGGTGAGCACGTCGTACCAGATCTGCAGCGGAGCCTCCCAGGCAGGCCCGCCGAGCCGGGTGGCCAACGCGTGGAACGCCTTGTTGGGGATGCCGGAGTTGATGTGGACGCCGCCGTAGTCGTCGGTGGTGTCCACGTAGTCGGCCATGGTGGCGGGTTGGGGGTCGCGGCCGAGCTGCGGATCGTCGTAGGCCGTGCCGGGGGCGGCCATCGAACGCAACGCCACCCCGTTCACGTCCGGGCCCAGCAGCGCCGCGCCGATCAGCCAGTCGGCCACATCCGCGTCCTGATCCAGGGCGTACTGCTGGGTGACGGCGCCGAACACGTCCGAGACGTGCTCGTTCAGCGCGCCGGACTGGCCCTGGTAGTTGAGCCCGGCGGTGTACTCGGTGAGGCCGTGGGCCAGCTCGTGGGCGATGACGTCGAGGCTTGCCGTGAACCGGTTGAACAACCGGCCGTCGCCGTCGCCGAACACCATCTGGCTGCCGTTCCAGAACGCATTGAGGTAGTTGCGGCCGTAGTGGACGCTGGCGGCGAGCCCCAGCCCGTTGTCGTCGAGGGAGTCGCGACCCAGCGCGTCGTGCAGCAACCGCCAGGTGGCGCCCAGGCCGTCGTAGGCCTCGTCGACGGCCACGTCGCCCGTCGGCTCGGCACCCTCGGCGCGCACCAGGACGCCCGGCAGCCGGGTGGCGTTCTGCGCGTCGTGGACGCTGCGGTTCGGACCCGTTCCGTCGTCCATGGCAGGGCGCTCCGACGAGTCCTCCGACGGCGCTACGCCCCGGCGCCGGCGGAACAGCCCTTCGTCGAGCTGCAGCGTGGTGCGCGCACCCTCGGCGACGGGCTCGGGTGCGGTCTCGGCGAGGCGGGCGAGGATGAACGGGGGCACGATCGTGCAGCGCGGGCGCACGGGGTGGACGTGCCGGGTGGGGGCCGGGGGGCGAGTCATGGCACCAGTCTGCCCCCGGGCTCCGACAATTCCGGAGGTGCTGCCATCATGGACGCGTGCCGCGCCCCTCACCCCTGGTCCGTTGGGGCCGCGACCCCGCCACGGCGTGGGCCACGGTGGCTGCCGTCGCGGTCGCCTGGCTGGCGCTGAAGCTGGTGTCGGTCTGGGCCTGGGTGGTCGTGCCCGGCGAGTACGGCGACACCTACTACTACTTCCTCGCCGCGCAGGACGCCTTCACCTCCGGCACGGGCGTGCGCGGTGTGCTCACCGAGTACCCCACCCCCGCAGGCCTGCTGCTCCTCGCCCCCTGGGCGCTCGGGGTGACCGACTACGACGGCTACCGCGCCGTGATCGTCGCCCTGACCTCGCTCGCGGACGCCGCGTTCGCGGCTCTGCTCGGACGCCGCACGGGCCCCGTCGGCGTGCTCGGTTGGGTGGCCCTCACCACCGTGCTCGGGCAGGTCGCGCTGTTGCGCCTCGACATGCTGCCCGCGGTGGCCGCCGGCGCCGCCGTGCTGTACGCATGGCAGGGGCGCTCCGCCGCGGCGTCGGTGCTGGTCGGGTTGGGCACGGGGCTGAAACTGTGGCCGGTCGTGCTGGCCCCGCTCGTCGCCCTGGCCGCCCGCGGACGACGCGCCCGGGCGTTCGCCTGGTTCGTCGGCACCGGGGTGCTCCTGGCGGCCGGGAGCCTCCTGGCCGGGGGCTGGGATCGGCTGGTCTCACCGCTGGGGTACCAGGGTGAACGCGGCCTGCAGATCGAGTCGGTGCTGGCCACCTGGCCGATGCGGGTGTGGGCGAGCGGAACCGACCACCGCGTGTGGTACTCCGACTTCCGCGCCTTCGAGGTGGAGGGTCCGTCCGTGGGCCTGTGGGTGCAGGTGGGCGGCGTCGCCGCGGCGCTCGCCGTCCTGGGGTGCGCCCTGTTGCTGGCGAGGTGGCTGCGGCGCGGCTCGCCGCGCGGCGCGCTCGGCCCGCTGGCCCTGACGTTCGTGGGGGCGTTCGTGATCACGTCGCCGGCGCTCAGCCCGCAGTACCTGCTCTGGCTCGCCGCACCCGCCGCGGCCTGGTGCGCTGCGGCCTGGGGTGCCGAGCCCGAGGCCGGACGCCAGACACCCGAGCCGAGCGGTGCGCGGGGCGTGGACGGGCGCGTCGTCTCGCTGGCGACCCTCGTGGCGCTCCTGGTGCTCTGCCTGCTGACCACCGCCGTCTACCCGGTGTTCTACGGCGGTCTGACGAGCGTGAACGATCACACCTCCCGCGCCCTGGCCCTGCTCACCGCTCGCAACCTGGGTCTGGTCGGGTTCGTGGCCTGGACCGCCGCGCTCGCGCGCGCCGCCACCGCCCGAGGCTAGGCCGAGGAGTCGGCCGCCTCGGCTGCGGCGTCCTCCTCGGCGCGACGCCGTCGCCGCGCCAGCGCCACGACCAGCACCACCGCCAGCCCGAGCCCGACGGCGCCGGCCAGCGGGCCCCACCGAGCCGTCAGCACCGCCGACCACAGGTCGCGCGGTGCGAACCCTCCGGCCACGTCGGACGCCTCCGCCGCCGTCACCGCGTCCGGAGCCACCAGGTCCGGATTGATCGCGGCCACCTCGGCGTCCGTGATGGGTGACCGCTCGGCCCGGACCAGCAGCCGATGGTCGTTGACCGGCGGGGGGTCGCAGGTCAGCAGCGTGAGGATGTCGTGCCCCGGCTCGAGGGCGATCACGTCCGTCTGGTCCGGCCACACCACCTCGGAAGAGACCATGACGTACTTCAGCACCCGCCGGGCTCCTCGAGGTACACCGCGTCACCGGATCACCACCACGGTCGGGTCGCTGGTGTTGCCTGCGGCGTCGGTGGCGGTGACGGTCACCGTGGTGCCGCCCATGAGCGGTGCCGGGGTGGTCACCGACCAGGCGCCGTCGGAACCGGCGGTGGTGGTCAGCGTGGTGCCATCGCGGAGCGTCACGGTGATGGACGCCCCCGGCTCCGCGGTGCCGGTGACCGTCGTCGCCGTCTCGGCAACGGGGGGCCACGTCGACCATCTCGGGCGGGGTGGTGTCGACGACGGTGACGACGCGGGTGACGGTGGTGGTGTTGCCGATCGAGTCGGTGACCGTGTAGGTCAGGGTGTAGCTGCCGGGCGTCGCGGCGTCGACGGTGCCGCTGACCGTCATGGCCGCGGTGAGGGTCCCGTCGACCCCGTCGGTGGCAGTCACCCCGGCCCGCGGATCGAAGGCGGCCCCGGCCTCGACCGTGGCGGCGGTCGCCCCGCTGATGGTGGGGGCGAGGTCGCGGTAGTAGTAGGTGTAGGCGTTGGTCGCCGTGGCCGAGATCGTCACGTCGGTGGACTGGCCGGCAACCACCTCGTACCCGGTCGGCGCGGCCGGGAGGGGGCCGACGTCGGCGGGTCCGGCGGGCAGCGAGCCGCTGTCGGCGGTGAGGACCCGCACCGGCGTGGTGGTGCGCGTGCCGTCCGCCCGCGTCGACAGGTAAGTGGTGGTGTAGGGGTACACGGCCGGGAAGCTCAGGGTCTGGCGGCGGTTGATGATCCAGGCCGTGCTGCCGGACATCGCCATCTGCACCGTGCTCGTCCCGCCGAACACGGCCATCATCTGGGCGTAGGTGTAGGTCTTGCTACCCGTGTGGGTGGGGGAGCCGGCAGCGCTCGTCGCGCCTTGGTAGTAGCTGTAGGCGTAGGTGTAGACGTTGTCGGTCAGGGCGTCGGTCGGGCCGGGATCGGTGAGGATCCAGGTGATGCGCGCCGTGTTGGTGGCGTTGTTGGAGTACGGCGTCGTGAGCTGGGAGAGGGCGTAGTGCTGCACCGGCGCCGTGACGCTCTCCCCGGGGTGGGTGATCGCGATGTGACTCCCCGTGTTCGAAGCGATCGCGGAGTCGGCCGAGTTCTCGCTCACGTAGTTGTCGAACTCGACGGCGAGGGAGTTGGCGACGGCGCGGGTGTCCGCCGACGTGTTGGACCGGTTCTTGTAGATCGCGAGCATGTCGTAGTCGTTGTCGATGTGGGGCGCGAACGTCGGGTCGTTGAACAGGATGAACGCCGAGCCGTAGTCGTTGCCGGACGCGGTCGAGTACCAACCGGCCGTGGTGAGCTGGTAGGTGAATGCGAGGTCGTTGATGGCCAGGTCCACCGGCTGGTTCACCGAGGCGAACCCTTTGCCTGCCGCCGTGTTGTCGGCGATCACGAGGGTGTTGCCGCTGAAGTGCGCGTAGTTCGTGCCGCCCGAGGGAATGGTCATCCCGGTGCCGTCCATCAGCGTGAGCGTGTCGCTGGAGGGGTAGGTCACCGTGGGGCGGTTGTCCAACTCGGACGCCGCCGCCGGCGCAACGACGCCCGTCACCAACCCGACGCACAGGAGCACGGCGAGCACGACGCCGAGGGCGTTGCGCAGCCGCATGGAGAATCTCCTTGGTAATGAATGATGAGCTCGCGAGCGGTGAGACGCTCACCGGTGACAGGCCTGTTGAGGCGAGATTTTAGGCGTAGTGCGCAGGGTTGGCGAACCTTGTTGCAGCCGCCGTTGGCAATGTTGCAGGACTTCTGTGGTGATGGTGATTCACAGTGGGAGTGGATTCTCGCCTCTTCACGAAAGAGAGTGGATGAGGGGTCGGAATCCGCCTGCTTCGAGGAGTGATCTGAGCCGGTAGTTGACGAGGTTGCGGAAGCCGAGCGCGATGCCGCGGAGGTGTTCGAGCCGGCCGTTGATGGCTTCGGTGGGTCCGTTGCTGGAGCCGGGGTGGTCGAACCACGCCAGGATGTCGTCGCGTCGCTTTTCGAGTGTCCTGCCGAGTTGCGCGAGCTCTTCCAGCCCGGCCGGGACAGCGGTCTTGATCCGGTCGATCACCGAGGTGAGCAGCTTCTTCCCGACGTCGGCGTCGGGGTGTCGGTAGGCGTCGATGATGTCTTGGTAGGTCAGCCAGGTGACCTCGAGGGGGACTGCTTCATCGATGGCCCACAGTGCTGACAGGCGGGCCTTCTGCTTGTCGGTGAGTAGCGCCCGGCCGGTGCGCAGGGTACGTCGGGCCTTGTAGAGCGGATCATCGGCTCGGCCGCGGCCGCCGGTGAGTTCACGTTGGACGCGTTGTCGGGTGGCGTTCAGCTTGTCGCCGGCCAACGCGACCACGTGGAAGGGGTCCATCACGGCGGTGGCGTCGGGGACGGCTTCGGCGGCGGCGGTCTTGAAGCCGGTGAAGCCGTCCATCGCCACGATGGCGACCCGGGCCCGGAACTGGTCGGTCTGAGCCTCCAGCCAGGTCTTGAACGCCTTCTTCGAGCGACCCTCGACCAGGTCCAGCAGCCGGGCGGGGCCGGTGTCGTCCCGGATCGGGGTGAGGTCGATGATCACGGTCACGTACTTGTCGCCCTTGCGGGTGTGTCGCCAAGCGTGCTCGTCGACGCCGACGACCTCGACGTCGTCGAGCCGTCCCGGGTGGTCGATGAGGAGCTGGGTCCCGACGTCGGTCACGGCCATGTGGGCGGTGTCCCAGCTGATGCCCAGCACGGCGGCGACACCGCTGATCGGGGTGTGATCGAGCACGACTTGGCACAGGGCCCACCAGTCCGCGGCCCTGGTCAGCTTCGACCGCGGTCGGGCCACCGTCTTCAGCGAATGCCGCCACACCCGCCCACACCCATCGCAGCGGAACCGGGGCACCCGGACCGACAGCCACGTCGGCCGTCGGCCCACGGGCAGGTGGGTGAACCGGCGTAGCACCTGGTCGTGCACCCGGCCCCCAGCGCCGCAGCGGGGACATCGGTCATCGACGGTGACGAGCGAGCAGAACAGGATCGCCTTGTCCGGCCAGATCTGCTGGGCGTCGACCCGCAGCCCGAGGGCGTCAACCCGAGCGAAGGTGGTCAGATCCGGGCTGGTGACCGGCGGGCAGGCGGGCGTCGTTGAGGTAGCGTCAGACATGGGCCTTGTTGTTGCTGGATGGGATTCGACACCCACATCCTCGCGGCGACAAGGCTCCTCAACGCTCAGCCCGCGCCGTCACCCACCCACCCTCGATTGGGAAGAGCCATCAACCCCGCCGTTCACCAAACACTCCCGCGTCTGGACGAAGAACTCATAGCTGTCCCGGCGCTCCCGCTCCGGCATGTCATCAAACCCCGCTCCCGGCGGAAGCGACGAGAAACACTCCTCCACCGCAGCCTGGTACTTCTCAATCTGACCATCAGGGATCAGACCAGAAGCAATACCCCCATCGGCGATCGAAACGGTCCACCCGCGCTCAGCCAAGCACTCCTTCGCCAACTCCAACCTCTCGGTACGAGCCGGAGCAGTCATCGGCTCGGTTCCCGGCCCAGGCGCCCCGGCGCAACCACTCATCAGCGTGAAGAGCACCAGCGAGAACACGAGAGGGCGGGACGGCGCGATGCTCAGCATCGGCTTTCCACCGCATGGATGGTGATATTCAAAGGAGTCACAACCTGACCACCAAGGATCTGCCTAAATCCCCAGTTCTTCGTCTGAACAAAAGGACCAGAAAGATAGTTCACATCCCACGACTGGCTGTACCAACCGCCAAACCCCTGGACTGATTGAGTGACTACGTAGCTCCTCCCCGTCAAGGTTCGTGAGCTAGTGGTCGCACTGGCAGAGGAGCAGGTAACGCCTGGCAGGGACCTGCCATCCGCCACCGCCGTCGAGACACCCACCCCTAACGTCAAGGAAAGGGTGGCAAACGTCGCGATCATGGTCTTCAGGGTTCGATTCATGGAGGGGGCTCCTTGTCTTTTGAGCGGGCCTCGTTGCCCGCTCACGCACCATAACACGGACGGGCGAGAGTCGAACCTGCACCCGATTTCACCGCGTAGGGCCTACCGACCTCCGCCGGCCTGCAGATTCGTGGAAGGGGGCAGATGAGAGTCCGATCCGCACCGATCTGCGGGCAGTGCTCGATGCCCGCAGCACTTTTAGTGCCCCCTGCTTGCTGGCTCGCGGGGCGTTCCCTTATCGCGGCTCCCCTGTCGGCGTAGTCGCCTCGGCGGAGGCACTCCGAACGGCACCGAGGGACCCCCCTAGTTAGAGCGCTCCGATGACCTCGAACCACATCGATAGCGCCGACACGATCAGGAAGGCGTGACGGGTTCGAGGGTGTGGTGGTTGATCCGCCACACGGAGGCGCACAGGGTGTCGATGTCTTCTTGCTGGTGGCTCGTGATGACGATGGTGCGTCCTTCGGCGTTGAGGTCGCGGAGGAGCTGACGAGTCGTCTCGACGCTCGAGGCGTCCAGGCCGTTGAAGGCCTCGTCGAGGAGCAGCAGCTGTTGGCCTTCCATGAAGGCCTGCGCGATCGCGAGCTTCTGTTTCATCCCGAGGGAGTAGTTCCGCACGTGCTGGCGGGTTCCTGGTGAGAGGCCGACTCGTTCCATGGCTGTGGTGACGTCGGCGCGGCTGGCGACTTTGCGGATGGAGGCGAGTTCCAGGAGGTTTTCCAGGCCGGTGAGCCCGGGGAGGTAGCCCGGGCGGTCGATGATCGCACCGACACCGATCGGGTAGGAGTCGCCTTTCTCACGGAGGTCTGGTGACAGCCAGACCTCACCGGCGTCTGGGGTGACGAGACCGCAGATCAGCTTGAAGAGGACGGACTTGCCGGACCCGTTTGGTCCCTGGATTCCGCAGAGGGAGCCGCGCGGGACGGCGAGGTTCACGTCTTGGAGGACGTCGAGTCCTTTGAAGGACTTGGATACGGCGGTGAGCGTGGCTGCGTACTCCATGGGAACCTTTCAGTCGAAAGAGGGTGCTTGGCGTCGGGCCAAGAGGGTGAGGATGATCAGGAGCGCGGCGAGGGTCGCGCCGGCGTAGAGGATGAGCAGAGTGGGCGCGGCTTCGGGTGGGCGCGCGCCGAGGAACGCGAGTGCTGAGGGCCAGGGCCAGGCGGGGTTGAGCGCCGGCACTGTGAGGATCGTGCAGGCGACCAGGGTGAGGGTCATCGGCGTCACGCTGTGAGCAAGCCAGCCGGCGATGACGCCGGCTGACGCGATCGACGCGGCGACCAGTGGCCCGGCCAGGAGCAGGTGGAGTGCATCGGCCCAGTCAAGCATGGGGCGGCCGGTGAGGGCGTCGAGGGCTGCGGTCACGGCGAGCAGCGCGATCGCGCTGACGAGGCCGGAGGCGACGTCGCGGGCGGTCTCGCGGGCGACGAGCGTGGTCGCACGGCCGTGGCGCAGGAGAAGGTCGGGAAGGCGTGTGGTGAGGGTGTGTGACCAGCGCAGCATGAGGACCAGCGCGAGACCGACCCACACGATGACGGCGAAGGCCCAGTGCAGGAACGACATCCCTTCGGTGCTCGCTCCGTAGAGGAGCTGGGAGGCCAGGGGCAGCTCGGGATCCTGAAGCGGGGTCATGAGCAGTATGCCGCTGCCGATGATCAGCCAGTACCACGCCCAACGGCGATCGATCCGCACCCTTGGCCAGGCTCGGTTCACGGGCCGTCGGTCCATGCCGAACGCCAGGACGCCGAGCACGGCGATGCCGATGACGCAGGCCGTGGGTGCGGCCCATAGCGGGAGCCCTGTCATGACGGCGTGCGCGGTGACCAGGGCGTTGATCGGGTTGCTCGCCGGCGGAAGCGGCCAGGCCTTGAAGATGACCGGCATCGATAGGGCGGCTGCGATGACGAACAGGCGGTAGTGCCGGGTGGAGGTGAGGGCGAGGATGGCGACGCCGGTAGCGAGGAAGGCGGCTGAGACGGCCAGGTAGAGAACCTGTGCGGCTAGTACCGGGATGAACGCGAGCCCGGCCGTGGCTTGGGCATGCAGCGACGCGACGAGGTCCTCGCGGGCCAGGGCGAGCGGGCTCCACATCAGCTGCCAGCCGAGCCCGGCTGTTCCCACCAAGGAGCTGGCCGTCAAGGCGATCGCCAGGACCGCTCCCACCGGTACGGCGCGCACCGCTTCGTCGAGGACGAACGCGGCTCGTGAGCCGTGACGAAGGAGGACCGCGGGCCGCGCGCGCAGTGAGATGCTGTGCCCGAGCACGACGGTCAGCACGGGCCACAGGAAGTACGCGATGACGTACGGATCCTGGGCGGTCATCAGCACCACGTCCCACGCCCCGAACGGGGCCTGGGCGATGTCAGCGGCCGTCAGGAGCTGGCCTCGGTACGCGAGAGCGGTCAGTGCTCCCGCGACCAGGGTCGCCACAGATGCGAACAGGAGTCCGCGGTAGCGACGCAGCCAGATCACTGGTAGCCCGCCGGTGAGCGTCGGGCAGATAGTGTCCAGGCCGCAAGTGCTGCCACTATCAGCAGGAACGCCAGTGTCGAGAGCATCGGGACATACAGCGGGATCTGGCGAAGGTTGAACGGGAACACCGCCGCGATCATGCCCCACCGTTCGAGCCCGAGGACGGCGAGTAGGAAGTCGATCAGGAACTGGCCCACCGCGGGTAACGCCAGCGCGAGCAGACGGTTGCTCACGTTCACCAACGCGAGGACGCCGAGCATCCCGTAGAGAGCTGCGTGAACCCCGACCCAGGCCGCATACGAGCTGAGGAACGCGGCGTCGCCCAGGGGAAGCAGCTGAGCGAAGGTGAACCGTTCGGCAGGCACCCGAGCCCCGGGATCAGGGAAGTAGGTCACCCAGCCGAACTTCGGGGTCGCCCAGAGCGTCAGGACGCCGACGATCACGATCATCACGGCACCAGCCACGAATCCGAGAGCAGCAGCTCGGCCAAGATGGCGCAGCAGGTATCCGCGTCTCCCGCGACGCAGCTGGAGCGGCAGCCACGCTCCGGCCGACAGCTCCTGGCTGAAATAGAGCCCGTACAGCAACGTGGTCAACAGCGGGAACGCCAGCGGGACCAGGCTGCTCAGGGCCAGGGTGAAGTGGTCGTAGCGGTCGACCAGCGCGTAGTCGCTCACCAGCCACCACCCGAAGAGGCCGGGTGAGGCGATCAGGAGCAGGACCACAGCCATGCTGGGCAGGTATCGGCGGATCAACGCGTTGTCTCCTCTGCGCACGAAACAGGTATTGACACGCCGGAGCGTGCCAATACCTGTTAGGTGGCGCTAGTTGCTGCGCCAGGTACCGGAGACCTGGACGTCGACGGCGGTGTTCCAGTCGTTGCTGAACTGCACGCGGGCGCTCGCGCCCTTCTGCACGGAGTTCCACAGCTGGCGGGTGTCGTTGTCGCCGACGTCGCGAGCCCAGCCGCCGGTGCCGGCGGCGGCCTGGAGACGAGCGTCGACGACGTAGTCGGCGCCCACCGTGCCGCTCCGCAGATCGGCCGCGGTGCCGGCGCCCACCTTCGTCTGGTACGCGGTGTAGCCGTTACCGTTGAGCTTGCCGACGGTCGTGCTGTAGCCCTGGAACGTGGTGCCGGCCCAGGCCGACGTCCCGACAGCGAGCATCCCGACGACCGCCAGGGGGATGGCGAACTTCTTGATCTTCATGATGATGAACCTTTCATCTAGGGGTTTCTCCGAACCTACACGAACCTACGACGGCTCGTTGTTGAGCTGGAAATCTGGGAACTTTAGTACCCTCAGATGGGCAGTCAACTGCCCGCCGGCAGCCCGCGTGCCTTCCCCGAACGGGGTAGGCCGCCATCGAGATCAGGCGTCTCGGACGTCTGGGAAGAGACCGGCTGGCGGAGCCTCGTAGGGTAAGGGCTCGTGCGGCCCGGCGGTGTCCTTAGACCGCGCCCACGGTCCCGTCGCGCTCATCAGGACTCCGAGATGGTGGTCTGCGTGATCGCGCAGCCACACCGAGATTCCCGTGGACGGATCCATGCGCAGGTGCTCCCAGGCCCGCCATAGCGCCTCGAGGCGCGTGATCGCTTCGGCGGATTCCCACCAGCGTGCTGACCAGCGATAATCCGCGCGGCCTTCCTCACCGACGTTGCGACGAAAGACCGGGCAGATGAACTCGCGTACGAACTCGTCGACCGACCCGTAGTAGAGGGTCGGCACGTCGTCCTCGACGACCTCAGGCTCGCCCGGAGGGCTGAGTTCGGCTTCCGCAGCAGCGGCGGCGACTTGGCGCAGCGCGTCGAGGCGCTCCGGTGTCAGAACACCTTTCACTGCTTCGGTGACGATAGGAGCGACTTCGCGCTTCACCTGGCGGTGGATCTCGCTGGTCACGGTTGCAGCAACGAGGCCGCCGGCGATCGCGGCCAGATCGAGGCCATCAATCTCGGCGGCAACCCTCTCTCCGACGATGTCGGGTGCGCCCAAGGGCTCGTCGGTCTCTTCGTCGACGTCAGCCATCGAAGTGGCCTCAACGTCGTAAATGGGGGCGTCGGTGTCCCACTCGCCGAGCCCGCTCATGACCGCACCGGATCGTCCAGGGCCGCGAGGTTCCGGCCGACGTCGACGAGCTCCCGCTGTGCGTCATCGAGCGTCGTCGTGGCACTCGGGTCATGAGCGGCGATCGACGCCTTGACGGCTGCGGCGTGCGGGCCGTTCATCCACGGCTGCGTCGTGATGAGCGTGGGACGAGTACCGGAGGCCAGCACGACGGCACGACCCTTCGGCATCCCCTGTAGGTCGGCGACATCCAGGATACGTTCGCGGGTGAGCTGCTCGTTGACACTGCGCTGTCCGCGGCCGGTGGAGACCGAGGTGACTCGCTTGTCGTAGCATCGCGCTCCAGGCCTGCAACTCGGAGGCCAGGGCGACGATCTGGCACCAGATCCGATTCTGGTCGAACCCGTGCAACGGGAGGTTGGCCAGGCCTGTGTCTTTCGCGATCCGGATCCGGTCTTCGCAGCGGGCGCGGCGACGATGCCTGAGCTCCAGCTGCTGCCGGGTGCCGAGGGTGGTGTTGGTCGCGAAGGCGGTGAGCCGGTAGCCGTCGACGTCGTCGAACCGCAGCTGAGCGCCGGGGTGGGGCCGTTCGCGGCGGACGATCACCCGCATCCCGGCAGGCCAACCGTCGAGATCCAGCAGTCCGGTGAAGTCAGCAAGATCGGCCCCCTCGCGAGCCTCGCCATCGCTGTTGAGGGCCGGCACCCAAACCCACTCAGGGACCAGGTGGTAGAAGTCGGGGGTGTCCATGGGGAGGGTGAACCCGACCGAGTACGCCACCCTGCGCCCGGTCAGCCACTTGGTGAACTCCTTCGTGCCGCCGGCCCCGTCCGCGCGGATCAGCACGCGGCGTCCGGGCCGCGGGTTCCGGTCGGGGAGCTGCGCGAGAGCTTGTTTGGTGACGGTGATGTGATCGGCGGCGGTGTTCGAACCGGCGTTCCCGGGGCGTAGGTGGACCTCCAGGGCTTCGCCGGTGCCGTCCGTCCCGTGGTCGGCGAACGCCAGCAACGGGTGGAACCCGAAGCCTCGCTTGAACGTCGCAGCCGCGCGCTGCTTCTCCGAGTGGGCGGTGATCAGCGACGCGTCGAGATCGATCACCACCGGATCCTCGGCAGTCGACTCGTGGTCGGGGGCATGCTCACCGGCCAGGGCCCAGACCCTGGCGCGGGCCTGCTGCCTGGCTCCGGCGATCGCCTTGATGGCCTTGTCCGCGTCCTCGGCCAGGGCCGCGATGAGCCGCGACACGGTCGGATCCGACGCCACCGGGCCGTAGACCCCTGGTTCAGCGCGCAGGGTGGCGAGGTCGCTCAACGCTTCACCGCCGAGCACCAGCGACATCGCCAGATCGCAGATGATCTTGCCTGGGTCGTGGACCGCCAACGGTTTCCGCCACCGGGAAAGCGCCTCCGACAGGGCCCGGTCCAGGCCGGCCGCGCGGATGGTTTCGGTCAGCAGGATCCCGCCAGCCTGGCCGACCGCGGTCACCTTCGCGGTATCGACATGAACCCTGGGATACGAGCCGGTACTCTTCACCTCGAAGGTGCTCCTCGCTTGTTGAATGATTGTGCTTCGCAAAACACATCATCCCAAGTCAGGGGCACTTTCGCCATCCCAGGCCACTGCAGTCCACCCACCGTCATGAAAGCACGAGGCTAGACGTGATGCCTGCAGGAGATCAAGTTTCCCTCAGGCTCGCCCTGTCCATCGAGTACCTCATCGGGGATGAACGAGTCCAAGTCGCCTAGATGTACCCGGCCATCAGGTTGGTAGCAGTCGGCTGATCGGGGGCTTCCCTCCGAGTGCGCTGTGGCCTCGTGCAGTGTTGTAGTGCTCGAGCCAGGGCGCAAGGGCTGCGGTGCGCTCTTGGTTGCTGGTGTAGGTGCGGCGGTATGCCCATTCGGTGGCCAGGGTCCGGTTGAGCCGCTCGACCTTGCCGTTCTGCCAAGGGCAGTGGGGTTTGATGAACTTCTGCCGGATGCCGTGTTCGGCGCATAGCCCGCGTAGTGAGTAGCGGTAGGCCCATGCGTTGTCGGTCATGAGGCGTTCGATCCGGGTGATGCCGTGTGCGGCGAAGTAGCCGATCGCCCGCTGCAGGAAGGCGGCGCAGGTGGTGCCTTTCTCGTCGGTCAGGACCTCGCTGTAGGCGAGCCTGGAGTGGTCATCGACCAAGGAATGGACGTAGTCGAACCCGGGCCCGTTGATCCGGTCCCGAGCGACATTCCCGCGACCGTGGACCCGCCACCCGCCGCCGTCGGGGATCCGACCCATCTTCTTCACGTCCATGTGGACCAGTTCGCCGGGATGGTCACGTTCGTAACGGACTGCGGTCTGCTTCGACGAGCGGATCACCGACCCGGTGATCGGGTCACACTCACGCAGGTAGGCGACCTGGTGGCGGCGCAGGATCCGGGAGATCGTGCGGGCCGGCACGCCGACGATCGTGGTCAGGACATCGGGCCCAGCTCGGTGGGTGGCCCGCGCGGCCAGCACGCGCTCCTCAAGAGCCGGACTGGTCTTGGTGGGAGTCGTGTGTGGTTTCGAAGAGCGGGTCTCCAGGCCTGCCAGCCCCTCGGCTGCGTACCGGTCCAGCCACGTGCGCACGCACTTGCGGGACACCCCCATCGCCGCGGCGATCTGGGACTGGGGCCAGCCGGCCTGATGACGTTGCACGATCAGCAGCCGACCGTGAACGGTCAACCGGGCACTACCGTGGGACATGGAACCTCCGTGGTGGATGTGGGCCTTCGACAAGCCACACCCCACCCGGAGGTTCCCCTCACGTCAACACCCCCGAACTGCCACCAACGTCCTGGCCGGGTACACCTAGAGCCTGTTACGAAAGTCGTTTGAGCCATCCGTTGATCACGGTGATGTGGGTGGTGGCGGTGAAGCGGACGGCGAGTTTGTCGTAGCGGGTGGCGAATGCGCGGTGGTGTTTGAGCTTGTTGATGCCACATTCGACAGCGTGGCGGTCCTTGTAGGCGCTGGGGTCGAACGCGGGTGGGCGACCGCCTTTGCTCTGGACCGTTCCCGCTTTGGTGGAGGGTGGGGCATATTCCGCGGGTTCCTGAACTTGGGAGGAACCGACGATGGGATCGACACGGAGGGCGTTCACGGAGGAGTACAAAGCCTCGGCGGTAGAGTTCGTGATCAATGACGGGCGCTCGGTCGCCGATGTGGCGCGCAGTATCGGCGTGCATGAGATGACCTTGGGGAAATGGGTGAAGAAGGCGCGAGACGCGCAAGATGGTGAACCGGTCCGGCCGTTGAACGAGGACGAGCGGGCCGAGCTGGAACGGCTCCGCTCGGAGAACCGACGGTTGAAGATGGAGGCTGAGTTCGCAAAAAAAGTTGCGGCCTGGTTCGCGAAAGACCAGCAGTGATCTTTGCTGGCTCTTCCCAATCGAGGGTGGGTGGGTGACGGCGCGGGCTGAGCGTTGAGGAGCCTTGTCGCCGCGAGGATGTGGGTGTCGAATCCCATCCAGCAACAACAAGGCCCATGTCTGACGCTACCTCAACGACGCCCGCCTGCCCGCCGGTCACCAGCCCGGATCTGACCACCTTCGCTCGGGTTGACGCCCTCGGGCTGCGGGTCGACGCCCAGCAGATCTGGCCGGACAAGGCGATCCTGTTCTGCTCGCTCGTCACCGTCGATGACCGATGTCCCCGCTGCGGCGCTGGGGGCCGGGTGCACGACCAGGTGCTACGCCGGTTCACCCACCTGCCCGTGGGCCGACGGCCGACGTGGCTGTCGGTCCGGGTGCCCCGGTTCCGCTGCGATGGGTGTGGGCGGGTGTGGCGGCATTCGCTGAAGACGGTGGCCCGACCGCGGTCGAAGCTGACCAGGGCCGCGGACTGGTGGGCCCTGTGCCAAGTCGTGCTCGATCACACCCCGATCAGCGGTGTCGCCGCCGTGCTGGGCATCAGCTGGGACACCGCCCACATGGCCGTGACCGACGTCGGGACCCAGCTCCTCATCGACCACCCGGGACGGCTCGACGGCGTCGAGGTCGTCGGCGTCGACGAGCACGCTGTGCGCCACGAGGCGCTGTTGTTTCGGATGGAGGTGAGAGACCTGCATCGCCCCGCTGTCGTAGCAGTGGGGTGAAGCTGGCGGCAGCCTGACTTCGGGGAACGCCGGGGTTGGGTGGGAGCAGCCGCGACAAAGTCAGGACGGTCCAGCACTACCGGATGGGCCGGGTCTGGTGAGCAAGACGGGAAGGTGTACGAGAGGAACCGGTGTCGTAAAGCCTCTTGATCGTCGACCAGCTCGAACCCGGTGGATGCGGGCTGGAGTGCGGTGCGTAACCGCCGTGGGGGTCGTCAGCCAGACGGCCGTCGGGGTGGGGAACTGTCGGAACGGTGAATGTGTCGGGTCCGGCAGGTCGTGGTGAAGGTCTACGGCGTAGCCACGACGATGCCGCAGGGGCAAAGCCGGGCGCCTCGCCCGTCAACCGAACAGCAGTGAACGTGGGAACCCTCCGCACTCCGTTCCCCACCACCTTGGTGGGGATAGGCGCGTTGCCGGCCGAAGGGTGTGGGTGGGGGCGGAGCCGTCGTAGTACTCCGAGGTCGGGAAAGCCGACCGCATGGGAAAGGGCGGCAGCGAGAGGAAGCAGGAAGGAACTGTGATGTCCGAAGACGCACCGGTGAATACCGGTGCCACTGGGTGGCCGAGCGATGCTCGCGCCTTTCTGGCGGTACGGAGGATGCAGACCAAACTGCATGGTTGGGCGGCCGCGGATCGCGGCCGCCGGTTTGATGATCTGTACAACCTGGTCTGTGACCCGGCGTTTCTGACGATGGCGTGGGAACGCGTCGCTGGGAACAAGGGGGCACGGACACCGGGGGTGGACCGGGCCACGGTGGCCCACGTTACCTCCGGGATGGGGGTCGAGGCGTTCCTGCGGCAGGTACGGGACGAGTTGAAGTCCCGGACCTTCCAGCCGGTGCCGGTGCGGCAGGTGATGATCCCGAAGGCCAGCGGCAAGCTGCGCAAGTTGGGCATCCCCACCGTCACCGACCGGGTGGTGCAGGCCGCCTTGAAGCTGGTACTGGAACCTATTTTCGAGGCGGACTTCCAACCGTGCTCGTACGGGTTCCGCCCCAACCGGCGCGCTGCTGACGCGATCGCCGAGATCCACCACTTCACCAGCAAACGGTATGAGTGGGTGTTGGAGGCCGACATTGAGGCGTGTTTCGACATGATCGACCACACCGCGTTGATGGACCGCCTGCGAGCGAGGGTTTCGGACAAGCGTGTGCTGGCGTTGGTGAAGGCGTTCCTGAAGGCGGGGGTGCTCACCACGGTGGGTACCACCGAGGGAACGGTGACCGGCACCCCGCAGGGCGGAATCTTGTCTCCGTTGCTGGCCAACATCGCTTTGTCCGTGTTGGACGACGAGTTCGCACGGCGCTGGACCCAGGAGATGGGAACGGCGAACCAGCGGAACCGGCGCCGCTATCACGGCGAGGCGACCTACCGGCTCATCCGGTACGCCGACGACTTCGTGATCGTGGTCAAAGGCGAACGGGCTGATGCCGATCAGTTGCGCGAGGAGGTGGCAGTCGTGTTGGCCCCGATGGGGCTGCGACTGTCGCCGGACAAGACCCGAGTGGTCCACATCGACGACGGGTTCGACTTCCTCGGCTTCCACATCCGACGGATGCGGAAACGCGGGAGCCACAAGTCGTTTGTGTACACCAAGCCGTCGACGAAGGCGATCGCCTCGATCAAGGCACGGGTGAAGGCCATGACGTACAGAGCAACCCTGCACCGCGACCCGGGCTACCTGATGGCCTACCTGGGTCGAGTGTTGCGTGGGTGGGCGAACTACTTCCGGCACGCGTGGCCAAACGAGCCTTCAACGCGGTCGATTCCTACACGTGGGAACGGATCACGTCGTGGCTACGGAAGAAGCACCGTCGTATCGGATGGCCAGAGCTCCGGCGCAGGTACTGTCTGCCGGGCAGTTGGCGGCTCGCCCACGACGGGGTCAGGTTCAAGGGCGCAGCCAGCGTCCCCATCGTCCGGTACCGCTACCGCGGCTACCAGATCCCGACCCCGTGGACCCCATCGACCGTCACAAGCTGACCGACCCCCTCACGTGGAGAGCCCGGTGCGGTGAAAGTCGCACGCCGGGTTCGGCGGGCGGGCTGTGGAAACCCACCACGGGTAACCGTGGCAGGGCGCCACAGCCCGACCCAACTGGCGACACACCCGCAAGGGCGACAAGTACGTGACCGTGATCATCGACCTCACCCCGATCCGGGACGACACCGGCCCCGCCCGGCTGCTGGACCTGGTCGAGGGTCGCTCGAAGAAGGCGTTCAAGACCTGGCTGGAGGCTCAGACCGACCAGTTCCGGGCCCGGGTCGCCATCGTGGCGATGGACGGCTTCACCGGCTTCAAGACCGCCGCCGCCGAAGCCGTCCCCGACGCCACCGCCGTGATGGACCCCTTCCACGTGGTCGCGTTGGCCGGCGACAAGCTGAACGCCACCCGACAACGCGTCCAACGTGAACTCACCGGCGGCCGCGGCCGAGCCGATGATCCGCTCTACAAGGCCCGACGTACCCTGCGCACCGGCCGGGCGCTACTCACCGACAAGCAGAAGGCCCGCCTGTCAGCACTGTGGGCCATCGATGAAGCAGTCCCCCTCGAGGTCACCTGGCTGACCTACCAAGACATCATCGACGCCTACCGACACCCCGACGCCGACGTCGGGAAGAAGCTGCTCACCTCGGTGATCGACCGGATCAAGACCGCTGTCCCGGCCGGGCTGGAAGAGCTCGCGCAACTCGGCAGGACACTCGAAAAGCGACGCGACGACATCCTGGCGTGGTTCGACCACCCCGGCTCCAGCAACGGACCCACCGAAGCCATCAACGGCCGGCTCGAACACCTCCGCGGCATCGCGCTCGGCTTCCGCAACCTCGTCAACTACCGGCTCAGATCACTCCTCGAAGCAGGCGGATTCCGACCCCTCATCCACTCTCTTTCGTGAAGAGCCGGATTCTCGGCCCACCAGCCTGTCTGCGCAGCGCTGCCGGGCCAGCCTCCCTGCCGTTGGGACCGCCTCCCTGCCGTTGGGACCGCCCCCCTAGCGGCGCAACGGCAGGGCGGTGCGAATCGAGCAGGGGGGCGTGGGCAGGGGCAGGGTGGCGGTGACACGGGCAGGGTGGCGGCGTGCGGTCACGTCCGCCGGGTGCGACGGGTGAGGGACGAGTACGGTGGGGGCATGCCAGTGAGCAGGGCCGCCATCATCGGCTGGGGCGACGTCGCCACCGTTCATCGTGAAGCCATCGACGCCATCGCCGGGGTCGAGCTCGTGGGGATGGTCGACACCGATCCGGCACGACGCGAGGCTGCCGAGCGTGACCTCGGCGTCCCCGCCTTCGACACCGTCGATGCGCTCGTGAATGCCGTCGACCCCGACGTCGTGCACGTCACCACGCCGCACGATCAGCACGTGTCCGCCTCGCTGGCGGCGCTGGCGCTGGGCGTCCACGTGGTGCAGGAGAAGCCGATCGCCGCGTCGCTGGCCGATGCTCAGCGCCTCGTCGACGCCGCCCCGGGCGCGCGGGCGAAGATCGGCATCTGCTTCCAGAACCGCTACAACGTGAGCAGTCAGGAGCTGCGCCGGTTGCTCGACTCGGGCGCGCTCGGCGCCGTCCGGGGGGCGTACGCGTCGGTGGTGTGGACGCGCACCGCCGACTACTACGCCGCCAAACCGTGGCGCGGCAGCCGCGCCCGGGCAGGCGGTGGCCTCCTCATCAACCAGGCCATCCACACTCTCGACCTCGTGCAGTGGTTCCTCGGCGACGTGGTCGACGTCAAGGGACACGTGGCGCAGAACAAGTTCGGCGACGTCATCGAGGTGGAGGACACCGCCGAGATGCTGTTCACCCACGCGAGCGGCGTCCAGAGTTCGGTGTACGCCACCCTCACCGCGCCCCAGCACCGGGCCGTCGAGATCGAGCTCGACTGCGAGAACGCCTACGTGAGTCTGCGCAACGGCCTGACCGTCACCTGGGCGGACGGCCGCGTCGAGACCTTCGACGAGCGTCGTGCCAATTCCGGGGGGCGCTCGTACTGGGGCGTCTCGCACGAACTCCTGATCCGCGACTTCTACACCCGCGTCGACGATCCGGAACCCTTCTGGATCGGGCCGGCCGAGGCCATGAAGAGCCTCGAGATGCTCAAGCGCACTTACGAGGTCTCCGGCTTCTGACGCACGCCGGCGCTGCGCGACTGGCGCCTGCGCGGTCACTGCATCCCGGCCTCCTGCACTTGGCGGAGCGCCGTGAGGGACGCCTCATCGCCCTCGGTCGCCGGCTCCGGCCCGCGGCCCCACAGCCACAGCGCCAGCTGTTCGGCCGTGCCGGTGGCCGACGCGGCCGGCGCCGCGGCGTCCCGCTCGGCCATGAGCAGAACGCCCGGCTCGTCGTATTCCTTGCCCGACTCACCCGTGCCGCGCCAGCGGCCACCTTGGACGACCAGCGTGGCGTCGGCGTCCGTCGCCACCAGGGCGACCGGTTTCGCGACCGGGGTGAAGGTGAAACCGGGGAGCGTGCCCCACCACGCCCACATGACGTCGAAGGCGTGCCGGATCGCACCGAGGGCGACCTCGACACCGATGCGGGTGGGGTCGAGCCCGGCGGCCACCTCGGCGTCCACGCGGTGCATCGTCGCCTCGAACGCCTGCATGCGGCGCGTCGCGCCGACGCTCTGGTCGCTCCCGAGCCAGAACCAAGCGGGTTCGTCGTCCGCCCGGCCCGCCAGCGCCTCGGCCAGGGCGTTGGTCTCGGCGGCGAACAGGTCCAGCAGCGCGGCGCGGTCCTCCGGCCGCGCGGGGCCGGCCGCCTCCGCCGCTTCGACGTCGGCGTCGCTCTGGGCGCCCGTCGTCAGGATGCGCGTCCAGAAGCCGTGCACGTCGGTGAGGTGCCACAGCAGGTCGTCAACGGTCCAACCGGGGCACGTGGGGACGGGGGAGTCCGGATCGGACTCGGCCACAACGGCGGCGAAGCGGGCCGACTCGTCGGCCAGGACGCTAGCGTGATCGATCATGGGCCGATCCTCGCACCCGGCTCCGACAGTTCGGTGGACCCCGCGTCCGGGTCCCCGAGACAACTGGCGGTCAATCGCCGCCGAGCCCCCTCCGGGCGCTGTCGTGACGCACTAGGGTGGACACCGAACCACGAGCAAAGGAGCGGGCATGGGTGACACGGTGCGACTGGGCATCATCGGGCTGGGAGCCGAGGGCGGCATGTACGCCAAGCTCATCAGCGAGGGCAAGGTGCCCACCATGACGATCGGCGCGATCTGCGACATCTTGCCCGAGAAGAAGCAGGCGGCAGACGACCTGGGGGTGCCGTTCTTCACCGACTACACCGAGATGGTCGCCTCCGGCGAGGTGGACGCCGTGGTCACCACGGTGCCGCACTACCTCCACCCCGAGATGGGCATCCATGCGTTGGAGCACGGCGTCCACGCCTTGGTGGAGAAGCCGGTCGGCGTCTACACCAAGCAGGCGCGCGAACTCATCGATTTCGCCGCCAGCAAGCCCGACCTGCAGTTCGGGGTCTTCTTCAACCAGCGCACCAACCCGCTCTACCAGGACCTGCGCGAGCTCATCAGCTCCGGTGAGCTGGGCAAGCTGCGGCACACGAGCTGGACCATCACGACCTGGTGGCGCCCGCAGCCCTACTACGCCCAGTCCGCGTGGCGCGCCACGTGGGGTGGCGAGGGTGGCGGCGTCCTGGTGAACCAGGCACCCCACCAGCTCGACCTGTGGCAGTGGGTGTGCGGGGTGCCGAGGTCGGTGTTCGCCAAGGTTGGCTACGGCTTCCGGCGGGACATCGCCGTGGAGGACGAGGTCAACGCCCTGGTCGACTTCGGTGAGGGGGCCACCGGCTCGTTCATCACCTGCGTGCACGACCTGCCAGGCACCGACCGCCTCGAGATCCTGTGCGACCGGGGCAAGGTCGTCGTCGACGACTCGAACACGGTGACGATCACCCGCCTCGTCCAGGACGAGAAGGAGCTCTCGGCGAGCATGGACGTGGACGCCGTTCGCCGGCTGTTCACCGGGCAGCTCGACCGCGCCGAGCTGATGACCACCGAGACGAAGGACTACGGCTCGGTCTGGGGCGCCCAGCACGCGGAGGTGTTGCGGAACTTCGCCGCGGCCGTGCGGGGCGAGGAGGAACTGCTCGCGCCCGGCGCGGACGGCATCCACGGCGTCCGTCTCGCGAACGCGATCCACCTGTCGAGCTGGCTGGGCCGTGAGGTCTCGATCGAGAACTTCGACGAGGACACGTACCTGAGCGAGCTCAACGCGCGGATCACCGCCGAGGGCACCTTCGAGACGAGGAGCTGAACCATGGCCACCCTGGGCGTGATGATGATGATGCTCAAGCAGCAGGTCGCGGATGAGGGGATGTTCGCGGTGCTGCAACGCATTGTCGCGATGGACCTCACGGCGGTCGAGGTCTCCCAGATTCCGATGGACGCCGCCACCACCGCCGATCTGGAGCGCGGCGTCCGCGAGCTCGGCATCGACGTGGGTGCCCTGTCGGTCGCGCTCAAGCCGGGTCGCGTGGCGACCGGCGACAACCTCGAGGAGAGCTACGCCAAGATCGTCGACGATTGCGGCCGGCTCGAGACGCGGTTCGTGCGCATCGGCATGATGCCGTTCGAGGCCATGATGGCCAAGGACGCCGCGGAGGCCTGGGCCGCCGAGTGCCAGAGCGCCGCCGAGCGGCTGGCCGCCGACGGCATCACCCTGTGCTACCACAACCACCACGTCGACCTGACCCGGTTCGACGGCGAGCTGCTGTTCGACCTCGTGCGTCGGGTGGCGCCTGCGTTGAACTTCGAGGTGGACCTGCACTGGGTGCAGCGCGGCGGCATGGCCCCGTTGGACATGCTCAAGCGCTACTCCGGGGTGTGCAAGATCATCCACGTGAAGGATTTCCGGGTCACCCCCGTGCCGGCCTCGGCGATGGAGTTCTTGAGCGCCGGGGACTTCGCCGGCTGGCAGAGCGCGTTCAACGACATCGTGCAGTTCGCCGAGGTGGGCCAGGGCAACATGAACTGGCCCGAGCTGTTGCCGGCTGCCGAGGCCGCCGGCGCGGAGTACTTCTTCATCGAGCAGGACGACACCTACGGCCGCGACCCGTACGACTGCATCGCCGACTCCCGTCGCTACCTCGCCTCCATCGGCTACTGACCCCGGGCCCGCGGTGGCCGACACCGCTCGCTGATTCCCCACATTCATCGAATGTGGGGAATTTGCCTGTTCGGACGCGTTGCGGGCGATGGTGAATTAGTCCCACGCGGCATTTCTCGTGTCCCCTCTGGGGGGCCTTTTCGCCCCCCTCCGCGCGGCGTAGTGTTCAGTCATCGCCCGGACGGGGCCGTGTGCATGCGCTGATTGAACAGCGCGGGGGGAATGACATGAATACGTCTGTTGCGCGTCGTTTTGGTGCGCCCGAAAAGCGCCGCCGCCGGTGGGCCGTGGCCTTGATCTGCGGTCTGCTCGGCCTCGGCCTGGTGCTGGGCGGGTTCTACGCGTGGCGCACCTGGGCCTCGGTCAGCGCCATCTCGCGCAATCCCGAGCTGTTGCCCCTGGCGGACGCGGGGGGCGCGGCGGCCCCGGCCGGGGCAGCCGATGCCGCCGACCCGCCCCGCCCGGCGCCCGACGCGTCCGAACCCGGGTCGCTCACCTACCTGCTCATCGGCAGCGATGCCCGCAACGAGGACGAGCGGGGCCGCAGCGACGTGTTGATGCTGGCCCACCTGACGCCGGCGCGGGACCGGTTGTACCTCATCTCGTTTCCCCGCGACCTGTGGGTCGACATCCCGGGGTATGGCGAGGCCAAGATCAACGCTGCCTTCGCGCACGGGGGCGGGGCGCTGGCCGTCCGCACCGTGGAGGGGCTGGTCGGCGTCCGGACCGACCATGTCGTGATGATCGACTTCGACGGATTTGCGGGCCTGACCGAAGCGCTCGGTGGGGTGACGGTGGACAACACCATCGCGTCGTCGTCACGGGGGTACTCCTGGCCCGCCGGCCCCATCACCCTCCGCGGGGACGAGGCCTTGGCCTACGTCCGGCAGCGCTACGAGCTGCCCCACGGCGACCTGGATCGGGCGGCCCGGCAGCGCGCCGTGGTCACCGCCGCGCTCGACCAGTTGTTCTCCTCCGGGACGTTGGCCAACCCGAGCCGCTTCAACGACGTGGCGGGGCTGCTGGGGCAGTACGTCACCGTGGATGCCGGGCTGACGAACTCCGAGCTGCTCGCCACGGCCATGAGCCTGCGGTTGGGCGGGGCGACCGACATCGTCAGCCTGCAGGCCCCGGTCTCCGGGCTGGGGACGTCGGCCGACGGCCAGTCCATCGTGGTGATGGACGAGGCCGGCATGGCCGACCTCGCCCGGGCGATCCAGACCGAGTCGCTGGACGCCTACCTGGCCGCGCGGGCCTGACACCGGATCAGCAACCGCCGGGCCAGGGGCAGTCCTGCGCGAGCGCGTCGTCGAAGAACGGCTGGAGCTCGGCGAGGGCGTCGGCGTCCAGCGGGTCACCCACGTATTCACCGAAAGTCAGCCCCGTGTAGACGGCGCGGCCCTGACGGACGCTGACGCTCAGCGACCCGCCCGGGGCGTCCGCCCACGTACCGTCGACCTCCGCCTGCGTCCACCAGCTGAGGCCGATCGCGTCGTCGCCGAGATCGTTCAGCTCGGCGAGTGCCCACTGGTCGCGCCACCCCGGCGTCTGCTCATCGCGGCTGCACGCCTCGTCGGAGTACTCATACGATCGCACCTGGTCCAGGAAGTCGATGGCCGCCTGCTCGGTGCGGAACACCAGGACGGACTCGTCCCAACCCATCCCCGCGGGGCCGCGGGCCTGGATGTGGCGGCCCGCCTCGACCTCGACGAGGGCGCCCGGCGCCTGGTCGCAGAACCGCACCACGGGCGACTCCTCCTCCCATGCCGTCACCTCGTCCGTTGCCGGGGTGCCCTCGTGGAGCAGACGGAACCCCCCGAGGTCACCGAAGTCGGCGGGGAAGATGCCGTTGTCCGTGTAGTCCGGCCAGGCGGGGGTGGCCGATGCGGGCGGGTCGGCGGGCGGCGTCTGGTCGCCGGCCGGCGTCGTGGCGGACGTCGGCGACCCCGGGGTCGGCGTCGTCCCGGGCGACGTGCTCGGGGTGGGCGAGGGCGATGCCGTCGTCGTCGCCGTGGGCGTCGGCGAGACCTCGCTGACCGGGACGCCGCGCTGGGTGGTGTTCTCCAGCAGGGAGCCGATGCCGAAGGTGGCACCGCCCAGCAGGACGACGGCGGCCAGGCCGCCCGCGATCGTGCGGTTGCGGCGCACGGTCCGACCGCGCTGGAGGACGCTGGCGGTGAGACGGTCGGTGTCGGGTTCGGCTCCGTCGTGGGCGTACCACAGCTCGTTGCGAAGTTCGTTCTCGTTGATGGGGCTCATGACTTGCTCCTGGTGGCTTCGGCGGCGTCGTTCCGGCTGCGGAGCCGGCTGAGCGCGCGGGAACAGGTGGACTTGACGGTGCCGACGCTCACGCCGACGTGCTCGGCGACCTCGGCTTCGGAGAGATCCGCGTAGTAGCGCAACACGACGATCGCGCGTTCGCGGGCGCTCAGGTGGGAGAGTTGGTCGACGATGAAGTCGCGATCCTCGGTGGCCGAGAACGCGGCGGCGGCGTGCGCATCGGGTTGCCAGTCGCCGAGATCGGCGCTCACCGTTTCGTAGCGCTTGCGGCGCCAACGGTCCGTCGCGAGATTGACCATGATGCGGCGCGTGTAGGCCCAGGCGGTCTGTGGCTCCACACGCCGCCAGTGCAGCCAGGTGCGCAGGAGTGCGTCCTGGAGCAGGTCATCAGCCCCGTCGCGGCTGCCGGTCAGCAGGTGGGCGACGTGGCGCAGCGACCCGCCATGGGTCGCGACGAACGCGGAGAACTCCTCCTCGCGCGTCGTGGTGCTGGTTGTCATGCACACAAGGACGGCGCGGGTGCGCCGCGGGTTGCACGAATCTTCACAGACGCCCCGCGAGGTCGACGGCAGGCCACGCCCCCATGCTCGCCGGGCCGACCACGGGTTGGCAACCGGTGGCCTTCGCCCGCCCGGTCACGCACAATGGGAGCGGTCCGACACCAGAAGGGGTTTCCCGACATGCCCAAGCACCACGTCGTCATCATCGGCTCCGGCTTCGGTGGTCTCTTCACCGCCAAGGCGCTCCGTTCGGCGGACGTCGACGTCACCATCATCTCCAAGAGCCCCGAGCACCTGTTCCAGCCCCTGCTCTACCAGGTGGCGACCGGCATCCTGTCCGAGGGTGCCATCGCGCCCTCGACCCGCGAGATCCTCAAGCGGCAGAAGAACGTGCGCACCGTGACCGGTCTGGTGACCGACGTCGACGTCGCGAACAAGGTCGTCCACTACCGCTTCCACGACGCGCCCGGCACGCTCACGTACGACTCGCTGATCGTCGCCGCCGGCGCCGGGCAGTCGTACTTCGGCAACGACCAGTTCGCCACGTTCGCGCCCGGCATGAAGACGATCGACGACGCCCTCGAGCTCCGCGCCCGCATCTTCTGGGCGTTCGAACACGCCGAGCAGGCCACCGACCCCGAGCAGCGTCGCATGCTGCTGACCTTCGTGGTCGTCGGTGCCGGGCCCACCGGCGTCGAGATGGCGGGTCAGATCCGCGAGCTGGCCTCCCGCACGCTCGTCGGCCAGTTCCGGCGCATCGATCCGCGCGAGGCGCGGGTCGTCCTCATCGACGGCGCGCCGCAGGTGTTGCCGCCCTTCGGGCCCTCGCTGGGCGCCAAGACGCAGAAGTCGTTGGAGGAGGCGGGCGTCGAGGTCATCCTCAACGCCATCGTGACCGGCGTCGATTCGACGTCCGTCACCTACCAGCCGAAGGACGGCGCGCCGGTCACCATTCCGGCCGCTGCGAAGGTCTGGGCCGCCGGCGTCCAGGGCAACGCCATCGGACGGACCATCGCCGAGCAGGCCGGCGCGGAGGTCGACCGCTCGGGCCGCGTCGTCGTCCAGCCCGACCTGACCCTGCCCGGGCACCCCGACGTGATGGTGATCGGCGACCTCGCCTCCGTGCCCGGCGTCCCGGGCGTCGCCCAGGGCGCGATCCAGGAGGGGCAGTACGCCGCCCGCCGCATCGCCAACCAGGTGGCCGGGACGCCGGACGGCGAACCGTTCAAGTACCACGACAAGGGATCCATGGCGACGATCGCCAAGTACGAGGCGGTCGTGAAGATCGGCCGCATCGAGCTGACCGGCTTCATCGCCTGGGTCATGTGGTTGATCCTGCACCTGTTCTACATCGCGGGCTTCAAGGGCCGCGTGACCACCCTGCTGCACTGGGCCATCTCGTTCCTCGGCACCGGCCGCACCGAGCGCGTGACCACCAACCAGCAGATGGTCGGACGCCTCGCGCTCGAGCAGCTCGGCCAGCGCGTCACCGGGCGGCTGCTCAAGGGCGAGAACCCCCGCTCATCGGAGAAGCGCACCACGCGGTGACGCCCCGCCCGGCGACCCGCGGGCGGGTCGCCGAGCCGGGCGTCCGGGTGCGGCGTCAGGCCGTCAGGCCGGGCTCACACCGGGCGCTTCTGCGGACCGTTCTGCGCCGTCATCGCCGGGTCGGACACGACCACGTCGCCGAGCGCCTCGTCGATCGCCCGCATGGCGTCGGCGGGGATCTCGACGCCGGAGGCCTTGACGTTCTCGGTGACCTGCTCGGGCCGGGAGGCGCCGATGATCGCTGCGGCGAGGTTCTTGTTCTGCAGCACCCAGGCCACGGCCAGCTGCGCCATGGAGAGGTCGAGCCCCTCGGCGATCGGCTTGAGTTTCTGCACCCGGCCGAGCACGTCGTCGTTCATGAACCGCTTGATCATGTCGGCGCCGCCCTTGGTGTCGGTGGCGCGCGAGCCCTCCGGCAGATCCTCGCCCGGCACGTACTTGCCGGTGAGCACCCCCTGCGCGATGGGCGACCACACGATCTGGCTCACCCCCAGCTCCTCGCAGGTGGGCACGACCTCGGACTCGATGACGCGCCACAGCATCGAGTACTGCGGCTGGCTGCTGATGAGCTGGATGCCGAGGTCGCGGGCCAGCTCGTGACCGGCGCGGATCTGGTCGGCCGTCCACTCGCTGACGCCGATGTAGAGCGCCTTGCCGGCGCGCACGACGTCCGCGAACGCCTGCATGGTTTCCTCCAGCGGCGTCTCGGTGTCGAACCGATGCGCCTGGTAGAGGTCGACGTAGTCGGTCTGCAGCCGCTGCAGCGAGCCGTCGATGGACTCCATGATGTGCTTGCGGGACAGGCCGCAGTCGTTCGGCCCCTTCGGCCCGGTCGGCCAGTAGACCTTCGTGAAGATCTCCAGCGACGCCCGGCGCTCGCCCTTGAGCGCCTCGCCGAGCACCTCCTCGGCGACGGTGTTGGCGTAGACGTCGGCGGTGTCGAAGCTCGTGATGCCGGCGTCCAGCGCGGCCCGGACGCACGCCGTCGCCGCCTCGTTCTCGACCTGCGAGCCGTGGGTGAGCCAGTTGCCGTACACGATCTCGGTGATCTTCAGCCCGGAGTTGCCCAGGTAGCGGTACTTCATCGTCACTCCTTGTGGTGGGGAAAGGTTGCTGTGGACAGATGGGGTGGGGGCAGGTTGACCCCACCATGTCTACCACCGGCGCCTGACAGTGCGCCCCGATGCTCTCGGCCGAGCCCCGCCGCATCCGGACAAGCAGGTTTGCCCGATCAGTGACAATCGCGCCGTGACCGAGCACGTCTGGCCCGTGAACCTCCCCCGCACGCCTGTGCTCGTGCTGCGGGGGCAGCGTTTCGACGCCGCTCACCCGGCGGTGATGGCGATCCTCAACCGCACGCCGGACTCGTTCTGGGCGAGTTCCGGCAGCCAGGGGGTGGACGAATCGCTCGCAGCGCTCGACGCCGCCGTGGCTGCAGGGGCGGATCTGGTGGACGTCGGGGGTGTCCGGGCCGGGCAGGCCGGTGACTGGGTGGACGCCCGGACCGAGATCGGGCGCATTCAGCCCCTGCTCGCGAAGGCCAGGGAGCGACACCCGGATCTCGTGCTCAGCGTCGACACGTGGCGCAGCGAGGTGCTGGCCGCCGTCGCCGATCTGGGGATCGACCTCGTGAACGACACGTGGGCGGGCCACGACCCCGATCTGGCGGCGGCCGCAGGCGACCTCGGGGCGGGTTACGTCGTGTCGCACACCGGGGGGCTGCCGCCGCGGACGGATCCGGTCGCCGTCTCCTATGGCGAGGATCCGGACGCCGTCGTCGCGTCCGTCATCACCGGGCTGCGGGAAGGAGCGCGCCGGGCGATGGACGCCGGCGTTGCACCCGAGGCGGTGCTTGTGGATCCGACCCTGGATTTCGGCAAGACGACCCGCCACTCGTTGCGCGTGCTGCGCGCCACCGCACAGATCGCCTCGCTCGGCCACCCGGTGCTCCAGGCCATCTCGCGGAAGGACTTCGTGGGGGAGACCCTTGGCCTGCCCGTGGCCGATCGGCTGGAGGGGTCGCTGGCGGCGACCGCGGTGGCGGCCTGGCTGGGGGCGACGGTGTTCCGCACCCACGACGTTGCGGCCACTCGGCGCACTCTCGACATGGTCGCGTCCGTGCGGGGTGACCGACCCCCGGCCCGGGCCGAACGGGGTGAGCCATGAGCGGCCCGAGCGGGTTCGAGAGCTGGATCGACCGCCAGATCCGGGAAGCGATGGAACGTGGCGCGTTCGATCACCTGCCCGGTGCGGGCAAGCCCCTGCACCTTGACGACGACCCCGACTGGTGGGTCAAGAACAAGATGCGCGCCGAGAACCTCGAACCGGTGCTGACCGGGCCGGCCGCGCTGCGCCGCGAGGTGGCCGACATCCAGAGCGCGCTCGCCGACGCCCGTACCGAGGTGGAGGCCCGCGAGCGCTGCGAGGACCTCAACGGTCGTATTCGTGCGTACTACGCCGCCCCCCAGCGCGGCCGGCAGCTGGTGGTGCGGCTGGTCGACGTGGACGCCGAGGTGGCGCGCTGGCGCCAGAGGCGGTCCGGCTGAGCGCCGGCGGGTGGCCCGGCGAGCCGCCTGCCACTGCGGTCGGATGGTTGAAGGTGCAACTTCAGACCCAGGTCGCAGCAACCAGCTGGCTGGTAAATGGTTTCCAGAACTAAAATTGCTCGGTGAGCACGACCACTTCCCCACGCCCAACCCTGGAGCTGTCACCCACCGCCATCACGGCCGGTGCCCTCTCGTCCGTCACCGCCTCCGTCCTCGGCTCGACCCTCGGCACGGCGGGCACGCTCGCCGGTGCCGCCATCGGATCGGTGGTGGGTGCCGTCGCGACCGCGCTCTACTCCTTCGGCATCCGGCGGACGCACTACTCCGTTTCTTCCATCTCCGACCGCTTCCGCGGTGACTCTCCCGACGCGGGTGTCGCCGACGTCGCACCGGCCGGCACCACCGACGCCGACATGGAGGCAGCGCACTTCCAAGGGGATGTGCCGGACGCCGTCCTGTTCACCGGTCTCAGCTCCGGGGTGCACCCGGACGCCCCCGCTCTCGACGGTGTCGCGCCCGGGCTGGTCCCGACCGGTCCCGATGGCGCGGTCGGCGAGCCCGCCGGCATCGGCCCGACGGCCACACGCGGCGGATCGGAGGAGCGAACGGGTGCGGATACAGGCGTGGCCCCGGGTGCGGAAGCGACCGCCGCCGGTACCAGCCGACGCTCGGGGCTGCGCTGGGCGGCGGCGGGGGCGCTCGCGTCCGCCGGTGTGGCGTTCGTCGTGGGCCTGGGGGTGATCACGGGCGTCGAGGCCAGCACGGGCCGAGCGCTCTCCGGCGGCGAGGGCACGACGGTGGGCAACGTGACGACGGTCGAGAGGGCCGAGACCTCCGACGCTGCGACCGGGGCGTCCGATGCGTCGACGCCGGCGCCCACCGCCACGCCGACCGAGCCGACACCCGCCGCCACGGCCACGCCGACCGCCACGCCGTCACCGACGGCCCCCACTCCGACGGCAACCCCCGTTCCGACCGCGACACCCGCGGCGGCCGGGTCGACGCCGTCGGCCGTGAGCATGGCGACCAACGAGGCCGTCCCCACCCCCGCCACGCCTGCGCAGTGACCGTCGCCGGTCAGGCCCGCGCCGGGGCGTCCGCGTCCGGCAGGGTGTGGCGGTAGGTCCACGAGGTGAGGGCGGTGCCCAGCATCACGATCAGCACCCCGACGAAGATGTGGAGCGACACCTGGTGGGTCTCACCGAGCGCGACCTGGATGCCCACGGCTGCGGCCAGCGCCACGGCGAGGGTGAGGTTCACCGGCCCGGCGGAGCGTCGGAGCGCCACGTACACCAGCGCGTTGGCCACGCACACCGCGAGGGTCACCCAGGCACCCCAGACGTGGTAGGGGCGGAACTGCGCCTGCCCACCCAGGAACGCCGAAGCCCACCCGGCCTGGCCGAGGAGGCAACTCAGGGCCACCGTGACGCCCGAGCGCAGCGCGATGAGGTGGGGGTGGGGCAGACGCGGCATCGGCATCACCCCATCGTGGCAGATGCCTGGTCGCCCGGGCAGTGGGCGTTAGCATGGGCGCCGTGACCCCCGCGACCGACGCCTCCGCCACGGCACCCACCAGCCGGACCACCCCGGACGCCCCCGGGCGCCGTCGGTTCTCGCCGGCCCGGGCGGGTTACGCCCTGCTGGCGCTGCTGGCGCACGCGGCCGTCGGGCTGGCGTGGCTGGTGACGGCCTTGGCTGTGATGGGGTCCTTGGGCGTGCTGCGGCGGATCGCCATGAATTCCGAGTTCGCCTGGGACACGGGGCGGTTGCCACAGCCGTGGGTCATCGTGGTGGGGATCGTCGCGATCCTCGTCAGTCACCTGTTCTTGCGGTGGGCGATGCGCGGGGCCGGCGGCGGTCACGCCGCCTGGGGGCCGTCCGTCATCGCCTGGTGCGGGGCCTTCCTCGGCGTCGCCCTGGGTGCCTATTTCTGGATTCCGCCCGTGGTGGTGGGGGAGCAGGTGGGGCCGGCCTCGGGCGAGTCGACGCCGTGGGGCATCCTCGGCTGGGTGGCGCACTACGCGCGCCTCGCGTTGCCGGCGGCGGTGGGCCTCGTGACGCTGGTGTTGCTCCTGGTCAGCCGCAATTCTCCGCTGGTGGTGCTGTGGCGTTGGTGGCGCTCGCGCCCGCGGCGTCCGTTCGGCCGACGCGCCGAGCGAGCCTGAGCGCGCGCGGGCCCGCACCGCCCGCCGGCGAACGGATCCCGAGGGCTTTCCCGCCTGTACACAAGGCGTTCACCCCGGCATGATCGGCTGCAGGGACGCCCCCGACCCGCGACGCCGCATCACTCATCCGGAGGAACCATGAACCGCACCCGACGCGCCGTGGCCCTGGCCGCGACGCTCGGCCTGCTCGGCGCCGGCAGCATCGCCGGCTCGGCCCAGGCCGCGACACCCGTCGACGCCATCAGCGAGGGCCTCACGCCCGTCACGCTGCTCAACTTCAACGACTTCCACGGCCGCATCGACGACGGCCTCGCCCTGACGGGCGTACTCGGCAAGAACTTCGCCTGCACGATCCAGACGGCACGGGCCACGTACGGCGCCGAGCAGACGGTGCTGCTCTCCGCCGGTGACAACGTCGGGGCGTCGTCGTTCGCCTCCAACATTCTCGGCGACCTGCCGACGCTGGAGTACCTCAACGCGCTGGGCGTCACCGCCTCCGCCGTCGGCAACCACGAGTTCGACCGCGGCTTCCCCTGGTTGCAGGGTGAGGCGATCCCGGCCGCCGGGTTCCAGTATCTGGGCGCGAACGTCTACGAGCGGGGCACGACCACCCCGGCGCTCGAGGAGTACCGCCTCACCGAGGTGAACGGGGTGATGCTCGGCATCATCGGTGCGGTCACCGACGAGACGCCGTCGTTGGTCGGGCCCGACGGCATTTCATCGATCGAGTTCGGCGACCCGGTCGCAGCCGTCAACCGGGTGGCCGCCCAACTCTCCGACGGCAACGCGCTGAACGGCGAGGCCGACGTCCTCATCGCCGAGTACCACGACGGTGCCGCCGTGGCGACGAGCCTAGGCGCAGCGGAGGACGCCACCGAGATCTTCGACCGCATCGTCAACGACACCTCCCCCGCGGTCGACGTCGTCTTCAACGGCCACACCCACCTCGCCTACCAGTGGGACGGCCCGGTGGAGTCCGGCACGCGCGTCATCAGCCAGTCGGCCAGCTACGGCGCGCGGCTCGGCGTCGTCCAGCTCGGCTACAACGCCGAGACCGGCGAGGTGGAGGAGTACATCGCCAGCCAGCTCGCGACCGCGCCCGTCACGCCCGCCTGCGAGGCCGACCCGACCTATGCGGCGGCTGCCGAGATCGTCGACGAGGCCGTGGCCAACGCCAAGGAGATCGGCACGCAACCGGTGGCCGAGATCAGCGCCGACATCACCACGGCCTACGGCGACGCCCAGGTCGTCCAGGGTGTCTACTGGGGCACGACGCGCGATGATCGCCTCCGCGAGAGCGCGTTGGGCAACCTGGCTGCCAACGCGTGGGCGTGGGCGGCCAACCAACCCGGCCGGACTGGCGCCGACATCGGCATCATGAACCCGGGCGGCCTGCGGGCCGATCTCTTGTTCGATCCTTCCGACGCCGAGGGCGACGGGGTGGTCACCTACGCCGAGGCTGCCGCGGTGAACCCCTTCGCCAACACGCTGCAGAGCATCGACGTCACGGGTGCCGTGTTCCGCCAGGTGCTCGAGCAGCAGTGGCAGCCGGCGGCGTCGTCGCGTCCGTTCCTCAAGCTCGGGCTCTCGGACAACGTGCGCTACACGTACGACCCGGACGCCGCCGCAGGCAGCCGCATCCTCGATGTGTGGGTCGACGGCGCGCCGCTGGACGAGGCGGCCACCTACACCGTGGCGGCGGGCAGCTTCCTGATCGGCGGCGGGGACAACTTCACCGCGCTGCAGCAGGGGACGCAGGTGCGTGACCTCGGCCTGATCGACATGGATGCGTTCATCAACTACCTGGCGGCGCAGGACGTGGTGGAGCCGTCGTTCGAGAAGAACGGCGTGGCCGTCACCGACGGCGCCCTGCCGGTCGCGCGCGGCGAGCAGGCCACGGTGCGCGTCGATGGGGTCGACCTGACCAGCCTCGGCGCCCCGGCCAACACGGAGTTCGACGTGGTGGTCGACGGCTTCACCATCGGGACAGCCGCCATCACGACCGCGCGGACGCCCGGCGTCCCGACGCGCGACGGGGCGGCCACCGTCACCCTGACGGTCAACCCGGCGTACGTGGCCGACACCGTGCAGCTCGTCGCCAAGCCATCGGGGACGGTCGTGACCCTGCCGCTGGCGGCGCTGCCCACGGCGTCGTTCTCCGACGTGACGCCGGCCACGCAGTTCCACGACGAGATCGCGTGGCTGGGCGGGGCCGGGATCGCGCAGGGCTGGCCCGACGGCACGTTCCGCCCGGTGACGGCGATCCATCGTGACGCCATGGCGGCCTTCCTGTACCGCCTCGCCGGGAGCCCCGAGTTCCCCGTCCCGGCCGAATCGCCGTTCAGTGACGTGCCGACAACCCACCAGTTCTACAAGGAGATCGCGTGGCTGTCGCAGCGCGAGATCGCCAACGGCTGGAGCGACGGCACCTTCCGCCCCGACCTGTCGATCGGCCGGGACGCCATGGCGGCCTTCCTCCACCGCGCCGCGGGCAGCCCCGCCTACACGCCGCCGGCGACCTCGCCGTTCAGCGACGTGACGGTCGACTCGGAGTTCTACACCGAGATCGCCTGGCTGCACTCGACGGGGATCACGACCGGTTGGCCGGACGGCACCTTCCGCCCGACCGATCCGGTGAACCGTGACGCGATGGCGGCGTTCCTCCACCGCTACGTCGCCGAGTTCGGGGTGCCCGAGCTGGGCTGACGTCCATCCTCGCCTCCGGGCGACACGCCGCGGGGCGCCTGGTCACCTGACCGGCGCCCCGCTTCGCTGCGTGTGACAAGGTGGGATGCATGGAAACGCGACGGATGGAACGGCTCGGGCTCGAGACCTCGGTCATCGGCATGGGTTGCTGGCAGATCGGAGGCAGCTGGGGTGAGGTCGGGCAGGACGACGCGCTCGCCACGCTGCACGCGGCGGCGGACGCCGGTGTCACCTTCTTCGACACTGCGGACGTCTACGGTGACGGCCGGAGCGAACAGCTGGTGGGCCGGTTCGTGAAGCAGCGGCCGGCGGGGTCGGTTGTCGTTGCCACGAAGATGGGGCGGCGCGCCGATCCGCACGAGGCGTCCGCGTACACCCTGGACGCCTTCCGCCGCTGGATCGACCGCAGCCGGGAGAACCTCGACGTGGCGGTGCTCGACCTGGTGCAGCTGCATTGCCCGCCCTCGGAGGTGTTCGCCTCACCGCAGGTGTTCGAGGCGCTCGAGACCCTCGTCGCGGAGGGCCGGATCCGCGCCTATGGCGTCTCGGTCGAGCGGTGCGACGAGGCACTGACCGCCCTGGAGCACCCCGGCCTGGCGAGCATCCAGATCATCGTCAACGCCTTTCGCCACAAGCCGCTCGAGCGGGTGCTGCCCGCCGCGGCGGAGGCGGGCGTCGGCGTCATCGCCCGCGTGCCGCTGGCCTCGGGCCTGCTGAGCGGACGCTACGACGCCGACACCACGTTCGCCGCGGACGACCACCGCAGCTTCAACCGCCACGGCGAGCAGTTCGACCGGGGCGAGACGTTCTCCGGCGTGCCCTACGACGTCGGCGTCGCCGCCGCCCAGGAGTTCTCGGCGTTGGCGCCCGAGGGCGTCACCCCGGCGCAGTTCGCGCTGCGCTGGCTGGTGGACACCCCCGGTGTCAGCGTCGTGATCCCGGGGGCGCGCAACCCTGAGCAGGCGCGGGCCAACGCCGCGGCCGGCTCGCTGGCCCCGGTCACCGACGCGCAGCGCGCCGCCGTGGCTGCGCTGTACGAGGAGCGGATCGCCGAGCACGTGCACGCGTCCTGGTGAGGCGGATCAGCGTCGCCGCCAAGCGCCCTCCAGGCCCGTGGGGGTGAACCCGAGGGCGTCGTTGATCGCCAGCATGTGGGCGTTCTCCGCCGCGTTCCAGGTGTGGACGCGCAGGGCGTGCGGGTTGGCCCGTCTGAGCCGCAGCAGGTTCGCGGCCTTCACCAGCATGCCGAGGCGGTGGCCGCGGTGGTCGGGGTGCACCAGCGTGCCCTCCTGCCAGACCCCGGCCGGGTTGTGCCCGGGCCACTCCACCAGGGTGAACGCGACCAGCTCGCCACTGCCGCGGTGGCGGGCCGCCGAGGTCACCCACCCGCGCTCACGCGCCAGCATCCGCTGCTCGGCCGAGCGCAGACGGGCGACATCCCAGGCCTGCGCCTCGCCCAGCTCCTCGGCCATCGGGACGTCGGTGCTCATGCGGCCCTCCAAGAGGGCGCGCCCTTCGGCGAACGCATCGGGGGCCGGGCCGTCCCAGCCCACCAGCTCGTAGTCGTCCTCGGAAGCCACGCGGGCCATCTCGGCGTGCCGTTGTGCCGCGGTGAGGGCGGCCTCGTCGAGGGTGAGGGTGGATGGGCGCTCAACCTGTTCGAGGGTGAAGCCGTGACGGAGCAGGAAGGCGTTGGAGGGTCGGCGCGGGTCGACCGCCCCCGTTCCGGAGGAGGCAGCGACGCCGTCGTCACCGTCGGGGCCGAGCCCTGGTTCGAAGGCCCAGGCCAGCAGCGTGGTGCGTCCCTGGGCGGCCAGGGCGGCGGCGGCGGTGTTCAACAGCGCCGTCCCCACCCCGCGGCGGCGCGCTGCCCGGGTCACCGTGAGGTCCAGGCTGGCGGTGTCCGGGTCCTCCCGCAGGGGCTGATCGGCACCCACGTACCCCAGCACCGGGTCGCCGACCTCCCCCGCACCGTCCAGCGCCACCCACACGTCCTGGCTCCAGTAGGGCGACCCGCGCAGGCTGAGGACGCGGGCGGCGACGCTGTCGTTGAAGTCGTCGTGCCCGTAGAGCTCACGGCAGGTCGCGCCGTCGAGCGCGGCCATTGCCTCCACCCACGGGTGTGCGGTGTCGTCACCCGGCGCGGGCGTGGGGACGGGCTTGATCGTGAGCATGGTCGGACCTTTCGGGCGCTGGGCAGCCTTTCAGGATGGCGGACCGCGCGGTGGGGCGCAAGCGAGCGGGTCAGGAGCCGACGGCGTCCGGGGCCGTCAGCGCCGCACGCACCGCGGTGAGGGTCTCGGAGGTGCCCGCATCGACCGTGAGGGCGGCCAGTTCGTCGGCGCGGGTGGCGCCATGGTTGACGATCACCACCGGCGTGCCCGCCTTGGCGGCGTGGCGCGCGAAGCGCAGGCCCGACATCACGGTGAGCGACGACCCGGCGACCAGCAGCACCTCGGCGGCGTCGACCAACGCGTAGGAGCGGGCCACCCGCTCGCGCGGCACGTTCTCCCCGAAGAAGACCACGTCGGGTTTGAGCACCCCGCCGCAGCGCAGGCACGGCACCACGACGAAGTCGGCCGGGTCGGCGATGTCGGCGTCGCCATCGGGGCGCAGCTCGGCGGTGCCGGCCGGAATCTGGCCGGTGACCTGTGGGTTCGCGTCCTCCAGCCGCTCCTGGAGGGTGCGCCGCGGCGTCAGGTCGCCACACTCGAGGCACGCGACGCGCTCGATGAGGCCGTGGAGGTCGACCACGTCGGTCGAGCCGGCCGCAGTGTGCAGGCCGTCGACGTTCTGCGTGATGATCGGGACGCCCAGCGCCGCCAACGCCGTGTGCCCCGGGTTGGGCGGCGCGGCGCCGAAGCTGCGGTAGCCCTGCATCGACCGGGCCCAGTAGCGACGCCGGGCGTCGGCGTGCCGGATGAACTCGCCGTACTGGATGGGACGGGTCGGGCGCGCATCCGGGCCCCGGTAGTCGGGAATGCCCGAGTCGGTGCTCAGCCCTGCGCCGGTCAGCGCCACCCAGCGCCGCCCGGCCAGCAGGTCAACGATGCTCGCGACCTGGCCCGGAGTGGGGTGGGGCTTGGGCGTGGGCACGGAGCCGAGCCTACCGACCCCCGCTCTGCGCCAGCAGCCTCATCGCGCTCGCCGCGTGGCTGGGGCTGACCTGATCTGCGGCGTCGTACCGGTACAGTTCCCTCGAGCGCCGCCTGGTGAATTGGGCCGCTTCTGTCGTGACGCGTCGAAGGAGGGACGGCCATGCCCGACACCACGCCCCAGAGCGCGCTGCTCGGCGCCCTCGCGGCCGCGCTGATCGGCGCGTTTGCGGCGCACTTCCTGGCCCCCGATCCACGCCTCGGCCCCACCGAAACCGGTGACCCGGCGTTGGCGGCCGATCTCGCTGCCGTGGTCGGGGAGGGCCGCGGGATGTCCTCGGTTGCCGTGGCCCGCGTCGAGGGTGACGCGGTGCGTTACGCCGCAGCGGGTGACACCACCGGCTCAGCGGCGGACGGCTCGCCGGAGGACGGCCGCGACGCCTTGTTCGAACTCGGCTCGGTCACGAAGACCTTCACCGGGCACCTGCTCGCCGACGGGGTGGCGCGCGGTGAACTGGAGCTGGACGCGCCGCTCGCCACCTATCTGCCCGAGCTTGCCGACACCCCGGCGGGGGCGGCGACCCTGGAGCAGTTGGCGAGCCACACGAGCGGGCTGCCCCGCGTGCCCGGCGAGCTGGTGCGTTTCCGCGGGGCGCTGGGGACGGGCGACCCCTACCGCGACTGGACGGTGGACCGCGTGGTCGACGCCGCGCGGACTGCCCCGACCACGGCCGTCGGCGAGGAGAACTACTCCAACTTCGGCGTCGCGCTGCTGGGCATCGCAGAGGCGCGCGCCGCCGGCGTCCAAACCTGGTCGCAGCTCGCGGAGGAGCGGCTGTTCCAGCCGCTCGGGATGGACGACACGACCGTCGTGGAGGCCGGGGAGTCGGAGCCGGACGGGCTCGTGTGGCCGCGGACGGCGAACGGGCGGGCGGTGCAGCCGTGGACCGGCGACGGCTTCGCCGCCGCCGGGAGCGCCACGCGCACCACGACGGGCGACCTGGCGCGGTTCGCCACGGCGGTGCTCGACGGCACCGTGCCGGGCGCCGGGGCCGTCGAGCCCGTCGTGACCGGACCCGATCACGGGCGCGGGCTCGGCTGGAGCGTCGACACGAGCCAGACCCCCGTCCTCCTCAGCCACGGCGGCGCCACCGGCGGCACCTCCACCCACCTCGTGCTCCAGCCGGACGCCGACCGCGCGGTCGTCGTGCTGGCCGCCACCGACGCGGACGTGGGCCCGATCGCCCGCCATCTGCTGCTCGACCCCACCCAGAGCGTGCACTTCGGGCCCAACGCGGCGGGGGTGGCCAGCGTGCTGGCCGCGATTCTGGTGCTGCTGCTCGTCCTTCTCAGCCTCAACCAGCTCCCGAGCCGGGTGGGCGCCCTGGCGGCGGTCGTCATGGCAGCCGCGGCGGGCGTCGCCCTGACGCTGCTGGGGCCCTGGCAGTGGGCCCTGCGCTGGGCGATCGGTTTTCTCCTGGGGGCCCTGGTGGGGGCGGCCTGGCTCGCGGTGCTGCGGGCCCCGTCCGCGCCGTGGCTGCCGCAGCGGCGGCCCTACCAGCCCGTGGTGGCCCTCGCCCTGGCCGCGGCGGGCAGCGCCATGCTGGGCTGGCTGCTCGTCTAGCGCTTGGGGACGCTCCGGTCGCCGGCCCGCGGGCCCGGCATGCCAAGATGGCCCCATGCGTGCGCTGGCGAAGATGCGGCCCGGGGCGGGGCTCGAACTGGTCGAGCGGCCCGAGCCGGAGGCGGGGGACTGGGAGGTGAAGGTCCGCGTCCAGCGGGCCGGCCTCTGCGGCACGGACCTCCACCTGCAGCAGTGGGACGACTGGGCGGCGTCCCAGATGAACCTGCCGCAGACGATCGGCCACGAGTTCTACGGCGAGATCGTGGCGGTCGGCCGCGAGGTCAAGGAGCTCGTGCCGGGCGACAAGGTCTCCGGCGAGGGGCACATCGTCTGCGGTTACTGCCGCAACTGCCGCGCCGGACGCCGCCACCAGTGCGTCCGCACGGTCGGGCTCGGCGTGAACACCGACGGCGCGTTCGCCGACTACGTGGTGCTGCCGGTCGAGAACGTGTGGAAGCACCCCGACTGGGTCGATCCCGAGCTCGGCGCGTTGTTTGACCCGCTCGGCAACGCCACCCACACCACCCTGCAGTGGCCCCTGGTGGGGGAGGACGTCTTGGTCACGGGTGCGGGGCCCATCGGCGTCATGGCCACGGCGATCGCCAAGCACGCCGGGGCACGCCACGTCGTCGTCACCGACCTCTCGCCGGAACGTCTCGCGCTCGCCGAGCGCGCCGGGGCCGATCTGACGGTCAACCCCCGCACCACCCGGCTGCGGGAGGCCCAGGCCCAGCTCGGCATGCGGGAGGGGTTCGACGTCGGCCTGGAGATGTCCGGCGCGCCGGCCGCGGTGGCCGAGATGATCGACAACATGAACCACGGCGGCAAGATCGCCATGCTGGGGCTGCCGGCGTCCGGCTACGCGGTCAACTGGGGCCGCATCATCACGCACATGCTCACCGTGAAGGGCATCTACGGCCGCGAGATGTTCGAGACCTGGTACCTGATGACGTCCATCCTGTCGACGTCGCCCCAGCTGAAGGACGCCGTCCGCTCGGTCGTCACCCACCGCTTCGCCGCAGAGGACTGGGAGGACGCCTTCGCCACGGCCCGCTCGGGCCAGTGCGGCAAGGTGATCCTCGACTGGAGCTGACCCGCCGACCCCCGCCCCGGCCCCGGGGAATCCCTGTGAGAGGAAATCATGACCGACGCATTCGCAGCCCACGTCCGCGCCACGCTCGACGAGATCGACGCCGCCGGGCTCACCAAGCGCGAGCGAGTGATCACCACTCCGCAGGGCGGGCAGATCGGCGTCAGCACGGCGGATGACCGGGTGCTGAACTTCTGCGCCAACAACTATCTCGGCTTGGCCGACGAGCCGTCCGTGGTCGCCGCCGCGCGGGAGGGCCTGGACGCCTGGGGCTTCGGCATGGCGTCGGTGCGGTTCATCTGCGGAACGCAGGCGCCCCACCGCGCCTTGGAGAACCGGCTCAGCGCGTTCCTCGGCACCGACGACACGATCCTGTTCTCGAGCTGCTTCGACGCCAACGCCGGCGTCTTCGAGGCGCTGTTCTCGGCGGAGGACGCGATCATCTCCGACGAGCTGAACCACGCCTCCCTCATCGACGGCATCCGGCTGTGCAAGGCGCAGCGGTTCCGGTACCGCAACGCCGACATGGCTGACCTGGCGGCCCAGCTGGAGGCGGCGGCGTCCGCCCGCTTCCGCATCGTCGTGACCGACGGCGTCTTCTCGATGGACGGCGCCTACGCCCCGCTGCGCGAGATCTGCGACCTCGCCGACGCCCATGACGCGCTCGTGCTGGTGGACGACTCCCATGCCGTCGGGTTCGTCGGCGAGGGCGGTCGTGGGACGTCGGAGCTGTTCGGCGTCGCCGACCGGGTCGACCTGCTGACCGGCACGCTCGGCAAGGCGCTCGGTGGGGCGTCCGGGGGGTACGTGAGCGGCCGGGCGGACGTGGTCGAGCTGCTGCGTCAGCGCGCGCGGCCCTACCTGTTCAGCAACTCGGTCGCCCCGAGCGTGGTGGCCGGCTCGTTGGCGGCCCTCGACCTGGTGGACGCCTCCGCCGACGCCCGCGCGCGCCTGCGGGAGAACACCGAGCTGTTCCGCTCGCTGATGACCGAGGCGGGTTTCGACCTGGACCCGTTCACCGCCGGCCCGCAGGGGGCCCCGGCCGCCGGGCGGGTGATCCCCACCGACGTGCCGCCGCACCCGATCACTCCGGTGATGTTCCCCGGGGAGGACGGGGCGCGGCTGGCGGGCCGGGTCGCGGAGCACATGCTGGCCCACGGGGTCTACGTGATCCCGTTCAGCTTCCCCGTCGTGCCCCGCGGCAAGGCGCGGATCCGCGTCCAGCTCTCGGCGGCGCACACGGGCGACGACGTCCGCGCCTGCGTGGACGCATTCGTCGCCGCCCGTGCGGCGTCCCAGGAGACGGAGTAAGCCTCAGCCCTGCGGCCGCGGCGTGCCGAGCTTGCTGACCGACCGGTTCATGAACGCGGCCATGGCGTCACGGCGCACGGGCTCGGTCGGGCGGAAGGAGCCGTCCGGGTAGCCCGTGGCGATGCCGCGCTGGGTCAGCCAGGCGATCTCACGGTAGAACTGGTTCGAGCGGGCGATGTCGTTGTAGGACACGGTGCCCGTGCCCGAGGGCCGGTTGTACATGCGGTAGAGGTAGGCGGCCATGGCGTCGCGGTTCGTGGTCGCGGCGGGGCGGAACGTGCCGTCCGGGTACCCCTCCGCGACACGCGTGGCGGCGAGCCAGGCGATCTCCTTGTAGTACATGTGCGAGGTGGGCACGTCGGAGAACGGGGAGGTGGCCGGGGGCGTGTAGGCCGGCGAGCCGGCCATGCGGTAGAGGAAGGCGGCCATGGCCTCGCGCGTCACCGGTTCCCACGGGCGGTAGGTGCCGTCCGACCAGCCGGTGGAGATGCCGGTGGTCGCCATCCAGCGGATCTCCGGCTCGAACTGCAGCCCGATCGGCACGTCGCGGAAGCGCGGGTAGCGGGTGGTGTTCATCAGCGTCTGGACGCGGGAGCGGATCGTGCCCATCCGGGAGTAGACGTACCGCCCCGGGCAGGAGGTGGCGTTCTCGTCGCGGTGGCCCGAGATGGCGGGCAGGAAGGTCGAACCGCCGTCCTGGCCGCCCGAACCCCACGTGCTGCCGTAGGGGTTCACGTTGTGCATCTGGAGCTTCCAGGCGATGACCTGGTTCATCGTCTCGATCATGGCCGACGACGGCGTGGCCGTCTCGTAGTTGCCCATGAGCGAGATGCCGAAGACGCGGCGGTTGGTGACCCCCCAGGCGTGGCCGCCGGCGATGGGCTGGTTGACGCCGCCGCCGCGCCCCTCCCAGGCGCGGCCGAACTTGTCGACCAGCACGTTGTAGGCCGTGTCGTTCCAGCCGCGCCCGTTGACGTGGAAGGCCTGGATCGAGCGCAGGATCGCGGGCACCTGCGCGGAGGTGTAGCTGTTCGTGCCGGCGGTGTGGTGGATCATCGCGCCGGTGACCTCGCCGCGGGAGTAGCCGTAGCGGACGAGCGACTCGTCGGCGCCCCAGGCGGCCCTGCTCAGGATGCGCGGGTTGTCCCACGCGTACGAGGAGGCAGTGGCGGACGCCGTGGCGTCCGCGGCGGTGACCACCGAGGAGTACACCTGCAGCTCGGCGCCGACCGGCTCGCCGTCGGCCGACACCACGATCGCCTCGACCTCGTCCTTCGACGAGATGATGACCGGCTCGCTGCTGACCGTGCCGCTCTGACCGTCGTCGGTGGGGTCGATCTGGATCTGCTCCCAGGCCTCGGGCTGGCCGTCCGCGGTGCTGCGTACCCACAGCGAGGCGGGGTCGGCGTCCGCGGGCAGGATGAGCGCGGCAACCGCAACCTCGTCGGTGAGGGGCTGACTGGCCGTCTCCACGGCCAGGTCGGAGGTCGTCTCGAGCTCGGACGCCACCTCCTCCGGCAGGTCGGACAGCTCGGACAGCTCGGCGGAGGGCAGCTCGGCCAGAGCCACCTCCGTGCTGCCCACCTCGGGCGCAGGGGTGGTCACCGGCGGTGCGGCGAGCGCCGTCGGCGCTCCCACGAGGGTGAGCGCGAGGGCGAGCACGGGGATGTGGGTACGGAAGGGCATCGGTCAGCTCCCGGACGGTTGGGGGATCCGCGGAATTACGGCACGCCCACTATGGCTCATCATCCGGCTTGGTTGAACCCGATTCTCGGCCAATCTTAAGGAAAGGTTGAGACTTCACTTTCAAGCCTCGGGGAATTCATGGTGACGGGTCATCGGGCCTTGTCGCGACGCCTTCGGGGAGCAGTGTGGGGGTCGGGTGGCGCGGCGCCAGCTCACGTGACGCACCGTGTCGCCACGTGGCGCACTTCAATCCACGTGGCGCACCCCGACACCACGTGGCGCAGCGCGGCTCACAAGGCGGCCCGTGCACGGCCCGCCGGGTGAGCTCCCCTGCGCCACGTGCATGTCAGCTGCGCCACGTCGCCCGTCCGCCTCCAACGGTGGCGGAGGATCGGGCCACGTTCTGGGCTCCTGCGATGGTGGCGGGCGGCGTTCTAGGTTGGGTCACCGAGCGAGGGGAGCGGACGATGGAGTACGCGAAGTTGGGCAACACGGGTCTGGACGTGTCTCGGATCTGTTTGGGCACGATGGGGTTCGGGGACCCGGAGAAGTGGATCCACTCGTGGGTGCTCCGCGAGGACGACGCCCGCCCCGTGGTGAAGCACGCCGTCGAGCAGGGGATCAACTTCTTCGACACCGCCAACGTCTATTCCCTCGGCACGAGCGAGGAGATCCTCGGCCGGGCCCTGGCCGACTACGCCGATCGCGACGAGATCGTCATCGCCACCAAGCTGCACGGCCGCATGCACGAGGGGCCGAACGGTGCGGGCCTCTCCCGCAAGGCCGTGTTGAGCCAGATCGACGCCAGCCTGCGCCGCCTCGGCACCGACTACGTCGACCTCTACATCATCCACCGCTGGGATCCGGAGACCCCGATCGAGGAGACCATGGCGGCGCTCGACGACGTCGTCCGCTGCGGCAAGGCCCGCTACCTGGGGGCGTCCGCGATGTGGGCGTGGCAGTTCGCGTCCGCCCTGGCCGCCGCCGACCTCAATGGCTGGACGCCCTTCGTCTCGATGCAGAACCACTACAACCTCCTCTACCGCGAGGAGGAGCGCGAGATGCTGCCGCTGTGCCGCTCCCGCGGCATCGCGTCGACGCCGTACAGCCCGCTTGCGTCCGGACGCCTCACGCGCGACCCCGGCACGAAGACCGAGCGGTCGGAGTCGGACGCCGTGCAGCGCAGCAAGTACGACGCCACCGCCGAGAAGGACGGCGAGATCATCGCCATGGTTGCCGAGATCGCCGCGGCGCGCGGCGTGGAGCGGGCCCAGGTGGCGCTCGCGTGGCTGCTCGCGAAGGATCCGGTCGTGGCCCCCGTCGTCGGCGCGACCAAGCTGTCCCACCTCGACACGGCGATCGGCGCCCTCGACGTCGAGCTGACCGAGGACGAGATGGCGGCCCTGGAGGAGCCGTACGTGCCGCACCCCGTCGTCGGCCACCAGTGAGCCGGCCCGGGCGTCCGGCACGGGCGCGGCCGATCCTCGCGTTCGCCCTGGGAGCCGGGGCCTGGTTCGGCGTCCGCACCGCGCTGGCGTCCGCACCGGTACGGGCGCTCGGGCGGGTGGCTCCCCGCTGGCGCACGCCGTTGCTGCTGCTCCCGCCGGACGCCACCCGGCGCCCACCGCGCCGCGGCGGGCTGGCGGCGGTGCTGCCCCGTCTGCTGCCGCCGGGCCTCGGTGTCCCGACGATGTTCGACGACCCGGGCGCCGGCGTCCGCGTGGGGGGCTACCTCTACGATCCGCCCACGCGGAATCGGCCGTCCGGGGCGGTGCTCTGGTTGCACGGCGGCGGCATGATCACCGGCGGGCCCTGGATGAGCCATGGCGTCGCCAACCGGCTCGCGCGCGAGCTCGGCGTCCTCGTGATCGCGATCGACTACCGGCTCGCTCCCGAACACCCGTTCCCCGCCGCGCTCGACGACGCCATGACGGCCCTTTGCTGGCTGCACGACCACGCGGAGGAGCTGGGTCTCGACCCGGCGCGCATCGCGGTTGGCGGCGAGAGCGCCGGCGGCGGGCTGGCCGCCGTGCTCGCCCAACGGGCCCACGACGAGGGCGTCCCGCTGGCGTTCCAGGTGTTGATCTACCCCATGCTCGATGACCGGACGGTGCTGGCCGACCCGGCGGGGCGGGGCGAACTGGTCTGGACGCCGGCGCAGAACCGGATCGCGTGGACGTGGTTCCTCGGGCACCCGCCCGGCCGGGCCGAGCCCCGGCCGTACGCCGCGGCGTCCCGACGCGAGGACCTCACCGGGCTGGCGCCGGCGTGGATCGGCGTCGGCGATCTCGACCTGTTCCACGACGAGGACGTCGCGTACGCGCACCGACTCGAGCAATCCGGGGTGCCGGCCGAGTTGGTCGTGGAGCCAGGCATGCCCCATGCGGCCGACATGCTCCCCGTGCCGGGGGCGCGCGCGTTCACCCGGGCCTGGACGGCAGCGCTCGCGCGCGCCCTGCGCGCGTGAGACTGGCCCCGACGCCGAAGCGTCGGGGCCAGTCCGGAGTGCCTCACACGGAGGTATCTCAGAAGGCGGCGCCGGCCGCCTCCGCGCGCTGCGTGGCCTTTGCGGAACGGTCGAGCGCGTCCTGACGCACCTCGGCGCCACGCCCGGTCACCTGCTCGGCGCTGCGCTCGGTCACCGTCTCGGCCACGCGCCCGTTCGCGCGCTGCGCGGAAACGGCCGGGCCGGTCGGTGCCCCCATGGCGGTGAACTGGCCGCCCAGCTCGCCCCGGACCCGGTTGCCCGCGCCGACCGGAGCCGGATCGTTGCCGGTGCCGGTCAGGCCGCCCCGAATGATGTTGCCGACGACCCAGACCCCTCCGGAGGTGTTGTCCACGGTGACGTTGCCGCCGAAGTAGTTCGACCCGTCGCAGTTGGACAGGGCGCCGTGGGAGAGGTCACCACCGAGCTGCACGCCCGTCTGGTTGCCCCGCCACGTGGCCGGACCGTAGACCTCCGAGTCGCAGACGACCGAGCCGACGGTGTTGCCGTCGACCTGCAGGGCCCCCTCGATTACCGCGTCGTAGACGTCGGTGTACTCCGTCCGGATGCCCTGGACCTGGCCGGCGACGGTCGAGGAGGAGAGGTCCAGCGCGCCGCCGGTGGAGCGCACGCGATCGGCCAGGTGCGATTCATCGATGATGATGAAGCCGGTGCCGGTGGTGTCGTTGACCGTGGTGACGGCGCCCGCCACGGTGCTGCCGTCCAGCACGTTGCCGAAGCTCTGGCGCGCGGTGAGGGCGCCCTCCAGGGTGGAGTCGACGGCCTCCAGGTAGCCGTCGTCCCGCACGACGGTGTCACCCGACACGGTCACCCCGGTCATCACCAGGTCGGCGCCGCTCTGGACGCGGACGTTGCCCTGGATCACGGTGCCGTTGAGGTAACAGGCCTGGCCGGCCGGGACGACGAGGTCGCCCGGAATCGTGACGGCGCCGCCCTCACCCACGCAGCGGGTCGTGAAGGCGGCAGAACTGGTCTGGGTCGTGAGTCCGATCGAGGTGAGGGCGAGCAGGCCGGCAGCGGCGATGGACAGGCTCTTCTTCATGTGATTCCTCCAGTCAGGGGGCCGCCGACGCGGACCCACACCACGACCCGAGCGCATCAGGATGGGAGGCAACGCGACGAACGGTTGGCGAGCAGCCGAGGTCCACCCTGCCCGGGGTTGGTGGCGACGGTCAAGGGGTTCAGGACGTCGCTCCTCTGACCAACGGGTGTCACGCGGGTGAAGTCCCGGGGTCAACCATCGCTCCGGAATTCACCACATGGCGCCCTGGGTCCAGTTCGACGGGTTGTGCACCCGGCAGCATGACCTCGGCGACCGACCCCTCGGGCACCGTGACCTCCGCGCGGAGCACGTCCCCGTCGGCCTCCCAGCGCACCGCGATGCGCCCCTGCGGGGAGTCGAAGGACGCCTCGGCCCACGTGATGCCGCCACCCGGCACGGGTGCGACGGCGAACCGCGTCCACCCCGGCTCGAGACGCCGCAGGCCCGCGATGTGGCTGTGGAAGAAGTCGATCACGCCACCCTTGCTGTAGTGACTGAGCGAGGCGGACGCGATGCCCTCGGGGTCCACACCGTCCCAGTTCTCCCACACGGTCGTCGCGCCGCGCTCGGGCATGATCAGCCAACCGGGGTAGTCGCGCTGACCCAGCACGCGGTGCGCGAGGTCGGCGTGGCCCGCGTCGGCCAGCGTCGGCAGCAGCCACGGCGTGGTCAGGAAGCCGGTGCCGAGGTGGTCGTCCGCCTCGTGCACCAGCTCGACGAGCCGGGACGCGGCGGCCGCGCGATCGGCGTCCGGTACCAGGCCGAGGGTGAGGGCGCGCACGTAGTTGGCCTGCGACTCGTGGGTCAGGCGGCCGTCACGCCAGTACTCGGTGCGCCAGGCGTCGGTCACCCGCTCGGCCAGGGCGGCGTGCTCGGCCGCGGCGTCGGCGTCCCCCAACACGGTGGCGACCTGGGCCATGAGTCGCGCGGTCCAGGCGTAGTAGGCGGTGGCGACGATGCCGTGGTCGTCCATCGGGCTCCACTGGCCGCCCGGCTCGAGCCACTCGCCCCAGTGGAACCCGGCGTCCCATAGGTAGCGCTCGTGGGGTTGTGTCGGCCCCGTCCGGGCGTGGTGGCGGAACCGCTCGGCGACCTCGCTCACGTGGGCGAGCCAGCGGCGCATCGCCGGGTAGGTGCGCTCGAGAACGCCCACGTCGCCGTAGGCCTCGTACAGCCGCCACGGGACGATCGCGATGGCGTCGCCCCACCCCGCGGACCCCTCGAAGCTGATCGGCAGCGTGCACGATCGGGACGTCGTCACCGATGACGATCTGGTACTGGCCGCCGGCCTGCACCACGGTGATGACACCGTCGAGATCCTTGATGGCCTGCGTGGCGGCCTTGCCTTCGTCGCGTAGGTCGAGCCGCAGCCGGGTGGCGCAGTGCTTGGCCGAGCGAATGTTCTCCTTGCCGCCCACCTTGGCGACGATGTCGGACGCCAACGTGTCGTAGTCGACTGCCATGTCGACCCCCTTTCGATCCGCTCCCCGGGCACAAAAAAAGCCCGGGACGACGCATCGTCCCAGGTCTTGCCTCTGCGGCGAGGAGAGTAACAACCCTGAATGAACCAACTGGCTCGCGAAGAAAGTAACCCATGGCGCCACCCCACGGCAAGCATGGGGTGGGCAATGCGTGGCAACCGACGACCCGGGGAGAGCGACTCGGGGTCCCCGGTCGGGGGTCCCCTAGCCGGCGGAGGAGCCGCCCACTCTGGCCTTGTCGAGACCTCCCTGCCAAAGCGACCGCCTCCCTGCCAAAAGCGACCGCCTCCCTGCCAAAGCGACCGCCTCCCTGCCTATGCGGCCGCCGTCCTGCCGTTCGTGCTGCGACCCTGTCGCTCGTGCGCAGGAACCCCCGGTGTCTGGTGCGGCCTCCCTGCCTATGCGGCCCCCGCCCTGCCGTTCGCGCTGCGACCCTGTCGCGCGTGCACCACCCTGCCGTCGCAACGGCAGGGTGCTGGGCTTCTGGCGGGGAGGCGGCGAGAAGGGCAGGGTGGCGGCGAGAAGGGCAGGGTGGCGGGGCCAAGAGCGAGGCGGTCAGCGCAGCGGGGCAGTGGCACTGGCAGGGTGGCGGCGCGACGGGCAGGGGGGCGCCAAGGTCGGGGCCGCTGGCTCCGGGTGGCGGGGCAGCGTGGCGGTGGCCCCCACGGCGGGGTGGCCGTCGGGGCTCGTCCGCCCGTGGTCGGACCGGGGGGCGGCAACGTCCGACCGGGGCGGGTCGTCCAGTCGGCAGCGACAGGGGAGGATGGGCCCATGCAGGCCAGCCGATCCGAGGGTGCCAGCGACCCCGCTGAGCGCGACGCCCATCGCCCCGACATCGGGGGGGACGCCCACGACCGCGACGCCCACGCCCACGACCGCGACGCCCACGCCCACGACCGCGACGCCCACGACCGCCACCTCGTTGGCCCCAACGACCACGACCCCGGCGTCCCGGACGCCGAGGATCCCGGCCAGCACGCGATCGTGATCCGCGGATTGCGCAAGACGTATCGGCGCGGACGCGTCGCAGCGGTTTCCGATCTGGATCTCACCGTGCCGCGCGGCGGCGTCCATGCGTTTCTGGGGCCCAACGGCTCGGGCAAGACGACCACGCTGCGGATGCTTCTCGGCCTGACGCGGGCGGACGCCGGCACGATGACGATTCTCGGCACGCCGGTGCCGGACGGGCTCCCCGACGTCATCGACCGCGTGGGTGCGATCGTGGAGCAGCCAAAGCTGTTCCCCACCATGAGCGGCCGCGACAACCTCGTCGTGTTGGGGCGTGGCATCGGGCTGCCGCGGCAGCGGGTGGACGCGGTGATCGATCAGGTCGGTCTCGGGCCACGGGCGAAGGACCTCGTCCACGGATACTCGCTCGGCATGCGGCAGCGCCTGGCGATCGCCGCGACACTGCTGAAGGATCCGGAGGTGCTCATCTTCGACGAACCCACCAACGGGCTCGACCCGGCCGGAATGCACGAGGTGCGCGTCACGCTGCGCGGGTTGGCGGAGGCGGGGCGCACGGTCGTGATCTCGAGTCATCTGCTCGCCGAGGTGCAGCAGGTGGCCGACACGGTCAGCATCATCGGACGCGGCCGGTTGCTCCGCGAAGGCACCGTGGCGGAACTGCTGACGTCGTCCGGCCGGGTGCAGGTGCGCGTCCGGCCCGTGGAGGACGCCGCGCGCGCGCTCACCGACGCGGGTTACATGGTCGCCCTCGATGGTTCCGACCGTGTCACCGTCAGCCACCCGGACGCCGCCCCGCGGCCGGACGCCATCGCTCGCACCCTGGGTGAGGCCGGGCTGTGGCCCACCGAGTTGATCCGGGCGACGCCGAGCCTGGAAGACGTGTTCCTGGCCCTCACCGCGCGCGAACACCTGACGGCCACGTCCGGCCAGGGCATCGTGTTCCCCGGCGACCCGAGCGGGGCACGGGAGGGAGCGGCATGAGGCACGTCATCGCGGCCGAGGCGCTCCGGTGGTTGCGCCGGCGGGGCCTGTGGGCCACCGTTGCCGTGTTCCTCCTGCTCGCCGTGATGAGCGGCGTGGCCATGGCCGCGAGCGCCGAGCCACCCGACGAGGCCACCGTGGCCCAGGCCAAGGTTGACTACGCCTCCTACCTGGCCGACTGGAACGAGAATCACCAGGAGTGGTACCAGGACTGCCTGGACGCGACGCCGGAGGATGAGAATCCGCAGGCCATGTGTGCGGAGACACTCGCGGCCCCCGTGAAATCTGACTACGTCCCCGCCCCGCTCGCATGGGCGGACGGGATGCGCAGCGCGGCGATCTTTGCGGGAATCCTGGGCGGGATGCTCGCCATGCTGGTCGCGGCGAGCTTCTGGGGGGCGGAGTTCCGGCACGGCACCATCGCCACCTGGCTCACCTTCGTCCCCGACCGCACCCGCGTCTGGACCGCCAAGAACGTGGTCGCGGTACTGATGTCCGCCGTGGCAGCCCTGGTGATGAGCGCGGTGGTGCTGGGCGTGACCACCATCGGGTTCGTCATGTTCCAGGGCCCGGCATCGGTGGGCGATTGGGGCCCACCCCTCGGCATCGCCGCCCGCGGACTTGGGTTCGCCGCGCTGGCCGCGCTGATCGGGGCGGCCATGGCCGTGCTGTTCCGCAACACCGTCGCCGCGGCCGCTGTGCCGGTGGCCTACCTGGTGCTGACGTCGATGTTCGGCGCAGTCACCTACGTGCCCGGCCTGGAATTCCTCGCCACCCTGATGCCCGAGACCAACCTGATGGCCTACCTCGCTCTGGGCACCACCTACTGGGTGCCGGCCCTCGAACCGGGCGAGGGCATGGTGGAACGTCACCTGCCATTCGCCCACGGTCTCACCTATCTGCTGGTGCTGACCGGCGCGCTGGCGGTGGCGTCCCTGATCGCGTTCCAGCGCCGCGACGTGGCCGAGTGACGCCTCAGCTGCCTTGGTCGTCGTCGGTAGGCACGTCGGCCACCGGGGCGGCGGGCTTGCCCGAGGGCGTGCCGTCGGCGCTGATCTGTCCGGTCGGGCCCTCCGCCACCGGGGCCGGACGGTCGGCGCCGCGCCGGATGCGGTCCAGCACCTCGCCGAACCGGCCCCGCAGGTAGGGGATGCCCCAGCGGTCCATCTGCAGACCGCCGCCGCGACCCCACAGGTTGCCGGGCACGGGATCGGGCACCCTGGTCGGGCGGGCTTCGAGCACGACGATCGACCACGGTTCGACCGTGTACTCGCCCGTGACGTGGAGGGCGTCCTCCTGCGACCAGCAGTTGAACTCGGACTCCGCCCACGGCGCCGTGTCGATGATGCGGTACCAGTCGTGCTGGGTGTCCTCGTCCTCGGTCCACTCCGCCAGGTCGAACCGGGCGGGCTGGTCGTACATGTTGATGAGCACCCAGAAGTCGTCACCGTTCGTCGCGCCGGAGTCGATGGCGACGGCGATCTGACGGTCGCCCGGCGAGGGCGGATCGTTCAGGTCGGTGCTGAAATACACGTAGGCGACGTTCTCGCCACCCCGCTCGGTGTCGCCCCAGGTCCGTTGCCGGAACGTCTCCTGCGACTGCCGCAGGTGCGCCACGAAGCGCGCGAACACCAGCAGCGGGTTGACGCCCTCGGGGGCGTCCGTGATGCCCATGGCGTGGTTGTAGCCGGTCAGCTCGGGGTCACGCGGGTCGACCGGGACGCGCATCGGCGCGTTCGAGGCGGCCTGGGCCCAGTTGTTCCAGATCCCGACCGTGTTGAGCGACCACGGGTTGTTGTTGCCGTTCTGCGAGCGGCCGTACTCGTCGCCCGAGACCACCATGGGGACGCCGCGCGCCAGCAACGTCAGGAGCCAGAAGTTGCGCCACCGCGTCCGGCGCAGGGCCAGGTCGCCGCCCGAATCCCACGACAGGTTGTTGTCCGAGCCACCGTCGGAGGGCCCGAACGGGAACGGCTGGTCATTGTTCTTCTCGTTGTAGGCCACCAGGTCGAACATGGTGAAACCGTCGTGCGCGGTGACGAAGTTGACCGACTTCTGCGGGCCGTCGTTGCTGTTGAAGTGCAGGTAGTCGCCGTTGAAGAACGCCATGAAGTCGTCGGTGTTGGCGTCGCCCTTGCAGTAGGCGCGCATCGCGTCGCGGAACCGCCCGTTCCACTCGCCCCAACCGGAGGGGAAGTTGCCGACCTCGTAACCCCACAGGTCCCACGCCTCCGCGATGACCTCGAACTCGTTCTCGGCGGCGAGCCGGGCGACGTCGTCCAACAGCGGGTGGTTGGAAAAGAAGCGGCGTTGGGCCACCCAGTCCTCGGCCTGCGCGGACTCGGGGCGGCGTCCGAGGACGGGCGCGAGGTCGAACCGGAAGCCGTCCACGCCCATGGTGTCGTGCCAGTGCACCAGCGAGTCGAGCACGAGGTTGCAGGTGATCGTGGAGCTGAAGTTCATCTGGTTGGACGTGCCGGTCGCGCCGTCGATGAGGCCGCCGTCCGAGGTCAACACGTAGTACTCGGTGGTGGCGAAGCCCCCCAGCGTGGTGAAGCCGGCGGCGTCCAGCTCGCCGTTCCAGTTGCCACCCTCGGCGGAGTGGTTGTACACCACGTCGAGGAACACCTCGATCCCCGCCTCGTGGAAGGCCAGCACCATCTGCTTGAACTCGCGGGTGGGGCCGCCCAAGGACTTGTCGTGGGCGTAGTCGCGGTTGGGCGCGAAGAAGGCCAGGGTCTGGTAGCCCCAGTGGTTGGTGGTGCCGTTCTGGTCGCCCACCTGGTCGGAGTCGGTCTCGTGGACGGGCAGCAGCTCGATGACCGTGAGCCCGAGCGCCTTGAGGTAGGGCGCCATGAGGGCCGCGCCGGCGTAGGTGCCGCGCAGCTCGTCGGGGATGTTGGGCAGGCCGGCAAACCCGGGCACGCCGGCCAGGAGGTCACCGAGCTTGGCCGAGCTGGGGTGCATCGTCAGGTTCTTGACGTGCGCCTCGTAGATCGCGTTGTCCTCCTCCGGGTGGCGGGGGTGGACGCCGATGCTGGTGTCATCCTCGATCACCACGCCCTTCGGCGCGTAGCGCGCCGTGTCCACCTCGCGTCCCGGGCGGCCCCGCCATTCCACCGGGCCCGAACCGAACACGCCGCGGTCGCCGCCGGCCTCCTCGACCCGGGCGCTCATGGTGTTGTGCGTGACCTCGCGCGCGTAGGGGTCGAACAGCACCTTGTTGGGGTTGAAGTGGTTCAGCTCCTCGTCCCGGTCGGAGACGAAACCGGCGGTGGAGCCGGGGGTCCAGGCCTCGTCGAAGGTCCAGTTCTCACCCCAGACGCGGAAGCCGTAGAGGGTGCCGTGCCGGGCGCCGTCCACCTCCGCGCGCCAGAGGCCGTCCGCCCCCTGGCCCATGGCGAACGTCGCGTGGGCGTCCGCACCCACGGCCTCGGGGTAGAACTCCAGCTGCACGCGGGTGGCGCGCGGTGCGGCGACGGCGAACGTCGTGGTGCCCTCGCTGCGGCGCAGGAGGGCGCCGAGGGGCCACTCGGCCTCGCTCCAGCGGGATTCTTGGACGGCACGGGGTGCAGGGCTCACGTCGGCCCAGAGTGCCATGTTCGACCAAGTCAGGCCAAGACGGCCCGCCGGGCGGAACGGTCACACCAGGGGCACGCGGTGGGTCCGCAGGTGGTCGAGCTCGGCGGAGAGGTTCGCCGTGGCGGCGTCCGCCCAGGCCTGGGCGGACGCCGAGCGGTAGAGCGGGTCGAGGGCCAACAGTCCTTGCAGGACGGCCGTGCGGCCCGCCACGAACGTCGGTTCGGCCACGGCGGCGTACTCCTGCCGCACGTCGCGCGCGTACACGTGGTAGCGGGCGGTGGGCAACGCGAGGACGGAGAGGTCGGCGTCCACGAGCGCGGCGCCGCGGACATCGCCGGGGTCGGGGTCGTGGGTCGCTGTGAGCAGCACCAGCCGTTGCACCTCGGCCACGTCGGCCACGGGCAGGTGCGGCGCCAGCAATGCGCCGGCCAACGCGGCGGAAGCCCGCTCGTCCTCGCCGGCCCTTCCCTCGTACACGGCGTCGTGGAACCAGGCGGCCAGCCGCACCCGGGGGTCGGTCGCGCCGAGGGCGTCCAGCGCGTGTAGGCACTGGGCCAGGTGACGCACGTCGTGGTAGCGCCGGTGGGGCTCGCCCCAACGGGTGAGCAGCGCGTCGCGGACGCCCGCCGTCGCAGGTGGGTCGGCGTCCCAGTGGCGACGGGCGGACGCCGCCGCCGCGGCCCGGCGGGGGCCCTTCTGGGCGGGCCGGACGCGCAGCCCGCCGGCGACCAGGCGGCGCAGGAGCTCGCGGGAGTCGACCGGGGTGGCGCCGGCGTCCACCAGGGCGGCGTGGCGCTCGGCGGGGGCGTCGTAGTGGTCGTGGTCGAAGGCGCCCGGGTGGAGCCCCGCCCGGCGGGCGAACAGGTGCAGCTCAGGCAGCGAGGCGTCCGACACGACGTGGCAGAACAGCGTGCCGTGCGCCGGCCAGCGGGGCGGGTCGATCCAGATCACGGGGAGTCCGGGCCGCTCAGGCCAGCGTGAGCTGCCACACGAGCGTGGCGGCACCCAGCAGCACGCCCAGGCCGGCGAGCGCCCCGATCTGGAGCCGCTCGCGGCCGCGGCCCCGCAACGCGATCAGCAGCAGCGCGACCACCGCGCCACCCACGAACCCGCCGAGGTGACCCTGCCACGAGATCCAGGAAGCGCCGAAGACGGTGATCGCCACGTTGAGACCGAGCCACATCAGCAGGCTGCGGACGTCGCCGCCCGCCCGGACGGCCAGCACCAGCAGCGCGCCGAGCAGGCCGAAGATGGCCCCGGACGCCCCCGCCGTCTGCGAGAGCGGATCGGAGAGGAACAGCACGAACACCGAGCCGCTCAGCGCTGCCAGGAGATACAGCGCGAGGAACCGGCCGCGACCCAGCGCCCGCTCCAGGCTCGGGCCGAGGAACCACAGCGCCAGCATGTTGAAGGCGATGTGCATCAGGTCCACGTGCACGAAGGCGCTGGTGAGCAGCTGCCACCACGCGCCGCCGGAGACGCCCGGCACGTAGGTGGCGCCCGAGGCCGCGCATGCCGCCCGGTCGAACCCCGGGTAGTAACTGTTGCCCGCCAGGCAGATGCTGGTCGGAGAGAGCGACAGGGTGCTGAACAGGGGGCTCCGGACGCCGCCGGTGAGGAATCCGACGACCCAGACCAGCACGTTGACCCCGATGAGCACGATGCTCGTGCGCGTCGGATCGGCCGAGCGGCGTCCGCCGTAGGGCAGCGTCGCCTGCCGCGTCTCGGCGGTGCCGCGGGCCACGCACTCGGGGCACTGGTGCCCCACGGGGGCCTCCACCATGCAGGCACCGCAGATCGGACGCCCACACCGCCGGCAGCCGACTCCGGCCGGGACGCCGGGGTGGCGGTAACAGGAGACGACGTTCATCCCGGCCTGCTGGGGCGCCAACGGGTACGGCTGGGGCGGGTACGGCTGCGCCGGCGGGTAGGGCTGCGCCTGCGGGTAGGGCGGCTGCGGCGCGCCCGGGGGGTAGGGCTGCTGGGGCTGCGGGGCGTGACCGGGGGTGGGCGGCGGCGTGGCGGAGTTGGGGAAGGAGGGCTGCGCGGCGCCGGCGTCCGGCGCGAGCCACTCGTCGGGTCGCTGGTTCGGGTCGGTCACGAGAACCACCTCCTGCCCGCCAGCTTAGAAGGGGCGTCCCACCGACCACGGGGGAGCCGGCGGGCGGCTGCCACCAGAAAGTAGCTGCAACCAGAAAGTAACCGTTCCGCGACCTCACCGTGCACCCGGCCTCGCTAGGGTGCCGCCCATGACCGACTCGCCTGCCGCTGCCCAGCCGGTCGTGGAGATGGAGCACGTCGACAAGTTCTTCGGCGATCTCCACGTGCTCAACGACATCAACCTCACCGTCCGTGCCGGTGAGGTGGTCGTCGTGATCGGACCCTCGGGCTCGGGCAAGTCGACGCTGTGCCGCACGATCAACCGGCTCGAGGGCATCAACTCCGGCACGATCAAGGTGGCGGGTGAGGTGCTGCCCGAGGAGGGCAGGGAGCTCGCCCGGCTACGGTCGCGGGTGGGCATGGTGTTCCAGTCGTTCAACCTGTTCGCCCACAAGACCGTGCTGGAGAACGTGACCCTCGGGCCGGTGAAGGTCAAGAAGTCCGGCACCGAGGACGCGAAGAAGCGCGGCATGGAGCTGTTGGAGCGCGTCGGGGTGGCGAACCAGGCCGCGAAGTACCCCGCCCAGCTCTCCGGGGGGCAGCAGCAGCGTGTCGCCATCGCCCGGGCCCTGGCGATGGACCCGATGGTCATGCTGTTCGACGAGCCCACCTCGGCGCTCGACCCCGAGATGGTCAACGAGGTGCTGGACGTCATGGTCGGCCTGGCCCAGCGCGGCATGACCATGATCGTCGTCACCCACGAGATGGGGTTCGCCCGCAAGGCCGCCGACCGGGTCGTGTTCATGTCCGACGGGCAGATCGTCGAGGAGGCCGACCCCGAATCGTTCTTCACCCGCCCGCAATCGACCCGTGCCCGGGACTTCCTGAGCAAGATCCTCACCCATTGACGCCCGGCGTCCCCCAGCCCCGGACGCCGCCGGCGTCCGGCCCCGCACTCCCGACGACACACCCCTGAGAGAGGACCGACCATGACCCGATCCACCACCTGGGCACTGGCCGCCAGCGCGGCCGCCTTCGCCCTGACCCTGTCGGCCTGTGGCGGCAGCGCGGCCGCACCCGGCACGGACACGACGGCCGGGGGCGACGCGGCCCCGTCCGGCCCGATCCGCATCGGCATCAAGTACGACCAGCCCGGGCTGGGCCTGCAGGAGGGCACGAACTTCACCGGTTTCGACGTCGAGGTCGCCACGTACGTCGCCGGGGAGCTGGGCTACCCCGAGGACCAGATCGAGTTCATCCAGGCGCCCTCGCCGCAGCGCGAGACCATGCTGGAGGGCGACCAGGTCGACCTGATCTTCGCCACGTACTCGATCACCGACACCCGCAAGGAGCGCATCAGCTTCGCCGGGCCGTACTTCATTGCGGGCCAAGACCTGCTGGTGCGCGCCGACGACACCTCCATCACCGGCCCGGAGACCCTCACCGGCAAGCGGCTGTGCTCGGTCGCGGGCTCCACCCCGGCGGAGAACGTCAAGAAGGAGCACCCGGACGTCGAGCTGATCGAGTACGACACCTACTCGCTGTGCGTCTCCGCGCTGGACTCCGGGGCCGTGGACGCCCTCACCACCGACAACGTCATTCTCGCCGGCTACGCGGCGCAGCCGCAGTGGGAGGGCAAGTTCCGCGTCGTCGGCAACCCGTTCAGCACCGAGCGCTACGGCGTCGGCGTGCCGAAGGGGGAGACCGAGCGGTGCGAGGCCGTCAACGCCGCGCTGGAGAAGATGATCGAGGACGGGGCGTGGCAGACCGCCCTGGACGAGACCGTCGGACGCTCCGGGTTCGAGCCGGACGACCGCAACCCGCCCAGCGTGGACGAGGACTGCGCCTGACCCTCGGTTCGGCCGACCGGCCGCCCCGCCCCTCGAGACCGGGTGCGGCCGGTTCGGTCCCTTCCACCCCCGGTTCGCGATAGGAGGCGACGCCCGTGGAGCGCCTGATGCAGATGCTCAGCGACTACAACGTGCTGGCGGCGTTCTGGACGACCATCCAGCTCACGGTCTACGGTGCCATCGGGGCGCTGGTGCTCGGCACGATCGTGGCCGTCATGCGGGTGTCGCCGGTGGCGGTGTTCAGCAGGGCTGCGGCCCTGTGGACCAACGTCATCCTCTACACGCCGCTCACGCTGATCGCGTTCTTCTTCGCGTTCGGAGTGCTCATCAAGATGAACATCCGGCTGCTCCCCGAGCCGCCGGCGACCCTGCTCGACCAGCACTTTGCGATGGGGGTGGTCGCCATCGCGGTGTACCACTCCTCGCTGGTCGCCGAGGCGCTGCGCTCGGGCATCAACACGGTGCCGCTCGGCCAGGCCGAGGCGGCGCGCGCCCTCGGGCTGGGCTTCGGGCAATCGCTGCGCGAGGTGATCCTGCCGCAGGCGTTCCGCGGCGCCATCGCGCCGCTGGGCAGCACGCTCATCGCCCTGTGCAAGAACACCACCGTCGTCGCCACCATCTCGGTGACCGAGGCGGCGGCCCTGATGAAGTCGATGATCGAGTTCTACTCCGACCTGATCGTGCCGATCTTCGTGATCATGGTGACCGGCTTCGTCATCCTCACCCTGCCGCTCGGCATGTTCTTCACCTGGTGGTCCAAGCGGGCGGCGGTGCTGCGATGAGCGCCCAGAACCTGCTGTTCGACCTCCCCGGCCCCCGGGCCCGGGCGCGGCACCGCGTGCTGGCCGTCGTCGGCGTCCTGCTGATCGCCGCCCTCGTGGCCGGCGCCGTCTACCTGCTCCGCAACGAGCTGCGGTGGGCGATGTGGCGTCCGTTCATCGACCCTGTGACCTGGACCGCCTACCTCCTGCCCGGCCTGCAGGCCACGCTCACCGCCGCGGCGATCTCGGTCGTGACCTCGCTCGTGGTCGGCCTGCTGCTGGGGGTGGGACGCCTCGCCGCGCAGCCGGTGGTGCGTGCGGCGTCCGGCGTGCTCGTGGAGTTCTTCCGCGCCGTGCCCGTGCTGATGATGATGGTGTTCGCGTACTACGCCTTCATCTACTCCGGCGTGCTGCGCGGCCAGGCGGCCTCGTTGGCCGGCGTCGTCGTCGGGCTGACGCTGTACAACGGCGCCGTGATCGCCGAGCTGGTGCGCTCCGGCGTCCACGCGCTGCCGAAGGGGCAGACCGAGGCCGGCCTGGCCGTCGGGCTCACGCCCGGCCAGACGCTGCGCTCGATCCTGCTGCCGCAGGCGATCCGGGCGATGCTGCCGGCCCTGGTCAGCCAGCTGATCGTCGTGTTGAAGGACACCGCGCTCGGCTACCTGATCGTCTACGCCGAGCTGCTGCAGCGCTCACAGAACCTGGCGGCGAACTACGGCAACATCATCGTGGCGTTCTTCGTCGCCGGCGTGATCTTCGTGCTCATCAACTGGGCGCTGGCCACGCTGGCCCACCGGCTCGAGGCCTGGCTCTCGACGCGCCAGGCCGGGCACGTGCTGCACGTGGCCGAAGGTGGCGCTGTGCTGACGGGCGACGAGACCCCCGCCGTGCGCTGAGCGGGTCTCAGTACCAGCCGTTGGCCTGCTTGAACGACCACGCGCTGCAGGGGGTGCCGAAGCGCTCCTTGACGTACTTCAGACCCCACTTGATCTGGGTGGCCGGGTTGGTCTCCCAGTCCGCACCCTCGCTGGCCATCTTGCTGCCGGGCAGGGCCTGCGGGATGCCGTAGGCGCTGGAGGTCGGGTTGTCGGCGAAGGTGTCCCACATCGACTCGCGCATGATGATGTTGTTGTAGCAGGTGAACTGGTCCTCACCCCAGCCGTAGGAGTTGGCCGCGATCTGGCGGGCGATCTCCTTCGGCTCCGTCGTCTCGGGGGTGTAACCCTGCGTCGCGATGAACGCCGCCCGCTCCGCGGCCTGGCGGTCGATCTCGGCCTGGCGCTCGGCCTCGATCGCGGCCTCGCGATCGGCGATGGCCTGCGCGGTGGCGGTGAGCTGGGCGCTGCGCGCGTCGGCGGCCGCGGCCGGGTCGGTGCGGTCGCTGCTGCGGGACGCGAGCTCTCCGGCCAGTCGGCTGTCCACCAGCTCGGACGCCGTCGCGTCCGCCTGAGCGGTCGTCGCCACGGCGGGCACCGGGTTGGTCGCACCCGCCGGGGCCGCGGTGAGGGTGGTGATGCCGCCCAGGGCGACGCACACGGCGCCGGTCGAGAGCAACAGGGTCTGGATTCCACGCTTCACACCTCCAGAGTGGCAGGTGAGAGTCCTCAGGAAAAATTAAGGAAGGTTGTTGCCGCCGCACGGGTGGGGCCGAGGTGCCACAATCTGCCCGTGAGTCTGCGCGAGGCGCCCGTGGTGGCGGAAGTGGTCCGGAACGGTTTCGTCGAGTCGGTGCACCACGGCATCGCGGTGGTGACGGACGCCGACGGTGCGGTGATCCGGGCCGTGGGCAACCCCGCGACGACCGTGCTGCCCCGCTCGTCGCTCAAGCCGGGGCAGGCCCTCGGCATGCTGCGGGCCGGCGCCCCGTTGGCCGGGGAGCACCTGGCGCTCGCGTGCGCGTCCCACTCCGGCGAGCCGGCGCACCTGGCCGGCGTCGAGGCGATGCTGGCGGCGTCCGGCCTGGGGGTGGCCGACCTGCAGAACACCCCCGACCTGCCTCTGGGCGAGGCGAGCCGGGCCGCGTGGCTGGTGGCCGGGCGCGGCAAGGAGTCGCTGGCCCAGAACTGCTCGGGCAAACACGCCGGCATGCTCGCGGCCTGCGTGGCGGCGGGGTGGCCGACGGCCGACTACCTCGGGGTGGCGCACCCCGTGCAGCGCCTCATCGTCACCACGGTCGAGGACCTGACCGGCGAGAAGGTCTCGGTCACAGCCGTGGACGGCTGCGGGGCGCCGCTGCACGGGTTCGCGTTCGCGGGGTTGGCGAGGGCGTTCGGGCGTCTCGCTGCGGCGACGGGCGGCCCGGAGCGGCAGGTGGCGGACGCGATGCGCGCGCACCCCGCCTTCGTGGGCGGCGACGGACGCCCGGACACCGAGCTGATGCGGGCGGCGCCCGGCGTGATCGCCAAGGAGGGTGCCGAGGGCGTCTTCGCCGTGGGGTTGCCGGACGGACGCGGCGTGGCCGTGAAGGTCGGGGACGGGTTCCGGGCCGGACGCACCGTGGCGGCCGCCGTGCTGCGGAGCCTCGGCGAGGACGCGTCGGCCTGCGACGCGCTCGGCCTCGTGCCCGTGCTGGGGCACGGCGAGCGGGTCGGCGAGGTGCGCGCCGTCGGGTTCTGAGCCGGGTGCCCCCGCGGTCGGGCGGCACGGACGTGAATTCCGACCGCGGTTCGATGGTGAGGGCGGGTGGGGCCCGTACGGTGGACGGGTGACGCGAAACGACGACGAGGACTGGCTCTACCGCCGCGGCCGCTATGCCGACGGCGACGCCGAGGCGACCCGCCGGCGCGACGACGGCGGCCGCGACCGGGCTCCGTCGCAGCGCGCGTCCTTCGATGGGGGGCGCAACCCCACTGCGCAGGATCCCTATGCTCAGGATCCCTTTGCGCAGGACCCGTACGGCCTGAACTCGGACTCACCGCCCGTGCGCGCCCCGAGGCCATACGCGCCGAACGCGTACGAGCAGGAGGTCGACGCGCCGGCCGTTCTCGGCGACGGGCGGGGGAGGGCCCCGCAAGCGGGGCGCAGCGGCGACACCCGGTACGGAACACCGACGCCCGTGGCGCACCACGGCTCGCGGGGCACCGCCGGGCCGGCCGGGCGACCGACCGGCGCGGGTGGGCGTCCACCCGGCATCCCGGGTCGCCCGCCGGGCCCGCCGCAGGGTTCGCGTCCGATGGCGACCGGCGGCTCGATGACCGCGGCGGCGTCGCGGGGCCGCGTGCGCCGGGGGAGTCGGCGACGCGTGGGGGTGACGATCGTGGCCGTCGTGCTCGCCTACCTCCTGGGCATCCCGCTGGTGACGTGGCCGTTCATGCCGCGCGTGGATGCGACTCCCGAGGGGGAACGGCCGGCCTCCCAGCCGGGGCAGGTGTTCGTGCTGGCCGGGTCGGACTCGCGGGCCGGCCTCAGCGAGGAGGAGCAGAACCGCCTCGGCACGGGCAACGATGCCGGGCAGCGGACCGACACGATCATGATGCTGTACCTGCCGCGCGACGGCCGGGCGGCGCTCATCTCAGTGCCGCGCGACAGCTTCGTGACCATCCCCGGGCACGGCAAGAACAAGATCAACGCGGCCTACTCCCTGGGAGGGCCCGAACTGCTCGTGGCGACGATCGAGCAGAGCACCGGCGTGCAGGTCGATGGGTACGCGGAGATCGGCTTCGGTGGCTTCGTGAACGCCGTGGACGCCGTGGGCGGCATCGAGATGTGCCCGGCCGAGGCCATCAACGACCGGGACTCGAACCTCGACATCCCCGCCGGCTGCCAGCAGATGGACGGGGTGACGGCGCTCGGTTACGTGCGCATGCGCAAGGCCGATCCGCGCGGGGACCTCGGCCGCGCCGAACGGCAGCGCGAGATGCTCGGTGCCCTGGCGAAGAAGACCGTGTCGCCCGCCACCGTGCTGCTGCCCTGGCGCTGGTGGGGGGTCAACCGGGCGCTGTCGCAGTCGGTCACGGTCGGCCGCGACACCGGCATCGGCCAACTCGCTGGGTTGGGGACCGCCGCCGTCCGCATCGCCGGCGGCGACGGCGTCCAACTGTCGGTTCCGGTGGGGAATGCCAACGCGCACACGTCCGCGGGGTCGAGCGTGTTGTGGGACGAGGCGCGCGCCAAGGAGATGTTCGCCGCCATGCAGGCCGGGCAGTCCGTGGAGTCGTTCGCCTGACCCGCAAGGCCGCGCTGCTCTCGTGGCTTGGGGCCAGACCTCAGGCGCCGGCGTCCCGGGGCGGCGCTGGGGGCGATGAGGGCTTGGGGGGCATCGGAGCCGTGGAGCAGCGCTCGGCGAGGTGGGTCACGATGGGTTCCCGCGTCGGCGCGTCCCGATCGGTCAGCAGGGAGAGCACCGCCTCGGCCGTGCGGCGTCCGAGGTCGCGGTGGTCGATCCAGACCGACGTGAGCGCCGGGACGACGAGGTCGCACAGGGGCGCGTTGTCGTGCCCGACGACCGAGAGCTCGGCCGGCACGGCCACCCCCGCCAGCGCCGCCGCCCCGATCAGCGCGGCGGCCACATCGTCGTCGTAGGCCACGACGCCCGTGGCGCCGGCGTCCGTCACCTCGGCCAGGGCCGCCACCGCCTCCGTCGCCGACGCCGGGGTGTCCACCACCACCAGCTCGCCGCAGCCGGCGTCGCGGGCCTCCTGCTGCGCCGCCGTCGCACGAAGCCCGGCCAGGCCGGCCAGCCGCGGGTCGCCGGGCCGTGCGAACGCCAGCCGGCGGTGGCCGAGCCCGGTCAGGTGACGCACCTGGTGGCGCGTTCCCTCGACCAACCCGTAGGCCGCCTCGTCGACCGCGGCCGTCGGTGCGACCACCCGGGTGATGGTCAGGGTGGCCAACGCGCGCGACTCCTCCTCGGAGAGCGGGACGGGCTGGACGACCGCGTCCGGGTCGACCACCTCCCACAGCGGCCGCACGGCGGGTGCTGCGGTGATGGTCTCGGTGACGACGGCGTAGCCCGCCTCACCGAGCAGGCGGGTGAACTCGGCCAGGTGGAGCCGCATCGCGTGGCCCATCGGCCAGTCCGGGAGGCGGTAGAGCACCACGTGGCTGGCGCCGCGGGCCAGGGTTTGCGCGCCCCGGTGGGGCCGGTAGCCCAGGCGCTCCGCGGTGGCCCGCACCCGGTCCTGCACATCGGGTGAGATCGACTGGCCCGGCGTCCGGTTCAAGACGAAGCCGACGGTGGCCCGGGAGACGCCGACCTCGTCGGCGATGTCGCGGGCGGTGATGCGGCGAGCCATGGGGGTCCTTTCACGCGGGGTGTGCAACCGGTTGGCCGCTCCCGCCCCCCATTCTGCCTTCGCCCACTTGCACGCGCTAGTTTGCCGTGTTACCTTTTCATCGATTCAACTAGCACGCTCTAGTGAGGAAGTCCCGATGATGTGGCACGCATCCTTTGTTGCTCCGGCCGGCACGTCTGCCCCGGATGACCCCGCGGCATGGTTCCGCCTCGCCTTCGTGGTGGACGAGGCCCCGATCCGCGCCACCCTGGCCGTCACCGCTCTCGGTGTGGTCGAACCCTGGCTCAACGGCGCCCGGGTCGGTGACGAGGTGCTCGCCCCCGGCTGGACGTCCTACCGCCACCGGATCGTCGTCAGCACCCATGACGTGACCGATCGCATCCACACCGGTGAGAACGTGCTGGGCGCCGTCGTCGGCCAGGGCTGGGCGCGCGGACGCCTCGCCGACTGGGATGCCCCCGGCAGCAAGTTCAACCTGTTCGCCGACCGCGCCGCGGTGTTCGCCGAGCTGGAGCTCACCTACGCCGACCGCACGGTGCGCGTCCTCTCCGACGACTTCCGCGTCACCCGCGAGGGCCCTCTCCTCGCCGACAGCATCTACGACGGTGAGGTCTACGACGCGAGGCGCGAGCTGACCGGTTGGTGCGAACCAGGGTACGAGGACGGAACCTGGGCCCCGGCCGAGCGCGTCCCCGTGGACCTCGGCCGGCTCGTGCCCCGCACGTTCGAACCGATCCGCGTGGTCGAGAACCTGGCACCCGTGGCGATCACCACCTCGCCGTCCGGGCGCACGGTCGTCGACGTCGGGCAGAACATCTCCGGGTGGGTGCGGCTGCGGGTCGAGGGCCCGCGGGGCACCACGATCACGCTGCGGCACGCGGAGGTGCTCGAGCACGGCGAGCCCGCCTACGCTCCGCTGCGCTCGGCCCGCGCCACCGACAGCTACACGCTGCGCGGCGGCGGGGTGGAGGAGTGGGAGCCCCGGTTCACCTACCACGGCTTCCGCTACGTGGAGGTGGAGGGCTGGCCGGGTGAGCTGGCGGCGTCCGACCTGACCGCCCGCGTCGTCCACAGCGACATGCCGCGCCTCGGCCACTTCACGTCGTCCAGCGATCTCCTCAACCGCTTCCACAGCAACGTGGTGTGGAGCATGCGCGACAACTTCGTCGGCCTGCCCACCGACTGCCCTCAGCGCGACGAACGCCTGGGCTGGACCGGCGACATCCACGCCTTCGCCCCCACCGCCGCGTTCTTGTACGACGTCCGCGGTGTCCTCGGCTCGTGGCTGGACGACCTCGCCGCCGAGCAGGCCGACCGCGGCTTCGTCCCGTGGGTCGTGCCGGACTGCTTCGCCTACGACTCCTCGCCCACGGCCCTGTGGAGCGACGTCGCGGTCGGCCTGCCCTGGGCCCTTTACCGCGCCTACGGCGACCCGGCCATCCTGGAGCGCCAGTACGACTCGATGGTGGCGTTCATCCGCCAGGTCGAGGGGCTGCTGGACGCCGACGGCCTGTGGTCGTCCGGCTTCCAGTTCGGCGACTGGCTCGACCCGGACGCCCCCGCCGACCGGCCGACCGAGGGCAAGACCGACCCGCATCTGGTCGCCCAGGCGTTCTTCGCCCGCATGACGCGGATCATGGCCGACACCGCCGGCGTCCTGGGGCGCGACGCGGACGCCGCGACGTTCACGGCACTGGCCGAGCGCGTCCGGGCGGCGTTCCGCGCCGAGTACGTGACGGCGCACGGCCGGCTGGTGAACGAGTCGGCCACGGCGTACGCGCTGGCGTTGAGCTTCGAGCTGCTGGACGCCGACCAGGTCGAGCGGGCGGGACGCCACCTGGCGCAGATCGTGGCGAAGGACGGCTTCCGCATCGCCACCGGTTTCGCCGGGACGCCGTTGGTGATGGACGCCCTCACCCGCGCCGGGCAGGTGGACACCGCCTATCGCATGCTGCTGTCGACCCAGAGCCCGTCGCTGCTGCACCCCGTGACGCTCGGGGCCACCACGATCTGGGAGCGCTGGGATTCCCTGCTGCCCGACGGCACGGTCAACCCGTCCGGGATGACCTCGTTCAACCACTACGCGCTCGGCGCGGTGGCCGACTGGCTGCACCGCATTGTCGCCGGGCTGGCGCCGGGGGAGGCCGGTTACCGGACGCTCGACGTCGCGCCGCAGCCCGGGCCGGGGCTCGACCACGCCTCGGCGCGGCTCGAGACGCCGCACGGTCCGGCGTCCGCCGGTTGGCGGCGCGAGGGCGACACCGTGACCGTTGACGTGCTCGTCCCGGAGGGCTGCACCGCGCGCGTCGTGCTGCCCGACCACCCGGAGGGCGTCGTGCTGGACGTCGGTGCTGGCGAGCACAGCTGGACCTACGCGATCCCGGTGGTGTCCGCCGTCGAGCTGTCGATGGATTCCACCCTGGCCGACGTCGGCGCCGATCCCGATGCCTGGGGGCGCGTCCGCGCCGCGCTGGACACCTACCTGCCCGGCATCCCCATCGACCCGACCGACCCGCAGGCCGGGTCGGTCACGCTCGCGGGGCTGCTCGGCTTCATCCCCGGTGTGCCCGCCGGGCTCGAGGACGCCCTCCGCGCCGCCGTCGCCGGCGACGAAACCAGCTCCTGACCCGACCGCTCCCCACCCCGAACCACCGCGGCGGTCCGCGCCGCCCGACCCATCCGCACGGCGTCCACGCCGCATCACGAGAGGAACCTCAATGAAGAAGATCCGTTCCACCACCGACAGCCTGGGCGTCGAGAAATCCGTGCGGCCGGGCAACTACCTGGCCGACGCCTTCGCTCAGGTGGCCATGAACTCGATCACCGGCCTTGTCGGCCTGCTCGTGTTCGTCTACACCGACAAGGTGGGCATGGCGGCCGGCACCGCGGGCCTGGCGATCTTCCTCGCCAAGATCGTCGACGCGTTCACCGACCTCGTCATGGGCCCGCTGGTCGACCGGACCAACACCCGCTGGGGCAAGGCCCGGCCCTGGTTCCTGTGGATGGCCCTGCCTGCGGCCGTGGTGGTTCCGCTGCTGTTCACCGTGCCGAGCGGCGCCTCGGACGGCACTCAGCTCGCCTGGGCGCTGGGCACGAACATCTTGGCCACCGGGGTGGTGGCGACCGCGCTCGGCATCCCCTACGCCGTGCTGATGGTGTACGCCACGAAGAGCTCCCAGGAGCGGGGGTCCAGGGGGCTGTTCCGCGCCATCGCGGGTTTCCTGGCAGGGGCGGTGCTGTCCATCTTCGCCGTGCCGTTGTCCAACATGCTCGGCGGTGACCAGGCGGCCTGGCAGAAGCTGGGCATCGCCTTCGGTGTGATCGCGGGGCTGGCGTCCCTCATCGTCTTCCTCGGCACCCGCGAGCGCAACGAGGTGGCCGCCGAGTCGTCGACGGAGGCGGCGCCCCCGGTCCGGGAGGGCCTGTTGTTCCTGCTGCGCAACCCCTACTGGGTGAAGCTGCTGATTTTCGGTCTGCTCGCCAACATGGTGTGGGGTCTCGGCGGCGCGTCGGGTGTCTACTGGGCCAAGTGGGTGATGGGGGATGAGAACATCGTCGCCCTGCTCGGCACCGTCGGGCTGCTGCCCTACGTTGTCGGCTTCGCCGCCATCGGCCCGCTCAACAAGCGGTTCGGCCTCACCAATGTGCTGCGCTGGAGCCTGGTGCTCACGGTCGTGTCGTTCGTGATCCGTTCGCTCGCGCCCGCCAACCTGACCGTCGTGCTCGTCGGCGGCGCGCTCGGTGGGCTCGGTGGCATCGCCATGATGGTGAACACCATCGTGCTGGTGTCGCTCATCGCGGAATGGAACGAGCTGAAGTTCGGCCACAACCTCGCCGGCCTGAATGCCAGCGCCAGCAACTTCGGTGGCAAGATCGGCGCCGGCGTGGGCGCGGCGATGATCGGCTGGATCCTGGCGGCCACCGCCTACGACCCGTCCCTGCCCGCGCAGGAGACCCCGGCCTACCTGGGCATCCTTGCGTTCTCGATGTGGATCCCCGGACTGCTGGCGCTGATCCAGTGGCTGCTGCTGTGGCGCTTCGACCTGGAGAAGATCTACCCGGGCGTCATTGCCGAGCTGGAGGAGCGTCGTGCGGCAGCCCGGGCGGACGCCGCCGCCGTCGCAGCGGAGTGACGCCGCCCCGGCACTGGTGAGGAGCGAGGACGCCCGGCCGTCACCGGGTGGGACCGGCCAACGGGCGTCTCGCGCGGGGTACACCTCGCTCCCCTGGGGCCGCGGGGCTCCCTTGTCGTAGCGCTGCTCCCCGGCTTGGGACACTTCGCTCCCCGAGCATGGCGATGCTCTCGCAGCACAAAGGGCAGCGCTACGGGCGGGGAGCGAAGTGGGGTTCAAGCGGTCACCTGCGGCTGACGACGGCGTCCTCACCCCAGGACGTCGGCCAGGTCATAGGCCGGGGCGCGCTCGATCTGGTCGAGCAGGCAGGATTCCGGGTCGCGGTCGGGACGCCAGCGCCGGAAGGTCACTGCGTGGCGGAACCGGGCTCCCTCAAGCTGGTCGAAGGCGACCTCGACCACCAGCTCGGGGCGCAGCGGAACGAAGTCACGGACGCCGGCGCGGGTCAGCTGCGCCGGTGCGGGCGCGGCGTCCGCCTCGGATCCGGTGAGCACCAGGGGGGCGAGGGCGTCCACCAACTGGGCGCGCGCGGCGTCCGGCAACGCGCCGATGCCGCCCACCGGCACGAGCACCCCGGAGGTGTACAGCCCGAGGTGCAACGAGCCGACCCCGTGGCCCGACCGTGAGCGGCCGTAACCGATCACGACCGCCTCAGCCGTGCGCTCGTGCTTGACCTTCAGCATCGTTCGACGGCCCGGGGCGTACGGAGAGGCGGTCGGCTTGGCGACCACCCCGTCCAGCCCGGCGCCCTCGAATCGCTCGAACCAGGCCCGGGCCTCGGCCGCGTCGTTCGTCGTGCGGCTCAGGTGGACGCCGGCGTCCGCCATCCCGCCCACCACCTGGGCCAGCGCGTCGCGGCGGGTGGCCTGGGGCAGGCTGGTGAGGTCGACGTCGGCCAGCGCCAGGAGGTCGAAGCAGACGAGCTCGGCGGGGGTCAGCGCGGCCCGCTCGACCACCCGCTTCCGGGCGGGGTGGATGCGCAGGCTGAGGGCCTCCCAGTCGAGACGCTCCGCCCCCGTCGCACCTGTGCGGACGATCAGCTCGGCGTCCAGCACCACCTGCGGCGGCAGGTGGCGACGCGCGGCGTCCGCCACGTCGGGGAAATACTCGGTGAGGCGTTTGCGGCTGCGGCTCCACAGGTCGACGTGGTCGCCGTCGCGGGCGACGATGCAACGGAAGCCGTCCCACTTGGGCTCGTACGCGAATTCTCCGGGGCGGCCCTCCGGGATGTTCGGCACCGACCGCGCCAGCATCGGCTCGATCGGCAGGGCGAGGGGGAGGGCCATCAGGAGATGGGGGCGTCGGCGTCCGTGGATCGCCGGACGACCAGGGTGGGCGTCAGCACGACGTGTTCGCGGGGGCGCTCCGGATCGTCGGACTCGGCCAACAACAACTCCATGGCGCGCGTGCCGATCTCGTGGCTGGGCTGCGCGATGGACGTGAGCGGCACGGCGGCGCCGGCCGCGAAGTCGATGTCGTCGTACCCCACGAGCGCCATGTCCTGCGGCACGCGGACGCCGGCGCCGAGCAGCGCCTGCAGCAGGCCGAGGGCAACGAGGTCGTTGGCGGCGAACAGGGCGGTGGGGCGTTCGGCGGCAGGCCGGTCCAAGAGGCGGAGCCCCGCCTCGCGTCCACACCGCAGGTGCAATGAGCTGACCTCGAGGTGCTCCAGGCGCACGCCGCGCTCACCCGCGGCGCGGCAGGCGCCTTCGAGCCGGTCGGCCACCTGGGGGAGGGAGGACGGCCCACCGACGAAGCCGACGTGGGTGTGGCCGAGGTCGGCGAGATGGGTGAGGGCGAGCTGGCCGCCGAGCACGTCGTCGACCGAGACCGACGAGAAGCGTCCGCCGGTGTGGTCGCGGTCAACCAGCACGCCGGCGATGCCCAGCTGGCGCATGCGGGTCAGGCGCCCGGTGACGTCGCCCACCGGGCTGACGAGAATGCCGCGGACGCGCTGTTGCTCGAACAGCTCGAGGTAGTGATCCTCGCGGGAGGGATCCTCGGCCGAACTGCCGGTGAGGATCGAGATGGCGTGCTCACCGGCATACTGCTCGGCGCCCTCGGCGATGTCGGTGAAGAAGGGGTTGGCGGGGTTCAGCACCAGCAGACCGACCGTGCGGCTCAGGCCGGCGCGCAACTGCCGGGCGGCCTCGTTGCGCACGAACCCGAGCTCGGCGATGGCGTCCAGCACCTTGACGCGCGTGGCTTCGGCGACCTTCTCGGGGCGGTTGAGGACATTCGACACCGTGCCCACGGACAAACCGGCGTGCGCGGCCACGTCCTTCACGCTGACAGCCACGAAGCCTCCCTTGAACCGATCCAGCTGGGGTGAGCGTACCTGACGCGGGGGTGCGGGTGGCGCGTGACCAGGGGGGCGCCGACACGCTGCCTCCGGTCCCGAACTCCGGTTCGGAGCTGGAGTTTGAGACCGAAGTGAGCGTGTCGCGGCACCCCTGGGCGGCGGGGTGCATCATGTGGGCGGTGCGGTGCGCACCGTCGAGAGGGGAGGGACGCGTGGAGGCCCTGCAGATCGTGGTGGCGCTGGGCGTGGCCCTGCTGGTCGGGAGCGTGGTGGCGCGGCGCACCGGCATCGCCTCCCCGATCACGCTCGTCGTGGCCGGGTTGGCGCTGGCGTTGGTGCCCCAGCTGCGCGGCATCGAGTTGCCGGCCGAGGCCGTCCTGGTGCTCTTCCTGCCCATCTTGTTGTTCTGGGAGGCGCTGACCTCGTCGGGACGCCTGCTGCGCCGGTTCTTCCGTGGCATCCTGCTCTCCGGAATCCTGCTCGTCGTCGTGACCGCCGCCGCCATCGCCTGGGTGGCGCACCTGCTGGGCCTGCCCTGGGAGACGGCCTGGATCATCGGCGCCGCCCTTGCACCCACGGACGCCACCGCCGTCGCCGCCCTCGGCCGCGACCTGCCGAGCCGGACGGCCGGCGTCCTGAAGTCGGAGTCCCTGATCAACGACGGCACCGCGCTGGTGCTCTACGCCCTGGCCCTGTCGCTGACGACGCACGAGGAAGCGATCACGCCCGGGCACGTGACGGTGCTGTTCTCCGTCTCGTTCTTCGGCGGCCTGGCCGTGGGGCTGGCGGGTGGGTGGCTGCTGTTCCAGATCCGCCGTCGGCTCACCGATCCGCTGCTCAACGCCGTGTTCATCGTGCTGACGCCGTTCATCCTCTATCTGGTGGCCGAGGAGATGGGGGCCTCCGGGGTCCTGGCCGTGGTCGCCTGTGGTTTGCTCTGGGTGCGGATGTCGCCCCTCGTGGTGAACGCCCAATCGCGCCAGCACGCGACACCGTTCTTCACCCTGACCACCTTTCTGCTCAACGGCGCTCTGTTCGTGCTGATCGGGCTGGAATTGCCCATCGCCGTGGGGGGACTCTCCGCAGCCAGCATCGGCACCGGCATGCTGGTGACGGTGGCGGTGTACGTCGCCATGACAGCAGTGCGGTTCGCCTTCCTCGTGACGAGCGCCTACCTCATCCGGTTCCTCGACCGACGTCCCCACCAGCGGACGCTGCGCACCACCAATCGCGCCCGTGTGGTCAGCACGGTGGCCGGGTTCCGCGGCGCGGTGTCGCTGGCCGTCGCCCTGTCGGTGCCGCTGGCGGCCGACGGTGTGGGCGTCTGGCCCCACCGCGACATGATCGTGTTCGTGGTGGCGGGCGTCGTGGTCACCTCGATCGTGCTCCAGGGTCTGGCCCTGCCCGCGGTGGTGCGGTGGGCCCGGTTGCCACAGGACACCTCCGCCGAGGACGAGCTCGCCCTTGCCCGACGCGTCGCCAGCCGTGAGGCGTTCGACGCGTTGCCGTCCCTGGCCCGGGAGCTGGGCATCGCGTCCGAGGTCATCGACGACGTCACCGCCGAGATCCGCACCCATCTCGAGCAGATCGACCCCGAGGACGAGGAGTTTCGCACCCGGGTCGCCGACGCGCACAGCCAGTACCGGGCCTTGCGCGTGGCGGTGATCGGGCACAAGCGCGCCACGGTCGTCCGGCTGCGCAACGAGGGCACGATCGACGACGCCGTGCTGAGACAGGTGCAGGCGAGCCTCGATCTGGAGGAGGTGCGCCTCACCGGCTCCGGCGCGGTGGAGTGACCGCCACGATGGGCGGACGGTTGACACCGGGAGGCGCATCGCCTAGGCTGCCCATGAATCGTTTCATGGAATGAACCATCGGAATGAGCCACGACGCCAAAGGGGGACGAATGGCCCGCATCTGCTTCCGCTCCCAGGTCAACCCCGCGCTGCTCGACGCCTACAAGGACGCCCACGCGGCGGTCTGGCCCGCCATGCTCGAAGCCCTGCGCGACACCGGCTGGCGCGACTACTCCCTCTTCCTCGACGACGACGGCCTGTTGATTGGCGTCGTCGAGGTGGACGACAGCCTGGACGCGGCGCAGCGCCGGATGGCTGCCACGGAGGTCAACGCCGCCTGGCAGGCAGAGATGGGCGCCCTCTTCGCCGATGCCGACGCGCCTCCCGACGAGGGGTTCGTCACCCTGCCTGAGGTGTTCAACCTCGACGCACAACTCACCGCCGCCGGTCTGCCGACCCACGCCAACTACCCGCCCGCCACCACGTCGACCAGGACAGGAGCCTGACATGACTTTCACGACCGACCAGCTCGCCCAGCTCGAGAAGCTCGCCATCGAGGTCCCGTCGTGGGCCTACGGCAACTCCGGCACCCGCTTCCGCGTGTTCGGCACGCCGGGCACGCCGCGCGACCCGTGGGAGAAGATCGCGGACGCCGCCAAGGTGCACGAGCTGACCGGGCTCGCCCCGGCCGTCGCCCTGCACATCCCGTGGGACAAGGTCGACGACTATGACGCGCTGAAGCAGCACGCCGCCGACCTCGGCGTGAAGATCGGCACGATCAACTCGAACACGTTCCAGGATGACGAGTACAAGTTCGGCTCGCTCGCCAACTCGGACGCCGGCGTCCGGCGCCGCGCGATCGACCACCACCTCGACTGCATCGAGGTGATGAAGGCGACCGGCTCGACCGACCTGAAGATCTGGCTGGCGGACGGCACCAACTACCCGGGCCAGGACGACCTGCGAGCCCGCCAGGACCACATGGCCGAGGCGCTCGCCGAGATCTACGCCCAGCTCGGTGACGACCAACGCCTCGTGCTGGAGTACAAGTTCTTCGAGCCGGCGTTCTACCACACCGATGTGCCGGACTGGGGCACCTCGCTCGTCCAGTGCCTGGCGCTGGGTGACAAGGCGCGGGTCTGCCTCGACACCGGCCACCACGCGCCGGGCACGAACATCGAGTTCATCGTCATGCAGCTCCTGCGGCTCGGACGCCTCGGCAGCTTCGACTTCAACAGCCGGTTCTACGCCGACGACGACCTGATCGTGGGTTCGGCGGATCCGTTCCAGCTCTTCCGCATCATGTACGAGTGCGTGCGCGGTGGTGCGCTGGACGCCGACTCCGGCGTCGTGTTCATGCTCGACCAGTGCCACAACCTCGAGCTCAAGGTGCCCGGCCAGATCCGCTCGGTGCTCAACGTGCAGGAGATGCTCGCCCGGGCGCTGCTCGTCGACCGCGAGGCACTCGGCCAGGCGCAGCAGGACCACGACGTGCTGGCCGCGCACGGCGTCTTCATGGACGCCTTCTCCACCGATGTGCGGGCCGACCTGGCCGCGTGGCGGGAGTCGAAGGGCCTGTCGGCCGACCCGATGGCGGCCTACGCGGCGTCCGGTTACCAGGAGAAGATCACGGCCGAGCGCGTCGGCGGCACGCAGGCGGGCTGGGGCGCCTGAGGCAGCCCTCGCGGACGGGAGACACCATGACGCACCACGCCTTCGCGGCGGCTGATCTCGGCGCCTCCAGCGGGCGGGTGATGCTGGGCCGGTTGGAGGACGGCCAGATCACCCTGGAGGAGATGCACCGCTTCGAGAACGGGCCGGTCCGCTCGCGCGACGGCGCGCTCCATTGGGCGTTCGACGAGCTCGCGGCGGCCGTGCGGGAGGGGTTTGCCCGAGCGCTGGCGGCCGAGCCGGAGCTGGCGAGCGTCGGCATCGACACGTGGGGCGTCGACTACGGCCGCCTGGACGCCGAGGGGCGCCTGCTCGAGCAGCCGTGGTGCTACCGCGACGGGCGCACCGACGGCGTCCCCGAGCGGTTCTTCGCCGACTTCCCGGCCGATCGCCTCTACGCCGAGACCGGCGCCCAGGTGCAGCAGTTCAACACGGTGTTCCAGCTGGCCGCTTCGGGTGCTGAGGGCTGGGATGAGACCGAGACGTTGCTGTTCATCCCCGATTTGCTGAATTATGGGCTGACCAGTGTGGCCGCGTCGGAGGTCACCTTCGCCTCCACGGCGGCGGTGCTCGACGTGGCGGCCCGGCAGTGGTCCGAAGCGGTGTTGGCGCACCTCGAGTCCCGCTACGGGGTGCCCGCCAGCCGCGTCCTGCCGGCGCTCGTGGAACCGGGGACGGTGCTGGGCCCCACGGCCGATGGGGTGCTGGCCCGGCCGGTGCCGGTGGTGGCGGTCGGGTCGCACGACACAGCGTCCGCGGTCGTGTCCGTGCCCGCCACGACCGAGCGGTTCGCCTACATCAGCTCGGGCACATGGTCGCTGGTGGGTCTGGAGCTGGCCGCACCCGTGCTGACGCCGGAGAGCGCGGCGGCGAATTTCACCAACGAGCTCGGCGTCGACGGCACGGTGCGCTACCTCAAGAACGTCATGGGCCTGTGGGTGCTCCAGGAGTGCGCCCGCACCTGGCGCGAGGCCGACATCGAGATCAGCTGGGCCGAGCTCGTCGACCTGGCGGCGGACGCCCCTGCGCTCGCCTGCGTCGTCGACATCGATGACCCCCGGTTGCTCAAGCCGGGCAACATGCTCGGACGCCTCACCCAGCTCGCCCGCGAGACCGGCCAGTCGCTGCGGCCCGACCCGGGGGCGGTGGCGCGGTGCATCCTGGATTCGCTGGCGCTGGCCTATCGGGACGCGATCCGGTCGGCCTGCGCGCTGTCGGGCCACGCGGTCGACGTCGTGCACATCGTCGGGGGCGGATCGCAGAACCAGCTGCTGTGCCAGCTCACCGCCGAGGCGACCGGCCTGCCCGTCGTCGCGGGCCCGGCGGAGGGCACCGCGCTGGGCAACCTGCTGGTGCAGGCGCGGGCCGTCGGCGCCATCGAGGGCGGGCTGGACGCCCTGCGCCGCGTGGCGATCGCGTCCTCGGACGTGCGGCGCTATCGGCCCGGCGTCCTGCCGATCCCCGCGCACCGCTGGGACGAGGCCCGCAGCCGTTTCTGACCGGCGCTCGTTGGTCGGTGCCGGCGGTCACGGCGCCGGGACGGTGACCTCCCGGTCGCGTTTGGCGACCCGGCCGCCGCGTTTGAACGACACCCACGAGCGGACGGAGTCGGCGCTCAGACAGAGCAGGACGAGGACGCCCACCGAGCTGGTGAGCACCGAATCCAGGTTGGCGCGGGCGACGCTGACATCGATGAGGTCGCTCACCGTGGTGACCGCGATCAAACTCATCACGATGAGCTTCGCCCAGCGGCGGCGCAACAGGATGAGCGTGCAGAGGCCGAGGAGCAGCAGCATGAAGGCGACGGCCGCGAGGTTGACGGCGAGTTCGATCTCGTCGTCGGCGGCCAGGGTGCGTCCGGCGCCGGTCACCCACCACCAGACTCCGAACCAGACGGTCTGACCGAGCAGGAGGGTCAGTGCCACGATCAGGGGCAGGGGGGGGACGCCGTGGCTGCGGGCGGGTCGGTGGGCGGGGAGGCGGGTCGGCTCCTCGCGGCGGGTCTCGGCGCCGTGGACGTTGAGGATGGGGAGGTCACCGTCGGTGCGGATGCGGTCGCCGCCGCCGTTGCGGGCGTGGTAGGAGGTCGAGAAGTCTTGGATGACGTCGATTCCCACCTCCGGGTCGGCGTAGCGCACCGAATTGACGATGTAGTCGCGCTCCAGGTCGATGTTCTCGTCGATCTTGTGCGTGAACTGGCCGGTGAACATCGACAGCCCGACCGACCGGTCGAAGGTGCCGGCCGCGAGCCACTCGACGCCCCGCCCGCCCGGCAGGAGCCAGCCCGGCGGCGTCCGCCAGAACCGGACGTGGTGGCGCTGGGAAACGGTGTTGTCCACCTCCTGCTGGTTGGCGAAGGCATGGCGCTCGCCGAACAAGAACAGGCTCGACACCGGCGCTTCGGGATAGGAGCGCCGCAGCAGGGCGGACGCGATCATGCCCCCCGCGGACCGGACGGTGATCTCGTCGGCCAGCACCCAGCCGGCGCCCTGCAGGGCCGCGTGGATGTCGCGCTCGTCGCCGTTGAGGGCGAGGTTGATGGGGTCGCCGAGCAGGCCGTCGCCAGTGCGGGTGCGGCCGATGAAGTACTCGGGGACGTACAGCAGGGTGAAGAACTGGTGCAGGCGGGGCAGGGCGAGATAGGTCAACAATGCCCAGAACACGACGAGGTAGAGCAGCCGCGACCACGACAGCGAGATGCCCTGCACGAGCAGGACCGCTGCGAACCACAGGGTGAGCACCATGGCGACGGCAATGAAGAACGAGTCGACCACCCGGTGCACGGACACGCGACGCTCCGCGCTCACCTTCTGCGGCGCCACCTCGCCGTAGGACGGTGGGCGGGCGGGAACGGGGTACCGGGCGACCACGCGTCCATCATGCCGGATCCCTGGGGGCCGGACGCCGGGGCGGCCTTGTGTTCGCTGCGGGTGAGGCGCGGGGGGAACCCCCGCCGTCCCCGCGAGACGCGCCCTGTTTAGTGGGGAATGGGGACGGGTGATCGAAAAGTTGTCCACAGATCCTAGTGATCTCCCTGTGATGGAAGGAAAAGTGTCGGCGGCTGCTTGTAGCGTTCTCGGTATGGAACAGGAGGAGTGCGCGGGGTTGGGCGACGCCGAGCTGGTGTCGCTGATCGGGGGTGCGGTGGACGCGCTGACCGCGGACCGGCTGCGCCTTCGTTCGGACGCCGAGCAGCTGGTCCTGCTGCTGGACGGGTTGCGTCTGGCCGGGCGGTTGCATGGCTGGATCGCCAGGTTGGCGGCCCAGGTGGAGGAGGATTCGGTCGCCTGGCGCGAGCACGGCACGTCTGCGTCGACGTGGTTGATGGACGCCGCTCGGCTGACGCGCGCCGAGGCGGCGCGACTCATCGGCAGCGGGCAGCGGCTGGCGCGGTTCGTCGAGGTCGGGGCAGCCGTGGGGTCGGGCACGGTGTCGCCCGGTCAAGCCGAGGCCATCACCGCCGTGTTGGAGGCGCTGCCGGAGGACATGCCGTGCGCGCTGGTGGATGAGGCGCAGGAGATGATGATCGGCTTCGCGGCGACCCACAACGCGACCGAGCTGCGCCGGCTGTCCGGGCGCTTGCTGGAGCTGCTGGCACCGGAGATCTGTGAGGAGCGGGAGGCTGCCAGGCTCGAACGCGAGCACGCGATGGCGATGCGTGCCCGGCACCTGACCTTCACCGACGACCATCGGGGGTCGGTGCTGATCAAGGGTTCGCTGCCGGTGGGGCAGGCAGAGCCGCTGGTGGCGATGGTGGACGCCTGGGCCGAGGCGCAACGCCGCGGGCTGGAGGCGCTCGATCCGGCCGCGACGCCGGTGTCGCCGGCCATGCGCCGGGCGGACGGTCTGATCGCGATGGTGGACGCCCTCGCGCGGACGCAGCTGTCACCCAAGCACGGCGGAGACAGGCCGCGGGTGGTCGTCACCCTGACCTGGGAGGATCTGCGCCGCGCCGCCGGCATGGCGACGGATGGCGGACCACTGCCGGGGCAGGTTGCGGCATGCGGCGTCCGCCCGCTGCGGGGGAGGCTGGTGGGCTCGGGCGTGCCCATCGACGCCGGCACCCTGCGGCGCTGGTTGTGCGACTGTGAGGTGCTCCCTGTCGTGCTCGGCGGCCGCTCGGAGGTGCTCGACCAGGGCCGCGCCAAGCGGCTCGTGACCGACGAGCAGCGGGTGGCGCTGGCGGTGCGCGACGGTGGCTGTGTCTTCCCCGGTTGTCCGGCTGCGCCGCAGGCGTGTCACGCGCACCACATCGTGCCCTGGTGGGCCGGGGGTCCGACCGACCTGTCGAACCTCGTCCTCGTGTGCCCCCATCACCACGCCACCGTCGAGCCGAGCCATGATCCCGACGCAGACCGGTGGCAGGTGCGCCTGCCCGAACACGGCCCGGCCGAGGTGATTCCCCCGCGACGCGTCGACCCCACCGGCCGCCCGCGACGGCACGCCCGGTTCCTCACCCCGCTGCGGACGTGAGGGGCACCCCAGCGTGCCGCACGGGTGTGGGTGAGGGACAGCTTGGCCTGGGCGTTTCAGGTGTCGAGGGCCAGGGCTCGCCGCACGAGGGGCACGAGTTCGGGTACGGCGAGGTCCAGGTGCTCGACCTCCGCCAAGGTAAACCAGCCGATCTGGTCGTGCTCGTGGGGGGCCATGTTCATCGGCTCGCCCGACCAGGCGCGCGCCACGAAGGCGTGCGTCTCGGTGCCGGGCACGTCGACCGGCACGCGGAGAAGTTCCAGCTGGGTGGCCACCACGCCCACCTCCTCGGTCAGCTCCCGGCGGGCGGCGTCGGAGGGGTCCTCACCCTCCTCGAGGTGGCCACCGGGGAGGTCCCACACGTCGGGGTACCAGCGCCGGTCGGGGTGGCGGTGAACCAGCAGGGCGGTGTCGTCGCGGACGAGGACGCAGAACGCGACGCGGTGATCCATGGGGCCATCCTCGCCGGGGGAGGGTTCGGCGACAAGCGATGCAGAGGAGGGTCTCGACCGGGCCGGGAAGCTGTGATAGATTTTGTGACAAGAACAACATCTCACACGCGCTGGTGGGGAGAGGGTGGCATGTCCGTCGGATCGCTGGGAGCGCAGGTGCGTCGCGGGCGCATCCGCGACCTGCTTGCGTCCGGGGGCTCGCTCGATCTGAGCTGGGCCGCCGATGAGCTCGGCGTCAGCGAGATGACCATCCGGCGTGACCTGCTGGAGTTGGAGCGTCAAGGGCTGGCGCGCCGCGTCCGCGGGGGAGCCGTGGCCGTGGCGCCGGAACTGTTCGAACGCCGCGCCGCCCAACACCACACGGCCAAGCTGCGGATCGCCATGAAGCTGCGCACCCTGCTGCCGGCCCAAGGCGTGGTCGCGATGGACTCCTCCTCCACCGTCCACCGCTTCGCCCTCGAGATCGCCGCCCCCGAGATCACCGTCCTCACCCCCGGGATCGAGACGTTCCAGGCTCTGCGCGGACGGGTGGGACGCGCGTTGCTCACCGGCGGGGAGTGGGAGGAGGCCACCGGGTCGTTCATCGGCCCGCTTGCCGTGCGCGCGGTCGACGCCCTGCACGCGGACGTCACGTTCCTGTCCGCCTCGGGCCTCGATCCCGAGCGCGGCGCGCTTGAGTCCACTCTGGAGAACGCCGAGGTCAAGCGCGCCCTGCGCCGCTCCAGCGCCACTGTCGTGCTGGCCGCGGACGCCTCCAAGCTCGGCCAACCCGCCGCCGCCCTCGCCCTGACGCTGGCCGAGATCGACGTCCTCGTCACCGACCTCGACCCGGCCGACCCGGTCCTCGACCCCTACCGCGCCCATCTGGACCTGCTGTGACCCCGGCCAAAGAACTGCCACTCACCGAGCAATCACTCAACGAACAGTCACTCAACTAATCAGTCACCGAAGAAGGAGCCATGAGCGACCTCCCCGTCGTCAACACCCATGTCCACGTCCCGCCCAACTTCTCCGCGTTCGGCACGCCGACGGAGGTGATCGAGGCCGCCGTCGCCCAGGGCGTCCGGGCGCTGGGCATCTCGAACTTCTACGACCAGCAGGTCTACGCCCGCTTCGACGCCGAGGCCCGCGAGGCCGGCATCGTGCCCCTGTTCGGTCTCGAGTTCATCACCCTCGACCCGGCGTTGGAGGCCGACGGCGTCCGCGTGAACGACCCGGCCAACCCGGGTCGCATCTACTTCTGCGGCAAGGGCATCAGCCCCTTCAAGGACAAGTCGGACGCCGCTGAGGCCACCGCCACCGAGATCCGCTCCGGCAACGACGCCCGCGCCGAGGCCATGGTCAGCCAGCTCACCGAGCACTTCACCCAGCACGGCGTCCCCACCGAGCTGGACGCCGCCACCGTCGCGGCGGCTGTCGCCGAACGTGGCGACGTGCCCCCGGAGTGGGTCTCCCTGCAGGAGCGTCACGTCGCGCGCGCCTACCAGGAGGTCATCGCCGATCTGCCCGAGGCCGAGCAGGCCGACGCGGTGGCCCGCGTCTACGGCGCACCCGCCAAGGCCCACCCCGGTGACGCCGTCGCCACGCAGGGCGAGATCCGCAGCCGCCTCATCAAGGCCGGCACGCCGGGCTTCGTGCCCGAGGTGCCGCTGTCGTTCGAGGACGCCTACGCCTACGTCCTGGCCATGGACGGCATCCCCACCTACCCGATCCTGGCCGACGGTGCCCCCGAGCTGAGCCCCTTCGAGTGGCCGCCGGCCACGCTGGCGTCCCACCTCGTCGAGCGCGGCGTCTACGCCGCCGAACTCATCCCGGCCCGCAACCGCAGCGAGGTGGTCACCGCCTACGTCGAGGAGCTGACCGCCCACGGCATCATCGTCATGGGCGGCACCGAGCACAACACGCTCGACCGCATTTCGCTCGACCCGGCCTGCGCCGACGGACCCCTGCCGGACGCCGCCCGCGCCGCCTTCTTCGAGGCGACCTGCGTCGTCGCCGCCCACCAGCACTTGGTGGCGCAGGGGGAACCCGGCTACGTGGACGCCACCGGCGGCATCGCCACCGGCACGGCCGCCGACGCCGCAGCACGCCGCGCCGAACTCGCCGAGCTGGGTGCCCAGCTCATCGGACGCTGAAGGGAATCCGCCATGACGCAGACCACCGACACCACTCCCACTGACACCACTCACCCCGACATCACCCGCGCCCACCGTGATCACCGGCTGACCGCCGAGCTCATCGAGCTCTCGAACCGCTTCGGCGCCGACCCGGCCTACGTGCGGGCCGGTGGGGGCAACAGCTCGGTGAAGATCGACGGCATCCTCCACATCAAGTCCTCCGGCACCCCGCTCGCCACCCTGACAGCCGACGACCTGGTGCCGCTGCGCAACGACGTCCTGCTCCAGGCGCTCGCCTCGGACGAGGAGGTGGAGGGCGACCCCGTCCGCGCCGCCGCCCAGAGGGCCCAGGTCGGCAACCCGACGCGGCGCCCCTCGGTGGAGATCCTGTTCCACGCCCTCATCGACGATCCGCTGGTGCTGCACCTCCACCCGGTCACGGCCAACGCCCTCACCTGCAACGAGGACGGGGAGTCGCTGGCCGCGGAGCTGTTGGGTGACGATGCCGTCTGGGTGCCCTACATCGATCCCGGGGTGCCGCTGGCCGTTGGGGTCCAGGAGGCGCGCGCGGCCTACACACAACGCATGGGCAACAAGCCGCCGAAGGTGACCCTGCTGGGCAACCACGGCATCATCGTCGCGGGCGCCAGCGCCGCGGACATCACGGCCGAGACCAAGCGCGTCACCGCGCTCATCGCCGGTGCCATCGACGCCGCCGACCCCGTGCCCGCGGCGCCCGAGCAGGACGCGGCCCGGACGGCGTCCGTCATCAACGCCGTGGTTCCGCGCCTGCGCGGCCTGCTCGGCTCGGACGCCGGCCCGGCCGTGGTCACCGCCGACACGTCCGACCTCGCCCGCTCGATCACGGCCGAGGACGCGATCGTGACCGGGGGTCCGATGATCCCCGACCAGATCGTCTACGCCGGCTCGTTCCCGCTCGTCGTCGACCTGCCGGACCCCGAGGCTGCGGCCGACACCCTCGCGACCGCCCTGGCGGCCCATCGCGCCGAACACGGCCGCGACCCCGTCGTCACGGTGCTGCCGGGCATCGGCGTGCTCGGCGCCGGAACCGACCTGGCCAAGGCTGACAACGCCCTGCGCGTGTACCTCGACCACGCGGTCGTCGCCCGCGACGCCGACCGCATCGGCCGCGTCCGGGCCATGGACGCCCGCGAGCGCCGCTTCATCGAGACCTGGGAGGCCGAGGCCTACCGTCAGGCCCAGGCCGCCCAGGGCGCGGTCGGACGCCTCGCGGGCCGGGTCGCCCTGGTCACCGGCGCCGCCCAGGGCTTCGGCCTCGGCATCACCGAGGCGCTGCTGGCCGAGGGGGCGTCCGTCCTGCTCGCCGACCTCAACATCGAGCTGGCGACCGCCAACGCCGAGCGATTGGCGTCCGAGCACGGCGCGGGGCGGGCCCGCGCGGTCGCGATGAACGTGGCCGACGCCGACTCCTGCGAGGCGGCGGTCGCCAAGGCCGTCCAGATCTACGGCGGCATCGACCTGCTCGTGTCGAACGCCGGCATCGTGCGCTCCGAGGGCGTCATGAGCCAGCCGGTGGCCGACTTCGATCTGGTCACCAACGTCAACTACCGCGGTTACTTCCTGTGCGTGCGGGCCGTGGCGCCCGTCATGGCGGCCCAGCGCGGGGCCGATCCGTCGCGCTGGCTCGACATCGTCGAGGTCAACAGCAAGTCGGGCCTGGAGGGTTCGAAGCGCAACTTCGCCTATGCCGGCAGCAAGTTCGGCGGCATCGGCCTCACCCAGAGTTTCGCGCTCGAGCTGGTCGAGTACGGCATCAAGGTCAACGCCGTGTGCCCCGGCAACTTCCTGGACGGGCCGCTGTGGTCCGATCCCGAGCGGGGGCTGTTCGTCCAGTACCTCGCCGCAGGCAAGGTGCCCGGCGCCACGACGGTCGAGGACGTGCGGCGCTTCTACGAGGCAAAGGTCCCCATGGGCCGCGGCTGCACCCCCGCCGACGTGGCCCGCGCCATCGTCTACATCGTCGAACAAACCTACGAGACCGGCCAGGCCGTGCCCGTCACCGGCGGCCAGAACATGCTCAACTGAGGAGATCGTCATGAACCAGACCCCTACGGGCACGCCCGCCCAGCCGATTCCCGCCACCCAGCACGCCGTGCAGATCGTCGGCGTCGACGAGATCGTCGTCAACACCGCCAAGCCGGTCGACCCGGTCGGGCCGACGCAGCTGCTGCTCCAGGTCGAGGCCTGCGGCATCTGCTTCTCCGACACCAAGCTGCTGCACGCCTTCGAGACCCACCCGCGCAAGGTCGACGTCGTGTCCGGCCTCACGCCCGCACAGCTCGCCGAGATCCCCTCCTACCACCCCGGTTCGGCGCCGACGGTGCCCGGGCACGAGCCCGTGGGCCGCATCGTGGCCATCGGGGACGCCGTCGAGCACTTCTCGGTCGGCGACCGCGTCCTCGTGCAGGCCGACTGGAAGCACCTCAAGACCGCCCGCTCCAACGGGGCCTTCGGCTACAACTTCGAGGGCGCCCTGCAGGAGTACGTCGTCATCGACGAGCGGTGCGTCGTCTCTCCCGACGGTGAGGAGTTCCTGCTCCACGTCGCCGAGGAGCCCTCGGCCGCCGCCGTGGGGCTCATCGAGCCCTGGGCCACGGTGGAGGCCGCCTACGCCGCAGCCGAGCGCCAGGGCCTGCAGCCCGGCGGTCGCCTGCTCCTCGTGGCCGACGCCGACACCGAGACCTCCGGTGCCCACGCGCTCAGCGAGGCCGCCGGATGTGAGGTGACACTGGCGACGGCCGACGGGCTCGACCTGATCGCCGGCCAGACCTTCGACGACATCATCTACTACGGCTCGGACGCCGCCACCCTGGGTGAGCTCGGCCAGCTGCTGGGTCTGCGCGCCATCCTGAACGTGGTGCTCGACGGGGCGAGGATCGACGGGCCCGTGCAGGTCGACGTCGGCCGCGTCCACTACGACTACATCCGCTACTGCGGCACCACCGGCTCCGACCCGGCCGAGGGCTACACCTGGCTCCCGGCCACCGGCGAGATCCGGGCCGGGGACGCCGTCGCCGTCGTCGGCGCCGCGGGTCCGATGGGGCTCATGCACACCATGCGGGCCGTGACGCTGGGATCGGAGGGGATCGACGTGGCCTCCGTCGTCGCGACCGACCTCAACGACGACCGGCTGGCGCACCTGGCGTCCGAGATCGATCCGGTCGCGGCCGAGCGCGGCGTGAAGGTCAGCTACGTCAACACCGGCGAGGAGCAGCTCCAGCCGGGGTTCGACTACCTCGCCTGCATGGTGCCCGTGCCGGCGCTCGTGGCCCAAGCCGTCGAGCTGGCCGGCCCCGGCGGCGTCGTGAACGCCTTCGCCGGCATCCCGGCTGGCACCTTCGGCGAGGTCAATCTGCAGCACCTCATCGAGAACCGGGTGTTCCTGTTCGGCACCTCCGGGTCGGACGTGAAGGACATGGCCACCGTGCTGCGCAAGATCGAGGCCGGCATCGTCGACACCACGATCTCGCTGGACGCGGTCTGCGGCATCGCCGGCTTCGACGACGCCATCAACGCGGTGATGAACCGCACCTCGGGCGGCAAGATCATGGTCTTCCCGCAGCTGCACGACCTGCCGTTCACCCGGCTGGTCGATCTCGCCGGAATCCGGCCCGACGTCGCCGACAAGCTGGCCGACGGCCGCTGGACCGTCGAGGCCGAGAAGGCGCTGCTGGGCCGCTGAACACCGGCCGGGCCACCCCTGGTCCACGCCACCTCGGTCCACGCCACCTCGCTCCCCGGCCTCCGCGCCGCTCTTCCTGCACGAAGGGCACCGCGGCGGCCGGGGAGAGCGGTGCGCCGGCTGCAGGGCGCGCGCTGCGCCGCCGACCATGAGAATTTGCGGCCCAAACTGCTGTGAACAGGCTTTTTCCCCTCGCTCGTCATGAGGGGCGCTAACATCACCTCCTGTGGGTGATCCCTACGCCACAAAGACAGCAACTGCAGGACGCAGGCCCACCCGCTCGGCGTCCTCACCGGGACGTCGAGGAGGATGTCATGAGCTCCCTGCACACCATGGGGCAGCAGCAGGACCGCCGCAGCTGGGCCGAGCCGTACAAGATCAAGGTCGTCGAACCGCTGCGCACCACCACCCGCGAGGAGCGTGAGGCGGCCATCGCGGACGCCGGGTACAACACCTTCCTGCTCCCCAGCAAGGACGTCTACATCGACCTGCTGACCGACTCGGGCACCAACGCGATGAGCGACCGGCAGTGGGCCGGCATGATGCTGGGCGACGAGGCCTACGCGGGCTCCGGCAACTACTACCGGCTCGAGGACACGATCCGGCGCTTCTACGGCTACCGCCACGTGGTGCCCACCCACCAGGGCCGGGGCGCGGAGAACCTGCTGAGCCAGTCGCTGATCTCGCCCGGCCACCACGTCCCCGGCAACATGTACTTCACCACCACGCGCTTCCACCAGGAGAAGGCGGGCGCGACCTTCCACGACATCATCGTCGACGAGGCCCACGACCCGACTCTCGACGCCCCGTTCAAGGGCAACGTCGACCTCGCCAAGCTTGCCGCGCTGATCGACGAGGTGGGCGCCGAGCGCATCCCGTACGTGTGCGTCGCCGCCACGGTGAACATGGCCGGCGGGCAGCCGATCTCGATGGCGAACATGCGCGCGGTGCGCGAGCTGACGCAGCGCCACGGCATCGCGATCTACCTGGACGCGACCCGCGCCGTCGAGAACGCCCTGTTCATCCGCGAGCGCGAGGAGGGCTACGGCTCCACCTCGCTGGCCGACATCCTGCTGGAGTTCTGCTCCTACTCCGACGGCTGCACCATGAGCGGCAAGAAGGATCCGCTCACCAACATCGGCGGCTGGCTCGCCACCAACGACGAGGCCCTGTTCGAGGAGGCCCGCAACCTCGTCGTGGTCTACGAGGGGCTGCACACCTACGGCGGCATGGCGGGCCGCGACATGGAGGCCATGGCCATCGGTATCACCGAGTCGGTCGAGCTCGCCTACATGAAGTCGCGCGTCGGGCAGGTGCGCTACCTCGGCGAGCTGCTCGACCAGTGGGGGATCCCGTTCGTCCGCCCGGTCGGCGGGCACGGCATCTTCCTGGACGCCCGCGGGTTCTATCCGCACCTGGACCAGGAGCAGTTCCCGGCCCAGACCCTCGCCGCCCAGCTCTACCTGGAGGCCGGCGTCCGCGCCATGGAACGGGGCATCGTCTCGGCCGGCCGGGACGCCGCCACCGGCGAGAACCACCACCCGAGCCTGGAGCTGGTGCGCCTCACCATCCCGCGGCGCGTCTACACCCAGGCGCACATGGATGTGGTGGCTGAGTCGGTCAAGGCCTGCTACGACGACCGGGAGGCCGCCCGGGGCCTGCGCATGACCTACGAGCCGAAGTACCTGCGCTTCTTCCAGGCCCGCTTCGAGCCGCTCGGCTAAGGGTGCTCCCTATCCTGTGGGGGTGCGACGCCGAGCAGCATCCGGGCATCCGGCACGGCCCGGTGGCGCCGGTGTGACGCCGTCGCCTCCCAGCCACGCCGAAGCGGTGGCGGACGCCCTCGCCGCCCGGCTGGCGGCGCGCGTCGCCGCGTGGGTCGTCTGCGGAGCGCTGGTGGTGGTCGTCTTGGCGTCCGGGATCGGCGTCGCGGCGGGTGTCCGCGAGGCCGCCGCGGGCCTGGTCGTGGGCCTGGTGTTGCTGGCAGCCGTCGCCGTGGTGGCCAGGCGCCTGGGGCAGCGGGCCGCCGCAGAGCCGGTGCCCAGCCGCGTGCGTCCGGGTGACACCTGGGGCATGGGGTCGGACCGGGCCACGCTGACCTCCTGGGCGGCCGTGACACTCATCTTCGGCGGCCTCCTGGCTCTGATGGGGCCCCACCTGCCGCCGTCGGCGCTGCTCGCGACCGCCCTGCTGGGCCTGGCGGTCCTGGCCCTGCTGGTGGCGACCGGGTTGCCGGGCATCCTCATCAGGCGCCGCAAGTGGCAGCTGCTGGATGACGCCCTCAGCGCCCACCCCGTCCAGGCGCGGCAGTTCGACGAGGAGCGGCGTCGCCGGGGCGAGGCGCCGCGCTGAGCGTCCCGCTGGGCACACTGGTTCTGCTGGGTGCACTGTCCTGCTGGGTGCACTGTCCGGCTGGGTGCACCGATGCGCGGGTGTCGTCGAGGTGATCCGTCGCCGTGCGGGCACCGGCTGAGTCGGGCGCCGCCACCGGCGGCGTCAGATCACGTCCTCCATGAATGCCTCGAAGTCGCGCACCGCGTTCGCGGTGAGGTCGTCGGCGAAGAGATCGGCGATGATGTCGGGGGAGATCGTGAAGACGCGCACACCGATGTCGGTGAGGGTGACGAGGTGCTGCGCCGACTTGATCGACGCGGCCATGATCATCGGGCCCGAGCCGTCCTGGGGGATGGCGCGGGTCATGTGCGCGATCTCGTCCGGCGCATTGCGTCCGGCCCGGAACATGCGGTTGAAGTAGGGAGCGATGTACTTGACGCCCAGGGCCGATCCGATCAGAGCCTGCTTGGCGGAGTAGACCGCCGTCATGAGCACCGGGATGTCCTGGTCGCGCAGCCGCGAGATGACCTCGGCCCCGACGGGCGTGACGGGCACCTTGATCGTCGATCCCGGAGCCGCCTCGCGGATCTGCATGGCGCTGCGGTACTGCTCCTCGACCGTGGCACCCCACGTCTGGAAGCAGATCTCGCGGGCGCCGTTGTCGCGCGCCCAGTCGTAGATGGTCGGGATGTCGGCGACCCGCTGACCCGCCTCGCGCAGCAACTGCGGATTGGTGGTCACCCCGGAGAACATGCCGGTGCGCAGCCACGGTTCGGCGGCCGCCCGATCGGCGGAATCGATGTAGAGCCGGATGGCATGCGGGTTGTCGAGGGTGACTGGCTGGTGGGGCATGAGCTACTTTCGAAACGTTTGTGAGTGTCAGCATTACGAAAGTAACATGACAGAGCCTCGGCCGGCAAGGCCGGGGCAACACACGCCGTGACGCTGCCGGACGCCGGCGCGCCTCGACCGGGCCACGGGCCCGGTGGCGGGGGTGCCCGGTGGATACACCCCGCGGACGATCTTGGCGGACGGAGCAGCACGCGGCGCAATCCGGAAGGACGTGGCGCACCCCTGAGCGACGTGGCGCGCTGCTGAGCGACGTGGCGCGCTCCAGAGCGACGTGGCGCAGTGCAGCTCACGTGGCGGGCCGCGCACGGGCCGCCGCGTGACGTCCGCTGCGCCACGTTGTTCCGAGGTGCGCCAGGTCGTCCCGAGGTGCGCCAGGTCGTCCGGGGAGTGCGCTCGGGCGTCCCGAGATGTACCGCGTCCTCCCGCGCGTTGCCGCGGTGGGTGGGACGAGCGGGACCCGGCGGGGCGGCTTGCGACCGGTGGGCCTGGATGTCGACTCCGTTGCGCCTCCGGGCCGCAAGCGCTACGATCGCAAGCCAAACGAAAGGTGGGCGGGATGCCTGTGGTGGATCGCCGGGGGCGCGAGGCGCACATCCTGGACGTCCTGACGCGCGACGGCGTCCTCTCGGTGGCCCAGCTCGCCCGGGAACTCGAGGTTTCCGAGGTCACGATCCGTACGCAGTTGCGGGATCTCGAGTCGCGCGGGCTGCTCACCCGCACCCACGGTGGCGCCCAGTCCACCTCGGTGCACAACGTCCTGGAGCGCCAGCGCCTCCGCGAGGCCGAGAAGGACCGCATCGCCCGGGCGGCGGCTGAGCTCGTCCGTGACGGCGACCGCATCATGGTGGAGGCGGGCACCACGACGTCGCGCCTGGTGGCGCACCTGGGCCAGCGCCGCGGCGTCCAGATCGTCACCAACTCGACCCTCGTCTTCGCCCACGCCCGCCACAACACCGCGCTCACGGTGATCCTCACCGGTGGCACGTTCCACCGCCCGAGCGAGTCCCTCGTGGGGCCCGTGGCGCTGCGGGCCATCCGGGACTTCCACGTGCGGCTGGCCTTCGTCGGCACCGATGGCTTCACGCCCCGCCGAGGCCTCACGACGCAGTTCGCGGAGGGGGCTGAGGTCATCGCCGCCATGGGTGCGCAGGCGGATGAGACCTGGCTGCTCGCCGACTCCTCCAAGTACGGCGCCGCCGGGTTCGTGCGCGTGCTGGATCTCGCCGACCTGGCAGGCATCGTCACCGACAACGCCCTCACGGGGGACGCCCGCAGCGCCGTCGGCGACGTCGTGCGCGACCTGCGCGTCGTCTGACCCGGGCGCCATCCCATGCTGACCGGGCGTCAGCCCGGGTCAGGAGACCGGTCTGTCCGCTCGGTGTCGGTGGCCCCCGGCGGGCGGTCGCGGAGCACGTCGATTGGTCAGCAACTCTTGCCGCCCACCGCGTTGGTGCCTTAGGATTGCACTTGACGATCAATCGTAAGTGAATCGAAAGCGTCGTGGATGCGGGGCATCGTCCCGCACGACGAGAAGAAGGAGCCAACGATGGCCCAGATCATCGTGATGCCCGCCCTGGGCAACACCGTTGAGTCGTGCCTCATGTCCGTGTGGTCGGTCTCCGTGGGCGACACCGTCGACGAGGACACCAACCTGTGCGAGATCGAGACCGACAAGTCCACGATGGACGTCCCCGCCGGCGTGTCCGGGACGGTGTTGGCGCTGCTGGTCGAGGAGGGCGACGACGTCCCCGTCAAGAGCCCGATCGCCGTCGTCGGTGGCGCCGACGAGAACGCCGAGGCGGTGCTGGCCGAGCACGGCCTCGCCCCGCAGACCACCGGTGAGGGCGGCGAGGTCGATGAGGGTGGTGAGGACGACCTCACCCCGTCCGCCGACGAATCTGGCTCCGGCTCCGCCACTTCCGGCAGCTCCGACTCCAGCAGCTCCAACTCCACCGCCGCCCGGTCCGCCGCGTCCGGCCGCGACAGCAACCGCCCCGGCGGCTCGGAGACCAGGACCGACGCCCACGGCGCCCCCGCCGAGGCCAGCGACGAGGAACTCGCCGCCGGCGTGCCCGAGGTCACCGGCGAGGGGGGCGAGGTGGACGAGGACGGTGAGGATCCCCTCGCGCCCTCGGTCGATGCCGACGCCACCCAGGGCTCCGGCTCCACTCAAGGCTCCTCGGGCTCCGCCGCAGGCGCTCCCAGCGGCGCCGCCTCTCCGCGGGCCCGTCACCGGGCCGAGGCCGAGGGCGTCCGCCTCGAGAATGTCGGCGAAGGCACGGGCCCGCACGGCCGCATCATCGAGCGCGACGTCGAAGCAGCCCTGGCCGCCGGCCCCCGGCCCACCGCCGGCACCAAGGGCGAGGACCTCTCCGGCGTCGCCCAGGGCACCGCGATTGGCGGCCGAGTCGGCCAGGCCGATCTGGCCGCGTCCACCGCGCCGACGCAGCCTGCCGCCCCGCAGCCCGCCAAACAGCAGCCGGCCGCCCCGCAGTCGGCCGCCCAGGCTGCACCCGCGGCCGGTGAGTACACCGAGACTCCGCTCAAGGGCGTCCGCAAGATCATCGCCGAGCGCATGATCAACGCGCTCGCCACCTCGGCCCAGCTCAGCTACGACGCCTCCGCGGACGCCGCCGGGTTGCTGGCGCTGCGGAAGAAGTTCAAGGCGTCCCCGCCGGAGCTCGGCTACAACGGCATCACGCTGGGCGACCTGGTGTGCTTCGCGACGGTGCAGGTGCTGCGCAACCACGCGAACCTCAACGCCCACCTGGTCGACGGCGCGCTGCGCACGTTCACGCCGGTGCACCTCGGCCTCGCGGTCGACACGCCCCGCGGTCTGCTCGTGCCGACGATCCGCAACGCGGACGGCCTCAGCGTCCGCACGCTGTCGGACACCACCAAGGAGCTCGCCGGCCAGGCCCGCGAGGGCAAGATCGACCCCGCTCTGCTCAGCGGTGCGACGTTCACGGTCAGCAACCTCGGCAGCTTCGGCATCGAGAGCTTCACCCCGATCGTCAACGTGCCGCAGACCGGCATCCTCGGCGTCAACACGATCACCAACCACGCCGTGCTCACCGACGACGGCACCGTGGGCGTCCAGCAGCGGATCAGCTTCTCGCTGACGGCCGACCACCAGGTGGTCGACGGGGCGGACGCGGGCCGGTTCCTGGCCGACCTCGTGCGAGCCATCGAGCACATCGACCTGACGGTCCTGGGGTGAGCGGGGTGGGTCATTACGACGTCATCGTCATGGGCGGCGGCCCCGGCGGCTACATCGCCGGGGAGCGGCTGGCCCACGCCGGGTTGAAGGTGCTCGTCGCCGAGGCCCAGGCCCTCGGCGGCACGTGCCTCAACGTCGGCTGCATCCCGACCAAGTCGCTCCTGAACGGCGCCAAGCTCTACGCCCATGCGCTGTACGGCGAGAAGTTCGGCGTCACCGCCACGGGCGTCTCGTACGACTGGGGCGCCATGCAGGCCTGGAAGACCACGACGGTCGACACCCTCGTCGGGGGCGTCGGGGCCATGCTCAAGCGGCTCAAATGCGAGGTCGTGACGGGCCACGCCACGCTCATCGGGCCCGGTGAGGTCGAGGTGGACGGCACCCGTCACACCAGCGAGCACGTCATCATCGCCACCGGTTCGGAGCCCGTCATGCCGGCCTTCCCTGGCACGCAGGGCAACCCGAAGGTCATCGACTCCACGGGCATGCTGGCCGTCGAGCAGGTGCCGCAGCGCCTCGCCGTCATCGGCGGCGGCGTCATCGGTGTGGAGTTCGCCTCGCTGTTTGCCGCGCTCGGCTCGCAGGTCACGGTCATCGAGATGATGGACGAGATCTGCCCCTTCATGGACGCCGACGTGGCCGCCGCGCTGCGCAAGGGCATCGAGGGCGACGTCACGTTCCACCTCGGCTCGACCGTCACGGCCGTCGACGACGCCACCGTCGTCTTCACCGCACGCAACGGTGAGGAGCAGCGCGTCGAGGCCGACCTCGTCCTCATGGCCGTCGGACGCCGCCCGCTCGTCTCCGGGTGGGGTGCCGAGGAGGCCGGCCTGGACGTCTCGCGCTTCGGCGTCGTGGTGGACGACCAGATGCGCACCAACCTGCCCAACGTCTGGGCCGTCGGTGACGTCACCGGACGCAGCCTGCTCGCCCACGCTGCCTACCGCATGGGTGAGATCGCCTCGGCCCACATCATCGACACCGCCGCGGCCACCAAGGCGGGTCAGGTGATGCGCTGGCACACCATCCCCTGGGCGGTGTACTCGCTGCCCGAGGCGGCCGGCGTCGGCCTGACGCAGGCGCAGGCGTCCGAGCGCTACGGCGAGATCCTGACGGCGACCGTGCCGTTGGCACTCAGCGGCCGCTTCGTCGCCGAGAACGGCGTCAAGGCGCCCGGCCTGGTGAAGGTGGTGGCCGACGCCGCCACCCGCACCGTCCGCGGCGTCCACATGCTCGGCACCTACGCGCCCGAGACCATCTGGGGCGCGGTCGCCGCGCTCGAGACCGAACTGAGCATCGACGACCTGCGCCAGGTCGTCTTCCCGCACCCGACCGTCTCCGAAGGCATCCGCGAGGCCGTCTGGGCCGTGCGGGGCTGACCGAACCACTTGTAGAGGAAGAGAAACCATGACCAAGTCACTCGTCGTCAACCCGGCCGACGTGCGCGCGGCGTCCGTGATCAGGACGCCGGACATCCCCGTCAACGCCTACGAGATGGACTTCGCGCCCGAGAAGCGGCGTCACGGCGCCGACGGGCTGACGAACATGCTGCACGACATGATCGTCATCCGGACCTTCGAGTCGATGCTCAACTCCATCAAGACCACCGGTGGGTGGCAGGGGATCGAGTACAACCACAAGGGGCCCGCCCACCTGTCGATGGGCCAGGAGGCGTCCGCCGTCGGGCAGGCCGCCGAGCTGACGGCCGACGACTTCGTGTTCGGCAGCCACCGCAGCCACGGCGAGATTCTCGCCAAGAGCCTGTCGGCCGCCCGCACGATGGACGCCGACCGCCTCTCCGGCATCATGGCGGGCTTCCTGGACGGCGACACCCTGCGGCACGCCGAGAAGGTGGACCACACCGACGCGGCCGACCTCGCCGAGAACTTCATCCTGTTCGGCACGCTGGCCGAGATCTTCGCCCGCCGCGACGGCTTCAACCGGGGCATGGGCGGCTCGATGCACGCCTTCTTCACCCCGTTCGGTTCGATGCCCAACAACGCCATCGTCGGTGGCTCCGCGCCGATCGCCCAGGGCTCGGCGCTGTTCAAGCGGATCAACGACAAGCCCGGCATCGTGATCGCCAACATCGGCGACGCCTCCATGGGGTGTGGCCCCGTCTGGGAGGCCATGATGTTCTCCGCGATGGACCAGTTCCGCCAGCTCTGGCGCGAATCCGACGGTGGCAACCCGCCGATCCTGTTCAACTTCTTCAACAACTTCTACGGCATGGGTGGCCAGACCGACGGCGAGACGATGGGCTACGACCTGCTCGCCCGCGTCGGCGCCGGCGTCAATCCCGAGGCCATGCACGCCGAGCGTGTCGACGGCTACAACCCCCTCGCCGTGGCGGACGCGATCCGCCGCAAGAAGGAGATCCTCGAGTCCGGACGCGGCCCCGTCCTGCTCGACACGATCACCTACCGCTTCTCGGGTCACTCGCCCTCGGACGCCTCGAGCTACCGCACCAAGGACGAGGTGGCGCTGTGGGAGGAGGTCGACTCGATCACCACCTTCGCCGACCTGCTGGTCTCCAAGCGCGTCGTCAAGAAGGGCGACGTGGACGACATGTTCGCCTCCGTCGCCGACAAGCTCGGCCACGTGCTGAAGCTCGCCATCGACGACGACGCCTGCCCGCGCGTGGACGCCCAGTTCATCGAGTCGGTCATGCTCAGCAACGGCAACGAGCCCACCATGGACGCCGACCGCGAGCCCGAGTTGTTGACGCCGCTGGAGGAGAACCCGCGCGTCCAGGCCATCGCGAAGAAGGTGCGCACCGCCACCGACGAGAACGGCAAGCCCGTCTCGAAGGTGAAGATGTACCAGTTCCGCGACGGCCTGTTCGAGGCGATGGCCCACGGCTTCGCCACCGACCCGACCATGGCGGCCTGGGGCGAGGAGAACCGCGACTGGGGTGGCGCCTTCGCCGTCTACCGTGGCCTCACCGAGCTGCTGCCGTACCGGCGGCTGTTCAACTCGCCGATCTCCGAGGCGGCCATCGTGGGCGCCGGCGTCGGCTATGCCCTGAGCGGCGGCCGGGCCGTCGTCGAGCTGATGTACTGCGACTTCCTCGGCCGCGCCGGCGACGAGGTGTTCAACCAGATGGCCAAGTGGCAGTCGATGTCGGCCGGCATCCTCACCATGCCGCTGGTGCTGCGCGTCAGCGTCGGCAACAAGTACGGCGCCCAGCACAGCCAGGACTGGTCGGCGCTCGCCGCCCACATGCCCGGCCTGAAGGTCTACTTCCCGGCCACCCCGACCGACGCGAAGGGCATGCTGAACCTCGCCCTGCGCGGCACCGACCCGGTGGTGTTCCTCGAGTCGCAGCTGCTCTACGACAAGGGCGAGGAGTTCGAGGCGGACGGCGTCCCCGAGGGCTACTACGAGACCCCGGAGGGCGAGCCGATCGTGCGCCGCGAGGGTTCGGACGTCACCATCGCGACCCTGGGCGCCACGCTCTACCGCGCCATGGAGGCGGCCCAGGAGCTGGAGGAGAAGCACGGCGTGTCGGCCGAGGTCATCGACCTGCGGTTCGTCGCCCCGCTCAACCTCGAGCCGGTGGTGGCCTCGGTGCGCAAGACCGGCCGGCTGGTGCTGGCGTCCGACGCCGTGGAGCGCGGCTCGGTGCTGCAGACGATCGCCAACCAGGTGCAGACGGTTGCGTTCGACGCGCTGGACGCCCCGGTCACCATCGTCGGCGCCCGCAACCATGTGACGCCGGCGCCCGAGCTGGAGGACCTGTTCTTCCCCCAGCCGAGCTGGATCATCGACGCCATCCACGAGCGCATGCTGCCCCTGAAGGGCTACACGCCGACCTCCAACCAGACCGAGGGTGAGATCCTGCGCCGCTCCCGGCTGGGGGTCTGACCCTGGCCTTCTGGACCGCCCACCCGGTGGAGGTCGTCGCGGCGGTGCTCGCGCTCGCCTTCATCGGGGCGGTGGTGCAGGGGGTGCTCGGCTTCGGCCTGGGCGTCGTGGCCGCGCCCTTCGTGGCGTGGCTCGCGCCCGAGGTGCTACCCGCCGCCCTCGTCCTGGCCTCGTTGCCGCTGCCCTTGCTGACGCTGGGGGGCGAGTGGCGCGCCACGGACTGGCGGGCGTTGGGCTGGGCGTTGGTCGGACGCCTGCCCGCCACGCTGGTGGGGGTGTTCATCGTCGCCGTCGTTCCCGTGGCCGGGCTGCAGATCCTGGTGGCCGCGTCGGTGCTGCTCATGGTGGGGCTGACGCTGTTCCGGGTCGAGGTGCCGCGCACCGGCGTCACGCTGGCCGGGGCCGGCGTGCTGTCGGGCATCACCGGCACGACCACCGGCATCGGCGGCCCGCCCATCGCCATCGTGCTGCGCAACGACGAGCCCGCCGTGGCCCGCGCGACCATGGCCGCCTACTTCATGATCGGCTCGCTGCTGACCCTGGGCGCGCTGGCCAGCGTCGGCCGGGTGTCGGGGGTGCCGCTCGCGGCCGGGCTGGCGATGCTGCCGGCGTCCGTGCTCGGCTTCGTCGTGGCCCTGGGGGTGCGCCGCCACGTGACCGGCGCCCGGTTCCGGGGCGCCGTGCTGGCCGTGTCGAGCATCGCCGCCGTAGCGCTGCTGGTGCGGGCCCTCTCGGGCTGACCCCTCTCACGTGGCGCACCCCGAGCTCACGTGGCGCACCGCGAACCCATGTGGCGCACCGCGAACCCACGTGGCGCATCCCGAACCCACGTGGCGCAGCGCCGCTCACGTGGCGGCCCGTGCAAGACCCTCCACGTGAGCTCCACTACGCCACGTGCTGGTGAGGTGCGCCAAGTGACCGCACATGGCGCCACGTGATCCCCAAGGCCCGGGGCCCGGCCGGCCATCCCGCGGCCACCACGGAGAGGAGCCAGCAGCCAAGGGGGCACGGGCGGCTTCGATGAAAACGCGACAGTGAGTGCGCACTCACTCCGGCAAGCACGCTCACGACGCGACGTGGGCGAAATCGAGTGTCATCTTTTCGTCGGGCCTGTCTGTTTCCTGGTCGTCGAGGGTGCTCCGCCCCGGCCGAGGTCTGTTGGGCCTTCACCGCTGGCTAGGGTGAGCGGCATGTTCGACGTCGCGATCGCAGGGCTCGGCCCCGCCGGGTGGTCGCTGGCGTCCGCCTGCGCCGCCCGGGGGATTTCCGTGCTCGCCGTCGCCCCCCACCCCGACGCCCCGTGGACCCCCACCTACGGGGTCTGGGCCGACGAGCTCGGCGACCTACCGGCGAGGGTGGTGCGCGCCCGGGTGGAGAACCCCGAGCTGCGCGCCCACGGATCCCACCCGCTGCGGCGGCCCTACGTCGTGCTCGACAACCCGGCCCTCCGTGACGCCCTGCCCCTGACCGGCGTGGACGTGCGTGCCGCCCGGCTCGACGACGCCGGTGTGGCGGCCCTGTGCCGCGAGGCGCGCGTGGTGGTGGACGCCCGCGGCGCCCGCCCCGACGGGTACCCCGCCGACGACCCCGCGCCCGCCCAGACCGCCTGGGGCCTGGTGCTGGACGCCGACGCCGCGGCCCCCGCCCTGGCAGGAGCCGAGGCCCTGCTCATGGACTTCCGCACCGACTGGGCCGAGGATCCTCAGCACCCCCGCGGCCCGGCCACATTCCTGTATGCGATCCCCGTCGGCGACGGCGGCGTCCTGCTGGAGGAGACCTGCCTCGCCGCCGCCCCCGGCCTGCCCACCGCCGAACTCAAGGAGCGCTTGGCCCGCCGCCTCACCCGCCGCGGGGTCGCCCCCGCAGCCCTGACCGAGCCCCGGGCGCGCGAGGTGGTCCGCATCCCCATGCGCGGCCGCGGCTCGCCTCCCGCCCCAGGCGTCCTGGCCCTCGGCACCGCCGGCCGCGGGGGACACCTCGTCACCGGCTACTCCGTTGCGCACAGCCTGCGCACCGCAGCACCGCTGGCCGACGCCGTTGCCCGCGCCGTCGCCACCGGGCGCCCGCCCCGCCCCGTCGACCCACCCGGGCCCGCCGACCTGTTCCGCGAAGCCGGGCTGCGCGCCCTGCTGCGCCTCGACGTCGCCGGCACCCTGCACCTGTTCGACGCCTTCGGCCGCCTGTCCCGCGCCAGCCAGGCCGCGTTCCTCTCCCGGGACGCCGCCGCGCTCGACCTCGCCCGAGCCATGTGGGGCATGTTCACCCGGATGCCGCCCGCGGGGCGCCGCGAGCTCATCCACGCCACCCTTGGCCGGTGAGCAGGCAGAAGGCCGGGCCGTTGGGCAAGCAGCACGCCGGGTCGGTGAGCAGCCAGCGGATCTGCCGCAGGGGCTGGTCAGCCACCGATCGGGATGATACGTTTAAGTGAGTCCACGACACGCGGCACGCAGCGGTGCCCGCCGAAGGAGAACCCGATGACCGATCTGCCCTACCGCGACCCCAGCCTCAGCACGGCCGAGCGGGTCGACGACCTGATGTCCCGCCTCTCGGTGGAGGACAAGGCCGGCCAGCTCACCCAGTACTTCTACATGGCCAGCTTCGGCGAGCTGCCCGTCGATTTCGACTTCGAGGCCCTGCCGCCCGAGGCGCAGTCGTTCGCCAAGCAGCCGCTCATGGTGAAGGACGCGATCGCCGCGGGCAAGGCCGGCTCGGCCCTGTTCGTCAAGGACGCGGCCACCGCCAACATCCTGCAGCGCAAGGCGGTCGAGGAGAGCCCGCACGGCATCCCGCTCATCTTCGGCTACGACGTCATCCACGGCTTCCGCACCATCTTCCCGGTGCCGATCGCGCAGGCCGCATCCTGGGATCCCGAGGCCGTCGAGGCCGGCCAGCGCATCGCCGCCCGCGAGGCCCGCGCGGTGGGCATCCACTGGGCGTTCGCCCCGATGGTCGACATCGCGCGCGACCCCCGCTGGGGCCGCATCATCGAGGGTGCCGGCGAGGATCCTTGCCTCGGCTCGGCCATCGCCGCCGCCCAGGTGCGCGGCTTCCAGGGCGGCGTCAAAGGCAACGCCATCGGCGACGAGAGCATCCTGGCCGGCCCCAAGCACTTCGCCGGTTATGGCGCCGCCGTCGGCGGCCGCGATTACGACGACGCCGACATCTCCGACTCCGAGCTCCGCAACGTCTACCTCCCGCCCTTCAAGGCGGCCGTGGACGCCGGCGCCGCGAACCTGATGAGCGCCTACATGGACCTCAACGGCGTCCCCGCGTCGGCCAACCGCTGGCTGCTCAACGACGTGCTGCGCGACGAGTGGGGCTTCACCGGCTGGGTCGTCTCCGACGCCAACGCCATCCGCTCGCTCGAGACCCAGCACCACGCGAAGGACCTCACCGACGCCGGCGCCCGCGGCCTGCACGCCGGCAACGACATGGAGATGTGCATGTTCGACCCGGCGTTCAACCGCCTGCCGGACGCCGTCGCCGCCGGCTTGGTCAGCGAGGAGGAACTGGACGCCTCGGTGCGCCGCGTGCTCACCGCCAAGGTCGAGCTCGGCCTCTTCGAGCACCCCTACGCCGACGAGGACGCCGTGGCCGCCGTGCTGGACGCCGCCGAGCACCGCGACGCCGCCCGCGCCTCCGCCGAGAAGACCCTCGTGCTGCTGCGCAACGAGGGCGCCGCCCTGCCGCTGGACGCCGACGCGCTCGGCTCGATCGCGGTCATCGGCGAGCTCGCCGACTCCCCGCGCGACACCCTGGGCCCGTGGGTGTTCGACCACGACACCGACGAGGCGGTCAGCATCCTGGCCGGCATCAAGGAGCGCGCCGGTGACGGCGTCACCGTCGAGCACGTCCCCGGCGTGAAGGTGGAGCCGCGGCACTTCCCGTCCATGTTCGACCGCATGGATCCGACCACCCCGCAGACCCCCGAGGGCCACGACGACGACGCCGAGCTCGCCCGCGCCATCGAGCTGGCCGAACGCTCGGACGTGGCGGTCGTCGTGATCGGCCAGCGCCAGAACCAGATCGGTGAGAACGCCTCGGCGGGCACCCTGGAGCTGCCCGGACGCCAGCTCGAGCAGCTGCAGGCGCTGGTTGCCACCGGGACGCCGGTGGTCGCGCTCGTGATGTCGGGGCGTCCGCTCGACCTGCGCTGGGCCAACGAGCACGTGCCGGCGATCCTGCAGGTCTGGTACCCCGGCACCCGCGGCGGCGAGGCGGTGGCGTCCGCGCTGTTCGGCGACGTCAGCCCCGCCGGACGCCTGCCCATCACCTGGCCGCGTCACGTCGGCCAGGTGCCGATGTACCACAACCACTACCGCACCTTCCAGCCCGAGGCGCAGGGGCAGCGCTACTGGGACGAGGAGTCGACGCCGCTGTACCCCTTCGGCCACGGCCTGTCGTACGCCGCGTTCAGCTATGCCGACCTGCGGACCCCCGGGACGGTTGCGGTGGGGGAGACGGCCACGGTGTCGGTGGCGGTCACGAACGACTCCTCGGTGGACGCCGAGGACGTCGTGCAGCTCTACGTGCACCAGCGCCACGGCACCTCGACGCGGCCGATCCGGGAGCTGAAGGGCTTCCGGCGGGTGCACGTGCCGGCGGGGGAGACGGTCACGGTCGAGTTCGAGCTCGGCCCCGACCAGCTCCGCTACTGGAGCGCCGTCACCCGCGAATGGGTGCAGGACGCCACCGTGCTGGATGTGTGGGCGGGCGGCTCGTCGGTGGCGGAACTGGCGACCACCCTCGAGATCACGGGGTGAGCAGCCGGGTGAAGGACAGCGACGCCAGCTGCCACCGCTCGTCGGTGCGCACGTAGACCTCCGTCGTCACGAACGGGTTCGTCACCTCCTCACCGCCCACGACGGCCACGAGCCGCAGGGTGGTGAGGAGGACGGCAGTGTGATCGCTGAGGAGGGGGACGGTCACCGACTCCACGTCGACAGTCTTGTACTGGATGTCGCCGCGACGGATGACCTCCAGCTCCTGATCCTTGGTCATGGTCGCGCCCATGTGGACGAAGACCGCGTCGTCATGGACGCCTTCGGCCAGGGCGTCCGCGTCGCGCTCGGACATCTGGCGCCACGTCCGGGCCGACAGTTCGATGATCTCCTGCTGGGTCGTCACGGTCGCCATCCTCTCTTCGAGCACTGGGGACGCCTCGTGGCGGCCCGGGTGGATGCCAGCCTACGGCCGCCGGGGGCGCCGGGGGCGCCGGGGGCGCCGGGGGCGCCGGGGGCGCCGGGGGTGACGTCGAAACCCCTGGCATCTGTGGGACGACTGTTGACAGACCGGGCCGCGGGCGGGTCTAATGAACGCGGGCACTGAAACCTTTAAACGCGGTTCTCGACGAGGAGAAACATGACCGACAGCAACGATCCCTCGAAGGGGTCCACCGATCCCTGGAAAAAGTCCGGCGACGCTTGGGATCGCTCGACGAATCCATGGGAGCAGCCGGTCGACCCGGCCCCCCACGTCGCCGCCGTGGGCGTGCCCGGTGCGGTGGCCGCCCAGCCCGGCACCGTGGTCGACATGGTCGAGCCCGACGAGCCCGGCACGTCCGCCAAGTACACCGGCGGCTCGAAGTACCGCTCCTACCTGTTCATGTACGCCCTCGCCAGCCTCGGCATCTTCGCCATCTGGGGCTCGATGGGCGGCATCATCCTGCCCAACCACGTGCAGCTCGTCGAGTTCGGCAACTTCTTCACCGGGGCGGACGCCGGCGTCGACCTCGCCGCCCTGCAGAACCTCCGGGCCGCCGTGGAAGCGGGTACCGCCACCCCGACCGCCGAGGAGCAGCGCCTGCTCGGCCTGCTCGCCGGCTTCGACGCCGCCCGCGCCCAGGGTCTGGCCACCGTCACCGCCGTCGGCGTGTTCGTGACGATGTTCATCCAGCCCATCGTGGGTGTGCTGTCGGACCGCACCCGCTCCCCGTGGGGGCGTCGCGCGCCCTACATCGCCGGTGGCGCCGTCATCGGGGCGCTGCTGCTCATCGCGCTCCGCTACTCCAGCTCCATCGTGCTCATGGCCATCTTCTGGGCTCTCGCCCAGGTGGTCATCAACTGCGCCCAGGGCCCGCTGACGGCCACCGTCGCCGACCGTGTCGTGCCGGAGAAGGTCGGCTCCGCGTCCGCCATCTCCGGTCTCGGCCTCATGGCGGGTGCCGTGCTGGGTTCCGTGGCCGCCGGCATGCTGTTCGGCGCCATGGGGCTGGACGCCTACTACCCCTTCGCCATCGCGTTGGCTGCGGGCGCCATCTTGTTCGTACTGGTCTGCCGGGACCGGTCCTCGACGGACCTCCACAACGAACCGCTCAACATCGGCCAGTTCTTCCTCTCCTTCCTGATCCCGCTGCGCGACCCCGACTTCCGGTGGGTGTGGATCGCGAAGATCGTGATGATGTTCGGCTACACCGTCGGCACCGCCTTCGCGTTCTACATGCTGCAGGGCTACATCCAGCCGGCCCTCTCCCCGGAGGAGGCGACCGCGACGGCCCCGCTGCTGTCCCTGGCGGGCTTCCCGTTCATGCTGGTCGCGATGGTCGCCGCGGGCCGGTGGTCGGACCGCATCATGCGCCGCAAGCCCTTCGTGTTCTGGGCCTCGATCATCGCCGCGGCCTCCTACCTGGTGCCGATCTTCTGGCCCGCCCTGCCGGCCCTGTTCATCCAGGCCATCATCGGCGGCGCAGCCATGGGTACCTTCCTCGTGGTCGACCAGGCGCTGTTCATCGACGTCATCCCCGACAAGCGCACCGCCGGCCGTGACCTCGGCATGGGTGCCCTCGGCGGCAACCTCGGTCAGGCCCTCGGCCCGATCGTGGGCGGCTGGATCGTCGCCTGGTCCGGCTACCAGATGGTGTGGATCGCCGCCGTGGCCATCGTGCTCGTCGCCGCCTTCGCCATCCTGCCCGTCAAACGCGCCAAGTAGCCCCACGCGCCGTCCGACCACCACAGCCCACCCCACCACAGCCCCCCCCACCACAGCCCACCCACCGAGCCCGTGCCCGCGGCACCCCGCCGCGGGCGTCCACCCCTGACCCGTTCCACGCACAAGGAGAGAACAGATGAACGACGTCCCCGTGACCCGCAAGATCGCCCTCACCGGTGGCCTGAACTTCTGGAACACCCAGCCGATCCCTGAGGCGGACCTGCCGAAGATCCAGGTGTCGGACGGCCCGCACGGCCTGCGCATGCAGGACACGGAGGTGTCGGGGGACCACGTGGGCATGGGCGGGTCGGCGCCGGCCACCTGCTTCCCGCCGGCGGTGGGGCTCGCGTCCACCTGGAACCGTGAGCTGGCCGGCGAGGTCGGCGCCGCGCTGGCCGAGGAGGCGAAGGCCCTCAACGTCGGCGTCCTGCTCGGACCCGGCATGAACATCAAGCGCGACCCCCGCTGCGGCCGCAACTTCGAGTACTTCAGCGAGGATCCGTACCTCACCGGCGAGCTGGCCACCGCGTTCGTCCAGGGCGTGCAGGGCGCCGGCGTCGGCACCAGCCCGAAGCACTTCGCCGCCAACAACCAGGAGACCGACCGCCTGCGCCGCGACAGCCAGATCGACGAGCGGCCCCTGCGCGAGATCTACCTCAGCGCCTTCCGCAAGGTGGTCACGCAGGCGCAGCCGTGGACGATCATGTGCTCCTACAACAAGCTCAACGGCACCCAGGTCAGCAACCACCGCTGGCTCCTCACCGATGTCCTGAAGAACGAGTGGGGCTTCGAGGGACTCGTCGTCTCCGACTGGGGTGCGGTGGTCGACCGCGTGGGCGCCCTGAAGGCCGGCCTCGATCTCGAGATGCCCGCCAACGCCGCGGCCGAGCGCGCCACCGTGGCGGCCTACGAGGCCGGAGACCTCGACGAGGCCACCATCGACGGTGCCTACCAGCGCGTGGCCCGCATCGTCCGCAAGGCCGTCGACTCCCTGGCCGACGCCCCCGACAGCTTCGACGAAGAGGGCCACCACGCCCTCGGACGCCGCGCCGCCGAGCAGGCGATCGTGCTGCTGGCCAATGACGGCGTGCTGCCGCTGGCGAAGGACGCCGACGTGGTCGTCATCGGCGAGTTCGCCCGGACGCCGCGCTACCAGGGCGCCGGCTCGTCGCGGGTCAACCCGACGAAGGTGGACAACACGCTCGACCGGATCAACGAGCTGGCCGGTTCGGACGTGCCGTTCGCTCCCGGCTTCTCGACGCAGCCGAACAAGCCGGCGCCGCAGAACGCGCACGCAGAGGCCGTCGAGCTGGCGCGCGGCGCGGGGACGGTGCTGCTGTTCCTCGGGCTGGGCGAGGCCCACGAGTCGGAGGGTTACGACCGCGACGACATCGACCTGCCCGCCGAGCAGCTCGCGCTGCTGGACGACATCCTGGCCGTCAACGACAACGTCGTGGTGGTGCTGAGCAACGGCTCCTCGGTGCTGCTGCCGTTCCGCGCCAAGGTGCGCGCCATCGTCGAGGGCTGGCTGCTCGGCCAGGCCGGCGGCCCGGCGCTCGCCGACGTGCTGTACGGCGAGGTCAACCCGTCCGGCAAGCTCACCGAGACGATTCCGGAGCGCCTCGAGGACGTGCCCAGCTTCTACAACTTCCCCGGTGACGTGAACGGCGTCCGCTACGGCGAGGGCCTGTTTGTCGGCTACCGCGGCTACGACAAGGCCAACCGCGACGTCGCCTACCCGTTCGGCCACGGCCTAAGCTACACGTCGTTTGCCTACGCGGACGTGTCGGCGACGGCGTCCGGCAACGCCATCACCGTGGAGGTGACGGTGACGAACACCGGCGAGCGGGCCGGCCGCGAGGTCGTCCAGGTGTACGTGTCGAAGCCCGAGTCCGAGGTCGTGCGCGTGCCGCGCGAGCTCAAGGGCTTCGCCGACGTGACGCTCGAGCCCGGGGCGTCCGAGACGCTCACCATCGAGATCCCGGCCGAGGAGCTCGGCTACTGGGAGGTGCGCGACGCCGCGCACGTCATTGAGGGCGGAACGTACGTCGTCGAGGTCGGCGCGTCGAGCCGCGACCTGCGGGGCCGCGCCGGGGTGGAGCTCGAGGGCGACGCCCCCGTGCGTCCGCTGACGATGCAGTCGACCATGGGCGAGGCGCTGTCCGTGCCCGGCTTCGCCGATCGGCTGCAGGCCATGATGGCCGACCTGTTCGGTACGGGGGACCAGGACGGCGAAGGGCTCGGCAGCGACGCCATGCGGATGATGCAGGACTTCCCGATCCGGGGCATGGCCGGCTTCACCGGGCGCGAGCCCGAGGAGCTGCAGGCGATGCTCGACGAGGTGAACGCCAGCCGCGCGTCGGGCGCGGATCGCTGACGTGCCCCCCACCGTTCGGGGCGTGCTGCGCGACGACTTCCTCTGGGGCGCGGCCACGGCCGCGCACCAGATCGAGGGCAACAACGTCAACGCCGACTTCTGGGCGGCGGAGCACGCCGGGCTGCCGCACCTGAAGGAGCCCAGCGGGGACGCCTGCGATTCCTACCACCGCTTCGGCGAGGACATCCGGCTGCTCGCCGAGGCGGGGCTGAAGGCGTACCGGTTCAGCATCGAGTGGGCGCGCATCGAGCCCGAGCGCGGCCACGTCAGCCGGGCCGAGCTGCTGCACTACCGGGACATGATCGACACCTGCCACGCGTTCGGTGTGGAGCCGGTGATCACGCTGCACCACTTCACGAGCCCGCACTGGTTCGCGGCGGCCGGCGGTTTCATGGCCGCCGACGCCGTGGAGCGGTTCAGCGCCTACGTCGCGGCCGTGTGCCCGATCCTGCACGACGTGAACTGGGTGGTGACCGTCAACGAGCCGAACATCCTCGCGCTGTTCAGCCGCATGACGGCCACGCCGGAGGGGGCGGCGTCCGAGGGGGCGGCGTCCGAAGCGAACGGGGCAGGGGAGGCCGGGTCGGACCAGACCGCGACCGTGGCGATGGCGCAGCTCCCGATGCCGTCGCTGGAGTTCGCGGCCCGCATCGGCGAGGTCCACCGGGCGGCCGTCCAGATCGTGCGCGAGCGGACGGACGCGAAGGTCGGCTGGGCGATCGCCGCGCAGGCGTTCACGCCCACCGAGGGCAACGAGGCGGTGTTCGAAAAGGTCTTCCACGCGTGGGAGGGCGCCTACTACGAGGCCAGCGCGGGCGACGACTTCGTCGGGATCCAGGCGTACACGAGCCAACCGGTGGACGCCAACGGCCCCGTGCCCCACCCGCCGAGCCCGGAGAACTCCCTCGCCGGTTGGGCCTACCGCCCGGACGCCCTGGGCATCAACGTCGCCCGGGTGTGGGAGAAGTACGGCCTGCCGATCTTCGTCACCGAGAACGGCATCGCCACCGACGACGACACCCGCCGCATCGCCTACACCACCGGTGCCCTGCAGGGCATGAAGGACGCCGTCGCCGACGGCGCCGAGGTGCTCGGCTACACCCACTGGTCGCTGCTCGACAACTACGAGTGGGGCAGCTACACCCCGACCTTCGGGCTCATCGCGGTGAACCGGGCCGGGGACTTCGAGCGGACGCCCAAGCCCTCGCTGGCGTGGCTCGGCCGGGTCGCGGCGTCCAACGGTGAGGATCTCGGCTGAGGGCTGAGGGCTGAGGGCTGAGGGCTGAGGCTGGGGCTCAGGCCCGCAGCCCGGCGAGCGTCGCCTCGACGCGCCGGGCGCGGGTCTCGGGCCGCTTCGCGCCCTCGATGGCCTCGGCGGCCTCGCGCCGCTTCGTGTAGCTCCACGCCTCCCAGGTGCGCTGCAGGGCGGGCTCCGCGGCGAACGCCTCGGCCAGCTCGGCGGGCACCTCGACCGTCCGTTCGGCCGTGTCGAGGGTGATGTTGAGGGTGTAGGTGCGGCCAGCCTCGACCCCGGTCAGCGCCTTGTTGGCCTTGCTCAGCCCGATGAGGAAGCACCCACCCATGGGGGCGATGGAGGTGCGCAGCGTCGCGTCGCCCACGGTGACCACCACCTTGGGGCGCTTGCCGCCGCCGAGTTCGGCGATGACCGACTCGGGCACCCGGAAGCCGGTGTTGGACGCCGTGATCGCCTCGGCGGTCAGCTCGATCTGCATGGCGCGTGGGGCTCAGGCGCCGACGTCGTGGGTGTGGTGCACGAGGTCGTGCGCGAAGTACTGCCCGAGCGTGGCGGCGGTGAACACCGAGCCGTTCGAGCGGACGCCCTGCCAGTTCCACTGGTCGCCGACCGGCTCCGACCAGGCCTTCTGGGCCGCGGCACCGCGCTCCTTCACGAGAATCGCGGTCACGTGCCCGTTGGCCTGCCAGTACTCCTTCTCTGCGGCGGCCGCGTCGGCGTCGAAGTCGTCGAAGCGGGCGCCGGCCCCGACACTGTCGAGGATGAGGCGCAGACGGTCGCCCATCACCTCCATCAGGTCGGCCACGTGCTGGGCGTACTCGATGGTGGACCAGGTGCGCGGCGCGGGGCGCAGGGCGGCGTCTGGCCGCTCGACCGCGACGGTGAACCGCTCGGTGACGTCGGCGATGACGGCGGGGATCTGCTCGGGGGCCAACGCGCCGGCGTCGAAACCGCACTCGGGGCAGGGGCGGTCGAGCACCCACGTCCAGTCCTTGGCGTCCGGGGTCGTGGGTTCGGGCGGGGTGGTCTGCTCGGTCACGGGCCGAGCCTAGCCGCGGCGGCGCCCTGCGGCATGATGCAGCCATGGACGAACGTCGTGCCCCGCTGCGGTGGGGGATCCGCGGGCGCATCACCACGGTGGCGACCCTGCTCGTCGGGGTGGCCCTGCTCCTCGGCATCGGGGTGTTCGCCAACGTCCTGTTCCGGGTGCTCGCCAACCAGCTGCAGGCGTCGGCCATCTCCCAGGCCGGCCTCGTGGCCCGGGCCGTCGCCGATCGCGGGCCGGCTTCCGTCCGCGGCACCGACGTGACATCGGCCTTCGACGTCCAGGTGGTCGACCCGTACGGCAACGTCGCCTACACCACCAGCGACAGCACGCCGCTGGCCGCGCTGCGACCGCTGCCGGGTGGGGTGCTCGCCGAGGGCGGCGGGGGCTGGTGGTGGCCGTTCGTGGCGGAGGAGGCCCCCATCGTCGCGGCGCAAGGGGTCGAGTACGACGGGGCGCCGTGGGCCGTTCTGGTGGCCACGCCCCTGGGCCGGCCGCACGAGACGGTCTCGATCACCGTGGGTGTGCTGCTGGCGTCCCTGCCGCTCGTGCTGGCGCTGGTGGCCGTCGTCGCGTGGTGGGTGGTGGGCCGCGCGCTGCGGCCGGTGGAGGATCTCCGCGCCCAGGTCGAGGCGATCGGCGCGACCCGGCTGGGCGAGCGCGTGCCGGTGCCCGACTCGCGCGACGAGATTGCCGCGCTGGCCGTCACCATGAACGCCATGCTGGCCCGCCTCGCGGCCGCCCGCGAGGCCCAGCTGCTCTTCGTCGCCGACGCCAGCCACGAGTTGCGCTCGCCGGTGACCGCGCTGAGCGGGGCGCTGGAGCTCATCGGGGACGGGTCGGACGGCCAGGTCGTCGGCGACCTCGTGCCGCTCATGCGCTCCGAGACCGAGCGCCTGGGGACGCTCGTCGCCGGCCTGCTCTACCTCGCCCGGGCCGACGCCCAGCCGGCGCCGACCCGGGTCGACGTCGACCTCGACGACCTCGCGCTGGCCGAGGTGACCCGGCTGCGGGCGGGTTCCGGGCCCCGGTCCGGGGCGGGAGCGGGCATCGAGGTGCGCGGCCACATCGCGCCCGTCCGGGTGGTGGGGGATCCGGAGGCGCTCACGCACCTGCTGCGCAACCTCGGCGACAACGCGGTGCGGCACGCCGCGAGCCGCGTGGTGGTCGGCGTGGGTGCCGCCGACGCCGTCGCCACCCTCACGGTCGAGGACGACGGGGCCGGCGTTCCGCCCGCCGAGCGGGGCCGGATCTTCGAGCGCTTCGTCCGGCTCGACGCGGCGCGCTCCCGCGACGCGGGCGGCGCGGGCCTCGGGCTCGCGATCGTCGCCGAGATCGCCCGCTCCCACGGGGGCACGGTGCGGGTCGACGACTCGCCAAGCCTGGGGGGTGCCCGGTTCACCGTGACGGTTTCGTGACAGTGAGTGCGCGCTCACTCGCGCGCTGAGGCGGGACAAGGCGCGGGTGCGCGATCGAGTGTCACGTTTTCCTCGCTCGGGCCCGATCACGGGCACCCCAGCGGTGGGCAGCGGCGCGGAGGGTCAGCCGTCGTCGCGCAGCCGGTAGCCCACGCCCCGCACCGTTTCGATCGAGGTTGCGCCGAAGGGTGCGTCCACCTTCCTGCGGAGGTAGCCGATGTAGACCTCGACGACGTTGGGGTCCCCGTCGTAGGCGCTGTCCCACACGTTCTGCAGGATCTGCGTCTTGCTCAGCGCGGCGTTCGGGTGCCGCAGCAGGTATTCGAGCAGCGCGAACTCCCTCGGGGTGAGGCTCACCGGGGTGCCATCCCGGGTCACGGTGTGGGCGCCCGGGTCGAGCTCGATGCCCGCCGCGCTGACCGTCACCGGACGCTCTGGCGTGCCGCGCCTCTGGAGCGCACGCAGCCGGGCCTTCAACACGACGAGGCTGAACGGCTTGGTCAGGTAGTCGTCGGCGCCGAGGTCGAAGGCGTCCTCCTGGTCGTACTCGCCGTCCTTGGCGGTGAGCATGAGCACGGGGGTCCACACTCGCCGGCTGCGGAGGTGCTTCAGCACGTCGTAGCCGTTGAGTCGCGGCAGCATGATGTCGAGGACGATGACGTCGTAGGAGCCCTGCGTGGCGGCCACCAGTCCCTGGGCACCGTCGCGCTCCACGTCCACCACGTGGCCCTCGCCCGTCAGCCCGCGGCGCACGACCTCCGCGATGGCCGGGTCGTCCTCCACGACGAGCACCCGCATGGTTCCCTCCTCAGCAACGCTGCCCCCATCCTGCCGGGTCAGGGCCCGGCGCGCGCCTGAGCGCGCGCTGAGAGCGGCGCCCGTCCTTCGCGTTCTCTCAGCCGGCGCGAGGCACCCTCTCTGTGTTGATCGTCCCGAAAGGAACTCCCGTGAGCACCCAGACCCCCCACCCCACGCAGCACCCGTACCCCCAGCAAGACCAGTACCCCCGGCAGGACCAGTACCCCCAGCAGGGCCAGTACCCCGAGCAGGGCCAGTACCCCCAGCAAGGCCAGTACGCCGGGCCGACCGCGTTCCAGGCGCCTATCCCATCTCCGGCTCCGGCCCCCACCGGCTCCGGGGCCTCCCGCGGCGGATGGGCGCGGCCGGCGGCAATCGGGCTGGCGGCGGGGGCGCTCAGCTCCCTGCTGACCATCGGCGGCATGCAGACACTCGCGCCGGTGGCCACCACCGCGCCGACCGCGGCGGCCCCCGCCGCCGTCTCGGGCAGCGCGTCGACCACCGGCTGGGCGGCCGTGGCCAGTGCGGTGGCGCCGAGCGTCGTCTCGATCGGTGTCACCACCGCCCAGGGTGCGGGCGCCGGCTCGGGCGTCGTCTGGGACGCCGCCGGGCACGTCGTCACCAACGCGCACGTGGTGGCCGGTGCCGGCACCGGCGCCACCATCACGGTCACCCTCTCCGACGGTCACCGTTACGACGCCGACGTGGTGGGAACCGACCCGACCACCGATCTGGCCGTGCTCCAGCTCCGCAACGCCCCCGACGGGCTCACCCCGATCGACCACTCCGCCACCCAGGTCGGGGTGGGGGACGCGGTCATGGCCATCGGCAACCCGCTGGGGCTGGCGGGCACGGTGACGACCGGCATCGTGAGCGCCATCGACCGCCCCGTCGCCACGTCGGCGTCCGAGGTGGGCAGCAGCCAGCCGGTGGTGACCAACGCGATCCAGACTTCCGCGGCCATCAACCCGGGCAACTCCGGCGGCGCGCTCGTGAACGACGCCGGCACCCTGGTGGGCATCAACAGCTCGATCGCGAGCCTCACCCAGGGCTCGGGGCAGGCGGGCAACATCGGCATCGGCTTCGCGATTCCCACCGCCGAGGTCGACCTGATCGTGCCGCAGCTCATCAGCACCGGCACGGCGCAGCACGCCTACCTCGGCGTGGGCAGCCGGGACGCGGTGGCCACGACCGACGGTGCCTCCGTGACCGGCGCGGGCATCGAGCAGGTGGTCGGCAACGGCCCCGCCGCGTCAGTGCTCCAGCCCGGTGACATCGTGACCGCGATCGATGGCGCGCCGGTGACCGGCACCTGGTCCCTCATCGGCCACGTCCGGGCGCTCCCGGTCGGTCAGCAGGTGATGGTGTCGTTCGTGCGCGGCTCCCAGCCGATGTCGGGCCAGGTCACGCTGGGTCAGAACCCGAACAGCTGACGCGGCACTCTCAGGCGTCGCACTCGAAGCGCTGGTCCATCTCGAGGGCCGGGAACGACTCCTTGGGGAACGCGATCAGCTTGGCGGGCACCCCCGCGACGGTCGAGTGCGCCGGGACGTCCTCCAACACGACGCTGCCCGCCCCGATCTTGGCGCCCTCGCCGACGCGGATGTTGCCCAGCACCTTCGCGCCGGCGCCGATCATCACGCCGCGGGCGATCTTGGGGTGGCGGTCGCCCCCCACCTTGCCGGTGCCGCCCAGGGTCACCTCGTGCAGCATCGAGAAGTCGTCCTCGATGACCGCCGTCTCGCCGATCACCACGGACGTGGCGTGGTCGAACATCACGCCGCGCCCGATGCGGGCACCGGGGTGGATGTCGACCGCGAACACCTCCGAGATGCGACTCTGCAGGAACAGGGCGAGCGCCTGGCGGTCGCTCACCCAGAAGTGGTGCGCCATCCGGAACGACTGCACGGCGTGGAAGCCCTTGTAGTACAGCAGGGGCTGGCTGTAGCCGCGCGTCGCGGGGTCGCGGGTCACGACGGCCTGCAGGTCGGCCAGCACCGACTCCTCGATCCATGGGTCGCCGTCGAAGGCCTGGTGGGCCAGGTCGAGCACCGTGAGGGCCGACATGGTGGCGCCCGACAGCTTGTGCGCGAGCAAGCTGCCGAGCGCCCCCATCAAGCTGTTGTGCCGCAGGATCGCCTCGTTGAGGAAGCCGGCCAGGCACGGTTCCCGCTCCGCGTCCCGCGCCGCCTCGGCGCGGATGGCGGGCCAGATCTGGTCGTCGGGGACGGGCTGGGTCATGGCGGTTCCTTCATCGGATCGGCGGGCGCGCCCCAGCCTAGACTCATCCGGCCCGACGCCATCAGGCCCGACGCCATCAGGCCCGGACCGAACAGGCCCGGACCGTTCAGGCCCGGACCCCTCGGGCCCAGCCTCATCCGGCCAGCGCGTCGATCTCCTCCAGCAGGCGGGCCCGGGTGGCGGCGTCCGCCACGTGGCGCACGACCGCGTTGCGAAGGCGCCCCCAGTCCTCCTTCTGGACCGCGGTGAGCATCTGCTGGAGCTGGCCGAGGCTGACGTCCGCCGCGATCAGGCGTCCGCGCAGCCCCTCGGCGGTCACGACCACCTCGAACGTGCTGGACGCCGTCGCGGTGCCACCCGCCCCGCTCGCCGTGGCCGTCACCGTGTGCCGGCCGAGCGTGAGGGCGGACGCCTCGATCGACCCGGACGTCACCGCCGCGCCGTCCAGGGTGACGGTCACGTCCGTGGCGTCGGTCGTGCTCGCCGCCACCGCGAACCGCTCCCCGCGCTCCACCGTGCTGCCGTCGGCCGGCGCCACGACGGTCACCGTCGGGGCCGGAGCCGGGGCGGGGGCCGGGGCCTGCTCCCGGGCCGTCAACCACCCGCCGAGCGCGCCCGGCCGGTTCGTGATGATGCCGTCGACGCCGGCGTCGGTGAGCCACGCCCAGTCGGTGGCGGCGTCGGCGGTCCAGGCGAACACGGCGACTCCGGCGGCGTTCAGCTCGCCCACCAGCGACGGTCGGTTGCGCAGCGCGCCGAAGGAGGGGTTGTACGCCACCACGCCGAGGTCGCGGCTGACGGCGACCGGATCGGCGTCGAGCTGGCCGCGCAGCAGGCCCAGGCGGATCGACGGGTCGTGCGCGCGTGCCGCCCGCAGGACGGCCTCGTCAAAGCTCTGCACCAGCGTGCGGTCGGCCATGCCGGCCGCGCGCACCGCGTCGAGGGTGCGGGCCACCTCGGCGGGCGTCTCGGGGCCCTTGATCTCGAGCAGCAGGTCGCTGGTGGAACGTGCGGTGACCTCCAGCGCCTCGTCGAGGGTCGGCACACGCTGCGCGGCGAACGCCGCGTCGAACCACGAGCCGGCGTCGAGGCCGGTGAGGGCCGGCCCGGTCAGCCCACTCGCACGCCCGCTGCCCGGCGTCGTGCGGTCCACCGTGTCGTCGTGCATGATCACCGGGACGCCATCGGCGGAGGTGTGCACGTCGGTCTCGACCCAGGCGGCACCCGCGCGCGCCCCGGCCACCAGGGCGGCGAGCGTGTTCTCGGGGTTCACGGCGCTGTAGCCGCGGTGGGCGGCGATCGCCGGGAGCTCCCCGTCGCCCTGGTTCAACGTGGCGGGTTCGATCTCGGTGACGACCACATTGTCGAAGCTGACGGTGGAGCCGTCGGCGACCAGCCCTTGGACGCCGTCCGCCGTGCGTTGCACCCGCCCCTCCAGCACCGGTGCGCCGTCGAAGAACCAGCGCACCTGCGTGCCGCGCACCTCGATCGACACGGCCACGTCACGACCGACCCCGGCGTCGGTGGGCGCGGACGCGGTGAAGGGGACGTTCCACCCGTTGGACGGCGTCCGCTGGGCGATCTCGATGCCGTTGGCCGCGGTGGACGTCGTGCGCATCACGGCCTGCCACCAGGGCACCGCGCCATCGGCGGGGGCGTCCACCAGCACGCCCGCCCAGCGGGTCGCGTTGGCGACCTGCTCGAACCGGACGTCGGCGTCCAGGCGGTAGTTGGTGAGGTTCTCCCCGAAGGTCATGCGCGAGATCTGGCCGCCGCTCACCACCAGCCGGCCGTCGACGACCGACCAAGGCCCGGAGACCGCCCGCCAGCCCGCCGGCACCTGGCCGTCATCGAAGTTCTCGCTGATCACGACATCGCCCGGCGCCGCCTGCGCGGTGGGCGCGGCGAGGCCGAGACCCAGGGTGGACGCCCCGAGCAGCGCGGCGAGCGCGCCGGCGGTGAGGCGATGGGGGGAACGGGGCATGGGGGGCTCCTTCGACGACGGCGGATCAATGCCGCGTCGACGCTAACCGCCCGGTGTGACATTCCGGGGCCCCCGGGGTGACGCGACGGCGGCACCCGCACGAACGTCCGCGCCCTCAGACCCCGGCCAGCTTGGCGTACAGGTCGCGCATCATCAGCGCGCAGTCGAGGCGGTGCCACACCCGCACCGTCCGGCCGGGCACCGGCGCGTCGGAGTACGAGCCGTCGTCGTTGATCGCCGGCATCGGTAGCACCGCCGACTCCGACGAACTCGGCCACGCCTCGAAGCTCGACTGCAGCGCGGTGAGCAGCACCAGCGGCGAGTCGCCGAGGATGTAGGTCTCGCCGATGTCGAGCCCGAAGGAACGGATGCGCTCCTGCAACGATTCCAGCACGCCCACGAGGTCGCGCCCGACCGGCCCGGTCAGGTGCGCCTTCATCTCGGTGAAGGACGCCAGCGTCTGCCGGTAGGACGTCCGCGGCACCTGCCACACCTGGAGGTCGGAGTCGTTGAGCACCACCTGCGCGGCGATCGGGTCGATGGCGGTGTTGTACTCCGCGGCCGGTGCGCCGGGCGGCGACTCGACGCCGGGGTGCTCCGCGCCGCCGATCCACACGGCGGTCAGCTTGCCCGCGATCGTCGGGTCGAGCAGCCAGGCGGACGCCAGCTCCGTCAGCCCGGCGCCCAGCGTCACGTACAGCGGCCGGGGGTCGTCGGCGTGGACGGCCGCGATGATGGCCCGGGCGCCGGCCGAGTCGTGCGGCGTCCGCCGATCGGTGAGCGCGACGTTCGAGCCCGCCACGACGGGCACGTCCCCGCGCCCGACGCGGCCGAGGTAGTCCGACGCCAGCGCCGCGGCGTTGTCGGCGGTCGTCTCGGACGGGTCGAAGGCGTCTCCCTCACGCAGGTGCGAGCCGATCACGGTCACCAGCTCCGTCGAGGGGCTCAGCGCGTGGTGCACCAGCTGGAACAACCCGTCGGGGTCGCCCGAGTAGTCGTTGTCGGAGACGATGCGCAGCCGGCCCTCAGCCATGGTGACCCCCCAGCAGCGCGTCGATCTCACCCTCGAGCCGGTAGCGTTCCTCGACCCGGGTGGGGGTGTCGTACACCTTCGCGAGCGACTCCGCGGGCGTCCATTGCTGCCACGGCATGGCGCCGGTGCTGATGAACCCCACCCAGTCGGCGTGCATCTCGTTGGCCAGCTCCTGCGGCGCGTCCGGGCCCGAGGAGGTCTCGACCTGCGGGGCGTCCAGCAGGTCGAACGCGAACGGGATCTCCGCGCAGTGCGCCACCAAGCCGTTGCTGGCGTTGGGCCAGCGGAAGTCGTAGGCCCAGCTGGACGCCGCCCCACCGGACGCCCGCGCCGCCAGGAACCGCACGAGCGGGCCGCGGAACATCTTGTCCGTCATCAGCTGGCCCACCAGCAGCGGGCCCGACAGGTCGGGGTGGGCCGCCACGTGGGCGTCCGCCACCGGCCCCACGACGCTGCCGCGCAGCAGGTCGGGCACGTCGGCGTCCCCGAACAGCGGCGCCATCATCTGGCCGATGAAGGTGAACTCGTGCGCCACCGTGCCCATGACGAGCGGCACGTCGGACGCCGCGACCGCGGCCACCGGATCGGTGAGGGTCGCGTCGTCGAGGTACGGGATGAACGTGATGCCGCCGAACGCCGGGCCGGTGAGCATGGCGTCCACGACCTCTCCCGGCGGCAGGCCGGCCCCGGCGGGCGGCGCGGCCATCGCGTCGGTCGCGTCGAGGATCGCGTCCTCGCTCACGCTGCGGAACCCCGCGAGGGTGGGTTCGACGCTGAGCGCCGCGGCCAGCCGCTCCGAGCGCTCGCGCGCCTCGTCGGCGGGCAGTGGGTCGAGCGCGCCGGAGTGGCTGATCGCGCCGCTGAACAGGCCGGACGCCGGCGGGCAGGCGAACATCGCCAGCACCGAGCCGCCACCGGCGGACTGGCCCGCGATCGTCACGCGCCCGGGGTCACCGCCGAAGGCCGCGATGTTGTCCCGCACCCAGGCCAGGGCGGCCGCCTGGTCGAGCAACCCCCGGTTGGCCGGCGCGCCCTCGATGAAGCCGAACCCGTCGAACCCCAGCCGGTAGCTCACGCTCACCGTCACCACGCCGTCCCGGTTGAACGCCGCGCCGTCGTACCAGGGGCTGCTGGGGGAGCCGGCCTTGTAGCCGCCGCCGTGGATCCAGACGAGCACCGGCAGGGCGTCCTCGCCGCCCGGCGCGGGCGTGAACACGTTGACGTTGAGCGTCGCGTCACCCGGGTACGAGGGCTCGGGGATCGACGTCACCTCCGCGAACGGGCGCCGCTGCGGGGTCGGGCCGGGCTCGACGGCGTCGCGGACGCCCTCCCACGGCTCGGGCGGCACCGGGGCCGCGAACCGCAGCTCGCCCACCGGCGGCGCCGCGAACGGGATGCCGAGGAAGGCCGCCGAACGCTCCCGCCCGGCCCCGCGCCACACCCCCCGGACGGCGCCGTGGGTCGTCCTCACCACGGGGGCATCGGCGGTGGTGGTCGAGTCGTCAGTCATGGGTGGCCTCCAGGTCGAGGGTCAGGGGTTCGGCGGATCCGGTGCGCACCGTCACGGTGATCGCGCCCGGTCCGGTGGGGCGCACGACGGCCAGCGCCCGGCCGTCGAAGGTGCGCCACGTGTCGGCGTCGAAGCGCTCGGCCGTCTTCGGGTTGGCACTGCACATCCCCGCCAGGACGCCGGCGCCGCTCACCTCCACGGTCACTTCGGCGTCCGCCGCGGTGGCGAGGACGCCGTCGGCGTCGCGCCACTCCAGGGCGACGAAGGCGAGATCGGTGCCGTCGGCGCGGAGGGTCGTGCGGTCCGCGGACGCCGTCAGCACGGCTTCGCCGGCGGTGACCAGCTCGGTGCGGCCCACCTGCTCGCCCCCGCGGTACGCCACGGCGGTGAGCGTCCCCGGGCTGTAGGTGGTCTCGAGGGTGGCCTGCATCGGACGGACCTCGCCGACGGGGCCGCGCGCGACCTCCGCCCCGTTGCACAGCAGCGCGACCTCGTCGGCGTCGGCGTACACCTCGATGACGACCGGGCGGCCCTCCGAGCCGGGCCACGTCCACGACGACACCGAGTCCGACCACGACCACGGCGAGGCCATGGCGATCTCCCGGCCGTGGTGCTCGGGGCGGAGCACGGCGATGGACGGCTCGGTGCGCAGCCCGAACACGATCTCGCGGTAGAAGCTCACCGGGCGCCGCCAGCCCGTGATGTCGAGGTCGCCGCACCAGGCCGTCAGGAACGGGTACTCCCGCTCCAGGGCGGGCGTGGCGTCCGGGTCGTCGGCGTAGGAGGTCGCGCCGATGCCGACCTCGCCGAGGTAGTCCCATCCGGTCCAGGTGAAGTCGCCGATGACGTGCGGGTGCTCCAGCACCATCGGCCACAGGTCGCCGATGCGCTGCGGGAACGTCTCCGAGCCCACGAGGACGCGGTGCGGGAACGTCTCGGCGTCCAGCGCGTAGCGGCCCTCGGCGTAGTTGAGCCCCAGCACGTCGAGGGCCGCGCTCGACTCCGCGGTGCGGCGGGTGACGTTCTCGCCCGAGCCGAGCGCGTTCATCCCGTCCCCGGGGTCGGACGCCGCCCCGGCCATCAGCTCGTTGAGCCCGCCGGGGGTGTTCTTCGCCTGCTCGGCCAGCTCGTCGAGCACCGTCAGAGCGGCGTTCACGCCGTTGGTCACCAGCCGCGTCGGGTCGAGCGCGCGCACGTGCTCGGCCATCTCGCGGGCGAGGACGGCGCCGTGCGGCATGCCGACCTCGGCGATCTCGTTGCCGAGGGAGTACATGATGACGCTGGGGTGGTTGAGATCCTTGGCCACCATCGACGCGAGGTCGTCGCGCCACCACTGCGGGAATTCCATGGCGTGGTCGTAGGGCGTCTTGAAGCGCACCCACATGTCGAAGGCCTCGTCCATGACGAGCATGCCGAGGCGGTCGCAGGCGTCCAGCATGGCCGCCGACAGCGGGTTGTGCGCGGCCCGGACGGCGTTGAAGCCGGCCGCGCGCAAGAGTTCGATGCGCCGCTCCTCGGCGCGGGGAATCGCGGCGCCGCCCAGGGGGCCGTTGTCGTGGTGGATGCAGGCGCCCCGCAGCAGCACCGGCTCGCCGTTGATGAGCAGCCCGAGCCCTGGGTCGGCCGTCACGGTGCGGATGCCGAACGTCGTCGTCCGGGTCGCCCCCTCACCGCCGGACCCCGGCGTCAGGGTCGTGTGGGCCGTGTAGAGCCGCGGTGATTCCGGCCCCCACAGCGCCGGGTCGGTCACGACGAACCGCTGCCGGACCCGTTGCGGGCGGCCCGGCGGCAGGGTCACGGGCGTGGCGTCCCGGTCGACCTCGACGCCGTGGGGGTCGACGAGCACCGTCGTGAGCGTGGTGGATGCCGTGGTCAGCCCGGCGTTGGTCAGCTCCGTGGCGACCTCCACGGTCGCGCGCGGCGGAGCATCGCCCGCCCCGGCCGGGATGTTCTCGAGGCGCAGTGTCGTCACCCGGACGCCGTCCGGCAGCACGTGCGCGGGGGCGTCCACGTGGCAGAACACGCCGCGGTGCAGGCCGGCGCCGGAGTACCAGCGCGAATCCTGGCCCGTGCGGGTCTCGACCCGCACCCGGTTGGGCTCGCCGTACCGCAGGAACGGGGTGGCATCGACGAAGAAGCGGGCATAGCCGTCGGCCCAGTTGCCGGCGAACTCCTCATTGACGAACACCTGGGCGTGCCGCATGGCCCCGCCGAACTCCAGGCGCACCACGCGGCCCTCCCAGGCCGCCGGCACGTCGAAGGTCTTCAGGTAGGTGTGGTTGCCCGGCGGGTAGTAGGCGTTCGCGCCGGCCGCGGGGGGGTCCGGCGTCCGCTGCGCGTCGCGCAAGGCGTCGTGGGGCAGGGTGACCGGCGTCGGCTCGACCGCTGCGGCGTCGAAGGCGGCGAACGGGCCCTGCGGCGCCCGGACGGCCCAGCCGTCGTTGAAGGGGATACGCATCGGGAGCCGTCCTACGTTGGAGGGGAGCCTGCGTCACACCGTGAAACACATGCGTGCTGTGACATGCCCGCTGTGACGTGTCAGCACGCTACCGACTCCCGCGAGGCCCCGCAAGCAAACGGGGGCGGACGGTGACCCCGCCGCGCGGAATCCACGCGGTGGCGTGCATCACGTGAGCCCGAGACGACCCGCCACCAGCGCGCTGACCTGCTCGGCCTCGGCCAGGGTCGGCATCTCGCAGAAGACCCGCAGCACGGGCTCGGTGCCCGAGAAGCGGATCGTTACCCAGCCGTCATTGGCGAAGTAGACCTTGCACCCGTCGTCCCAGCGCACGCGGCTGATCGCATGGCCGAAGTCGGGCAGATCGTGGTCGGTGAAGAGGCGGTGCTCGAGCTCGGCCTTGCGCTTTCCGGCGAAGGAGTAGGCCGCCTCGACCATCTCGAGCCGGCCGTAGGTGGCCAGGATGTCGGCGTAGAGTTCCGACAGCTTCTTGCCGGACGCCGCCACCATCTCCAGCAAGAGGCTCCCGGCGTAGACGCCGTCCTTGCCGGCGATGTGACCGCGGACGGTCAGGCCGCCGGAGGACTCGCCGCCGATCACCGCGTCCGTCTCGTCCATCTTCGCGGAGATCCACTTGAAGCCCACCGGCACTTCGTGGCACACCTCGCCGTGGGCCTGCGCGACCCGGTCGAGCAGGTGGGTGGTCGACATGTTGCGCACCGCCGGCCCGTGCCAGCCCTTGGTGGTGAGCAGGTAGTGGTACAGCAGCACCAGGATCTGGTTGGGGTGCAGGAACGCCCCCGTGTCGTCGATGATGCCGAGGCGGTCTGCGTCCCCGTCGGTGGCGATGCCGAGATCGGCCTTGCGCTCCAGCACGGCCTGCTTGAGCGGCTCCAGCGTGGCGGCGGTGGGGGAGGGCATGCGTCCGCCGAACAGGGCGTCGTGGCGGTCGTTGATGACGTCCACCTGGCAGCGGGCGGTCATCAGGACGGTCTGCAGGCTGGTCTGGGCGACGCCGAACATCGGGTCCAGCACGATGTGGAGGTGCCGGTGCCGGATGGTCTCCATGTCCAGCTTCTCGATGATGGCGTCCAGGTACCAGTTGAGGGACATCTGCACGGTGAGCAGCGGATGGTCGGCCACGGCCTCCGGGGCCACGGCGACGATGTCGGCCTCGCCGAGCGCGTTGGCCCGGGCGGCGATCGCGTCGGTGACGGCCACCTCGGCGTCGCGGCCGCCTTCGGTGAACACCTTGATGCCGTTGTAGAGCGCCGGGTTGTGGCTCGCCGTCACCGCCAGGCCGTAGGCGCAGCCGAGGTTGCGGACCGTCCACATGAACATGGGCGTGGGGGCCGGGCGTTCGATCAGGGTGACGGGGATGCCGTTGCCGAGCAGCACCTCCACGACCCAGCGGGACGCCTCGAGTGACAGGAACCGCCGGTCGTGGCCGACCACCACGCCCGATTCGTCCACCCCCTCGGCCGCCATGCGATCGCACAGGGCCTGGGTGATGCGTCGGACGTTGGCCCGGGTGAAGCCGTCGCCGATGATCTCGCGCCACCCGCCGGTGCCGAAGTGGATCGTGCCTGAGTCGGTCATGGCCCCAGCCTAACGGCGGCGCGCCACTTTGGAAAGAGTCTATCCAAAATGGGTCAGGCGCCCTACGATGGGGGGGTGGAGAACGCACAGACTGACCTCACGACCGCGGTGTTCATGGCGCGCGGCCTCGGCACCCGGATGCGCAAGGAGGCCGCCGGCGTCGAGCTCAGCTCAGCCCAGTCCGGCATGGCCGACCGCGGCCTGAAGAGCATGATCGACGTCGGACGCCCCTTCCTCGACCACGTCATCGGCGCCGCCGCCGACGCCGGGATCAGCGACGTCGTCCTCGTCATCGGCCCCGAGCACGAGGAGATCCGGCGCTACTACGGCGAACTCCCGCGCCACCGCACCGAGATCCGTTTCGCCGTCCAGGAGCGTCCCCTCGGCACGGCGGACGCCCTCCTCGCCGCCCGCGAGGCGGTGGGTGACCGGCAGTTCCTGTTGTTGAACTCCGACAATCACTACCCGACCGAGGCGCTGGCCGCCCTGCGGCGGACGCCGGGCCACGGCCTGGTCGGCTTCGACCCCCGGGGTCTGACCGAACGCGGCAACATCCCCGCCCAGCGGGTGCGCGCGTTTGCGCTCATCGAGGCGCGCGACGGTCAGCTCGTCGACATCGTCGAGAAACCCGATGACGCGACGCTGGCCCGCCTCGGCGATGCACGCGTCAGCATGAACTGCTACGCGTTCGCGCCGTCGATCTTCGATCACGCGGCGGCCGTCCAGCCCTCCTCGCGCGGGGAGTACGAGCTCACCGACGCCGTCCGCGGGGCACTCGCCGCCGGCGAACCCTTCGCCGTCATCGAGAGCGATGCCGGCGTCCTCGACCTCTCCCAGCGGGGGGATGTCGCCGCCGTGGCGGCGGCGCTGGCCGGCCGGGAGCCGGTGCTGTGACGGCCTGGTTCTCCCCCGGCCGCATCGAGGTGCTGGGCAAGCACACCGACTACGCCGGCGGGCGTTGCCTGGTCATGGCGCTCGATCGGGGCGTGACGGCCACCGTGACCGACGGGCCGGGTCGGGCCCTGACGGCCACGAGCGGCTCCCTGCCCGGCGAGGTCGACCTGCGCGACGGCGCCTCACTGCCCGCCGGGCACTGGGGCCACTACCTGCGCACCGTCGTGGGACGCCTGGAGCACAATTTCGGCCCGGTCCGGGGCGGGCACGTGGCCATTGACGCCACGTTGCCGCTCGCCAGCGGCATGAGCAGCTCGTCGGCGATGATCGTGGCCACCGCGCTCGCGCTCGCCCACCACAACGGCTTCCCGGCCACGGACGCCTGGGCCGCCACCCTGACCTCTGACGAGGCCCTCGCCACCTACCTCGCCTGCGTGGAGAACGGCTCGGGTTTCGGCCCGCTCACCGGCCTGCGCGGCGTGGGCACCCGGGGCGGTTCGGAGGACCACACGGCCATGATCTGTTCGCAGCCCGGCACGCTCGGCCTGTTCGACTTTGCCGGGCTGGTGCCCGTGCGGGAGCGGAGCATCCCGCTCGACCCGTCGCTGCGCTTCGTCGTCGTCATGAGCGGCGTCCTCGCGGAGAAGACCGGCTCGGCGCTGGAGCACTACAACCGCTCCTCGGAGCTGGCACGGGCGCTCACGCAGGCCTGGAACGGCGCGACCGGACGCGAGGACGCCAACCTCGGCTCGGCGCTGCACGCGGTGCCGGACGCCCGCGCCCGCCTCACCGCCCTGGTGCGCGACGACGCTGAGCTGACCCGCCGGCTGCAGCAGTTCCTCACCGAGTCGGAGGACCTCATTCCGGCGGCCGCCGAGGCCCTGGCCCGGGGCGACCTGACGCGCTTCGGTGAGCTCGTGGACGCCTCCCAACAGGGCGCCGACGCCGGCCTGGGCAACCAGATCCCCGAGACGCGTCGATTGGCCGGGTCCGCGCGCGAGCTCGGCGCGCACGCCGCGTCCGCCTTCGGCGCCGGGTACGGGGGCAGCGTCTGGGCCCTGGTCGACGCCGAGGACGCGGACGCCTTCGCCGCCACGTGGTTCGAGCGTTACCTCGCGGCCTTCCCGCAGCACGCGGACGGGGCCAGCGTGCTGGTCACGGAGCCCTCCGCTCGGGCCCGGCCGGTGGCGGGTTGGACCGTGGCATGATGCCCCGGTGAGCGACCACCCGCCGGCCAGCGCCGATCCCTCCTCGGTGCGCCAGTGGAACGAGCGGGTCGTCGTCGCCACGTTCACCGACGGTCAACCGCACCGCGTCTCCGACACGGCTGCCGCCACGGGCCTCACGCCCGCGTCGGTACGCGCCGTGCTGGGCACCCTCGGCGCGAAGGGGTGGATCGCCGCGCGCGACCCCGCCCCGGCCGGCCTGGGGCGTCCGGCCCGCACCTATCAGCTCGCGACCCCCGACGCGGTCGTGCTCGGGGTGGACCTCGGCGGCCACGCGGTGCGCGTGGTGAGCGCCGATCTCGCGGGGCAGGTGCAGGTGGTGGGGGAGGCCGCCGTGCCGCCGGGTGACGTCGACGGCACGCGCGCGGTGATCGCCGAGCTGCTGGTCGGCGTCCCGGTGGAGCGCGTGTGGACGACCGGCCTGGCCGTCTCCGGCGCCCTGGGGGCGGACGGCACGCTGGTGCGATCCCTGGCGCTCGGCCATCTGGCGAACAGCCGGCCGGCGGAGGTTTTCGCCGACGTGCTGCCCGGCGACGTCCTCACCTGCCACGACACCCGGTCGGCCCTGTGGGCCGAGCACGAGTCGGGCGCTGCCCGGGGCGTCCGCGACGTGATGCTCGTCAGCCTGGGCCGCCGCCCGTCGATCGCCCTCCTGCTGGACGGGCAGCTGTACGTCGGTGCCCACGGCAGCGCGGGCGAATTGTCGCTCAACGAGCTGCTGCCCGCCACGAGCAGCGACCACGCCGCGGCTCCCGAGACAGCCCGCGCCTTCCTGGCCGGCATCACGCCGCAGATCGCCTACGCCGTCGGCCTCGTCGACCCCAGCCTCGTGGTGGTCGGCGGCGCGCCAGCGTCGGTGTTCGCGCCGAGCCTGCCGGGTTTCGGTGCGGCGCTCGCGTCGCGGCTCCAGTCGCCACCGGAGGTGGTGGCGTCCGCACTCGACCAGTTCGCCGCGGCGACCGGCGCGTGTCTGTTGGCCCGCCGACGGGTGTTCGCCGTGCTGCTGCACGCGCCCGACGGCGTCGCGGCGCTCACCCAGGAGGGCTTTCTCGCGGCAGCCCGGCCCTGAGCCCCTCACCGACCGAACCGGTCAGTGCTCCTGCAGGGCGCCGCGCTCGATGTCGCGCCCGGCGTAGTCGATGCGCTCGACGTAGACGGTGCCGCTGCGGGCATAGGGCCCGACGACGCGCCCGGTGAAGGACTCGGCGACATCGCTGGAGAGGTACCGGCCGTCGGTCCGGCCCACGCCCACCCACTCCCCGCCGTCGAACACCTCGGCGCGGAGCAGGTCGCAGCCCACGGTCACGCCCAGCTGGCCGGACGCCGCGGGCTTGGCCACGATCCGCAGCCGGACGACCGGGTCGGCGTCCGCGCGCGTGTGCGTCCAGGACTGCCGCAGCAGGTTGGCCGCCATCGTCGCGGTCACCTCGGAGCCGTCGACCTCCACGTCGAGGTGGAAGTTCTCATCAAAGCGCATGCTGAGCCCACCGACCCCGTCGGAGACGTCCAGGGTGACCTCCACCGTCATGCCCTCAGTGCACTGCCGCACTCCCAGGAACACCGGGCGGAACGCCTCCATGCCCTCCCCGGCGCCCAGCAGCCGCGCCCAGCCCGGCCGGGTCGCCAGGTCGGCCACCTCGCGGGGGAACTGTCGCACGGCGATGATCTCGGGGTCGAAACCGTCGAGAGCCGCGGGCGCGTCGCTGGGGAACGTGAACGACCGCTCCACCGCATCGTGCCGTTCCCCGAGGTGCACGGGCTCGGCGTGCGGCCAGTCGTCCTGCCAGGTGACCGGGGTGAGGAACGTCTCGCGGCCCATGGGCGCGAACGCCCGGGTCATCGAGCGCGGCCGCGTGCCGAGCAGCACCATGGCCCAGCCGCCGTCGGGGGTGCGGACGAGGTCACCGTGGCCGGTGTTCTGCGCGGGGCGGTCGGAGCCGCGGGCGGTGACGATCGGGTTGTGCGGGCAGGGCTCGAACGGGCCGTCGATCGCCGGGCCGCGGGCGATGGTGACGCTGTGCCCGCGCTCGGTGCCGCCCTCGGCGATCATCAGGTACCACCAGTCGCCGATGTGGTAGACGTGCGGTGCCTCGGGGAACATCCCCCCGGTGCCCGACCAGAGGTGCTTGGGCTCGGACAGCGCCGCGCCCGTCTGCGTGTCGAGCTGCACCTGCGTAATGCCTTGGTGGGTCAGCGTGCCGTCGTCGGCCAGGGTGAAGCCCGACATGGTGACGTGGCAGACGCCGTCCTCATCCCACGCGATGTCGGGGTCGATGCCGAGCACGTCCATGACGACGCCGTCGCTCCACGGCCCCTCGGGCCGCTCGGCGGTGAACAGCACATTGCCGCGTCCGCCCATCATGTCGGGGATCACGAGCCAGAAGCGGCCATCGTGGTGGCGGATGGTTGGGGCCCACGCCCCGCCGCCGGTGCGCGCCTCGTGCGAGCCGAGCTGGCCCTCGCGCACCGCGACGTGACCGATCAGCTCCCACTGAGTCAGGTCGGTGGAGTGGAAGATCGGAATGCCGGGGTAGTACTCGAAGGTGGAGTTGGCGAGGTAGTAGTCCTCACCCACCTGCACGACGCTGGGGTCCGGGTGGAAGCCGGTGATGATCGGGTTGCGGATGTCCATGGTCACGTCCTTTGCGGGATCGGGTCACCGCGGTCCGGGTGGGCGGCGGGGACGGTCGGATGGCTCAGCGCACGCCCTTGATCGGGAACACGAGGAAGGCGGCGAAGATCGCGAGCACGATGGCCCACGGGAACAGCGCGACGTAGCCGATGTTGGCGATCAGGACCGCGTTGACGATGGGGGCGAACATCTGGGGCACGTTGTTGGCGATGTTGATGACACCGAGATCCTTCGCGGCCTCCTCGGGGTTGGGGAGGATGTCGACGACCAGCGCCACGTCCACGGCCATGTAGGCGCCGAAGCCAATGCCGGCGAAGGCGGCCAAGAACAGGATGCCCATGACGTTCGGCATCAGGATGGGGAAGACACAGCCGACGGCGACGAAGAACGGCGCGACGAACACGAAGATCTTGCGGCGGCCGAGCTTGTCCGACAGCGGCCCGGCCAGGAACGTGGCGGCGATGGCGAAGCCACTGTTCACCATCTGCTGCAGCGCCATGATGGGGCCGGCCTCCTCCGTCGTGAGGCCCACGTACCCGGTGAGGATGTACAGCATGTACCCGACGATGCCCATGTAAGAGAGGAACATGACGAAGCGCTGCGCGAAGGCCCAGCGGAAGTCGGCGCTGCGGAAGGGGCGTCCGAAGCCCTTGGCGAACTCGAGCCAGCTGAAGGCGGGCAGCGCCATGCCCTTCGACGACTGATCCTGATTCAGGAACACGAGCAGGCCGACGAGGACGATGACGGCGATGCCGAAGACGGCGTAGCCCAGGCCGAGCTGGGTGACCATGAAGCCGGCGCCGACGACGCCAACCATGGTGCCCAGCGTCATGCCGACACCGAAGAAGGCCGACGCCGTGCCGCGGTAGGTGGGCGCCAAGCGGTCGGCCACCAGGGCGCTCATCGGGCCCTGGACCGAGTTCAGCGAAACCTGGGCGAGCACCCACATGACCGCCACCAGGGCGACGTTGACGCCGATGTGTGGGATGAGGGTGAGCATGATGCCGCCCAGCACGGCACCGCCGAGCATCCAGGGCGCGCGGCGTCCGAGCCTGCTGCGCGTCCGGTCCGACAACGCCCCGACGATCGGCTGGACGAAGAGCGTGGCGAAGCTGGAGAGCGAGGTGACGATCGCAAGGTTCGTCTCGCGGTTCGCCGGGTCGAGGTTCTCGACCTGGATCGGCAGGAGCACCGAGCCGGCGGCCAAGTAGCACGCGAACAACGCCGTGGACGAGATGAGGATCGACCACACCAGTTTCTGCCGGGCGGGCCCCTCAAGATAGGTGCTGGGGTTGTCCGCGGGGGATTCGACCCCACGGGGGGAAGGAACAGGTGAGCTCACGACGATCCTCGAAGACCACGTCCGGTCACGGCTCCGATTGCTGTGACCACGCTGTGACGTATAAGTCCGACGAGTGTCACGTTAGTCGCGGTCATCCGGCGGTGTCAACGGGCGACGAGTGGCTCACCACGCGGCCGGGTAGCCGTCGGCCCGCGGTTCGGACGCCGCGACGAGCGTGCCGTCCTCGCGCCGCCAGATCGCCTGGCCGCGGCCGAAGGTGGCGGCGCTCGCTGCGACCCGGGCCGCGTGACCGCGCGCCGCGAGGTCGGCCACGACCGCCTCGCCCGCGGCCGCCTCGACCTCCAGGCGGCCGGTCTCGGCGTCGAAGAACCAGCGGGGCCGGCCGAGCGCGGTCTGGGGGTCGTCGCCGCCGTCCACCGTCGCGAGCACCACCTGCACGTGCCCCTGGGCCTGCATGTGCCCGCCCATGACGCCGAACGGGCCCACGGGCTGGCCGCCGCGGGTCAGGAACCCCGGGATGATCGTGTGGAACGGACGCTTGCCCGGCGCCAGCTCATTGGGGTGCCCGGGCTCGAGCGAGAAGCCCCAGCCCCGGTTCTGCAGCGAGATGCCGGTGCCCGGCACCACCACGTGGGAGCCGAAGCCCGCGAAGTTGGACTGGATGAAGCTCACCAGCTGCCCCTCGCCGTCCGCGACCGACAGGTAGACCGTGTCGGAGCCCCGCGGGTCGACCGCGACCGGCGGCACCGCCCGCTCGCCGATCAGGGCCCGCCGCCGGTTCACGTGGGCGTCGCCGAGGAGCTCGGCCACCGGCACGTCGGCGTGCTGGGGGTCCGCCACCAGGGCGTGGGTGTCGGCCAGGGCGAGCTTGACGGCCTCCACCGCCCGGTGCCAGGCGGCGGGGCGCGGGGCGCCGTCGGGTCCGGGGGCGAAGGGGAGGACGTCGTCGGCGTCGAAGCCCTCAAGTACGCGCAGCGCGATCAGGGCTGCGATGCCCTGGCCGTTGGGCGGGATCTCCCACACCTCGTGGTCGCGGTAGGCCGCCGAGATGGGCGTGACCCACTCCGAGCGATGGGCGGACAGGTCGGTGGCCGCGAGGTCGCCGCCGCTGGCGGCCGCGAACGCCACGATGCGTTCGGCCAGCTCGCCGTCGTAGAACGCCTCGCCCCCGGAGGCGCCGATGGCGCGCAGGGTGGCGGCGGTGGCGTCCGAACGCCAGAGCGCGCCCACCCGCGGCTCCCAACCGTCCGGGGCGAAATGGGGCAGGAAGCCGGACGCCGAGGCGTCCGCGGCGTCGCGCAGCCGCCCCCGCACGGCGGCGACGGTGCGCCCCCAGGCCCAGGCCACCACCGGCGACAGCGGGAAACCCTCCTCAGCCAGCCGGGCCGCGGGTTCCAGCAGGGCGGCGAAGTCGAGGCGTCCGAACCGGCCGTGCAGGTCGGCCCACGCCCGCACCGCACCCGGCACGGTCACGCTGGGCCAACCTAACCGCGGCATCGCGGTGAGGCCCGCGTCCCGCAAGCGGCCGGCGTCCGCGGCCGCCGGTGCCCGGCCCGAGCCGTTGAGGCCGTGCAGCGTCCCGCCGTCCCAGACGAGGGCGAAGGCGTCCGACCCGATCCCGTTGCTGCACGGCTCGACCACGGTGAGCGCGGCCGCGGTGGCGATCGCGGCGTCCACCGCGTTGCCGCCCTCCTGCAGCACCCGCAGCCCCACTTGCGCGGCGAGTGGCTGGCTGGTGCACACCGCGCCGTGGCGAGCGAACACCGGCACCCGGCGTCCCGGGAGGGCGAGGGCCTCAAGGTCCATAACAGTGTCTCCTCGGTGCTGGCGGCGGACGCCCGCGGACGGTCGTTGGTCTCACTCCATCACATCAGACGGGCGGGTGGCTGATCACGTCTACGATCCCTTGTCATGGCCACGACCGACGATCTCGACGCCCTCGGTGCCCTGCCGCGCCGGCGCCTCGACCCGGTCGAGGTCGCCGCCGAGCACCACGCCACCCTGCTGCCCGAATTCGCCGGCCTGCGCACCGCCCGCATGCTCGAATCGCCGTTCGCGTGCTTCCGGGGCAGCGCGGCCCAGATGGCGTCCGACCTGGCCCGGACGCCCTCCAGCGGCACCGCGGTGATCAGCTCGGGGGACGCCCACCTGTCGAACTTCGGGTTCCACGCTGCCCCCGGGCAGGCGTGGCTGTTCGACCTGAAGGACTTCGACGAGGGCGGGCTCGCGCCGTGGGAGTGGGACGTGAAGCGCCTCGTGGCGAGCGTGGTGCTGGCCGTGCGGGGCAGCGGCGGCTGCGAGGAGGTGGCCCTCGACGCCGCCCGCGTCACCGCCCGGGCGTACCGCAAGACGATCCGGCGGCTGCACCAGATGGCGCCGATCGACCGGTTCCACCAGCGCATCTCTGAGCGCGACCTGGAGCGGCTGGCGTCCACCCGGGACCAGCGCCGCCGCCTCACCAGCCCCGCCGCGCGGGCCGGGGCGCCGGCGTCGGCCCAGACCCTGGAGAAGTTCACCGTCTCGGTGAGCGGAGGGCGGCACCGGCTCGTCGACCAACGACCGCTCGCGCGCCACACCGACCACCTGGCCCTCGCCGATGTCGAGCGTCTCTGGAAGTCCTACCTCGCCACCACGCGGGAGGACGTCCGGCAACTCCTGAGCGGCCACCGCGTGGTCGACCACGTGCTGCGCCTCGTCGGGGTCGGGTCGGTGGGGGAGCGCTGTTTCATCGTTCTGCTCGAGGACGACCACGGCGACCCCCTGCTGCTGCAGCTGCGGCGGGCGACGCCCACGGTGCTCGCCCCGTGGGGCGGTGTGGAGCAGCGCCTGGGCGCCCTGGGATCCCCCACCGGCGACGGCGCCCGCGTCGTCGCCGCCCAACGCGTCCTCCAGGCCCACCCGGACCCCTTCCTGGGCTGGGTCGCCGACACGACGGGGGAGCACTACTGGCGCCACGTCCGCGAACTCAAGGGCTCGGCCGACCTGTCGCGCCTCGACGCCGAGGGGATCGCCGCGACGGCGCGGGTCTGCGCCGCGCTCGTGGCCCGGGCCCACGCCCAGTCGGCCGGTTTGGACGCCATCGCGGAGGTCTGCGCCCGCGGCGGCAAGGGGCTCGACCGCGTCTTCGCCCGCTTCGCCGGCCGCTACGCCGACCTGGTGGTCGCCGACCACGCCGCCCTGGTGCGCGCCGCGGCCAGGGGTGCCCTGCCGGTCGCGGACGCCTGAACGGCCGCCCGGTCGGCCTAGCCCGGGCGCTGCGTCGCCGCGAGGGCGTCCTCGGCGGACGCCAGCGCCTGCGTGGCCCGCTCGGCGGCGCGGGCGGCCCGCTCCCGGCGGGCCAGCGCCAACCGCACCTGCCGCTGGGCCTCGGCGAGGTCGGCCTCGGTCTGCTGCACGTCGGCCTCGGCCTCGGTCAGGCCCGCCGTCGCGCGATCGAGCGCTGCTCGGGCGTCGTCGCGCGCCTGCACCAGCTCCGGTGGCGGGGGAGCGGGCCGGGGCGGGGGAGCGGGTGGGAGTGGCTCGGGCGGTCCCGACTGCTGCAGCGCCGCAGCGTCCTCGGCGCGGGGGGTCTCACCGGCGGCGGCCAGGGCACCCAGGGCGGCGGAGAGATCGATCTCGCCGAACCCACCGTAGGTCAGCGGCCGGGCCAGGCGGCCCTCGGCGACCGCTCGGGCGGCGTCGGGATCGGCGAGGGCGGCGCGCAGGGTGGCGCGCACCTCGTCCAGGGCCGGGGCGGCCGCGGTGAGGCCCAGCGCGGCCAGGTGGGCCACGAGGTCGGCGATCACCCGCGCCTCCAGCGCCGAGCGGCGGCCGGACAGCTCGCGGACGCGTGCGGCGTCCAGCGCCGACTGGGCCCCGCGCAACTCCTCGCCGAGGGTCAGCCACTCGCGCAGCGACACCAGGGACGCCCGGGCCGCCACGTTGACGTACCAGGCCGACAGCGTGGGACGCCGCAGCGCGCGGAGGGCCGTGGCCAGCTCACGGTCGCCGGCACTCCGCGCCGCCCGGGCGGCCGCATCCCGCGCCGCGGTGAAGTCGGCGGGATCACCCGCGTACAGGCCGTCGGCGAGCTCGATGAGCCGGGCGGCGTGGGCGAGCTGCGCGGTCTGGGCGGCTGGGTCGCGCGCGCCCGCCGCGTCCGGTGTCAGTCCCACTCCCAGGTCATGGCGTGCACGCCCGGGGAGGTGTCGGCGCGCACGAACTGCGCCTCGTTGTCGGTGAGCTCGAGGTCGGTGAACTCGGTCGGTTCGGCGCCCATCGTCGCCGAGTAGCCCCCCCGCACGCGGCGGGGCAGCTCGTGCGGGTCGAACCGGGTGCACAGGGCGACCGTTCGCACGGGATCCATCGACGAACGGGTCAGCCGGAACGACGGGGCCGACGTGGGGGCGAAGAGCACGCGGTACTCGCTCAGGACGTGCTCGCCGCGCTGCACGACGCGCGGGGCCAGCATCTCGGCGACGATGAGATGGCGCTCGGGCACCTCGACGACCTCGCCGACGCGGCAGCCGAACGTGGCCTCCAGGGTGGGCACCCCGCTGTCGCCGTCGGCGTCCTGCTCGAACACCAGGGGCCAGCGGTGCAGGCCGTTGCGGTCGGCGCGCCACAGGATCCGGCCCTCCTGCATGGCCTCGGTGCGGTCGGCGTTGATCGTGAGCCGGTCCACCATCGAGACGCGCGCCAGCTGGCCCTGCATGTCGATGCCGAGATCCGCGATGATCTGGGTCACCAGCTCGCCGACGGGCATCACCGACTGCCAGGGGAACAGCTCCCGACGGGTCCGCCCGTCGGCGGTGTGGGTGTGGCGCGTCAGGTGACCGGACGGCAGCTCCAGGATGTCTTCGAGCGCCACCAGCGTGTGGTAGGAGCGGGCCCGCGTCGGGAGTGAGCGCCCCGACTGCCAATAACTCAGCGTGGCGATGCTCACGGGCACGCCCATCTCATCGAGGCGGGAGCGCAAGCGCTCCAGCGAGAGGCCGCGCGACTGGACGGCTGCGGTCAACACCTCCGCGAACGACGACCCGGGGCGATTTTCGGCATTCACCCCCTCATTGTGACGCGTGCTGCCGCTCCACGCGAGATGAAGTTGCCGTCACTCGGCGCGATCAGAGCCGCTCGACCAGCCCCCACTCATAGGCGCGGACGACGGCCTTGAGCCGCGAGGTCACCTGCAGTTTCAGCATGATGGCCGAGACGTGCGATTTCACCGTTGATCCTGAAACCCGTAGTTCCTCGGCGATCTCGCCGTTGGAGTAGGCGTCGCACAGCAGACGCAGGATCTGCAGCTCGCGCGGGCTCAGCCCCACCTCCTCGGCCGTGCGTTGCGGACGCCGCCCGTTCGGCTGGCGCTGCACCAGGCGGGTCATCGGCCCCGGCGAGACGACGGAGGACCCGCGCATCACGGCGCGGACCGCCTCGGCGAGCCCGCCGGGGGAGGTGTCCTTCAGCAAGAACCCGTTCGCACCGGCGCGGAGCGCCTCCTGGACGGCTTCGTCCTCGTCGAAGGAGGTGATGACGAGGATCTTGGTGCCGGGGAGGCGGCGGCGCAGTTCGGCGGTGGCGCCGATGCCGTCGAGGCGGGGCATGCGGACGTCCATGATCACGACATCGACCGGTTCCGCAGTGATCGCGGACACCGCGTCGGCACCATTGGTGAGTTCGTGGACGATGTCGAACCCACCGGCCCGCAGGTAGGACGACAGGGCGGAACGGACGATCGCGTCATCGTCGACGATCGCCACCGTGATGCCGTCGGGGACGGTGGTCATGGCCCTCATTCTCCCCCGATCGGCAGTTGTGCGCGCAGGATCCACGTGCCGGACACCGGAGTCACCTCGAGTTCGCCGCCGAGAGCCTCCACGCGTTCGGCGGCGCCGAGGAGCCCGAGCCCGCGCTCGGCGCCGTCGCCGTGGGGTGTCCGCTGCCGGTTGGTGAACACGGCCTCGACGAGATCGTCGTGGGTTTCGATGATGAGGCGGCATGGGCCGGGCGCGGCGTGCTTGACCATGTTCGAGGTGGCCTCCACGACGAGCTTCGCCAGGGTTTCACGGACCGATTCGGGCAGGCCGTCCAGGTCGGCCTCCAGGCTGGTCGACAGAATCAGACCGTGGCCGGCCAGCTCCCGCCGGCGTGACTCGATCACCTCCGTCACCGGCATGGTCCGCCACGGCGAGGCGTGGGTGTCGGCGTCGAACGCAGGATCGGTGCGGCGCAGGGTCTCGAGCATGCCCCGCAGGTCGCGGACGGAGCGGCGTCCGGTGGCGATGATGAAGTCGAGGTCGGCGACGAGTTCGGCGTCGCCGGCCGAGCGCAGCTTGATCTGCTCCGCGCGCATGATCATCGTGCTGGTGGCGTAGGCGACCGTGTCGTGGAGGTCGCGGGCGATGCTGCGGCGCTGCGCCTGCAGGGAGGCGAGGCGGCGCTCCTCCGCGTCGGCGCCCTGCAGCCGCAACCGGCCGATGGAGCGGCCGGCGCCCCAGGCGCCCAGCATGAGCGCGCCCAGCACGAGAATGGACTGCACGGCATCGTCGATGGTCAAGGAGATCTGGAACGACAGGGCGGCCAGCAACACGGTGTACCAGATCGCGCACAGGTCGCGCAGACGCCGCAGCCCGCGCACCCCCGTGGACACGACCGGGATGTAGACGCTGAGGGCGGACACGGGCAGGCTCTCGCCGTGGAGGAGGACCAGCACGACGAGCGCCGCCCCGGTTCCCAGCGCGCCGATGACAGGCCAGCGGCCGGACGCCCCGGCGAACAGGGCCAGCACCACCTCGACGACGATGTGCTGCCCGGTCGGCGTCGCGCCCGCGCTGAACAGTGACAGGCTGAGCAGCACCAGGGCCACCAGCGACTCCGGCACCCCGGCCGACCCCAGCGTCCCCACCCACGTGGGCAGGCGGCGCCGGCCCCCCGCCTCCTGCGACATGGCGGCAGTCTCTCACGGCGCTGACGGGAACCGACTTGTGGCGAACGGACTCGTGGTCAACCGGTGGTGATGGGGCCGTCCCGAAGGGTGTGGTTTCCGCGCGGTGGGTGGTACTTAGGTGCCGGCCGGCGGGGTACTTTCTGCCGATGCGCGCCGGCGGACGATGGCCTAGCGTGGTCTGCGTGTCCACCCCCCGCACTGGCGCAAAGCAGTCGGTGAAGGGCGCCCCCGATCTCATCGTGGTCATAGCGGTCGTGACCGGGATCGTGGGAGGCGCCCTCATCGGCCTCTGGGTCGGTGATGCCCGGACCTTGGGGGCGGTGGGCGCACTGGCCGGGTTGGTCGCGGGATTGGCGTTGCCTGTCCTGTCGCCCCAGAACAGGGGACGCCCCGCGACCCCCGGCCGCCACCATCTTCTCGAGCGCAGGTACCCCGCGCACGGCTCCGCACCACGTTCTCCCGCCCGGCCCGCGACCGAGGCTGATCACACCGCCCGCCCGCGCTGAGCCCGTGCTCCGCCGAACGTCAGTCCGCGCGCGGCGTCCTGCGCCCGCCGCGTCCTGCTGCGCCCGGTGTGTTCAGCGCGCGCAGAGCACCGGGATCAGGTTGCACATCCACGGCGGCAGATCCATGGTCTCCTGGACCGACGACACCAGACCGGCGTTCAACAGCCCGAACGCGACTGCGGCGGCGAGTGTTCTCTTCATGGTGGGTCCCCCTCCGGATTCACGCGGTGCGATTTCAGTTCAACACCGTGGTGACCATAGTAGGTTTCACCGATGCCGGTGTCACTCGCGTCCCGCAGCGGGGGCCGTGCCACCCGCCGCCCCACGCTCCGCGGTGGGGCGTGGGTCACTCGACGCAGATGCGGGCGAGGAAGTCCTCGACGTTCTCACGCAGGCGGGCGATGCGGTGCTCGGTGGACACGGTCTCGGGCATCGTGCCCCCGCCCACCGAGCGACGCAGCCCCCGCACGTAGAGCGAACAGGCGAGATCGGCGCAGATGTAGGTGCCCACAGTGTTGTGGTTGACGCCGGCCCGGCCCGCTCGGCGCGCCACCATGAGCACCGCGCCCTGCGTCTGGTGTTGCGTCCAGCAGAGGTTGCACAGGGCGCGACGGCCGTGCGGACGGTTCTTGGGCAGGCGGAGCACGGCGCCCACCAGTCCGAACGAGGTCTCGGCGACGAAGTAGCCGCGTTCGGGCGTCTGCGGGTCGGTCCAGCCCAGGTAGTCCAGCGAGTCCCACAGCGTCGCGTCGTACCACCACGGCAGGTGCAGGCGTTCGCGCTCGGCGTCCGTCGCGTTCACGAAGCTGGCGAGGATCGTCTCCCCGGCCAGCGACTTCATGGTGCCGTTTCTACCCCACCGCGGACGGTCCCGGGGGGTGCCCCGCCGCAAACTTCAGGGGGAGATGGGTGGGAGCCGCCGGGGGGAACGGTTCTGGGGCGTCCTCGCGCGCCGATATCCTTCTCGGAGGAGGGCTGTTGATCCAGATGCAGGACGAGCAGGTGCCGCCGGACTCCGACCGCGAGCGGCAGATCTTCGTGACCCTCTCGACCGTCTTCGCTCTCGTCTCGGCCATGGTCGGCCTCGGCCTGCTCGGCAGCCCCGTCGACGTCGTCGCGAGCGGGGCGCTGGCCTCGGACGCGACGCTCGTCGCGCCCGCCCAGTGGGCGTTCCTGCTGTGGCGTCCCATCTACCTCGGCATGCTCGCCTACGCCGTCCTGCAATGGCTGCCCGGCCAGCGGACGCGCCCCCTCCACCGCGAGATCGGCTGGCAGGCGGGCTGGTCGATGATCCTCGCCGGGGCGTGGGTGTTGGTGACCCAGCGCGGCTGGCTCTGGATCGGTGTGCTCTTCCTCTTCGCCATCGTGTTCGTGCTCGCCCTGGTCAACCTGACGCTCGCCTCCGGGGCGGTCGAACGGCGCCGGGCCGGCAGTTGGCTCGCCGTGGACGCCACGTTCGGCGTCTACCTCGGGTGGGCCAGCATCGCCACCATCGCGATGGTGACGGCGACCCTCAAGAGCGTCTACATCACCTACGGCAACCTCGATCCGCTCGTGGCCGTCATCGTGCTCCTCATCGGGGCGGGCGTCGGCGTCCGGCTCGCACTCCACACCAAGGCCTCCCTGACGATCCTGTTCGGGTTCGTGTGGGGGTTCGTCGCCATCGCCTGGGGCCGCCTCGCCGGGCCACTGGAGTCGCCGTTCGTCGCGGGGGGCGCCATCCTCGCCGCGGTCGTGGTGACGGGCGGCACGCTGGCGGTCGGCTGGGCCGGTCGGCGCAGCGCCGCGGGCATGGTGGCCGTCGCCGAGTAGGCGCTCAGCCGCCCCCGTCGGACGGCGAGGGACGCGACCGGTTCGCCTTGGTCTGTGCCCGGTGGCGTTTGGCGGTGAGCCGACGTTCCACCGCCCCGCGGCCGGGACGCGTCGCCCGGCGGGCCGGCGGGGGTGGCGCGAGGGCGTCCCGCAGCAGGGTGGCGAGACGGCCGCGGGCGGCAGTCCGGTTGAGCCGCTGCGACCGATGCTCGGAGGCGTCCACCGTGAGCACCGTGCCCGTCAGCCGCGAGGTGAGGCGCCGGAGCAGCCGGACGCGTTGCGCGTCGGTGAACGGGCGCGCGGTGGCCAGGTCGATCGAGAGCTGCACCCGGGAATCCGTCGTGTTCACGCCTTGGCCACCCGGCCCCGAGGAGCGCGCGAAACGCTCGCTGAGATCTGCGGCGGGGACGACGAGACCCTCCGGCACCCCGGGCCCGGGCGGGATGGTCAGGTCGGACATGGCGCCAGCCTAGGCCCGAGGCGCCCCCGGTGTCCGCACCGCGGGCCGGAGGTGGCCGCGCCGTTGTCCACAGGGTTGTCCTCAGCTGGGGATGAATGACACCGGTGTAAGTCGGCCCGCCGCCGCGGGGCCGCCACTAGAAGGGATCCTCGCCGCGCAGCGCGGCGTGCAGCATGTCGCGCAGGCCGGCGTCGGTGAGGCCGGAGCCCTCCAGCCGACCGTCGGGCAGGGAGCGGAGGAGCCCCACGTGGGCGCGGCCGGCGTGGACCACCGCCGTCGCCACCCCGGTGCGGCCGTGATGGCGCAGCGCGAGGGAGGCGACGCCGCCGTCCTCGTCGAACGGGGCCGGCCACGCCGTCAGCGAGGCAAACGCGTCCGCGCCCCACACGACGGGCGCGTGCTCCGCCCCCGGGGCGTCCTCGGGATTGGCCAGTGCTCGCAGGTACTCGGCGGCGCCCGCGGCGGTGGTGGCGCCGAAGGCGTGCAGCCCGTTCGGGTCGACGTCCTCGATCAACACACCCCGGCCGTGGTGGGCGTAGGCGAACACCCACCGCGCCCCGGCGTCGCCCTCACGAGACAGGTGCAGCACCGTCTGGGCGGTGCGCCGCAGCATGAGCACCCCGGTGATCTCCCGGCACGCGGTGAGGCGCAGCTCCCCGGTGGGGGAGCCGTCCGCGGCCTCGGCGGGTCCGAGCGCGACCATCGAACGGGCGATGAGCCCGCGCAGCGCGATGCCGCCGAGCTGGGCCGCGGTGAGGTCCTGCGCGTCCAGCCACGGGGTGGGGGACGGTTGCTCGTTCTGGAGTCCGTCGAGCGCGACGATCTCCTCATCGGTCAACACCACGACGTCGCGCGGCACGTCGGGCGGATCGGCCAGGACGGCCAGGGCGGCGTCCGCGTCGGCCCGGCTCCAGGTGAAGCCGGGCGGCGGCAGCGCGTCCGGCGCGGTGGTGGCGGTGAGCAGGCGGGTCACGAGAAGAGTCCCTTGGCCCAGGCAGCCACCCGGGTGGCGGCGTCCGACACCCCCGACCCCACCGCGGCGGCGGCGTCCCCGGCCCGGCGCCCCGCGTCGTGCAGGAAGGCGCCGATGTCCTGGCGGTGGTCGTACACCAAGTTGCCGAGCGACCAGGCCCCCGCCACCACCCCCGCGCCCACGGCCACCGCCACGAGGGCCGTCGCCGCGACGGGGGCCAGTGCCGCGCCGGCTCCGAACGCCAACGCGATGGTCGCGGCCCCGCCGGCGATGGAGAGCGCCCCGGCAATCCGGTCTCCGGTGCCGCGCCAGCCGTCGTGCGTGGGGTCGATCAGCTCCTGCGCGCCGCCGGCGATGGCGAACAGGCCGCCGATCGGCCCCAGCCAGCGGCCGACCGCTCCCAGTGGCCCACCCAGCCGGGCGAGCTGGTTGGCGAGGAGGCCGTTGCGGCCGAGTGCCGTGTCGACCATGTCCCCCATCACGAACACCCGCGCCGATGCCGCCGCGGTGTTGACCTCGGCGAGGGCATCTGCGGCGGTGTGGATCCGCATGAGGTCGGTGACCTTCTTCAGGGTCAGGGCACCCTGGACCGGCTTCTTCAGCGCCGAGACCCACTCCGCCGCCGAGGCCAAGGTGGCCAGCGCGAGGGCACCGCTGGCGATGCCGCCGTGGTCGGAGGCCTGCGCCTGCTCGTCGGCGTGGTGGCCCAGCGCGTCGGCCGCCTCGGCCAGCACGCGTGACGTCTCCGCCAGGCTCGGCGCGTGCTGGCCCGCCCACTGGTGGCGGAAGCGGTCGGCGTCCGGCCCCTGCCAGGCCCCGCGGGCGATCACCGGGCCGAGGGTGCGGGCCACGCCCTCGAGCGACCGCGCGGCCGCCCGGGCGTCACCGGCGAGGTGGCGCAGCGACTCCACGTCGGCGCCGACCATGACGGTCATGTACTCCCCCCTCCACCGGCCCGGGCGGACCGTCAGGCAGGACGCTAGTGCCGTCGAGCCGACCTGCCCCGAAATTTCTTGCTGGCCTGTGGACAACCCGCTCCCCGCCCCGGCGGATTGTGAATTGGACCCGAGAAAATGGCGCCATGGCACCCTTTCCTCGGGTCCAAACGGTCGAGACGGGGCCCGGACGCCACCGCTCCCGCCTTGTGCGGTTCCCACAAGTGGACGCGGCCCATCGTTGGGTTTCGCCCGGTGGACTTTGGTGACTTCCTCGAAACGCGGCCGTTCGTGTCGCACGGCGCCCCCGCGCGTGGGAGATTGCGATACGGCCCCGGAACGGCGGGGTCCGCCGACCGTGCCCTCAGGGAGGTTCCGTGTTCCAGCGCATCGCGATCGTCAACCGCGGGGAGGCCGCCATGCGGCTCATCCACGCCGTCCGCGACCTCAACGCCGAGCGTCCGGACGCCCCGCCGATCACCACGATCGCGCTGTACACCGACGCCGAGCGCACCGCGATGTTCGCGCGCGAGGCCGACGAGGCGTACGCCCTGGGGCCGGCCTCCGAGCGGCCCTACCTGAACCACGACCTCCTCGCCGACGTCCTCACCCGGGCGGGGGCGGACGCCGTGTGGGTCGGCTGGGGCTTCGTCGCCGAGGACGCCGCGTTCGCCGATCGCGTCGCCGAACTCGGCATCACGTTCATCGGCCCCTCCGGCGACGCCATGCGCAAGCTGGGCGACAAGATCGGCAGCAAGCTCATCGCCGAGGAGGTCGGCGTCCCGGTGGCGCCCTGGAGCCGCGGCGGCGTCGACTCCCTCGAGGACGCCCTCGCCGCGGCCGACCGGATCGGCTACCCGCTCATGCTCAAGGCCACCGCGGGCGGCGGCGGCCGCGGCATCCGCCGGGTCGACTCGGCCGACGACCTCTCCGACGCCTACCAGCGCACCCGCGACGAGGCCGAGCGCGCGTTCGGCTCCGGCGTGGTGTTCCTGGAGAAGCTCGTGACCGGCGCCCGCCACGTCGAGGTGCAGCTCATCGCCGACGGCCAGGGCACCGCCTGGGCGTTGGGCGTCCGCGACTGCACCGTGCAGCGCCGCAACCAGAAGGTGATCGAGGAGTCGGCCTCGCCGCTGCTCACCCCCGCCCAGACCGACGAGCTCAAGGCGTCCGCCGAGCGGCTCGCCCTGGCCGTGGACTACGCCGGCGCCGGCACCGTCGAGTTCCTGTACCACCCCGGCGAGCAGCTGTTCGCCTTCCTGGAGGTCAACACCCGCCTGCAGGTGGAGCACCCCATCACCGAGATCACCAACGACTTCGACCTCGTGAAGGCCCAGATCCGCGTCGCCGCCGGTGAGCGCCTCACCGAGCGGCCCGACGAGACCGGCCATGCCATCGAGGCCCGCCTCAACGCCGAGGACCCCGACCGCGACTTCGCGCCGGCCCCCGGCCTCATCACCCGCCTCGACCTGCCCGTCGGCCCCGGCATCCGCGTCGACACGGGTGTCGCCGAGGGCGACACGATTCCCGCCGACTTCGACTCCATGATCGCCAAGGTGATCGCCGTGGGCCGCACCCGCACCGAGGCGCTCGGACGCCTGCGCCGCGCCCTCGCGGAGACGACCGTCCTCATCGAGGGCGGCGCCACGAACAAGAGCTTCATCCTCGAGTTGCTGGGACGCCCCGAGGTCGTCGGCCCGCGCGACGGCGAGCAGGACGGCGCGGTCGGCTGGGCCGACACCGGGTGGATCGACCGGGCCCGCGCGGCCGGTGAGCTCGTCGCGGACGCCCATTCCGGCGTCGCGCTGGTGGCCGCGGCGATCGAGGCCTACGACGAGGCCGAGCAGCTCGAGGTGGCCCGCCTGCTCGAGACGGCCCACGGCGGACGCCCCCAGGCCGCGCACGCGTCCGGGCTGTCGGTGGACCTGAAGCTCCGGGGGGAGTCCCACACCCTGACCGTCTACCGGACGGGGCCGCACCGGTACCGGGTGCGCGTCGGCGACGTGACGACCGACGCCGAGGTGGAGCGCCTCGACGACGTCCACGGCCGCCTCACCGTGGGCGCGCAGCGGTTCCGGATCGTCACGCAGACGCACGGCCCGGTGCACCTCATCGAGGTGAACGGGGTGACCCACCGCGTCTCCCGCGACGAGGGGGGCGTCCTGCGCTCACCCGCCCCGGCGCTCGTCGTCGCCACGCCCGCCCCCGTCGGTGCCGAGGTGGCTGCCGGTGCACCCGTGGTGGTGCTGGAGTCCATGAAGATGGAGACCGTCATCGCGGCTCCGTTCGCCGCCCGCGTCCGGGAGCTGCTCGTGATGACGGGCAGCCAGGTCGAGTCCATGGCGCCGCTGGTGCGGCTGGAGCCGGTCGGGGAGGGCGAGGAGGAGGCCGCCACGCCCGCCGCCCGGGTGGAGCTGCCGGCCGCGGCGTCCGACCCGAGCGTGGCCGCCCGCCCCACGCAGCTGCGGGAGGAACTCGCCGCGCACCTCATGGGTTACGACGCCGACCCCACCGTGGGCACCCTCGCGGCCTACCTCGCCGCCCGTGAGCGGGCGCTCGCCGAGGGTGCCGGCGTGGCCGCCGACGTGGTCGCCGGGGAGATCGAGCTGTTCGCCCTCTTCGCCGATCTCGCCGAGCTGAGCCGCAACCGGCCCGCCTCGGAGCAGGCCAACACCGAGCTCCGCATCCACTCCGACCGCGAGCACTTCCACGGCTACCTGCAGAGTCTGGACGCCGCGCGCGCCGACCTGCCGCAGCAGTTCGTGGACCGTCTGCAGCGGGCGCTGGCCCACTACGGCGTGAGCGAGCTGGACCGGACGCCGGCGCTGGCGGACGCCGTGTTCCGCGTCTTCCTCGCCCAGCAGCGCGTGGCCGAGGACGTCCAGGTGGTGCTGGCCATCCTCGACCGGTGGATCGCCGAGCCCGCCCCCGAGGCCGCGGTCGCCACGTCGGCCCGCGCCCAACTGGAGCGGCTGGTGCGGGCGACGCAGCGGCGCTTCCCGGCGGTGGGTGACCTGGCCCGCTCGGTGCGGTTCCGGTGGTTCGACCAGCCGCAGGTGGACGCCGAGCGCGAGGCCGTCCTTGCCGGGGTGGACGCCGAGGTGGCCGACCTGGCCGCCCACCCGGTCGCCGCCGACCGCGTGGAGCGCCTCACCGCGCTCGCCGCGATCCCCGAGCGGCTGGTGCCGCACCTCGCGGAGCGGCTGACCGCGGGCCTCCACCCGCACGAGCCGCTGCTCGAGGTGCTCCTGCGCAAGCACTACGGCGAACACGAGTTGACCGACGTCAACGCCACCGTCGTCACCGGCCCCGGTCACGGCGCGGGTCGGCCGCTCGTCACCGGGGCGTACCTGCTGGAGGGTCAGGCCTGCCAAGTGGTCACGACCGCCTGTGGCGCCGACGAACTGGGCCCCGACGGGCCCGTCGCGCGCTTGGTGGCCGAGCAGCTCGCCGCCCGCGCTGGCGGGGAGGACGCCGTCGTGGAGATCTACGTCGCGTGGCCGCAGCGACCCGACCATGCGGAGCTCTCGGCCCAGCTGCAGCCGGTGTTGTCGGCCTGGGCGTGGCCCGGCGGGCTGCGGCGCTGCGTGATCGCCACCTGCGCCCCCAACGGTGACGTGGACTACTTCACGTTCCGCCCCGCCCAGGGAGGCGGCCTGGCCGAGGACGTCCGGATCCGCGGCGTCCACCCCATGATCTTCCGCCGGCTCAACCTGTGGCGGCTGCGGGAGTTCGACGTGACCCGGCTGCCGGCGCCGCGCGGCGTCCTGCTGTTCGACTGCGTCGCGCAGGCGAACCCGTCCGACCGGCGGCTCGTCGCGATGGCTGAGGTGAGCCAGCTGGCCGCGGTGCGGGACGCCGACGGGCGCCTGATCGGCCTGCCGCACGCCGAGCGGGCGGTGGAGAACTGCCTGGAGGCCATCCGCCGGACGCGGGCCGCCCGCGGCCCCGCCGGCAGCACCCTCGACATGAACCACGTCTGGGTCACCGTGTGGCCCGAGATCGACCTCGAACTGAGCGACATCGCGGCTCTGCAGCACAAGATCACCCCGCTGTCGGACGGCGCGGGCATCGAGGAGGTCGTCGCGCAGGGCACGCTCGCCCGCCCGGGGGAGGCGGCCGTGCCGGTCGCGGTGCGGTTCCACGCCCGGGCCGGCGGCGGCGTCACGGCGTCCGTCGAGCCGCCGCCCAGCGAGCCGTTGCGTCCGCTCGACGACTACGCGGCCAAGGTGCTCCGGGCGCGCCGGCGGGGGCTGGTGTACCCCTACGAGCTCTCCCAGACCCTGGCGGGGCCGGGCGGGTCGTTGGAGGAGCTGGACCTCGACGCGTCCGTCGCGCCCGGCGAGCCCGACCGGCTGGTGCCGGCCGAGCGGAGCCCGGGTCGCAACAGGGCCGGCATCATCGTCGCCCGCGTCAGGACCGTCACCCCGCTGCACCCCGAGGGCATCACGCGGATCGTGCTGTCGGGCGACCCGACGCGCGGGCTGGGCGCGGTCGCCGAGCCGGAGTGCCGCCGGATCATCGCCGCGCTCGACCTGGCCGAGGCCGAGGGCGTCCCGCTGGAGTGGTTCACGCTGAGCTCGGGCGCCCGCATCTCGATGGACTCCGGCACGGAGAACATGGACTGGGTGGGCGCGGCGCTGCGCCGCATCGTGGAATTCACCCAAGGGGGCGGGGAGATCAACGTCGTGGTGGCCGGCATCAACGTCGGCGCCCAGCCGTACTGGAACGCCGAGGCGACGATGCTCATGCACACCAAGGGCATCCTGGTGATGACGCCGGACTCGGCGATGGTGCTGACGGGCAAGCAGTCACTCGACTTCTCCGGCGGCGTCTCGGCGGAGGACAACTTCGGCATCGGCGGGTACGACCGGGTGATGGGGCCGAACGGGCAGGCGCAGTACTGGGCGCCGGATCTCGGGGCGGCGTTCGCCATCTTGATCCAGCACTACGAGCACACGTGGGTGGCGCCCGGTGAGTCGGGGCCCCGGCGGGCGCCGACGTCCGACCCGGCCGACCGCGACGTGTCCGACCACCCGCACCACCTGGCGGGCTCGGATTTCACCACCGTGGGCCAGATTTTCTCCGCTGAGCACAACCCGGAGCGCAAGAAGGCCTTCGACATCCGCACCGTGATCGCCGCGGTGTGCGACGCCGACCACCCCCGCCTGGAGCGCTGGGCGGGTATGGCGGACGCCGACACCGCGGTGGTGATGGACGCCCGCGTCGGCGGCCACGCGGTGTGCGTGCTGGGCATCGAGTCCAAGCCCGTGCCGCGCGCGGGATTCCCTCCCACCGACGGCCCCGACACCTACACCGCGGGCACGCTGTTCCCGCGCTCCAGCAAGAAGGTGGCGCGGGCGATCAACGCGGCCTCGGGCAACCGACCACTGGTCGTGCTGGCCAACCTCTCGGGCTTCGACGGCTCCCCGGAGTCGATGCGCAACCTGCAGTTGGAGTACGGCGCCGAGATCGGCCGGGCGATCGTGAACTTCGACGGGCCCATCGTGTTCTGCGTGATCTCGCGCTACCACGGCGGCGCCTTCGTGGTGTTCAGCAAGCAGCTGAACCCGTCGATGACGGTGCTGGCGATCGAGGGGTCCTACGCCTCGGTGATCGGCGGGGCGCCCGCGGCGGCCGTGGTGTTCGCCGGCGACGTCCGGACGCGCACCGCCGCGGATCCGCGCGTTGCCGATCTGGAGGCGCGGCTACGGACGGCGCGCGCGGAGGACAAGGCGGCGCTGCAGGTCGAGCTGGCCGACGCGCGCAAGGTCGTCCGGGCGGAGAAGATCAGCGAGATCGCCGCCGAGTTCGACCGGGTGCACAACATTCACCGCGCCGTGGAGGTGGGGTCGGTGGATCGCGTGATCACCCCGGCCGAGTTGCGGCCCGCGATCATCGCGACCATCGAGGGGCACCGGGGCTGAGCCGGCCTGGGGGGCTGGCCGCGGGCGGGGGCGTCCGGCCGCTACGCTGCCGCCATGCCGACGCCCGCGCACGCTGCTGATTCCCATGACCTGATCCGCATCAGCGGGGCGCGGGCGAACAACCTCAAGGACGTGAGCCTGGAGCTGCCGAAGCGGCGGCTGACGGTGTTCACCGGGGTGTCGGGCTCCGGCAAGAGCTCGCTGGTGTTCGACACCATCGCCGCCGAGAGCCAGCGGATGATCAACGAGACCTACCCGGCGTTCGTGCAGGGCTTCATGCCGACGTTGGATCGGCCCGACGTGGACTCCCTCGACGGCCTCACCACCGCGATCATCGTCAGCCAGGATCGGCTCGGCGCCAACGTGCGATCGACCGTCGGCACGGCGACGGACGCCAACGCGCTGCTCCGCGTCCTGTTCAGCCGCCTCGGTGAGCCGCACATCGGCCCGCCCCAGGCGTACGCCTTCAACGTGCCGTCGGCCACCGGCGGGGGAGCGATCACCGTCCAGCGCGGTGAGAAGACGATCGCGCAGAAGGCGTCCTACACGGTGGTCGGGGGCATGTGCCCGAAGTGCGAGGGCATCGGGCACATCTCCGACGTCGACCTGGCTGCGATCTTCGACCCCGAGAAGTCGCTGGCCGACGGGGCCCTGCTGGTGCCGGGCTACTCGATGGACGGGTGGTACGGCCGCATCTTCGCCGGCTCGGGCTTCTTCGACATGGACAAGCCGGTCGGCCAATTCGGCAAGCGCGAGATGCACGACCTGCTGTACAAGGAGGCCACCAAGATCAAGGCCGAGGGCATCAACGTCACCTACGAGGGCGTCCTGGTGAAGATCGGCAAGTCCATGTTCAACCGCGACCCCGACGAGCTCCAGCCGCACATCCGGGCGTTCGTGCAGCGGGCTGCGGTGTTCAAGACCTGCCCCGAGTGCGACGGCACGCGCCTGACCGAGGGGGCCCGGTCGTCCCGCATCGAGGGGCTGTCGATCGCGGACGCCTGCGCGATGCAGGTCTCCGACCTGGCTGCGTGGGTCGCGTCGCTGTCCGCACCGGCGGTGGCCCCGCTGCTCTCGGGGCTACGGGACCTGCTGGATTCGTTCGTCGAGATCGGGTTGGGTTACCTCAGCCTCGACCGGGCCTCGGGCAGCCTGTCGGGGGGCGAGGCGCAGCGGATCAAGATGATCCGCCACCTGGGCAGCGCGCTCACCGACGTCACCTACGTCTTCGACGAGCCGACGATCGGCCTGCACCCCCACGACATCGCCCGCATGAACGACCTGCTGCTGCGGTTGCGTGACAAGGGCAACACGGTGCTGGTGGTGGAGCACAAGCCCGAGGCGATCGCGATCGCCGACCATGTGGTCGATCTGGGGCCCGGTGCGGGCAGCGGCGGCGGCGAGGTGGTGTTCGAGGGCACGGTGGCCGGGCTGCGGGCGTCCGACACGCTGACCGGTCGCCACCTGGACGACCGCGTGTCGCTGCGGGAGCAGGTGCGGACGCCGACGGGCGCCCTCGAGATCCGGGGTGCCAGCACCCACAACCTGGCCGACGTGGACGTGGACATCCCGCTGGGGGTGCTCGTGGTGCTGACGGGGGTGGCCGGGTCGGGCAAGTCGTCGCTGATCGCCGGTTCGGTGGCGAAGCGGGAGGGCGTGGTGGTGATCGACCAGGCGCCGATCAAGGGCTCGCGGCGCTCGAACCCGGCCACGTGGACGGGCGTGCTCGAGCCGATCCGCAAGGCGTTCGCCAAGGCCAACGGGGTGAAGCCCGCGCTGTTCAGCGCCAACTCCGAGGGCGGTTGCGGCGTGTGCAACGGGGCGGGGCTGATCTTCACCGAGCTGGGCTTCATGGAGACCGTCACGTCCACCTGCGAGGCCTGCGAGGGGACGGGGTTCCAGGCGTCGGTGCTGGAGTACACGTTGGCCGGGCGCTCGATCCACGACGTGCTGACCATGCCGGTGGCCGAGGCGCTGACGTTCTTCGCCGACGGCGAGGCCCGGACGCCGGCCGCCACCAAGGTGCTGCAGCGGCTGTGCGACGTGGGTCTCGGCTACCTGACGCTGGGGCAGCCGCTCACGACGCTGTCCGGCGGCGAGCGCCAGCGGCTCAAGCTGGCGGCCCGGATGGGGGAATCGGCCGACGTGTACGTGCTGGACGAGCCGACCACCGGCCTGCACCTCGCGGACGTGGCGCAGCTGCTCGGGTTGCTGGACCAACTCGTCGACGCCGGCACGTCGGTGATCGTCATCGAGCACCACCAGGCCGTCATGGCCCACGCCGACTGGATCATCGACCTCGGCCCCGGCGCCGGCCACGACGGCGGGCACGTGGTGTTCACCGGCACCCCGGCCGAGCTCGTGGCGTCCGCCTCGACGCTGACGGGCCAGCACTTGGCGCAGTACGTCGGCGCCTGAGGCCCGCGGCGTCCCACGGCCGTGACCGTGTGTCCACCCTGCGGTGGGGGCGCCTCCCTGCCCTTCGGACCGCCTCCCTGTCCGTGAGGTCGCCTCCCTGCCCGTGGGGCCGCCTCCCTGCCCGTGGGGCCGCCTCCCTGCCCGTCGGACCGCCTCCCTGCCCGTGGGGCCGCCTCCCTGCCCTTCGGACCCCCTCCCTGTGCGAAACGCACGGCCCTGCCGTTGCAGCGCTGGGGAGGAGGGCTTCGAGCAGGGTGCCGTCGACAACGGCAGGGAGGCGAGCTGAACGACAGGGGCGTGGCGCCCTGGCGAAGCGTGGCTCTCCGGCGTGGGGCACTTCCCCCGTCCGCCGTAGCGGTGCTCTTCCGGCACGGGGAGCCCCGCTACGGCAGGTTAGCGAAGTGGTCCCGGATGCGGGGCCGCGGCGGGGCCACAGAGCTGAGATCGGGCCAGCGTGATCGGAGCCGCCTGGCCCCCGAGCGGGATCGGCGCGGGTCAGGCTCCCGGCTGGATCGCCGCCAGCTCGGCGTCGATGGTCTCCGGGCCGAGGATGCCGACGCGGGTCGAGCGCACCACGCCCTCGGCGTCCACGAAGTAGTGCACGGGGATGCCGCGGACGCCGTACAGCGCGGAGAGCTGGCCGTCGGCGTCCGGGATCTGGCCGAACGTCAGGCCCATGCGCTGGGCGTAGGGGGCGACGGTGGCGCCCGGTTCGCCCATGTACACGGCGAGGATCTCCGCACGCCCGTCGTGGGCGGCCTCGATGTCGGGCGCCTCGACGCGGCAGGGCGCGCACCACGTGGCACCGAAGGTCAGCCACACCGGGGTGCCGCGCAGGGACGCCAACGACACGGTGCGGCCGTCCAGCGTGGTCGCCGTGAAGTCCGGCGCCTCTTGGCCCACCGTCGGGGCGGGCCGGGCGTTGGCGCCGGGGTCGACGCTGGCCGAGGACGGGGCGGGTGGCAGCAGCAGCCACACCGCGAGCACCACCACCGCCACGAACCCGGCCAGGTAGAGCAGCCCAGGGACGCCGCCGCGCGCGGAGCCGCTCCCCCCTGCGGCACCTCGCCCGGCATCGGTCACGCTTGCACCGGTCACACCGGCATCGGTCACACCGGCATCTCTCCCCCCTCCATCGGCCGGGCCCGCATCGGTCACACCGCGACCACCCGGCGGCCGGGCCACACCGGCCCGCGACCCGGAGTCCGCACCCTTGCGAGTCGGCATCAGGCGTAGGCGTGCAGCCCGCCGAAGAACAGGTTGCCGTAGTAGGTGAACAGGATGGCCACGAAGCCGAGGATCAGCAACCCGGCGGATCGGTTGCCGCGCCAGCCACGGGACACCCGGGCGTGCAGGTAGGCGCCGTAGATGAGCCAGGTGACCAGAGAGGCGGTCTCCTTCGGGTCCCAGCTCCAGTAGCGGCCCCACGCGATGTCGGCCCACACGGCCCCCAGGATGATCATGATGGTGAGCATCGGGAACGTGATGACGACGGCGCGGTAGCCGATCTCGTCCAACAATTCCTCACTGGGCAGGCCGCGCAGCTTCAGGTGCGGGCGGATGAGATAGAACACCGCCGCGCCGAACGCGACCGCCGCCGCGCCATACCCCAGGATGGCCGTGGCGACATGCAGCGTGAGGAGCAGGTGGTTGTCGAGCGCCGGCATGAGCGGCACGGCCTCGGAGCCCACCGTGGCGGCGTACAGCAGCATCAGCACCGGCAGCGGCAGGATCGCCAGCGAGAGCGTGCGCAGCCGGTAGCGGTGGTTGAAGAACACGTACGCCAGCGTCATGCCCCAGGCGAACGAGCAGGCGAACTCGTACTGGTTCGCGAACGGCGCGTGCCCCGTCGCGAAGGTCCGCGCCGCCAGCCCGACGGTGAGCAGCACCAGCGAGATCTCGATGGTCCGGTCGGTGTACCACCCGAGCCCACGGCTGGGCGACTCCACCACGGCGGGGGACGCCGCGAGTCGCTCCGGTTCCGCCCCACCGGCCCCGGACGCCCCCACGAGCGCCGCCTCCTTGGCCGCTGCCTTTCGGGCCGCGGTGTTGCGGGTGAGGACGATGACGACGTTGCTGACCAGCGCCAGGGTGAGCAGCACCGTGGCCGCGGCGAGGCAGATGCGGGACAGTTCGAGCATGGCGGTTACCTCCTGGGAGCGTCGGCCGGGTCGGCCAACTGGGCGGCGAGGGTGCGGATGGAATCCTGGAAGACCGAGTCGTGCCGGTCGGGGGACGCGAAGGTGACGGTGGTGGTGCCGTCGTCGTTGGGGGTGACACGGGTCCACACGCGGTGGTGACGCAGGAACATCGTCCAGCAGGTGCCGATCATGATCAGGGCCGCGCCGATCCACACCCACAGCGCCCCCGGATCGCGCGACACCATCAGGCCGGTGTACTGCGCCTCGCGCTCGAACGTGAAGGTCAGGTCGGCGATCGTCGCGGTGGCACCGGGGGTGAGGAGCTGCGTGTCGATCGGGGTGTTGTCGGCGTCCAGGGCGTACACCTCGAGCTGCGCCTCACCGGGGCGGATGTCCGGCGTCACCTGCCCCGATGCCGGGGTGATGACGTAGAACACGAGGTTGCGGTCGGCCAGCTCGACGCGTCCGTAGCTGTACAGCTCGTCCGGCGTGGCGTACTGGAGCGGGATGCCCCCCTCGTGGACGACCGCGCCGGCGGCGTCCGTCACCGCGAACATGGCCGCGATGCCGAACGAGGCCTGGTTGACCGAGTAGCCGCCCCACCGGAGGGGGGTGTTGACCCGGACGTCCTGGTGGGCCACCTCCACCCCGTCGTGCCACAGCACCAGCTCGGAGACGTAGTCGGCCGGGCGACCGTCGGGGTGGTAGGTGTCGGAGAACGCCCGCGCCTCGACCGCCAGCCCCGTGTCGTAGCCCACGGCGCGCGTGGTGCCGATCGTGACCGGAAAGTTGTTCAGCTGCAGCCCGAACTGGCCCGTGATGAGCACGCCGGCGAGGATCACGACGAACGCGGTGTGCGCGATGATCGTGCCGACCGGGGCGAAACGGTTCTGGTCGGCGTAGAGCCGCCCCGGGGTGGTCTCGTCGGCCAGCACCCGGAACCGCCTGCCGAGCAGCCGGGCACGCACCTGCTCGATCGCCTCGTCGCGCCCGACGGGCAGGACGGCTGCCACGCTGAGGCGCGCCCGGTCGAAGAACGTGTCGCGCACGTGGACGCGCGTGTTCATCGACTGCTGCCACAGCAGCGGCATGCGGTGCGTGGTGCAGGCGATGATCGAGAGCACGAGCAGCGAGACGACCGTCACGAACGCCGGCGAGCTGAACATCGAGAAGATGCCCAGCACGGCCAGCGGAGTCGTCCAGCCGCGGAACGTGGGGCGCACGGTCTCCAGCCAGGACGCCATGAGCTCCGGGTCGCTGCGCACACCGTCGGGCGCTTGCGGGAACAGCACGCCCAGCAGCGTCAGCACCATCATCGCGAGGATCAGGAACAGGCCGAACCGCTTGTTGTGGAACAACCGGTAGATGCGGCGAGCGACCTCGCCGACCGAGATGTCCGGTTCCCTGCCGTGGGGGCGGCGCACGACGAGATCGTCGGCGGTGTCGTCCACCGCGCGGTCGACCGGGTCGTCCGGGTCGACCGGCTGGCGTCGGGGGGAGGTGTCGATGCTCATCGCGTCCCCCTCACGGCGTGGTGGCCGGGGTCGGTTCGGACGCCGGCGGCGTGGGCGTCGGCGACCCGACGGCCTCGCTCGCCAGCAGGCGCTCGCGGTGCTCCTGGGCGGACGCCGCGATGCCCGATCCGGGTGCCAGCTCACTCACCCTCTCCCAGGCCGCCACAGCCCCCGTGACGTCCGGCGGATCCTGCGCCATGCGCGCGAAACCGAGGTTGAACCACGGGTGCGGGCTGATGGGTGAGATCTCCGCGGCCCGCTGCCACTGCGCCTCGGCGTCCGCGACGCGGTTCACGTTGAAGTACGCCACGCCGAGCACCAGGCGGGAGTCGAGGTCGTTCGGCTGCTGCTCCACGAAGCGCTCCAGCCAGGTGGCCGACTCGGCGAACTGCTCGCCGCGGAAGTAGACGTCGGCCAGGGTCCGCATGCTCACCACGTCGGACGGATCGGCCTCGACCTTGGCGGTGAGAGCCGCCACCTGGGCCTCGTCCAGCGCCGGGGTGGTCGGGGCTGCCGCCGGCATCGCCGTCGTCTGGGCGATGTCGGGGTGACCGTCGGGCAACTCGGCCGCGGCCGGTGCCGGGTCACCCATCGTCCAGACGGCGAAGCCCAGCCCCACCGCGAACGCGAGGCCGGTCAGCATCAACAGCGCCTTGCGCGGGCGTCGCCGCACGCTCGAGCGCGTGGGTGGATCGGTCGTCGTCGCGCCGTCTGCGGCGGAATCGGCGGGGTCATCGACAGGGATGGCCTGGCCTTCGGCGACCGGTTCGTTCGAGGATTCTCGGACCATCATTCCCCTCCGTACCGGATGTCCCTCCAGTCTCGGCGAGCGGGTGTGGGCGAACCATCCCGCCGGCGGCATGATTCCGGCACAGCGGGGTACAACGAGGAGGACCCCACCCCTACCCAACGGTAGGGATGGGGTCCGGACGGGAGCCCGGGTCCGAGGCGGGCTTCCGGCTCTAGGGGGTCGCCGAGGCCGTCTCGGGGGCGGCCGGACGGGTCGGCGTCGGCGAGGCGGGCGGCGGGGTGTAGGGCGGCACCGGGGCCGGTGTCGGAGCGCCGGCGGCCGGGTAGGTCTGGCCCAGCAGGGCCAGCTGGCCGCGGCGGGCGGCGTCCGTGGCGTCGGCGAGCAACCGGTTGGTGTACGCCGGGGCGTGGAAGCCGTGGCTGTTCTCGCTGACCACGTAGTCGACGAAGAACTGCGCCTTGCGCTGGTAGGCCCAGGCCTCCTCGATGCGTGCCTGGTCGGTGCCGTTGGTGCGGGCCGTCTCGATGTCCCCGATCAGCTGGACGAGGGCGTCGAAGGCGGTGTCCTTGACGTGTTCGTAGCGCTCCTGGATGCCGCCGACGCGCTCGCGCATCTCCTGCTCGGTCACCGCGTGGCAGGTCAGGCAGCTGGAGTTGATGGACGCGTCCGAGCGCATCGGGCTGGCGACCTGGTGGTCGGTGATCTTCATCGCGCCCTCGCGCTGGTACGGCATGTGGCAGTCGACACACGTGACGCCGGACTGGGCGTGGACGCCCTGGCTCCACGTCTCGAAGTCGGGGTGCTGCGCCTTCACGACCGGGGCGCCGGTGAGGCGGTGGGTGAAGTCGGAGAACTCGTTCTCGTCGTAGTACTGCAGGGCGTCGTCGGCCGTCAGGCCGTGGTCCCACGGGAAGGTGAGGGTCTTCCCCTCGCCGGCGAAGTAGTACTCCACGTGGCACTGGGCGCACACGTACGCCCGCATCTCCTGGGCGGTGGCCTGCGTGTTGACGTCGTAGTCGCGGATGCCCTGGCCCGCCTTGTACTCCTTGATGCCCGCCACGAACGCGGGGCGGGTGACGCGGAGTTCCATCGTCTTCGGGTCGTGGCAGTCGATGCAGGCCACGGGGTGCTGGGCGAACTGGGTGGCCTCGTTGTAGGGCGTCCGGTTCATGATGGCCCACCCCTCGTCGGGGTCACCGTCGCCCATGGTGTTCACGATCTCGGGCAGGGAGGCGTGGCAGTTCAGGCAGGCGCCGGGCTGGTTGAACTGCGTGACGCGCTGCACGAGGCGCTGGTCCTCCAACATGTACGCGTGGCCGCGGGGCCGGTTGTACTCGACGGAGAACGCGTAGCCCTGCCACATCGTCACCATGCGGGGGTCGTTCTCGAGCTTGCTCTGGGTCTTGACCGTGCGCGGATCCTCGGCGGTGGGCTCCCGGGTGACGGTGTTGGCCGGATCCATCTCCTGCGTCCGCAGCCAGCCCTCGTACTGCAGCGGGTAGTTCTGGCCCCACACCTGCGGGTCGTACGTCTCGTCGGTCAGCTCGACGACCTGGAAATAGGGCTGCTGCGCCTCCGTCTGGCGCGTGAAGATGTTCACCAGCAGCGCCAGGACGCCGACGGCGATGACGCCGCCCAGCACGATGACCAGGGCGAGCAGACCCCACTTCGGGCGTCCGCTGCGCGGAGTCGACTTCTCATCAGTGGCGGCGGTGGCCATCGTCATCAGTCCCTTCCGTGACCGACGCCCGCGTGGCAGGACAGGCAGTCGATCTGTTGGTCATCGGTGCGCAGGGCGCGGATGTCGTGCGTCATCGTGTCGTGGCACGTCAGGCAGGCTTCCTGGGTGATCTGCCGGTTGTGGTCGCGGATGTGCATGTTCATCGGGTAGTCGCCCGTCGTGAACTTCAGGGCGTGCCAAAAACCGTTGTCGGCCTTGTTCACGTAGTAGTAGACGACGTTGTCGTGGGGGGAGTGGCAGTCCTGACACGTCGCGGCATTGGCGTGGACGCCGCGGCTCCAGCGGTCGTACTGGCCGTTCATGGCGTGGCACTGGTTGCAGGTCTCGGCCTCGTGGCCGAAGTAGTTCAGGCCGCCGGCGTAGCCGAACGTGAAGATGAGGATGCCGACGAGGATGCCCGTGAGCCCGGCCACCAGCGGCAGGAACCAGCGCCAGGACGCACCGATGGCGTCCCGGATCCAGCCCAGCGTCGCTGTGACGGCCCTGCGCATGGCTCCTCCTCCCGTCGACAGATGTCCCCTCCCGGCCATCCTTGCCCGCCCCCCGGGCGTCAACCATCCCGCCTGGGGTACAAAAGGGGCACAACGGAGATACAGCGGTCGGTGCCAGCGGTGCCAGCGGTGCCAGCGGCGTCAGGGGTGCCAGCGGCGTCAGGGGCGGCGGGGCAGACCGATCCCGTGCCGGACGACGTAGGTGGCGGCCTGGATGCGGTTGTCCATGTCGAGCTTGGCGAGCGCGTTGTGCACGTGGTTCTTCACGGTGCCCTCCGTGATCGACAGGCGCACGCCGATCTCCTTGTTCGACAACCCGTCGGCCACCAACCGCAGCACGTCCAGCTCGCGCTGGGGCAGGGCGGGACCCTCGGCGTCCGCCCGCTCCGGACGCGGCGGCGGCGTCCCCGCGCGCACCGCGGCGAGCAGGCGTCCGACCAGGGCCGGGGACACCGGGTTCTCGTTGCGCATCGCGGCGCGGATCAGGTCGAACAGCTCGGCGGGGGCCAGATCCTTCAGCAGGTAGCCGTGGACGCCGAGGCGGACCGCCTCCAGCAGGTGGTCGTCGTCCTCGCTGACGGTCAGCATGACGACGCGCGTCTCCGGCAGCGCCGCCAGGATGCGGCGCGCCGCCTCGATGCCGTCCATCACCGGCATCTCCACGTCGAGCACCGCCACATCGGGCTTCAGCGCCAGCGCCGCCTCGACCGCGAGCAGGCCGTTGCTCGCCTGCCCGACGACCTCCAGGTCGGCCTCCTCCTCGATGAGCTGGGCGATGGCGCGGCGGAAGAGGATGAGGTCGTCGGCCAACAGCACGCGAATGGGGTCGGGGGCCGTCATGCGCTCAGCGCCTCGGGCAGCACCTGCGCGGCGGGCACCGTGACGACGACGGTGGTGCCGCGGCCCGGCGCGGAGGTGACGGTGAGGCGTCCGCCGAAGCTCTCGGCCCGCTCGCGCATGGCCGCCAGCCCGTAGCCGTGGCCGTCCTGCGGGCACGCGGCCAGCGGGGTGAAGCCGCAGCCGTCATCGGTCACGGTGAACGTCGTCTGCGGGGCGGTGCTGCGCACGGTGAGGGTGGCGCGGGTGGCGTCCGCGTGTTTGCGGACGTTGCTGAGTGCCTCCTGGACGATCCGGATGACCTGCACCTCGGCGTCGGGGGTGAGGGCGAGGCCGGGGGCGTCGGCGTCCAGTGCGGTGGGGACGCCGGAGAGGCGGGTGTAACGCTGCAGGTAGCTCTCGAGGTGGTCGAGCAGGGCCGGGCGGGGCTGGTGGGAGTCCTTGAGGCCGAGGATGGCCTCGCGGACGTCGTGGTAGCCGTCGGAGCACAGTTCGGCGAGCTCGCCGATGTCACGCGAGAGGCGATCGGAGCCGCGCACCTCCGGGCGAGCGGCCAGCGCCTGCAGCTTGAGGTGGGCGACGCCCAGCACCTGGGCCAGCGAGTCGTGGAGCTCGCGGGCGATGCGGTCGCGCTCGGGGAGGGCGGCCGTGTGGCGTTCGGCGTCCACGCGGCGCTGGGCCTGGGCCTGGGCCAGCTCCTCCTCACGGAGCAACACCTCCGCGTGGGCGCGTCCGATCAGCCGGTACATGAACCAACCGAAACCGGCGGCGGCGACCACCATGACCAGCCCGACGACGTTGAGGCCGTGCTCGTGCCCCACGGTCTGAGCGACGAAGGGGTAGCCCGCGATCACGAGGGCGATGAAGACGACGGGGGCGACCATCCCGAGCAGGCGCAGGTTGCGCAACCGGTCCTCGGACGCGGTGCGGCGCGGGTGGTGCGGGCGCGCGGTCAGGTTCGGCGCCGACATCGCGACCTCCTCGAGTTGCGGTGTGCTGGCCGAGCGACCCCCGGACCGAGTCCCTCCCGCAGGAGTCTAGGAAGAATGGGGCGCGGATGCGGGCAATCCGTCGTATGGCAACGGATTTCGTCGGCCCCGCCCGATAGCGTCGGGTGCGACGGCACGGACGCCGAGAACGACACGAAGGAGTGGTCATGGCTCTGCAGCAGCTCGACACGGCACGGCACGGCTCCCTGCGGGGGGAGGTGGACGAGCGGGTGGTGGAGATCGCGGACACCGTGGCCACCCACCTGGGCACGGATCCGGACCTCTCGGTGCAGGTCGCGGCCTTCCACGACGGGCAGAAGGTGCTCGACGTCTGGGGCGGGCCGCACCTGGGTGAGGATTCCCTGATCGTGCCGGCCTCGGTGTCGAAGAACGCCATCGGTGTGGCCGTCGGACTGTTGGTGGAGCGTGGTGCGCTCGGGCTCGACGACCTGGTGGCCGACCACTGGCCCGAGTTCGCCGCCCGCGGCAAGGGGGCCGTGACCGTGCGGCAGCTGCTCTCCCACCAGGCCGGGCTGCCGTTCGCGACGGATCCTCCGCTGATTTGGGACGACCTGCTGGACCCCCACCGCGCCGCCCGGGTGTTGGCGGCGCAGCGGCCACAGTGGGCGCCGGGCAAGGCGTTCGGCTACCACGGGGTCACCATCGATGACCTGGCCGGGGAGCTGGTGTACCGCGTGACCGGCCAGACGTTGCAGGAGTTCCACGAGGCCGAGGTGCGGACGCCATTCGGCACCGAGTTCTTCCTCGGGCTGCCGGCGGGAGCCGAGGAGCGCCTGGTGGCGCCCCTGCCCATGATTCCGCCGGTGGCGGCCGGGGGCGCCGACGGCCCCGGCCCGGACCGCGGGCGGTTGTACTGGGTCGACCCGGTCGGGGACCCCATCGACATCGTCCGGGACGAGCGCTCCTGGCGCTTCGGGCACGCCGCGGTGTCCGCGACCGTGTCGGCGCGCGGCATCGCCGGGCTGCTGGCGTCCGCGGTGACGGGCGTGGGGGAGCGGCCCGCCCTGTGGTCGGCCGACACCGTGGAGCAGATGGCCCAGTTGCAGTGCCGCGGCTACGACGAGGTGTTGGGGCTGCCGGACCGGGCCCACTCGATCGTGTTCCAGAAGCAGTCGGGCACCTTCGCGTGGGGCGGCCCGCGCTCGTTCGGCCACGACGGGGCCTTCGGCTGCCTCGGCTGCGTCGACCCCGACACCGGCGTCGCGTTCGGCTACACCATCGCCCGCGGGCCGTGGCCCGGTGGTGCCGACCCTCGGGCCGTCCGGCTGGCCCGGCGCCTGGGGCTGCTGCTGGCGCGCTAGGGTCTGCGGGGGCCACGTGGCCAGAAGAGGGCCACGTGCCCGAAGGGGGCGAGCGTGACACCACGGCAGACGACACGCGGTGCCTGGCTGGCGGTCGTCGCGGTGGTGGCGGTGTCGCTCAACCTGCGCCCCGGTGCCACGGTGGTGGGGCCGCTCATGGCCGAGATCCTGGCCGATCTGGGCCAGGGGTCGACGTGGGGTGGCCTGCTCACCGCGATGCCGGGGTTGTGCTTCGCCGCGTTCGGGGCGCTCGCCGTCGGCCTGGCCGTCCGCGTCGGGCTCAACCGCGCCCTGTGGCTGGGCGCCGCGGTGACGGCCGTCGGGCTGCTGGCGCGGGCGTTCGTGCCGGACGCCGCCGCCTTTCTGGCGTTCACCGCGCTCGGTTACGCGGGGATCGCCGTGGGCAACGTGTTGCTGCCCGCGTTCATCAAGCGCCGATTCCCGGGGCACGTTGCGGGGATGATGACGCTCTACAGCTGCCTGCTCGCCGTGGGGGCGACGCTGGCCAGCGCGGCGGCGGTGCCCCTCGCGTCCGTGCTGCCGGGGCAGTGGCGCGGGTCGCTCGCCGTGTGGGGTGGGGTGGCCGCGCTCGCCGTCGTGCCCATGCTGGCGGTGGCGCTCACCGAGGGCTCGGCGCGCGTCCGTGGCCCGCGCCCCGAGCGTGGCCCCTCGCTCGTGCGGTCGCGGCGCGCGGTGGCCCTGGGCATCTTCTTCGGCGTCCAGTCCATGCAGGCCTACACCCAGTTCGGGTGGGCCGCGCAGCTGTACCGCGACGGGGGCGTCGACGCCGCGGACGCCGGGTTGCTGGTGTCGCTCATCGCGTCGTTCGGCATCGTGACCGGGCTGGTCATGGCCACGGTGGTGGAGCAGGTGCGTGATCTGCGCGGCGTGGTGGTCGCGCTCGGCGTCCTGCTGGTGGTGGGGTACCTCGGCATCCTCTACGCGCCCACGACGGTGCCGTGGCTGTGGGCGGTGTCGCTCGGGCTGTCCGGGGCGGCGTTCCCCATGGCGCTGGCGCTCGTCACCGCCCGATCGCGCGACCCGCACGTCACCGCCCGGTTGTCCGCCTTCGGCCAGAGCATCGGGTACGCCCTCGCGGCCCTCGGCCCGTTCGCGGTCGGCGTCATCCACGGTCGGACGGGCAGCTGGACCCTGCCCCTGTGGTTGCTCATCGGCAGCGCCGTGGTGATGGTCGCGGCGGGGTTGGTCGCCTCCGCGCCCGGCGACGTCGATGACGACCTCTCCGGTGTGCCCGGGCGTGCCCCCGGCCGCTAGGATTGACCCCGTGAGCCAGCAGCAGAACGTTCCCGGACGCGACCGGCGCGCGGTGCGCATCCCCGGCCCCCGGGGCACGCAGATCGTCTCCGGGGAACGGCACGTCGCCGTGGTCGGCGGTGGCATCGCCGGCATCGCGGCCGCGACGGTGCTGGCCGAGCGTGGGGTGCGCGTCACGTTGCTCGAGGCGTCCGAGAGGCTCGGTGGCCGCGTGGCCGCGTGGGAGCTCGGGGACGGGCGCACGATGAGCCGCGGCTTCCACGCGTTCTTCCGGCAGTACTACAACCTGCGCGCCCTGCTGCGACGCGCCGATCCCGGGTTGAGCCGCCTCCTGCCGGTTGAGGACTACCCGCTGCGGCGTCCGGACGGCGTCACCGACACGTTCGCCGGCCTGCCGTTGACGCCGCCGCTGTCGGTCGCGGCGTTCGCGCTCCGCAGCCCCACGTTCACGCTGCGCTCGCTGACGAAGGTCGACGTGCCGGCGGCGCTGGAGCTGCTCCAGGTGCGCTTCCCGGGCACCCACGAGCGCTACGACGGGGAGTCCGCCGGGGCGTTCCTGGATCGCCTGCGGTTCCCGCCCGCGGCGCGTGACCTGGCCCTGGAGGTGTTCGCCCGCTCGTTCTTCGCCGACCCGCAGGATTTCTCCGCCGGCGAGCTCGTGGCCATGTTCCACACCTACTTCATGGGGTCGGCGGAGGGGCTGCTGTTCGACGTCCCCGACGACGACTACGACACCGCCCTGTGGGGTCCGCTCGGGACGCACCTGGCCGCGCTGGGGGTGACGGTGCGGACGTCCGCGCCCGTCAGCGCGCTGGTCGTGGAGGAGGGACGCGCCGGCGTCCGCGTCGGCGAGGAGCAGGTCGACACCGACGCCGTCGTGCTGGCCACCGATCCGCGCGCCGCCCGCGCCCTCGTGGCCGGCCTGCCCGACGACGGGCACCTCGGCGCCTGGCAGGACGCGGTGGCCGCCACCCGCAACGCCCCGCCGTTCGTCGTGCTGCGGCTGTGGCTGGGCCAGCGCGTGGACGCCGAGCGCCCCGCCTTCCTGGGCACGAGCGGGTTCGGGCCGCTCGACAACATTTCGGTGCTGGAACGGTTCGAAGCGGGGGCCGCCGCGTGGTCGGCCGAACACGGCGGCTCGGTGGTGGAGCTGCACGCCTACGCGTGCGACGCCGAGGTGGCCCTGGAGCCGGCGGCCGCCGAACGAGTCGCCGACGCCCTGCTCGCCGAGTTGCACCGGGCGTTCCCCGAGACTGCAGCGATGAGCGTGGTGGAGCGCGAGCTGCTGGTGCGCGACGACTGCGTGGTCATCGGCCCCGACCAGCCGTGGGCCGAGCGGCCCGGCGTCCGGACGCCCGCGCCGCGGCTGGTGCTCGCGGGCGACTGGGTGCGCTGCGACCTCCCGGTGGCGCTCATGGAGCGCGCCGCGACCACGGGCTTCCAGGCCGCGAACGCGCTGCTGGACGGCTGGGGCGTGGCGGGTGAGGACGTCTGGACCGTCCCCCTCACCGGCGTGCTGGCCCGCTGATCGGTCCGTCGCGGGCTGTGCCGGGCGGCGTGCTCAGGCGCGGGCGCCTGCGGTGGGTGGCCCCAGGGTGAGGCTGCGGAGGGTCACGCCCAGTCTCTCCGCCGTCGGCACGCGGTGGCGTCCGGAGAACACGTCGTAGCCCGACGCCTCGATCCGATCCAGGATGCGCCGGTAGAGCACCAGCGCCGTGCCCACGCAACGCCGCGACGCCGGTGGCAGCATGCCCAGGCCGGGTTCCGCCTCGGTGTACAGGGCCCGGTTGCGCGCCACCTGTTCGGCCATCATGGCCTGCCAGGCCGCATCCGGACGCCGCCGCCACGGGTCGGCGCCGTGCCGGGCGAGGTCGTCCTGGGGGACGTAGACGCGGCCGCGGTCGAGATCCTCGGCAACATCGCGCAGGAAGTTCGTGAGCTGGAAGGCCAGGCCGAGCGCCCGGGCCGGGGCCTTGGCGTCCGGGGTGTACGGCTCGAGCACCGGCAGCATCATCTCTCCGATGACCGCGGCCGAGCCCTCCATGTAGCCGTCGCGCAGCTCCGGCCACGTGGCCCAGGTCGTGCGGGACAGGTCGAGCGCCATCGCGGCGAAAAACCGCTCGAAGCACTCCGGGTCGGTGCCGCGGCGCCGGATCGAGTCGACGATCGCCGCCATCACCGGCTCGTCGGCATCCCCCGCGGTCAGCGAGGCGAAGAAGTAGGACGCGAACGCCGACAACCGCTCTGCCGGATCGCCGGGCAGGTCGAGCGGCAGCGCCACCTTCTCCGGCTCGTCCACGATGTCGTCGGCCAGCCGGCACAGGGCGTACACGGTGTGCACGTCGCGCCGCTGGCCGGGCGGCAGCAGGCGTGCCCCCCACCAGTAGGTGGTGCCGTGGGCACGGGTCAGCCGGGCGCAGGCGGCGTAACCGGCGTTGAGATCTGCGCTCACCGCAGCAGCTCCCTCACTCGTTCGGCGGCGAGCTTGCCCGAGATCAGCACCATCGGAATCCCGACGCCCGGCGTCGTCCCCGAGCCGGCGAACACCAGCCCCGGCACGCGGCCGTCCACGTTCTTGGGCCGGAACGGCCCCGTCTGGCCGAACGTGTGCGCCAGCGCGAACGGCGTGCCCGCCGCCATGCCCTGGGCCTCCCAATCCGGCGGCGTCACCAGCTTCTCGGTGACGATGTCGGTGGGGTAGCCCGCCTCGCGGAGGAACTGCAGCATCCGCTCGCGCAGACCGGGGGTCTCCTTTGCCCAGTCGATCCGGCCGACCGCCAGGTTGGGCACCGGCTCGAGCACGTACAGCGTGTGGCAGCCCTCGGGCGCGGCTGCCGGATCGTCGATCGACGGGACGGCGACGAACCGCGACGGATCGGCCATCGGACGCCCTCGCACCAGCAGGTCGTCGAACGCCTCGTCCCACGCGGCCCCGAAGTGGATGTTGTGGTGGCCCACGTGCTCGGGCAATGCGCCGCGGACGCCGAGGTGCCACACCATCGCCGATGGCGAGAACGACCCCTTCCGAGCGGCGCGGGGGGCCTTGAGCTCGGGCAGCAGCTCGGCGTAGGCCGTCGGCAGGTCGGCGGTGACGACCACGGCGTCCGCCGCCACGACCTCACCGGACGCCAGCGACACCCCGGCGGCGGAGCCGTCGGCGTTGCGGACCACCCGTTCGACGGTCGCGTCGTAACGCACGGTGCCACCGGATTGGGCGACGGCATCCGCCATGCCGCGGGGCACGGAGTGCATACCGCCGACGGGGAAATAGGTGCCCTCGATGGAGTCCATGTGGGCGATCACGGCGTACAGGGCCAGCGCCTGGGCCGGCGCGAGCCCGGCGTACATGGCCTGGAAGCTGAAGGCCTTGTGCAACCGCTCGTCGTCGAACCAGCTGGCGATCTGCGGGCCGAGGCGTCCGAAACCGCGCAGGCCCAGCAGCTGGAGGGCGGCGACGGGGTGGCGCAGCAGGTCGAGCGGCGTGTCGAAGTTGGCATCGATGAAATGGGGCAGCTCGACGTCGTGGAGCGCCTTCAGCCACACCACGAAGCGGTCGAAGGCGGCCGCGTCCTTGGCGCCGCACTCCCTCTCGATCTCCGCCCGCATGGCCGCGTGACCGTGCCGGATCAGCAACCGCGACCCGTCGGCGTAGAACGTGTGGTAACCGGGGTCGAGCAGCTTCAGCTCGACGTGATCGGACGCCGTCCGCCCCACCGCGGCGAACGCCTCCTCCAACAGATTCACCATGGTGAACACGACCGGCCCGGTGTCGAACCGGAACCCGTCCTGGCTCCACGTGCCGTTGCGGCCGCCGGGCACGGAGGCCCGCTCCAGCACCGTCACCCGATGCCCGTCGCCGAGCAGGTGCAGGGCCGCGGCGAGCCCGGACAGCCCGGCCCCGACCACCACGACATGCGCCGGGCCGCTCATGCGTCCCGCCAGGCGATCGTGCGGGCGGCCTCGGTGAGCCCGGCCACGCCGGCCCGGGTCAGCGCGCCCTCGGCGAGGGCGGCCAGGGCCGCATCGTGGGCCTCGGAGATCAGACGCTCCACCTCGTCGGCCACGCCGAACGTCCGCAGCGCGGTGGCGAGCGCGGCGGCGTCCGCCTCGCTGAACTCCGGCGTGCCCAGCCGCGCCAGGCGGGCGGCGTCCGGGCCGGTCAGCCGGCTCTCGGCGAGACTCACCAGCACCGTCGCCTTGCCCTCCCGGAGGTCGTCCCCGGCTGGCTTGCCCGTGCGTTCGGGATCCCCCCACACGCCGAGGGCGTCGTCGCGCAACGCGAACGCCCGGCCGATGTGTTGGCCGTAGCGCTGCAGGGCCGCGCTGGCGTCCGGGCCGGCCTCGGCAGCCAACGCACCGAACGCGAGCGGTCGCTCGATCGTGTACCGGCCCGACTTGAGGCGCGCCACCTGCTCGGCGTGGGCGCGGTCGCGCCGCCCGGCGGCCGCGCCGGTCAGGTCGGCGCGCTGCCCGGCGATCAGCTCGACGCACAGGTCGTACCACAGGCCGCGCACCGGCCCGGGCAGGCCGTCGGCCAGCCGGTCGGCGAGCGCATGGGCGAGGTCGCCGAGCAGGATCGCCAGGTTGCGCCCGAATGCCTCGGCGTCACCGCGGGCGTCCGCAGCCCGGTGCCACGCCGCCGCCTGGACGTGCGCGGACGCATGCCCGCGGCGGGCGTCGGAGTCGTCCATCACGTCGTCGTGCACGAGCGCGAAGAGGTGCAGGGTCTCCAGGGCGGCCGCCACCCGCACCATCGTGGCGTGCGCGGCGCTCTCCGGCCGCCCGCCCGCCGCCACGAACCCCCAGTGCGTCATCGCGACGCGGATGCGCTTGCCCTGACCGACGAGGAGGGACCCGAGCCAGGCGGTCAGGTCGCCGGGAACGACGTCCACCCCGATGCCCGCCAAGTGGTGCTCCCAGGCGGCGGACAGGTCGGCGAGCTCGGTGCGCAGCAGCCGGTCGACCTCGGCGATGGTGGCCGCCAGGTCGTCGGCCCCGTCCGCCGTCGGGCAGGCGCGGTTGCGCACCAGCGGCACGAGGGCGGGTACCTGCAGCGCAGCCCAGGGGCTGTACACCTGCGGGGTGGCGAGGACGGCGGCGGCGAACTTGTCCCAGTCGATCCACGCCCACTCGGCCACCTCGGCGGGGTCCGGCGCGGGGATGTCGTCGATGACGAAGCCGGCGTAGACGGGGCAGATCTCGTTCTCGACGATCCCGGACGCGTCGGTGGCTCGGTAGCGGAACTCGGGCAACAGCGGGGTGAGCGGGCCGACGGCGAGCCCCAGCTCCTCCCGGATGCGGCGGCGGGCGGCGTCCTCGAGGCCCTCACCGGGACGGGGGTGGCCGCAGCAGGAGTTCGTCCACACGCCGGGCCACGTCTTCTTGCCCAGGGCGCGGCGGGTGACCAGCACCTCGCCGCGCGTGTTGAACAGGTAGGTGGAGAAGGCCAGGTGCAGGGGGGTGTCGGCGGTGTGAACCATCGTCCGGTCCGCCCGGCCGTGCGGGGTGCCGTCGTCCTCGACCAGGATGACATCGTCGGTCCACCCGGTGTCAGGTGGCGTCCGACCCGAGGTTGGGCCGGTGCGGGGCTCAGCCATGTGTCGTCCCGGTCTGTCGTAGGAGTCGTGCATTCTGGCCCAGATGATACCAGTGGGCCCAATATGTTCGCGGACGCCCCGCTGACAAGGCGTCCTTCTCGATCACCGCTGCCCGCGCTCCGGGTGCGGGGCGCCTGGGCAGCCATCGGGTCTGGCAGGCTTGGGGGGTGAGTTCCTTCTTCCCGACCCGTGACCACGCGGGGGACGCCTGGTTCCGCCTGGGCCGCATCGAGATGACCACGACGAACGTGGCCGTGCTCGTGGGGGCCGTCAGCATGCTGGTCACCTTGTTCGTGCCCGGGCTGGGCGCGGCGCTGGCGTACGTGCCGTCCCAGGTGCTGCTGGGCCAGGTGTGGAGCCCGTTCACGTGGCCGCTGGCGAACGGCTTCGACCTGTGGGGCGTGCTCTCCCTCTTCATGCTCTGGTACTTCGGCAACGACCTCGAACGCATGGTCGGGCGGCGCTCGATGCTGTGGCTGCTGGTCGGAATCTGGGGGTCCCTGACCCTGACCACGACGCTGCTGGGTCTCCTGGCCACCGACAGCATGCTGGCGGGGCTGCGGATGATCCAGTTCAGCGTGCTGCTGGTGTGGATCGCCGAGTACCCCCAGCGTCGCTTCCTGTTCAACATTCCGGCGTGGATCTTCGGGGCGGTGCTGGTGGCGCTGCAGGTCTTGCCCCAGCTCGCGGCCGGCCAGTTCGGCTCGCTGCTCAGCTTCCTGCTCAGCCTCGTGCTCATCGCCGTGGTGGCCCGGCGGGTGGGGCTGCTGGGGGAGCTCGCTTGGATCCCCGGGCGCGGGCGTCCGCGCGCGTCCCGGCCGGCGCCGGCGCCGAAGCCGTCGCGCGCGCAGCAGCGTCAGACGCGACGACGGGTGTCGGACGACGAACGGATGGACGAGCTGCTGGGCAAGATCAGCGCCCAGGGCATCCACGCGCTGTCGAAGTCCGAACGGGCCGAGCTGGAGAAACTTCGGGAGCGTCGCCGGCGCTGACCCCGGTGCCGCCCGACGTGCTGGTGCTCGTCGTGCTGGGTCTCAGCGTGCCTGGGCGTTGGAGTCGTCGGGCTGCAGGGCCAGCTCGCCGCGGCGAATGGCGAGCAGCAGTTCCCCCACACGCACCAGGCGGGGAATGGTGATGATCAGCAGGCCGCCGACCATGTTGGCCGGGATCACCCACGCGAACCAGGCGAGCCAGTCCGCGTAGCTGTAGTCCCAACCGGCGTGCATCGCCGCGAACATGATGATCGAGTTGAGCGCGCCGTGCAGCATCCCCATGCCCACCACGAGCATGCCGCTGATCAGGGCCATGACCATGCCCGCCACGTCATTGTCCGTGCCCTGCTGCATCCGCGTGATCAGAGTGATGGTCGACCCGGCGAGCACCGCGAGCGCCACCGCCGCCGGCCAGGGCCGGTCGACGACGTAGGCCTCTGCCGTGGAGATGAAGACGTCGTGGTAGTGGGGAAAGGCGATCACCAGCAGCCAGGTGAAGAACCAGCCGCCGGCGAGGTTGGCGAGCAGGGTCACCAGCCACAGGCGCGCGAGCTGGAGCAACGTGCCCTGGCCGGCGACGATCGCGTTGATCGGCATGAGGAACTCCTCGGTGAAGAGCTCGCTGTGGGCCATCTTCAGCGCGATCAGGCCGACCCCGAACGCCATGCCCGCCAGCAGCTGGGAGCCGGTGGCGTCCTTGACCAGCACCATCGCCATGATTCCGAGCCCGATGTCGATGCCGCCGAACAGCCCGGTGACCACCAGGGCCCGCCACGTGCGGTTGAGTCGTTCGGCGCCGGTCAGGGCGGTGTCGCGTGCCTCGGCGACCAGGGCGTCCTCGACGGGGGCGTCGGAGTCGCCGTACTCGCGGCGTCGTTGCTCGGGGTCGCCGTCATCGTGCAGCACGTTCAAGTCGGTCACGCCGCGGAGTCTAGGCCGCCGCGATGGGGGTGGGCGGCACCGATCCCACACGATTCCAGCACGGGATCACCCGGGAGGCGCGCGCAGGTGGCGTGAACGCCAACGTGTGCTGGAATCGTGTGGATTCGGCCCGGCCGGGCCACGAGGCTCTGGGTAGGCTCGGCGCATGACGACGACGCCGCGGATTCCGGGTCCGGCCCCGCTCTCGGTGCTGCGCGGCCTGTCGCGCCGCGGCTTTCTCGATGAGATGGGTCACCAGTGGCGCACCCACGGCGACACGTTCGCGGTGCGCCTGGGGCCGCAGTCGATGGTGCTGGTGGTCCACCCCGATGCCGTGCGTGACGTGCACCTCACCCGGCGCCGCAGCTTCGACAAGCGCAAGTCCTACGACGGGGTGCGCCGCTACCTGACGGGTGACGGTCTGATCGCGAGCACCGGAGAGTTGTGGAAGCGGCAGCGGAAGCTGATGGCGCCGTTCTTCACACCCCGTGCGGTGCAGACGTACGCCGACCTGATGCTCGCCGATGCCGACCGGGTCGTGTCCCACTGGCGGGGGTTGGCCGCCTCGGGGGTGACGGTGGACATGGGCGAGGAGATGATGGAACTGACGGCCTCCATCATCCTCCGTGCCGTGTTCAGCACGGCCGCTGAGGAGGACATCGTCCGGCTCAAGAGCCGCGTCGAGACCATGATCAGGTACACGACGCGGCGCGCCGTCCTCCCCGTTCCGGACTGGGCGCCGACCCCGGCCAACCGACGCTACCGGGAGGCGCGCGACGAGGTGCACGCCTACATCGACGACCTGATCGCGCAGCGGCGAGCCCGCGAGGCCGCCGGAGAGCCGGTGCCCGACGACCTCCTGGGCCACCTCATGGCGGCCCGTGATTCCGACGGCGGCGCGATGAGGGAGTCGCTGCTGCGCGACGAGGCGATCACGATGTTCTTCGCCGGCCACGAGACCACCGCCCGCACCCTCGCCGCCGCCTGGGCGGCGCTGGCGGCCCACCCCGACGTGGCCGACCGGCTCCACGCCGAGCTGGATGCCGAGTTGGGGGAGGGCCCGGTGACCCTCGAGGCGCTCAAGCGGCTGCCCTACACCTTGCAGGTCACCAAGGAGGTGCTGCGCCTCTACCCCGCGGCACCGTTCTACATGCGCGACGCCGTGGAGCCGGTGGAGATCGGTGGGTGGGATCTGACCCCCGGCACCGCCGTGATGCTCACCCCCTACTGGACCCACCGCCACCCCGATTTCTGGGGCGATCCCGAGCGTTTCGACCCCGACCGGTTCACCCCCGAGGCGGAGGCGACGCGGCATCCCCAGGCCTACTTCCCGTTCGCCACGGGCGAGCGGGTGTGCATCGGCAACCACTTCTCGCTGCTCGAGTCCCACCTGCTGCTCGCCGTGCTCGCGCGCCGGTTCGCGCCGGTCGTGGTGGGGGACCCGCCGCGCTGGCTGATGGCGGGCGTGCTGTCGCCGGAGGGCGGCCTGCCGACGGTGATCCGGGAGCGCTGAGCCGTGCTCAGCATCGACCCCGGGTCGGCGACGCCTCCCTTCGAGCAGATCAGGGCGCAGGTCACCGCGCAGCGCGCCTCCGGGGAGTTGACCGCGGGCCAGCGGTTGCCCCCGGTGCGCCACCTCGCATCGCAACTGGGGGTCGCCCCCAACACCGTGGCCCGCGCCTACCGCGAGCTCGAGGCCGCCGGGGTCATCGAGACCCGCGGCCGCCACGGGTCGTTCGTGCTCGGTACCGGGGCATCCGCCGAGAAGGAGGCCCGGGCAGCCGCCGAAGCGTGCGCGGCGCGCCTGCGTGCGCTGGGGCTGACCGCCTCGGACGCGATCCGCTTCGTCGAGGACGCGTTTGGGCCTAGGCTCGGCACATCATGACCGCCATTGGCTTCCTGCACACGTCACAACAGCACGTCGAGACCTTCGACGCCTTGGTCAACGAGGCGAACCCCGACGTCCAGACGATCCACCACGTCGCCGCCAACCTGCTCACCCTGGTGCGTCAGGCCGGTGCCGAATCCGTCGCCGACGAGGTCGCCGCCGAACTCGAAGAGCTCGCGGCCCAGGGCGCCAACGTGATCGTCGTCACGAGCCCCGCCATCGCTGGCGTCGCCGAGCGGGTGGACGTCGGCATCCCCGTGCTGCGTGTCGACCGTCCGGTGGCCTTCGACGCCGTCCGCGCCGGTCGCCGGATCGGCGTCGTGGCAGCGTTGGCCTCCGCCCTCGTGCCCACGACCGAGCTGCTTCAGCAGGAGGCGAAGGCCGCCGGCGTCGAGATCGAGATCGTGCCGGTCATCGTCGCCGGCGCGTGGATCTCCTTCGAGCAGGGCGAGGAGGACGAGTACGCCCGCGACGTCGCCAAGGCCACCATCGAACTCGCGGAGCGCACCGACATCGTCGTGCTCGCCCAGGCCAGCCTCATGGGCGCCACCCAGTACCTGCCCGACGACCTCCCGGTGCTGGTCAGCCCGCGGAAGGCCGTGGCGGTCGCCCTGGAGAAGGCCGGCGCATGACGCAGGCAGGGCCTCCCACCCAGCCGTTGTCGGTCGCCATTCGCGTGCCATGACCTTTCGCACGGGCGACCACGTCTCCTGGAACACCCCGCAGGGGAAGACCTCCGGCACGGTGGTCGAGAAGCGCACCTCGGATTTCCAGTTCGAGGGCCAGAAATTCACCGCGAGCGACGACGACCCGGCCTACGTCGTTGAATCCGACTCCTCCGGCAAGCAGGCGGCGCACAAGGAATCCGCGCTGTCGAAGAAGGCGTGAGCCGTGGCGACACCACCCAAGGGCGTGCAGGAGGCCGCGGCGCGGGCCGTCCGTTGGATTGACGAGGGCCGAGCCGGCCGCAATTTCACCGACGTCGGCCGTGACCGGGCGCACCAACTCGCCCACGGCGAGGACGTGAGCGATGAGGACCTGACGAAGATGAAGGCGTACTTCGCCCGCCATGCCGTCGACCGTGACGCCGAGGGCTTCCGTGGCGGCGAGGAGAGTTTTCCCTCGCCCGGGCGGGTGGCCTGGGATGCGTGGGGCGGCGACGCCGGCCGACGCTGGGCCGAGCGCGAAGCGGGCTGACGGCGACCGAGTCGCTCAGGCGTCGGTTCCGGCGAGGAGGCTGACCCTCCCGGTGTCATCGCTGCCGGGGGCCGACGCAATGGTCACGTGCGGTGTTGGTGGCACCGCGATGCCGCGCCTGCGACGGGAGTCCTGAGTTCGCCAGTGCCTGCCACTCCTCCCGCAGCCACCGCTGGGAACGTGGTCGAGCAGCAACGCGAGGGAGTGAAGTGGCACGGCCAGCAGCCTAGGAGGGCGCTCGGACGCGCACGACAGCACGCTGCCTGTGCACACTGGGGGTGGTTCCACTTCTGGGAGGTTGGCGTGTTGGACGCCCTCGCGGCACACCCGCTGCTCGTGTTGATGATCACGATCGCGCTCGGTGGCCTGTTCGGTCAGATCCCGTTCGGCCCGGTGCGGTTCGGCGCCGCCGGGGCGCTGTTCATGGGGCTGGTGGTGGGTGCGCTGGATCCGCGCTTCGGCCAAGGGCTCGAGCTGGTGAAATCGTTGGGCGTCGTGTTGTTCTGCTACACCGTCGGCCTGGCCGCCGGCACGACGTTCCGCTCCGACCTGCGCCGCCAGTGGCACCTCATGGTGGCGGGAACGGCGGGGCTGGTGGTCATGGCCGTCGGCGGCGCCCTGCTCGCGGCGGCTCTCGGGCTGACGCCGGCCCACGTCGCCGGGTTGTACGCCGGCGTCCTCACCTCGCCCGCCATCGACACCGCCATCGCGGTGACGGACGCCAGCCCCGACACCCTCGTCGGGTACGCGCTCGCCTACCCGACGGGCGTGGTGGTCGGGATGGTGCTGGTGGCCCTGTTGGTGGGACGCCGTTGGCCCGGACGCCGCGACGCCCCCTCGCTCGCCGAGGCGGGCCTGGTGGCGCGCAGCGTCCGCGTCGAGCGCGCGACGGAACTCACCGAGATTCCCGGCTACGCCGCGCAGGCGATCAAGCTCAGCTACCACGAGCGCGACGGCGACATCCGCGTGCTCGCGCCAGGGCAGGCGCTGCGGCCGGGTGATCGGGTGCTGTGCGTCGGCGCGCCGGACGACGTGGCGCGTGCCGCCGCCGTCCTCGGGCACACCAGCACTCGGAAGCTGACCCACGACCGCCGCGACGTCGACTTCCGCCGCTTCGTCGTCTCCAACCCGGCACTCTTCGGGCGCACCGTGGCCGACCTCAACGTCACCGGCGCGCTCGAGGGCATCGTCACGCGCGTGCGGCGCGGCGACATCGACATGCTCGCCCGCGACGACCTCATCCTCCAGCCCGGGGACCGCGTGCTCGCCGTGGTGCCGCGCGCCCAGCTCGAGGGTGCGGCGACGTTCTTCGGCGACTCCGAGCGGCGGGTGTCGCAGCTGGACGCCCTCTCCCTCGGCGTGGGCATCTGCCTGGGGCTGCTGGTCGGCTACGTGACCGTGCCGCTGCCGGGCGGCCTGCAGTTCGGGCTCGGGGCCGCGGCCGGGCCGCTTGTCGTCGGCATGGTGCTCGGCGCCCTGCACCGCACCGGCCCCGTCCGCTGGGACCTGCCCCACGCCGTCAACGCCACCACGCGGCAGGTGGGGTTCATGGTGTTCCTGGCCAGCGTCGGGCTGGCGTCCGGCACCTCGTTCGTGCAGGACGCGTTCACCCTGACCGGGCTGAAGGTCGTGGGGCTGGCGGGCCTGGTGCTCGTCCTCGGCGCGGCCGTGCTCGTCGGTGCCGGACGCCTCCTCGGCCTCTCCGCCCAACGCACCGCCGGCGCCCTGACCGGTTTCATCGGGCAGCCGGCGATCCTCGCCTACGCCAATAGCCGGGTCAACGACGAGCGCATCGACTCGGCCTACGGCGCGCTCTTTGCGCTCGGAACCATCGTGAAGATCCTGCTGGTGCAGCTCATCGTCGTGCTGTGACGTGGCCGCCGGACGGCCCCGAGGCGTTGCCGGCGGGCCACCTGGGGGGCGCCGCGGCGTCACCTGGTGGACGCCCGCGGCTGGCAGGTTCGCCCCGTGGGCACGCGGATCACGGTCGTCGGGTTGGGGTACGTCGGGCTGGCGGTGACCGTGCTGCTCTCACGGCGTCACGCCGTGACGGCCCTCGACATCGATCCTGGCCGCGTGGCTGAAGTGAATGCCGGAGTCAGCCCGTTGGACGACCCCGACCTCAGCGCCGCGCTGGCCGGGGGCGGCCTCGCGCTCACCGCCACCACGGACGCCGCGGCCGCCTACGCGGATGCGGAGTTCGTGGTCATCGCGACCCCCACCAACTACGACGACGAGATCGGCGCGTTCGACACGACCTCGGTGGAGGCGGTGCTGGAGGCGTCCGGGGTGACCCCGGGGGCGGCGGTGGTGGTGAAGTCGACGGTGCCGGTGGGGTTCACCGAGCGGATGCGCCGGCGCCACCCGGGGCGGGAGATCTTGTTCAGCCCGGAGTTCCTCCGCGAGGGGCGGGCGCTGGAGGACAACTTGAATCCAAGCCGGATCATCGTGGCCGACCCGGGGCCGGCGGCCGAACGGTTCGCAGGACTGCTCGCCGAGGCGGCGTTGAACGACCCGCCGGTGCTGGTGACGCGGGCGTCCGAGGCCGAGGCGATCAAGCTGTTCGCGAACACCTACCTGGCCATGCGGGTGGCGTTCTTCAACGAACTCGACACCTATGCGTTGCAGCGGGGGCTGGACACGCGGGCGATCATCGACGGGGTGGGGCTCGACCCGCGCATCGGCGTCCACTACAGCAACCCGTCGTTCGGGTACGGCGGCTATTGCCTGCCGAAGGACACCCAGCAGTTGTTGGCGAACTACCAGTTCGTGCCGCAGAACCTCATCCGGGCCATCGTGGATTCCAACACGACCCGCAAGGACGTCATCGCCCACGACATCGTGACCCGCGATCCGGGCGTGGTGGGCATCCATCGGCTGGCGATGAAGGCGGGGTCGGACAACATCCGCGAGTCCTCGGTGCAGGGCATCATGAAGCGGCTGAAGGCGAAGGGGATCCCGGTCATCGTGTACGAGCCGCTGATCGAGGAGGCGGAGTTCTTCCGCTCCGAGGTGGTCCGCGATCTCGGGGAGTTCAAGCGGCGCGCCGACCTCATCGTGGCGAACCGGATGACGGACGAGCTCGCCGACGTCGCCGAGCGCGTCTACACCCGCGACCTGTCCGGGAGCGACTGACCCGATCGGCCGGGCCCGAACCGGCTGGGGCGGCGTCCGGCGTGCGTGAGACGCCCGGTGGCGGGGCCGGACGGGAGAGTAGCTTGTGCGCCGCACGTTCGTCCCGAAAGGACCCCCATGTCCACCCAATCGGCCGCCCCGGCCCGGGAGCAGTTCTCCGGGCAGTACGGCTTCCTGATGTCCGCGATCGGCTCCGCCGTCGGCCTGGGCAACATCTGGCGCTTCCCCGGCGTCGCCTACACCAACGGGGGCGGCGCCTTCCTGATTCCGTACCTGGTGGCCCTGCTCACCGCCGGCATCCCGATCCTGATGTTGGACTACGCGCTCGGCCACCGCTATCGCGGTTCGGCCCCGGCGGTGTTCCGTCGGCTGGGCAAGAAGTTCGAGTTCGTCGGCTGGCTGCAGGTGGCCGTGTGCGTCGTCATCATGAGCTACTACGTGGTCGTGCTGGCCTGGGCTGCGTCCTACGTCGGATTCTCGACCACCGTCGCGTGGGGAGACGACCCGGCCGGCTTCTTCACCGGCGAATACCTGAACGTCAGCGATCCGGCCTTCACCCTGCAACTCGACTGGGCCGTGTTCTGGCCCGTGGTGGTGTTGTGGGTGCTCGTCTTCGCCGTCATGGCCGGACGCGTCAGCCGCGGCCTGGAGCTCGTCAACAAGTTCGCCATCCCGGCGCTGCTGCTGATGTTCCTCACTCTCGTGGTGCGCGCCCTGTTCCTGCCCGGTGCGCTGGAGGGGCTGAACGCCTTCTTCACCCCCGACTGGGCGGCGCTGGCGAACCCGGCCGTGTGGGTGGCCGCGTACACGCAGATCTTCTTCTCGCTCTCCGTGGCGTTCGGCATCATGCTCACCTATTCGAGCTACCTGAAGGCCCGCTCGAACATGGTGCCCACCGGCCTGGTGGCCGCCTTCGCCAACAGTTCTTTCGAGCTGCTGGCCGGGTTCGGGGTGTTCGCGACCCTCGGGTACATGGCGCACACCCAGGGTGTCGCCGTGGCGGATCTCGACAGCATCGCCGGCGTCACCTTGTCGTTCATCACGTTCCCGCAGGTCATCGGCACGATGCCCGGTGGGCCGCTGTTCGGCATCATGTTCTTCGGATCGCTGTTGCTCGCCGGATTCACGTCCCTGGTGAGCATTCTCGAGGTGATCGTGGCGGCCGTGCGCGAGAAGTTCGCGCTCAGTCGGCCGGCGGCCGTGGGCCTCGTGATCGGGGCGGGGGCCATCGGTTCGGTGGTGCTGTTCTCCACCACGAACGGTCTCAACGCCCTCGACATCGTCGACGCCTTTGCCAACAACATCGGCATTCTCACCGGCGCGGTGCTGGAATGCATCGTCGTCGTGTTCCTGGCCCGCAAGCTGCGCGAACTGCAGCTGCACCTGAACCAGGTCTCCACCCTGCGGCTGGGGGACTGGTGGCGCTGGGCCGTGGGCATCCTGAACCCGATCGTGCTGCTGTACGTCCTGGTCGTCACGGTCTTCCGGTACGCGACGGTGGGCTACGACCCGGCGTCCTACCCCGCGTCGTTCAACGCCCTGTTTGGGTGGGGCACCGTGGTGTTCATCCTCGCCGTCGCCGCGGTGGCCACGGCGATGACGTGGCGCACGCCGGTGGACCGGTTCACCCCGGTGCCTCTCGATGACCCGGCCCGCCCTGTCGGAAGGGGGGTGTCCGCATGACCCCCGTCGCGCTCGTCATGATGATCGTCGCGATCGTCATCATCTGGGGAGGCCTGGTGTTCTCCACCGTCTTCCTGATCGTCCGACCGCTCTCGGCCGAGCCGCACCCGCTCGACGACCACGACTACGACCGGTACCCGCCGGAGTACGAGGTCTAGGCTCCGGTGCCATGAGTGACGCCCGCACGCTGCTGGACGCCGCCCGGCGGGTCCTGTTCGTCCACGCCCACCCCGACGACGAGACCCTCGCCACGGGCGGGCTGATCGCGGCGCTGGCCGAGCGCGGCGTCACCATCGCCGTGCTGACCGCCTCCCGGGGCGAGCAGGGCGAGCTGGTGCCGGGGTCGGTGCCCGCCGGGGTGGACCTCGTGACCCACCGGGAAGCGGAGGTGGCGGCGGCGTGCCGCGCCCTCGGCGTCCGGCACCAGACCTTCTTGGGCGGTGTCGGTGCGCGCGGTGCCGGCCGCGAACCGCGTCGCTACACCGATTCGGGCATGGTGTGGCTGGACCAGGCGGAGACAGTGGCCGGCCCGGGTGCCTCCGCAGGGCCGGACGCGCTCAGCCTCGCCGACCCCGACGAGATCGCCGCCGACATCGCGGCCTACGCCCGCGGCTTCTTGGCCGATCTCGTCGTGTCCTACGACGACGGCGGTGGGTACGGACACCCCGACCACGTCGCCCTCGCGGCACCCAGCCGGGCCGCTGCGGCCGAGGTGGGGGTGCCGTTCCTGGAGGTCGCCTCGGAGCTCGGCGCGGCGGGCTGGACCGTGAGGACGCCCGAGCAGCTCGGACGCGTCCAGCAGGCGTTGAGTCACCACGCCAGTCAGGTGACGGTGGAGGGCGCGGATGTCGTCCACGTCGGCGGGCAGCGCCAGCCGATCCAGCTGGCGTTCACCCTGCGGGTGCCCGGCTCCTGAGCCGGTGGGCCGGGCCTGGGCGGGGCCGTCCACCGACGGTTGGCCGCCTCGCCACGGGCTCAGACCAGGGCGTCGCGCAGCACGTCGAGGGGCAGCGAGCCGAGATTCAGCGCGCGGGTGTGGAACTCCTTGAGGGAGAACTCCTCACCGCGGGCCTGGGCGGCGGCCGTGGCGTCCGCCCGGATCTGTTCCCAGAGGCGTTGACCCACCTTGTAGCTCGGCGCCTGGCCGGGCCAGCCGACGTAGCGGTTCAACTCGAAGCGCAGGGAGGCCTCGTCCATGTTCACGTTGTCGGTGAGGAGCTGCCAGGCCTTGTCGTAGTCCCAGGTGCCGCCGCCGTAGCGAGCGAAGGCGGGCTTGCCGAGGTGCACGCCGAGGTCGATCACCACCCGCGTCGCGCGGAGGCGTTGGGCGTCGAGCATGCCGAACCGGTCGCCCGGGTCGTCCAGGAAGCCGAATTCTTCCATGAGGCGCTCGGCGTAGAGCGCCCAGCCCTCGCCGTGGCCGGAGAGCCAGCACACCTGGCGGCGCCAGTGATTGAGTTCGTCGGCGTTGTGGACGGCCTGGCCGACCTGCAGGTGATGGCCGGGAACGCCCTCGTGGTAGACGGTCGTCTTCTCGCGCCAAGTGTTGAAGGCGGTGACACCGGCCGGGACGCTCCACCACATGCGGCCCGGGCGCAACCAGTCGTCCGTGGGGCCGGTGTAGTAGATGCCGCCGCTCTGGGTGGGCGCGATGCGGGCCTCGATGGTGCGCATGCGCTCGGGGATGTCGAAGTGGACGCCGTTGAGGGCCTCGACGGCCTCGTCGGCGGTGGTCTGCATCCAGCGCTGGAGGGCGTCGGTGCCGTGCAGGGTGCGGGTGGGGTCGGCGTCCAGGGCCGCCACGGCGTCGGCGACGGAAGCGTCCGGGCCGGCGATCTCGCGGGCCAGGGACTCCTGCTCGGCGGTGATCCGGGCGAGCTCCTCGACCCCCCAGTCGTAGGTCTCGTCGAGGTCGACCGTGGCGCCGACGAAGTCGCGCGAGGCGCGGGAATACCGCTCGCGTCCGGCGGCGTCGTCGGCTCGCGCGTGGGGGGCGAGCTCTTCGCGCAGGAAGGTGGCCAGGGTGCCGTAGGCGTCGCGCGCCGCGGCCGCGCCGTGGGTCAGATCTGCGACGAGGGCGTCGGCGGGCTCGGCGGCGTCCGGCCGGGCGCTGGCGATGAACGACGTGAAGAAAGAGGAGTCGGGGTCGGCGAGCCCGGTGGCTTCGGCGATGCCGAGCTCGACCTGACGGATCGCGGGCACCGTCCCGCGCCGCACGCCGTCGGCCAGGCAGGCGGCGTAACCGGAGAGCGCGTCGGGCAGGGCGGCCAGGCGCGCGGCGATGGCGGCCCACTGGTCGGAGGTGTCGGTGGGCATGAGGTCGAAGATGTCGCGCAGGCCCTGCAGCGGGGAGGCGATGTTGTTGAGGTCGGCGAGGTGGTCACCGGCCTCGTGACGCTCGAGCTCAAGGCCGAGGCGGTCCCTCATGGCGGCGACGGTGACCTCGTCCACGGCGTCGGCGGGGGTGAGCCGGTCGAGCGTGGCGAGGGTCTCGCGGTTGAGTCTGGCCAGGGCGTCATGGGCGTCGGGGGAGCAGTCGTCGAGGAGATGGTCGTGGCCGGGCACGCCCAGGTGCGTCGCGAGGATGGGGCTGAGCTCCACCAGCCGCGCGGTGTGGTCGTCGGCCAGATGGTCGATGGCGGTGCGTTCTCTCACTCCATGCACGCTACCGCGTCGGGGAGGGGAGACCCGGTGTCGGGCCGGTGTCGACGAGCCCAAGCGCCCAGTCGAGCACCTGCTCCGTGGGCAACGCCGCCAGCTCGCCTCGGGAGAACCACGCGGCGCGCAGCGTGGAGCCACCGACCTCGTCGGTGAGCTGCCCGCCCGTGATGGTGGCGCGGGAGAGGAAGCGCACCAGGCGCAGCGGGCCGTCACCGGGGGCGATGCGGTCGTCGGCAGTGAGGTGAATGACCGTCACCCCGAGAAGTTCAGCCGGCTCGACGTCGAAACCGGTCTCCTCGCGCACCTCGCGGATGGTGGCCTCGTGGATCTGCTCGTTCCACTCGACCCCGCCGCCGGGCAGACCCCAGTGGGGTTCGATGCCGCGTTCGGGTGCACCCTGCCAGAGGGTGAGCAGCACCATGCCGTCGCGTTCGATCCAGGCATAGGCGCCGAGCCGGGCTTCGGTGATCATGGTCCATCCTGACACCTCGTCCGGGGCGGGGTGACCCACCCCTGTTCATGGTCGCGTCCTTCCCCCGCTGTGCCCTTTCCCCGCTGTGCCCCTTCACCGCTACGCCCCCTGTCAGGAGTGCGATGGCCGGTCACCTCGCACGCTCGGGGTGGTTGCGCACTGGCTGGGGGGCCCGCGGGTGACGAGCCGTGGGCACCGGCACCCCGAGCAGCAGGGCGCGTTGGCGCACCATGGTGCTCACGAAGGCGGCGAACTCTGCCGGATGGTGGAGGACCCAGGCCGCAGCGACGCGCACCACCTGCCAGCCGTGGCGGCCCAGGTCCACGTCGCGGGCGCGATCGGCCTCGAAGGCGCTGCGCGAACCGTGGTGGGCGTAGCCGTCGATCTCGATCCCGAGGGAGAGGGAGCCGAAGGCGACGTCCAGCTGGGCGAACACGCCCGGGCTGCGCTCAACGGGAAGGTTGGCCGACCAGCCGGTCACGCCGCACGCACGCAGGGCGACGTGCCCGGCACGCTCGGCCGGCGACCACGGCTCGTCGCGCGAGTCGTGCAGCAAGGCGCGCACCGTGTGGTTGCCGCGGGTGGGGTGGCGGAGCAGGGCAGCCCAGAGGGCGCGCAGGGGAACGCGGCGCCGCAGGGCGTCGTCGAGGGAGGCGCCGTCGCCGCCGCGGGCCAGGTCGACAGCGGTCAGCGCCGGTGAGGTGCACCGCACGGCGGGGCCGGCGGCTCCGGTGGCAGCCGGGCCGAAGGGGTCGAGGGCGGTGTGGACGTCCTCGGGGTGGATGCGGCGGCGCGTGAGGCGGTAGCCGCGCGGCTTGCTCTGGATGCGGCGGCTGGCGGCCACCAACTCCTCACCGGGCTCGGGCTCGCGCCACCCCAGCGCCACGGCGGCCGACCGCTCCAGCAGGATCGCATCGGGGTCGGCGATGAGGAGCGCGAGCACCTTCACGCCGAAGCCGGCGGCGTGGCTGGGTGTGGTGTAGATGCCCCGCAGCACGGCGACCAGCTCGCCCCGCTGTCTGGCGGCACGGATGTGCCAGGCCAGCTGGGGATGGTTCCGCCCGACCACCACGCCGGATCCGTCGGCCAAGGCTTGCGCAAGAGCTTCCTTCACACCTGGCACATTCGGCCCGCTGGCCCGCCATCTGTCACCGTCCACAGGAAGCCAGCACAACCGGCGCAGTTGATCGTTTCAAGGGGTAGCGGGAAGCATCGTGCGCTGGATTCCTGTGGACAACCGGGGTCATCGGCACGGCGCCTCCCCTCGATGGCCCCCACCGGCGCGGCCGGGCGACTGTCCGGATCGGTCCGCACGGTCTGTCGTGGGCCAGCGTCGCCAGACCGTCAGGTGCCGCGGGATCAAGCGCCGCTTCCGCGGGGGGGTGTCAGACCGCGCGCCCGGCAGGTTAACGCTTGCCGAACGGCGCGCGCCCCCGGCGGCCCCTGCCGTGGCCACCTGCCACGATGGCCCCATGACCATGGTCTGGGCCCACCGCGGCGCGAGTGGCTACGCCCCCGAGAACACCCTGCCCGCGATCGAGATGGCCCTCGAACAGGGCGCCGACGCCATCGAGATCGACGTCCAGCTCACCCGCGACGACGAGGTGGTCGTGATCCACGACGAGACGCTCGAGCGCACCACCTCGGGCAACGGCTGGGTGGCCGACCACAGCCTCGAGGCCCTGCGTGCGCTCGACGCCTCCGCCGGCGACGAGCGTTACCGGGGTACCCGCGTTCCCACCCTGCAGGAGGTGCTCCACCTCGCCGGCGATGCGACGGTCAACGTCGAGCTCAAGAACACCCGCATGCGCTACCACGGCCTGGAGGAGCGCGTTCTCGCCATCGTCGCGGAGCTGGGGGCCGCCGACCGGGTGGTGGTCTCGTCGTTCAATCACTACTCCCTGCGTCACCTGCTCCACCTGGGCACCCCACTCCCGTTGGGCGCGCTGTACTCCGACCCCCTCTTCCAGCCCTGGAAGTACGCACGCCGGTTGGGTGCCACCGCCCTGCACCCGCCGCTGCGCGCGACGCGACGCAAGCTCATCGACGCGTGCCACGACCTCGGCATGCCGGTTCACGTCTGGACGGTCAACGAGCCCGACGACATCAAGAAGATGGCCAAGGTGGGCGCTGACGCCGTGATCACCAACTACCCCAATCTGGCACGGTCGATCATCGGGTGATGGTGCCGCGAGCGCCCCGGCCTGATCAGCGGTCCAGCCCGATGAACCGGCGCATGGGCTCCACGCCGGCCACGGAGATCGGTTCGCCGCGGACGAAGTCCTCCCGCAGGAGCAACAGGCGTCGGTTGGACGCGGCATCACCGCGCCGCGATTGCCACGTCACCCCGTTGTCCTTGTAGCCCAGTTTCTCGCTGACCCGCAGCGAGGCCGCGTTGTCGGCGAAGGCCGCGGACGTGATGAACTCGAAGTCCAGGTGGTCGAAGAGGAATGCGCACATGGCCTGCCGCATCGCCGTGCCGATCCCCCGGCCCTGGAAGCGCGAGCCCAGCCACGAGCCCGTCTCCCCGTAACGCAGGGTGAGGAAGTCCTGCGTCGCCACGCCCTGGACGCCGACCACCTCGCCCTCCCACCGCACGCAGAGGTCCAACGCCCAGGCGTCCTGCGACCACGTCGCCATGCCGCGCCACCACCACTGGAGATAGTTCAGCGGCAGCTCGTCCTCCGGTGCGTCCGTCCAGGGGAAGGCGAAGGGCATGAAGTGGCGGGGGTGGACGCCGCCCCGCACCACGTCGAGCAGGGTGAGCACCTCGGCGTCGCCGATCCCGCACAGCTCCAGCGGGCCGCACGTGATGCGCAGCCCCAGCGGGGGGAAGATCTCGGCCAAGCGAGGGTCGCTCATGGCCTGAACGTCCCACAACCCGCGCCACGTCGCAAGGCCGCGCTGCGTGGCAGGATGGCCGTGCCGCTCAGCCCGCTGCTGCGGGCTGCCTGCTCGATCTCGCCAGGAGGACCCGCATGAACGACATCTTCGGACGCCTCGACCCGCTGCCCGCCCGCGAGCATCCAGAACTCCTCGCCGAGCCCGTGGCCCGCGCGCTGGCCGGGCAGGCGCCCAGCGCCGTGGTCGCCCCGATCGACCCGCAGTTCGCCGACACCGAGGCGCTGTGCGCCGAGTACGGCATCCCGCTCGAGGCCAGCGCCAACGCCGTCGTCGTGCGCGGCACGCGGGCGGGGGTCGAGCGGTTCGCGGTCTGCATGACGTTGGCCCACCGCCGTGTGGACGTGAACGGCGTGGTCCGCCGCCGGCTGGACGCTCGCAAGGCGAGCTTTGCCCCCATGGACGTCGCGGTCGAGGCCACCGGAATGGAGTACGGCGGCATCACCCCGGTGGGGGTCCCGCAGGACTGGCCCGTCTGGGTCGATGCCGCCGTCGCGGAGGCCAACTGGTTGTGCATCGGCTCGGGGATCCGCGGCTCGAAACTCTTCCTGACCGCGACGGATCTCCTCGCGCTGCCGGGCGCCGAGCGCGTCGAGAATCTCGCCCGCGACGCGGGCTGACGCGCTCGGCGCGGGGCTCACCAGCCCCCGCCGCCACCGCCGCCGTTGCCGCGCCCGGCGCGGACCTCGTCGGCGTCCAGCTGTTCGGGCTCGCCCACGGGGCCGCCCTCGGCGATCATGCGCTTCTCGGCGGGAGAGGGGACGTCACCGTCCGGGTCGGTCGCCCCGCCGTCGGTCAACTCGTCGCTGGGGGCATCGGATTCGTCGTCGTCATCGTCCGAATCCTCATCGTCGGAGCCGCCATCCGAGCCGCTCTCATCGGAGTGCAGCATCTTCTGCGCCTTCTCGTCGGAGACCGGTCCGTCGACCTGGGTCTCGCCGAAGCCGGAGGAGATGTCGCCGCCGTCCTTCTTCTTCTCGTCCTGATCGCTCATGGGAGGTCCTTCCTGCATCGGTGAATCCGGGCGCAGCCCACCCTAGTCAGCGGATCGATGCCGGCACAGTCCCGGGTGTGACCAAGATACTTGTGGTGCAAGGTACCCGGTTGTACCGTGGTTCCATGAGCCGACCCGATCCACGCGCCACCCAGCTCCGCCGCGGTGTCGTCGAGCTCGCCGTGCTGGGGCTGCTCGCCGACGGGCCGCGGTACGGCCAGCAGATCGTCGACGAGCTCGCCGGCCTGCCGGGCCTGGCCCTCACGGCCGGCACGGTGTACCCCCTGGTCTCCCGCCTGCTCAAGGCGGGGGAGATCGCGTCGACCTGGCAGGAGTCCCCGGTCGGGCCGCCCCGCAAGTACTACCGCCTCACCGCGTCCGGGCGGGCCTCCCTGGCCTCCCAGACGGCCGCGTGGCGCCAAGTGCGCGATGCGGTCGATCACATCCTGAAGGAGTCCCGATGATCACCTCGTTCACCGATCTCACCCCGGCCACCCGTGGCGCTGCGCTCGCCTGGCTCGACGCCGCCACCGCTCCCCTCGACCCCGAGCTGGCGGACGCCGTCCGTGACGAGTTGGCCGCAGCCCTGTGCGCCGAACTGAACCCTGACGCCACCCCCGCGGACGTCGCCGCGTTCGCCGCAGCCGTCGGCCCGGTCGGCGGCGAGGAGGGTGACGATCGGCCCGGCACCCACCCCGGGGCCGGAACCTTCGCCGGCATCCCCTACGACGTCCGGCCCCCGACGGCCGATCGGCTCAAGCGTGCCTGGTGGAACCCGGCCAGCGACCGCCTCTGGAGCCCGCGTGTCTTCGGCGCCGGGTGGGATCTCAACGCCGGCGCACTCGCCGTCCGCCTAAGCCTGATCGAGCCCGATGCCGAGGACGAGCCCTTCACCCACACCCCCGACGCCGCGCTCACCGCCGGCGCCGCCGTGCCGCTGGCCCTGGCGGCATCGGTGGTGGCGCACTACGCCGTCCGTGGCCGGTCGCTCCCGGCCGAGCTGCCCGCCCACTGGAACCTCTGCGGCACGCCCGACCGCTGGACGCCGAAGCGCCGCGCCGCGACCACCGATCTGGCTCTCGCGGTGACCGCTGCCGGGGCGGCGGTGGCAGGGGTCGCGAGCCGCCGGCCCCGCCCGATGCGCGCCGGGACGCTCGCCGCCACCTCCGGGGCCGCTGCGCTGGCCGCCGGCCTCACCGTGGCACGCAGCCTGCGCGGTGGGTGGTGGATCGGGCCGGGCCTGGCCGCGCTGGTCCTCGGAGCCCCGGCGGCCGTCCTGGTCGGCCTCGCCCGCGCCGGACGCGCCGGTGAGCAACGTCGCGACCTCGGCCGAGGCGGCCTCGGCCGGCGGGGCGGCGCGGCGTGACGCGGGTCGTGTGGCGCCGCGTCGCCCTGTTCTACGGCATCGCCCTGGCGGGCCCCGTTGCCATCGCGCTCCTGGTGCTCGCGACCGGTCAGCAGTGGGGCGCCGGGCCGGTCACGATGCTGCTCGGGGCGGTCACGATGCTGGTCCCGCTCCTCGCGGGCTGGGTCACCGAGCGTGTGGCCGGACGCCCCCACCTCCTCACCCGGGGGTGGGCAGCGTTCAAGACGCGGCCCGGAATCGCGATCGCCCGCATCTTCGGGTGGGCCGCGCTGGTCTACGCCGCCGTCGTGGCCGCGCTGTTCGGCGTCGCGGCGCTGGGATCATCGCTCGCCGTGCCCGGCATGGGCCGGTGGGCCACCCCGGCCGAGGTGGGGGATGCCATCGCCGCCCTCGCCCCGGTGGGTTCCACCACCCCGCCCGAGCTTGCTCTGCCCGTCGGCGTCCTGGTGGCCCTCGCGATCGGCCAGGGCCTCCTCGCCGGACTCACCGTCAACGCCGTGTTCGCGTTCGGCGAGGAGTACGGCTGGCGCGGCGTCCTGGCCGAGGAGCTCGCGCCGCTGGGCCGCGTCCGGGCGACGCTGCTCACCGGCATCCTGTGGGGGCTGTGGCATGCGCCGCTGATCGCCCTCGGCCACAACTACGGTGCCGACTGGGGGTGGGGCGTCCCGCTGTTCTGCGCGATCACGGTGCCGTTGGCCTTCCTCCTCACCTGGGTGCGGGAGCGGTCGGGGTTCGTCTGGGCGGCCGCGATCGTGCACGGCGCGTTCAACGGGGTGGCCGGCATCTTCATGTTGGTGCTGGTGGACGCCCACCGGCTAGTCGCGCCGCCGGTCGGCTTGGCGGCGGCGCTGGCCCTGGGGGTGGTCGCGGCGGCGCTGTGGGCCGTCCCGAGGCGCTCAGGCGGGCAGGATCAGTCGGCCAGGCCGTAGAGCCGGTCGCCGGCGTCGCCGAGGCCGGGCACGATGTAGCCGTGCTCGTTGAGGCGCTCGTCGACGGCCGCCACCACGAGGGTGCAGGGGACGCCGACGGGGTCAACCAGGCGGCGCATGTTGTCGATGCCCTCCGGGGCGGCCAGCAGGCAGATGCAAGTGATGTGGTCGGCGCCGCGATCGACGAGGAACTGCACGGTGCCGCCGAGCGAGCCGCCCGTGGCGAGCATCGGGTCGAGCACGTAGCACTGGCGGCCCGAGAGATCCTTCGGCAGCCGCTCGGCGTACGTGAACGGCTCCAACGTCTCCTCGTCGCGCACCATGCCGACGAACCCGACCTCGGCGGTCGGCATGAGCTTCATCATGCCCTCGAGCATCCCGAGGCCCGCGCGCAGGATCGGCACGACCAGGGGCACCGGGTGCGACAGCTGGATGCCCCGCGTGGTGGTGACGGGCGTCGTCACCTCGACGGTGTCGACGCGCACCTCGCGGGTGGCCTCGTACGCGAGCAGCGTGACGAGCTCCTCCACGAGGGCGCGGAAGGTCGGCGAGTCGGTGTCGACGTCCCGGAGGAGTCGGACCTTGTGGGCGACCAGTGGGTGATCGGCGACGATGAGTTCCACAGGTGCATTCTTGCAGATGACCACCGTGCGAAGCGGGGCCGAGTCTGACACGATGGGCTGTGCCGGAAGGGGGCGCCATGCCAGATCGTGACGACGAGTACGACGCCGAGCTCGCCGAACGCGGTGACGATCGCGCCGGGCTCGACGACGTCGATCTCGATCCGTTGACCGACGCCGCCGACGACCTCGACGAGGACGATGACGACGACGACGTGGACGACGAGGACGAAGACGACGACTACCCCGACGACGCCACCGAGGACGAGATCGACCTGGTCGTAGCGCTCTACCGCGAGGAGGGCGTGCCGAGCGCGCTTGCGCTGCCGGTGGAGCTGGCCAACGATCTCGACGGGCTGATCCAGGAGCTGCGCCGCGTCCCCGGTGACGCCGGCGCGATCGGTGTCGTGGCGATCGAGAACGAGTTCTTCGTGTTCGTCCGCGTGCGCGGGAAGGTCGTGCAGGTGCTGCTGAGCGACTCCTTCGCGGCCAACGACTGGCCGGTCGCGCGGGACGTGGTGGACTTCCTGGCCCTCGACCTGCCCGAGGACGAGGACGACTCCGAGCCAATCGGCGACCTCGACCTGTTCGCCGACGTGGGCGTCTCCGAGCTGGAGATCGAGGCCTTGTGCGAGGACCTCGACTCCGAGCCGCTGGAGGTCGTCGAGGCGATCGTCGAGAAGCTCGGCTACGCCAAGCCCTACGACCGGGTGGCGGCCGAGTTCGACCTGTGACGGGCGGCCGCCGCTGGCAGCCGGCGATGGCGCGGGCGTTGGACGCCGCCCGCGCGGCCGGGGCGGCCGGTGACGTGCCGATCGGCGCCGTGTTGGTCGGCCCCGACGGCGTCGAGCTGGCCGTGGCCGGCAACGAGCGCGAACAGACCGGCGACCCCACCGCCCATGCCGAGATGCTCGTGCTGCGCCGGGCCGCGCCGGCACTGCGCGACGGGTGGCGCCTGGCCGACTGCACGCTCGTGGTCACGCTCGAGCCCTGCGCCATGTGCGCCGGTGCGCTGGTCAACGCCCGGGTGGGGCGGCTGGTGTTCGGCGCGTTCGATCCCAAGGCGGGGGCCGTGGCGTCCCTGTTCGACCTCGTCCGCGACCCCCGGCTCAACCACCGCGTCGAGGTGGTCGCCGGGGTCGAGGCGGACGCCTGCGCCGCGGTCCTGCAGGACTTCTTCGCCGGCCATCGCTGACTGCGACGGGAGACGTGGGCGGCGTCGGTCTCGCCGGCCCCCACGCCTGCCCGATTGGCCCCCACCGGGGATCGCGCGCTAGCCTTTTCCGCGGTGGCGTGTCCGAGCGGCCGAAGGAGCGCGCCTCGAAAGCGCGTGTGGGTTCTGCCCACCGTGGGTTCAAATCCCACCGCCACCGCCACGGGTGAAGGCCCTGAAGCCGCAGGTCAGACCGGGTTTCAGGGCCTTTCGCCTCTCACCGTCCGACCCGTTGCCCCTCGACCTCGATGGGCCGACGCCGGCGCCCGTCGTCGCCGGACTGTCACACGGCACCGATATCCTCCGCCCAAGGAGGGTCGCGATGAGCCTGGACGACATGTTGCTCTTCGGAGCCGCCGTGGTCGTCGCCGCGGCGCTCGCCGCCCGGCTGGGCTCGCGCCTCGGGTTGCCGTCGCTGCTGTTGTTCCTCGGGCTCGGCATCGCCCTGGAGGTGGTCGGCGTCCGCATGACCGACGCCGGCCTCGCCCACGCCCTCGGCTTCGCCGCCCTGGTGTTCATCCTGGCCGAGGGCGGGTTGACGACCCGCTGGGTCGACATCCGCGGCTCGCTGACCGTGGCAGGCCTGCTCGCCACGGTTGGGGTCGGCACCTCCATCGGGCTGGTGGCCCTGTTCTGTCACCGCGCCCTGGGGATCGACTGGCCAAACGCCGTGCTGATCGGCGCCATCACGGCGCCCACCGACTCGGCGGCGGTGTTCTCCGTGCTGCGCGGGCTGCCCCTCCCGGCGCGGGTGCGCGCGGTGCTGGAGGGGGAGTCGGGCCTCAACGACGCCCCCATCGTCCTGCTCGTGGCGGCGGCGACCGCGTGGTCGCTCGGCGAATTGCCCGAGGCCGGCCCGGCGGCCCTCGCCGGCACCATCATCCTGGAGCTGGCCGGGGGCATCGCGTTCGGGGCGGTGATCGGCTACCTCGGCGTCCGGCTGCTGCGCTCGGTGGCGCTGCCGGCGTCCGGGCTGTACCCCCTGACGATCATGGCCGTCGTCGTGCTCGCGTACGGCTTGGGCGTGGTGGCGCACGTGTCGGGATTCGCGGCGGTCTACGTCGCCGCCGTGCTGCTCGGCAACGGCCACCTGCCACACCGCAACGCCACCCGGTCGTTCGCCGAGGGTGTGGGCTGGATCGCGCAGATCGGCCTGTTCGTCATGCTGGGCATGCTCGCCAGCCCCGAACGGCTGACCTGGCGGATGGTGGGCGAGGGGCTGCTGATCGGCACGGTGCTCACCTTCGTGGTGCGGCCGATCTCGGTGGCCGTCTGCGCGACGTGGTTCAAGGTGCCGTGGCGCGAGCAGGCGTTCATCGCCTGGGCCGGGCTGCGCGGTGCGGTGCCGATCATCATGGCCACCGTCCCGCTGGCCGCCGGCGCACCCGGCGCCGAGACGATCTTCGAGGAGGTGCTGGTCTTCGTCGTCGTCTTCACGTTGCTCCAGGCGCCCAGCCTGCCGTGGGTCGCCCGCGTGCTCGGCATCACCGGGGACGACTCCGGCGCCGACATCGAGGTCGAGGTCGCCCCGCTCGACCGCGCGCAGGCCGATTTCATGACGATCCGTGTGCCGGAGGCCTCGCGGCTGCACGGCGTCACCATCAAGGAACTGGGGCTGCCGAAGTTCACCGTCGTCGCCGTGATCATGCGCGACGGACGCCCCATCTCCCCGGTGCCGCTCGACCGGATCTGCGAGGGGGACGAACTCATGGTGGTGGTGCCGGCGCGGCAGCGGGACGCCGTCGAGCACCTGTTCGGCGCCATCGGACGCGGCGGCCGGCTGGCCCGGTGGGCGGAGGAGTGGGACGACGGGGACTGACCCCACCACGTCAGCCCTCGCTGTTCACCACCGTGATCTGGGCGAGGCATGCCTGCTCGTCGGGCAGCGGCGCGCTGAACGTGACGCCCGTCGCGGCCACGGGCTGTTGGGCGCCGATGATGACGTCCACGGTGGCGTTGTCGCGACCATCGGCGCGGAACGGGATGTCGGTGAACGCCTGCCGCACGAGCACCACCTCGGGGGCCTGCTCGGAGCTGCCGACCACCTCGGAGACCTCATGGTCGGTGGTGGGGGCGTTCGTGGTGCGGTAGACGTTGAAGCCGTCGGCGCGCAGCAGGGCGGCGAGGCGGCGGGCCAGGCCGCTGGTCGGCGTCCCGTTCAACACCTGCACGTAGACGCGATCGGGCGTCAGCTCGGGGCCGACGTTGGTCACCACGCAGGCGGGCAGCGCACGTTCTTCGATGGGCTCGCGCACGGCGTCCCACGCCCAGCTGGCCGCCCACGCGACGAACGCGACGAGCAGCAGCAGCGTGACGGGCGTCTTCAGTGCCCGCACCACGGTCTGCGCGTCCATTCGGTCTCCCCTCGGCGTCGCGTCGGGCCAGCTTAGGCGAGTTCGAGGACGCGGGCGTGCACCGACTGGCGCTGCTGCAGCGCGGCGCGCAGGGTGCGGTGGAGGCCATCCTCGAGATAGAGGTCGCCCTGCCAGGCCACCACGTGGGCGAACAAGTCGCCGTAGAAGGTCGAGTCCTCCTCCAGGAGGGCCTCCAGGTCGAGCCACCGCTTGGTGGTGACGAGCTGGTCGAGCCGCACCTGTTGGGGCGCGATCTGGGCCCACTGCCGGTGGGTGTACCCGTGGTCGGGGTAGGGGCGCTCCTCACCCACGCGCTTGAAGATCACGCCTGACAGTCTAGGCCCATGCGCGGCGTTACCCTTGGGCCATGAGTGACGCCCTCGAGGCCATCCGGGCCGGTTACACGTTCGACACCCCGTCCGTCGAGCTCGGGGTGCTCGTCGACGACGGCGCCCCGGTGCCCGACGTGCCCATCCGGTTGTCACTGTCGATGTTGAACCGCCACGGCCTGGTGGCGGGCGCCACCGGCACGGGCAAGACCAAGACCCTGCAGCTGATGGCCGAGCAGATCAGCGCGGCCGGCGTCCCGGTGTTCGCCGCCGACATCAAGGGCGACCTGTCCGGCCTCGCGGCGCCGGGGGAGACCTCGGAGAAGCTGCTCGCCCGGACGCAGGCGATCGGGCAGGACTTCACCCCCCAGGCATGCCCGGTCGAGTTCTACGCCCTCGGTGGCGAGGGCGTCGGCATCCCGCTGCGCGCCACGGTCAGCTCGTTCGGCCCCTTGTTGCTGAGCAAGGTGCTGGGGCTCAACGACACCCAGGAGAGCACGCTCAGCCTGGTGTTCCACTACGCCGACACCCAGCGGCTCCTCCTGCTCGACCTCAAGGACCTCGGCGAGCTGCTGGCGTTCCTCACTTCCCCGGAGGGCAAGCAGGAGCTCTCGGGCCTGGGCGGGGTGAGCAAGGCGACGGTCGGGGTGATCCAGCGCCAGCTCAGCGCGCTCGCGGCCCAGGGCGGCGACACGTTCTTCGGCGAGCCGGAGTTCGACACCGCCGACCTGCTGCGCGTCGACGCGGACGGCCGCGGGCTCATCTCCCTGCTCGAGCTGCCCGACCTGGCGAGCCGGCCCGCGCTGTTCTCGACGTTTCTCATGTACCTGCTCGCGGAGCTCTACCAGGAGCTGCCCGAGGCCGGCGACCTCGACCGGCCCAAGCTGGTGTTCTTCTTCGACGAGGCGCACCTGCTGTTCGCCGACGCGTCCAAGGCGTTCCGCGCCTCGGTCGAGCAGACGGTGCGCCTCATCCGCTCCAAGGGCGTCGGGGTGTTCTTCGTCACCCAGACGCCGCGCGACGTGCCCGAGACGGTGCTCGCGCAGCTGGGCAGTCGCGTCCAGCACCAGCTGCGGGCCCACACGCCCAACGACGCGAAGGCGCTGCGGGCCACGGTGAACACCTACCCGAAGACGGAGTACGACCTCGCCGAGCGCCTTCAGGCTCTCGGCATCGGCGAGGCCATCATCACCGTGCTCAACCCCGACGGCGCGCCCACGCCCGTGGCCTGGACGCGCATGCGCGCACCCCAGGCGTCCATGCAGCCGTGGGAGGCCGCGACCATGGCGGCCGCCGTCGCCGCGTCACCGCTCCAGGCCACCTACGGCACCGCGGTCGACCGCGAATCGGCCTACGAGGTGCTGAAGGCCCGGCTCGACGCCGGCGCCCAGGCCGCGCGGCGCGAGGAGGAGGAGCGGACCCGCCGGCAGGAGCAGGAAAGGGCGGACGCCGCGGAGCGGGCAGCCGATCGGACGGCCGAACGTGCCGCCCCGCGCTCGCGGCGGCAGGAGAAGTCGCTGTTCGAGCAGATCACGTCCAACACGATGGTGCGCCAGATGGCCCGGACGGCCGCGCGCGAGATCACCCGGTCGATCTTCGGCACGGGTCGGCGGCGGTGACGGCGCCGGCAGCGGGGCGGCGCACCGTCCTGGTCACCGGTGGGACGCGCGGCATCGGCCGCGCCATCGTCGCCGCCCTGGCGCCGGGCTGGCGGGTGCTGGTCGGCGGCACGGACGCCGACGCCGTCGCCCGGGTGGTCGCCGAGGTGGCCGCGGAGTGCCCGGACGCCGCCGGTTTCGTCGCCGATCTGGCGGACGCCGACGCCACGGCCGCCGCCGCGGCGGGCATCGACCGGCTGGACGCCGTCGTCCACAGCGCCGGGGTGCTCGCGTACGGGCCGGTGGCTGAGGCGTCCCGGGAGGAGTGGCGCCGCGTCCTGGAGGTCAACGTCGTGGCCGTCGCCCACCTGACCGGGGAACTGCTCGGGGCGCTGCGGGCGGCGCGCGGCCACGTCGTCGTGATCAACTCCGGTTCGGGGTTCAACGCCGGGGCGGGCTCGGGGGTCTATGCGGCGTCCAAGTTCGCGGTGCGGGCGTTCGCGGACGCCCTGCGCGCCGACGAGCGGGGCCGGATCCGGGTGACGTCGGTGCACCCCGGCCGGGTCGCGACCGACATGCAGGTGGCGCTGCGCGAGGCCGAGGGCGAGACGTACCGCGCCGAGGACTACCTCACCCCCCAGGCCGTCGCCGACGCTGTCGCCGGCGTGCTGGCGTCCGAGGCGTCCGCGTCGGTGGACACCCTGTCGATCCGGCCGTCGGGGCTGGCGTCCGACTGAAGGGGCCTCCAACTACGCCGAACGCCCGCGCGGTGGCGCCGATGCGCCTAGGATCGGGGGGCAACAAGGCCGTTCCCACGGCGAACCCGCCCGCACATCGACGTTCCGCGTCTCCCCCGCCCCGCACCGCGAGGGGCGACGCCGAGGGCGTCCGCCCGGGTGGGGCCGAGGGACCAGACGAAGGAGTCTCACGTGGACAGACGCACGTTCCTGGCCCTCGCCGGCGGGGCCGGAGCCGCCGCGGGGCTGGCGGGGTGCACGCCCCTCATCGGCTCCCCGGAGGAGGGGAAGGTGATGATCTTCTCCCTCAACCAGACCACGGACCACCCGTCATACGCCGCGCTCAACGCGTGGAACGACGACCTGGCGGCGGTCACGGGTGAGCGGTGGGGGATCGACGTGTACGCCAACGCCACCCTGGGCGGCCAGCAGGAGGTGGTGATGCTGGTGGGCGACGGCGCGGTCGACATGGCCGTGATCTCCGGCACCGCCCTGGAGAATCTGAACCCCGACTACCGCACGATGAACCTGCCGGGCGTCTTCGACGGCATCGATCACCAGGTCGCCGTCACCAACAACCTCGCGATCATGGGCGAGCTGTACTCCTCCCTGGAGGAGTCGCACGGCATCACGGTGGTCGGCATGTTCACCCAGGGCGCGCGCAACCTGTACACGACTGCCCCCGTCGAGACGCCCGAGCAGCTTTCCGGCATGCGGATTCGCGTGCAGGAGTCCGACGTGGCGATCGACATGATCAACGCGATGGGCGGCGCGGCGACGCCGATGCCCTACGGAGAGGTGTACACGGCCCTGCAGTCCGGCATCCTCGACGGCGCGGAGAACAACGAGGTCTCCTACGTCACCCAACGCCACCTCGAGGTGGCGCGGCACTACACGCTGACCGCCCATCAGGTGGGGCTCGACTTCATCGTCGTGCACAGCGGCCTGCTGGCCGGCATGCGGCCGGCGGACGCCGAGGCCTTCCGGGCGTCGTGGCTGCGGGCATCCGCGAATCACACCCAGCTGTGGAAGGACGAGACCGCGGCGGCGACCGAGCAGATGCTCGCCGAGGGCGTCACGATCCACGAGATCGACCGCACGCCGTTCGTCGAGCGTCTGCAGCCCGTGGCCGAGCGCTACCTGACCAGCGACGTCGCCCGCAGTCTGTACGAACGCATCCGGCAGGAGGCCTGAGATGGAAGCAGTGAAGCGCGCGCTCGACACGGTGTTGGGGTGGTTCTGCATCGCCCTGTTCACCGCGCTCGTGGCGGTGGTGAGCTGGCAGGTGTTCACCCGCCAGGTGCTCGCCTCGCCCTCGACCTGGTCGGCGGTCGCCGCGCAGTACATCTTCGTGTGGCTGGCGCTGTTCGGCTCCGCCTACGTGTTCGGGGAGCGCGGCCACATCGCGATCACGTTCATCATCAACCGGTTCGGCCGCTCCGGACGCCGCGGCGTCGACATCTTCGTCCAGCTCTGCACGCTGGCCCTGGGGATCTTCGTGTTCGTCTGGGGTGGGCTGCGGGCCGTCGGCATCACGTGGGACCAGAACGTCTCGGGCCTGCCCTTCACGGTCGGCCAGATGTTGATCGCGCTGCCGGCCGCCGGCGTCCTGGTCGTGTTCTACGCGGTCTACTACCTGGTGGAGCTGTTCTCCGGGCGCGAGTTGGAGCCGGAGCCGGTCGATCCGGAGGGCAGCGTCCGCGGCATCGAGGATCTGGACGAGCCGTCGATCGCCCCCGCCCCACCCCGGGAGGACCCTCACCATCCGGGGCCGGTGACCGGCCCCGGCCGAGGCGGACGTGGGACGCCCCGCGACGCGTCCGGAGCCACCGCAGCGCCGAAGGAGAACTGACATGTCCGCCGCCCTGCTCGCGGGGATCATCCTCGTCGTCTGCATCGTCGTCACCCTGGCCCTCGGCGTCCCGATCTCGGTGTCGGTCGGGCTGTCGAGCTTCCTTGCGCTGGCCGCCGTGCTGGGCGCCGAGAGCGCCGTGTTCGTCGGCAGCCTGCAGATGTTCACCGGCATCAACTCGTTCACGTTGCTGGCGATCCCCTTCTTCATCCTGGCCGGATCGCTGATGAACTCCGGCGGCATCGCCGGGCGCCTGATCGACGCGGCGAAGGTGCTGGTGGGCAAGATGCCCGGCGGCCTCGCGGCCACGACCGTCGTGTCGAACGCGTTGTTCGGGTCGGTGTCGGGGGCGGCGGTCGCGTCGTGCGCGGCGGTCGGCAAGGTGATGATCCCCCGCATGGAGGCCGACGGCTACTCGCGTCCGTTCGCGACCGCGACCACCGTGGCGTCCGCCCCGTCGGGCATGCTGATCCCGCCGTCGAACACGCTGATCGTGTACTCGCTGGTGTCGTCCACCTCCATCGCCGCGTTGTTCATGGGCGGCTACGGGCCGGGCATCGTCTGGATGTTCGCCTGCTTGGCGGTGGTGGGGTGGTACGTGTTCCGCAAGCCGGAGCTGCGCGCCGCGAAGAGCCACGAGAAGCTGACCCTCGCGGTCGCGCTGCGGGCGCTGTGGCGGGCCGTCCCGTCGCTGCTGATGATCGTGATCGTGATCGGCGGCATTTTGACGGGCGTGTTCACCCCGACGGAGTCCGCCGTGATCGCGGTGCTGTACTCGCTGGTGCTGGGCTTCCTCTACCGCGAGATCACGCTGGCTGACCTGCCGGCCATCATCCTGGACGCCACCCGCACCACGACCATCGTCATGCTGCTCATCGGCGTCAGCTCGATCATGAGCTGGGTGATGAGCTACTCGAAGATTCCCGAGGGGGTCGCAAACGGCATCCTGGGCCTGACCGACAACCCGACGGTCATCCTGATCCTGATCATGGTGATCCTGCTGATCCTCGGCACGTTCATGGATCCGACCCCGGCGATCCTGATCTTCGGACCCATCTTCCTGCCGATCGTCTCCGAGCTCGGGATCCACCCCGTCCACTTCGGCATGATGATGGTGTTCAACCTGTGCCTCGGCACCATCACCCCACCGGTGGGCACGGTGCTGTTCGTCGGGGCCCGCGTTGGCGACATCGCGGTGGAGCCCGTGGTGCGCCAGCTGCTGCCGTACTTCGCGGCCCTGGTGGTCGGGCTCTTCCTGGTGGTGTTCGCTCCCGGACTGTCGATGTGGCTGCCGGAGCTGATGGGTCTGGTCTGACCTGCGCCGCTTCGGACGCCGCCCAGTTGGGCTGAGTGGGGGGCGGGGCTCACGTGGCGCAGCTGGCGACCACGTGGCGCAGTGGAGCTCACGTGGCGCAGCTGGCGATGACGTGGCGCAGTGGACCTCACGTGGCGCAGCTGGCGATGACGTGGCGCAATGGAGCTCACGTGGAGGGTCTTGCACGGGCCCCCAGGTGAGTGGCACTGCGCCAGGTGGAGTTGGGGTGCGCCAAGTGAGCAGCACGGCGCCACGTGGAGTTGGGGTGCGCCAGGTGAGCAGTACGGCGCCAGGTGGAGTTGGGGTGCGCCAGGTGAGCTGCATGGCGCGAAGTGGGGGTGCGGCGTCCTGTCTCACGACACCAAGTGGGTGGGAAGCCCCGTTGTCGGCGCCGTTTGACGGCGTCCCCGAGGGCGGCCCGTCTCGGAAGGGTGCCGACACGCACACTTCGGTCTCGAGTGCACCGGCGCCCCCGCCGTTGTGGCCGCCCCCCTGCTGATGCTGACGCCTCCCTGCCGTTGCCGTCGCGTCCCTGTTGTTGTGGACGCCGCCCTGTCCGCGCTGCTCCTCCCTGCTGTTGCAACGGCAGGGGGGTGGGTTTCGAACAGCAAGACCCGGAACAACCAGCAAGACCCGGAACAACCAGCAAGACCAGGACAGCTTGATGGATTCCGCTGCCTCGGCCGACGAAGGCCGACCGGCGGAAGGAGTCGAAGGAGACCCGTGTCGTCGAACATCTACCACGTGGCCGAGAGGGCGGGCGTGTCGGCGTCCACCGTCTCGCGGGCCCTGCGTGGTGATCGACGCATTCCCGAGGCGACCCGGCAGCGCGTGGAGCGGGCGGCGTCCCACCTGAACTACGTGCCCCGCATGGCCGCCCAGGTGCTCGCCGGCCAGGGGTATCGCACGCTGGGCATGGTGCTGCCCCACATCGAGGGCACCTACTACGCCGAGCTCGCCGTGGGTTTCGAGATGCGCGCCTCTGAGTTGGATCTCTCCGTCGTCGTGCTGCAGGCCAATCACCACGCGGCGATGTCGGGGGCGGTCCGGCGCCTGGTGGGGCAGTGCGACGGGCTCGCGTTCCTGGCCAAGAGTGCCGCCTCGGACGAGCTCGTCGCGGAGGTGGCGCGCACGCGTCCGACGCTGACCGTCGCGCGCACGCACATGCCCGGCATCACGTCCATCTACGCCGAATCGGCCGGGCCGAGCCAGCAGCTCACCGCTCATCTTCTCGAGCTCGGACGCCGCCGGCTCGCCTTCGTCGGCCCTGTCGACCCGGGCTCCGACATCGAGGCCCGCCACCGGGGCTTTGGACGCGCCCTCACCGCCGCCGGGCTCGCCGTGCCCGAACCGATCACCGTGCCCATGGACGAACCTGCCGGGCGCGCCCTGGCCCGGCAGCTCGTCGAGGAGGACCTCCCTTACGACGCCCTCGTCTGCGGCAACGACGAGATCGCGGTGGCCCTCGTCCACGAGTTGCAAGAGTTGGGCGTCGCCGTCCCGGATGACGTGGCCGTGGTCGGGTGGGACGACATCCGCGTCTCCCGCTACCTCCGGCCCGGGCTCACCACCGTGGCCCAGCCCCTCACCGAACTCGGCGGGTTGGCCGCCGAACACCTCCACCAACTCCTCCAGGGGCAACCCGTCCCGGAGAAGACGGTGCTCGACACCGTCCTGGTGCACCGCCAGTCGTGCGGATGCATCACCGCGAACCACCCACCTCTGCAGCAACGAAGCAACCACAGCAAGGGAGCGAGAACACCATGAAAACACGCAAGCGGGCCCTCGTCGGGCTCACCGTGGCCCTGGCCCTGTTCGGGACGGCCGCCTGCGGCCGCGCCGAGACGACCCCGGGCGACCAGGCGCCGGCCCAGGAGGTCACGGAGGGGGCGGCCACCGGCACGCTCACCGTCTGGGCCATGGGCGTCGAGGGCGAGGAGCTGCCCGGTCTGGTCGAGGGATTCAAGGCGGAGAACCCGGACGTGACGGTCAACGTGACGGCGGTGCCGTGGGATTCGGCGCACGACCGCTTCACCGCGGCCATCGCCGCCGGCACCACGCCGGACGTCGCCCAGGTCGGCACCACCTGGATGGGCGAGTTCGTGGGCCTCAACGCCCTCGACCCGACGCCCGACCTGATCGACCCCAGCATGTTCTTCGAGGGTGCCCAGAGCACCACCGAGGTCGACGGCACCTCCTACGCCGTGCCGTGGTACGTCGAGACGCGGCTCCTCTACTACCGCACCGACATCGCCGAGGCCGCCGGCATCACCGAGGCGCCCGCCACCTGGGACGACCTGAAGGCCATGGCCACCGCGATGAAGGGCGCCGAGGGCGTCCGCTGGCCCATCAGCCTGCTGCCCGGTGGCACCGGCTCGTGGCAGACGGTGCTGCCGCTCATGTGGTCCAACGGTGGCCAGGTCGTGAACGACGACCAGACGGCGTTCACGTTCGACACCCCGGAGAACGTCGAGGCGCTGCAGTACTACCAGTCGTTCTTCACCGAAGGGCTGGCCAACACCGCACCCACGTCCGGCACCACGGAGGCCGACTTCGTCTCCGGCGCCGTGCCGATGTTCATCTCCGGGCCGTGGATGATGTCCTCGGTCGAGAACCTCGGCGGCGAGGGCTTCGCCGACCAGTACGCGGTGGCTGAGATGCCGACCAAGGTGACGAACGCGTCCTTCATCGGCGGTTCCAACCTCGCAGTGTTCAGCGCGAGCGAGAACCGGGACGCGGCCTGGAAGCTGGTCGACTACCTCACCCAGGAGGAGACCCAGATCGAGTGGTTCGACATGACCTCGGACCTGCCGTCGGTCCAGTCCGCTTGGGACGACGCCGCCCTGCAGTCCGATGAGAAGCTCGCCACGTTCGGCGCGCAGCTCGAGACGGCCTACGCGCCGCCGGCGATCCAGACGTGGGAGCAGGTCGCGAACGCCTTCGATGCCGAGGTCGAGCGCGTCACGATCACGGGGTCGGACGCCGCCGCAGGCCTGTCCGCCCTGCAGCAGGAAGCCACCTCGATCGGCATGGGCTGATCGGAATGGCCGCCTCCGCTCCCGCAGCCGCGGGGGCCCCGCGCAAGCCTCGCTCGCGTTCCGTCACCCGGCGGAACGCGAGCGAGGCCCGGGCGGGCCTCCTGCTCGCGACACCGTTCCTGCTGCTCTTCGCGGTCTTCACCGTGTGGCCGGTGCTCCAGTCGATGTTCATGAGCTTCACCGACACCCGGATCACCGACATCAGGACGCCCTTCGCGGTGAACTTCGTCGCCTTCGACAACTACGCCCAGGCGCTCAGCGACCCGGTGTTTCGCCGGGCCGCGCTCAACACCGCGATCTTCGTGGTGGTCGGCGTCCCCCTCACCATGGCCGCCGGTCTGGCCGCCGCCGTGGCGCTCGACAAGGGCATCACCCGCTTCCGCAGCGTGTTCCGCATGGGCTTCTACACCCCGGTCGTCACGAGCATCGTCGCCGTCGCCGTCGTGTGGCGGTTCCTGCTCGAACCCGATCGCGGGCTGGTCAACAACGTGCTGGCCTGGGTGGGCCTCGACGGGCCGAACTGGCTCGGCGACACCCGCACGTCGCTGCTGTCCCTCATCGTCATGGCGGTGTGGCGCAACTTCGGCACCAGCATGATCATCTTCCTGGCCGGCCTGCAGGCGGTGCCGTGGTCGCTGCACGAGGCGGCGATGCTGGACGGGGCGTCCCCGTGGCGCCGCTTCCTCAACGTGACCCTGCCGATCCTGCGGCCCACCTTGTTGTTCGTCATGGTCACCACCACGATCGGCTATCTGCAGTTCTTCGAGGAGCCGTTCGTGATGACCCAGGGCGGCCCGCTCAACTCGACGCTGTCGGCGTCCATGTACACCTACCAGCAGTTCGGCTTCGGCAACTACGGCCTGGCCGGCGCGATGGCGTACCTCACGTTCCTCGTGATCGTGGTCGTGACGATCATCCAGTTCCGCATCACCCGGGAGTCATGATGCAGCGCACCCGTGCCCGAGCCTGGCTCTACGTCGTGCTGACGATCTTGTTGCTGATCGTCATGACGCCCTTCATCTGGATGGTTCTCGGCAGCCTCAAGTCCCAGGCGGAACTCCTCCAGGTGCCGCCCACGTGGCTGCCCGAGAATCCCTCGCTCGACAATTTCACCCGCCTGTTCGACCGGCTGTCGTTCGGCCGCTACTTCTTCAACTCCACCTTCGTGGCGGTGTGCGTGACGGCGGGCAACCTGCTGTTCTGCTCAATGCTCGGCTACGCCCTGGCCCACCTCAATTTCCCGGGAAAGAAGATCATCTTCGGCGCCGTGATGGGCACCCTGATGATTCCGGGCCTGGTCGTGTTCATCCCCCAGTTCGTGCTCGTGGTGAACCTCGGCCTGGCCGACACCCTGGCCGCGCTGATCCTGCCGTTCCTGGTGGGGCCGTTCGGCGTCTTCCTCATGCGGCAGTTCTTCCTCGGCCTGCCGCGCGACCTGCTGGAGGCCGGCCGCATCGACGGGGCGAGCGAGCTCGGGATCTTCTTGCGGATCTTCCTGCCCCTGGCCGGCCCGGCCATGGCGACCCTGGGGATCCTCACGTTCCTCGCGTCCTGGAACAACTTCCTGTGGCCGTTGGTGGTCGCCGCCACCGAGCGCACCTACACCCTGCCCGTCGCGCTGGCGTTGGTGTCGACGGGGCAGAACCAGACGGACTACGGCCTGCTCCTCGCGGGTGCGTGCGTCGTGGTCCTGCCGATCCTGCTGGTGTTCCTCTTCTTCCAGCGCTTCTTCATCGAGGGCATCGCCAGCACCGGCATCAAGTGATGCAGTCCTTTCGCACGCAGTCACATCAAAGGAGACAGACATGAGTGCACACCTCACCCGCCGCACCCTGCTCGGCGCCGCCGCCGGCGCGGGCGCAGCCATGGCGCTCGGCGCGACGCCGGCGTCCGCCAACCCCGGGGGCCGTGGCCGTCCGGGCCGCCACGACGCCCAGCTGATGCGGTGGGCGTCCGACACCTGGACCTCGATCGCCGCCATGGCCGACGAGAGCACCGGGTTGGTGGCCGACAACATCGACGCCGACCTGACGACGCGCAGCGGCTACACCTCGCCGACCAACATCGGCGGGTACCTGTGGAGCTGCGTCGTGGCCCGCGACCTGCGCATCATCAACCCCGGTGAGTGTCGTCGGCGGATCGCGCGCACGCTCGCGACGCTGGATCGGATGGAGAAGCACGAGCCCAGCGGCATGTTCTTCAACTGGTACGACGAGGCGACCGGCGACGTCCTGCGCGTCTGGCCCGACGACGGCAACGCGGTGCACCCCTTCGTCTCCAGCGTGGACATGGGGTGGCTCGGGGCGGCGCTCTACCTGGTCGCCCAGGCCGATTCGTCGAACCGCAAGGCGGCGCTGCGCCTGTACGACGCCATGCGGTGGGACATCTTCTACGACCGGGGCTGGTGGCGGCCCGGCGGTGCCAACTATGGCGGTTTCTGGGTGGAGGATCCCGGCCGCTCGGACGCCGGCCTGCTGCCGCCGACGACCGGTGAGGGTCCCGATCTGTGGTACCACGTGGGCCACCACTACGACACGGCGATCTCCGAGGCGCGCATGGTGAACTACCTCGGCATCATCCGGGGCCAGATCCCGCCCGAGGCCTACTTCGCCACCTTCCGCACCTTCCCGCCGGACTGGGACTGGCAGGAGATGCCCCCGGTCGGGCAGCGGGAGGAGTACGTGGGCATCCCCGTCTACGAGGGGGCCTACACCTACCGCGGCATGCACGTGGTGCCCGGTTGGGGCGGCTCGATGTTCGAGGAGCTCATGCCGGATCTGTTCGTGCCCGAGGCGGCCTGGGCGCCGAACAGCTGGGGCCAGAACCATCCGCTGCACGTGCGGGCCCAGCGCGAGCACGGTCTGGACGACGCCCGCTACGGCTACTGGGGCTTCTCGCCGTGCTCGAACCCCGCCGGCGGGTACCGCGAGTACGGCGTCGACGCCCTCGGCCTGAACCCGGACGGCTACTTCTCCGACCAGGAGCGCACCAACTACGACTGGCGCAACCCGCCCACGGCGTACGGCGACGGGGTGGTGACGCCCCATGCCGCCTTCCTTGCCATGATGTACGAGCGGGACGCCGCCATCGACAACCTCACGCGGTTGGAGGCGAACTTCGACGCCTACGGCCCCGGCGGCTTCCACGATGCCGTCGCCGTGCGCAGCGGCCAGGTGGCCCACCGGCACCTGTCGCTCGACCAGTCGATGATCATGGGGGCCCTGGGCAACGTGATCCGGCCCGACGGCATGCGGCGCTGGTTCGCCACCACCGAGGTGGAGCAGGCGCTGCGCCCCGTGATCGGCCTCGAGTCGTTCAGCGCGGAGGCCTGAGGTGAGCGCGAGGCCGACCGGAACCGCCACGCCCGCCTGGCGTGACCTGAACCACAACGGGCGCATGGATCCCTTCGAGGATCCGTCGCTTGGCATCGAGGAGCGGGTGGACGACCTCCTGCCGCGCCTCAGCGCTGAGGAACTGGTCGGCCTCCTGTTCCACACCGTCATCGAGTGCGGGCCTGATGGCTCCCTGCTGGAGGGCCCCGGACGCATCGCCAAGTCGGCCACCCGCGACGTCGTCGTGGGCAAGGCGATGAACCACTTCAACGTGCACGCGCTGGCCGACGCGCGCACGGCGGCGGCGTGGAGCAACCGGCTGCAGGAGCTGGCCTGCGAGCAGCCCCACTCGATTCCGGTGACCATCTCCACCGACCCCCGGCACGCGGCGGCCCAGAACGCGGGCACGTCGTGGGCGTCGGTGTTCTTCTCCCAGTGGCCCGACCCGATGGGGCTGGCGGCGCTGGACGACCTCGAGCTCATCGGCGCCTACAACGACGTCGTCCGGCGCGAGTACGTCGCGGTCGGCATCCGCGCCGCCCTGCACCCGACGGCGGACGTGGCGACCGAGCCGCGCTGGGGCCGGCAGCGCGAGACGTTCGGCCAGGACTCCGGCCGTGCCACCGCCTTCACCCGCGCAGCCGTCCGGGGACTGCAGGGGGACGCACTGGGGCCCGACTCGGTCAGCGCGACCACCAAGCACTTCCCCGGCGGCGGCCCGCAGGCCGGCGGTGAGGACGCCCACTTCCCCTACGGCCGCGACCAGGTGTACCCCGGCGGCCGGTTCGTCGATCACCTCGAGCCCTTCCGCGCCGCCATCGCGGCGGGGACGGCGGCGATCATGCCGTACTACGGGCGTCCGGTCGGGCTGAGCATCGACGACGAGGCGATCGAGGAGGTCGGCTTCGGCTACAACCGGCAGATCCTCACCGGGTTGCTGCGCGAGCAGCTGGGGTACGACGGCGTCATCCTGAGCGACTGGGAGCTCGTCAACGACAACCACGTGGGCGATCAGGTGCTGCCCGCCCGCGCCTGGGGCGTCGAGCACCTCGACCCCGCCGAGCGCATGCTGCGCCTGCTGGACGCCGGCATCGACCAGTTCGGCGGTGAGGAGTGCACCGACCTGTTGCTCGCCCTGCTGGCCGAGGGACGCGTCACGCGCGAGCGCCTGGAGGCGTCCGCCCGGCGGTTGCTGCGGGTGAAGTTCGCGCTCGGCCTGTTCGACGACCCGTTCGTCGACGTCGACGCGGCCCCGAGCCTCGTCGGGGCCCCGGACGCCGTGGCCATGGGGCTGCGGACCCAGGCGCGCTCGGTGGTGCTGGCCGCCGTGGGCGACGCGCTGCCGCTGCGCGCCGGGGTGCGGGCGTACTGCGAGGGGTTGGACGCCGCGGCGGCGGCCGGGCACGTCACGGTCGTCGAGCGACCCGAGGACGCCGACGTCGCCCTCGTCCGGCTCCGGGCGCCGTTCGAGCCGCGGTCCGACCTGTTCCTGGAGCAGTGGTTCCGCGCGGGGAGCCTCGACTTCCCGCCCGGCCTGGCCCACCGGCTCGGCCGGATCGCCGCCCACTGCCCCCTCGTGGTGGACGTGTCCGCCGACCGCCCGGCGGTCTGCACCCCGCTGCTCGCCGTGGCGGACTCCCTGACCGTGACGTTCGGCGTCTCCGACGCCGCCTGGCTCGATGCCGTCACCGGGCGGGTGCCGCCGGAGGGCCGCCTGCCGATCGACCTCCCGTCGTCGATGGACGAGGTCCGGGCGTCGGCCGAGGACGTCCCCGGCGACACCCCCCACGCGCTCTTCCGTGCCGGGCACGGGCTCCGACTCCCCACGAGGTGACCGCCATGCTGCCCGAAATTCCCTCCCCGACCACCGGGGCTCCGACGATCAGGGCGTCGTTCACGCCGGCCGGGGCGCTGGCGTCCCTCACGGCCGACGACCTGAGCCTCGTGCAGTACCCGGCCAGCGAGCACGAGGCCGGCCCCCACCAGGTGTGGTTGCGGGTGCGGCGCGACGATGGCACCGATCCGCTGCCGCTGACCGGGCCGGCGTGCGGGGGGCGGATCCGGCGCAGCGACGACGGTGTGATGCTGGCCGGCGACCACGGCGGCGTGGCCTGGACGCTGACCTGGCGGCAGCCCGCCCCGGGGGTGTTCGGGTGGGTGGTGGGCCTGGTCAACAGGGGTGCCGACCCCGTCGTGGTGGACGCCGTGTGGACCGTGGATGCCGCCCTCACCGAGCTGGACGCCCTGCAGCGCAGCGAGAACTACGTGGCTCAGTACCTCGACGTCACGCCGCTGACCGACGCCGAGGGGTTCGCGCTGGCCGTCCGACAGAACATGCCGGGCGCCGTCCACCCCTGGCTCGCGGTGGTGGCATCGGTGCCCGTGGTGGGGTGGTGCACCGATGCGCTCCAGTTGCGGGGGGCCGTGCCGGGTACCGGGCTCGACCTCACGCGCGACCTGCCGGCCGAGCGGCTCCAGCACGAGCACACGCTGCTCGGCCTGCAGACCGAGCCGGTCACGCTGGCGCCGGGGGAGGCGACGACGCTCTGCTTCGGCGGCCTCGCGGTGGCCGACCATCCCGAGCGCTCCTCCGACGCCGACCTGCCCGCCGTGCGCGCCGCGCTGGTGGACTCCCTGTTTGTGCCACCGCGGGAGGCGGAGCCCGAGGCTGGGGGAGCGGGGACGGACGAACGGGACGCGCCCCACGCCCTCGACACCCTCGACACGCCGGACCCCCTCGACCCCCTCGACACTGGCGAGGAACCCGTGGGGACCACGCTGTTCAGCCCCGTGACCTTCGCGCACGGCGAGGACGTGCCGGATGGGGAGTTCGCGGCCTGGACCGGGGGTGCCGAGCTCGAGGCGGACGCCAATGGCCGGCCCTGGGCGGCGCTGTCGGGCCGCCGCCACGTGGTGCGGGGAACCAAGGAGCACGCCGTGCTGCGGCCGCACGGGCACGTGCAGCGCGTCGCGGCCGGCCCGATGCCCACCGACCTCACGGTCGCCTCCACCGCCTGGATGGCGGGCACCTTCGCCGCGCAGGTGACGGTGGGGCACGCGTGCGCCGCGCCGCTGGTGTCGGTGCGCCGCAGCTACCTTGGGCTGACCCAGGCCGAGGGCGTCCGGATCTTCGTGCGCGACGGCGACGACTGGCGGCTGTTGGGCGTCCCCAGCGCGTGGGCGGTGGAGGACGAGCGGTGCACCTGGTGGTACCGCTGGGGCGGCCGGCTGCTGGTGGTGCGCTCGGAGCTGGGCCTGGCGGGGTTGACGGTGTCGATCGAGGTGGCGGAGGGCGACCCGCTCGACCTGCGGCTCTTCGCCCGGGCGAGTGGCGGCGACGTGATCCGCACCGAGGAGAGGGCCACCGCGCTCACCCACACCGTGGCGTTCGACGATGAAGCGGACCACCGGGACGCCCCCGCGGAGACCGGTGCGGCGTGGCCGACCGTCACGCTGGCGTCCGACGACGCCGGCGCCCAGCGGTTGAATCGCATGCTCCCCTGGTTCACGGACAACGCGCTGGTGCACTACCAGGCACCGCGTGGGCTGGAGCAGTTCACCGGCGGGGCGTGGGGCACGCGCGACGTGTGCCAGGGCCCGGTCGGTCTGTTCGTGGCGACCGGCCGGTGGGACGTGCAGCGCGCCGTGCTGCTCGCCACGTTCGCGGCGCAGCAGGACGACGGCGACTGGCCGCAGTGGTTCCAGTACCTGCCCGAGCATGCCGGGCCGGGGTACCGGGAGAGCCACGGCGACGTCGTGTACTGGCCGCTGCTCGCGCTGGGGGAGTACCTGATGGCGACCGGCGACGGCGGGATCCTGGACGAGGAGGTCGGCTGGGTGGCCGACGACGCGCTGCGGCCGGCGTCCAGCGTGCGCGCGCACGTCGAGGCGGCGCTGGGCCACCTCGCGGGCGAACGCTCCGCCGATCCGCGGCTGCCGGCCTACGGGCACGGCGACTGGAACGACGCGCTGCAGCCGGCCAGCCCGGCGTTGGCGCGCTCGCTGGTGTCGGCGTGGACCGCCACGCTGGAGATCAAGGCACTGCGCGCCCTGGCCGACGGGCTGCGGGCCGCAGGGCGGGCGTCCGACCCTGCGGTGGAGCAGGCGACGGTGCAGGCGTCCGCCACGGCCGACGCGCTGCGCGAGCGGCTCGTCGTGGACGGCGAGCTGTGTGGATACGCGGTGGTGAGCGACGACGGTCTGGAGCCGCTGGTGCACCCCGCGGACACCCGGACCGGGCTGCGGCACGGGTCGCTGCAGATGATCCATGCGCTGGCCGACGAGTTGTTGACGCCCGAGGAGGCCTCGGCCCACCTGGCCGTGATCGACGAACACCTCGACGGGCCCACCGGCATCTACCTGTTCGACCGGCCGGTGGAGTACCACGGCGGCGAGACCCACACGTTCCTGCGCGCCGAGGCGGCGTCGTTCTGGGGCCGCGAGATCGGGCTGATGTACATGCACGCGCACATCCGCTGGGTGGAGGCGCTGTTGCGCCTCGGCCTCGCCGAACGGGCCTGGGCCGCGCTGCAGCTGGTGCTGCCGGAGGGGTTGCGGGCGGCGGTCCCCGGGGCGGTGCCGATGCAGTCGAACTGCTACCACTCGTCGGTGGACGCCCTGTTCCCGGATCGCTACGCGGCCCAGGACGAGGCCGAGCGGTTGTTCGACCCGACGTTCGGTTTCGCGGGGGGCTGGCGGGTGTACTCGTCGGGCTCGGGGCTGGTGCTCCGGCTGGTGACCGAGGGATTCCTCGGGGTGCGGGTGGTGGCCGACGGTGTGGAGCTGGATCCGGTGCTGCCCGCGGCGCTGGACGGGCTGCTGGCCACCGTGCCCCTGGGGGATCGAGTCGCCCGCGTCCTCTACCGGGTGGGCGAGCCCGGCTGCGGCGTCCGCCGGGTGGAGGTGAACGGCCGCGTGGTGTTCCCGGCGGACGGGATCGCTCCGGTGGAGCGGCGGTACCGCGCCGGCGGCGTCCGAATCTCCCGCGAAGGCTGGGGTGCCGGTGACCTCGCCATCACGATCGAGGTCGGCGCGAGCTGACGCTGTCCCGCGCTCCACCGGGGCGCGTCGCACGATCACGTGGCGCAGTTCCCTGGCACGTGGCGCGGGGGAGCTCACGTGGCGGCCCGTGCAAGGCCCTCCACGTGAGCCGCGCTGCGCCACGTGAGTTGCGCTGCGCCAGGTGGCTCGAGAAGTGACTCGGAGGGCGCCGACACGCACACTCCGGACTCGAGTGCGCCGGCGTCCCTGCCGTTGCCGTCGCGGCCCTGCCGTTGGCGTCACGTCCCTGCCGTTGTGGATGCCGCCCTGTCCGTGTTGCTCCCCCCTGCTGTTGCAACGGCAGGGGGGTTGGTTTCGAACAGGGCGGCGACGCCGACGGCAGGGGGGCGCGGGTCACACGAGTTCCGTCACGTCACCGTCCATGACCAGAGCCTGCCCGTCGCGCAACCCCCAGAACGGCTGGCCGGCGCGCGCGTAGGCGGAGGCGACCTCGCCCAGCACCACCGATTCGGGATGGGTGGGCGTGTCGAGATGGGGCACGACGGGCCGATCGAGGATCCCCAGCCCGTCGAAGCGCACCTCGCTGTAGGCACGCTCGCAGTCGCTGACGGGGTCGCACTTCTCCAGGCCTCGTAGCGACGGCGCCAGCACGCAGGGCCCGGCGCTGAAACCGGCGTAGACGAGCCGGTCGTCTGCCAGCGCGTGGACGAGCGCCTCGTCGGCGCCCGAGCGGGCCATCGCCATGCGCAGCGTGAACACGTTGCCGCCACGCACCCACACGAAGTCGACCCCGGCAAGCCGCGCGGCGAGCTCGTCACTCCGGGTCACCCGCAGGTCCAGATCGACGGCGTCGAGGCCGAGCGAGCGCAGCGCGGCCACCTGCGCGGAGAGGTCCCGGCGACGCCGGTCCTCGTCGTGTCCGTCCAGCGCGTTCATGATCACCGCTCCGCGTCCGTCCCCACGCACCAGCCCGGTGAGGCGCTCGGGGTGGTCACCGAGTTGGTAGGAGGAGAGGTAAAGACGCATCGGCCCAGTATCCCCACGTCCGCCCGCTCGCGACGTTCACCTGGCGCATTTCACGTTCACGTGGCGCACGTCCTTGACACGTGGCGCGGGGGAGCTCACGTGGCGGCCCGTGCAAGGCCCTCCACGTGAGCCGCGCTGCGCCACGTGGGGTTCGGGTGCGCCAAGTGGCTCGAGAAGTGACTCGGAGGGCGCCGACACGCACACTCCGGTCTCGAGTGCGCCGGCGTCCCTGCTGTTGTGGGCGCCGCCCTGTCCGTGTTGCTCCCCCCTGCTGTTGCACGGAATGAATCAAGCTGTTTGGGACAGTTGGGTTGGGGGTTGGTTGATCCAGACGTGGTCTGGGGGTGTGGGGGTTTTCGGGGGTTTGGGGTGGCGGGTGGGGTGTTTGGCGGCGTAAGCGGTTTTGGTGGTGGTCCACAGGTCGTGGGTGGTGGGCCAGGTGCCGTCATGGACGCGGGCGGGGGTGTGACCGGCCAGGCCTGCGTGGTGATGGTGGTTGTTGTAGTGGTCGAAGAAGGCGGTGAACCAGGCTTGGGCCTGGTCGATGGTGTCGAACCGGCCGGGGTAGGCGAGGTCGTACTTCACGGTTTTGAAGACGGCTTCAGCGAACGGGTTGTCGTTGGACACTCGGGGCCGGGAGTGGGACGTGGTGATGTGCAACAACCTGAACATGTCGGTGAGGGTGCCGGCACGCATCGGGGAGCCGTTGTCGGCGTGGATGACCGCAGGAACGCAGTGTTGGTCGGTGAACGCCTTTTGGAACATGTCTTTGGCCAGGTCGGGCCGTTCGTGGTGTTCGACCCGGTGCGCGACCACGTAGCGGGAGTACAGATCGATCGCGACATACAGCTTGAACCAGATCCGTCCCGGGCCCTGCACGTTGGTGATGTCCCAACACCACACCTGCCGGGGCGCGGTCGCGTGCAGGCGTGGCGCATGACGCCGGCCCCTGACACCGGTCCGGGTCCGTTGTCGACGACGATCGGTGGACTGCCCGGCTCGCCGCATGATCCGGTGCATCGTGGCCAGCGAGCACAGGTACTCCCCGCGATCGAGCAGATGGTAGAACCCTTCCCTGATCGACATGTCGGCCACGTCCTCAGCGTTCAACCTAGCCACGACAGCTTCAGTCTCGGCAGGGGCGAGCCGCTGGGGATAGTTCCGCTCCGCGTGCGGCACCACCACCCCACCAGCCGGGTTCGGGTTGCGATACCGATACAGCGTGGACCGCGACACCCCGAGCCAGCGACATGCCTGGACCACGCTCACCCCAACCCCTTCGAGGGACGTGGCGGTATCGAGGGCAAACTCGAGGTATCGGAATCGGCCAGCCACGCCGGCCGGCCCGGCACCGGTGGAGGCTCCGGTTGGGTCTGGTTCTGATCCGCGTTCTTGGCCAACCCCTCCAAGAACGCGGCAGCTTTTCCCAAGATGTCAGCAGCCGCTCTGGACTGCTCCAACTCCACCTTGAGGCGTTCATTCTGCCGGCGGAGCCGTTCCAGCTCCTGCCGCTCCTCATACGTCAACACGCCCCTCCGATCCCCACGCGAACGAGCCGGGTCAGGCTCCGTGATCAACCCAGCCGCCCGCTGCTGCACCCACGAGTTCATCGTGTACGACGACACCCCGATTCGCCGACAAAACGCCACCCGACTCCCTCGTTCCAGACACTGGTCATACTCCAACAACAACGCCCAACGCTGCTGCGGGGTGAACTTGCTCGAACGAGACGGCCGGAACGGAACATCATCGTTATCCATCATCAATCCTCTCCACCACCCCGCTGTCCCACAACAGGCTGACACGCAGGGTGCAACGGCAGGGTGGTTGGTTTCGAACAGGGCGGCGACGCCGAGGGCAGGGAGGCGCCCGCGACGGCAGGGAGGCGGACACCCCGGGGGAGGGGGGTGCTGACAGGGTCTGGCGCGGCCCGGGATCAGGCCGTTGAATGGAGGCATGACTGAGTTCGAGCAGATGTTCCCCACCGGCGAGCCCAACGACGCCTACGCACAGTACTTCTCCGGTCAGAGCTACCTGGCCCCCTTGGCCAGCGGTGACGCCAACGTCAACAACGTGACGTTCGAACCCGGGTGCCGCAACAACTGGCACATCCACCACGGTGCCCAGCAGGTGCTCATCTGCACCGCGGGAACGGGCTGGTACCAGGCCGAGGGCGAGCCGGCGCAGGAGCTCCAGCCCGGCACGGTCGTGACCGTTCCGGCCGAGGTGAAGCACTGGCACGGCGCCGCGGCGGGCAGCTGGTTCTCCCACCTCGCCGTCATGGTGCCGAAGGACGACGCCTCCAACGAGTGGCTCGAGCCGGTCAGCGACGAGGAGTACGACGCCCTCTGACGCCACCCTCGGACGCCGGCCGCCCAGCCGCCCTCGGACGCCACCTGCAGTCGCCCCGCCGCCCCCGCCCCGGCAACCCGGTGCGCGCACGTCACCCTGATTGACCCGGTTCCGGCGCCGGGATAGCGTGGGTCGGCCATGCGTGACTTCCCGCCCGAGGTGGACGCCTCGGATTCTCCTCCCACTGCGAACCCCAGCCGCTTCCTCGGCCAGATGGCCGCCGAGCAGGCTGGGGTGCTCGCGTGGACGTCGGCGCTGCTCGTCGCGTGGCAGGTGCCGAGCGTGGTGTCGCCGTGGTTGCTGGGCCGGGCCATCGACACCGGCGTCATCGACCGCGACATGTGGGCCACGCTCGGGTGGGCGGGCCTGCTGTTGCTCGCGATCCTCATCGGGGCGGCCGGCGGCATCCTGCAGCACACGATGGTCGTCCGCAGCTGGCTCATCGCGCTCTACGCCACCCAGAAGCGGGTCGGTCGGACGGCGGGGCGGCTCGGGCACGTTCTCGGACGCCGCGTGCCGACCGGGGAGGTGCTGTCGGTCAGCTCCTCGGACTCCGACACCTTCGGCGCCACCCTCGAGGTGCTGGCCCGGCTGATCGGCTCGCTGGTCGCGTTCGGGTTGGTGTGTGCCCTCATGTTCACCACGTCGCCGCTGCTGGCAACGGTCGTTCTGCTCGTCTCGCCGCTGATGCTCGCGGCGTCCCTCCCCGTGCTGCGCCCGCTCAGCCGGGCCCAGCGCGCCGAGCGCACCCAGAACGCCGAACTCACCAGCCAGGCCACCGACATCGTCGCCGGCCTCCGCATCCTGCGCGGCATCGGCGGCGAGGCCACCTTCGGCGCCAACTACCGCACCCAGAGCCAGCGCGTGCGGTTCCTCGGCGCGGCGGTCGCCACGTGGCAAGGCGTGGTCGAGGCCATCTCGGTGCTGCTCTCCGGGGCACTCCTCGTGCTGCTCGTCTGGCTCGGCACGCACGAGCTCGCGGCCGGACGCCTCACCGTCGGCCAGCTGATCAGCTTCGTCGGCTACGCCCTCTACATGCTGTTCCCCCTCCAGACGTTCTTCGACTTCGCCCAGAAGTGGATCGCCGGCCGCGTCGCCGCCGCCAAGTCCGCCACCTTGTTCGCCCAGCCGTCGCCGTGGCGCCCCACCGGGAGGCCGGTCTCCGCCCACCCGACGCTGCGCGACGCGGCGTCCGGCGTCGTCGTCGAGCCGGGTCGGTTCCTCGGTGTCGTCTCCGCCGATCCGGACGCCGCCGCCGCCCTGGTCGATCGGCTCGGCCGCTACCTGCCGGCCGGCGCGCCGTCCGAAGAAGAAGAGGACGTCGACGAACTCACCGGACGCGCCCGCCGGCGCGCACTGGCCGCGCGCGCCACCCGTCGCGACGAGATCGCCCGGGCGGACGCCGAGCGTGCGGCCCAGGCCTGGGGGGTCACGGCGGACGGCCTCGACCTCGCCGACGCCGACTTCGCGAGTCTCCGCGAACGCATCCTCGTGTCCGACACCTCTTCGATGCTGTTCGCCGGCACCCTGCAGGAAGCCGTCGACCCGTGGGGCACCCACACGCGCGCCGAGGCCGAGGCGGCGCTCGTCGCCGCCTGCGCCGAGGACGTCTTCGAGGCCCTCCCCGGCGGGTGGCAGGGCCGGATCGACGAGCGCGGCCGCGGCCTGTCCGGCGGCCAGCGGCAACGGGTCGTCCTCGCCCGCGCGCTGGTGGCGGACGCCGACGTGCTCTGCCTCGTCGAGCCGACCTCGGCCGTGGACGCCCACACCGAGGCCCGCATCGCGCCCCGGCTCGCCGCGCACCGGCAGGGCCGCACCACGGTCGTCACGACGGTGTCGCCGCTGGTGCTCCACGCCGTCGACGAGGTGGCCCTGCTCGTGGACGGCCGCGAGGTGGCCCGCGGCACGCACACCGACCTCTGGCAGCGCGACGACTACCGCCGCATCGTGGCCCGTGGGGAGGAGGGTGACGATGACTGACCGCACCGCAGTGGTCGGCGCCGCCGACGAGCTGCTGCCCGGGTCCGCCGCGACCTGGCGGCAGGAGCCGGAGGCCGCGCGCATCCCCGCGTCCCTGCACGTGGACCGCACCCTGCCACCCCGGCACCGCCTCGACCGGTGGGTCGCACGGCACCGCGAGCGGCAAGACCATGCGCGCGCCGTGTTCGCCGCCTCACGCAACCCCGAGCGCGGGTTGCCGGTGGCACGCATGCGCAGCGCCCTCGGCTTTATCGGATCCCTGCTGGGCACCCGCCGGCTGGGCGTGACGGCCATGATCGTGTTCAACGCGCTGGCCGCCGTGGCCGCGCTGGTGATCCCGCGTCTGCTGGGCGATCTCGTCGACGACGCGACCGGCGGCGGCGCCACGCTCCGCGAGACCGACACGGTGCTGCTGTTCGTCCTCGGCGTCGTGCTGGCGCACGGGGTGCTCACGTTCGCGGCCCGGCGGGCGTCGGCGGTGGTGGGGTACGACCTCCTGGCGGCCGCGCGCGAGCATGTCGTCGAGACGGTGCTGCGCCTGCCGCTGGGCAAGGTCGAGGCGGCCTCGAGCGGCGACCTGATCACCCGCATCACGTCCGACGTCAACAAGATGAGCAACGCGGTGCGTTGGTCGCTGCCCAACCTCATGACGTCGGCCACGATGGTCGCCCTCACCGTGGTCGCGCTGCTGCTGAACTCGCCGCTGCTGACGCTGCCCTTGGTCCTGAGCGCAGTGATGCTGTTCTTCTCCGTGCGTTCCTACCTGAAGCGGGCCATCGCGGGCTACATCACCGAGTCGGCGACCTACTCGCGCATCAACGCGACCGTCACCGAGACGGTGGAGGGGGCGCGGACCGTCGAGGCGCTGCGCCTCGCCGCCCACCGCCAGCAGCGGCTGGACGACGACATCGCCGAGTCGTCCCAGGCCGAGCGTTACACGATGAGCCTGCGGAACCTGCTCTTCATCTGGCTCGACTTCGCCTTCCAGGTGCCGCTGGTGTTCGTGGTGCTCCTCGGCACGTGGGGCTACAGCGAGGGCTTGGTCACCGTGGGCCAGATCACCACGGCGGCCATCTACCTGCAGCAGCTCGTCTCACCGATGGACCGCCTCATCCAGGTGCTGGACCACCTCCAGGTGGGCATCGCGGCCACCTCGCGTCTGCTCGGTGTCGCCGAGGTGCCGGACGACCGCACGCCCGGGGAGGTCACGCCCGCGGCGTCCGATCTCGTGGGCCGCGACCTGCGGTTCGCCTACCGCGAGGGCCACGACGTGCTGCACGGCGTCGACGTGGCGCTGCGCCCGGGGGAGCGGTTGGCGATCGTCGGGCCCTCCGGCTCGGGCAAGTCGACGCTCGGACGCCTCCTCGCCGGCATCAACCGGCCGCGGACGGGCGCGGTGACGGTCGGCGGCGTCGACGTCATGGACCTGCCGCTACCCGTGTTGCGCGGCGAGGTGTGCCTGGTGTCGCAGGAGCACCACGTGTTCGTCGGCACGCTGCGCGACAACATCGTGCTCGCCCGCGAGGGCGCGGCCACCGACGCCGACGTCCGCGCCGCGCTCGCCGCGGTGGATGCCCAGGGCTGGACCGACCGCCTGCCCGACGGGCTCGACACCCGCCTCGGGCAGGGCCGGACGGGGCTGACGCCGGCGCAGGCCCAGCAGGTGGCCCTGGCCCGGCTGGTGCTGGCCGACCCGCACACGCTCGTGCTGGACGAGGCGACCTCGCTCATCGACCCGCGCACCGCCCGTCACCTCGAGGGCTCCATGGCTGCCCTGCTCAGCGACCGCACGGTCGTCGCCATCGCGCACCGCCTGCACACCGCGCACGACGCCGACCGCATCGCGGTGGTCATCGACGGCCGGATCGCCGAGCTCGGCTCCCACGACGACCTGTTGGCCGCCGACGGCGAGTACGCCCACCTGTGGCGCACCTGGCGGAGCTGAGCCCGTCGGGTCAACGGTCAGCGGTCGACGGAGCTGACGGCGACCGGTGTCAGCGGATGCGGACGGCGTGGATCTTCGCGTCGTAGCCGGCGAACACCATCGTGTCGCCGAAGACGCTGGGGGTGGACTCGATGTTGTTGCCGTCGGCGACGTCGAGGGTCGCGACGTCCTCCCCCGTCTGCGGGTCGAAGAGGTGCAGCACCCCGCCCGAATCGGGCAGGACGCCGTACTGCTGGCCGTCCTCCGCGGTCACCAGCACGGGCGAGCTCCACGAGTAGTTCGAGAGGTGGCGTCGCCACACGACCTCCCCGGACGCCTTGTCGAGGGCCACCATCGTGCCCTCGCGCGGCGCGGTCGTCCGGGCGATGTTGAAGAACACCAGGTCGGCGGTCGGGCCGCTGCCCATCATGGGGGACCCCATGAGGCCGCCGTTGATGGCCTGGAAGTAGGTGGGGATGTCGTACTGCCACACCTGCTCGCCGGTCAGGGCGTCGAGCTTGCGGATGTTCGTGATGTGCTCGCCGCCCTCGGAGCCGCGCCGGTCGACCTCGTTGCCGGTGTAGACGAAGACGCGGCCGTCGGCCTCCTCGTCGAGCACCAGGGACGCGTCGGTGTCGTCGCCGGCGTTGACCATCCAGACGATCTCGAGCGTCGTGGCGTCCCAGCAGAAGACGTTGCCGTCGTTGTCGGCGGCGAACATGAGGTTGCGGTAGGCGACCGCGGAGTTCTCGATGCCGAACTTGTCGCTCGTGCTGGCCGCGTAGCGCAGCCGCGTCACCTCGGGGTCGACCGACACCGTGCCGGCCGCCGGATCGTAGGCGGAGTTCAGCTTGACCTTGTAGATGAGGCCGTTCTCGGCCGGAGCGATGACGGTGTCGGTTTCGGCATTGACGAGGGCGGAGGAGTCGAACGCGCCCCAATCCGCCCGCGGCGCCGCGGGGTCGAGCCCGGAGAGGTGCCACACCTCCTCGTTGCGGATCAGGTCGAACACGCGCCAGCGCCACGGGCCGATGGTGCCGTTGGTGTCGTTCAGGCCCTGGCCGGCGTAGAGCAGGGGGTAGCCGCGCGGGTCGACCGACGCCGTGCCCTTGAATCCCCAGCCCACCTCGATGGGCGGACGCGTCGGCTCGCCCGTCGCGAGATCGAAGCGGTAGATCTTGCCCTCGAACACCGGGTAGATCACCTCGACGAACGCGTCGTCGTCGACGAACTGCTGCGCCAACCCCATGGCCACCTTGGTCTCCCGGGGCCACTGGACGAGCAGGGGCTGGCCGGTCCAACCGGCGCCGGGCCAGTAGGACCCCTCGCCGCGGATCGACCCGATCTGCTGCTCCCACACCGGCTCGAGCGTGTGCTCGGTGACGGCCGGCGTCCCGTACGCCCCACCGGTGCGCCACGGGTTGCCGCGGAAGGTGAGGACGCCCGGCAGCTGCGCGTATGTCGCAGGGTCGCCGAATGCGATCTCCTCGTCCGGCGCGTAGTCGGGAATCACCGCGCCGTCGCCGTCCAGCACCTCCCACGTCACCACGCCCGAGCCGTCGGCCATTGGCCGCTCCCAGCGGCCGTCGCCGAGATCGGTGGGGGGCTCATAGCCGGGCAGCGACTCCAGCGCGATCGACAGCGCGGCCGGGTCGGTCTCGGGGTCGACGGTGCGCGTCACCGGCGCCTCGGGGCGGTGGGGCCGATCGCCGGTCGCCACCACCGCGTCGGTCGAGCAAGCGGTCAACCCCGCGAGGGTCAGGGCGAGGCCGATCGCGGCCAGGCGGCGGGGCTGGTGCATCGCGCTCCTCGGGGGTCGGATCGGGGTTCGGGCTCGTGCCGGACGGGGGCGGCCCCCAGCCTACTTCTCCGTTAGCCTGCACCCGTGCCCACCCCGCCCACGAGCCCCGGAATGCGTCCGGACGCCCCCGCCCGGTGGGGCGTCCGGATGACGCCCGCCGTGCGGATGGGCGCGTCCATCGCCGTGGCGGTCGGGCTCTACGGGGTGTCGTTCGGGGCGCTGGCCGTGGCGGCCGGGCTGGATGTCTGGCAGGCCGTGGCGCTCAGCGCGCTGATGTTCACCGGCGGCTCCCAGTTCGCCTTCATCGGCGTGCTCGGCGGTGGTGGCACCCTGGGGGCCGCATTCACGGCCGCGTCCCTGTTGGGCGTCCGCAACGCTGTCTACGCGGTGCAGCTCAACGCGCTGCTGCGGCCACCGCCACGGGTGCGGCCCCTGCAGGCGCACCTGACCATCGACGAGTCGACGGCCACCGCCGTCGCCCAGGACGACCCCGACGAGCAACGCCGCGGCTTCTGGACGGCCGGCGTCGGCGTCTGGCTGCTGTGGACCCTGTTCACGCTGGTCGGGGCCCTCGCCGGTGAGGCCCTCGGGGATCCGACCGTCTGGGGGTTGGACGGCGCCGCAGTGGCCGCGTTCCTCGGCCTGCTGTGGCCCCGGTTGCGCGACCGCGACCCCGTCGTCACCGCGGTGGCCGCCGCCTTCGTGACCCTCGTCGCCGTGCCCTTCGTGCCGCCCGGCGTCCCGATCATCCTGGCCGCGCTCGTCTCGGCCGCGCTGTCGCTCGTCCACCACCGGAGGAACCCGTGACCGATCTGTGGGGCTGGCTCCTGGCCGCCTGCGCCCTCGCCTGGCTGACCAAGCTCTCGGGCTACCTGCTGCCCGAGACCTGGCTCGACCGGCCGTGGGTCCACACCGTCAGCACCGGCATGACGGCCGGGCTGCTGGCCTCCCTTGTGGTCACGAACACGGTCGTCTCCGGGCAGTCGCTCGTGGTGGACGCCCGCGTGGCGGCCCTCGCGGCCGGCGCCGTGGCGCTGTGGCTGCGGGCGCCCTACTTGGTCGTCGTGCTCGTCGGCGCGCTCGCCGCGGCGCTGGCGCGGCTCGCCGGCCTGTGAGGTCCCGGCGGGCGGGCCGGTGAAGCTCAGGAGGACGGGGGCACTGCCGGTACCGGTGCCACGGGGCCCTTTCCACGGGAGGCGCCGGGGCGGTTGACTGGACGTCGGAACGGAAAGGAGCACCTCATGACCGAGGTTGTCGTCGTCATCGGAGCCGGGCTCATCGGCCAGGCCATCGCCCGCCGCGTCGGAGCGGGTCGCCGCATCATCCTGGCCGACCTGCGCCAGGAGAATGCGGACGCCGCCGTCGAGACGTTCCTCAACCACGGCTTCGACGCCGAGGCGGCGACGGTGGACGTCTCGTCCCGCGACGATGTCGCCGCCCTGGCCCGCCGCGCCGCCGAGGCGGGCGCCGTCAAGGCCGTCATCCATGCCGCCGGGGTGTCACCGTCGCAGGCACCGGTCGCGGCGGTGCTCCACGTCGACCTCTACGGCACCGCCGTCGTCCTGGAGGAGTTCGGCGAGGTCATCGCGCCCGGCGGCTCGGGCGTCGTGATCGCCTCCCAGTCGGGGCATCGCCTGCCCGCGCTCACCCCGGAGCAGGATCGTCTGCTCGCCACCACGCCCGCCGACGAGCTGCTCGGCCTGCCCTTCCTCGCCGAGGACGCCGTCACCGACACCCTGCACGCCTACCAGCTCTCCAAGCGCGCGAACGCGCTCCGGGTGAAGGGCGAGGCCGTCCGCTGGGGCGAGAGGGGCGCCACGGTGAACGCGATCAGCCCCGGCATCGTCATCACCCCGCTGGCCCGCGACGAGCTCACCGGGCCGCGCGGCGAGGGTTACCGGCGCATGCTCGAGCTCTCCCCGGCCGGCCGCGCCGGCACCCCCGACGAGATCGGCGACCTCGGCGCCTTCCTGCTCGGGCCCCAGGGCCGCTGGATCTCCAGCAGCGACTTCCTGGTCGACGGCGGGGTCACCGCCTCCTGGTTCTACGGCCCGCTGCGCCCGCAGGAGTGAGCGGACGCCTCAGGCCGCCAGCGCCGCCACGGTGATCAATCCGGGCCGACGCCGCGGCGCGAGGCGTCCGGTGCGCGCGAGGTCGCCCCAGATGCCGCGCACGGTGCGGCCGGCGACATCCACGTCGCGCCACGTGCTGCCGGCGAGGATCGCCGAGCCGCGCCAGGCGTCCTCGTCGCCGAAGAGCAGCGGCAGGTCGATCGTGTGGGCGGCCCGGTACGGGTTGCGCGGCGGCCCCCAGTCGAGCACGTACTGGTAGCCGTGCCCGCCCGCGCGGTGGTGGCGGCGGCCGAACGCCCGCGCACCGCGTCCGTACACCACCTCGGTGAGCGACCGGACGGCCGCCTCCCGGACGCCGCGCCCCAGGCCCGGCACGGTCCCGGCCCGGCGCAGCGCCGGCACCTCGTCGGTGAACAGGGCCACCTCCCGCGCCGTCCAGCCCACCAGCACGTCGACGTCGTGCGCCACGTCCGACCACGCCTCGTCGCGCTCGCCCTCGGCGGGCAGCGGGTCGAACCCGTACTGGACGCCGAACGGCATCGCCGCCCGGAGGCCGAAGGGGCGGGCGGCGGCCTCGACATGGGCCTGGGCGGCCACGATCTCGTCGGCCGAGGAGTCCTCGTCGATGCCGGACGCCTCCTCAGCCATCGCCGCGCTCATCGCCGCCCGCTCCAGCGTGAGGCCGAACGGGGCGCTCGCGATGATGGCCCGCTGGAACAGCCCGCGGGTGCCCTCGGCGATCATCAGGTGCGCGACCGAATCCCCGCCCGCCGACTGGCCGAACAGCGTCACGTTGCCGGGGTCGCCGCCGAACGAGGCGATGTTGCGGTGCACCCACGCCAAGGCCTCGACCTGGTCCAGCAGCCCCAGGTTCGCCGGGCGCCACGCCTCGGCGCCGAGGTAGCCGAACATGCCGAGCCGATAGGTCACCGAGACCACCACCACCCGCTGCTCCATGACCAGCGGGTAGGGGTCGAAGATGCTGATGTCGCCGGCCCCGGTGGTGTAGGAGCCGCCGTGGATCCACACCATCACCGGCAGACGGTCCGACGGCGACGCGTCGATCGGCAGGGTGATCGACAGGTTCTGGCAGTGCTCGCTCACCGGTTGCGGCTGCAGCGTCGGCGGCAGGATGACGCTGGGTTGCTTGATCGGCACCTGCGGGCACGACGGCGACCAGCGCGTCGCCTCGAACGGACGCCGCAGCGTCGTCACCGGCCGGGGACGCTCGTGGCGGCCGGCCTTCGCGTACGGGATGCCGGTGGCCCGGGCGACACCCCGATCGGTCCAGCCGCGGATTTCACCGGCCGGGGTCGTCCACACCGGCGCGTCCAGCCGCGACGGCTCGGAGGCGTGCGCCGGGGGAGGGGGAATGTCCATCGTCAGCCTTCTGCGTGGTGCGGTCGAGAAGGGACGCGGCGTCCCGCATCAAGGCTAGCCAGCCTCGGCCGCCACCGGGTCACTCGCCTGGTTGCCCACCCAGCTGGCGAGCAGGCCGAGCGCTTGGGCGTCCGCCGTGCCCGGCTCGGCCATGTAGGCGTTGAGGGTGAGCCCTTCGTCGGCGGTGAGGGTCATGGCCTCGTAGCTGAGCGTCAGCGACCCGACGACGGGGTGGTGGATCCGCTTGGTGCCGGTGCGGTGCTGGCGGACGTTGTGCGCCGCCCACCGCTGCGCGAACGCGTCGCTGCGCGTCGAGAGCTCGCCCACCAAGTCGTGCAGGCCGCGGTCGTGGGGGTACTGGCCGCCGAGCGTGCGCAGCAGCGCGGCGGAGGCGTCGGCCACCTCGTCCCAGTCGGTGAAGAACTCCGGCGCCGCCGGATCGAGAAACACGAACCGTGCCACGTTCGGACGCCGCATCTCCCAGATCGGCGCGTACAGGGCCCGGCCGGGTGCGGCCGGACGCGTTGGCCGTGGCCGCCAGGTCGGCGAGGTGGGCGCGCTCGGCCTCGTCGAGCTGCAGGGCATCGGCCAGCGCGGTCAGAACCCCCTCGGAGACGCCGGCCAGGTTCCCCCGCTCGAGCCGCGTGTAGTAGTCGACACTCACGCCCGCGAGCATCGCGACCTCCTCGCGCCGCAGCCCACTGACGCGCCGATTGCCGCCCCACAGCGGCAGTCCGGCCCGCTCGGGGGTCAGCCGGTCGCGGCGGGTGCGCAGGAAGTCGCTGACCTCGGCCTTGGTGTCCATGCGTTCACCGTACGAGCCGACGCCTCCGCGAGGGAGGGTTTGCCAGTACCCCGATCGGCGGGGCCTTCCCCGCGCGGGCGGGCGGGGTGTGGAATGGAGGCATGTTTGGAGCTGTCATCCACGCCCCCGGCGACGTCCGCCACGAGGAGCGCACCGACCCCGTCATCGAACACCCCACCGACGCCGTGATCCGCACCGTCGCCGCCTGCGTCTGCGGCTCCGATTTGTGGCGCTACCGCGGCATCAGCGAGGTGACCGAGCCCACCCCGATCGGCCACGAGTACGTCGGCGTCGTCGAGGAGGTCGGCGGCGACGTCACCACCGTCGCGCCCGGCGACTTCGTCGTCGGCGGCTTCACCCACAGCTGCGGCACCTGCGCCGCCTGCCGGGCCGGCGCCACCTGCAACTGCCTCAACGGCGGCGGCTACGCCGGCTGCCAGGCCGAGAAGATCCGCATCCCGAACGCCGACGGCACCCTGCTCACGGTGCCCGGGCCGGTGGACGACGACCTCGTGCCGAGCCTGCTCGCCCTCTCCGACGTGATGTGCACCGGCTGGCACGGCGCCGTCAGCGCCCGCGTGGAGCCCGGCGCGAACGTCGTCGTCGTGGGCGACGGGGCCGTGGGGCTGTGCGCCGTGCTCTCCGCGGCGACGATGGGCGCCGGGAAGGTCATCGCGCTCAGCCGCCACGCCGATCGTCAGGCCGTGGCCACCGAGTTCGGCGCCACGCACATCATCGCCGAGCGCGGCGAGGAGGCGATCGCCCAGATCAAGGAGCTCACCGACGGCATCGGCGCGGACTGCGTCATCGAGTGCGTCGGCACACAGGACGCCCGCCTGACCGCCGTGGACGCCTGCCGGGTCGGCGGCGACATCGGCCTGCTCGGGGTGCCCCACGGCGATCTGCCGGTCGACCAGCTCTTCTGGCAGAACAAGGGCCTCAAGGGTGGCCCCGCCCACGTGCGCGCCTACCTGCCGCACCTGCTCGAGCTCGTGCTCAGCCGCCAGATCAACCCGGGCCGCGTCTTCGACCTGGAACTGCCGCTCGCCGAGATCGGCGAGGCCTACGCCGCCATGGACGAGCGCCGGGCCATCAAGACGCTCGTGCGCCCCTGAGCCCCCACCCTGAGCGGCGCTGGCAAAGTGATCCGGAAACGGATCACTTCGCCAGCGCGTCGCTCGGCCTCACCGGGTGGCGCGGTGCTGCCGGAGGTCGAGCACAGCGAGCAGCAGCGCACCGGTGAGGCACACCGTCACGGCCGCGAAGGCCGCGATGAAGGCGTCCGCCCAGTCGGCCAGGCCGACGGTCAGGAAGAACACCCCGGTGATCGCCGCGTTGCCCATGGCGGTGGCCGTGCGTTCGACGGTCTGCTTGAGGCCGGACGCCGCGCCGCCGTGGGCGGGCGGGATGTCCTGCATGCTCAGGGTCTGGTTCGCCGAGCCCAGGGTCCCCATGCCGAGGCCGATCAGTGCCAGGGGTGCCGCCAGCCACCAGAACGAGATGCCGGCGGCCCCGATGAGCCAGCCGACGACCAGGCTGAGCAGCGTGGCGCCGATCATGACGCTGATGGCGACCACGACGAGCCGGCGGCCGTGCTCCATGACGAAGCGGACGGTCCAGATCGCCGCCCAGCCCGACAGGATTGCGTTCGGCAGGCCGATCAGGCCCGCCGCCAGCGCGCCCACGCCCAGGCCGGACTGCAGGAAGAGCGCGACGACGACGAACGTGCTCGTCACGCCCAGGAACACCGCCCCCGAGACGGCGATGCCGTTGCGGAACGACCGGTAGGCGAAGAGGTCCAGGTCGATCAACGGCTCCCCGCCGCGCGCCGCGTAGCGGCGCTCCCACCGCGTCCACCCGAAGCCCAGACCCAGCGCGAGCGGCAGCAGCAGCCAGGCCCAGGCCGCGCGGGCCATGAAGGGATACATGAGGCCCAGAACGGTCAGCGTCGCCAGCGTGGTTCCCACGGGGTCGAGGTCGACGCGGCGGCGGTCGGGCCCGGCCGTCGCCCGCCGCGTCCGCTCGGTCTCGAAGGGGAACCACCGCCACGCGAGCACGATGCCGGCCAGGCCGACCGGCAGGTAGGTGAAGAACGTCCAGCGCCAGCCGGACGTCGGCCCCACGGCCTCGATGATCGCCCCCGACAGCACCGGGCCCACGGCCACGGACGCCGCCACCACCAGCCCGAGCAGCGCGAACGCCCGGGCACGCCCGCCGCCGGAGAAGTATTGCTGGATCATGCCGGTGACCTGCGGGGAGTACAGCCCGGCGCCCAGGCCCTGCACGAGCCGGGCCGCGTTCAGGGCCAGCGGTGAACCGGCCAGGCCGCACGCCAACGAGGCCACGACGAACACCGCCATGCCGACGCAGAAGAGCGAGCCGCGGCCGAGGACGTCCCCGGCCCGGCCGGCCGGGATGAGGGTGACACCGAGGGCCAGCGCATAGCCGGACAGCACCCACTGGATGTCGGACGGGCTGGCGCCCAGACCCTCCTCGATGGTGGGCAGCGCGACGTTGACCGACGACACGGCCATGAGCGACATGGCCATGGCCAGCAGCAACACGAAGAGGATCCGCCGCCGGTCGAAGGTGCGGGCCGTGCCGGGCACGTGGATCGCGTTGCGGTCGGTCATGCCGTCGTTCTATCACGCGGGTGGTGTCAGCACCCCCGCGACGTAGTGGTGGTCGGGGCCCTCCGGGGGCGGCAGGGCGACTGTTGCGGCCTCTGCGAGATCGGGCAGCGTCCGGGTGGACAGGCGTGCCGGCCCCTGCTCGACCTGCGTGACGACGAACAACGCCGTGGGCGTGGCGGCCGCCGTCAGCAGCCCCTCGCCGACGTCGACGCCGCTCACCGCGCCGTCGGCGCCGACGCGGCTCACCGTTTGGTAGTCGCGCGTCGGGCGGAAGGCCGGATTCATGAAGGTGTGGGTGACGTACAGGTCGCCCGCCACGTCGAGGAGCAGGCTCGGCGCGGGCGCATCCAGGGCCACCCGGGCCTCCTGGCCGGTGGTCGGCACGACCGAGATGAGCGCATCGCCCTCGACCTCCGCGTCGCCGGCCTGGCCGAGCGTGCCGGTGAGGTGGAGGGTGTCGCCCTGCACGACGGCGCCGCCGAAGGCCACGGTGTCGGGCCACTCCACCCGATCACGCTCGGCGAGCGTGGCGGCGTCCAGGGTGAGCAGGACGCCGACGTCCCGCGCGCGCCCCATCGTCCGCCCGAGGGCGTACACCACCTCGCCGTGCGCGACGAGGTGGGTCAGGTCGAGCTCGGCGAAGGACGCCTCGGCCACCACCGCGCCGGCGGTCGTGCGCCGCCGCACCTCGGCGGCGCCGTTGCGGGTGTTGGTGGTGACGACGTCGCCGTCCACCTCGACGATCGCGCGGATCACCGGTTCGTCGACCGCCAGCGCCGCGGAGGTGCAGGCGGCCGTGTCGTAGCGCACCAGCTCGGTCCTGCTGCGCTGGGCGTCGCCGTTGGCGGCGAGCCACACGTGGCCGTCGCCGCGGGCGATGACCTCACCCGGCGCCGCCTCCAGCCCCTGGTGGGGCAGGGACTGCTCCCCCACGACGGCGCCGTCGCGGACGAACACCACCGTGCTCGTCCGGGCGTCCTGGCTCGACCAGAGCAGCGCGGCGTCCCAACCACCCGCGGGGCAGCCGGCGTCGGCGGCCGCCGTCGGGGCGGCCGGCATGATGCCGCAGGACGCGGTGAGCGTCGCCGTCGCGAGGGCGACGGCGGCGCCTAGGGCGCGGGCGAGGGAACCCGGGGTGCTCATGGGGGCGTCCCCGTTCAGGACTTGCGCCAGAGCAGCGACACCTGGCTGTTGTTGACCAGCTCCATGGGGTGCACCGCCCCCCAGTAGGCCGAGGTGTTCAGGTCGATGCCGAAGTTGTCCTTGTAGGACGCCCACACGAGGTGGGAGCAGTAGAAGCTGTTGCGGGTGCCGGTGTTGAAGTAGTTCCAGTTGTAGGGCTTGCCGCGCTGGCCGTAGGCCCACCCGGCGGCCGTCGCGTCCTGGGCGCTCGAGGTGGCCTTCGTGGTCACGGCGTACGCCTGCGACTTCGTGGAGTTCCAGTTGTTGGAGCCGGTGACGACGCCGCCGGACACGGCCTCCACCACGGTGGAGGAGCTGTAGATGATGGCGGCGTGACCGGTGGGGATCAGGTTCTTGAAGGCGTCCGGGGTGACGAGGATGACGCCCTTGCGGGTCGGGTAGCTGCCGTAGGAGGCCAGCGGCGAGGCGGCTCCGGTACGCACGGACGCCTTCGGGTCGATCGAGACGGGCAGCGTGTCGGCGCGGGCCACCAGGGCGGCGGTGGTGGCCGCGTCGCTGGCGCTCATCGCGTTCGGTGCGGGGGCGGCATGCGCTGCGGCGGGGAGGGCCAGGGGGGCGGCCAGGGCCAGCCCGAGGCCGACAGTCAGCTTGGCGAGGAATTGCTTCATGGAGGGCTCCGTTCGGGTGTTCGCAGGTGGGGGACGTCGGCGGGACGACCTGCGAGCACGCTAGAACGGCTCCGACCGCAGCCGGAAGGGCTGCGGTCGGAGACTGGCTGAAAGCTAACGAGACGCCGGAACGGGGCTCACAAGGGCTGGCGACCCAGGGTGCCGACGAGTCGCTGACGGTAGTCCGAGGACTGCCGGTCGGCCAGGAACGCGCGGGTGTCCTCGAGCCGTTCGGCGAGCCCGAGCCGCTCGGCGGCCTCCTCGTTGTCGGGGTTCTCGAGGAAATCCTCGAGCGCCCCCACGGCCCGGTCGGAGCGACGGACGTCCTCGGCCTGCTTGGCGTCCAGCCGCGCGGCGTACCAGTCGCTGGACGCGATGGCGTCGCGCTCGAACTGGGCCCGGAAGGCGTCGTCGGCGAGCGTGAGACCGTCCGCCGTCGCCCCGTTCGCCATCACCTCGAGCAGCGCCCGCAGCGGCGGGATCGCAAACTCGACGGTTCCGTCATCGAAGTAGGCGCGCGCGACCCGCTCGTGGGTCTTCACGATCGTGGCCATCGATTCGGCGAAGGTGTCGACGTCCTGCAACTCCGGCTGCAGCATCTCCGGGGTGAAGACGACGTTGGGGTGCAGGAAGATGCGCCCGAAGTAGGTCGTCGCGAACGCCTCGTTCATGCGGTAGCCCAAGCGGCTCGCCGCGACGGTCGCCCCCTGGTGCTCGAAGTCCGTCAGGCGCTCGAGGAAACCGTGCTCGATGAGGTTGGCGGCCGTCCGCTCCTGGGGTGTCATGCGGCTGAACAGCTCGGGCACGAGCATCGAGAAGTCGTGGTCGATGCGCATCTTCGGGCCGATGTACCCCGCGGAGCTGAGCCAGCCGTCATAGCCGGTCAGCGCGAAGGACAGGAAGGCGGCGTTGAGGTCGAAGATGGCCGGCAACGCGTTGAACGGGGCCTTCGTCATGGCGCCCTCCGAGCCGGCGCCCGTCGTCGAGGGCGACTTGCCGGTCATCGAGCTGATGAACTCCATGAAGAGCTCCGGCAACTCCATGTAGTGCAGCGGGTTGTAGGTGCACAGCGGCGGGACGCCCGGCTCGGCCGGGTTGTTCCGACGCCCGGCGGCCACCACGTCCACCGGTGCCGGGCAGGGCTCCGAGGTCGGACGCCGCAGACCCATCGCCAGCGACGTGACGGCGCTCGCCGTGCCCGTGGGGTCGGTGAGGTCGGGCCGCGTCTGCAGGTAGCGCGGGTTCTTCGAGCGCTGGCCGTTCACCAGCCGCGGGTTGGCCGAGCACACGAAGTAGGTGGGCCCCTCACCCTCCGGGCGGTTCGCGACGTCGGCGATCAGGTCGGCCATGGGCTCGGTGAACTCGCTGAACGCCTGCACGTCCTGCACCATCGCCCGCGCGTCGTCGGACGTCAGCGGCTGGAAGTTCGAGATGAACGTCCCCGGCTCCGCCATGTCCTTCTCGGTCTGCTTGTCGTAGCCGCGGTGGATCGCGTCGTCGGGGCGCTGGAACAGCTTCATCTCGCAGTTCTGCAACACCTTGCGCGGGCGGTCGGACGCCGAGGCGTCCACGGTCGACACCGAGCCCGCGGGCACCACGACGGACGCCGTGATGTCGTCCTCGGTCTGCACCTTGTACGCAGCCGAGAAGTCCGGCCGCAGGCTGAACAGGCGCCAGCTGCCGTCGGCCTCGAAGCCGACGCGCAGGTAGTTCGCGACGATCTCCTCCCCGTCCAGCCGCAGGGCGTTGCCCTCGCGTCCGTTGAGCATGCGCACGCTGAAGTGCTCGCGCCAGTCCTCACCCCACTCGGGCCGGTGGAACCGCTTGACGGTGAACAACAGCTCCTTGATGTGCGCGGGGATGCGCTCGAGACGCTTGTTGTGCGCGTCGGAGAACGCGGACGAGGGCGTCATCAGCTTGATGACCGAGCCCAGGCTCCGCTCGGTGCTGAGGACGCCGCGGTGGTCGACGCCGTTGGCGGCCGCATCGGCGAAGCGCTGCGAGTAGTCCCGGTCGATGAGGGCCTGGACGGCGTCCATGTCCTCCTCGAAGTCGGACACGAAGCTGGTGCCGAACACGAACGCGTCGAGGATGGACTTGCTGATCTCGCTCTTGCCGCCGCCGGAGACCGTGGCCGGCTTGTGGCAGTGCGTCGGGCTGGGCGTGGTGCCGACGAGGTGCCAACTCGTCTTGTCCGTCTCCCGGTGCTTGGCGTGGATGCGGTAACCGTTCGGCAACAGGTAGTGGTGATTGGCGAGCAGCGGGATCTGACCCGCGCCCTCGGCCGTGTCCCAGCTGATCGTCTGGTCGCCCATGGAGAAGGTCGCCCGCGCGGGCACGATGGTGATGTGCGGCCAGTGCGCGTCCAGCGCGTGTCCTTCGGGCTGGAGCTGGAACCGCTCCGGATCCCGCGCCACGACGTCGGCGACCGTGTAGTCCTCGGGCGTGCGGTCGTCGGTCCAGGTCGTCCCCAGGTTGTAGGCCGGGAAGCACAGGGCACCGCCGGCGTGCTCCTCCTCCGCCGCACCCAGCAGGTTCGCGGAGTAGGAGATCTGGGTCTTGACCTCCTTCTTGCAGTAGCCGAAGTAGTTGTCGGCGATCACGGTCGCGATGACGCCGCGCTCGTCGCGGATGCACAGCTTGAACGCGCTGCCGTTGTTGTACAGCTCGTCCTCGGACTCCCAGCACTGCCCGTCGCGCTGCTGGCGCTCGGTGGCCTCGCTGACGTGCGGCAGGCCCAGCTCCTTCTTGGTCAGCTTCGTCAGGTGCGGCGCGAGCACGACCAGGCCGGTGTGGCCGGTCCAGTGCCGGGGGTCGAGGGAGGCGTCGTTCTCGGGGAGGTAGGGATCCCCGGCGTTGCCGAAGATCGCCTCGACGAAGTCGAGGTTGGAGACCAGGCCGCCGGGCACGATGAACCGCACCTCGAGGCGACGCTCGTGCATGACCCCGGGCACCTCGGGTTGCACCAGGGGGCGCAGCAGCAGGGAGACGAAACACTCGGCCGGCTGGTCGGTGGCGGACGTCCAGGGCAGGCGCATCCACTCGGCGGGGGCGTCGAAGGCGGCCTCGAAGATGCGCGAGGCGGCGTCCTTGCTGACGGCGATCTTGTCGTCGGGGATCGGCAGGCCGCCCTCGGCGATGTGGAAGACGCCGGCCGTGGTGCGGCGGTCGTTGGCCGGGTTGTGGAGGACGCCATTCACGAGGCGGTAGCTGGAGAGCAGGCTGGAGTTGAACTCGTCGGCGTCCAGGGGCAGGGACAGTTCGCGCGCCAGGCCCGGCTGGTCGAGCACGAGGGTGCGGCGGGGGAGCTGGGGCGAGCCGGAGGCGTCCGCCAGGTAGTCGTCGAGGAAGTGCTGGATGCGGCCGTCGGTGGGGGAGAGTCGCTCGGAGAGGCGCCGGGCCATCTCGCGCTGGCGGGCCAGCAACGGGGCCACGACGTGCTGACCCTCGTCCCCCTCGGCGTTCACCGGCGACTGGCCGATGAGGGCGAGGCGGAGGTTCAGGGCGGCGGTGGAAGCAGAGCTCATGCGTCCATCCTCCCTTCTCGGCGCCGGCTCCGGGCACCGTTGGGCGGATTGTCATCGAACAGTCACACGGGCCGCGGCACCGATGCCGCGAGCCGCGCGGCACCGGTGGTGCCGGGCGGGGCGACGGGTCTGGGAGGATGGACGCGTGCCCGGGCCGGCAGGCCGCGGGTGGGGGCCGGGAACGAGAGCAGGCGAGGACAGGCATGGCGGACGGACGCAGCATCGTGGTGTTCCACCCGACGTCGTACCGGGATTCGCGCCCCATCGGGGAGCGGTTCCGCGACGGCGACGTCGTCCTGTGCGACCTGAGCTGGTTGGAGCCCGACGAGGCGCACCGCCTGGTGGACTTCGTCGCCGGGCTGGTGTTCGGCCTCGGTGGCAACATCGACAAGGTGACCACGCACGTGCTCGTCCTGGCGCCCCCGGGGGTGACCGTGCTGGACGACGCCGAGCACCTCACGGGCTCCTTCTACAACCAGAGCTGAGTGACGCGGGGGAGCCGGGAATCCTTTCCTGAGAAAATTCCCCAAGGGGTGCTCGGCATGCCGGCCGAGCGGAGCAGGTGGGACGAGGGCGTGGCCCGGCCGTGGCAGGGGGCTGTGGCTAGGGGCTGTGATGGGAGCGGGGGTTGGCTGCTGACGCCCCGGGTGTCGAGGAGGCCCGGATTGCCTGAGAGATTCTTGGCGAACTCTTGCATCGCGTCGCCCGGCCCCGTACCGTCAGCGGAAACCGCCGCGACCGTGTGCCCCCGCACCGCAGCAGCCGCCGGACCGGGACTGCAGGGACGCACCGGAGCGGGACCTCGACGGAAGGATGACGACGATGAGCATGCGCAGGTTCGTGACCCGCACCACCGTGACCGCCGCGGCGACGGGCGGGCTGGTGTTGGGCGGCATGGTGGCCGCCCCCAGCGCGCAAGCATTCGACCTGGCGGTGTGGGATCGGGTGGCCCAGTGCGAGTCGACCGGCAACTGGGCGATCAACACGGGCAACGGCTACTACGGCGGGCTCCAGTTCTCGGCGTCGACCTGGCGCGCCTACGGCGGCGCCGAGTACGCGTCCTACGCCCACCAGGCGAGCAAGGCCCAGCAGATCGCGATCGCGCGGCGCACGCTGGCCGCGCAGGGGCCGGGGGCCTGGCCGACCTGTTCGCGACGCGCCGGCCTGACGCGTGACAACGGTGGGGCCGACCGCAACGCCGTGCCGGTCGACTCCGGCAGCGCGCCCAGCCGGGGCGTCGACCCCCCCCGGTGCCCGCACCGGCCCCGGCGCCGGCCACCGGCAAGCTCGCCGAGGACGGCAAGCTCGGCCCGGCGACCACCCGGGCGCTGCAGCGGTGGGTGGGCGCGAGCCCGGACGGCCGGTGGGGTCCGGCGACCACGCGGGCCCTCCAGGCGAAGGTCGGCGCGCGCGTCGACGGACGCCGCGGGCCCGAGACCACCCGCAAGACCCAGGCGTTGATCGGCCACCCGCAGACCGGCGTGTGGGGGTCGAGCACCACCCTGGCCCTGCAGCGCTACCTCAACCAGCAGGGCTGACCCGGACGCCCGCGGTGGCGGGCGGCATCAGGGCCGCCCGGAGCGATCCCTGAAAGCGGGCCCACCCCCTGTTGGCTCGACAGGGGGTGGGGGAGGATCGAGCCATGACGCAGTCACAGCCCCACCCGCACGACCCGCAATCGCCCGATCCGGAACACGGCCAGCAGCGGCGCCCCTCGGCGCAGACCGCTTGGCAGAATCCCGCGGACGCGCCGCCCCCGTTCCCGCAGCCGCAGTACACGCAGCCGCAGTCGACGCAGCCCCCGTTCGCGGCGGGGCACCCGGGCAACCTGTACGCGGGGCGTCCCCTCGCGGGGCGCCAGCCGATCGACGCCCAGGAGCGGACCTGGGCCGTGGTCGCCCACCTGTCCTCGGTGATCGCCTGGGCGGTCTCGGCGGGCTGGCTCAGCTTCGTCGGCCCGCTCGTCATCTACCTGCTGCAGAAGGACCGCTCGCGGTTCGTCCGCAACGCCTCGTCGGGGGCGTTCAACTTTGCGGTGAGCATGGCGATCGTGTCGATCCTCGGGTGGATCCTCACGTTCACGTTCGTGGGCGCGGTGATCGGCATCCCGATGATCGTGGTCGGCGGCCTGGGATCCCTGGTGCTCGGCATCATCGGCGCCCTCCGCGCCGCCAAGGACGAGCCCTACACCTACCCCCTGCAGATCCGCATCCTCTCCTGACCGCCCCTGGCGGCCGCGACACGCTCGCTTGTGTCTCAAACTCCAGGTTCGGTAGCGGAGTTTGAGACCCAAACCGGAGTGTGAGCCTGGAGGCGCGCGACGCAGGACCGCAGGCGCGTCGACAACCCATGCACGTGCCCGCGTTGTCGACGCGGCGCCCCGGATCTGTGTCGACAACCCATGCACGTGCCCGCGTTGTCGACGCCGGCCGGGCGAGCGTCGTCACTCCCTCAGCGCGGTAGATGCGTGCGCGGCGCCATCCGGGCACCGTGGCGCGGGTGGTGGTGGCCCGCGAGCTCCAGCAAGCGCTGCACCCGGTACCGCTGACCCAGGTACGGCTCCAGCAGTTCGAGCAGGGCGTCGTCGTCGATCTGCTCCCCGATGAGCGCCCAGCCGATGTTCCGCGCCACGTGGTAATCGCCGAAGGCCACGGCGTCCGGATCGCCGTGGGCGCGGGAACGGACCTCCGCCGACGTCCACACCCCGATGCCCGGCACCGTCCGCAGCCGGGCATCGGCGGCGCTGAACGAGCCGGCCAGCGTCCGCTCCAGCCCGGCGCTCACGGACGCCGCCCGCAGCACGGTGGTGCTCCGCGCATGATCGATGCCGAGGCGGAGCCACTCCCAACTCGGAATGTGCCGCAGCTCCTCGGGCGTCGGGGGGAGCCACAGGTCGATCTCCTCCGGAGCCCCGGGCGCGTGCGTCCCGAAGCGGCGCACCAGCCGCCGGAAACCGGCGAACGCCTCCTGGCCCGTCACCTTCTGCTCGATCACCGCAGGCACGAGCGCGGCCATCACGACCCCGCCCCGGCCGACGCGAAAGTGCGGGTGTGCCCGGTGCGCCGCGACGAGCAGCGGATGCCGCGGCGTGAAGCCCGTCGGGTCGTCGTCCGCCCCCAGCATCGCCGGCACGTGCTCCAGCGCCCAAGCCGCGCCCTCACCCCAGGCGGACGCCTCCACGACGCCCTCGCTGCCCCGCACCCGGACGGCCAGCGTGGCCGCACCCTCCGGCGTCCGCAGGCCGCGCCAGTGGTGCCGGACGCCGTCGGCGCCGGTGATGCGGTACGTCGGGTCGCCGGCGCCGCGCCGCCACGTCGACCACACCTGCCCCACCGGGCAGGGCCACGCGGGCGTCCAGATCCGGGTGGCGACCATCAGCGCGCCACGGCCGCGTCGCACGGGGGGACCGTCATGCCCACCATTGTGGAACACCCCCCGACGCCCGCGCGAGCGGGTATGATTGAGACGTCAATCAAATCTGGGGGAGCAAAGCATGAAGATCGGGATCATCATCGGGTCGATCCGGGAGGGACGCGCGGGGGAGTCGGTGGGCGCCTGGGTGTTCGAGGACGCCGAGAAGCGCGAGGGTGCCTCCTACGAACTCATCGATCTGAAGGACTTCGACGTCCCCCTGTTGACCGACCCCCGCCACCCGATGTCGATGGGCAAGTCCTACGACGACGAGCGGGTGCAGGCGTGGAGCGACGCGATCGACGCCTGCGACGCCTACGTGTTCGTGACCCCGGAGTACAACCACGGTGTGCCGGGCGCCTTCAAGAACGCCGTCGACGTCCTCGGTGGGGAGTGGATGGGCAAGGCCGTCGCGTTCGTCGGCTACGGCTCGGTGGGCGGCGTCCGCGCCATCGAGAACTGGCGCACCGTGCTCGCCAACTTCCAGATGTACGACGTGCGCCCCGAGGTGAACCTGAACCTGTTCACCGACTTCACCGACGGGCAGGCCACCCCCGACCCTCGGCACCGTGAGAACCTGGCCGGACTCTTCGACGCCCTCGAGGAGGTCGGCGGACGCCTCGCGTCCTGACCCGAGCCGGGCGGGCCGTCTGCCCCCGCGGTGCGGGGGCGCCGGGCGGGGTTACATTGCAGGGGTGATCCCCACGCTGACCCTCGCCCACGGCACGCCGATCCCGCAGCTGGGGTTCGGCACATACAAGATCGATCCCGCGGACGCCGAACGGGCCGTCTCGATTGCGCTCGAGCTCGGCCATCGTCACGTCGACACCGCGGCCATGTACGGCAACGAGCGCGATGTCGGACGCGCGCTCGCGGCGTCCGGTCTACCTCGTGATGAATTGTTCGTCACGTCCAAGCTCGACAATCCCCACCACGCGCCGGACGCCGCCCGCGCGGCCTTCGAGCGCTCGCTGGACGACCTCGGCCTCGACGTGCTCGACCTGTACCTCATCCACTGGCCGCTCGCGGCGACCACGGATTACGTGGCGACGTGGGAGACCCTGGTGGAGCTGCAGCACTCGGGTCGCGTCCGCGAGGTGGGGGTCTCGAACTTCCAACCCGCCCACCTGCGGGCCGTCATCGACGCGACCGGCGTTGTGCCGGCCGTCAACCAGATCGAGATCAACCCCTACCTGACCCAGGAGCCCCTGCGTGCGCTGCACGCCGAGCGCGGCATCGTCACGCAGGCCTGGTCGCCGCTGGCGCGCGGCCGGGTGTTGGACGATCCGGTGGTGCGGCGGGTCGCCGACGCATGCGGGCGGACGCCCTCCCAGGTCGTCCTGCGGTGGCACCTGCAGCGCGGCGACGTCGTGTTCCCCAAGTCGACGCACCGCGAGCGCATTGCGGAGAACCTGGACGTCTTCGGCTTCGAGCTGGACGCCGAGGCGATGGCCTCGATCGACGCCCTCAACCGCGACGAACGCAGCGGCAGCGACCCCGACGTCGTCGAGCTGGGCCGGGGGCGCTGACACACGGGCCAGCCACTTCGCTCCCCGGCCATAGCGGTGCTCTCGTTCCACGGCACCTCGCTCCCCGGCCGTAGCGGCCCCCTTCGTGCACGAGGAGCCCCGCAACGGCAGGGGAGCGCAGTGCCTCGGGGTGACCATTCAGCCCCCCCCCCCCCCCCCTCACCCCCCAGCCCCGCCACCCCCGGGCAGCCCGGCGCCCCGGGTGCCCAGCACCCACCCCCGCACCTCGGTGGAAATATTGGCCCGATGTCGCCGCGAAACGGTTGATCATTGCGTCAGACCGCCGCTACTGTGAACAAATGCTCGCACCGATCGCTGCTGACCGGGTTCACGAAACACTGGGTCGCCACCTGCTCATCGACGGCATGCCGTTGGTCCTCGATCTCACGGCCTCGCACGGCACCACCCTGGTGGACGCCGAGACGGGCACGGAGTTCCTCGACATGTTCACGTTCTTCGCGTCCAATGCCCTCGGCATGAACCACCCGGCGTTGGCGCAGGACGAGACGTTCCGCGACGAGCTGCTCGAGGCGTCGCTCAACAAGCCGAGCAACTCCGACATCTACACCGTCGCGATGGCCCGGTTCGTGGAGACCTTCGCCCGCGTGATGGGTGACCCCGGGCTGCCGCACTACTTCTTCATCGAGGGTGGGTCGCTCGCGGTGGAGAACGCGCTCAAGACGGCGTTCGACTGGAAGTCCCGCCACAACGAGGCCCACGGCCGCGATCCCGAGCTCGGCACGCAGATCATGCACCTCACCGAGGCGTTCCACGGCCGCTCGGGCTACACGATGAGCCTCACCAACACCGACCCGAACAAGATCGCCCGCTTCCCGAAGTTCGCCTGGCCGCGCATCGACACCCCCTACTGCGCCGACGGCCGCGACATGGACGCCGTCGAGGCCGCCACGCTCGCCCAGGCGGCTGCCGCCTTCGAAGCCCACCCGCACGACATCGCCGCGTTCATCATGGAGCCCATCCAGGGCGAGGGCGGTGACCACCGCTTCCGGCCGGAGTTCCTGCAGCGGATGAAGGCGCTCTGCCACGAGCACGACGCCCTGTTCATCCTCGACGAGGTGCAGACCGGTGGCGGCATGACCGGGACGCCCTGGGCCTACCAGCAGCTCGGCGTCACCCCGGACGTGATGAGTTTCGGCAAGAAGCTGCAGGTCTGCGGCATCACCGCCGGCGGACGCCTCGACGAGGTGCGTGACAATGTTTTCGCCGTGCCCAGCCGCATCAACTCCACCTGGGGCGGCAACTTGGCCGACATGGTGCGCTCGCGGCGCATCCTCGAGGTCATCGAGGCCGATCACCTCATGGAGCGCGCCCGCACCGAGGGCGTCCACCTGCTCGGACGCCTGCGCGAGCTCCAGGCGCGGCATGCCGGCGTCACCAACGCCCGCGGGCTGGGCCTCATGTGCGCGATCTCCCTGCCCGACACCGCGACCCGCGACGAGGCCATCCGCCGCCTGCAGACCGACGAGCGCGTCCTGATGCTCGGCTGCGGACGCCGCTCGCTGCGGCTCCGTCCGCCGCTCACCGTGACCCGGGCGGCGCTCAACCACGCGCTCGACGCCCTCGACCGCGTCCTGACCGCCATGGACCGGTGAGGAGGCCCGCCATGTACGACACCCACGCGCTGCGCGCCGCGTTCGCCCGCTCGCTCTCGGCGATGTACGGCACCGAAGTGCCGGCCTACACGACCCTCGTGGAGGTCTCGACGGCGGTGAACTCCGATCACCTCGCCGCCCACCCCGACACCGCCGAACGCCTCGGCCGCATCGATCGCGTCACGGCTGAACGCCACGGTGCCATCCGCGTCGGCACGGCGTCCGAGCTGCGCCGGGTCGCCCAGGTGTTTGCCGCCCTGGGCATGGAGCCCGTCGGCTTCTACGACCTGCGCGGGGACGCCGCGACCTCGCTCCCGATCGTGTCCACCGCCTTCCGCCCGACGACGCCGGAGGCCCTGGCGATCAACCCGTTCCGGGTGTTCACCTCGGTGCTCGTCACCGACGACCGGCGCTACTTCGACGCCAAGCTCACCCACGAGCTGGACGCCTTCCTCGGCTGCCGTGAGCTCTTCGACGACGCCGTGGTCGAGCTCGCGGCCCGCGCTGAGGCCGACGGCGGGTTGCCGGACGCCGACGCCGAGGAATTCCTCCGGCGCGCCACGGCGTGCTTCGAGCTCTCCGACGAGCCGGTCGACCGCCGCTGGTACGACAAGCTCGCCGAGATCTCCGGCGTGGCCGCCGACATCGGCGGCGTCACCACCACCCACATCAACCACCTGACGCCGCGCGTGCTCGACATCGACGACCTGTACGCCCGCATGACGGCCCTCGGCATCACGATGATCGACGAGATCCAGGGCCCGCCGCGCTGGGAGGGCCCCGACGTGCTGCTGCGCCAGACCTCGTTCAAGGCCCTGGCCGAGCGGCGCCGCTTCCGCGAGCCGGACGGGTCGGTCGTCGACGGGACGCTGTCGGTGCGCTTCGGCGAGGTCGAGCAGCGCGGCATCGCGCTGACCCGCGCCGGGCGTGACCGCTACGACCGCATGCTCGCCGAGGTGGACGCCCGCTCCGCCGGGCTCACCCCGGAGCAACGCAACGACGTGAAGCTGGACGTCTGGCGCACCCACCTGCCGGTCACCGAACAGGGCCTCGCCGACGCAGGGCTCGCGTACTTCACCTACAGCGTGACCCCGGGGGCCGAGGCCGGTGGCGGGACGGGGCCGGTCGGTGACACCACCACGCTGTCGGAGCTGGTCGCGTCCGGGGTGCTGGAGCGCACGCCGATCGTCTACGAGGATTTCCTGCCCCGCTCGGCGGCGGGTATCTTCGCGTCCAACCTGGACTCCTCGGGCAGCCGGGACGCCTCGCGCGAAGGATCCGCGCGCGACGAGGCCTGGCTCGCCGAGGCCATGGGACGCCCCGTGCACGACCCCCTGGCGCTGTACGCCGCCCAGCAGGAGGCGTCCATCGAGGCCGCCGCGGCCGCCCTGGGCACCACGATCATCAAGGAGAGCTGAATGCGGACCACCGCTGACCTGACCGCCCTGGCCCTCGGCGCCCTCGAGCGTCTGGGCGTCGACCCCGCGCGCACCACCCCGCTCGACGACCCGTCGGCCGGCCGGCCCGGCGACGCGGCGCACGGGCTCGTCGCGCGCTCACCGATCACCGGCGGGGCGCTGTGCGGCGTCCGGGTCGACGATGCGGACGCCGTGGCCGCGGCCGTCGCGGCGGCGTCCGATGCCTTCGTCGCCTGGCGCGAGACCCCGGCGCCCCAGCGCGGCGCGGTCGTGAAGCGCCTCGGCGAGCTCCTCACCGAGCACAAGGAGGATCTGGCCGCGCTCGTCACCATCGAGGCCGGCAAGATCCACACCGAGGCGCTCGGCGAGGTGCAGGAGATGATCGACATCTGCGACTTCGCCGTCGGGCTCAGCCGGCAGCTCTACGGGCGCACGATGCCCTCGGAGCGCGCGGGCCACCGGCTGCAGGAGACGTGGCAGCCGCTCGGGGTGGTCGGGGTGATCTCGGCGTTCAACTTCCCCGTCGCCGTCTGGTCGTGGAACACCGCCATCGCGCTCGTGTGCGGCGACCCGGTGGTGTGGAAGCCCTCGGAACTGACCACGCTGTGCGCCCTCGGCTGCGACGCCCTGCTGCAGCGCGCGCTGCGCGAGCACGACGCCCCCGCCGGGCTCCACGCCGTGGTGCTCGGCGAGCGCGCGGTCGGTGAGGCCCTGGTGGACGACCCCCGCGTCGCCCTGGTGTCGGCGACCGGCTCGACGCGCATGGGCCGCGAGGTGGGCCCGCGGGTGGCGTCCCGCTTCGGCCGCTGCCTGTTGGAGCTGGGCGGCAACAACGCCGTGATCGTCACGCCGTCGGCCGACCTCGACCAGGCGGTCAGCTCGGTTGTGTTCGGCGCTGCGGGCACCGCGGGGCAGCGGTGCACGAGCACGCGGCGGCTGCTGGTGCACGCGTCCGTGGCCGACGAGGTGGTCGGACGCGTCGCGCGCGGCTTCGACTCCCTGCCGGCCGGCGACCCGTTCGACGACGGCGTCCTGCTCGGCCCGCTGATCCACGACGCGGCGTTCGACGCGATGCAGGCCGCGCTCGACCGGGCGCGCGCCCAGGGTGGCGAGGTCGTCACCGGTGGCGAACGCATCGTGCCGGGGGACCAGCCGGACGCAGACGCCGACGCAGAGGCAGAAGCAGAGACCGGCGCGGACGCGGGCGGCGTCTGGGTACGCCCCGCGCTGGTGCGGCTGCCGGCGCAGGACGGCGTCATGCTGGCCGAGACGTTCGCGCCGATCCTGTACGTCGTCACCTACGAGGACTTCGACGAGGCCCTGGCGCTGCACAACGCCGTCCCCCAGGGGCTGTCGGGTGGGCTGTTCAGCAATGACGTCCGCGAGGCCGAGCGCTACCTCGGGGCGTCCGGTGCGGACACCGGCATCGCGAACGTCAATGCGGGCACCTCGGGCGCGGAGATCGGCGGCGCGTTCGGCGGGGAGAAGGAGACCGGCGGCGGGCGCGAGTCAGGCTCGGACGCCTGGCGCGCCTACATGCGCCGCGCGACCAACACGATCAACTTCTCCGGGTCGGTGCAGCTTGCCCAGGGCGTCGACTTCGGCTGACCCGGCCCCCTCACCCCCGGTCAGCGCGGCGTCACCCCGGGCCAGCGCGGCGTCATTCCGGAACCGTGACGACGACCCGGCCGTCCTCGACGCGCGCGTCGAACCGGGGCAGGCGGAAGTCGCCGTTCACGCAGGCGCCGGTGGCGAGGTCGTAGCCGAACGCGTGCAGCGGGCACCAGACGACCGCCTCGTCGCACTGGCCGTCCGCAATCGGGCCGCCGCGGTGGGGGCAGACCGCGCCGAGGGCGTGCACCGTGTCGTCGCGCATGCGGAACAGCGCGAGCTGCTCGTCGGCCACCACATACGTGCGGCCCTCCTCCACGGCCAGGTCGCCCAGGGCGCAGACGTCGATCTCGATGGCGTCGCTCATGCGTCACCGCCCCGCACCGGCACGAGCGGCAGCGCGACCAGGGGCAGCGCTGTGCGGAACTGACCCGGCGTGGCGGGGGCGTCCCGGTCGAGCCAGGGGTCGGCGTAGTTGTCCACCGACTCCTGCAGCCGCGCGTCCAGCCCGGCGCACACCCCGTCGCGGTCGGCGATGAGGATGGCCTGCAGCTCCTCCAACCCCACGCGGGGCACGAACGTGTAAGTGCGCTCCAGCCACTTCGCGTTCTCCCGGTAGTACTGGATGAAGCGCCCGGCGAGGAGGATGGCCTCCTCGCGCGAGTCGACGGTGACGAACAGGTCGCCCTTGCGGATGTGGGCGCCCGCGGCGCCGCCGATCCACAGCTCCCAGCGGCCACCCTCGACGGCGACGACGCCCACGTCCTTCACCAGGCTCTCCGCGCAGTTGCGCGGGCAGCCCGACACGGCCAGCTTGATCTTGGCCGGCGCCTCCAGGCCTTGGAAGCGGGTCTCCATGGCGATGCCCAGGCTGGTCGAGTCACCGGTGCCGAAGCGGCAGAACTCCTGGCCCACGCACGTCTTCACCGTCCGGAACGACTTGCCGTAGGCATAGCCGCTCGGCATGTCGAGGTCGGCCCACACCTTCGGCAGGTCCTCCTTGCGGATGCCCAGCAGGTCGATCCGTTGGCCACCGGTGAGCTTCACCATCGGCACGTCGTACTTCTCGGCGACGTCGGCGATGCGGCGAAGCTGCTCCGGCGACGTGACGCCGCCCTTCAGCTGGGGCACCACGGAGAACGTGCCGTCCTTCTGGATGTTGGCGTGCACCCGGTCGTTGATGAAGCGCGCGTCGCGCTCGTCCACGTAGTCGGGCCCCCACATCATCTTCAACAGGGAAGCCAGCCCCATCTTCGAGCGGGCGTCCGGCTGGCCCTCGGGGGCCAGCGCGGCGAACACCGACGAGACCGAACGCAGGTTCTGCTCTCGGATCGCCGCCATCAGCTCCGGCTTGCCCATCGGGACGCCCGGCACGTACCAGTTCGCCGAGGCGTCCACCGTGACGGCGTCGCCGGCGGCCCACGCGAGGATCGCGCAGACCTGCTCCTTGCACGACCCGCACCCCTTGCCGGCGCGGGTGGCGTCCATCACCGCACCCAGCGAGGTGCAGCCGTCGTGCACGGCCCCGACGATCGTGCCCTTGGTGACGCCGTTGCAGTTGCAGATCTGGGCATCGTCGGGCAGGTCGGCCACCGACTGCTCGGGCGCGGTGCCCAGGTCGAACAGCAACTCGGCGCGGGTCTCGGGCAGGTCGAGGCCCTGGTCGAACGCGCGGGTGAGGAACGGGACGCGGCTGGCGTCGCCGAGCATGGTGGCGCCGATCACCTTGTTCTCACGGACGATCACCGACTTGTACACCCCACGCTTCGGCTCGGAGAACACCACCTGCTCGTCCCCCTCGCGCTCGGGGGTTCGGACGCCCATGGAGGCCAGGTCGATGCCGGCGACCTTGAGCTTCGTCGTCGTCTTCGTGCCGCTGTAGCGGGCGGACGGGTCGGTGCCGGTGATGTTCGCGGCGAGCACCGCGCCCTGCTCCCACAGGGGCGCGACCAGCCCGTACACCTCGCCGCGGTGCTGGACGCACTCGCCGACGGCGTACACGTCGTCGTCGTCCACGGTGCGCATCAGGTCGTCCACCACGATCGCGCGGGCGACGGTGAAGCCCGAGATGAGCGCGACGGACGTCTCGGGCCGGATGCCGGCGGTGACGACCACCATGTCGCACGGAATCGGATCCTGGCCCTCCACCTGCACGGCCTGAATGCCGACGCGGGGCACGTAGTCGACCGCCACGGTGCGCGCGTTGGTGATGACCCTGATGCCCATGTTCTGCAGGATGCCGGCGAGCACCTCGCCGCCCGCGGCGTCCAGCTGTTGGTTCATGATCGTCGCCGAGCGCTGCAGCACCGTGACCTCGGTGCCCTGCTTGTGCAGCCCGTGGGCGGCCTCGAGCCCGAGCAGGCCGCCGCCGATCACGACGGCGCGGCGCTCGCCGCCGCGCGCGTGCTCGAGCATGGCGCGGGTGTCCTCGATGGTGCGGAAGCCGAAGACGCCCGAGCGCAGCTCGCTGTAGCGGTCGCGGATGCCCGGGATGTCGGGGATGAACGACCGGCTCCCGGTCGCGATGATGAGTTTGTCGTAGGACGTCTCGGAGCCGTCGTCGGCGTAGACGACCTTGGCGAACCGGTCGATCCGCTTGGCCCGGACGCCGGCGTGCAGCGTGATGCCGTTCGCCGCATACCACGCCAGCGAGTTGAGGAAGATCGAGTCGAAGTCCTCCTCGCCCGCGAGCACGTGGGAGAGCGCGATGCGGTTGTAGTTGCCGTGCGGTTCCTCGCCGAACATGGTGATGTCGAACAGGTCCGGCGCGCGCGTCAGGATCTCCTCGACCGTCCGGGCCCCGGCCATGCCGTTGCCGATGACGACGAGCCGCTGGCGCTCCATCAGTACTCCACCAGGCCCAGGTCGACGACGACGGCGCCGCTCACCCCCGCCGGGGCGGCAAGCTGGAGCTCCAGGACGGAGTCGCCCATCACGTCCTCGACCACGCGCAGCGGCACGTGGGTGTCCGCCTTCGCGCCGATGGGGAAGTAGCGCATGGGCTCACCGTCCTTCAGCAGCACGGCGAGCACGAGCTCGTCGGTGCTGTTGCCGCCGCGGAAGTACAGCGCCTGGGCCGTCGATCCCCCCGCCACGGTGTGGGTCAGCGGGGGATTAGCGGGGGCGGGGGCGTCCAGGCCGGCACCGGTGACGGTGCGCACGCCCTGGAGGAAGACGTTGGTCGATTCCATGCGGTTCATCGTGCTGGGTACGCGTTACGCGGCGGGGGCGTCCGTGTTGTGTGCGTGTTACGGGCGGCTCACACCCCGCCGGCGCGGGGAGTGATGCCGCCCCGGACGAGGACGCGGCGCACCGGCGACCCGCGGCGGCTAGGCTCACTGGCACACCCCTTCACCGCCGAGGAGAGGACCCGCCGTGGCCAAGCCGCGCACCATCGTGACCACCGATCCCGAGCTCGACGACCTGAACTCGATGCTGCGGTTCCTGCTGTACAGCAACGAGGTCGAGATCCTCGGGCTGGTGTACGCGTCGAGCCGCTTCCACTACGCGGGCGATCCGGACGCCGGCGTCGCGCCCCACCGCTGGCCCGCCGAGGGTGACCGGCTGCACATCGACGAGGCGGTGGACGCCTACGCGCAGGTGTACGACCGGCTGCGCGTCCACGCCGAGGGCTACCCGAGCCCCGGCCACCTGCGCTCGCTGATCGCGATGGGCAACGTGGCGCAGGAGGGCGAGTACGCCACCGACACCCTGGGTTCGTTGCTGATCCGCGAGGCGCTGCTGGCCGACGACCCGCGGCGGCTGTTCGTGCAGGTGTGGGGCGGGCCGGCCACGCTGGCGTCCGCGCTGCGCTCGATCCAGACCGAGTTCGAGGGCACGGACGGCTGGGACGCCCTGCATGCGCGCATCAGCGCCGCCCTGGTGATCACCGCGTTCTGGGAGCAGGACGCGTCCTTCGCCGAGTACATCCGCCCGAACTGGCCCGCCGTGGAATTCCGGGACATGGCGACCATGGCCTGGGGGTACGGGACGCGGCGCAGCGTGCTCGCCGAGCACCACCACTACCTGGCACCGGACTGGACGCGGCAGAACGTCTCCGAGGTCGGCCCGATGGGGGCCGCCTACCGGGTCTGGGGCGACGGGAAGTTCATGGCACCGGGCGACACGGAGGACTACTTCGGCCACGCGGGGAAGACCGCCGATGAGTTGCGCGCGCAGGGTTATGAGGTCTGGATCGACCCCGAGCCGGCGGGGGCCTTCATTTCGGAAGGGGACTCCTCGACGTTCGCGCTGCTCGTCGACAACGGCCTGCGCGCCCACGAGGACCCGACGTGGGGCGGGTGGGGCGGGCGACAGGTGCGCAGCGACACCGACCCGCACACCTGGACGAACCACCTGGTTCTGGGCCCGCCGGACGCCGTGCCGGAGCCGCCGGCGGCGTCCCTGGACGCGGGGCCGGACGGCGAGCCGCGGCGGGACTACGCGGCGGCGCGCTGGTGGGAGTTCATCCAGCGCGACTTCGCGGCGCGGCTGCGCTGGAGCGTCACCGAACGGTACGCGGATGCCAACCACCATCCCGTCGTGGCGGTGCAGGGGGATCTTGACCGGACGGTGTCGGCCGGGGACGAGGTTCGGGTGGTCGCGGAGGCGTCCGACCCCGACGGCGATTCGCTGAGCGCGCGCTGGTGGCAGTACCGCGAAGCCGGCACCTACCCGGGTGAGGTCTCCCTGGAGACCTCGTGGGGCGCGGCCGGGCTGACGTGCGCCTTCACCGTGCCGGAGGATGCCGAGGCGGGGCAGACCATCCATGTGCTGCTGGAGGTGAGCGACGTCGGCGCCCCGGCGCTCACGCGCTGGCAGCGCGTCGTGGTGACGATCGGCTGAGCCGCCCCGCCCGCGGGGACGGCGCGGGGCGCGCGGGGCGGGGGTCGGTCAGACGCTCGAACCCGGTTCGAGCCGGGCGCCGGCGTCCACGACCGATCCGCCGGAGATGCGGCTGTCGCGCCCGACCAGCGCGATGTCGGCGTCGCGGACGCGGGTGGCCGCCGGGGTGGCACCGACCTGGGCGCCGCGTCCGACCCAGGTGGACTCGTCCAGGATGGCGGTGCGGACGTGGGCGTCCCCGCAGACGCGGACGTGGGCACCGAGAATGCTGTCCCGCACCACCGCCCCCGCCTCGATGACGACGCCCGGGCCGAGCACCGAGCGCACCACCTCGCCGCGCACGACGCAGCCCGGCGACAGCAGGCTGTCGGTGACGTCGCCCTCCGCGCGGACCATCGCGGGCGGCAGCTCCGGCCAGCGCGAGCCGATGGGGTAGCCGGGGTCGTCGAAGACGTCGACCCGCCCGGCCAGCACGTCGCGGTGGGCCTGGTAGTACTCCTCGGGGCGGCCGAGGTCGCGCCAGTAGTGGCCGATCGGGTGCGCGAACGTCTTGCCGCGGGCGACCAGGGCCGGCACCAGGTGCTCGCCGAAGTCACCCAGCCGCGAGCCCTCGTCGTCGCACCCCTCGTCCGCGGCCTCGTCGTTGTCGTGCGCATGGGCCAGCTCGTGCCGCAGCCGGGTCAGCTCGCTGAGGAGCACCTCGGGGTCGTAGACGAAGATCTCGGTGGCGACGGTGCGCCCCTCGGGCTCGTCGGGCTTGTAGTCGAACCCCGTGACGCGGCGGTCGTCGCCGACCTGGACGACGGCCTTGGTGGAGGCCTGGGTCGCGGTCGCCTGCGCGGTGACGATGGTGCACTCGGCACCGCGTTCGAGGTGGTCCGCGATGACGTCCGCGAGGTCGAGCCGGAAGACGTGGTCGGCGCTCATCACGATCACGACGTCGGCCTCGAAGTCGCGGATCTGGCCGGCGACCTGGACGAGATTGTCGGCATTGCCGCTCGCGAAGCCCGATTCGCTGCTCGCCCGGCCCTGCTCGGGCACGAGCCGACGGTAGCCGCCGCGGGTGCGGTCGAGGTTCCAGGGCCGGCCGTGGCCGATGTGGTCGTCGAGCGTCGAGGCCAGGTAGGCCACCGAGACCCACACGTCGGCGATTTCCGCGTTGGCGAAGCTCGACAGGGCGAAGTCGATGAGCTTGTACGAACCGGCGAAGGCCAAGGCAGGCTTGGCGCGCTCCCGGGTCAGCACGTCCATCCGGCTGCCGCTGCCGCCCGCCTGCACGATGCCGAGTACCCGTCCGAAGCCACGCATGGGTTCCAGATTAGGCGGTTGCCCCTCACGGGGACGCCCCGCCGCCCGGACGCCGCCGCTCAGCCCCGCAGCTCCAGCAGCGCCTGGGGGATCTCCCCGGGGAGCTCGCTGGCCAGGTAACCGGTGGCCCCGTAGCGGGAGGCGAGGCGTCCGCCGACGGTGCCGTGCAGGTAGGACGCCCACACGGTCGCCTGCGCCGGGTCGGCACCCCGGGCGCACAGGCCGAGGATGGTGCCGGACTTCACGTCGCCCGAGCCGCTCACACCCAGGCCGGCGTTGCCCTCGTCGGTGCGCCACAGGCGGCCGTCGGGGGTGCCGATCCACGTGCTGCTCGACCCCGAGGTCACCACCGCGCCCGTCTTCTCCGCCAGGCGGAGCACGGCGGCGGCGGGGGTGTCCTCCACCTCGTCGGGGTCCTCGCCGAGGGTCAGGGCCAACTCGTTCAGGTTGGGCGACAGCACCAACGAGCCGAACCGGCCACCACGGGAGAGATCCTCGGTCAGCCAGGCCAGGGCGAGGGCGTCCAGCACCACGATCTCGGGCAGGTGGTCGGCGATGGCCTCGACCAATGCGGGTGCGCCGCGGGCGTCCAGCATGCCGGGGCCGACGAGCGCGGCGTCCACCTTCTCCGCGCAGGTCTCCACCGCGGCAGCGGCCGCGGGCGTCAGGTCACCCTGCGGGGAGTGCGGCGCCCCGCGCACCAGCGACTCCGGCATGGCCACCGCCAACGCGACGGCGACGGGCTCGGGCACCACGAGCTGCACCTTGCCGGCACCCGCGCGCATCGCCGCGCGCGCCGCCAGCAGCGCCCCGCCCGGGTTCGGCACACTGCCGCCCACCACGAGGGCGCGGCCGCGGGAGTTCTTGTTGTCCGCTCCGTGCGGCAGCGGCCAGTCGCGCAGGACGGCGGGCGTGACGACGGTGGCGGACCCGGCGATGTCGGGCATCAGGACGCCCCGGCGGCGCGGTCGGGGGCGTCGGCGTCCGGCTCGCGGGCCGCGCCCTCCTCGTGCGTGACGTCCGCACCACCCTCCTCGACGGCGGAGGTGTCGTCCCGCGTCACCAGGGTGAGCGCACCGTCGGTCAGCACGTAGCGGGTCATCGAGCAGTTCGCGATCGGCTCCTCCTTCTGCAGCGCGACCACGCGGGCGGCGTCCAGCCCCTCGATCACGTAGCGGAACGCCATGATCACGGCCTCATGGCTGAACAGCCACACCCGCTCGCCGGGGTAGCGGGCCTGCAGCTCGAGCAGCAGGCTGCGGATGCGCAGGACGACGTCGGCCCAGCTCTCGCCACCCGGCGGGCGGTAGTAGAACTTGCCGACGCGGTCGCGCCGGTCGGACTCCTCGGGGTGGTCGGCCTTGATGCCGTACCAGGTGATGCCGTCAAAGATGCCCAGCTCGCGCTCGCGCAGCCGCTCGTCGAGCAGGACGTCGATCGGGTGCTGCGCGAGGGCGCGCTCGGCGGTGGAGCGCGCGCGGCGGTAGGGGGAGCTGACGACGACCGTGGGGCGCTCGTCCTCCGGGAGGGACGCGACCCGCTCACCGAGGGCGTCCGCCTGGGCCTCACCCTCCTCGGAGAGGGCGATGTCCTCGTCGCTGTCGGTGACGTCGAGGCGGTGGGCCTTGGCGGCGATCGCGGCGCGGTCGGCGACGTTGCCGAGGCTCTCGCCATGACGGACCAGGACCAGCTCGACGGGGCCGTGGGCCGTGCCCTCGCTGGCGACCGTTTCGGGGCTCATGGGGGTTCCTTTCGGTGTCAGTGCTTGCCAGCACAGCCTAGGCATGGCGCGCCCCGGGCGGGTGTGTTCCGCGCGTCCCGGGGGGTTCGGATCAGGTGGCCGCGGGTTCCGGCGCGTCCTCGGGGGACGCGGCGGCCGCGAGAGACGCGTCGCGCCGGGCTGCCGCCCGCCGGGACAGGCGTTCGACCACGGGGCTCAGGAAGAGCACGAAGAGGGCGAAGTAGTTGATCTGCGGGGCGATCATCGCGATGACGAAGGCCAGTCCGAACAGCGCCGCGACGGCCGCGTTGGCCCAGACCCTGGCCCGGGGCAGCGGGTGGCCCGGCTCCTGGATCTCGGGGTGGGCGTGGACGTGCGCGACCAGCAGTGTGAGGACGACGGCGCTGACCGTCATGGTGCCGATGTAGAGCCCGATGACCGAACGTGTGCTCGGCAGGCTGTAGACCATCGCGCTGGGCAGTTGGAGGAAGCAGATCGTGAACATCCAGGCGAAGTTCAGCCCGACGAGGCGCCGGGTGTAGGCGCGCACGTGCTCGAACAATCGGTGGTGCTCGGCCCAGAACGACGCCACGACGCCGAAGCTGACGGCGAACCCGATCAGCTGGGGCAACCCCACCTCCAGCCACTCGCCGCCGGTCATGTGCTCGGCGGCCGCCTCCGGAATGGACTCCAGGAGGGGCAACACGAGCAGCGTCATCGCAATCGCGACGACCGCGTCTTGAAGAACTTGATGCGCTCGGCGCTGAAGAGCTCGGGGGTCCCGGAAGCGGTGGGGGCGGTGGCGTCGTCCATGGCCGGCAATCTAAGTCAGGAGGAGGGGGTCGGCCCAGAGCTGTCCACCGCCGTTCACGTCACCCCTTGTCAGGGGGTGCGGCGATTCGCCATGCTGGAGCTCCACCTGCGGAGGAGGCGGCCATGACCGGACGTGACAGCGAGGCATGGGCCGACGGGCCCGCCACGGACCAGGAACTCGGGATGGGCGGCGACACAGCGCCGGCCGCTCGCCGAACGGATGCGGATCTGCCCGACCCCCTGGTGGGTGATGAGGACGTCACCGCCGCGGATCAGGACGACGCCGAGGACGGCCTCATCGACGACGAGACCGGTCACGGCGACGGAGGCCCCCTCGGCAAAGAGGTCTGAGGGCTCCTCAGCGCCTCAGACGTCGCGGCGGAAGTCCGCCGTGCGCGTCTGGGCGGTGTCGGCCAGCGGAGCGGTGTCCGCGTGGCTGTCGGGAACCGCGTCGCGCCCGAAGCCGGCGTCGTCGACGCGGGCATTGTGGTCGGCGTGCGCGAAGCGCTCCAGGTACTCCGGCTGACGGCGCACGAACGCGGCGCGCTCCCCGGTCGGCGCCTCACCGCCCGGCAGATCGGCGTCCTCGCCGAGGCGGACGGTCTCGATCGTGAGATGACGGGCCTCCGGGGACAGCCCGGCCCACCAGGCTGCGTCGTCGTCGTGGCCGGGTTCGTACGCGGTGCTCATGCCGGCCAGTCTAGGACCGCGAGAACCCGCCGGGGGGCGCCGTCACCCTCCGGTACCCGGGGTGGGCGACGAAAACATGACACTCGATTGCACGACGGTCGGCCGCTGAGCGTGCCCGTGCGCACGCACATGAATCGAGTGTCATGTTTTCGTCGCGGCAGCCCCGGTCCTCCGCCGAGTCCCCGGCGCGGCGAAGAGGGGCCATCCCAGCCGAGATGGCCCTGATCCCCGCCGGTCCCGGCGCCAGCCCAGGCCGGGGGACTAGGGTCGATGGGGAAACCGACGAGAGGATGCACGATGCAGTACACCCAACTCGGCCGCACAGGTCTGACGGTCTCCCGGCTCGTTCTCGGCACCATGAACTTCGGCCCGCACACCGATGAGTCCGACGCCCACGCCATCATGGACGCCGCGCTCGACGCGGGGATCACCTTCTTCGACACCGCCAACGTCTACGGCGGCGCGGAGCATCGAGGCTGGACGGAGGAGATCATCGGCCGCTGGTTCGCCGCCTCGGCCCGACGCGACGAGATCGTGCTCGCCACCAAGGTGTACGGAGAGATGACCAAGCGACCCAACGAGTCCAAGCTCTCGGCGTTCAACATCCGCCGCGCCGTCGACGCCTCGCTGAAGCGGCTGCAAACCGACCACATCGACCTCTACCAAATGCACCACGTCGACCGGAACACGCCGTGGGACGAGATCTGGCAGGCCATGGACACCCTGGTCGCCCAGGGCAAGATCACCTACGTCGGCTCGTCGAACTTCGCGGGCTGGCACATCGCCGCCGCCTCCGAGGCGGCCCGCGCCCGGCACGGCCTCGGGTTGGTCAGCGAGCAGTCGCTGTACAACCTGACGGCCCGCACCATCGAGCTCGAGGTGCTCCCGGCGGCGCGCCACTACGGCCTGGGCGTCATCCCCTGGTCGCCGCTCGGTGGGGGCCTGCTCGGTGGCGTCCTCAAGAAGGCCGCCGAGGGCCGCCGCAGCGCCGAGCGGATGGCGAAGGAGGTGGAGGAGAAGCGTGAGCAGCTCCAGCGCTGGGAGGACTTCTGCGACGACCGTGGCCAGCAGCCCGGTGACGTGGCCCTCGCGTGGCTGCTCCACCAGGACGGGGTGACCGGCCCCATCGTCGGCCCGCGCACGATGGAGCAGCTCGAGGGCAACCTCCGTTCGCTCGACATCGAGCTGGACGACGACGCCCTGGCCGAGCTCGACGACATCTTCCCCGGGCCGGGTGGCGCCGCTCCGGAGGCCTACGCGTGGTGACCGCCCGCCGGGCCGTCGTGGTCAGCGGCTCGGGCCGGTACGCCGACCCCTGGCACCCCTTCGGCGAGACCTCGGCGGCGCTCGCCGAGATCGCCCGCGAGCTGGGGTGGGAGGCCGAGGTCCGGCCGAGCGAGCCGGCGTCCCTGCTCGACCTCGGCGGTGTCGACGTCGTGGTGGTGAACTCCGGCGGCGGCGATCCGGACGCCCCACCCGCGCCCGACGCCGCGTGGGCGCAGGCCCATGCGGCGCTGGGCCGGTTCGTCTCCGCCGGCGGCGGGCTGCTGGGCGTCCACACCGCGGCCAACACCTTTTCCGACTGGCCGGCGTGGCCGTCGGTGCTGGGCGGGCGCTGGGTGCGCGGGGAGTCGTGGCACCCGGAGCGGTCGCTCGCCACATTCGAGGCGGTTCCTGGCACGGCCAACCACCCCCTCCTGGCGGGCATCGACCCGCCGGTGGGGCTGCCCGCGCTGACGGACACCCCCTGCATCACCTGCTTCGACGAGCGCTACAGCCGGCTGACGCTGGCGGCGGCGTCCGAACCGGTGCTGCGGCACGAGTTGGGGGAGGCGTACGAGACGTGCGCCTGGACGCTCGGCCGCGTGGTGTACGACGGGCTCGGCCACGACGCCCGCTCCTATGAGTCCGCCGCGCGACGCCGGTTCGTCGCCAACGCGCTGCAGTTCGTCGCCGCCCGGTGAGGGTGCGTCGCCCGGCGGAGGGACAGGGGGCGGGCGTCACCCCCATTAGGCTGGAGCCATGGACTGGGACGACTGGAACGCAGCCCTCTTCGATCTGGACGGGGTGCTGACCCCGACCACCGATCTGCACCGGCGCGCGTGGGGCGAGATGTTCACCGCCTTCGGTGAGCGGCACGGCCTCGCGGAGCCGTACACCGAGGACGACTACTACGCCCACGTCGACGGCAAGCCGCGCTTCGACGGGGTGCGGGCGTTTCTCGCCTCCCGGGGCGTCCGGCTGGCCGAGGGCGGCGTGGACGACGGGCCGGAGGCCCAGACCGTCCACGGCTTGGGCAACGCCAAGCAGGAACTCTTCAACGACCTGCTCACCTCCGGTGGCATGGATCCCTACCCCGGCACCCTCGACCTGCTCGACGACCTGGCGGCGCGCGGGGTCGCGCGGGCCGTCGTGTCGTCTTCGCGCAATGCCACGGCGGTGCTCGCCGCGGCGGGGCTCTCCGACCGGTTCGCGTTCGTCGTCGACGGCAACGTCGCGGCCGAGCGAGGCCTGCCCGGCAAGCCCGATCCGGCCACCTTCCTCGCCGCCGCCACGCAGCTGGACATCCCGGTCGCCCGGTGCGTCGTGCTGGAGGACGCCCTCGCCGGCGTCGCGGCGGGCCGTGCCGGCGGGTTCGGACTCGTGATCGGCGTCGACCGCGGCGCGGGGGCGGACGCCCTGCGTGGCGCCGGGGCCGACATCACCGTCAGCGACCTCACGCAGTTGCTGGAGGATCGACGTTGACCCGTCACCCCGCCGGCCCCGACCCGCTCGACCGGCTCCGCTTCCCTGCCGACCCCTGGCGCCTCGTGGAGCGGGAGTACCGCTCCGACCACGATCACCTCGGCTGGTCCGAGACCGTGTTCGCCGTCGCGAACGGCTACCTCGGCATGCGCGGTACGCCCGTCGAGGGCCGGGACGCCCACACCCACGGCACGTTCGTCAACGGCTTCCACGAGACCTGGCCGATCCGTCACGCCGAGAACGCCTTTGGCTTCGCGCGCACCGGCCAGACGATCGTCAACGTGCCGGACTCGACCGTGATGAAGCTCTACGTCGACGACGAGCCGCTCGTGCTGTCGACCGCGGAGTTGGAGCAGTACGAGCGGGCGCTGGACTTCCGCGACGGCGTCCTGCGCCGCTCCATCGTCTGGCGGACGCCGGCCGGCAAGCGGGTGCAGATCACGGCCGAGCGCATGATCTCGATGACCGACCGCCACCTTGCGCTGATGGTGCTCGAGGTCACGCTGCTCGACGGCGACGCCCCGGTGGTGATCAGCTCCCAGGTGCTGAACCGGCAGGGTGGACGCACCGAGATGGATCCCACCGGGCAGGGGGCCATGAGTGACCCGCGCCGTTCCAGTGGCAACGGCCGCGTGCTGCACAGCGAGAACCACTGGCACAGTGAGCGCCGGATGCTGCTGGGGTTCCGCACCAAGAACTCGCAGATGACGCTGGCCGTCGGGGCCGACCACACGATCGACACCGACAACGAGTACGAGGCGCTCATGGCCACCGAGCCCGACGTGGGCAAGCGTGTCTACCGGGTGGACGCCAAGGCCGGCCAGACCATCCGGGTCACCAAGGCCGTGGCTTACCACACGTCGCGCGTGGCCCCCGTCCGGGAGCTCTTCGACCGCTGCCGCCGGACGCTGGACCGCGTGCGTGAGCGATCGGCGTCCAGCTACTTCGAGAGCCAGCGCGCCTGGTTCGACGAATTCTGGACCTACGCCGACATCGAGCTGCCCGGGCAGCCGGCTGAGCAGCAGGCCGTGCGGTGGAGCCTGTTCCAGCTCGCGCAGGCGGCCGCGCGCACCGACCAGTTGGGCATTGCGGCCAAGGGGCTCACCGGTGACGGGTACGAGGGGCACTCCTTCTGGGACACCGACATCTACGTCGTCCCGTTCCTCGCCTACACCCATCCGCGGCTGGCCCGCAACGCCCTGCGCTTCCGCATCGGCCTGCTCCCCGCGGCGCGACGCCGTGCGCGGGAGCTGAACCAGCGCGGGGCCCTCTTCCCGTGGCGGACGATCAACGGCGAGGAGGCGTCCGCCTACTACGCGGCCGGCACCGCGCAGTACCACATCGACGCCGACGTGGCGCACGCCCTCCTCACCTATGCCCGCGCCAGCGGTGATGTCGAATTCCTGCATGGAGATGGCGTCGAGGTGTTGGTCGAGACGGCCCGCATGTGGGCCGACCTCGGGTTCTGGCGCGAGAGCGACGAGGGGCGCTGGTTCCACATCCACGGAGTCACGGGCCCCGACGAGTACACGACGGTCGTCGACAACAACCTGTTCACCAACGTCATGGCCCGGGCGAATTTGCGCGAGGCGGCGTCCGTCGTGCACCAGCTCGCCGAGGACGACCCGGACGCCCACGCCCGCCTGTGCGGGCGGCTGGGCCTCGGATCTCACGAGGTGGCGGAGTGGGAGGCGTGCGCCGAGCGCATGGTGATTCCCTTCGACGCGCGTCAGGGGATCCACCCCCAGGACGAGCACTTCCTGAGCCGGGAGTTGTGGGACGTGCCCAACACCCCGGACGACAAGCTGCCGCTGCTGCTGCACTTCCACCCGCTCGTCATCTACCGGTTCCAGGTGCTGAAGCAGGCCGACGTGGTGCTTGCGCTGTTCCTGCAGGGCGACCAATTCTCCGCAGCGGAGAAGAAGGCCGACTTCGACTACTACGACCCGATCACCACAGGCGACTCGTCGCTCTCGGCCGCCGTGCAGGCGATCATGGCGGCCGAGGGCGGGTACCCCGACCTCGCGCTGCGGTACTTCTGGTCGAGCCTGTACGTCGACCTGGCCGATCTGCACGCCAACGCCGTCGACGGCGTCCACATCGCCGCGGCGGGCGGCACCTGGGCCGCGTTGGTGCACGGCTTCGCCGGCATGCGCGACCACGGCGGACGCCTCACCTTCGACCCGCGTCTGCCGGGGGAGTGGGAGGGGCTGCGCTTCAGCCTGCGGCTCCGGGGGCAACGGCTCGGGGTCGACCTGGCGCCGGACGCCATCACCTTCGACGTGACCGGTGACGCGCCGGTTCCGCTCGCGGTGCGCGGGGTGGCCCACGTCGTCGAGCCCGGGACGCCCCTGCGCGTGGCGTTGGCCGACCAGGGCCCCGTCCGCCGGGCACCGTCCGAGGTCGGCCCCGGCGTCCGCGCCGACGGGTCGACCATCGTGGCCAACGTGCCCACCGTGCCCGCCGACGAACCGGTCGTGCACGCCTGAGCGCTGCGGGGGGCCCTCGCTGTCGGCAACCCATGCACACGCATGGGTTGTCGACGGCACAGCGCAGATCTGCGTCGACAACCCGTGCACAAGCCCGGGTTGTCGACGCTGCGGCGCCCGGTCCGCCGTCGAGGTGCGATCACCGAAGCGGCTCCACAGCAACTGGAACGTTGTCGACAACGTTTGACAGCAATCGCTGCGACGGCCGACTTTGTTGCCTGGGTGAACACTCGCACGTCGACGCACCACTCCCGTGCCGTCACGAGAGAAAGCCGAAGTTCGCCGTAGAACTACATGCTGGGTTTGCTCGAGACTCGCAGCCCTGGCCACAGGGTTCCGCGTCGATGACACAAGCGGATTCGTCCGGTGCCATGGCGCGTCGACAACCCAGGCACATGTGGCCCTTGTCGTCGCCCAGGGGTGTGAACGTGTCGAGTACCCATGCACATGTCGGACTTGTCGACGCCGGCGGGCGCTGGGTGCCCGTCCGGAGCTGGCCGCCTCCCTACCGCATCTGGCGCCACCCCATCCCAGCCCGACGACCCTGCCGGTGCAACGCTGGGGTCGTCGGTTCCGGACAGGGAGGTGACCGGTCCGGCAGGGAGGTGACCGGTCCGGCAGGGAGGTGGCCACTCCGGCAGGGAGGCAACCACTCCGGCAGGGAGGCAGAGATCGCCGGCGGGGGTGGGGCGTCGCGGCTCTTGCCAGGTCAGCTTTGGGCGATGGCTGCAGCCCCACAACGCACCACGCCCCGGCCGAACCGAAGTTCGACCGGGGCGGGCCCTTTGGGAGGGCTCAGTATGCACCGCTGGAGCCGAGGACGGCCTTGGCGGTGCGGGCCATGATGGTCACGTCCTGCATGAAGCACCAGTTGTCGACGTAGTAGAGGTCGAGGCGCACCGTCTCCTCCCACGACAGGTTGGAGCGGCCGGAGACCTGCCACAGGCCGGTCAGCCCGGGCCGCACGTCGAGGCGGCGGCTCGTGTCCTGGTCGTAGCGGGCCACCTCGGTGGGCAGCGCGGGGCGGGGGCCTACGAGGCTCATGTCGCCGCGCAGGACGTTCCAGAACTGCGGCACCTCGTCGATGGAGAAGCGGCGGATGAACGAGCCCACCTTGGTGATGCGGGGATCCTTGGCCATCTTGAACAGGACGCCCGCGCCCTGGTTCTGCTGCATGAGCTCAGCCTTGCGCGCTTCGGCGTCCACGACCATCGAGCGGATCTTGAGGCAGTTGAACAGCTCGCCGTTGCGTCCCACGCGCACCTGGCTGAAGAGCACGGGGCCCCCGTCTTCGATCTTGACCGCCAGAGCGACCAGCGCCAGGATCGGCGACGCGAGCAGCAGGAACAGGGCGGAACCGACCACGTCGAAGAGGCGCTTGACCCACCGGCCCGCCTGCTGGGCCTGGGGCCGGTCGATCATGACCAGCGGCAGACCTGCGATGGGGCGCGGCGTGATGCGCTCGGCGCTGATGTCGGTCATGGCCGGGACGACCATCATCTCGACGTCCATCTGCTCGAGCTGCCACGCGGTGCGCCGGAAGCTGTTGCTGCCCTCGGGGAAGGCGCCCTCGGTGAACACGACGCCGTACATGTCGGTGCCGCGCACGATGTTGGCCACATCGTCGACGCGGCCCAGGACGGGCAGGCCGGCCGGGGTCTCGTCGACCGCGTCCGCCGTCAGCGCGCCCACGACGCGGTAGCCGAGCCAGCGCTCGCGGCGCAGGACGTTGGAGATCTCGTCCACCGACGTCGGCGAGCCGGCCACGATGATGGGCGATTGCAGGTGCCCGCGGCGGCGGGCGTTGTTCATCACCTGGCGGCGCAACAATCGTCCGAGCAGCAACAGCGGCACGCCGACGATGAAGAGCAGCAGGAAGAATCCGCGGGCGAAATCATTCTGGGTCAGGTAGCAGAACGTGCCGATCACACCGAAGAGCAGGGCACTGGCGCTGATGACGCGGCGGTACTCCTCGGTGCCGGACTGCAGCAGCTGGAGCCCGTAGGAGCCCATCACCCACAGGGTGACGAGCCAGCCGGCGGCGATGCTGGCGTAGTGCCAGCCGGTGACCTCGCCGCTCACGGTGTGGATGTACAGGTCCATCCCGAAGCGGCCGACAGCGGCCAGCGTCACGGAGACGGCGATGATGATGAGATCGATGGCAGCGAGCGCGGACTTGCGAAGTGCCTTGCTCGGCCACAGCAGGCGGGCGTCGAGCTGACGTAGCCAGCGTGACTGGCCCGACTTCCCCCGGACTGATGCGGTCGTCATGAAATTGGATTCCCCCCCAAAATTGAGAACTGCCCCCCAGCAACTCTCCGCGAACGATTCTTTCACGCACCCACTGGGGGAGCAAACTGTTTCCACCAGTTGGGCAGGGCGCGGCAACACGTGGCAACCGGGCCTGGATCTGTGGGACGGCGCCCGTCGGATTGACGGACGGTCCCGTCCGACAGCAAGCTTGGCTCGTCCCGCGCCACAGCGGAAGACCTCAGGCGGGTGACCGACGTCGCCGCTCGCTGAATCCCCCTGCGAGGCACGCCGCGCGTGTGAAAAGTGATGAATGTGAAGGAGCCCCCCCGTATGCACATCGGCCTGATCGGCACCCGCGGCGTCCCGGCCCGGTACGGCGGTTTCGAGACGGCGATCGAGGAGGTTGGCTCACGCTTGGCGGACGCCGGGCACCGGGTGACGGTGTTCTGCCGTCACGGCGACCCCGCCCAGCGCGAGCACAAGGGCATGGAGCTGGTGCACCTGCCGGCCGTGCGTCGTCGGAGCCTCGAGACGCTCTCCCACACGGCGTTGTCCCTTCTCCACCCGGTCATGGGGTCGCTCGACTGCGCCATCGTCTTCAACGCCGCCAACGCCCCGTTGCTGCCGCTCATCCGCGCGCGGCGCATCCCGGTGGCCACGCACGTGGACGGTCTGGAGTGGCGCCGCGCGAAGTGGGGGCCCACCGGGCGTCGCTACTACCAGCGCGCCGAGGCGCTGGCGGTGCGTTGGTCGGACGCCCTCATCGCCGATGCCCAGGGCATCGCGGACTACTACCGCATCGAGTTCGGTGCCGACACCCGCCTCATCGCCTACGGGGCCCCGATCCTGGCCGAGCCGGGGGCCGACCGGCTCGCGACCCTGGGCCTGGAGCCCGGTGAATACCATCTCGTCGTGGCCCGGTTCGAGCGGGAAAATCATGTGCTCGAAATCGTGCGTGGTTATGCGGCGAGTTCGGCGCGGCGCCCCCTCGTCGTCGTGGGTAGTGCACCCTACTCCGACGACTACACGAACGCCGTGCACGCAGCGGCTGACGATCGCGTCCAGTTCCTGGGCGGGGTGTGGGACCAGATTCAGCTCGACCAGCTGTACGGCAACGCTCTCACCTACCTGCACGGCCACTCGGTGGGGGGCACCAACCCCTCGTTGCTGCGCGCCGGCGGTGCCGGGGCGCCCGTCATCGCCTTCGACGTCCCCTTCAATCGCGAGGTCGTGGACGGTGATGGTGAGTTCTTTGCCGGATCCGAGGCCGTGGCCCGGCTCGTCGAGCAGGCCGAGGCCGATGTGGACGCCACCGTGGCTCGCGGGCACCGCCTGCGCGAGCGCATCGGGCGTTACGACTGGGATGTCGTGGCAGACGAGTACGAGGCGCTCTGCCGGGACCTGGCCGAAGGTCGGCTCCGCGGCAAGCGACCCTCGGGCAGGCGGCTGCTGAGCCCCGACGAGCTCGAACGCGCCTTCCCCAGCCGGCCGCACCCCGAGCCTGTCTGAGTCCTGATCCACCGTCTGTGTTTTCTGGGGTTGCCCTTGGCCGTCTTGAGATGTCTGAGAAGCGGAAGTAGTACGACCGGGAGTTCCTAGAGGGTGCTGTCCGGATCGTCGAAGAGACCGGGAACCTCATCGCGCGACCTGGGCGCGGTTGAGGGCACGCTGGGTAACTGGGTCGGGCCCGGGAGGCGCGTGGGGGGTCACCGCGAGCTGACGAGGGACCGCCACGGGGAGCTCAAGCGGCTCCATGCTGAGATTGCTGAGGGTGACGTCTTGGCGCACGGCGCGGGCATCCCGCTATTCGTCGGTGCCCCGCGCTTGTTGGAGAACGTGGGGAACGCTGGTCCCCTCGCGGCTCCTGCTGCTCGTGCTCTGGTACCTCTGGGGGCGCCCCGCCTGCCGTTCGGGTGCCGTGGAAGCTCCGAGGGTTAGGATGAGCCACTATGCGTGAACCGGAGGGCGACGGAGCCGTCGCCGCGCCTGCGGGGTCGGGGCAGGCCCACGGCGCCATCGTGGTGGTCAACTACGGCGCTTCCGCGCTAATCGCGGCCAATCTCACCCCGCAGGCCGTCCAAGCGAGCGGGTGTTTGGTCGTCATTACCGACAACTTCTCCTCTGCCGGGGAACGAGACGCCATCCAGCGCCTGTGCGCCGAACGGGGCTGGCATCTGGTCTCGAGCGCGGGCAACGATGGCTTCGGAGCTGGCGTGAACCGAGGCGTCGAGGCCGCGATTGCCCTGGGCGCGACCACCTTTGTAGCCCTGAACCCGGATGTGGAGGCGCGGGGGCCCACGCTCCGCCGGCTCGTCGAGCGCGTCGAGCAGTCCCCGTCCTGCATCCTCACGCCCATCATCAAGGACTCTTCCAAGCGCGTCGTGTTCGAGGGCACACAGGTGAACCGGGGGACCGGCGCGATCAGGAGGGGATGGCGCCCGGACGATGACGATCCTGAGTGGGCGAACTGGCTCTCCGGTGCGTGCCTCGTGTTCAGTGATCGCGTCTTCCGCGTGTTAGGCGGGTTCCGCGAAGACTACTTCCTGTACTGGGAGGACGTGGACTTCAGCCGGCGCGCAGCCGAGGCCGGGTTCAGCCTGTCCGTCGCTCGCGACGAGCAGGTGATCCATGACGAGGGGGGCACGCAGCGCAAGTCGGGGTCGCGCGCCAAGTCGGACCTCTACTACTACTACAACGCCCGAAACCGCCTGGTGTTCGCTGTGGACCACGTCTCCGGTGATCGGCTCCACTTTGCGTTGAGCACCCCGCGCGAGTCACTGGCGATCTGGCTGCGGGGTGGTCGCCGGCAGTTGCTCACCCAGCCGTCCGGGGTGTGGGCGACGGCCAAGGGCGCGGCGTCCGGCCTCCTCTACTTCGGGCGCACGCGCCCCCCACGCATGGCGCCCGATCGAGGTGTGTCGGCCGAGGCGTCCCGGACGATTCTCGTCGCCCATCCCAGCCCCGACCTCTATGGGTCCGACCGGGTACTGCTGGAGTCGGTGGCCGGCATGGTCGAGGCGGGACATCGCGTCGTTGCGGTCCTCCCACAGGATGGCCCCCTGGTTCTCGAGTTGCAGCGGCACGGTGCCGAGGTGGTCTTCTGTCCCGCGCCTGTCCTGCGCAAGAGTGCGCTGAGTCCGACGGGGTTCGCGCGCTTGCTGAAGGAGACCGCCGCCGCCCTGCCGCGAGCGCGGCGCGCCTTGCGCGAGACGAGCGCCGACGTCCTCTTCGTCAACACGATCACCAACTTCGTGTGGCTGGCGGTCGGTCGCAGCGCCGGTGTGCGCGTCGTGTGCCACGTCCATGAGGCCGAGCGGTCCGCCGCCACGCTCGTGCGCAAGGGCCTGTACGCCCCCCTACTGGTCGCTCACCAGCTCGTGGTCAACAGCAGCTTCGGCCTTCGCGTGATCGCGGACACGTGGCCGGCGCTGGCGAAGAGGGCCACGATCGTGATGAACGGCGTCCCGGGGCCGACGTCGCCGTCCCTGCCGCGCGCCGAGCTCGATGAGGTTCAGCTCCTGTTCATCGGCCGGCTCTCTCCGCGCAAGGGCCCGCAGGTGGCGCTGGAGGCGCTCCGAATCCTGCTGGGCGAGGGACGCCGCGCGCACCTGTCGATACTCGGAGCGGTCTTCGAAGGATATGAGTGGTTCGAGCGAGAACTGCGTGACTTTGTGGACGCCTACGGCCTGTCCGACAACGTGACGTTCCTCGGGTTCCACCCTGAGGTCTGGGAACACCTGGACTCGGCCGATATCGTCCTGGTCCCGTCGACGGTCGACGAACCGTTCGGCAATACCGCCGTCGAGGCGATGCTGGCGCAGCGTCCGTTGGTGGTTTCCGCCACGAGCGGTCTGCTCGAGGCGGCCGACGGATACGACACCGCGCGACGCGTACCGCCCTCCGATGCCCGCGCCATCGCCGGCGCGGTCGAGGACCTGCTCAAGCACTGGGGTGATGTCCGCCGGCAGACCGAGACGGACCGCGAACGCGCCTTGGCCAAGCACGCACCCAGTGTCTATCGGCGTGCCCTGGTCGCGTGCCTGTTCCCGAATTCCGCCGACCCCATGGAGGCAGCGCGCTATGTCGCCTGATCGTCAACCCCTGATCGACGCGGACGCCCCCTGGGGGAAGGTGCGGGACGCGCTCCGAGGCGTCCAGAAGAGCAATCGCAACGCCCCCGCGTACTCGCGCTGGGTGAACCGTCCCCTGGGCCGGATCTTCGCGGCGACGGCCTACAAGTTGGGCCTCTCGCCGAACGCCGTCACGGCGATCAGCGCCGTCTTCACGTTCACCGGCATCGGATTGCTGGCCTCGGCGAAGCCGAGCGTGATCGTCGGTGTCACGATCGCGGTGCTTCTGGTATTGGGCTACGCCTTGGACTCGTCCGACGGACAGGTCGCGCGTCTCCGCGGCGGCGGATCGTTGGCCGGGGAGTGGCTCGACCACGTCGTCGACTCGGTCAAGACCGGCAGTATGCACCTCGCAGTGGCCGTCATGTGGTTCCGGAACCTGGGTGGCTGGCCCGCGGAGAGCACACTCGTCCCGCTGGTGTTCACACTCCAGGCGACAGTCTGGTTCTTCGCGATCATCGCCACGGACCTCCTGATGCGCAACGCCGGTGCCAAGAACGTCACGCTGGCGGCGGAGGAGGGAAAACCCTCCACGCTGAACAGTCTCCTCGGAATCCCCGCGGACTATGGGTTCCTGTGCCTGATGATGGCCCTGCTGGGATGGTTCGATGTCTGGCGCTGGCTTTACGGGCTTCTCATGACGGTGAACGTCGCGATCCTGATGATCCAGTGCGTCCGGTGGTTCCGCAGGGTGTCAGCCGTCGGGCGGTAACGCTCAGCGCACCCAGAGGACCACGTCGGTCTCAGGTCCGTCCCACTGGAACCACTTCCGGTAGCCCGCATCCACGAAGACCGACTCGTCGGCGTCCCGCTCCGGGTCGCGCACCGACCACATCGCCCAGATGCGCGAAGGCGCGCCCCGTACCGATCCCGACGATAGGGCCTCGGACGTCCCGTCCAGCGAGGCCTCCTGCGCCGGGGTTTCCCTGAGGAGGAAGTCATCCACCCCGCGGAAGCCCTTCGGATACGCGATGGAGGCCATGCGGGCCGGAGGCGAGTCACCGAAGTAGACGCCGTCGCCAGCCCGTGAGCCCTCCACCGCGGCGGCCGCATCGCGGTAGTCGTAGCCGGCTTTGGCATGGGGCGTCCGTTGGGACACCATCACGGGCAGGGTCAGGGTGAGAAGGACGAGCGCGACGACCACCCTGCCTCTGGGAATCGCCACGAGCCCAGCGGCCAAGAGCAGCGCGAACGCCGGCGCGCCGAAGGAGAAGTAGCGGGGGTGGTACACGTTGCCACCCACCATAGACAACGCCGCCACGACGATGGTGGGCACCAAGACCCAAGGCAGCCCCCAAGCAGCCACGGTTGAGCCGACCGACGGGCGCCGCCGCGCGGACCATAGGCCAATCGCCACGACGAGCCAGGATAGGGTGCCGAGCGCAAGCGCAGAACCGAGCCACAGGAGGCGTGGAACCCAGTCGTCACCGGGGGTGTCACCCAAGGTGAACTGCTTCGTCGCGACGTCCACCAGCCAGGAGAGCGGTGTGAGGGAGGCTCGTTCGCCCAGCTGCCCCCGTTGGCCGGAGGCGCGCAGGATCACGGGTGCCCCGATCAGGCCTCCCGCTGCTGCCGCGAAGCACCACAGGGCCACCCGTCGCCACGGTGTGCGCAACATCAGGAGCGTGACGCCGTGGCCCACCACTAGGAACGCCATGTAGATGTTCACCGACACGCCCAGACCAGCCATCGCCGCATAGAAGACGAGGAGTGCGGGACGTCGGGAGTCCGTCCACCGCACCAGGAGGAGGGTCGTCAGGGTTGCCACCAGGGTCCCGAGGGCCCAGGAGCGCCCCTCGATGGCCATCCAGGTGGTCCTGGGCAACGCGATGAAGGCCACGGAGGCCAGGGCCGCTGATCCACGGGACAACCACGTCCGGGCGAGGAGGTAGAGCGTAGACGCCGTCGCTGCCGAAGCCACCAGGCTCGGCAGGCGGAGCGTCAACTCGCTGTTCGGGAGCACGTCCAGCCAGACCTTCACGGTGGCGTAGTACACGCCATGAACGGCGTCGATGTTGCCGGTGAGCCGGACCAGGTCCGGCCACGACCGCCCCACCGCGCTCAGGGTCGCAGCCTCGTCAGCCCACAGCGACGGGACGCTGATCCCTGGGGCCCACCACAGGGCCGCACACAGAGCCAGCAGCACAGCTCCCTGCCACTCATGGGCACTCCGGAAGCGGCTCGCGGTCCGCGTGCGCCACGTCATCGACGGCGACTCGTTCACGACCGGCCGGGGCCCTCGGCGATCGCCGCGTCGTACCAACGCTCGACCAAGGCGGGCAGACGATCCTTGGCCCACCGGTTGTGCCGGACGCCACGAGCGCCGCCCGCTTCCTCGAGTTTGGCGGCGACGTTCGCCACGATGTCGCCTTCCAGGTCGGCGACGAAGCCGTTGGGTTCCGCCAGGACCGGGGGACCCCCCAGCGGAAGACACACAACCGGGCAGCCCACCGAACTGGCCTCCGCTGCGACCCACCCGGCTTGATCGTGCATCGACGGGAAGAGCAGGGCGTCCGCGGTCTCGAAGGCGGCCAGAACCTCGGGGCGAGGGCGGTGCCCGAGAAACGTGACGCGCTCGACGATGCCCAAGTCCCGGGCCCTCTCCTCAAGGGCCTCACGGTCGTAACCGTCACCGTAGAGCACCAGGCGCCAGGCGTCCGGCTCCGTACGCGCCAACGCATCGAGCGCGAGCCGGACGCCCTTGAGGCCGATCAGGCGTCCGACGTAGACCGCCGTTCGAGGGCGGTCCTCGCTCTGCTGTCGGGGTTCTTCGGCGTCGATCCGGTCGAGGGACGCGTTGGGGTGGACTTCCACGGTGCCGAAGCAGGCGAACCGCCGGGCGACATCGTTATTCTGGGCCACGATGAGGGCCGCCCGGCGCGCCGCAGTCTCGCCCCACAACCGACGTGGAGCCGCGGTGACCACATCGCGCACCACCTCATTGACCACCCCGCGCCAGCCCAACCAGCGGCGGAGGCGCCAGTAGGGGATCAGGCTGGCGCCTCCGACAGGCCCCCAGATGAACGGCACGCCTCGCAGGTCGGTCAGGCCGGACGGCAGCCAGTCGTTGGCGAAGGTGACGTGGTGGGCGACGTCGAAGTCCAGGCTGGCGTGCAGGCGCTTTGCCGTCTTCGCGAGGAGGCGCTGCCACAGGGCGTAGTACCAGTACATGTCCCAATCGCGACGCCACTGTCGGCGGACCCAGTCCGGAAGATCGATGTGCACCATGTGGAGCCGCTCACGAAGGAGGGGATCCTGGTCGATGGCGGCCTGGGCAGACTCCGCGAACCTTCGCCTCGTGATCACCCACACTTCGGCGTGCTGACAGGCCGCAGTCGCGAAGCCCCACCCCGCGCTCGCCTCCGGTTCCTCGAGAGGTCCACAGGCGTAGGCCCCGATCACGACGCGTCTTGGATGCGCGGCAGCGTCAGGCACGGTGCGGTCTCCTTCGTTGCGGTGGTGCGCCCACCGCGTCGCGCCGTGGGGTGGACTTCACCGCCTATACTACGACCGAGATGGGTCCACCCCTCGTTGTAACACGGAGGTACTCCACGTGACCGAGCGTGCCCGCAGCATTGCGGTGGCCCTGGCCACCTATCATCGCCCCGCGAACCTGGTCCGGTTGGTTCCCAGCATCCTCGAGCAGTTCGACGACGTTGCTCGCACCTTCGAAGAGCGGGCCGAGTTTCGCGTGATCATCGTCGACAACGACCCGCAGGGCAGCGGTCGGGAGACCGCCCTCGCCACGGGGGACTCACGCGTCACCTATGTGATCGAGAGTTCGCCAGGCGTGACCAGCGCACGCAACCGGGCGCTCCGCGAGGCGGGGGATTGCGACTTCCTGGTCTTCATCGATGACGACGAAATCCCCCAGGACGGGTGGCTGGTAAATCTGTTGACGGCACAGAAGCGATATCGAGCCGATGTGGTGAGCGGGCCTGTGCACTCGGTCTTCGAGGGGCCTCTGGACCCGTGGGTAGAGGCCAGTGACGCCTATCTCCGCGCGCACCGCGCCGACACAAAGACCGGGGAACCGATCAAACGGGCAGCGACCAACAACCTGCTGCTGGACATGCGTCGCCTCCGGGAGTTCGGCGTAACTTTCGATGAACGGTTCGGCCTGACGGGTGGGGAGGACTCGTTCTTCACCGGCCAGCTCCATCAAGCCGGGGCGAAGATGGTTTGGTGCGCGGAAGCGGTCGTGGATGACTTGGTGCCATTGTCGCGAGCCAACCGGGACTACAACTTGCGCAGGCGGTACAGCCTCTCCAACGCGAGCGGCCGTGTCGACATCCTACTCGCTTCGCGAGGCCTGCCTCGGGTCAGGCGCCGTGTCGTTTGCGCGGCCCGCGGCGTCGGGCAGATCCTCTACGGCGCTGCGTTGACGGCGTCCGGCGTCGTGGGCCGATCCCTCAAACGGCGCGCCTACGGGGAGCGCTTCGTGGTTGGAGGAGCGGGCGCTCTGGCCGCCAGTCTTGCTGTCGCAGCCGAGCCGTATCGGCGCTGAGCGTGGGAGAGAACATGCAGCAGCCAGTGTCCGAACGTCGCCCGTCACGGCGATGGTGGATCAGCGGTGGACTCGCGGTCGCGGTCATGGCCATGGTGCTCGTGCCCTTCGTCCTGAACCAGCGCCCTTCTGGTAGCACTTCCCCCAGGGCCCCCGGCGGGTCCACGGGAACGCAGACCCCCGACCCCACACCTGCGACGAGCGGGGTCACCGGCACCTCATCCGATGCGCTGAGCCCGGCTCCCCAGAGCGTGGTTCCTCCTGTGTCCGGCGAGATGGCCCCGGTGGATCTCAAGGCCGCATCTCGTCGTCCGTCGGGTGTCGTCGTGGCGATTTCCTCGATCGAAGCTGTGGACGGCAATGCGATATTGCCCGGAGAGGTGGCGGCACCCGCCGTGCGTGTGACTATCGTCCTGAGGAACGAAGGGTCCACTCCTGTTTCGTTGGGTTCGGTTGTGGTGAACGGATACTCGGGGACCGAGAGAACTCCGATGGAGTCGCTCGTGTCACCGGGTGGCCAGCCGTTCGCCGGAAGCCTGCAACCGGGCGCCGAAGCCATGGGTGTCTACCTGTTCTCCATACCGGTTGCACAGCGGGGAGATGTGACGATCACGGTGGACCCGAAGGCCGGGGAGCCGGCGTCGGTCCTGCGCGGCGACGCCACTCGCTGAGCCTGTTCACCGGAACCTGGGGATGGGTGTCACCCCTGCGGGGAATAGCGCGTCCTGCCGACTGCTCTAAGATTGATCCAAGCGAGCGCGCGGGTTCCGCGCCTGTCTGCGCTGCTGCTCCAGCTCGGGGCTGGCGGATGCACGCATCCGATCGTGAAACAGGGGAAACAAGATGAAGTTGCGGAGCGCGCGCGCGTCGGCCTGGCTAGGTGGGGCACTCGCCTTCGGTCTCACATTCACCTCGTTCATCGGCGGGCTCTCGCCCGCCCCCGCGGTTGCTGCGGAGGCGCCCGGCCAGATCATCTACGACAGCGCGCCGGTAAGCGCGGACCCATTGCCGACCACTCAGATCGACGGCGTCGCCTGGGATCAAGTCATCTCCGGTGGCAAGGTTTTCGTCGGTGGTGAGTTCTCGAACGCACGCCCAGCTGGTGCGGCCCCAGGAACGAACCTCACCCCCCGCACGAACCTGCTCGCCTACAACCTCGAGTCGGGTGTGCTCGACTCGGCGTGGGAGCCCACGGTCAACGCGCCTGTCCGTACGATCAAGGCGTCCCCCGACGGGTCGCGCGTCTACATCGGTGGGCAGTTCACATCGGTGAGCGGCGTCACCCGGTACCGGGTGGCCGCCCTTGACCCGCAGACCGGTGCCGTCATCACCTCGTGGGCACCGCACGTGAACGGGCGCGTTGACGGGATCGCCGTCAAGGGCGACGTCGTCTACATGGTTGGTCAGTTCTCCGAGGTCGCCGGCGCACCCCGCAACCGGGTGGCTGCCGTCAGCGCCAGCACCGGAGCAGTGCTGCCCTTCGCGGCCGACGCCACCGGTGGGTACGGTGTCAAGGGCATCGTTGTCTCTCCCGATGGCTCCAAGGTTGTCATCGCGGGTGACTTCACGGCCGTGGATGGGTCGACGAACCCGGGCCGTGGCCTCGCCGCCCTGGACGCCTCGACCGGCGCGCTCATGCCGTGGCTGGCGAACAGCGTCGTGCGGAACGCGGATACGCGTGCCGGCATGTACTCGATCTCCTCCGACGGCGACTCGGTCTACAGCACCGGATGGGACTATGGAGGCGGCGCCGAGGACGGCTTCGAGGGCACGGTCCGCATGTCCTGGGAGGACGGCTCCATCGTGTGGCTCGAGGACTGCCACGGCGACAGCTACGATGTGGCGTCCTCGAATGACACGGTCTACTCGATCGGGCACGATCACTACTGCGGCAACATCGGTGGCTTCCCACAGACGCAGCCGTGGACCTTCTCGCACTCGGTTGCATTCACCAAGGCGCCCAGCGGCCAGCTTGTCACCGCGGATATCTACGGCTACCGAAGCTTCACCGGCATGCAGGCCCCCAGGCCCCTCAACTGGTACCCCCAGTGGGTTCCGGGGACCTACACCGGCCAGTCCCAGGCGGGCTGGACCATCGAGACAAACTCCGACTACGTAGTCATTGGCGGGGAGTTCCCCAAGGTCAATGACCTGACCCAGCAGGGTCTAGTGCGGTTCGCCACGCGGGCCAAGGCGCCCAAGAAGATGGGCCCGCGCACGCGCGGCGGCGCTTGGCCCCTCGGCGTCTCTTCTTACCGGCCGGGCGAGGCCCGGCTGGTTTGGAAGGCGAACTACGATCTGGACGACTCGGACCTGAAGTACGAGGTTTTCCGTCAGGACAAGGGCTTCGACGCCCCGCTCACCACATTCCAGCAGTTAAGCACGTTCTTCAAGATGCCCGCCCTGACTTACACCGACAAGGGCCTGGTGCCCGGCCAGACGTACAACTACACGGTCCGCGTGACCGACCCAGACGGAAACAGCACCCGGACCGACTGGATGCCGGTGACCATCGCGGCCAGCGACATCGCAACGCCCTATACCGACGCCGTGACGGGGTCGGCGCCGGTCAGCTATTGGCCGCTGAACGACGACTTGGCGACCGTGGCTTTCGACTGGGCGAACGGACAAGACCAGACGGTGAGCAACGCCACACGCCGTGTCCCGGGGCAGCAGCTGAACGCCACCAGCTTCGCGACGACCTTCGCCGGAAACAGCACGTCCTTTAGTGCGACAGGGAATGCTGTGACTGCGCCCCAGGTTTTCACCATTGAAGCCTGGTTCAACACCACGAGCACCTCCGGTGGCAAGGTAGTAGGCTACGGTTCTGCCAAGTCAGGCAATTCGGGTAGCTACGACCGTCAGGTGTACCTCAACGGCCAAGGGACGGTCTCCTTCGGGGTCTACCCCGGTGCCGCCAAAGTGGTATCCAGTGCGCCCGGCTACAACGACGGCCAATGGCACCATGTGGTCGCCAGCCTTGGCGCGGATGGGCAGACCCTGTGGATCGACGGCAGGCTCATTGGCCGTGACTCCACCGTGACCAGCGCCCAGGCTTACGACGGATACTGGCGCGTGGGCGGTGACAACCTCAGCGGATGGCCGAACCTGGGGACAACCACTTATTTGGCCGGCTCCATTGCCGACGTCGCCGTCTACGACCGCGTCCTCACGATGGACGAGGTCGACGCTCACCGGATCGCCTCCGGTCGCACCTCCGCCATCCCGCCGAGGCCCTCGGACGCGTACGGCGGCCTGGTGTACGACCTGCAGCCGACTTTGTACTGGCGTCTTGGCGAGTCGGCGGGTCCCACCGCGAACGACGCGGGACGCAACTGGTCCACCGGCACCTACGGCGGCAACATCGTTCGGTACGGCGTGCCTGGCGGACTGGCGAGCGTGACCGACACGGCCGTGGAGTTGACCGGATCGTCCTCGCGCGTGATCGGTGCCCAGAAGCTCACCGCCCCTGCGGCCTTTGCCGTCGAGACGTGGATCAAGACCACCAGCAGCACCGGCGGCCGGATCGTTGGCTTCGGGACCAGCGGCACGGCGACCCTCAGCACGCAGTGCGACCGTCACCTCTACATGGACAACCGCGGAATCGTGTCCTTCGGTGTGACCAGTGGCGGAGTGCGCAAGATCATCAATAGCAAGTCTGCACTCAATGACGGCGCCTGGCACCACTTGGTGGGTCAGCTCTCACCAGATGGCATGCAGTACTACGTGGACGGGATGCTGCAGGGAACGGATGCCACACAGACGGCCGACTCCTACCTCGGCTTCTGGCGGGTGGGGGGCGACAATACCTGGGCCGGCGACCGCTACTTCGACGGGTTCGTCGACGAGGTGGCCGTCTACCAGGCATCCTTGAGCGCCCCGCAGATCTGGGAGCACTACGACCTCGGGCGCACCGGCGTCCTGAACCAGCCGCCGGTGGTCTCCTTCACGCCCACGATGAGCAACCTCACACTGTCTGCGGACGCCTCCGCGTCCGCAGACCCCGACGGCTCGATCGTCTCCTACCAGTGGGACCTCGGCGATGGGAGCACGGGCAGCGGTCCGGTGCTGACCAAGGAGTACGCACAGCCTGGCATCTACCAGGTGACGCTCACGGTCACCGACAATCGCGGTGGCGTCGCGGTGCAGACCATTCCTGTGATGGCCAAGCTGCCTAACGTTCTTCCCACGTCGTACTTCGTTGCCGCTCCGCAGTTCTTGAGTGTCGACTTCGACGGCTCGCCCAGCACCGACTCCGACGGGACCATCGTGTCCCACGCGTGGTCCTTCGGCGACGGCACCGCTGCTACCGGGGCGAATGTGAACCACGTGTACTCCGCTCCGGGCACCTACGAGGTGACTTTGACGGTGACGGACGATCGTGGGGACAGCTCGATCTCGACGCAGTCGATCACCCTCGACCAGGCACCCAACCAGTTGCCCACGGCCACGCTCGCCACCTCCGTGGAGGGCCGGGCCCTGTCCGTGGACAGCGCTGGATCGCACGATCCTGACGGCACGCTCCAGTCGGTCGCGTGGGACTTCGGGGACGGGGGGACCGCATCTGGCCCCACGGCGACCCACACCTACGCCGCCGACGGCCGGTACACGGTCACCCTGACCGTCACGGACAACCGCGGGGGTGTGGCGACGGCCACCAAGCAGGTCGAAGCTCGGGGCTTCGTCGTGGTGGCGGCCGACTCCTTCAGCCGGTCTCTCGCGACGTCGTGGGGCAACGCCGACCAGGGCGGGACGTGGATGCCCACGTCCGGCACGGCGTACAGCGTCTCCGACGGTGCCGGGCGCCTCGCGCTGCAGCCCTCGTGGGTGCGGGAGGTTACTCTGCCCTCGGTGAGCTCCAAGGCGACTCGGACCTCGGTGGCTATCTCTTCCGATTCGGCGTTCAACGGGGGCGTGCAGTCCTTCACGGTGTTCGGCCGCCAGGTGGGGAGCTCCAGCTACGCGGCACGCGTCCGGATCGAGTCGGGCGGCATCCGGCTCTACATCCTGCGGGATGAGATGGCGCTGAGCGGTCGCAGCTACATGATCCCGAACTACGTCTATCAGGCGGGGGACGCCATCAACGTTCGCCTGGACGTGGTCGGCACCAGCCCGACCACCGTCGAGGGGCGGATCTGGGTGAATGGGACGCCGATGCCGACGACCCCGAACCTGTCAGCCACGGACAACACCGCCGCGCTCCAGGTTCCTGGTCGGGTCGGGCTCAAGGCCTCGCTCTCCAGCGCCGCGGTCAGCAACGCCACGATCTCGTTCCGGGACTACTCGGTGATGGACCCCACCCCCGCGCCCGCGAATGTGGCGCCGGTGGCGGTGTTCACGCCGTCGGTGACGGGTCTGTCGGTTGCGGTGGATGGGTCGGCGTCGTCCGATTCGGATGGTTCGATCGTGTCGTATGCGTGGGACTTCGGTGATGGCGCTTTGGGTACGGGTGCGACGGTGTCGCATGCGTATGCGGCGGCTGGGACGTTCCAGGTGAAGCTGACGGTGACCGATGATCGTGGTGGTGTGCACTCGGTTACCAAGCCGGTCACGGTGGTGGCTCCTCCGGCGAATGTGGCGCCGGTGGCGGTGTTCACGCCGTCGGTGACGGGTCTGTCGGTTGCGGTGGATGGGTCGGCGTCGTCCGATTCGGATGGTTCGATCGTGTCGTATGCGTGGGACTTCGGTGATGGCGCTTTGGGTACGGGTGCGACGGTGTCGCATGCGTATGCGGCGGCTGGGACGTTCCAGGTGAAGCTGACGGTGACCGATGATCGTGGTGGTGTGCACTCGGTTACCAAGCCGGTCACGGTGGTGGCTCCTCCGGCGAATGTGGCGCCGGTGGCGGTGTTCACGCCGTCGGTGACGGGTCTGTCGGTTGCGGTGGATGGGTCGGCGTCGTCCGATTCGGATGGTTCGATCGTGTCGTATGCGTGGGACTTCGGTGATGGCGCTTTGGGTACGGGTGCGACGGTGTCGCATGCGTATGCGGCGGCTGGGACGTTCCAGGTGAAGCTGACGGTGACCGATGATCGTGGTGGTGTGCACTCGGTTACCAAGCCGGTCACGGTGGTGGCTCCTGAGGTGCTGCCCATCGTCAAAGACTCCTTCGAGCGGACCGTGGCGGGTGGTTGGGGAACCAGCGATCTGGGTGGGGACTGGACCCTCAGCGGCGGATCGGCCGCCTTCGCGGTCGAGAACAGCCAAGGCGTCATCTCGTTGGCCCCGTCGCACAACCGTGAGGCCCGGCTGAACGGCGTCACCTCGACGGCGACCCTTAGCCAGTTCGACCTGACGGTGGACGAGGCCCCGGCCACCGCAGCCATGCATGTCACCCTGATCGGGCGCCAGGTGGGGTCGTCGTACTACGGTGGTCGGGTCCGTCTGGAGACGTCGGGCGCCGTCCGACTCTACGCTCTCCGCGGTGAGACCGCGCTGGCCAACAGCTATGTCCTGCCGGGTCGCACCTTCGTCGCCGGGGACCGCCTCCGCGTGAAGGTTCAGGTCAGCGGCACCCAGCCGACCGTCGTCAAGGTGAAGGCCTGGTTCGTGGACCAGCCGGAGCCGACGACGTGGCAGATCGATACCAAGGACTCCACCGCCGCCATGCAGGCGCCGGGGACCGTGGGGATCAAGGCGGTCGTCGGAAGCTCCTCGACCGTCCCGGTGACGCACGTTCGGATCGACGACCTGACGGTCAATCCGGTCTGATCCTTGTCGATGGCGCCTGGGTGGACTCCCTCCACCCAGGCGCAGCCGCATTCAGCAGTGCTACCACGGGGTGCAGAGCGTCCCGCATGCTGCGGTATGCACGACGGTAGGCCCACCGCGATCGACCGTGCGGATCCGCGATCGATTCGTCTCCAATGGCTGCGGCTCCCGAACTGCGGAAGCGATCGAACACCCTCACCAAGTCGGCGAGCGACCCGACCGTCAGGTTGCGGGCGCCAGTAACGCCGGCGGCCAAGCGGGCGAACTCCGTCAGGGTGAAGGCTCGAGATCTGCTGGAGCGGTCGAGCCCCACGACCTGGGAGCGGTGCGTCGACTCCATGGTCAGGATGAGGGTCGCCGAGGAGAGGTGGGCGGTCTGGAGGCGCCGACTGCGGTGACCGGTGGTGTCGGTGATTCCGTCACGAGCGAGGAAGGGCTCCATCCTGGGGTCGAGGGCGATGCCGTCAACCGCCTTCGTCCCTACACTGTGGATGTGCAGCCTTGAGCATGCTTCGACATCGAGCGCGGTGCGCAGGAGGTACTCGGCGGTCGGGGAGCGGGTCACGTTGGCTGTGCAGACCAGCAGTACGTGCTCCTTGTCCGCGCGTTCCGCAGTCACGTTCCACCACCTCCCCATGGCTCCAACACGTGCAACCCCCCCTGGTGCCAATAATGGACCGACGAGTACATGATAGGAACAGATCACATGAGCTTTCGCCAGGCCGTCTTCACACTCAAGGCACGGGCGGTGCGTCCACGCACATTACAGCTCTACCGCGAACTCCTCGCGAATCAGGCCAAGCCCGAGCATGAACTCGCGTGGCTGTCTCAGTCCCGTGCCAGGGCGATCGCGTCCTTTGCGATCCAGAACACGGCCTTCTACCGCCAGGTGTACTCAGAGCAGGGGATCACGACGTCCGACCTGGACGCGCCGGAGACGTGGACCCAGCTGCCGATTGTCGATCGCAGCATGATCAAGGACCGTCCCCAGGACTTCCAGTCGAACGAGTTCTCCCCAAAGACGGCCAGGCCAGCGCTCACCGGCGGCAGCACAGGGCAACCGGTCAAAGTCGCCCACGACTCCCGGGTGCCGACGCTGGCGCTGGCCTGGCGGATGTACTCCTGGTGGGGTGTCCAGCCGTGGGACGATCTCGCTCGTGTCGGGCGCTGGGGTTTCGGACGGTTGGACAACGTCAAGAACGTACTTTCCTGGTGGCCGACCAAACAGTTCTATCTCGATGCAGGCCTGATCGAGCCTTCGTCGATCGACGAGCTCCTCACGTGGGTGGCCAAGAACCGTCCGCCGCTCTTGGAGGGGTACGTCGGCGCTTTGACGGAGGTGGCCGCCCACCTGGAGCGGCGTGGTGACCGGCTGTCCGGCCTGACGGCCGTGGCGACTACGGCTGCACCGCTCACCGAGGAGACCCGCCTCCGGCTGCAGGATGCCTTCGGCGCGCCGGTCTACGACGAGTACCGGGCTGCCGAGGTCGGGTGGCTAGCAGGCGAATGCCGCGCGCAGGAAGGTCTGCACATCAATTCCGACATGCGCCTGATCGAGGTGTTGGACGACAACGACCAGCCCGTCCCGCCCGGAGAAGTCGGCAGCATCGTCATCACCGACCTGGCCAACCGGGTCTTTCCTCTCATCAGGTACAGGAATGGGGACCGGGGACGCCTGTTGGAGGGGGGGTGCAACTGCGGGCTTGGACTGCCCCGACTCGGCAAGCCGGAGGGACGAACGACAGACATGCTGCGGACGCCGAGCGGGAAGGCGCTCGGCCACCGACTCATGGCCATGTTCAGCGCTCAACCTGACGCCGTCCGCCTCTTTCAGCTTCACCAGGCGGCTGACTACTCCATCACCGTTCGGGTCGTCCTGAACGACCAGGCGGCTGGAGCCGCCCCGTTCGTGGAATCCGTGGTCGAGGGGTTGCGGAAACGTGTCGACTACGAGGTTCCTGTCCTGATCGAGTACGTGGACGCCCTGCCCTATACCGGCGGGAAGCTCAAGTACGTCATCAGCGAGGTCCCGTTCTGACGCAGGGTCTCGCGCATCTGAACGGGGTGTGGCCCCGCCTCCCGAGCCCGGAGGCGGGGCCACTCGCCCGCTGGAGGTGGATCAGTCAGCTCACCGTGAAGTCGTCGACCCGCACAGTGACGGTGGAGGCCGCAGAGGACCCGTAGTGGGTTTTGATACCCACCTGGCCGGCCGTCTGCAGCCCGGCCGCCGAGTCGGAAGCGCTAATCTGCCAGTTGGTGGGCTCGGGGGAGCCGACCAACCACGCCTTCACGCGTACCGCCGTGGGGGCGGTGCCGCTCACGTCCACCTTGACCCAGACCTGCTGGCCTGGGGCATAGCGAGCAAAGGGGCGGGCCGCGTCGGCCAGCGCCGTCTCGTCGCGCAGGGCGTACAGCAACGTCGAGCCGTCGGGGGCCACACGGAAGCGCGCCCCGTAGTAGGACGCACCCACGCGGCGTCCGATAACGGTGGTGCTGACCCCGGTTCCCGTAGGGAGCTTGTCTAGCGAGACCATCGTCTGCGCCGTGGAATCAGTGGACTTGTACGGCAGCAACGCCTCGCGGTTCGATTGGGGCGACAGAATGACGGTGCCCTGTCCGCTACTGACACCGAATGAAGTATTGCCACCGGAAACAGCCCAGTCGCCGCCCCAGCCGCCGCTCACCGTGCGCGAGAAGTCGTCCGTGGACCCGTCAACTGGGGTGACCGGCGCGGGGGCGGGTGCCGACGGGGCCGACACCCGAACGGGGGCGGTGACCGAGTGGGTGCCGCCAGCGTTGTCGGTGACGGTGAGAGTCACGGTGTAATCCCCAGCGGCGCCGTAGGCGTGCGAGGGCGTTGCGCCGGTCCCCGACGTTCCGTCGCCGAACGTCCACTTGTGGTTGACGATGATCCCGTCAGCGTCCGCCGACGAGGAGCCGTTGAAGGATACCGACAGGCCGTTGGTCGACGAGGTGAAGCGGGCGGTCGGTGCTTGGTTTGAGATGGGCTGGTCCAGCAACCCAATGACACGCGTGCCGGACGGGACTCCGGCAGCGGAGGCAATGGCGGTGGGAAGCGGCACTGCGACGCTTATCTGCTTGGCCCGATCGGTCGTGGTCTCGGGGTTCACCACGCACCCGTTGTGCTGAAGGTTGATCCAGCTTGAGTTCTTGGCGGTGAGGTCTCCCAAGGTCTTCAGGAACTGGAACCCGTTGTTGGCCAGCCCCCACCCTGCGAGGTTGAGCTCGGGGGAGGAGCTGCTCGCGCTGAACAGGTTGCCCTTGATGGTGAGGGCGAAGTCGTCCACCGGACGTCCGGTGGAGAGGTCCCGTCCGAACAACTGGAACCTCGTGCCGCACGCCATCACGTTGTTGGCGATGGTGATGTTTCTGATCTTGAGGGCGAAGTCAGCCGGAGCGTCCGCGGGCCGGTTCACCGAGCGATCGTCCTGCGGCATGTAAATGCCGATCAGCGTGTAGTCGCTGATCTTGTTGTTGTAGATGTCAACCGACTCAGAGTCGAGCAGATCGATGCTCTTGAGGCCGCCCTTGATTCGGTTGTTGACGATGGTGCCCCGACGCGAGATCTCGAAGTTGATCTGAGACTCGCCGTTGTTGGCGAGATCGTTTCCGGCGATGGTGATGTCAGAGTTGAAGCCGTCCAACCACAATCCGTTCGCGAGCTTGGTGCCCTCGATCGTGTTGTTGCGGATGACGCCCCCACTGGTCTTGGTGATCTTGATCGCGGCCGCTTGCGGCAGCGTCGGAAAAGTCTCGAAGTTGTTGTCCCTGAAGATCGAGTTCGTGATCGAGACCCCGGCGGCCTCGTTCATCCCCAGGCCAATCATCCCGTTACGCTCGACGACCACGTTCTTGATGGTCTTGTTGGCGCCGCTTAGGGCCAAGCCGATGCTCGCGTTGTCGGAGACGACCAGGTGCTCGAAGGTTCCACCGGCCGGGTCCATCACGACAGCGCCACGGCTAGACTGCGTTGTGGCATACCGTCGCACGCCGAAGCCGCGGAGGGTGACGTCACCCGAGATGTGCATTGCGTGGGTGAGGTCGCTGGCGCGCACCTCACGGCCGGACGGATCGGTCCCTATGATGAGCCGGCGATTCGCGGCGTCGGGGAAAAACGTGCCGCTGCGTACCTCGGCTGCGCTAGCGACCTCGGCCAGGGCTGCCCCACCAATGAACACCTGGGCGGGACGGTTCGCGTTCGGGAAATTGCTCCGAACACCGCCCGTGTAGTTCTGGGGAGAGAAGAAGGTGGACCAGGGAGCGACCCAGACCGACCCGGACTTGCTCCACCCACCGACCTGACTGGACCCATCGAACCAAACGGTCTCACCTGGGTAGTTCTGGATGGTCACCTTTTTGGTGATGTCCATGGACTCGTGATAGGTGCCGGCGCGCAGCACCACGGTGCCGCCCAAGGGCGTCTTGTCGATGGCGTGCGCGACCGAGCGCATGGGGCTAGCGACCGTCCCGGAGTTGCTGTCCGAGCCTGTGGAGCTGCTGACGTAGATGGCTCCGGCGGGGACACCGTATGCGGTGGATCCGAGCGTGGTTCCCCGAACAGGCTGCTCGGCGGCGTGGGCAGGGACTGTGGGAACGATGGTCGCCGCGGTCGTAGCGACGGTTACTGACAGGACAAGCGCGGCGGCGCGCTTGCGCGAGAGGAGGGAAGTACCCATGATGTGGAGTCCCAAGGAGTTGGCGACAGGGGGATTGGGCGGTGCAAGCCCGCCCCCCGGAATTTATCAGGGAAGACTCAGGGGTCTCAACTGATTCTCAGGTTTGTTGCCAAATTGTGGCCCCTCAACGCTCAGCCCCAACGTGACGGCCAGCACCTGCACCGCTGTCACATAGAGCGGACTGAAGAGGGCATCCCAGCACACCAACAGCGTCAGGATCACCAGCAACGCGGGTGCTTCCCCTTCGGCCAGTCGTGTTGCCAATCGGCTCACGATGACGGCAACCAAGGCAAGTCCCAGTGCGGCCCCCAGAGGCCCGCAGCGGAGCCACAGGTCCCCCAGCACGGAGTGGACCTCCATGCCACCACCGAACATGTACTTCTCAACGTAACCGTTGTCAGGTTCGTAGTTGAGGCTGGACATGCCGGTCTTGGCGATCCATACGTCGTGACTGTCAGGAATGATGCCCAACCCGTACCCCCAGGGAGACGCCTCTAGAAGGGCTCGCGTGGCGCCGAGCTCGGGGCGTCCCCCGAGGATGAGCGAGCCGGCCGCACGCATTTGTGCCTGACTCCTGGCCTGGGTCGCGGCACCCAGATAGCCCTCCAGGATGAAGGTCTGGATCAGCAGGTACATAGTCATGCCCAAGAATCCCAAGGTGACGAGGATCCGGAAGCGTCCGGTCCGGACCTTGAGGTGTGCCTGGGCCCACTGCCACACGAGAGCGACCAGGCCGACTGCGGCGATTGATGCCGCAGACCGGGAGTCGTTGATGATCGACAGGAGTGCGATGCCGAGCAGTGCGACCATTTCCGGGCGTCGAGCACCGCGGGCCCAGGCCGTGCCCAGAAGGATGAGGGTCACCGGGATGAAGAGGTCATACTTCCAGGGGTTGTCGCTGCTGAGGCCCAGTCGCGCCTGCCCGATCAGCATGCCAACACCAAACGTAACCGCCACCCAACCACGGTTCAACAGATGGCTGGCCCAAACCACGGTGCCTGCGCCGAGGACGATGCTCAGCACCATGAGCGACTGCGAGACGGCCAAGCTGGTGGACGAGATCCGCGCCCCCGTAGACATGAACTCCGCGGTTATCAAGCCACCTCCCACCGCCAGACAGGCCAGCGTCGCGAGCCAGCCCACCGCAGTTCTGCGGGCTCGTCGAAGCCACAGGGGCGAGAGAAGTAGGGGTACCGCGGCGGCACTCGACACCGGCCCGGCCAGCGGCAGGAAGGCGGCCACGGCGATCACTCCGAAGAGAGCTGCCCAACGGTCAAGCTCTCCCGAGCCGTAACGTAGCGCTGGGGTTGTCACGCTCTTACCCACAGTCGAGCGCGATGCCGGTGAATGTACACGGAGAAAGGGATGATCTGGCACACGATTACGCAGAAGCAGTTGCTCAGCACCGGGCCGACCACGCCCCAGCTCGGAGTCAGCAGGATAGCAAGAATTAGTGAGGACACGGCCATCGTCAAGGTCGGGATGACCTGGAAACGTATTCCCGGCTTGTCCATGATGAACATGCCCAGTGGGTACAGCGCCGCCTGGAGCACCACCATCAGCCCGAACGCAGCGACGATCTCGCCGCTGACGTGCAACGCGCCGTTGGTCGTGAAGGCGAACAGTGGATCGCGCACGAGCCATACCGCGCCGCATACGGCCGAAGCACCGGCGGCCATCAACGCACTGAACTTGTAGGGCCCCTGAGTGAGGGTTCCCTGCATGCGTTGACGCGCGAATCGCGGCCACAGCGCCACCCCGGCCGCACTGATCACCCCCAGAAAGGCGACGAATACCTGGAAGGCGGCGGCGTACACAGCCACGTCGTCAGCCGGAGCGTTCTGGGCAAGGACGTAGCGTTGAGCGGTCAACGACAGCGGCGCTGAGAGCATCTGGGCCAGCATCGGCCAGCCGACGTCCATCACGCGGGCTCCGGGCTGGCGGCGCACCTGCGCAAGTCGGAGCGCGGCCCACGACAAGACCCCGGGCAGGTGGCGGGCTGCGAAGGCGAGACCCAACATGGCAACCGCGAGTCCCCCGGCGTAGGCGCTGAGCGAAAGATACGGATAAGCCTCGTCACCAGTACGTATCAATAACCAGAGGATGGTCAGGTTGAGGGGTGCCAGCACCCCTTGGATGAGGACAGTCAGGTGGTTCTTTTGCAGGCCCAACAGGATGCGAATCCAAACGCCCAGCGGAATGGTCAGTCCCCACAGTGTCAGTCCGAGAAACACCACTAGAGGGCCTTGTTCGACGGTACCCGCTGTGCCGAGCAGGAGACGCCAGCCCCCGGAGAACAGGAGAAGCAGGTTGACCACAAATAGACAGGTGGCGAACGTAAAGGTGACCCGCCACACCGACAGGAGCGCCCGCCGCACAGGTTCCCGGTCATGGTTGGGGGATGTGGCGATGGCGTTCACGAGGGCCGCCCCCGATCCCAGGTCCTGGAACTGGAGCAGAGAAGGCAGGGCTGTGATGAGCCCATAAAGCGCAAAGTACTCAGGGCCGGCCTGGCCCAGAATAAGACGGGCTGCGAGGATCCCGAAGACGGCGGACGTGAGAGTGGTGAGGCCGCGGGCGCTCAGGGCCTTCAACACGATGCGCGCTACCTCGTTCGTCTCGGAGACGACGCCCTCCGGGTCATGCCCAGCGAATTTTGGCGGCGTGCGGAGGTCTCCCCATAGACTGCGCCGTGGTAGCGGGAGTCGGCCGAGGCCCTCACGGCGTTCACCACCAGGCCGAGCACGGGCGTCCGTGTAGTTGTGACAGCCTCGATGGCGTCACGGACCGCCCGAATCGGCGTCTTGCCGGCACGGGCGACGATGATGACCCCGTCGGTGGAGGACGCCAGCCAGAGCGCGTCACTGACAGGGCCTATGGGGGCGGTGTCGATGATGACCATGTCGTAGTCGTCGCGGGCCTCCGCGATGATGTCGGAGAGTTGGCCAGAGGAGATCAGCTGGCCGGGGTTCGGTGATTTGACCCCCCCGGTCAGCACCCACAGGTGCTCGTGTCCCCACTGCTGTACGGCCTCGGAAAGAGGGGCTTCCTCCAGCAAGACTGTGGTAAGACCGAGAGCCCCCTCCACCTGGAGCAGGTCGGAGACGCGCGGGCTGCGCAGATCAGCATCGATGAGTAGGGTGCGGCGTCCGGCGGCGGCGATCGACAAGCCCAGTCCTGCCGCTATGGACGTCTTGCCGTCGCTCGCCTCGGCCGAAGTCACGATCACGACATTGGTGGGTCGATCCACTGACACGAACTTCAGGTTGGCCGCGATGGCCCGGACGGCCTCCGCCACCTGCCCTGCTGGCTGCCCAAGGATCTCATGGGGCACGTCTTGGCCGCGCTGCAAGCGCGGAACCTCGCCCAGGGCGGGGAGATCGGTCAGCGCAGCAATATCGGCGGCATTGCGCGGACGGGACCGCAACTGCTCGCGCAGGAAGGCGATGGCCAACGCGAGGGCCAGACCAGCAGCGACCCCAACGATGAGGTACAGCCGGCGGTCGGGTGAGACATAGGAGACGGGGAGGGAGGCCGGCGCGATCGTCTCGAGGCGCACGGATGCGCTTCCGGCAACGGTGGGGGCGAGATCGTGGACGGCTTGCGTCAGCGAGGCCGTGACGGACTCAGCGATGCGTTGCGCCTGCTCGGGCGACTGGTCGCTCACGGCGATCTGCATGATCGTCGTGTTGAGGGGAGTGTCGATCGAGATCCTGCGGCCCAGTGCCGCTGCCGACTCTTGGAGGCCCAACTGGTCAACGACTGGCTGCAGGACGTAGGGGGATGCAGCGAGCTGGGCGTAGGTCTGCACGTTGTTCTGGACGTAGTTTGAGCCTTGCACCAGTTCAGATGTCGACCCGCCCTGCCTGGGGATTACCATCGTCGAGGCGTACGATTGGTAAAGCTTCGGTTGGGTCTCGGAGTATAGAAACAGCGAGGCGCCGCCGAGGATGGCCAAGATGAGGATTAGGCCAAGGTTTCGTCGGATGATGGCGAAGTACTCAGCAACAGACATGGCGCCGCCAGCCCTGACCCCGGCGGCCGGACCGCTCGCCCCCTGCTCGACCCATCATGTCCCCTTCTGCGAACCGCTCAGAACACTCTACCCGGACGGAGTATCTGCTCCGCGACCTCGACCCGGATCCACGGCGAGCAGATGACATGACTGGGTTGGTCGGCAGTACGTGGGGGTCGGCCACATCGATGTGGACCTGGTTGTTCATGACGGTCACCGGCGTGCTCGGGGGATCACCATAGGCGACGGTGTTGCTCCGCGCTTGCGTCTCAGCCGTGGGCACGAAGATTGCGCCGGTCTCCGGGGGATCCGTCCACGGATGGCCGTCAGCGCACGCCCGAGGGCTGCGGCATCGAGTTGGCCGTTAAACCGCTGCACCCACGCCACACCGACTTCCACCGCTAGCTGTGCGTTCACTTCGTTGCCGGAACGAGGACGGGTTGATCGAGCGACAGCACCGCGAGAACCGTCCCGGGGTTGTGCATCTCCGGGAAGGGGAGACCCATCAAGTCCACTTCGGTGAGAGTCTTCACGAAGTCGAATGCTCGATGTAGCCGGGCACATCACTGTCGATGGTGCAGTACTGCTGTGACTGGGGCGGCGTGCTGGTCTGGCATGGGGGTCGAGGCCTCCCAATGATGGGAGTTCTCACACCGGCCAGCCGGAAGACCTCGACGTGCCTCACGCTGCCTCCGGTCGTCATGATCCGCCCTCGTCCGCTCGCTTGGGCGGGCTGAGGCTGGGCGTCGTCGGCCAACACGTGGGACGCGAGCGGGCAGTGTTGGCGTGTCGTGACGTCGATGTCGACCAGCGGTGGCGTCGGTGCGGCTGCAAGGGAACACCGCGTGGCACCGCGGTCCGTTGCCTGGCCCACGAGCCGTTAGGCTGGCGCCCCACCCACCTGCTCGTCACGGTGACACCGCTACCGGTGCGCCGCGTGCGGCCACGAGCGGCTTCATGGGTATGAGCAAGGCCGCCGAACCTCGGGCGAAGAAACGCGGTGACCGCTGCTGCCAGGGCGCATTATGCTGCACGAGCAGCTCGCGCAGGCCGCCAAGGACCTGCAGCCTGACCTGCTGGGCACCTTCGGCAACGCGAGGCTGTCGGATCAGGCGGACGTGGTGTGCGGCGGACCTTGCGACGAGCTGGTCAACCCCCGCAATGGCTACCGCCATCGCAACCTCGACACCCGGATCGACGCCCTCGACGTGGCGGTGCCTACGCTGCGCCGGGGCGTAGCTCCGCGGCATCCATGATCTTGCCCTTCTGTAACCGCATGCATAGTCGGGGATGGATCGTTGGCACGCACGTCACGAAGACACCCCGCCGCTAGGGCGGGCCGTGTTCTATCAGCGATAAACCCACGCCACCGAGCCCCGCCCCCGCATCATCAACGACAGGGGCAGCCAGTCATACCGAGCCCGGGGACCAGCAACCCCGGCCACCGGGGTCACCTAGGAGGCAAAGGGGCGTCAGCGCGTCCCGAAATCGGCCGACGGCGCCACCGGGGTGGCGCAGTAGGTGAATTCTCCCTGCGCTGCGGCGTGGTAGCTGGCTGGCCGGCCGTCGACGGTGAGCACCAGCTGGCGTCCGGGCACGAGCGCCTGGGTGTACATCATGCCGGGTTGGGGGCAGCCGAGGCTGCCATCGCGCCACGTGACGTCGGCGTAGCCGGCCACCGTGACCTCATCCTCCGGGACGCCTGCCCGCGCGGCCTCGTCGGCCACCGCCTGGCGCACGTCCGCGTCGTCGGTGACGCCGGCCGGCACGGCCGTGGGCAGCGCGCCCGGATCGGGCGCGATCGTGAGGTCGGGCATGGGCGTGAACTCGGGGCGCACGGCGGTCTCCGTCGGGTCAGGCGTGGGCGAGGTGGTCGGGTCGGGCGAGACGCCCGGGTCGGGCGCCAACGTCACCGGGGCGTCCGGGGCCGGGGTGGTCGACGGCTCACCCGAGGCGCACCCCGTGAGGGCCAGGCCGCAGGCGAGCACGACGGCGAACGGGGTGGTCGGCTTGGCGCGGGGCGTCATCGGTGCCTCCTGTTCGTGGATCCTCCAGTGTAGGTCTGCGGGTTCCACGCAACGGCTGACGCCGGCGTTGCAGCCGCGTGGCCGGCGCCCTGAGGGAGGATGTGCTGAGGCCCCCTCCCGGGTGGGAGGGGGCCTCGGCGGTGTGGCGTTCAGCCCCGCACGGGGGTGGTCGTCACGGGTTGACGGTGATGAGCGTGCTGCCCGCCACCTCGCCGCCGTTGAGGTAGTTCACCTGACCCAGGTAGCGGCTGCCGGCGGTCAGTCCGTTCCAGGAGGCGGCCAGGGTGACCGGCGTGCCTTGGGTGACCTGGACCGGGGAGGGCGTGACCGTCAGGTTGCCAGCATCGGCATCCGTCAGGTTCCACACGTGCACGGGGGTCCGGACGGTGGCCTCGCCGCTGTAGACGTCGACGGCCGCCACGTAGGTGCCGGGCGCGAGGTCCCGCAGCGTCACCGACTCGGTCGAGTCGGCGTTGCCGCTCGAGCCGATGTTGGTGACGGTGCCGTTGGCGTTGTAGCGGTACACGTTGAGGTCGACGTCCTGCGCCGGGACCTCCTCGGTGTAGGTGGCGACGCGCGTCACCTTGGTGCCCTCGCCGACGGTGAAGAAGGCGTACCCGTCCAGCGGCGTGCCGTCACGGCGCACCGCGTTCACCGGAGTCACGGTGGAGGCGAGCAGGCCGTCCACGTCCGTGCCCAGCGTGCCGGTGAAGCCCGGCGTGACCGTCAGCTGCGTGGAGCCGTCGGCGATCGTCGCGGTGTTCTCGGCGGGCGCGGCGAGGGCGACCGGCTTGACGACGATCGGGCTGCGCACCGCGTTGAGCTTCGGCGAGTTCGGCACCCAGGTCAGCGACCCGAAGGTGTACTCGTCGAGCGCGGCGTCGGTGCGGGTGATCGTCACCGTGTACGTCGCGCTGCCGCCGGGGCGGACGACGAGACGGCTCGGGTTGACGCTCACCGTGGTGCCGGCCGGGGCGTCCACCTGGACGCGGTACTGCATGGCCGACTTGTTGACGTTGGTCACCGTGCGGGTGACCGTCTGGGTCCCGGCGAGCTGCCCGATGGAGATGCTCGGGTAGTTCAGGTCGCTCGGGTCCTTCTCGGGCAGCTGGTCACACACGCCGGCACCGCCGACGAGCTGCAGCTGGCCGATGCCGCAGGCGTAGGTGTACCAGTCGGTGACGTTGCTGTCGTATACGAGGCCGGGCTCGTACGACTTGGCGGGAACGACCTCGCCGGCGCCGTAGTTGAGCGGCGTCGCGTCGCCCTCGGCCCACTGGATGGGTTCGCCGGCGTCCGTGGTTTGACGGGCCGTCGTCATCATGGCCGACTTGATGGCCATCGGGCTCCAGTCGGGGTACTTCTGGGCCAGCAGCGTCGCCAGACCGGCGATGTGCGGGGCAGACATCGAGGTGCCCGACAGCGAGTCGAAGCGGGGCTCGGCCGTCTCCGGATCCTGGCTGTAGGCGGCAATCACGTCCACACCGGGGGCGGTGATGTCGGGCTTCAGCAGGTCACCGTCGCCGGCCAGGGCCGGCCCGTAGGACGAGAACCCGGCCATGCTCGGGGCGTCCACCGGATCTGTCGAGACGGCCGAGATCGTGGCCGTCGGGTTGGCGTCCGCGGCCTCGTAGGCCTTGATCGCCGCACCGTCGGTGGCGTTGACGTGGATGCTCGGCACCGCGTGGAAGTCAGCGTTGAGCGACTGGGCGTCGGTGACGTTCGTCTGGATCATGCCGATGCCGCCGGCGAGCGCCACGGCGGCGCTCTTGTCGACGCGGGCCACGGTGCCGCGATCGCAGATCACGATCTTGCCGGCCGCTGCGGCCGGGTCGAGGCTCGGCTGCTGGCCGGGGGTGGCGGTGTCGGCGTCCAGCCAGCACTCGCGTGCGGCAAGGGCGGACGCCCCCGGCGCGGCGATGTCGGCGGCGTTGACGAGCGGGGCCGGCCCGACGGCCTCGCCGACACCGACGCCGGAGTAGGTGGCACCGTTGCCGAGCGTAACGGTCTTCTCCGCGCCCCGGCTGTGGGTGGACGCCGCCACGGTCATCGTCCACGGCGCGTTGTGCGCCACCGAGGAGACGCCGACGGTGTCGCCCGAGTTGCCGGCCGAGGTGGAGACGAAGACGCCCGCCTCCGCGGCCGCCATGAAGGCGAGCTCGTCGGCAGTCACGACGTACTGGCTCGACCCGGAGACCGAGTAGTTGATGACATCGACGCCGTCGGCGACCGCGTCGTCAATGGCGGCGACCAGACCGGCGCTCGCTCCCGATCCCTGGCCGTCCGCCGTCTGCCACAGCGCCTTGTACACCGACACCTGGGCCATCGGCGCCATGCCGGAACCCTCACCCATGTTGGTGCCCTGAATCGTCATCGTGACGCCGTGGTTGCCACCGGCCGTACCCGCGGTGTGCGAGCCGTGGCCGTTGGTGTCACGCGGGCTGTTGAAGTCGTAGCTGATGTCGTTGCCGTAGTCGGTGCCGTAGTAGCGGGCGCCGACGATCTTGTTGGTGCAGTCGAACGTCGGGTCGTTCTCCGTCTCACACACGAACCCGGCGGGCGCCGCCGGGCCGGTGGCCAGCGGGGCGAAGCTCGGGTTGTTCGGGTCGATGCCGGTGTCGATGACGCCGATGACCATGCCCTTGCCCGCCTGGTCGTACCCGCCGAACTGGCGGGCCCAGACCCCGTTGCGCCCGGTCAGGCCCAGGTAATCGGGCGTGGTGACCGTGTCCGCGTAGCGGATCTCGTCCTCCCACACGTTGGCGACGCCAGCCGACTTCGCGAGCTCCGCGGCCTCGCCCGCCGTGAGCTGCGCGGTGAAGCCGTTGAAGGCGACGGTGAACTCGTTCGTCTTCGCCGTGTCGGTGACGCCGGCCTCGCGGAGCGCCTTCCGCTGCTCGTTGCGCAGGTGCGCCTCGTAGGCGCGCGCATTGCGGGAATGGACGTTGACCTTCTTGCCCTTGGCCGGCGCGGTGGCGCCGATGCCGGAGACGCCCCCGGAGTAGGTGGCGATCGGGTCGGCGTCCAGCTGAACGATGTAGGTCTTCTTGCTCTGGTCGAGCTTTAGCTCAGGGGCTGCCTGCGCGGTGAGGCCGAGCGGCGTCACCACGGTGAAGGCGGCCGCCAGTGCGGCGATGCGCACACCTCTGCGGGATGTCAGGCTCACGTGAACTTCTTTCAGTTGTGAACGGTCGGTCGGTTCGGCTGGGGGACAGGGAGCCGGACGGAGGCCCCTCGAGCCTGCGGTGATCTTGGCCCGGCACCGGTGCCGGCGTAAAGGTCTCCGCGCGATGGTTTACCTGAGTGTGACCTGAGAGGGCCATCGCAAGTTAAAGTGAAAGGCGTTGTGAATGCAGGTTTGTCGGTGGTGATGAAATTCATCTTCGCGCTTGGGGTGACTGGGAGGCCGCGCGTCAGGGGCAAGGTTCCGAGCCGGCGGCGCTCGATCTGCCGTCTCGCACCTGTGCCCCTGAGCCTGCCGGCCTGCCCGGGTCGGCGAGATGGCCCCGGCCTGGCGCGCACCTCCGGGATGCTGACTGTCAGGGGGGCGGGCGTCCCTGGGGACGGCCGTCGCCTGGATGACTAGGGATGCGGCAGATGTGGCCGCGGGCCGGCGGGGTGGCATTGGCGCGAGGTTCGGGGCGACGTGTCCGACCGGCCCGCTGAAGCGTGCGGCAGCCTCGACTGGTTCGTACAGTGTGGCGGAGGATACGAGATTCGAACTCGTGAGGGCGTGAACCCAACCCGGTTTCCAACCGAGCGCCATAGGCCTCTAGGCGAATCCTCCGCCGGACAGCGTACCGGACACCCTCGCCCCCTCTCCAATCGGGCCCCGGACGGGTCCCGCCGATGCCGCCGCCCCGGCCCCGCGTTCCGGCCCGCCCCGCCCGCCGTTTTGGACCCGAGGTTGTGGCGCCATGGCACCGATAACTCGGGTCCAAACGGGCGACACCGCCTCCCAGCTGCGCCAGCACCACCGCCCACGGCGGTAACCCACACGAACCCACAGTCCGATGTGGTGTTATCTCTTGACTCCGTGTCCGGTTGGGCGGCAGGATGCTGCGCATGGACCAACGGCGTCCACCTGGATCACACGCAGCCCCCGCTGCCCGACATGGAGGTCGACGTGACACTTCCTGACGCTCGCGCGAACAAGAACCTCGAGGGCCCCGGCGTCCGGGCCCGGGTTCAGCGCTTCGGCGGCTACCTCGCCGGCATGATCATGCCGAACATCGGCGCCTTCATCGCCTGGGGTCTCATCACGGCCCTGTTCATCCCGGCCGGGTGGTGGCCCAACGCCACCCTGGCCAGCCTCGTGGCCCCCATGCTGTACCTGCTGTTGCCGATCCTCATCGGCTACACCGGCGGACGCATGGTGCACGGCCAGCGCGGCGCGGTGGTGGGCAGCATCGCCACCGTCGGCGCCGTCATGGGGGGCATCACCGACTGGGCCACGATGACCGGGACGCCGATGTTCCTCGGCGCCATGATCATGGGACCGTTGGCCGCCTACCTGCTCCGCCTGTTCGACCGCGCGATCGAGGGCAAGGTGCCCGCCGGCTTCGAGATGCTCATCGACAACTTCTCCCTCGGCATCCTCGGCGGCCTCATGGCCATCGTCGGCCTCCTTGGCGTCGGCCCGGTGCTGGCGGCGCTGATCCTCATCCTCTCCGGGGGCGTCAACGCCCTCGTGGCGGCGAACCTGTTGCCGCTGGCGGCGATCTTCGTCGAGCCCGCCAAGGTCTTGTTCCTCAACAACGCGATCAACCACGGCATCTTCACCCCGCTCGCCGCGATCGACGTGCAGCAGCACGGCCGCTCCATCCTCTACATGGTGGAGTCCAACCCCGGCCCGGGCCTCGGCCTGCTGCTGGCGTTCCTCTTCTTCGGGCCGCGGGCGCAGCGCCCGACGGTGCCGGGCGCGATCATCATCCAGTTCTTCGGCGGCATCCACGAGATCTACTTCCCCTACATCCTCATGAAGCCGGTCCTGCTGCTGGCGACAATCGCCGGGTCGATGTCGGGCCTCTTCGTGGCCACCGCGATGAACGCCGGCCTCGCGGCCTCGCCCGCGCCGGGCTCGATCATCGCCTACTTCTTGGTCACGCCCGCCGGCGGGCACGTGGCCATGATCGCGACCGTGCTCACCGCCGCGGTGGTCTCGTTCCTGGTCGCAGCGGCCCTGTTCAAGTTCGGGCGCGGTGCTGACGAGGCGGACGCCGCCGCGGCCGCGGCCGCCCCCTCGGAGAGCCTGCCGGGCGCCGTCGCTGCGGACACGGGCACCGGCGCCTCGGTGGCCGGCTCGGACGTGCGCAAGCTCATCATCGCCTGCGACGCGGGCATGGGCTCCTCGGTGATGGTGGCCTCGACCATGCGCAAGCGCCTGGCCAAGTACGGCGTCGAGGTGGCCCACACCCCGGTCGACCAGATCCCGGCCGACGCCCAGGTCGTCCTCACCCATGAGGGCCTGGCCCCGCGGGCGGGCAAGGCGGCGCCGGCGTCCACCGTGGTCGTGCCGTTCAGCTCCTACATGGGTGACCCGGCGTTCGACCGCGTCGAGCAGGCCATCGCCGAGGGACGCGTCCTCACCCCGACCGGGTTGGCGGACGCCCCCGCCGCGGCCGGGGTCGCCGCCGGTACCCGCGAGGGTGCGACGGCCGCCACGCTCGGCACGGCTGCTGCGGGGGCGGCGTCCGCCGGAGCTGCGGCGCCGGCGTCCGCGCCCCGGAAGAGGCGGCGCAAGAAGCTGGACGCGGGCGTCCTGCCGCGGGAGAACGTGCGGCTCGGGCTGCACGCGGCCACGAAGGACGAGGCGATCCGGCTCGCCGGGCAGGTGCTCGTGGACGGCGGGGCCGCGGAGCCCGGCTACGTCGACGGCATGTTTGCGCGCGAGCTGCAGACCTCGACGTTCCTCGGCCAGGGCGTCGCGATCCCGCACGGCACCAACGAGGCGCGCACGCACATCCGGCACGCGGCGCTGGGTTTCCTGCAGTTTCCCGACGGCGTCGACTGGGACGGCAAGACGGCGCACGTCGTCATCCCGATCGCGTCGAACTCCGACGAGCACGTGAGCATCCTGTCGGCGCTCGCGAGCACGTTGGCCGACAAGAGCAACGCCGAGCGGCTGCGCACGGCGTCCAGTATCGACGAGGTGCTTGACCTGCTGACCCCCGACGAAGAGGAGTGAACACATGAAGGCACTGAGGTTCCACGCCCCCGGTGACGTGCGCCTGGAGGACATCCCGGAGCCGGTCTGCGGGCCGCGGGAGGTGAAGATCCGCGTCCGCAACTGCTCGACCTGCGGCACGGACGTGAAGATCCGCAACAACGGGCACGTCAACATCACCCGCGAGACGACGATGGGCCACGAGGTGGCCGGCGAGGTCGTCGAGGTGGGGCCGGACGCCGCCGGCGGCTTCGCGGTGGGTGACCGCGTGCAGTGCATCGCAGCCGTGCCGTGCGGGGAGTGCCACGAGTGCCGCAAGGGCTGGATGGCCGTGTGCGCCAACCAGACCTCGGTGGGTTACCAGTACGACGGTGGCTTCGCCGAGTACATGATCGTGCCCGAGGCGGTGCTGAAGGTGGACGGGCTCAACCGGATCCCCGACGACGTGGGCTTCGACGAGGCGTCCGCCGTGGAGCCGTTCGCGTGCGCGATCAACGCCCAGGAGCAGTTGGGCATCGAGCCGGGGGATTTCGTGGTCGTCTTCGGCGCCGGACCCATCGGGTGCATGCACATCCGCATTGCCCGCGGCGTACACGAGGCCGGCACCATCGTGCTGGTCGACATCAACGCCGAGCGGCTGGCGATGTCGGCGGCGGCGGTCTCCCCGGACGCGACGATCGACTCCTCGAGCGTGAACGTCGTGGAGGAGGTGATGCGCCTGACGGAGGGTCGCGGCGCCGATGTCATCATCACCGCCACCCCGGCGAACATCACCCAGGAGCAGGCCATCGCCATGGCGGCCCGCAACGGGCGGATCTCGTTCTTCGGCGGCCTGCCGAAGACGAATCCGACGATCGTGTGTGACAGCAACCTGGTGCACTACCGCCAGCTGCACATCCACGGGGCCAACGGGTCCGCGCCCGAGCACCACAAGCGGGCGCTGGGGTACATCTCCAGCGGTCAGATTCCGGTCAAGGACCTCATCACCCGGCACCTCCCGCTCGAGGAGGCACTGGACGCCTTCGACATCGTGGCCAAGGGTGAGGCCATCAAGGTCACTGTCGAGCCCTGACGTCTCTCGAATCGGTGGACCACCGGGCGGCCCGGACCGGGCTGCCCGCTGGTGCGTTCGGGCTCCGCCGCGTCCGCAAGGGCGAGGACGAACGGGGCGCTGACGGACAGGGCGGGGGTGCGCGGAACAGGGCGAGGACGATGGGCGCCGACGGACAGGGCGGGGGTGCGCGGAACTGGTGGTGCGCGTGGCGGTTGGTTCACTTCGCTCCCCCGGCGTAGCGACGCTCCTCGCGCATAGCGCTGCTCTTCCCCCTAGGACACCCCGCTCCCCGCCCGCAGCCGTGCTCTCCGTGCAGGAAGAGCGCGGCTACGGGCGGGGAGCGAGGTGAATCGTGGGCCTCGACGGGGCCGGCCACGACCGCAGGCACTCCTGACGCGTCGGCGATCCGTGCGCCGATCTGTCACCGTCCACAGCAGCTGAGGCAGAGCGGGAAGTTGTCCACATCCGTGGGATGAGGGGGTGTGCTGCGGCGTCCGAACTGCTGCCATGGGGCCATGGAACAGTTCGATCTGCGCACCACCGCGGCGTTCCTGGGCGAGGGATGGTCGTCGGCTGAGCTCGCGGGGGCAGTCCGGGCCGAGGAGCTCGACAAGATCCGACGCGGCGTCTACGGGCCCCGAGGACACCGGGACGCCGCCGCACGCCATGCCCTGGAGGCAGCTGCGGCCTGTGTCGTGCGGCACTCCGACAGCGTCGTCAGCCACACCTCCGCAGCCGTGCTGCACGGGCTGCCGGTGCGCCGCGCCGCCTTGGCCGAGGTCGATCTCACCCGGTGGGGGCCGGAACACGGCAAGAAGCAGGCCGGCATCCGGCTGCACCGCACCCGGGTGGAAGAGGACGAGGTCGTCGAGATCGGTGGCGTCCGGGTGACGTCGTTGGAGCGCACCCTCGTCGATCTCGGGCGCGTCGAGCCCTACGAATGGGGGGTCGTGGCTGCGGACGCCGCACTGCGTCGCCAGGCCGATCCGGCCGTGCTCACCGACTACGCGGCGCGGGGCAACCGAGTACCGGGCAACCGCCGACTCCTCGCCGTGCTCGACTTCGCCGACCCCCTCGCGGAGTCGCCCCTGGAGTCCATGAGCCGGGTGTCCCTGGCCCGAACTGACCTCCCCAAACCGGTCCTGCAGCACCAGGTGCTGGACGCGACCGGCACCTGGGTGGCGACCGGCGACTTCGGCTGGCCGCAGTGCTCCCTCATCGGGGAGGCCGACGGCAAGGGAAAGTACGTGGACGACCCGGGCCGAGGTCGGACGGCGGCCGACGTCATCGAGTTGGAGAAGCAGCGCGACCACCTCATTGAGGGCTGCGACTGGTGGGTCATCCACTGGGGCTGGGCCCTGGCGTGCGATCACGTCGCCCTGGGCGCCCGGTCGCGCCGGGCGTTCCGGTGGCGGGGTTCGATGGTGGCCTGAGTCCGTGCTGGGCGCTGCGGTCCGGGCCCCGTCCGGGGACCTCGCTCCCCGGACGCAGGACGGCTCCTCGCCCATGGTCCTGCTCTTCTCCCAGAGACCCCCAGAGTCACTTCGCTCCCTTGCCGTAGCGGGGCTCTCGTTGCAGGGAGAACGCCGCCACGGCAAGGGAGCGAAGTGCTTCCGGCGTCCGGTCCACACGCAGTGGGGTCAGGACGCAGTGGGGTCAGCCCAACAGCTTGGCCGCCAGCTCCTTGGCGTCGCGGCTGTTGCGCGCGTCGATGACCTGCGCGGCGGCGTCCTTGCACTGCTCCAGGGTCACCTTGCCGAGCTGGACGCCGACGCCCGGGATGGCGCCGGTCGCCATCGACAGCGACGTGATGCCGAGGCCGATCAGGATGCACGCGAGCAGCGGGTCGGCCGCCGCCTCACCACAGACGCCGACCGGCTTGCCCATCTTCTGGCCCGCCGCCGCCGTGTTGGCGATGAGCCGGAGCACACCCGGCTGCCACGGATCCGTGAGCTGCGCGAGCGCCGAACCCATCCGGTCGGCGGCCATCGTGTACTGGGTGAGGTCGTTGGTGCCGATCGAGAAGAACTCGACCTCCTCGAGGAACTTCTCCGGCAGCATCGCCACGGCCGGAACCTCCACCATGATGCCCGGCTTCAGGTCCCGCTCCCGGCACTTCTGGGCGAACTCATAGGCCTCGTCGACGGTGGCGATCATCGGCGCCATGACCCACGCCTCGGTCACCCCGTTGTCCTCGGCGGCCTGGGCGATGGCGTCCAGCTGCCGGTCGACCAGGCCGGGGTTCGTCCACCCGAGCCGGATGCCGCGGACGCCGAGGGCCGGGTTCTCCTCCTCGCCGTGATTGGCGAAGGGAACCGGCTTGTCGGAGCCGGCGTCCAACGTGCGCACGACGACCTTCTTGCCACTGAACGCCTCGAACACCTCGCCGTAGATCTTGGCCTGCTCGTTCACCGACGGCTCGGTCTGGGCGGTGAGGAAGCACAGCTCCGTGCGGAACAGCCCGACACCCTCGGCGAGGCTGAGGGACGCCTTGCGCGCGGCGTTGCCGTCCTGCACGTTGGCCAGCAGCTGGACGGCGTGACCGTCCGACGTCTGCGCCGGGCCGGACCATTGCCGAATCTCCTCGCGCAGCGCCTGGTCCTTGGCCACGAGCGACTCGGCCTCGGCGGCGTCCGGCTCGAGGGTCACCAGGCCGCTCGTGCCGTCGACGAGAATCGGGACGCCCTCGTGCACCTGGCGCAGCGCGGACGCCGCGACGATGCACGGGATGCCGAGCTGACGCGCGATGATGGCCGTGTGGCTCGTCGGCCCGCCGAGGCGGGTGACGAGCGCGCGGACCAACTTCGGGTCGAGGCCCGCGGTGTCGGCGGGGGCGAGGTCGTCCGCGCACAGGATGACCGGCGACGTCGGCTGCGGGACGCCCGGTTCCGGCAGACCCATGAGCTCGGCCACCACGCGGTTGCGGATGTCGCGAAGGTCGGTCGTCCGCTCGGCCATGAGGCCGCCCAGCTTCTCGAACTGCGCCACGAACGTGGCGATGGCCTGGGTGGTGCCGGCCTCGGCCGACGCCCCGCCGTTGATGGCCTTGATCGCCGCGCGATTCCAGCCGCGGTCGGCCGCGAGCTTCGCGGTGGCGCCGAGCACGTTGGACGCCGCCCCCGTGGCCGCGCTCGCGCGATCCTCGAACCGCGAGGAGACGACCGACGACGCGCGCTTGAACCGCTCGACCTCGGCCGGGCGGTCCTCTTCCGTGATCGGAGTGGTGTTGCTGGGCGGTACGGGGGCCGGTCGCGTCCAGGCTGCCGGGGCGTAGGCGTAGCCGGCGACCACGCCGGTCCCGCGCACGGTGGTGGGTTCCATGGTGTTCCTCCGCGATGAGATGGAAGTGGCTCTCTCGGATCATATCGGCCCACCGGGCTTGCCGGGCCCACACAATCTAGGTATACAAAATCGAAGGTTCGTGCCCGAACGGTTTGGATCGCAACGAAGGGGTTGGTCGGATCATGTACGCCGAAGAGCGGCAACACGAGATCGTCACGCGCGCCCGCGAGCTGGGGCGGGTGTCGGTGGCGGAACTGGCCACCCGCTTCCACGTCACCCCCGAGACCATCCGGCGCGACCTCGACACCTTGTCGGGCCGCGGGCTGCTCAGCCGCGTCCACGGCGGGGCCGTGCCCGCCGAGAAGCTGCGCCTGGCCGAGGCGCCCGTCGGCGCGCGGGACGCCTCGTCCACCGAGGAGAAGCTCGCCATCGCCCACCGCGCCATCGGGCTCCTGCCGCGGCGCGAGGGGCTGACGGTGCTCCTGGACGCCGGCACCACCACCGCCCGGCTCTGCTCCCTCCTCCCGCCGTGGATCAGCCTGGCCGTCACCAACTCGGTGCCCACGGCGGCGGCGCTCTCCTCCCGCGGTGACCTCGAGGTGGTGCTGCTCGGCGGTGAGGTGCGTGGCATCACGCAGGCGACGGTGGGTGCCGACGCGCTGCACACGCTCGGACGCCTCCGCGTCGACGTCGCCTTCCTGGGCACGAACGGCTTTTCGGTCGACCACGGCTTTTCCACGCCGGATCCGGGCGAGGCCGCGATGAAGCAGGCCATGGTGGCCTCGGCCCGGGAGGTCTACGTGCTCGCCGACTCCAGCAAGCTGGGCGTCGACCACCTCGTGCGCTTCGCGTCCGTCGATGACGTCGACCTGCTGGTCACCGATGGCCACCTGCCCGCCGGGGGAGCCGCCGAGCTGCGGGACGCGGGTCTGCGCATCGAGCTGGCGTGAGGGACGCCGTGACCCTCCGCCTCGCGGTCGCCCAGATCGCCGCGTCCACCGAGCCGGACGCCAACCTGGCGCTCGTGCGCGAGCAGGCTGGCCGGGCCGCCGCCCAGGGGGCGGAGCTGGTGGTGTTCCCCGAGGCCACGATGGCGTCGTTCGCGACGCGCTCGGCCGCCGTCGCCGAGCCGCTGGACGGGCCGTTCGCGACCGGGGTGCGGGCGGTGGCGTCCGAGCTGGGCGTGACGCTGGCCGTGGGCCTGTTCACGCCCGGCCGCCCGAGGGTGGGCGACGACGGGACGCCGCGCGTCCGGGCCCGCAACACCCTGCTGGTGACCGGGCCCGGCGTCGAGGCGTCCTACGACAAGATCCACCTGTTCGATGCCCTGGGGTTCACCGAGTCGCGGCACGTGGAGGCCGGTTCGGACGCGGTGGTCGTGGACGTGGCGGGCGTGCGCATCGGGCTGTCCATCTGCTTCGACGTGCGGTTCCCGGAGCTGTTCAAGCATCTGGCCGGGCGGGGCGCCGAGGTCATCCTGGTGCCCGCCTCGTGGGCCAATGGCCCCGGCAAGGCGAAGCAGTGGGAGGCGCTGGTGCGGGCCCGAGCCCTGGATTCGACGTGCTTCGTCGTGGGCGCGGGTCAGGCCGATCCGATGACGGTGGGGCAGGAGGTGGAGCCGGGTGCGCCCACCGGGGTGGGACACAGCCTCGTCGTGGGGCCGAACGGAGACGTGTTGGCCCGCGCCGACGCCGCGCCGGAGCTGCTGGTCGTCGACCTCGAGCCTGCCGACGTCGCCCGCGCCCGGGAGTCCCTCCCCGTGCTCGCGGGGGCGCGCTTCATGATCAGGCCTCCGCACGCCCCCGAGCCCTGAGGCGTCCGAGACCCTGAGCCCGACGATTGGGGCGGGCCCGCGGCGTCCGGTAGCATGGCCGTCGGGTCCCCGCGCGGTGGTACCTCGCCCAACCCCCCCCGGGCCGGAAGGCAGCAAGGGCAAGTGAGCTCTGTCAGGTGCGCGGGGGCTCTTTCACGTCCTGAGCCGGTCGCGTTTCAGCCGGATGAGCCCCAGCCGGGCCGAGCCCGGCCGGGGCAGCCGGTCACTCCACCAGCGTCGCCGCGGACGCGGCGATGCCCTCGGGATCGAGGCCGAAGTGGTCGAGGATCCAGGCGTCCGAACCGGTCGGCGCGAACGTGTCCGGCAGGCCGAGGCGCACCAGCCGCGCCGGAGCGTGCTCGGTGAGCACCTCGGCCACCGCGCCGCCCAGGCCGCCGGCGGCGAGACCCTCCTCCACCGTGACGAGGCCGCGCGTCTCGCGGGCAGCGGCGACCACCACGTCCACGTCGATCGGCTTGACCGAGCCCATCGACACCACCCGGGCGGCGATTCCCCGCTCGGCCAGCAGGTCGGCCGCGGCGAGCGCGCGGTGCAGCACCGTCCCGTTGGCCAGCAGGGCGACGTCGTCACCCTCGCGCAGCACGGTGGCCTTGCCCGGGGCGAACGCGTAGTCGTCGGGGTGGACGGCCGGCACCTTGGCCCGCGAGATTCGGACGTAGACCGGCCCGTCGTGGCCGACGGCCCAGCGCAGCGCCTGCTCGGTCTCCGCCGGATCGGCGGGCACCAGCACGGTCATGCCGGGCAGCGTGCGCATCCAGGAGACATCCTCGATGGAGTGGTGCGTGGCACCCAGGCCGCCGTAGGCGACGCCGGGGCTCTGCGCCGCGAGCACGACGTGGTGGCCGCTGTAGGCCAGGTCGGCCTTGACCTGCTCCATCGCGCGCGCGGAGAGGAAGCAGCCGGCGGCGGACACGAACGGCACCTTGCCGCCGTTCGCGAGCCCGGCGGCGACGCCCACCATGTTCTGCTCGGCGATGCCGACGTTGACCATCTGGTCGGGCAGCTCCTTGCGGAAGCCGCCGAGCTTCGACGACCCGACGGAGTCGTTGACGACCACGACCACGTCGCGGTCGGTCTGGGCGAGGTCGAGCAGCGTGGCCGCGTAGGTGTCGCGGCAGTCGAACAACTCGGTCACTTCGAGTCCTCCCGTCCGGCCGGGGCGGCCAGTTCGTCGAGCTCGGCCAGGATCGCGTCGATCTCCTCCGGGCTGGGTACGTGGTGGTGCCAGGCGACGTTGTCGGACATGAACGAGATCGGGTGGCCCTTGTGGCTGTGCGCGATCACCAGGGTCGGACGCCCCTCGCTCGGCCCGGCGGCGAACACGTCGAGGATCGCGTCGTGGTCGTGCGCGTCGATCTCGTGGACGGTGAACCCGAACGCCCGGCCCTTGTCGGCCAGCGGCTCGAGGCTCATGGTGTCGGCGACCGCGGCGCCCTGCTGGAGGCGGTTGCGGTCCACGACGGCGGTCAGGTTCTCCAGGCCGAAGTGGGACGCCGCCATCATGGCCTCCCAGTTCGAGCCCTCCTGCATCTCGCCGTCACCCAGCAGCACCACGGTGCGACGCGACGAGCCGTCCATCTGGGCGGCCAGCGCGGAGCCGACGGCGATCGGGAACCCGTGGCCGAGCGGCCCGGTGTTCGCCTCGACGCCCGCCACGTAGCGGCGGTTCGGGTGGCCGTTCAGCTTGGAGCCGGGATCCATGAACGTCATGAGATCCTCCGGCGGGAACCAGCCGCCCAGCGCCATGGCGATGTACAGCGCACCGGCGGTGTGGCCCTTGGACAGGATCAGCCGGTCGCGGTCGGCCGCCAGGGGATCGGCCGGGTCGACGTTGAGCTCGTGCAGCAGCAGCGTCAGCAGGATGTCGGCGATGGAGAAGTCGCCGCCGATGTGGCCGTTGCCCGCGTGGTCGATCATGATCGGGTCGCGGCGGCGCAGCTCGATGCCGGCGCGCTCCAGGAACGCGACGACCTCCGCGCGGGGGGCGTCCTTACCGATGCGGCCGAGGACGGGGGTCTCGAACTCCCAGCCGCTCCTCATCGCTCACCGGCCATCGAGCTGAGCAGGGCGTCCTGCACGATGCGCTGGGCGGCCAGCGCGTCCTGACGGGACTGGGCCTCGGCGAGGCCGTCGTCGTCGAGGGCGTCCAGCGCGCGGTGGATCGCCTTGAGGAACCGGATCGACAACGCGGCGTTCTCCACGGCGTCCTCGCGGAACGGGAACTGGTCGAGGTTCCACACCCCTTCCCACCCGTTCCTGCGCAGCACGTGGAAGAACTCGAACACCTCGACGAGGTGCAGCGAGCCGACCATCATGTCGTCGTCCCAGCCGCGGTAGTTGTCGTTGACGTCCATGCCCCACAGCAGGCCGGCGTCGATGAGCATCTGCGCCGATTCCGCGGGCGACTCCCCGCCGAACATGGCGTGGCCGAAGTCGAGCAGAACGCCGACGTTGTCGACCCCCATCTGCTGGATGCCGAGGATGGTCTTGGCCGCCGAGCCCCAGAACATGTGGGTGCGCGGCTCGCGGGGCTTGTACTCGATGACGAACTTGAGATCCGGGTGCCCGGACGCCAGGTCGCGCATGCCCTCGACCGCGAGGCGGTTCAGCTCGTGGTAGTCGACCTGGAAGGGGTAGTCGAACCCGTCCTGCCCCGGCCAGATCTTGACGTATTTGGCGCCCAGCTCGCGCACGACGTCGGCCGCCTCGTTCATGATCGCCAGGGCCGAGGCGCGCTTGGCCGGGTCCGGGTTGGTGAACGCGCCCTTGGCGTGCTCGCGCAGGTAGATGTCGGGCGTGATGCCGATGGCCTGGATGTCGTGCTCGGCGAGCTTCGCCTTCACGTCGTCCACCGACACCCCGTCGCTGAACGGGAAGTTGAGGTCCACCCAGCCGATGTCGCCGACCTCGGCGGCCAGGTCGATCTGCTCCAGCGTGCCGCGCGGCGGGCCGTACCCGTCCGTGGCATACCGGTCGACGTACGTGGCGAAGTTCCACAGCCCGGCTCCGAACTCCGGATAGCTCATGTCATCTCTCCTGTGTGGTGGTTGCGAGTGGTTCTGGGTGGGCGGGCACGCCGGCTCGGGTCAGGGCGTCGCGCCAGCGACCGCGGGTGGCGCGCCGGTCGTCGGCGCTGAAGGCGTCCGAGGGGTGGACGACGCGGGGGGCGAGGGTGGCGTCCGGGACGAGGCGGCTGCCGGCGGCGTCGAACGCGAGCGCGGCGGCTCCGATCGCCGAGATGTCGGCGTGGGAGGAGACCAACAGGGAGCGCCCCAGCAGGTCGGCCTGGATCTGCATGAGCGCGGCGGACGCCGTCGCCCCGCCCCCCGCGTGGAGCTGGCGCTGGGTGGCGTCCGGATCCATGGCCTCGACGACGTCGCACACCTGGTGGGCGACCGATTCGAGCCCGGCCCGGGCGATCTCGGCGCGGGTGGACGCGGCGTCCAGCCCGGTGAGCGTGCCCACCGCGCCGGCCTCCCACCAGGGGGCGCCCAGGCCGTTGAGCGCGGGCACGAACACCGCGCTGCGGCTGCCGGACGCCTCCGCGGCGAGCGCGCTGAAGTCGGCCCCGGGGCGGACGCCGAGGGTGCGGGCCAACCAGTCCATGCCGGCGCCGGCGTAGAGGATGTTGCCCTCCAGCGCCCACAACGGCGCGGGGGCCTGCCAGGCGAGCGTGGTGGCGATGCCATCGAGACGGGCGCCGGGGTCGTCGACGGGCAGCATGATGGACGACCCGGTGCCGTAGGTGGCCTTACCGACGGCCGCACCGGGCTCGAGGGCCCAGTGGCCGAACAGCGCGGCGTGGCTGTCGCCGAGCACGGCCAGGATGGGCGTCGCGTCGGGCAGGCCGGCGAAGTTCCGCGTGGTGCCCCACGGGCCGGTGGAGGGGCGCACGGCGGGGAGGATCGCGGGGTCGACGCCGAACAGGCCGCAGAGGTCGGCGTCCCAGTTGAGTCCGGCGACGTTGAGCAGCAGGGTGCGCGAGGCGTTGCCGGCCTCGGTGGCGTACGTCGCGCCGCCGGTGAGGCGGTCGAGCAGCCAGGTGTCGACCGTGCCGACGCGGAGATCGGCGCCGGCGTCCGCGTGCTGGGCGAACCAGGCGATCTTGGACGCGGAGAACATCGAGCCCAACTCGAGGCCGGATCGCTCCCGGACGAGGGCCTCGGTGGTCGGGGTCGCGAGGGCGCGGCAGGCGGCGTCGCCGCGCTGGTCCTGCCACGAGATCATGGGGCCGACGACGTCGCGGGTGCGGGCGTCCCAGGCCACCACCGACTCGCGCTGGTTGGAGATCGCGACGCCGAGGATGTCGACGGTGCCGGCCTCGTCCAGCGCCCGGCGGGCGGCGACCTCGACGCTGTGGGCGAGCTCGGTGGCGTCCTGCTCCACCCAGCCGGGCCGGGGCGAACCGATCCCGACGGGGCAGGACCCCGTGCCCAGCACGCGCCCCGAGGGCGTCACGACGAGCGCCTTGCTGCTGGTGGTCCCCTGGTCAAGCGCGAGGACGGATGGGACGCGCACGATCACCTCTGCATGGATATTCACCACTGAGTATTCTTTAATGCTAGGGGGTGGGTGGGGTGCCGTCAAGGGTTCCTGACCGGGCTCTGCCCGCCCCGCAGCCGCGGCCGAGCGGAGCTCGCCCGGCTGGGTCACGTCGCTCCCCGGCGGGGCGCGTGCCAAGATGGGCACGCTTTCCCCGGGTCGCCGGGGCTGGGAGGTGCGATGGACAGGCCGACACTGGGACGGCGTGCGGGTGCGGCGGTGGGCGTCGACCTGCGCCTCGTCACCAAGGTCGCGTGGATGTACCACGAGGAGGGGCGCAAGCAGACCGAGATCGCCGAGGAGCTCCACATCTCGCAGTCGCGGGTGTCGCGGCTGCTGAAGAGCGCGGTGCAGTCCGGCATCGTCCGCACGCTGGTGCAGCCCCCGCCCGGCGTCTTCACCGCGCTGGAGGGCGCGATCGAGAAGACGTTCGGCATCGCGGAGTGCCTGATCGTCGAGGCGCGGGAGAGCGAGCAGGCGATCACCAACGACCTCGGGCTGGCGGCGGCCGACTACCTCATGGCGTCGCTGCTGCCCACCGAGACCATCGGTCTCTCGTCCTGGAGCGCCACCTGGCTGGGTGCCACGCGGCACCTGCGCCCCTTCAAGGAGCCGGTCGCGGATCACGTCGTGCAGCTCGTCGGCGGCGTCGGCAGCCCGGCGGTGCAGACGCAGGCGACCCTGTTGCTCGACCGCCTGGCGCGCGCGACGGGCGCCGAGCCGCTGTTCCTGCAGACGCCGGGCATCGTCGGTGACGGCCGGGCCCGGGAGGTGATCATGGCCGACCCGGCCATCCGCCGGGTGGTCGACGTCTGGGACCAGCTGACCGTTGCCCTGCTGGGCCTCGGCTCCATCGACCCGTCACCGCTGCTGCGCGACAGCGGCAACGTGGTGCCCCGGGCCCTGCTCGACGAGATCCGCGACAAGGGGGGCGTCGGCGACATCTGCGCCCGCTACTTCGACGCCGAGGGCCGGCCCGTGGACGCCGACCTGGACGGCCGCATCGTCGGCATCAGCGAGCAGCAGCTCCGCCGCATCCCCCGGCGCGTGGTGGCGGCCGGTGGGCTCCGCAAGCTGCCGGCGATCCGGGGCGCGCTGCGTGGCCACTGGCTCGACGTGCTCATCACCGACAGCGAGACGGCCGCCCAGCTCATCGAGGACGCCCCGGACGCCTGAGCCGCCGCCCCACACCCGGCCGCGGCGCAGGCTCAGGAGAAGGGGATGCGCGCGTCGGCCGGCCAGTGGGCGCGCAACTGCTCCACCTGCGCCGCGACGCCGGGCCGCTCCTGCAGGAACTGAGCCAGCAGCTCCGGGCCGCGCGCTCGCGTCCGGATGCCGATCAGGGCGCTGACGAGCACGACCAGCCACACCGGCACCAGCACGAGGGCGCCCAGGAGGGCCAGGTCGGCGCCGCCGGTGCCCACCACCACGGCCAGCGCGGCGACCACCAGCACCGCCGACCCCGCGACGAGCAGCCAGGAGCCCCGGTCGGAGTTCAGGCCGCGGCGGCGCGGCCGGACCAGCCCGTTGGGCAGGGTCTCCGGGTGGTAGCGGCGCCGGCTCGCGAGCAGCACCACGAGCAGCAGGACGCCGAACGCGCCGAACACCACGCCCACGGCCCGGATCGGGCCGAGCCCGAGGGCGGCCACCAGCGCGCCGTAGCCCAGCACGAAGACGACCAGCACCCAGGCGCGCAGGTACTCCGCGCGCAGCAGGGCGAGGTGCGCCTGGGCGTTGCCGAGGTACGTCTCCTGCGCCACGGATCAGGCCTGGGGCTCGGCCAGGGCCGCCAGCACGTGCGGCCAGACCTCAGCCGCCGTGCCGGTGTGGGTCAGCAGACGACCTCGGGGCATCGACCAGGTGCCGTCGGCGTCGATGGTGAACAAGACGTCGTCGGCGTCCGCACCCTGGCTGCGGCGCACCCGCACCTCCAGCGGACGCTCCATCGCGTCGTTGGCGGCGTAGGCGTCGATGAGGAGCTTGAGCGGCTCGGTCAGGGGGATGTCGGGGCGCAGCGGGGCGACCTCGTGGACGCCGACCGGGCCGAGGGCGATCGTCACGGCGCCGACCGGGGCGGACGCGAGCACGGTCCGGGCCCGCACGTTGGGGCCCTCGACGGCGAAGGCCAGCCAGTCCGTGGCGCGGCCGAGCACGGCGCCCACCACCTGGGCCGGGCCGACGGCGTCCAACCGGTCACCGTCGGTGAGGGTGGCCAGGCCACGCACCAGGAGGGACTGGATGCCGGCGCGGCGCAGGTCGGCGTTCTCGAGATGATCGGCGAGGCCGAGGGCGCGCGCGCTGGTGGCGGCGGGGTCGCCCGGGGTCATGCCGAGGAGCTGGACGAGCTCGGTGTCGGTGACGAAGAAGCGGTCGGGTGCGTCGGTCACGGTGTTCACCTTAGGTGGGAGAGGGAAGGGTCGGGGGCGCAGCTTTGGGCATTTGGACCCGAGGAAATGGCGCCATGGCGCCATTTCCTCGGGTCCAAATGCCCCTGGGGTGGGGTCACCGGAACCAACCCGCGATGCGTTCGGTCACCGGCACGTCGCCGGAGAGGAGTTGGGCTCCGCCCCACAGCAGGCCGGCGCCGGCAACGGCCCAGCCGACCGGGGTGCCCACGGTGAAGAGGAACCCGGCGGCCCCCAGGCCGAGGGAGATGACGTCGTCCGCGGCGCCGAACCCGTCACCGTCCACGATGTTGTCGATCAACGACGCCCCGTCGAGCACCATGCCGACGCCGCCGGCAACGTCGCCGACCGTCCCGAGCACGTCCGCGGCGGCTCCCAGGCGCGACCCCGTCTCCGCCAGCTCGTCGGCGTGGGCCAGGGCCTGGGGGAGGTCGTCGAGGTCCGTGGCGCCGCTGAGGGCGTTGACCAGGCTGACCGACTGCATGAGGTCGCCGGCCCGGCCGTACCACTGCGCGAGCGGATCCAGCACGGCATCGCCCAGGAAGCTGGCCACATCGACCCCGTAGAAGCCCCAGTCGACTGCGGCGTGGTCGAGGATGCCGGTCAGGTCTGCTGGTCCCTCGCCAGGGCCGCCCCGGTCGAGGGGTGCGCCCGGGTCGGACGGCGAACCGTCCCCGCACGAGCCCCCGCCGAGGGTGCCGCCGGAATCGCTGGCCTGCTCCTGCTCGCAGGCCTCGGCCACCAGCGCGCGCCCTGCCTCGGCCAGCAGATCGCCCGCCTCGCCAAGACGCGGTCGGTGGCGCGTGGCCCACTCCGAACGGAAGCGGGTGGCGTCCGACCCCGTCCACGCGGAGCGGGCGAGCGCAGCGCTCAGGTCCACGCCCGTGCGCTCGAACAGCCGCCCGGTGTCGCCGAACTGCTTGCCGAGTGCCCTGAGTTGGGACACGTCGGCTCCGACCATCGTCATGGGGCTCACCTCCTGGGCGCCGACGCTAGGGCCACTCGGCCGGTGCCGCCATGGGGAGGACTCCCCAGGGTGGTGGGGAGGTGCGTGAAAAAACGTCGGTACCTCCCCGTAAGGTGGCCTGCGTGGTAGATGAACCGCTGGATCTGTTCGAGGGGGACGAGGGGGGCGCCCCCGAGCCCGCGCTCGTGCCCTTCGACCAGGAGGGCCCCGACCTGTTCGGCATGGAGCCCGACGAGCTGATCCTGCCCACCGAGCCGGAAGCGGTCGACGACCCCGAGACCGACGTCGAGTACGACACGATGGACGAGATCCCCATTGAGCCGCCGGACCCCGACGACGGTGAGGACGACGACGATCCGGACGCCGTGCCCGCGATTCCGCCCGCGCAGCCGCAGCCCCCGGTAGCGGCACAGCCGCCCACCCCGGCAGCAGCACAGCCGCCCACCCCGGCAGCAGCACAGCCGCCCGCCCCCGTGGCCCCGGCGGCGTCCGAACGGGAGTCCCGCCCCGAGGCGCCGCTGGCGCTGTATCGCCGGTATCGCCCGGACACGTTCGCCGACGTCATCGGCCAGGAGCACGTGACCGCGCCGCTGCAGCGCGCCCTGGAGAACAACCGGGTCAACCATGCCTACCTGTTCAGCGGCCCGCGCGGGTGCGGCAAGACGACGTCGGCCCGCATCCTGGCGCGGTGCCTGAACTGCGTCGAGGGTCCCACCTCGAAGCCGTGCGGGGTGTGCGCGAGTTGCCGGGATCTGGCGCGCGGCGGAGCGGGCAGCATCGACGTGATCGAGATCGACGCGGCGTCGCACGGCGGCGTCGACGAGGCGCGCGACCTGCGGGAGCGCGCGTTCTTCGCCCCGGTCAACAGCCGCTACAAGATCTACATCATCGACGAGGCGCACATGGTCACCAACGCGGGGTTCAATGCCCTGCTGAAGGTGGTCGAGGAGCCGCCGCCCCATGTGAAGTTCATCTTCGCCACCACCGAGCCGGAGAAGGTGATCGGCACCATCCGGTCCCGGACCCACCACTACCCGTTCCGGCTCGTCCCGCCCCGGACGCTCTCGGCCTACCTGGGCGAGGTCTGTGCCACGGAGGGGGTGCGGGTGGAGGACGCCGTCCTGCCCCTGGTGGTTCGCGCGGGCGCCGGTTCGGTGCGTGACTCGCTCAGCGTGCTCGACCAGTTGCTGGGCGGCGCCGGCGAGCAGGGCGTGACCTACGCGCAGGCCACGGCGTTGCTCGGCTTCACGCCCGACAGCCTGCTCGACGAGATCGTGGACGCCTTCGCCGCCGGCGACGCCGAAGGGGTGTTCGCGGCGATCGACCGCGTCATGGAGGTGGGGCAGGATCCGCGCCGGTTCGCGGAGGACCTGCTGCGCCGGTTGCGTGACCTCATCATTGTCGCCGCGGTGCCGGACGCCCTCGCCTCCGGCTTGGTCGACGTCGCCGGCGACCAGGCCGAACGCCTGACCACCCAGGCCGCGGGGATGGGCGCGGGTGAGCTGACGCGGGCCGCCGAGGTGATCGCCCAGGGGCTCACCGACATGCGTGGCACCACCGCCCCGCGCCTGCACCTCGAGCTGATGTGCGCCCGGGTCCTGTTGCCGGGGGCCGACGTGGACGCCCGGGGAATCCATGCCCGCCTGGATCGCGTCGAGCGTCGCCTCAACATGGCCGCCGGAACCAGCGCCCAGCGGGCGGAGTCAGCCGCGGTCGAGCCCACCTCGCCGCAGCCGAGCTCGGCGCCCCCCGCGGAGCGGGCAGCAAGCAGGGCCCCCTCGGCCGAGCCGGAACCCACGCCGCCCGCTCCCCGGCCGAGGACCGACGCCCAGCCGGCGCCGGCCCGTCCGATGACCGACGCCCAGCCGGCGCCGGCCCGCCCGATGACCGACGCCCAGCCGGCCCGCCCGGCGGCCGACGCCCAGCCAGATCGCCCGGCGGCCGACGACCCGTGGGCGGATCCGAGCGGCCCGTCGGCCGGCTCCGCCGACGGGCCCGCTGCGCAGCCTGCTGCCCGGGCCGACGCACCGCCGGTCTCGGGCACACCCACCGCCGGGGACGGCGAACCCGAGCTGGCGCGCGCGGAGGCGGCCGCGTCCGACCCCGGGACGGTCTCGACCGCCGACATCCGCTCCATGTGGCCCCATGTGCTCGACGCGGTGAAGAACCGGCGGCGGGTGACGTGGATCGTGCTGCGCGAGAACGCGCAGGTGCACGCGTTCGCCGACGACGTCTTGACCCTCAGCATCGACAACCCCGGCGCGCGCGAGAGCCTGGGGCGGGGCGGGAGCATGGACATCGTTCGCGAGGCCGTGCTCGAGGTGCTCGGCATCGCGCCGCGGATCGAGGCGATCGCGGGTGACGCCGAGCCGCCGTCGTCCACGCCCGCCCAGGCGGCACGACCGCGTCCGGAGCAGCCGACGCCGCGGCAGGCCGAGACCGAACAGGTCCAGGCGGAGCAGGCCCGGGCGGAGCAGGATCAGGCGGGGCGGGCGAGGGCGGAGCGGGCGCAGCGCGAGGGTGCGGCCCAGGCGCGCCAGAACATCACCGCGATGCAGCCCGGCCCGGTGGCGGAGGACGACGGTGAGGAGACGGCCTCGCGCGACGATGCCGACCTGGACGCCGACCCCCTCGGCAGCGAGGAACTGCTCGCGACCCAGTTGGGCGCCGAGCTGATCGGCGAGGAGACGCCGTGAGGCCATCCGCGACCGGCACGACCGCAGGTTTCGGACACGCCTCGCCTACGATGAACCCACAGCCGAACCCCACCGTGCTGATCCCCACCGAGCTGATCCCCACACAGCAGAACCAAGGAGAGTGACAGCCATGTCGATGTTCAACACCGAGGGCGGCGGGTTCGACATGAACGCGCTGCTGCAGCAGGCCCAGGCCATGCAGGAGCAGTTGGCCAACGCCCAGGCTGACCTGGCCAACCAGACGGTCACCGGCAGCGCCGGGGGCGACCTCGTGGTGGTCACGATGAGCGGGACGGGGGAGGTCACGCAGGTGACGATCGACCCCAAGGCCATCGACCCCGAGGACGCCGAGACCCTCGGCGACCTCATCGTCGCCGCCATCCGGGACGCGTCCACGCAGGTGCAGACCCTCGCGTCGGCGGCCATGCCCCCGATGCCGCCCGGTCTCGGTTTCTGACGCGTGTACGAAGGGCCGATCCAGAACCTGATCGACGAGCTGGGCCGCCTGCCCGGCGTCGGGCCGAAGAGCGCGCAGCGCATCGCCTTCCACATCCTGCAGTCCGACCGGGAGGACGTGGCCCGGCTCGCGGACGCGCTGCGCGAGGTCACCGAGAAGGTGCGGTTCTGCGAGATCTGCTTCAACATCGCCGAGGAGGCGACCTGCCGGGTCTGCCGCGACCCGCGCCGGGACCAGTCGCTGGTGTGCGTGGTGGAGGAGAGCAAGGACGTCCAGGCCATCGAGCGCACCCGCGAGTTCCGCGGGCTCTACCACGTGCTCGGCGGGGCGATCAGCCCGATCGACAACGTCGGGCCGGAAGATCTGCACATCGCCGAGTTGCTGCGCCGCCTGAGCGCGCCGGTGATCACCGAGGTCATCCTCGCCACCGACCCGAACCTGGAGGGGGAGGCGACCGCGACCTACCTGTCGCGCATCCTCGCCAACACGGGCATCACGGTGTCGCGGCTGGCGTCCGGCCTCCCCGTCGGGGGTGACCTGGAGTACGCCGACGAGGTCACCCTGGGCCGCGCGTTCTCCGGGCGACGAGCGGTCGGCTGACGATCGGGACGCCGACCCCGCGCCGGTTCCCCTCCGCCGCCACCCGTCCGGACGCCCCCGCCCCAACCGATAGCCTGAGGCCGTGATCCGACTCCTGGCGACCGACGTCGACGGCACCCTCATCCACAGCGACCACGTCACCATCAGCGCCCGCACCCGCGAGGCGTTCCTGGCGGCGTCCGAGGCCGGCATCGTGGTCACGGCCGTGTCCGGACGCCAGCCGTACTCGATCGCGGCCCTCGTGCGCGGCACCGCGCTGGAGGGGCCGGCGATCGGCAGCAACGGGTCGGTCGCCATGCACCTGTCGACCGGTGAGCTGTTCTTCGAGGAGATCCTCGACGTGGACGCCCAACGCACCCTCGTCGAGGCGATGCGGGCGCGGTTCCCCGGGGTGAGGGCCGTCTCGGTGCGCGACGGCGGCAACACCTACCTCGCCGAGCACGGCTACTCCGGCCCGCAGGATCCGGGAGCCCAGAGTGCGGCGTGGGAGGTCGTCCACCGCTTCGCCGACCTCGACGAGGTCCTGGCCGCCGGGTCGGTGAAGCTGGTGCTCAAGCACGACGACGTCGAGCCGCGCGCGCTGTTGGCTGCCGCCCGCGAACTCGCCGTCCCGGGCTGCCACCCCACCATCTCGGGCGCCCCCTTTCTTGAGGTCGCCCGGGAGGGCGTGACCAAGGCGTCCGGGTTGGCGTCCGTGTGCACCCACCTCGGCATCGACGCCAGCGAGGTGATGGTGTTCGGTGACAACGTGAACGACGTCGAGATGCTGCGCTGGGCCGGCGTCGGCGTGGCGATGGGCAACGCCACCCCCGAGGCACTCGCGGCGGCCGACCGGGTCACGCTGACCAACGACGCCGACGGCGTCGCCCAGGTCATCGAGGGCCTGCTCGGGGACGCCGCGCACGGCACTCCCCGGGCGTAGCGCCGCTCTCGTGGACACGCACGTCGCTCCCTTGCCGTAGCGGTGCTCTCGCTGCAGGGAGAGCAGGGCGCTGTGCGGGGAGCGAGGTGGTCGCGCTGAGGTCGGGCGGCTCGTACGACCCCGCCGCTTGGCGTCCGGGCGGCGCCGTTCGTAGAATGGGCGGGTCCGCACGGCGACGATGGGGCCATCACCCCGGAGCTGCCGGAAGAACGGCGTCGAGAGGCGCTCACTAGAACCGGCGGCGGACGAGTCTGAGCGGGGCTCCCCGCTCCCGACGCGCCACGGCCGTGGCGTCGACGGGGCAGAGTCCAAGGAGGGTGGTACCGCGGGTCCGCCGGAGCAGTCCGGTGCGCTCGTCCCTTCGTCCCACCCGAGCCGGACGCCCCGCGTCCGGGAATGACAAAGGAAACCCATGAGCAACCCGGCCGGCTATCGCGCCGTCGCCCCGCAGGTCGACCTGCCCGCGATGGAGCGCGAGGTCATCGCGCTGTGGGACGCGCAGCACACGTTCGAGGCCTCGCTCGCGCGGACCGCCGACGGCCCCACCTGGACGTTCTACGAGGGGCCGCCCACGGCCAACGGCATGCCCGGCACCCACCACATCGAGGCGCGGGCGTTCAAGGACGTCTTCCCGCGCTTCAAGACGATGCAGGGCTTCCGGGTCGACCGCAAGGCGGGCTGGGACTGCCATGGCCTGCCGGTCGAGCTCGCCGTCGAGAAGGAGCTCGGCTTCAACGGCAAGCCCGACATCGAGGCCTACGGCATCGCCCCGTTCAACGAGCGATGCCGGAGCTCGGTGACGCAGTACGTCGACCAGTGGACCGAGCTGACCCGCCGCATGGGCTACTGGGTGAACCTCGACGAGGCGTACTGGACGATGAACACCTCCTACGTCGAGAGCGTGTGGTGGTCGCTGAAGCAGATCCACCAGCGCGGCCTGTTGGTGGAGGACCAGCGGGTCGCCCCCTACTGCCCGCGCTGCGGCACGACGCTGAGCGACCACGAGCTGGCCCAGGGCTACGAGGAGACCGCCGACACCACGGTGTTCGTCCGGTTCCCGCTCACGTCCGGCCCGTACGCCGGCACCGCGGACCTCGCGATCTGGACGACCACGCCCTGGACGCTCGTCTCGAACACCACGGTCGCCGTGGGCCCCGACATCGAGTACACCGTCGCGGTGTCGGACGCCGGCGCCAAGCCCGTCGTCGTGGCCGTCGACTCGGTGACCAGCGCGCTGGGGGAGGGCTGGCGTCCGACCGACACCTTCACCGGCGCCGACATGCTCGGCTGGACCTACGAGCGCCCCCTCGATGTGATGGACCAGCCCGGCCCGGCCTGGTTCGTCGTGAACGAGGACTACGTCGCCACGGGCGAGGGCACCGGCCTGGTGCACCAGTCCTACCCGTTCGGCGAGGACGACTTTGCCTCCAGCCGCCGCAACGGCATCGCGTACGTGAACCCCATCGGCCCCGACGGCTGCTTCCTGCCCGGCAACGGCTTCGTGTCGGACGTGTTCTTCAAGACGGCCGACCCGCTGATCGTCGAGCGCCTCCGCGACACCGGCCTGTTGCTGCGCACGCTCGTGCACGAGCACCCCTACCCGCACTGCTGGCGGTGCCACACGCCGTTGATGTACTACGCCCAGCCGAGCTGGTACATCCGCACGACGCAGGTCAAGGAGGCGCTGCTCCGCGAGAACGAGGCCACGTCCTGGCACCCCGAGCACATCAAGCACGGCCGCTACGGCGACTGGCTCGACAACAACATCGACTGGGCGCTGTCGCGCAAGCGCTACTGGGGCACCCCGCTGCCCATCTGGCGCTGCGAGGACGATCACCAGGTGTGCGTCGGCTCGCTCGCCGAGCTGGGCGAGCTGGCGGGGGAGAACCTGTCGGCGCTCGATCCGCACCGCCCCTTCGTCGACGACGTCACGTTCGCCTGCCCCACCTGCGGCAAGCCGAGCGTGCGCGTCCCCGAGGTGATCGACGCCTGGTATGACTCGGGCTCGATGCCGTTCGCCCAGTGGGGCTACCCGTGGGCGCCCGGCTCGGCCGAGAAGCTCGAGCAGGCCTACCCGGCCGATTTCATCTGCGAGGCCATTGACCAGACCCGCGGCTGGTTCTACTCCCTCATGGCGGTCGGCACGCTCACGTTCGACGCGAGCAGTTACCGCACCGTGCTGTGCCTCGGCCACATCCTCGCCGAGGACGGCCGCAAGATGAGCAAGCACCTGGGCAACATCCTCGAGCCGATCTCGCTGATGGACACCCACGGGGCGGACGCCGTCCGCTGGTTCATGGTCGCGGGCGGCTCGCCCTGGTCGTCGCGTCGCGTCGGGCACACCACGATCACCGAGACCGTCCGCAAGGTGCTGCTGACCTACTGGAACGCCGTCAGCTTCCAGTCCCTCTATGCGCGCACGAACGGGTGGACGCCGGCGCCCCCGCCCGCCGACACGACGCTCGGGGTGCTGGACCGCTGGCTCGTCAGCGTCCGCAACGACCTGGTGGCGCAGGTCACCGACGCGCTGGAGCACTTCGACACCCAGCGGGCCGGCTCGCTGCTGGCCGACTTCGTCGATGACCTGTCCAACTGGTACATCCGCCGCAGCCGGCGCCGCTTCTGGGAGGGTGATCCGGGCGCGTTGTGGACGCTGCACGAGACCCTCGACGTCGTCACCCGTCTGATGGCCCCCATGGCGCCCTTCGTCACCGAGCGGGTGTGGCAGGACCTGTTCGTGGCCGCGGTGCCGGACGCCGCCGCGTCGGTCCACCTCGCCTCCTGGCCGGTGGCGGACGCCGCCGCGATCGACCCCGACCTCAACGCGTCCATGCGCACCGCGCGCCGGCTCGTGGAACTCGGTCGCTCGGCCCGCTCGGAGGCCCGCGTCAAGACCCGTCAGCCGCTGCAGCGGCTGTTGGTGCCCTCGGCGTCCTTCGCGCGGCTCGGCAGCGAGCTGATCGACGAGATCGCCGCCGAGCTCAACGTCGGAACCGTCGAGTCGTTCAGCTCGGCGGGCGACCTGGTCGACCACGTCGCCAAGGGCAACTTCCGGGCGCTTGGCCGCCGGTTCGGCAAGGACACCCCGCGCATCGCGGCGGCCATCGCGGCCGCGGACGCCGCGGCGCTGGCGTCCGCCCTGGCCGCGCACGGCGAGGCCACGGTGGACGTCGACGGCGGCACGGTGGTGAGCGCCGAGGAGGTGCTCATCAGCGAACGGCCCCGCGAGGGCTGGTCGGTGGTCAACGAGCAGGGCGAGACCGTCGCGCTCGACCTCGAGCTGACGCCGGCCCTCGTCGCCCAGGGGCTGGTGCGCGAGGTGGTGCGGTTGGTGCAGGATGCCCGCAAGGCGTCCGGGCTGGAGGTGTCGGACCGCATCGAGCTGGTGTGGAACGCCGACGCCGAGCTCGCCGAGGCACTACGGTCGGGAGCTGACGACGTCGCCCGCGAGGTGCTCGCGACGACGATGACCGAGGGCGAGCCCAGCGGTGACGTGACCACGGACGACGAACTGGGGTTGAGGTTCGCGATCCGCAAGGCGTGAGAGGAGCCGGCGTGGCCGATTCGATGGAGCGGCTCTTCCCGGGCCGCGTGTTCATCAGCACGGTGCTCGAGGCGCTGGACACCAAACATGTCATGACCGGCGAGGTCGCCCGCATCTTTCTGCAGCGGGCGGCCATGGCCGGGATCATCATCGGGGTCTTCTACCTGACGAACTTCTCCATCGTCTCCGTCTTCGCCGGGCTCGAGGTGGGCGGGGAGCCGCTGACCGGCGTCGGACGCCTCGTCGGCGGCCTCGCGTTCGGCTGGGCCCTGGTGTTCATCTACTACACCAAGTCCGAGCTGCTCACCTCCAACATGATGGTGGTCACCGTCGGCATGTACCACCGGCGCACCACGCTGCTGCGTTCGCTGCGCATCATGGGGCTGTGCCTGTTCGGCAATTTCCTCGGCGGCCTGGTCATCGCCCTCCTGATGATGGGCAGCACGCTGGCCGGAGGGGGCGTGGGGGAGCAGATGGCGTCCTCCGTCGCGCACAAGCTGGAGTACATCACCCTGGGTGTCGGGGGATGGAGTGACCTCTTCATCCGCGCCATCCTGTGCAACTTCATGATCAACATCGCCATGACGCTGATCTGGAACGGGTTCATCAAGGAGGACCTGACTCGGGCGCTGGCGATGATCACCGCGGTGTTCATCTTCGCGTTCCTGGGGTTCGAGCACTCGGTGGCCAACACGGTGCTGTTCACGATCGTGGGCCTCACCCAGGGCATCGACGTCGGGCTCGCCGCGGCCAACGTCGCGATCGCCCTCGTGGGCAACTACATCGGCGGCGGCCTGCTCATCGGGCTCTACTACGCGTGGGCCAATGACCACCGGCGCTATCTGCGCCTGCACCCCGAGCTCGCCGAGGAGCCTCCCGTCGCCCAGTGACGGGCGTCGAGGCGATCCTGGGGCATCGGCTCGGTAATCCCTGCGGGGTGCCGGGGGGTTCGCCATACTTCCCAGCGAGGAGCCGGCACCGAACGCCACACGATGCCAAACGACATACCGGCTTCAGAGTTGTGGAGCCACGCAAACCCAGCTATAAACAGATGACCCCACATTGACCCCGAGGGAGTGGACGTGGACCTGAATGTTCAGGAGCGGGGCGGTGGCCAGCGGCCGCCGTCCGCACGACGCGTCGTGACATTCACGGCGAATCCCAGCATCGACAAGACGGTCGCCCTCGGCGGCCCGCTCGCGCGGGGGGAGGTGCAGCGCGCGGTGTCGGTGACCGAGCAGGCCGCCGGCAAGGGGGTGAACGTCGCCCGCGTCGTGGCCGAGGCGGGCGTCGAGGCGACGGCCGTCCTCCCGTTCGACGACACGGCCTACCGGGCGATGCTCGATGCGGCCGTGCCCACGGCGATGGCGGTGGACGCCCCCGGCGTCCGCCACCGCCCCCGCACGAACACGACGATCACCGAGCCCGGCGGCACGACGACCAAGGTGAACGAGCCGGGGCCGACGCTCTCGGCCTCCGACCTCGACGCCGCCACCGCCCAGGTGGTGGCCGCCGCCGCAGGAGCCGCGTGGGTGGCCCTGTCCGGGTCGCTGCCGCCCGGCGCGCCGGACGACTGGTATGCCCAGCTGGCCGCCGCGCTGCGTCCGCTGGGGGCGAAGGTCGCCATCGACACCTCCGACGCGGCGCTGGACGCGGTGCTCGCCGCCCTGCCCGCCAGCGCGTTCGACCTGGTCAAGCCCAACTCCGACGAACTCGCGCAGCTCACGGGCGGGGACGCCGCCGCCTTCGAGGCGGCCGCGGCCGCGGGTGACCTCGCGGACATCGTGGCCGCCGCGAAGCGGCTCCACGAGCGCGGCATCACCCACGTGCTCGTCACGCTGGGCGGCTCGGGCGCGGTGCTCGTCAACGCCGCCGGCGCCTGGCACGCCGCGGCGCCGGCAATCCGGGTCGCCAGCACCGTGGGCGCGGGCGACTCCTCGGTCGCCGGCTTCATCCTCGGCGACGTGACCGGGCTCGACCCGGCCGACTGCCTGGCGCAGGCCGTCGCCCACGGTTCCGCGGCGGCGTCCCTGCCCGGCACCACCCTCCCGACCCCCGACGACCTGCCCCCCGGCCGCGTCGTCGTCACCCACCTCACCGCCTGACCCGACGAAGGGAAGTCCCCATGTCACTCATCAACGAACACCTGGTGCGGCTCGACGCCGACCTGGGTTCTCAGAAGCAGGACGTGATCGCGTCCCTGGCCCAGGTGGTCGCCGACGCCGGCCGCGCCGATGCCGCCGGCCTGACCGCCGACGCGATGGACCGCGAGGGCAAGGCCGCCACCGGGTTGCCCGGCGGCTTCGCCATTCCCCACTGCCGCTCGGCGGCGGTGTCGGAGGCGTCGCTGGCCTTCGCGCGGCTGTCGAACCCGGTCGACTTCGGCGCCAAGGACGGCCCGGCCGACCTCGTGTTCCTCATCGCGGCGGCGGCGGACGGCGACGCCGACCACCTCAAGCTGCTCACCAAGCTCGCCCGCGCGCTGGTGAAGAAGGACTTCCTGGCCTCCCTGCGCGCCGCCCAGAGCCCGGCCGACGTCGTCGCCCTCGTCGACGGTGTGCTCAACCCGCCGGACGCCGCCGCGTCCGGCGCCGCGGGAGGAGTCGCCGCGGCCGGTGCTGCGGGCGCCGCCGGGACCGGGGCCACAGCCGTGTCTGCCGCCACCCCGGATGCCGCCACCCCGGATGCCGCCACCGCGGGGGAGGCGGGGGCGGACCGTCCGGTCATCGTGGCGGTCACCGCCTGCCCGACCGGCATCGCCCACACCTACATGGCGGCCGACTCGCTGGTCGCGGCCGGGCAGGAGGCCGGGGTCGACGTGCAGGTCGAGACGCAGGGCTCCGGTGGCGTGACGCCGCTGCCCGCGTCGGTCATCTCGGGCGCCGTCGCGGCGATCTTCGCGACCGACGTCGGGGTGAAGGAGAAGGAGCGCTTCGCTGGCCTGCCGGTGATCGAGTCCGGCGTCAAGCGGGGCATCAACGAGCCCGCGAAGATGATCGAGGAGGCGCTGGCGGCGTCGAAGAACCCCAACGCGCGGCGCGTGTCCGGCGTGGCGGGGGCGTCCGACGGCGCCGGCGAGGGCGCCCAGCTCGGCTGGGGCAAGCGCATCCAGCAGGCCCTGATGACCGGCGTGTCGTACATGATCCCGTTCGTCGCGGCCGGCGGCCTGTTGATCGCGCTCAGCTTCCTCGTCGGGGGCTACGGCATCGCGCTGACACCCGACTGCGCCAACCTGCCCGCCTGGGCGGCCGGCGCCACCGCGGAGCAGTGCGCGTCCGCGGGCAGCTATGCCGCGCTGGCCTACGACCTGGGCCCGGCGGCCGGGCTGGGGCCGTGGCTGGGCGGCATCCTCAACCTCGTCGGCTCGGCGGCCTTCGGCTTCCTCGTGCCCGCCCTGTCGGGCTACATCGCCTACGCGCTGGGCGGACGCCCCGGCATCGCCCCCGGCTTCGTCGGCGGCGCCATCTCGGTGACGCTCGGCGCCGGCTTCATCGGCGGCCTGGTGACCGGCCTCATCGCGGGCCTGCTCGCCATGTGGCTGGCGTCGCTCAAGCCGCCGCGCTGGTTGGCCGGCCTCATGCCGGTGGTCATCATCCCGCTCACCGTCACGCTGATCGTCGGCGGCCTGATGTACCTCCTGCTCGGCGCGCCGCTGGCGGCCATCACCAACGGCCTGTACGCCTTCCTCGGCGGCATGACCGGCGGCTCGGTCATCCTGCTCGGCATCATCCTCGGCCTGATGATGTGCTTCGACCTCGGCGGGCCCGTCAACAAGGCGGCCTATCTGTTCGCCACCGCGGGTCTCTCGGCGCAGACCGAGGCGTCGTTCCAGATCATGGCCGCCGTGATGGCGGCCGGCATGGTGCCGCCGCTGGCGATGGCCCTGGCCACGACCGTCCGCAAGCGGCTCTTCACCGATCCCGAGATCGAGAACGGCCGGACGGCCTGGCTGCTCGGGGCGTCCTTCATCTCCGAGGGTGCCATCCCGTTCGGTGCCGCCGACCCGCTGCGCGTCATCCCCTCGATGATGCTGGGCGGAGCGGTGACCGGCGCGCTCACCATGGCGCTCGGTGTCGGCAGTCGGGCCCCCCACGGCGGGATCTTCGTGCTGTTTGCGATCGACAACCCGATCGGGTTCATCATCGCTATCCTTGCTGGCATGATCGTCGGCGCGGTCGCCGTCATCGCCGCCAAGCAGTTCTTTGGTGGCAAGAAGGCCGTGGCCGCCTGACGACCCGAATCTCTCGAAGGAGAAAAGCATGGCTAGCAAGACTGTCACCGTCGGCTCGTCCGTGGGCCTGCACGCCCGCCCGGCCGCCATCATCGCCGAGGCCGCTGAGGGCTACGACGACGAGATCACCCTGACGCTCGTCGGTGGCGACGACGACGAGGGCGTCGACGCGGCGTCGAGCCTCATGATCATGACCCTGGGCGCCGAGAAGGGGGCCGAGGTCGTCGTCGAGTCCGACAACGAGGAGGCCGTCGAGGCCATCGCCGCCCTCATCGAGAAGGACCTGGACTCCGAGTGAGCCCTGCCTGACCCGTTCGCCCACGGGGCCCGCTCCGATCGGAGCGGGCCCCGTGTGCGTCTCGGGCGTGCCGGGGTGCTCAGCGCTCGAGGTGGGGCGGGGGCTTGCGCTGGTCGGGGACGAGCTGGTTCAACACGATGCTGCCGATGATGGCGATGGCGATGAACAAGAACCAGTTCCCGAACATGATCGCGGACAGGATGCAGGCGGGCCACAGCAACGCCCGGCCCATCGGCAACCACTGGGCGATCTGCGGTGGCACCCGAGGGCCGGAGGTCACCACCTCGTCCCCATCGGGGTGCGGCCGACCCGCGGAGGCGACCGGCTGGCGCGTCGGCGTCCGGCCGGGCGTCGAACCGGGCACCAGGGACGCACCGGCGGCCGAACTGTCGAGATGCGGGCGGGGCTCGGGCAGGTCGGAAAACAGCGGGCCGAAGTCGGACGCGAAGCGTGCGGAGAGCGCCGCAGTCATCCGCTCGGCGAACTCGGTGTCGTCGAGGCGCCCGGCCTCGAAGTGCTCGCGCAACATCGCGGTGGCGGCGTCCCGATCGGCGTCGGAGAGACGCTGCGGGACGGGCTCGTGGCTCATGGCGCCCCAGTGTAGGACGACGGCGCGCGGGACGGCGGGGTGGCGCGACGTTCGCCGGCCCCGCGCCGTGGGATGAGCGGGCGTGCGGGCGGCGTCCGTGGCAGAGTGGATCCGGTTCGCAACACGAGGAGGTCGGAGCACCAGTGCGGGTCGTGCAGAAGTTCGGCGGATCCAGCGTCGCGGACGCCGCGAGCATCAAGCGGGTGGCGCAGCGCATCGTCGACGCGCAGGCGCAGGGCAACGAGGTCGTGGTCATCGTGTCCGCCATGGGCGACACGACCGACGAGCTGCTTGACCTCGCCCAGCAGGTGTCGCCGCAGCCGCGGCCCCGTGAGCTCGACATGCTGCTCACCGCCGGTGAGCGGATGAGCGCGGCGCTGCTCGCCATGGCGATCAACGATCTCGGCTACACCGCCCGGTCGTTCACCGGCAGCCAGGCCGGCGTCATCACCACCGAGAAGCACGGCGACGCGCGCATCATCGACATCACGCCCGGCCGCATCGAGACGGCCCTGGGGGAGGGTGACGTCGTCATCGTCGCCGGGTTCCAGGGCGTGTCGCAGACCACCAAGGATGTGACCACGCTGGGGCGGGGGGCGTCCGACACCACCGCCGTCGCGCTGGCCGCCGCCCTGGGGGCCGGCTACTGCGAGATCTACTCCGACGTGGACGGGGTGTTCACCGCCGACCCGCGCATCGTGCCGGGTGCGCAACGGATCCCCGAGATCAGCTACGACGAGATGCTCGAGCTGGCCGCGAACGGCGCCAAGATCCTGCACCTGCGCTGCGTGGAGTACGCGCGGCGCGAGAACGTCGAGGTGCACGTGCGCAGTTCGTTCTCGACCAAGCCCGGCACCTGGGTGAAGCACATCAGCGAGGAGGAGTCCGTGGAGAACCCCATCATCACCGGCATCGCCCACGACCGGTCCGAGGCCAAGGTCACGGTCGTCGGCGTGCCCGATCGCGTCGGCGCGGCCGCGGACGTCTTCGACACCGTCGCCGCCGTCGGCGTCAACATCGACATGATCGTGCAGAACGTGTCGGTGGCCGACAACACCACCGCGATCTCCTTCACCCTGCCGCAGGCCGACGGCCCGCGGGCGATCGCGGCGCTGGAGGCGGCCCGCGAGCGCATCGGGTTCACGTCGACCGAGTACGACGACCACGTGGGCAAGGTGTCCGTGGTGGGCGTCGGCATGCGCAGCCACCCCGGTGTGTCGGCGACGTGCTTCCGTGCGCTGGCCGCCGCCGACATCAACATCGCGATGATCTCAACCTCGGAGATCCGCATCTCGGTGGTCGTCGACGTCGACGACGTGGACGCCGCCGTCCGAGCCTGTCACACGGCGTTCGGCCTCGACAGCGAGGGCCAGGCCGTCGTGTACGCGGGGACCGGCCGCTGAGCAGCCCACGCCCCCTGGGCCCGTGGACGTCGGTCGGGCTGTGGCTGGTGCTGCTGGGGTGGCCGTGGCTGCTGCTGTTCGTGGTGGTGCGGCCCTCGCTGAGCGTGCTCGGTTGGGCCACCGCGTGGCTGTGGCTCTCGTGGCTCCTCGGCCTCGCGATCCAGGGCCTGTCCCGCTCGGTCAACCTGATGCTGGCGCGCAGCCTGTACCCGCTCGGCGTGGTCGCTGTGGTGGCCCTCGGCCTGCAGCTGCTCGTCTTCCCCGCCGAGGTGCTCTTCCTCTTCCCCACCACCTGGTACCCGTGGGTGCAGCTGGCCGCCGTGGTGGCCGTGGCGGTCGGGGTGGTGGCCCTCGTGGGGGTCGTACGCGACACTCTCCTGCCCCCGCGCCCGCCCCGCACGCTGGCGGACGCGCTCATGGCCGCCGCTGAGCCGGGAACCGGAGCGGCCGGGCGGCCGGGCGCGTGGGGACGCCGGCTGCGGCGTGAGCTGGCGGCGACGCTGCCCCACGGCGTCCCGTTGGTGGATCGGGTGCGCGTGGCCGTCGCCCACCGGGCGGCCGTGCTGCTCCGGTACGCGGCGACCGCGGCCGTGGTGCTCGTGTTCGGGGTCGTCGCGCTGGTGTGGGTGCGCGGGGCGTTCGCCGAGGGCTGGGTGGCGCTGCTGGTCGCCCTGGCGTTGGCCGCCGAGACGCGGCTCCACCGGTGGCGCCGCGAGGGGCTGCTCGACGGGTTCGCCGAGCCCGACCCCTGGGCGGGGCGGGGGCGTTACGACGCCTGGTGGGGGCTGTCCGCCGGGCTGGCCCTCGTCGTGACGCTGCGGACGACCGCGGCCATGGGAGGGCTGCGCGACGACCCACTGTGGTGGTACGGCGCCGCGGTGGTGCTCGCCGCTGTGGCCGCCGTCGTTCCGTTCCGCTGGGCGAACACCCATCAGGGCGAGATCTTCGCCGCCTGGCTCGAGCGTCACCCCGAGCGCGTGGCCGAGCTCGAATCCCTCCGGGCGAGCTGGCCGGAGGACTCCGACGCGCCGTTCGGGGAGCTGCCCGCTCAGGCGGCGCGGCGTCCGACCGATCGGCGGTAGTCGTCCAGTCCGCCCAGGAGGCGGTCGACGTCCGGTGTGGGCCGGACGACCAGGCGCAGGAACTGGCTGGTCAGGCCCAGCTTGTTGCCGCACTCGCGGACGTAGACACCGTGCTCGGCGAGGAGGAAGTCGCGCAGCTCCGGGCCCGACCAATGGTCCGGTAGCTTGACCAGGACGAAGTTGGTGCTCGTCTCGAACACCGACAACGAGCCGAAGGTGCGCAGCCGCTCGGCCATCGCGCGCCGGTCGCGGGCGGCCAGCGCCAGACTGTGACGGTAGGCGTCCCGGTGTTGACCCAACATCCCGACGACAGCCTCGGCCAGGGAGTTGAGGTTCCACTTCGGCAGGGCCTCACCGACGCGGCGGGCGAGCGCCGGGTTGGCGACGAGGTAGCCGAAACGGACGCCGTGCAGGCCGAAGTTCTTCCCGAGCGACTTGAGCACGATGACGTTGCTGCGCAGCGGCGCGACGTCGACGACGGAGCGGGCCTCCGCGTCGTCGACGAAGTCGATGAAGGACTCGTCGACGACCACGAGGTCGAGATCGGACAGTTCGTCGAGGAACGCGAGTCACCTGGTCGCGGGCCACGATGCCACCGTCGGGGTTGTTGGGCTGGCAGATGACGGCCGCCCGCGAACCGCGCTCGCGGATGAAGCGGGCGTAGTCGGCCAGGTCGAGGGCGAACCCGTCGGCCTCGCGCAGCGGGTACAGGTCGACGCGCTTGCCTGTCTCGAACGGCTGGTCGGTCCAACGGCCGAAGGTCGGTATCGGCACGGCGATGCTCTCGGTGACCAGGAGGTGGTCGATCCAGGTGATGAGTTCGGTGGAGCCGTTGCCCATCGCCACGGTCTGGGGGTGCAGGCCGAGCAGGTCGCTGAGCCGCCGGGTGGTGGCCGCGGCGTCGCTGGGGTAGTAGGTCAGGAGCTCGGGCAGCGCGGCGGACAGCTGGTCGAACATCGCCGGGGTGGGGAAGTAGCTGTTCGTCGGGATGCAGAAGTCGACGACGGTGCGCCCGGAGCCCGCCGCCTCCTGCACCTCGAAGAAGGAGGCGGAGTGGGCGGCACGGGTGAGGGAGCGGACGTTCATGCTGGTCTCCTTGGTGGTGGTGGTGGTGGTGGTGATGCGGCGGTCGTGGTGAATGCGTGTTGGGGGTGCGGCGTCGGGATGGTGCGGGCAGGGGTGGGCGTCAGGCGGCGCGGGAGGCGCGGCCGGTGGTGCCGGTGAGGTGATCGGTGAGCTTGCCCGCCACGTGGGCGGCGATGGCGGCCTGGGACTCCTCGGTTGATCCGCCGATGTGCGGGGTGAGGATGACGTTCGGCAGGCCCTGCAGGGCGGAGGCGAAGGCGTCCGAACGGCCCGACGGTTCGTCGGGGAAGACGTCGAGCGCGGCCCCGGCGAGCTGGCCGGACGCCAGCGCGTCCTGCAGCGCGGGCAGGTCGACGACCGGGCCGCGGCTGAGGTTGACGAGCAGCGCGCCGGGCCGCATCCGGCCGAGCTCGGCGGCGCCGAGGAGGCCGGCGTTGCCCGCCCGGCCGTCCACGTGGAGGCTGACGATGTCGGATGCCCCGAGCAGTTCGTCGAGCGTCCGGGTGGGCGTGGCGTGGCCGATCGGCTGGCGGTCGGCCAGGTCGTGGAACAGCACGCGGAGGCCGAGCGCCTCGGCGACGACCGACAGCTGGCTGCCGACGTTGCCGTAGCCGACGATGCCCAGGGTCCGGCCGCGCACCTCGCGGCTGCCCTCGGCGGTCTTGTGCCAGCGGCCCGCGTGGACCGCCCGGTCGTGGACGGTGAGGCGGCGGCTGAGGGCCAGCAGGTTCGCCACCGCGAGCTCGACCACGCTGCGCGTGCTGGCGTGGGGGGCGTTGAAGACGGCGATGCCGAGTTCGTCGGCGACGGCCAGGTCGATCTGGTTGGTGCCGACACAGAAGGCGCCGACCGCCTCCAGATGTTCGGCGCGCTGCAGGACGCGGCGGGTCAGGCGGGTGCCGGAGCGGATGCCGAGCACCCGGACGCCGGACAGCGCCCGCGTCAGGGCGACGTCGTTGAGCGCCTCGGCGCGGTGGTGGACGGTCAGGCCGGCGTCGCGGAGCGGGGGGATGGCGTCGGTGTGGACGTTGTCCAGCAGAAGTGCCTGGCCGGCGGTCCCGGGTCGGGGGGCCGTGTGGGTCATGTCAGTTCCTTCGCGGTGTCGGGCGACCCGTTCGGGGCCGTGAAACCACCGTGTCGGCCGCGTCTGTGGCCCTGCTGTGTGCCGGGGCGGGGGCGCGCTGTGACCCTGCGGGTGGTCGCGGGGCCACGCACGCTAGGGTGGGGAATGAAGACAGGGGAGCGCCCGCAGGGGCGCTGAGAGTGCGGAGCGCCGCAGACCCTCGCACCTGATCCGGTTCGCACCGGCGGAGGGAGTCGAGCTCTTCGGCCCACGGCGGGCCGACCCCTCCTACGAACGGGAGGACCATCGCATGACCGATCGCCAGCACCCCGGACGCCCCACCTCGCCCGGCTGGGGCCGCCGGACCGCGATGCTTCTGGTGCCGGGCCTGCTCGCGCTGGCGGCCTGTACCGGCCCGGCGGCCACCCCGACGCCGGCGGCGTCCGACACGGCCCCGACGCCCACCACGTCGCCGACGCCCACCGCGTCCGAGTCGACCACCCTGACCGTCGTGACGCACGACTCCTTCGCGTTGAGCCAGGAGCTGCTGGACGAGTTCGCGGCGCAGACCGGCTACACCGTCACCTACGTCGCGCCCGGGGACGCCGGCAGCCTGACCAACCAGCTGGTGCTGACGAAGGACTCCCCGCTCGGTGATGTGGTGTTCGGCATCGACAACACGTTCGCCGGGCGGGCGCTGGACGAGGACGTCGTCGTGCCCTACGTCGCCGAGGCCCTGCCGGAGCAGGAGGCGGCGACGTTCGCCGCGGACGACACCCATCGGTTGACGCCGATCGACTTCGGGGACGTGTGCATCAATGCCGATCTCGACTGGTTCGCCGAGCGCGGTCTGGGGGTGCCGACGACGCTGGAGGATCTGGCCGACCCCGCCTACCGGGATCTGTTGGTGGTGTCCAGCCCCGCCACCAGCTCGCCGGGCCTGGCGTTCCTCATCGCCACCGTCGAGTCCCAGGGTGAGGACGGCTACCTCGACTACTGGCAGCGGCTCCGCGACAACGGCCTGCTCGTCGCCCAGGACTGGACGGAGGCCTATACGGTGCAGTTCTCCGGCTCCTCGGGGCGGGGGCCGCGGCCGCTCGTGCTGAGCTACGCCACGTCGCCGTCGTTCGAGGTGGTGGACGGCGCCACGCACACCGGGGCGCTGCTCGGCACGTGCTTCCGGCAGGTGGAGTACGCCGGCGTGATCGCGGGGGCGCAGAACGAGATCGGCGCGCAGAAGTTCATCGAGTTCCTGCTGAGCGAAGCGGTGCAGGCCGACATCCCTGAGCAGATGTACATGTACCCCGTGCAGCGCTCGGTGGAGCTGCCGGCGGAGTGGGTCGAGTTCGCACCGCTCGCCCAGCGGCCCTACACGATGACGCCCGAGGCTATCACCGAGGGGCGCGACACGTGGATCCGTGACTGGACGACGACGGTCATCGGCTGAGGTGAGGCTGCGCGTCGGGCCGGCGCTGGGCTGGGGAGCTGCCGCCGGCGTCCCGCTGGCCTTCCTGGGGGTGTTCTTCGCGTGGCCGGTCGCCGCGCTGGTGGGGCGGGGGCTGTTCCCCGACGGCGCCCTCACGCTGGATGGGTTTGCCGCGGTGCTGGCGTCCCCGCGCACCGGCCGGGTGGTCACGACCACCCTGGCGCAGGCGGTGGCCGGGACGCTGGCGTCCCTCGCGCTCGGCCTGCCGGCCGCGTGGGTGCTGTACCGGACGCGGTTCCCCGGCCGCGGCATCGCCCGGGCCGTCGTCACCATCCCGTTCGTGCTGCCCAGCGTGGTGGTCGGCGTCGCGTTCAAGTCGCTGGTGATCAGCACCGGCCCGCTCGGGTTCCTCGGCCTCGACGGCAGCTTCGCGATCGTCGTCGCCGCCCTGGCCTTCTTCAACATCGCCGTCGTCGTGCGCACCGTGGGGGGGATGTGGGCGGGGCTGGACGGCCGTCCGGCCGAGGTGGCGGCCGTGCTCGGCGCGACGCCGCGACGGGTGTTCGCGACCGTCACCCTGCCGGCCCTCGCGCCCGCGATCGCGTCCAGCGCCGCGTTGGTGTTCCTGTTCTGCGCGTCGGCCTACGGGGTGGTCATGGTGCTGGGTGGCCCGGCGTACGGCACGATCGAGACCGAGATCTGGTTCCTCACCAACCAACTGCTCGACCTGACGGCGGCGGCCGCGCTCTCGGTGATCCAGCTGGTGGTGGTGACGATCAGCCTGGTGATCTCGGAGCGGCTGCAGAGCCGGTTGACCCAGGCGCAGCGGCTGCGCACCGGGGAGTCCGGCATCCCGCGCTGGCGGTGGCGCCGTGACGGCTGGGCGACGCTCGTCACCGGTCTCGTCGTGGTGCTCGTCGCGCTGCCGCTGGGCAACCTCGTGGTGCGCTCGCTGCGGACGGCGTCCGGGTGGGGCCCCGACCACTACGTCGCGCTGGTCGCTGGGCCGTCGGGGCCGCTCTCGATCCCGGTGGGTGATGCCATCGGCAATTCGCTGCGGACGGCTGTGCTGGCGACGGTGTTGGCGCTGGTGCTGGGCGTCCTGGTCAGCCTGGTGGTGTCGCGCCGGCCGCGCTCGCGGGTCGGACGCCGCGCGCTCGGCGTCCTCGACCAGGTGTTCATGCTGCCGCTCGGGGTCTCGGCGGTGACGGTGGGGTTCGGCTTCCTCATCACGCTCAACCGGCCGCCGCTGGACCTGCGGAGCTCGATGGTGCTGGTGCCGATCGCGCAGGCCATCGTCGCCCTGCCGCTGGTGCTGCGCGTGCTGCTGCCCGTGCTGCGGGCCATCGACCCGCGCCTGCGCGAGGCGGCGGCCGTGCTCGGTGCGGGCCCCGGCCGGGTGCTGGCCAGCGTCGACCTGGCGATGGCGTCCCGGGGGCTCGGGTTGGCGACGGGGTTCGCGTTCGCCACCTCGTTGGGGGAGTTCGGCGCCACGTCCTTCCTCGCGCGGCCGGACGCGCCGACGCTGCCGGTGGTGGTGTTCCGGCTGATGGGGCGTCCGGGGTGGGAGAACCAGGGCACGGGCATGGCGGCCGCGGTGCTGCTGGCCGTGATGACGGCCACGGTCATGGCGTTGGCTGAGAGGATGAGACCCATGGAGGCGACCACATGGTGACCGGGCTGACCGTGCGCGACGCCGTGGTGCGCTACACCACGACCGAGGGGGACACGCGGCGTCCGCCCAACCGCCGGCCGATCCTGAGCTGGGTGCCGCCGCCCCGGCCGAAGCCGGGTGCCACGCGCACCATCACGGCGGTGGACGGGGTGTCGCTCGACGTCGGACCCGGGGAGATCGTCGCGCTGCTGGGTGCCTCGGGCTCGGGCAAGTCGTCGCTGCTGCGGGCGATCGCGGGGCTGGAGCCGCTGGCGTCCGGATCCGTCGCGTGGGACGGGGCGGATCTCGCGCGCGTGGCCGTGCACAAGCGCAACTTCGGGCTGATGTTCCAGGAACCCGCGCTGTTCCCGAATCTCGACGTGGGCGCCAATGTGGCGTACGGGCTCCACGCGTTGCCGCGGGCGCGGCGGTCGTCGGTGGCCGCGGAGTTCCTCGAGCTGGTGGGGCTGCCGGGCTTCGCGCGGCGCCGCGTGACCGAGCTGTCAGGCGGGCAGGCGCAACGCGTGGCGCTGGCGCGCTCGCTGGCGCCGCGGCCGCGGTTGATGTTGCTGGACGAGCCGCTCTCGGCGCTCGACCGAGCGCTGCGGGAGCGGCTGGTGGAGGTGCTCGGCGAGGTGCTGCGCGCCACCGGGACGCCCGCGGTTCACGTGACGCACGACCAGGACGAGGCGTTCGCCTTGGCCGACCGGGTGGCCGTGCTCGCCGACGGGGCGCTGCTCCAGGTGGGCACACCCGCGGAGCTCTGGCGCCAGCCGGCCTCGGCCGCCGTCGCGCGGTTCCTGGGGTACGGCACGTTCCTCACCGACGCAGACGCTGCGACGCTCGGGGTGGGGCGGCCCGCCGCGTCCGGTCTGATGGGCCTGGGGCCGGCGAGCCTGGTGCTGGACGCCGGCGGCGTCCGCCTGCCGGTGCGCGCGGAGAACGTCCGCCGGGGATACGTGTCGATCAAGGTCGAGCTGCCCAGCGGCCAGGTCGCCGAGGTGCGTGCCCCGGAGGCGACGGGGCTGGACGCGGTGGGCGTCCGCCTCGATCCGGACGCCGTGGCGGTCGTCCGGGACGCGGACCCCACCGCCCGCTGAGGCGTGTGATCTGGCATTTGGACCCGAGGAAATGGCGCCATGGCGCCATTCCCTCGGGTCCAAATCGGCGTCGCGGGTGCCCGGCCGCGGTTCACCGGCAGGGCACCCCGCGCCGGTCGCCCCCGCCGTATGCTGAACCGGATGGCCATCGCGCGTCGGTGAGGCCTTCCCCACCACTGGGCCGGCGCTCCATCCCCCAGCGCAGGGGGGTGCCCGACGAGGCCGGGCGCGGGTGCCGGGGCCAGCACTCCAGGAAGAGGGAACACCGTGGACTTCGCCAGCACCGTGACGGGCTTCGCCGAGCCGACGATCGAGTACCGGCCCGACCAGCGGTGGTGGCTCGCCGAAGGCCTCCACACCGATGCGACGCTGCGCACCGAGATCGCCGCGATGCACCGCCTCGGCTTCGGCGGCATCGAGTTCCTGGCCATGGACGAGGAGGGGGTCGACCACGCCCGCTACGGCTGGGGCGCCGAGGAGTGGGTGCACGACTCGCAGGTGGTGGTGGACGAGGCCACCCGGCGGGGGATGGCGGTCAGCTTCACCTCGGGCACGAACTGGGCGAACGCGAACCTGCCGACCATCACGCCCGAGAGCCCCGCGGCGGCCAAGGAACTCAACGTGACGGTGGAGGAGGTCGCGGGTGGGGCCACGCGCACCGGCGCCCTGCGGCGCGTCGATCTGGCCGCGTTCTCGCCGTCGGTGCTGGGGCACCGGGGAGCGGTGTCGGAGCAGACATTCGTCGCTGTGGTGGCCGCGCGGGTGCTCGGCACGACCGAGCTGGGCAACGTGCTGGACGTCGACTCGGTCGTGGATCTCACGGCCGACGTGGTGGACGAGACGCTCGACTGGACGGCCCCCGAGGGCGACTGGCGGTTGTACGCCCACTGGATGCACGGCACCGGACAGACGGCGTCGCCGTCGGCGAGCGTCAACTACACCGTGAACTACCTCGACCGCGACGGCGTCGACGCCGTCACCGACTACTGGGAGCACGAGGTGCTGACGCCGCAGCTGCGCGCGCAGATCGCCGCCAACCCGCGCGCCCAGATGTACATGGATTCGATGGAGCTCACGGCCTACGGCGAGGGCGGAATGTTCTGGGGCCGGACGGTGGCCGAGGAGTTCCGGGCCCGCCGCGGCTACGACATCACCCCGTGGTTGCCGTTCCTGACCCGGCGGGTGGCGATGATGGCCTCCCAGACCATCTACCGCAACGAACCGGACGCGGCGCACGCCGGGGCGGTCGAGAAGGTGCGCTTCGACTACGTCGCCACCCTGACCGACCTCTACATCGAGAACATGCTGCGCCCGTTCGCGGCGTTCCTGCACCACCACGGCATGACGTTGCGCGCCGAGATCAGCTACGGGCTGCCGTTCGAGCTGACGCGTCCGGGGCCGGAGGTCGACGGCATCGAGACCGAGTCGCTGGAGTTCGGCGCGCAGATCGACGCCTACCGGCTGATGGCCGGCCCGGCGCACCTGTTCGGCAAGCAGTACAGCTCCGAGACGGGCGCCACGACACGCAACTACATGCTCGACCACCGGTTCTACGACCAGATCATTGCCACCCAGCTCGCCGCCGGCATCACCCGGACGGTCCTGCACGGCTGGGCCAGCCCCGCCGGTGCAAGGGAAACCACCCGGTGGCCGGGCCACGAGGGCATGTGGCCGGAGTTCTCCGAGCGGTTCGACACCCGCCAGCCCGGCGCCGAATTCTATCCGTGGTGGACGACGGCGCTGGCCCGGTGCCAGTTCCTGCTGCGGCAGGGGCGTCCGCGCATCGACGTGGGCATCCTGCGCACCGACCACTTCACCGACAACGTCTCGGGCATGCGGTTCGTCGACGACGACGGCACCCGGGTGGCCGACGAGGTCGCCTACGGCATGTGGTGGATGCGCAACCGGCAGAACCACTGGTGGGCCGACCTCGGCATGCAGGACGCCGGCTGGACCTACGAGTTCTTCGACGGCTCCCTGCTGCTGCGCGACGACGTGCGCTTCGCCGACGGGGTCGTCCAGCCGGACGGGCCGGGCTACCAGGCGCTGATCGTGTACCAGGACGCCCTCGATGCGGACGTCGCCCGGCGACTGCTGGGCTGGGCGCGTGCGGGGCTGCAGGTGTTGCTGGTGGACGGCAGCCGCGAGCTCGTGGAACTGCAGACCCGGCGCTACCGGACGCACGGGGCCGCCGCCGCGCGGACCCACGGCCTCGACGGGCGCGACGACGAGCTCACCGCGACGATCGCGGAGTTGGTGGCACTGCCGAGCGTGGCGCGGGTCGGCGACCCGGCCGACACGGTGGCGGCGCTGCGCCGGCTGGGGGTGACCGGCCGGGCGGAGTTCGTCGAGGACAACCGCAGCGTGCTGACTCACCTGCGCGAGGACGGCGACCTGCTCCACCTGTACGCCTACCACTTCCTCTACGACACTGGCGAGCCCGTCGACGTGGACGTCACCCTGCCGGGCTCGGGCCTGGTGCACCGGCTGGACGCGTGGAGCGGCACGACGCGTCCGCACGCCGGGGTGCGGGTTGAGCGCGCGGACGCCGCGGGTGACCGAACGGTCGTCACCCTCCGGCTCCACCCGGGGGAGACGGCGCTGCTCACGCTGGACCGGTCCGCGGACGCCGCCGCGTCCGAGCCGGCGGAGCTCGAGTGGGTCGCCGACCTGCCCACGTGGGACGTCACGGTCAAGAGCTGGGACGCGGGGCCCGACGAGACCATCACCGAGGATCGCGGCCTGGGCTACGTGAGCGAGGAGGTCCGGCCCACGACCACCGTGACGGTGATCGAGGTCGGGCCGACCACGCTTCGGCCCTGGCACGCGCTGCCCGGCGTGGGCGGGGAGGTGTCCGGGGTCGCGGAGTACACCGCCACGGTGCGCGTCGACGACGCCCAGCCCGGGCAGACGTTCGTGCTCGACCTGGGCTCGACCTGCGGTGGGCTCGGTTGGGTACGCATCAACGGCGGCACACCGGTGGGCGTCGACACGTCGCGCCCGGTCGTCCGCACCACGGAGCTGCGCGCGGGGGAGAACACCGTCACCGTGCGCGTGGCCAGCTCGCTCAACAACCGGCTTCTGGCGCGTGGGTACTACGACACCCTGCGCGACGTCCTGGGCAACTCCGAGGGCTGGGCGGAGCCGCGCATGCAGCAGACGCACGTCCGCGACCATGGCCTCCTCGGCCCGGTGCGGCTGTTCCGGGAACGTACCTGAGCGGACGCCGCCGGCTCAGGCTCGCCGTTGGGTCAGCCCGCGGGGCACGGGCCAGAGGCGGACGCGCGTCCCGGGCTGGGCGGCGCCGGCGATGGCGACGGCCCCGACCAACACCGTGACAGGCCCGAACAGGGCGAGCCACACCAGGGCGTCGGGCCAGGGCCACTGGCCCAGGAGTGTGGCCAGGAGCCACCCGGCCAGGTTGGCGAGGACGAGGAACGGCAGCGCGACCAGTGCGCGCGCCCAGAAGCCGGTGGGCCACACCGCGTGGGACCGTTCGGTGAGTTGGCCGGCCATGGGCTGCTCCTTTGCGATGCGTTGCGATCCGGGGCGTTGCGGGGCGGGGCGGCGTCACGGTGCCCCCGCGGGGGTGGGGCTCTCGAGGGCAGGGTAGCGGAGCTCCCGGGGGGCCAGGCGCTCCGAGCGCCACAGCTCTCGTGTCTGCCGCGAAACCTGACGGGCACGCCGGGCGTCGTATCAGGGTGAGACGCTGCTCGCTCCTGAGAGCGTCTCCACACGAAAGGGGCCTCTCATGTCCATCTCGATCCTTCGCCGGTTGGCCGTCGCCACCGCGTTCAGCCTCACGGCGGTGCTCGTGCCGCTCTCCGCGGCGACCGCCGACGCCGCCTCCTGCTCGGTCGTGTGGGGTTCGGTGCCGCGCAGTGCCGGCACCATGCAGCAGCAGAACCTCGTCGACGTCCGCTCGGGCCAGCACGCATGCTTCGACCGGATCGTCGTCGACCTGGCCGGGGGCACGCCGAGCGGCTACGCCGTCCGCTACGTCCCCGAGGTCCGTGCGCAGGGCACCGGCGATGTCATCGCGCTGCGGGGTGGCGCCCGGCTGGAGGTCACCGTCCTCGCCCCGGCGCACGACGACCGCGGGCGGGCCACGTACGTGCCGGCGAACCCCAACGAGCTCGTGGACGTCACCGGCCATGCCACGCTGCGCCAAGTGGCGTGGGGCGGTTCGTTCGAGGGGCAGTCCACCCTCGGCGTCGGCGTCCGCGCCCGGCTGCCGTACCGCGTGTTCGTCCTCGATGACGGTGCCACGAGCCGCCTGGTGATCGACGTCGCACATCAGTGGTGAGACGACGCCGCTCGCTTCCCACGCAGCGGCGCGCACGTCACTGGGCAGCGGTGCATCGGCCGAACTGCGCTGCGGTCGTCTCCACGGGAAAGCCGCTCCGACCGGGCTGTGTGCCTGGGTCGGAGCGGCTCTGTGGTGGTCGGGGTGACAGGATTTGAACCTGCGGCCTCTTCGTCCCGAACGAAGCGCGCTACCAAGCTGCGCCACACCCCGATGGCCCTCACGAGCCGACGAGCAGTCTAGCCGATCCGCGTCCTGATTCTCACATCGGGTCGGGCGCCGGGATCAGCGTCAGCAGGGTCGCCTCCGGCGGGCAGGCGAACCGGTAGGGCGCGAAGGGCGACATGCCCACCCCGGCCGACACGTGCACCTGGGCCGTCCTGTTGCCCACCTTGTGCCCGAACATGCCGCTGGCGTGCTCGCGGGGGAGGTCGCAGTTGGTGACCAGTGCGCCCTTGCCGGGCACGCACACCTGACCGCCGTGCGTGTGGCCGGCCAGGATCAGCTCGACGCCGTCCGCCGTCATGGCGTCGAGGATGCGCCGGTAGGGAGCGTGTGTGACGCCGAGGTTGAGCACCCCGGGTGTGGCTGGTCCGGCGACGGCGGGGTAGTCGTCGCGGTGGTGGTGGGCGTCGCCGGTGCCGCGGACGTGCACCGTCCGGCCCGCCACCTCGATCTGGGCACGCTGGTTGTCGACGTCGACCCACCCCACGCTCTCGAACGCGGCGCGAAGTTCGTCGGTGGGCAGGTCGGACGCCTCGCCTCCAGCGTCGCCCAAGGAGCGCCCCGAGTGGCCCAGCAGGTAACCCACGGGCAGCTTGAACCGCGGCCCCTCGTAGTCATTGCTCCCGAACACGAACACGCCGGGCACGTCGGTCAACCGGGCGAGAGACTCCATCAGGGGCCCGACCGCCTGGGGTGAGCTGATGTTGTCACCCGTCGTGACCACCAGGTCGGGCTCCAACCCGCCCAGGCCGCGCAGGAAGTCACGTTTGCGCGCCTGCGAGGGCACCAGGTGAATGTCCGACACGTGCAGCACGGTGAACGGATCGGCCCCCCGGGGCAGCACCGGCACCTGGTAACGGCGCACCCGGAAGTCATGGGCCTCGATCAGCGCGCCGTACGCCACGCAGGCCGCGCCCGCGCCGAGGACGCCCGCGGCTAGTCGCCCGATCATCCGTTGCCGCCCGGGGCGGCCGGGGGTTGGTCGCCCGGGGGCTGTGCGGGCGCCGGTTCGGCTGCGGGTGGTTCGGCGGGAGGCGCCGAGGTCGCTGCGGGGGCCGGGGCCGGGGCCGGCGCCGGCCCGCTGGACACGCGCAGGGTGATCGTCGACCACTGGGGCGCGGTGCCCCGGGGCGAGATGCCGAGGAACGTACCGGAGGGGCGGTCACTCTCGACCCGGGAGATGCGGGTGCCGAAGCCGGCCTCCTGCAGCCGCGCCCGGCAGGCGTTGACCCCCAACCCGGAACAGCTCGGCACGTCGATCTCGGGTGGGGTGTAGCGGGTCGGGGCCACGAACTCGCCGCGCTCGTACCCCTCCAGGGCGACCTCCATGGCCGGTTTCCACAGGTGGGCGCCGGCCTCGCCGCCCGAACTGCCGCGCAGCCGGATCCGACCGTTCTGAATGGGCGCGCCCTCGAGGGACGGTTCCCTGCGGCCCACGAAGCGCTCGGCCCGCTTGTCCACCGTGATCATGGCGGCGGTGGCGAGCTGGGGTGTGTAACCGAGGGTCCAGATCGTCGGCGCGTTGGTGTCCGTACCGGTCTTGCCGGCGATGCTGTAGCCGGGAATGTTGGCCGCCCGGGCCGTGCCGCTGCGGAAGGGGCCGCGCATGACGTCGGTGATGCGGTCAGCCACCTCGGGGGCCATCACCTGCTGGCAGTCGGCGCTCGGCACGTCGTACGTCTTGCCGTCGGGCCCGGTGACCGACTGGATGATGATCGGGTTGCACCGGGTGCCGCGGGCGGCGATGGTCGCGTACGCGTTGGCGAGCGAAATGGGGGAGACCTCCGCCGTACCCAGCGTCAGGGATGGGTTCTGGATGTTGATGACCCCGGGGCCCGTGTTCTCCGCGTCACTGATACCGAATCGCTGGTTGCCGGAGAGCTTGAGGCCCAGCTTCTCGGCCATCTTGGCTACGTCGCACAGGCCGACGTCCTGCTCCAGAGCGACGAAGAAGTTGTTCACCGAGTTGGTGGTTCCCGAGTACAGGTCGAACGACCCGCCGACCCCGTTCACCTCCCAGTCCTTCGCCGTCACCGTGCCGTCGCAGGTGCGGAACGTCTCGCCCGACCAGTCCTGGGACCGCTCCACCTGGTAGGTACGCCCGGTCGGCATGCCCTTCTCGATGGCCGCCGCCACGACGAACATCTTGAAGGTCGAGCCGCCGAAGTAACCCTCCGCACCGCCGAGGCTCGGCTCCATGGCGTAGTTCCAGTAGGTCTGGCCCGGGCCTTCACCCCTCTCGGGGCGGCTCTGCGCGATGGCCTTGATGAGACCCGTGCCCGGCTCGATGGTGGCGATGACACCAAGCACCGGATCGGTCGGGTAGATGTAGTTCGATACCGCAGCCTGCGCGGCGTCCTGGGTGCGGGGATCGATCTCGGTCTGGATCGTCAGGCCGCCCCGCTTGAGGAAGCGCTTCCTGCTGTCGGAGTCAGGCCCGAGGCTGTCCATCTGCAACAGCGTGCGGTACACGATGTCGCACAGCTGCTGGTACCGGGCCGCGTTGCAGCCATGCGGCGTCTCCGTCACCAGGGCGCGGTCGAAGCCCTCGGCCTTGGCGGCCTCCGCATCCTCCGGGCTGATGACCCCCTGGAACTGCATCACGTCGAGGACGTTGTTGCGCCGCTCCAGGGCGATCTTCTCGTTGCTGATCGGGTCGGTCGTCGCAGGGTTGCGGACGAGGCCCGCCAGCATCGCGGACTGGCTGAGCGTCAGGTCCTTGGCCGTGGTGCCGAAGTAGCGGCGGGCCGCCGCCCCGACGCCGTAGGCGCCGGCGCCGTAGTAGGACAGGTTGAGGTAGCGCTCGAGGATCTCATCCTTGCTGAGCTTCTGCTCCAGCGCGATGGCGTACCGGAGCTCGAGCAACTTGCGGGCGAACGTCCGGTCCCTAGCCGCGCTAAGCGCGTCCTCGTCGTTGTCGGCGACCGCCTTGTCGATCAGTGCCAACTTCACGTACTGCTGGGTCAGCGTCGATCCGCCTTGGGTGTTGCCGCTCGTGGTGCGGACGAGGGCGCGCAGCGTGCCGCGCAGGTCAAGTGCTCCGTGCTCGTAGAAGCGCTGGTCCTCAATCGAGATCTGGGCCTGCCGCATCGTGGGTGAGATTTCGTCGAGCGGAACGTAGACGCGGTACTCCTCGAAGAAGTTCGTCAACAGCGAGCCGTCGGCCATGAGCACGCGCGAGCCCTCAGCCGGGGGTGGCGTCTCCACCTCGGCCGGGATCGAGTCGAGCGCAGCGGCACCCAGCTTCGACACCTCCGACGCGACACCGGCGGTCGGCACGGCCAGGCCGGCGACGAGCACACCGCCCAGCACGCTGACGGCGAGGAACATCAGGCTCGAGTAGAGCTTTCGTCCCAGCGAAGGTTCACCCATGGAAACAGAGTACGTCACCCCACCGACGATTCCCCGGTGGGGCGCCGGCGAGCACGGCGCCGCCCCGGCGAGCGGGAGGCGGGGATTGGCGCAGGACCGACCGTCTACGACACAATGTAGGAGGTGCTGGACGGTGGTCTTGCGCAACGGATGCCCGCCCTCATAGAGTGCGGACACATGCGCGGTTCCCCCGGCCAGCGAGGTTTCGGCTCGGGTGGGCCGTGCCGGCAATGGACAGCCAGGTGGAAGGACGTGCGATGACGGTCCTGGAGACGGAGCACTGGACGCTCAAGGCGCGCTGCCGCGGGATGCAGGACCAACTGTTTCCCGAGGGGGCCGATCAGAAGCGGGCCAGAGCCGTGTGTTCCGGGTGCCCCGTCCGCTCCGAATGCCTCGCCGAAGCCCTCGACAACCGCATCGAGTGGGGGGTGTGGGGTGGCATGACCGAGCGGGAGCGACGCCAGCTGCTGCGCCAGCGCGCCGACATCACCTCGTGGCAGTCGGTGCTGTGCGAGACCAGGCCCGACGGCCACTGAGCTTTTCTGTCGGAGGCATCATCTAGGCTCGGGTCCATGACCAAGTGGGAGTACGCCACCGCGCCCGTGCTGGTGCACGCGACGAAGCAGATCCTCGACACCTGGGGCGCCGACGGGTGGGAGCTCGTCACCATCGTCCCCGGCCCCAACCCCCAAAACATGGTGGCCTACTTCAAGCGGCCACTGACCTCGGCATGAGCCCCACCAGGCGGCTGGCCGAGCTCGGGCTCACGCTGCCCCCCGTGGCCGCGCCCGTCGCTGCCTACGTCCCCGCCGTCGAGGCCGGTGGGCTCGTCGTCACCTCGGGCCAGCTGCCCACGCGTGACGGGGCCCTGGTGTCCGTGGGCAAGGTCGGAGCCGAGGTCAGCGTGGCGGACGCCGTGGCTGCCGCGCGGGTGGCGGTGCTTAACGCGCTGGCGGCCGCGTCCGCCGTGGTGGGCGGCCTGGACGCGATCGGTCGCGTCGTCAAGCTCGTGGTGTACGTCGCCAGCGCGCCCGACTTCACCGGGCAACCGCAGGTCGCCAACGGCGCCAGCGTCCTGCTGGGGGAGATCTTCGGTGCGGCGGGGGAGCATGCTCGCAGCGCCGTCGGCGTGGGCGTCCTGCCCCTGGATGCGCCCGTCGAGATCGAACTCACCGTCGCACCCGCCGGGTCGTAGTGGCTGGCCCCGGCCAGCCGCAGGCCATCGACGCGGCGCTCGGTGAGCTCTACCCGGATGCGGACTGCGAGCTCGACTTCACCTCCCCGCTCGAGCTGCTCGTCGCCACCGTCCTGTCGGCCCAGTCGACCGACCGCCGGGTGAACGCGGTGACGCCGGCGCTGTTCGCCCGTTACCCGGACGCCGCCGCGTACGCGGGTGCCGACGTCGCCGAGCTGGAGGCCCTGATCACACCCACCGGGTTCTTCCGGGCCAAGGCCGGGCACCTCATCGGCATCGGCGCCGCGCTGGATGAACGCTTCGACGGTGCGGTGCCCGGCACGCTGGCCGACCTCGTCACGCTGCCCGGTGTGGGGCGCAAGACCGCGAACGTGGTGCTCGGCAACGCCTTCGACGTCCCGGGCCTGACGCCCGACACCCACTTCATCCGGCTCGCCAACCGATTCGGCTGGGTCGCGTCCACCAAACCCGACGCCGTGGAGCAGGCCGTCGGAGAACTGTTCCCGCCCGAGGACTGGGTCCAGCTCAGCCACCGTGTCATCTGGCACGGACGCCGCCGCTGCCACGCGCGGCGTCCGGCCTGTGGCGTTTGCCCCCTGGAGGGGCTGTGCCCGAGCTACGGCGAGGGCCCGACGGACCCGGCCGTCGCGGCCACACTCGTCCGCGAGCCGCGCGGATGAGGCGTCTCGCCGCCCTGGCTGCGTGCGCGCTGGTGCTGAGCGGGTGCGCGGCGTCGGGCGCCACCGCTCCCGCCGCGTCCCCGCCGCCGCTGGCGGTGGCCCCCGAGCTGATCTCTCAGCGCGAGGCAGCAGGGATTCCTGACTGCCCAGCCACTCCGCTGGAGGCCGAGGCCGTGGCCGGCGGGTTGCCCGACGTGGTCGTCGGCTGCCTGGGCAGCGGGCGGCAGGTGAACCTGGCCGCCCTGCGCGGCACCCCGATGGTGCTCAACGTGTGGGCGCAGTGGTGCGGCCCCTGCCGCGCCGAGGCGCCCCACCTGGCGGAGTTCGCGGCGGAGGCGGCGGCGTCCGAACAGCCCCTGGTGGTGCTGGGCGTCGACTACGACGACCCCGAGCCGGCGCTCGCGCTGGAGTTCGCGGGGGGCGCCGGCTGGACGTATCCCCACCTGCACGATCCCTCGAAACGGATCGCCGGGCCGCTGCGCATCGACGGCATCCCCGTGACGCTCTTCGTCAACGACCGCGGTCAGGTCGTCTACCGGGTGGTCGGGCCAGTGGCGTCCACCCAGCAGCTGCGTGACCTGGCCGCCGCGCACCTGGGGGTGACGCTGTGAACGCGCTGCCCCCGGGGCTCGCGGCCCTGCGCGGCGTGCTGGCTGAGGCGGACGCCGGTGCCGGAGTGGTCGGCTCCCGGGCGACGGGCCGGGGCCGACGCGCCGCCGTCCTCATCCTGTTCTGGTGGGACGCCGACGTGCCGCCGGGGGGCGGCATCGACGGGCTGCGGCTCGCCCTCGTCGAGAAGTCACCGCGGCTGCGCTCGCACGCCGGCCAACTCGCCTTCCCCGGCGGCGGGGTCGACCCGGCGGACGCCGACGACGTGGCCGCTGCGCTGCGTGAGGCGGAGGAGGAGGTGGGCATCGCGCCGGTCGAGGTCGAGGTGCTGGGCGTGTTGCCGGCCGCGTCCGTCCGCGTCTCGGGCTACCGGGTGACGCCCGTGGTGGGCTGGTGGCGGACGCCGCGTCCGCTGCTGGTGGCCGACACCGACGAGATCGCGGCCGTCCACGCCGTGGCCGTGACCGAGCTGTTGGAGCCGGCGAACCGGGTCACCTGGGAGCACCCGCTGGGTTATGAGGGGCCGGCGTTCGTGGTGGACGACCTGTTCGTGTGGGGATTCACCGGTGACCTGCTGGCCGGTCTGGTGCGGGTGGCCGGGTGGGAGCGGTCCTGGGATCCGGCGATGCGCACCCCCGTTCCCCGCCGGTTCCTCCGCGACACCGGCCAGTAGCGCCGCCCGGCGTGGCAGGATCGACGCATGGAGCAGCCCCTCAGCGACCCGTGGTGGTCCGACGCCGTCGTCTACCAGATCTACCCCCGCTCGTTCTGCGACAGCAACGGCGACGGCGTGGGCGACCTGCAGGGCATCATCAGCAAGCTCGACTACGTGGCCGATCTCGGCGTCGACGTGGTGTGGCTCTCCCCGATCTATGCCTCCCCGCAGGACGACAACGGGTACGACATCGCCGACTATGAGGAGATCGACCCGCTGTTCGGCACCATGGGCGACTTCGAGGAGCTCGTGGCGGGGCTGCACCGGCGCGGCCTCAAGCTGGTGATGGATCTGGTGGTCAACCACACCTCGGACGAGCACGCCTGGTTCCAGAGCTCGCGCGACCCACAGTCGCCGAAGCGCGAGTGGTACCACTGGCGTCCGGCGCGCGAAGGCTTCGAACCGGGCACGCCGGGTGCCGAGCCCACCAACTGGGGGTCGTTCTTCGGCGGGTCGGCATGGGCGTATGACGAGGCGTCCGGTGAGTACTACCTCCACCTGTTCAGCCGCAAGCAGCCGGACCTCAACTGGGAGAACCCCGAGGTGCGCGAGGCCGTGTACGCGATGATGAACCGCTGGGTCGAGCGGGGCGTCGACGGGTTCCGCATGGACGTCATCAACCTCATCAGCAAGACCATGCCGCTCGCGGACGGCCACCAGCGGCCCGGAGAGCCGTACAGCTTCGAGGTGGAGCGGGTGGCGAACGGCCCACGCATGGTGGAGTTTTTGGAGGAGATGAACGCCGCGGTCGGCATCGACGCCCGGCAGCTGTTCACCGTGGGGGAGATGGTCATGTGCACGGCCGAGCAGGCCCGGATCTACACCAGCCGGGCCCATCCGCGGTTGGGCATGGTGTTCACGTTCGAGCACATGAGCCTCGACCAGGGGCCGGGCAGCAAGTTTGAACTGAAGCCGCTGCACCTGCCCGACCTCAAGACGAACCTCGCCCACTGGCAGGAGCAGCTCGGCGAGGAGGGGTGGAACTCGCTGTACTTCGAGAACCACGACCAGCCGCGCGTCGTGAGCCGGTTCGGTGACGACTCACCCGAGCACCGCGTGGCCGCCGCAAAGGCTTGGGCGACCGTGCTGCACCTGCACCGGGGGACGCCCTATGTCTACCAGGGCCAAGAGATCGGCATGACCAACGCCGGCTTCACGCGCATCAAGCAGTACCGCGACATCGAGTCGCTCAACTACTTCGCGGACGCCACCGCCGCCGGTGTGCCGGAGCAGACGGTGTTGGCGGGGCTGGCGTTGAAGAGCCGCGACAATGCGCGGACGCCGATCCCGTGGGGCGCCGGCCCGCAGGGGGGCTTCACGCGCGGGACGCCGTGGCTGCCGCTTAACGCCAACGCCGACACCGTCAACGTGCAGGCCGCGCTCGCCGCGTCCGACGGGGTGCGGGCCCACTACCAGCGGCTGATCGCGCTGCGGCACGAGCTCGAGGTGATCCAGAAGGGGCGCTTCGACCTGCTGCTGCCCGAAGACCCGAAGTTGTGGGTCTTCACGCGGACGCTGACCAGCGAGCAGGTGCTGGTGGTCGCCAACATGAGCGCGCACCTGGCCAGCGTGCCGGTGCAGCAGCTGCCCGACCTGCGTGACGCGGAGCTGCTGCTCGGGGGCAGCGGTGCCGACATCCAGACGCTGGAGCCGTGGGAGGCGCGGGTCTACTTGGTGCGCGGCTGAGCGGGGCCCTCGCCCGGGGTGTACACCGAGGCGGCGGTGGCACCGCTGCCGGAGCCATCGACGACGGTGGCTCCCGCGCCGGTGGTGCGGTTCGCGGCGCGCAACGGGTCGTGACCGGCGACGATGGCGCGGACGTTGGCCTGGCCACGGTTGATCGCGGTGGTGACGGCGTCCACGGACTTCTCGGCCTCGGCGACCGTCTTCTCCGCCCCCTCGAACTTGATCTTGGATTTGCCGATCAGGGCCAGGATGCCGGCGATGACCAGCAGAATCACCGCCATCGTGAGGAAGCCGAGGGTGAACGCCCACACGATGCTGACGAGGCCGGTGTACAGGGCCGTGAAAGCCAGGCCGCCGCAGATGAACAACAGGGTGACCGCCTGGAGGGCGAAGTAACCCGCGGCACCGAACAGGCCGGCCCCGATGCCGAGGCTCTTGGCCTGCGGGATCAACTCGGCCTTGGCGAGCTCGATCTCTCCCTTGACGATGGTCTGGACGTCCGACGTGATGTCGGCGATGACGTCACCGATCTCGGGCTCGGCCATGGCGGTCTCCTCCTGGTGTGGAACGCTGGTGGGCGGCGCAGCGCCCGACGCCATGCTAGCCCGCTCGCGTCCGGCGCGCTCTACAGGCGGATCGCGAGCCCGTCGTCGGGCGGGGTGATCGAGTCGTTCGGCAGGGCGGAGTGGTTGACCTCCGCGCGCCAGCACGCCACCTGGTAGGGCAGCAGCAGCGGCTCGGGGGGGGGGGCGGACGACTCGTACAGCTCCCCGACCTCGCGCATGAGCTGCGCCAGCCGGTCGGCGGGCAGGTCGGGGAACCGGTGGGCGACCATCTGCATGAGGTCGACCCGCGCAATGGGCACCCAGAGCCGGTGGTTGCGCCGCTCGACGGTGGGGAACCACGGCACGTCGGCCAGGGCGGCGACACTGTCGGTGCCGTAGTTGCCGGTCATGGCCTCCGGATCGACGTCCTGGAGCAGCGCGGCCAGCCGGCGGACCCACGGCACCGAGTCGTCACGGATCATCCACGACAGGGCCAACCGGCCCCCCGGGGCCAGCACGCGTGCGAGCTCGGGGAGGACGGCGTCGGCCTGGAGGTGCTGCAGCGACTGGTGGACGAACACGGCGTCGAAGGCGTGCGCGGCGAACGGCAGGCGTTCGGGGCGCGCGACGGTGGGCAGGGCCCCGGGTGCCCGGTGCACCAGGGCCCGCAGGCCGCCGCGGCTGGCGTCGCAGGCGACCAGGGCCGCACCGCTCCCGGCCAGCTGCTCGATCACGGGAGCTCCCGATCGGCCCAGCACGAGCGCCCGCGCCTGCCCGAGGGGACGCGGGACGAGCCACGTGAGGGCGGCGTCCGGGAACGCCGGGAGTCCGGGGCTGGTCATGGGCTCGATGGTAGCGAGCCGCCCGGCCGGGGCCTGTGCATGACCACGCACGGCTGTCCACAGGGCCCGGGCCGGTGACCGGATCGGCCGGTGGCGGCCGAATGTGGGGGTGTGGGAACTTCGAGCGCGCCCGTGGTGCTGGCGACGGCTGAGGCGGCGGTGGTCGACGCGGTCGAGTCGGTGGCGGCGGCGCTCCGGGTGGGTGTCACCGTCGTCACGACGCCGGACGCGGCCCTGGCGGCCTGGGCGGGGGCGCGGGTGGTGTTGGTGGGGCCCGACATCGCCCCGGCGCTGGCGTCGGAAGGGGTGAGACGCCGGCCGCGGGCCTACCTGCTGGGGTTCGATCCGTGGGGCGTCGCGCCGTGGTCGGTGGCGTTGGGGGCAGAGGTCATCGTGCTGCCGCAGGCCGTGGCGTGGCTCACCGACATCCTCGGCGCCGACGACGCCGACGCGTGCCCCGTGGTGGCGGTGGTGGGGGGCAGCGGCGGGGCGGGGGCGTCCACGCTGGCGGCCGGCCTGGCGCTGGCCGCGGCGGAGCGGGGCGTCGCGTCCGCCCTGGTGGACGCCGACCCGGTGGGCGGTGGCCTCGACCTGCTGCTCGGGGCGGAGCGGCTGCCCGGCCACCGGTGGGGCCGCATGGCGGGCGCGCAGGGCGAGGTGGGCGACGTGCGCGGGCTGCTGCCGCGCGTCGAGGGGGTGACGCTGCTCTCGATGGCGCGCGACGCCGGTGAGCTGCCGGGCGCCGGTGCCGTGGCGGCGGTGACGCGCTCGCTCGCGCGGCACCACGGCCTGGTGGTGCTCGACGCGGGCCGGACGCCGTGGCCCGCCGCCCGTGCGCTGGTGCGCAGCGCCTGGCCGACGATGCTCGTGGCCAGCGCCGGCGTCCGGGCCGTCGCGTCGGCACGGGCCGTGGTCACCGCGCTGGAGCTGGACGGGGCCGGAGTCGTGGTGCGCGCCGTGCCCGGGGTGCGGGTGCCGCCCGAGCTGGTCGCCGAGGCCCTCGGCCTGGAGCTGTGGGGTCAGGTGCCCTTCGACCGGGGCGTGGTCGCCGCCGCGGAGGCGGGGGAGCCCCCGTGGCTCGGCCGCTCGCGGTGGGGCCGCGCCGTGGCTGGGCTGCTGGAGACGGTCTTGGCGAGGGCCGGCGATGACGATCGATCTTGACGCCGTCCGGGCCCGGCTCAGCGCCGCGGGGTTGGGGGCCCGACCCGCCGAGGTGGCCGGTGTGCTGGCGGACCTCGGGCACGTGGTCAGTGATGGGGCCTTGCTCGCCACCGTGGACGCGTTGCGCCGCGAGAGCACCGGAGCCGGTCCGCTGGACGAGCTGCTCCGGCTGCCCGGCATCACCGACGTGCTGGTCAACGGCCCGCACGAGGTGTGGATCGACCGGGGCCGCGGCCTCGAGCGCAGCGCCGCCGCGTTCACCGACGACGCCTCCGTGCGGCGGCTCGCGGTGCGGCTGGCGGCGCTCGTTGGGCGCCGGCTCGACGACTCCTCGCCGTTCGTGGACGCCCGCCTGCCCGATGGCACGCGGGTGCACGCGGTGCTCGCCTGCGTCGCGGGGCAGACCTGCCTGTCGCTGCGGGTGCCGGCCCGTACCGCACTGACCTTGGCGGACTGGGAGGCCGGCGGCGGCCTGACGGCACAGGGGCGTGCGGTGCTGACCGGGCTGGTGCGGCAGCGCCGCGCTGTGCTGGTGACCGGTGGTACCGGTTCGGGGAAGACGACGTTGCTCGCCTCCCTGCTCGGGGTGGTGGACGCCGGTGAGCGCCTGGTCATCGTCGAGGACTCCCGCGAGTTGTGCCCCGACCACCCCCACGCCGTGCGGCTGGAGGCCCGCTCGGCCAACGCCGAGGGCGCCGGACGGGTGGGGCTCACCGACCTGGTGCGCAACGCCCTGCGGATGCGTCCCGATCGGATCGTGGTGGGCGAGGTGCGCGGCGCCGAACTCGCGGATCTGCTGGCGGCCCTCAACACCGGCCACGAGGGCGGGCTCGGCACGGTGCACGCCAATGCACCCGCCTCGGTGCCCGCCCGGTTGGAGGCGCTCGGCGCGCTGGGTGGGCTGGGCCGGCATGCGCTGCACGCCCAGGTCGCCGCCGCCCTGGACGCCGTCGTGCACGTCCGACGCGCCGGGGACGGTCGCCGCTTCGTCAGCACGATCGGTGTCGTTCGGGCCGGGTCGGACGGCCTCGTGCGGGTCGAGTCGGCCCTGACCTGGGACGACGCCGGCGTGGCCCGGGCGGGGCCCGCGGCGGCCGACCTGACCGTGCTGGCGGGGGCGTAGCGCCGTGGGCCTGGTGGTGGTGGCCGCGGGCGCCGCGGCGCTGGCCGCGTGGTGGTGGACACCCAACGGACGGGCACTGCGGGCCGGCGCCACCGTCCCCGGGGTGCGCGGTGGACGCGGCCGCACGCAGGTCGGACGCGGCGGCCGGCGGGCGCGGAGGCTGTTCGTCGGTGCCGTGGCGGTGGTGGGACTGGTGCTGGGCGTGGGTCTGGGGGTGGGGTGGGCTGGCGGGGGAGCCCTTGTCACCGTGGCGCTGGTGGGTGCCCTCCTGACCGGCACCGGGGCGCGGCTGACCAACCGACGCCGCGAGCGCCTGCGCCGAGTCGCTGCGCGGCGCGGTGTGGCCGCCGCGGCCGAGAGCGTCGCCGCGCTGATGCGCGCCGGCCGGATGCCGACGCAGGCGCTGACGCAGGCGGCGTCCGACTGCCCGGTGCTGCGAGAAGCAGCTGCCGAGCTGGCATCCGGCGGGGAGGTGGCCGACGCCCTACGACGCTCGGCGCTGGCGCCCGGGCAGGAGGGACTGCGCCAGCTCGCCGACGCCTGGCAGGTCGCGGTGCGCACGGGAGCGGGGTTGACCGAGGCGTGGCAGGCGGTGGCGGAGAACCTGGAGGCCGAGGAGGAGGTGGCGCGGTCGGTGCTGACCGAGATGGCCGCCGCCCGCGCCGCGGGCCGCGTGATGGGGGTGTTGCCCGTGGCCGGCGTCGGGTTGGCGTACCTGTGGGGTGGGGACCCGGCCGCCTTCTGGCTGGGCAGTGTGGGAGGTGCCGCCACCGCCGTGACCGGCGTGGCCCTCGGCTGCCTCGGGGTGGTGTGGACCGACGTGGTGGTCGAACGGGCGGGGGGACGATGACGGTGCTGGTGGGTGTCGCGACGCTGGCGTGGGGGCTGGCCGTGTGGCTGCTGATCCCACCGGCCGGGGCAGCACGGCTCCGCGCGGCGCCGCGGGCACCGGACGCCGGGCGCTCCCGGTGGGATGTGTGGGCGGCCGAGGTGCGCGCCCGCCTGCCCGAGAGCAGGGCGGAGCGACGCCGCCGCGAGGCGCTGATGGCCTCGGTGCCAGTGGTGTGCGGCCTCCTGGCCGTGTGTGTGGAGGCGGGGGCGCCGGCCCGCTCGGCCGTGGCGGTGGTGGCCGCAACCGTCGCGGAGCCGGTCGCCACCGAGTTGCACGGGGTGGGCCAGCGCATCGCGCTCGGCATCGATGAGCCGGCCGCCTGGGCGGCGCTGGCTGCTGTGCCCGGCTACCGCGCCGTGGCCCGGGACCTGGCCCAGGCCGTCGCGCGCGGCACGGGCGTGGCCGAGCTCTTGCGCCGCCACGCGCGAGAGGCGCGGCGTGACGCGGTGGGGGCCGCCCAGGCCCGGGCGCGGACGGCCGGGGTGTACAGCGTGATTCCGTTGATGCTCTGCTTCCTGCCCGCCTTCCTGTTGCTCGGGGTGGTTCCCGTGCTGGCGGCGATCCTCGGCTCGGCGCTCGGGTGAGGCCGATCCGCCCGGGTGGTCCGGGGTGCGGCTGGCCGCCATTGGATCCGCAGGCGTCGGTTCATCCACAGGCGTCGACCATCCCGCAGCGCCGTCCACAGGCGGATGAGGGCGGTGACGGTTTGGGGCGGCGGCGGCCGAATGTGGAGGGTGTGCCGCGCGGGGCGGTGCGAGGAGAAGGAGGAAACAACCATGGACGACCACAACAACTCCGGCGTCAGCACGCTCGCCGGCGGCACGGTGCTGGCTGACACGGTGCTGGCTGACGCGGTGGTGCACGAGACGGTGCTGCCCGAGACGGTGCTGCACGAGATGGTCTTGGCCGACGCGGGCGTCGTCAGTCAGGGCACGGACGGCTGCGCCCGCGACGAGCGGGGGCTCACCACGGTGGAGTACGCCGTCGGGCTGGTCCTGGTCATCACGATCGTCGGGCTGCTCATCACCGCCGCGAACCAGGGCTGGTTCATGGATCTGGTGAAGGTGCTCGTGCGTGCGATCTTCGCCGCGGTGACCGGTGTCGTGACGGGGTGAGGCCGGCGCGGGGCCGGCGTGGCGCCGGCCCCGCACTCGCCGCTTGACGCAACAAAGGAGGAGACGTGCACGACGTGACGACAGGGGCCGGTGGGCCACGGCGGGGAGGGTGCCGCCGCGGCCAGCGGGGCATGGTGACCGTGGAGGTGGCGTTGGCCAGCATCGGCCTGGCCGTTCTCGTCGGGGGCGGCTTCACCGTGGCCCACGCGGGGTTCCGGATGGTCGAGTGCCAGGTGGCCGCCAATGAGATCGCCCGGCAACAGGCCCGGGGGGACGCGGCGGCGGTGCGGCGCGCCACGGCGGACGCCCCGGAGGGGGCGTCGGTGGCGGTCCGCACGGTTGACGGGCGCGCCGAGGTCGAGGTCGGCTGGCGCGCCGCGTGGGGCCCGGTCGTCTGGCCGGTCGCAGCCCGGGCCGCGGTGATCGAGGAGCCCGGCCCGTGACCGGCCCGGGCGCGCGCGACGAGCGCGGGGCCGGCACGCTGCTGGTGGCCCTGGCCGGGGCGGCCCTGTGCCTGGTGCTGGCGGCGGCCGTGCTTGCGGCCGCGTTCGCCTACGCCCGGAGCCGGGTGGAGGGTGCCGCGGATCTGGCGGCGCTGGCCGGGGGGCGCTCCCAGGCGATGGGCCGGGAGGCGTGCCCCGCGGCGGAGGAGTCCGCGCGCGCGAACGGCGCGCGGATCACCGGCTGCACCGTGACGGGGGATGAGGTCGAGTTCGTCGTCGAGGTCAGCACCGCACTGCCGGTGGCCTGGGGGCCGTGGGATGCGCAGGTGCAGGGGCGTGCCTGGGCCGGCGTGGTGACGGGCGCCCCGGAATGAGCGCGGCCACCACCAGGGCGGCGGCGTCCTTGTCGAGCGGGTTGTTGCCGTTGCCGCACTTCGGGCTCACGACGCAGGCCGGGCAGCCGGTCTCGCAGCCGCAGGTGAGCAGGCGATCCAGCGTGGCGGTCCACCAGCGTTCGGCGGCGTCGAAGCCGGCGTCCGCGATGCCGGAGCCGCCCGGGAGGCCGTCGTGGACGAACACTGTGGTCAGGCCCGTGTCGGGGTGGAGGACGGTCGAGAGACCGCCGATGTCCCAGCGGTCACAGGGCACGAGCGCCGGCAGCAGGCCGATCGCGGTGTGTTCGGCGCCGTGCACCGCCCCGGGCAGCGCGGCGTCGGCGAACGGCAGGCGGGCGACCACGTCGGCGGGCAGCGTCCACCACGTGGCGCGCGTGGTCATCCGCCGAGGCGGGAACTCGAGCGGGTTCGAGTCCCACACCTTCCCGGTCTCGGCGTCGCGGCGCAGGTATCCGGTGACCTGCCCGGCGAGCTCGACGGTGCCGACGTGAACCGTCCCGAGGCCGAGCGGACGCGTCCGGTCGGTGGTGAGGATCCGCACGTCGGAGACGGACTGGGCCTGCGTGAAGTACTCCGGCCGCGCGGCCCGCACCAGCGCGACCCGGTCGTGTTCGTCGAGTTCGTCGACGACCCACGTCTCACCCTGGTGCACGTAGACGGCCTCGGGGTGCACCGTGCGGTCGGCGGCCGCCGGGTCGACCTGCCCGATGACGCGGCCGGTCGCGCGGTCCACCACCTCGACCGCCTTGCCGTGCATGGCGCGCAGGTCGATCGAGTCGACGGCCCGCTGGGCGTGCGTCCAGAACCATCCCGCCGGACGCCGGCGCAGCACCCCCTGCCGGGTGAGGGCGTCGGCCAGCTCGACGGTCCGGGGGCCGAACCAGGCGGCGTCCGCACCGGTCAGCGGGATCTCCTGGGCTGCCGCCGCCAGGTGGGGGCCGAGCACGAACGGGTTCTCGACGGGCACGATGGCGCGCTCCACCGGGGCGTCGAAGATCAGCTCGGGGTGGTCGACCAGATAGGCGTCGAGCGGGTCGTCGCGGGCGGCCAGCACGGCGAGCGCCTCGCGCCCGGAGCGTCCTGCCCGGCCCACCTGTTGCCAGAACGCGGCGAGCGTGCCGGGGAACCCGGCGGTCACCACCGCATCCATGCCGGCGATGTCGACCCCCAGCTCGAGGGCGTTGGTCGAGGCCACGCCACGCAGCCGACCCTCGGTGAGGGCCGCCTCGATGGAGCGACGGTCCGACGGCAGGTAGCCAGAGCGGTAGGACGCGATCGCCTCGGGCATGGGGCTGAGTTCCCGGGCGCGGATGGCGACCAGCTCGGCCTGGAGCCGCGAGGTGGTGAACGCGAGCGTCTGACCCTCCTGGCTCAGCTGTGTGAGCAGGGACGCTGCGGTCTCGGTGAGGTTTCTGTCGGGCCGCAGCAACACGATGTCGCGTGCCGGACGCGGCGAGCCGTCGGCCACCACGGGCACGACGTCGGGGTCACCGATGAGGGCGGCAGCGGTTGCTTCGGGCTCGGTCATGGTGGCCGAGGCCAGCACGAACACGGGGTCGGCGCCGTAGTGGTGGGAGAGGCGGCGCAGCCGCCGCAACACGGCGGCGAGGTGGGCGCCGAACAACCCGCGATAGCGGTGCGCCTCGTCCACGACCACGTAGCGCAACCCGCCCAACAGCCGGGCGTGACGGCCGTGGTTGGGCAGCACCGAGCGGTGCAGCATGTCGGGGTTGGTGAGGACGAGATCGGCGAAGTCGCGCGCGAAGCGGCGCTCGTCGTCGTCGGAGTCACCGTCCAGGGTCCCGGGTTTCCAGCCGCTCGGCCCGAGGAGGCGGCTGGCGCGGAGCTGGTCGTGCGCGAGGGCCTTGGTGGGGGCGAGGTAGAGCGCCGTGGCACGGCCGGTGAGGCGCAACCCGCCGGCGCGGGCCAGCGGCGGGCGTCCACCGGCCCCGGAGAGCGTGGCGGCCAGGATCGGCAGGAGGTAGGCCAACGACTTGCCCGAGGCGGTGGGCGTCGCGACGGCGACGTGGTGGCCGGCGAAGGCGGCCTCGGCGGCCTCGGCCTGATGGGTCCACGGACGGTCGATCCCCAGCTCGGCGCACGTCTCGACGACGCGCGGGTCGACCCAGGTGGGCCACGGGGCCGTGGCGCCTGCCGTGGCGGGGAGGCGGCGGGTGTGGGCGACGCGTGGGTCGGCGCTGAGCCAGGCCGGGATGCTCATGCCGTCGGCCCCTCGGTGGTGTGGGTCAGGCGGCCGGCGCACACGGTGGCGACCACGCCCACCGTGGGGCCGGGAGCCGAGTCGAGGACGGCCAGGTCGCCGGGCGCGCCCGGCGTGAGGCGGACGCCGTCCACCGATGCGGCCAGCGCCTCGCGCCACGACACGCACTGCTCGGGGTGCCAAGGCCCACGGGCGTCGTCACTGCGGCGCACCGCGGCGGCCATCGCCGCCCAGGGGTCGGGGCGTGCCACGGGGGCGTCCGAACCGAAGGCCAGGCGCGCCCCGGCGTCCAGCAAAGAACGGAAGGGGTACATCCGGCCGGTGCGTCCCGGCCAGACGGCCTCGGCGGCGTCCCGGTCGTCGGGGAGGTGCAAGGGCTGCACGCTGGCGGTGACCCCGAGCGCAGCGAACCGGTCGATGTCATCGGTGCAGAGCAGCTGCGCGTGTTCGACCGAACCCTGGGCGCCGGTCGCCGCGAAGGCGTCGAGCGCCGCGCGGTTGGCGCGATCCCCGATCGCGTGGACCGCCGCGCCGAGACCGGCGGCGTGGGCCCGACCCAGCAGGCGGGCCAACTCGTCCTCACCGACGTTGGCCGCGCCCGCCCAACCCTCTCCCGGCACCGCGTCCAGGGGGCTCGGGGCGTACGGGTCGCAGCACCATGCCGTCCGGGTTCCCATCGACCCGTCCGAGATCACCTTGAGTGGGCCCATCGTGACCAGGCCGGAGTCGTCCAATCGGTCACCGGTCCGCCACCCTGCTGCAATGACGTCGTCGAGGGCGTCGGGGTACACCGCGGCGCGGACGCGCACCGCGTCCCAACCGACCGCCGTGCGGGCGGGCCAGGCGCGCCACGCCGCGCCCAGCTCGAAGTCAACGATGCCGGTGACGCCGCGTGCGGCCAGGCGCCGGGCCGCGTTGCGCCAGTCGGAGGCTGTGGGATCGGCCCCGGGCAGCTCACCGATCCGGGGGAACACGTCGAACCACTCCTGCTCGGCCAGCACGCCCCGGCGGTGGCCGAGCCCGAGCGCGGACAGGGCAGCCGAGTTCAGCCAGCCGCTGTGCACGTCACCCGCGATGAGCACCACCGGGGTGCGCCCGCTGGCGGCGTCCAGGTCGGCCACCTGGGGGCGGGAGGGCCAGATGGCCAGGCGGTGCCCGAACCCGATCAGCGCGGGGACTGGATCGGCGTGTGCGAGGTGGCTTTGTTGGTCGACGCGGCGTGTCACTGCCTGCGCGACGCGCGCGCAGGCGTCCGCCGCCGACGCGGTTCCCGCCATCGGCAGCCAAGTGGTCGAGCGCACCCACTGCTCGGCGTGCACGTGGGCATCCCACAACCCCGGCACCACCCACCGACCCGCCGCGGCCCAAGTGGGCTCGCCCGCCGCGGCCAGACCGGGGCCCACCTCGGCGACCACCCCACCGCGGATGCGCACGTCGACGACCCCACCCGGGGGATCATCGGGGTCCAGTGGCACGGGGCGCACGTCGCGCACCAACAGGTCTCCCGTCACTGCGCCCTCCTTCCCCTCGCCTGCGGATCCGTCACCGGGGGGCGTGCCGTGACAGGCTGGAGCCATGGATCCTGCCGCGGACGCCGCCGCCCTCGCCCGCCACCTGACGGATGCTGGCTACACCCTAGATGCCGTCACCGACAGAATCGGCGAGGCGGCGACGGCGGCCTTGGCGCGCAACACGACCCTGGCCACGCGCGACGCCCTGGGCGACGCGAGCGACCCCCAGGCCGCGCTCGTGCGGGCGTTCCTGATGCAGGACGCCGTGCCCGCCGCCGCGTTGCGGGGCGCGCTCGGCAACCTCGACCGGTGGGCGGGGCAGGGTCTGCTCACGGTGGAGGGGGACAGCGCGCGCGCCACGGTCGAGATCCGCCCGTACGCCTCCGCCGGGTCAGCCGGGCAGACCGTCGCTCCGGGTGGGGGCAGCGGGCCGGGCGGCGCCGTGGACGGGTGGGTGGTGCACGACCAGATCCCCACCCTGGATGGCCGGATCGCCCCCAGCCGCCCCGACTTCGTGCTCGGTCTGTCGCCGGCGTCCACGGCCCTGGCCCAGATGACGGCGCGGCGTCCGGTGGGGCGGGCGCTCGATCTCGGCACGGGCTGCGGGGTGCAGTCGCTGCACCTGGCGGGGCACGCCGGGCGGGTCACGGCCACCGACCTCAACCCGAGGGCGCTGCGGCTGGCCCGGTGGACGGCTGGCTTGAACGGTGTCGACCTCGATCTGCGGGAGGGGTCGCTCTACGAGCCGGTCGCCGAGGAGACGTTCGACCTCATCGTCACCAACCCCCCGTTCGTGCTCGCCCCGCCCACCGACAAGCGGCTCGTCTATCGCGAGGGCAGTGAGCGAGGGGACGACCTGATGCGTCGGGTGGTGACCGAGGGCGGGCACCGGCTGGCCGCCGGCGGCATGCTGCAGGTGCTGGGCAACTGGGCGATCACCGACGACCAGGACTGGGCCGAGCGCCTCCGCGCCTGGGTCGAGCCGACCGGTTGCGACGCCTTGGTGTTGGAGCGCGAGCGGCTCGACCCGTACGCCTACATCGAGGTGTGGCTCGCCGACGCCGGGCTCGTCGGCACCGACGCGTACGGCCCGCGCTACGCGGCTTGGCTGGCCTACTTCCGCGCGCCCGGGATCGCCGAGATCGGGATGGGGTGGATCGTCCTGCACCGGCCGGTCGAGCCAGGGCGGGCACCGGACGTCCGCTGCGAGTCCTGGCCCCACGCCGTGCACCAGCCGGTGGGCGAGGCGTTCGAGCGGTATCCGGACGCCCTCGCGCTGGCCCGGTTGCCGGACGCGGCCCTGGCCGCCACGCGCCTGCGCCTGGATCCGCGCGTGGACGCCGAGACGCTCGGCCGGCCCGGCGCCGCCGACCCCGAGCACCTGGTGTTCCGGCAACGGTTCGGCCTCGCCCGCGCGGTCGAGGCCGACACGGCGCTGGCCGCGGTGGTGGGGGCCTGCGACGGCGACCTACCGCTGGGGGCGCTCACCGCGGCCGTGGCCCAGCTGCTCGCGGTGGACGCCGACGCGCTCGCCGCCGAGGTGCTGCCGCGGGTGCGCGACCTGGTGCGCGAGGGCTACCTGCTCGCCGCGCCGCCGGCGTCCGACGCGCTCAGTTGACGGGGCTGCTGCCCAGGGTGACGGTCTCGGTGTTGCGCACGCCGGACGCGTCCAGCCACGTGACGCTGACCCGGTCGCCGGGCTCGAGCGCGTCGAGCACCTCGGAGAGTTCGGCCTGGCTCGCGACGGTGGTGCCGTCGAGGGCGGTGATCCGGTCGCCCGCGGCGATCCCGACGACCTCGGCCGGGCCGTCGGCCACCACACCGGCCACGGTCAGGCCGCCCGCGCCCACGGAGATGCCCAGGTAGGCCCGGGCGCCGATCTGCACCGTGCCGGTCTCGGCGCCGTCGCGGATCTGCTCGATCACGGCCAGGGCGTCCTCGATCGGGACGGCATAGGCGGTGGTGGTGACGGTGGCGCCGGTCACGGCGCCCCGCCGCCCGCGCCCCCCGGGACCCCCGGGCCCGGCCGTGACGGTCTGGCCGCCCGCGGTGGTCATGCCGGCCACCTCGCCCTCGGCGTCGAACATGGGCCCGCCCGAGTCGCCGGGCTGGGCGCCGGCGTTGGTCTGGATGACCCCCGACAGGTCCTCGGTGCCCTCGTTGCCCGAGACGGTGACCGACTGCTCCAGGGCCGTGACCTGCCCGGACGCGGCCACGAGCTCTCCGCCGCCGTTGGCGTTGCCAACCGCCGTGAGGGCGTCCCCGACGGCCAGGGTGTCGTCGTCGAGCGTGACCGTCGCGAGCCCGGAGGCGCCCTCGAGTTGCAGCAGCGCGACGTCGGCCGTGGCATCGTGCCCGAGCACCGTGGCCGCGTAGGTGTCACCGGTGCTGGCGATGGTGACCTCGACGTCCGTGGTGCCCTGGACGACGTGATAGTTGGTGAGCACCTGGCCGTCGGACGTCAGCACCATGCCGGTGCCGGCACCCTCCCCGCTGGTGGTCGTCACCGTGATGAGCGCGACGCCGCGCGCCAGGTCGTCGTCCACCGTGCCGGTGAGCGAAGCGGTGGCGCCCGCACCGGTGCTGCCGCTGGCCGGGGTGGGGGCCGGGGCCGGATCGGTGGTGACGGAGGGGGTGGGGGTGAGCGTCGGGGTGGTGGCGGGGCGGGGGCTCACCGGGGCTGGGGTCGTGATGGCGACGGGTGTGGCAGAGGTGGCCGTCTCGGCCGCGGCGGGCGCGAGATGGGGGGCGATGGCGGGCACACCGAGGGCGAGCGCGGCGGCTCCGGCGATGGCGGCGATGGTGGTGCGTGGGTTCGACATGGCGGGGCTCCTCGGCGCAAAGTTCGATGTGCCCTCAGTCGACCGCTGGCACCTGTGCCTCACCTGTGCACCGCGTCCGAAGCTCATGTGAGCCGGGGGCGGAGGGGCTCCGACACGCCTGCTTCGGTCTCAAACTCCGCCTTGCAAGGCGGAGTTTGAGACCGAAGTGAGCGTGTCGCCGCCTCACCGGCGCCGCCGGCGCAGGCGCCGCCCCGCAGGCGCCGATGGCCCCCGTTGCCGAGGCGGCTGGGTCAGTTGAGAGGACTCTCCGCCGGGGTGATCTCCCCGGACTGCGCGCGTCCGCCCTGGGTCTCCCACGTCAGCGGCACGCCCGTGCCGGGGCGGATCTCGTCCAGTAGGTGCGCGAGGGCCAGGCGGGACGGCGTCGGACGGCGGTTCAACGTCAGGATGCGGTCACCGGCCGCCAGCCCCGCCCGCTGCGCCGCCGAACCGGGCTCCACGCGCTGCACCACCACGCCGTCGGAGTCGTCGGCCTCGACCACGATGCCGAGGTACGCCTTGGGGCCGATCACCACCGAGCCCGAGTCGTCCCCGGCGCCGATGCGCTCCACCACGTCGAGCGCCTCGGCGATCGGGACGGCGTACACCTGACGGTCCTCAACATCCTCGGCGCCGCCGGCGGTCGTCATGCCCAGCACCTCCAGGTCGGCGTCGTACATCGGCCCGCCGGAATCGCCCGGCCACGCCGGCGCGTTCGTCTGAACGAGGCCCGACAGGGTCTCCGGCGGATCCTCCGGCAACGGGCCGCTCACCTGGATCGAGCGGCCCAGCGCCTGCACGTTGCCGCGGTGGGCGGTGACATACCCCTGGCCGTTCGCGTTGCCCGCGGCCACCACCACGTCGCCGACGTCCACCGGGTCGCGGTCGATCGTGACCACCTCGAGGTCCCGCGCGCCGTCAAGGCGCAGGAGCGCGATGTCCGCCGTCGCATCGCGCCCGACCAAGGTCGCGTCGTAGCTCCGCCCGGTGGACGCGACCGTCACCGTGAGCGACGCGGTGGACCGCACCACGTGGTAGTTCGTGAGCACCAACCCGTCGGGGGTGAGCACCATGCCCGTGCCGGCCACGGAGTCGGCCGGCGTCTGCCCCGCGATGAGGACGACGCCGCGCTGCACCCGGTCGTCGACCGGGACGGGCCCGACCGTCTGCTCGGGCGTCGGGCCCTCGGGGTCGTTCCCGCTGGGCAACGGGACCGGCGTCATGACCGTCCCCGGCGCCACCGGGCTGGGAACCGGGGCCCGGCTCACCGCCCACGCCCGCAGCGACACCACCCCGACGAACGCCACCGACAGGCTGAGCAGCAGGGCCAGCACGGCCCGCGCGAAGACGGTCACGGTCGGCGTCCGGCGCGGCTCGGGACGCCGCACCACCGGCGGTGGCGGGGCGGGCCAGGGCGGGGTCACGGGCCCAGTCTAGGCACCGGCCACGTCGCGGCCGTGGCGTGGGACCTTGCCCGGAACCGCTAGCATCCGATTCTGGCGGGTGCCGGACGGCCTCCGCCCACCCAGAAGGAAAGCAGGACGTGGCCACCGCAGCGCATCGCCGCCTCGTGATCGTCGAGTCACCCACCAAGGCGCGCACCCTCACCCAGGTTCTCGGCACCTCCTACGTGGTCGAGTCGAGCCGCGGGCACGTGCGCGACCTGCCGACGGGCGCGGCCGAGGTGCCCGCCAAGTACAAGGGACAGAAGTGGGCGCGCACCGGCGTCAACGTGGAGGACGACTTCGAGCCGCTGTACGTCGTCTCCCCCGAGAAGAAGGCCACTATCCGCGACCTGAAGGAGAAGCTCAAGGGCGTCGACGAACTCATCCTCGCCACCGATGAGGATCGCGAGGGCGAGGCCATCGCGTGGCACCTGCTGCAGGAGCTCAAGCCGAAGGTTCCGTACAAGCGCATGGTCTTCCACGAGATCACGCCCGAGGCGATCCGCGCGGCGGCCGACAGCCTGCGCGACCTCGACACCGATCTCGTCGACGCCCAGGAGACCCGCCGCATCCTCGACCGTCTCTACGGCTACGAGGTCAGCCCCGTGCTGTGGAAGAAGGTCATGCCCAAGCTGTCGGCCGGCCGGGTGCAGTCGGTCGCGACGCGCCTGGTGGTCGACCGCGAGCGCGAGCGCATGGCGTTCCGCTCGGCCAACTACGCCGACCTCACGGCTCTGCTCGATGCGGGGCCGGACGCCGACCCGCGCCAGTTCAGCGCCCGCGTCAGCGCGGCCGCCGGGCTGCGCATCGCCGGCAGCCGCGACTTCAACGCCGGTGGTCAGCTCACCGCCAAGCAGGCGCTGCACCTCGACCTGGCGGGGGCCGACGCGCTGGCGTCCGGGCTGCGCGCGGCGTCCGTGGTGGTCGATGGGGTGGAAGCCAAGCCGTACACGCGGCGTCCCTACCCGCCCTTCCGCACCACGACGCTGCAGCAGGACGCGGGCCGCAAGCTCGGGTTCACCGCGCAGCGGACGATGTCGGTGGCCCAGGAGCTCTACGAGGGCGGTTTCATCACCTACATGCGTACCGACTCGGTGACGCTTTCGGGGACGGCGATCGCGGCGTCCCGGGCCCAGGTGACCGAGCTGTACGGGGCGAACTTCCTGCCCGAGAAGCCGCGCACGTACACCTCGAAGGTGAAGAACGCCCAGGAGGCGCACGAGGCGATCCGGCCGGCCGGTGACCAGTTCCGGACGCCGCAGGCGACAGGCCTGGCGGGTGATGCCTACCGCCTCTACGACCTGATCTGGAAGCGGACGATCGCCTCGCAGATGCGTGACGCCGAGGGCCAGACGGTGACGATCACGATGACGGCGAACCTGGGGGAGCCGGTCGAGGTGGCGAACGTCACCTCCGGCGAACTGGTGTCGGTCGGCGATGCGACGCTGACGGCGTCCGGGCGGACGATCACGTTCCCGGGGTTCCTGCGCGCCTACGTGGCCGGCACCGAGGAGGGCGACGACTCCGACGACGCCACCGCGCGGCTGCCGCAGCTCGCGTCCGGCGCCGCGTTGGCGGTGGAGGACGTGACGGCCGAGGCCCACGACACCCGTCCGCCGTCGCGCTACACCGAGCCGTCGCTGGTGGCGAAGTTGGAGGAGCTGGAGATCGGCCGTCCCTCGACGTACGCGTCGATCATCCGGACGATCACGAGCCGTGACTATGTGTACAAGAAGGGCTCGGCGCTGGTGCCGACGTGGCTGGCGTTCGCGGTGACACGGCTGCTCGAGGAGCACTTTTCGCGGTTGGTGGACTACCAGTTCACCGCGCAGATGGAGGAGATCCTGGACGAGGTGGCGGCCGGTGACGCCCAGCGCCTCGACGTGCTGAAGGACTTCTACTACGGCTCGGAGGGCTACGAGGGGCTCGAGAAGCTCGTCGGCGAGCTGGGTGACATCGATGCGCGGATGCTCTCGACGTTCCACCCGGTGGCCGGGCAGGACTCCGGCATCGCGGTGCGCGTCGGCCGTTACGGCACCTACATCGAGGACGCCGAGGGGCGCCGCGCGAACGTGGACGACGACCTGGCTCCTGACGAACTGACGGTCGAGAAGGCCCTGGAGCTGTTGGCGACCCCGGCCGGCATGGAGCGCGAGCTCGGCGTCGACCCCGACTCGGGGCACCGCGTCGTGGCCAAGAACGGGCGTTTCGGCCCCTACGTCACCGAGGTGCTGGACGAGGACGCGCCGAAGGCGGCCAAGCCGCGCACGGCGTCGCTGTTCTCCGACATGACGCTGGACGGGGTGACGCTCGAGGACGCGCTGCGGCTGATGAGCCTGCCGCGCGTCGTCGGTGAGATCGACGGCGAGCCGGTGACGGCCCAGAACGGTCGTTACGGGCCCTACCTGAAGAAGGGCACCGACTCGCGTTCGCTGGCCACGGAGGAGGAGCTGTTCACGGTCACGCTGGAGCAGGCGACCGCGATCTTCGCCGAGCCGAAGACCCGGGGACGCCGTGCCGCGGCTGGCCCGCTGAAGGAGCTGGGGGCCGATCCGGCGTCGGGGAAACCGGTGGTGGTGAAGGACGGCCGCTTCGGGCCGTACGTGACCGACGGCGAGTTCAACGCCACGCTGCGCAAGGTGGACTCGGTGGAGGACATCACCCTGGAGCGCGCCGCCGAGTTGCTGGCGGAGAAGCGTGCCAAGGGCCCGGCCCCCAAGAAGACCACCACCCGTCGCCGGACGACGAAGAAGTAGCCTCCGCGGCGGCGTAGGGGCGCCAGCGGGGCGCCAGCGGGGCGCCAGGGGGGCGCCGACACGCTCACTTCGGTCTCAAACTCCGCCTTGGGAGGCGGAGTTTGAGACCACATCGAGCGTGTCGCCGCTGTTGGGTCCGCGGACGTACGATGCGGCCATGACTGACGCCCTGCCCCGCGGAATCACCCACATCGGCATCACGGTGCCGGACCTGGAGGAGGCGACGCGGTTCTTCAAGGCCGGGTTGGGCGCGAAGGTGGCCTACGACGGTCTGACGCGCGACGACGAGCCGCGGTGCGGGGCGCAGACCGAGGAGCAGCTGGGATTGCCCCCGGGGGCCAAGATCCGCCGGCAGCGCATGATCGTGGCCGGAACCGGCCCGTCGCTGGAGCTGTTCGAGATCGAGGGCCCTCAGCGAGCGGCGGTCGGGTTGGCCGACCTGGGGCTCAACCACCTGTCCTTCTATGTGGATGACATCGAGGGCTCGCTGCGTCGGCTGGTGGACGCCGGCGGTCAGGCACTCTCTGCCGTGCACCCCAACAGCCGCTACGAGGACACCCCCGGCAACGGAAGCGTCTACGTGCGGGCACCCTGGGGGACGTTGATCGAGCTGCAGACGATCCCGTCCGGGCACTACTACCCCGACGACAGTGAGGCCGAGGTCTGGACGCCTCCGCGCGCGGGATAGCGCCGGTGACGCTGGTGGCGCCGGTCAGGTGACGGTGAGGCCGGCCCGCTTGCGGCGGTTGCAGGGGCCGCACAGCACTTGGAGATTCTCGGCGTTCGACGAGCCACCCCGGGAAACGGGGATGACGTGGTCGAACTGCAGTTCCACGTCGGAGCCGCAGGCGCGGCAGCGTCCACCGTCGCGGCTCCAGACGTAGTGCTTGACGTCGTCCGGGATCGCGGATCGACGTTGCGGGGGAGACGTCCTCGATTGAGCGACGCTCTGTTGGGCGTGACGGACGCGGCGCTCCTGCTGTTCGCGGCGCGTCACCAGCAGCGCGTGGACGCCCGCGGCGGTCAGGCCGTCGTTGTCCCAGTAGAAGCGGTTCTCGAACATCCAGTAGGAGCGATCACCCCAGGAGCCGATCTTGACCGGGTAGGTCTGCTGCTGGGACATGTAGCGGTTGAACTCGTCGCGCGTCATCAGGCCGACCTCGAAATTGCGCTGGGGTGAGGCGCTGAACACGACCCGACCTGAACTGCTCAAGAAGCGCTTCTCAAAGTAGATCTGTGCGTTCTCCTGGCGTCGCAGCGACACGGCGTCCCTCCGGTGGATTTCATCGATTCGTGGTTTGGAGAGCTTACCTGGGGGGTGGGTCGGGTGCTGGCCTGCGCCGACACGCTCACTTGGGGCTCAAACTCCGCCTCCGGAGGCGGAGTTTGAGCCCCAAGTGAGCGTGTCGCGGGGCCCGGTGCGCCGCCCGAGGGCCGCCAACACATGCTGGGTCAGCAGTGGCGCCAGGGGGACGCCGGCGCCCGGGTCGGCGTCCAACGAGACCCAGGCGATCTCATCGATCTCTGCGCAGGCCCGTGGCTCACCCGGCAGGGGAGCGGTGAAGACGTCGGAGGTGATCGTCCACCCCGGCTCGTTCGCCGCCGGCGCCGACCACGTGCCGAGCAGCGCGACGGCGTCCGCCTCGAGGTCGAGACCCACCTCCTCGCGCACCTCCCGCAGGGTCGCGGCGAGGTGGGTCTCACCGGCCTCGACCTTGCCACCGGGCAGCATGAACACCGACGTCCCCCGCTTGCGGACGACGAGCAACTCACCGGACGGATTCACCAAGGTGCAGGACACCACGAAGATGTGCACACCTCGACCCTAGACGGCGAGGAGGCGACCGGGTCACAGGACGGACGGGCACCCTCGTCGTCGAGGCGCCGGCACCGGCCGGTGATCGTCTCGCGAGGGCATCGTGATGATGGACGGGGCGCGTGGCGCACCTCGACGCCACCTGGCGCACCTCCACCCCACCTGGCGCACCGGCCACCCACGTGGCGCACCGGCCGCCCACGTGGCGCAGTGGAGCTCACCTGGCGGCCCGTGCAAGGCCCTCCACGTGAGCTGCACTGCGCCACGTGCGGTTCAGGTACGCCACGTGCACGGCACTCCGCCAGGTGGGGGGCCGCCACGGCGCTCGCCATCGTCGCCGAGCCACTCCCAGCAAGACGGCCCAGCGCACACCCCCCACGCCAACGGCCCCCACCCGAAACCGGGTGGGGGCCGCTCTGGCCAACCTCAGCCCCGGACGCGATCTGCGGGTCGCGCCCGGGGCAAGCAGGTCAGCCCTGGACGTTGGCCTGCACGCGCGAGGCGACGCCGGGGTCGATGGAGGTCCAGTACCACATGAAGCGGTCGGCAACCCCCTCGTCGGTGATCGCCTTGAGCTGCCCAGTCAGCGTTTCGACGAGCCGGTCGCGCGCCGCGTCGTCGAAGACCTCACGCACCAGCTTGCCGGGCTGGCTGAAGTCGTCGTCGTCCTCCCGCAGCGTGTACGCGGCGCGCACCATCGCACCGTCGGACTCCCAGCCCTCGGCTACCTCGCCCTGCCACTCGGAGTACGAGCGGCCGAAGGAGTTCGGGGCGTAGACGGGCTGGTCACCGCTGTGGTGGTAGGTCATGTTGCCCTCGAACATCCAGTGGTTGGCCCCCTCGATGCCGCCCTCGACACCGAGCGGCTGGTTGACCGGCAGCTGGTGGAAGTTCGTACCGACCCGGGCGCGGTGGGCGTCCGCGTAGGCGAACACCCGGCCGAGGAGCATCTTGTCGGGGGAGTACCCGATGCCCGGCACGATGTTCGACGGCGCGAACGCCGCCTGCTCGATCTGGGCGAAGAAGTTCGTGGGGTTCTCGTTGAGCTCCAGGACGCCCACCTCGTGCAGGGGGAAGTCCTCGTGCGGCCACACCTTGGTGAGGTCGAACGGGTTGATGCGGTAGGTCTTGGCCTCCTCGTACCCCATCACCTGCACCGACATCGTCCACTTCGGAAGCTCACCACGCTTGATGGCGTCGAACAGGTCGCGCCGGTGGTAATCGGCGTCGCCGCCGGCCACGGCCTCGGCCTCGTCGTTGGTGAGGAACTCCATCCCCTGCTGGGTGTGGAAGTGGTACTTCACCCAGAACCGCTCGCCCGCCTCGTTGACCCACTGGTAGGTGTGCGAGCCGTAGCCGTTCATGTGACGCCACGTTCGCGGCAGGCCACGGTCACCCATGAGATAGGTCACCTGGTGTGCGGACTCCGGCGACAGCGTCCAGAAGTCCCACTGCATGGTGGCGTCGCGCAGGCCACTGTCGGGCAGCCGCTTCTGGCTGCGGATGAAGTGCGGGAACTTCATCGGGTCGCGCACGAAGAAGATCGGGGTGTTGTTGCCGACGAGGTCGTAGTTGCCCTCGGTCGTGTAGAACCGCAGCGAGAAGCCGCGGACGTCGCGCCAGGTGTCGGGGGAGCCGAGCTCACCCGCGACGGTCGAGAAGCGCAGCAGCGTCTTCGTCTCGGTGCCGGGGGCGAAGACGGCGGCCTTCGTCCACCGCGACACGTCCTGCGTCACCGTGAACCGGCCGAATGCCCCGGCGCCCTTCGCGTGCGGACGCCGCTCGGGCACGTTCGCGCGGTTGAAGTGGGCGAGCGTCTCGACGAGGTGGACGTCGTGGAGCAGGAGTGGGCCGTTGGGTCCGACACTCAGGGAATGGGCATCGCTCTCGGCGGGTGCGCCGCCCGTGGTCTGCGAGTGCGTCATCGATGGGTCCTCTCGAATCGGGTCCGGCTGGCCGTGCGAACCAGCCCTCAACCAGTGAACACCCCCGCACCGACATTCCTTCCCCCTCGTGAGCTTAGGATGGCCTGCGTGCGGGGCATCTTCATCGTGTTCGAGGGCGGCGACGGCGTCGGCAAGTCGACCCAGGCCGAGCTGCTGACCGCCTGGCTCACGAGCCGGGGACGTGAGGTCGTCCGCACCTTCGAGCCCGGGGACGGCCCGGTCAATGCGCAGATTCGCCGCATCCTCCTCAGCCGCGCCACCGAGAACCTCTCACCGCGTGCCGAGGCGTTGCTGTTCGCCGCAGACAAGGCCCAGCACGTGGACGCCCTCGTCCGGCCCGCCCTCGCGCGCGGGGCCGTCGTCGTGTCGGACCGCTACGTCGACTCGACCCTGGCCTACCAGGGGGCCGGCCGCGTCCTGGAGTTGGCGGAGGTCGAACGCGTCAATCGCTGGGCCACCGACGACCTGCGCCCCGATCTCACCGTGTTGCTCGACCTCGACCCCACCCTCGGCCTGGCCGGCATCGCGGACGCCGATCGCATGGAGGCCGCCGGCGGGGACTTCCACGCCCGCGTCCGCGCCGGGTTCCTCGCCCTCGCGGAGCGCGACCCCGCCCGCTACCTCGTCCTGCCCGCGCGCGACTCCCGCGAGGCCATCGCGGACGCCGTCCGCGTGCGCGTCGCCGCACTGCTCGGCCCGGACGCGTCCGGCCGGGCGGCGTCCGACCCGAAACTGTCGGACGCCCCCGGCAGACTCAGCACATGAGCACATCGACGGTCACACCAACCGCCACGCCACCGGTCGGGGAGGGCGTCTGGGCCGAGCTCGTGGGGCAGGAGCGGGCCGTGGAGACCTTGCGGCGCGCCGTCGCGGGCGAGCGGCACGCGATGACCCACGCCTGGCTCGTCACCGGCCCGCCCGGTTCCGGGCGTTCCAACGCGGCGAAGGCGTTCGCCGCAGCGCTGCAGTGCGAGCGGGGCGGGTGCGGGGAGTGCCGCGCCTGCCGCACCGCGTTGTCCGGCGCGCACCCAGACGTCACGCTCGTGCGCACCGAGCAGCTCTCGATCGGTGTCGATGACGTGCGCGAACTGGTGCGACGCGCCGCGATGTCGCCCACCCTGGGGCGGGCCCAGGTGATCGTGGTGGAGGACGCCGACCGCGTCACCGAGCGCGGCGCGGACGCGCTCCTCAAGGCCGTCGAGGAACCCGCGGCCAGGACGGTGTGGGTGCTCTGCGCCCCCACCCCGGACGACGTGGTGGTCACCATCCGCTCACGGTGCCGCCGCGTGGAGCTGGCGACGCCCTCGGACGAGGCGGTCGCCGAACTGCTCACGCGCCGGGACGGCATCCCGTACGAGATGGCCGCCCACGCCGCCCGCGTGGCCCAGGGGCACATCGGGCGGGCCCGCGTGCTGGCCCGCAATGAGGACGCGCGCCGCCGCCGCGCGGAGGTGCTCCGCATCCCCGCCGCGCTGACGACGCTGGGGGAGTGCCTGCAGGCCGCGGCCAACGTCGTCGACGCCGCGAGCGAGGAGGCCGGGCAGGCGACCCAGGACGTGGACGCCCGCGAGAAGGCCGAGCTGTCCGAGGCGCTCGGCGTCGGCACCCGTGGCACCAGGCCCCGCAATGCGGCCGCCGCACTGAAGGACCTGGAGGAGCAGCAGAAGGCGCGCACGAAGCGGTTGCAGCGTGACGCGCTCGACCGGGTGCTCACGGAGTTCACCAGCTACTACCGGGACGTGCTGGCGCTGCAGACCGGCGGCACCGCGCGCCTGATCAACGCCGATCTGCTGACCGATCTGCAGGCCCTCGCCGGGCGCAGCACCCCGGTGCAGACGATTGGGCGGTTGGACGCCATCCTGGCTTGTCGCGAAGCTCTCGAGACCAACGTCGCCCCCCAGCTGGCGCTGGAGTCGTTGATGATCAGCCTGCATGCCCCCTGACCGGCCGTGTCGCTGCGGGGGATCGCCGCCCACGTTTGGGACGATGGAAAGGCTTCTGACCCGCAGCGAAGGACTTCCCCATGGCCGACGAACGCCACCCCGCCAGCCCGTACGAGCCCGGCGATGAATCGCACGTGACGTACGAGAGTGAGTATGCCGAGACGCCGCGTGAGCACCAGGACTCCGACGCCACCCAGGAATACGCCATGACCGATGCGTTCCGGGACGAGCGCGACGCCCACGCCGGCGCGCACGCGCACGGGACGTTCGAGGACGCCGCCCCACAGGGCGACGACCCCGACCATCGCGACCACGAGCCGCGGAGCCTGGACGACCAGCCCGTGTGGGACGACCGCGATGACACGTTCTACCGCAGCGAGGGGGGCGCCACGGCGGCGTCGGTTCCCGCGGGGGAGGGCGACGTCGCCCCGGCGGTTGCCGGTGCCGGTGCGGTGCCGCACGCGAGCAGCGAGTCTGTTCGCGCCGAGCGGGAGCGGCTGCAGGCGGAGCGCAACGCCCGGCGTGAGGCGCGGCTGGCCGCCCTGGCGCCCGCCCCCCAGCCCGATCCCGGGCTCGCCGCCCAGCGCTCGGAGGCGGCTGGTGTGGCACCCGTCGTCACGGAGCAGGTCGTCACCGAGCGCATCGTCACCCGCCGCAGCACGGACCGCTTCGGCCCCTCGCTCGGGCTGTTCCTGCTCCGCCTCGTCGTGGCGGCCATCATGGGCGTGCACGGCGTCCAGAAGTTGCTCAACCTGCCGGGCACGACGGCGATGATCGGCCAGACGATGATTCCGTACCCCTCGATCATGGCCATCGTGATCGGCGCGGCCGAGGTGGCCATCGCGATCGCGCTCGTGTTCGGCCTGATGACCCGGATCGCTGGCCTCGGCGTGCTGCTGATCGCGGGCGGGGCCCTCGCGTTCGTGCTGTGGGGCAGCTGGAACCCGTTCGTCCCTGGTGAATCCGGTTTCACCGGCGAGCTGGAGCTGCTGCTCGCGGCGGTCGGGGTGTTGCTGTTGTTCACCGGTGGTGGCGGCTGGGCTGTCGATCGCGGCTTCCGCGCCCGGCGTGCCGCCGAGCGCGAAGCGCGCGAGGTCTGATCCGGTGCCCGCGCTGCGGGCACGCACGAGCGCGGCCCTGGTGGCCGCGCTCGTCGCGGTTGCGGGGTGTACCGGCACCTCGCCCCAGCCGGCATCCCAACCCAATACCCCGGCCAGCCAGCAACCCACGCCCTCGGCCGAGCCCGCGGCATCCGCCCCCACGCCGGTGTGGGAGCCGTGTTCTTACGGTGAGTGCGCTGCGGTGGACGTTCCGCTCGACCACGCCGCCCCGGACGGACCCGCGATCACGCTGGCGCTGACGCGCGTCCCCGCCAGCCGGCAGCCCGCCGTGGGCACGCTGTTCGTCAACCCCGGCGGGCCGGGTGGTTCGGGCCGGACCTTCGCAGCCGGCTTCCCGACGGCCGGTCTCGAGGGCTACGACATCGTGGGCTGGGATCCGCGCGGGATCGGTGCCTCCACCCCGGCCCAATGCCCCTCTGGCGCGGCTGCGGACGCGTACCTGGGGCTCGACGGGTCGCCCGACAGCCCCGAGGAGGTCGACGCGCTGGCAGCCGGCAACGCGGCGTTCGCCCGCGCCTGCCGTGACCTGACGGGTGACCTGATCGACCACCTGTCCGTCCGTGACACCGCGGCGGATCTCGATCTGCTCCGCGAGGCCCTCGGCGAGGAGCGGCTCACCTACTACGGCGCCTCCTACGGCACCGCGATCGGCGCGGCCTATGTGGCGCTGTACCCCGACCGCGTTGGCCGGTTGGTGCTGGACGCCGGCGTCGAGCCGCGGCGTCCGCCGGGCGTGCCGCAGGCGTTCGCCTTTGAGAGCGGCTTGGCCGCGTTCTCGGCGTGGTGCGCGGCGTCCGGCTGCCCCCTCGGCCCGGACGCCTCGGCTCGCGTCGCTGCCCTGCTGGGCGACCTGGACGCCACCCCGCTGGCCGTGGGAGACCGCACCCTGACCCAGAGCCTCGCCACGAGCGGGATCGTGACGATCCTCGGTAGCGGCGAGGGCGGCTGGTCGACGTTGGCGGACGCCCTCGCCGCGGCCGAGGCGGGCGACGGCGCGCCGCTGCTGCAGGCGGCCGACGCCCAGACCGGACGCCGCCCCGACGGCACGCACACGAGCATGCTGGCCGGGTTCACTGCCACGTACTGCGCCGACGACGACGTGCGCTCCGCCACGCTCGCGCAGGAGCGGTGGGCCGACGAGCAGGCCGTGGCGCCCATCCTGGGTCACGCGATGGGCTCGCCGTTCCTGTGCGTGGGGTGGACGGCGGCTCCGGCCGAGCCGCTGCCCCTGCCCGCCACACCGGGGGGTGAGGTGGTGGTCATCGGCGCCCCCGGCGACCCGGTGACGCCATTCCCCTGGTCGCAGGAGCTGGCCGCGGCGTTGCCCGGATCGGTGCTCGTCGAGGCACCCGGCCACGGTCACGTGGCGTTCCGGCGCGGTTCGGCGTGCGTGGACGCCGTGGTCGTGGGGCTCCTGGCCGACGCGGCGGTGCCCGGCGAGGGAACGAGCTGCGCCTGACGCCCGTCGCCACCTCGCCCCGGTTTCACCCGGGGCGACCTCACGGCTATAGTTGTGCACCGGCCCGGCGGGCCGCGCCACCTTAGCTCAGTTGGTAGAGCGACGCACTCGTAATGCGTAGGTCAGCAGTTCGAATCTGCTAGGTGGCTCTCTTCATGCCCTCCCACGCGGTGAACCTGTTTGTCGCGGAACCGGCCCCGGCCGATCTGGACGCCGCCCGCCGGTATCGCGACCGGTTGCAGCCCCTGGCCGCGCCGGCCGGACCGGTCGCGTCCCCCGGGGAGAAGTTGTCGCCCTGAGGAAGGCGCGTGTCACCCTGAGACGTGCGACGTCCCGGTGCCCTCAGGGCACCGGGACGCCTCTCACGGCTGGGTGCCCCTCGGGGTTCCGTCACCGCCGGGACCGCCGCCGGCGGCGGGAGCGCTCGCAGCCTCCTGCTCGGTCGTGGTGTCGATGGGTACGTCGATGCTCATGGTGTACCCGTCCGCCACGCTGCCGCTGATCGTGGGCAGCTGCATGTCCCACCCGTCGGAGAACACGTTGTCCGTCGCGAGCGTGACGTTGGCGAAGTTGGCCGGCGACTCGGTGTAGCGGGAATCCTCGTACACCGCCGAGCACTCGTCCTCCGGCATGGCAATCTGCGAGGTGAGGACATTGTTGGTCGCGTCGGTGATGGAGGCGACATCGGGAAAGACCTCGAAATGCATGTGGGGCCAGCGTCCGTCATAACACCCGGGAAAGATCGTGGTGAAGGTCACGGTTCCCTCGGCACCGGCCACCTGGACGCCGCGGAGATAGGTTTCTTCGGTGACGGCGTCGGAATACATGGAGTACTGGCCCAAGGCGTCCGCCTGCCACAGGTACACAGCGGCACCGGTGAAGGGGGCGTCGTCGTTGGCCATGTCGATGATGTTCATCGTGAGGGTGACCGTCACCCCGGCGGCGACGCCGTTGCCGTCGATGCTCGACCGGATGTCGCTGCGCTCGACCCCGGTGATGTCGAGGACGTCGGGGCCGTTTGAGCCGTCCCCCGGGTAGGGGCCGGCCGTCTCGGTCGGCATCTCCTCATCGGTGCTGGACGCGGTCGTGCTCGCCGTGGCGTCCGGGGTGGTCGTGGTCTGCGCGGTGGACGTTCCCGCAGTGGTCGTCGTGGCCGTGGTGCCGCTCGTGCACGCAGCCAGGACGGTGGTCGCCGCTCCGGCGCCGATGACACCGAGGAAGCGACGGCGGGTGGCCAAGGTGGCGATGTCGAAGGTGAGCCCCTGGTCCACCAGCTCCTCCTGGGGGCGGGTGAGGCGGCGGCCCTCGTACGTGCGATCGGTGTCGGTGGTGGGCTGGCCCTCATGCTCGGAGGCCGGCGGGAACGGGCGGGTCGGTCGGGAGAACAGGGGGCTCATCACGGGTCCTTGTTCCTGTGGTGTGTGCTGACATCCCCCACGCTAGGGTGCGAACCTGCGCGCCGGCTGTGCGGCACCTGTGGATGCTCCGGGCAGGGCGGACGCCGCGCACGGCGGGCCCGCCCGAAGCCCGGCGGGTAGGGTGCAGAGCGTTGCCGCGAGCGTCCCGCGGGGAGCCGTGACCGGCGGCGTCCGAGGGATGGCTCGCATCGTCGCCCGAGGGGAAGTTCCGCATGGCCACGCCCGATTTCATCATCGACCTGCGCGAGAAGATCGGGACGATGCCGCTGTGGCTCTCGGGGGTGACGGCCTGCGTCCACCGTGAGACCGACGCTGGTACGGAATGGCTGCTGGCCCGCCGCGCCGACAACGGCTCCTGGACGCCGGTGACCGGCATCATCGATCCGGGGGAACACCCCGGCGATGCTGCCCTCCGCGAGGTCGCCGAGGCGGCCGACGTCGTCGCCGAGATCGAACGGCTGGTGTGGGTCGATGTGACGGACGTGGTCACGTACGCCAACGGCGACCAGACGCAGTACATCAACTTCACGTTCCGCTGCCGCTACGTCTCGGGCGAGCCGGCCCCGGCCGATGGGGAGAACACCGAGGTCGGCTTCTTCCCCGAGGACGCCCTCCCCGCGGTCGAGGGGCGCCACGCCGCCGTCCTCGCCGCCGCCATCCGCAACAAGCCGGAGTGCGGCCTCGGGCCACTCCCGAGCTGAGACCGGACGCCGCGCCGGGTCGGCGGCCGACCGCGGCGCCGTCAGATCCGTTCCAGGCACGCCTCGCCGCGAGCGAGGGCGTGGAGCATGGCGTCCCCGTCGGCGTAACGCTGCACCTCGCGGCGGGTCAGCGCCTCGATCTGCCAGAACGACCCCTCCTCCTTCATTCCCCAGACGTGGTCGCGGTTGGCGGCGACGACGAGGAAGCGGTGGGGCAGGCGGGTGGTCAGGCGGGCCCGTTCGTGGGCCCGGTTGGTGGCCAGGCAGCCGGCGAAACCGGCGGCGGCGAGCGGGGAGGTGTCGGCCGCGATCTCGGCGTCCACCCCGAGGACGTGGAATCCACCCACGCTGAAGCCGTTGCACTCGGCGAGGAAGGAGGCGTAGGAGCGGGGCAGGCAGACGCCCAGCTCCAAGCGCACGGCTTGGCGCAGGTGCTGGATCTGCGCGGCACAGGCGGCGGGACGCACCACGTCCCCGCTGCGCGCCCGGCGGCGCAGCGTCGCGAGATCGGTGGTGAACGTTCCCATGGCGGGATGCTAGGAGCGTCCGGGGCCGAATCGGCCGGCCCTCACACACCCGCCATGCGATTGTCACACCCCCGTCACACGGCCCTCTCGCCCGCTTGCGCGGGCGGGCCCGGCCGCCATTCCCCTCAGAGGTCGTGCACGCGCACCAGCAGGGCATGGTCGGTGCCCAGCTCACGGCCCTGCCCGGCCAACATCTCCGGCAGGAATTCGTCGGGGGAAGGATGGTCCGGGAGGTCGGCGAGATAGGCCCGGTGGGCCGCGAGCGAGGCGACGGCGGCGGCCACGTCGGCGTCCGACACGGCGATGCCGTGGCTCAGCGGGGAGCCGCCGGCGACCACGAGGCGGGAGACGTGCCACGGCTCGAGACCCTCCCGATCCACCAGCTCGCGGAAGACCCAGGGGTTGCCGGCGTCGCGGGCGCCGTCGACGGCGGCGAGGCCCGCGACGCGGTGGTCGGCCTGGTTGAGCCCCCAGGGTGCCTCGTCGGCCCACGTCGTGGTGAGCACGACATCGGGGCGGAACGTGCGCACCTCGCGGGCGACGTCGCGGCGCAGGTCGAGCGAGGGCTGCAGCACGCCGTCGGGATGGTCGAGGATCGTCAGGCGTTCGACGCCGACCGCGGCACACGCCTCGCGCTGCTCGGCCGCACGCAGCGGCCCCACCTCCTCCGGCGGCGCCTGCATGCCGGCCTCGCCGGAGGTGAACAACAGGTACGCGACCTCGATGCCGGCGCTCGTCCAGTGGTGGACGGCCGCGGAGGCGCCGTACTCGAGATCGTCAGGGTGCGCGACGACGCACAGCACGCGCCGGATTCCCTCGTCGGAGAAGCGTTCGATGCCCATGGGGCCACCCTAGATCAGGCCTCCGACAGTACGGCCTGGTCGAGACCTTCGACGAAACCGGAGTCGGACGCGGACTGTCGGAGGGCTGGTCTACCGTGGACGCATGACCCGCACCCTGCGCGCCACCGTCCTGGGCATCCTCGCCGCCGTCCTCGGGCTGCTCGTGTTCGCGGGTGCCCCTGCGACCGCCCGTGCCGACGAGGACAACTGGGCCATCAACCGGTACGACGTGACCGCCCGCGTGGACGCCGACGGGACGGCCCACGTCACGGTTGACCTCGATTTCGACTTCGCCGATGAGCCCGGCCACGGTCCCTTCGTGGCGCTCGTCGAACAACAACGCGTGGAGGGGAACCCCGACGTCTGGCGCAGGGTGAGCTACGACCTGGGCGAGGTGACCAGCAGCACCGGCGCTCCCACCGACGTCGAGACCTCGCACGAGGACGGCTCGCTGCTCGTCCGTATCGGGGATGAGGACGTGGAGGTCGGCGGCGTCCAGAACTACCGCCTCGAGTACACGGCGCGCGGGCTCATCGCGCCCCAGCAGGCGACGAGCGGGCTGGACGAGGTGAACTGGAACGTGGTCGGCACCGGGTGGCAGGTGCCGCTTCGCAACGTGAGCCTCACGCTCTCGGGGCCGACCAACATCCAACGGACGGCCTGCTTCTGGGGCTCCGGGTTCACCGAGCCCTGCACCCACGACGCCACCGCCGCCACGGCCACCTACAGCCACGACCTGCTGGAGCCCGGCGAGGGTCTCCAGGCCGTGGCAGGCTTCCCGTCTGGCACGTTCGTCGGAGCCGGGCCGGTGTTCGAGAAGCGCTACCACCCGGGCAACCTGTTCCCCCTCACCCCCGCCACCGGTCTCGTGACGGCCGCCCTCACGGTGCTGGGCGTGGGCGCGGTGCTGCTGCGGACGCGGCGGGGCGCCCGCGACGAGGCCTATCTCGGCCTGACGCCCGGCGTCCGGCCCGCGCCCGGCCAGGAGGCCGCCGTCGGTGCCGCGTTGGCCAAGGCGCCCGTGACCGTGGCGTTCACCCCGCCCAAGGGCGCGCGCCCGGGCGAGGTCGGCGTCCTGCTGGATGCCACGGCCGACGACGTCGACGTCACCGCCACGATCATCGATCTCGCCGTGCGCGGGCACGTCCAGATCAGCGAGGCCGGCCGGGGCTGGCGTTTCACCGAGCGTCGCACCGACGACCCCCTCACCGGCCCCGAGGCGCACGTGCTCAACACGCTGTTCTCCGCCGGCAACCAGGTCACGACGAAGGAGCTGGAGGACAAGCGCTACCACGACCTGCTGCCCGGCACCCGCGGGCGGCTGTACGCCCGGGTGACGCGCGACCTGCACTGGTTCGCCGAGCAGCCGAACCACAGCCGCACGATCGCCGCCTTCGCCGGGGTGGCCATCGCGGTGGCCGGCGTGATCCTCGGGGCGATCCTGGCGGTCGCCGCCGGCTGGGGTCTGGTGGGGCTGGCGCTGTTGATCACCGGTGTGCTCGTCATGGCGCTCAGCAATCGGTTCGGACGCCGCACCGCCGAGGGCTCCGCGGTGCTCGCCGAGGCCAAGGGCTTCGAGTTGTACCTGCGGACGGCCGAGGCCGACCAGATCCGCTTCGAGGAGGGCATCGACATCTTCTCGCGCTACCTGCCGTACGCCATCGTGTTCGGCGTCGCGGACCGGTGGGTGAAGATCTTCTCCGACCTGGCGGCCCGGGGTCAGTACACCCCGGACGACTGGTACATCGGCCCGTCCGGCTTCTTCTACGGCGCCTCGTTCGGCAACGCGTTGAACTCGCTGTCGGGCAACCTCAGCTCGGCGATGCAGGCCTCGGTCGCCAACCAGACGCAGGCGACGGCCGGCTCCTCGGGCGGGTCGGGGTTCTCCGGCGGCGGCGGGTTCGGCGGAGGCGGTGGCGGCGGCTGGTGAGGTGCCGGTTGCCGCGCCGGGCCCTCGACCGGGCCGCAGGGGCATGGCACGCTGGGCGCATGTGCCGCAACATCCGTCCGCTGTTCAACTTCGAGCCCCCCGCCCACCCCGAGGAGGTGGAGGCGGCCTCGCTGCAGTACGTCCGCAAGGTGAGCGGCATGACCAAGCCGTCGCAGGCGAACCAAGCCGCCTTCGATGCTGCGGTGGCCGAGGTCGAGGCGGCGACGCAACGGCTGCTGGACGCCCTGTCCACCGCCGCTCCGCCCAAGGACCGCGAGACCGAGGCCGCGAAGGCGCGTGCCCGCAACGAGGTGCGCTTCGGGACGCCGGCAGCGGCGTCCGCGTGAGGTCGGACCCGCTGGCTCCGGGCCCTGCGGGGCCGGGGGCGGGGGTTGGGGACGCGCCCGTCCCGCCCGATGTGTCGCGGCGTGCGCTCGAGGTGGCGCCGGAGCTGCTCGGCTGCGTGCTGTGGGCCGACGGCGTGGGCGTCCGGCTGGTCGAGGTGGAGGCCTACGAGGGCGCCGACGACCCGGCGTCCCACGCGTGGCGCGGGCCGAGCGGACGCAACGAGGTCATGTTCGGCGAGGCGGGCCACCTGTACGTCTACCAGATGCACGGCCACGCCTGCTGCAACATCGTCTGCGGGCCGACCGGTGTGGCGAGCGCGGTGCTCGTCCGCGCGGGTGAGGTCGTCGCCGGGGTGGAGCGAGCGCGCGAGCGGCGCCCGGGCGTCCGGGACGCGTGGCTGGCCCGTGGCCCAGGAAACCTGACCCGGGCGCTCGGCCTGGCCGCGGCCGACAACGGCGCGCCTTTGTTGGGCGGCGGACGCGTCCGGCTGGAGGCCGGGTCGCCGCCGACCGCAGTGGGCCGGGGGCCGCGCGTGAACGTGTCCCGGGCGTGGGAGCGCGACTGGCGCTTCACCGACCCGTCATCGGCCTCCGTGTCGGCCCTCAAGCTGCACGCCAACGCCCGGACCCCGCGGCCCGCCGGCCGCTGAGGGCTCACTCCTGGACGGAGGCGTCCTCCTGGACGGAGGCGTCCTTCATGGGACGGCACACGACCGTTCCGTCCTGAAACACGTGGCACTCGAACGTGGCTGCGTTGGCGGCCGTGGCGCCGAGCAGCGAGACGCCGGCGCCGATGAGCAGGGCGGTGGCCCAAGCGGTGATCCTCTTCATGGTGGGTTCCTTCCGGTGGTGTGCGTCACGAATCTCGTGACACCTCCCAGGAGGCCGGCAGGCCGGTCCGTGATACGCCGCCGCCCGACCGCGCATCCGGGTGTGGGTGGGGGCGTGACGATGGGTGGAGCGATCAGGTCCCGGCGTCTGGCTCGTCCGCGAGCCAGGTGTCGACCTCGGTGCGCCAGGCCTGCTTGTCGTGGTCGGCAGCGAAGCTCGCGTCGATGGAGGCACGCGCGAGCGCGGCGAGCTCGGCATCGGTGCAGCCGTGGACGTGGCGGGCGGTGGCGTACTGATCGTTGAGCCGGGAGAGGAACAGCAGGGGGTCGTCGGCGCCGAGCGCGACGCGGGCGCCGGCGTCCAGCAACCGGCGCAGGGGCACGGCCCCCAGGTCGGGGTAGACGCCGAGGTGCACGTTGGAGGCCGGGCACACCTCGAAGGAGACGCCCGCGGCCACGAGTTCGTCGAGCAGGGCCCGATCCTCCGTCGCGCGGACGCCGTGACCCAGCCGGGTCGGTTCGAGGTGGCGAAAGACCTGGCGCACGTGCTCGGGGCCGCGCAGTTCTCCGCCGTGGGGCACGCCGGGCAGACCGGCACGCCGGGCGATGCGGAATGCCCCGTCCCACTCAGCGGTGTCGCCCTCCCACTCGTCGTTGTTGAGGCCGAAGCCGCACACATCACCGGGGCCCTGGCCGGCGTGCCGGGCGGCGAGGCGGGCCAGCGTCCGGGCGTCGAAGGGGTGTCGGATGCGCGAGGCGGCGACGATGACCCCCACCTGCACCCCGGCGATGGCGGACGCGACCCGGGCCTCGTCGCAGATGATCTCGAGGGCGGGCTGCAGCCCGCCGACGGAGGCCGCGTACGAGGTCGGATCCACCTGGATCTCGAGGCGGCGCGACCCCTCCTCGGAGTCCTCGACGGCGGCGGCCCGGACGACGGTGCGCAGCGCGTCCTCGCCCTTCACCACGGCGCGAGCGATGTCGTAGAAGCGCTGGAAGCGGAACCAGCCGCGCTTGTCGGCCGGCACCTCGAGGGCGACGGAGTCCACGAGCGCGCTGGGGAGTTCGACGCCCTGGCCGCTGGCGAGCGTGACCAGGGTGGGAATGCTCATCGACCCGGTGAAGTGCAGGTGGAGGTGCGCCTTCGGCAGCCCGGTGAGCGTGCGCATCCGTCGATGCTACCCAGCCGCCGCCCCAGCGGGCAGGATGGGGGCATGACCCAGCAGATTCCCTTGACCGACTTCATCACCCGCCACGCCGAGGGCGCCGTCGTGGTGGACGTGCGCGAGGCCGACGAGTACGCGCAGGGCCACGTTCCGGGCGCGGTGTTCGCTCCGATGAGCGACATCACGTCCCACCTGGCCGACCTGCCGCGGGGCCGCGAGGTCTACGTCATTTGCGCCGCTGGCCGCCGCAGCCTCGCGATGGCCGAACTGATGGAGGCCAACGGCATCCTGGCGATCTCCGTGGACGAGGGCACCCAGGGCTGGGTCGCCGCCGGTCAGCCGGTGGTCACCGGGTCAGACCCGCGCTGATCCCCGGCGCCTGCGAGTCGCGCGCGGGCGTCCGCGCTGCTGATGGAGGGGTGGACGCCCTCGCCGCGGGCCAGGGGCACGGCCGTGACGACGAAGGAATCCTCGAACAGCTCGACCAGGGAGAAGCCGGTGTTGGCGTCCTGGCCGCGCAGGTCGGGGCTGAGGCCGACCTCCTGGGTGTAGGTCAGCGAGGACGCCATGGCCACCGGGACGCCCGCCACCGTGCCGAACCCCGTCTGGTGGAAGTGGCCCGAGAGGATCAGGCGGGTGTCGGTGCCGCGCACGACCTCGGCGAGGGCACCGGGGTTGCGGAGCGGCCACAGTTCAGTGGCGTCCTGGGGCTGGGGGAGCGGGCAGTGGTGGACGACGAGAACGGTGCCAGCCTCAGCGGGGTGCTCGAGCCGGGCCGAGAGCCAACTGAGGGCCTCATCGCTGAGCTGACCCGCCGGCGTCCCGGGGACGTTGGAGTCCACCGTCAGCACGCGCAGCCCGCGGAGGTCGTGCTCGCCCAGGATGAGACCTGAAGGTCCCACGCCGTCGCCGATCCCGAGGCCGGCCCGGAAGGCCGCGCGTTCGTCGTGGTTGCCGTTGCCCCAGATCACGCGGACGCCTGCCGTCGCCGCTGCGGCGCCGACCTGTTCGGCCAAGAAGGCGTAGGACGCCGGCGAGCCGTCGTCGGAGAGATCCCCGGAGAACACCCATGCGTCGCAGCGCACACCCCAGGTGGTGAGTACGTCCAGGGCGGCGGTGAGACGGGCTCGGGCGTCCACCACGCCGTCGATGCGGGAGCCGTCGCCGGTGAGGTGAAGGTCGGACAGGTGCGCCAGCACGTGGCGGGGCCGCGGCCGGGAGAGCGGGGGTTGGGGAGTCGCTGCGGACGCGGTGCTATCGGTGGACGCGGTGGTGGCGGGCGCCGGGCCCCGCGGGCTCGATGGTGTTCCGCCGGTGGCGGAAGGATCCAGGGGTGGTGGGGTCATCGTGTCCTCCTCAGTCACTGCCTCAGGGTAGGGGCTGGGGCTGACAATCGAGCGCGTCGAGGTGCACCGGACCCAGCCGATCAGGCAGCGACCTCGGGGCGGGCGGGTTTGTCGCACCGGCGGCGTCCGACAGCGGGGCCCATGCTGCGTTGGCGTCGAAGCCAGGGATGGTGTTCGGGTCCACAACCGGCAAGTCCGGATCCGGTGTGGGTGTCGCGGTTGCTCTGCCGGGGGTGTCGGCCCCACATGGCGCGCCCTGCGATCACGTGGCGCGCTCAGTGATCACGTGGCGCAGGGGAACTTACGTGGCGCAGGGGAACTCACGAGGCGCAGCGGAACTCACGTGGCGGGCCTTGGACGGGCCTCCAGGTGAGGCCCGCATCGCCATGTGAGGTCGGGGCGCGCCACGTGAGCTCAGGGTGCGCCACGTGAGGTCGGGGTGCGCCAGGTGCAAGGGGAATGCGCGACGTGAGACGAGCTGAGCTGATCGAGATCAGGCTGACTCCGGAGGAACCGACGGCCCTGCTCACACTCCGGTTCCTGCCTCAAACTCCGGCTCCAAACCTGGAGTTTGAGACCCAAGCGTGCGTGTCGCGGCCCCACCGGGGGCCGGTGCTCAGCCCTCCGCGGGCTTCTCGTCGTGGAGGCCGCCGATGGTGTCGCGGGCGTCGCCGCCCTGGGGCGGGGTGAACTCGTTCTCGAAGTCGGTGCCGCGGGCGCGATCCCAGCTGGCGCGGATCTCGTTCTCCGCGTCCTCGCGGGCGACCCAGACGGCTCCCTCGACGGACTTGCCGGGCTCGAGATCCTTGTACACCGAGAAGAAGTGCTCGATCTCCAGCAGCGCGAGGTCGGCGAGGTCGGTGAGGTTGCGCAGTCCCTGCTGACGGATGTCGGCGATCGGCACGCACAGCACCTTGTCGTCACCGCCCATCTCGTCCTGCATCCGGAACATGCCGATGGCGCGGCACTCGATGAGCGCCCCGGGGAACGTCGCCTCGGGCAGCAGCACCATCGCGTCGAGCGGGTCGCCGTCCTGCCCGAGGGTGCCCTCGATGAAGCCGTAGTCGTTCGGGTACTGCGTGGAGGTGAACAGCGTGCGATCGAGGCGGATCCGGCCGTTGTGGTGATCCATCTCGTACTTGTTCTTGGTGCCCTTGGGGATCTCGACGGTCACGTCGAAGCGGAGTTCAGGCTTCATCTTGGGACGTTCGAACGCGTGACGCATCGGGGTTCCTTCGGCTCGTGGGTCAGAACAGGTTTGAGCGTAGCGGGTGGCAGGATGGGGGTCACCCTCCCGGCGTCACCTCCGGGAGTGACGACAGGAGGTGCGCGTGGCACGTCGCCGGGGCTGGGTCTGGCCGACCGTCACCTGGATCGCCGTGCTCACGGTCGGCGTGGCCGTCTGGGTGGTCCGGTTCCCCGTGGCGCAGGCGCTCGACACCGACCCCCGGGTCGGCGTCGGCCACGTGGCGGCGCGTCCCGTGGCCGACGCCCCGCACGCCGTCCTCCCCGTCCTCCCCCCCCCCTCCGTCACCCCCACCTCCGACCCCGCCACCCCCGTCCCCACCACCCCCGTTCCCGATCCAGGCACCCCCGACCCAGACACCTCCAATCCCGCCGCCGTCGCGGCCCGGCTGGCCGCGATCCCCAACCCGGGCGGGGGCGACATCGTGGGCGTCGTGCTGGATGCCCGCACCGGGGCCGAGATTCACCGGATCGGCGACGGGGTGCGGACGCCGGCGTCCAGCATGAAGGTGCTCTCGGGGGTGGTGGCCCTCGACGTGCTCGGCCCCGAGACCCGCTTCGCGACCACGGCCCTCCTCACCGCCGACGCCGGCACGGTCGTGCTCCGCGGCGGGGGAGATCCGCTGCTCACCACGGCCCCGGCCCCCGCGGACACCCACCCCCAGCCGGCCTCGCTGCAGGAGCTGGCCGCGGCGACGGTGGCCGCGCTGCAGGCGCGCGGCATCAGCACGGTCGCCCTTGGCTTCGACGCCACGCGCTTCGGCGGCCCGGCCTGGAATCCACAGTGGCCCGACATCTTCGCCACCTCGGTGGCGCCCATCACCGCCCTGACGGCCGACCACGCGCGCCCCGACCCGGCGAGCGCCGTGCGCGACCCCGACCCGGCGCGCTTCGCCGCCACCCGCTTCGCCGAGGCCCTGAGGTCGGCCGGCATCGCCGTGACCGCCGTCAACCCCGCGGCCACGCCCGGTGATGCCGTCGAGCTCGCCCACGTGGAGTCCCCGCCGGTGCGCGCCCTGGTGGGGGAATCGCTGCTCCGCTCCGACAACGACACCGCCGAAACCCTCACCTGGCAGGTGGCGGTGGCGCGCGGCCGCCCCGCGACCCCGGCGGATGCCGCCGGAGTCCTGGCCGAGGAGCTCCAGCGCCTCGGGCTGTGGACCGACGGCATGGTGGTGCACGACGGCAATGGCATCGCCGGCACGAACCAGGTGAGCCCGGACGCGCTGGCCCGCGCGGTGGCCCTGGGCATCGCCCGCGACGACCTCCGCGCCCTCGCCACCGGGTTGCCCGTCGCCGGCGTCACCGGCACGCTCGCGGAGCGCTACACCGCGCCCGATTCCCTCGCCGGCCGCGGCGTCGTGCGGGCCAAGACCGGCACCATCCGCGGGGTCAACACCCTCACGGGGTACACGGTGACCGCCGACGGCCATCCGCTGGTGTTCGCGTTCATGGTGTCCGGCGGGGCGGGGCAGACCTCGGCCCGCGCCTGGCTGGACGCGGCGAGCGCGGCGCTCGCGTCCTGCGGCTGCTGAGCGCGTCGACCCGGCCAGGCCCGCCTACGCTGGGCGGCATGGGATCGGTTCCGCACGTCGACGCCGGCGCCGCCGTCGCGACCGGGGTGCGACTGATGCCCCCCGGCCCGGCCCGATCGCCGGCGCAGGCGCGCGCCCTCGTGTCCTCCTTGCGCCGGGCCGCCGCGGCGTCGGTGCAGCCCGTGGCCGACGTCACCCGGCTCGACGCCACCGCCGCGGGGCCCATGCGCATCGTCGACCGGGCCTCGTGGCTCCAGGCGAACGTGACCATGGCGGTCGCGATGGTGGCGGAGGCCTCCGCCGAGCACCGCGCGCCGCAGGGCCTGCGTGAGCGCCTCGCCGCCCGCGCGAACGGCGCCCAGCTCGGGGCGGTGCTGGCGGCGTTGGGCACCCGCATCCTCGGCCAGTGGTTGCCGTTCGCGCCGGAGCCGCAGCTCCTGCTGGTGGCACCCAACGTGGCCAAGGTGGAGGCGTCGCTCGGCGTCCGGCCCCGGGACTTCCGGCTGTGGGTCTGCCTGCACGAGCAGACCCATCGCCTCCAGTTCGCGCGCGCCCCCTGGTTGCGCGACCACCTGATCGGCGAGATGGCCCTGCTGCTGGCCGACGGGGACGCCGCCGCCGGGCCCGAGCGCCCGCACAGCCTCGTCGAGGCCGCGCTGAGCCCCGATCAACGCGTGGTGTTCGCCCGCGTCGGGGCCGTGATGGCCCTGCTGGAGGGGTACGCCGACGACATGATGGACCGCGTGGGTCCCGACGTCGTGCCCACGGTCGCCCACATCCGCCGCACGTTCGAGGCGCGGCGCCACCGCGGCGGCGCCGTCGCAGTGCTCAACCGTCTGCTGGGCATGGACGTGAAGCTCGCCCAGTACCGCGACGGCGCCCGCTTCTGCCGCGCCGTCATCGGTCGGGTCGGCGTCGACGGACTCAATGCCGCCTACGACGCCCCCGCGCACCTGCCGAGCGCCGCCGAGATTGCCGACCCCGCGCGCTGGGTGCGCCGCGTCCACGGCTGATGGCCCGGCGCGCCCTGGGGCCGGCCACGCTGCGCGTCGTGCAGGCGGTGGACGCCCTCGCCCCCGCCCCCTGGCTGGTCGCGTGCTCCGGGGGAGCGGACTCCCTGGCGCTCGCCTGGGCCGCCCACCACGTCGCGACCCGCCGCGGCACCCCCGCCCGGGCCCTCGTCGTCGACCACCAGTTGCAGGCCGGGTCGGACGCCGTGGCCGCCCGCGTGGTCGCCACGCTGGCCGCGTTCGGGCTCGATGCCCACGCCGTCCCCGTCGTCGTCGGCCACGACGGGGCCGGGCCCGAGGCGTCCGCCCGGGCAGCGCGCCACGCCGCCCTCGCAGCGGGCCTCGCCCCCGACGAACGCGTCCTGCTGGGCCACACCTTGGACGACCAGGCCGAGACCGTGCTGCTCGGCCTGGCGCGCGGCTCGGGTCTCGCGTCGCTGGGTGGCATGGCGGCCGCGCGGGACCATCTCAGCCGGCCCCTGCTCGGGTTGCGCCGAGACACCACGCGCGCCTGCTGCGACGAGCTCGGTCTCACGCCGTGGGACGACCCCATGAACGCCGACCGCCACTTCGCGCGCGTCCGCGTCCGCGACGTCGTGCTGCCCGTGCTCGAGGCCGAGCTCGGCCCGGGCGTCGCCGAGGCCCTGGCCCGCACCGCCCAGATCGCCCGCGCGGCGTCGGAGGAGTTGGACGCCCGCGCGCCGTTCCCCGACGCGCTCGCCGCAGACTGCGCCCACCTGGCCGGGCTCGCTCCCGGCCAGCGGCGCCGCGCGCTGCGCGCCTGGCTGCTGCGGATGGGTGCGGTCGAGGCGCAGGCCGTGCACGTGGCCGCGGTGGAGCGGCTGGTCACCGCCTGGCGCGGCCAACGCGGGGTCGACGTGCCGGGCGGCCGGGTGGCCCGCCGGGACGGGCGCCTGACCTGGACGCCCCGTTCCGCGTTAGGCTGAGCAGGTGAAGGCCTCCCAGATCCCCGCGGAACTGACCCAGGTGCTGTACACGAAGGAGCAGGTGGACGATCGCCTGCGCGACGTGGCGGCCGAGATCGACGCCGAGTACGGCGACAAGGACCTCCTCCTCGTGGGCGTCCTCAACGGCGCCGTCATGGTGATGGCCGACCTCTCCCGGGCGCTGCGCAGCCACGTGGAGATGGACTGGATGGCGATCTCGTCCTACGGGTCCGGCACCCAGAGCTCCGGCGTCGTGCGCATCCTCAAGGACCTCACCACCGACATCGAGGGCCGCCACGTCCTGGTGGTGGAGGACATCATCGACACCGGCCTCACGCTGGCCTACCTGATGCAGAACCTCGCTTCGCGCAAGCCCGCCAGCCTCGAGATCATGACGATGTTCCGCAAGCCGGAGGCGCTGAAGAACCCGGTGTCGGTGAAATACGTCGGTTTCGACCTGCCCGACGAGTTCGTCGTGGGCTACGGCCTCGACTACGCCGGTCGGTACCGCAACCTCACCGACGTGGGCACCCTCGCCCCCCACGTCTACGCCTGAGGCGGGGCAACCCCCGGCCGGGGGTTGGAGCACCGGCGAACGCGGTACTAGTCTGAGGGACACAAAAGGTCGGCCCGGCGCCGGCCCCGCAGTACGGGAGGTTATCGTGGCGCGTCGCGTGCCCATGGTCCGGCAGCCGTTGGCCTGCTGGTCGCGCCGCCACATCGACATGATGCGGGCGAACTCCGACCGCTGTCGCTGACGCCTTCTGCGTCGCGGACGCCGCCCCGAGCCCGCCGCCCCAGAGGCCCAGTCCCCCGGGCCGGTGCAGGCCGGGGATGCCACTCCACACCCGACGCTCGCGCACCGCGCTCTTCAGCACCGCACTCCCCAGCACCGCACTTTGACCTGACGAACGAACTCTCCACCCACCTGTCTACCCGAAGGCCACCACCATGCGTTTCACCAAGCCCGCCGCCGCCCTCGCGGCCACGTTCCTGTTCGCCCTCGCCGGCTGCGGGTCGCCCAGCAGCGATACCACGGCCGCGACCGCGGACGACGCCGTGATCTCGGTCGGCGTCGTCGGCGCCAGCTCACCGGAGTGGACCGTGTTCACCGACAAGGCCGCCGATCTCGGCATCGACGTCGAGATTCGCGACTTCACCGACTACACGACGCCGAACCCGGCCGTGTCCGACGGTTCGCTGACCGCCAACCAGTTCCAGCACCTGCTCTACCTGGCGCGCTACAACCTCGACAACAACGCCGATCTGGTGCCGATCGCGTCCACCGCGATCTATCCGCTGGCGCTCTACAGCAGCTCGTTCACCTCGGTCGACGCGATCCCCGAGGGTGCCCAGATCGCCGTCCCGAACGACGAGACCAACAAGTCGCGCGCCATCCACCTCCTCGCCGAGAACGGTTTGCTCACCCTCACCGAGGGCACCGGGATCATCGCCGCGGAGGAGAACATCGACACCGCGGCCTCACGCGTGAGCGTCGCTCCGATGGACGCCCAGCAGACCGTCACCGCGCTGCCGTCTATCGCCGGCGCGGTCGTCAACAACGACTTCGTCAACGACGCCGGGCTCGACCCCGCCGATGCCCTCGTCGAGGACGACCCCGCCGACCCCTCAGCGCAGCCCTACATCAACGTGTTCGTCGTCCGGGCCGCGGACGCCGACAACGAGCGTCTGGCCCAGCTCGCCACCATCTTCCACGACCCCGACTTCACAGCGGCGCTGGCGGAGCAGTCGGCCGACTCGGCCGTGATCGTGGACGAGACGCCCGAGGAGCTCCAGGCGATTCTCGCCGACGTCCAGTCCTCGCTGGCGGGCTGACCGAGGGCTCCCGATGGCTGAACCCATCATCGCGTTCGACGGCGTGCACAAGGTGTTCGAGGGATCGAACCGGGTGCACGCCGTCGACGACGTCTCGCTCACGATCGACGCCGGGGAGATCTTCGGCGTCATCGGGTTCTCCGGGGCCGGCAAGTCGACCCTCGTGCGTCTCGTGAACGGCCTCGAGCCGGTGACGTCGGGCCGCCTGGTCGTCGACGGCCACGAGGTGTCGGCCCTGTCGGAGAAGCAGCTGCGCGCCGTGCGGCCCGACATCGGCATGATCTTCCAGCAGTTCAACCTGTTCGGCTCCAAGACCATCGCGGAGAACGTCGCCTACCCGCTCCGCCTCGCGAAGTGGGACGCCGGACGCCGCGCCGCGCGCGTCGCCGAGCTGCTCGCCTTCGTGGGCCTCACCGACAAGGCGGACGCCCACCCCTCCCAGCTCTCCGGCGGTCAGAAGCAACGCGTCGGCATCGCCCGCGCGCTGGCGACCAGCCCGAAGATCCTGCTCGCCGACGAGTGCACCTCGGCGCTCGACCCCCAGACCACCCGCGAGGTGCTCGACGTCCTGCGCCGCGTCAATGCGGAGCTGGGGGTCACCATCGTGCTCATCACCCACGAGATGGACGTCGTCCGCTACCTGTGCGACCGCGTCCTCATCATGGAGAACGGCCGCGCCGTGGAGCTCGGCGACGTCTACCAGGTGTTCGCCCGCCCCCGCGCGCAGGTGACGCAGCGGTTCGTGGCGGCCACGATGCGCGACAAGCCGAGCGCGGACGCCCTGGGTCGCCTCGCGGCGACCCACCCCGGGCGCCTCGTCACCGTGCCGATCGTGGACGACGCCCACACCGACGCCGAGCGCAGCTCGGTCTTCGCCCGCCACGGCCTCGAGGCGCGTGTGATCTACGGCGGCATCATCGAGATCTCCGAGCGCCCGTACGGGTCGCTCACCTACGCCGTGACGGGCGCGGACACCGCCGTGGACGCCGCGCTGGCCGACCTCGCCGGTTCCGGCGGCTACACCGAGCACGACCGGGCCACGCTCCCGAACTCGGAGGGTCACCGATGAAGTTCGACTTCGCCGCGAACGGCGGCATCTTCCTCGAGGCGATCGGCACGACGCTCTACATCGTCGCCGTCGCGCTGGGCGTGGGCGGACTCGTCGGGCTCGGCCTCGGCGTGCTGCTCTTCGTGACGCGTCCGGGCGGCCTCCGGCCGAACGCGATCCTGTTCAACCTGTTGAACCTGCTCATCAACTTCTTCCGGCCCATCCCGTTCATCATCTTCATCGCAGCGATGGGGCCGCTGACGCTGGCCGTGGTGGGTTCGAGCATCGGCACCAACGCGTTCATCTTCCCCGCCGCGCTGATGGTGAGCTTCGCCTCGGCCCGTCTGGTGGAGCAGTCGCTGGTGTCGCTCGACCCGGGCGTCGTCGAGGCGGCCCGCTCCATGGGGGCGTCCACCTGGACGATCATCCGCACCGTCGCGATCCCCGAGGCGCTGGCGCCGCTGATCCTGGCCTACACGTTCCTCTTCGTCGCCGTGGTCGACATGTCGGCCCTGGCGGGCATCGTGGCCGGCGGCGGGCTGGGCGCGTTCGCGCTCAGCTACGGCTACCAGCGCTTCGACTGGGCGGTGACCTGGCTCACGGTGGCCGTCATCGTCGTGCTGGTGCAGTCGGTGCAGTATCTCGGCAACTGGTTGGCCCGCAAGGCGCTGCGGCGCTGAACTCTGCCCGCGCCCGCCGGGGGCGCGGGCGCGGTCAGGAGCCGGCGATCTCCCGCAGGGCGGCGAGATGGGCGTCCCAGGTGCGGCGTCCCTGCGCGGTGAGGGAGAACCACGTCCGGGGCCGCTTGCCGACGTAGCCCTTGCGGATGCGAACGATCCCGGCCTCCTCCAGCGCGGACGCCTGCCGGCTGAGCACGGAGTCGCTCACCTGCAGGTGGTCGCGAACGGCCGCGAACTCGATCTCATCGGTGGCGGCCAGGGCGGCGACCAGGGAGAAGCGGACCGGGTGGGTCAGCTGGTCGGCGAGGTGGTGGCGCGGGTGGGCTGCTGAATCGGAGGTCACTGCCGTGCCTCCCGCCAGGCGCCGGCGACCGTCACGATGGTGAGGGCCGCGATGGCGGCCAGGGTGAACCAGAGCTCGCCCTTCCACCACACGGTGGAGCCGATGATCGCTACCGCCCAGGTGATGCCCCAGGCCGTCATGGCGGTGCGCCACCGCTTTCCGAACCCCGCCTTCGTCGAGCGGGAGAAGACAGCCATCATGCCCATCAGGATCGCGAGCCACCCGGCCATGGTGACCATCGGCAACCAGATGAGGCGCTCGTCGGCCCGGGTGAGCAGGTAGACCGCGACGATGAACATGGACGACACCCCACCCAGCCCGAGCAGGCAGGCGATCTGCGGCCAGCCGGCCCCGGAACGTGCGGCGCTGCCCACGTGGGCGGCGCGGTCGAGCAGGTCACGGGCGCGCTGGGCGTCGAGCTCGCCCGCCCTGGCATCTCCGTCGGCGCTCATCGGGCGTCACGCCCACGGTGCTGCGACGCCACGGCCGCGGCCCAGCCGGCGCCCAGGGCGCTGGCGGTGCTCGACGCGATGACCATGAGTTGTGCCGAGCCCTGGACGGCGCCCACGACGAACAGCACGACGAGGACGGCGATGCCGAGGCCGAAGCCAAGGCCGGCCAGTCGCAGATTGCCCTGCTGGCGGGGGAGGGTGGTGCTGGTGGTGGCGGCGGTGGTGTTCATGGGAGGTCTCCTTCTGGATCGAACCGATGTCAGAACCCTAGCAACAACTTTCCAAAGCTGCAAGCACTTCCGAAGAGAATCTCGCGGCGGTCGTGTTGGGGGTGTGCAGTACGCTCAACCGCGCAACCCGACCGCCCACCGACAGGGAGTGGCATGAAAGCTCCTCGGCTGCTGCGCAGCCCGATCCTGTGGATCCTCGGCATCTTCCTGGTGCTCATGCTGGGCATGAACCTGCTGAACACGTCCAGCCGCTACTCGCTGACGCCGACGTCGGAGGTGATGAGCGTGCTGCGCAGCGACGAACCGCTGCGCGAGGTGGTGCTCGTGGACGGCGACCAGGAGATCCGCGTCGAGACGACGGACGGGGACCGCCTCCGCACCAACTGGGTGGGCGACCAGAGCCAGGACGTCATCGAGCTCCTCCAGCAGCGTCAGGCGGCCGGAACACTCGAGACCTGGACGGGGGAGAACCCCGATCGCAGCATCTGGTCGTTCATCTTCCTCGGGATCGTGCCGTTCCTGCTGATCGCGGGCCTGTTCATCTACATGATGAACAACGCCCAGGGCGGCGGACGCGGCGTGCTCGGCTTCGGCAAGAGCCGCGCGAAGGTGGCCAGCAAGGACACCCCGAAGACGCTCTTCGCGGACGTGGCCGGCTGCGAGGAGGCCATTGAGGAGCTCGGCGAGATCCGGGAGTTCCTCTCCGAGCCGGCCAAGTTCACCGCGGTGGGGGCGAAGATCCCCAAGGGCGTGCTGCTGTACGGCCCGCCCGGAACGGGCAAGACGCTGCTCGCCCGCGCGGTGGCCGGTGAGGCCGGCGTCCCCTTCTTCTCGATCTCGGGTTCGGATTTCGTCGAGATGTTCGTCGGCGTCGGCGCGAGCCGCGTCCGCGACCTGTTCGAGCAGGCCAAGGAGGCCGCGCCGGCCATCGTGTTCATCGACGAGATCGACGCCGTCGGACGCCACCGCGGCGCGGGCATGGGCGGCGGCCACGACGAACGGGAGCAGACCCTCAACCAGCTCCTGGTCGAGATGGACGGCTTCGACGTCCGGGGCGGCGTCGTGCTGATCGCCGCCACCAACCGACCCGACGTCCTCGACCCCGCGCTGCTGCGTCCGGGCCGCTTCGACCGGCAGATCCCGGTCGAGGCACCCGACATGAAGGGCCGGCTGCAGATCCTGCGCGTCCACGCCGCAAACAAGCCGATCGGCCCCGAGGTGGATCTCGCGTCCGTGGCGAAGCGGACGCCGGGGTTCACCGGTGCCGACCTGGCCAACGTGCTCAACGAGGCCGCCCTGCTGACCGCCCGGCAGAACCGGCAGTGGGTCACCAAGGAGAACCTCGACGAGGCGATCGACCGCGTCATCGCGGGCCCGCAGAAGCGCACCCGGGTGATGAACGAGCGCGAGCTGCTGATCACCGCCTACCACGAGGGCGGCCACGCGCTGGTCGCCGCCGCGATGCCGGGCAACGACCCCGTCCAGAAGGTGACGATCCTGCCGCGCGGCCGAGCGCTGGGCTACACGATGGTGATGCCGGACGCCGACAAGTACTCCCAGACCCGCGGGGAGCTGCTCGACCAGCTGGCCTACATGCTGGGTGGCCGGGCCGCGGAGGAGCTCGTGTTCCACGACCCGACCACCGGGGCGTCCAACGACATCGAGAAGGCCACCAAGGTCGCTCGCGCCATGGTCATGGAGTACGGCATGACCGAGAGCCTCGGTGCGGTCAAGTTCGGGTCGGGTGACCACGAGCCGTTCCTCGGACGCGACATGGGCAGCACGAGTGCGAACTACTCCGACGAGGTCGCCGCGTCGATCGACCAGGAGGTGGCCGCGCTCATCCAGACGGCCCACCAGGAGGCCTTCGACGTGCTCGACGAGAACCGCGAGGTGCTCGACGAGCTGGTGCGCCAGCTCTTCGAGAAGGAGACCCTCGACAAGGACGAGGTCGCCGCCATCTTCGCGCCGTTGAAGCGGCACCCGAAGCGCCCGGCGTGGACCGGCTCGCCGACGCGCGTGCCGAGCGACGTGCCCCCGGTCGACCCGCCCCCGCGCCCGACTCCGCCGGTCAGCCCGGTTCCGCCGCCGCAGGCGGTCGGCCCCGGTGCGTGGCCGCAGCCGGTTCCACCGTCCGGGGCGTGGCCGCAGGGCCCCTACCCGGGGCAGCAGGGCCCCTACCCGGGGCAGCAGGGCTCCTACCCGGGGCAGCAGGGCCCCGGCCCGCAGGGCCCCTACCCCCCGCAGGGTCAGCCCCAGCCGGGTTCCGGCCCGTGGGGCGCGCCGCCCCACGCCGGGCAGCCCGGCTCGACGCCGCAGCCGACCCCGCCGGGTCCGCCGCCCGGCACCTGGGGTGGCCCCGGCTCGGGGGAGGCCCCGCAGCCGCCGTCGTCCGACCAGGGGTTCGGCCGGCCGTCCGGGCCCGGCCCCCAGCCCCCGGCGACGGGCCCGGGCAAGGATCTCTGAGGTGGCGGTCGACACCGGCCGCGTCGAGGCCGCCGTCCGCGAGATCCTGCTGGCGATCGGGGAGGATCCTGATCGCGACGGCCTGCGCGAGACGCCCGCCCGGGTGGGTCGGGCCTATGCCGAGATGTTCGCGGGCGTGGGGGCGGACCCCGCCGAGCTGCTCGGCGCCACCTTCGACCTTGAGCACCAGGAGATGGTGCTGGTGAAGGACATCGAGGTGTGGAGCACGTGCGAGCACCACCTGCTGCCGTTCCACGGCGTCGCGCACGTCGCCTACATCCCGAGCCCGCACGGCCAGATCACGGGGCTGAGCAAGCTGGCCCGCCTCGTGGACCTGTTCGCGCGGCGTCCGCAGGTGCAGGAGCGCCTCACCTCGCAGGTGGCCGACGCCCTCGTCGACCACCTCCACCCCCAGGGGGTCATGGTGGTGTTCGAGTGCGAGCACCAGTGCATGACCATGCGGGGCGTGCGCAAGCCGGGGTCGAAGACGATCACGTCGGCCGTCCGGGGCGTCATGAACCACGCCGCGACGCGGGCCGAGGCCATGGGCCTCATCATCGGGTGACCCCGTGACCCGCCCGCATGTCATGGGGATCGTCAACGTCACCCCCGACTCGTTCTCCGACGGCGGTCTCTGGGCCACCCCGGACGCCGCCGTCGCCCGTGCGCACGCCCTGGTCGCCGACGGGGCCGACGTCATCGACGTCGGCGGCGAGTCCACGCGTCCGGGCGCGCCCCGCGTCGAAGCCGACACCGAGCTGGCGCGGGTGCTGCCGGTCGTCGCCGCGCTGGCGGCCGCCGGCGTCACGGTGTCGGTGGACACCACGCGGGCCACGGTCGCCGCCGAGGCGCTGGCCTCCGGGGCATCGGTCATCAACGACGTCTCCGGCGGCCTGGCAGACCCGGCGATGCTGGCCACCGTCGCCGAGGCCGGTGCGACCTACATCGCGATGCACTGGCGGGGGCCGTCGAGCACCATGGCCGCCCAGGCGTCCTACCCGCGCGGCGTGGCCGACATCGTCGACGAGCTGGCCGCCCGGCGCGACGCCTGCCTCGCCGCCGGGATCACGCCCGAGCGCCTGGTGCTGGACCCCGGCATCGGCTTCAGCAAGACCGCCGAGCACAACTGGGCGGTGCTGCGGGAGTGGGGTCGGTTCGAGGCGTTGGGGCACCCCCTGCTGCTCGCCGTCTCCCGCAAGCGCTTCCTGGGTGCCCTGCTCGGGGAGCCGGACGCGCCGCGTCCCCCCGAGGGGCGTGACGCCGCCACCGCCGCGCTCAGCGCCCTTCTTGCCCACCGCGGCCTGTGGGGGGTGCGCGTCCACGCCGTCCGCGCCACGGCGGACGCCCTCGCCGCCGCCCGGGCACTGGCGGGTGACGGCCATGGCTGAGCCGGTCACCATCACCCTCACCGGCGTCACCGCGACGGGTCACCACGGGGTGTTCGCCCACGAGCGCCGCGACGGCCAGGTGTTCGTCGTGGACGCCGTGCTGCAGGTGGAGCGTCCCCGGCTGGCCGACGAGCTGGCCACCACCGTCGACTACGGCGCCCTCGCCGCCGCGATCGTGGCGCGCATCGAGCGTGACCCGGTGGACCTCATCGAAACCCTCGCTGTCGAGATCGCCGACGCGTTGGCCGCGACCCCGCTCGTCGTCGCGGCCAGCGTCACCGTCCACAAACCGCAGGCGCCGATCGCCGTTCCGTTCGGGGACGTGGCCGTCACCGTCACCCGCCGGAGCGCCCCGTGAGCACATCGCCCCCCGCCGTGTCCGACACCCTGTCTACGCTCCGGCCGCTGCGCCGGGTGGTGTACTCCCTGGGCGGCAACGTCGGCGACGTGGCCGAGACCCTGCAGGCCGCCGTGACCCTCCTGGCCCAGACCGGGGAGTTCATCGTCACCGGCGTCTCGGCGGTGTACCGGACGGCGCCCTGGGGTCGCGCCGACCAGCCCGACTTCCTCAACATCGCGCTGCTCGCGGAGTCGACCCTGCCCAGCGCGGTGCTGCTGCAGCGCGGCCTCGCGATCGAGGATGCCCTGGGCCGGGAACGGACTGTCCGCTGGGGCCCGCGCACGATCGACATCGACCTGATCCGCGTCGGCGCCCGGATGCGCAACGATCCGCACCTCGTGCTCCCGCACCCCCGCGCCCACGAGCGCGCGTTCGTGCTGGTGCCGTGGTTGGACGCCGACCCGGCGGCCGAGCTGCCCGGTCACGGCTTCGTCGCCGATCTGGTGGCAGGGCTGGACACGTCGGGCGTCCACCGCGTCGCCGACGTGCGGATCGATCTGCCGTGAGCCGGCCGACCGTCGCTCCGACCTCCCCCGCGCAGGTGGTGACGGCCGCGGTGGCCGGCTTCGCGGTGGCCTGGGTGACGCTCACGACCATCCAGGGCCTGGGCCGGACGCTGCCGCTCCTGGGGGTTCCGGCGTGGGGGTCCGTGGTGCTGATCACCGCCGGGATCGTCTGGCTCGTGGTGCGCACCCGACGCGAGCTGCGGCGGCGGCCCGACACGCTCGAGGCGTCGGTGGCGCTGAACCGGTTGGTGCTGGGCAAGACGTCGATCCTCGCCGGGGCCGGGCTCGGAGCCGCCTATCTGGCGCTGGTGGTGCTCGTGTGGCCGGCGCTGCCTGCGCCCCTGGCCGTCGAGCGCCTGGTGCACGGCGGCGCGGCCGTCGCCGCGTGCCTGGCGTGGGCCGTGGCGGGTGTGGCGCTCGAGCGTTCGCTGCGCATCGATGAGGGTCGCGATGAATCCGCCAACACCCCCGGTGCCGGTGGGCCCGGTGACGGGGTGCCGCCGCTATCCTGACGGGCGTGACTGCCTCCCGCGCCGCCCTGACCCACCGCCGCCGCCGTGCCTTCCTGGTGACCCTCGTGCTGGGCACGGTGGTCTCCGTGGCCCTCCTGGCGGCCGCGACGTGGGTGCCGCTGTTGGCCGTCGCCGCGGTGGTCGTCGCGCTGGCCGCCGGCTGGCTGGCCACCGCCCTCGTGCGCGCCGAGGTCCGTGACGAGCGCGAGCGTGCCGCGGCCGAGGCGTCCCGCGAACGGGCGGACCACCGCGCCACGGTGCAGCGGCTGCACGCCGGTCAGCGCGAGGTGCTGGCCGTGGTGGACGCTCGCAACCGCACCCTGGCGGGCGATCTGAGCAGCGCGCGTGGTGAGGTCACGCAGACGCGCGGTGAGCTGACGCGGGCCCACGAGGTGCTCGCCGGGACGCGCGACGAGCTCAGCGGAGCCCGGGCGGAACTGTCGGACGCCCGCGTCGAGATCGGCCGGCTGGAGGACGAGAACACGACGCTCCGCCACGAGAACGGCGAGCTGCGCGAGCGCCTGACCCGCGCCCAGGTGGAGGACGAGTTCGCCGAGGTGCTGGCGCTGCCGCGTCGGCGGGCGTCCGGTGACCCGGCCGGGCTGGGCGACATGGGCGACCTGGGTGACATCGCCCGGTTGGCCACCCCCTTCGTCGAGGAGCTGCGCCGCAGGCACGCCAACTGAGCGCCGCGGCGCCGCTCACTTGTCGAGGTCGCCGGCGACCCATGGCAGCGACGCCAGTGCGACCGGCAGATCGGCGACCCGCGTGCCCGGCACCACCTGCGGCCATGCGCTGACGTTGGCGAAGGAGGGCGTCCGCAGCCGCAGCCGCCACGGCGTCTTCTCCCCGCGGCTGGTGACCTCGACGCCGGCGCGGCCCAGGGGGGCCTCGACCGTGGCCGTGAAGTCGCCCTCGGGCAGCTTGAGCACCTTCGGGAGGTGAGCGGTGAGCGGGCCGTCCGGCAGGCCTGCCAGGAGCCGTTCGACAGCGGCGGCCGACTCCGCCACCTCGGCGCACAGCCAGGCGAAGCGCGCCGCGGCGTCACCGTCGGTCGGGGCCGTCGGCGGCGCACCCAGGGCGTCGGTCCACGGCCCCTCGGGACGCGAGCGCCGTAGGTCGGTCGGGACGCCGCTGGCCCGGGCGACGGGGCCGGCGAGGCCGTGGGCGTCGACGGCCGCCCGGTCGACGACGGCGACGCCCGCCCCGAGGCTGCCCGCGGCCTCACGCAGGCGCCCGGCGAGGGCTGCTGCCGACGCCGCGGTGGCGCTTTCGGCGCGAGCCCACGCCGCGTCCGGGGCGCAGGCCACCCCGCCGATCCGCACCGCCATGGGGTGGACGCGGTTTCCGGTCAGCTCCCCCGTGCGGCGGCGCAGCTCCTCGCGCACCGGGTCGGTGGCCAGGTCGGGGTCACCCAGCCGCCAGCCGACGAAGCTGAGGTGGCCGAGGTGGCTGAGGATGCGGAAGTGCTCGGCCAGCAGCGCGCGCACCCAGACGGCGCGTGCGGGAACCTGAATGCCCAGGCCGTCCTCGACGAGGCGGGCGAGGGCGAGTTCGCCGAAGAACGGCGCCTGCCAGTCGTGCCGATTCGCCAGGCTCAGCGCCTGACGGAAGTCACGCGCGGTGAAAATCATTTCGGCGCCGCGATGCAGCGCCCCGGGTTGGGCATCGATCTCGACCACCGTGGCGTCCCGCTCCGTGAATGTTCCGCGCAACAGGCCCGCGGTGGCCGGGTGGGTCGGGCCGAGATCGATGATTTGGTGGTCGGGATCGTCCAGCCCACCGATACAGAACCGTCTCGAGTGCTCCGTCACCCGCATGATGTTAGTGCGTGGAAGATGTCCGCGGTGCCGAGCTTCCCTCCCGGTCCGGTTGACATTTGTTGGTGTGTGGTCACCCGGTCGAGACAAAGGCGCCGTCATGTTGAACTGCGCAGCGAGAAGCGGTACAACTTGAGTGTCAGTGCCCACCGTCGGCCCGGATCCCCGGGTAATCCGGCAGGCGACATTCCTGAAAGGACACCCATGGCTCAGCGCGTGCACATTTCCCTGACCGACGATCTCCTCGGCGACGACACCGTCGCCGACGAGACCCTGACGTTCGGTCTCGACAACACCACCTACGAGATCGACCTCTCCAGCGAGAACGCGTCGCAGCTGCGCGACGCCCTGGCCCCCTACATTGCGGCCGCCCGCAAGTCGGGGTCGGCGCGCAAGGCCGCCTCCGGCGGTGGCCGTCGTTCCGGACGCTCCGGCGGGAGCGCGTCGGCCAACGACATCCGCGTCTGGGCGCGCTCGCAGGGCATGGAGGTCTCCGATCGTGGCCGTGTGCGTGACGACGTGCGCCAGGCCTACGAGGCCGCCCACAACTGATTTGCCACCGCGACCGCACGCGACGAAAGGCCCCGGCTCTGCGCCGGGGCCTTTCGTCTGCCCGCGGCACCGGACGCCGGAGCTGCTGGCCCGGGTGCGGTGCATTGCGCCGGGGGCGAACAGGGAACACCGGGCGGGTGGTGCGGCGTTGTCTAGACTGAAGACGTCCCCGGACTCCGTCGGGGGCACCCCGACCTTGGTGGGTCGGAGGAGAAGGAGAGCTCATGTTCGACCGGTTCACCGACCGCGCGCGGCGCGTCATCGTCCTGGCCCAGGACGAGGCCCGCATGCTGAACCACAACTACATCGGCACCGAGCACCTGCTGCTGGGCCTCATCCACGAGGGTGAGGGCGTGGCCGCGAAGGCGCTCGAGTCGCTCGGCATTTCGCTGGAGGCCGTCCGCGCCCAGGTGGAGGAGATCATCGGGCACGGCGAACAGGCGCCCATGGGTCACATCCCGTTCACGCCGCGGGCCAAGAAGGTGCTGGAGCTGAGCATGCGCGAGGCGCTGCAGCTCAACCACCCCTACATCGGCACCGAGCACATTCTGTTGGGCCTGATCCGCGAGGGCGAGGGCGTCGCCGCCCAGGTGCTCATCAAGCTGGGCGCGGACCTCAACCGCGTGCGCAACCAGGTGCTGCAGCTGCTCAGCGGCTTCCAGGGCAACGCCGGGGGCGAGAAGCCCTCCACCGCGGGCGCGCCGGAGGCGCCGCCGCAGCAGGGCAACCAGACGATTCTCGACCAGTTCGGCCGCAACCTGACCCAGGCTGCGCGCGAGAACAAGCTGGATCCCGTCATCGGCCGCGAGACGGAGATCGAGCGCGTCATGACCGTGTTGTCCCGCCGCACCAAGAACAACCCCGTGCTGATCGGCGAGCCCGGCGTCGGCAAGTCGGCCTGCGTCGAGGGGTTGGCGCAGCAGATCGTGCGCGGTGACGTGCCCGAGACGCTGCGCAACAAGCAGATCTACACCCTCGACCTCGGCGCGCTGGTCGCCGGGTCGCGGTACCGCGGCGACTTCGAGGAGCGCCTGAAGAAGGTGCTGAAGGAGATCAAGACCCGCGGCGACATCGTGCTGTTCATCGACGAGATCCACACGCTCGTCGGCGCCGGTGCCGCCGAGGGTGCCATCGACGCCGCGTCCATCCTGAAGCCCATGCTGGCCCGGGGTGAGCTGCAGACGATCGGTGCCACGACGCTGGATGAGTACCGCAAGCACATCGAGAAGGACGCCGCGCTCGAGCGCCGCTTCCAGCCCATCCAGGTGGCCGAGCCGTCCATCGCGCTCACCATCGAGATTCTCCGGGGATTGCGTGACCGGTACGAGGCGCACCACCGGATCACGATCACCGACGGCGCGCTGACGGCCGCCGCCCAGATGGCCGACCGGTACATCTCGGATCGCTTCCTGCCCGACAAGGCGATCGACCTGATCGACGAGGCCGGCGCCCGGCTGCGCATCAAGCGCATGACCGCGCCGCCGGATCTGCGCGAGCTGGACACGAAGATCGCGGAGGTGCGTTCGGCCAAGGAGGCGGCGATCGACGGGCAGGACTTCGAGCGGGCCGCGAGCCTGCGCGACGACGAGAAGAAGCTGCTCGGCGAGCGCCAGGCCAAGGAGGAGCAGTGGAAGAACGGTGACTCCGGTGTGCCCGCGGAGGTCGGTGAGGAGGAGATCGCCGCGGTGCTCTCCAGCGCCACCGGCATCCCGGTCTTCAAGCTCACCGAGGAGGAGTCGAGCCGCCTGCTGAACATGGAGGCGGAGATCGGCAAGCGCTACATCGGGCAGGACGACGCGGTGAAGGCGCTGTCGCGTTCCATCCGCCGGACGCGGGCGGGTCTGAAGGACCCGCGTCGTCCGTCGGGCTCGTTCATCTTCGCCGGCCCCTCGGGTGTCGGCAAGACCGAGTTGACGAAGGCGCTGACCGAATTCCTGTTCGGTGACGAGGACGCGCTCATCACCCTCGACATGAGCGAGTACTCCGAGAAGCACACCGCGTCGCGGATGTTCGGCTCGCCCCCCGGTTACGTGGGGTACGAGGAGGGTGGCCAGCTGACCGAGAAGGTGCGGCGCAAGCCGTTCAGCGTGGTGCTGTTCGACGAGATCGAAAAGGCGCACCCCGACATCTTCAACTCGCTGCTGCAGATCCTCGACGAGGGGCGTCTCACGGATGCCCAGGGTCGCGTGGTCGATTTCAAGAACACGGTCATCGTCATGACCACCAACCTCGGCACGCGCGACATTTCGAAGTCGGTCAACCTGGGCTTCAGTCGCAGCGACGACCCGGTCGGCGGCTATGAGCAGATGAAGGCCAAGGTGTCGGACGAGCTGAAGCAGCACTTCCGCCCCGAGTTCCTGAACCGCGTCGACGAAATCGTCGTCTTCCACCAGCTGACCCAGACCGACATCGAGCGCATCGTGGATCTCATGGTCGCCGAGATCGAGGGTCGTCTGAAGGATCGCGACATGGGCATCGTGCTGACCGATGCGGCCAAGTCGCTGATCGCGAAGCGCGGGTTCGACCCCGTTCTGGGTGCCCGGCCGCTGCGTCGCGCGATCCAGCGCGACATCGAGGACATCCTGGCCGAGAAGATTCTGTTCGGGGATCTGCACCCCGGCGAGATCGTGGTGGTCGACGTGGCCGAGGAGGGCGCGGAGCTGCCGTTCACCTTCGCGGGTGAGCCGCGCGGCGAACTGCCCGATCACGCCCCGGCCGAGTTGGCCGGCCCGAACGAGGGCTGAGGGCGCGGAAGCGCTGGACGTCCGGGCATGACGAGGCCCCCGGCACCTGTGGGTGCCGGGGGCCTCGTCGTGGTCGGGGGACGCGGTGGGGCGCCCGCGAGGATCAGCCGTTGGCGGCGAGCAGCCCGAACGACACGATCATGAGCACCAGGAACAGCGCCATGACGGCGAGGTAGATCGAGGAGATGATGCCCAGCACCCACCCCACGGTGAGGCTGGTGCTCGGAGCGAACTGCCCGGCGGCGACCTCGCGGCGGGCCTTGTTGCCCATGACCCACGCGAACGGGCCGGTGACCGCCACGAACAAGCCGACGATGCCGAGAATCAAGATGGTGGTGGCCTGCGGGTGCTCGGGCTGTGCGTAACCGCCGGCGTAGCCCTGCGGGTAACCCTGACCGTAGGCCGGGGCGGGCTGGTAGCCCTGCTGCTGCTGCCAGGCCGCGGGCGCCTCGGGCTGCTGCCAGGCGCTGGAACCCTGCTGTTCCTCGGACGGCTGATCCGGCTCGGCGTAGAGCTGCTCGTCGTGGCGATCGCTGTAGGGGTTGGTCTCCGCGGGGCGGAAGGTCGGCGAGGCGTGCTCGTCGGCAGGACGGTCCTGCGGTTCGTTGCTCATGGTGGTGCAGACCCTTCAGTCGGAAGGCGCCCCCGGGGGCGGGGACGCTCGGCGTGGACGCCCCCAGCCTAACGGCCCGCGTGCCGGGGCGCGTGAAGGCGACCCGCGGCGGGGCGTCAGAGGCTGATCGTGCCGTCACCGCGGGAGCGGGCCAGCCCGTCGGTGATCAGGGACGCCAGCGCACGCTCGGCCTGCGCGGCATCGGCCGGCCACGCCGCCAGCAGCTGGGCGCGGGGGACGCCGGCGTCCGCCGCGCGCAGCACCCCGAGCAGGACGCCGCGGCACTGCCGGTCGGTGCCGGCGTAGGTCTGACCCCGGCGCGGTGGGCCGTCCCACGCCGGCCGGCCCGCCCGCAGCCACGCGCAGGCGTCCGCCACCGGGCACCGCTCGCAGGCCGGGGAGTCGGCCGTGCACACGAGGGCACCGAGTTCCATGGACGCCGCGGCCCAGGCCGCCGCCTGCGCGGGGTCGTCCGGCAGCCACGACTGGGCCCGCGTGACCTCGGCCCGGGTGAGCGAGGCGGGCGGAAAGGCCTGGCCGCCCTCGAGCCGGGCGAGCACGCGGCGCACGTTGGTGTCGAGGACGACGTGGCGCTGCCCGAACCCGAACGAGGCGACCGCCGCCGCCGTGTAGGCGCCGACTCCGGGCAGGGCCAGCAGGGCGTCGTGGTCGGCGGGCACCGCGCCGCCGTGGTGGTCGCGGATCGCCGTGGCCGCGGCGTGGAGCCGCTGGGCCCGGCGCGGGTAGCCGAGGCGACCCCAGGCGCGCACGGCGTCCGCCGGCTCGTCGTCGGCCAGCGCGGTGGGCGTCGGCCAGCGTTCCAGCCAGGCCGCGTACTGCGGCAGCACGCGTGCGACCGGTGTCTGCTGCAGCATGAACTCGCTGACGAGCACGGCCCACGGGCCGGCATCGGGCTCGCGCCAGGGCAGGGGACGGGCGTGGGCGGCGAACCACGCGATGACGCGGGCCGCGACGTCGGCGCGGTTCACTGGGCCGACAGCACCCGTTCGGCGATCGTGGCGAGACCGTCGCGCACCGCCCGGGCGACCTCGGGCGTCACCTCGTCGACCCCCAGCAGCTCGACCTGTGAGGCCGCATACACGCCCGCCAGGTCGCCGAACCGCTCCACGATGCGGGCGCTGACGCCAGCCGGCAGCTTGCGGATGCCGGCGAGCTGCCGGTAGCCCTTGGGGGCGAGCGGGGAGTCGAGGTGCACGGCATCGGGGAAGCCGAGTGAGCGGCCCACCAGCACCACGTCGAACAGTTCCGGGTCGTGCAGGGTGCCCAAGCCGGCCAGCAGCAGCGACTCGGACCCGTCGGGGACGTAGTCGCGTTGCACGAGGGACGCCAGCGGGGTGAGGTCCTCGGTGAGGTCGCGCAGCTGCAGCGAGACGAGGCGGCCATCGGCACCCAGGCCGCTCACGAGCGCGGTCGCCTCGTCGGCCACCCGGTTGATCATCTCGAACCGCTGGGCCACCTGCGCGAGGTCGCGGAGCGTGACGGCATGGGTCACTTCGCGCGCCGTGAGGCGATCCAGGGAGTCGAAGAGGCGGACGCGGTGGGCCGCCAGCGCGCCGATGGCCTGCGTGGCGCGGTCGATCAGCTGGTCGGGGCGCGGCACGAGCTCACGGCCGGAACCGGCGAAGACCGAGATCGTCCCCATGGACGCCGACACCGTCACCACCTCCAGGCCGGTCTCCAGGGCCACCCGCTCGGCCGTGCGGTGCCGGGTGCCGGTCTCGGTGGTCGGGGGGTCGGCGGAGGGGGAGAGGTGTACGGCCGCGGCCAGGATGCGGTCGAGCCCGGTGGAGAGCACGATCGCGCCGTCCATCTTCGCGAGCTCCCGCAGGGCGGTGGAGGTCAGGGGCACGTCGATCGTGAACCCGCCGGTGGAGAGGGCCTCGAGCGCGGGATTGCTGCCGAGCACCACGAGGGCGCCGGTGTGACCGTGGACGATGCGGTCGAGCCCGTCGCGCAGCACGGTGCCCGGGGCGAGCGAGGGCAGGACGCGGGGCAGGGGGGCGGTGCTCAGCGGTGCCACCTCCTCAGGGGGTCGGTGCCCGCCATCCTACCGGGCACCACGGCGCGGCCTGAGGGGGATGACGGCGCCCCCCTCCGGCGCCAGGGCCGCGCGGAGGGCGTCCGCCAGCGTCGCGACCTCGACCACCCGCAGGCCGCCGCCGGGCTGGACGCGGGCCGCCCCGGCGCCCGGCGGAACCAGGGCGAGGCCGATGCCCAGGCGGGCGGCCTCGTCGAGGCGACGGGCCAGACCGGGGACCGGGCGGATTTCTCCCGCGAGGCTCACCTCGCCCAGGGCCACGAGGCGCTGCACCGTCGACTCGTTGCGCACCGCCGAGGCCACCGCGAGCGCGGTCGCCAGGTCGCCCGCCGGGTCGTCGACCCGCCCGCCGCCCACCGTTGAGGCGTACACGTCACGCGTGTGCAGTTTCACCTGCCCGTGACGCTGCAGCACCGCCAGCGTCATGGCGAGCCGGCCCGGGTCGACGCCGGTGCTGATGCGACGCGGGCTCTGCAGGTGCGAGGGCACGACGAGCGCCTGCACCTCGGTGAGCAGCGGACGCCGGCCCTGCAGCGTCACCGTGGTGCACGTGCCGGGGGCCACCGCGCCGTCCGACGTGAACAGCCCCGACGGGTCACTCACCTCGCGGATGCCGTCGGCGGCCATCTCGAAGCAGCCGACCTCGTCGGCCGGGCCATAGCGGTTCTTGGTGGCCCGCACCATGCGGAACGTGCCGTGGGTGTCACCGTCGAAGGACAGCACCACATCCACCAGGTGCTCCAGGGTGCGGGGCCCCGCGAGCGACCCCTCCTTGGTCACGTGGCCGATGATGAGGACGGCCATCCCACGCCGCTTCGCGACGCGGACGAGGGCGGACGTCACCTCGCGCACCTGGGTGACACCGCCCGGCACCCCCTCGGTGCCCGGGGCGGTCACCGTCTGCACGGAGTCGATCACCAGCAGGGTGGGGGCGAGCTCCTCGACGTGCCCCAGCACGACGCCGAGGTCGGACTCCGCCGCGAGATACAGCTCGGGGTGCAGGGCGTCCGTCCGGTCCGCCCGCAGCCGCACCTGGGCCGCGGACTCCTCGGCGGTGACGTAGAGCGTCCGGCGCCCACCGGCCGCCCAGCGGGCCGCCGCCTCCAGCAGGAGGGTGGACTTGCCGACGCCGGGCTCCCCGCCCAGCAGCACGACCGAACCGGGCGTCAGGCCCGCCCCCAACACGCGGTCGAGCTCCCCGATCCCGGTGGGAATGCCGCGCGCCTCCTGGGCAGTGACCTCGGTGATGGGCCGCGCCGAGGTGGCGGGGCGGCTCGTCGCCACCCGGGCCGTGGCGGCGGGCGCCACCTCGCTGAGGCTGCCCCACGCCTGGCAGCGGCCGCAGCGCCCGGCCCACCGGGGGGTCTCCCACCCGCACTCCGAGCAGCGGTGGATCGTCGCGTTCTTCGCCATGCCCCCCACGCTACGGGGCCCCTGTGACAAAACGCGTCGGCGGGCGGCCCGTCCTGCCGGGCACGCCGGGCGGGGGTCAGATGGTGACGATGCCCTGGGGGCAGCGGAACGTGACCGCCTCGATGCCGGGCATCCCGTGGGGGGCGTCGAAGGTGAGGGTGACGCCGTCGAAGGTGTCGGCCAGATCGGTGCCCAGCCACTCGGCGACCCGCTCGGAGCTGCCGGAGAGTCGGATCTCGACGATCTCGACGTCGGCGGCGGGCAGGGCGCTGGGGCGCAGTTCGGGCTCGCTCACCCAGGAGACGAAGAAGGGGAGCTGGGAGTCGGCCATCAGGCCGCGGACGCCGATCTGCTCCCACTCCAGCCGACGGCCGTCCGGGAACTGCCGGCTGCCGTGGGCCGCCTCACGGCCGAGTCGACTCTCCACCGAGGCCATGTCGTCCACCTCGATGACCCAGGCGAACCAGCCGCCACCCATCTCGGTTCTCGCCCGCACGGCCTGGCCGAACACGGCCTTCTCGGCGGCGGGGTGCTCGAGCACCTCCACGACCTCGAGGTAACGATGACCCTGGATGGGGAGGATGTTGTTGCGCGTGCCGAAGCTCGGGTGGAAGCCGCCGTCACGGAAGGGCGTGCCGAGAGCGTCCTCCAGACGTGACACGGCCGCCGCGAGACCCTCGGGTCCAGCGGCGAAGGACAGGTTCGACAACCGCATGAGTTCATTGAAGACCATGCCCGGCTCCCCGCCAAATCGACGCCGAACCCCTCAGTGGGAAGGGGTGTCACGACGTGGAGACTTCTGATCGGTCACCCCGGTCGGGCCGGACGCGGCCGGCCCCCCGAGGTCGGCTCTATGCTGGGCGCGTGACGCACGAGCGCGAGACGAGCGACGGCCGCACCACGAGCCAGGACCCGCGGACGAGCGGTGATGCCGTGCCCCCACCCGCGCAGGAGTCGCCGGCCCCGCGGAGCCTGGTGGGCCTGTCGACCTCCTCGGTCTACCCGGAGACGACGGCCAGCTGCTTCGAGCTGGCCGGACGCCTCGACTACGACGGCGTGGAGGTGATGGTGGGCATCGACCCGGTCTCCCGCGACGTGGACGCCCTCGTCGACCTGCGCGACTACCACCAGGTCCCCGTCCTGTCCGTCCACGCCCCCACCCTGCTCGTCACGCAGGGGACGTGGGGCAACGACCCCTGGGAGAAGCTCGAGCGCTCGGCCGTCGCGGCCGGACGCCTCGGGGCCGACACGGTCGTCGTCCACCCGCCGTTTCGCTGGCAACGGGGCTACGCCAAGGGCTTCGTCGAGGGCGTCCGACGCCTGGAGCGCACGACCGGCATCATCTTCGCCGTCGAGAACATGTTTCCGTGGCGCGGCCCGGGCGGCAGCGAGGTGCGGGCCTATTCGCCGAGTTGGGATCCCACGGAACGCGACTACGACCACCTCACCCTCGACCTGTCCCACGCCTCCACGAGCCGGCAGTCCTCGCTGGAGCTGGTGGACGCTTGGGGCGACCGGCTGGCCCACGTGCACCTGACCGACGGGGACGGCACGGTCAAGGACGCCCACCTGTTCCCCGGTGAGGGCGATCAGCGGGCCGCGGAGTTGCTGGAAGGGTTGGCCGCGCGCGGGTTCGCCGGGCACGTCGTGCTCGAGGTCAACACCCGCACGATCGGCTCGCGCCGCAACCGCGAGGAGGCGCTGGCCGACGTGCTGGCCTGGACGCGCGCCCACCTGGGGCAGACGGTGCCCGCGTGAGCGTGCCCCCCGTCGATCCGGCCGGGACGCCGACGGCCGCGGCGTCCGGGCCCGCCGCGGTGGCGTTCCAACCGCAGGCGTGGCGTCCGGGCCTCGACGTGCTGTTGGTGCTCGGGTTCTCGTTGGGCCGCTCGGCGGTCTACTCGATCCTGTCGATCATCGAGAAGTCGACGCGCGACGTCCCGCTCAACCAGCAGACCACCACGATCAACAACTCCGTCACGCCCGACCGGAGCTGGCTCGACCTGGCCTACCAGGTGGCGGGCATCGGGTTCCCGCTCGTGGCCGTCGCGGTCGCCCTCTACCTGCTGCGGCTGACCGGCGACCGGGACTCGATCGGCTACGACCTGCGCCGCCCGGGCCCCGACCTGGCCCGCGGCTTCGGGGCCGCGGCCCTGATCGGCATCCCGGGGCTGGCGTTCTACGTCGCGGCCCGCGAGCTGGGCATCAACACCAACGTCGCTCCGGCGAACCTCGCGGAGAACTGGTGGACGGTGCCCGTGCTCGCGGGCTTCGCGGTGATGAACGGCGTGCTGGAGGAGGTCGTCATGCTGGCGTTCCTCCTGCGGCGCTTCGACCAGCTGCGGTGGTCGCCGTGGGTGGGCATCGCGGTCAGTGCGGTGATCCGCGGGGCCTACCACCTCTACCAGGGGTTCGGTGGCTTCCTCGGCAACATCGTGATGGGCCTGGTGTTCGGCTACCTGTACCGGCGGTGGGGGCGGGTGATGCCGCTGGTGGTGGCCCACACGATCCTCGACCTGGTGAGCTTCATCGGCTACGCGCTGCTCGCGCCGTATCTCGACTGGCTCTGAGACCGGTTCAGACCCCTCACTCGGCGGCGTCCGCCGCCACCGTGCCGGGCACCGCCGCGCGACGCTCGGCCAGGATGGCCTCGTTCTCGCGGACGACGTTCTTGCGCAGCGGGTACCAGAAGATCAGCACCAGCAGCGTGCCGAGCAGGAACAGCGCCGGCACGAGGTTGAACAGCATCCAGATGCCCTCGATGGTCTCGGGGGTCTGCTGGGCGGCGGTGGCCTGGTAGCCGATGGCCGTGAGGCCGATGCCGCCGAGCAGCGAGGACGCCGCCTGCCCCATCTTGCGGGCCCAGCTGTACAGGGCGTACACGGTGCCGTCGTCGCGCTGGCCGGAGCGGACCTCCTGGTAGTCGATCACGTCGACGATGAAGGCCCAGATGAGGAAGTTGAACACCGCCAGGCCGAAGGACGCGATCGCGAACAGCACCACGAAGACGGGGAAGGCGGGGCGCAGGAAGTAGTTGGCCAGCATGCCGCCGACATAGAGGGCCACGCCGACGATGCCCATCTCGGTCTTGCCGAACCGGCGCACGAGCGGGGCGGTGACGACCACGAGCACGAAGGCCGGCAGCGTCGCCGCCAGCGACGCGATCGATTGGAGCTGGCCCTGGCCGAAGTAGTCGAGGTAGAGGAACGAGGCGACCTGGCCGTTGAAGAGGTTGCCCAGCAGCAGGAGCAGGGCGGCCACCACGATGGCGAGCAGGGCGCGGTTGGTGAACAGCGAGCCCATCAGCTTGAAGAAGCCCATTCGCTCGCCGGCGGGCTTGGGGGGCACGACCACCCGCTCCTCGACGTTGAAGTAGAGCAACGCGTAGAAGACCACGGCCATGACGGCCATCAGGATCGCGGCCAGGCCGAAGCGGTCGGCCAGCACGTTCGGGCCGTCGAACACGACGAGCGGCATAGCGGTGGAGACCAGCAGGAAGGCGAGCTGGGCGCCGGTGGAACGCCACACGGACAATTCGGCCCGGTGCTCGGCGCGATCCGAAATCACCGAGGCCATCGAGCCGTAGGGAATGTTGATGGCGGTGTAGAAGACAGAGCCCCACAAAATGTAGAAGCCGATCATCCAGGCGAGCTTCGCGCCGTACGCCCAGTCGGCGATGAACGGCTGGAACAGCAGCGCCGAGCTGAGCGCGACCGGGATCGCGATCCGGCGGATCCACGGCTTGAACTTGCCGTCGCGGGCCGGGCGCATGGTGTCCACCAGCCGGCCCATGCCGACGTCGGTGAAGGCGTCCAGCACGCGGACGCCGGCGACCAGCGCGCCGATGTGCAGCGGATCGATGCCCACCACGCGGGTGAAGTACACCAGCATGAAGAAGGCCTGGATCATGAAGGTCATGTCGTTGCCGAAGTCACCGAACATGTAGCCGACCTTGTCCCGCATCCCGAAGGGGCGGACGTGGCGCCGCTCGGGGGCCACGGTGGAGCCTGTCTCAGTCATCTGAATCTCTCTCCTCGGGCCAACGTTGGCCCCGTTCAACTTTGATGTTTCGACCCTAGGAGATGTGCCGGCCCGAGCGCCCGCCCATGACTCGGGTTGCACGGTGCAAGTCCGCCGTCGACTTTCCTCATGCGTTTCAGTGGAGCGCTGGTGCGATTCAGCGAATCCGGGGGACGCCCCCGGCGTCGGTGGAACCCGGAGCAACCGGACGACGGTCCGGCGGTAGGCTGGCCGCCATGCGTGTTGGTGTTTTCGGTGCGACCGGCCAGGTCGGACAGGTCATGCGGACGCTCCTGGCGGAGCGCTCCTTCCCCGTCGACGAGATCCGCTACTTCAGCTCGGCGAAGTCGGCGGGCACCACCCTGCCGTGGCGCGACACCGAGATCATGGTCGAGGACACCGCCACCGCCGACTTCTCCGGGCTCGACATCGCCGTGATGTCGGCCGGGGCCACGATGAGCCGCGACTACGCCCCCCGGGTCGCCGCGGCCGGCGCCGTCGTCATCGACAACAGCTCGGCCTGGCGCAAGGACCCCGACGTGCCGCTGGTCGTCAGCGAGGTCAACCCCGAGGACGCCGAGAACCCGCCCAAGGGCATCATCGCCAACCCGAACTGCACCACCATGGCGGCCATGCCGGTGCTCAAGCCGCTGCACGACCGCGCCATCCTGACCCGGCTGACCGTGGCCACGTACCAGGCCGTCTCCGGCTCGGGGGTGAAGGGCGTGGCCGCCCTCGCCGACCAGATCGGCGCGATCGAGGACCCCCGGGTGCTGGCCCTCGACGGCTCGGCCCTCAGTGAGGGTGACCCGGCGCCCTACGTCGCACCCATCGCCCACAACGTCGTACCGCTCGCCGGCAGCATCGTCGACGACGGCTCGGGGGAGACCGACGAGGAGCAGAAGCTCCGCAACGAGTCCCGCAAGATCCTGCACCTGCCCGAGCTGGCGGTCTCCGGCACCTGCGTGCGCGTGCCGGTGTTCTCGGGCCACAGCCTGAGCATCCACGCCGAGTTCGCCGAGCCGATCACGCCCGAGGACGCCCGCGCCCTGTTGGCGGACGCCCCCGGCGTCGTGTTGGCCGATGTGCCGACGCCGCGCCGCGCGGCCGGCGCCGACCCCGTCTTCGTGGGGCGCATCCGGGCCGACCAGGCGGTGCCCGACGGACGCGGCCTGATCCTGTTCGTCTCCGGCGACAACCTCCGCAAGGGCGCCGCCCTCAACGCGATCCAGGTGGCCGAGCTCGTGGCGGCCCGGCTGGGGGCGGCGCAGCTGGGTGCGGCGCGGTGAGCACGCTCGCCGTCATCGGCACCGGTGTCATGGGCGAGACCCTGTTGGCCGGTCTACTCCGCTCGGGCTGGCACCCGACGGACCTGGTGGCCGCCGATCGCCGCGAGGCCCGCCGCCAGGAGATCGAGGGGCGCTACGGCGTCAGGACGCTCGACAACGGCCCGGCCACGGCGCTGGCCGACACGGTCGTCCTCGTGGTGAAGCCGCAGGACGTGGGCGAGGTGCTGCCCGAGATCGCGGAGTCGCTGCGCCCCGGCGCCCTCGTGGTGAGCCTGTGCGCGGGCGTCACCACGGAGAAGCTCGAGGCTGGCCTGCCGGACGGCACCCCGGTCGTCCGGGTGATGCCCAACACGCCCGCGCAGGTCTCGGAGGGGATGGCCGCGGTGTCGGCGGGGGCGCACGCGTCGGCGTCCGACCTCGACCAGGTGGTGGGTGTCATGGGGGCCGTCGGCCGGGCGCTGGTGGTCCCCGAGCGCTACCAGGACGCCGTCACGGCCATCTCCGGTTCGGGACCGGCCTACATGTTCTTCGTGGTGGAGGCGATGATCGACGCCGGGGTCCAGCTGGGCCTGCCGCGCGACACGGCCACCGCCCTGGTGACGCAGACCGTCTTCGGCTCGGCGAAGCTGCTCGTCGAGACCGGCGAGCACCCCAACCTGCTGCGGGAACGCGTGACGTCGCCCGCCGGCACGACCGCCGCAGCGCTGCGCCATCTCGAGGAGCGCAGCGTCAAGGCCGCGTTCATGGCGGCCATGGAGGCGGCGCGGGATCGCTCCGCCGAGCTGGGCCGCCAGGGCTGACCGGGCCGGTGCGGCCCCCTCGGACGCGGTTTTGCCGCCCGCGCCGGGGCCGGTAGGATTGGGCTTCTTGGCCGGCCACTGGGGCCGGCGATCAACTGGGATTTCACAGCCGTCCGGCGCGCCCGCGCCGCGGCACGAGGAGACACACGTGGGTTCGGTCATCAAGAAGCGTCGCAAGCGGATGGCGAAGAAGAAGCACCGCAAGCTGCTGAAGAAGACGCGCATCCAGCGCCGCCGCGCTGGCAAGTGAGGCCGTGCACCCCGCACTGACGTCCGCCCGCGTGGTGGTCGTGACGCGCGAGGGGTGCCACCTCTGCGACGATGCGCTCGTCGCCGTCGAGACGGTCTGTCGGGAGAGGGGAATCTCCTGGCAGGCCGTTGACGTGGATGCGGACCCCGAACTGCGGGCCCGCTACACCGATCACGTGCCCGTCACCTTCGTGGACGGCGCGCAACACTCCTTGTGGTTCGTCGATGCCGGACGCCTGCGCGAGGCTGTCGGATGAGCCCGCTATCCTGTGAGGCATGACCTCCACCGTCGTCCACGTCTGCCGTCACGGGCAGGTGGAGAACCCCGATCACATCCTCTACGGCCGCGCCGAGGGCTACGGCCTCAGCGCCCTCGGCCACCAGATGGCCGCGGCGCTGGGGGAGCACTTCGCCGACGTGCCGCTCGCCCACCTGCGCTGCTCGCCGCTGCAGCGGGCCCAGGAGACGATCGCGCCGATCGCCGCCGCGCACCCCGAGCTCGAGATCGTCACCGATCACCGCGTCATCGAGGCCGAGAACCTCCTCGAGGGTCAGAGCTTCGGCCGGTTCAACCAGCGTCTCGCGCTGCCCAAGAACCTGCGCTACCTGTGGAACCCGCTGCTCCCGAGCTGGGGTGAGCCCTATCGGGACGTCGCCACCCGCATGCGCGCAGCCATCGCCGACGCCGCCGTAGCGGCCGGTGAGGGGGGCCAGGCGGCCATCGTCGCGCACCAGTTGCCGATCTTCATCGCGCGCCTGGCGGCCGAGGGACGCTCGTTCGTGCACAACCCCATCACCCGCGAGTGCCGCCTCGCATCGGTGACCAGCTTCCACTTCCACGGCCCGCGCGTCGTCAAGGTGTCCTACGCCGAGCCGGCCGACCACCTGTACCCGCCGAAGGCACGGATCTTCCGGCCGGGCATGTGAGCGCAGCCACGGTGGGGCGACGCAGGGGGGCGCGAGCGGCGTCCGTGGTCGCGCTGGCGCTGCTGGCCGGTTGCGGGGCGGGGCCGACGGCGTCCGGTGGATTCGTGGGGGGTGACGGGTCGCTGACGATCGTGCCGGTCGAGCAGCGGCAGCCGGCGCCGCAGATCACCGGCGAGCTGCTCGACGGCACGGCCTTCGACTCCGCCGAGCTGGCAGGCACCGTGATCGTGTACAACGTGTGGGGCAGCTGGTGCAACCCCTGCCGCAAGGAGGCGCCGGCCCTGGTGGGGGCGGCGGAGGAGACGGAGGGCACCGCCGTCTTCGTCGGCCTCAACACCCGCGACCCCGACCCGGCCCAGGCGGAGGCGTTCGTGCGTGCCTTCGATGTGCCGTACGTCAATGTCTACGACCCCGACGGACGCGAGCTGCTGAAGTTCGGGGCGCAGCTGCCGGCCAGCGCGATCCCGTCCACGCTGGTGGTGGACGCGGAGGGGCGCGTCGCCGCGCGCGTCCTCGGTGAGACCACCCAGAGCACGCTGACCGGGCTCGTGGCCGACGTGGCGGCCGGCCGGTGACGCCGCTCGACCTCGGGGGCTGGTTCGCCTCCGCCGCCGGTGGATCGATGGTGCTGGCCCTGCCGGTGGCCGTGGTGGCGGGGGTGGTGTCGTTCTTCAGCCCGTGCGTGCTGCCGCTGCTGCCCGGTTACCTCAGCTACGCGACCGGGCTGGCCACGACGGAGGTCACCTCGGGGCGGGGGCCCCGCGGCCGCCTGCTGCTCGGCACCACCCTGTTCGTCGCCGGGTTCGCGCTCGTGTTCGTGAGCACCGGCGCGCTGTTCGGCGGGCTGGGCGCGCTGCTGTTGCAGTGGAGCCGGCCGCTGACGATCGTGGCCGGCGTCGTCTCGATCCTGCTCGGGCTGGTGTTCGCCGGGGTCGTCCGGTTCGGTCAGAACACCATCCGCATCTCGACCGCACCCGGTATCGGCATCGCCGCGGCGCCCGTGCTCGGCATCGTGTTCGGCATCGGCTGGACGCCGTGCATCGGCCCGACGCTCGCCGTCGTGCTGACGCTGGCGCTCAACGAGGGCACGGCGATGCGCGGGGCCGTGCTGGCGTTGGCCTACGCGCTGGGGCTGGGGCTGCCGTTCCTGGCCGCGGCGCTGGCGTTCGACAAGATGGCCACGACGATGGACTGGGTGAAGCGAAACCACGGGGTGCTGCAGCGCCTCGGTGGGGCGCTGATGGTTGCGGTCGGCGTCCTGCTGATCTCCGGGCTGTGGGACCGCCTGATGGGCGTGTTCCGGCAGTGGGCGAGCGCCTTCGGGTTGGTGATCTGATGGCGGGGCTGCGCTGGTTCTGGACGCAGTTGACCTCGATGCGCACCGCACTGATCCTGCTGTTCATCCTCGCGCTCGCGGCCATCCCGGGGTCGTTCATCCCGCAGCGACCCGTCAACCCGATCCGCGTGAGCGACTTCATCGCCGACAACCCCGGCCTGGGGGAGTGGTACGAGCGGCTCGGGCTGTTCGACGTGTACGGCTCGCCCTGGTTCGCGGCGGTCTACCTGCTGCTCTACACCTCCCTGGTGGGTTGCATCATCCCCCGAATCGCCGTGTACGCCCGCGCCGTGCGGACGCCCCCGCCGCGCACCCCGGCCCGCCTGGACCGCCTGCCCGCCCACGCCGAGGGTGTCACCACCGCTTCGGAACCGGACGCCCTCGCCGCGGCAGAGCAGTGGCTGCGGGCCCGCCGGTTCCGGACGCGGCGCGAGGAGGGCGCGGTGGCCGCCGAGCGCGGTTACCTGCGCGAGTTCGGCAACATCGTGTTCCACCTCAGCTTCGTGCTGCTGCTGGGCGGGCTGGCGTGGAACACCCTGGCCAGCTACCGCGGCGAGGTGATCGTCGTCGAGGGCCAGGCGTTCAGCAACAACCTCACCCAGTACGACGACTTCCGCGCGGGGGCGGCGTTCAACCCGACGCAGTTGCGGCCCTTCACGATCTTCGTCGACGCGTTCACGGCGTCCTTCGAGACCGGCCCGGTGCAGCGCGGCGCGGCGCGCGAGTTCCGCGCGGACGTCCGGACGGCCGACCCGGGGGCCGAGCCGCAGGCGTCCACCATCGAGGTCAACCACCCGCTGCGGGTCGACGGCACCAACGTCCACCTGATCGGTCACGGTTACGCGCCGGTCATCACGATCACCGATCCCCAGGGCAACGTCGCCACCTCCGGGCCGGTGGTGTTCCTGCCCCAGGACGGCAATTTCTCCTCCCTCGGCGTCGTCAAGGCGCCGGACGCCCGGCCCGAGTACCTCGCCCTCGAGGGCTGGTTCCTGCCCACCGCGGTGGTGGACGAGCAGGGCCCCCACTCGGTGTTCCCCGACGCGTTGGTGCCCGAGCTGTTCCTCACGGTGTGGGCCGGCCCGCCCCGGGAGGAGACGTCGGCGCCCGAGTCGGTGTACTCGATCAACAAGGACGACCTGGCGCAGATGACCACGGCCGAGGGTGCCCCCGTGGCGTTCCGGCTCGCGCCCGGCCAGATCGTCGACCTGCCGGACGGCTCCACGGTGGAGTTCTCGGACTGGCGACGCTGGGTGAAGCTGCAGGTGAGTTCCGAGCCGGGGTTGTGGCTGGCCGCGGTGTCGATCCTGCTCGCGATCGCCGGGCTGGGGCTGAGCCTGTACGTGCGGCCACGCCGGCTCTGGGTGCGGGTGGCGGACGCCGACGGCACCACCCGCGTGGTGGCCGGCGGGCTGGACCGCACCGACACGGCCCAGGGCCTCGGGGACGATGTGGTCGCGTTGGCCCGGGCGGCGGGCGTGGCCGAGCTGGCGGAGACCCCGGCGGTGACGGACACTGGTGCGGAGTTGTTCGGCAAACAGGGAGTGGGCTGATGGAGAGCTGGTCGAACTTGGCGATGGTGACGTCTTGGGTCATCTACCTGCTCGCCATGTGCGCGCACGCCGTGGAGTGGGCCTCGGCGCGCAGCGCGGCGCCTGCGGCGGAGCCGGTGCTGGTCGCGGCAGGATCGGGACGCGCCGCCCCCGAGCCGGAGCACGGCGCGTCCGAACCGGCCCGGTCCCCCTCCGAGCCGGTCCGCGTGGACCTGTTCGGTCGCATCGGGCTGGCGCTGACGTTCATCGGCCTGCTGACGCACCTGATCGGCGTCGTGCTGCGCGGGGTGGCGGCGGACCGCTTCCCGTGGGGCAACATGTACGAGTTCACCACCACGACGCTCCTGCTGGCGGCGGCCACCCATCTGCTCCTGGCCACCCGGTTCGGCATGCGCTGGCTGGGGCTGCCGGTGACGCTGCTGCTGACCGTGGGTCAGGGGCTCGCCGTGACGGTGTTCTACGTCGCCGTGGCGCCTCTGGTGCCGGCCCTGCACTCGGTGTGGTTCATCGTCCACATCATTGCGGCCGCCATCGCGGGCGCGGCCTTCAACCTGGGGGCGATCGCGTCGATCCTGTACCTGGTGCGCGACCGGGCCGAGCGGCGCGGACGCGTGGGGGGATATGTCGACAAGTTGCCGTCGGCGCGGGCCTTGGACGTCTTTGCGCACCGCATCCACGCCTTCGCGTTCCCGCTGTGGACCTTCACCATCGCGGCCGGCGCCGTGTGGGCCGACTACGCCTGGGGCCGGTTCTGGGGCTGGGACCCGAAGGAGACCTGGTCGCTGATCACCTGGGTCGTCTACGCCGCCTACCTGCACGCCCGCGCCACGGCCGGCTGGAAGGGGCGCCGCGCCGCGTGGCTCGCCGTCCTCGGCGTCGCGACGTTCTGGTTCAACTTCGTGGGCATCAACCTGCTGGTGACCGGCCTGCACTCCTACGCCGGCATCTGAGCCTCCCCTGTTCTGGCTGTTGGACCCGAGGAAATGGTGCCATGGCGCCACGTCCTCGGGTCAAGAGCCCAGCGCGGCGTGACACACTGGGACGGTGCGCCACTTCGACCTCTGTGTGATCGGGACCGGTTCGGGCAACTCCATCGTCGACGAACGGTTCGCCGACTGGGACGTGGCGATGCTGGACGACGGCGTCCACTTCGGGGGCACGTGCCTCAACGTGGGCTGCATCCCCACCAAGATGTTCGTGATCCCGGCCGACTACGCTCGCGCCCCCGAGGAGGCGGCCCCCCTGGGCGTCCACCTGGGCAGCCCCCGCGCCGACTGGCCCGCCATCCGCGACCGCATCTTCGGACGCATCGACGCGATCTCGTCCGGGGGCGAGTCGTACCGGCAGTTCGCCGACAACGTCACCCTCTACCGCGCCACCGGCCGGTTCGTCGGCGAACGGACCCTCGAGGTCGCCGGGGAGCAGATCACGGCCGACCGGGTGGTGGTGGCGGCCGGGTCCCGGGCGACCATGCCGTCCATTCCGGGTCTGGCGGACGCCGTGGCGGCGGGCCGGGCGCACACCTCCGACACCGTCATGCGGCTGGACCGGCTGCCGGCCAGCCTCGCCATCATCGGCTCGGGTTTCATCGCCGCCGAGTTCGCCCACGTGTTCGCCGCCTACGGCACGGCCGTGACGGTGCTGGCCCGCAGCGGCACCATGCTCCGCGATCTGGACGAGGACCTCTCCCGCCGCGCCACCCGCGCCATCGAGGGGTACACCGACTTCCGCGGCACCTTCAGCACGCAGCGAGTCGAGCTGGTCGACGGCGGCGTCCGCCTGCACGGCTCGGACGACGCCGGGCGGGCCTGCTCGGTGGACGCCGAGGTCGTGCTCGTCGCGACCGGCCGCGTCCCCAACAGCGACCGGTTGGACGCCGAACGCGGCGGCATCGCCGTCGGCCCGCGCGGCTTCATCGAGGTGGACGCCCACCAGCGCACCACCGCCGAGAACGTGTGGGCGCTCGGCGACGTGAGCTCGCCCTGGCTGCTCAAGCACGTCGCCAACCACGAGGCGCGCGTCGTGCAGCACAACCTGCTTCACCCCGACGACCCCGTGGAGTCCAACCACCACGCCGTGCCCCACGCCGTGTTCGGCCACCCGCAGATCGCCGCGGTGGGCCTGACGGAGGAGCAGGCCCGCGCCGACGGCCGCGACATCACGGTGGCCGTGCAGCCCTACGGCAGCGTGGCCTACGGCTGGGCGCTGGAGGACACCGACAGCGTCTGCAAGGTCATCGCCGACCGGCAGACCGCAGAGATCCTCGGCGCCCACCTCATCGGCCCGCAGGCCGCCACGCTCATCCAGCCGCTCATCCAGGCCATGGCGACGGGGCTGGACGCTCGCACGATGGCCCGCGGCCAGTACTGGATCCACCCCGCGCTCACCGAGGTGATCGAGAACGCGCTGCTGGCGCTCGACCTGGCCTGACCCCAGCGGGGCCGGCCGGCGCCCCGGGCGTCAGGACTCGACCCGGAGCTGCTCCTGCAGTTGCCGCGCGGTCGTCAACAGCTCGGGGCGGCTGTCGGGGATGGAGGCGTAGAAGATGGACGACGACTCCTCGCTGGTCGACACGATGAGGACGATGGCCGTCTCGCCGGTCTCGCGGAGGTTCGGGATGCTGAAGGTGAGGTGCATCTCGACCAGCCACGCGTCGTAGCCGTCGAGCGTCGTCGCCTGGTTCACCCTGTCCTCCCGCCCGACGCGGGCGTCGCCGTAGAACGAGCCGAGGATGCACCGGGTGACGATCTCGGAGCCCTCCTGCGGGCTGAAGAAGCCGTCCCCGGCGACGAGCTCGCCCACCAGCACGGAGGCCACCCAGCTGTGCACTCCGTCGTAGTTGGGCTCGACCGGGACCAGCTGGCCGTAGACGTCGCGGCCGAATGCCAGCCGGTCCTCCTGCTGCACCGTGCCCCACGGGCTGCCGAGAAGTGGGTAGGAGAGCTTGCCGCCCTGCACCCGTCCGGCCGGATTGATGTGCGGGGCGGGGGACTCCTCGTCGAGGGTCTGGGTGGGGCAGACGTCGAGCGTGGGGTTGGACGCCGGCTGCGCCCCGGTGAAGGGGTTGCCCACGATGCGGGTCAACAGCGTGACGCCACCCCAGAGCAGCGCGACGACCAGCAGCCCGACCAACACCAGCACCACCAACGGCCGACGGCTGGACGGACGCTGCTGGGTGATCTGGCCGTAGTCGTGGCTCAGCTGCTGCGCGGAATGGATGGGGAGGGAGCCCGGCTGCGGCCCCCCGCCGCCCCGGTACGACTGCCCGCCGGCGGCCTCCCCCCGGAACTGGCCGGTGGGGTCGGGGGTGACCATCGTGGTCCACGTCGTCCCGTCCCACCAGCGGAACATGCCTGGCTGGCCACTCGGATCCGGGTACCAGCCTGGCGCAGTGCTCATGCGGCGATTCTAGTCCGTGGCCCCAGCCCCGCCGGGGGCTGGGGCCGCGGGCGGCTCAGCCGAATCGGCCGGTGATGTAGTTCTCGGTCTCCTGCTTCTCCGGGGTGGAGAAGATCTGCTCGGTGGGGCCCATCTCGATGAGCTTGCCGGGCGCGCCGGTGCCGGCGATGTTGAAGAACGCCGTCGAGTCGGAGACCCGGGCGGCCTGCTGCATGTTGTGGGTGACGATGACGATCGTGTAGTTGGCCTTGAGTTCCTGGATCAGGTCCTCGATGGCCAGCGTCGAGATCGGGTCAAGGGCCGAGCAGGGCTCGTCCATCAGCAGCACGTCGGGGGCCATGGCGATCGCGCGGGCGATGCAGAGGCGCTGCTGCTGACCGCCGGAGAGGCCGGAACCGGGCAGGTCGAGCCGGTTCTTGACCTCCTCCCACAGGTTCGCGCCGCGCAGGGCCTTCTCGCACACCTCGTCCTGCTCCCGACCCGGCATGCGCTTGTTGTTGAGGCGGAGGCCGGCGAGCACGTTCTCCTTGATCGACATGGTGGGGAAGGGGTTGGGCCGCTGGAACACCATGCCGATCTGACGACGGACGTTCACCGGGTCGACCCCCGGGCCGTACAGGTCGTGCCCGTCGAGCAGCAGCTCGCCCTCGACGTAGGCGCCGTTGATGACCTCGTGCATGCGGTTGAGGGACCGCAGGAACGTCGACTTGCCGCAGCCGGACGGCCCGATGAAGGCGGTCACCGCCCGGGGCTCGATGACCATCGAGACATCCTCGACGGCCTTGAACTTGCCGTAGTAGATGTCGAGGTTCTTGGCTTCGATGCGCTTGGACATGGGTCTCCTTACTTGCGACCGGTCTTGGGAGCGAACCGCTTGGCGATGAATCGGCCGGCGAGGTTCAGCAGCATGACGATGAGGATCAGGGTGAGGGAGCCGGTCCACGCCCGGTCCCAGAACGGCTCGCGCGGGATGCCCGGGCGGGCGTAGGAGTCGAACACGAACACCGGCAGGGTCATCATCTGCCCTGAGAAGGGGTTCGTGTTCATGCTCTGGGTGAAGCCGGCCGCGATCATGAGCGGTGCGGTCTCCCCCATGATGCGGGCCAGTGCCAGGATCACGCCCGCGACGATACCGGAGACGGCCGTCGGGATGACGATGCGCATGATCGTCTTCCACTTGGGGACGCCGAGGGCGTAGGACGCCTCGCGCAGCTCGTTGGGGACGATGCGCAGCAACTCCTCGGTCGAACGCACCACGACGGGGATCATCAGCACCGACAGCGCGACGGCACCGGCGATGCCGTTGATGGTGCCGGGCCCGAACACGAGGGTGAACAGCGCGTAGGCGAACAGGCCGGCGACGATGGACGGGATGCCCGTCATCACGTCGACGAAGAAGGTGATCGAGCGGGCCAGCGCGCCGCGGCCGTACTCGGCGAGGTACACGGCCGTGAGCAGGCCGATCGGCACCGAGATCAGGGTGGCGATGCCGGTGATGATGAGCGTGCCCCACACGGCGTGGGCGGCACCGCCCCCAGCGCCGACGACGTTGCGCATCGAATAGGTGAAGAACTCCGGGTCGAGCCGGTTGATGCCGTGGGAGAGGGCGGTCCACGTCACCGAGATCAGCGGGAGCAGGGCCAGCAGGAACATGGTGACCACCACGTGCTTGGCCAGCCGGTCGACGGCGCGGCGCGACCCCTCCACGGCCAGGGAGATGATGTGCATGACGACGAGGAACAGCACGACGGCACCCACGACGATGAGGGCGATGCCGCCGGTGTCGAGGAGGGTGAAGACGAGCGCGCTGACGGCGAGGGCAGCCACGCCGACGGCGATGGTCACCCACGAAGGCAACTGGCCGGCGGTCAACGGGTTGTCGACGGGCGCCTGGGCGCTCTGGCGCGGTGCGGTGGCGGTGGACATCAGTTGGCTCCCGAGTACTGGGCCCGGCGCGCCACGATCCAGCGCGCGAGCATGTTGACGGCCAGGGTGATGACGAACAGGACCAGGCCCGAGGCGATGAGCTGGTTGATCCGCAGGCCGTAGGCCTCGGGGAAGCTGAGGGCGATGTTGGCGGCGATGGTGTTCGGGTTCTCCGCCGTCAGCACCTGGAAGTCGACGCGGTTCTGACCCGACAGGACGAGCGCCACGGCCATCGTCTCACCGAGCGCGCGGCCGAGGCCGAGCATGATGGCGGACACGATGCCGGCGCGGGCGAACGGGAGCACCGCCATGCGGATCATCTCCCAGCGGGTGGCGCCCAGGGCGAGGGCCGCCTCCTCGTGCAGGTTCGGCGCCTGCAGGAAGACCTCGCGGCACAGCGACGTGATGATCGGCAGGATCATCACGGCCAGCACGATGGAGGTGGTGAAGATCGTCCGGCCGGTGCCCGACGGCTGGCCGCTGAAGAGCGGGAACCATCCGACGTAGGTGGTGAGCCACACGTGGAGGGGGATGAGCGCCGGTGCCAGCACGAAGATGCCCCACAGGCCGAACACGACGCTCGGCACGGCGGCCAGCAGGTCGATGGTGTAGCCGAGGCCCTGCGCCAACCGGCGCGGCGCGTAGTGCGAGATGAACAGGGCGATCCCGATGGCCACCGGCACGGCGAGCACGAGGGCGCCGATGGCGGCCCACACCGTGCCGAACGCGAGCGGCAGCACCCAGGACCAGAACTCCCCGTAGCCCTGGGCGGCCAGCGTCGCGGGGTCAGTGGTGAGTGCCGGGAAGGCGCGCAGGACGAGGAAGGCCGCGACGAGGGCGAGGATCACCAGGATCGCGATGCCCGAGCCCGTGGACAGGCCCTGGAACACGCGGTCGCCGATACGCGGCTTGGTGGGGACGAGGCCGGCGCTCGCGGCGCTGCTCTCGGCCGCCGGGGCGGTGGAACTCACGGCTTCCTCCTAGACAAGGACGGGGGAATGAGGGGGAGCGGGTGAGTGCCCGCCCCGCGTGGAGCGGGGCGGGCACCCGGAGTGGGGTGGGCGGGGCGACGACTCAGGAGATCGAGTCGACGGCCGACTGCAGGCTCTGCTGCATGGTGGACGACAGCGGGGCGCTGCCGGCTGCCTCCTCGGCCGCGGCCTGGCCCTCGTCGGAGAGCATGTAGGTCATGTACGCCTTGACCAGCTCGGCCGTGGCGGCGTCCTGGTAGGTCTCGCACACCAGGGCGTAGGAGACGAGCGCGATCGGGTAGGCGCCCTCGGCGGTGCGGTTGAGCTCGAGCGCGTAGTCGTGCTCGGGGCGGCCCTCGATGCGCGGGGAGGCGTCCACGAGCGCGGCGGCGTCCTCGGCCGTCGGCCCGACGAACTCGGTGCCCGACTCCACGGAGGCGACACCCAGGCTGCCCGCCTGCGAGGCGTCCGCGTAACCGATGGTGTTGACGCCGTTGGTGACGGCGTCCACCACACCGGCGGTGCCCTGGGCGGACTCGCCGCCGAAGCCGGCCGGCCACTCACCGTCGGCCTCCTCGGTCCAGACGCTCGGGGCGGCCTGGTGGAGGTAGTCGGTGAAGTTCTCGGTGGTGCCGGAGTCGTCGGAACGGTGCACGGCGGTGATCGCGGCGTCCGGGAAGGTCACGCCCTCGTTCGTGGCCGCGATGGCCGGGTCGTTCCAGTTGGTGATCTGGCCGGCGAAGATGCCCGCGACGGTGTCCGGCGTCAGCTGCAACTCGTCGACGCCCTCGACGTTGAAGATGATGGCGATCGGGGAGATGTAGACGGGCAGGTTCAGGGCGTTCGAGTCGGCGGTGCAGCCGGCGAACTTGCCCGCGCCCATCTCATCGTCCTTGAGCGCCCGGTCCGAGCCGGCGTAGCCGACGGCCCCGGAGATGAAGCTCTCCCGGCCGGCGCCCGAGCCGTCAGGGGAGTAGTTCACGGTGACGCCGGGGTTCGCGGTCTGGAAACCGGCGATCCAGGTCTGCTGGGCGACGCTCATCGAGGACGCGCCGCGCCCGGCGAGCGTGCCCGACAGGGTCGAGGTCTGGGCGGCCGTCGTGTCGCCGCCGGCGGGGGCGGCGGAGGTGCCCTCGTTCGCGGCGCAGGCCGTCAGGGAAAGAGCGGTGGCGGTGAGGACGGCGAGCGGGGCGCCGATGGTGCGCATGGTCAAGGCAGTTCCTTCGTCTCGTTCACGGGGCTGTCTGCCCCGCGGACTGGTCGGTCCCAATCTCAGGTGTGACGCTAGGCACCGACCGTGACGAGAGTCGGCCGCCAAGGTGAACAGCGCGTGAACGAGCCGTCTCGATCCGGGCACGGGCTCGGCGAACACGGCGAAACCCGTTGTCAGTGGGCCGTGGGTGACCGCACCCGCGGGAGTGACAGGGCGTGGCAACTGATGGCTTCCGCGGGTCCGTCGCTGTTCAGGCGCGGGGCCGGTGGAACTCGGTGGCGACGACGGCACCGGCGGCGTCCAGGTGGATGATGATCGCCGCGGCGGTCTGCATCGCGCGGTTCTCCAGGCCGAGGGCCTCCAGCATGGTCGGCAGCACCGGCCGGTGGCCGCACACCGCCACCACGGTGCCGGAGGCCACCGCCTCGGCCGCCAGCCGCCGCATGAACGTGGTGACGCCCTTCGGGTTGTCCTCCCCGATCTCCTCGCTCAGCACGGTCCAGCCCTCGACCTCGAGGCCGGACGCCTTGCCGAACGGCGCGAGCGTCTGCATGCACCGCACCGACGACGACGAGGTGAGCCGGTCGACCCCGAACGCACGCAGCAGCGGGATCAGCGCCTTGGCCTGCTTGCGGCCCCGCGCCGTGACCGGACGTGCCTGGTCGCGGCCCGACCAGTGCTTGCGCAGCATCGCCTTGCTGTGCCGCACCACGAGGACGGCGGTCGTCGGCTCCGCGGCCAGGGCCCGGCGCACCACGTCTTTCTCGTGCTCATAGCTCATGCGGGCGAACGCGGCCCGGGGCGAGAGCCACACGACCTTGTCCACCTCCTTGTCCGGCTTCCGCTTCTTCTGCTTCTGCGGGCTGGCCAGCCAGTAGTGCACGACCTTCGCGCCGCCATTGATCTCGTAGCGCATCTGGTCGAGCGGCTGGTGGAGGTGGACCGTGACGCCGGTCTCCTCCAGGGTCTCGCGGGCGGCCGCCACGGCCTCGTACTCGTCGGGCTCCAACTTGCCCTTCGGCAGCGTCCAGTCGTCGTAGGCGGGGCGGTGGACGAGCAGCACCTGTGGCTCCTTGCCCCCGCTGCGCCGGAGGGTGACGGTACCCGCCGCCACGGTGACCTTCCTCGGACTCATCGTTGTTCTCCTCGTCGTGCCGGCAGCGTCGCCATGAGGTGCGACTGCAGATCGGTCAGGGCCTCACCCTCCGCGTCGGTCAACCGCGGCTCCCAGGCGGCGTCCCGCAGCACCCACACCGCGGTGCCGTCGTCGAAGGCGAGGTCGAACAGGCCGCCGATCTGGGCGACGTGGCGCGGGTTGGTCAGGGACACGAGCACCTCCACCCGACGGTCGAGGTTGCGGTGCATGAGGTCAGGGGAGCCGAGCCCGACCGCCGGCTCCCCGCCGTTGGCGAACCAGAACAGCCGGCTGTGCTCGAGGAAGCGGCCGAGGGTGCTGTGCACCCGGATGTGGTCGCTCAACCCGGGGACGCCGGCCCGCAGGGCGCAGATGCCGCGCACCCACACGTCCACCGGGACGCCGGCGGCCGAGGCGCGGTACAGAGCGTCGATGAGGGCCTCGTCGACCAGCGCATTGACCTTGACCCGGACGCGGGCCGGCCGCCCGGCGCGGTGGTGATCGATCTCGGTGGCGATCCGCTCCAGCAGACCCGTGCGGACGCCCTCGGGCGCCACCAGGAGGCGCCGGTAGTTCACCTCGGCGGTCATGCCCGACAGGTGGTTGAACAGCCGCGCCACGTCCTCGGTGATGACCGGGTTGGCGGTGAGCAGGCCCATGTCCTCGTACGTGCGTGCCGTCTTGGGGTTGTAGTTGCCCGTGCCGATGTGGGCGTAGCGGCGCAGGCCGTCCGGCTCGTCGCGGACGACCAGGCACAACTTGGCGTGCGTCTTGAGGCCCACCACGCCGTACACGACGTGGCACCCGGCCCGCTCGAGGGTGCGGGCCCACCCGATGTTGGCCTGCTCGTCGAAGCGGGCCTTGATCTCGACCACGACCAGCACCTGCTTGCCGGCCTCCGCGGCCTCCACGAGGGCGTCCACCACGGGCGAGTCACCCGAGGTGCGGTAGAGCGTCTGCTTGATCGCCAGCACGGCCGGGTCGGCCGCGGCCTGTTCCACGAAACGCTGCACCGAGGTGGCGAAGGAGTCGTACGGGTGGTGGAGCAGCACGTCGCGCCCGCGGAGTGCCTTGAACAGGTCGGCCGGCTGGGCCGTCTCGACGGCCGCGAGCTCGGGGTGGGTCTTCGGCAGGAAGGCGGGGAACGACAGGTCCTCGCGTTGCACCGCAGCGGCGAGCCCCATCAGGGCCGAGAGGTCCAGCGGGGCGCCCACGGCGAACACCTCGCGGGGGTCGACGTCGAGCTCGGCGACCAGCACCTCGCGCAGTTCCTCGGCCATGGAGTCGTCCACCTCGAGCCGAACCGGCGGACGCCCCACCCGGCGGCGCAACAGCTCCCGCTCGAGGGCGTGCAACAGGTTCTCGGCGTCGTCCTCCTCGACCTCCAGGTCCTCGTTGCGTGTCACGCGGAACGTGCTCCACGTCAGCACGTCCAGGCCGGTGAAGACGAGGTCGAGCTGGTGTCCGATCACGTCCTCGACGGGCACGAAGCGGCCGCCCCCGAGGTCGAGGAACCGGGTCAGGTTCGTCGGCACCTTGATCCGCGCGAACTGACGGGCGCCGGTGGTGGGGTTGCGCACCCAGACCGCGAGGTTGACCGACAGCCCGGAGATGTAGGGGAAGGGGTGGGCCGGGTCCACCGCCAGCGGGGTGAGGATCGGGAAGATCCGCTCCGCGAACAGGGTCTCCATGCGCGCCCGTTCGTCGTCCGTCAGGTCGGGCCAGCCGACGATCCGGATGCCGGCGTCGGCCAACTCGGGGGCCACGACGTCGGTGAAGGTGGCCGACTGGGCGTCCACGAGCTCACGCACGCGTGCGAGGATTCCCTCGTGCGCCTCGCGGGGCAGGATGCCGGACGCCCCCGCCACGGCCACGCCGGCGCGGATGCGACGCTTGAGGCCGGCGACGCGCACCATGAAGTACTCGTCGAGGTTGGAGCTGAAGATCGCGAGGAACCGCACCCGCTCCAGCAGCGGCACGCGCCGCGCGTCCCGCGCCAGGTCCAGCACCCGGGCGTTGAAGTCGAGCCAGCTGAGCTCGCGGTCGACGAACCGGCCCGGCGGCAGATCGGTGGGCGCCGCGCTCATCTGGTCGCCCCCGCGGGCGGCGACCCCGGGCCCGGTGTGCCGTCGGCCGGGCCGTACAGGGTGTCGGCGTGGTGGCGCGTGAACCCGGCTCGCTCGTAGAGCCGGACGGCGGTGGCGTTGGCGGCGTCCACGTAGAGAATGACGCGGGGCGACCCCGCCGCGGCCAGATGCGCCAACCCGGCACGCAGGAGGACGCCGCCCAGGCCGCGCCCGCCCGCGCGGGGGTGGACGCCGAGCACGTACACCTCACCCGTGCCGTCGTCGTGGCGTTTGGTCCAGTGGAAGCCGGCCACCCCCTCGTCGTCGACGGCGAGAAGGAGGCCCGCCGGGTCCCACCACGGCTCGGCCTGCCGCGCCGCCAGGTCGGATGCGGCGAAGTGCCCCTGCTCGGGGTGGCCGGCGAACGCGGCGGCGTTGGTCGCCAGGAAGCCCTGGGCATCGGCGGCGGTGTAGCCGCGCAGCGTCACCGACGAGGGCGCGCCCGGTGCGGGCGCGGCGGACGCGTCGGCCGGGGTCAACGGGCGCTCGAGCACCAGCAGGCTGCGCACGCCTCTCAGCCCGGCGGCGCGCGCGAACCCCTGGGCCGCCGCGGTGTCGCCGAACGCCCAGACGGCCGCCTCCGGGTGCCGCTGCCGGAGCGCGGCGAGCAGCGCGGTGCCCCGGCCGGCCCGGCGGTGCTCGGGGTGCACGACGAGCTGGCCGGTGGCGGCGGCGTCCTGCCACTGGGCATAGCCCACGACGGAGCCGGCGTCGGTCGCGAGCCAGTGGCTCACCCCCGTCGCGGGCCCGGCATGGCGGACGTGCAGCAGCGCCTCCTCGTTGAGGGGTGCCGCGCCGTCGACGCTCGTCGCGGCGGCGACGAGGGCCTCCACCTGACCGCGATGGTCGGGGCTCAACTGCGTCTCGGGCTCCACCCGGCCAGCCTAGGGCAGGTGTCGCGCCCGGGGTGTCGGAAGCCGACCGGCACCAGCAGCCCGGAGGGCCGGGATCCGGGAGCCGCGGGGCGGGATCAGTCGCGGCGGCGCGCGTCCGGGCTGAAGCGGTAGCCGACGTTGCGGACGGTGCCGATGAGGTACTCGTGCTCGACGCCCAGCTTGGCGCGCAGGCGGCGGACGTGGACGTCGACCGTCCGGGTGCCGCCGTAGTAGTCGTAACCCCAGACGTCGCTCAACAGCGTCTCGCGGGTGAACACGCGCCCGGGGTGCTGCACCAGGTACTTCAGCAGTTCGAACTCGGTGTAGGTGAGGTCGAGCGAACGGCCGTCCAACGAGGCGTGGTAGGCGGACTCGTCGATCGTGATGCCACCACTGCTCGTGATGCCGTCGCTGCGCGTGGCGAGCAGCAGCCGGAGGCGGGCGTCGTACTCGGCCGGGCCGGCGGACTCCAGCACGATGTCGCCGACGCCCCAGTCGGCGTTGAGGGCCGCGAACCCGCCCTCGGCGACGATCAGCAGCACCGGGGTGGCGCTGCCGGCGGCGCGCAGGAGGCGGCACATCTGGCGTGCGGTCGGCAGATCGGTGCGCCCGTCCAGCACGACGGTGTCGTAGCGGTCGGCCTCGGCCACCACGGCGGCGTCCGGGGGCATGAGCGTGAGATCGTGCGACAGGAGGGCCAGGGCTCCCACCGGGGGCTCGTCGGAGGTGCCGGCCAGGGCAGCGGGGCTCACGACGAGCAGGTGTCCCATGCGTCCCCCCAGGTGTCGGTCGAATCGGCAGCAGTCTAGTGCCGCGCCGCCGGGTCGGTTCCGGACGACCACATCGCGCTGTCCAGCACCAGCGTCACCGGCCCGTCGTTGACGAGCTCGACGCGCATGTGCGCCCCGAAGGTGCCGGTCGCCACCTCGGCGCCCCGCGTCCGCAGGGCGTCGGCGAACGCATCCACCAGCGGCTCGGACACCGGACGCGGCGCCGCCGCGTTCCACGACGGCCGCCGCCCCTTGCGCGCGTCCGCGTACAGCGTGAACTGGCTGACGACCAGGACGGGGGCGCCCAGCTCGGCCGCCGAGCGTTCGTCGGCCATGATGCGCAGGTGCCACACCTTGTCCGCCAAACGCTCGGCGTCGGCGTCCGTGTCGCCGTGCGTGACGCCCACCAGCACGCAGAGTCCCGGGGTGTCGATGGCGCCCACGACGCGCTCATCGACCGTCACGGCGGCGCGCGTGACGCGCTGGACGACCACCCTCACCGCAGCGCCCTCACCGCACTGGCTTCCGCAGCACTGGCTCCCACCGCACTGGCTCCCACCGCGGCGGCGTGCGGGTCATCGGCGCGGGCGCTCACTGGTAGGAAATGAAGTGCGGGGTCGGGTGGACCTGCGCGACCGTCTGGGCCGGGGTGAGCATCGGCACGTCCTCGTCCTCGAAGTTCTTCCAGCCGAGGACGGTGTGGGCCGGCAGATCGCGCTGGAGCACCTGCCAGGTGCTCTGCTTGGCCGCCTGGCCCCCCTGGCCGTCGACGTGCATCAGGTGCTGCACCTCGGGCCGCGAGACGTCCAGGCGTTCCCGGTCGACGATCATGCGGGTCTGGAACTGGTGCAGGGTGAGCACCTTCGGCGGCAGCTGGTTCTCGGCGATGAAGTCCGCGAGCCAGGCCGTCACCTCGTTGATCTCGTCGACGCCGACCTGGCCGACCTGCCGCAGGTGGCGCTGATCCGGCTTCAGCCGCCACTCCGGGTCGAGCGCCAGCCCGACGTGGGGGTGGAGCAGCAGCTCGCTGTACTCCTTCGCCTGGGTCAGGAAGTCCGTGCGGCCGGGCTGCAGGTCCAGCACCACGTAGAGGTCGTTGGCCTCGGCCGCCTCCACCCAGGGCAGCAGCGTCGCGATCGGCGTCCGGTAGGAGTAGTCGCCCTGCTCGCCGGCCGCCGCGGAGGCGACCGTGCCGATGATCTCGAAGGCGCCCATCACGTTGTCGTCCGGCAGCAGCTCGCGGTACTCCGCGACCAGCCGGTTGAGCCGCTCGACCGCCTGGGCCGGCGGCTGCTCGCCCATCATGCCGAGCGCAGGCGTCTCCGGGTGGCCGTAGAGGGCGATCATGCGGCGGGCCGGGAAGGGCGCGACGCCGCCGCCCGGGAACTCCGCGGCGGTGCGCGTCACCGCCACCTGGCCCGAGAACTGCGCGTCGGTGCCGAAGCCGTCGCCGAACGCGACGACCGGGCCGGTGTGGTCGCGGACGGCCGCCGTGGACGCCCCGTCCGCACCCGGGTGCGGCGCGATGAGCGCCGTTGGTTCCGCGATGCCGGCGGCGGCGAGCGTCACCAGTTCGGGAGTGGAGAGGTCGCCCCAGGCCAGGGCGAGGACGCCCGCGGGCTCGGCCGTGACGACCGGCAGGTCCTCCAGGTCGAGTTCGGCTGCGCTGGCCGGGCCGGGCACGACCGTCCGCTCCCCGACGGACAGGTCGGGCACGTAGGAGATGACCGTGCGGGTCTGCAGCCGGTCGAGCTCGGCCGCCAGCTCGGGGCCCTCGACCAGCAGCGGGACGCCCAGCTCGCGGGCCACGCCCGCGCCGGCCTCGGGCGACGCCGCCGTCGGCGCCGGCGTGGCGGACGCCCCTGGCGTGGCCGTGGTGTCGGCGGTCGTGGCCGCCGGGCTAGGCGTGGGGCTGGGGGAGGGGCTGGGGGTGGCCGTCGGCGTGGCCTCGGGCGACGCCGCCGCGGCGGCGTCCGCGGGCACCACCACGACCAGCGTCGCGGCGCCGAGCAATGAGCGGCTGACGGCGAGGGCGTCCCCGGCGGGCAGCACGAGGTCGCCCGCGGGGGTGGCGGCCCGCACCTGGTGGCGGTGGTCGGGCACCGCGGCGGTCTCGCCGGGGGTGACGGGGGCGGTGGGCACCTGGGCGGGGCCGCTGCACCCGGCCACCACCAGGGCGATTCCGGCCGTGGAGCCGGTGAGGAACTGACGTCGGTTGATCACCCCACCACCTTGTCACAGGCCGTCCACCGGGCCGTGGCTGCCATGCCGCCCGCCGCCGGGGCGCGGGTGGGTTGGTGTGTCATGGGAAGATGGCGACGCCCCGTCGCGTTGGGTGTGTGCAGACCACCGAAGGAGTTCCACCGTGTTCGAGATCCCGTCCGACCTCAACCCCGCCCTCGCCGGCCTTGCCTGGTTGCGTGGCCGCTGGGAGGGCACCGGCTACCGCGAGTGGCCGGGTGAGGAGAAGGTGCAGTTCGGCGTCCAGATCGACTTCGCCGACAACGGGAGCGACTACCTGCACTACCTCGCCCAGATGTTCACCCTCGATGACGAGGGACGGCCGCTGGCGCCGCTCACCATCGAGACCGGCTTCTGGCGCGCCTCGGCCGACGCCGAGGTCGACGTGGTCATGTGCAGCCCCGAGGGCTACTCCGAGATCTGGTTCGGCCAGCTCACCCCCGGCCGGGTCGACCTGACCACCGACGCCGTCGTGCGCTCCCCGCTCGCGACGGTGGAGTACACCGCCGGACGCCGCCTCTACGGCACGGTGGAGGGCAAGCTGATGTACAGCTTCGACCGGGCCACCACCGACGAGTCGCTGCGCCCCTACATGTGGGCGACGCTGCAGCGGGTGCAGGGCTGACGTGGGCGATCCCGTCATCGCCCACGAGGGGCCGGACGCCGGCGTCCCCCACCACTACGGCGATCCGCTGCGCGAGCAGCGCTGGCTGGAGGCGGGGCAGGCGCGCGTCGACCTGTCCCACCGCCCGGTGTTCGCGGTCACGGGGCCGGACCGGCTCACGTGGTTGCACGCGCTCACCAGCCAGCGGTTCGAGGGGCTCGCGCCCGGCGTGTGGACGACCGCGTTCGTCCTCGACCCCCAAGGCCACATCGAGCACGTGCTGGGCGGCGTGGACGACGGCGCGACTTTCTGGGCCACCACCGAGCCGGGGCACCTCGACGCGCTGCTGGCGTGGCTGGGGCGCATGGTGTTCGCGTCCCGCGTCGAGCTGGCCGACGCCTCAGCCACCCACGCGATGGTGCTGGCCGACGGGCCGCGCATCGTGGAGCGCCCGGCGCTGGCCGCGACGCTCGGCGAGCGGCGGGCCGGCACGTGGGCCGCCGAGGCGCTGCGGATCGCGGCGGGCCAGCCCCGCGTCTTCGTCGACACCGACGCCCGCACGATCCCCAACGAGGTGGCGGTGCCCGACGGCGACGCGCTCGGCGCGGCCGTCCACCTGCAGAAGGGCTGTTACCGCGGCCAGGAGACCGTCGCGCGCGTCCACACGCTCGGACGCCCCCCGCGCCGGCTCACGCTGGTGCACCTGGACGGGTCGGAGGAGCGGTTGCCGGCCGTCGGCGCCGACGTGCTGCTCGGTGAGCGCGTCATGGGCCGCATGGGCAGCTCGGCGTTCCACCACGAGCTGGGCCCCATCGGGCTCGCGCTGGTGAAGCGCGGCACGCCCGTCGACGCGGCGCTCACGGTGGAGGGCGTCCCGGCGGCCCAGGAGGTCGTCGTGGATCCCGAGGTGGGGCTCCACGTGCGACCGAACCTGCGCTAGGCGCCCGCCGGGCTCAGGCGTCCTTCTTGGCCCGGTTGCGCAGCTTGGCGCGCTCGTTCGCGTCCAGCACCGTCTTGCGCATGCGGACGGCGGCCGGCGTCACCTCGAGGCACTCGTCCCCACGGCAGAACTCCAGCGCCTGCTCGAGGCTGTGGACGCGCGGCGGGACGAGCCGCTCCAGCTCGTCGCCGGTGGAGGAGCGGACGTTGGTGAGCTTCTTCTCCTTGGTGGGGTTGACGTCCATGTCGTCGCCGCGGGCGTTCTCCCCGACGATCATGCCGGCGTAGACGTCCTCGCCCGGGGCGACGAACAGCACGCCGCGCTCCTGCAGGTTGAACAGGGCATAGGACGTGACGGAGCCCTGGCGGTCGGCGACCAGCGAGCCCGTGGAGCGGGTCTTGATCTCGCCCGCCCACGGCTCGTAGCCCTCGAAGACGTGGTTCATGATGCCGGTGCCGCGGGTGTCGGTGAGGAACTCGGTGCGGAAGCCGATCAGGCCGCGCGCCGGCACCGTGAACTCCAGGCGCACCCAGCCGGTGCCGTGGTTCACCATCTGCTCCATCCGGCCCTTGCGGGTGCCCATGAGCTGGGTGACGGTGCCGAGGTGTTCCTCGGGGACGTCGACCGTGAGGCGCTCGTACGGCTCGCTCAGGACGCCGTCGATCGTCCGCGTCAGCACCTCGGGCTTGCCGACGGTGAGCTCGAACCCCTCGCGGCGCATCATCTCGACGAGGACGGCGAGCTGCAGCTCGCCACGGCCCTGCACCTCCCAGGTGTCCGGGCGGTCGGTCGCCAGCACCCGGATCGACACGTTGCCGATGAGCTCCTGGTCGAGCCGCGCCTTGACCAGGCGGGCCGTGAGCTTCTTGCCGGCCCGGCCCGCGAGCGGGGAGGTGTTGATGCCGATCGTCATGGAGATCGACGGCTCGTCGACGTGGATCAGCGGCAGCGCCGCGGGCCGCGCCGGGTCGGACAGGGTCTCACCGATCGTGATGTCGGGGATGCCGGCGATGGCGACGATGTCGCCGGGCCCGGCCGACTCCGCCGGCACGCGCTCCAGGGCGTTGGTGATCAACAGCTCCGACAGCTTCACCGAGCTCACCGAGCCGTCGCGGCGCATCCAGGCCACCTGCTGGCCACGCTTGAGCTCACCCTCCACGACGCGGCACAGCGCGAGCCGGCCGAGGTAGGGGGAGCTGTCGAGGTTGGTCACGTGCGCCTGCAGCGGGGCGCCCTCGGTGTAGGTGGGGGCGGGGATGTGGTCGAGCAGCGTCGCGAAGAGCGGCTCGAGGTCCTCCGCATCCGGCATGCCGCCGTCGGCCGGCTGGGTGAGCGACGCCCGCCCGGCCTTGGCCGCGGCGTAGACGATGGGGAAGTCGAGCTTGTCGGCCTCGTCGTCGTCCACGAGATCCATGAACAGGGCGTACACCTCGTCGACGACCTCGCTGATGCGGGCATCGGAGCGGTCGACCTTGTTGATGACCACGATGATCGGCAGGTGCTTGGCCAGCGCCTTGCGCAGCACGAAGCGGGTCTGGGGCAGCGGGCCCTCGCTGGCGTCCACGAGCAGCAGGACGCCGTCGACCATCTCGAGGCCGCGCTCCACCTCACCGCCGAAGTCGGCGTGGCCCGGGGTGTCGATGATGTTGATCGTGACGGTCTCGCCGTCCGGGGTGCTGTGCTGCACCGCGGTGTTCTTGGCGAGGATGGTGATGCCCTTCTCGCGCTCGAGATCCATCGAGTCCATGACGCGGTTGTTCACGTCCTGGTTTTCGCGGAAGGCGCCGGACTGCCACAGCATGGCGTCCACCAGCGTGGTCTTGCCGTGGTCGACGTGGGCGATGATCGCGACGTTGCGCAGGTCGTGGCGCTGGGCCATGGAAGGATCCGATCGGGCGGAGACAAAGGACGATCCATCCTACGCGGTCCGCCGAGGGCCCCCGACCACCGGCCGCAGGGCTGGCACTAGGCTGGGCAGCGTGACGCAGTTCTTCACCGAGTCGTTCCGCTCGGAGTTCGAGAAGCAGGCGGGCCTCATGGGCCGCTTCAACCTCGGCGTGTTCGGCAAGACCGGGGTGGGCAAGTCGACGCTCATCAACGCCGTGTTCGGCGAGGAGGTCGCTGCCACGGGCATCGGCGCCCCCGTCACCCAGGGCTCGCACCTGTACGTCGGCGTCCACGGCTCCCTCGGCCTGATCGACACCCAGGGCATCGAGCTGGGCCGCGACGACCGGCAGCTGGCCAAGGAGGTGACGACGTTCGTCACCCAGCAGCGCAAGCTGCCGCTGGACGAGCAGATGCACGCCGCCTGGTACTGCGTCCGGGCGCTGGACCGGCGCTTCGAGGAGTCCGAGGCCGCGTTCATCCGCACCCTCGCCGGGCTCGACGTGCCCGTCATCGTGGTGTTCACCCAGGTGCCCGTGCGCGACGGCCAGTTCCACCCGGACGCCCTCGCGCTGGCCGACCACCTCGAGAGCCTCAGCCTGCCCATCGTGGCCGGCCGCCCGTTCATGACCCACGCGTTGAGGGACCAGTTCACCGGTCAGCCGTCCTACGGCTTGGTGGAGCTCGTCGATGCCACCTTTCTGGTTGTGCCAGATGCGGTCCACTCAGCGCTCGCGACGGCGCAGAGGGTGGATCGGACCGCGAAGGCGCGGCAGGCGAACAAGCACATAGCCGGCTCCGTGGCCGCCGCCGCGACCGCGGCGGCCGTGCCGATCCCGTTCAGCTCCGCCGCGGTGCTCGTGCCCATCCAGCTCGCGATGATGGCCCGCATCGCGCAGCTGCACAACGTGCCGTTCGACCGGGCGGCGCTGCTCGCCGTCGCCTCCACGTCGCTCGCCACGGCCACGGGACGCCAGGCCGCGACGAGTCTGCTGCAGCTCATCCCGGGGGCCGGGCAGGTCGCCGGCGGCGTCATCAACGCCTCGGTCGCCTCGGGCTTCACCCTCGCCATGGGGCAGGCGTGGCTCGCGGTCTGCCAGCGCGCCTCCACCGGCGGGCTGGACGACGTCAACGGGCTGTTGGACTCCGCGCTCGTCAAGCGCCTGTTCGACGAGGAGCTGCGCAAGCGCGTCCCCCACATCCGCCGCGAGCGCCCGGTGGGCGAGGACTAGGGGACGGGCGGCCGGGCCTCCGGCTCAGGCCGCGGGAACCTCCGCTGGCCGGGTGCGCACCGGAATGGTGAGGATCGCGCCGAAGAAACTCATCATGATCGTCTGGAACCCGATGATCATCAGCATGGCCGACGGGGTTGCCGCCCGAATGGCGGCGCGGGCGTCCAGGGGGCCAAAGCCCGTGGAGCCCCAGCCGACGACGTGCACGACACCGATCACGAGACCGAGCACGAACAACACCACCCCGATGATCACACCGCGCTCCAACGTCCACCCCTCGGCGACGGTGCGGTAGGTCGAGCTGGTGGGCAGGAAGCCCTCCCTGGTGGCGTACATCTTCGTCAGCCACCAGAACAGCAGCGCCTGGTACCCGATCACGCCGAGGGCCGAGGCGTAGACCAGCGTCGAGACGTCGAAGCCCACCCCGCCCACGACGATGGGCGTCACCGACAGGACCGCCGCCAGCCCGAAGCCCACCACGAGCGCGACGATGCCGGGGTACAGGAAGAGCCACCGCGGCGCGAACATGAGCAGGAACCGCAGGTGGCGCCACCCGTCGTGCCAGGAGCGCAGGTGCGGCGGACGGGAGCGGCCGTCCTTGGCCAGGGTCGTCGGCACCTCGACGATGTCGTATTTCGCCAGCGACGCCTTGACGACCATCTCGGACGCGAATTCCATCCCGGAGGTCTGCAGGCCGAGCGCCTGAATGCGTTCCCGGTTGAAACCCCGCAGGCCGCAGTGGAAGTCGCGCACGCCGGGGCGAAAGAAAAGCCGGCCGATTCCGGACAGGACCGGATTGCCGAGGTACTTGTGCAGCGGCGGCATGGCGCCCGGATCGATGCCACCGGCGAAGCGGTTGCCCATCACCAGGTCGTGACCCTCGCGGAGCTTCGCCACGAACGGCGCCAGGCCGGCGAAGTTGTAGGAATCGTCGGCGTCGCCCATGATCACGTAGGTGCCCCGCGCCGCATTGATGCCGCCGATCAGCGCGGCACCGTAGCCGCGCATCGGCACCGGCACCACCCGGGCGCCGTTGCGGCGTGCAATCTCCTGCGAGCCGTCAGTGCTGCCATTGTCCGCGATCACGATCTCGCCGACCACGTCGCTGCCCTCCAGATAGCCCCGGGCCTTCTGGATGCACACCTCCAGCGTCTCGGCCTCGTTCAGGCAGGGCATGACGACGGTGAGTTCGACGTCCGTGTTGTCGTTCTCGGTGACGAAGGGCATGAAGTCCTACCGACTTTCTCCGGCAGTGAACCGGTCCGGGCACGCGCAGTGGGATGTGGAGAGGGCGCGTTCGGAGCCTATCGTGGCCACCCCGGCGCGGAGGCGTTGACAGCTCGGTGTGCCGTGGGGAGGATCGCCCGGTGAGCGAGCAACCCCACGTCACCGCCGTGCTGTCCCTGTTCCGTCCCCCGGCCGACCTGCCCGCCCGGGTGGCCGACCTGCTGGAGCAGGTGGACGCCGTGGTCACCGTCGACGACGGCCCCGATGCGGACGCCTCGGCCGAGGTCCACGCGGCGCTCGCGGCCGCGGGTGCCGAGGTGATCGTGGTGGGGGCGAACCGGGGGATCGCGCACGCTCTCAACCTCGGCATCGAGCGGGCGCGCACCACTCGGAGTGACACCTGGGTGCTCACCCTCGACCAGGACTCCACCGTGCCCCCGGGTTACGTGGCCGCTGCGCTCGCCACGTTCGGTGCGGCCCAGGGGGCGGGGGTTCGCGTCGGCGCGGTGTGCCCGTGGTTCCTCGGGGACGCGCCCACCCCCGAGGAGGGCGCCGAGCACGGTTTCTCGCTCGCTTTCGACCCCATCACGTCCGCGCTGCTCATCGCACCGGAGGTGGTGGCCGCCTGCGGCCCCTTCCGCGACGACTACTTCATCGACGCCGTCGACAGCGAGTACACCTTGCGCATGCGCCGCCACGGCTGGGTGGTGGTGCGGGTGCCCGACACGCGCCTGGAGCACGCGATGGGGACGCCACGCCCGATGCGGCTGCTGGGGCGCCAGCTCACCCGGGGCGGCCGGCCCGCACACGTTCCCTACCAGCGTCCGTTCCGGATCTTCTACATCACCCGCAACATGATCGCGATGAGCCGCGAGTATGGCGCGCAGTTTCCCGGCTGGCTGGCCCGACGGTGGCGCGCGGAGATCCTGCACGGCGGGGTCCGGTTGCTGTGGGGCCCGCACCGGAGCCGTATCGCCCGCGCCCTGCTGGCGGGGGCGTGGGCCGGCGTCCGGGGTCGGTCAGGCCCGATCCCGCCCCGGCTGGCCCGCGCCCTCGCGGTGTGACGCCAGCACCTCGCGGGTCGCGGTGAGCAGCAGCCCGGCCATCACCACCTCGCTGGCGAACAGACCGGCGGCGGCCCCCACCGGGCCGACGGTGACGGCCAGCACCGCCACCAGCACCGAACCGCTCACGCCACCCAGGAGCGTCGAGCGCAGGATCACGGCCACCCTTCCGGCCGGGAACAGCACCAGCCGCGTGATGCCGGTGCGGACGGCGTTGACGGCGAACGCGAGGCCCAGCACGAAGCAGATCTCGCGGGCCGCGACGACGGCCTCGCCGAACAGCAGGGCCGACGCGAGCGGCCCTGCCGCCGTCAGGATCACCAGCCCCAGCACCCCCAGCAGGGCGTGGTAGCGCAGGGCGCGGCGCAGGCGGGCGCCGATGTGTTCGGGGCCCGCCTCGATCACCCACCGCTGGAAGATGTTGGCCAGCGCCCCCGGCACGAACAGCCCGTAGCGGTACAACTTGTCGGCCGACGCGTACGCGGCGGAGACGTCCGCGGCGGCGACCTGGTTGACCAACGGCAGCGGAAGGGCGGCGTAGCCGCCGGCCGCCAGCTCGTTGAGGGCCGGCACCACGTCGCGGCGCAGCAGGGTGCCCACCGAACGCAACGGGGGCCACGGGCCCGGTGAGGCGTGCAGGAGGCGTATCGAGAACAGCGTCATGCCGACCAAGGGGACGACGGTCGCCAGGATCGGGTAGACGTACAGCCACCCCGTGGCGACCATCACCGCCGCCGACACCGCCGCGGCGCCGACCCGCGGGAACGTCTCGTAGAGCGCGATGTGGTCGGCCCGGCCACTGCCGACCGCGAACCACGACAGCGACAGCGGCACCGTGGCGGTCGACAGGGCCATGAGCAGGGTCATCACCTGCCAACCGTCCCGCGCCGTGACCCAGGCGACGACACCGAGCACGGGCAGCACGGCCGCGGCGAGCGTCAGGCGCACGACCAAGCTCTCCCGGTAGAGGGTCGCGCGTGCCGCGTCCGTGGTGAGCGGGGGCACCCGGGCCGGGCCGATCGAGTGCCACCCGTACGAGATGACCAACCCGAAGAGCGCGCCCAGCGCCTCACCGGCGCCGATGCTCGCCCAGCCCGCCGGGTCGACGCGCCGGGCCAGCAGCGGCATGACGAGCAGCGGCGTCACCATCGACAGCAGCGGCAGCCCGCCGAAGCCGACGATTCGGCCCCACAGCGAGGGAGTCGGCGGTTCGACGTCGCTCATCGCGGGCGGGCCACCGCGTCCAGGCGGGCCACGATCTGGTCCACCGCCTTGTCGATGCGGCGGCTCACGAGGGCGTCGTCGTACCAGGCGCGGGTGCGTGCACGCAGTGCCGAGCCGCCGCGCACGGCGCGGACGATGGCGGCGGCCAGCTCCTCCGGTGCGGTCGAGGCGGCGACGAACCCGTTGACGTCGTCGGTGACGAGCTCCACGGCCGCGTTGCCGGGATCGGTGACGAGGACGACGGGGGTGCCGTGGCCGGCGGACTCCACGACGACCAGGCCATAGCCTTCTCGGCGGGACGGGTTCACCAGCACCGCGGCGTGGCCGACGATGCGTGTCAGCTCAGCCTCGCTGACGAAGCCGGGCAGGTCGACGGCGTCGCCGACACCGGCGGCCCGGATGGCCGCGGCGACGGCGTTCCGCTCCGGACCGTCGCCGAGGATGACCGCCCGCAGGTCGGGGATCTCCCGGCGCGCCACGGCGAGCGCGGCGGGGAGGGCGTCCACCCGCTTGTCCTGGATGTGCCGGCCGGCGTAGACGAGGTAGGGCGGGTCGTCCGCCTCCGGGACCGGGGTGACCTCGGTGTCGACGGCGACGAGGCCCGGGCTGACGATGGGCTCCCCGCGCAGCCCCTCACGGCGCAGCCGGCCGGCGCTCAGGCCACTGTGGCACGACGCGAGCGGGCTGAGCCGCACCGCCGCCCGCTGCAGAGCCCAGGCCACGGTGCCCAGGACGGGCCCGTTGTAGGCGACCCACTGGTGGCGCGGCCAGACCTCGAGGTAGTCGTACACCTGCGCCGTCCGCGTCCCGGCGAGGGCGGCGCGGGCGGCGAACACGTTGAGCACGGGCAGGGCGCTGACGATGACGGCGTCGTAACGGCCGCGGTGCCGCAGCAGGTGCCGGCCGAGCCCCGCGGCGAAGGTCGCGGCCGCGGCGGGGCGGCGGACGCCGTCGGCGTCGTACAACCGCAGGCGGCCGGTGACCGGGACGACCGCGAAGGACGCCGACGGCACGGAACCGTCCCACTGCCGGGCCGTGAGATAGGTGACGTCGTGGCCGTCGGCGGCCAGCAACTCGGCGAAGTGTCGATACTGCCGCTCACCCCCGCCCGTGGTGTGGGGGAACAGGCAGTCGTAGGCCACCGCGACGCGCATCGGGGTTTCCTCCCCTGAGTCCGAAAAAGCGTCGCGACTGTATCATCAGCGTCCATGGAGCAGCCCCCACGCCCCGCGCACGTCGGCATGGCGGTCGTCAACTACCACTCCGCACCGGACGTCGCCGGGCTCCTCGCGTCGCTGCCCCGCGGTGACGACGTGCGGCTCAGCGTCGTGGTGGTCGACAACTCCACCTCGGCGGAGGAGCTGGCGCGGTGCACCGTTGCGGCGCGGGAGGCGTCCGGCCTGGCGCTCGAGGTGGTGGACGCGGGCGCCAACCTCGGTTACGCCGGCGGGAACAACCGGGCCGTGGCGCACCTGTTGGCCCTCGACGACCCGCCCGGCGTGCTGGTCGTCGTCAACCCCGACGTCCGTTGGGTCGCGGGCAGCCTCGCCGAGCTCGCCGCCTACTGCCTGGCCCACGACGATGCGATCGTCTCCGTGCCGACCCGGCAGGACGGTCAGATGGGCACGGGCATCGTGCGGTACCTACCCCTGACCGGGTACTTCCGACCGGACGCGGCGGGGTCAACCCACCGCTTCGCCTATGCGGCGGGCCACTGCTTCGCCCTCACGGCTGATCGCTGGCGGGCGCTCGGCGGGCTGACCGAGGCGTACTTCCTCTACTGCGAGGAGATCGATCTCGCGCTGCGGCACCGCGCCGCGCAGGGACGACTCGCCACCTTCGACGCCGGCGCAGTGGAGCACGAGGGTGGTGGTGCCATCAACGGCGAAGCATCCGGCCGGTCCCTGACGTCGTACTTCCACGGCACTCGTAGCCGCGTGCTGCTCCACCGCCGGTTCCCGTCGCTGTGGCCCTCCCTGGCCCCCCTCGTGGTGCTGCGCACCGGTTGGGCGGTCTCCTTGCTCCTGACCGGCAGGGTGGCCGAGGGGCGCGCCGTGCTGCGCGCCCTGGCCGCCGGCCTGCGGGACCCGCGTCCCCGGCGCTGAGCCCGGGCCGGGTGGGGCTGCTCAGCAGCCCTCGATGCGGAACAACCGCGCCTCCGGGCCCTCGGCGTCGACCAGCACGAGGTGCGCGGAGGGGACGAGGTCGGTCATCCCCTTCCACTGGGAGGCCTCGTAGTTGTCGTGCACGTCCTGCTCACCGAAGTCGAGAACGTGATCGACACCCAGATCGTCCACGACCTCGCACACCCGGGGGTCAGCGGTGATGTCGCGCAGGTGGGCGTCCAGGTACTGCTCCTCGGCGCCCGGCTGGCCGAAGACGTGCTTGCGAAGAACCTCCCGGTCGGCGAGGGCGTAGGCCAGCGATGTGCCGGCGCGCGGGCTACCGGCGATGAGGGCGTCCGACGGTGTCGTGGTGTCGAGCCGCTCGAGCAGCGCGTACTCCTCGGGGCTGAGCAGGGGCGATTCCTCGGTGAGGAGGTAGGACTTCCGAGCTCGCTCGACCCCCTCGAGGGCATTGGGACCCTGGCCGGTGAGGGCGATCGCTGCGGTGGCCAGCACGGCCAGCACACGGGTGGGCCAGGCCCCTGGTCGCGGCCAACGAACGGCCAGCGCCGCGAGGGCGTCCCAGCACGCGACGGCGCCGGCCGTGGCGACGGGGATGGCCCCCGCCGGCAGCAGGGCAGCGAGCCGGAAGGAGTCGTTGTACCAAGGATTGGTGACGGCCTCGCGCACGGGGCTCTCGACGGGGAAGCCGGAGGCGAGCACGAACAGCGCCAGGGCGGCGCAGAACGGCCAGAGCGCCACTGCGCGGCGTGGGCGGCGGGCCAGGGCGATCCAGCCTGCGCCGAGGAGGAACAGCACGGGATAGGTGAACGGCAGGTGGGCCGGGGAGACGAGGAACCCCTCGCCGAAGGCCTGGGCCGGCGTCTGCCACGGTGGCCACCGCGACATCACCTCGTTGGTGCGCGAGAAACTCCACAGTTGGATGGTGAGGACGGTCAGCACGGCCACCACGAGTGCGGCGACGAGGGAGCGGACGAGCGTCCAGCGCGCCACCAGGCGGGCGCCGATGTGGACGAGTACGACGCCCGAGGCGAGGGCCCAGAGGGAGAGGAACGCATTGGGGTGGGCCAGGCCCAGGCCGGCGCAGGCGAGCAACACGCCCAGCACCTCCCGCGTCACCGGGGGGAGGCCACGCGTCCGCAACGCCACCACCAGCCACCCGAGCACCGCGGGCAGCAGCGCGTAGCCGAGCGCGTTGGGGTACAGCACGCCGAAGTCGAGCAGCAGCAGGGGGAACGCGCCGAATGCTCCGGCGAGAGCACCGGCCGCGACGAGGACGGCCGGCCGTCGTCCCAGCAGCGCTGCCGACAGCGCCAGGCAGGACGCGGGCCACACGAATGCGGCGATCGCGATGCTCGTGGCGTTCACCGCGACGGGCACGCTCGTGCCCAGGAGGCTCATCACCAGCGAGGGGACGACGTGCCAACCGTTCGGGTAGAACGGCGCGTCGGATGTCAGCCCGATGTGGAAGGGGGAGGCGTCGGCGGTCTCGACGATCCACCGGATGGTGTTGAGGTGCGCGATGCCGTCGAAGGTCTGCGACACGGCACCGGGGGCCACAAACGCCGTCAGGCAGTGGGCCGTGAGGGTGACGGCCGCGATGAGCAGCCCCACGCAGGCACCCCACCAGGCCGCGCCCCCGGCCGGCGCATCCGCCTCGGTGCCGGCCACCGAGGCGCCGCCCGGCGAGGACGATGTCGGGCCAGGGGTGAACCAGCTGCCCGTGACCCAACGCCGCACGGCGAGGGCGATGGCAGCGATCAAGACGGCGAGGACCAGGACGGGCAGGGGTGACCAGGCGATGCCGAGCCGGGGTGCCAGCGTGGCGGCGACCGCCCCGACTCCGATCGAGACGGCGGGGGCCACGAGCACGTGGTGGAGTGACCAGCGCCAGCCGGCGATCAGCACCAGGAGGCCGGGCAGCCAGTACCACGCCACCGCGAGGGCGACGGCGGGGACGGTGGCCAGCCAGCTCTCGGTCATGGCGCCAACTCTAGAGCGGATGCGTCCCGGTGCGCCCGCGCCGTCATTTGTGGGGATTCAGCGGGCTCCTACGTCAGGTAGGAGATTTGGTGGAATGATGGAGTCCATGAGTCCCCGTACGATCGGCGTGACCGAGGTCGCGCTGCGCGACGCCCACCAGAGTCTCATGGCCACCCGGATGGCCCTGGAGGACATGGTGGACGCCTGCGCCGACATTGACCGAGCTGGCTACTGGAGCGTCGAATGCTGGGGTGGAGCCACGTATGACTCCTGCATCCGCTTCCTCAACGAGGATCCCTGGCAGCGGCTCCGCACCTTCCGCGAGCTGATGCCCAACAGCCGCCTGCAGATGCTGCTGCGCGGCCAGAACCTCCTCGGCTACCGCCACTACGAGGACATGGTGGTCGAGAAGTTCGTCGAGAAGTCCGCCGAGAACGGCATGGACGTGTTCCGCGTCTTCGACGCCCTGAACGATCCCCGCAACATGGCGCACGCCATGGCGGCGGTGAAGAAGGTCGGGAAGCACGCCCAGGGCACGATCTGCTACACGATCTCCCCGCTCCACACGACCGAGGGGTACATCAAGCTCGCCGGGCAGCTCCTCGACATGGGGGCGGAGTCGATCGCGCTCAAGGACATGGCGGCCCTGCTGCAGCCCCAGCCGGCGTACGACATCGTCCGCGGCATCAAGGAGACCTACGGCGAGGACGTCCAGATCAACGTCCACTGCCACTCGACCACCGGCGTCACGCTCGTCAGCCTCATGAAGGCCATCGAGGCCGGCGCCGACGTGGTGGACACCGCGATCAGCTCGATGTCGCTCGGGCCGGGGCACAACCCCACCGAATCGCTCGTCGCGATGCTCGAGGGCACGGACTACACGACCGACCTCGACATGGACGCCCTCCTGCGGATCCGCGACCACTTCGCCGCCGTCCGTCCCAAGTACAAGGAGTTCGAGTCGGCCACCCTGGTCGACACCGACATCTTCTCCAGCCAGATCCCCGGCGGCATGCTCTCCAACATGGAGAGCCAGCTCCGCGCCCAGGGCGCGGGGGACCGCATCCGCGAGGTGATGGCGGAGGTGCCGCTGGTCAAGGCGGACGCAGGCCACCCGCCGCTGGTCACCCCGTCGTCGCAGATCGTCGGCACCCAGGCCGTGTTCAACGTGCTGATGGGGCGCTACAAGGTGCTCACCGGCGAGTTCGCGGACCTGATGCTCGGCTACTACGGCGAGTGCCTCGGCGAGCGCAACCCCGAGGTCGTCGAGATCGCGCACGCGCAGACGAAGAAGGAGCCCATCACCGAGCGCCCGGCCGACTTGCTGGAGCCCGAGTGGGACAAGCTGGTGGCCGAGGCGTCCGCCCTCGACGGGTTCGACGGATCCGACACCGACGTCCTGACCTACGCGATGTTCCCCTCGGTCGCGCCCGGCTTCCTCGCCTCCCGCGACGAGGGCCCGAAGAACGTCGGCAAGACCCCCGAGCAGCTCAAGGCCGAGGCCACGAGCAGCTCCGACGCCGGCCGTGCCGTGCAGGGGCCGATCACGTACAAGGTGTCCCTCGGTGGACGCGAAAACACCGTCACCGTCGAAAGGGCGTGACATTCCATGGCCAAGAAGCCCCAGCTCCCCTCCATGGCCGAGCAGGTGGAGACCGTCCACCAGCGTCGGCTGGCGGACCGCCTCGGCGGTGGTGAGGACCGGCTCCAGAAGCAGCGCGACAAGGGGAAGATGACGGCGCGCGAGCGCATCGACGCCCTGCTCGACGAGAACAGCTTCCAGGAGATCGGGCTGTTCCGCCGCAACCGGACGGTCACGTTCGGCATGGACACCGCCAACATGCCCGCGGACGGCGTCGTGACCGGCACGGGGGCCGTGTTCGGCCGCCCCGTCCACGTCGCGAGCCAGGATTTCACCGTCGTCGGTGGTTCTGCCGGCGAGACGCACAGCAAGAAGGTCGTCGAGATGATGGAGTCCGCGCTGAAGTGCGGCACGCCGTTCGTCTTCATCAACGACTCCGGCGGTGCGCGCGTCCAGGAGGGCATCGACTCCCTGTCCGGCTACGGCCAGGTGTTCTACTCCAACGTGAAGCTCTCCGGCGCGGTGCCGCAGATCTCGATCATCTCCGGCCCGTGCGCCGGAGGCGCCGCCTACAGCCCGGCGCTGACCGACTTCATCATCCAGACGCGCAAGGCCCACATGTTCATCACCGGGCCCAACGTGATCCAGCAGGTGACGGGGGAGAAGGTCAGCCAGGACGACCTCGGTGGCGCGGACGCCCACATGGGCGTCTCCGGCGTCAACCACTTCGTCGCCGACGACGACGCCCAGGCCATCCTGATCGCGCAGAAGCTGCTCAGCTTCCTGCCGCTCAACAACACCGAGGATCCGCCCGTCGTCGACCCCGACCCCTACGTGGAGCCGGACGACTCGCTGCTCGACATCGTGCCCGTCGAGGGCACGCGCGGGTACGACGTGCGCGAGGTGATCGCGAAGATCGTCGACCACGGCGACTTCCTCGAGGTGCAGGCCGGGTACGCGAAGAACATCGTGGTCGGGTTCGCCCGCATCAACGGGCGCAGCATCGGCGTCATCGCCAACCAGCCGAACGTGATGGCCGGCGTCCTCGACATCAACGCCTCGGACAAGTCCAGCAAGTTCATCCGGTTCTGCAACGCCTTCAACATCCCGCTGGTGACGCTCGTGGACGTTCCCGGCTTCCTTCCGGGGGTGGCCCAGGAGCACGGCGGCATCATCCGCCACGGCGCGAAGATGCTGTACGCGTACTCCGCGGCCACGGTGCCGAAGATCACCGTGGTGCTCCGCAAGGCCTACGGTGGTGCCTACCTCGCGATGTGCTCCAAGGATCTGGGGGCCGACCAGGTGTTCGCCTGGCCCACGGCCGAGATCGCGGTCATGGGGGCCGAGGGGGCGGCGTCGGTGGTGTTCAAGCGCGAGATCGACGCCGCGGAGGATCCGGCGGCGCGGCGCGCCGAGCTGGTGGAGGAGTACCGGACCACCTTCTCGACGCCGTTCGTCGCGGCCTCCCGCGGCCTGGTGGACGACATCATCAACCCGGCGGACACCCGCCGCAAGGTGGCGATGGCCCTGGAGATCCTCATCAACAAGCGCGAGCTGCGGCCGGCCAAGAAGCACGGCCTCGGGCCGGCGTGATCGGGGGAACGATGTCCGACGACGTCAACGCTGAACTGCTCGCCGCCGTCAAGGCACTCACCGAACGGGTCGAGAGCCTCGAGGGCGAGATCACGAGCATCAAGCTCATCAACGCGCAGAACGTGCCGGAGGAGGTGGTGGTCGCCATCGGCGCGGCCGTCGCCGCCTACCTCGGCCACCGGGCGAAGCGACGCCAGTCGCACTTCACGCGGTCGGTCTCCTGGCAGTCCACCACCCGCCGCTCGCAGCACGTCCACGCGCCGCTGCACCTGCGGTGATCCGTTCCCACCTCGCCGGTGCTCGCCGGTCACGCCCGGGCACCGTCACTCGAAAGGCACACCAGTCATGAAGTTGAAGGTCACCGTCAACGGGATCCCCTACGACATCGAGGTGGAGGTCGAGGAGGCCGAACGAGTGTCTCCCTCGATCGTCATCGGTGGGGGTGGCGGGATGAACACCCCGGTCGCCAGCACCGCGTCCGTGCAGGCCACGTCCGCCAACGCCGTCACCGCGCCGCTGTCGGGCTCGGTGGCGCGCATCCTCGTGGAGGAGGGCGCCGCGATCGAGGCCGGTCAGGTGCTGCTCGTCCTCGAGGCCATGAAGATGGAGACCGAGATCACCGCGCCGGGCGACGGCACGGTGGCGCGCATCCTCGTCAGCCAGGGCGACGCCGTCGCCGGCGGCGAGGCGCTGATCGAGCTCGGCTGAGTCGGCGGTCGCACCCGACTCGCACCCCAACGGGATCGAGCGCATCCCCCGCGACGACCTGTGCCCGCGGCACAGGTCGTCGTGTCGTGCGCGGGGCGGAGCGCGGCCGACGGACGGCTAGGGTGACGGATGGCCCCGGGGGCGGAATCGCCCGGGAACGCGCAGCTGACAAGGAGGCACTGCCATGACCGTGCGCGGTTGGAACGACTTGGTCGACGGGCTCGCCTACGGCGGCGACTACAACCCCGAGCAGTGGCCCCGCGAGGTGTGGGACGACGACGTCCGCCTCATGCGCGAGGCCGGGGTGAACCTGGTGAGCCTCGCGATCTTCTCCTGGGCGACGATCGAGCCGTTGGAGGGCCAGTTCGACTGGGCGTGGCTCGACGAGGTGATCGAGAAGCTGGACGCCGGGGGCGTCCGGATCGCCCTGGCGACGGCGACCGCGTCCCCACCGCCGTGGCTGACGGCCACGCACCCCGAGATCCTGCCCGTCACGCGCGAGGGGGTCGTGCTGCACCAGGGCGGACGCCAGGCCTACCGCATCTCCTCCCCGGTGTACCGGGAGTACGCCACGGCGATGACGCGGCGCATGGCGGAGCGCTACGGCTCCCACCCGGCGCTCGCGCTGTGGCACGTCGACAACGAGATCGGCTGCCACATCCCCGACGACTTCTCCCCGGACGCCACCGAGGCGTTCCGCGGGTGGCTCCAGCGGCGCTACGGCACGCTCGAGGCGCTCAACGAGGCCTGGGGCACCGCCTTCTGGTCCCAGCGCTACGGGTCGTTCGAGCACGTGCTGCCCCCGCTGCCCGCCCCGACCTTCCCCAACCCCACCCAGCAGCTCGACTGGCGCCGCTACACCTCCGACGTCCACAAGGAGTACTACCTCGCCCTGCGCGCGGTGCTCCGCGAGGTCACCCCCGAGGTGCCCATCACGACCAACTTCATGATCGGCACCGGCAACCGGCACGCCGACTACGCCGACTGGGCCCCGGAGACCGACGTCGTCGCCAACGACCACTACACGCGCTCCCACGACCCGGAGCGCCACGTCGAGCTGGCCTTCGCGGCCGACCTCACCCGGGGCGTCGCCGCCGGTGACCCGTGGCTGCTGATGGAGCACTCGACCTCGGCGGTGAACTGGCAGCCCCGCAACCGGGCCAAGGATCCGGGGGAGATGGTGCGCAACTCGCTGTCCCACGTGGCCCGTGGCGCCGACGGGGTGATGTTCTTCCAGTGGCGCCAGTCGCGGGCCGGCGCGGAGAAGTTCCACTCCGGCATGGTTCCGCACGCCGGCACCGACAGCGCGGTGTGGCGCAACACGGTGGAGCTCGGTGAACACCTGCAGCGCCTGGCGCCGGTGCGCGGCAGCCGGGTGGCCTCGAGCGTCGCCGTCGTGTTCGACTACACCAACCTGTGGGCCGTGGAGCTGGACAGCCACCCGACCAACGACCTCTCCTACCCCGACCTGGTGCTCGACTGGCACCGCGCGTTCTTCCACGAGGGCGTCCAGGTCGACGTGGTGCCGCCCCAGGCCGATCTGAGCGGTTACGACCTGGTGGTGGCGCCCAACCTCTACCTGGCCGACGACGAGCGGGTCGCGAACCTCACGGGGGTTGTCGAACGCGGGGGCGTGTTCGCCACCACCTGGTTCTCCGGCATCGTGGACGCCCACGACCACATCCACCTGGGTGGCCACCCCGGGGCGTTCGCCGACCTGCTGGGCATCCGCACCGAGGAGTTCTGCCCGCTGCAGCAGGGCGAGCGGGTCGGCGTCCTGCTCGACGGGGTGGACGCCGAGGGCGTCCGGTGGACAGAGCGGACCGAGCTGCGGGGGGCGTCGGCGCACGCCACGTACACCGACGGCGTCCTGGTGGGGCTCCCGGCGGTGACCGACCATGCCGTCGGCGACGGCCACGCCTGGTACGTAGGCACCGACCTGCCGGGAGAGGGCAAGCGCGCCCTCGTGCGGACGTGGTTGGCGCAGGCGGGGATCGAACCGGTGCTGGCCGATCCGCAGCCGGGGGTCGAGGCCGTGCGCCGCAGCGGTGAGGGCGGCTCCTTCCTCTTCGTCTTCAACCACACGCGCGGCGAGGTCCGCGTGCCCGCGACCGGCACCGAGCTGCTCACCGGCGCGCGCGTGTCCGGCGCGCTCACCCTGCCCGGCGGGGGCAGCGCGGTGGTCCACGAGGACGCTTGAGCCGGGCGGCGGCGGGCCGCCACGGGAGGGCCGGCCGGCGCGCCCGGGTCGAGGGGTGCGGCTAGGGTGGCGGGCATGGCCGGACCGCGCGATGCCCACGGTGACGACGAGGCGACGCGGGCGCGGCGCTGGCAGCTGCCCGACTGGTCGGTGATCGGCTCGCTGGTGGTGGTGAGCCTGCTGTCCTTCGGGGCGTTCTTCACCGGCGTCGGCTGGCTGGCGGGGCTGGCGTCCGGAGTGGCCCAGGTGCGGCGCACGGTGTCTGGCCGCTCGCACACCGTGGGCGACTTCGCCTCCGGCGCGCTCGCCGCCGTGCGCGGCAACTGGCTCGTGGCGCTCGGCGGGCTGGCGGTCGCGGCGCTGCTGTACATGAACGTGGTGTGGCTGACGGGTGGGTTCGTTCCCGGGGGCACGCTGGTGCTGGCCGTCGTGATCGCCATCGCCGCGGTGGTGTGGGTGGTGCTCGTGCGGGCCGCCGCCCTGTGGTCGCACGGCTCGGGCGAGATGGCCGGCGGCGTCCGCTGGGGTCAGCTCGTGCGGCGCGCGGCGCAACTCACCGTCGACGACCTCCCCGGCACCGCGGGCCTGTTCGCGGCGCTGGCGCTCACCGTCGGGTTCGTGTGGGTCTTCCCGCCGATCTTCATCCTCGTCCCCGGGCTGTGGGTGCTCGCCGTGACCGTCGTCGAGTCCCGTCGGCTGGGCGCGTGAACGCCCCGCTGCGCGTCGCCCTCGACGTCGACACCGGCGTCGATGACGCCTGCGCGTTGCTCCTGGCCGCGCTCCATCCCGGGCTTGACCTGCGGGCTGTGACCTGCGTGGCGGGCAACGCCGGCCTGGTCGACGTGACTCGCAACACCCTGACCGTCCTCGAGACGGCCGGACGCCGCGACGTGCCCGTCGGTGTCGGGGCCACCCGGCCGCTGCTGGAGCAACCGCGCGACGCCCGCCACGTCCACGGCGCCGACGGCATGGGCGATCTGGGCCTGCCCGCGCCCCGCGGGGGGCCGGATCGACGGCATGGGGTCGACCTGCTGCGTGACACGGCGGATGCCGCCGCCGACGCGGGCCAGCCGCTCACCCTTGTGCCGCTGGGGCCGCTGACCAACGTCGCGCTGTTCGCACGCCTGTACCCGGACGCCTTCGACCGCCTGGGCCGCGTGGTGTTCATGGGCGGCGGGGCGCAGGTGAGCAACGCCACGGCGGCGGCGGAGTTCAACGTGTTCCACGACCCGGAGGCGGCCGCCCTCGTGCTGGACGCGTGCGCGGAGCACCGGGTGCCGGTCACGATGTACGGCCTCGACGTCTTCTACGCCCCGCGCGTGAGCGCGGCCCAGGCGGCCCGGCTCGCGGGCCTCGGCACCCCGGTGGCGGCGCTGGCGTCCGGGTTGGTCGACTTCCAGTGCCGCCGCTTCGACGCCGCCGACGCCACCATCGGGGACGCCGGCGCGGTGGCCCTGCTCGTCGACCCGGACGCGGTGCTCACCCGCCGGCTGCCCGTGCGGGTGGAGCTGGCCGGCACGTGGACGCGCGGCCGCACCATCGTCGACCAGCGCGACTGGGGCGGCGACCTCGACCACGACCCCCACGGCCTCGCCCCGGCCCAGGTGGACGTCGCGCTCGAGGTCGACGGCCCCCGGCTGGCCGAGGTGTGGTTGGCCACGATGGCGTCCGCCGGCCCCGACGCCGTCCGGGCCTGAGCCCGGACCGGCCGGTCGTCGGGTCAGTCGCGGAACTGGCTGGCCTCGAACTCGTCGGGGTTCGGGAACAGGCGGTTGGCACGCTCGAGCCCGGTGAGGGCGTCCAGCTGGCCGGTGGTCAGCTCGAAGCCGAACACGTCGATGTTGCTGCGGATGCGCTCGGGGGTCGCGGACTTCGGGATCACGATGCGGCCCTGCTGGAGGTGCCAGCGGATCACCACCTGGGCGGGAGAGACGTCGTGGGCCTGGGCGATCGCCTCGACGGCCTCCTCGGAGAGGTCCTCGCCCTTGCCGATCGGGGCGTACGCCTCGACGGCGATCCCGGCCGCCCGGGAGGCGTCCTGCACCGCGGGCTGCTGATGGGTCGGGTGGATCTCGAACTGATTCACCGCGGGCGTGACCCCGGCGGTCTCCAGCAGGCGACCCAGATGATGGGGCAGGAAGTTGGACACGCCGATCGCGCGCACCGCGCCGTCGGCGAGCAGCTTCTCGAACGCACGCCACGTCTCGGGGGCGAGCCACCGCGTCGGCGTCGGCCAGTGGATGAGATAGAGGTCGACGACGTCGACGTCCAGCGCCTTCCGGCTGGCCTCGAAAGCGGCCAGCGCGCTGTCGTGGCCCTGGTCGCCGTTGCGGAGCTTGGTGGTGAGAAACACGTCGTCGCGCGCGAGGCCGGACGCCTTGAGCGCGGCACCGACGCCGTCCTCGTTGTAGTAGCCGGCCGCGGTGTCGATGTGGCGGTAGCCCGCCTCGAGCGCGGTCTCGACGATGCGCTGGGTCTCGTCGGAGTCGACCTGGAACGTGCCGAACCCGAGCTGGGGGATCCGGACGCCGTTGTTGAGTTCGATGGCGGGCTGGTCAGTCATGGACTCCAACCTAGCGCGGCCCTGCTCAGGGAGTTGCAATGCGGTGCACCTTGTGGTTGGCCGCTTGGGCCCGGGGGCGAATCGTCAGCTGGTCGATGTTGACGTGCGGCGGGCGCGCGGCGACCCAGCAGATCGCCTCGGCGACATCCTCGGCCACGAGCGGGTCGGGGACGCCGGTGTAGACGGAGTCGGCCCGTTCGGCGTCACCGTCGAAGCGGGTGAGGGAGAACTCCTCGGTGTGCACCATGCCCGGGGCGATCTCGCACACGCGGACGGGCTGGCCGCACAGCTCCAACCGCAGCGCACGCGCCAGCATGCGCTCGCCGGCCTTGGCGGCGTTGTACCCGGCGCCGCCCTCGTAGGCGGCCTCGGCCGCGGTCGAGGTGACGAAGACGACCGTGCCCTCGGCCGCCAGGAGCGCCGGCAGCAGCGCCTTGGTGACGCGGCCGGTGCCCAGCACATTGGTGGTGTACATCGTGTGCCACGCCTCGAGGTCGGCCTCGCCCAGCGGCTCCTGGCCCACCGCGCCACCGGCGTTGTTGACCAGGAGGTCGAGGTGCCCGCCCACCTCGTCGGCCAGGAGGGCGACGTCATCGGCGTTGGTGATGTCGCAGCCCACGGCGACCCCGTCGATCTCGGCGGCCAGCTCGTGCACCCGGGCGAACCGTCGGGCCGCGCAGAAGACGCGGTACCCGTCGGCGGCCAGGGCCCGAGCGGTGGCGGCGCCGATGCCGCTCGAGGCGCCCGTGACGACCGCGACGCGCTGCTCCGGGCTGCGCTGTTCGGGGGGTGCGGGCTGCGGGCTGCGCTGATCGGGGGTCGTCTCGCTCATGGCGGGAGTCTAGGGCCCGGGGCGGCCGGGGAGAGCGACGAAAAGGCGACACTCGATGCGTGGACGGACGCGCGATTGAGCGTGAACGCGCGAGTGAGCGCGCACTCACTGTCGGCTTTTCGTCGCGCCCCGCCGGGCACGGCACGGAAGCGGTGTCGCCACGGGGCGGGGCACGGTGGTGTGACGTGCGGACGGGGCTCCGGGGAGGGGGGGTTGGGCGGGGTGCCTCGCGGCGATCACCCCGGCCGGGCAGGATGACCCCATGGCTGCAGACGACCAGATCCTCGAGGTGCCCGGACCGGGCGGCGTGCGCACGGTGAAGCTGAGCAGCCCGGGCAAGGAGCTGTGGCCCGCCACGGAGCAGGGCCCGGCTGTCACGAAGCGCGACCTGGCCGGCTACCTGCTGTCCGTCGCCGAGCCGTTCCTCCACCTCAACGGCGACCGGCCGATGACGCTGCAGCGCTTCCCCGAGGGCATCGACGGGGAGGAGTTCTTCAGCAAGCGCCCGCCGCGGGGCGCCCCCTCGTTCCTCCGCACGGTCACCTGCACCTACCCGTCGCGCCGCCGCCACGACCAGCTGGTGTTCGACGAGCCGGCGTCCCTGGCGTGGGCGGCCCAGATGGGCACAATCACGTTCCACCCCTGGCCGGTGCGTACCGCGCACCTCGACCACCCCGATGAGCTGCGCATCGATCTGGACCCCCAACCCGGCCGCGGGTTCGCCGACGCCGTCACCGCGGCGCTGGCCCTGCGGGAGCTCATGGCCGAGGTGGGCCTCACGGCCTTCGCCAAGACCAGCGGCAACCGCGGCGTCCACGTCTATGCGCGCATCGCGCCGACCCACGAGTTCCACGACGTGCGGCACGGCGTCATCGGCATCGCCCGCGAGCTGGAGCGTCGCCTGCCGGAGCTCGTGACGACGAGTTGGTGGAAGGAGGAGCGGGGGGAGAAGGTGTTCGTCGACTTCAACCAGGCCAACCGCGACCGCACCATCGCCGGCGCCTACGCCCCTCGGCCGTTGCCCGGAGCTCCGGTGTCGATGCCGCTCACCTGGGACGCGCTGCCGGACGCCGACCCAGCCGCCTTCACGGTGTGGACCGTCCCCGCGTTGGTGGCCGAGCACGGCTGCGCGTGGGCCGGGATCGACGACCGTGTGGGCGACGTCGCCGCCGCCCTCGCGCTGTGGGACGCCGACGTCGAGCGCGGGCTCGGCGAGCTCAACTTCCCGCCCGACTACCCCAAGATGCCCGGCGAGCCGCCGCGCGTACCGCCGAGCAGGCGCAAGAAGGACCGGGCCGAGGAGGACTACCTCGCCCCCAAGGCCGAACGGGACGCCGAGTGGGGCACGCCCATCACGCCGCCGTACGGGCCGATGCTCGCGAAGCTCGTCAAGGACTTCCCGACCGGCGATGTGCTGTTCGAGCCCAAGTGGGACGGGTTCCGGACGCTGATCTGGCGCTCCGGCGACAACGTGGAGCTGGGGTCGCGCAACAGCAAACCGATGACCCGGTACTTCCCCGAGGTGGTCGAGGCCGTGAAGCAGAACTTCCCCGACCCGTGCTGCATCGACGGCGAGATCATCCTGGTGGACCCGGCCGCCGGCGACCGGCTGAACTTCGACCTGCTCCAGCAGCGCATCCACCCCGCCGCCTCGCGCATCGCCAAGCTCGCCGCCCAGACCCCGGCGTCCTTCGTGGCCTTCGATTTGCTGGCCCTCGGCAGCACGAACTACGCGGAGAAGCCGTTCCGGGAGCGCCGCGCCGCGCTCGAGGAGGTGCTGGCAGGCGTCCGCCCACCCATCCATCTCACCCGCGCCACGAGCGATCGCGAGGAGGCCCGCCGCTGGTTCGAGCAGTTCGAAGGGGCGGGGCTGGACGGCGTCATCGCCAAGCCGATGGGGGAGCCGTACGCCGAGGACAAGCGGGTGATGTGGAAGATCAAGCATGAGCGGACGGCCGACTGCGTGGTCGCCGGTTACCGGCTCTACCGCACCGAGACCGACGCGATCGGTTCCCTCCTGCTGGGCCTGTTCGACGACGTGGGGGAGCTGAACTCCGTCGGCGTCATTGGTGCCTTCCCGATGGAACGGCGCCGCGAGCTCTTCGCCGAACTGCAGCCGCTGGTGACCGACTTCCGCGGCCACCCCTGGGCGTGGGGCGAGCCCGAGGAGACGCGGGAGGACCTGCGCGACCAGTCCTTCCCCCGGACGCCGACCGCCGCGGCCCACTCGCGGTGGAACGCCACGAAGGACCTGTCGTTCACCCCGCTGCGGCCCGAACGCGTCGTCGAGGTGCGCTACGACCACATGGAGGGTGTCCGGTTCCGGCACACCGCGCAGTTCGTGCGGTGGCGGCCGGATCGCGAACCGTCCTCCTGCACGTATGCCCAGTTGGACGAGCCGGTGAGCTACGACCTGGCCGACGTGCTCGGCGGCGCTCCGTCACGCTGACGCGTCGGCGCCACCCACGTGCCTCGGCGTGCGCCACCCTGCCGGAATGCGCGCCACCCTGCCGGACGGCCACGACCCTGCCGTCGCAACGCTGGGGAGGTGCGGTTCGGACAGGGGGGCGGTGGCAAGGGCAGGGGGGCGGCGGCAACGGCAGGGAGGCGGCGACAGGACTAGGGAGGTTGGAGGGCAGGTTCGCGCCCGGACGCGACCCGGATCGGAACTTCCCGCGGCACAGCGCGGGGGATCGCCCGGCACGCCTGCCGCCGGCGGCGTCCGTGGCTAGGCTGGAGCCATGACCTACCAGTTGATCCTGCTGCGCCACGGCGAGAGCGAGTGGAACTCCAAGAACCTGTTCACCGGCTGGGTGGACGTGGACATCAACGAGAAGGGTGTCGGCGAGGCACGCAAGGCCGCCGAGCTGCTCAAGTCGGAGGACCTGCTGCCCGACAAGCTCCACACCTCCTTGCTGCGCCGCGCGATCCACACCGCCTACCTGGCCCTGGACGGCTGCGACCGGCACTGGATCCCCGTCCAGCGCTCCTGGCGGCTCAACGAGCGTCACTACGGCGGCCTGCAGGGCCTGGACAAGGCCGAGACCCTGCAGAAGTTCGGCGAGGAGCAGTTCATGCTCTGGCGCCGCAGCTACGACACCCCGCCGCCCGTGCTCGAGCAGGACGCCGAGTACAGCCAGTACCACGACCCCCGCTACGCCGACGTGCCCGCCGACGAGCGCCCCCAGACCGAGTGCCTCAAGGACGTCGTGGCCCGGATGATCCCCTACTGGGACTCCGACATCAAGGCCGACCTCGCCGACGGCAAGACGGTCCTCGTCACCGCCCACGGCAACTCGCTGCGCGCGCTGGTGAAGCACCTCGACGAGATCAGCGACGACGACATCGCCGGGCTGAACATTCCGACCGGCATCCCGCTGCTCTACGAACTCGACGAGAACTTCAAGCCCGTCACCCCCGGTGGCCGCTACCTTGACCCGGAGGCAGCGAAGGCGTCCATCGAGGCGGTCAAGAACCAGGGCAAGAAGTAGTCCCTGGGGGGCTTCGCCCCCCAGCCCCCCCACCGCTGGTGGCGTGGGGGCTTTGCCCCTAGCCCCCTACCGCTGGTGGCGTGGGGGCTTTGCCCCCAGCCCCCTACCGCTGGTGGCGTGGGGGGTGCGCCCCCCGCCCCCCTACCGCTGGTGGCGTGGGGGGGGCGCCCCCAGCCCCCCTACCGCTGGTGGCGTGGGGGGTGCGCCCCCCAGCCCCCCCTACCGCTGGTGGCGTCGGGGCTGCGCCCCCAGCTGGCGTTGGGGCTTCGCCCCACACACACCGCGGCCGCTCCCTGACGGGAGCGGCCGCGGTGTCCGTGCGTGGGTCAGGCGATGGACCAGTTGTCGCCCTCGGGGTGCAGGCCCGTGACGATGTAGATCACCCGGCTGCCCATGATCACCGCGTGGTCGGCGATGCGCTCGTAGTAGCGGCCCAGCAGGGCGCAGTCGACGGCCGCCTGGACGCCGTGGGCCCACTCGTCGCCCAGCAGCTCGGTGAACTGCATGGTGCGCAGGGTGTCCATCTCCTCGTCGTCGTCGGCCATCTTCTCCGCGTCGAGGATGTTGCGCTCCCGCAGCGTCCGGCCGGCGATCTCGGTCATCTCGGTGGCCAGCACGGCCATGCGCTGGAAGTTCGGCTCGATCGACTCGGGCACGGCGTGCTTGGGGTACCGCATGCGGGCAATCTTCGCGATGTGCGCCGCGAGGTCGCCCATGCGAGCCAGGTCGGCCACCATGCGCAGCGCCGCGACGATCGTGCGGAGCTCGCCGGCCACCGGTGACTGCCGGGCCAGCAGCACGAAGCAACGGTTCTCGACGTCGTCGTGCAGCCGGTCGAGGTCGGCGTCCTCGCTGATCACCTTCTCGGCGGCCGTGAGGTCGGCGTCCAGCAACGCCACGGTGGCGCCGTCCACGGCCGTCTGGACGCGGTTGGTCATGGACACGAGGTCGTCGACGACCTTGCTGAGCGCCTCGTGATAGGTCTCCCGCATGGGACGCGGATCCATCGTTGTCTCCTCCCGGCGGACCGACCACGATCAACGCCGAGCCCAACCCTAGGTTGGCTCGGAAACTCCGGCCCACGCACACATGAACTTATCGTGAACAGCCGGCCGGTTCCCGCCGACCGGCCGTGGCCGGGGGGCGCTTCGCCGCGCGGTCACCCGGGTCGTCGGCCCTATGATCGGCGGCGTGGACCCGCTTCTGACCGCCTGCCTCGGTGCCCTCGTCGGCGCCCTGGGGGGGTGGGTGGCGTCGTGGGTCGTCCGACACCGCGCCGACCCCGAACCCGTCCTTGAGGCGGATCCCGTCGGTGAGCTGCGCGAGGTCGTCGCGGCCCTCGAGTCGGCAGCGGTCGTCGTGGGCAGCGCCGACGACGTCCGCGCCACCAACGAATCCGCCGTCACCGAAGGGGTGGTGATCGGCGACCGGGTGGGCATCCCCGGCCTGCTCGATCTCGTGCGGCAGGTGCGGCGGACGGGGGAGCCAGCCTCGGTGCACCTCGAGGTCCCCCGTGCGGGACGCCCCCCGCGCCCCCTGGCCGCCCGGGTCCTGCCCCTCGGGGACGGGTTGGTGTTCGCCGTCGTCGACGACCGTGCCCCCGGCCTGCGCGTCGAGGAGGCCGCCCGTGACTTCCTGGCGAACTCGACCCATGAGCTCAAGACGCCGATCGGCGCGGTCATGTTGCTGGCCGAAGCCGTCGAACAGGCCGCGGACGACCCGGTCGCCGTGCGCCGCTTCTCGTCACGCATCCAGGCGGAGGCCTCCCGGCTCGGTCAGCTCGTCGCCCAGATCATCCAGCTCTCGCGTCTGCGAGGGGAGCTGCCGAGACGCCCCGATGTCGTCGACGTGGACGGTCTCGTCCGCCAGGCCCTCGACCGGAGCCGCTCGTTCGCCGAGCAGCGGTCCATCACCCTCACGACCGGCGGCGCGTCCGGCCTGCACGTCCTGGGCGACACCGCCCAGCTCGTCACGGCGCTCACCAACCTGGTGCAGAACGGGGTGGCGTACTCCGACCAGCGCGGTCGGGTCGTGGTCACCACCCGTCAGGCGGACGCCGGAGCCGTCGCGATCGCCGTCTCCGACAACGGCATCGGCATCGCCCCGGACGACCTCGAACGCGTCTTCGAGCGGTTCTTCCGCGTGGACTACGCCCGCAGCCGCGAAACCGGCGGCACCGGCCTGGGGCTGTCCATCGTCGCCGAGATCGCCGAGGGCCACCACGGCACGATCGATGTCTGGAGCAAGCCGGGCAGCGGGTCGACGTTCACGCTCACGCTGCCCGCAGCGCCCTCACCTGCCCCCACGCCCCCACCCGCTGCGGCGTCCGCCGCCGGAACGCCCAACCAGGAGGAACACCCATGACCGTGGTCCTGATCGTCGAGGACGAGGAGAGCTACCGCGAGGCCCTGGACTTCATGCTCACCCGCGAGGGGTTCGACGTGGTGACCGCGGCGGACGGCGCGGAGGGGCTCGCCCAGTTCGACCGCCACGGTGCCGACATTGTGCTGCTCGATCTCATGATGCCGGGTCTGTCGGGCACCGAGGTGTGCCGCAGGCTCCGGCAGAAGAGCTCGGTGCCGATCATCATGGTGACGGCGCGGGACGCCGAGATCGACAAGGTCGTCGGGCTCGAGCTGGGGGCCGATGACTATGTCACCAAGCCGTTCAGCCACCGCGAACTGCTCGCCCGCGTGCGGGCCGTCCTGCGGCGGGGCCAGGAGGGCGAGCTGCTGCCCGACGTGATCGAGGCGTCCGGCGTCCGGATGGACGTCGAACGACACGAGGTCTTCGTGGACGGCGAACCCGTGCGGCTCGCGCTGAAGGAGTTCGAGCTGTTGGAGATGCTGTTGCGCAACAGTGGCCGGGTCATGACGCGAGGCCAACTGATCGACCGCATCTGGGGTGCCGACTACGTTGGCGACACCAAGACCCTTGACGTCCACGTCAAACGACTGCGCGGCAAGATCGAGGCGGACCCGGGGCGTCCCGAGATCCTGCTCACCGTGCGCGGGTTGGGCTACAAGTTCAACGGCTGAGCCGCGCGCCGGCCCGGCCGTCGCCCCTGACCGCGACGGTCAGGGGGTGGTGGTGGGCGTGGTCGCCGGCACGGCAGCCGTGGTCGGCGCGGCAGGGCTGGCGATGGGCGTCTGCGTCGCGGTGGTCGGCGGCGCGGTGGGGGAGAGCGGGGCATACATCGCCTGGTCGAACGCCATGACCGGGGCGGTGACGGCGGCCTCCGCGCCGGACTCGAAGGTCAGCACGAACCGCGCCGTCAGCCCGGGGCTCAGATCCTCACCGCTCACCTGCACCTGCTCGCCCTCGGTCGACAACGCCACGAGGCGGTTCGCGGGCAGTTCCACGTCGTCGGCGCCGTACACCTCGAGCGGCGTGCCATCGGTGTCGTCCATGAGCACGGGGGTCACGTTGATGTCGGTCACGCGGTTGTCCACCGAGCTGAGCAGGCTGCCCGAGATGATGCCGCCGCCCTCGCCGTCGGCGACGATGAGGAGGTTGCGCACCAGGACGTCGCCGGCATCGACGTTCACCCCCTGGGCGGGGGTGTAGGGCTGGAGGGTCTGGACGGCGAAACCACATCCGCTGAGCAGCAGAGCGGCGCCGATGCCGGCGAGTGCGACGCGACAGGAACGGCGGGCGGTGGTGCTGCGGGGCATCGTGGCTCCTCGGGACAGGTTCAGACGTCGGCCACAGGATAACCAATCCAGCCCCCCACGTCGCCCCCCGCCACACATGTCGCGCGCCCGGGCATACGCCACGGTGATTTGTCAACCCTCCCAAGTGCCTCTGGCTAGTGTCTTTGATCGGGCTGCGGTCAGATCACCGTGCTACAATCGATCACGGGAAGGGGTCAGCGAATATGACTTTTACTGTCGGCGAAACGGTTGTGTACCCCAATCACGGTGCGGCCGTCATCGAAGACATCGAGACGCGGACGATCAAGGGTGAGGAACGCCTCTACCTCGTTCTGCGCATCGTGGGCCAGAACGACCTCGTCGTCCGGGTGCCAGCGTGCAATCTCGATCTGGTGGGGGTGCGGGACGTCGTGGACGCCGACGGCCTCGAGCGGGTGTTCGGCGTGTTGCGCGCGGCACACGCCGAGGAGCCGACCAACTGGTCGCGGCGCTACAAGGCCAACCTCGAGAAGCTGCACTCCGGCAACGTGATGAAGGTGGCCGAGGTCGTCCGTGACCTGTGGCGCCGCGAGCGGGAGCGTGGCCTCTCCGCCGGAGAGAAGCGCATGCTGGCGAAGGCCCGCCAGATCCTCGTGTCCGAACTCGCGCTGGCCGAGAAGGTCGCCGAGGAACGCGCCGAGGTGCTCCTCGACGAGGTGCTCGCCTCCTGACCATGGGTGAATCGCCGCACACCGCTGCACCGGTCGTCGCCATCGTGGTGGCGGCCGGTTCCGGTTCCCGCCTCGGCGGAGAGCACCCCAAGGCGCTGCGCGAGGTGGCCGGCGTCCCGCTGGTCGCGCGGTCGGTGCACCAGCTCGCCGCCGGCGGCGTGGGCGTGTGCATCGTGGTCGTCGCCGCCGGCACCGAGGACGCCTTCGAGGCCGCCCTCGGGGACGCCCCCGTGCCCTGTGCCATCGTGGCCGGGGGAGCGGAGCGGCAGCACTCGGTCGCCAACGGCCTCGCCCTGCTCGACCTGCACGGGGGGCTGGCCGGCGCCGAGGTCGTGCTCGTGCACGATGCGGCCCGCGCCTTCGTGCCACCCGACGTCGTCGTACGCGTGATCGCCGCGGTGCGCGCGGGGGCGGACGCCGTGGTGCCCGCCCTGCCGGTGGCGGACACGATCCGGGAGGTGACCGACGACGGCCCGTCGGCCCTGGTCGACCGGTCGTCCCTGCGGGCCGTCCAGACGCCGCAGGGGTTTGCGCGGGCCGTGCTGCTGGACGCCCATGAAGCGCTCGAGGAGTCGGGGACCCTGGTCACCGACGACGCGGCGGCCGCGGAGTACCTCGGCCACGAGGTGACCCTCGTGGCCGGGGCGCGGGAGGCGTTCAAGGTCACCGATCCGTTCGACCTCGTGATCGCCGAGGCGCTCGTCGCCCGGGGCCAGCTCTGATGCGGGTCGGCCTCGGCACCGACGTGCACACCCTGAGCGCGGGCGTCCCGATGTGGTGCGCCGGGCTCCACTTCCCGGACGAACCGGCCGGGCTCGCCGGCCACTCCGACGGCGACGTCGCGGCCCACGCCGCCTGCGACGCGCTGCTCTCGGCCGCCGGGCTCGGTGACCTCGGGGCCCAGTACGGCACGGCCGACCCGGCGTGGGCCGGGGCGTCCGGCGTCAGCTTTCTCGCCGAGACCGCCCGCCGGGTGCGGGCGGCGGGGTTCGAGATCGGCAACGTGGCCGTCCAGGTCATCGGCAACCGGCCACGGATGGCCGCGCGTCGGGCCGAGGCCGAGCGGGTGATGACGGACGCGCTGGGCGCCCCGGTCAGCGTGTCGGCCACCACCACCGACGGCCTCGGCCTCACCGGCCGGGGGGAGGGCGTCGCCGCGATCGCGACCGCCCTGGTGCGGGACGCCACCGACTGAGTGGGGGGACATGGCGATCGAGTTGCCCCTGGTCACGCAGCGGCTGACGCTGCGCGCGTTCCGGCCCGACGACGCCGGCCCGCTGCTGGCCGTCTACGACGACCCGGATCTTGCCCGCTACCTGCTCGACGAACCGTGGACGCCCGATGTCGCCCGTGAGCGGGTCAACCAGCGCCTGGGCCAGACGGGGCTGGACACCGAGTCCCGCACGCTCTGCGTCGCCGTGGAACACGGCCCCACCCTGATCGGTGACGTGACCTGCTGGCTCAACGACGCGACGGGCCGCCGCGCCGAGATCAGCTGGGTGCTGGCCACCGCATCGTCCGGCCACGGCTACGCGGCCGAGGCCACCACGGCGGTGCTGGACGCCGTGTTCGCGGCGGGGATCCACCGGGTGGAGGCCCAGATGGACGCCCGGAACGAGGCGTCCGCCGCGCTGGCCGAGCGGCTCGGCATGACCCGCGAGGCGCACCTGCGCCAGAACTGGTGGATCAAGGGCGAGTGGACCGACACCCTCGTCTACGGGCTGCTCGCCGACGATCGCGCCTGAGGCGTCCCGCCCGGCTCAGCGCACCTCGGTGGCGTCGGCGACGAAGCTGTTGCAGACCGCGAGGTCGGCGCTGCCGAGCCCACGGTTGAACCAGTCCTGCCGGGCAGCTCCGGTGCCGTGCCCGCCGTCGATGTTCGGCTGGCCGCTCAGCACGTCGTCGCCCAGGTTGTGGGCAAGCGCGCCGAGCCCGGCCAGCTCGGCCGAGCCCATCTGTTGGCTCTGCGCGACCGACGAGACGTACAGCCCGGCCAGGCAGTCGGCCTGCACCTCGGTGCGGCGGGAGAGTTCGAGCGCCGCCGACTCCGAGCGGGCCTGCTGCTCGAGCATCTTCTCCGAGACGAGCACGGCCGTCCGTGCCTGCACGGCGTGGCCGAACTCGTGCGCGATGATCATCTCCGCGGCGTACGGCGTGCCGGACACCTCGGCCGGGAAGGACTGCAGCAGGGGTTGGGCGTAGTAGATGCGCTGGTCACCGGTGCAGTAAGCGGCGTTGACCTCCCCGAAGTCGCCGCAGGCGGTGCGGATCGGGCGGTCGTAGACGGTCACCGGCGGGCGGGGCATGGTGAAGTCCGCGGCCTCCACCGGGGCGGCGAACACCCGCATCAGGCAGCCCATCTGGTCGTTCAGGTGGTCCTCCATGGCCGCGCGCCCGGCCGTCCGCATGTCTAGGTCGGTCATCGGACAGTTGGTGGGTGTGGGCACGCTCTGGTCGTAGACCGGGTTGGCCGTCACGAGCGACTCGGCGGCGTTCAAATTGCGCGGGCCCGGCACCGGCGGGGGGTTGAGGTCGGCCGCCGGCGGGCTGTAGCTCTCGTTCTCATAGCCCCCCACACCGCCGCTCGGGGTGGACGCGGAGCCCGAGCTGCCCGGCGAGGAGGGCTGTGCCGGCTGGACGAAGTCACGCAGCCCGGAGGACACGGTGGTGAACCCCCAGAACAGCAACACCAGCGTCAGCAGCGAACCCAGGCCGCCTCGGCGCCGGCGACGTGGGGGACGCCGCGGGGGCGCGGGCCAGCCGGGGGGCGCGCCGAACGGCACCCGCTGCACCTGCCGCGGCACCGGGCGCTGGCTCGGCCACGGCGCCTGGGCGGGCCAGGCCGCCTGCGGCCACGGCGCCGCCGGGCGGCCGGAGCCGCTGGGCGCGTACTGGGGCGTCTGCCAGCTCGGCTGTCGGCCCGACGGCCCGGATGGGTACTGACTCACGGCCCCAGCCTAACCAACGCGCCGAGGCGCCGGGCCGCGGCCCCGGCCGCAGAAATGTCGGGGTGGTGCTGTAGTTTCTCTGACGTGAGAAGCCTGCGTCCCCGCCGCCTCGTCGCGTCGCTGCCCCGCGTGACCGCGCGGCTGGCGGCCACGGTGCTCGCCGCCACGGTGCTCAGCGTGCTGGCCGTCGCGCCGCCCGCGCAGGCGGCGACGGTGGTGGAGTCCTACGAGGTCGCCGCCACGGTCGAGCCCGACGGCGCGCTGCGCGTCGAGGCGACGATCACCCCGGACGCCGCCCCGGGCGACCTGGTGCAGCGCTTCGCGACCACCCTGGCCGTTCCGGATCGCCGGGCCTACCACTTCACGGTGACCGACATCGCGGTGACGACGGCCGACGGTGCCGACGCCGGCGCCACGGTCACGCAGGAGGCGGGAGCGACGGTGGTGACGATCCCCAACCCCACCGCGCCGATCCGCCTCGGCTACACCGTGCGCGGGGCCGCCTTCGCCACGCAGGACACGACGACGGTGTCCTGGCGGCTCCTCCAGGGCCTGAACGTCGGCGTGACCTCCTTCGACGCGACCGTGGCCGCCCCGGGCCCGTTCGTGATGGTCGACTGCGCGGCCGGGCCGCCCGCCAACCCCGGGGCGTGTGGCTGGTACAGCGGCGGCACCCACGACCAGCAGGTGCCGGCCTTCCACGACGGTCCGCGCGGCCCGGGTGAGGTCGTGCAGACGGTCGTCCGGTACCCCGCCGCGGTCGTCGCCCCGAACGAGGATCTCGAGACGCTGTGGTCGCTCGACCGGGCCTTCTCGACGCGCCCCCTGCCGCTCGCGCTGGCCATCGGCCTGGGGCTGCTGGGGTTCGCCGCACTGTGGCTCGTGCACCGTCATCTGGGGCAGGACGCGGGTGGTGCGGACGCCGCCCCCCGCCCCGTCGCGACCTTCCGGCCCGTGGGGGAGGGGCAGAGCGCCTTCACGGTCGAGGAGCAGATTCGGCCCGGCCACGTCGGCACGGTGGTGGACGAGCGCGTCGACCCGGTGGACGTGGCGGCCACGGTGGTCGACCTCGCGGTGCGCGGTGCCCTGCTCATCCGCGAGCTGCCGCGGCCCACGCCGTTCGCCCGGACGGACTGGGAGTTCGTGCCGCGGGGCGGTGTGGCCGAGCTGCGGCCGTTCGAGCAGCGGATCCTGGCGGCCGTGACGCCGGGTGGACGGGTGGGACTGCTCTCCGAGGTGGGGCACGAGGTGGCCGGAGCCCTGGGCGACGTCCAGTCCGCCCTGTACGACGACGTCGTCGAGCGTGGCTGGTTCGTCCAGCGCCCGGACGAGACCCGGACCCTCTGGACGACGGGCAGCCGCATCGCCCTCGTCGTCGCCGTGCTCCTGACGGTCGTGCTCGTCGCCTTCACATCGTTCGGCCTGCTGGGTCTGGTGCTCATCGCGCTCAGCCTGGGTGCGGGCATCCTCGGTCAGGAGATGCCGGCCCGCACCGCGGAGGGCTCCTCGGTGCTGGCGGGGCTGGGGGTGCTCCGCGGGCAGCTGCTGACCCAGCCCACCCACGAGATGCCCCACGGCCACGAGGTCGATGAGCTGAGCGAGGTGCTGCCGTTCGCCATGGTGCTGGGCGGCACCGAGCGCTGGCTCGACGGTCTGGTGGCCACCGACATCGACGACGCCACCGACGAGGTCGACCTCGCCTGGTACCACGGCCCGCAGGGGTGGCAGCTCGCCGACCTGCCGGATTCCCTGCGCAACTTCGTCACGACCCTGGAGGGCACGCTCGTCGAGCGCTGAGTCCACCAGCCTGCGCAATGTCAACCAAAAGTTGACAAGAACGGAGGCGTGGCCGAGGGTGGAGCCATGAACAAGCGCTTGTGGTCCCTGTTCGCCGGCATCTCCTTTCTCACCGCCGCCGTGTTCCTCGCATCGCTGGAACAGGGCCTGGGATGGTCCCCGATCCTGGTCGCCGCCCTCTCCGCCCTGGCCCTCTTGGTGGGTGCGCTGATCGCACCGACGCGCTGGCGGACGTCCGAGGAGGACAAGCTGCCCCAGCAGGAGTGGGAGCTCCGCAAGCTCGCACAGGTCGTGGTCGCCGCGCTGGTCGCCGTGGTTGCGGCGTTCTTCTTCTCCGTGAGCCCGGGGCTGGCAGGGATGATGGGCATCGTCGCCGCGATCATGGTCGGAGCCCTACCAAGGCAGCGGGTCCGTGGGACAGACTCCTGATCCGTTGGCCGCGGTGGTCGCGGCCCGGGACGCCGCCCTGGCGGCCGACCGTGCCCTGGCCGCCGCCGTGCTGGACGCCCGCGGGGCGGGCTGCTCATGGGCCGAGCTGGGGGATGTCCTGGGCGTGAGCCGCCAGGCCGCGTTCAAGCGGTTCGGCCGCCCGGTGGATCCCGACTCGGGGCGGACGTTGGGCACGGGCCCGCACGTCGACCCCGCGGCCCTCGCCGAGGCGGTCTTCCGAAGCATCGCGGCCGCCGACTACGCGGCCCTGCATGCGGCCATGACCAGCCATTGCGCCCGCGAGCTGAGCCGCGGCCGGGTAGCTGGCGTGTGGCGTGAGGTGTTGGCGGCGGTGGGCGAGGTGGAGTCCTACTCGGGCCACGGCGTCCGCACTCTCGCCGGGGAGCTCCTTCCGCTGGAACCCCAGCCGGGCCCCCTCGTGGCCCGCTTGGTGCTGGAGCACGAGGCCGGCCGGATGGTCGGGCACGTGGCCGTCAATCACGCCGGCAAGGTCACCGGCGTTCTCGTCGCACCCCTGGAGCACGAGGACGCGATGGCCTTCTGAGGGAGGGCCGACGTCGTGTTCTCCGCGAACCGGCCGAAGCTCAGAGGGTGAGGCCCGGGTAGAGCGGGAACCGGTCGAGGAGTTCCTCGGCGCGCGCCCTCGTCCGATCGGCCAGACCGTCGGTGAGCGTGTACTTCGCCTTGCCGGGCTTGCCGGTGGAGGCCGTCACCGGCTCGGCCCCCGTCAGGACGCCCACGATCATGTCGGCGACCTCGTCGAAGTCGTCGGCGCCGAGGCCGCGGGAGGTGAGCGCCGGCGTCCCGATGCGGACGCCCGAGGTGTACCAGGCGCCGTTGGGGTCGGCGGGGATCGAGTTGCGGTTGGTGACCACGCCCGATTCGAGCAGCGCCGACTCGGCCTGGCGCCCGGTGAGGCCGAACGTGGTGGTGTCGATGAGCACGAGGTGGTTGTCGGTGCCGCCCGTCACCAGCCGTGCGCCGCGGCGCAGCAGCCCGTCGGCGAGCGCCTGGGCGTTGTCGGCGACGGCCTGGGCGTAGCTTTGGAACGCCGTGGTGCGTGCCTCGGCGAGCGCGACGGCCTTGGCGGCCATCATGTTCGACAGGGGGCCGCCCAGCACCATGGGGCAGCCCTTGTCGACGGCGTCGCTGAACTCCTTCGTGGCGAGCACGAGCCCGCCGCGGGGGCCGCGCAGCGACTTGTGCGTCGTGGTCGCGACGACGTCGGCGTAGGGGATCGGGTTCTCCTCGCCGGTGAACACCTTGCCGGCGACCAGACCGGCGAAGTGCGCCATGTCGACGAACAGCACCGCGCCGACGGCGTCCGCGATCTCGCGCATCCTCGCGAAGTTGACCCGGCGCGGGTAGGCGGAGTAGCCCGCCACGAGGATCAGCGGCTTGAACTCCCGGGCGTCGGCCAGCAGCTTGTCGTAGTCGATGAGACCGGACTCGGGGTCGGTGCCGTAGGAGTGCTGGGCGAACATCTTGCCCGAGATGTTGTGGCGGAAGCCGTGGGTGAGGTGGCCGCCGGCGTCCAGGCTCATGCCCATCACGCGCTGGCGGTTGAACTCGGCCCTGAGGTCCTCCCAGTCGCTCTCGGCGAGGTCGTTGACCGTCTTGGCGCCGAGCCGCTGCAGGGTCGGGGATTCCACCTTCGCGTTGAGGATGGCCCAGTAGGCCACGAGGTTCGCGTCGATGCCGGAGTGCGGCTGCACGTAGGCGTACTCGGCGCCGAACAGCTCCCGGGCGTGCTCGGCGGCCACGGACTCGACGGTGTCGACGTTCTGGCAGCCGGCGTAGAAGCGGTGGCCGATCGTGCCCTCGGCGTACTTGTCGGAGAGCCAGTTGCCCATGGTGAGCAGCGTCGCGAGCGAGGCGTAGTTCTCCGAGGCGATGAGTTTCAGCGAGCCGCGCTGGTCGGCCAGCTCGGCGCGGATGGCGTCGCTGATCCGGGGCTCCACGGAGGCGATGACGGTGAGGGCGTCGCTGAAGGCGCGGGACGCGGTGGCAGTGAGATCGGGCACGGAACGGACTCCTTCACGAGGGCGCGAGGCCTCCAATCTATTGCACACCCGCCGGGGGCGTGCCCGGCGACCACCCCGGCGGTGGGTGCGCGTGCTGGCGGTGGTCGGCCCTAGGCTGGGGGCCGACGGTGGCCCCGAGGAGTTCCATGTTCTGTTCGCACTGCGGTTCGCGCCTGTTGGAGGGCTCGAACCAGTGTCTGCACTGCGGCCGCATCGAGCCGTCGGTGCGGGTGGCGGAGCCCGCGCGTCCCGAGCTCGGCGAGGAGCGTCGGCGACGCCGGGCCCCGTGGGTGGTCGGCGCGCTCCTCGTGGTGGTGAATCTCGCCCTGGCGCTCGGGGTCGCCAGCCAGGCCTTCGTGGTGCCGGACGCCGCCCCCACCCCTGCCGGTCCGCAGCGCCCCGCCGAGCCGCCGACCGAGAAGATCCTCCCCGCCGCGGAGCGGCCGCTGGCCGAGGGCTGGGCCCTGTCCGTGGCCGAGTTGCAGCCGGAGGGGTTCGCGGCCCCGGTGTTCGTGTTCCCCGGCGAGCTCAACCCGGAGCGGGCCGATCTCGCCGTGGTCGTGTCGGCGTCGGACGAGGCGTCCTACGTGCGCGGGCTCAGCCTGACGCAGGGATCGGTGCTGTGGGTGGCCCGGCTGACCGGCCGCCTGGTCTGCAACCACGACCGGCTGGACGCCGTGGTCTGCGTGTCGTCGGATCGCAGCATCAACACCGTCCGGCTCGTCGACGGCACCGTCCTCACCACCCACACCGGCAGCGTCGAGGCGCCGCAGCAGGTGTGGGTCTCACCCACCGGCGGGCTGTTCGTGTTGTCGTACGTCGATCCCGGTGGCGAGGGCGTCCGCGAGCTGGGCGTCACGCTCACGCGGGTGGGGGACGACGGCGTCACGCTCGCGACGACGACCGGCACGCTGCCGTCGCGCGCGGGGGCCCCGGTGAGCCTGCACGGCGCCGGGCCGCTGGTCGCGGTGACGACGCAGGCGGACGCCCCGTACGGGCCGACCACCCCAACGCTGCTCCGCACCCAGTCCGACCTCGGGCGGGTGGGCGCGCTGGTGGACGGCCTCGACGTCACCGTGCTGCCCGACGGCCGCCTCGGCGTCCGGACGGACCTGAACAGCGCCACCCTCTACGACGCCAGCGGCAAGGAGCTGTTCCCCGTCGCGGCGCGCCTGGTGACGCTGCCGGGGCGCGACGTCCCCTCGGCCGAGACGCCCACCCTCGGCCTCGTCGCCTCCACCGACGAGACGGCGCCGCAGCCGCCGACGCTGCTCGGCGTCCAGCCCAACGGGGCGACCGCAGCGCTGGGCCAGGGCACCCCCCAGCTGGTCTGCGGTGGGCTGCTCGTGACGCACGACGCCGTCAGCCCGCAGCGCACCTTTCACGCCCAGGAGCGGGAGGGCGGGTCCGAGGTGTGGCAGGCGCCCCAGCATGGCGAGCTGGTCGACACGGCCTGCGACGGACGCCGCCTGCTGGCGCTGACGTGGGAGAACGAGATGCCGGTGCTGCGCGGATACGCCCTCACCACCGGCGACACGCTGTGGCAGGTGCCGTTCGAGCGGCGCAGCGTCGTCGCCGAGGTGCCGGGCCGGGGATGGCTGCTGCACGACCCGCAGGAGAACCGGATCGTCATCGTCCGCCCCTGAGATCGACCTTCGGCTGCCCCGGGCCGCGGGCGGGTCGACCTTGGCAGGACGCGGACCCCGGGGGCCGCCCGCTAGCCTCGAGGACACCACCTCGAGAAAGGTTGTCCATGTCGGACCAGACTCCTTCCCAGCCCACCTCGCCGAGAACACCCGCGCCGGAGCAGGCCGTTCCGGGGGGTTCCACGCAGGCCCCGGGCGTTCCCGGCGCCGGTGATCCGCGCGCGGGCGCCCCGTTCCCGCCCGGTGGTGCCGCGCCCGCCGTCGCGGGCGGGCGGCCTCCCGTCCCGCCGCCGTACGCCGCCGCGCCGCCGGCCCCACGCCGCGAGGGCGGGTTCAAGCGCGGCTTCGGCATCGGTTCGGGCGTCGGCCTCGGCCTGGGGGCGGCCGCCGTGGCGCTGAGCCTCGTCGGCGGCGTCATCAGCGTCGCCAGCATGGCGGCGTTCGCCGGCATGGCGTCCTCGATGGCGGGCGTTGGCCAGACGCAGCTCGAGACCATGAACACCGTGTGGGGCCCGGAGACGGCGACGAACACGCTGCGGGCGATCCCCATCGAGGGCACGATCATGGCGCACGGGTCCGACGGGCTCGGGCTGACCGGCGGCACGTACGGCTACGAGGTGGCCGACCTGCTCGACGACCTGACCGCCGAGGACGCGGGGGGCGTGGTGCTGCTGATGAACACCCCCGGCGGGTCGATCAGCGGTTCCGCGGCGATGTCGTCCGCCATGGAGCGCTACAAGGAGCGCACCGGCAAGCCGGTGTACGCCTACGTGCAGGACATGTCCGCCTCGGGCGGCATGTGGACGATGGCGGGGGCCGACGAGATTCTCGCCGACCATGGCTCGCTGGTCGGCAGCGTCGGCGTCATCATGGGCCCGATCGCCCAGTACACCGATGTGGTGGCCGTCGACGGCGGCATCTTGGGCGGTGGGGTCACCACCACCGGGGGCGTCACGCAGGAGTACATCACCGCCGGCCGCGGCAAGGACGTGGGCAACCCCTACCGCCCGCTGACCGACGAGGAGCGAGCCGACCTGCAGTCGTTCATCGACCAGGAGTACGCCGCGTTCGTCGACCACGTCGCCACCGCGCGCGACATCGCGCCGAGCGTCATCGTGGACGACCTGGGCGCGGCGATGCTCGGCACCGAGCGTGCCCAGGAGGTCGGCTACATCGACGGCGTGATGGGTCGCCCGGAGGCGTTCCGGCACTTCGCCGAGGCGGCGGGGCTGGATCCGGACGACACGAAGGTCGAGCAGTCGGCCGGGCCGGACATGTGGGGGTCGCTGTTCGGCATCGAGCGGGCCTTCGGCACCGCCCCGGCGGCCCAGCCGGTGGACGGCCAGCCCGCGCGGGTCACCTCGACGCTGTGCACGAGCTCGCGGACCCCGCTGGCCTGGGATCCCCAGGCGGCGGCGTCCTTCTGCGGCTGAGGCACAGAGCCGGCCCCCGCGGGGCGCGCCCCGTGGGGGCCGACACGCACACTGATGGCTCAAACTCCACCTTGCAAGGTGGAGTTTGAGCCAATAGTGAGCGTGTCGCGGGGCTCAGCCCCGGAAGCGGGCCAGCTCGTACAGCGCGATCGAGGCCGCCACGGAGGCGTTGAGGCTCTCGGTGTCGGCGCCGATCGGGATGGACGCGAGCACGTCGCAGTTCTCGCGCACCAGGCGGGCCAGCCCGTCGCCCTCGGAGCCAACCACGAGCAGCACCGGCCCGTCCGCTCCGGGGACGTCCGCGATGTCGATCTCGGCCTCGCCGGCCAGGCCCACCACCGTGAACCCCGCCTCGGCGTACTCGCGCAGCACCCGGTTGAGGTTGCCGGCCAGCGCGACCGGCACGCGCGCCGCGGCCCCGGCCGAGGCCTTCCACGCCGTCGCCGTCATGTGGGCCGAGCGGCGCTCCGGCACGATGACGCCCAGCGCGCCGAAGGCGGCAGAGGAGCGGATGATCGCGCCCAGGTTGCGCGGGTCGGTGATGGAGTCGCAGGCCACCACGATCGGGTCGTCGGTCTCCAGCGCCTCGGCCAGCAGGTCGCCGGGGTGGGCGTACTCGTACTCCGGCATCTGCAGGGCAACGCCCTGGTGCACGGCCCCGCCGGTCAGCCGGTCGAGCTCGCGGCGGGACGCCTGCAGCAGCGTCATCCCCTGCTCGGCCGCCAGCCGCAGGATCTCGGTGACCCGCGAATCGCGCTCGGTGCCCTCGGCGATGAACGCGCGGCGGATCGGCAGCCCGGCCTGCAGGGCCTCGTGGACGGGGTTGCGCCCGATGATCCACTCCGCGCCCGCACCCTTGGTGTTCTCTCGGACGCGCTGCTCCCCGGGCGGGGTGCGGCGCCCGCGCGGACGCTCGTCGGAGATGGGCGACTCGCTCGCCCTCCGTTTCCGATAGGCCTTGTGGTACGGACGATCCTCGGCCTTGGGGGTCGGCCCCTTGCCCTCCAACCCGCGGCGGACGCGTCCGCCCGACCCGGCGGTGCGGCCGGTGTTCCCGACGCCCTTGCCGCGCTTGCGGACGGCTCCCTTGCGCTGACTGTTGCCCGGCATCGGATCAGTTCCTCTCGAGGGACCAGCGGGCCCCGTCCTTGGTGTCGGTGACCTGCAGGCCGGCGGCCGCGAGGGCGTCGCGGATGGCGTCCGCGCTCGCCCAGTCCTTGCGGGCGCGCGCCTCGGCCCGTTGGTCGAGCAGGGTGCGGACGAGGGCGTCCACGACGCCGGTCAGGTCGTCGGCAGCGGACGCGGACGCCGCCGCCCACTCCGGGGCGTCCGGCGCGAGGCCGAAGACGGCCAGCATCGCGCGGACGTCGGCGTCCACCTCCGCGAGCGCGTCGGTGTCGCCGTCGGTGAGCGCCTGGTTGCCCTCGCGGACGGCGCCGAACAGCACGGCGAGCGCCCCGGGCGTGCCCAGGTCGTCGTCCATGGCGGCTGCGAACCGCGCCCAGCGATCGGTCGCGTCGCCGCCGGTCGCACCGACCCGGGGCGCGCGACCGGCGCCCAGCGTCTCTGCGGCGCGGGTGAGGAACGAGTCGATCCGCTCGAGCTGGGCCGACGCCTCGGCCAGGGACTCCTCGCTGAGTTCGATCGCGCTGCGGTAGTGCGGCCCGGCCAGGTACAGCCGGACGGCCCGGCCGCCGTGGCGGGCCACGGCCTCGTGCACGTCGGCGGTGTTGCCCAGGGACTTCGACATCTTCTCCCCGGCCATCGTCACCCACGCGTTGTGCATCCAGTAGGTGGCGAACGGACGCCCCGCCGCCTGGCTCTGCGCCATCTCGTTCTCGTGGTGGGGGAACCGCAGGTCGATGCCGCCGCCGTGGATGTCGAACGCCGGCCCGAGGTACTTGCCCGCCATCGCGGAGCACTCGATGTGCCAGCCCGGACGCCCCCGCCCCCACGGCGCGTCCCAGATCGCGGTCTCGGGCTCGCCGGGCTTGGCGCCCTTCCAGAGCGCGAAGTCGCGCGGATCCCTCTTGCCGCGGACGTCCACGTCGGCGTCCGGCTCCATCTCGGACGCCTTCTGACCCGACAGCGAGCCGTACGCCGGCCAGCTCGCCACGTCGAAGTAGACGTCGCCGGAACCGTCGGCGGGCGCGTAGGCGTGGCCCGCCTCGATGAGCTCGCCGATGAGGGCGATCATCTCGGGGATGTGCCCGGTGGCGCGCGGCTGGTAGGTGGCCGGGGCGTTGCCGAGCGCGGCCATCGCGGCGTGGAACTCGGCCTCGACGCGGTGCCCCAGCGCCCACCAGGGCTCACCGGCCTCCTCGGCGACGGCCAGGATCTTGTCGTCGATGTCGGTGACGTTCGCGACGAACGTCACGGCGTAGCCGGACGCCGTCAACCACCGGCGCAGGACGTCAAAGTTGACCTCCTTGCGCACGTGACCGAGGTGGGGGGCCTTCTGCACGGTCGGGCCACACGCGTAGATCGAGACCTCGCCCGGCACCAGGGGCCGGAACTCCGTCTTCGTCCGCGTGCGACTGTCGTACAGGTGGAAGCTCACGGCCCCATCGTATCGGTGCCCCGGAGACCCGTGTTTCACCCCACCACCGACCCCCCGCCGCGCATTTGGACCCGAGGAAATGGCGCCATGGCGCCATTTCCTCGGGTCCAAATGCCAGTCAGGGGGCGCCGCCGCCAGCCGTCGCGCCCCACGGGCGGGTGGGATCAGCCCTTCAGTTTGCGCAGCGCGTCGATGTCGAACACGGCGGGCAGGCTCTCGAAGTCCGGGTCGGACGCCGCGGCCTCCCACGGGTCGAACGGGGCCTCCTCCTCCTCCTCGTCGTCGGCGAACCCCTGGGACGGGTCGTAGGGGTTGAGCAGCGTCCGGGAGCCCGCGCCGACGAACTCGTTCGAGATCACCTCGTCGGGCAACACGGCGAGCACGTCGTGGATGTAGCCGTGCACCGCCTCCGTGAGCGGCACCTCACGCTGGGCGCGCTGGCTGGCGTACCACCGGTAGTCCAGCACCTCGTGGAAGATCTGGGCCTGCTCCCGCTTGCCCGTCAGCTCGGGCGGCACGGCGTGGACGACCGGCTGGAACGACTCGGTGAGCCAGCGGTGGGCGACGACCGACTCCTCGACGTGCCCCAGGCCGTAGCGCGCCCGATAGGTGTCCAGGTCGTTGAGCAGCCGCTGGGCCTGGTGCTCCTCGGTGTCGAGGCCGGTGAGCCGCAGCAGGCGTCGGCTGTGGTGGCCCGCGTCCACCACCTTGGGCTGGATCGTCACGCTCGAGCCGTCGCGGGCCGTGCGGATGTCCAGCTCCGCCACATCGAAGCCCAGCTGGTTGAGCCGGCGCACGCGCGACTCGATGCGAAACAACTCGTCGCCGGAGAACTCCTCGACACCCGTCAGCTCCCGCCACAGGGCGTGGTAGCGGCTCTCGATCTGCTGCACCAGCTCCAGCGGGTCGAGGCTCTCGTCGAGCAGCTTGCCGGCCTCCAGGTCGGAGAACTCGCCGAACAGGTTCACGATGGCGATGTCGAGGTCGTGGGCGCGCTGGCCGGTGGTGAGGACGTCGTGCATCTCTGCCGTTTCGGCGTCCACGAGGTAGGCGGCGAACTCACCCGCGTCGCGCCGGAACAAGATGTTGGACAGCGACACGTCCCCCCACAGGAAGCCGATCAGGTGCAGCCGGGCCAGGAGCACCACCATCGCGTCCAGCAGGCGCGACACCGTCTCGGGGCGGACCCCTGTGGAGAACAGCGACCGGTAGGGGAGCGAGAACTGCAGGTGCCGGGTGAGCAGGATCGGGTCGAGCGGCTGGCCGTCCGGACCCACCCGGTCCGTCACCACCGCCACGGGTTCGACGGCCGGCGCGCCCACCCGGTGCAGCTCCTGCAGGGTGCGGTACTCGTGCACCGCAGGGCTCTCCAGCACCTCCTTGGCGGCCAGCACACCGTCCCCCACCTGGATGAACCGCACCACGTGCCGCGAGATGCCGCGCGGCAGGGCGACGAGGTGCTCGGTCGGCCACGCCGCCAGGGGCACACTCCACGGCAGGGGGATGAGGCGGGCGTCCGGCTGGGCCGACAGGAAGCGAGGCACCTCCCCATTGTCGCACCGTGACCCGCGGCGAGGCATCAGCCTCAGGTGGCCACAACGAGCGGGGCCCGCGGCATGCGCCGCGGGCCCCGACCCGGTCAACGGGAGCGACTCAGGTGAGGCGATCGCCGGTGGCGTTGCTGAACACGTGCATCCGGTCGTAGTCCGGCTGCAGGCGCACGGTGTCGCGCTTGGTCAGCGGGTGGCGCGACTCCAGACGGGCGACGATCTGCGTCGCGGTGAGCTTCTCGTCCTCCGCCAGGCCGGCGAGCGTGCCGTACAGGTACGAGTCCGCACCCAGCTCCTCGACCACGGCGACGTCGACGCCGATGCCCTGGCCGTCCTCACCGGTGGTGAAGTGCTCCGGGCGGATGCCGAGGGTCAGGTCGGTCTCCCCCTTGGCCTTGGCCAGCACCTCGCGGCGCACGGGCACCACGTAGTCGCCCACCTGGACGCCGTCGGCGGTCGCCCGGCCCGTGATCAGGTTCATGGCCGGGGAGCCGATGAAGCCCGCCACGAACAGGTTGTTCGGCGAGTCGTACAGGTTCAGCGGGCTGTCGACCTGCTGCAGGACGCCGTCCTTCATGACCGCCACGCGGTCACCCATCGTCATGGCCTCGACCTGGTCGTGGGTCACGTAGACGGTGGTGACGCCGAGGCGGCTCTGGAGAGCCGCGATCTGCGTGCGGGTGGAGACGCGCAGCTTGGCGTCCAGGTTGGACAGCGGCTCGTCCATGAGGAACACCGAGGGGTGACGCACGATGGCGCGGCCCATGGCGACGCGCTGACGCTGACCACCCGAGAGGGCCTTCGGCTTGCGGGAGAGGAAGGACTCCAGACCCAGCAGCTTGGCGGCCTCCATGACGCGCTGCTCGCGCTCGGCCTTCGGCACGTTCTGCATCTTCAGGGCGAAGCCCATGTTGTCGGCCACCGTCATGTGCGGGTAGAGCGCGTAGTTCTGGAACACCATCGCGATGTCCCGGTCCTTCGGCGGCAGGTCCGTGACGTCACGGTCCCCGATGAAGATGTTGCCGGCGTTGACCTCCTCCAGGCCCGCGAGCATGCGGAGCGAGGTCGACTTGCCACAACCCGACGGGCCGACGAGCACCATGAACTCGCCGTCGCCGATCTCCAGGTTGAGCTTGTTGACGGCCGGATGCTCCGACCCCGGGTAGACGCGCGTGGCGTCCCGGAATGAAACTGTGGCCATAGGGGCCACCCCCCTTTCCACGGGCAGGTACGTGCCCGACGATCCGTAGTGGAAGGGCCGCAACCGTTGCGACCCGCTTCCATTGAACCACCCTGTGCCGATTTGCGCACTGCTTCGCCACGGGTTGTCCGCGCCGAACCCTCCTGGCGCGGCGGTCCCACGGTGGCCCGCAGGTAGGCTCGCGGCCGTGACCCAGCCCGATCCCGACCGCGTCGACCGCGACCGCGTCCCCCCCGACCTCGCCGCCCCCGGTGGCGGCCCGGGCGAGGGCGACGGCGACGGCGAGCAGGAGTGGTGGGCCGACCCGTCGATGCCGTGGCAGACCAAGCCGACCCGCGCCGACCTCGCCTGCCTCGTGGCGATGAGCGTGCTGGGGCTGTACTCCCTGGCGATGATTCCGCTGCGGCCCGTGCTGCTCACGTCCGCGCCCTTCCTGCTGGCCGGCCTCGGCTATGGCGCCGGGCTGGCCTACGTGGGAGCGCTGGCCGCGACGGGCAGCCCGTGGTGGCCGCTGGTCTGGGTCACGGGGACGCTCTTCTCGCTCGCGATCGCGTCGGTCTACTACTGGGCCGGGCGGCTGTGGGGCCGGCGCATCGTGGACGTGTGGTCATCAGCCAAGTCGCCGCGCACCCAGCGCCGGTGGGACAGGGCGTGGGACGTCACGCACCGGTTCGCCATCCCGGCCACCCTCGTGTCGTTCCTGCCGCTGCCCCTCCCCATGAACATCATCCTCGTCGCGGTCGGCGCGGCCGGCGTCCGGTTTCGGACGTTCGCGCCGGTGGCGGCCTTCGGCGCGCTGGCCGTGAAGGGAGGCTGGCTCGCGCTGGGGTACTGGATCGGTGAGCCCGCCGTCACCGTCGTCGAGACCTACGCCTGGGTGCTGTGGATCATCTCGGTGGTGCTGCTGGTCGCCATGCTCGTCAGCTACTTCTGGCGGCAGCGCACCCAGGGGGCCGGGCCGGCCTCCTGACCCGCGCACCACGCGTTCTCGACCAAAGTCGCGCCCGCCGCGACCTGCGGCGGCGGACGCCGGCGCCGCGGCTCCCTAGGCTGGTCGTCAGTGTCAGGGTGATGGCACCGCTGTTGCGGTGGTTGGATCCTGATCATCAGTCGGCTGGCTCTTAGGCTGGGTGCCGGGAGCTCCGTTGGTGGGGTGTGGCGTGCATGCGTTTTGCCGTCGACTGGTGGGAAGGAACCGGCCGGCGTGGCTTGATAGGAGCGTGGCATCGCCCCCACTGAGATGTGTCCGCCGACCGGTCCCGACCGTCCCTCCACTGATCAGGTGAAAGGAGGCAACCACCATGGTTGTCGTTGGTGCGGATGTACACAAGCAGACCCATACGTTCGTCGCGGTTGACGAGGTCGGCCGCCAGGTGGGGCAACTCACGGTGAGGGCCACCAGCGAGGGGCACGCGAAGGCGTGGGCGTGGGCGACGCGGGAGTTCGGGGGCGAGTTGGTGTGGGCGATTGAGGATTGCCGGCACTTGTCGGCCCGTTTGGAGCGGGATTTGTTGACGGTTGGGCAGCGGGTGGTGCGGGTGCCGCCGAAGATGATGGCTGAGCAGCGTCGGGTCGCGCGGACGAGGGGTAAGTCTGATCCGATTGATGCGTTGGCGGTGGCGCGGGCGTTCTTGCGGGAGCCCGAGCTGCCGGTGGCGTCTCATGATGAGGGGTCGCGGCGGTTGAAGCTGCTGGTTGACTACCGTGAATCGTTGGTGTCGACCCGGACCCGGATCATCAACAGTTTGTTGTGGCGGATCCATGAGCTCGACCCTGAACGGGCGCCGGCGCCTCGATCGTTGGATCGTCAGGTGACCCAGCGGGTTTTGCGGGACTGGTTGGTGGGGCTGTCGGGGTCGTGGCCGAACTTGCGTTGGCCGAGCTCGACGATGTGGTCGCGCTCACGGGTCGGGTCAATGAGTTGGAGCGCCGGATCGCTGCGATCGTGGTGGTGGCGGCGCCGTCCTTGGTGGCGTTGCCCGGGTGTGGAGTTTTGACCGCGGCCAAGCTGGTCGGGGAGGCGGCCGGTGTCGGTCGGTTCGTCACCGAGGCCAAGTTCGCTCGACATGCTGGGATCGCGCCGATCCCGGTGTGGTCGGGAAGGACGGAAGGGCGGGTTCGGTTGACTCGGTCTGGGAACCGGCAGTTGAACGCCGCTCTGCATCGGATCGCGGTCACCCAGATCCGGTTGGCTGGCAGCCTCGGGAAGACGTACTACGACAAGAAGAAGGCCGAGGGCATGTCCACATCCGAAGCCCTACGCTGCCTGAAACGACGCCTCGCCCGCATCGTCTACCAAGCCCTCAAGACCGACCACGAAGCGGCACTCGGGACTCACCTCCCGATGGCCGCTTGACATAGGAGAAACGCGTGACCCCCGCCGCCGCCCGCACGCCCGCCCGCCGGGCCCGCGCGACGTGGCTGGCGATGTTCGAGCCCGAGCGGTACCCGCCCCCGCGCCTGTCGGGGGCGTCGTTGGCGTGGCGGTACCTGCTCTGCCTGGCGTGGTTCGCGCTGACCGCGCTGGCCTACGCGCTCGCCCATCAGGTGGGCACGGGCACCGGGGATGCGGCCGCCCCGATCCCGGCCGAGGGTGAGCTGGCCGACCTGCGCCTCCCGGCGGTCGTCATGGCGCTCGACGGCGTCCTCGGCGTCGTCAGCCTGGCCATCATCCACCTGCGGCGCCGCTTCCCCCTCGCGATCTGCCTCGTCATCCACGGGTTCATGCTGATCTCCGCCACCAGCGCCCCGGTGGGCGGGTGGGCGCTCATCTCCCTCGCCTCACGGCGCCAACTGCCGCGCACGCTGATCGCCCTCGGCGTCGGTCTGGCGGTCGCGTTGGGCTCGTACCTGTGGCCGTGGTCGGCCGCCCTCAGCGCGCCGGTGATCGTGGCGGCGTTCGTCGGTCAGGCCCTGTTCGCGCTGCTCGGCGCGTACCTCGGCGTCCGCCGCGACCGGCAGGCGTCCTTCCACGCACGGGTCGAACAGGCCGACCGCGACCGCGAGTTCGCCGTCCTCGCCGAGCGCAACCGCATCGCCCGCGAGATGCACGACGTGCTCGCCCACCGCATCTCGCTGGTCTCCATGCACGCGGGCGCCCTCGCCTACCGCACCGATCTGCCGCCCGAACAGACCCAGGAGATCGCCCGGGTCATCCAGGAGAACGCCCACGCCTCGCTCACCGAGCTGCGCAGCGTGCTCTCGACGCTGCGCGAGGGGCCGAGCCTGCCCGGCGACGCGGCCCAGCCGGTCGCCCCCCAGCCCACCCTGGGCGACCTGCCCGGCCTGCTGGCGGACGCCCGCGCCCTCGGCCAGGTCGTCGACCTGCGGGGCACGCTCGCTCCCGGCCTGCCGCTCGTGCAGCAGCGCCACCTGTTCCGCATCGCGCAGGAGGCGCTCACCAACGCCCGCAAGCACGCCCCCCGGGCGCGCGTCGCGATGCTGCTGGAGGGCGCCCCGGCCAGCGGCGTCCACCTCCGGGTCACCAACGACGTGACCCAGGTGGGCGGTGGCGTCCCGGGGGCCGCCCTGGGGCTCGTGGGCGTCACGGAGCGGGTGCAGATGCTGGGCGGACGCGTCGACGCCGGCGTCCACGAAGGACGGTTCGTGCTCGACGCATGGCTGCCCTGGGACCATCGACGCTGAGACACCACACCAGGAGGAACCGTGACCGACACCATCCGCATCGTGCTCGTCGACGACGACCCGCTCGTCCGCGCCGGGCTCCGGCTGATCCTGGGGGGCGCGCCGTCGCTCAGCGTCGTCGAGGAGGCCAGTGACGGCCAGGCAGCCCTGGAAGTGGTGGCCCGGCAGCGGCCCGACGTCGTCCTCATGGACATCCGGATGCCGCGTCTGGACGGCCTAGCCGCCACCGCCGAGATCCTCGCGCGCCCGGATGCGCCCCGCGTCATCGTGCTGACGACGTTCGACTCCGACGACATGGTGTTGCGGGCCCTGCAGGCCGGCGCGTCCGGGTTCCTGCTGAAGGACACTCCGCCGGACCAGATGGTCGCGGCCATCGTCGCGGTGGACGCCGGCGAGACGATCCTGTCGCCGAGCGTGGTCGCCCAGGTCGTCGCCGTCGCCACCCGGGCGGCGGGGGACACCCGGGGTGACGAGGCCCGCGCCCAGCTCACCCAGCTGACCGAACGGGAGCGGGAGGTGGCCGTCGCGATCGGCCAGGGCAAGGCGAACGCCGACATCGCCGCCGAGCTGTACATGAGCGTGGCGACGGTGAAGGCGTACGTGACGCGCATCTTCTACAAGCTCGGTGTGGACAACCGCGTCCAGGTCGCGATCCGCGTCCACGACGCCGGCCTGGCCCAGTGAAGACCCACCGGTGAGGCCCCGCCCGGCACGGGTTTCCGTGGCAGCGGAAGGCAACCGGTTGGTGTGCGCCGCGCTGGGGCCTCACACTGGGAGGTGCCCCTCCCGCCCCTTCTCCGAAGCGAGTCACGCATGGACTGGACCCTCCTCGTCGGCTGGATCGCCACCGTCACCGGCGTGATCCTCGGCATCCCCCAGGCGTGGCGCATCGGGCGCACCCGTGAGGTAGAGGGCGTCTCGGTGTGGACGTGGCAGACCATCCTCGGCATCAACCTGGCGTGGGGCATCCACGGCCTCCGGACGGGTCAGGCGAACCTCATCGTGGTGAACGTCCTCAGCATCGCGGTCACGCTCACCATCCTGGTCCTGCTGGCCCGGGGCAACCGGCGCTCGGTCGCGGCGGTGCTGGCGCCCGGCCTGGCGATGGGCCTCGCGATGGTGGCCGTCGCCGTGCTGCTGGGCAGCGAGGCGTTCGGGCTGGTCGCGATCATCCCGGGCGTGTGGGGCCTGGTGACCCAGGGCATGGAGCTCGTGCGGGCCCCCAGCGTGGAGGGCGTCTCGGGGTTCTTCCTGGTGCTGGCCAGCGTCAACTTCGCCCTGTGGGGCACCTGGGGCTTCCTGGTCGGCGATCCGGCCCCCGTCATCACCAACGGTGTCGTGACGGTGGTCTCGCTGGTGAACCTGGCGCTCTACCTGAGCCGTGTGGTGCGTGAGCGCGGTGCGGCTCAGCCGGCGTCCGCCCCCGCGGGTGCGGTGGCCGGCGCCGACGCGGTCAGCACCGCCACGAGGAACTCCGACGAGGCCGAGAAGGGTCGCAGGTCCCACGTGGACCAGCGCTGCTCGACGGCGAGCCCCGCTGCCGCGGCGTCCGCCTCGAAGTCCGCCTGCGCGTAGCCCCGCGCGAGGCCGAAACCGACGACGGCGCGACCGCCCTCGGCCAGCCAGCCGGCGAAGCGGGCCAGCACCGGGCGGCGCGTGCCGGGGTGGAGGAACGTCAGGACGTTCCCCGCGCACAGGATGAGGTCGAACCGCTGCGGCCCCTCGGCCGGCAGCTCGACGGCGGCGAGGTCGCCCACCACGTAGGTCGGGCCGGGGTCGTCGGCCTCGGCGGCCTCGAGGAGGATCGGGTCGAGGTCGACGCCCACCACCGTGTGCCCCGCGCGGTGGAGGTGGCCGGCGTGACGGCCGGGTCCGCAGCCGGCGTCCAGGATGGTGGCCCCGCGCGGCGCCATGGCGTCGACGAGGCGGGCCTCGCCCACCAGGTCGGCGCCGGACGCCGCCAGCGCCCGGAAGCGCTCGACGTACCAGCGCGAGTGGTCGGGGTTGGCCGCGGTGGCGTCGGCCCAGCGGCTGCGCAGCCCGCCCGCGACGGCGGCGGCGGCGCGGACGCCGAGGGAGGTCGGGGCGATTGAGCGTGGATCCACGAGCCTCCGACAGGATTCGAACCCGCGACCATCCGCTTACAAGGCGGGCGCTCTACCAACTGAGCTACGGAGGCGTGACCCGGAAGGGTCCGCGGACCATTGTGTCACGGGTGCAGATCCAGTCCGCCAGCGCGCGGGGCCGGTGCTCGCGCCAGTGGGCGCGCTCCTGGGCGGCCCAGATCGCCCAGTGGGCCGCGAAGGTCTCGCCGTCCCGGCCGAGGGCGCGGGCGCGCCGCAGCGCCGGGGGCGCGCTGACCCACAGCCCGCCGGTGGCCAGCGCCCGGTTGGCCGGGGTGAGGGTGCCACAGCCCTCGACGATCAGGGCCTCCGCCGGGTCGAGGTCGACCCAGCCGGCAGCCCGGCCCCGCTCCCAGTCCCACCGCTCGAAGCCCGGACGCCGCGGGTGCAGGATGTCGCGCGCCACGGCGTCCGAGCCGGCGCGCAGACCCTCCCAGCCCGGGTAGACGTCGTCGAGACTGACGAGCCGTACCGGGCCGGGCCAGTCGTCGGCGAGCGCGCGGGCGAGGCTCGTCTTGCCGGCGCCCGAACCCCCGTCGATGAGCACGACCGGGCGCGCGGGCGCCGCAAGGGCGTCCCGGACGCGGGCCCAGCCGGCGGGTCTCACGGGTGCCCGGTACCGTCGGGATGCGCCGCGCCGTTGGGGTGGCCCGCGCCGTCGGCCAGGTCGGACGCCGTGGGGTGCGGGTCGGCGGCGTGCGTGCCGCCCCGGCGGGGGATGAGGTGCATCACGGCGACGATGACGGCACCCACCGCGAGGCCGGCGAGGAACGAGAAGAAGGTGTTGGTGAGCCAGCCGAGGAAGCCGCCCAGGGCGCCGGTCGCGTGCGCGACCTGCTCCTCGAGGTGGTGCACGAAGCCGTACGGGGCATGCCAGCCGAGCTCGTCGACGCCCACGAGCAGGATGTGACCGCCCACCCAGAGCATGGCGATCATGCCGATCCAGGACAGCGCGGTCAGCACGATCGGCATCCCCTTCACGAGGCCGTCACCGAGGCGTCGCCCGAAGCCACGGCCGTTCTCGATGAGGTGCAGGCCGATGTCGTCCATCTTCACGATGAGCGCCACGACGCCGTAGACGCCGATGGTGATCGCGATGCCGACGACGACGAGGATGATGAGTCGGGACCAGAAGGTCTCGTCGGCGACCTCGTTGAGGGCGATCACCATGATCTCGGCCGACAGGATGAAGTCGGTGCGGATGGCGGAGGCCACCATCGTCTTCTCGTGGTCGCCACCCTGGAGGGGGGCCGGCGTCACGGGGGCGTGCTTGTCGTGCCCGGAGACCTTCTCCCACAACTTCTCGGCGCCCTCGAAGCAGAGGTAGGTGCCACCCACCATGAGCAGCGGGGTGAGCACCCAGGGAGCCCACTGGCTGAGCGCGAGGGCGAGGGGGAGGATGAACAGCAGCTTGTTGCGCAGCGATCCGACGGCGATCTTCTGGATCATCGGCAGCTCGCGGGCGGGGTTGAAACCGGTCACGTAGCGCGGCGTCACGGCGGCGTCGTCGACCACCACTCCTGCGGCCTTGGCGCTGGCGCGGCCCGCTGCGGCGGCCACATCGTCCACGGACGCCGCGGCCAGGCGCGCCATCGCGGCGATGTCGTCCAGAAGGGCTGCCAGTCCGCCGGCCATCGGTGTCCCCGTTTCGTCCGTGCCCCCGCCGGGGCTCACTCCGCCGACGTCGTCGGCCCGCAGGTAGTCTGCCACGCCCGGCTCCGAGGGGCCGTGACCCACCCGGCGCCCGGGGCGTCAGCTCGCGGGACGCGCCGTGGCCAGACCGGGAGCGGAGAGGAACACCTGGGCGTCCCCGCGGAGCGTCACGTCGGCGTCCGCCGCGCCGAGGAAGGCCGCCTCGCCGCGGGCCAGGGTGAGGTCGCCGGCGGCGGAGGAGAGGTGGGCGTCCCCCCGCGTGACCAACGCGATGCGCGCGTGACCGTCGGCCGGGACGCGCAGCGAACGCCCGGAGGTCGCCTCGAGGCGCCACACGTCGAACTCGTCACAGTGCGTGGGGTAGTCGAAGACGCCGGGGGCGGTCTCGTCGCCGTGGAGCACCTCGGGGGTGCACCAGGCGAAGTCCACCACGCGCACGAGCTCGTCGACGGCGATGTGCTTGCTCGTGAGCCCGCCGCGCAAGACGTTGTCGGACGACGCCATGACCTCGATGCCCGTGCCGGCCAGGTGGGCGTGCATCACGCCGGCGGGCACGTACACCGCTTCGCCCGGTGCCAGGATCAGCCGGTTCATCAACAGGGCGGCGAGGATGCCGCGGTCGGTGCCGAAGACGGCCTCCAGCTCCACGGCGGTGCGGGCGAGATCACCCACGGGGCCCTCGTCGCGGGCGTGTTCGCGGGCGCAGGCCAGCACGTCGGTGACGATGCCCATGCGGTCACCCTCGATCGTGAGGACGTCGAGGAAGACCTCCTGCAGCGCCGCCTCGCCGCCGCGCGCGTTGAGCGGGCCGAGCAGCCGCAGGGTGTCGGCGCCGACGCCGAGCTGGTGGAACAGGTGCCAGGTGAGCAGCGGGCTGCGGAAGCCGAACAGGGTGTGGAACGGCTCCAGCGCCACGAGGATCTCCGGCTTGGGCCAGTCGTCGCGGTAGGTCCGGTGGGGGTCGTCCCGGGCGATGCCGGCGGCCTCCTCGGCGGCGAAGCCGCGCTCGGCCTCGTCGCGCGACGGGTGCGCCTGCAGCGAGAGGGCGTGGCGCGCCGAGAGGATCTTCATGAGGAACGGCAGCTGCGGTCCGAACGCGGCCTGCGAGGCCTCGCCGAGCGCGGACGGGTCGGCTGCCAGGGCGGCGTCCAACGTCGTGTCGCCCAGCCGCGCCGGAGCCGAGGGGTGGGCGCCGAGCCACAGCTCGGCCAGCGGCTGGCCGTCGGGCTCCTTCCCCAGGATGCCGGCGATGGCGTCGTAGGTGCCCCAGGGGTAGCGGATGAGCGTGCCCTCCAGGAACTGCATGCTGCCTCCGGCGTTGGATGGGGTGACGGACCCACCCATTGAACCTGCGGAGCCCCACGCGGGCAACCGCCCGCGCGGGTGACTCGGCGCCTTCGGTGAGGCGTCAACCGATCGATGGGGGAGAGCCAGTGAATGACAGCCGTGTGATTCGCCGGTACGCTGACGCCATGTCCGATGCCTTGCAGAGCAGCCCCACCGCTGGCGGCCTCACCAAGCTGGAGGCCGGCATCCTCGACTTCGAGGACGCCTGGTGGGCGGCCGACGGCACCAAGGACGCCGAGATCCACGCACGATTCGGGCTCACCCCGCCGCGCTACTACCAGATCCTCAACGCGCTGCTCGATCGAGAGGACGCGCTGGCCCACAAGCCCCTGCTGGTGCGCCGCCTGGCCCGCCTGCGGGCGTCCCGGCAGCAGAGCCGCTCGGCGCGGCACCTCACGGTGCGCGTCGGCGGCTGAACTTCCGGGCGCGGACGCGTCCCGTCGGCTGGCCCGTGACCGGGTGGACGTAGCCGCCGGCCACCAGGCCCGCATGGCGCTCCAGCGGGTTGCGCAGCGCCGGGTTGCCTGTCCGCAGCCACGACCATCCGGACGCCAGCGCGTAGGTCGGGAAGAACCAGACCCCGCCCACCGCGTACTGCCACGCGTGGCGTCCCTCGTGGCCCCACGTGCCGGGCACGCGCGCCTCCAGGGTCGCGATGTCGGACGCCGTGGCCACCACGTTGCCTACCGTGAAGGCCCCGGCCAGCGGGTACCGCAGCCGGTAGCCCTCGGCGACGATGATGCCCTCGGGCCCGCGACGCAGCCGGGCGCGGCCCGTGAGCGCCACCGCGAGCCCGAGCGGCGTGGTGAGGTTGAGCCAGTTCGCCGCGGCGCGGACGCGGTGGGTGGCGGTCATGGGCATGGGCCCATGGTGGGGGATGGGTCCGGATCGCTCAAGCAGCGGTCGGATCGTTTGCACTCGCCTGCATCGAGTGCTAAACATGGATTGGCACTCGACTGTGTTGAGTGCTACCCGTCCGGTGCGGTGAGACCTGCCGATCAGGTCGTCCGTCGCGGGCACCGATCCGGGCGAACCCAGACATCCGAAAGGATTGCCGACAGTGGCAAAGCTGATTGAATTCAACGTGGACGCGCGCCGCGGCCTCGAGCGGGGCATGAACACCCTCGCCGACGCGGTCAAGGTCACGCTCGGCCCCAAGGGCCGCAACGTCGTGCTTGAGAAGAAGTGGGGCGCCCCCACCATCACCAACGACGGCGTGTCGATCGCCAAGGAGATCGAGCTCGAGGATCCCTTCGAGAAGATCGGTGCCGAGCTCGTCAAGGAGGTCGCCAAGAAGACCGACGACGTCGCGGGCGACGGCACCACCACCGCCACGGTCATCGCCCAGGCGATGGTGCGTGAGGGTCTGCGCAACGTCACCGCCGGTGCCAACCCGATGAGCCTCAAGCGGGGCATCGAGAAGGCCGTCGCGGCGATTTCGGAGGAGCTCGCGCAGCAGAGCAAGCCGGTCGACACCAAGGACCAGATCGCGCAGACGGCGTCCATCAGCGCCGCCGACAGCAACGTGGGCGAGATCATCGCCGAGGCGATGGACAAGGTCGGCAAGGAGGGCGTGATCACGGTCGAGGAGTCCAACACCTTCGGCCTCGACCTCGAGCTGACCGAGGGCATGCGCTTCGACAAGGGCTACATCTCCCCGTACTTCGTCACCGACACCGAGCGCATGGAGGCCGTCCTCGACGACCCCTACATCCTCATCGTCAACAGCAAGGTCTCCTCGCTGAAGGACCTGCTGCCGGTGCTCGAGAAGGTCATGCAGGCGGGCAAGCCCCTGCTGGTCATCGCCGAGGACACCGACGGCGAGGCCCTCGCCGGCCTGATCGTGAACAAGATCCGGGGCACCTTCCGCTCCGTCGCCGTCAAGGCGCCGGGCTTCGGTGACCGCCGCAAGGCCATGCTGGGCGACATCGCGATCCTCACCGGCGGCCAGGTCATCTCCGAGGAGGTCGGCCTCAAGCTGGACGCCGTCACCCTCGAGCTGCTCGGCCGGGCGCGTTCCGTCCGCGTCACCAAGGACGAGACGACCATCGTTGACGGCGGGGGCGACTCCGACCAGATCGAGGGCCGCGTGGCCCAGATCCGTCGCGAGATCGAGAACTCCGACTCCGACTACGACCGCGAGAAGCTCCAGGAGCGCCTCGCCAAGCTGGCCGGCGGCGTGGCCGTCATCAAGGTCGGCGCGGCCACCGAGGTCGAGCTCAAGGAGCGCAAGCACCGCATCGAGGACGCCGTGCGCAACGCCAAGGCGGCCGTCGAGGAGGGCATCCTCGCCGGTGGCGGCGTCGCGCTGCTCCAGGCTGCTGCTGCGGCCAAGGGCAAGGTCGAGCTGACCGGTGACGAGGCCGTGGGTGCGCAGATCGTGTTCACCGCGTCCAGCGCTCCGCTGAAGCAGATCGCCGAGAACGCCGGCCTCGAGGGCGGCGTCGTGGCGGAGAAGGTCGCCGGTCTCGAGCCGGGCAAGGGCCTCAATGCCGCGTCCGGTGAGTACGTCGACATGCTCGAGGCGGGCATCCCCGACCCGACGAAGGTGACGCGCTCGGCGCTGCAGAACGCGGCGTCCATCGCGGCGCTGTTCCTCACCACCGAGGCCGTGATCGCCGACAAGCCGGAGAAGGCCCCGGCCATGCCGGCCGGTGGCGGCGACGAGATGGGCGGCATGGGCTTCTGAGCCCGAGGCACCGACAGCACCACACACCCCAGCCCGAGGGCGTCCCGCACACGCGGGGCGCCCTCGGTGCTGGGCGGGGCGCGTGCCCGGCAGCTGGTGGTGCGGGGAGGTGTTGGTGCGGGCGGCGGGCCCCCCGAAGTGGCTTTTGGACCCGAGGAAATGGCGCCATGGCGCCATTTCCTCGGGTCCAAACGCGCCCCGGTGAAGCGCTTGAGGCGCACGTGGCGCACCTTGAACCCTCGTGGCGCAGCTTGAACCCACGTGGCGCACGGGGACTCCACGTGGCGCAGCGCAGCTCACGTGGCGGCCCGCCGAGAGGCTGTCGCGTGGAGTTGGTTCTGTCGGTGGGTCGCGACTGTGGGTGGGGCGGTGCCGGGTCGATATCGATCTGTTGCGGCGCTGGGGGTGGTGCTTTGGAGCCGGCCGGGCCTGTGGCCAGCTGCTGGTGGTGATTTAGCAGGTGGCGGGTTGTGTGTGGAAGACCTTGAGGAGGTTCGCGGTCAGGGCGAACAAGGTGAGTTCGGTTTGTGCGGCGTGGTGGCCTCGTCGAACGAAGCGTGTGATGCCGCGATTGTGTTTCAGTTGCGCGAAGACGGGCTCGACCATGCCGGAGCGTTTCTTGTACAGCGCACGGCCGGTATCGGTTGCGATCCGTTGGTTCATTTCCATGAGCTGTTCGTTGCTGCTGCCCACACGGAGCCGTTTCCGGCGCCGGTAGGCCCGTGAAATGACGCCGTACACGGTGGTTCCCAAGAGGTCGGCGGCTTGTATCGCGGTGAGTTCATTTTTCTCGTAGCGGTTGAGGACGTCTTCGGCGTGTTGACCGTCCGCGGCCCGGGCGGCGAGTTTCTCGGCGGTGTTGTCCCGGCGCTTCCCGGCGGGAATGATTGGTGTGATGTGACTCAGGGCGGCATTGTCAGCGGAGTAGTAGCCGGCATCGGCCAGCACCACGGGAGTGGTGGGGGTGTGGCCGGTGGCTTGCTGGTAGCAGTCCAACGCCCGGCGGGTGACGGGGTCGAGCAGCCACACGTCGGTGGGTTCTTGGGCGGCGATCGCGGCCACGATGACCTGGCTGGCGGTCACCGCGACTTGGGCGTTGTAACACTGCCCATAGCCGGTCTTGGTGTGCATCACCCGACTGTCGGGATCGGTGATGTTCGCCCGGGACCGCGGCTTGCTCGACCGCGGGGCCGTGGGGGTGGTTACGGCGTCGGGGTCTGCCTGTGGCCCGGGGACGGCTCGGGTGAGCGCGGCTTGTTCGGCTTTCCAGGTCGGCCAAAGCCCGCCGGATCCGTTCCTGTCGTGACGCGCCGGGCCGGCGCAGGTCCGGATCGCCACCCGTCGTCGGGCCCTCGACAACCGGCTGTTGTGATTCCTCTGCGGCATCGACCAGTGCGGCTTCTTTGACCAACAACTCGGCCAGCCCTTGCGGGGTCCGTGATGCTGACAGGCTCGCGTTCGCGGCGATCTTGGTGCCATCGACAGCGAGGACGCTCATGTCGACCAGCCCGGCTCGGGCGCACACGCCCAACACCTGGCAGAACAGCCCGGTGAACGCTTGCGCGTGCCCGGCGCGCCACCGGCAGATCGTGGCGTGATCGGGAAACACCCCGCCAGCCACGATCCTGAACGCTACATCTTCTCGGCACCGTTTCTCGATCTTTCGGCTGGATAACTCTCCACACATGTACGCGTAACACAACAATGCGATCATCGTTGCGGGCGGATACGACGCGCCCCCAAGTCCATCAGTGCGCCGGTTCGTGAGGAACTCGGACAGGTCAAGTTCGCTCACAATGTCGAGGACGAAAAAAGCCAGATGGTCATCCGGCAGCCATTCGCGCATCGACATGGGCAGCAGCAAATCTTGGTCAAACGACACACCACGACGATATTTCACGGCCACACCATCAGGATATCAACAACACACCGCCACTACGCCCGCGACACGATAAAACGAATCCAACACGCCGAAAAGACCGATCAAGTCCACGCGACAGCCTCCCGAAGGCCCGCCACGTGAGCTCCACTGAGCCACGTGATCGCTCGCCGCGCCAGGTGTCGCCGGAGTGCGCCACGTGTGCCGCGCACCCCCGGGCCGTGCCACCTGACATCATGGGGCCCATGAGCGGGCTGCTGGAGGTGCGGATCCTGGGCGCCCACGACGCCGCCCCGGCCGAGGCGGGCGGGGCCGACCGGCTGGAGCTGGTGACCCTCGACGGCGAGGAGGCACTGTCGCCCGAGCCGCGCGAGATGGCCGCGGTGCGGTCGCGGACGACGCTGCCGGTGCGCCCCGTCCTCCGGCTGCGGGAGGGGTTCTCGACCGACGGCGGCGAGGCCGTCCGGCTGCGCGGGCTGATCTCCGCCTACCGGGACGCCGGCGCCGACGGCTTCGTGCTCGGCTTCGTCAACGGGCTCGGGGAGGTCGACGTCGAGGTGCTCGGCACCCTGCTCGAGGACACCCCGGGCCCCTGGACCTTCTCTCGCGCCGTCGACTCCTGCTTGTCCACCGACGACGCCTGGGACGTCCTGCGCCGCCTCCCCGGGCTCGACTCGGTGCGCACGGCGGGCTCGGCCCGCTCGCTGGAACACGGCTTGGACGACCTCGTCCGGCGCGCCTCGGCGGACGCCGCCGTGGCCGCCCTCGTCGTCGCCGACGGCGACCTCCACCCCGACCATGTGCCCTGGCTGGCGCGCGCGGGCGTCCGGCAGTTCCACGTGGACGACCAGGTGCGCCCCGGCGGTTCCCGCAAGGCGTGGGCCGACGAGGCGCTCGTCGGGTCTTGGCGTCGGCTCATCGACACCGAGGTCACCCACGCCCGCTGATCTCAGATGCTCGGGTGATCCGGATCGGTCGGCCCGGCTGCAGTCGGCAGGTCGGACGGCCCGGGTTCCAGGTGGACCACGGTGACCGTCTCGGGCAGGGCGCGGGCGACGGCCAGCTCGATCTCGTCGGCGAGGTCGTGGCTGCGCTGCACGGTCCAGTGACCGGGCACGACCGCGGTCACCTGCACGAAGCGCTGGCGTCCCGACTCGCGGGTGAGCAGCTCGGTGACGATGACGCGGGGGTCGTCGGCCATCGCCTCGTCGAGGCTGGTGCGGATGATCGCCACCTCCTCGGCGGGGAGGGCGGCGTCCAACAGCCCCACCGTGGAGCGACGCAGCAGGCGTGATCCGGTGAGCAGGATGTTGAGCCCGACGACGAGCGCGACGAGAGGATCCACCCAGTGCCAACCGGTCAGCAGCAGCAGCCCCATCCCCACGAGGACGCCGACCGACGTCCACACGTCGGTGAGCAGGTGGTGCCCGTCCGCCTCAAGGGTGAGGGAGCGATGGGCCTTGCCCTGGCGCACCAGCACGAGCCCCACCACGAGGTTCAGCACCGAGGCGCCCAGCGACAGCAGCAGGCCGATGCCGAGGGATTCCACCGGTTGGGGGTCGATGAAGCGGCCGATGGCGGTGGCGATGATGGCGGCCGCAGCGACGAAGATCAGCGCCCCCTCGACCAGAGCGCTCATGTATTCGGCCTTGCCGTGGCCGAAGTCGTGGTTGTGGTCGGCGGGTTTGTCCGAGAGCCGCAGCGCCCAGATGGCGACGGCCGCTGCGACCAGGTTCACCGTCGACTCCAGCGCATCGGACAGCAGGCCCACCGAGCCGGTCAGCAGCGCCGCCACGCCCTTGATGACCACGGTGGCGACCGCGGTGGCGAGCGACAGGTACAGGAACCGCAGCAGGAACGCCCCGCCCACCGGGGTCGCCGGGAGCGGTTGGGCGGACGCGGCGTGTGCCATGGGGAAGGTCCTTTCACTCGAGCCCGACAAGGGTACTCCGCCACTCCCGGCAGGATGGCCCGGACCAGGGGAGCCGGTTTCACACCGGGACGGTGGACTCCTCGACCTCGCCCATGTCCCACACCGGCATGTCGCCGACCCGGGTGGGGTCGGCCGCCCGTGCGATGAGCTCGGGAAGCACGGCGGGCCACACGGGGTCGGTCAGGTCGGCCAGCCCGGCCAGCGGCACCCAGGCGTGGCCGGCCAGGGTCAGTTGTTCGTCGGCGGTGTGCCCGGCCGTGTCGACCGTGAACCGGTCGGTGGTGAGGACGTAGAACGACTCGGTCTGCGCGCAGATCTGGTCGGAGTACCCGTGGACGGCCACGCGGCGCATCACCGGGCCGACGAGATCGTCGGCCCGCACGCCCAGGCCCGTCTCCTCGGCCAGCTCGCGGACGGCCGCGTCCCGCTCGGTCTCACCCGGGTCGAGCCCGCCCCCCGGCGTCGTCCACCAGCGCGAGCCGGGCAGCCCCGGGTCGGTGTCGGCGAACAGGAGCACCGCCTCGCCGTCGGTGACGACCACGCGGACACCTCGCCGCGTCCGACGCGGCCGGTCCTGGGGTGCGGTCGGGACGAACGTGCGGGTGCGGAAGGGCTCGCTCACCGCGGGTCTGGCCGCTCACCCCGGCGCAGGGCGTCGCCGACGGTCAACAGCGTGAACGCAACCATCACCCAGCACGCCAACCCGGCCCAGCCCAGGATCGCGTCGTACCAACGGAACGGGTCCCACGACCCGTAGGCCAGCAGGGTGCTGACGAGACCTGCGGCCAAGATCAGGAACACCCCGATGCTGAACGCCCGGGCGATGCGCTCCCGGCGGTGGTCGATGCGCTGAGCCAGCACCGACGCGACGACGTAGAGCGGCAGCGCCAGCACCGGCACCAGGCCGCCCACGACGAGGGAGATCAGGACGCCGGGGGTCACGGCCCGCGCCATGTCGGCCAGCGTCACCGGGCGCAGCGCCGGTGGGCCGGGTGGGGGCTCCCAGGGCGCCGGGGCGTGGGGCGGCAGCCACGTCGAGGACGGCCCGGGCAGGTGCTGGGTCGGCTGTGGCGCGGCGGCCGGGAAGGGCTGGTGCGGCGTCCGTACCGCCCCGGGGTGGGGACCCGTGGTGGACGCGTGTGCCGCACCCCACGCCGAGGGGGTCGGCGCGTGCGGCAGCCCCGGGGGCGGGCCGTCGACGGGTGCACCGGGTGGAAGGACACCGGGTGGAACAACACCGGGTGGAAGGGCACTGGGTGGGACGGCGCCGGGTGGAACACCATCGGGCGGGGCGGCATCGAACGACGTGGGGGGCGCCCAGGACGTCACGGGCGTGCTGGCCACGTCGAACGGCTCGCGGGGGTCGCGCTTGGGCGGCGCGGGCGGGGCGAGGGACGCCAGGGCGACGCCTGCGGCGTCCGCGGTGAAACCGGGCGTCGGGCGCAGGTCGGGCTCGCTGGGAGACGCGGGGGGGGGGGGCTCGGTGGGGAGCGGGGCGGCGTCCGGCGCGACGAACACCTCGGGCCGCGCCAGGGGGGCGTACTCGGGTCCGTCGGTCCAGCTGGCCATGGTTCCCATGCTAACCCGGTAGGCTTGGGGCGCCATCGAGACCGATCCAGGAGTTCTGACCATGCCGACAGGCCGCGTGCGTTACTTCGACGCCGAGAAGGGCTTTGGCTTCCTCTCCAGCGACAAGGGGGGCGACGACGTCTACGTCCGCACCACCGCGCTGCCCGAGGGAGTGACCACCCTCAAGCGCGGCCAGAAGGTGGAGTTCGGGGTCGTGGACGGCAAGCGGGGCCCGCAGGCGCTCTCGGTGCGTCTGCTGGACGCGCCCGCGTCCCTGTCGAAGGCCACGCGCAAGAAGCCGGAGGACATGGCCGTCATCGTGGAGGACCTGATCAAGATGCTCGACGGCATCGGCAACGGTTACCGCCACGGCCGCCACCCCGACGCCCGGCACGCCGAGAAGACCGCCCAGGTGCTGCGCGCCGTCGCCGCCGAGCTGGAGCTCTGAGCCATGCCGATACGTGCCCTGGAGCTGGACGCCGCCTGCGTCGAGGCCGTCGACCTGGCCCGCGAGGCCGCGATCGCCCAGGCGGGCGTCATCGCGGTGGGGGAGCACCTCGGCGTCCGCGCCGAGGATTCCCGCGTGGCCACCCACCTCTTCGCCTCCGAGCACCCCGGGTACACCGGGTGGCAGTGGGCCGTCACCGTGGTGCGCGCCGCCCGGGCGCGCGTGGTCACCGTGAGCGAGATCTGTCTCCTCCCCGGTGACGGCGCCCTGGTGGCCCCGGCGTGGGTGCCGTGGGCCGAGCGCGTCGAGGCGGGCGACGTCACGCCCGGCATCATGCGGCCGACCGCCGACGACGACCCGCGCCTGGAGGCCGGCTTCACCGGCGGTGACGCGGCCCGCGAGGCCGATCCGGCCGAGTGGCAGCAGACCCGCGCGGTGGTGGCGGAGCTGGGACTCGGCCGCGAGCGGGTGATGAGCGGGTACGGCCGCGACGAGGCCGCCGACCGGTGGATCGACGGCGACGGCGGCCCGCACAACCCGATGACCAAGCAGGCCCCGGGGCCGTGCCAGACCTGCGCCTACTTCGTGCGGCTCTCCGGCAGCCTCGGCCGCCAGTTCGGGGCGTGCGCCAACGGGTTCTCGCCGTCCGACGCCCAGGTCGTGTCCGTCGATCACGGCTGCGGCGCCCACAGCGACGCCGTCGAGCCCGAGCGCGGAGTCGACCTCCCGCGTCCGGTGTGGGACACGGTGACGACCGAGGAGCTCCTCTTCGACTGACGCCCGCAGGCACATCCGGCGTCCCGCGTGCGCGGCGTACGGTGGGTGGACACGGGCGGGTGCGCGACCGTGGCGGCCCTACAGTCCCGCCCATGTCGACCTCCACTGTCACGCCACCGTCCTCCGGGTTGGACCGGTGGTTCGAGATCTCCCACCGCGGTTCGACCGTCGCGCGCGAGGTGCGCGGTGGCCTCGTGACGTTCTTCACGATGGCCTACATCATTGCCCTCAACCCGCTGATCATCGGGACGACCGCTGACGTCAACGGCAACCTCATCACCGGTCAGCCGATGCTGGACGCCGCCGGCACCGTGATCGACGCCAACGTGGGCGCGTCGATCGGGGCGGTGGCGGCCGCGACGGCGCTGATCGCCGCCGTGATGACCGCGCTCATGGGCGTCGTGGCCCGCTTCCCGCTCGGTCTGGCCACCGGCCTGGGCCTGAACGCGATGCTCGCCTACGTGGTCGCCCCCCGGGTGACGTGGCCGCAGGCCATGGGGCTGATCGTGTGGGAGGGCCTGCTCATCACGATCCTGGTGTTCACCGGGTTCCGCGAGGCGGTGTTCCGCGCCGTGCCCCGGGCCCTGCGCATCGGCATCAGCGTCGGCATCGGCCTGTTCATCACCCTCGTCGGGCTGGCGGACGCCCGCGTGGTGACCGGGGGCGGCGGCACGCCGCTGCAGCTCGGCGCCACCGGCCAGCTCATGGGGTGGCCCGTCGCCGTCTTCGTGACCGGCCTGCTGCTGCTGATCGTGCTGTACGTCAACCGCGTGCGGGGCGCGATGCTGATCACGATCGTCGTCATGACGGTCGTGGCGGTGGCGATCGAGGCCCTCCGCACCGTGGGCTCGTCGGCGGTCGAGGGCAACACGTTCGGCTGGGCGCTGAACGTGCCGGCCGTGCCCGCCGAGGGGCTGTTCCGGCTGCCGGATCTGTCGCTGCTCGGCCGGGTCGACCTTCTCGGCGCCTTCGCCGGCGGCCCCACGGTGGTCATCGCCATGCTGATGACGGTGTTCGCGCTGCTGCTGGCCGACTTCTTCGACACGATGGGCACGATCGTCGCCGTCGGGGCCGAGGGGGGTCTGCTCGACGCGGACGGCAACCCGCCCCGCACGCGCGAGATCATGCTGGTCGACTCCCTCGGTGCCGTCGCCGGTGGCCTGGGTTCGGTGTCGTCCAACACGTCCTACATCGAGTCGGCCGCCGGCGTCGGTGAGGGGGCACGGACGGGGCTGGCGTCCGTCGTGACCGGCCTCGCCTTCCTGGTCGCGATGTTCCTGACGCCCCTGGTCAACATGGTGCCCTCCGAGGCGGCCGCGCCGGTGCTGGTGTTCGTCGGCTTCCTCATGATGAGCCAGGTCGTCCACGTCGACTGGGAGAACCCGGACGAGGGCATTCCCGCCTTCCTCACGCTGGTCCTGATGCCCTTCACCTACTCGATCACGGTGGGCATCGGCGCGGGCTTCATCGTGTACGTGCTCATCAAGGTCGTGCGCGGCCGGGCCTCCCAGGTGCACCCGCTGCTGTGGGTGGTCGCCGCCGCGTTCGTCCTCTACTTCGCCCAGGGGCTCGTCAACGCGGCGATCGGCTGAGCCGCCGGATCGTCAGGACGCCGTCGGTGTACCCCACCTGCTGACCCGCCAGGGGCGGCAGCGGCAGTTCCACCGGCTCGCCCAGCCCACCCCCCGGCCCGTCGTCGGCGTCCGTCGCCTCGCGCACGGCGTGGGCCGTGGCCACATGGTCCAGCCACAGCTCGACCAGTGCCCACGCGGCGCTGACGCGTCCGGGGGCGATCGGGCGGCGGTGGACGAGGTCGGTGACATCGCCGCGGGTCGGGACGCCCGGGCGGACGACGGGCGCACCGCCCACGGGGTGGCGGCTGAACGGCCCGAGCCGGTCGAGGTTGCCGACGTGGGCCGGCTTCGGCGGCGGCGGCCACGCGGCCGCCGCGAGCCCGAGCAGGGTGGCGGCGACGGCGTCCGAGCCGGAGAACAGCGCGAGCACGTCGTCGAGATCCACCGACCAGGTCGTCACCGTCGCCACATTGGGAGCCTACGCGCAGCCGGCGCGACGCCGCCCCCTCGCCCCGGACGCCGCCGCGCCGCGTAGGCTGGCGGGGTGAGGCAGCGCACCCGGAACGTCATCGTCACGTCCGCGCTGGTGGCGTTGCTCCTCATCGTGTGCATCGGCGCGTTGCTCCAGCAGCAGTAGGCTCACCCCGTGACCCGCGACCGCTCCCACCGCGACCGCTGCCCCCGCCGCGCGCGACTCGCTGCGGCCGTCGCCGCGCTCGCGCTGGTGGGGCTGGCCGTGCCGGGCGCCACGCCGCCCGCCGCGGCGGAGCCGACGATCACCCTGACCGACGCCGACGCCCCCCTCGGCCTGGCGACCGACCACGCCCGCAACCGGTTCTGGGTGCTCTCCGAGGAGTCCGGCACCCTGCGCCTGCACGCGTTCACCGGCGACGGGCAGGCCGAGGGAACGATGAGCGCGCGCGACCGGTTGGTGGACGGCCAGGCCCTCGCGTTCGTCGACGGCGAGGCCTACGTCGGTGACATCGGCGGCAGCCGCGGGGAGGTGGTGGTCTACCGGGTCACCGAGCCCTGGCCCGGCACCGAGATCAACCACGCGGCCGCGCTCACCCTGGCCTACCCCGACGGCGCCCACGACGCCGCGGCCCTCTTCGTGGACGCGAACCACCGCATCGGCGTCGTCACCCGGGGTGACGCCCCCGGCGTCTATCTCGCCGACGAGGGCGCAGCCGCGGGCCAGACCGCCGGGCTCACGCGGGTGGCGGACGCCCCCGCCGACGTCACCGACGCCACGGCCCTCGTCGACGGCCGCGTCGTGCTCCGCACGGCGACCGAGCTGGTCGCCCTCGACCCGGCGTCCTGGACGGAACTGGGCCGGGCGGGCATCGAGGGGGAGCAGAGCGGTCACGCCGTCACCGAGACGGTCGCGTCCGGCCGCGTCCTCACCGGGCTGGCGGACGACACCGCCCTCGTCGCCACCGACGTCCCGGGCCCCGCGCCGGCCGATCCGACCGCCGAGCCCACCCGCGAGCCGCCCGCGCCCGCCGCGTCCACCGACGGGGAGACCGAGGCAGAGAGCACCCGCACCTTCGCCCAGACCGGCACCACCACGGCGATCGTGGCGGCCCTGGCCGTGAGCGCTGTGGCGGCCATGGTGGTGCTGCTGCGGCGGTGACCCCGGCACGACCGGCCGCCTGGGCGATCACGGGGGCGGGCTGGTTGGCCGTAGGCTGGGGCCCGACCGAGGGAAGGAGCGCCGGGGTGAGCGACCTGATCGACACGACCGAGATGTACCTGCGCACCGTGTACGAGCTCGAAGAGGAGGGCGTCCCGCCCCTGCGGGCGCGCATCGCCGAGCGGCTGTCGCAGAGTGGGCCCACCGTCTCGCAGACCGTGCAGCGCATGGAGCGCGACGGCCTGCTCGTCGTGGCGGAAGACCGCCACATCCAGCTCACCGAGCTCGGACGCCGGCGCGCGACCAGCGTGATGCGCAAGCACCGGCTCGCCGAGGTGCTGCTCACCCGCGTCATCGGGCTCGACTACGAGCTCGTCCACGACGAGGCTTGCCGGTGGGAGCACGTCATCAGCGACGCGGTGGAGGATCGGCTGGTCGCGCTGCTGGACGACCCGGGGGAGTCCCCGTTCGGCAACCCCATCCCCGCCCGCCACGCCGTGGGGCTGCCCCCGGCGCCGGCCGAGGGGGGCGTGGTGCTGCTCGCCGACGTCCTGCCCCCGTCGGGGGCGGTGGAGGTCGTCGTGGCCCGCCTCACCGAGGCCGCGCAGGCCGACCCCGAGTTGATCGCCGTGCTGGCCGAGGCGGGCGTGCGCCCCGGCACCACCCTGGGGGTGGAGCGGACGCCCCAGCGGCTCCGGTTGACCGCGGCGGAGCGCGTGGCCGTCGACCCGGCGGTCGCGCACATGCTGTTCGTCCGCACCCCGTGATGGCGAAGCCCCCCATCGACTGGGCCGCCTATCTCGCCGCCTTCCACGCCCACCGCCCCGGGATCACCGAGCGGGTGCTGCAGCGCACCCTGTCCGGCGGGCACACGCCCTACCGGTGGCTGGCCCGCGCCGTGTCGCCGCGGGCCCACCGCGTCGTCGACGTGGCGTGTGGCACCGGGGCGATGGGCCGCGAGCTGGCCCGGCCCGACCGGACCGTCATCGGCGTCAGCCTGTCCACCGACGAGCTGCGCCTGGCCCGGCGGAAGACCCCTGGCCCCTGGCTGTGCGCCGACGCGCGGGCCCTGCCGCTGGCCGACGGCTCGGTGGACGCGGTCGTGAGCATGATGGGTGCCATCGTGGTCCAGCCCGTGGAGGAGTTCTTTGCCGAGGTGGGGCGGGTGCTGCGCCCCGGCGGGATGTTCGCGTTCATGGCGCCCACGGTCGTGCCGCTGCACCCCCGCGACCTCGCAACCTCGCTGGGGGTCGTGGCCCGGCTGCGCAGCCTGCCCCGGTTCCCGGGGCCGACCGAGATCACCGGTTACGTCCCCGCCCTGGTCGGCACCGGTCTGCGCAAGGTCGAGGACGCCCGCGAGCGCTACCACTTCGCGGTGCGCACCGCGCAGGATGCCGTCGACGTCGTCGATGCCCTCTACCTGCCGCTCACCACCGCCGAGCGCCGGGAGCGCGCCGTCGCCTGGCTGGTGGAGCGCACCGAGCGCGACGAGGACGTTCGCATCTCGATCGCCATGCGACGCTTCGTGGCGCTGAAACAGGGCACTTCGCCCGAGGCGACGCCTCCCGCGTGACCGGGACGCGACGCCGTGACGGAATACGGCAGGCGTCCGAGCCGTTGCACCGGTGACACCGATCGAGAGGAAACGGCGCATGGCCACCCTTGAACTGACCAGCGAGAACTTCGCCACCACCATCGAGAACAGCGACACCCTCGTCATCGACTTCTGGGCGGCCTGGTGCGGCCCGTGCCGCATGTTCGCCCCGGTGTTCGAGGCCACCAGCGAGAAGCACGGCGACGTGACGTTCGCCAAGCTCGACACGGAGGCGAACGGGGAGATCGCGGCGGCCCTGGAGATCTCGTCCATCCCGACGCTGATGGCCTTCCGCGGGGGCGTCCTGGTCTACCGCAACGCCGGCGCCATGAACGCCGCGGGGTTCGAGCAGCTCGTCAACGCCGTCAAGGAACTCGACATCGACGAGGTTCGCGCCCAGGCCGAGCAGGCCAAGGCGCAGCACGAGAGTGAATAGTTGAGCAAGTCCGACGGCCAAAAGACGGAAACCGTCTCGCGCGGACGTCCCCCGTGTGGGTAACATAGTTGATGCGGTCCCTGCCCATCCCCCCGGGCAGGGACCGCATTGCTGTTCCATCACCTCCCGAAAGCGGCGTCGTTCTGATGAGTTGCCGACCTGCGCGTCGCACGGGGTGCGCCCCGCGCTGACGTGGAGCGAGGTGGTGACGCCCCGCTTGGTGGTCTCGTCCATGATGATTTGGCGGCTGCCTGCCCGATGAGTTGGCGTCCAGCGGTGTGCCGCCGGTCGGACGCGGGTGGGGGCGCGGCCGCCCGGTGCGGCGGGCGCGGCATCGATGCCACCGCTACCGGCCGGACGCGGGGCCGGGGAGCGCGGGCCGCGAAGTCGTTCGGTGCCCGCCGCCGTCCGGCCGCAATTCGCCGTTGCGCGGGGGTGAGCGGAGGGAGGTCGGCTTTCGGTACGGTTGGTTGCCATGGCGACCAAGGACTCCGCGCAGGTGCCGCCCGACGAGGTCGATCGCGACCTCGAAGAGGTGATTCCCGAGATCAGCTACGACGCCCAACGCTACGAATCGCGTCCCGCCCGGCTGCGCCCGCGCGCGCGGCGTCGGCGGCTGGAGAAGGTCGTCCCCGCCCCGCCGTTCGCCGCCGACGGCCGCAACCCCGCCTACGTCACGTGGCTGGTCGAGCAGTCGATGTTGGGCGATGCGAAGATGATGGGCCGCCAGCTCACCGGCGACCACGCGATGTGGGCCAGCCCGTATGCGGCGCCCGACCCGCGTTCGGCCGTCGACACGGCGTCGGTCTGGTACACGGCCTACCCGCTGTCGCTCATGACGCGCCCCGGCCACTCGTTCCTCGCCGCGCTCGGGGCCGAGGATCTCTGGGCGGCCTTCGCCAAGATCGGGATCGAGGCCGTCCACACGGGCCCCGTGAAGCTCGCGGGGGGCATCTCGGAGTGGGAGCCCACCCCGAGCGTCGATGGTCACTTCGACCGCATCAGCATGGTCATCGACCCGCTGTTCGGCACCGAGGACGAGTTCCGCGCCATGTGCGAGGCCGCCGCGGCGCACGGCGGCACGATCATCGACGACATCGTCCCGGGTCACACCGGCAAGGGGGCGGACTTCCGCCTCGCCGAGATGAACTACCGCGACTACCCGGGCGTCTACCACATGGTGGCCATCCCCAAGGAGGGCTGGCACCTGCTGCCGGACGTGCCCGAGGGTCAGGACTCGGTGAACCTCGACAGCGAGGCGGAGCGGGCCCTGGCCGACGCCGGGTACATCATCGGCGCGCTGCAGCGCGTCATCTTCTACGAGCCGGATGTCAAGGAGACCAACTGGTCGGCGACGCGTCCGGTGTACGGCACCGACGGCGTCGAGCGCCGCTGGGTGTACCTGCACTACTTCAAGGACGGCCAGCCGTCGATCAACTGGCTCGACCCGACGTTTGCCGGCATGCGCCTGGTGATGGGCGACGCGCTGCACTCCCTGCTCGACCTCGGGTCCGGCGGGCTGCGGCTGGACGCGAACGGCTTCCTGGGCGTCGAGAAGTCGGTCGGCGGCATGCTGCCCGCGTGGTCGGAGGGCCACCCGCTGTCGCAGGCGGCCAACCAGCTCATCGGCTCGATGGTGCGCAAGGTGGGTGGCTTCACGTTCCAGGAGCTCAACCTCACCGTCGACGACATCAAGAACACCGGCGCGGTGGGGCCGGACCTGTCCTATGACTTCATCACCCGCCCGGCGGCGCAGTACGCGCTGGCGACGGGGGATTCGGAGTTTTTGCGCCTGATGCTGAACGAGTCGCTGCTCGCGGGGGTCGACCAGGCGTCCCTGGTGCACGCGCTGCAGAACCACGACGAGCTCACCTATGAGCTGGTGCACTTCGAGACCCGGCACGCCGACGACACCTACAGCTTCGGCGGGCAGGAGTTGACGGGCCGCGAACTGGCCGAGCAGATCCGCCAGACGCTGCGCGACCGGCTCACCGGCGAGGCGGGCCCGTACAACGCGGTGTTCACGCAGAACGGCATCGCGTGCACCACGGCGTCCGTCATCACGGCGACGTTGGGCCTCACCGACCTCAGCGCGCTCACCGACGCCGACGTCGCGACGATCCGCGACATGCACCTGCTCATCAGCATGTACAACGCCTTCCAGCCCGGGGTGTTCGCGCTGTCGGGGTGGGATCTCGTGGGCGCCCTGCCACTCGATCGCTCGCAGGTGAAGCGGCTCATCAGCTCCGGCGACACGCGCTGGATCGAGCGGGGCTCCTATGACCTGATGGGGTGGGTGCCGGACGCCGACCAGTCGACCGCTGTCATGCCGCGGGCGACGGCGTTGTACGGGCCCCTGCCCGAGCAGTTGGAGGATCCGGACTCGTTCGCGTCGCGCCTGGCCAAGATCCTGCGGGTGCGCAAGCGCCACGGCCTAGCGACCGGTCGCCTCGTCGCGGTGCCCGAGGTGGGCCACAAGTCCCTGCTCGTGATGGTCAACGAGCTTGCCATCGGCGCCACGCAGGTGACGGTGTTGAACTTCTCCGGTGAGCGGCTGTCGGCGCGGGTGCAGAGCAACGCCATTCCCACCGGCCGGGTCATCGACCTCACCACGCGCCGCAAGGTCGACGTGGTGGACGACCTGGGGGGCTTCACCGTGACCCTGCCGCCCTACGGCGGCGCGGCGCTGATCGTGAAGGAGGACCTGCCGGCCTCCGAGTGACGGCTCAGCCCCGCGCGAGCAGGGCCTCGATGGCCACGGCGAGCCCGTCGTCGTCGTTGGTGCCCGTGACGGCGTCCGCGGCGTCCTTCACCTCGGGCAGCGCGTTGCCCATGGCGACGCTGTGCCCGGCCCACTGCAGCAGGTCGAGGTCGTTGAGGTGGTCGCCGAACGCGGCGACCTCGCTCGCGTCGATGCCGAGGCTGCTGCACAGCCGGGCCAGGCCGGAGGACTTCGTGACGCCAGCCGCCGCGACCTCCAGGAACGACGCCCCCGAGATGGTCGGCTGCGTGCCCGGGATCGCCAGGTCGAGCGCCAGGGCGAGCAGGTCTTCGGGCGGGAGCCCCGGCTGGCGGAGGATGAACTTGGTCGACGGCGTCCCCAGCACGGCGGCGAGGTCGTTCTCGGCGTCCGGCTGGTCGAGCGGACGCCCGTGGTCGCCCGGATCCATCATGCCGGTGTAGCCGCGCTCGGGGACGAACACGAACCCCGCCTCGCGCACCGACACGCAGCGGACGCCGGGGTACACCGCGCGGACGGCGTGCAGCAGCTCGGTCTGCGCCGCCACCGCCAGCAGCTCCTCGAACAGCACCTCCTGCCGGCCAAGGTGGTACCCCACGGCGCCGTTGGCGCAGATCGCCGGGCCGCTCAGCCCGGCCTGCGCGGCGATCGGGGCCAACACCGGCGCCTGCCGCCCGGAGATCAGCACCACCGGCACGCCCGCGTCCTGCGCGGCCGCCACGGCGGCGCGGGTGCGGTCGCTGACCGTGTGGTCGCTGCGCAGCAGCGTGCCGTCGATGTCGCTCGCGATGAGCCGGACCCGGGGGTGCGCCATGCGGCCGACCCTACTGCCTGCCGCAGCGGCTCGGTCGCCGCGGGCCCAGCCCGGTGGGCAACCGGTGGGGGGTGTCGGGGCGTGGGGAACAATGGGTCCCCATGAGCTCCCCAGACCCCCAGCAGCCGGCCCGGCGGCACGCCCACGTCGTGACCGTGTCCGACCGGTGCGCCGCGGGCATGCGCGAGGACGCCTCGGGCCCGGCCGCCACGGCGGCCCTCGAGGCGGCGGGGTTCCGGGTCACCGGGTGCGTCGTCGGCGACGGTGAGGCGTCGGTGGCCACCGCCCTGGCGGAGGCGCTGGCGTCCGGCGCCCGGCTCGTGGTGACCTCGGGCGGCACGGGGGTCGGCCCGCGCGACCGGACGCCCGAGGGCACCGCCGGCCTGCTCGACCTGACGATTCCCGGCATCCCTGAGCTGCTGCGCAGCGCGTCCGGCGCTCCGCACGCGTGGCTGAGCCGGGGGCTGGCGGGGGTCAGCGGCGCCGCGCTGGTGGTCAACCTGCCCGGCTCGCCCCGGGCCGTGACCGAGGGGCTCGGCGTCCTGCTGCCCCTCGTGCCGCACCTGCTGGACCAGATCGACGGGGGCGACCACTGATGCCGGTCGTGCACACCGCCGTCACCGCCGAGGTGCTGGACGCCGACGCCCACCACGCGTGGGTCGTCGGCCCCTCGGCCGGCGCCGTCGTGGCCTTCCACGGCGTGATCCGTGACCACGACCCCGAGGCCGCCGGCGTCGTCACGGGCATCGACTACACCGCCCACCCGGACGCCCCGGCGATCCTGGCGCGGCTGGTGGAGGAGGTGCTCGCCACCCACGATGCCGGGGGCGAGGCGCGGGTGGCCGTCTCGCACCGGGTGGGGCACCTGGGCGTCGGCGAGCTCGCCCTCGTGTGCTGCGTCGCCAGCGCCCACCGCGCCGAGGCGTTCGGGGTGTGCGGTGCGGTGGTCGAGGCCGTGAAGGCGGGCCTGCCCATCTGGAAGCACCAGACCGAGGCGACGGGGCGCCGCGTCTGGTCCGGCCTCGGGTTGGCGGAGTCGTGAGGAGCCTGCCGCTGCTTTTGGACGGCCATGGGCGCGAGCACCGCGACCTGCGGATCTCGCTGACCGACCACTGCAACCTGCGCTGCACGTACTGCATGCCGGCTCAGGGCGTGCCGTGGCTGCCCAAGCCGACCCTGCTGACCCGCGCGGAGCTGTTCGTGCTGGCCGGCTGTGCGGTGCGCGCCGGCGTCACCGAGCTGCGATTGACCGGCGGGGAGCCGCTGCTGCGCACCGACATCGTCGCCGTGGTGGCGGGGCTGGCCGCCCTCGAGGGGCCGGCTGGGCGCCCCGAGGTGTCGATGACCACCAACGGCATCGGGCTGGAGCGGCTGGCGGCCGACCTGGCCGGTGCGGGTCTCGCCCGGGTCAACATCTCCCTCGACACGCTGCGCCGCGACCGGTTCGCCCAGCTGGCCCGCCGCGACCGGCTCGACGACACCCTGGCGGGCATCGAGGCCGCCCGGGCGGCCGGCCTGGGGCCGCTCAAGCTCAACGCCGTGCTGCTGCGGGAGGTGAACACCGACGAGGCCGTCGACCTGCTCGGCTTCGCCCTCGCGCGGGACGCGGAGATCCGCTTCATCGAGCAGATGCCGCTGGATGCGGGGCACACGTGGACGCGGGAAGGCATGGTCACCGCCGAGGAGACCCAGGCGCTGCTCGAGGCGGTCTACCACCTGACCCCGCTGCCGGGCCGGGGCGCCGCCCCGGCCGAGCGCTACGCGGTGCGGCCGCACGGGCGTCCGGACGCCGATCCGCTGGGGACGGTCGGCATCATCGCGTCGGTGACCCGCCCGTTCTGCGGCACCTGCGACCGGTTGCGGCTCACCGCGGACGGCCAGTTCCGCACCTGTCTGTTCGCCACGACCGAGACCGATCTGCGGACGCCGCTGCGCGCCGGGGCGTCCGAGGAGGAGCTGGCCGGGCTGATCCGCGCCGGGCTGGCCGCCAAGCTGCCGGGCCACGGCATCAACGACCCCGGCTTCCTGCAGCCGCCCCGGCCCATGAGCGCGATCGGGGGCTGATCGCAGGGGGTGGGCGGCAGGGCGCTCAGCGCGCGTAGAGCGTGACCTGGGCGGCCTTGACCACCAGCCACACCCGCCGGCCGGGGGTCAGCCCACCCTCCGCGGCGGCGGCGAGGGTGAGGTCGGCGGCGACGGGGGAGCCGTCGGCCAGCACGCACCGCAACCGCACCAGCGCGCCGCGGGGCTCGACGGTGGCGACCGTGGCCGCCCAGTGGTTGCGGGGGCTGCCCCCGGGCGGATCGGCGTGCACCGCCACCGCGGCGGGCGCGAAGCAGGCGAAGCCCGTCGCGCCAGGGGCCTGCGCGGCGTCCGGCGCGTTGCCCAGCTGGGAGCCCGGCCCTGGGCTCGGGTGGGGGCCCGGGTGGGGGCCCGGCCCGGACGCGAGCCCCGTCACGTGGTCGCCGCCCGGCAGGTCGAGCCGGTCGGGGGCACAAAGGCGGCCGGGCAGCAGGTTGACGTCCACGAGGTCGGCCACGAAGGAGCCCCGGGGCCGGGTCAGCCGGTCGACGACGGGGCCGGCGTCCACCACCCGGCCGTCCTCCACGAGGGCGAGCGCGTCGGCGAGGGCGAGGGCGTCGAGGGCGTCGTGGGTGACGAGCAGGGTGGTGCGGTGCTCGGCCCGCAGCCGCTCGCGCAGCAGGGAGCGCATCGCGGCCGCCACGGAGGCGTCCAAGGCGGCCAGGGGCTCGTCGAGCAGCACGACCTGGGGGTCAGTGGCCAGGGCGCGCGCGAGCGCGATGCGCTGGGCCTGCCCGCCGGAGACCTCCCAGGCGCGTCGCGCCGCGAGATCGCCGCACCCCACGGCGTCCAGCTCGGCCCGGGCGCGGCGCCGGGCCGCGGCGGGCCGGACGCCACGGGCGCGGGGCCCGAAGGCCACGTTGTCGAGCACGTCGAGGTGGTCGAAGAGCAGGGCGCGCTGCTCGAGCACCGCGACGCGGCGCCGGTGGGTGGGCACGTGGACGCCGGGGACGGCCACCAGCGTGTCGCCGAGGCGCACCTCGCCCGCGCTGGGGCGCAGTTGCCCCGAGACGAGTTGGAGCAGGGTGGACTTGCCGGCGCCGTTCGGCCCGACCACCGCGGTGATCGAGCCCGGCTCGGCGCTGAGCTGGAGGTCGGCGGAGCGGGTGGCGACCTGCGCGGCCACCGTGACGGCGGTCACGCGACGCCCCGGCGCGGCGTCCGGCGGGAGAGCCAGGCGGTGAGCGCGACGGTGACGGCGGCGACGGCCACGAGCACGAGGGAGAGCGCGAGCGCGGACGCGGTGTCGAGCTCCCGCACCTGGTAGATCTCCAGCGGCAGCGTCCGGGTCACCCCCTGCAGCGCGCCGGCGAAGGTGATCGTGGCGCCGAACTCGCCGAGCGCGCGGGCGAACGTGAGCGCGGTGCCGGTGGCCAGGGCCGGCGCGGTCACGGGCACCGTGACGTGCAGCAGCGTGTGGGTGGGGGACGCCCCCAGGCTGGCCGCGATCCGCTCGCGGGCGAAACCGGCGGTGCGCACCGCCCCCTCGACCGACGTGACCAGGTAGGGCATGGCGACGAACACCTGGGCCAGGACGACGGCGAGCGTGGTGAACCCGATCTCGATGCCGAGGGCCGACAGGGGCGCGCCCACGGTGCCGCGGCGTCCGAAGGTGATGAGCAGGGCGAGCCCGGCGACGACCGGGGGCAGCACCATCGGCAGCGTCACCAGGGTGCGCACCACCCCGGCCAGGGGTCCGTCGCTGCGTGCGAGCAGCAGCGCCAGCGGCAGCCCGAGGAGCACGCTCACGACCGTCGCGGCGAGGCAGGTGACCAGGCTGAGACCCAGGGCGTCCAGGGCGGCGGGGGTGGTGAGCAGCGCCGGGAGGTCGGCCCACGCCACGCGCAGCGGGATGCCGAGCAGGGGCAGGGTGAGGAACGCCAGCGCGGCGGCGGCGGGCAGGTACAGCCAGCGCGGCGTCACGGGAGCGTGAACCCGTGGGCGGCGAGGACGTCGCGCCCGTCCGGCCCGGTGATCAGGGCGACGAACGCGGCGGCGGCGTCCGGGTGGGGGGCGTCGTGGACGACCGCGATCGGGTAGGTCGTGGCCGCCTGCGCGGCGCCGGGGAGGGGGAGCGTCTCGACGGCGTCGCCGGCCGCCAAGGCGTCGGTGGCGAACACGATGCCGGCGTCGGCCTCGCCGGAGGCCACTTTGCCGCGCACGTCGGTGACCTTCTGTTCCTCCGACACCGGCCGCAGGGTGACGCCGGCGGCGTCCGCGATCGCGTGGGCGGTGGCCCCGCAGGGGACCGTGGGCGCGCACACCACGAGTCGCCGGCCCTCGAGCGAGACGTCCAGGCCGGTCACGGCGCCGGGGTTGCCGCGCGGCACGATGAGCACGGCGGTGTTGGCGGCGAACGTGACCGGCTCGCCCGCCAGCAGCCCGGCGTCGCGGGCGCGGGTCATGGTGGTGACGTCGGCGGTGGCGAGCACGTCGGCGGGGGCACCCGCGGCCACCTGGTCGACCAGCGTGGGGGAGCCGTCGAAGCTCAGCGTGACGGCCAGGGCCGGGTCGAGCGCGGCGATCTCGGTGAACGCGGCCGTCAGCGACGCGGCGGCGAACACGGTCACGGGGGCGGGGGCGGGGGCGTCGGACGGGGCCGCGGGGGCAGCGGGGGAGAGGCCGGCCGCGCAGCCGGCCAGGGCGGTGGCCGCCGCCAGCGCCGCGACGAGGATGGCCCGGCGGGCCCGCTGGGGGCGGCTCATCCGCCGGCGAAGGGGGGCAGGACGTCGACCAGCGCGGCGTGCGTCAGCGGCGTCGTCGGATCCTCGGTGTGGACGCCGTCGACCAGCACCGAACAGCGGGCCAGGACGCGCTCGAACCCGGCACCGTGGGCGTCGACCAGCCGCGCGCGCAGGGCGCCGAGCGTGGGTGCGTCGAGCGTCTCGGACGCCACCCCGGCGGCCTCGGCCGCGGCGGCGAAGTAGCGGACCTGGGGCATCAGGGCTCCTCGGGGATCGGGGCGGACGCCAGAGCCTCGGCCAGGCGGGCGGCGAGGTCGGTCGGGTCGGCGTCCGGGTGGGTGGCCAGCGCGCTGCCCCACAGGTGGGCGGCCACGGGCGCCATCGGGCGGGCCCCGGCGTGGGCGACCCGCCGCGTCAGGCGGAGCACCGCTCGCTCGTCGACGCGCGCCGCATCGAGCCCGAGGTGGGCGCAGGCGTCCTCGACGAAGGCCCGCCACGCCGCCGGCTCGGCCACCGAAGCCTCCCAGCGGGCGAGCTGCTCGGGCGTGTCGACGTCGTCGGGGCGCGCGGCACCGGGCGCCACCGGCAGCAGGGTCAGCCCGTCGAGCACGCTGCGCATCGAGCGGCCGGTCGGGTCGCCCGCGGCGGCGAAGGCGCGCCGCAGGGACGCGGTGCGGTAGAGGGCGGCCAGGTGCTGCGGGGTGCTGGTCGCGTCAGTGAGCACGAGCCCGTCGGCGTCCGGCGGCGCGGGGGGCAACGCCGCGCGCAGGCGGGCGGTGATCGCGACGGCGTCGGGGAGGTCGCAGGCCAGCGCGAGCGTCCAGGGGGCGGGCTCGGCCACGGCGTCGAGCCCGGCGAGCAGGCCGGCGGCGGGCCCGCCGAGCGGGGGCCGTTCGCGGGTGAGCCGGACCCCCGGGGGCACGGCGACGCCGCCGACGACCACGGTCGTGGCCGCCCCGGAGGCGGCGCGCAGCGCGCGGTCGAGCAGCCGTTCGCCCCCGACGCGCAGGTCGGCCTTGCTGACCCCGCCGAGCCGCGCACCGCGGCCGCCGGCCAGGATGACGGCGTCGTGGGGTGGCGTCGTCATGCGTCCTCCCGGCGCCAGTGGCCCGAGCGGCCGCCCTGCTTCTCGAGGAGGCGGACGTCAGTGATGTGGGCGGACCGGTCGAGGCCCTTCACCATGTCGACCACCGCGAGGGCGGCCACGGCGACGCTGGTCAGGGCCTCCATCTCGACGCCGGTGCGGTCGGCGGTCCGGACGGTGGCGGTGATGTCGACGCCGTGGTCGGCGATCGTGAGCGCGACCTCGCAGCCGTGGACGCCGATCACGTGGGCCAGGGGCAGCAGGTCGGGCGTCCGCTTGGCCGCCTGGATGCCGGCGATGCGGGCGACGGCGAGCACGTCGCCCTTGGGCACCTCGCCGGAGCGCAGCAGGGCCACCACCGCCGGAGCCACCCGCACGGTGCCGGCCGCCGTCGCCGCGCGGGCGGTGGGCTGCTTGGTCGTGACGTCGACCATCCGGGCGGCCCCGGCCTCGTCGAGATGGGTGAAGGGGTGCTGGGTCACGGGAGCCTCCTGATGGCGACGAGGTCGCCGACGGCGACGGCGGTGACGTCCTCGGCGACGGCGGCCAGGGCGTCCGCCGCCGCGAGCGAGGTGATCATGTGGGACGCCGACCCGTGCCGGTGGGCGGGCCGGACGAGCTGGCGTCCGGACGCGTCCACGTCGAGCAGCACAGGCACGAGCTGCCGGCGCCCCGCCGGGGACGACCACGCGGCGGCCGCGACGGCGGGCGTCCAGGCCGGGGTTGGGCGGCGGTGGAACCGGTCCAGCACCGGGGCGACGAAGGTCTCGTAGCTGACGGCGGCCGAGAGCGGGTTGCCGGGCAGGGCGATCACGGGCAGGCCGCGCCCCCCCCAGCGCGCCCAGCCCTGCGGCTTGCCCGGCTGCAGGCGCACGTGGCGGAACCGGGCCCCGGCGCGCTCGAGGACGATGCGGGTCACATCGGCGTCCCCGACGCTGACCCCGCCGGAGACGACGACGAGGTCGCAGGTGGCGGCCAGGCCGTCGAGCGCGCCGGCGAGCGCCGCGTCGGTGTCACGGACGGCCGGCAGCACGGTCGCCTCGCCGCCGTCGCGGGTGAGCGCGGCGGCCAGGAACGTGGCGTTGGATTCGAAGATCTGCCCCCGGCCCAGATCCCCGCCGGGTGGGACGAGCTCGTCACCGGTGGCGATCACGCCCACCCGCGGGCGCCGCACGACGCGCACGGTGGCGTGGCCCGCGCCGGCGGCGGCGGACAGGGTTCGGGCGCCCAGCCGGACGCCGGCGTCCAGCACCATGGCGCCTTGGCGGACGTCCTCGCCCGCGGCCCGCACGTGCTGGCCCGCCGCCACGGGGGCGTCGATGCGGACGCCCTGGGGCAGGAGGGTGGTCTGCTCGACCGGCACGACGGCGTCCGCCGCCGTGGGCAGCGGGGCACCCGTCATGATGCGGACGCAGGCGCCCGGGCCGAATGCGGGGTCGGCGGACGAGCCGGCCAGCACCTCGGCGTCGATGCGCAGCACGGTGGGTGGTGCAAGGTCGGCCGAACGGACGGCGAAGCCGTCCATCGCGGAGTTCGCAAACGCCGGGACGTCGCCGCGGGCCACGACGGGCGCGGCCAACGTGCGGCCGGCGGCCTCGCGGAGGGGCAGCTCGTCGACGTCGGCGGCGCCGAAGGGCTCGATCAGCGCGAGGACCTCGGCGAGGTACTCCTCGACCGTCAGCAGGGCCCGGGTGTTCGTCAGCGCCATGGGAGCGTGTGCCTTCCGCCGGGTGGACAGGTGTTCAGTATGCGGGTTGGGACGGGTCGACCTCGCGCACCCACGCGAGGATGCCGCCGGCGAGCACCCGGACGCGGGACGCCCCCGCCTGCGTCAGCGCGGCCGCGGCCGCCTCGGCGCGCGGCTGGACCTTGCAGTGCACGACCACGTCGGCGTCCGGGGCCAGGCCGATGGCGGTGGGGTCGGCGAGGACGTCGGCGAGGGGGACGCGCAGCGATCCCGGGATCGCGGCGATCGCCACCTCCGCGGGTTCGCGGACGTCGAGCACCACCGGCGGGGTTTCGGAGGTGAGCTCGGCGGCGAGGTCTGTGGGGGTGACGAGCGGGTGCTGGTGGGTGGGGGGCGTTGCAGGGGCGGGGGATGCTGTGTGGGCCGGGCGGGGGGCGAGGGGCAGGTGGGTGACGGTGGCGTCCGCCAGGTCGACGAACGCCACGCGGCCCAGCAGGGGCGTGCCGATGCCGCAGATCAGTTTGACGGCCTCGCCGGCCATCGTCGAGCCGACTTGACCGGTCAGGGCGCCCAGGACGCCGGCGTCCCCGCAGGTGGGCACGGTGCCGGGGGCGGGCGGGGCGGGGAAGAGGTCGCGCAGGTCGGTGCCGCGGTGGGGGGCGGGCGGGTCGGCCCAGAAGACCGACACCTGGGCCTGCAGGCGGTACACCGACGCCCACACGCAGGGCAGGCCGAGCGCGGCGCAGGCGTCGTTGACGGCGTAGCGGGTCTCGAAGTTGTCGGAGCCGTCGAGGACGAGGTGGGCGCCGGCGAGGAGTTCGGCAGCGTTGCCCGGGGAGAGGCGGGCGCGGTGGGTGATGACGTCGACGTCGGGGTTCAGCGCGCGCACGGCCGCCGCCGCGGAGTCGACCTTGGGCTGGCCGACGGCGGCGTCGGGGTGGATCACCTGGCGCTGCAGGTTCGTGACGTCGACCACGTCGTCGTCGATGATCGTGAGCCGTCCCACCCCGGCGGCGGCGAGGTAAAGCAGCGCCGGCGATCCGAGCCCTCCGGCGCCGATCACGGCCACGTGCGCCGCGCGGAGGCGGCGTTGGCCGAGCTCACCCACGGCGGGCAGCAACAGGTGCCGGGCGTACCGCTCAGTGGCCCCCCGATCCAGCGGGGGGCCGGGGTCGACGAGTGGGGGGAGTGGGGGGATGGGGGGGAGTGGAGCGTCGGGTGTCCCGGAGGTGGGTGTCGTGGGCTCGGTGGGCGTCACGGGCGTCCGCTCCGGTGGGCGGCGTCGAGGATCGCATCGTGCAGCGCGGCGGCGTCCACGCCGGGCATCCCGGCCCCGGCCAGGCCCCACAGGTGGGCGGCGACGGGAGCCAGCGGCCGAGTGGAGGCGTCCGCCACCTCGCCCGCCAACGACAGGATCGCGTCGACGTCCACGCGGGTGGGATCCAGCTCCAGCGCCGCGCAGACGTGGTCGAGCCACGGCTGCCAGAGCGCCTGGTCGACGGGTGGTCGGGTCACCCGGCCCACCCTAGTCACGCCCGGCCGGGTCGCCGGAGGCTCTCACCCCTCAGTTCGGCGTCACGAGGGGTGGGGAGTCTTGCTGGCGGCCCCGGGAGGATTCGAACCTCCGACACATAGTTTAGGAAACTACTGCTCTATCCCCTGAGCTACGAGGCCAGCGGTCTCGTGTTGACGATGAACAGTGTACGGCGAGCCCGAGGGCGGCCGGTCTGCGTGGTCCGGGACCCGACGGGAGAAGCAGGCGCCGAGGAAAAGTGAAGGGGCTACTCGTCCTAAAGTACGAGAAGTCACCCTTTTGGGGGACTGGTGCTCCGTGACGATAGGGCTATAGTTCTACCCACGAGAGCGACGCCAGGTTGTTGATGTCTCCTGGGGGTGGGTAGACGGCTTTTCAGCCCTTCGACCGGCGTCGCTCTCGCTCTGTGTTCTCAGCCCCCCTCGCCAGGCGAATCGTGGCAACCGGTGCGCCCGGGTGCGGCGTCCGGGCCTAGCCTTGAGTCATGACCAACGGACTCGACCGTGCACGCACCAAGATGCAGGACGCCGGCGCGTCCGGCGCCGCCATCGACGTGTTCAGCCACTACTACCGTCTCGTCGCGGAAGGGAGCGGGGGCTTCTACATCGAGGAGGACTCGATCGACCCCCTGCTCGAGCCGCCGCAGCTCGCGTCCGTGCAGGTGGACGCCGACGCCGCGCGTGAGGCACTCGAAAAGACCGTCATCATCAAGCTGAACGGTGGGCTGGGCACCTCGATGGGCCTGGACGGCCCCAAGACGCTGCTGCCCGTGCGCGGTGACATGACGTTCCTCGACGTGCTGGTCGAGCAGGTGTTGCGGGCCCGCCGGGAGACCGGTGCGCGGCTGCCGCTGTTGTTCATGAACAGCTTCCGCACCCGTGAGGCGACGTTGGCGCACCTGGAGCGCTACCCCGACCTGGCCGTGGACGGCCTGCCCGTCGACTTCCTGCAGGGCTTCGAGCCGAAGCTGACCGCGGACACCCTGGAGCCCGTGGAGTGGCCGGCCGACCCCGACCTGGAGTGGTGCCCGCCCGGCCATGGTGACATCTACACCTCGCTGGTCGGCACCGGGTTGTTGGACGCGCTGCTCGAGCGCGGTTTCCGCTACGTCAGCATCGCCAACGGGGACAACCTGGGCGCCGGTCCGAACGCCACGCTGGCCGGCTGGTTCGCGGCGTCCGGTGCGCCGTATGCCGCGGAGGTCTGCACGCGCACGGCGAACGACCGCAAGGGCGGGCATCTCGCGGTTCGCAAGGCGGACGGGCAGCTCATCCTGCGGGACACGGCGCAGACGCGCCCCGAGGAGATGGACTACTTCACCGACGAGCACCGCCACCCGTACTTCCACGCCAACAACCTGTGGGTCGACCTCGCGGCGCTGAAGAACCTGATGGAGGAGCGCAAGAACGTGCTCGGCCTGCCGCTCATCCGCAACGAAAAGACGGTCGACCCGAGCGACAAGGCGTCCACCCCGGTGATCCAGCTGGAGACCGCCATGGGCGCGGCGATCGAGGTGTTCCCGGGGGCGCAGGCGATCGCGGTGCCGCGCGACCGCTTCCTGCCGGTGAAGACGACCAACGAGTTGCTGCTGGTGCGTTCCGACGCCTTCGAGCTGGACGCCGACGCGCGCCTGGTCGCCGCGGTCGAGAAGCTGCCGACCGTGTCGCTCGACAAGCGGCACTACACGCTGCTGCCCGATTTCGACGCCCGGGTGCAGGTGGTGCCGTCGCTGGTCGGCGCGTCCTCGCTGACGGTGGAGGGTGACTGGACGTTCGCGTCCGAGGTCACTGTCGTCGGCGACGCGCATCTCGAGGACGCCGGCGCCCCGGCCACCGTCCCGGGCGGCGTCCTCGGGGACTGACCTCGTGACGGAACCCTGGCACCGCGCCATCGCGTATGCCCTGGTGGGGGAGGATCTGGAGCTGGGGCTCCAGGCGCGTCCCGATGTGCCGGCGCTGCTGAGGGAGTTGGCGTCGCGTGGCTGGACGGGCGGCCGGATCGCTGACTTGGCCCGTGGTGCTGCTGCGGCGGGGTGGCCGTTCGTCGTGCCGGACGCGCTGCGCCGCGGCCTCGGCGCCGCGCAGCTCCACGCCGCCATCGGCAGTGCCCGGACGGAGCTGGGATTGGACGTACTGGCCGTCCTGCCACCCTCGCGTCGCACGACCCTCACGGCCGACGAGCGGCGCCTCCGCGCCGACGTACCGCCGCACTGGTGAGGTGGCCCGGGTGGGCCGGGGCGATCTGGGTCACTCTGGCTGGCCGGGTTGTCTTGGCGGGCTTGGCCTCGGGGTGACGCGAGGCGTCCGAGGGGTTGGTGTCCCGGTGAGTCGGCGTCCGGGTGCTGTGAGGACACTGGGTCCGTACGTTGCGCACCGGGGACGCACGTGGCGCAGTGCAGCGCACGTGGCGCAGTGCAGCTCACGTGGCGCAGTGCAGCTCACGTGGCGCAGCGCAGCTCACGTGGAGGCCCTTGCACGGCCCGCCACGTGAGCTGCACTGCGCCAGGTGAAGCCACGCTGCGCCAGGTCAAGCAGAGCTGCGCCGGGTAAAGCTGGTCACGCGCGATGTCGATCGGGTCGGCGTCCCACCGGGGGCCAGGAGGGAACCGCCGAGTCGAAAAGCGGCACCGGGCCGGATTCGCACCGCGCCTCGGTGCTCAAACTCCACTTCATGGCTCAAACTCCGCCTCCGAACCCGGAGTTTGAGACCGAAGTGTGCGTGTCGCGGGGGAACCGGCGCAGCCGGGGCAGCGAAAACCCCGCCGCCCGGGGGGCGGCGGGGTTCGTGTGCGGTGGCTCAGAGGGCGCGGTTGGCCTTGAGCAGGTCGCGGATCTCGGCGAGGAGCTCGTCGGTGGTCGGGGCCGGGGCGACGGCGTCCGAGTCAGCCTTGAGGCGCGCGTCCGCGGCGGCCTTGACGGCCTGGTACGGCTTGATCACGAGGAAGTAGATCACGGCCGCGACGATCACGAACGAGATCACCGCGTTGAGGAAGATCCCCAGCGGCAGGCCGGCCGGCGCCCAGGCGCTGAAGTCCGGCACGCCGCCGAACATGCCGACGAAGCTCAGCAGGATGTTGGTGAACGTGGAGACGACCGTCGCGAACGACGTGCCGATGATGACGGCGGTGGCAAGCTCAATGAGGTTGCCCTGCATCAGGAAGTCCTTGAAACCCTTGATGGTTGTTTCACACCTCTCATGGTTGGGGGCAGTGCCTGGGTGAGGCGTGGGGCTGCCACACGAGAACAGTAGCGATCCGAGCGCAAAGGTTGCGAATTCAAGTGACATTATTGCGCAACAGATTCACAGAGCTTGCAGTCGCGGTGGGGGCGCAACCGCCGCAGGACTAGCCCCTTAACACCGCAGGACCCTGTGGCGCCTCAGCGCAGGGCGATGGCAACTCCGCCGGTCTGGGCGGCCACGGTGAGGCGGGCCGCCACGTCCGGCGTCACCTCCACGAGCGCCGCGCCGGCACCGGACGCCCCGAACGCCCCCGTCGCCGGAGCGGGCACCGCCACGACACGGACGTTCTGGGCCAGGGACTCGGCATCACCGCCGGTGCTGAACAGGTCGACCCGCGTGCCCGGCTGGACGAGCGGTGCGATCGCCGCGTCGGCCAGGGGCAGGGCGGCCACGACGAAGCCGTCCCGGGCCAGCCGTTGGCCCTCGGCCAGAGCCGTCGCGGTGATCGGCGTCCGTGCCGAGGCGGGCCCGTTCAGCGTCCGCCCCACGGCGGTGGCGGGGTCGAGCAGCACGTCATCGGGGAAAGTGCCCGGCGTCGCGGGCAGGGTGGTGAGGTCGGACGCGACCAGCACCGTTCCGCCCGGCAGGTCCCGGGTGGCGACCACCACGGACGTCAGCTCCGGTGGGCGGGGGGCCAGCACCGACAGGGTCGCCAGCACGGCGACCGCCGCCGCCAGCGCAGCCAGCGATCGGCGCCGCAGGTGCAGGAAGCGGCGCAGCGGCCAAGGAACCACCGCACGGGACATTCCGGGTCGTCTCACGCCCAGACATTAGGACGCCGGTGTCACGCCTTGTCCGAGCCGAATGGCTCCTGAGGGGTGTCCGGCCGTGGGGTCAGCGCGACCCACTCCCCGACGCAGGGGTCGACGTGGAGCCCGAGCCCGACGCCGAGCCCGAGCCGGACGCCTTGGCGTCACCGGTGCCGGACGTCGAACCCGACTTCTCCTTCGCGGACCCCGACGAGGCCGAAGACTCTGAGCCACCCGAGCCGCCCTCGGCCCCGGAACCCTTGGCGGCCTCGTTCTTGCCGCGGGTGCGGTTGTCGGTGGCGTAGAAGCCCGAGCCCTTGAACACCACGCCGACGGCGCTGAACACCTTGCGGAGGTTCCCGTCGCACTGCGGGCACACGGTCAGGGCGTCGTCGGTGAAGGCCTGGACGGCCTCGAGCTCGGCGCCACAGTCGGCGCAGCGGTACTGGTACGTGGGCATGGGCGCTTCCTTCGCGAACGGAACAACCGCCGATGATAACGAAGCCGGGCACCCTCGCCATTCCCGGTCCGCCCCGCCGGCAGGTGAGTCAGCCGCCCGCGGGTCGGGTCGGCACGAGCCCGTGTTCGGTGACGAGCACGTCGACCGTGACGTCCCACGGGTCACGGGGGAGAGTGTCGAGGACGGCCTCGGCGTCCAGCACCGCCGCCGTGACGCAGCCCGCGGCGGCGCTGGGCAGGGCGCGGTCGTACCAGCCGCCGCCGACCCCCAGCCGCACGCCCTCGACGGTCGCGGCCAGCGCCGACGTCACCACCAGCGTCACCGACCCCAACGACACCGACCCCAACGACACCGGCTCCAGCGCCACCGGCCTCTCCGACGCCGGCCCCGCGAGCCCAGCCGACGCAGACGCGTCCGGCCCCGGCTCGGGAATCCCGCGCCACCCGGGCACCAGCGTTCCCGGGCCGGCGTACCACGCCCAGGCGGGCGTGCGGCGTCCGCGCAGCAGGGGCAACAGCACCCGCACACCCCGGGCGTGGAGGGCGTCGACGAACTCGGTGGTGTCGGGCTCCGGCGGCACGGAGAGATAGCACGCGACGGCACTGTGACCGCTGGCCAGCTGCAGCAAATGGGTCAGGCGCGCCCGGTCCCGCGCCGCCCGCTCGGCGGGTGTCGCGCGCTCACGAGCTGCGCGGAGCTCGGCCCGCAGGGCGGCCTTCGACGGCATGCCCGCCGGGGTGGGCGTACCGGGGGCAGCGCCCGGGGCAGGGTTGCCGATCGGGTTGCCATTTGCCCGGGCTCGCCGGGTCGCTCCGCTCGGCTGCCCAGTCACCCGTTTATCGTAGTTTCATGGCCCTTTTCGGACGCAAGAAGACCTCGGAGCCCGACGCGGACGCCGCGCCGGCTGCCGAGACCCCTGCCGCACCTGTTCCCCAGATCACCCGTCGGTCGGTGACCGAGCAGCGCGCGTTCCTGCTCGACCAGGTCGGGGCGATCCGTCCGTTCGGCATGCAGATCTTTGACGTCCCCGGGCTCACGCTGTGTGAGGACATCCGCTCCGACCTCGACCTGCCGCTCGTCACGACGGCGCGCGTCGGCGGCTGGGCCGTCCGCGGCTCCGACCTCGTGGGGGCCACCCCGGAGGTGCCCAAGGAGCTCTACGTCGTCGACCAGATCGCCGCCGGCGAGGCGCCGGGCGCCCCGCTCGTCGCGGGCGCCGCGATTCGCATCGAAGAGGGCGGCATGATCCCCGAGGGGGTCGACGCGGTCGTGCCCGACGCGTACGGCGTCCTGGGTGAGGACGGCTACGTGCGCATCGGCACCGAGACCCGGCTGTACGACAACCTCCGCCGTGCCGGCTCCGAGCTGGCCGACGGGACGCCCCTGCTGGCGGCCGGCGACGTGCTGACGCCGCGGTCGGTGGCGGTGCTCGCCGAGGTGGGCCTCGACAAGGTGCTGGTGCGCCCGCGTCCGCGCATCGTGGTGTTCACGGTGGGCGACGGTCTCGTCGCGCCCGGCCAGGCGCTCACCCAGCCGCAGCAGCGTTACGACGCCGCCACCACGCTCATCACGGCGGCGGCCCGCGCGGACGGCGCCACGGTCTACCCGCTCGGCATCATCAGCAGCGACGCCCGCGAGATCCGCCAGACGATCGCCGACCAGCAGATCCGCGCCGACCTGATCGTCGCGGTCGGTGGCGGCGAGCTGATCCGCGAGGTCGCCGAGGGCATGGGCGAGCTCGATGAGGCCGTCGTGGCCCTCAACCGCGAATCGCGGTACGCGTTCGCCGCGCTGGGCAACGACCGGACGCCCATGGTGATCCTGCCCGCCGGGGTCGTCAGCGCCTATGTCGGTTACCACGCCTTCGTGCGTCCGGTGATCCACAAGCTCAACGAGTCCGACCCGCTCGCGGCCCCGCGCGTCGATGGCTTCGTCGCCGAGCGCCTCGAGGTGCCGGACGGCATCACGCAGTACATCCCGGCCGTCTGGTCGTCGGACCAGACGGTGCGCCCCGTGAGCGGCGTGGACTCCGAGCTGGCCTGGGACCTGGCGCGCGCCAACGTGCTGCTCGTCATTCCCGAGGGCTGGGCCGGGGCCGACGCGGGCTCCCAGGTGGAGTGCATCGTGCTCGACGACGCCGGCGCGCGGGGCGACGAAGCGGTCCGGTGACCCTCTTCGGGTCGCGCCGCTGGCCCGTCACGCTGCGGCACGGCCCGGTGCTGCTGCGCCCGCTGCGCCGCCGCGACGAGGCCGAGTACCACGCCGTCCGCGCGCTCAACACCGAGTGGACCCGGCCGTGGGACTCCACCCGACCGCCCGGGTCGTCCGGTCAAGGCATCACCTACGCCGAGATGGTGCGCAGCTTCGCCGCGGACGCCCGCGCCGGCCGTTCGCTGCCGTGGGCGATCATGTGGGCGCCGGAGGGGGAGCGCCCCCGCCTGGCGGGGCAGATGTCGATCACCGGCATCGTCCACGGCTCGGCGCGCTGGGGCATGGCCGGCTACTGGGTCGCCCAGGGGCTCGCGGGCCGCGGCATCGCCCCCACGGCGCTCGCCCTGGCCGCCGATCACATGTTCGAGGCCCTCGAGCTGCACCGCCTCGAGGTGGCCATCCGCCCCGAGAACACCAAGTCCATCCGGGTGGTGGAGAAGCTCGGGCTGCGGCTGGAGGGCATCCGGCCCGCCTTCATGCACGTGGACGGTGCCTGGCGCGACCACGCGGTCTACGTGCTGCACGCCGAGGAGGTCGAGCCCGAGGGGGTCATCGGACGCCTCGCCGGCCCCTGAGATCGCGCGCCAGCAGCGCCCCCGCTCTGACCTGCGTCCTGGATCGGACGGGACGCGGCGCGTCGCCCGGAGCGCCCGCCGAGCCGCCCCCTACCCTCGACGCATGGGTGTGGAGGGTCTGGTTTTCGGGTTCGTGGCGGCCTTCTGGCTGATCTACCTGATTCCGCTGTTCCTCAACCGCCGCGACAACGGGCTCATGGACGAGGTCGAGCCCGGCGACCCCTTCACCGGCACCGTCACGATCGTGCGTCGCGGCACCCCCTTGGACTCGGCGGAGGACGCCAACGCCGTCGTCTCGACGCCCCTCAACCGCCGGGCCGCGCTGCGTGAGCTGGCCGCCATCGACGCCGGCGCCGCCCGCCGCCGGCGCCGCGTCCTGACCTTCCTCGTGCTGGCCACGCTCACCGTGGTCGCGTTCGCCGCCTTCGGCCTCACCGCGTGGTGGGGGGTGCTGGTGCCGGTCGCCCTCGTGGTCGCGTTCCTGGGCGTGGCGCGCTTCTCGGCGCGCGCCATGCGGCGTGACCTCGACCGCCGTGCCCGCATCATCCGCGGCGCGGACGCCGAGGAGGACACGATCGCCCTCGTCCTCACCGACGAGGCCCCGGACGCCGACGACGCGTCGGTCGAGCTGTCGGTGCCCGTCGAATCCACCGGCTCGCTGTGGGATCCGGTGCCGATCACCGCCCCCACCTACGTCAGCCGCCCGCTGGCCCCCCGCACCGTGCGCACCATCGACCTCTCGATGCCGGCCCCCACCACGGCCGCCCTTCCCGTCACCGCGGACCTGCCTTCCGACGCTCCGGCGGAAGACACCCGCGAGGAAGCCGACCTGCGTCGCGCGGTCGGCGAATAGTCACCGGCCCTCACCACCCGGCCCCGAAGCACACCAGCGGCGGCGCGTCGGGCCCGAACGCCGCGACGCTCGCGGCGAGGGCGTCCGCCGGCGGGCTGCCGGACGCCAACCGCGCGTGCAGATCGGGCATGAGCCGCGCGGCGGCCTCGTCGGAGAGGGCCACGGGGGAGGCCAGCACGGTGCGGACGCCGGCGTGCAGCAGCGCCGTCGCCAGCCCCAACGGGTCATCGCCGGCACCGACCGCCCCCAGCTCGCAGGCCGACAGCACCACCGTGTCGGGCAGCGTCACCAGCCGGTCCAGCTCGTAGCCGAAGGCGGGGCCGTCGGCGAGGTCGACGTGGCTGAACAGCGGGTTGAGCGCGTGGTGATGGCCGTGGGCGGCGACGTGCACCACGTCGCTGCGCAGGGTGGCCGTACCCACCGCCATCACCGTGGCGTCCGGGCCGGTGAGCACCTCCGGGTCGCCCCAGTGGGTCGCGCAGGCGCCCACCTCGTCGGCGGCCCGGCGCAGCGACGGCCCGGCCACGAGCAGGGGGCGGGTCAGGGCGCGCCGCGCCGGGGCCCGGGCCCAGGCGGTGGCGCTGCGCGGCACGGTGACCGCCCGGTCGCGCAGGCTCGGGAGCAGCGGCCACGGCACCAAGGAGAACAGGCCGGGGGTGACCAGCACCACGCGGCGGGTGGTCACGCGGGCGAGTGCCGGGGCCAGCCAGCTGGCGTCCAGCTGGGCCAGCCGCTGGGCGAGCCCGGCCCGGACGCGGGGCGCGAAGGGGGCGGGGAGGTCGGCCGCCGCCACGTCGAGATCGGCCCGCAGCCCCGCCAGTTCGGACGCCAGCCCGCCGAGCGGCCCGAGCCGCACCAGCGTCCCCCCACCCGCGCCGTCCACCACGACGGCGTCCAGCTCGGCGTCGCTGACGAACAGGCACACCGACGTGGCGTCTGCGGCCGCGAGCGCGGCGCCCAACTCGTCCCGCGTCGCGACGGGCTGCGTCGCGCCGGAGCCGCCCGCCTGCCAGGCCCGCTCCCGGATGCGGCGGCGCAGCTCGCGCTGCCGGGCGGGGTCGCCGCCGAAGGCGTGCAGGGCGCGGAGCTCGGTCAGGTCGTCGGCCTGCGCGGCGTCCGTCGGTGGCCGGACGCCCACCACGCGGGAGGACGCCGCCCGCGTCCGCTCGGACCACTCGAGCACCAGGTCGACGTCGGGTCGCGCCAGCGCCACCGACAACCCCAGCTGTCCGAGCCGGGTCAGCGCGCCGGAGAGTGAGGTCTGCAGTTCCAGGCTGCCCAGGGTCGAGGCGAGGGCTTGGACGCCGTCGAGCGTGGTGCGCAGCGTGCGCAGGGCGTCGGCGCGGCGTCCCAGGGCGATCTGGCGTTGCGCGGCCACCGCGGCGGCCCACGGCTCGTAACGCCGGGGCGTCGACGGGGGCAGCGGCACGCGCCGGGCCTCCGTCAACCGCCCCTGGGCGAGCAGCCAGCCGCACCAGGCGATCGCGAGGCGGCGGGCCTCATCGGCGAGCCCGCGGGCGCGGAGCTCGGCCAGGAGGCGCTCGACATCGGGCAGCCGGCGACGGCCTGCCGCGCACGCGCAGACCGCGGCGGCGGCGTCCGCCCGCAGCCGGGACAGATCGGCACCCATGGCGGCGAACCGGGACGCCGCGTGGCGCGCGAGCCGCAGCCCCTCGGCCGGATCGTCGGTGACCACCAACCGGGCCAGCAGCAGCTCGGCGGATGCCGCCGCGCGCCGTGCGCGGCCCGCGCGGAACTGGTCGATGGCACGCCGCAGGTCGGCGACGGCGTCGTCGCGGAGCCCCGCCGCAGCCAGCACCTCGGCCCGGTCCTGCAGCCAGACGGCGTGCAGGGCCGGGGCCTGGCCCGCGAAGAATGAGGCCACGGAGTCCATGGCCGTGAGCGCGCGGACGTGGTCGCCCAGCAGGAAGGCGGCGTAACCGGCGTTGTGGCGGGCCTTGGCCAGCAGGGACGCGTTGCCCGTCCGCTCGGCGTGCGCGGCGGCGCGCTCGAAGTCGACCAACGCCCGGCGGGCGTCCGCCGCCTCGAGGCGGAGGTTGCCGCGGTTCAGCAGGTTGCGGCCCAGTGCCTCGTCGTCGGCGGCCAGGGTGCGGATGGCGGAGCTGAACTCGGCCAGGGCGTCCGAGGGCAGGCCCAGCCGCAGCAGCACGACAGCGCGCTGGCCGTGCGCCGTGCCGCGGGTGTGGTCGTCGACGCCCGCGAGCGCGAGGGCGTCGCGGCACAGGCCGTCGGCCAGGTCGAGGTGGCCGAGCTCCGCCTCGGCGTAGGCGAGGGTGGTGAGCAGCAGGGCGCGTTCGACGGGGGTGGGGTGGCGCTCCAGCCCCTGGCGCGCCCACGAGCACGCCCGGGTGTGGTGGCCGGCGTTGGTCGCCGTCCGCGCCCGGGCGTGCAATTCAGCAGCGCCCAGCATGCTCCTAGGGTGACACCAGCCCCGTCACGCGCGCCACCGCTTCGCGGGCCCGGGCGACCGGATCCTCGGGCAGGCGCCGGCCGTCGAGCAGCTCGGCGGCAATCCTGCCCGCCAGCAGCGGCGCGGCGAACGACGTGCCGCTCCACACGCCGAAGCCGGCGCTGAAGTCGTCCGGGTCGACCGATGCCCGCTTCCGGCCGAACGCCATCGACTCCGCCTGCGCCTGCATGCCGCCCTGGAACGTGGTCGGCATGGTGCTCACCACCGCCGCCCCGGGCGCGTGGGTCCGCACCCACGGGCCCACGTTGCTGAAGAGCGCGTCGCAGGTTCCGTTCGGGTTGAGCGCGCCGACGCTGACCAGTGGGGCCCAAGATGCGTCCGAGGAGTCGTCCCACGGGATCGGCCCGCCGCCGCCCTCCCACGGCCCGAAGGCCGCGGGGAAGCGGGGCCGCGCCGTGGCGTCGTTGCCGGCGGCGCAGACGACGACCACGCCGAGCGCCAGCAACCGCGCGAGCGACGACCACAGCGGGCCGTCGAACAGCGGGTCGTCCGGCAGCTCGTGGTAGTACCCAACCGAGAGGCTGAGCACGTCGATGAGCAGTCCGTCCGGGGCTCCCTCCCGGCCCCGGCGAACCAGCTCGGCGAGGTCGTCGAGCGCGTCGATGAGGTCGGCCTCCACCAGGGCCCCCTCGGCGGGCAGGATGCGCCACGCGTGGATGTCGGCGTCCGGCGCCGCCTGGTGCACCAGCCCGGCGCTGAACGTGCCGTGCCCGGCGTAGGCGTCCAACCCGCCATCCAGGGGCCCGACCGTGTCGGGGAGCATCTCGGGGCCGTGGGCGGCGTCGAGGCCGATCGGCAGGCCGTCGATGGTCCGGTTGCAGGTGACCACGTCGTCCAGCCACGGGTGTCGGCCACAACCCGAGTCCAGCAGCGCCACCACCGGACGCCGCCGCGTCAGCTTCGCGCGCCGGTGCGGCGGGCGGCCCACATAGGCGACCGGTTGGCGTCCGCCCCACCCCGGCGTGGCGTAGCCGCCCAGCGGCGAGGAGTGGGTGAACGGGCTCGATTCGGTGAAGGGACTGGACTCGGTGAACGGGCTGGAGTGGGTGAAGGGGCTGGATTCGGTGAACGGCGAGAGGGTGAGGATGTGGTTCAGCGACGCCCGCGCCGCCAGCTCGGGCTGGGTGAGGCGGACGTTCTGCAGGAGGTCCCAGGCGTCGGGAGCCTGGGCGGCCACGCCGGGGCGTGGCGCGATCTTCACCCGCTTGATGGAGCGCCACGGCCGTGGGTCGGGCTCGGCCTCGGGTTCGGGCTGCCAGGCGTGACCGATGGCCACGTCTCCCAGCGCGTCGATGCTGGCGGCGTCGTTGGCCGGGACGAGCAGGGTGTCGGGGATGTACGCGGTCGCGCGGACGTCCTGGCCGGCCAGGACGACGTCGCCCTGGGGGTCGAGGACCTTGCCGCGCAGGTCGTCCAGCAGCCCGCCGGGCAGGAGGGTGGGTTGACGGTCGAAGTCGTGCCAGGAGGTGGTCATGGTGCCTCAGATCTCGAAGAGGGTGGTGCGGAACTCGGCACCGGCGCTTTCGGGGGCGTCGGCGTCCGAGGTGGGGCTGACGACGAGCCGGGTGAGGCCGCGTCCGGAGCTGGGGACGTCGAAGCGGCCGTGGGCGTCGAGGGTGGCGGTGGTGGACGCCTCGCCCTGCACCACCGTGACCGTGCCGCCGGTGGCCGGGGTGACCCAGCCGTCGATCCGCTGCGCCCCGCCCTCGCTCGAGACCCGCACCAGCACGGCCAGCGACGCGGACCGGAACTCGATGAGGACGCGGCCCGCGTCGCCGGCCCCCGTGCGGGTACCGGCCAGGTGGTCATGGCGGTTGACGAGGGTGAGGAGTTCGTACTGGGCGTCCAGGTCCTCCATCGCGAGGGCCACGAGGATCGTCTCGGCCAGGTCGGGCGGGGGCGGATCCCACCGGTCCCACGCGCTGCGCAGGGTGGCGAAGAGGGGCTCGGGCGCGGGCGTGCCGGTCATGCGGAGGCCCCTTCCAGGAGAGAGCGGAGCTTGTCGAGGCAGCGGCGGCGCGTCGGGCCGATGCTGCCGATGGGCGTGCCGGTGGCCGCGGAGAAGGCCGCGTAGTCGGGCCGGTCGGCGAACGCGATGATGCGCAGCAGGCGTTGGCACCGGGCGTTCAGCGAGGACACCGCCTGCCAGAGCCGACGGGCCTCGAATCCGGCGATGGCGGCGTCCTCGGGGGTGGGTAGCTGGACAGGGGCCGTGGGGGCGAGTTCGTCGACGGGGATCTCGCGGGTCCGCGTCGAGCGCCACGCCAGGCGCCGGGCGGTGGTCATCATCCACCCGGTCACCGCTTGGGAGTCGCGCACCTGACCGGGGTCGCGCACCAGGCAGAGCCAGGCGTTCTGCAGGACGTCCTGCGCCGCCTCGGCCGAGAGCCCGTAGGAGCGGACGGTGTGCCACAGCACCGGGGTGAGGACGCGGACCAGTTCGTCGAGCGCCTGCCGCTCGCCGTTGGCCCAGCGCGCATGGGCGGACGCCGCGGCGTCCCAAGTGGTGGGGACGCCGTCTGCCCGGCTCGTGGGGGGCGCGTCCGACATGAGGTCATTGAACTCCACGTCGGTCAGGAGGCGACAGGGGTGGGCGGTGATACATGTGGTCGTGGGGGATTGGGGGATTGGGGGGATGGCGGGAGGACACGGCGGTTTTCGCCGCGGGGGGGCAGCTGGTAGGGTGGCACCCGCTCGATGAGCAGGGGGCTATGGCGCAGTTGGTAGCGCGTCTCGTTCGCAATGAGAAGGTCAGGGGTTCGAATCCCCTTAGCTCCACGTAATCGGATACGTTCGAACCCTGCCCCGCCTGATCGCGGGGCAGGGTTTGCTCGTTGTGTGGGCTTCAATCGCTGGCGGGATCGTGGCGATGAACTGCTTGGGTGTGATGGTCACGGTGTCGGCGTCTTCGAAAGTGATGCCGTCGAACAGGGCCTGGTTGAGCATGCGCCGTTCGCCGGGTTCAGCTCTAACGGCTCATCACAGCCAGGGTGCAGTCGCTGTCTGAACCCGCCGGTCTCAAGCAGACAGTGCGTCATGCAGTTCGTGAGGATCCGGAAATGGCGGCGCCTACTTTGCTGGGCTGGGCCGCCGAGAGGATGGACCTCAACCGAGCGGAAGCCCAGCCCGACACGCGCACCGAAGCCTCAGCACAGGTGCTCAAGGCGCTTGAGTTCGTTCTGAAGGGCACCTGCGCGAGCACATCTCCTTCGAGGCGGGTCTCCGGCGCCTTTGGCTACCCGCCCCACCGGCGACGTGGCCAATTCTACCTAGAAGAGGTAGACTGATCCTGTGCCAACGATGAACATCAAGGACCCGGAGGTGCGTGAGATGGCGCTCCGTCTGGCTGCACGGCAGGGGACCACCGCGACTGGAGCTGTCCGGCGGGCGCTGGTGGAGGCTCTGGAGCGCGAGGACGCCCAACGTGCAGGAATGGCGGACCGCCTCATGGAGATTGGGCGCCGTTCTGCGGCGCGGAGTGAGGCGTTCCTCACCGATGCCGATCTGTACGACGAGGAGGGGAGGCCTCGATGATCGTCGATTCCTCCGCGCTCGTCGCCATCTTGAAGGCGGAACCCGAGGCGTCCTCGTTCGCTCGCGCGCTGGAGGAGTCGAGCCACACCTCCATCTCGGCCGGCACGCTGATCGAGACCGGCATCGTCGTCGGACGGACTCGTCAGGAGGACCTTGACGAGCTACTGCGGGCCGCAAGTGTCGAGGTGGTTGCGGTCGATGCGCGTCACGCGGCGGCGGCACGCGACGCCTGGTACCGCTACGGACGCGGCAGCGGCTCGGCGGCCCGGCTGAACTTCGGCGACTGCTTCGCCTACGCCGCCGCGAAACTCACCGGAGAGCCTCTGCTCTTCAAGGGGGATGATTTCATCCACACCGACGTGCCACGTGCAGTGTGATGTGGCGCCGTGCCGGCGAACCCGGTGCCGATGGCGGTGCCGGTGTTGGACGCGCCGACGCTCAGGGCCAAGCCCAGGGTGGCCTCCCGCCCGCACCAGCAGGCGGAAAGGTGGATCAGCACGCTGTCCGCGCTGAACCCGAGGAGACCCAACAGCATCGCCAGCGCCACGGCCACCCAAGCCGCCGGAGACCTGGGAAAGGTCACGCCCGACCGGGCGTGAGCGGTGGATGCCAACCGGGTCGGCCGATCGGACATCCGCCGAGCTGAAGGCCCGCTCAGGTGGAGGCGCGTGGTACGGCGTGCGCCTGATCGGGCAGCGGCGGCGGCTCCGCGGCCTCGCCTGCCGCGAGTTGGGCGACGTGGGCGGCGAACTGGGTGACGAAGGCGTCCACGTCGGACTCGACGGTGGACAGGGCCGGGCAGGTGAGCGGCCCGAACGGGTGGTTGTCGACACCGATGACCGCGATCCGCGCCGGGACGGGAATGCCGGAGTCAGCTGCAGCCGCGAGCACCGCGAACGCCACCTCGTCGTTGAACGCGCAGATGCCGTCCAGTTCCGGGTGCGCCTCGAGCTCGGCGCGGAGGGCCGCGCCAGCCGCAGCCCGATCGTCCGGCACCTCGAACCGGTGGGGGAGGGGGATTCCCGCTGCCGCCGCAGCGGCGTTGGCCGCGCGGTGCCGGATCGTCGCGGTCGCTCCGAGCTCCGGCCGGGCGGGTGCCGCGAAGGCGAGCCGCCGGCGTCCGCGGGCAACCAGGTGTTCGACCTGCGCGGACGCGGAGGCGGCGAGGAAGGCGTCCAGGTGGGGGAAGGCTGAGGCGACCGGAACGGAGAACTGCTCCGACAGTTCGCCGATCAGCGGATCGCCGTCAGGAACCGACGTCAGCACCACCGCCGGGGCGAGGTCGATCGCCGTCTCGAGCTCCTCGGCCCCCAGCTGCCAGACGAGGTGCAGGCCGTGGTGGCGCGTGGCCGCGCCGAGGCTGGTGATGATGCCCGCGGCCACGAAGTCCGAGGCGTGTTCGAGCCCGGGGGTGAGCATCAACACCACGCTGCTCCGGGCGCCGCGCAGCAGCCGGGCGGGCCCGTAGGGCCGGTAGCCGAGCCGGGCGCTGGCGTCCAGCACCTTCTGGCGGGTGACGTCGGGGATCGATTGACGGGAGTCGCGGTTGAGGACGTAACTCACCGTGGCGCGCGACACGCCGGCCTCCCGCGCGACGTCGGTGCTGGTCACGCGACGCCGTGCGGGGTCTGCCCCTGGGCTGGACATGGCGACACCGTAGCGCACGAGTGGACCGTGCCGGGGTTGATTTGTGACACGTGCCAGTTGCGTCATTGACACGTGCAAGTAGAACCTCTTACGATCCTCGTGTTCGAGACGACGGGTGTCTCGACAGGTTCATCAGGAGGCCATCATGCGGCTCAGAATCGCCGCCGCTGCCGCCGGCACAGCTCTCGCCCTCGTCTTCGCCGGTTGTGCGTCCGGCACCGGGACGACGACCACCACGCCATCGGCCGAAGAGCCCCTCGCGATCTCGTTCATGACGGGATCGGCCGAGGGTGCGGGCAGCAACCACACCATGCAAGCGCTCGTCGACTCCTACGGCAACGGAGCGACCCTCGAGATGGAGCAGCTCGACGCGTCGATGGATCAGCGCATCCAGTTGCTCGCGTCGCAGGATCAGCTGCCGACCTTCTTCCAGATCGGGACGCCCTCCCAGCTGATCGAGCTCCACGAGGCCGGCTTCGTCGCCGACCTGGAGCCGGTGCTGGAGGAGCTGGGGGTGCTCGACAACCTGACGCCGTTCTCGGTCTCGGTGATCAAGGGGCTGTACGGCGGCAAGCTGCTCGGCCTGCCCCTGGAGGTCGGCGCCGAGGGGTTCTGGTACAACACGGAGCTGTTCGCCGAGCACGGCATCGAGCCCCCCGAGACGTTCGCCGACCTCGAGGCGGCGGCCGCCACGCTGCAGGCCGCGGGCGTCCAGCCCTTCGCGACGGCCGGCAACGCCGGGTGGCCGGTGACCCGCCTCATCGCGGGCTACCTGCACCGCGACCTCGGCCCGGACGCCCTGCGTGCGGTCGCCGACGGCGAGGCCTCGTTCACCGACCCGGAGTACGTGGCGGCCGCCCAGGTCGTCCGCAACTGGGCCGACGCCGGCTACTTCGGCCCGGCGCCGGGCGCCCTGGAGTACGGCCCGGCGCAGGACATGTTCCTGCAGGGTGAGGCGGCGATCTACTACAACGGCACGTGGGTGCTGTCGGACTTCACGAACCCCGAGGTCAACCAGATCGGCGAGGAGAACATCGGCTGGTTCCCGATCCCGGCGGTCGAGGGCGGCGCCGGTGAAGTCACCCAGACCCCGGCCAACGTGGGCCTGCCGATGGCGGTCAACGCCAAGACGCTCACCCCCGAGGTGAAGGAGTTCCTGAAGTACCTCGTTGAGAACTACGGCACGGTCGCGATGGAGGATCTGGACATCATCACCGGGTTCCAGACCGACGCGGTCTCCGATTCGCCCCTCGTGGCCGAGTCGGCGGAGACCATCTCGGGGCTCACCGAGTTCGTGCCGTGGTTCGAGGCGCTGCAGTCGCCCGAGGGCACGGCCGCCTCGCAGGAGGGTGGTACCGCGCTGGTGTCGGGCGGTCTGACCGCCGAGCAGTTCATGGAGCAGGTGCAGGCGGCCCAGTAGGGCCAGACGGCGGGCACGTCGTGGGGCCGGGGGAGCACCCCGGGCCCACGGCGGCCCGCCGTTCGCACCGGGCACACACCGCAGCCAAGGAGGTGGCATGGAGAAGGTTCTCGGCGATCGGCGCGCCATCTGGTTCTTCGTCGCGCCGGCGCTCGCGCTCTACACGGTGATCATGGTGGTGCCGATCCTCTGGTCGATCGGCTACACCTTCTTCGGCGGCAACCCGATCCGCGGGTTCTCGTGGGTGGGGTTCGAGAACTACACGACCGTGGCGTCCGACCCGCTGTTCTGGCAGGCCACCTGGTTCAGCGTGCAGTACGCGCTCGTCGCCACGGTGCTCCAGGTAGGTGCCGGCTTCGCGCTGGCGCTGCTGTACGTCTTCGTGCTGCGCCGGTCCTCGGCGCTGATCCGCACGCTGGTGTTCTTCCCGATGGTGCTGCCCACCGCAGCCGTCGCGCAGTTGTTCGTCAAACTGTTCGAGATCGTGCCGCAACCCGGGCCGGTCAACCTCGCGATGGACGCCTTCGGCTTCGACATGATGCACTGGCTGGGCCAACCCGGCCCCGCCTTCTGGATCATCGTCATCATGGACGTCTGGCGCTCCATGGGTTTCTACGCCGTGCTGCTGTACGCCGGCCTCGTCGCCATCCCCGACGACGTGATCGAGGCGGCTCGGCTGGACGGCGCCCACCGCCTGTCGCTCGTCCGGTACATCGTGCTCCCGGCCGTCCTGCCGGTCGTCATCTCCAGCCTGATCTTCAGCATCAACGGCACGATCAAGGTGTTCGACTCCGTGTACGCCCTCACCGGCGGCGGCCCCAACGGGGCGACCACCCCGCTCACCCTGCTGATGTTCCGCACCTCCTTCGCCTACGGCGAGTACGGCGAGGGCAGCACGATCGCCATGGCACTCACGCTGTTCTGCCTGGCGATCACCGTGGCAATCTTCCGCGGCGCACGACGGGACCTCACCTCATGACCGCGCTGACCTCGACGCACGGACGCCCCCGCGTGACGGTGGGGCGCCTGCTCGGCCTGGCCGGGCTCACGCTGCTCATCGCCATCGAGGTCGTCCCCCTCGTCTGGCTGTTCCTCTCCTCGGTCAAGGCGCCCACGGAGTTCTCCGGTAACCCCATGTGGGCGCTGCCGGAGGGTCTGTACTGGCAGAACTACGCCGACGCCTGGACGCGGGGCAACATGGCGCGCTACATCACCAACAGCGCCGTGGCCACGTTCCCGTCGATCGTCTTGTTGCTCCTGCTCGGCGTGATGGCCGGCTTCGGCCTGGAGGTCATGCGCTGGCGCGGACGCGACGGGGTGTTGCTGCTCTTCCTCGCCGGCCTCATGGTGCCGCTGCAGATGATCCTGCTCCCGCTGTTCGCGATCTACGTGCGCAGCGGCATCCTGAACACCCCGCTCGCCCTCATCGTGACCTACACCGCCACGGGCCTGCCCATGACGGTCTTCATCATGGCCGGCTACTACCGGTCGCTGCCGAGGGAGATCATCGAGGCCGCCGTGATCGAGGGGGCGAGCATCTACCGGGTGTTCTGGAGCATCTCCCTGCCCATGTTGCGCAATGCCATCTTGACCATCGCGGTCGTGCAGTTCCTGTTCTTCTGGAATGACCTGCTGTTCGCGATCACCTTCACGACCACCAATGACTCCCGCACGATCCAGGCCGGCCTGCTCAACTTTGTGGGCACCTATGGGCAGACCGAATGGGGGCCGACGTTCGCGTCCATCTGCATCTCGGTGGTCCCCACATTGCTCATCTTCCTGCTGCTCAACCAGCAGGTGATGAAGGGCCTCACCGACGGGGCGCTCAAGGGCTGAGAAAGGACGCGGCGCCCCCGATTCGACATCGGGGGCGCCGCGTTGTTTCTGGGTGCAGACCGACAGCTCAGTCGTAATCCTCGATGCGCCATTCGTCGCGCCAGTCGATGAACACCTGGTCATCCTCGAAGGTGAGGGGCAGCCACACGTAGTCGGCCTGGGCGGTGTCGATGGCCGCGAGCTCCGCCATGGGCGTCGCGTCGCCGCCCTCGGGGCGTCCGAAGTGCTCCTCGAAGGCGGCCAGCGCCGCGCTGCTGTCGTCGAGGTAGTGCGGCAGCCAGCGGTCGCCCAACGCGATGTACAGGTCCTTCTTGCCCGGATGCTTGAAGACCGATGAGATCTGGGCGTGGTAGGACGTGCGGGAGGCGTCGCCCCGGTGGGGGTCGCCGAGCACGGTGAAGGGGCCGTGGTAGGTGGGCGCGACGGCCACCTCCGACGGGTTGGGGTAGTAGCCCGTCGTGCCCGAGGTGAGCAGGTAGTGCAGGCCGTTGCGGGTGAAGTAGGACGGCGCCTCCCGCACGAACGGGGGCTGCAGGCGGGGGAAGTGGGTCGAGTAGTACCCCGTCACATCGGTGTAGTCGTCGGTCAGGTCGGCGCAGATCAGCTCCGAGTGCACGCGCCCGAAGTAGTAGTAGCCCTTGCCGTCGGCGGGGTGCGTCACGAGGTCGAAGTCGCCGGCGTTCATGCCGAGCGGCTTCAGCCAACTGCGCACCATCGTGTAGGGCCCCGTGATGGCGTCGGCCACCAGCACCGTCGAGCGCTGCGTGGGCTCCCCGGGTGTCATCACCTTCACCCAGCACACGAACTTCCGGGTGGTGGCGTTGTAGAGGATGTGGGGGCGGTCCAGGTACTGCTCCGGATGCAGCGGGGAGGTGGGGTCGTCCTCGTCCGGGGGAATGATCGTGCCGAGATCCTCCCAGTTGTACAAATCGGTGGAACGGTAGCACCGGACGCCCCAGTGCCAGATGCTGCCCCCCGGTGTCGTCTTCTCCTTGTTCTCCCCGTACCAGTAGTACACCCCGTCGACGGTGATGATGGATCCACCATGGGTGTGAATGCGTTCTCCCTTGGTGTCCAACCACACCTGCCCCGGAGTGATTGATTGCCTTTGTTCCTGCACCATCCCGTTCTCTCCTCTGATTCGCTGGCCGCAGCTGCCGATCAGTCTACTGGCACGTGTCACCAACAGGCCAGAGGTGAGCCTGTAAAAGGCGGCCCGTGTCGAAAGAAAATGTGCCGGGCCCGGGCCGCTCCCGTTCAGGCGAGGACGTGCACCTCGCCGACGCTCCACCACGCGGTGTCGCTCGAACCGGTCTGCCGCACTTGGACGTAGCGCACCTGCTGGGGGTCGAACTCGGCCAGCAGCACCGGCCCGTACCCCTGGCCGGTCGCCACCTTGGCCCACCCGTCGCCGTTCGACACATAGATCTCGTAGCCGCGCGCGTGGTCCCGTCCGGCCTCCATCGGGCCGGAGGTGATGACCTGCACGGCGCGGGCCGTGCGGGTGGCGCCCAGGTCGATCTGGAACCACTCGCCACCCGCAGTGGCAGCCCCGGACGCCCAGCGGGTCGTGAGCCGGTCGTCGATCCCGTTTGCCGGGTCGCCGTCGCCGACCGGTTGGGTGGTGGCCGTCCACCCGTGCTGCGGCATTCGCGTCAGGCGGGATGTCGTCTCCCGCGGTCCGAAGACGTCCACCTCGGCGATCGACCAGAAGTTGGACGCGGCCGGCAGCGTCTGGACGGCCCGGATGAAGCGTGCTTCGGACACAGGGAACAGCACGAGGTTGGCGGCGGCCAGGCCCTCGACGTCGGCGACCGTGCGCCACCGGACGCCGTCGTGCGACAACTGCACCTTGGTGGCCCGGCCCCGGTCGCCGGCGTATGGGCCGCTGTCGAGCCGTAGCCCGTTCACCCATCGGTTCGCCCCCAGATCCACCTGGAACCAGTGGCCGTCAGCCTGGGCGACCCCGCTCGTCCATCGGGTGGCCGGATCGCCGTCGAGCGCCGCGTTCGGGCTCGTGGCGTCGCCGCTGTGGGACGCCGCGGCCGTCCACCCCTGGCGCGTCAGCGGTGGCTCGGCGAGGCGGAGCAGCCGGAACTCGTGGATGGTCCACGGGTTGGCCTCCCACGCCACCTGCAGCGTGATGCGGAGGTGGCGCGCCGTCCGCGTCCCGAGCCAGACGTGGGAGTCGCCCGTCTGCCCGTTGCCGCGCGCGACGACATCGCTCCACGTGGTGCCGTCGTCGGAGGTCTGGACGATGTAGGCCCGTGCGAAGTCTCCGCTGTCGACGTCGGAGTCCAGGTGGATGGCGTTGAACGTGCGCGGTCGGCCGAGGTCGACCTGGAACCACTGGCCGGGTTCCTGCGGCACGCCCGTGGTCCACGCGGTGGACGTCGAGCCGTCGAGGGCCTGGGCCGGCGCGTGGCCGGCCGCCGTGTGCGAGGCCGACGCGGTGGTGGTGAGGCCACCGGCGAGCGGGAGGACGCCGCGTCCGGCGTTGAACACCGACACCTCGCCGATGGACCACCACCGGGGGGCACTCGCCGTGAGGCTGATGCGCACGTGGCGCGCCGACTGCGGTGGAAGGGTGATGGTGGTCAGCGCCGGCGTGCCGGCGCCCCGGGCGACGACTGGCCCCCAGGTCGTCCCATCCACCGACGTCTGCACCGCGTACCCAGCAGGGAAGTGGGAGGGGTACTCCATCTGGTTCAGCGTCACCTGGTCGAAGGTCCGGACCGCGCCGAGGTCGACGACGAACGACTGGCCGGGCGCCTGGTCGACCCCGGACATCCAGCGGGTGGCCGACTGGCCGTCGATCGCCTGCCGCGCGGTGTAGGCGTCATGGGTGTGGGACGCCGTGGCGGCCCACCCCGTCCGGGGCACGGCGTCACCCACCGTGGGGGAGAAGACGTAGGTGGCGATCGTGTCGCCGGGGAGGGTGTCGGTGAAGGCGCCATTAGGCGTGGCGACCCGCACGGTGGCCGGCGGCGTGTTCTCCACGGTGGTGATGTAGCGGGTGTCGGGGCGGTTCACGACGATCACCACCACCGTGCCGTCGGGGTTGCGAAAGGCCACGTTGGTGAAATTCCCGATGCGACCCGGGCTGTCGATCCGCTGGGCCCCGAGCTGCAGGTACCGCGAGAACGCCCCGTGGATGTAGTAATACGTGTTCAGCTCGAAGTTGCTCGGGTCGCCCGGCTTGGGCCAGATGACCGGGGGCGTGTCGGCGTCCGGGTCGGACCGGTTGACGGGCATGTCCTGCCACCAGCCCGGCCCGGCGTTGTACAACACCCCGTCCCGCATCGAGAACTCGAACATCATGCCCCAGCCGTTGTAGGAGCTCAGCCCGGCCCGGAGGTACTCGATCAGCTTGTTCGCGCCCTGGGTGATCTCGGTCAGGTGGCCCGATTCGGTGGGCCACTGCGCGTGGACGGCCTCGGCCGTCCACAAGGGTTGGCCGTCGTAGTTGTGGTAGCCGACGCCGTCCACGTCGTCACGCCCCTCTGGGGTCGTGAGCAGCTCGTCGACGACGCCGAAGGCGGTGTGCTGGTTGTCGTCGATGCCCCAGATCTGCGTCGTGATGCCTGCCGCCCGGAAGGCGTCCTTGAGGACGGCGGCGAATTCGGACCCCTGCTCGGGCGTCCAGCAGTTCGTGGGATAGGTGCGCGCGATGTCCGGCTCGTTCTGCAGGGACACGACCGAGATGGGGATGCCGAGGGCGCGGAAGGCCTCGATGTACTTGACGTAGTACTGGGCGAGCGCGGGGTAGTAGTCGACGCCGGAACCCGTGGCGGCGCCGTGGTGCACGGTGTGCCAGTTGGCCGGCATCGCGTGGCAGTGGGCGTTGTCGGGGGCCACGATGCTGTTGCTGGTCTTCATCCAGGCCGGCGGTGACCACATCGAGGCGAACAGGCGCACCTCCGGGTTGATGCGCAGGATGTCCTGGATCACCGCGATCTTGCCGTCGTCGATGTCGCGTTGGATCGAGAAGCTGGCGAGGGTGGGGTCCGGGACGCCGCCGTTGTCGGCGTACGTCCAGAACCCGGTGGTCTTGGCGGTGCGGCAGAAGTCGGCGCACCCGATCGTGGTGCGCATCAGATTGAAGTTGTTGCCGTTCGCCTCCGAGAACAGGGCCTGGAGCGCCGCCTCCCGGTTGGCCGGGCTCAGCCGCATCAGGTGGTAGATCGTCGTGTCCTCCAAGGTGGAGCCGAAGCCCTCCCACGACTGGTGGGTGATCGACGGGTCGACGATGAGCGTGGTCGTGGTGGCGTCCGTCACTGGGCCGAGCGTCTTGTCGGGCTGCGGGCTGAGCCGGTACGGGCCCTCGTCCTCGTTGTACGAGGTGTAGGTGACCGCGACCCTGCCGCCCGCGGCGGTGCTGGCGTCGGCGTCCGGCACGGGGTGGACGCAGCCCAGCACGGTGCCGAGGAGCGCACCGAGGGTGACCAGGGAGGCAACAGGCTTGAACTTCACGACGCTCCTTTGCGCGGGCTCGGTGATGAATGACCGCCACCGTGGGTGGCACGTGTCAGTGCTGAGTGTGGAGGGCAGGCGTGGCGCGCGTCAAGGGTGCTGCTGGTCGGGGTCGTCCGGGGTCTGTCGAGGCCGAAGGTCTCGTGGCCGGGCTCGACGGCCTCGTGGTGCTCCTCGGCCCTATGATGCGCCGGTGAACATTCCCGAGATCAACTACTGGGCCGTCCTCGCCGCGGTGATCGCGTCGATGGTGGTGGGCTTCGTCTTCTACCACCCCAAGGTCATGGGCAACCGTTGGATGGCGGCGGTGGGCCACACCGACGCATCGGTGAGCGCCGGACCCAAGCCGTGGGTGTACCCCTCGATCATGGTGGCCAGCTTCGTCACCGCGTGGGTGCTGGCCGGCGCGGCTTGGCTGGCCCAAGAGTTCTACGGCGGCTCGTTTCTCGTGAACGCCCTCGTCACGGCTCTGATTCTGTGGGTGGGGCTCACCGCCTCGCGCTTCTTCGTGCACGACGTGTTCGAGCCCCGTGGCCTCCGAGTGACGCCCTACACGCTGCTCAACGAGTTCGTGACGATCATGGCGATGGCCTTGGCCATCGGGTTGCTGCCACCGGGCTGAGCCCTCCGGGGCGGCGTCGAGGTGCCCGGCCCGCCTGAGCGCCGGGAACGACGACCACGTCCGGCCGCACCTGGAGGCACCACGGTGGGCACCCTGGTGATTCACTGGGCGTGTGGAGATCATCGAGGTCGACGAGCGGGACAGCTCGTGGGAGAACGACTGCCCGCGCTTCCGGGTCTACCTGCATGGCAGCGGTCCGGACGCCACCCACGGCTGGACCTCCACCCACGACCTCACCGACTGCGACCTGCTGCAGGCCCTCGACTGGGCGCAGCGCGAGGCGAACGGGCAGCTCACCTATGCCATCGCGTTGGTCGTGGACGACGGCGAGCTCGCCCGGCACGACCCGGAGCATGGCCGAGGTCTGGTCTGGCTGATCGGTCGTGATGGCAACGACGACCCGGGCGACGCTGACACGCGCGACCTTCGCCTGGCGGACGCCCAGCGGCGCATGCTCGCGCGGCGGCGCGACCCGGTGGGCGTCCCCGTGGCCGATCGGTGCTGAGCGCGGGCGCACCACGACCGTGACGCCCGAGGCGGCGTCCCGACCGCCCGGGATTGCTCTGGCACCGACGACGCTGCCAGACTGGCGGGGTCGCATCCCCGAGGTGAGGATCTCCTGTGACCGATCGCAGCAGCCGCTGACCCCGCGCTGACCCTGAGCGTCGCCTGCTGCCCGCGGGCCCGCGTCAGCGCCCCTGCTGACGATCGGAGACCCGCATGCCTCACCCCATCACCTTTCATCACGTCCGGCTGGTCTGGCCGGACAGCACCGTCCAATTCAACGATCTCACCACGAGCTTCTCCGACGGCCGCACCGGCATCGTCGGCGACAACGGTTCCGGCAAGACCACGCTCGCGCGCCTGGTGACGGGTGACCTCACCCCGACGTCGGGCACCGTCGACGTCGTCGGCGACGTCGCCCACCTGCCGCAGACCGTCACCACCACCCCGGGTGCGACGCTGGCGGACCTGCTCGGCGTCCGCGCCACGCTCGACGCGTTGGCCGCCATCGAGGGCGGTTCGGTCGACATGGCGCACTACGACACGGTCGGCTCCGACTGGGACCTGCCCGAACGCACCCACGCCGAGCTGGACGCCGTGGGCCTCGCCATCGAGCTCGACCGACCCGTGGCCGCGATGTCAGGAGGGGAAGTGGTGCTTGCCGCCCTCGTCGGCCTGCGGCTCGCGCGGACGCCCGTCGTGGTGCTCGACGAACCCACCAACAACCTCGACCGCCCCACCCGCCGAGCCTTGTACGACCTGGTGGGACGCTGGTCGGGCACCCTGCTCGTCATCTCCCACGACGCCGAGCTGCTCAACCACATGGACGCCATCGCTGAGGTCCGCGACGGGGCCGTCACCGTGTACGGCGGCACGTTCGACGAGTACACCGAGCAGGTGGCCACCGAGCAGGCTGCGGCGCAGCGCGCCGTCCAGACCGCGCAGGGCGCGCTGCGCGTCGAGCGGCGTCAGGTGGCGCTGGCCGAGCAGCGCATCGCCCGCAACGAGCGCATCGGCCGATCCCGCCGGGCCGAGGGTCAGGGCAAGGCCGCGGCCGACTTCTACCGCAACCGCGCGGAGAAGAAGTCCGGACGCCTGCGCGCCGAGGCGTCCGAGAAGGTGGAGGCCGCCCGGGCCGCCGTGGACGCCGCGGAGGACCGGTTGCGCGACGACGAGGGCGTCCGCATCGACCTGCCCGACCCGGGGGTCGGGGCGGGCCGGCGGCTGGCCGAATTCATCGTGGGGGACGTGGTGCACGCGATGGTGGGCCCCGAACGGGTCGCGCTCGTGGGCCGCAACGGGGCCGGAAAGACGCTACTGCTCGAGAGTCTGCTCGGTCGACGGGCGCCGTCCGGGCCGGTGGTGCCGCGGCTGCTGACCGACCGCGTCGGCTACCTGCCCCAGCGTCTGGCCGCGGCCGCCGGCACGACCGCCCTGGAACGGGTGGCGGCCTTGGCGCCTACCGTGCCCGCGGGAGAGTTGCGCAACCGGTTGGCGCGGTTCCGGCTGCGGCGCGATGACGTGTTCCGGCCGCTGAACACCCTGTCTGGTGGCGAGCGGTTCCGCGTCGAGCTGGCCGCCCTGCTGCTTGCCGAGCCCCCGGCGCAGCTGCTGGTGCTCGACGAGCCAACCAACAATCTCGACCGCCGTACCGTCGACGTGCTGGTCGAGGCGCTGGCGTCCTATCGCGGGGGCTTTTGGTGGTGAGCCACGACGACGATTTCCTCACCCGGCTGGGGGTCACACGTCACCTGGAGCTCGGCGACGGGGCCCTCAAGGACGTCGGCGTCGACCCGCCGGCCGGAGGTGAGGCCTGACTTGCCGGCCGCGACCCTGCCGCTGGCGCTGCGTCCCTGCTGTTGGCGCCGCCCCCCTGCCGCTGGCACCGCGACCCTGACGAGAACGCACGACCCTAGTGTTGCAGCGCTGGGGTGGTGGACGGACGGCAGGGCGGCGGCGTTGGGGGCAGGGAGACGGACTTACGGGGCAGGGTGGCGACGCGTCCCTGGCGCTGGAACCGCGACCCTGCCGCTGGCACCGCGACCCTGACGAGAACGCACGACCCTAGCGTTGCAGCGCTGGGGTGGTGGACGGACGGCAGGGCGGCGACGTTGGGGGCAGGGAGACGGACTCACGGGCAGGGTGGCGAGGCGTCTGCCAGGGAAGCGGCGTTAGGGGCAGGGAGGCGGACTTACGGGCAGGGTGGCGAGGCGTCCGCCAGGGGAGGCGGCCTTACCGGCAGGGCCCCTCAGCCGACGCCGCGCCCGCCGCCGCAGCCCACGCCGCACCCCGGCTCCCTACGCGCTGCCGCCCTCAGCCCGCCGCGCTCATTCGGCCCCTCAACCGGCCAGACCCCCAGCTACCTGGTCACGGCCGCGGTCGCCGGGCCGCCCAGTGGGCGAGCTCCCTTGTGTCGGGCCGGAAATCCTCGGGCGGGGCGTCGAGGTAGAACCAGCGCAGATCTCGGGATTCTTCGCTGCGGACGGCCACGGCGTCCGCCGGCGCCCAGGCGACGAAGCGCACGTCGAAGTGGCGGGTGGGCGGGGAGTTCTTGCAGGTGATGGGATGCACCGACAACTGCACCGGCTCGGGGTCGATCACCAACCCCTCGATGCCGGATTCCTCGGTCGCCTCGCGCAGCGCCGCCGCGAGCAGCGAACCGTCCTCGGGCTCGATGTGCCCCCCGAGCTGCACCCAGAGGCCGATGCGCGGATGGAGCGTGAGCAGCATCCGAGTACCGGTCGCGTCCAGCACGATCGTGGACGCCGTGATGTGACCCGGCGTGCAGGTGCGGGCGCAGGCGTCCGGGCGGGCCAGGAGCAACCCGACGTAGGCCTCGCGCAGGGCGGCCTGCTCCCACGTGGGTGGCTCCCAGGTGCGCAGGGTGGCCAGGACGTCGTCGTGGATCGGCATGCGCGCCATCCTTCCACGGCGCCTTCCCCCACGGCGTCCTCCTGCTCCACAGCGGCATTTGGACCCGAGCACATGGCGCCATGGCGCCATTTCCTCGGGTCCAAATGCCGGTCAGGGGTCGCCGTGGGGGATCGTCCTGCGGGTGTTGTGCTCCGGGGCGGCACGGGCCTAGGCTGGGCCTCCGCAGGTTTCACCGGATCCCTCTCCCAGGAGTTCGCAATGTCGCGTCCCCACCGTGTTCTCGCTACGTCGTTGGCCGTCGCGCTGGCCGTCGCCACCGCGTCTGCGGCCCTCCCGACGTTCGCCACCGCGGCGCCCGCCAGCCCGGCGCCCGCAGCCCCCCGAACCGTCACGCTGGTGGGCAACCTGCAGGACGAACTCGGCTGCAGTGAGGACTGGCAGCCCACCTGCGCGGCCACCGCGCTCACCCTGAAGCCCGACACCACCACCACCTACGCCGCGGACTTCGCCGTCCCGGCCGGCACGTGGGAGTACAAGGTGGCGCTCGACGGGGCGTGGGATGAGTCCCACCCGAGCACCAACCTGCCGCTCGTGCTGCAGGGGCCGGCGTCCCTGACGTTCAGCTACGACGACGAGACCCACGCCGTGGGCGTCCGGCCCGCCGAGCTCTCGGGCCCGGCCACGGACGCCGACGCGGCGCTCGCGCTCACCTCGCTGCGCGAGCCCGTGACGCGCGAGCAGTTCTACTTCGTGATGGCCGACCGGTTCGCCAACGGCGACCCCAGCAACGACACCGGCGGCCTGACCGGCGACCGGCTCGCCACCGGGTTCGACCCCACCGACAAGGGTTTCTACCATGGCGGCGACCTCGCCGGCATCAGCGAGCGGCTCGACTACATCGAGGGTCTCGGCACCACGGCCATCTGGCTCACGCCGAGCTTCAAGAACCGCCCGGTGCAGGGCAGCGGCGCGGACGCGAGCGCCGGCTACCACGGCTACTGGATCACCGACTTCACCCAGATCGACCCCCACCTCGGCACCAACGAGGAGATGAAGCAGCTCATCGACGCCGCCCACGCGCGCGGCATGAAGGTCTACTTCGACATCATCACCAACCACACCGCCGACGTCATCGACTACGCCGAGGGCCAGTACAGCTACCTCACCAAGGAGGCCGCGCCGTACACCGACGCCGCCGGCACCGTCTTCGACGACCGCGACTACATCAACCAGCCGTTCCCCGCCCTGGATCCGGCCACCTCGTTCCCGTACACCCCGGTCTTCCGCACCGAGGCGGACGCCGGCGTCAAGGTTCCCGCCTGGCTGAACGACCGCACCCTGTACCACAACCGCGGCGACAGCACGTGGTCGGGGGAGTCCAACACCTACGGCGACTTCGTGGGCCTGGACGACCTGTTCACCGAGCGGCCCGAGGTGGTCGACGGCATGATCGACATCTACTCCACATGGGCCGACTTCGGCATCGACGGGTTCCGCATCGACACCGTCAAGCACGTGAACCTCGAGTTCTGGCAGGAGTTCAGCCCGCGCGTCCTGGCGGCCGCCCGCGAGAACAACGAGGACTTCTTCATGTTCGGCGAGGTGTACGACTCGACGCCGTCCTACCTCTCGGAGTTCACCACCGCCGGCCAGCTGCAGGCAGTCATCGACTTCGGCTTCCAGGCCCGCTCGATCGGGTTCGCGCGCGGCAACGCCACCACCGAGCTGCGTTCGTTCTACGCCGCCGACGACTACTACACCGACCCCGACAGCAACGCCTACCAACTGCCCACGTTCACCGGGAACCACGACATGGGACGCGCCGCGATGATGCTCGCCGGCGCTGGCCACACCGGCGACGACCTCCTGCAGCGCGTCGAGCTCTCCAACGAGCTGATGTTCCTCACCCGCGGTCAGCCGGTGGTCTACTACGGCGACGAGCAGGGCTTCATCGGCTCCGGCGGCGACAAGGACGCCCGCCAGGACATGTTCGCCACCCAGGTCGCCCAGTACGCCGCCGAGCCGGTCGTCGGCGGGCCGTCCGGGGCGCGCGACCGCTACGACACCACCCACCCGCTCTACCGCCAGATCGCCGCGCTCGGTGACCTCACCGAGCGCCACCCGGCGCTGGCCGACGGCGCGCAGATCCACCGGTACGCCTCCAACGACGCCGGCGTGTTCGCGGTCAGCCGCATCGATGCGACCGAGAACGTCGAGTACCTGGTCGTCGCCAACAACGCCCCCACGGCGCAGGACGTGACCCTGGCCACCTACTCCCCGCGCATGATGTTCCGCGGCATCTACGGCACCAACGGTCGGCTCTTCAGCGACGCGGACGCCCGCGTCCACGTCACCGTCCCCCCACTGTCCGCCGTGGTCTATCGCGCCGCACGCGCCCTGGCCCCGCGCCAGGAGGCACCGGCCGTGGCCCTCACCACCCCGTCCGCCGGGGCTGTCGTGGGCGGCCGGGCCGAGGTCGCGGCGTCCGTGCCCGAGAACGCGTTCGTCCAGGTCACCTTCGCCCAGCGGCCCGTCGGCACCACCGACTGGACGGTGCTGGGCACCGACGACAACGCGCCCTACCGCGTCTTCCACGACGTGAGCACCCTCCCGCAGGGCACGCTCGTGGAGTACCGCGCGGTGCTGCGCGACCACGCGGGCAACGTGTCGGCGTCCTCGACCTACGGCATCGTCGGTGAAGCCACCACGCCCGGCGGCGACGGGGGCCCCGGCCCGGTCGGCCCCGTCGAGCAGCCCGGCGCCGTCTCGGTGCCCGGCAGCCACAACGCCGCGATGGGCTGCGCCGGCGACTGGCAGCCGGCGTGCGCCGAGGCCCAGCTCGCCCTCGACGCGAAGGACTCGGTGTGGAAGCGCACCTACGACGCCGGCACCCTCCCGGCCGGCGACCACGAGTACAAGGCGGCCATCGACAACGGCTGGGATGAGAACTACGGCGCAGGCGGCGTCCCCAGCGGCGCGAACATCACCTACACCGCCGACGGCGGGCCGGTGACCTTCTATTACGAACACGCCCGCCACTACGCCACCTCGGACGCCGAGGGCCCGATCATCACCGCGCCCGGCTCCCTGCAGAGCGAGCTGGGCTGCCCGGGTGACTGGGACCCGAGCTGCATGCTGCCCTGGCTGATCGACCCCGACGCCGACGGCACGTACACCTTCGCCACCACCGCGCTGCCCGCGGGGAACTACGAGGTGAAGGTCGCGCACGGCCTGTCGTGGGATGAGGACTACGGGGCCGGCGGCGAGCCGGGCGGGGCCAACATCGGCTTCTCCGTGCCCTCGGCCGGGCTGCTGGTGACGTTCAGCTACGACCTCGCGTCCCACGTCCTCACCGTGACCAGCGCGGAGGCGGGCGTCGCGCCCGACCTCACGTCAGCCAAGGCGCACTGGCTCACGCGGGATCTCATCGCGTGGCCGGCCGACGGGATCGCCGACCCGGCGCGCATGAGCTGGCGGATGCACTGGTCGCGCACCGGCGGGCTCGCCATCGACGCCGAGGACATCACGGGCGGACGCTCCGCCCTCCTCACCCTCGACCCGGCCGGCCTGCCGGCGTCGGTGCTCGAGAGCCACCCGCACCTGGCGGGTTACCTCGCGCTGCGCCTCGACCCGCGTGCGGCTCGGCAGGCCGCGGAGCTGCTGCGCGGGCAGGTCGCCGTCGGCATGTACGACGACCTCGGACGCCTGCGCGACGCCTCGGGCGTCCAGATCCCCGGCGTGCTCGACGCCCTCTACGCGGCGCCCGCGCAGCGAACCCGGCTGGGTGTCGCGTTCACCGGGCGCACCCCGCGGCTGACCGTGTGGGCGCCCACCGCGCAGCAGGTCACCCTGCTGACGTGGCCGGCCGGGGGTGACGGCGACCCGGTGCGCGTCCGCATGTGGCGCTCGGGTGACGGCACGTGGAGCGTCCGCGGCGCGGCCGACTGGGTGGGCCGGGAGTACGTCTACGAGGTGTCGGTGTTCGTGCCGGCGACCGGTGCGGTCGAGACCAACCTCGTCACCGACCCCTACGCCGTGGGCCTCACGCTGAACAGCCAGCGGTCGGTCGTCGTTGATCTGCGCGACCAGCGGTGGCAGCCCGAGCAGTGGCGCACGGCGTCTGCCCCGGCGCTGCGCGACGAGGTGGACCAGACGATCTACGAGCTGCACGTGCGCGACTTCTCGATGGCCGACCCGGACGTGCCGGACGAGCTCCGGGGCTCCTACCTGGCGTTTGCCGAGAACGGCTATGGGCGGCGTCACCTGGAGGCGTTGGCGGACGCCGGCCTGAACACCGTGCACCTGCTGCCGACGTTCGACATCGCGTCCATCGAGGAGGATCCGGCGCGGCAGACGACGCCAGACTGCGACCTGGCGTCGTTCGCGCCCGACAGCTCGGAGCAGCAGCGGTGCGTGACCGCGCAGGCGGACACGGACGCCTTCAACTGGGGCTACGACCCCTGGCACTTCATGACGCCGGAGGGGTCGTACGCCTCCACGGCCGCCGCGGCGGACGGCGGCAACCGCGTCGCGGAGTTCCGGACGATGGTGGGTGCGCTGCACGACTCCGGGCTCCGGGTGGTGCTCGACCAGGTGTTCAATCACACCGCCGAGTCGGGTCAGGGGGCCAAGAGCGTCTTCGACCGCATCGTGCCGGGCTACTACCACCGACTCAACGCGATGGGGCAGGTCGAGACCTCGACGTGCTGCCAGAACGTGGCGACCGAGCACGCCATGGCGCAGAAGCTGATGGTGGACGCCGTGGTGCTGTGGGCGCGCGACTACAAGGTCGACGGGTTCCGGTTCGACCTCATGGGGCATCACTCGCAGGCCAACATGGCGGCGGTGCGCGCGGCGCTGGACGCCCTCACCCCGGCCCGCGACGGGGTGGACGGCCGCGCCGTCACGCTCTACGGGGAGGGGTGGAACTTCGGCGAGGTCGCCGATGATGCCCGCTTCCCGCAGGCCCGGCAGGGGGCGCTCGATGGCACGTCGATCGCCACGTTCAACGACCGGCTGCGCGACGGCGTCCGGGGCGGCGGGCCGTTCGACGACGACCCGCGCACCGACCTGGGGTTCGCCTCGGGTGGGTCGAGCGCCAACGACACCGATCTGGTGCAGATCGGGCTCGCGGGCAACCTGCGCGAGTTCGGCCTGCGCAGCCAGGAGACCGGCGAGCTGACCACCGGGGCGGGCATCTCGTACAACGGTGACCCCGCCGGGTACGCGAGCGACCCGGACGAGATCGTCAACTACGTCGACGCCCACGACAACGAGACGCTGTTCGACATGCTCACCTACAAGCTGCCGGCCGACACCCCGATGGCCGAGCGCGTCCGGCTGAACAACGTGGCGCTGGCGACGACGTCGCTCTCGCAGTCGGTGAGTTTCTGGCACGCGGGCACGGATCTGCTGCGCTCCAAGAGCCTCGACCGCGACTCCTACAACAGCGGCGACTGGTTCAACCGGCTCGACTTCACGATGACCGACAACGGGTTCGGGCGTGGGTTGCCCCCGGAGGGTGCCAACGGGGGGAAGTGGGCGATCATGCGTCCGCTGCTCGCCGATCCGTCGCTGAAGCCGACCCCGGCCGACATCCAGACCAGCGCGGCGATGGCGGAGGACCTGCTGCGGCTGCGGTTCTCGACGGACCTGTTCCGGCTCGGTGATGCGGACCTGGTCGAGCAGAAGGTGTCGTTCCCCGTCTCGGGCACCGATGCCGGCGACCCGCAGGTGATCGTGATGCGCATCGACGACACGGTTGGCGTCGACGTCGATCCGCGGCTGCGGAACGTGGTCGTGGTGTTCAACGCGAGCGGCGCGGCGATCGAGCAGCCTGTGCCCGGGCTGGCGGGCGCGTCGCTGCGGCTCTCCGACGTGCAGGCCAACGGCGCGGACCCGGTGGTGCAGACCGCGACGTGGGACGCGGCGTCCGCCACCGCCCACGTCCCGGCCCACACCGTGGCCGTGTTCGTGCAGCAGCAGAGCTGACGCGGGCCAAGTCGCGTTTGGACCCGAGGAAATGGCGCCATGGCGCCATTTCCTCGGGTCCAAATGCCGCTCAAGGGGTACCGAGGGGGCCGAGGGGTGCGGGGCAGGGTCAGGGGAGCACGCCGGGCAGGCTCATCGGCGGCAGGCTGAGCACGCCCGGCACGGCGAGACCGCGGCCCAGCGGCGTGCCGGTGAGCTGGCCCAGGAACAGGCGCCACAGCCGGGGGCCCTCGGCGGCCGGTGCGAGCGCCATGGCCGCGGCCACGGATTCTGAGCTCTCGGGCGGCTGGAACGCCGCCAGCGGGTGCGGGCGGGGGTAGGTCATCACCGGCACGGTCGTGCCGGAGCGGCCGAGCAGGCTGCACACCTCGTCGATGGCGTCCCCGAGGCCGCCGAGCCGGTCGGCCAGGCCGCGCTCGGCGGCGTCCGCCCCCGACCAGACGCGGCCCCGGGCGACGGCGCGCAGGTCCTCGACGGCCATGCCGCGGTCGTGGGCCGCCTTGGCGGTGAAGTCGTCGTAGACGCGGTCGAGCCAGGCGTCCAGGATCGCCCACTCGTCGTCGTCGAACGGCCGGTCGGAGGAGAGGATCGCCGCGCGGGGCGAGCCGGCGATCAACGCATGGTTGACACCCACCTTGGCGAGCGCGTCGCGCACCACGAACTTGCCCGCCAGCACGCCGATCGAGCCCGTGAGCGTGCCCGGCGCCGCGACGATGCGCTCGCAGCCCATGGCCAAGTAGTAGCCGCCGGACGCCGCGACCGACGCCATGGACGCCACGACCGGCTTGCCCGAGGCCCGGAGCTGCAGGATGTCGCGACGCAGCGCGTCCGACGCCACGGCCGAGCCGCCGGGGCTGTCGATGCGCAGCACCACACCGGCGACGTGGTCGTCCTGCGCCGCCGCCCGCAGGACGGCACCGAGGGTGTCCGAGCCGATGCTCCGCTGGTTGGGCGAGGTGGACGCGTGGCCGATCTCGATGGCGCCGATGGCCTCGATCACGGCGATGCCCGGCTTGACCGACGGTGTGGGCAGCTGCGCCGCCAGCGCGTGGAACCGGCTCACGCCGTGGCGCTCCACGTAACGCAGCGTCGGCTCGGCGGCCGAGACGCGCGTCCGCAGCGCCGCATAGGCCTCGTCGCGGTAGCCCACGTGGTCGATGAGGCCGCGGGCGACCGCGTCCTCGGGGGTGAGCGGCGCGTCGGCCAGGGCGCGGCGCACCTCCTCGGCGGGCACGTCCCGGTCGGCCGCCACGTCGGCGACCAGCCGCTCGGTGAGTGAGTCGACCAGGCGGCCGAGCATCTCGGCGTTCGGCTCGGTCAAGCCGGTGCGGGTGAAGCGGTCGGCCGCGGTCTTGTACTCATACCGCTGCCCGAACTCCGGCTGCACGCCCAGCTTGTCGAACGCGCCGCGCAGAAACACCTGGCTCACGGTGAACCCCACCAGCCCCAGCCCGGAGGACGGCTGCAGCCAGATCTCGTCGAACGCTGCGGCGAGGTGGTAGCCGACGTTGCCCTCGCCCAGCTCGCCGAACGTGGGGCTGAACGCGAGCGTCGGCTTGCCGCTGCGCGCGAAGGACGTCACGGCCGCGCGCAACTCGTCGGACTGCGCGAACGTGAGCCCACCGCCGGGAAGGACGCCGACCAGTCCGACCACCGTGGCGTCGGTCTCGGCCTTGCGGAGGTGTTCGACCAGCGTGCGGAGCTGCGGCGTCCGCAGCCCGCGGATCGCGTCGATCGGGTTGTTCGGGGCGGCCTCCGCGACGCCGCGGCCGAGATCGAGCTCCAGGATCACCTGTTCCCCGGGGCCGCCCGGAATCTGGTCGGCCAGGGGCAAACGGGAGAGCAGCGCGTGCACGGCGGAGGGCAGCTTCATGGGGCCCAGCGTACGCGTGCCCCCGCCGGCCGGCAGGCCCGGGAGGCCCCCATCTCGACCGTCGCGCCGCGGGTGACAAGGGTCGATGTTAGGTTGGAGTGACATCGACCCAGGAGGACCCGTGCCCGTTCCCGACAGCATCGACCGCTTCGTCCTGCAGCGCTACCTCTCCGATCACCTCACCGGCGCCACGGCCGGCCTGGGACGCTTCCAGCGGATGGCCAAGGCGTATGGCGACAGCGAGATCGGCGCGGAGATCACCCAGCTCGCCGAGGAAATCCAGGAGGATCACGACCACGCGCAGCAGCTCATCGGGCGGCTGGGGCTGAACCAGCCGCGGATCATGCGTGCGCTCGCCGGCGCGGCCGAGGTGGTCGGACGCCTCAAGCCCAACGGACGCGGCCCCTTCGCCTCGCCGATGACGCCGCTCCTGGAGTTGGAACTGCTCCGCGGCGCGGTGAACGCCAAGCAGGGGCTGTGGGAGACGCTGGAGCACTATGCCGATGAGCTGGGGCTCGATCCCGCCGAGTACCGGCGCCGCGTCCACAACGCCGAGGACCAGTTCTCCCGGCTCAAGGAGCTGCACGCCCGCCTCGTGCCGGACGCCCTACGCCCGGGCCAGGCCGGGGTGCTCTGAGCGGTTCGGGCGCGCGCGGTGCGCGGCCACGGGGTGTTGTTGGTGCCGGTTCCCGCGTTGGAGCCGTGGGTGGCGTGGCGCACGGCCCAGTACGACGCCGCCTGGGTGTCCGACGATCCGGCCTTCGCCCACGCGCACGTGACGGTGTTGGCTCCCTTCCCCGTCGACCGGACGGACGTGGCGGCCCGCGTAGCCCGGGGCGTCCCCCCGTTCTCCTACCGCCTGGCTCGGATCGGCGTCTTCCCCGACGGCGTGATCCACGCCGTACCTGAGCCGGCGGACGGCTTCCGTGCCCTGACGGACGCCTGCCGCGCGGCTCTCCCCGACGTGGCGCCGTACTGGGGCCGCGTCCCGGACCCCACCCCGCACGTGACGCTCGACCGCGTGGGCGAGGGGGTCTCCGCCGCCTCGACGCGGGCACTGCTGGGCGCCGCTCTGCCCGCATCCTGCCGCGCCGACAGCCTGGTGCTGACCTGGTGGGAGGCCGGCGCCTGCCGCGTCCTGGAGCGCTTCGAACTGGGTCGGTGGGCCCACTGACGTTGCCCCGGGCCTCACTGTCTGTGAGGCGCGGTCGAGGGAACAGCGACCGGCCCCGAAATCGGTAGATCTCGGGGCCGGTGGGGGAGCGCTTCGGGTCATGACAGCGCGACGAACACCTCGTCGGTGAACAGGCCCGGGGTCACGCGCAAGCTACCGGCATCGCCTTCTGGGATCAGGAAGACCAGGTTTCCGGTCACGGTCGCTCCTTCGTAGAGCTCATTGCTGTCCACCGCGTCCGGCGCGACAGCCGGGTTGTCCCAGGAACCGATGACGTTGCCGCTGGCGGTCACGTACTCGACCGTGACCATCATCGGGGTCTGTGCCTCCGCGGCGACGCGCGTGATGGTCACGTTCGCCAGCGCGTACGTTTCTCCCGCCGGCGGCTCCACGTTGAACTCGTTCTCGGCCAGGACCTGGTCGGTCGCCGCGGCGTCGAACGAGTTCACCACGACGCTCCACTCGTCGTACGCGATGGCGGTACCCAGCGGGTAGGGGTTCTCGCGCGTGCCTTCGTCGCTGGACTGGGCGGCCGCCTCCGTGGTGGTCGTGCCCGCCTCGGAGGTGGCGGCCGGAGGCGCAGCAGTGACGGCGCCCCCGCTCGCCTCGGTGAACGCGTTGCTGATGGCAACGAGTGTCGCGAGCGCGCCGGCGATCGTGCCCACGATGGACACGATGAGCGCGATGATGGCGAGCACCTTCTTCTGGTCGCGCAGGAAGAAGGTCACAATCGCGAGGATGAAGGCGATGGGCAGCAGGATCCACCCGATCACCATGGCACCGGGGACGAGGGCGAAGATGAACCCCGCGATGGCAATGACCAAGGCGATGAGCCCGAGCGTGCCCTTGCGGGCCGGCCCCGGTGCTGCGGCAGCCCCGCCAGGCCCGGGGGGATAAGTGCCGGGCTGGAATCCGCCCTGGGGGTGCTGATAATTCTGCGCTGGCGGCTGGTTGTACGGCTGGTCGGGGGGCGGTGGCGTCTGGTTGGTCATGGGGTTCTCTCTGTGGTTCGGGCTGGCCGTCATGCTTCGGCAGCGGCAGAATACGGCTGGCGGCGAGGGTGTGGCCGAAGGCGGAGTGGCTTCGGTTGGCAATGATGCGAAATCGTTATCGTTCACTTTCTATTTCAGCAATACGGTGATTGAGTGCGCGCGAGCATGCCTGGTGGGGGAGGCCGCTCCGCTTCCGTGGGGCGTCCGGAACTAGGCTGACCGGGTGAACCTGTACGGGCGCCTGCTGATGCTCCTCCTCCGGTGGCGGCGCCGCGCGCCCGTGGGGTTGTGGGACGCGGTGGTGACGCGGTTCCGCGTGGTCCCGACCGATCTGGACCTCATGGCCCACATGAACAACGGCAAGTACCTGACGCTCATGGATCTGGGCCGCATGGACCTGATGCTCCGCTCCGGGTTCTGGGGCACGGTGCGCGCCCAAGGGTGGTACCCGGTGGTCGCGGGGCAGACGATCACCTACCGGCGTTCGCTGCGGCTGGGGCAGCGGTTCGAGCTGCACACCAAAGTGCTCGGTTTCGACGAGCGGTGGATCTTCGTCGAGCAGACGTTCCGCCGGGGTGAGGTCGTGCATGCCCACGCCGTGGTGCGGGCCCGGTTCCTGAAGGAGTCGGGCGGGTCGGTCGAGCACGACGAACTGTTCGCGCTGGTCGGGGACCGGCCGGCCCTCGACCTCCCAGCCTGGCTGGTCGACTGGACCGAGTCGACCAAGATCCCCGGCTGAGCCGGGAGAGCTGTCTGCATGGGAGTCGTTCTGCTGGCGCTGGGGTCGCGTGGCGACGTGCAGCCCATGGCGGTGCTCGCCGGGGCCCTCCACCGCCGCGGAATCGACGCCCGCGTGGTGGCCCTCGCGGAGTACGCCGATCTGGTCGCCGACCACGGGGCCGGCTTCGTGCCCGTGCCGGGCCGGCTCGCGGACGCCCTCACGCGCACCCCCGCCGCCGAGTGGCTGGCCCGGACGCCGGCCGGGCAGGCCCGCCTGCTGCAGCAGTGGGTCGCGCGGCTGGCCGAGGGCCTGACCTCGGCGACGCTCGCCACGGTGCGACGCGACGATCTCGTGCTGACCGGCGTGCTCACCCGAGGCCTGGCCCAGGCGCTCACCGAGGCCCACGGCGTCCGCATGGCCACGGTGGTGTTCACGGCCCAACCGCCGACCCTGCAGCGGGAGAGTCACTTCTTCCACCGCTGGTTCACCGGGTGGACGCCGTATGACCGTGCGGGCGTCCGGCTGAGCTGGCTGCTCTCGACCAACGTGGGTCAGGCCGTCACCCGAACGGTGCGTCGGCGTCTGGGCCTGCCGGGGCGCGACGTGCTCCGCGAGACGCGGGCCGCGGACGCCCACCCCACCCTCGTCGCGGCCAGCCCGGTGCTGGTGCCACCCGCCCCTGACTGGCCAGGCGGCGTCCACCAGACCGGGTGGCTCGCCCCGGGGCCGTCCGCCACCGAGTTGGACGCCGACCTCACCGCGTTCCTGGACGCCGGTCGACCCGTGTTCGTCGGCTACGGGTCGTTCAGCGACTTCGCCGGCGAACGCGACCTCGGCCTCGTGGTCGCCGCGGCGGAGGCCAGCGGTGTGCGCGTGGTGACGCCGGCGATCCCGGGGGTGTCCGCCGGCAGCATCTCCCCCCAGGTGTTCGCCACCGGCCCCGTCCCCCACGACCGGCTCCTGAACCGCATGGCTGGCGTCGTCCACCACGGTGGGGCGGGCACCACCCACGCCGGCCTTGCGTCCGGGCGGCCCAGCGTGGCCGTCCCCTTCGGCGTCGACCAGCCCTACCACGCGTGGCGGTTGCACCGGCTCGGCGTCGGCCCCGCGCCCGTCCCCATCCACCGCCTGACCGCCGCACGTCTGGCGCGCCTCCTGGACGCCCTCACCTTTGGCGCGTACGATGCCCGGGCCGCCGAGGTCGGTGGCAGGCTGCGTGCTGAGGACGGTGTGACCGCGACGGTCACGCTGCTGCAGCGGCGGGGTCTGCTGCACTGACCAGGCCTGCTGGACTGACAGGGGAGGGTGCGATGCCACGCAGCGTGGTGGTCGTGGGCTCGGCGAACGCGGACCTCGTCCTCGAGGTCGGGCGCCGGCCGGCCGCGGGGGAGACCGTGCTGGGCTCGGACGTCGTCACGACCCCGGGCGGCAAGGGCGCGAACCAGGCGGCCGCGGCGGGTCGCGCCGGGGCGGACGCGACCCTGGTGGGGTGTGTCGGCACGGACGCCTCCGGCGACCTGCTGGTCGGCTCGCTGGAGGGCGCCGGCGTCCGCACCGACGCGCTGCGCCGGGTGGACGCTCCCACCGGCACCGCCGTCATCGTGGTGACCCCCGACGGGGAGAACGCGATCATCGTCGCGCCCGGCGCGAACCGGCAGGTCACGCCGGCGCTGGTCGCCGATCTCGCGGACGTGTGGCGCGGCGCCACGGTGGTCGTCCTCCAACTGGAGATTCCGCTCGAGACCGTCGCCCACGTCGCGTCGGCGGCGTCGGCGGCCGGCGCCCGGGTGGTCGTGAACCTCGCCCCGGCGGCGGACGTCGCCCCCGAGGTGCTGGCGGCGGCCGACCCGCTGGTGGTCAACGAGTCGGAGGCCGCCTTCCTGCTCGGCACGACCCCGGGCGCCCTCGCCACGGATCTCGACGCCGCCATCGCCGACCTCCTGGCCCGCGGCCCGCGCAGCGTCGTGGTGACGCTGGGTGCCGCCGGGGCGTGGGTGGCCGAACGGGACGGCCGCCCCCAGCACGTACCCGCCCTGGCGTGCACGGCCGTCGACACGACGGGGGCGGGGGACGGCTTCGTTGGGGCGATGGCCGCCCGGCTCGCGGCCGGTGACTCCCTGGCGGACGCCGCGCGGGTGGGGGCGCGCTTCGCCGGGCTGGCCGTGCAGCGGAAGGGTGCCCAGGCCTCGTACCCGACGCCCGAGGAACTGCACGCCCCGCGCCGCTGAGCAGCGCGGTCCCACGCAGCGGGCGCCTTCGCGCGGCCGTAACACGACTGTGGCAGCGTTCCTCCGTCGGCTCCGCCACCCCCGTGCGGAACCCTGTGTGAAAGGAATCGCCCATGGAGGCGTTGCAGTCGTTCCTGAACGAGGTCAGTGGGTTCATCTGGGGGCCGTTCTTCCTGATCCCGTTGCTGTTGGGCACCGGGCTGTGGCTGACGATCCGCCTGGGCGGCCTGCAGTTCCGCAAGCTGTTCTCGGCCCTGCGGCTCGCCCTGATCGACCGGCGGGACGCGGGCACCGATGCCCGCGACGGCGACATCTCCCAGTACCAGGCCCTCACGACCGCGCTGGCCGCCACCGTGGGCACCGGCAACATCGTCGGCGTCGCCACCGCCCTGTCCCTGGGCGGCCCGGGGGCCCTGTTCTGGATGTGGGTGACCGGTCTGCTGGGCATGGCCAGCAAGTACGCCGAGGCGTTCCTCGCCGTGCGGTTCCGCCACCGCGACGTCTCCGGTGAGATCTCCGGTGGCCCGCAGTACTACCTCAAGGACGCCGTGGGTGGAAAGTTCGGGACGTTCCTGGCCACTTTCTTCTCCATCGCCGCCATCATCGCCACGTTCGGCATCGGCAACGGCACCCAGGCGAACTCGATCGCCGGGAACGTCGAGAACAGCTTCGGCGTCCCGACGTGGATCACCGGCGTCGTGCTCGTCGTCATCACCCTCGCCGTGCTCGTCGGCGGCATCAAGTCCATCGGCAAGGTGACTGCCGCGTTCGTGCCGTTCATGATCGTGATCTACGTCGGTGCGGCCCTGGTGATTCTCGGCATGAACGTCGCGGCCATTCCGGCGGCCTTCGCGCAGGTGTTCGGCGACGCGTTCACCGGCAGCGCCGCGACCGGCGGCTTCGTCGGCTCGGCGATCATGCTGGCCGTCCAGATGGGTGTGGCGCGCGGCATCTTCTCCAATGAGTCCGGCATGGGATCGGCGGCCATCGCTGCGGCCGCCGCGCAGACCACCCATCCGACGCGCCAGGGCCTGGTCTCGATGACGCAGACGTTCATCGACACCCTCATCGTCGTCACGATGACCGGTCTCGTCCTCATCATCACGGGCACGTGGACGGGCGGCAGCGCCAACGCCTCGACGCTGACGTCCCAGGCCTTCGACGCGGGGCTCGGCGTCGGCTGGGGCCACTACATCGTCACGATCTCCCTGGTGATGTTCGCCTACTCGACCATCCTCGGCTGGTGCTACTACGGCGAGCGGAACGTCGAGAAGCTCATCGGGCGGGCGTTCGTCATGCCCTACCGGATCGTGTTCTCGTTGGCGGTGTTCCTCGGCGCCACGCTGTCGCTGGACCTGGTGTGGACGTTCTCCGACATCGCCAACGGCTTGATGGCCACCCCGAACCTCATCGGCCTGCTGCTCCTCTCCGGGCTCATCGCCCGCGAGACGAAGTACTACCTCGACAACGACCCGCACCTGCGCGCCGATCGGGAGCAGGTCGACACGTTCATGGCCGGCCGCCCGGGCGCGATCGATGCCCACTGGGACGACATCAAGCACGACGCCGGGCACCGCTGAGCCGCCCGGCCCGGGGGGGGCGGCGGTCAGTCCTGCGGCGCGGGCCGCACCGCGATGACGAGCGCCCACACCGCCTGCACGAGCAGCATCCCGACGGCGAACCAGCCGATCGGACCGCCCGCGACCGCCACCCGGCAGTCGCCGTGGTAGCAGGTGCCGCTGTTCAGGACGGCCACGGTGACCGCGGCGGCGAGGGCGGCCAGCGCGAGCAGGACCCACCCCCAACTCACCCGCGCCTGCGCCGGGCGGATTCCCCGCGGGGGCTGCGGACGCCCCATCGGCAGGTCGGTCGGGCGGCGGAGCGAGGTGGTGGTCACGGTGGCCTCCTGGGCGCTGGGGGTGGATCGGACACGACACCGGTGAATCTAGGCCCGCCCCCGGGGCGGCCGCGTCCGCCATCGGCAGCGACCTGCTGCGACGCAGGGATGAGCCGGGCGACGCTCAGGCCAGACCCACGTCGAGCACGGTGCGACCGCGGACGGGCTCAGCCAGCCGATCGGCCATGGCGGCCACGGTGATCCGGGACGCCGCCGCCCCGCACGCCCGCGCCGCGGCCACCACGTCGAAGCCCTGCGGGGTCGTGAAGAACCGCCGGAACAGTTCAGGCTCGGCCGCCCCGTGCTCCAGGCCGGCGAAGATGCTGCCGCCGTGGTCGTTGAGCACGACGACCTGCAGGTCGGCCTCGGGCTCGGTGTCACCCCGCACCAGCCCGCCCACGTCGTGCTGGAACGACAGGTCACCCAGCACGAGCCGCACGGGCTCACCCAGCCCGGCCGCCAGGCCGTGCGCCGTGGAGACCAGCCCGTCGATGCCGGCCAAACCGCGGTTGGCGGCGACCCGGGTGGCCCGCTGCGCACCCGGGACGCACCGGTCGAACGCGCGCACCGTGGTCGACGAGCCCAGCACGAGCCAACCCGGCGCGTCCCACAGCGCGCGGGCGGCGCGCTCCCTCGGGCCGGGTACGAAGGCGCGGGCGGTGGCGGCGTCCGCCTCCTGCCATTCCTGAAGCCAGACCGTGTCGGACGGGGTCGGCGGGCTCACCTCGAGGGCGGGGGTCACCACGGCGGCGGTGCCGGCCACGTCGGTCCAGCGGGCGGTGGGGGAGACGACGACGATCTCGACGTCGCGGCGCGCCAGCAGGGCCGACACCGGCCGGCTCAGCGTGGGGTGGCCGAACACCACGATGCGCTCGGCGCGGGCGGCCCGGCCGTCGGCGGTGGCGTCCGCGAGCACCGAAACCGGGTGGGTCAGGGCACCGGGCAGCCGGGCGCCCGACGACGGTTCGGCGAGCAGCGGCCAGCCGGCCGCGACGGCCAGCCGGGCGGCGTCCGGGCCGGCACCGTCACCGGCCACGGCGAGCGTGCGGCGCCCGGCGGGCAGCGCCGGTTCGGGGGCGGACGCGACCGGCGCGACCACGGCCAGGGGTGGTGGCGGATCGCCGGGCGCCCATGGCCCCGGCGGCACGAGGGGTTCGGCGAAGCCCACGTTGACGTGCACCGGGCCGGGGTCGCGCGTCAGCGTGCCCAGCGCCGCGGCCTCCGCGCGGGCGGCCAGGCCCCGAACGGCCGCCGGATCGGTGCCGGCGGGCAACTCGACGGCCGCCCGGGTGGCCGCACCGAACAGGCCGGTCTGGGTGGTGGTCTGGTTGGCCCCGGTGCCGCGCCAGGCGTGGGGCCGGTCGGCCGAGAGCACGAGCAGAGCGACGCCGCCGTGCGCGGCCTCCAGGACGGCGGGGTGCAGGTTGGCGACCGCGGTGCCGGAGGTGACCACGACGGCGACCGGACGCGGCGTCCCCCGCAGGGCGGCCGCCTTCGCCAGACCCAGCGCGTAGAACCCCGCCGTCCGCTCGTCGGCCCGCACGTGGGCGCGCAGCCAGCCGGCGGCCTCGGCGTCCGCCACGGCATAGGCGAGGGGGGCCGAGCGCGAGCCGGGGCAGACCACGACGTCGCGCAGCCCGGCGGCCACGAGCCCGGCGACCAGGGCCCGGGCCAGGTCGGTCGCGCTCACTGCAGCACCGCCGCGAGGTCGATGCCGGCCAGCCGCGCGACGCGCCCCAACCGCTCGTGCCACCGGGCGGTGAGGGCCGGGTCGGCCGGGGGAATGCGGTCGGGCGTCACGCGCACGATGGGCAGGTACCCGTCGGTGGGCAGCAGCGGCTCCGACGTGACGGGCGTGGCGAACAGCTGCACGGTGGCCAGGCCGGAGGCCAGCCCAATGCCCGGCAGCGCGGCGGCCAGCGCGACACCCGCAGCGATGCCGACCGAGCTCTCCAGCGCCGAGGAGACCACGACGGGAATCCCGATGTCGTGGGCCAGCCGCAGGCACGCGCGGACGCCGCCGAGCGGCTGCACCTTGAGCACCACCACGTCCGCGGCGTCCAGCCGTTTGACCTCGTACGGGTCCGCCGCGCGTCGGATGGACTCGTCGGCGGCCAACGGGACCCCCACGGCGCGCCGCAGCCGAGCGAGGTCGGCCACGGCCGCGACCGGTTGCTCCGCGTACTGCAGGCCGCGCGCGGCCCGGTCGAGGGCGGGGAGCGCACGCTTGGCGTCGTCCAGCGACCAGGCGGCGTTGGCGTCCACCCGCAGGTGGCCGGCGGGGCCCAGGGCGTCACGGACGGCCGCCACCCGATCGAGGTCGTCGGCGAGGCTCTGGCCGGCCTGGGCCACCTTCACCTTCGCAGTGCCGCAGCCGGAGCGGGCGACGATACCCCGGGCCGTCGCGGCGTCCACCGCCGGCACGGTGACGTTGACGGCCACCCGGTCGCGCAGCGGGTCGGGGAAGGCCTGCGTCGCCGCCTCGACCGCCGCGCGCAGCCAGGGCACGCAGGTGGCGTCGTCGTACTCCCAGAACGGCGAGAACTCACCCCAGCCCGCCGGCCCGCGCAGCAGGACGCCGTCGCGCGATGTCAGCCCGCGGAACGGCAGGGTCAGCGCGGTGGAGTAGACGGCGATCACGGCCGCGCCACCGGGGAGAGGGCCTCGTACATCGGCAGGAACTTCTGCGCGGTCTCGGCGAGCTCGGCGCTGGGCGAGGACGCCGCCACTACGCCACCGCCGGCGAAGAGGCGCACCGAGCGGCCGTCCGGGGCGACCTGCCCGCAGCGCAGGGCGAGCGCGAACTCACCGTCGCCCGCGGCGTCCACCCAGCCGACCGGGCCGGCGTAGCGGCCCCGGTCGAAGCCCTCCAGCTCGGCGAGCAGGGCGGCCGCCACGTCGGTCGGTGCCCCGCAGACCGCCGCGGTCGGGTGCACCAGCCCGGCCAGCTCGAGCACGCCCAGGGTGCTGCCCGGGTGCAGGGTTCCGGACACGTCGGTGGCCAGGTGCCAGATGCGCGGTTGGCGCAGGACGGCCGGCCCGGCGGCGGTCACGTCGGCCACCTGCGCCAGCGGGTCCACCACGGAGCGGGCGGCGAAGGCGTGCTCGGCGCGGTCCTTGGGTGAGGCCGCCAGCGCCGCGGCGGCCGCGGCGTCGGCGTCCGGATCGCCCGTGACGGGGGCCGACCCGGCCAGCACCCGCGAGCGGACGCGGCCCTCGTGCAGCGCGACGAGCAGCTCCGGGCTCGCGCCGACCAGGCCGTCGACGTGAAACGTCCAGGCCTCGGGGTTCGCCTCCTGCAGCCGGGCCACGACGGCGGGCACGTCCACGGGGTCGGGGGCGACCGCCTCGAGGTCGCGGGCGAGCACGACCTTGGCCACCTCGCCGCCGCTGATGCGGCGCACCGCCTCGGCCACCGCGCGCCGGTAGGCCTCGCGCGAGAGCTGGCCCGGCCGCACGTCGAGCTCCTCGAACTCCGCGGGCGCCGAGGGTTCGGGGAGGACGTCCTCGGCGGTGGTCAGCACGCCGCCGGCCCACCGGCCGACCACCTCCGGAACGATCAGGGTGGACGCCTCGGCGGACTCGGCGGCGAAGGTGAGGGTGACGAAGGCGACCAGCTCGTGCGGGTCGGCGTCCGCCGCGGCGGCGAAGCGTCGGAACTCCCGGGCGAGGGTGGCGAACCGATCAGGCCCGGCGGCGGTGGCGCGGAACCGTTCGCCCCAGCCGAGCAGCGCCGTGAGATCGTCTCCCGCGCCGGTGGCCCAGACCAGCGGGACGCCGCGCCGCACGGACGTGGCGAACGGCTCGCGGCGGCGGGCGCGCGCCGGCCGCGTCGATCCCGTTCGCCCCGTGGTCACGAGGGTGAAGGTTACCCGGCGCCGTGCAGGGGCGCGGCTAGGGTGGTCCACCATGGAGAACCCGTTCGATCCGTCCCGTTGGCGTGCCGTCGAGGGCTTCGACTTCACCGACATCACCTACCACCGCGCCGTCAACGCCGCGGGGGAGGATCTGGGCTGCGTCCGGGTCGCGTTCGACCGGCCCGAGGTGCGCAACGCGTTCCGCCCGCACACCGTCGACGAGCTCTACCGCGCCCTCGACCACGCCCGCATGACCAACGGGGTGGGCACCGTGTTGCTGACCGGCAACGGGCCCTCACCCAAGGACGGCGGCTGGGCGTTCTGCTCCGGCGGGGACCAGCGGATCCGGGGCCGCGACGGCTACCGCTACGAGGCCGACGGGGCGGACGCCCGCGCGGCGGCCGAGCAGCGCCGCGAGCAGATCGACCCCGCCCGCGCCGGACGGCTCCACATCCTGGAGGTCCAGCGGCTGATCCGCACCATGCCGAAGGTCGTCATCGCGGTGGTGTCGGGCTGGGCCGCGGGTGGGGGGCACTCGCTCAACGTGGTGTGCGACCTCTCGATCGCGTCGCGGCAGCACGCGCGCTTCATGCAGACCGACGCCAACGTCGGCTCCTTCGACGCCGGCTACGGCTCGACGCTGCTGGCCCGGCAGGCCGGCGACAAGCGCGCCCGCGAGATCTTCTTCCTGGCCCGGGAGTACTCCGCGGCGGACGCCGAGCGCTGGGGCATCGTCAACGAGGTCGCCGACCACGCCGAGATCGAGGAGCTCGCCCTGGAGTACGCGCGGATCATCGCCACCAAGTCGCCCCAGGCCCTGCGCATGCTGAAGTTCGCCTTCAACCTGGCCGACGACGGCCTGGCCGGGCAGCAGGTGTTCGCCGGGGAGGCGACGCGGCTGGCCTACATGACCGACGAGGCCGTCGAGGGCCGCGACGCCTTCCTGGAACGTCGCGACCCCGACTGGTCCGCCTTCCCGCACCACTTCTGAGCGCCGCGATGAGGGGTCTGCGCTGGGGACGCGGCGGCGTCGACGCCGACGCCGTGCGCGGCTTGTACCGTCAGCTCGAGGACTGGCGGGGCGACGTGCTGCTCATGGCGCCGACCCGCGCCGAGTTCGAGGCGTCCGCCGCCCGGATCGACGGGGAGCTGGCCGGTGTGGACGTCGTGCTGCGCACCTCGGGCTCCACCGACGGCACCGGGCGGCTCGTGGGGCTCTCGCGGGCCGCGCTCACCGCGTCCGCGCGGGCCACGATCGACCGGCTGGGAGGTGTTGGCCGGGGGGTGGGCGGGCAGTGGGTGACGTCGCTGCCGGTGCACGCGGTCGCCGGGTTCCAGGTGGTGCTGCGCAGCGTGCTGGCCGGTCATGAGCCGGTCGTGTGCCCCGAGCTGCGGGCCGCCCCGCTGGCCGCGGCGGTCGCGCGCCTGACTCGCGGGGTGCCGCACCACCTCTCCCTGGTGCCGACCCAGCTGCACCGGCTGCTCGCCGAGGCGCCCGACCTCGTGGCGGGCTTCGACGCCGTGCTCGTCGGCGGCGCCGCGCTGGCCCCCGACCTGGCCGACCGCGCCCGCCGCGCCGGCGTGCGCGTGGTCACCACCTACGGCATGACGGAAACCTCCGGCGGCTGCGTCTATGACGGCGTGCCGCTGCCGGGCGTGCGGGTGCGCACCGAGGGGGGCCGCGTCCACGTCGCCGGTCCGGTGCTCGCGACCGGTTACCTCGACGCGGGCGACCGATCGGCCTCCTCGGCAGCACCGTTCCGCACGGACGCCGAGGGCGTCCGCTGGCTCGTCACGGGAGACCGGGGGAGCTGGGACGGCGAACGCCTGGTGGTGCGGGGCCGGGCCGACGATGTCATCATCTCCGGCGGCGTGAACGTGGATCCCCACGTCGTCGAGACGGCCCTGGCCCGCGCGGGGGGAGCCTGGGTCGTCGTCGGCGTCCCGGACGCGGAGTGGGGTCAGCGGGTGGTGGCCGTCACCACGGGCGACGCCGACCTCGCTCGGGCGCGGGCCGCCACCGCACACCTGGCCCCGGCTGAGCGGCCCAAGGCGGTGCTGCGCACCGACGCCTGGCCGCTGCGCCCCTCCGGCAAGGTCGACACCCGCGCCGTGCGGGCGTGGGCGCAGCAGGCCGAGCGTGCTCGGGCGTAGCCTGAGACGCGGCCCCGCCCCCGCGGCGCGGAGGGCGCCGGACGGCCCGTGACGAGGGAGGACGCCATCGCGACGCAGCGCACCGATCGGACGCGGCGCCGCGCCCTGGTCGCCGGAACGGTCGGCAACCTCGTGGAGTGGTTCGACTGGTCGGTCTACGCCTTCTTCGCACCCTATGTCGCCGACTCGTTCTTCGCGGGGGAGGATCGGGCGACCCGCCTGCTCGCCGCCTTCGCCGTGTTCGCGGTTGGCTTCTTCTTCCGTCCGCTCGGGGCGGCCGTGCTGGGCTCGTACGCCGACCGCCACGGCCGCCGGGCGGGGATGACCCTGGCCATCGCCATCATGGCCGGCGCGAGCGGGCTCATCGCGGTGCTGCCCACGCCGGCGACGCTCGGCGTCGCCGCGCCCGTGCTGCTCACGCTGGCCCGGTGCGCCCAGGGCTTCTCCGCGGGCGGGGAGTTCGGCACGTCCTCGGCCTTCCTCGTCGAGAACGCGCCGGCCGGACGCCGCGCCTGGGCCGGCTCGTGGCAGCAGGTGTCGGTCGGGGCCGGCACGCTGCTCGCCTCCGCCCTCGCCGCGGCGATGTTCGCCACGCTGCCGGAGAACTTCCTGATGGCCTGGGGATGGCGCATCGCGTTCGGCGTCGGCGCGGTGCTCGGTCTGCTGGGGCTCTGGCTGCGCGTCAGCGTGCCGGACACCGAGGCGTTCGCCCAAGTGCGCGCGAGCGGGCAGGTGGAGCGGCGCCCGCTGACCGCGGTGCTCCGCGAGCACCCCCGCGCCGCCCTGCGTGTCGTTGGGCTCGTGGCGGCCGGCACGGCGTTGGTGCAGTTCTGGTTCGTCTCGCTGCCCTCGATCATGACGCTGCACACCGGCGTTCCGGTCGCCGCCGCCCAGCTCGCCGCGGCCCTCGGCCTGGCGCTGTTCACGGTGCTGCAGCCGTTCTCCGGTGCCCTGTCCGACCGCATCGGACGCCGACCGATGCTGCTGTTCTTCGCGCTCGGCTCGGCGGCGACGTTCGTGCCGCTGACGGGCCTCATCGGCACGTCCGCGGCGAGCGTGGCGCTCGCCGCGTCCCTCAGCGCGGTGTTCCTCGCCGCCTACGCGGGTTCGCTCGCCGCGGTGATGGCCGAGCAGTTCCCGCCGCAGGTGCGCACCGCGGGCATCTCCCTGCCCTACGGCGTGGCGGTCGCGGTGTTCGGCGGGCTCGCGCCGGTGCTGGCGACGGCCATGGTGATCGCCGGCACGTTCTGGGTGTTCCAGGCCGTCGTGATCGCGCTGTGCCTGATCTCGGCCGTTGTCTTCTGGCGCATGCCCGATACCCGCGACGCCACCCTGTGACCCTCCCGCCCGGGTGAACCGCCCGCGGGGGCCGTGGCGTGCAGGACGCCGCGCGGGTCAGGCCCGCTCGTAGGCCTCGCGTGCGGCTCGGGCCGCCCGGTGCACGCCGGAGCGCTCGGCGAGAAAGCCCCCGGCCGCACCCACGACGGGCAGGTTGCTGAGGGCGCGGGCGAACAGTCCGCCGCGCTGCCGCTCGCCGAGGGAGGAACGCAGCCGGTACAACCGGCCGGCGACGTCGCGGACGAGCCCGGCCGTCGCGCCGATTCGGCCCACGACGCCGCGCCGCGCCGCCTCCTCGCGCTCCGCGCCCTCCCCACCGTCCGCCGCGTCGGCGTCGATGTCTCCCGCCAGGACGGCGTCGATCTCCTCCGGCGTCGCCTCGGCACCGAGGGCCACCTGCGCGGCCACCCGGATCTGTTCGCGCTCCGAGGCGCCCAGCTCCTTGCCCACCGCGCAGGCCATGATGATCTGGCCGGCGGCACCGATGGCGTCCACGACCCCCAGCGCCGAACCGATGCGACCCGTCGCGCTCGGCACCGCCGCGGCACTGGCCGCCGCGATCGAGAGCCGCGTGCGCCACCAGGCGATGCGCTTGTCGGCCGAGAGCTTGCTCCAGCCGCGGGCCGCCGGGTGCGTCCGTCCGGTCACCAGCCGGGCTCCGAACCGCGCCGCGCCCAGCCCGAGCCGTGCCGCGCCCACGACGGTGCCGACGGCCGCTCCCACCGCTCCGCGCAGCAGGCCGCCCTTCTTCGCCGCGTCGTCGCCGTTCGTCGTCGCGTCATCGGCGGCCTCGCCCGCTGTGTCGGTGACTTGGTCGCCGTCCTCGGCGAGATCGGCGTCGTCGGGAACCGGCTCGTCGCTGCGCACCAGGGCGTCGTAGAGGCGGTTGAACTCGCGGGTGGCGAAGGCCACCGTCTGGATCACCGTTGCATTGCTCACGCGCGCTCCTGTGGTGGGACGGGGGTCGGGCGGGTCGAGCTCCCACCCTAGTGGGGCCTGCGGCGGGGACGCCAGCGGCGCGGTGACGTTCAGCGGCTGGGGTCGGCGCGACGTAGGCGCGTGGAGTTGGAGACCACGAACACGCTCGACAGGCTCATGGCGAACCCGGCGATCAGGGGGTTGAGCAGGCCGAGCGCGGCCAACGGGATCGCCGCGACGTTGTAGGCGAACGCCCAGACGAGATTGCCGCGGATGGTGCGCAGCGTGCGGCGGGCCAACACGATCGCGTCCCCGATCACGCCGAGGTGGCGGCGGACGAGGATGATGTCGGCCGACTTCATCGCCACATCGGTGCCCGAGACGACGGCCAGGCCCAGGTTCGCCGAGGCCAGCGCCGCGGCGTCGTTGATGCCGTCACCGACCATCGCGACGACGCGGCCCTCCGCCTGGAGCCGTTCGATCACGGCGGTCTTCTCGGTGGGGAGCACGCCGGCGATGACCTCATCGACCCCGACGGCGTGGGCGACTGCCTCCCCGGCGGACGCGTTGTCGCCCGTCAGCAGCACGGTGCGCAGGCCGAGTGCCTTGAGCCGCGCGATGGCCTCGGCCGCGGACTCCCGGAGCCGGTCGGTCAGCACGACGGTGCCGAGCACCACCGCGTCCACGGCCACCAACACCGGCGTGCACCCCTCCTCCTCGGCCGCGGCCACCACGGCGGTCACCGCCTCCGGAACCGCGACGTCGTGCTCGGCGAGCAGCGAGGCATTGCCCACCAGCACCCGCTGACCGGCCACCGTGCCGGACGCCCCCCGGCCTGGCACTGCGCGCACCCCGTCGGCCGGTGCCGCGTCCACCCCCACCTGCTCGGCGTGGCGGCCGATCGCGCGCGCGATCGGGTGCTCGGAGCGGGCCTCCACCGCCGCGGCGGCCGCCAGGACGGCGGCGGCGTCACCCCCCGCGGCCGGAACCACCTCGCGCACCCCCATCTCCCCGGAGGTGAGCGTGCCCGTCTTGTCGAGCACCACGGTGTCGATGACCCCGGACGCCTCGAGCGCGTCGGGGCCCTTGATCAGGATGCCGAGCTGGCCGCCGCGCCCCACGCCCGCCATGAGCGCCGTCGGCGTGGCCAGGCCCAACGCGCACGGGCAGGCGATGATGAGCACGCTCAACGCTGCGCTGAACGCCGCGCGCGGCCCGCCACCGACCGCGAACCAGGCGACGAGCGTCACGAGTGCGATCACCAGCACGGCGGGCACGAACCACGCGACGATCCGGTCCACGTGCGTCTGGACGCGCGACTTGCGCGCCTGGGCCTGCTCGGCCGTCGCCGCCATCTGCGCGAGCTGGGTGTGCGCGCCCACCCGGTCGGCCCGCACGATGAGCGCGCCGGTGGTGTTGATGGTGCCACCCAGCACGACGTCACCCTCGGTGACCTCCCGGGGCACGGGCTCGCCCGTCATCATCGAGGTGTCCAGCGCGCTCGAACCCAGCACGACCGTGCCGTCGGTGGCGATCCGCTCGCCCGGCAGCACCGCGAACCGGTCGCCCACCACCAGCTCGCCGATGCCGATCACCGACTCCACACCGTCGCGCACCACGCGCACCGTGGTCGGGGCCAGGCGCCCCAGCGCGGAGAGCACGCTGCGCGCGGAGCGTTTCGAACGGGCCTCCATGTAGCGGCCGCCCAGGAGGAACGTCGTGACCGCGGCCGCCACCTCGAGGTACAGGGAGTCCGCCCCGGCGGGGGCGATGCCGTAGCCCAGCCAGTAGCCCGAGGCGTCCGCTGAGCCGGTCACCACGGCCACCAGCGACCAGGTGAACGCGGCCAGGATCCCGAGCGACACCAGCGTGTCCATGCTCGTCGCACCGTGGCGCAGGTTGCGCCAGGCCGCCTTGTGGAACGGCCATGCGCACCAGAACACGACCGGCAGGGACGCGACCAGGAGCACCCACTCCCACCCGGGGAACCGCATCTGGGGGGCGAGCGCGAGCACGATCGCCACGTCGCCCAGGGGGACGGTGAGGAAGGCGGCCACGATGAGCCGGTTGCGCAGCAGCCGGACGCGGTCGGTGTAACCGGTCGACTCACCCTCGCCCACCGGGCTCGCGCCGTAACCGGCGGCCTCGACGACCGCGACCGCCTCTGCGGCCCGCTCGGGTGCCAGGCCCAGCACGACCGCGCGTTCGGTGGCGTAGTTGACCGTGGCGGTCACGCCCGGCATCTTGCCGAGCCTCTTCTCGATCCGGGCGGCACACGCCGCGCACGTCATGCCGGCCACGTCCAGCTCCACGCGTTGGTCGAGGCCGCTCGTCGGCGCGGCCGGGGCGGCCGGGTCCGCGTGCGTGGAGGCGGGGGCGGCCGGGGGAGTGCCGGTCATCGCTCGGGGGGCCGCAGCGCGGCCGCGCGACGCTCGCCGGCGTCCCGACGGGCCAGTTCGGCCAGCATGTCGTTGTAGGCGTCGAAGGAGTCGTCCTCACCCGCGTCGGCCGCCGTGTCGATCCGCTCGGCGTCCGCGGTGTCGGAGCGGAACCACTGCGCTGCCAAGGACACCAGCACGATGAACAGCGGCACCTCGCCGAGGATCCAGGTGGCCTGGCCGGCGGTGCTCTGGTCGGCCATCAGGTCGGGCAGCCAGGGCATGGCCAGCGTCTGGTAGAAGTCGGCGCCGATGAGGGCGCCGGAGCTGAGGATGCCGACCGCGAACATCGCGTGGAACGGCATGATCGAGATCACGAGCGCCAGCTTGATGAGGTGGGGGACCTCCCAGGCCGTCTTGTCGTGGCCGATGATCAGGTTGAAGAACAGATAGCCGGTGGTCGCGAAGAACAGCAGCATCAGCTGGTGGGCCCAGTGGTAGCGCATCAGCCACGGGAACAGCGGTGTGAAGTACACCAGGAACAGGCTGCCGACGTACGCCAGCCAGGCAACCGGCGGGCTGGTGGCCAGCTGCCAGGCCCGGTTCTGCTCGATCGCGACCAGCAGACCGCCGGGGCTCGTCGGCGCCGGGTCGGGCCCGGCGGCGGCGTGCGCCAGGCTGAGCGGCGCCCCGAGCACGGCGAGCACCGGCACGAGCATGTTGACGGTCATGTGCACCACCATGTGCCAGCTGTACATGACCGTGGAGTACTCCCACAGCCCGCTGAGCGCCAGATAGGCGAACAACAGCCACGCCGCGCACCAGGCCACGAGGCGTCCGAGGGGCCAGCGGACGCCGCGCAGCCGGGCCCGGCGCATGCCCCACAGGTACCAGCCCACCGCCGCCAGCCCCAGCACCACCCACAGGAGGTTCGGACGCCCCAGCCCCAGCAGACGTTCGAGGGTGGGGGCCACCGCCACCTCGTAGCCGAGGTAGTTGATCTGGATGTTCTGCGGCTCCAGGAACCGGGGGGTCGGAATGTGGTTCTCCGCGGCGGCGAAACCGAGCGCGAGCACGACCAGCACCACGTCACGCGTCACCGACCACAGGGCCCGGGCGGGACGCGTGGCGTCCAGCTCGCCGGTGAGCTGGCGCACCAGCCAGCTCACGAGCAGGGCGCCGAGCACCACGAACAGGCCGCCGATGCCGAGCCCGTAGAGATGGTCGGTGAGGCGTTGCCCGGCCAGCTGCTGCCACGCGACGACGAGCAGGCCGGCGCCGGTCAGGGCCACCAGGGCGGGCACGGACCGGTGGTGGCGGGCGACTGCCTCCGGGGTGCCGGCGACCAGCGCGGCGAAGGCGCCGGTGGCCAGCGGCACGAACGCCAGGGTCAGCACGACCGTGGCGTCCGTCGCCCAGTCGTGGTTCAGCCCCACCGTCACGTTGCCGGTGACGGCCACGAACAGCTGGGACAGCACCCCGGCGGCGAAACCGAGCGCGAGCGCACCGGTGTCGCGCCGGGTGTAGCTGACGAGCACGATGCCCAGCGCCACGAACGCGTTCGAGAGCCACGCGAGGGCGGAGGGGGTGGCGCCGAGGAACGTCCACCAACTGGCGGGCGTGAGCACCGTCCCCATCGGCACACCGTTGACGTAGGCGGGGTTGGTCACCGTGTTGAGCAGCGCCGCGGCGAACCAGACCTGCGCGGCGCGGCCCGCCACCCGCACCAGGCGCTCGTCGCGGCGGTGGACCAGCCGGGCCAGCACCGACCCCAGCGACACGAGCGCCGCGAGGCGTCCGGTGAGATCGGCGAGCAGCGAGGCCATGCCCGTGACGTGGTCGGCCTGGATGCGCGCCGGCAACGGCGGCCGGTCGCCCAGCACCAGGCCCAGCCACCACACGAAGACGTAGGCCACCACGGCGGCACCGGCGACGCTGCCCAGCATCGCCGGGCTCGGCAGCGCGGGGGTGCGGCGGCTGGGATGCGCTGCGGTGTGGGGCACCTGCGACTCCTCGGTCGGGTTCGGACGCGGGCGGGGGAGCCCCGAGTCTACTCCCGCCCGGGCACCCGGCGTCGCTAGGCTGGGTTCGCGCCGCGGCCGCGGCCACCAAGCGAGGAGGGCATCGTGCAACTGGGACTCATTGGGTTGGGCAAGATGGGCGGCAACATGCGGGAGCGTCTCCGCCGGGCGGGCCACACCGTCGTCGGGTTCGACACCAATCAGGAGATCTCCGACGCCACCGACCAGGCCGACATGGTGGCCCAGCTCACCGACAGCCCCCGCGTCGTGTGGGTGATGGTGCCGGCGGGGAAGATCACCGACAAGGTGCTCGAGGAGCTCGCCACCCACCTCGGCGAGGGCGACATCGTCATCGACGGTGGCAACAGCCCCTACACCGACGACGCCCGCCACGCCGAGCACCTGGGCAGCAAGGGCATCCACTTCATCGATTGCGGCGTCTCCGGCGGCGTGTGGGGCCTCGAGAACGGCTACGCCCTGATGTGCGGTGGCCCCGAGGAGGCCGTCGAGACGGTCATGCCGATCTTCGAGGCGCTCAAGCCCGAGGGCGACTTCGGCTTCGTCCACGCGGGCGACGCTGGCGCCGGCCACTTCGCCAAGATGGTGCACAACGGCATCGAGTACGGCCTCATGCAGGCCTACGCCGAGGGCTGGGAGCTGCTCGAGAAGGCCGGCATCGTCACCCACGTGCCCGAGGTGTTCGAGAGCTGGCGCGAGGGAACCGTCATCCGCTCGTGGTTGCTCGATCTCATGGTGCGCGCCATGGACGCCGACCCGCACCTGGCCGCCATCGAGGGCTACGCCGCGGATTCCGGCGAGGGCCGGTGGACCGTCAACGCCGCCGTCGACCTCGGCGTCCCGGTGCCCACCATCTCCGCGGCGCTCTTCGCGCGCTTCGTCAGCCAGCAGGAGGACAGCCCCACCATGAAGATGGTGGCGGCCATGCGCAACCAGTTCGGCGGCCACGCCGTCCGGGCCGAGGAGCCGAGCGACGTCAGCGTGCCCGTGGGCGACGCCTCCCCGCAGGACGCCGGCGCCGCCACGACGGCGGAGGTCGCCAACCCGAACTGAGCTCACGCCCGGTGCTCGAGGATGCCGATGGCCTCCATGAGCGCGTAGGCCGTGACGGGGCCCACGAACACGAAGCCGGCCTTCTTCAACGCGGACGCCAGCGCCCGGGACGCCGCTGACTGGCTGGGGCGGTCCGGGCCCGCGTCGGACTCCTCCGTCGGGTCGTCGGGCCGGAACGACCAGACGAGCTCGGCGAGGTCGACCCCGGTCTCTCGGAGCGCCACCGCGGCGCGGGCGTTCGTGATCGCCGCCTCGATCTTGCGGCGGTTGCGGACGATGCCCGCGTCGCCCAGGAGCCGTGCGACGTCGGTCTCGTCGAACCGGGCGACGACGTCGGGATCGAACCCGGCGAACGCATCCCGGAACGCGGGCCGCTTGCGCAGGATCGTCGCCCAGCTCAGGCCGGACTGGAACCCCTCCAGCACGATGCGCTCGTAGACGCCCGCCGCGTCGGTGACGGGGAGACCCCACTCGGTGTCGTAGTAGTGGCGCAGGAGGTCAGTGGCCTCGGCCCACGCAGGTCGCTTCATGCCCAGACATTAGGCCGCGCCTGTCACCCCTGGTCAGCGCCGGGTGACGGGGAATCGGGGCCGGCGTCCTCGGCGTAGGCCCCGGGTCGGTCGACGATGAGCACCGCGCCCTCGTGGCGGTTCTTCAGCTCCGCGGGCGCCAGCGCGCGCGCCAGGTGGTAGACGGCGACGGTCACGATCGTGCCCAGCGCGATGCCGCCGAGGGTGAAGCCGCCGCCGAGATCGAGGGAGACGTTGCCCACACCGATGATGATGCCGGCACTGACGGGCACCAGGTTGAGCGGGTTGCCGAAGTCGACGCCGTTCTCCTTCCAGATCTTGGCGCCGAGCAGGCCGATCATGCCGTAGAGCACCACGGTGATGCCGCCGAGCACCCCGGGCGGCGTCGCCGACACGATCGCCCCGAACTTGGGGCTGAACCCGAAGCCGATGGCCACCAGGGCCGCCACGACGTAGGCCGCCGAGGAGTACACCCGGGTGGCCGCCATGACGCCGATGTTCTCGGCGTAGGTCGTCGTCGGGCCCGCGCCCACGGCCGTCGCGAGCACGGACGCGGCGCCGTCGGCCCCGATGGCCCGGCCCATGACCGGGTCGAGATCCGCACCCGTCATCTCGGCCACCGCCTTCACGTGGCCGGTGTTCTCCGCGATGAGCGCGATCGTCACGGGCAACGCGATCAGCGCGAACGCCAGGTCGAACGTGGGCAGGTGGAAGCCCACCACGTTCGTGGTCGCCCCCAGCTGCCACGTGGCCAGGTCGGTGACCGGCGGCAGCCCGAACCAGTCGGCCGCCGCGACGCCCGACCAGTCGACCCGCGGCTGCGTCACGAGCTCACCGGCGTCGTTGGGGGCGGTCACCGGCCCGAACATGAGATCGAACAGCCAGCTCAGCACGTAGCCGGTGATGAGTGCCAGGAAGATCGCGATGCGGCCCGCGAACCCGCGCAGCCCCACGCTCAGCACCACCACGACGAGCATCGTGATCAACGCGACCCACTGGTCGCGCGGCCAGTAGGCGCTGGCCACGACCGGCGCGAGGTTGAATCCGATCAGCATCACGACCGCTCCGGTGACCACCGGCGGCAGCCAGCGGTGGATGACCCCGGAACCGGCGACGTGGATCACGACGCCGACGACGGCCAGCGTCACGCCCACCCAGAGCATCGCGCCCGTCACGTGGCTGGGGTTGCCGCCGGCCGCGTAGATCGCCGTCGCGACGCCCACGAAGGACGCCGAACTGCCGAGATAGCTCGGCACGCGGCCGCGGACCAGGGTGAGGAACAGCAGGGTCGCCACCCCCGACATCATCACCGCGAGCTGGGGGTTGAGGCCCATGAGCAGCGGGAAGACGAACGTGGCGCCGAACATGGCCACCACGTGCTGCGCACCTAACCCGATCGTCCGGCCCCAGCTCAGTCGTTCGTCCGGCGCCACCACCGCCCCCGGCCGGAGGTTTCCGTCACCGTGCAGCTTCCACAACGCCATCGCGCCCGCCTCCGCCTTCGTACCCCGTCTGAGCCGGCCCACCAGGAGCCGACCGCAATCTAGTGGTCCCCGGGTGGGGGTGGTTCACCCTGTCCACGGCGACCCGCTCAGGACTGCCAGCCGACGTCCTCCCACGCGGTCGTGGCGAACCCGCCGGCGCCGACGTTGGCCAGCCGGTTCCGCACCGCCACGACCTGGGGTTCCTGGTACAGCGGGATCGTCGCGACGTCCTCCCACAGCAGCCGCGAGAGCTGGTTCGCCTGGTCGACGCGACGCACCACGTCGGTCTCGGACGCCACCTTCACCACGTGCTCGGCCAGCGCCGGATCGGCCGCGGCGGGGAGGTGGGCCAGCGGGAACGCACCCACCGTGTGCTCCACCGGCACGATGTCGACGTCGGCAGCGGCGGCCGCCGCCGCGTCCGCGGTCTCGACGGCCTCCAGCCGGACGCCCAACGCGCCCCACTGCTCGGCCAGCAGCTCGAATTCCGTCGCCGCCCCCGGATCGTCGGCCGGCACGGCCATCGTCAGCGCCAGCACGTCACCGTCCCTCGCCAGCCCGCCCGCACCGGTCAGCGTCCAGCCCGCCGCGGCCAGTTCGGCGCGGGCGCGTTCGGCGTCCCACCCGAGCCCCGTCGCCAGGGCCTGGTCGGCGTAACCGGGCTGGTTGGGCAGCAACAGCGGGTCGGACCACACCCGCACGGGTGCGGCCAGCCCCGACACCTCGGTGCGGGCCAGAGCGTCACGGTCCGTGCCCAGCAGCAGCGCCCGCCGCACCGCCGCCTCCCCGAGCGGCCCGTCGCGGTCGAGACGCAACAGGCGGCCGGTCGGGGCGGGTGCCTGGCGCACGGTGGCATCGGTCGCCCCCCGCACCTTCTCACCGACCGCCTCGTCGGCGCCCACGTCCAGCAGGTCGAGCTCGTTGTTGCGGAACGCGGCGGGGGCGACCGCATCGCCGAGGGTGCGGAAGACGATGCGCGTCAGCCGCGGCGCATCACCCCACCACTGCGGGTTGCGCTCCAGGGTCACGACCCCCTGGTGTGCGTCCACGTGGGTGATCGTGAACGGCCCGGCGTGGCGCGCCGGGTCGAACGATGACCAGGCGAACGCCTCGGCGTCCGTCACCGTGGCTGCCCGCAGCACCCCCGGGGCCAGCGGCTCGGCCCAGTCGGGCACGTGGCCGTCGAAATCCACGACGACGGTGTGGGAGTCGCCGCCCTCGGCCACCGCGGTGACGTCCGCCCAGCGTCGGGTGGCGGACGGGGTGACGCCCGGCGTCCGCCCGGACAGGGCGTGCCACGTCGCGATCCAGTCCTCGGCGGTCACCGGGGCGCCGTCACCCCAGCGGGCGGCCGGGTTGAGGTGCAGCGTCACGCGCGTGTGACCCGCGTGGCTCACCTCGGCCGACGCGAGCACGTCGGGGTTGGGGGTCGCCCGGCCCGCCGCGTCGAGCACGAACGTGGGGCTGGTGAGCGGCCCGGTGAGGGCGCGCAGATCGGCGGTGGCGCCGTCCGGGTGGTCGGGGTTCCACTGGGCCGGGATGTCCCGCAGCCGCAGCCGCAGGGTGCCGCCGTCGCTCAGCGTCTCGCGTGCCGTCGCGTTGATGTCGGCGGGCGCGTCCGCGGTGACGGTCGGCTCCGGGGTGGGCGGGGCGTCCGGCTCGCCGGAGCAGCCGGCGAACACGGCAGCCAGGAGGGCACCGGCCACTGCGACGCGCCACGGGGGCATGGCCGGACCTCCAACAGATCAATCACACGGTGGGTGGGCGCCCCACGCTACCGGCCGGGACCCGGCCATCGGACGCGGCCAGATCACGGTTTCATCGCGGTTTGGGCACGACGCCCCCGCGCTCTGCTCGGCGCCCCCGCATGCTCAGATCCAGCTGCGCAGCCACATCCGAGCCAACCAGTCGGGGTGGGGCAGCAGCTGGTCGGTCAGGACGGGGTAGAGGTAGGCGAAGTTGGCCACCACCAGCCCGACGGCGACCCCGGCGATGATGCCACCGCGCCGGCGTCCGGGCCCGTCGACCGGGCCGACGACCAGCCCCAGCACCATCGCCAGGGCGATGCAGGTGAACGGAATGATGGTGATCGCGTAGAAGAAGAACGTCGGCCGGTCGGTGGAGGCGAACCACGGCAGATAGGTGGCCAGGGCGCCCAGCACGGGGACGCCGAAGCGCCAGTCACGCCCGGCGACCCACCAGACGATCGCCACGACGAGGGCGATCGCCGCCATCCACCACAGCACTGGGGTGCCCATGCCGCTGATGACGCGCAGGCAGTTGTCCGGGCCCAGGCACCCGTCCGTGCCGGGCGCGATGTCGTTCACCGCGTCGATCCCCGTCGGGCGCAGCATGAGCAGCCAGCCCGCGGGGTGGGCGTCGTAGGGGTGCGTCTGTTCGCGGATGTAGGAGCCGGTGTGGAAGTTGAAGATGTCGCGGTGGTAGTTCAGCAGGGACGCCAGCCCCTGGCCGAACGCCGAGACCCACGGGTCGTCGGGGTGGTCGGCTCCCCAGCCGCGGCCCCAGCCGCCGGTGGTCTGCAGCCAGCGCGTCCAGGTGGCCAGGTAGGTGAGGGCGGCCGTGACCACCATCGCGACGAAGGCGGGCAGGCCGTCGAGCACCAGCGCCAGCCACGACCGGAACCCCGCGCCCGCGAGCCGCCGGGCCCCGACGTCCCACAGCACCGACACGATCCCGAACACCGCCAGCACGAAGATCGAGTTCCACTTGCACGCCGCGGCGCAGCCGAACAGGACGCCGGCCGTCCACCGCCACGGCCGCCACCACACCATCGGGCCGAACGTGCCGGCGAGCGACGTGAGCCCCCGGCGCTCCATCGCGTCGGCGAGGCGGTGGCGGGCGTGGTCCCGGTCCGCCACCACCGCGGCCACCGCCATGACGAGGAACGTGGCCTGGAAGATGTCGAGCAGCGCGATGCGGCTCATGGTGAACGCCAGGCCGTCGAAGGTGAGCAGAATGCCCGCGGTCGCGCCCACCAGCGTCGAGCGGGAGACGCGGCGCGCCAGCCGGATGGTCGCGGCGACCAGCAGGGCACCGAACACCACCGCCACGATGCGCCAGCCGAAGCTGTTCATGCCGAACAGGTACTCACCGAACGCGATCAACCACTTGCCGAGTGGTGGGTGGACGACGAAGGAGGCCCGATCGCTCAGCCCGGAGAGGTCGCCGGTGAGGATCTGGGCGTTGGCGCCCTCCGCCCACGTGCCCTCATACCCGTACTGCAGCAGCGACCACGCCTCCTTGGCGTAGTAGCTCTCGTCGAACACCAGCTTGTTCTCCGGCCGCGCCACGTTGACCAGCCGGAGGAAGAACGCCAGCGCCGCGATGCCGATCGTCACCCCCCAGGACGCGAGCTCGTCGGTGGGCTGCCAGGCGCGCAGTCGCTCGATCGCGGCCGGACGCCGACGCTCCGGCAGGGTCGCGCCGGCCAGTGCGTCGGCCGGTGGGACGACCGGTGCCGAGGTGCTGCTCACCGGGCCATGCTAACCACGGGGCACCAGCCGCGGGTGGCGGACGCCCGCGGCCCGGGCGCTGTCGGTGGGGTGGGCCATACTGGGCCGGTGACCTCCTCCCAGACCCCCGACGGGCTGCTCGTGCTGGCAGCCACCCCCATCGGGGACGCCGCGGACGCCAGCCCGGCGCTGGTGCGCGCGCTCACCGGGGCCGATGTCATCGCGGCGGAGGACACCCGACGGCTCCGGGACCTGTGCCGCCGGCTGGGGGTCGAGTTCTCGGCCCGCGTCGTGTCCTACTTCGACGGCAACGAGGCCTCCCGCGTCGGTGGGCTGCTGGACGCGTTGTCCGACGGTGCCACGGTGGTGGTGGCCACCGACGCCGGCATGCCCAGCGTGTCCGACCCCGGGTTCCGCATCACGGCCGCCGCCATCGAAGCCGGGGTGCGCGTCACGGCCGTTCCTGGCCCCTCGGCCGTGCTGACCGCGCTCGCCCTGTCGGGGTTGCCCACCGATCGCTTCTGTTTCGAGGGCTTCGCCCCGCGCAAGGCGGGGGAGCGGGCGCGCCGGCTGGCGGGGTTGGCGTCCGAGGAGCGGACGATGGTGTTCTTCGAGGCCCCGCACCGGCTGGCCGACTTCCTCGCCGCCGCCCGCGACGCCTTCGGTGACGAACGCCCCGCCGCCGTGTGCCGCGAGCTCACCAAGACCTACGAGGAGGTCGTTCGCCTGCCGCTGGGCGAGCTGGCCGCCTGGGCCACCGGCACGGTGCGCGGCGAGGTCACCGTGGTCGTCGCCGGGGCGTCCGGCCCCGCGATGACCGAGGCGGACGCCGTCGAGGCCGTCCTCGCCCGCGTCCGCGACGGCGAGCGGATTAAGGACGCGGTGGCCCACGTCGCGGGGGCCGCCGGCCTGGCCAAGGGCGATCTCTACGCGGCCGCCGTCGCCGCCCGGAAGGAGAACGCGTGACCGACAAGCCGCTTCCCCAGGCCCCCGAGGCGCTCCCGGTGCCCACCACCGATGCGCACACCCACCTCACCACCACCGCGCGGGCGACCGGCCTGGCCCCTGCCGACGCGTTGGCGCACGCCCGGGCCGTCGGCGTCCACCGGGTCGTCGACGTGGGGTACGACCCGGCGTCATCCGCCGCGGCCCTGGCGCTGGCCACCGAGCACCCCGAGGTGGTGGCGACCGTCGCGATCCACCCCCACGACGCCGTCGAGCTGGGGGAGGGGCTCGATGAGGCGCTGCGGGAGGTCGAAGCGCTGCTGGGCGCCCCCGGTGCCGTGGATGCCACCGCCACCGGGGCCCGCGGCCGGATCCGTGGCGTGGGGGAGACCGGCCTCGACCATTACTGGGTGAAGGACCCCGCCGAGCGGGCGCGCCAGCGCGACGCCTTCGCCACCCAGATCGGTTGGGCGCACGCCCACGACCTGGCGCTCGTCATCCACGACCGCGACGCCCATGCCGACCTCGTCGACGTGCTGGACGCCCAGGGCTGGCCCGCCCGCGTCCAGATGCACTGCTTCTCCGGCGACGCCGCCTTCGCCCGCCGCTGCCTGGACGGCGGCGCCCACCTCTCCTTCCCCGGCACCGTGACCTTCAAGGCCAACGAACACCTCCGCGAGGCGCTGCGCCTCACCCCGCTCGACCGCCTCCTCGTCGAGACCGACGCCCCCTACCTCACGCCCGCGCCGCTGCGCGGGCGTCCCAACGCCAGCTACCTGCTTCCGCACACCGTGCGGTTCATCGCGGATGTGCGCGGCGTCGACCTCGCCGAGCTCTGCGCCCAGCTGGACGCCAACGCCACCGCCCTGTTCGGGGACTGGGGCACTGCTGCCGAGAACACTGCTGTCGAGAACACTGCTGTCGAGAACACTGCTGTCGGGCGCACTGCTGACGGCGCAACCGGGGGAGGGCGGGGCTGATGCTGTTGGATCCGCGCACCATCCGCGAGCTCGCTGCCTCGCTCGACCTGCGGCCCACCAAGCAGCGTGGCCAGAACTTCGTCCACGACCCCAACACCGTGCGCCGCATCGTCGCCGCCTCGGGCATCGGCGCCGACGACGTCGTGCTCGAGATCGGCCCCGGCCTGGGCTCGCTCACGCTCGGGCTGCTCGAGGTGGCCCGCCACGTGAGCGTCGTCGAGATCGAGGACGCCCTCGCCCAACGCCTGCCCCGCACGGTCGCGGAGCGGATGCCCGAGGCGGCCGAGCGGCTCACCGTCGTCGCGGCGGACGCGCTGCGCGTCGACACCCTGCCCGATCCGCAGCCCACCGCGGTGGTGGCCAACCTGCCCTACAACGTCAGCGTGCCGGTCATCCTGCACGTGATGGAGCGGTTCGACTCCGTGACCCGGGGCCTGGTGATGGTGCAGCTCGAGGTCGCCGACCGCCTGGCCGCCCCGCCGGGCAGCCGCACCTACGGCGTCCCCAGCGCCAAGCTCGCCTGGTATGCCGAGGCCCGCCGCGTCGGCACCGTGCCGCCCACCGTGTTCTGGCCGGTGCCGAACGTCGACTCCGGTCTCGTCGCGCTGACCCGCCGCGAGCCGCCGGACACCACGGCCGCGCGCCGGGACGTGTTCACCGTGATCGACGCGGCCTTCGCCCAGCGGCGCAAGATGCTGCGCGGCGCCCTGGCCGGGCTGTTCGGTTCGTCGGCGGACGCCGCCGCCGCGCTGGAGCGGGCCGGCGTCGACCCCCAGGCCCGCGGCGAGGTGCTGGGCGTCGCCGACTTCGCCCGCATCGCCGAACAGCTGCCCCCCAGCCGCTGACGGGGCCCCGATTCGGCCCCCCTGTTCCCACCCGGGGTGCGCGACTGGTAGGAAAGGCCCATGACTCCGCTGAGCACCCTCGCCCCGGGCAGTGGCTGGGTGAAGGTGCGCGCCTCGGGCAAGGTGAACCTGGCCCTGCGCGTCGGGGCTCCCCGGGAGGACGGCTACCACCCGCTCGCCACGGTCTTCCAGGCGCTGAGCCTGTTCGACGACCTGGGCGTCCGGGCCGCGGCACCCGGTCACTACTCGGTGCGCGTCGCGGGCGCGCAGGCCGATCGGGTGCCGACGGACGCCAGCAACCTCGCCGTGCGCGCCGCCCGCCTGCTGGCCGAGCACCACGGCGGGGCGCAGGAGCGCGGCGTCGAGATCGTGATCCGCAAGACCATCCCGGTCACCGGGGGCATGGCGGGTGGGTCCGCGAACGCCGCGGCGGCGCTCGTCGCGTGCGCCGAGCTCTGGGGCATCGACGTCTCGCCCGACGAGTTGGCCGGCCTGGGCGCCCAGCTCGGGGCGGACGTGCCGTTCTCCCTGCGCGGCTCCACCGCCCTGGGCACCGGACGCGGCGACGAGCTCGTCCCCGTCCTCAGCCGCGGCAGCTACCACTGGGTGCTCGCCCTGCCCGAGTTCGAGCTCTCGACGCCCGCGGTGTTTCGCCGCTTCGACGCCCTCTTCCCCGGCGCGCCCGCGGCCCCGCCCCCGGTGCCGGAGGCGTTGCTCGAGGGGTTGGCCTGTGGTGACCCGGCCCGCGTGGCCGAGCATCTCGTCAACGACCTGCAGCCCGCGGCGCTCGACCTGCAGCCGGCCCTGGGGGATCTGCTGGACGCCGGGCTGGAGCGGGGCGCCCTCGCCGGCATCGTCTCCGGTTCGGGGCCGACGTGCGCCTTCCTCGCCCCGCACGAGGACGCCGCGGTTCGGTTGTCGGTCGCCCTCGGCGGGCTGGGGCTGTGCCGCGAGGTGCGGCGGGCGTCCGGCCCCGCTCCGGGTGCCCGATTGCAGGCCGGCTGAGCCGAGCCGCGGCACGATCCGGGTGGAAGTAACGCCCTTGTAACCCGCCGATCCCTATTGTGATCCCATGGCGCTGTTCGACACCTACCCGCAGGGGCGGGCCTGGGACGAGATGATCGACCGCGAAGGCGGCCCGCGCCCGCAGTACGAGGTCATGTTCGACACGCTCAGCAGGCTCGGCCCCGAGCACCTGGCGTCCCGCGCCGACCAGCTCGCGCGCAGCTATGTCGACCAGGGTGTGACCTTCGACTACGCGGGCGAGGAGCGGGCGTTCCCGCTGGATCTCGTCCCCCGGATCATCCCGGCCGAGGACTGGGACGTCATCGACCGCGGCGTGCAGCAGCGCGTCCGGGCCCTGGAGTCCTTCCTCGACGATGTGTACCTCCGCGAGGGCGGCCTGCCGCGTGTGGTCAGCGACGGCATCCTGCCCCACGAGATCATCGTGTCCTCCCACCACTTCCACCGCGCGGTCGCCGGCATCCGCCCCCACAACGGGGTTCGGGTCCACGTGTCGGGCATCGATCTCATCCGCGACGAGCAGGGCACGTTCCGCGTGTTGGAGGACAACGTGCGTGTGCCCTCCGGCGTCAGCTACGTCATCAGCAACCGCCGCGCCCTGACCAACACGTTCCCCGAGGCGTTCAGCACCCTGCGGATCCGCCAGGTGCACGACTACCCGCGGACGCTGCTGCGCGCCCTGCGCGCCGCGGCGCCCGACGGCAACCCCAACCCCACCGTGGTCGTGATGACCCCGGGCGTCTACAACTCGGCCTACTTCGAGCACTCCCTGCTGGCCCGCATGATGGGCGTCGAACTCGTCGAGGGGCGCGACCTCATCTGCACCGGTGGCACCGTCCGCATGCGGACGACCCGGGGCGACCAGCAGGTCGACGTCATCTACCGCCGCGTCGACGACGACTTCCTCGACCCGGTGCACTTCCGCTCCGACTCGCTCCTCGGCTGCCCGGGCCTGCTCAACGCCGTCCGTGCCGGACGCGTCACGATCGCCAACGCGGTCGGCAACGGCGTGGCCGACGACAAGCTCGTCTACAGCTACGTGCCCGATTTCATCTCCTACTACCTGGATGAGGATCCGATCCTCCCCAACGTCGACACGTTCCGGTGCAACGAGCCCGCCGCGCTGAGCCACGTCCTTGCGAACGTGGACAAGATGGTGGTGAAACCCGTGGACGGCTCCGGTGGCAAGGGGCTGGTGATCGGCGAGACGGCCGACCGAGCCACCCTGGACGCCCTCTGTGACCGGCTGCGGCACGATCCGCGGGGCTGGATCGCCCAGCCCATCGTGCAGCTCTCGACCGTGCCGACCCTCATCGACGGCGACCTGCGCCCCCGCCACGTCGATCTGCGCCCGTTCGCCGTCAACGACGGCGAGACCATCACTGTGCTGCCCGGCGGCCTCACCCGCGTGGCGCTGCCCGAGGGCCAGCTCGTCGTGAACAGCTCCCAGGGCGGCGGGTCGAAGGACACCTGGGTGCTCGAGCCGGACGCGTCCGCCGCCGAGCCGGTGGAGGAGGACTCCCTCGAGACCAAGGAGGTCATCGTGATGACGCCGCCCGCCGTCTACACCGAGGGCCCCGTCCGGTCGGTGAAGGAACAGACGAAGCAGCAACAGCAGGCCGAGCAGTACCCGCGGAGCGGGGCCGCAGCGGCGGGGGTGGCGCCGTGCTGAGCCGGATCGCCGAATCCCTGTTCTGGATCGGCCGCTACGTCGAGCGCGTCGACGGCACGGCCCGCCTCGTCGACGTCGTCCGGCTCGACCAGCTGGAGGGCGGCTACGGTGCCCACGGCCAGTCGGTCGGCAGCGTCCTCGGCGTGCTCGGCGGCGAGGTGGGCGACGACTTCGTCAGCTACGACGCCCTGCGTGAGAACCTCGTGTTCGACGCCGCCAACCTCAGCTCGATCACCGGCTCGTGGAACGCCGCGCGCGACAACGCCCGCCGCGCCCGCGAGACCGTCTCGACCGACCTGTGGGAGGCCATCAACACCGCCTGGCTGCGGTGGGGGAGGTTGGGCCCGCCCGACGGCACCGCCCGTCACCTCGCGTGGGCGCGCGAGCGTGCCATCCTGGTCGCCGGCATCGCCGACTCCACGATGAGCCACGACGACGCCTGGGACTTCCTGGTGCTGGGCCGCTACCTCGAACGCGCCGACATGACCGCGCGCATCATCAGCACCGGAACGTTGCCGACCGGCGCGCTGTCGTGGCAGTCGGTGCTCAGCTCCTGCGGCGGCAACCAGGCCTTCATGCGCAGCGCGTCCGGGCTGTTCACCGACCGTGCCGTGGCGACGTTCCTCGTCCTCAACCGCGAGTTCCCGCGCTCCGTCCTCCACGCGCTCGTGCAGGCCGAGGACGCCCTCACCCGCCTGGAACCCGAGCACCTGAACGTGGGCTTCGGCAACGATGCCCGGCGGCTGCTCGGCCGGATCCGCACCTCGCTGGAGTACCGCCTGCCCGAGAACGTCATCAACGAGCTGCCCCAGCAGATGGTGCGCGTCCAGCAGATGGTCTCCGCCGTCGCGGACTCCGTCGCCCACCGCTACTTCCCGAGCGAGGCCGAGCAGACGTGGATGGAGGAGATCCGATGAGCACCCGGCGCTACCGCGTCGTCCACACCTCGACGTACGCCTACACCGGCCCGATCAGCGCCTCGCACAACGAGATTCGCATGACGCCGCTGACCGAGGAACACCAGGTGACCCTCGAGAGCCGGTTGCGCATCCGGCCCCTGACCTGGAGTCATACCTACAAGGACTACTGGGGCACCAGCGTCACGGCCCTCGAGACGGCCGGGCTGCACGAGTCGCTCGAGCTCGAGGCCATCTCGACCGTGGAGTGCTCGGACGCCGACCGGCCGCAGCCCGACACGTCGTGGGAGGAGCTGCGCTCCGAGGAGACGCGCGACCGCTGCTGGGAGTGGCTCTCCTTCCGCGCCCGCACGGCGCTTCCGGACGACCTGCTCGCCTGGTTCTCCGAGCAGGTGGAGGGCCTCGACCCCGTCGCGGCCGTCGCCCGCGCGGTCGACCTGATCCACGAGCATCTCGCCTACGAGGCCGGCGTCACCGTCGCCACCACGAACGCCGCCGAGGCGTGGGAGGCGCACAAGGGCGTCTGCCAGGACTTCGTCCACATCACGCTCGGCGTGTTGCGCCACCTCGGCGTCCCGGCCCGTTACGTCTCGGGGTACCTCACGCCCGACTCGGACGCCCCCGTCGGCGAGGCGATCGTGGGGGAGAGCCACGCGTGGGTCGAGTGGTTCGGCGGGGCTTGGCTCGGGATCGACCCCACCAACCTGCGCGCCGTCGGCGTCGACCACATCGTCGTGGCGCGCGGCCGCGACTACGACGACGTCGCACCGTTCACCGGGGTCTACCTCGGCGACGAGGAGGGCGAGCTCTCCGTCGAGGTCACCGTCACGCGGTTGAGCTGAGCGGCGCGTCGTCCACATCGGCCTCGGACGCGTCCGCGGGGAGCTTGAGGGACGGACGGGAGTCGAGGCCCCGCAGGCCGTTCCAGGTGAGGTTCACCAGGTGCGCGGCGACCTCCGGCTTCGTCAGCGACGTCGTCTCGCGGGCGTCCACCCACCACTGGCCGGCCAACGCCACCAGACCCACCAGCATCTGGCTGTACAGGGGCGCCGTGTTCGGGTCGAACCCGCGGCGGGCGAACTGCGCCGCCAGCAGCCCCTCCACCCGGCTCGCGATGCCCGACAGGATCGTCGTGAACGTGCCCCCCGCCGAGTAGGGCGAAGAGTCGCGGCTGATGATGCGGAACCCGTCCGGGTTCTCCTCCAGATAGTCGAGCAACGCGAGCGTGCCCAGCTCGATCAGCCCCCGCGGGCTCACATCCGGTCGTGAAATGGCGTCATGGATCGAGTCGTGCAGCGTCCGAACCTCGCGGTCGACGACCACGGCGTACAACCCTTCCTTGCCGCCGAAGTGCTCGTAGACGACCGGCTTGCTGACCCCGGCGTGCGCCGCGATCTCCTCCACGCTGGTGCCTTCGAGCCCCTTCTCCGCGAACAGCCCGCGCGCCACCTCCACCAACTGCTCACGCCGCTCGGCCCGCGTCATGCGGACGCGGCCGCGTCGCGTCCTGCCGGGGTGGGGAGCGTTCGTCACCCCCCCATTCTCTCGCGTCGAGGCAAGCCAGCGCCAATGGACCGACCCGGGGCCGCTAGACTCGACGGGTCCGCGGGATCGCGGGCGAACCCCGGTTGGTCTTTCGGCAGGGCCCGCCTGACTTTGAATCAGGATCAGCGCAGTAGGTTCGACTCCTACCCGGGGTGCTGGATGCCGCACTGCGGGCCTGGTGAGCAGGGCAGCCTTCCGCTCCCCTCGGGTTCCCGCTCGGCCGTGTGGTGCCGGGTCGCAAACGCCGACGTTGACCCAAGCCGGAATTCAGCATTCGTGACATGGCGCGTTCACCAGAGCTCGCAGTGGCTTACCCCTAGGCTGGGCAGGCGTGGGCGCTGGGCGATCGCGCTGGCCGGTATCAGGACGACCATGGAGCAGGGTCGCAAAGGAGGAATTATGGGTGCTGTGGCGGGATGGTACGACGACGGCTCGGGGCGTCCGCGGTGGTGGGATGGCGAGCAGTGGACGGATCGCTATGCAGATCAAGAAGGTGGTGTGGCCGGTGCGAGCGGCGCCGCCCGGACGATGATGGGCAACCTGACCGAGAAGCGCGATCCCGCCCAGGAGCCCGACAATCTGTGGTGGGCTGTTGGGAAACCCGTCAGCGGGATCGGGGGCGGGCGGTACCGCCTCACGCAGGACTACCTGATCTTCGAGAAGGGTGTGCTCTCCACGCGGAGCCAGCAAATCCGGGTTCACGAGATCTTTGATGTAGACGCGACGCAGACGATGACGCAAAAGGCCCGGGGAGTGGGATCCGTCGCGCTCTGGGCTCAACGGCCCGGCGGTTGGGAGCGCGTCGTCTTGGAGGACATTGACAATTTCCGCGAAGGCGTCAGCGTGATCAACCAAGTCGCAGACGCGGCCCGTCAGCGGATGCTGACGCGACAGAACACCCAACACCTCAACTACAACGGCAGTACGCCGCCGGCGTCTGCTGGGCCCGCACCGGCAGCCGCGCAGCCCACGGTCTCAGCAAGTACGGGGCTGAATGATGAGATTGCCAGACTCGCTGATCTGCATGAGCGAGGCATTCTTGACGATGCTGAGTTCGCCGCAGCCAAGCGCAAGCTGCTCGGTCTGTAGGAGACTGAATCGGCAGCTGTTGATAAGGGGGGCGCGGAGCGGGCGGACGCCGGCCTGGTACCTGTCCGACGGCTTGCGAGGACATCTGCTCCGGGCTCCGCGTCGTCGACCGTCGCAGCGGGCTCCGCGGTGACCACGCTCGTCGGTTCTCGTGCCGGCTTCGATGAGCCTGAAGCGCCAGGAGTTTGTCACTGGCGGGCCGCCAGCGCGTCCGCCGCTGCGGCGCGGACGCCGCCGGTGACGATGATCTGGGCCAGGTCGGCGACGCGCTCGACGAAGGCGCCGTGGGCGACCAGGTCGTCAGGCAGGGAGGCCTCGGCGATGGCGCGTGCGTGGGACGCCACGTTCGTCGCGCCCTGAGCGACGGCCCGCAGAGCGTCGGCCTTGGGCTCGATCATGGCCGCGGCGACGGGTCCGGGGTCGAAACCGGCGGGCGGGCAGACGCAGCAGATCCACCCCGCGACGGTGAGCGCCAGCTGGTGGGGCATGCGTCCTCGGTCCAGGGCCGCCACCGCCGGGATCGGCACGCGCTGGACGAGCTTCGTCGAGCCGTCGGAGCCCACGCGGGCCGTCTTGTCGCCGAGCACGGTGTTGCTCCAGCGGGCGAAGAGTTGCTGCACGTAGGCGTCCGCGTCGAAGCCGGTCGGCTGGTCGATCGACGGCAGGTATTCCTGCATCAGACAGGCGCGGACGCAGTCTTCGATGAACGGCTGCTGACGCGATGCCGGGATGGTGTCGCGCCGGTACAGCCCGCCGAGATAGGCGATGAGGGAATGTCCGCCGTTGAGCAGGCGCAGCTTGACCTGCTCGTACTTCTCGACCTCGTCGGTGAAGATGACGCCGGCGGCCTCCCAGCGGGGGCGTCCTGCCCGGAAGTCGTCCTCGATGACCCACTGGGAGAACTTCTCGGCCGGAACGGGGCTGGCGTCCTCGACCCCCAGCACCCGAGCCGCAGTCGCACTCGTCTCGTCGGTCGGGGCGGGCACGATGCGGTCCACCATCGCGTTGGGGAACGACACCGAATCACCCAGCCAGCCCAGGAAGTCCTCCGACGCCTCCGCCTCCTGTGCGAATTGCGTCACGGCCGCCCGGGTGGTGTGGCCGGCCGCGAGGAGGTTGTCGCAGGAGAGGACGCTGATGGGCGCGCCGTTCTCGGCGTGGCGGCGCATGAGGCCGAACGCCAGTTGCCCCAACGGCGACGCCGGCGCGCGGGAGGCGAGGTCGCTCGCGACGTCGGCCGCGGCCAGGTCGAGCAGCCCGGTGCGCGGATCGAGGTGGTAGCCCGTCTCCGATATGGTCAGCGTGATGATCTTGTGGGCCGGGTCGGCCGCGGCGGCGAGAATGTCGGGCCCGTCCTCGGCCGCCACGAGCAGGCGGCGGTGGACGTCCACCACGCCCACCTCTTCAGCAGCGGGGTCGAGGGTGACGACGCTGTAGAGGAAGTCCTGCTCCTGCAGCGCGGTGGTGACCCTGCGTGAGCGGTTCGCGATGCCCAGGATGCCCCACTCACCGGGCTCGGCCGCCAGCGCCAGCGCCGTGTTCACGGCGGCGTGGGCGCGGTGGAAGTTGCCGAGGCCGAAGTGGACGATGCCTGTTTGCTGCGGGGCGCTCGCACCGATGAGGTGGGCCTGCGGGAGATTGGCACGGGACAGGCGTGTCATGGGCGGTTGCTCCTTGAACGGGTGCGGGCAGCGTAGCGGCTGGGCGCCGGGAAGCGGGGGACGGCAACGGCCGGCGTCCACCAGGGACGCCGGCCGTTGCCGGTGCGAGCGGGTCGTTCAGCGACGGTCGTCGCGCACGGTGCCCTCGGCGCCGTCAACTTCGATGTGCTCCTTGGCGACGGTGTCGGTGACGGTCTGGTTCTCGGTGACCGTCTCCTTGCCGATGCTGACTTCCTCAACCGCCACGGTCTCCTTGGAGACGACCGGGCGCTCCTCGCGCAAGATCACCTCCTCGACGACCTCGGTGGCGTTCGGGTCGATGGTGCCCGCGCTGGCGGTCCCGTCGACGGCGTTGCGCTCCACGACCAGGCGCTCCTTGGTCACCGGGACGGTGATGGTCTGCTCCTCGGTGGTCGTGTACTTGCGCAGACGGGCGCGGCCGGCCTCGGTGGTCTCGGTGCCCACGTTGAGGCGCTCCTCGGACGCGGTCATCGACTGGGTGTCGACGTCGCGGTCGCGGACGTCACGATCGGCGACGACGTCACGGTCGGCGACGACGTCACGGTCGTTCACGGTGCCAGCCACGGGGGCCGTGGTGCGGTCGCCGCGGACGCCCTCGTAGTAGCGGTAGAGCTCCGCCTCCTCCGACTCGGAGATGTGGCCATCGGCGTCAACGCGCGGGGCGTCCTTGATGATGTCCTTGGAGTGAGCCAGCACGAGGTCATCGCCGTCCCAGCGGTGTCCCTCAAGCGGAGCGAAGCTCTGCGAGGTGCCGAAGAAACCGGTGTTGAGGGTGACCCACGTGGGCTCACCGGTCGCGTCGTCGAGGTAGACCTGGCCGACGGAGCCGATCTTGTCACCCGAGGGATCGAAGGCGGTCGCCTCGGAGAGGCGGGCGAGCGTTGCGTCGTTCATGATGTCCTTTCGGTATCGGAACCAAGGTTCTTACGAAGGTAAGGCAACCTTGTGCAATCGACCCTACTAGGTGGACGCAAGGTTGCGCACATCAAGGGTGACAGGCTGGTGGCGAAAACGTGAACGCTGGCATTTGCACCCCCACAAGCCCTGGCACCCCCTGTCGTCGGTCGCCCGGGCGTCGCGGCCCGCATCGTTACCAGAGGTGGGTGATGCCGACCGCCGAGGAGAGGCCCCCGTCGGTGTCCCCTTCGGTAGGCTTCGGCGAGACCCGCCGGCGTCGACCGGCGCACCGCAACGCACGAGGAGTGTCATGACCGAGCAGGTGAGTGGGCAGGTGGCGGCGGTCGTCATCCTGGCGGCGGGAGCTGGGACGCGCATGAGGTCCACGAGGTCAAAGCTGCTCCACGCCGTCGCGGGTCAGTCGCTGCTCAGCCACGCCGTGGACGCCGCGGACGCCCTCGCGCCCCAGCGGCTCGTGGTGGTGGTCGGCCATGAGCGCGAACAGGTCGCCGCCCACCTCGCCGAGATCGCCCCCCATGCGCTGACCGCGGTGCAGGAGCAACAGCGGGGCACGGGTGACGCCGTGCGGTGCGGTCTGGCCGCACTCGAGGCGTCCGAAGGTGAGGTGGTCGTGACCATGGGTGACGTTCCGCTGCTCACCGGTGAAACCTTGGCCGAACTGGTCTCCCAGCACCGCGCCACGGGTGACGCCGTCACGATCCTGTCCTCCGAGCTGGACGACCCCACGGGGTACGGACGCATCGTGCGGGACGACGACGGTGATCAGGTGGCCGCCATCGTCGAGCAGCGCGACTGCACCCCCGAGCAGGCGACGATCCGCGAGATCAACGCCGGCATCTACGTGTTCGACGGGCCCGTGCTGCGCGACGGGCTGGCCTCCCTGACGGCCGACAACGATCAGGGTGAGCTGTACCTCACCGATGTGGTGCGCTTCGCCCGGTCCGCGGGGCGGGGCGTCCACAGCCACGTGTTGGAGGACCGCTGGCAGACCGAGGGCGTGAACGATCGCGTCCAGTTGGCCGCGCTCAACCGCGAGTACAACCGCCGCATCGTGGAAGAGTGGCAGCGGGCGGGCGTGACGGTGGTGGACCCGGCCACGACGTGGATCCACGCGAGCGTCGACCTCGGCACCGACGTGACGCTGCTGCCCGGCACGAGCCTCGAGGGGGCCACGACCATCGCCGCGGGCGCGACGATCGGGCCCGACACCACGCTCACCGACGTCGAGGTGGGGGAGGGGGCCACGGTGATCCGGACCCACGGCTCGCTCGCCGTCATCGGCGATGGCGCGACGGTCGGCCCCTATTCCTTCCTGCGGCCGGGGACGCAGCTCGGCGTCCGCGGCAAGATCGGAGCCTTCGTCGAGACGAAGAACGCCGTGATCGGCGACGGCGCGAAGGTGCCGCACCTCACCTACTGCGGCGACGCGGAGGTGGGGGAGGGCGCCAACATCGGCGCCGGCACCATCTTCGCGAACTACGACGGGGTCTCGAAGTCGACCACGGTGATCGGGCGGCACAGCTTCGTCGGCAGCAACAGCGTGCTCGTCGCACCCGTCACCGTGGCGGACGGCAGTTACGTCGCCGCGGGTTCGGCGCTCACCGACGACGTCGATCCCGGACAGTTGGCCATCGCCCGGGCCCGGCAGCGTAATATTCCGGGCTGGGTGGAAACCCGGCGCGGCGACACCCGGACGTGGCAGGCTGCGCGCGAGGCGATCAACAACGAAGGGGCCTGACGAGTGACGGGCATCAAGCGACAGTCCGAGAAGCACCTCATCCTCGCCTCGGGGCGGGCCTACCCGGAACTGGCCGAGGAGGTGGCGTCCCTGGTCGGGGTCGAGCTCGTTCCCACGCGCTCCCTCACCTACGCCAACTCCGAGATCTACGTGCGCTTCGAGGAGTCGGTTCGCGGCGCCGACGCCTTCGTCATCCAGAGCCACTGCGCGCCCGTCAACGAGTGGCTCATGGAGCAACTCATCATGGTGGACGCCCTCAAGCGCGCCTCCGCGAAGCGCATCACGGTGGTCGCGCCCTTCTACCCCTACGGGCGGCAGGACAAGAAGCACGCCGGACGCGAACCCATCTCGGCCCGCCTGATCGCCGACCTGTTCAAGACCGCCGGCGCCGACCGTCTCATGTCGATCGACCTGCACGCCTCGCAGATCCAGGGCTTCTTCGACGGACCCGTGGACCATTTGGTCGGGCTCCCCGTGCTCGTCAACTACATCACCGAGCACTACTCGCTCGAGGACCTCACCGTCGTGAGTCCGGACGCCGGCCGCGTCCGCCTGGCCGACCAGTTCACCGACCACCTCGGCGCGCCCCTGGCGATCATCCACAAGCGCCGCGACCCGAACAAGGCCAACGAGGTGGCCGTGGGCGAGGTCGTCGGCGACGTGGAGGGCCGCGTCTGCCTGCTGGTGGACGACATGATCGACACCGCCGGCACCATCTGTGCCGCCGCCCAGACGCTGATCGACCACGGCGCCAAGACCGTGATCGCCGCCGCCACGCACCCCATCCTCTCCGGCCCGGCCGCCCAGCGGCTCAACGAGTCGGCGTTCGAGGAGATCATCGTGACGAACACGCTGCCGATCTCGGAGGAACTCAACATCCCCAAGCTCACTGTGTTGTCCGTCGCTCCGCTCATCGCCGAGGCGATCAAGCAGATCTTCGAGGACGGCTCCGTGGCCAGCCTGTTCGACGGGTCGTTCCACTGAGCTGAGTTCGGAACTGGGAATGGGGCTGGACGGGAACTGGGCCGGGCTCACTCGGGCCGGGCTCAATCTGGCAGGGCTCAGCCAGGGCGGAGAACGGCTCGCTGTGCAAACAGACGCTGGCGGTCGAACTCCGGTTGGGGGCTCAAACTCCACCTCCGAAACCGGAGTTTGACGCCCAAGTGTGAGTGTCGGCGCCGCACGGGGTAGGATGCTCGGGTTGCTTGGCGAGGGGACGCGGTCCCGTGATCGACAAGGCGTGGGCCCGATGGCCCGCCCTCCCTTGCCGGGCTCGTCGTTCCACGCAAGGTTGAGGAGAAACCATGGCCAACAACGAGATCAAGCTCGCCGCCGAGGCGCGCAACGAGTTCGGCAAGGGTGCCGCGCGCCGCATTCGCCGCGCCGCCAAGGTGCCTGCCGTCATCTACGGGCACGGCACCGATCCGGTCCACATCACGCTGCCGGGTCACGAGACCCTGCTCGCTCTGCGCACCGCCAACGCGCTGCTGTCCATCAGCATCGACGGCGCCGCGGACCAGCTGGCCCTGCCCAAGCAGGTGCAGCGCGACCCGATTCGCGGCTTCATCGAGCACGTCGACCTCGTCGTCGTGCGCCGCGGTGAGAAGGTGACCGTCGACATCCCGATCGTCGTCACCGGTGCTGACAAGGAGGACCGCATCCTCGTGCTCGACCAGCAGAGCATTTCGCTCGAGGTCGAGGCCACGAACATCCCGTCCGAGATCGCGATCGACGTCTCCGCATTTGAGATCGGCGACAGCCTCTCCGCGGGTCAGCTCGAGCTGCCGCAGGGCGCCGTGTTCCACGGCGAGGCCGACGACCTCATCCTCTCGATCGCAGCGGCGCCCACCGCGGACCAGGTCGCCGCCGAGCTGGACGCCGCCGTGGCGGACGCCACCGACGAGGAGAAGGTCGCCGCGCAGGAGGAGGCCGCCGCCACGGCGTCCACCGAGGAAGAGGCCGAGCAGAACGAGGCCGACGCCGAGGCCGCCGAGGGCGACGCGGAGTAAGCATTGTCCACCTGGCTCGTGGTCGGGCTCGGGAACCCGGGCCCGACCTACGCGTTCACGCGGCACAACGTCGGCTTCATGGTGGTCGACGAGCTGGCCGCGCGGGCGCGCTCGTCCTTCACCTCCCCGCGCGGCATGCGCGGGGAGGTGGCCGAGACACGCCTCGCCGCCTCCGGGCTGGGGGGTGTCGGCGCGGACGCCCAGCGGGTCGTGCTGCTCAAGCCGCGCACCTTCATGAATGACTCCGGGATCGCCGTGGCGAAGGTTTGCGCGTTCTTCAAGATTGCTCCGGATCATGTCATCGCCGTCCATGACGAGCTCGACCTCGACTTCGGGCAGCTCCGCCTGAAGTCCGGTGGCGGGGACAACGGGCACAACGGACTGAAGTCGCTCCGCGCCCACCTCGGCACCGGTGACTACCCGCGCGTCCGCTACGGCATCGGACGGCCCCCCGGTCGTCAGGACCCCGCGGCCTACGTGCTCGCGCCGATCCCCACCTCGCTCCGCGAGGACTATGAGGTCGAGACGTCCCGCGTCGCGGACGCCGTGGAGACCCTGATGCTCTCCGGGCTCGCCGACGCGCAGAATCGCTTCAACTCCTGAACCGGCCCGCGGGGCCGGTCGACGGCAGCGCTGAGGGGCATCACTGACCCGGCAGCTGTCGCTCTGTTCGATGGCCATGACCGAGACGTCTCAGGTCCGGTACCGATGGTGCTGCTGCACGACGCGCTTGCCGTTTGAACGAACCGGGCTGTGGAACACGGGGTGACCGCGCCCGTCGAAGTCGATGAGCCAGTTGCGCTCGTCGGGGAGGTTGGGGTTGGGCTCCACCAAGTGGTGGTGGTGCGGGCACACCAGGACGCCGTCGGCCACATCGGTTCTGCCGGATCGCCACCAGGGATCGAGGCCGTGGTGTGCCTCACAGTCCGAGGGCGGCCGGTCGCACCCCGGGAACGAACAACCCCGGTCCCGCACGGCCAACACCACCCGCTGCGCCGGCGTGAACAGCCGCTGGGAACGCCCCAGGTCCAGCGGGAGCGACTCCCCATCCAGCACCAGCGGGAGGAGACCGGCACTGCAGGCGAGGTGACGCACCTGCGCCGCTGTGACCAGCTCGTCCGATTCCACCAGGGACGCAGCCCCGAGGGCAGCGCGCAGGGCGTCGTGGTCGAGGGTGACCACCACGCGCGTGTGGTCCCCACCCTTCACGGGGCCGCCGGCGCAACCGGCGTGATGGGTCAAGCAGAGCATGAGGCTGTCGGCCAGCGCTTGGCCGGGGGTGGTCTCGACACCCATGGCGGCGTCCGCGCAGCGCTGCCCGCTGGCCAGCGCCGCGAGATGCTGCTTGAACAGCTCGCCGTTGACCGCGTCGAGCTTGCCCCAGAAGCGGAGCCCCCCGTCCTCGGGGTCGGTCTTCCACCCCACATGACGGTTCCTGTGCTGGGATCGTTCTGCCCGCTCGAGACTGGCGCGATCGTGCTCCGCCACGACCTCGGGTGCCACGACCGCCACGGCGTGGTGGACCAGCCTGCGCAACGCGGGCGGGTTGAATTCATCCGCCAACTGCACCAGGTGCTCGGCGACGGCCTCCACCTGGCTTCGATCGAGCCGGTCAGGCAGGTGCTCCAGGCCGGTGGCGATGGCGGCGGCCTGCTCCGTGGAGATGCGCCCCGCGCGCAGGGCGTCTCCGACAGGTGCGTGGTCGTCCAGCAGGCCGGCCAGGCGGACGTCCGCGCGGGCCTGCCGCGCTGAGTGCGTCGTTCCCGCGGCGAGCCAGGACGCCGTGGGCACGCTGTGGGTACGAAGGGTGAGCTGGCGCCGCTCCGCCTCGGCGACCAGCCCCAGCCACCGGCCGCGCAGCGCCGACGCGGCGGCGCCGACCGCGGACAGCTCGGCCAGGAGGACCTCGTCGGGCAGCGACCACGGCGCCGGCTCGGCTGCCCCCGCCAGGCCTGTGACCCGGCCCGGCTGTCGGTCGTCCGTGGTCGCCAGCGTCTCCTGGTCGGAGCGCGCGAAGAGATCGGCGACGGCCCCGAACCAGTCCGACTCCAGGACCGCGGGCGCCGACGCATCCACCATGCCCCACCACTCAGGTTCGGGCAGGTCGGTCACGGGCCGCACCCCCCGTGTCGCCGCGATGGTCGTCATGGCTCCAGTATAGAACAAGTAATCGAAAAATGGAAGGGAGCTGTCGACCTCCCTCACGCGGTGTCGGCCAGACGCCCAGCGCTGGGGTGAGAAGGGCCTTCCCCTGGCCGGAGCACACAGTTACTCTGACGCCACCCCCGCGTCACCCCCCCGCGACAGGAGCGCCGCATGCCTTCCATCACTGACTGGATCACCGCTGTCACCGCGATCCTCGCGCTTCTCGCAGCGACCTGGGCCGGTCGAACAGCCGGTCGGCTCTACCGCATCGAGAGTGGCAGGGATGCTGCCGCGGCCCGGCGGGCCGAGCGGGAGCAAGCGAGCGCTGTGAACGCGTGGTGCGTCGTGACGAACGCTGAGGATGACCGCCGAGACGGGTTGTTGGTCAGCAACGCGTCCGATTCCCCGGTGTACAACGTCCAGGTTGTCGCGAGGGATCGACGGGGGAGCGAGCAGTTCCCGCTCACCCTCTTCGTGCTACCGCCGGGAAACTACGTCGCGCTGGAGGAGCATGTCTACCACTGGACGTTCCCCCAGGCCGCTGCAGATGTCAAAGGTGCCATTCGGCCGGTGACGAAACACGAGACGTGGCGGGTGATCCGTCTCAGCTTCACGGATGCGCACGGCATCGCCTGGGTGCGCGACGATCACGGTCGCCTCACTTCGGGAAAGGAGGCGCAGCGGCGCTGAGCCCGGCCCTCCTGGGCAGGTCAAGGCTTCGGTGTGGCGCCCTACACTGTTGCGGTGGATCTTTCCGAGCTGATCGAGCTCGTCGCGTCCGAACCCACCCTGGCTGACCTGGTGGACGTCGCGCGCGCGGGGGCCGAGCCGACGGGCGACGTGACGTGTCCGGAACCGGTGCGCCCCCTGGTGGCGGCGGCGTTGGCGCGGGACGCGCGGCGTCCGCTGCTGGTGGTCACGTCGACGTACCGCGAGGCTGAGGCGGCCACGGATGCGCTCCGTTCGTTGCTCGGGCCAGACGACGTCGCCTACTTCCCCGCCTGGGAGACGCTGCCCCACGAGCGCCTCTCGCCGCGCTCCGACACCGTGGGCCGGCGCCTGGCCGTCCTGCGCCGGTTCGCTGGCACGTCGGAGCTGCCGCCGCCGCGCGTGACCGTCGCGCCCGTCCGGGCGGTGCTGCAGCCCCAGGTCGCGGGGCTGGGCAAACTGCGTCCGGTTCGCCTGGCCGTGGGTGAGGACCACGACGTGGACGCCGTCGCGCAGGCCCTCGTGGACGCCGCCTATGTGCGCGTCGACCTCGTCGAACGCCGGGGCGAGTTCGCCGTGCGTGGCGGCATCGTCGACGTGTTTCCCCCCACCGAGGAGCACCCGCTGCGGGTCGACTTCTTCGGCGACACCGTCGAGGAGATCCACCCGTTCGCCGTGGCCGACCAGCGCAGTGACGACGAGCAGCGCCGCGAGGTCGTCGCCTCGCCGTGCCGCGAGCTGCTGCTGGACGACGCCGTCCGCGCCCGCGCGGGCGAGCATGCCGCCAACCTCGCCATTCCGCAGCAGTTGCGCGAGCTGTTCGAGCGCATCAGCGAGGGGCACGCCGTCGACGGCATGGAGGCACTGGCCCCCGCGCTCGTCGACCGCATGGAGCTGCTCGTCGATGTGGTCGACCCCGCCACCCTCGTGCTGGTCAGCGACCCCGAGAAGGTGCGCACCCGCGCGGCAGAACTGCACGAGACGTCGCAGGAATTCCTCGCGGCGAGCTGGTCGGCGGCCGCGGCCGGCGGCAAGGCGCCCATCGACCTCGGGGCCTCGGCCTACCGACAGCTCGGCGACGTCCGGTCGGACGCCCTGGCTGGCGGCCTGGGCTGGTGGACCCTGTCGGCGTTCGCCGACGACCCGGACAGCAGCCGCGTCCCCGGCACGGTCAACGAGCCGTTCCGCGGTGACGTGGAGGCGGCGGTGGACGCCATCGCCGCGGCGGCGGCGTCCGGGCAGCGGGTGGTGCTGGTGGCGGACACCCCGGGGCGCGCGTCCCGGATGAACGACATCCTCGCTGAGCACGACCTCGCGGGGAAGGTGGAGGTGATCGAGGCCGAACTCGGCCGCGGCTTCACCCTCGAGGCGCTGAACCTGTGGGTGGTGACGAGCGCCGACCTGTCGGGGCAGAAGGGCGTGGAGAAGGCCGCCCGGCAGATGCCGGCGCGGCGCAAGAACACGATCGACCCGCTCGAGCTCACGGCGGGCGACCACGTCGTCCACGACGCCCACGGGGTGGGGCGCTACGTCGAGATGGTGCAGCGCACGATCGGCGGGGCCACGCGGGAGTACCTGGTCATCGAGTACGCCGCCAGCAAGCGGGGCCAGCCGGCCGACCGGCTGTTCGTGCCCATGGACGCCCTCGACCAGATCACCCGCTACGTCGGTGGCGAGGCCCCGACGCTCGACCGCATGGGCGGGGCGGACTGGAACAAGCGCAAGAGCCGCGCCCGCAAGGCCGTCCGGCAGATCGCTGCGGAACTCATCAAGCTGTACGCCGCGCGGCAGGCGTCCGAGGGCTACGCGTTCGGCCCCGACAGCCCGTGGCAGCGCGAGCTGGAGGACACGTTCTCCTACGTCGAGACGCCCGACCAGATGGCGGCCATCACCGAGGTGAAGGGCGACATGGAGCGCGTCGTGCCCATGGACCGCCTGGTGTGCGGCGACGTCGGCTACGGCAAGACCGAGATCGCCGTCCGCGCCGCGTTCAAGGCCGTGATGGACGGCAAGCAGGTCGCGATCCTCGTGCCCACGACCCTGCTGGTGCAGCAGCACCACGCCACCTTCGCCGACCGGTACGCCGGCTTCCCCGTCACCCTCGGCGCCCTGAGCCGGTTCCAGACCGCCGCGGAGTCCAAGAAGGTGGTGGACGGCCTGGCCGACGGCTCGGTCGACGTCGTCGTGGGCACGCACCGGCTGCTGTCCGACCAGGTCGTGTTCAAGGATCTCGGCCTGGTGATCGTCGACGAGGAGCAGCGCTTCGGCGTCGACCACAAGGAGGCGCTGAAGAAGATGCGCCTCAACGTCGACGTGCTGTCGATGTCGGCCACCCCCATTCCCCGCACCCTGGAGATGGCGGTCACGGGCATCCGGGAGATGAGCGTCATCGCCACGCCGCCGGAGGAGCGTCACCCGGTGCTGACCTTCGCCGGCCCGTGGGAGGAGGGGCAGGTGCGCGCGGCGATCCGGCGCGAGCTGGCCCGCGAGGGGCAGGTGTTCTACATCCACAACCGCGTGCAGACCATCGAGAAGACGGCCGCCCGCATCCGCGAGCTGGTGCCCGAGGCGCGCGTGGCGGTGGCCCACGGCCAGATGAACGAGAACGCCCTCGAGCAGGTGATGGTCAACTTCTGGGAGCGCGAGGCCGACGTCCTGGTCTGCACCACGATCGTGGAGGCAGGCCTGGACATCTCGACGGCCAACACCCTGCTCATCGAGCGCGCCGACCTGCTCGGCCTCTCGCAGTTGCACCAGCTGCGCGGACGCGTCGGCCGCGGCCGGGAGCGGGGGTACGCCTACTTCCTCTACCCGCCGGAGAAGCCGCTCACCGAGACGGCCCACGACCGGCTGGCCACGATGGCCGCCCACACCGACCTGGGGGCGGGCATGGCGATCGCCCTGCGTGACCTCGAGATCCGCGGTGCCGGCAACCTGCTGGGGGAGGAGCAGTCGGGCCACATCGCCGACGTCGGCTTCGACCTGTACCTGCGCCTGGTGGGGGAGGCGGTCGCCGAGTACCGCGGCGAGGACGTCGAACCCGAGCCCGAGATGAAGATCGAGCTGCCCGTCGAGGCCCACCTGCCGGGTGAGTACGTCGAGTCGGAGCGGTTGCGCCTCGAGATGTACAAGCGCCTCGCCGCGGTGCGCTCGGAGGCCGAGCTGGACGCCGTCCGTGAGGAACTGCTCGACCGGTACGGCCCCCTCCCCAAACCCGTCGAGAACCTGCTGGCCGTCGCGCGGTTCCGGCTGCTGTGCCGGGCGGCGGGGCTGAGCGAGGTGCTGAGCGCCGGCACGATGGTGCGGTTCTCCCCGGTCACGCTGCCGGAGAGCCGGGACATGCGTCGGCAGCGGCTCTACCCGGGCTCGCGCGTCAACCGGCAGACCGAGCAGCTGTTCCTGCCGCGTCCGCGGACGGCGCCCGTGGCCGGTCAGCCGCTGGTCGATGCCGACCTGATCGCCTGGGCCACCGAGGCCGTCACGGCGCTGCTCGCCCCCGAGGTCGCGGCCAGCCGCGCGTAGGCAGCGCTAGGGTCGCGGGTGTGACCGACTCCACGCACAGCGACGAGGACGCGCCCCAGCCGGCTTCGGAGCCATCGCCCGAGACCACCGGACGCGGCTGGCTCACGCGCCGGCTGTTCCCCGACGGCGCGGAGCCCGACCCCCGCTTCACCCTGGCGAACGAGCGCACGTTCCTCGCCTGGATGCGGACGTCGCTGGCCCTGCTGGGCGCGGGGGTGGCGTTGGAGGCGTTCGCCGCGGACGTGTTCCCGCACCTCATCCGGCACCTCGCCGCGCTGGTGCTCGTGGGCACGGCGCTGGTCGCGTCGCTGTCCGCCACGTACCGCTGGCACCGCGTCGAGACGGCGATGCGGCGGGGGCGTCCGCTGCCGGCCCCGTCCTTGGCGCTGTTGCTGGCCGTGGGGTTGACGCTGACGTCCTTCGTGCTGCTCGGCCTCGTGCTGGGCGCCGGGGCCTGACGTGACGGGCCGCGCCACCGCCGCGCCGCGGCACGACGACCCGGGGCTCCAGCCCGAACGCACGACGCTGGCGTGGACGCGGACCACGCTGTCGTTGCTGGTGGTGGGGGTGTTGATGGTGCGGCTGCTCGCGCTCGCGCACGTGCCGGTGGCGCCGGCGGTGGTGGGCGTGGTGGTCATCATCGTGATCGTGCTGCGGGACCAGTCGCTGCGCCATGCCAAGGCCGTGCGCGGGCTGGTGCACGCGGGCATGCCGACGGCGCCGACCTCGGTGCTCGCGGTGGGTGGGGGAACGGCGCTGCTCGCCCTCGGGGTGCTGGCCGCGTTGGTGTGGGCCGCCCGGTAGGATCGCCAGCGACAACCAACCCAGGAGGATCGCCATGTCGCCCCTCGCCCGCGCCCGCCGCGGCTCCACCCGCCTCACGCACGGCCTCGTCGCCGCCGGCGCGTTCGCCGCGCTCACGCTGACCGGCTGCGCCCCGTCCGCGGCCAATGCCGCCGTCGTCGAGGGGGTGCGCATCCCCGATGTGGCGGTGCGCGAGGCGACCCCGGTGGTGGCGGCGATCCTGCAACGGGACGCGGCGGTGGCCTCCCGGCAGGCCGTGTTCGACCTGACGGTCGGCGAGGCGTCCGCGATCATCGCTGATCGCAACGAGGTGGACGTCACGGACGCCGAGCTCAGCGCCGTGCTGAGCCAGAGCCCGCGCTACGCCGCCGCCGCGCAGACCGAGGAGGGGCGGGACTGGGTGCACAGCGTCGCCCGCGCCTTCGTGGTGATGGACAAGGTGGGGCGGGAGGAGTTCCTCGCCGAACTGGGCGACATGGACATCGAGATCAACCCCCGCTACGGCACCTGGGACGGCACGCGTTTCACCCTCGCCGACGCCAGCCTGGCGCGGGTGGCACCCTCGGCGCAGGTTCCGGGCTGACCGGTTCGGCCGTGTCGGACGCCTTCGCCCGCCTCGTGGCGGTGATGCACACGCTGCGGGAGCGGTGCGGGTGGGACGCCGAACAGACGCACCGTTCGCTGGTGACGCACCTGGTGGAGGAAACCGCCGAGGTCGTGGAGGCCGTCGAGGCGGGCGACGACGCGCTGTTGCGTGAGGAGTTGGGTGACCTGCTGCTCCAGGTGGTGTTCCACGCGGAGATCGCGGCCGAGGAGGGCCGGTTCGCCATCGACGACGTGGCCGACGGCATCGCCGACAAGCTGGTGCGGCGCCACCCCTACGTGTTCGCCGATGCGGCCGCGCCGGAGGATTTGATGGGCTCCTGGGAGGAGCGCAAGCGCGCCGAGAAGGGCCGGACCTCGGCCCTGGACGGCATCCCGGGGCCCCTGGACCCCCTGGCCCGGGCGGGCAAGGTCGTGGCCAGGGCCCGCCACCACCGCGTCGAGGTCGAGTTGCCCGCCGAGCCCGTGGATGCCGACGAGGTCGGCCAGGCCGTGCTGACGCTGGTGGCCCGCGCCCAGGCGTCCGGGGTGGACGCCGACCAGGCGGTGCGGGCGGCCGTCCGGGAGCTCGAGCAGAGCATCCGGGCAGCTGAGGCGTCCGCCTGATTCGGCCAACCGGACGCCGCAATCACCGGTAGGCTGGACGCGTCCTGCACACGTTGAAAGTGAGAAACTGTGGCAAGCATCGAGATCGTCAACGCCCGCGAGATCCTGGACTCCCGCGGCAACCCCACCGTCGAGGTGGAGGTTCTCCTCGACGACGACTCCCAGGGTCGTGCGGCCGTTCCGTCCGGCGCCTCCACCGGCGCCTTCGAGGCCGTCGAGCTGCGCGACGGTGACAAGTCGCGCTACGGCGGCAAGGGCGTCCTGAAGGCCGTCGAGAACGTCAACGAATCCATCGCCGAAGAGGTCATCGGCTTCGACGCCACCGACCAGCGCGAGATCGACGCCGCCATGCTGGAGCTGGACGGCACCCCGAACAAGGCCAAGCTGGGCGCCAACGCCATCCTCGGCGTGTCGCTCGCCGTGGCGCACGCCGCGGCCGAGTCGGCCAACCTGCCGCTGTTCCGCTACCTCGGTGGCCCGAACGCGCACGTGCTGCCCGTCCCGATGATGAACATCCTCAACGGTGGCTCCCACGCCGACTCCAACGTCGACGTGCAGGAGTTCATGATCGCCCCCATCGGCGCGCCGAGCTTCGTCGAGGCCGTCCAGATGGGCGCCTCGGTGTACCACGCGCTCAAGAAGGTGCTGCACGACCGCGGCCTGGCCACCGGCCTGGGCGACGAGGGTGGCTTCGCGCCGAACCTCGACAGCAACGCCGAGGCCCTCGACCTGATCGTCGAGGCGATCAAGGCGGCCGGCCTCAAGCCGGGCACCGACATCGCGCTGGCGCTCGACGTCGCCGCGTCGGAGTTCCACGACAACGGCTCGTACAACTTCGAGGGCGCCAAGAAGAGCTCCGACGAGATGATCGCCATCTACGCGGAATGGATCGCCAAGTACCCGCTGGTCTCCATCGAGGATCCGCTGGACGAGGAGGACTGGGACGGCTGGAAGAAGTTCACCCAGGAGCTGGGCGAGAAGATCCAGATCGTGGGCGACGACCTGTTCGTCACCAACCCCGAGCGCCTGCAGCGCGGCATCGACACCGCCACCGCCAACGCGCTGCTCGTCAAGGTCAACCAGATCGGCTCGCTCACCGAGACGCTGGACGCCGTCGAGCTTGCCCACCGCAGCGGCTACCGCTGCATGATGTCGCACCGCTCCGGTGAGACCGAGGACGTCACGATCGCCGACCTGGCCGTCGCCACCAACTGCGGCCAGATCAAGACCGGTGCCCCGGCCCGCTCCGAGCGCGTCGCGAAGTACAACCAGCTCATCCGCATCGAGGAGACCCTCGAGGATGCCGCGGTGTACGCCGGCAGGTCCGCGTTCCCGCGCTTCAAGGGCTGATCCGGCAGATCAACCACCGAGGCGGCCGGTCCCTGTGGGGGCCGGCCGTTTCGTGCGTCCGGCTCCACGTCCGGCGTCTGGGCGAGTGTCGCGCCCTCACCGGACGCCGGCGTCCGCCTACGCTGGAGGGCGCAACCGGTGAGAGGGGGGATCCATGGCGCGCGACGCACGACCGGCCCGTCGGCCGGCGGGCCCCGGCCGCGGATCGAAGCGACCCGGTGCCCCCGGACGCCGCCTGTTCGGCGCCACCGCCGCGCCGCAGGCCAGTTCCCCGACGCCGCCCGCCACCACCGGGACGCCCCGCGCAGGCCGGGCCGCCACCGCGCTGGCCGCCACCCGGCGGTTCGGCCGCGCGGTGCGTCCGAAGGGGCAATGGCACGTGACGCGGCGCGCGCTGGTGCTGTTCGCCGTCCTCGTCGTGCTGGGCCTGTCGTTCGCCGGCTCGCTGCGCGTCTACCTCGTCCAGTCGAGCCAGCTGGCGATCGCCCGGGAGCAGATCGTTCAGCGCGAGGCTGCCGTCGACGACCTGACCGCGCGGTTGGGGCGCTGGGAGGATCCGGCCCACGTCGTCGCCCAGGCCCGCGAGCGGCTCGGGTGGGTCATGCCCGGCGAGGTGGGCTACCGCGTGATCGACACCGACGGGGAGGTGCTGACCGGCGGCGTCGAGATCCAGGGCGTGGAAGGTGGCACGTCGCACGGGCTGGAGGCGCGGTGGTGGGACCATCTGGCCGGCTCCATCGCCGCGGCCGACGCTGCCGAGCCCACGCTCGTCGAGGCCCCTGCGGCCGAGCCGTCGCGCTGACCGGGCTGCGCGGGCCGTCCCCCGAGGCCGGGCTGGGCGGCCAGCGGCTACGCTGATGCGGTGCCACCCTACGAGCCTGCCTCCGCCGACGATGTCGCCGTCCTGGCGGCCCAGCTCGGACGCGCCCCGCGCGGCATCGCCGGCATCGCGTGGCGCTGCCCCTGCGGCAAGCCCGGCGTGGTGGCCACGGAGCCCCGGCTGAGCGACGGCACGCCGTTCCCCACCACGTACTACCTCACCTGCCCGCGCGCGGTCGCCGGCTGCTCCACCCTGGAGGCACAAGGGGTGATGGCACAGATGACGGCCCGGCTCGCCGAGGACGCCTCCCTGGCGGAGGGCCACGCCCGCGCCCACGAGGCCTACCTGGCCGATCGGGCCGCGCTCGGTGACGTGCCGGAGATCGCCGGCACCAGCGCCGGCGGCATGCCGACGCGGGTGAAGTGCCTGCACGTGTTGGTGGGCCATGCGCTGGCCGCCGGCCGCGGCGTGAATCCGCTCGGCGACGAGGCGCTGGACGCCCTCGGCGCGTTCTGGACCAACCCCTGTTTGGAGGATCCTGCATGACCACCCCCGACCGTGTCGCAGCCATCGACTGCGGCACGAACTCCGTCCGGCTGCTCGCGGCGCAGGCGTCCGACGGCGGGTTCACCGAGCTCGCCCGCGACCTGCGGCTGACCCGTCTGGGCCAGGGCGTGGACGCCACCGGGGAGTTCCACCCGGACGCCCTCGCCCGCACCTTCGCCGCCTGTGACGACTACGCGGCCCAGCTGCGCGGATTGGGCGTCGAGCGGCTCCGGTTCGTGGCCACCTCCGCCGCGCGGGACGCAGGCAACCGCGACGCCTTCTTCGACGGGGTGGCCGAGCGCCTCGGCGTGACGCCGGAGGTCATCTCGGGTGAGGAGGAGGCGTCGTTGTCGTTCACCGGCGCGTTGACGGCCCTGCCGGACGCCGACGCGCCCGCCCTCGTCATGGACATCGGCGGCGGTTCCACCGAACTCGTCCTGGGCGGCGCCGAGGGCATCGCCGCCGCCACGTCGCTGGACATGGGGTCGGTGCGCCTCCGGGAGCGCTTCCTGCCCGGTGACCCGCCGAGCGGTGACGAGATCACCGAGGCCATCGACTACTGCGACGACCTGCTGGACGCCAGCGGCATCGACTTCGCGGCAGCGCGCACCTGGTTCGGGGTCGGTGGCACGGCCACGTCGTTGTCCGCCCTGGCCCAGGAGCTGCCCGCCTACGACCGCGCGCGCGTCCACGGCTCGGTCGTGTCGCGTGCCGACCTCGACGGGCTGGCCGGACGTCTGCTCACCACCCCGGTCGCCGACGTGCTCGGGCTCCCGACGATGCAGCCCGGCCGCGCCGACGTGATCTGTGCCGGGGCGTTGATCTGCTCGCGCGTCGGGCAGCGCGTCGGCGTCCACCTCACCGTGAGCGAGGCCGACATCCTCGACGGCCTCGTCCTGGGCCTCCTGCGCGGCTGAGGGCGCCCGCAGTCGCGGTGCGTCAGTGACAGACTGGGCGCGCAGGCCCCCGTAGCCCAAGGGCAGAGGCAGGCGGCTTAAACCCGCCCGAGTGCGGGTTCGAATCCCGCCGGGGGCACCCCAGGCCCAGGCCCAGGCCCAGGCTCAGGCCCGGGTGCGGGGTGACAGGGTCAGACCCCGCCGCTGAGATGGCGAATGACGTCGGCGGCCGGGCCGGTGGGGGCGTTGCGCCACCCCGTCCCTGCCCACAGGTGCAGCCGGTCGGCGTCGCCGGCGTCGGCCGCGGCCCGGCGCAGTGCCCGGGTGAGGTGGTGGACGGCCGGGTAGCCACCCGGCCCCTCGGGGTGCCGGTCGGTGAACCCGTTGCGCAGCGCCCGGGCCGGCCGACCCGTGAACGCCCGGGTGAGCACCGTCTCGGTGAAGGCAGGATCGCCCAGTGCCCGCTTGTGCGTCGCCGAGGTCCCCGCCTCGTCGGTGCGCAGCAGCAGGGTTCCGACGGCGACGGCCTCCGCGCCGGCGTCCAGCAACGCGCGGACGGCGTCCGGCCCGTCGACGCCGCCGGCGGCGACCACCGGAAGATCCCCGTGGGCGAGCACCTGAGTGACGAGGGCCGCGGTGGGCTGCGGCGGGGGGACGCGGGTGGGGTCGAAGGTGGCGCAGTGCCCACCCGCGGCCGGCCCCTGCACCACGAGGCCGTCCACGCCGGCGTCCCGGGCCAGCCGCGCCTCCCCCGGGGTGGTGACACTCGCCAGCACCCGGGTCCCCACCCGCTGCAGCGCCGCGATGTCGGCCGGATCGGGGAGGCCGAACGTCAGCGACACGACCGGGACCGGCTCGGCGAGCAGCAGCGCAAGCTTCTCGCCCCACCGGTCGTCATCGGCGAACGGCGTCGGGTCGAGCTCCAGGCCGTACGCCTCCGCCTCGGCCCCCAGCTCGTCGGCGTAGGTGGCGAAGGCGGCCTCGTCCACCGGATCGTCGGCGGGGACGAACAGGTTGACGCCGAACCCGGCGCCCAGCGGGCGGAGCTGGTCGATCTCCGCAGCCAGGGCCTCGGGCGACTTGTATCCGCCCGCGAGAAACCCGAAGGCCCCGGCGGAGGCGACGGCGTGGGCGAGCGCGACGGTGGAGGGGCCGCCGGCCATCGGCGCGGCGACGATCGGCAGCCGTGAGTCCAGGAGCGGCGGGGTCATGGGGTCCTTCTCTTCCGGGTCGGTGGCGGATGGGTGGTCGCGGGCGTGGGGTCGCCGTCGTCAGAGGAGGGCGGTCCCGCGGAACAGCGTCGTGGTCGCGCCGCCGACCCAGACGTCACCGTCGGCGTCCGGGGTGATCGTGATGTCCCCGGCCCGGCCGAGCCGGGCGCCCTGGGTGACGCGGTAGGGGCCGCGGACCTCGCCGGTGCCGACGAGCCACTGGCCCACCGAGGCGTTCATCGACCCGCACACCGGATCCTCGGCCACCCCGACGCCCGGGGCGAAGGTGCGCATCTCGAAGGCGTGCGCGGAGCCCTCCGGGTGGGCGCCGATCGCGCCGACCATCGCATCCGGGATGAGCGACAGATCGGGGTCGAGGTCGAGCACCTCCTGCGCGGTTGCCAGCCGCACGACCGCCCAGCCGGGGCCGTTGTCCACCCACTGGTGGGCGAGCACCTGGTCGGCGCGGACGCCGAGCGCAGCGACGATCCGTGCCAGGTCGGCGGCGTCCAGCTCGCCGCTGCGCAGGGTGGGCGGCGCGGCGAAGGACACGATGCCCCCCTCGCGTCGAATCCGCACCAAACCGGCCGGCACCTCCTGCACGATCGTGTGGGCGTCGCGGGGGGTGCCCCCGTGCTCCAGCCAGGCGTGCGCCGAGCCGAGGGTGGGGTGCCCGGCGAAGGGCAGCTCCCCGCCGGGGGTGAAGATGCGCAGCCGGTAGTCGGCGGCGTCCGTGGTGGCGGGGAGCACGAACGTGGTCTCGGAGAGGTTCGTCCACCGGGCGACCGCCTGCAGCGCGTCCTCGGACAGGCCCTCGGCGTCGAGAACGACCGCGACCGGATTGCCGCGATACGGCTGGGCGGAGAACACGTCGACCTGGGCGAACGGGCGCGGACGAGGCATGGTGGCTGGACCTTTCGGCGGGGTGCGGAACACCGCTGGGGCAAGGATAGGGGCCCGCCGCAGGGCGGTGGTGGGAGTGGCGACGGTGCATGGGGACCCCCGGGGGGATGCCCCGGAGCGTGGAGAGCAGATCGTGCGCGTGACGAGCGGTGCGGTGGACTGCTGCCCCAGGTCGAGGGGAAGCCGGGGACGACGGGGTTGGGTCCCGGAGTGGAATGCCGGGGGTCTGGGTAGCGTTGTCTACAATGAGTTCACGATCCTGACCGATGAAAGGCCAGACATGCGCAGTTCCAACCCCGTGTTCGCACGCAGCGAGCAGTTCGCCACGCAGCAGCAGACCTATGGGCAGCAGGGCTACGGCCAGCCCACCTACGACGCCCAGCCGCAGGGTTACGGCCAGCCGTACGGCGCGCCGCAAACCCCGCCGCCGGCCGGCGTCATGACCATCGACGACGTCATCACCAAGTCCGCCATCATGATGGGCTCGGTGTTCCTCGTCGCGGCGCTGACCTTCCTGTTCCTGCCCATCAGCCTGGTCACTCCGGTCGCCCTGGCGTCGGGCCTCATGACGTTCGTCGTCGTGCTGTTCGTGTCGTTCCGCCGCCAGATCAGCCCGGCATTCGTGGGGCTGTTCTCGATCGTCGAGGGCGTCTTCGTCGGCGCGTTCAGCGCCATGTTCAACTACCTCTACGACGGCATAGTCGTCCAGGCCGTGCTCGCCACGTTCGTGGCGGCTGCCGCCACCCTGGCCGCCTACAAGTTCCTGCGCATCAAGGTGACGAGCCAGTTCCGCAAGATCATCACGATCGGCACCTTCGCGTTCGCCGGCCTCGTGCTGGTGAACCTCGGCCTCGCGCTGTTCGGTGTCGACACCGGCCTGCGCGGCATCGGTGCGGCGGCCGGCCCGCTGGCCTGGATCATCTCGATCGTCGCCCTGTTCCTCGCGGTGGCCAACCTCATCATGGACTTCGACTACATCGAGCAGGGCGTCCGCAACCGCCTGCCGGCGTCGGAGTCGTGGCGCGCGGCGTTCGGCCTGACCGTCACGATGGTCTGGCTGTACACCGAGATCCTGCGCGTGCTCAGCTACTTCCGCAGCAACTGAGCTGAGCGTTCCCGGTACGCAGACGGCCCCCGCACCCTCGTGGTGCGGGGGCCGTCGGCGTTCGCGCCTCAGCGCGTGCGCCACCCGTGCAGGACGGCCTTGGCGTGCTTGCCGAGCAGGGCGCGGGAGCCGTTGATCCAGTCGACGTCGCGCAGGGCGTCCACCGGTACCCAGCGGGAGCCGGACGTCGTCCCGCCGACGTCGTGGACGACCGGATCGGCGGGGTGGTGGCAGTGGGCGGCATAGATGAGGCGGACGGCGTGGAAGTCCTCGACGACGCCGGTGGGGGAGTGACCGATCCAGTGGTCGGACTGGAGATCGAGGAAGCGGACCACCTCGATGTCCTGGCCCGTCTCCTCGAACACCTCTCGCTGCACGGTGGCCGCCGGGTTCTCGCCGGGATCGATGCCGCCGCCGGGCAGGCCCCACATGCCGGGGACGGCGGTCCGGTCGGAGAACTCGGTGGCGAGCACCCCGCGGTCGGACACCACGATCGCGTAGGCGGCCAGCCGTTGGCGGACGACGGGGTCCACGACCGGCTCGTCCTTGCGGAGGGTCGTCCGGGTGCGTTGCGGGCCGCGGGGGGTGATGGGGCGTCGGTGCGGCATCACCAGGAGGGTGACGGTCAGGTCGTCCACCATGCCGGTGGCGCTCAGCGGGCGCAGGACGCGGTAACCCTCCTCCCAGGCCAGCTGGTAGGGGTCCTGCCCGTGGCCGAGCAAGGTGCTGAGGGCGGGGTTTCCACCCGGAACCTCCACACCCACGATCTGCACCCGTCCCATCTTGGCGCGCCCGTGCGGCTGAACCAAACACCTCCGGGCGGCGTGGTGCCACCCGCGCGGGGCATGGTGTCGTGCCGCGGCGAGCAGCTATGCTCCGAGCACTGAGCCCGACCGAGGAGGACAACGGTGCAGTTCAATCGCAATGCCCGCCTGGATTCGTCGCAGGTGCGCTCCTCCGGGGGCGGCGGCCGCAGCGGGCGCGGCGGCGGCATCGCCGTGGGCGGCGGCGCGAGCATCATCATCGTGATCCTCGCCCTGTTGTTCGGCTTCAACCCGGGCGACCTGCTGGGCGGGGGCACGGGCACGACGACCGGCACGAGCGGCTCCACCGGCACCGGCTCGGGGGCAGGCACGACCGACGCCTACGCCGACTGTGAGACGGGGGCCGACATCGAGGCCAACCCGGAGTGCCGGTGGGTGGCCTACACGAACTCCATCCAGGCCTACTGGACGCAGGCGCTGCCGGGCTACCAGGTCACCGAGACGCGCACCTTCAGCCAGGGCGTGCAGACGGCCTGCGGCCAGGCCACCTCCGATGTCGGCCCGTTCTACTGCCCGGCCGACCAGTACGTGTATCTCGACACGTCGTTCTTCGAGGGATTGTTGGCGCAGCTCGGGGCCGAGGGTGGCTACGCCGCCGAGGCCTACGTGATCGCCCACGAGTATGGCCACCACATCCAGAACCTGACCGGGACGATGGAGCAGGTGCAGCGCCAGGGGCAGACGACCGGCCCGGATTCCCCGGCCGTGCGGCTCGAGCTGCAGGCCGACTGCTACGCCGGCGTGTGGTTCCGGTTCGCCGACAACGACCCCGACGGGCCCATCGCGCAGATCACCCAGGACGACCTCAACCGGGCCATCGACGCGGCCGAGACGGTCGGCGACGACCACATCCAGGAAACCATGCAGGGCACGGTCACGCCCGAGAACTGGACGCACGGCAGCTCCGAACAGCGCAAGCAGTGGCTGTGGACGGGGTACGAGACCGGCGACCCGAACCGCTGCAACACGTTCTCCGCGGGGGCGATGGGCTGACGGTCCGCCGCCGGACGCCGCGCCCGGCCGGTCAGCCGGGGAGCCAGTCAGCCGGGGAGGGGCCTGCCCGTGAGATCCGTGGTCACGGTGTCGCTGCCGATCGTGCAGTGCAACCGCGGCGCGGTGGTGCCCTCGCGGCGGTCGACGAGGCAGCTCCACGGCTGGTCGTAGGTGTAGGCCCCGGCGTCGCGGCGGGCGTCCACCACCTGCCACACCACGTCGGGGTCGACCAGCGCGGGGTCGAAGGGCCGCAGCGTGGTCGCCTCGGTGCGCTGGGTCACGATGACCGGCGTGCGGGCCGGGCGCTGGTGCCGGGTGATCGTGCCCGGCTCGTCGCCGACGACATCGGCGTACACCCCGAGGTCGGAGCCGAAGCCGAGCTGCAGCACGCTGCCCCGCCGGCCCACCGCGGCCTCGTAGGCGGTGCGGACGCCGTCGCCCGAGGTGAAGTCGAGCGTCGGCACCAGCGTGCCGTCGGGGTGGAAGAACACGGTGCGTGACTCCGGGTTGGTCGTCACGGTCATGGAGACCTGGCCGCCGGAGTACTCCACGATCTGGAGCTCTTGCCCCGCGTCGGACCCCGACACCGCGACGCCCGCGCGGAACAGGGCGCCCACGTCGTCCAGGGCGTAGTCGTCCGGCACGAACGTCGCCTGGTCGACGTTGTGGATGTCGGACTGCACCGGCGCGATCGTGCCGTCGCGGTAGGCCCACGTCTGGGCCACGCCGTCCTCCACGACGGCGACGGACGCCTCGGTGCGCGACACCGACACCATGATCGCGCGGCGCGCGCCGGACGCGGCCAGCAGCTCGTCCACCACCGCGCGAGCGACGCCGGGCTCGGTGAGATCGACCGTGGCCTCCGCCGGCGAGGGGGACGCGGACGGTGTCGGCGACGCGGTCGCGGGCGGCGGTGGGGTGCTGGGGCTCGGCGCCGGGGAGGCCAGGGGAGCGCAGGCGGCGACGCCCACCACCGTCGCCACGGCGACGGACAGCGGGACGGCCACCGCCGTGGCCCGAGTGCGGCCCGGACTCCTCACCCCTGGGAGCCTACTCGCGCCCCCGAGCAGCCGACACGGGCAGGTGCCTGTCCCACCAGTCGAGGATCTTCTCGAACCGCTGCCGCCGGTGCCACGGCGTGCCCGAGCGCGACAGCTCGTGGTTCTCGCCGGGAAAGACGAGCAGCTCGGCCTCGACCCCGTGGCTCTTCAGCGACGCGTAGTAGCGCAACCCCTGCGCGAGGGGGCAGCGCAGGTCGAGCTCGGAGTGCACGACGAACGTCGGCGTTTGCACCTGGTGGGTCAGCAACGTCGGCGACTGCCGGTTCTGCTGCTCGAGGTCGGCACCGTTGTACTGCGGCATGAAGAACCAGCCGATGTCGGACGCCCCCAGGAACGACGCCGGGTCGAGGAACCCACGCTCCACGATCGCCCCGGCGAACCGGTGGTCGTGAGCGATGATCCAGGCCGTCAGGTAGCCGCCGTAACTGCCGCCCATGATGCCGACGCGGTCGGCGTCCAGGCCCGGGACGGTCGCGGTCGCGTGGTCGAGGAAGCCGAGGACGTCGGTCATGTCCAGGTCACCGAAGGCGTACCGGATCGCGGCGCCGTGCTCCTCGCCATAACCGGCCGCGCCGCGCGGATTGCAGGCGACCACCGCGTACCCGGCCGCCACGAACACCTGCCACTCGTCGAAGAAGGTGCTCGGGTAGCTGGCGTAGGGCCCGCCGTGGATGGTGAGCAGCACCGGGTGCGGCCCCTCGCCCTCGGGCACGAGCGTCCAGCCGTGCACGGGGTGGCCGTCCGGTGAGGTGCTCACCAGCTCCCGCGGCTCGACGATCGTGGTCGCCTCGCGCAGGCCGGCGGCGAAGTCGGTGAGCAGGCGGACGCCGCCGCCGTCGATGCGTGCCACCTCCCCGGGGGTGTCGACGTCGGTGACCGTCGCGACGACGGCGTCCGACCCGGGTACCGGCTCGGCCCACAGCACGGTCGGGTGGCCCTCGTGCAGGGTGGTGACGGTGCCGTCGGCCCTCACGCGGAGCAGCGTGGACGTGCCGCGCTGCGCGGCGATCACGAGCACCGCGTCGTCGCCGACCGGAACCGGGGCGCTGGCCAACTCGACCGTCGCCGGATCGGTGAGGCGGCGCGGCTCCCCGCCGTCGACGGGGGTGGCGTACAGCGCCTGGTTGGTGGCGACGAAGTCGAGCCCGGACTCGCCGAGGTCGCTGCCCAGGCAGAACAGGGTGGCGCCGTCGCGGGAAGGGGTGGCGTGGTCGAACGTGAGCCGCGCGTCCACGGCCACGGGCTCGACCGGGGCCGGCGTGTTCGCGTCGTCGGGTTTCGGGGCGGCATCGGCGAGCCGGACGCGGTGGATTCCCGTGCGCAGCGTCTCGTCCCGGTCGGCCTCCCGGGCGGAGGTGAAGAGGATCGACGCACCGTCCGGGCTGAAGACCGGATCGGTGGCGTCGAAGGCGCCCGTGGTCAGCTCGGTCGCCGTGGGGACGGGCGAGAACGGTGTGTCGGCATCGACGGCCGCGGCGGCGCGTCCGACGGGTGTGATGGGCGGCTCGGCGTCCGGGTCGGGCACGTCGACGACGAACAACCGGCGGCGCCGGTCGGTGGACCAGCCGAGTCCGTTGGCCTGGATCTGGTTGCCCGCGAGGTGGCGGGGATCCTCCTGGGCGGGGGAGACGCCGTCGACGGTGCCGTAGCGGCCCTCCTCGGCGACGCGGGCGACGAACGCGATGCGGCCGGCGTCCGGCGACCAGCAGAAGGCGCCCACGCCCATCGGGGCGGTGGTGACCTGGGCGGCCTCGCCGCCGTCGGTGCGGACGACGAACACCTGCGGGCGGCCGTCGGCGTCGCCGCGCAGGAAGCCGAGGAGCCGGCCGTCCGGGCTGAACCGGGGGGTGGCGTCGTTGACGCCGCGGGTGAGGCGGCGGGGCGCGTCGGTGCCGCTGAGGTCGACCCGCCACAGCTGGCCGACGTAGGCGTCGGCGGCGAAGCTGGGCCGGGTGGCGGCGACGACGGCCCACGTGCCGTCGGGGTGGACGGCGGGGGCACAGGGGGTCAGGAGCAACTCGAGCTGGTCAGGACGCATGCCCGGAAGCCTACGGGCACCCGCCGCACCTGGGATTTGGACCCGAGGAAATGGCGCCATGGCGCCATTTCCTCGGGTCCAAACGCCATGCGGGCGGCATCCCCATCCCATGCGGGCGGGATCCCAATGCCACTCAGGCGGGGTCGAGCTCCCCGCGCTCGGCGAGGTCGGCGACGATGCGGGCGTGGAACGCCTCGTCGATGCGGAACCAGCGCCGCTGCACGAGGTACGCGGCCACGACGAGCAGCATGGGGATGACCATCATCATGATCCGCATGCCGAGCAGGCCCCCGGCCGACACGTCGTCCGGCGTCGCCGCCGCGTTGATGCCGGTCAGGATCACGGTGGCGCCCACCACGGCTGTCGCGAGCGCGCCGGCCACCTTGTTGATGAACGGCTGCAGCGCGAAGGTGACCGCGGTGTTGCGGCGTCCGGTGCGCCACTGGCCGTACTCGATGCAGTCGGTCAGCGCCATCATGACGAGCAGCACGATGAACGCGTTGGCGACGAACAGCAGCAGCCCGGCGATGCCGATGGGCACGATGTTCATCGGCGCGAAGAAGAACAGCACGTAGCCGGCCACGCACATCGCCATGGCGGTCGTGAACAGCTGGCGGCGGGTCAGGCGCCGGCGCAGCAGCGGGAACAGCGCGAACCCCAGCAACTGCGCCACCCCCAGCACCGCCGCGAACGGGGTGTACATGCCCGGGTCGCGGTAGGCGTAGGTGAAGAAGTAGACCCCGAAGGTCGTGGTGGTCACGTACCCCGTCGTGAACAGGATCATCGTGACCGACGTCACCACCAGCTGGTCGTTGCCCAGCACGATGGACGCCAGCTCGCGCAGCGTCGTGCGCTGCTGCGGCAGGACGTGGGCGGGCTGCCTCACCCCGACCAGCGTGACCGCCTGGAACGCGATGGTGGCGAGCACGGCCACCACCATGAAGGTCGTCCACGCCCCGGGGCCACCGCCCAGCGCCGCCGTCGCCGGGATCACCGAGGTGACGGCGGCGAACAACCCGATCGTGGCGAAGACCTTCGTGAGCGAACCGATGCGCTCCCGCTCGCCGGGATCCAGGGTCAGCGCCGGCAGCAACGACCAGTAGGGGATGTCGTTGGTCGTCCACGCCAGCCCCCACCCCAGGTAGACCACCGCGAAGAACGCGACGAACGCCGGCCCCCGCAGCCCGAGATCGGTGAACAACAGCACCGCGAACACCGACGACGCCACGATGCCGGCGGCGATCCACGGCTTGTAGGGCCCCCAGCGCGTTCGCGTGTTGTCGACGATGCCGCCCATGATGATGTCGGTGAACGCGTCGAACAGGCGCGCCGCCAGCAGGATGCCGTTGACGGCCCACATCGTCACATCGTCCAGGTCGAGCACCTCGGTGAGGAACACGATCAGGAACATCGTGACCATCGTGTAGACGAAGTCGCGCCCGAGCGTGCCCACGGCGAAGGCCCACGTGGTCCGCCGCGCCGAGGTCATGCGAGCAAGGTAGCGCCTCGCGGCTCACCACCAGGCGAAACAGGCCACCAACACGGCACAGAACCCGATCTCGATCAGGCCGATCTGTGGGGGCGTCAACGCCGGGACGCGGCGCGGCACCACCGCGGCGCGGGCGGTGGCGGCGGCGAAGAACACCGCCCACCAGACGGGCAGGACGCCGGCGGACGCCAACCCCGCGGCGAGCAGCGTGGCAGCCCCGTGCCAGGCCAGGGACGCCGCCAGGTACGCGCGCGAGCCGCGCTCGCGGATGGTCGTCTTCACGTACCAGACGGTGCCGAAGAAGTAGGCGAACGACCCCAGCACCGCGACCAGCGTCGCGCCCGCGTCGGGGGCGCTCGGCCAGGCGAACGGGTCGGGTTGGGCGGCCACGGCGGCCATGACGGACGCCGCCGCGACGGTCAGCGCGCCCCCGGTCACCGACCGCTCCCGCCGCCGGGCCGCCAGGACGAGGGCGGGGGCCAGCAACGGCACGAAGGCGACGACCCACCTCGCCAACGACGCCCCGGTGAGCGCGAGCGCCATCAGCCCGAACGCCGCCGCGACGGCCGCCGAGACCACCAGTGGACGCACCCACGCGGGTCGGCGTCCGGGCGGGGTGCTCAGACTTCGGGGGATTCGGGCTGTTTGAGGGAGCGGGTCACGAGGTAGGTGCGGTCCCGGGCCTCGATGGTGGTGACGCCGACGTGGCGCCGCAGGGCGGGCAGGTAGGGCAGGTGGCTGTTGAACACCAGCCACAGCTCACCACCGGGGCGCAGCACGTCACCGGCGCGTTCGATCATCTCCAGCGATGGGGTGGAGTCCTTGGCGGCGCCGCGGTGAAACGGCGGGTTGCTCACGATGAGGTCGGCGCCGCCGGCCGGCGTCCGCCCGAAGCCGTCCGAACGGCGGGTGCCGACGCTGACGTGGTTGACGGCGGCGGTCATCCGCGTGGATTGCAGGGCCTGCTGGGAGACGTCGATGCCGGAGACGGCGAAGCCACGGACGGCCAGCCAGGCGGCGATGATGCCCGAGCCGCAGCCGAAGTCGATCGCGATGCCGCGCGTGGGGGGCGGGGTCGGCCCGGTGGGTGGGGGGAGGATGCGGCCGAGGGTGCGCAGCAGCAGGTGGGTGCCGTCGTCCAGCCGGTTGGTGTGGAAGACGTTGCCGCGCGCGACGACGGTGAGGTCGACCTCGGGGAGGTGGCGGCGCATCGGCCAGCGTGGGTGGACGGGGTGGGCGCCGGTGGCGTGGATCACGCGGGACTTCTGGCGTCCGAGGCTGGCCCGCACGTCGTGGAATGCGCGGCCGAGGGCGTCGTTCTGGGCGGGGGTCATGTGCTTGGTGCGTCCGCCGGCGACGACCCGGCCCGCGGGTCGGAGCCAGCAGGCGAGGGTCTCGGCGGTGTCCTCCACCGCGGACACGGCCCTGGGGAGCCGCCACAACACGGTGTCGGGCACCCAGTCCTCCGAGCCGAGCCCGTCGAAGACATGGGCGCGGGGGAGCTGGGCCTGGTCGCGGACGTCGTCGCACCAGGCGCGGACGTCGGCGCCCTGGCGGACGGCCTCGCGCGTCAGGGCGCCGTCCACGTCGTCGAGCACGAACACGCGCCCGCTGAGCGGCCCGGCCTCATCAAGGATCAGTGAAGCAACCGGGTCCACGCTCATACGACCGAGTGTAGTAGAGGTGACGAAAAAGACGGTTGCGGTTGCCTTCGTTTGGCCGTGGCTCCGTGCCCGGGCCTGTCCACCTGATGGAAGGTCACGCGGGTTTCGCGGCGGCCGGGGCGAACCGACTACCGTGGGCCCCGGGTCACACGCCCGCCGGGTTGCTCCCACCGGCGGCCGACGGGACCCGCGCACAGAGGCGTGGCGGAGCACGAAGGAGTGACCTGTTCAGATGACCGAGACGAAGTACGTCTACGACCTCAGCGAGGGAGACATCTCGCTGAAGCCCCTGCTCGGTGGCAAGGGTGCCAATCTCGCCGAGATGGCGAAGATCGGGGTGCCCGTTCCGGACGCGTTCACCGTGACCACGCAGGCGTGCGTGGCCGCCATGAACAACGGCGGGGACTGGCCCGAGGGGCTCGACCAGCAGGTCGCCGACGGCCTCGCGCGTCTGGAGGAGCGCACCGGCAAGAAGCTCGGCTCGGCCGAGAACCCGCTGCTCGTGTCCGTCCGGTCCGGCGCCGTGTTCTCCATGCCCGGCATGATGGACACGATCCTCAACCTGGGCATCTCCGACGAGACGGTGGACGCCGTCGCCGGGCTCGCCGACAACGAGCGCTTCGCGTGGGACTGCTACCGCCGCTTCATCCAGATGTACGGCGAGGTCGTCGAGGGCATCGCCCCGCACGTCTTCGAGGACGCGCTGACCGAGATGAAGGAGCGCAAGGGGGCGGAGCTCGACACCGATCTCTCCGCCGACGACCTGCGCGAGCTCACGGCCGAGTTCAAGGATCTCGCCAACGAGGCTCTGGGCGGCCACTGGACGACCGACCCGCGCGAGCAGCTCCTGCGTGCGGTGAACGCAGTCTTCAAGAGCTGGCTCAACCCGCGCGCCGAGGTGTACCGCAAGAGCCAGGGCATCAGCCGCAACCTCGGCACCGCCGTGAACGTGCAGCAGATGGTGTTCGGCAACCGCGGTGAGACGTCCGCGACCGGCGTCTGCTTCAGCCGCAACCCCTCCACCGGCGGCAAGGAGCTCTACGGCGAGTTCCTCACCAACGCCCAGGGCGAAGACGTGGTGGCGGGCATCCGCACGCCGCGCAACCTCGCGGAGATGGAGGAGGTGCTGCCGGAGGCGTTCGCCGAGCTGCTCGCGACGATGACGAAGCTCGAGCAGCACAACAAGGACATGCAGGACATGGAGTTCACGATCGAGGATCGCAAGCTCTACATGCTGCAGACCCGCAACGGCAAGCGGACGGCCGCCGCCGCCGTCAAGACGGCCGTCGACATGGTCGAGGAGGGGCTGATCACCACCGAGGAGGCCTTGCTGCGCGTCGAGCCGGCGCAGTTGGACGCCCTCCTCCACCCGGGCATCGACCCCGAGCACGGGCAGACCGCGATCGTGAAGGGCCTGCCCGCGTCACCCGGCGCGGCGGTGGGGGCGCTCTCGTTCAACGCCGACGACGCCGCCGAGCGGGGCGGCAAGGGCGAGAAGATCATCCTCGTCCGGTACGAGACGACGCCCGACGACATCCACGGCGTCATGGTCGCCCAGGGCGTCCTCACCGCGCACGGCGGCATGACCTCGCACGCGGCGGTGGTGGCGCGCGGCATGGGCATCACCTGCGTCGCCGGTGCGCCCGGCATCAAGATCGACCCCGTCGGGGAGAAGGTGTCGATCAACGGCACCACCTACGGCCGCGACGACGTGCTCACCCTGAACGGATCGACGGGCGAGGTGTTCGCCGGCGCGCTGGAGCTGGTGCCGCCGGACATCAACGAGGACTTCCAGAAGGTGGGTGCGTGGGCCGACGAGGCCCGGCGCCTCGGCGTCCGCGCCAACGCGGAGAACTTCGAGGACGCCTCGAAGGCCCGCGAGCTCGGCGCCGAGGGCATCGGCCTGGCTCGCACCGAGCACATGTTCATGGCGGCCGACCGGCTGCCCGCGGTGCGCAAGATGATCCTCGCCGACAACGAGGACCAGCGGGCCGCCGCGCTGGCCGAGATCCTCCCGATGCAGCAGAAGGACTTCGAGGCCATCTTCACGGCCATGAAGGGGCTGCCGGTCACCGTCCGGTTGCTCGACCCGCCGCTGCACGAGTTCCTGCCCAACCTCGTCGAGCAGAGCCTGCTCGTGCAGAAGCTGGAGCTCACGGGTGGCGACGCGTCCGAGCTGGAGGCCGAGCGCGTCACGCTCGCCCAGGTCAAGAAGTTGCACGAGCAGAACCCGATGCTCGGCACCCGCGGCTGCCGGCTGGCGATGCTGTACCCGTCGATCCCCGACATGCAGACGCGCGCGATCATCCGGGCGGCGCTCGCCGTGCAGGAGCGCGAGGGCGAGACCGTCGGCGTCGAGATCATGATTCCGCTGGTCGCGTTCGAGTCCGAGCTGCGCACCCAGCGCCAGATCGTGGTCGCGGCGGTGGAGGACGAGCTCGCGAGCGCCGGGGCGACGCTGGACTACACGGTGGGCACGATGATCGAGATCCCGCGCGCCGCCCTGGTGGCCGACGAGATCGCGAACGAGGCCGACTTCTTCAGCTTCGGCACCAACGACCTCACCCAGACCGGCATCGGCATCAGCCGGGACGACGCGGAGGCCGGCTTCCTCGGGGCCTACGTGGACGGCGAGGTCATCGCGGCCAACCCGTTCGCCTCGCTCGACACCTCCGGCGTGGGCCAGTTGGTGGAGATCGGGGTCGAGAAGGGCCGCCAGACCAAGGCGAAGCTCAAGACGGGCGTGTGTGGCGAGCACGGGGGTGACCCGGCGTCGATCGAGTTCTTCGACGCGGTGGGGCTCGACTACGTGTCGTGCTCGCCCTTCCGGGTGCCGATCGCGCGCCTCGCGGCGGCCCAGGCGGCGCTGCGCGCGAAGCGGTGAGCTGAGCTCAGCGAACCGAGGGGCCCGGACGCGCGGCGTCCGGGCCCCTCGTCGCGCACGGCTCAGTAGCCGTCGGCAGTGCCCCCGTCGAGCACCGCCCGGGTGCCGGAGAGGCCGAGCCGGGTGGCGCCGGCGGCCACCATCGCCGTGGCGGTCTCCCAGTCGCGGATGCCGCCGGAGGCCTTCACCCCGAGCCGCCCGCCCACCGTGGCGGCCATCAGCTCGACGGCGTGCACCGAGGCGCCGCCGGTGGGGTGGAAGCCGGTGGAGGTCTTGACGAAGTCGGCGCCGGCGGCCTCGGCGGCCCGGCAGGCCGCGACGATCTCCTCGTCGCTGAGCGCCGCCGACTCGATGATGACCTTGAGCACCGTCGGGGCGGGGGCGGCTTCGCGGACCGCCCGGATCTCGGCCTCGGTGTGGTCGGCGTCGCCGGCCTGGAGGCGGCCGATGTCGATCACCATGTCCACCTCGTCGGCTCCGTGGGCCACGGCCTCGGCCGCTTCGGCCGCCTTGGTGGCGGCGGTGTGCTTGCCGGACGGGAAGCCGCACACGGTGGCGAGCTTCACCTCGGCCAGGTCGGCGTCCACCGGCAACATCGAGGGGGACACGCAGATGGAGTAGGTGCCCAGGTCGGCCGCCTCGGCAGCCAGGGCCGCGACATCGGCGGGGGTCGCCGTGGGAGCGAGCAGCGTGTGGTCGACGAGGCGGGCGAGTTCGGCGCGGGTGGTCATGGGTCCTCCAGGGTCGGCGTGTGCACCCCCATTCCACACGATTCCAGCACACGATGCGTCGAACAGGCCCCCAAGGGCCTTCGCACGCATCGTGTGCTGGGATCGTGTGGAAGATCCTGCGCTGGAATCGTGTGTCCGTGGCGATCCGGGCTGAGCCGGATCCAAGGCCCGCGGGAGGGCGCGCCTAGGGTGGGGGCGTGACCCATGTTTCTGCCACCCGACTCCTGCCCGCCGCGACCGTGGCCCGGCTCACACAGCTGGTCCACGCCGAGGGGGCCACCACCCGGGCCACCTTCTCCCCGCTGGACGCCAGCGCGCTCGCCGAGATCCCGCAGTCGACGCCGGCGGACGTCGCCCAGGCCTGCGCGGTCGCACAAGCAGCTCAGCCCGAGTGGGCCGGGCTCGGCCCGGCGGCGCGGGGGAGGCGGCTGGTGGAGTTCCACGACCTGCTGCTGGCCCATCAGGCGCCGCTGGCCGATCTCATCGTCGCCGAGACCGGAAAGGCGCGCCGGGATGCGATCGAGGAGATCTTCCACGTCGCCATGACGGCCCGCTACTACGGCCAGCACGCGGCCCGCATCCTGCGTTCGGAGCGCCGGCCGGGCCTGTTCCCCGTGCTCACGCGCATCGACGTCCACCACCACCCCAAGGGCGTGGTCGGGGTCATCTCGCCGTGGAACTATCCCCTGACCATGGGCTTCAGCGACGGCCTGCCCGCCCTCGCGGCCGGCAACACCGTGGTCGCCAAGCCCGACGCCCAGACGATGCTCAGCGCCCTGGCCGGTCTGGAGTTGCTGCGCGAGGCCGGCGTGCCCGAGGGCGCCTGGCAGATCGTCGCCGGCCCCGGTGACGTGATCGGTGGTGCGATCATCGACCACACCGACCACGTGTGTTTCACCGGCTCCACCCCCACGGGCCGGCTCGTGGCCGCCCGCGCGGGGCAGCGGCTCATCGGCGCATCGCTGGAGCTGGGCGGCAAGAACCCCATGATCGTCTGCGCGGACGCCGACCTGGACGCCGCCGTCGACGGTGCCCTGCGGGGCTGCTTCGCCAACGCCGGGCAGCTGTGCGTCAGCTTCGAGCGGATCTACGTGGCGCGCGAGGTCTACGCCGACTTCCGCGACCGGTTCGTCGCGGCCGTCCGCGCGCTCGACCTGCGCGTCGGTCTGGCCTGGGAGCCCGATGTGGGCACCCTCACGAGCGAGGCGCAGCTCGCCAAGGTGTCCGACGCAGTGGAGGATGCGCGGGTCAAGGGCGCCACGGTGCTCACGGGCGGCCGGGCGCGCCCCGATCTGGCGCCCTGGTCCTACGAGCCGACCGTCCTGGAGGGCGTCCGCCCCGGCATGGCGTGCTGGCGCGAGGAGACGTTCGGGCCCGTGGTGGCCCTGTACCCGTTCGACGGCGAAGACGAGGCGGTCGACCTGGCCAACGACTCCGTCCACGGGCTCAACGCCTCGGTGTGGACCGCCGACCAGCGTCGCGGCCGCGCCCTGGCGAGCCGGATCCGCACCGGCACCGTCAACGTCAACGAGGCGATCGGGGCCACGTTCGCGTCCATGGCCGCGCCGATGGGCGGCATGCGGGATTCGGGTCTGGGCCGGCGGCAGGGGCCCGAGGGGCTGCTCCGGTTCACCGAGACCCAGGCGGTCGGCACGCAGCGCGGCCTGGGCCTCGGCACGCCCGCCGGGCAGACCAAGGAGCAGTTCGCGGCCACGATGACGAAGGGCCTGCGGCTCCTGCGCGCGCTGCGCAGGTGACGAGCGTCAGTGTCAGCCGGGGTCCGTGGGGCGTCGTGACCCGCTCACCACAGGAGCCCAGCAGCTCCGCTCACGAGGGAAGCTCGCTCACCAGGACGTCGATGGCGGCGGCGTCGGCGGGGCTCGGGGCCTCCGAGCCGGTCTTGCCGCTGCGCGCGGTGGCGTAGGCCAAGGCCTGGCGGAGTCGTTCGGGCTCGGCGGCCCCATCGATCTCGGCCATGAGGTAACCACCCATCGCGGCGGCGCCGCGTCCGATGGCCGTGACGGTCGCGGTGACCTCCGAACGCGCGTACCACCGGCCGTGGGGCGTGGCGAGCAGCGCGCCGTCGGCGGCCAGGGTGACCAGCACGCGGGGCAGCCCCGCGTCGGTGAGGGCGTGGATGTGCCGGGCGGCCGTGGTCACCCGATCGTCGCCATCGAGGCCGGTGAGGTCGATGCCGGTCACCTCGGCGAACTGGCGCATGTTCATGGTGAGCAGGTCGGGGGCGTCCGTATCGGCGTGGGACACCACCGAGTCGAGGCTGCCGCCGGAAGTCTGCACGGCGACCTTGACGCCGACGCCGTGGGCGGCGCGCCCCATCCGCACGTAGAGGTCGGCGGGCGACCCGGGGGGCAGCGACCCGCACAGCGCCAGCCAGTCGGCACCCGGGCTGGACGCCATGATCGTGCTCACCATGGCGGTCACCGATTCGGGCGCCAGTGGGTGACCCGGCTCGCGGATCAGCGTGGACAGCCCGCTGGTCACCATCGTGAAGTTCGTGCGGGCCAGGTGACCGATGGGGATGGTGCGGAACGGGATGCCGGTGGCGCGCACGGCGGCGACCAGCGGGTCGTTGCTGGCGGCGGGAAAGATGGCGAGCGTGGGGCGTCCGGCCCGGTGCACCGTGCCGGAGAGCTGCACGCCGCGGCCCCCCGGGTGCGCCGAGCTGGAGACCACGTGGTTGACCACGCTGGTCTCCAACGGGCCGGCCAGCAGCGCCGTCCGGTCCAGGCTCGGGTTCGCGGTGAACGTCACGATCACATCGGACACGCTAGTGGGGCAGCCGCGCGTCGGCCGGACGCGGCCGGTGCACGGACACGGCGTGTCGCCCCTCGGACACGTCCCTGGCCTCACGCCCCGCGGGGCAGGCGGACGGTGAACGTGGCGCCGCGGACGTGACCGGACTCGACGGCCACGGTGCCCCCGTGCGCGGAGACGACCGCAGCGACGATGGCCAGGCCGAGCCCGGTGCTGGAGGTGCCGCTGGCACGCACCCGGGCGGTGTCGGCGCGGGTGAACCGCTCGAACAAGGTGGCGCGGACGGCGTCCGGGATGCCGGGGCCGTCGTCGGCGACGCGGATCACCACGTCGTCGCCCTCGACCGTCAGGCTGGTGTGTACCGACGTGCCGGGCGGCGTGTGGGTGCGGGCGTTGGCGAAGAGGTTGACGAGCACCTGGTGCAGGCGGTGGGGGTCGGCCACGGCGGTGACGGGCTCGTCGGGCACGCTGACGGCCCAGTCGTGGTCGGGGCCGGCCGCCTGGGCGTCCGACACGGCGTTGACGACCAACTCGGTGAGGTCGACCGTGGTGCGCTGGACGTTCGGCCCGGAATCGAGCCGGGCCAGCAGCAGGAGGTCCTCGACGAGCGTCGACATGCGCGCCGACTCGGAGTCGATGCGGGTCAGGGCGTGTGCGGTGTCGGGGGGCAGCTCGTCGCGGTGGCGGCGGGTCAGCTCGGCGTAACCCCGGATCGCGGCCAGCGGGTTGCGCAGTTCGTGGCTGGCGTCGGCCACGAATTGGCGCACCTTCGTCTCGCTGCGCTGGCGTGCCGCGAGCGCCCCTTCGACGTTGTCGAGCATGTGGTTGAACGCGAGGCCGACCTGGCCCACCTCGCTCCGCGCGTCGGTGTCCGCCGCTGCCACCCGGACGCCGAGCGCCACGTCGCCGGAGTCGAGCGGCATGGACGACACCTGGTGGGCGGTGCCGGCGAGCCGCGCCAGCGGCACGAGGCTGCGCTCCACGACCTGGCGGGCGGCGAGAAAGGCGATGAGGATGGCCAGGGCGGTGAGCAGCGCCGCGGCGGCCACGATGGAGACCATGGAGGCGGTCAGCTCAGCGGTGGGCAGGCCGATGGCCACCCGCGAGTCGCCGGAGGCCAGCACGACGATCCGGTAGCCACCGACGCCGTCGACCGTCACGGAGCGGGGCGTGCGGCCGGTCTCGAGCGCGGTGAGTTGCGTCAGCGCGGCGTCGGGCAGCGCGGCGCGGCTCTGGTCCTCCTGCACGTACCCCACGACCTGGCTGCCGTGGACGGCGAACACCAGCAGGCCCTCGGTCTGGCCGGGGCCACCCGGGCCGGGCCGGATGCGGCCGTCGTTGTCGGCGTCACCGAAGTCGCGCGTCGCGTAGGAGGCCAGCCGTTGGTCGAGCTGGTTCTCCAGGATCTGGTGCATGGCCAGCGCCGTCAGCGCGGAGAGGAAGACGGCGATCACGGCCACCAGCGCGGTGGTGCGCAGCACCAGTTGCCGGGCCAGCGTGCCGCGCCCCAACGGTGTGACGCGGGCCGCGCGGCTCATGCCCCGGCCGGCTTCAGCACGTAGCCGGCGCCCCGCAGCGTGTGGATCATGGGGTCCCGGCCGGCGTCGACCTTCTTGCGCAGGTAGCTGATGTAGAGCTCCACCACGTTGGCCTGGCCGCCGAAGTCATAGTTCCAGACGCGGTCGAGGATCTGCGCCTTCGAGAGCACCCGGCGCGGGTTGCGCATCAGGTAGCGCAACAGCTCGAACTCGGTGGCGGTGAGCTGGATCTGTTCGCCGGCCCGGGTCACCTCGTGGGAGTCCTCGTCGAGCACCAAGTCGCCCACGACCAGTTCCGGCCCCGGACGCGCCGTCGTCGCGCCCGAGCGACGCAGCAGCCCGCGGAGTCGTGCGATCAGCTCCTCGAGGCTGAATGGTTTGGTCACGTAGTCGTCGCCACCCGCGGTGAGGCCCTGCACGCGGTCGTCCACCGCGTCCTTGGCCGTCAGGAAGATCACGGGCACGTCGGGCTGCTCGGTGCGGATGCGTCGCATCACCTCCAGGCCGTCGAAGTCCGGCAACATCATGTCGAGCACGATGGCGTCGGGTCGCGCGTCGCGCGCGGCCTGCACGGCGCCCGTGCCCGACGCGGCGGTCGTCACGTCCCACCCCTCGTAGCGCATCGCCATGCTCAGCAGCTCGGTGAGGCTGGGTTCGTCGTCCACGGTCAGGACGCGGATGGGGGTACCGTCGGGACGGGTCAACTGCTCGCGCTCAGTGCTGCTCATGGCTCCATCCTGTCCGTTTCCTGTGGGTGGCGGCTGGGCACCCGCTGTGTGTTTGCTGTGGATGGGTCGGCGCCTGCTCGGGTGGGCTCGGGTCAGCCGGTGGTGAAGTCGGTCAGCCGATCATCGGGACGCCGCGACTCCACCAGGTGCCCGCTCACGTGGCCCGGACGCCGGCGTCCGCCCCCACGCGCACCCCCCGGCGCGATCAGCGCATCGACGAGGGCGTCCACGGCCTCGGACGGGCCCTGGGCGTCCACCCTCACCCGGCCGTCGGCGAGGTTCTCGGCCGAGCCGACGACCCCGAGCCGCGCCGCCTCGCCGGCCACCCACCAGCGGAAACCGACACCCTGGACGAGGCCATCGACCCAGACGACCGTGCGGACGACCCCCACGTCAGGTGTGCAGGTAGCCGAGGAGGTGATTGCGCTCGTCGGTCAGCTGGTCGATGCGGTACTTGACGACGTCGCCGATGGACACCAGGGCGGCCAGCTCGCCGTTGACGACGATCGGGATGTGGCGGACGCGCTTGTCGGTCATGACGTGGGCGGTCTCCTCGATCGGGTCCTCCGGCGTACCGGTGACGACCTCGCCGGTCATCAGCTCGCGCACGGTGGCGTCCACGATGCCGTGGCCCGAGGCGGCGAGCCCGCGGACGACGTCGCGCTCGCTGACGATCCCGTCGATGTGGTGGCCGTCGGCCGAGACCACGACCGCGCCGATGTTGTGCTCGGCCATGAGGGCCACCAGGTCGGCGACGCTCGCGTCGGGGGAAAGGGTGACGACGGCGTTGCCCTTGCTCTTGATCACGTCGGAGAGCTTCATGCCGGGACGGTACCCCCGCCCCGGCGCGACGCGCCAGCACCACGGGCGGTGCGTGGACGAAGTTTGGCGCCCCGCCGCCCGTCGGGGAGGATGGGACCCCACGCGAAACGGCTCGAGGAGGCAGCGTGCCACGCTCACGCGCGACCGCTGGGGTGCGCTCCGGCATCGACAGCGACACCGGCCAGCGGTCGGTCGTGCCGCCGATCTACCTGTCGACCAACTACCGCTTCGCCGGGCTGCGCCAGCCGGGCCCGTTCGACTACAGCCGCTCGGCCAACCCGACACGCTCCCTGCTGGCCGACGCGCTCACCGAGCTCGACGGCGGGGCGGGCGCGGTGGTCACCGGGTCGGGCATGGGGGCGATCACCACCGCCCTGTTCGCCTGCGTGCCCACCGGCGGCACGGTGGTGGCCCCCCACGACGCCTACGGCGGCACGTGGCGGCTGCTGGACGCCCTCGCCTCCCGCGGTCAGTTCACGCTGGAGCTCACCGACCTGACGGCGCCGGACGCCGCCGCTCGCGTCCGCGAGGTCGCGCCCGACCTGCTGTGGATCGAGACGCCCTCGAACCCGCTGCTCGGCATCTCCGACCTCGGTGCGCTCGTCACCGCCGCCCACGCGGTGGACGCGCTCGTCGCCGTCGACAACACCTTCTGCTCCCCCGCGGTGCAGCAGCCGCTCGCCTGGGGCGCCGATGTGGCCGTGCAGTCCTCGACGAAGTACCTCAACGGGCACTCCGACGTCATCGGCGGCGTCGCCGTGGCCGCGGACGCCACGCTGGCCGAGCAACTGCGCTGGTGGGCGAACTGCCTCGGCGTCACCGGTGGGGGTTTCGACTCCTACCTCACCCTGCGGGGGCTGCGGACACTCCATGTGCGGATGCGCCAGCACCTGGAGAACGCCGCGGCCTTCGTGGCCGCCGTCTCGGGGCACCCGGCCGTCGACCGCCTCTACTACCCGGGGTTGCCCGATCACCCCGGCCACGCGCTGGCGGCACGGCAGATGGACGGCTTCGGCGCCATCGTGTCGCTCGAGGTCACCGGGGGAGAGCCGGCCGTCGCCGCACTGGTGAACGGGCTGACGTGTTACAGCCTGGCCGAATCGCTGGGGGGCGTGGAGTCGCTGGTGTGCCACCCGTCGTCGATGACACACGCCGCCATGCCGCTGGACGTGCAGGCCGCCGCCGGGCTGCGCCCGGGCCTGGTGCGCTTCAGCATCGGCATCGAGGACGCCGACGACCTGGTCGCCGACGTCCTCGCCGGGTTGGACCGCGCCGCGTCCCTCTGACGCTTCCGGGAATCGCATTTGGACCCGAGGAAATGGCGCCATGGCGCCATTTCCTCGGGTCCAAATGCGTCTCCACGGGGCCAGCACCCCCGGGGGCAGGGCTCAGCGGGGCGGGAACTCCTGGTGGGCCTGGTCGGCGATGGACGTCATCATCGCGAGGTCGACGCCGGCGCCGATGGCGCCGCCGAGCACCGGCACGAGCCGCCCGGCGCGGGAGAAGATCCGCGTGCCGGCGGTGCGCAGGATGCGGAAGCCGACGGCCTTCTGCACCACCATGAGCGCGGCGCGCGGCAGCGAGCTGCTGGCGAACGCGACGGCGGCGCCGCCGGTCACCGGCAGCCCCGCCCGGGACAGGATGTCGGTGCTGTTCGACCCCACGAGGGTCAGCAGGACGGCCGTCCGGATGCGGTCGTCGGAGAGGTCGTAGCCGCGCAGGTGCGCGGTGGCGGCCGTCATGCGGGTGGCCAGCACGTAGAACTGGAACACGTTGGCGGGCACGGCGACGAGCATGGTCGCGAAGCCCCCGAGGTTGGTGATGAAACCGCCGGCGCCGGCAAGGCGCTGGTGCTGGCCGCGGACGCGGCGGATGGCCTTCTCCACGTCGCCGTTCTCGCGGGCCAGCGCGTCGCGGGCCACCTTGGTCGCGGAGTCGAACGGGCCGACGCCGTCGATGCCCACGCCGGTGAGCTGCTGGATCAGCTGCGAGATCGAGTCGCTGGTGCCGTCGGGATCGTTGGCCTCGTCGAGCGCCGAACGGGTGACCGCCACGTTCTCGCGGCGAAACAGGTCGAACAGGCCCATGGCCGTCCCCTCTCTTGCTCGCGCGCGGTCAGGCGCCGCGCGTGCGGGCACAGCCTGTCGCATCACCGGGCCGGATTCAACCTCTGGCAAGGGGGGACCGGGGTGGAACCGGGGTCTCAGCGCCGCGCGACCAGGGCCCGTCCCAGCAGCGCGAGGTTCGCGGGCTTCTCCGCGAGGCGCCGCATGAAGTACCCGTACCAGTCGGTGCCGTAGGGCACGTACACCCGGACGCGGTGGCCGACGGCGGCCAGGCGGCGCTCCTCGGCGGGCCGGACGCCGTACAGCATCTGGAACTCGTGGGCGTTCGGCGGCCGGTCCACCAGCTCCAGGTACCCCAGCGCCGCCTCGATGAGCACCGGGTCGTGCGTCGCGATCATCGGGTGGCCCTCGCCACGCAGCAGGATGCGCAGGCACCGCAGGTACGCCTGCCGGATCGCCGGCGTCGTGGCGTGCGCCAGGGACGCCGGCTCGTCGTAGGCGCCCTTGCACAGGCGAATGCGCGATCCGGGGCCCGACAGCCGGCGGCAGTCCTCGGGCGTGCGGTGCAGCATGGCCTGCAGGACGCCGCCGGTGGCGGGAAAGTCCTCCCGGCACGCCGCGAGCAGCCGCAGCGTCGCGTCGGTGTCGCGGTGGTCCTCCATGTCGATCGTGACCGTGGTGCCCACCGCGTCCGCGGCCGCGCAGATGCGCCGCGCGTTCTCCAGGGCAACGCGTTCACCGTCGGGCAGGCCCAGCCCCAGCGCGCTGGCCTTGACGGACACCTCGGCGTGGCTCGTCAGGGACGCCGCCCCGAGCCGCTCGAGCAACGTCAGGTACTCCGCCACCTGGGCCTCGACCGCCTCGGGACGGTCGGCGTACTCACCGAGGTGGTCCACCGTGGCGTACAGCCCGGCGTCGCGGAGCCGCGCCACGGTCGCGATGGCGTCGTCGGTGGTCTCCCCGGGCACGAAGCGGTCCACGACCGCCCGCGCCGGGGGGAAGCCGAGCGCGAACTCCTTCACGCGGTCGTTCTTCGCCAAGGCGTTGAGCAGACGGTTCATCGGGTCCCCTCCAGCGGTGGTGGGTGTGGTGTCAGTCCTCGGGGTTGGCGCCTTCGAGGGCGTCCGGGTTGTCGAGGGCGGTGCGGTAGGCCTCGGTGTCGAGCCGCTGGCGTCCGGCCGTGGGGTCGCCGGTGGGGAAGCGGGTGGGGTTGGCGGCGATGTAGCGGTCGTGGGTGGCGTGGGCGTCGTCCAGGAGGGTCAGGAGCTCCTGCTCGTCGTGGATGAGCTGCCGGCCCTTGGGCGGCAGCGCCAGGAGGGCGTCCTCCTCCTCGAGCAACCGGAGGTAGTTCTGCTCGCGCACCGCGGCGTCCGCCTCGAAGGACGTGTCGAGGTACTGCCGGGCGTGGCGGCGGGTGTTCTTGATGGTGGTGAGCGCCTTGCCCTTGGGGGAGAACAGCGACGCGATGATGACGATGACCAGGGCGCCGACGATCACCAGCAGCGACAGCTCGGTGGTGACCTCGACGACGTGGACGGGCTCACCGCCGTTGATGAACGGCACGTTGTTCTCGTGGAGGGCGTGCAGGATGAGCTTGACGCCGATGAACGCCAGGATCGCGGCGAGGCCGTACTTGAGGTAGATCAGGCGGTCGAGCAGGCCGTCGATGAGGAAGTAGAGCTGGCGCAGGCCGAGCAGCGAGAACGCCACCGCGGTGAACACGAGGTAGGTCACCTGGGTGAGGCCGAAGATGGCGGGGATCGAGTCCAGGGCGAACATGATGTCGGTGCCGCCGATGGCGACCATGACGAGGGCCATCGGGGTCAAGACCTTGCGGCCGTTCTGGACGGTGAAGACCTTGTCCTGGTCGTAGTGGTCCGACGTGTGCATGAACCGCCTCGCGAGGCGGATCACGATGTTGTTGGCCTCGCCGGACTCCTCGTCGTCCTCGTCGCCCTCCGGCTTGAGCAGGTTGCCGGCGGTGACGAGCAGCACGAGACCGAACAGGTAGAACACCCACGCGAAGCTGTTGATGGCCACCGCACCCAGCAGGATGAACGCCGTCCGGAACACCAGGGCCACCACGATGCCGAACATCAGCACCTTCTGCTGGTAGGCGCGGGGCACCTTGAACGAGCTCATGATGATGAGGAACACGAACAGGTTGTCCACCGACAGGCTCAGCTCGGTGATGTACCCCGCGTAGTACTGGACGGCGTAGGTCCCCCCGAGGTGGAACCAGATCCACAGGCCGAACGTCAGCGCGATCATCACGTACAGCGCCGTCCAGCGCGCGGCCTCCTTGATCGTCGGGACGTGCGCCTTGCGGACGTGGAAGACGAAGTCGTAGGCGAGCAACGCCGCGATGAGGACGATCGTGCCGCCCCAGACGAGCGGGGAAACGACGGGCATGGGCGTGACCTTTCCGGTGCCGGTGCGGACGACGCCCGTACCGCGACCCACGTCGAGCGGTCACGGCGTCTGTCCGCTGCAGGGAGTGTAGCCCTCGGGCCGGACCGCTGGTCGGCGGGCCGTCCCGAGGGCGAACGGGGGCGTGGGCAGGCGGTCGCGGGGGGCGTCAGCGGGACGCGGTCAGAGGCGCGCCTGCCACTTCTCCGCCCAGACCAGCTCGTTCGGCGTCCCCCGGAACGCGCTCTTGCCCTCCAGCTTGTCGAGCGTGGCGAGCACGTTGGCCTCGTTGGGGTGGTAGGCGTTCACGTAGCACTTGACCATCGTCGCGTCATGGAGGTGGGTGGTGAAGTTGTGGCTCACCATGAACGTCGGCACCTCCCAGACGTACCACGGCACCTCGTTGCTCATCGCGGTCTTCCACTGGATGCGGTAGTTGTTCTGCGCGCCGTAGCCGATGACCTCGGCGAGCACCAGGGCGGCGTCCGTCTGGTCGCGGTAGGCGAGGGTGGCCCCCTTGACGCGGGTGGCGCCGTCGTTGACGGTCACCTCATAGCCGCGCCGCGTCAGCTCGGCGATGTAGAAGTTCAACATCTCGGGCTCGCCACCGCCGGTGATGCCCCCAACCTCGCCGGTCAGGTGGTACAGGCGGATGCGCCGGTGGTCGGTGGGGTTGAGCGGCAGCTGGTCGAGGGTGTTCTTGACCAGCGTGACGCCGAGGTCGGCCGCCTCGTTGCGCATGCGGAGGTGCTCCTCGCAGCCGACGACCTCGAGGTCGGCCGGCGTCCGCAGCAGGGTGCCGTCGGCCTGCTTCTCGTGGAGGCGGAGCTTGGCCTTGAGGCCCAGCACGCGACGGTTGGCGTCGTCGAGGCGCTCGCGGGTGATGACGCCGTTCTCGACGCCTGCCTTCATGAACCCGAAGTCCTCCTCGAGGTTGTTGAAGAACAAGAAGGCGTCGCAACCGGCGGCGATGGCGGCGGGCACGTAGTCCTCCCGCCGCATGGCCGAGGTCATGCCGAGCATGTGGGAGGCGTCGGTGATGACGGCGCCGTTGAAGCCGAGCTCGGTCTTGAGCAGGCCGTTGAGGAGCTCGGGGGCGAGGGTGGCGGGCAGGATGTCGGCGTCCGCCAACTCGGGGTTGAGTTTCTGGGAGTAGTACGGCAGCGCGATGTGGCCGGCCATGACCATCTCGACGCCGTTGGCGATGTGGGCGCGGTAGACCTCGCCGAAGGAGGCATCCCAGTCGGCGGGGGAGAGCTCGTTGACGCCGAGCACCAGGTGCTGGTCGCGCTCCTCGGTGCCGTCACCCGGCCAGTGCTTCACACAGGTCAGGACGCCGGACTCTCGCTGCCCCTCCACGAACGGAATCGTGTACTTGATGACATCCTGCGCCGTCGTGCCGTAGGCGCGGGTGTTCACGATGGTGTTGCGCCAGTTGACCAGGATGTCGACGCACGGGTCGAAGTTGAGGTTCGCACCGATGGCGTTCATCTCGCGCCCGGAGACGTACCCCGCGTTGCGGGCCACCTCCACCGAGCCGGACGCCTCCGTCTGCGCACCAGACGCGATGTAGGTGCCATCGCTCATCGCGCCATTGCCGCCGGAGTCGCAGTTGGCCGCGATGAGCAGGGGGATCTTCGAGGCGCTCTGGAGCCGGTTGAGGAGGTCCTGCACCTTGTCGGAGGAGCCACCGTGGTAGCGGGCGATGCCGATGTGGAACTTCTCGATGATCTCCTCGGCGGTGTAGTCGTTGCCCGAGAAGCTGTCGGTGCCGAAGAAGAACAGGTTGGTGAAGAGCTGCCCGACCTGCTCGTCGAGCGTCATGGCGGCGAGGGTGTCCTCGACCCAGGCGATCTGGGACTCGTCGAGGTGGTAGGGGCTGGCGGTGAGGTCAACGCGTTCGGGCATGGTGGGTTCCTCTTCTCACTTCAGGGTGGGGACGGTCACTTGACGGTGGGGACGGGCACGCGGCGCTCGCCGGAGATCGTTTCCCACGGCACCTCGCTGGGCAGGTAGCTGTTGAATTCCTCGATGAGCATGGTCTGGTAGTCGCCGGCGAAGGTGCCGGCCAGGAACCGCGGCAGGGCCTCGGCGGTGAACCGCCGCCAGGCGAAGGTCTCGTTGCCGGGCAGGATCGGGTAGTAGAGGCAGCGGGCCTTCGCGGCGGCGTCCCGATCACCCGGGGCGTCGCCGATGAGGAGGATCTTGTCCGCGTCGTACTTGCCGGTGGCGGCGTACTGCACGTGCTCGGCCTTGCTGCCCATCTCCTGGCCGGCGATGACCTTCATGTACTTGGCCAGGTCATGGGCGTTCCACTCGTAGGTGAGCGCGTGGAGGGGGGTGGCCGAGACGGTCATGGCGTCCACGTGGGGTTGCATCGCCTCGAAGGCCTCGCGGACGCCGGGGAACGGACCGCAGCCGTGCACCATGTCGGCGATCGCCACGTTCACGGCGTTGCCCCAGCGGATCGCCCGGTCGATGGTCGGCGACGGGTGGTCGGCGGCGTAGGCGGCGATGCCGACGTCCGAGAGGGGGTAACCGGGGGCGGCCAGGAAGGCGTCCAGCTCGGGGTAGGGCGGGATGGTGATGCCGCGCTCGGCGACCTCCGTACGGTCCCGCAGCAGGTCGAGCACCTGCTTGAGGGCCACCCAGCGGTTCAGCCCGCGGGTGACCGAGCCGAGGTTGACGAACAGGGCGGTCTGGCGGGCGAGGGTCGACACGGGCTGCAGATCCCAGTGCTTGATGTAACAGGGGGTGAAGCACTCGGTGTGCTTGATGTCCATCGCGTCCATCGCGCACCCGTCGGAGTCGATCCCGATGAAGTGGTCCTTCGTGGGCGCGAAGTCCACGAGCGGCTGGGCGGCGTCCGGGTGCTGCGTCATGGCTGTTCCTCCGGTGGGTTCATCGTCGGTGATGGATCATGGGTAACACAGCGTTCGGCCGCCCCGCACGGGGGTTGCACTGCGTTGTACTTCGGCAACGATTCAGTGGCCCCCGAGCAGAGGAAACCGGCTGCAACAAGGGCGGATGGCGGGGCGCGGTGGAGCGTCCCGCGTGGTGCCCGGACGCCTCAGCCGGGCAGCGCCCAGTCGATCGGATCGGCACCCTGGGCCACCAGCGCCTCGTTGGCGCGGCTGAACGGCCGCGAACCGAAGAACCCCCGGTCCGCCGACATGGGGGAGGGGTGGGCCGATCGGAGGCACGGGGTGTCGCCGAGCCGGGGCGCCAGGCTCTGGGCGTCGCGGCCCCACAGGATCGCCACCAGCGGGCCACCGCGGCCGGCCAGGGCGTCGATGGCGCAGTCGGTGACCTCCTCCCAGCCCCGACCGCGGTGGGACGCGGACGCCCCCGGCCGCACGGTGAGCACCCGGTTCAGCAGCAGGACGCCCTGGCCGAACCAGGCGGTGAGGTCGCCGTGGGGTGCCGGTGTGATGCCCAGGTCGGCGTGCAGCTCGCGGTAGATGTTCTGCAGCGAGCGGGGGATCGGCCGGACGTCCGGCGCCACCGAGAACGACAGGCCCACGGGATGCCCCGGGGTCGGATACGGATCCTGACCGACGATGAGGACGCGCACGTCGGCGAGCGGGCGGGTGAAGGCGCGCAGCACGTGCTCCCCGGCGGGCAGGTAGCCGCGCCCCTCGGTCACCTCGGTGCGCAGGAAGTCGCCCATCGCCGCGACGGTGTCGGCGACCGGTGCGAGGGCGTCAGCCCAGTCGGGGGCCACGAGGTCGGCGAGCGGGCGCGGAGTCACGACGCCCACGGTAGCGGCCGGGGCGGCGTCCGCCTGACGGAATGTGTCGGTCGGAGCGGTTACGCTGACCTGCGTTGGAAAGGACCACTGCCTTGTCGCTGCTCGCCACCCTGGGTCGTCTCCTCGCGACGCCCGCCACCCAACCCGCTCCACCCGCGGTCGCTCCGCAACCCGTCGTGGTCGAGGCCCCCGCCGAGCCGACCCCCACCCCGGTCCCGCTCGAACCCCACGTCCCCGCCGGCCTCACGATCGCCACCGGCTACGTCGTGCGGTTGCTGGTGCTCGGCGTCGGGGTCGTCGCCGCCTACCTCGTGCTGGGTTACTTCTCGGCCATCACGGTGCCGGTGGCCATCGCGATCCTGCTGACGGCCATGTTCCACCCGCTCACCGCACTCCTCAAGCGTGCGGGGTGGCCCCCCGCGCTGGCGTCCATCACGTCGCTGCTCGCGATGCTGGTGATTGTGGTGGGCCTGTTCGTCTTCGTCGGCCAGCAGGTCATCAGTGAGTGGCCGACCCTCGTCACGCAGGCGACCGCCGGCTTCCAGACGTTCCTGACCTGGGTCGGGTCGCTGCCGTTCGGGATCAACGAGGCGCAACTCCTGGAGTGGTTCAACCAGGGGGTTGCCTGGCTGCAGACGCAGGCCTCGACGGTGGCGTCCACCGCGGTGCAGGTGGGTGGGCAGTTCGGCAGCTTCGTCGCCGGCCTCGCCACCGCGCTCGTCGTGATGTTCTTCTTCTCCTACCAGGGGCGGCGAATCTTCGAGGCGATCATCGGCCTGCTCGTTCCCCGCGTCTACCGGGGCCCCGCCGACCGGGCGGCGCTGCGCGGGTGGACGTCCCTGGTGGCGTACATGCGCTCGGCCGTGATCGTGGCGGCGGTGGACGCCGCGGGTGTGGCCCTGGTGGCGTTCCTGCTCGACGTCCCCCTGGTGGCCGCCCTGTTCGCGTTGACGTTCTTCCTGTCGTTCATTCCCATCGTCGGCGCGGTGACCGCCGGCGCGTTCGCGGTCGCGCTGGCACTGGTGACGCACGGCTGGGTCAGCGCCGTCATCATGCTGGGCGGCGTCATCGTGGTCATGCAGTTGGAGAGCACGTTCCTCCAGCCGCTGGTCATGGGCTCCGCGGTGAACATCCACCCGCTGGGTGTCCTGCTCGGCATCATCGCCGGCGGGGTGGTCACCGGAATCCTGGGTGCGCTGCTCGCCATTCCTGTCCTGGCCTTCACGGTCGCGTTCGTCCGCGCCCTGCGCAACCCCGAGGAGCGGGACCGACCCCAACCCGGGCCCGTCGCCACCCGGCCCTGAGCGGCAGGCCGCCGCGCGGTCCCGCGGACGGGGGCGAACCCGGCCACAGGGGTTTCCACAGTGGGAGGTCGCTCTTATCATTCTATTATGAGCGAGCCTGATCTGTCCGACATCCTCTCCGAGCTGGCCGCCGGCCGCATCGACGCCGAGGAGGCGTCGCGGCGCATCGACGCCGCCCGGCGGGGGGCCGAGGGCGCCGTCGGACCCGAGCCGGAGCCCGAACCCGCCGGGCCGACCGGGGTGAAGGGCACCCAGCGGGTCAGCGTCCGGGCGGTCGGCCGCAAGGTGCGCGTGATCGCGGATGCCGGCGTGGCCACCGCGTCGGTCGACGGCGAGCACGTGCTGCGCCGCGCCGGCGACGTGTTGGAGGTCACCTCCGACGGCGACCTCGGGCCCAAGCTGGAGGGGCTGAGCATGCTGCGCCCGCCGCGCAGCTTCGACGATCTGCGCGCGATCAGCCTGGCGAAGGGGCTGACCGTGCGGGTCAACCCGGCCATCGAGGTCGACGTCGAGGTCACGGCCGGCAGTCTCGCCACCGAGGGCGTCCCGTTCCTCGGGCGGGTGCGGGTCACCGCCGGCGGCGCGCGGCTCACCGGGGCACGGCGCATCGTCGATGCCCTGGTGCAGGCCGGGTCCGCGCACGTCAGCGGGCCCCTCAGCGCCGGCCGCTCCCGGGTCAAGGTCGAGTCGGGGTCGCTGCAGCTGGGGCTGACCCGCGGCGCGAACGTCACGGTGCGCGGGGAGGCGCAGGTGGGACGCATCCAGTGGCCCGGGGACGCGGGGGCGCTGAACGAGCTCGTCGTGGGGCACGGCTCGGCACGGCTCGACCTCGAGGTCGTCATGGCGAGCGCCACCGTCACCACGGGGGAGGACGACCGATGAGGACGCCCCACCGGCCGCTCACCACCTGCCCCGTCTGTTCCGGCGATCTCGTCACCACCCGGCTGGGGTGCGGTTCCTGCGGCACGGAACTCGTCGGAGAGTTCGGCTCCTGCTCGTTCTGCGCGCTCGATGACGCGCAGCTCGACCTGCTGCGGGTCTTCCTCGTCTCCCGGGGCAACCTCAGGGAACTGGAGAAGCACCTCGGGGTCAGCTACCCGACCGCGCGGGCGCGGTTCGCCGACCTGCTCGAGGCCCTGGGCCTGGCCGACGACGCTGCCCACGAGGACGGCCGGGCGTCGGATTCGGCGCACGAGGAGGGCGGGCCGGCGGTCGGATCGGGCGGCGAGCCCGAGGCGGACCTGCGCCGGCCGGCCGAGCCGGCCCGGGCCGCCGAGCCTGCGCCGGCGGCGTCCACCGCTGCGGGATCGGCGCGCGACCAGGTGTTGGCCCAGGTGGCCGCGGGCACGCTGGCGCCCGACGTGGCCGCCGACCTGCTGCGCCGGCTCGGGTGAGCGGTCAGCCGGAGTAGGGCTCGAAGTCGACGACCGTGACCTCGATGGTGGCGCCGGTGGGGGCGGTGTAGGAGACGGTCTCGCCCTTCTTCGCGCCCACCACGGCCGCGCCGAGGGGGGACTGGGGGCTGAACACCTCGTGCTCGGTCTCGGTGACGCCCATTAGCTCGCGGGAGCCGAGGAGGAAGGTGTCGGTGTCCTCTTTGTCGCCGTCGTAGTAGATGGTGACGGTCATGCCCGGTGCCACCTTCTTGGCCTTTTCGGAGGGCTCGCCCACCTTCGCGTCGCGCAGCATCGCCTCGAGCTGACGGATGCGGGCCTCCTGCTGCCCCTGCTCCTCGCGCGCGGCGTGGTAGCCGCCGTTCTCGGAGAGGTCACCCTCCTCGCGCGCCTGCGCGATCTTGCGGGAGACATCTTCGCGCCCCTCGGCCTTCAGGTGGTCGAGTTCGGCGACGAGCTTGTCGTAGGCCTCCTGGGTGAGCCACACGGTCGAATTCTGTTCTTCGGGCATCTGACCAGCCTACACGGCAGGGGGGAGGGGTCAGGGCGTGACCCTGCAGGCCACCACGGAGGCCGAGGTGGCCCGGCGGAACGTGCGGATCGTCTCGTGCACCGTCACGAGCCGTTCGCTGCCGGGCTCCATCACGATGTCGATCTCCCCCACGGTCTCGGTGCCGATCGCCTGCGCCCGCACCGAACACACCCCGGTCACGGCCGGGTCCGGGCGTTCGACGGTGATCTGCACGTCCACCTCCGTGTCGGAGCGGACGTCGTAGGCGACGAGTTTCGCGTCGATCGCGGGGTTGGCACCGTGGATCGCCGCCCACAGCAGCCACGGCGTCCCGATCGCGACGAAGAGTGCGGCCACGACGATCCACGTCCACCGGGGCAGCGCAGCGGGAGGGTAGCGCCGGGCAATCCGCTCGGCATCGGTCTCGGTGGGGCTGGTCACGGTGCCATCGTGCCACGGGATGGGAGTGGGTTCCGCGCGGGGGTGGTTTGGGCCCCGGGAGTGGCGGGCGCCACAATGACTGACATGTCTTCTGCCTCCCGCCGTGTGGACGCCGACGGGCAACCGTTGCGCCTGATGGCCGTGCACGCCCACCCCGACGACGAGTCGAGCAAGGGGGCCGCCACCGTCGCCAAGTACGTGGACGAGGGCGTCGAGGTGCTCGTCGTCACCTGCACCGGGGGCGAGCGCGGCGACATCCTCAACCCGAAGATGGACACCCCGGAGAACTGGGAGAACATCGCGACGCTGCGCAGCGCCGAGATGGCGCGCGCCCGCGAGATCCTGGGCGTCGAGCAGACGTGGCTCGGGTTCGTCGACTCCGGCCTCCCCGAGGGCGACCCGCTGCCGCCGCTGCCCGAGGGGTGCTTCGCGCTCGTGCCGCTGGAGGAGTCGGCCGCGGCGCTGGCGCGGGTCATCCGCACCTTCCGGCCGCACGTGGTGACGACCTACGACGAGAACGGCGGGTACCCCCACCCTGACCACATCCGCACCCACGAGGTCACGATGGCCGCGGTGGACCTCGCGGCCGATTCCGAGGCACCCCAGGAGTTGGGTGAGCCCTGGCCGGTGGCCAAGGTGTACTACCACATGACGTTCCACCGGAGCCGGGCTGTGGCGCTGGACGCCGCGATGCACGACGACGGGCTCGTCTCGCCGTACGCCGATCGCCTCAAGGACTGGCCGGACGATCCGGTCCAGGCCGCGCGGCTCACGACCTTCGTCCCGTGCGCCGACCACTTCTCGGTGCGCGACGACGCCCTGCGCGCCCACGCCACCCAGATCGACCCCGACGGCTTCTGGTTCGCCGTGCCCCTGGCCACCCAGCAGAAGGTCTGGCCGACGGAGGACTACCAGCTGGCGAAGTCCCGGGTCGCGACGAGCCTGCCGGAGGACGACCTGTTCGCCGGGATCGAGACGCACGAGGTGGATAGGGTGGACACGTGGTTCTACTCGATCTGACCCCGCTGCGCCTGACGTGGCCGCCGCTCGCTCCCCTGGTCGGCACGTTGCCGACGTGGACGCCGTTGGCCCTCGCGGTCATCATGATGATCGTGCTGGTGCTGTTGTGGCTCTCGATGCGGCGTCACATTCGCATCGCGCGCAGCGACGCCCCGGACGACAGCGTCGACGCGGGAACCGTCATCGCGCACCGCGAGGGGGGTGACGACCCGGGCGCCCCGGGGGCGTCCGCGGGCGACGAGCGCGCACCGCAGGCCTGACCGACCCACCCCGCACCCGTCGGGAGCGCCCGGCGTGACCCCACGAGTGAGAGGGCAACGATGACGAATCGGCTGTCGACAGCCACGTCCCCCTACCTGCTGCAACACGCGAACAACCCCGTCGACTGGTGGCCCTGGGGTGAGGAGGCGTTCGCGGAGGCACGGCGCCGCGACGTGCCCGTGCTCGTGTCGGTCGGCTATTCGGCGTGCCACTGGTGTCACGTCATGGCGCACGAGTCGTTCGAGGACGCCGACGTCGCGGCCCTCGTCAACGCGTTCTTCGTGCCGATCAAGGTCGACCGTGAGGAGCGGCCCGACGTCGACGCCGTCCACATGCGTGCCACCCAGGCGCTCACCGGGCACGGCGGCTGGCCCATGACGGTGTTCGTCACCCCCGAGGGGGAGCCGTTCTTCGCCGGCACCTACTACCCGCCCGAGCCCGCGCACGGCCTGCCGTCGTTCCGTCAGCTCGTCACCGCGCTCGGCGACGCGTGGCGCGACCGCCGCGACGAGGTGACCGCGTCCGCGTCCGCCATCGTGGCGCAACTCGAACAGATCAACGCGCTGCCGCCCGCCGACACCCCGCCCCCGGTGTGGGATCTCCTGGACGCCGTGGGCGCCGATTTCGACGTCATGCACGGCGGCTTCGGGGGGGCGCCGAAGTTCCCGATGCCGCTGCTGGTGGACGCGCTGCTCGTGAAGGGGGAGCCCGGGCTGTTGGACCTCGCGCAGCGCAGCCTGGAGGCCATGGCCCGGGGCGGCATCCGCGACCAGGTGGGGGGTGGGTTCCACCGCTACGCCGTCGACGCCGCCTGGGTGGTGCCGCACTTCGAGAAGATGCTGTACGACAACGCACTGCTGCTCGGCACCTACGCGCGCGGTTGGCGTCGGACACCGCAGCACGAGGCTCCGCTGCGGGGGCTGTTCGAGCGGGTGGTCCGCGGCATCGTCGGCTGGCTGGAGCGCGAGATGCTGCTCGAGGGTGGTGGGTTCGCGGCCAGCCTGGACGCCGACTCCGCCGACATCCGCGGCATGGCCCACGAGGGCATCTACTACGCGTGGAACCCCGAACTCCTCGCCGATGCGCTCGGCGAGGAGGACGCCGCGTGGGCGGCGGAGGTGTTCCACGTCACGGCGGGAGGAACCTTCGAGCACGGTCTGTCGACGCTGCAGTTGCGTGGTGCGCCGGACGCCGACCGCCTCGCCACGGTCGCTGAACGCCTGGCGGAGGTGCGTCGCTCCCGGTTCGCCCCGCCGCGCGACGACAAGGTCGTGGCCGCCTGGAACGGGTGGTTGGTGGACTCCCTCGTCACCGGTGCGCTCGTGTTCGGCGAGCGGCGTTGGTTGGAGCTCGCCCGTGGTGCCGCGGAGTACCTCTGGAGCGTGCACCACACCGACGCCGGGTTGGTGCGGACGTCGCTGGCCGGCGAGCCGTCCCCCACGGTGGGGGTGGCGGAGGACCACGGCGCGGTCGCGCTCGCCTTCGGCCGCCTCGCGGGGGTGCTGGGTGACTCGGTGTGGCTCGACCGGGCCGTCACGGTGCTGGAGGAGGCACTGGCTCTCTTCGGGGCCGACGACGGTGGGTTCCACGACGCCGTCGCCGGCGAGCTCTTCTCCCGGCCGCGGGACGTGACGGACAACCCGACGCCGTCGGGCACCATGGCGCTCGTGGCGGCGCTGCGGCTCGTGGGAGAGCTGTCCGCCCGACCGGACCTGCTGGCCCGCGCGGACGCCGCCGCCGCGACCACGTGGGGCACGGTGGCCGCGGCGCCCCGGTTCGCCCCGGCCGCGCTCACCGACCTGCTGATCGCCGACGAGGCACGCCAAGGGCTGCGCCCGGCCGTGGCGGTCGTGGTGGACGCCGACGGCGATCCGCTCAGCGACGCCGCGCGCGCCGTGGCGCGCATGGCGCCGGCCGGCACGGTGCTGCTGGTGGGGCGTCCGGGCACGGCGGGTTTCGCGCACCACTTCGAGGGGCGCACTGTGTGGGACGCGGGCGACCGTGCGGCTGCCGTGCCGGGGGCCGGCGCCGAAGCCATCGGCGCGGCGGGCAAGCTGACCCGCGCCACCGTGGGGCCCGACGGCCAGGTGGCCGCCGAGCAGGCCGGCGCTGAGGACGCCGACAACGAGTATGCCGAGCATGACGTGGTGCCGTTGGCCCAGACCACGTACGTGTGCCGCGGGGAGGTGTGCTTCGCGCCGGCGACGACGGTGCAGGACCTGCGCGCCGCCCTGTGGAGCCGCGCCTGACATGGGCTACTTCTCGGCCGAGCCACCGGAGCAGCCGTTCCGGCTGTTCGGGCCCGCCCATCTGGCAGCGATCGGGGTGGTGAGTGCTGGGCTCTGCGCGCTGCGCGGCGCGAGGCGGCTGTCACCGCGGGGCCGGCGCCGCGTCCGCACCGGCCTCGTGGCCGCGCTGTGGGGCCAAGAGGTGTTCTACCACGGCTGGCGTGCCGCGACCGGGCGCTGGACGCCGCAGGAGATGCTGCCCGTGCACGTCTGCTCCGTCGCGGTGTGGGGCGGGGGAGTGGGCGCCCTCACCGGGAACCGCGCGCTGCGCGACTACGCCTACTACGTCGGCGTGATGGGCGCGACCATGGCGGTGCTCACCCCTGACCTGGACCGGTACGGCCCCCGCAGCGTCCGGTTCGCGCAGTTCTTCGCCTCGCACGGCCTGTTGGTGGCGGTGCCCGTGTACCTCTGTGTCGCCGAGGGGTACCGGCCCACGTGGCGCGGGGCGGGCCGCACGATGGCGCTGCTGGCCCTCCAGGGGGTCGTCGCCCACCGCATCAACCGGGCCGTGGGCAGCAACTACGTGTTCGTCAGCCGCAAACCCGAGTTCGCCACGGCACTGGACGCCCTGCCGCCGTGGCCGGCATACCTGCCCCTCATGTACGCCGCGGCCGCCGCCGGGGTGGCCGCGCTGACCGTCCCCTTCGCCGGACTGCCGGGACGCCCATGACCCCGGACCTGCTGCCATCGCCCCCCCCGGACCCCCCGGAGGAATCCCCCATGGCTGCGTCACCCACCCGCGTCCCCGTCGCGGACGTGGTGCGCATCGCGCGCGCCCTCGCGGAGCTGCCCTGGCCGGTGCCGGTCGACGCGATCACGCCGCAGCTCGCCGCCCTCGGCTGGCGGCCGGTGCGTCCGGGCATGTTCACCTACGTCACGGGGCTCGGCGTCACACCGGACGTGGCGTCGGCGTCCAAGGCGCGCGGAGAGCTCGCGACGGTGAGCCTGAACCTCGTCGACCGGGCCGACGACGCGTCCGCCGAACGGGAGCGCTTCATCCAGGACACCAGCGGCGGCTACGTCCTCGCGCTGAGCGAGGAGTTCGGCCCCGCCACCCCTGCGCCCTTCCCCCGCCAGCACGCCGAGTCGTCCTGGGATCTCGACAGCGGGGCGCGTCTCACCCTGACCGCCACCCCCGCGATGATCACCCTGGCGGTCGACAGCCCGGTGATGCGGGCCGCCCGGCGCGCGGCGGGGCGTCCCGAGCAAGCTGGCGGCGACGCCCACGCGAGGTGAACCGGTGGCCGGTCTCGTCCTGATCCTGATGGCCGTAGCCCTGGCTGCCGTCACCCTTCCGCTGTGGCTCGGACGCCAGCGCGGCTGGGTCGCCACCCGCTACGTGCTGCGCGGCTGGCTCCCCCTGGCCCTGCTGCTCGGCAACGGCGCCCTCGCCGCGCTCGGGCTCGGGCTGATCCTGATCGAGGCGGACGCCCCCCGCCCGATCATCACGGCCCTGCTGGTGCTCGTTCCCGCGGCCGTCGTCGCGGGCATCGTCACGCTCCTCGTGGGCGCGCCGCGCGTCGCGCTGCCGCGGTGGATCGCCGCCCGCCGCGCTGCCGGGGACCTGGTGCGCATCCCCGACCTGCCCCCGGCTCTCTGGGGCCGCGGGCTGGACCGGGACGGCTCGGGGCAGCGCCTGCCCCCCACCGGCCACCGGTCGGAGGAGGTGTCCGGTTGGGAGGCCGAGCTCCGACGCACCGGGTGGATCGAGTTTGGCTTCGACCAGCGCGTCCACCGGCGAGGCACCCTGCTGCTCGCCGTTGTCGTCGCCGCCTTCGCCGCCGCCGGGTTCGGCGCGCTCTTCGGGACGGACCAGACCGGGGCGGGGGTCGCCCTGCTCGTGCTGGCAGGGGTGCTCGCCTTGGTGTTCGCGATGAGCCGACGGATGACCGCGCAGGCGGCGACCCCGGTCCGCGTCAGCCGGGACGGCATCGCCCTTCTGGGTGAACTCCTCACGTGGCCGGAGGTGGGCGCCGTGGGCGTCCAGGCGGGCCAGCCGTTCTCGCAGGTGGTGCTGACGGTCACGCCGGACGCCCACCGCCGCGTCGCGCCTGCCCTCGGACGGGTCGGGGCGCTGCGCGGCGATCACGGCCCCGTGCCGGAGCTGCGTCTGCCGATGGCCACCGTGGCCAACCCCTGGCTGCTCGGCCTCTTCCTGGCCCGCGTCCACCGGCGGGTGGCGGGGGACCCGGAGGCGTTCGCGATGCCCGGGGTGGCGCGGCGCACCTGGATCCGTCCGGACTGAGCGCCGGCGACGCGCGGGCTCAGCGCAGGATGACGAGCGAGATCGCGGCGAAGTGGCACAGGGCCGCGACGATCGTGCAGGCGTGGAAGATCTCGTGATAGCCGAACCAGGTGGGGGAGGGGTCCGGCAGCTTGCGGGCGTAGACGACGGCACCGGCGCTGTAGATCAGGCCACCCAACAGGATGAGGGAGACGATGAGCGGGCCACCGGCCGTCCAGAACGGCACGAGCCAGCCGACGGCGACCCAGCCCATGAGCAGGTAGAGGCCGGTGTAGAGCCAGCGGGGGGCGTGCATCCAGCCCAGCTTGAACGCGATGCCGGCGGCCGCGATGCCCCAGATCAGCACCAGCAGCGCGGTGCGGCTCCAGCCGGTGAGCAGCATCAGGGCCAGCGGGGTGTAGGTGCCGGCGATGAACACGAAGATGTTCGCGTGGTCCATGCGGCGCAGGAAACCGCCGACCCGGGCCGTCCACGTGCCGCGGTGGTAGAGCGCCGACGTCGCGAACAGCAAGGTGGCCCCCACGAGGTAGATCGCCAGACCGATTCGCCCGATGAGGGACGGGGTCACGACGAGGAGCACCAGACCGGCGAGCTGGATCAGCGGGGCCATGCCGAGATGCAGCCAGCCGCGCAGCTTCGGCTTGATGGGAGCGGGGATGTCCATCGGATCGCCCTTACTTGACTTGGCGTAACTTACGGTCACGTAGGTAAGGGTAGGCCGCCCGATTCGCGGGCGCAAGAGCGTCCGCGCGGGTTGCCGCCGAGGGTCGAGGTTGTTCGGGCTCGCGAGCCCCTGCCGACGCGGACGGCGCCCCGAACCGGTGGGTTCGGGGCGCCGTAGATGCAGGGCAGGACGGGTTCACTCCTGCTCGCGGCCCTCCCCGGTGTAGGCGAGGGCGGTCTCGAGGTCGTAGGCGGACTCGCGGTGCTCCGACAGGTCGATGCCACCCTCCTCGTCCTCCGCGGTGATGCGGAAGCCGATCGTCTTGTGGATCGCCCAGGCGATCAGCGCCGTGAGCGACACCGTGAAGACGGTGGTGACCAGCACGGCGACCACCTGGGCCGTCATGATCGCGAGGCCACCGCCGTAGAAGAGCCCGGCGCGGCCGTCCTCGAGCGGCACGGCGAGCAGGCCGATGGACAGGGTGCCCCAGAGGCCGGCGACGAAGTGGAGGCCGACGACGTCGAGCGAGTCGTCGATGCCGACGCGGAACTTGAGGTTGACCGCGAAGCAGCAGATGATGCCGGCCACCGCGCCGATGGCGGCGGCGCCGAGCGGCGTCACGAACGCGCAGGCGGGGGTGATGGCGACGAGGCCCGCGACGATGCCGGAGGCGGCGCCGACGGAGGTCATGCGGCCGTCACGCAGCTGTTCGGTGAGCAGCCAGGCCACCATGCCGATGCCGGGCGCGATGAGGGTGTTGACCCAGATCAGCCCCGCCTCGGCGATGGTGCCCGCGGCGCCGCCGTTGAACCCAAACCAGCCGAACCACAGGATCGCCGCGCCCAGCATCACGAACGGGATGCTGTGGGGGCGGTGGATGCCGGCCGAGAATCCGGTGCGCTTGCCGATCATCAGGGCCAGCACGAGGGCGGCGAGGCCCGCGGCCATGTGGACGACGAGGCCACCGGCGAAGTCGAGTGCCTCGCCGACCACGGAGCCGATGGCGCCGTCGGCGCTCAGCAGGCCGCCGCCCCACACCATGAAGGCGAGCGGGCAGTAGACGAGCGTGACCCAGACGGGGACGAACACCATCCACGCCTTGAAGCGGGCCCGGTCGGCCACCGCGCCCGAGATCAGGGCCACGGTGATGATCGCGAAGGTCGCGCCGAAGCCGACGCCCACCAGGTCCTCCCCACCGATCTGGGTGAGGCCGAAGTGCGAGATCGGGTCGGCAAAGATGCCGGCGATGCTGGTGCCCCCGCCGCTCATCGAGTACCCCCAGAGCAGCCAGACGAGAGCGACGAGGCCCATGGCCGCGAAGCTCATCATCATCATGTTGATGGCGGAGCGGGCCCGGGACAGTCCGCCGTAGAAGAAGGCGAGGCCGGGCGTCATGAAGAGCACCAGGCCGGCGGATACCATGACCCAGATCGGGGAGGCGGCCTCCCAGATAGCTTGCGTGTCCATGCTCGTTGCAGAACCTTTCTTGTCTGTGCGTCGCGGCGAGGCGTCGCGTCGAAACAAGCACAACGGACTCCCATTGCAGCGATGATTCCGAACTGCGTCAGTTGTGTTACAACGTCACACGGGCTTGAAAATGCCGCGCGGACGCCCCCGGTGCGGGGGTGCCGCCCGGTTCACGGGGCCGGGCGGTACGCTGATCGCCATGGCGTGGACGCAGCGGGCCCGGGACTGGGTCGACCGCCTGCACCCCGCGGGGTTGCTGTACTCCACCTACGAGCAGCGCCTGCTCGCCGAGCTCGACCGGGAGCGGCTGCCCCAGCACGTGGCCGTGCTGGCGGACGGCAACCGACGGTGGGCGCGGCTGAATGCGCCGGGGCGTCCGCTCGAGGTCGGCTACCGCGCCGGGGCGCGCAAGCTGATGGATTTTGTCGGATGGTGCGACGAGGTGGGCATCCGCGTGGTGACGCTGTGGGTGCTGTCCACCGAGAACCTCCTGCGCGACGGTGCTGCGGTGGGCCCGCTGCTGGGCGTGATCGAGGACCTGTTCACCGACCTGGGTGCGACGGGCCGCTGGCGCGTGCGACTGGTGGGGGACGCGAGTCTGCTGCCCGAGCCCATGCAGGCGTCGCTGCGGGCGTGCGAGGCGGAGACGGCAGGTTCGCACGGGCTCACCGTCAACGTGGCCGTCGCCTACGGCGGACGCCACGAGCTCCGCGACGCCGTGCGCAAGCTGCTGGCGTCCGAGATGGAGAAGGGCACCGCGCTGGGGGAGATCGCCGGGTCCCTGGAGATCGACGACATCGCCGAGCACCTCTACACCGCCGGCCAGCCGGACCCGGATCTCATCATCCGCACGTCGGGGGAGCAGCGGCTCTCGGGCTTCCTGATGTGGCAGTCCGCGCACAGCGAGTTCTACTTCTGCGAGGCCCTGTGGCCCGACTTCCGCCGCGTCGACTTCCTGCGCGCCCTGCGCAGCTATGCCAGCCGCGAGCGGCGCTACGGGCGCTGAGCCGCTGCGCTCGCCCGGCGCTGCCGGATCGCCCGGCACGGTGCGGGTGACGCGCACGTGAACTCCGATCGAACCCGCGCGTGTCGGCGTCCGCCGCGCCGGGGCGACGCCTACTGTCGGGGCAGGACCTCCCGAACACCGGGGGATCCGACGAGAGGGGACCCATGACTGTGCTTCCCCCGCGGGGCGCTCTCGGCTGACCGATCTGGTGTGGCCGGGCGGGTGGTCCGTCGCGGCCCTGAGCAGAAGGACGCACGTGACCGACATCGCCACGCAGCCCACAACCAGCAGCGCCACCGCCACCCGGGTGAGGACCCACGTCATCGACACCTCGGTGTTGCTGTCGGACCCCAACGCGCTGATGTACTTCGCCGAACACGCCGTCGTCGTTCCGCTCGTCGTCATCACCGAGCTGGAGGGCAAGCGCCACCACCCCGAGCTCGGCTGGTTCGCCCGCAAGGCCCTGCGCTTCCTCGACGACCTGCGCATCACCTACGGACGCCTCGACGCGCCCGTGCCGGTCAACGACGCCGGGGGCGTCCTGCACGTGGAGTTGAACCACACCGATCCGGAGGTGCTGCCGCCCGGGTTCCGGCTGGGGGACAACGACAGCCGCATCCTCGCCGTCGCCGCCAACTTCGCCCGGGAGGGCCGCGACGTGGTGCTCGTCACCAAGGACCTCCCGCTGCGCGTCAAGGCCGCCGCCGTGGGCCTCGCCGCGGAGGAGTACCGCCACGAGCTGCCGCCCGAGGTGGGCTGGACGGGCATGACCGAGCTGGAGCTGGCCGCCGCCGAGATGGACGAGCTGTACGACCACGGCTCGGTGCGGACGCCGGCGCTCGCCTCCCTGCCCTGCCACACCGGCGTCGTCGCGCGCGGGGGTGGGTCGACCGCGCTTGGACGCGTCGGCGCCGACCGCGTCCTGCGCCTGATCAAGGCCGACCGCGACGTCTTCGGGCTGCACGGCCGCTCCGCCGAGCAGCGGGTGGCGTTGGATCTGCTCTCCGACGACGCCGTGGGCATCGTGTCGCTGGGTGGACGCGCCGGCACCGGCAAGTCGGCGCTGGCGCTGGCGGCCGGGCTGGAGGCCGTGATGGAGCGGGGGCTGCACGAGAAGGTCATCGTGTTCCGCCCGCTGTATGCCGTCGGCGGCCAGGAGCTCGGCTTCCTGCCCGGCTCGGAGGGGGAGAAGATGTCGCCCTGGGGCCAGGCGGTCTTCGACACCCTGGGTTCGGTGGTGCACCGCAACGTGGTGGACGAGATCGTCTCCCGCGAGATGCTCGAGGTGCTGCCGCTCACCCACATCCGCGGCCGCTCGCTGCACAACGCGTTCGTGATTGTCGACGAGGCGCAGTCGCTGGAGCGCAACGTGTTGCTCACCGTGCTGTCGCGCATCGGGCAGAACAGCCGCGTCGTCCTCACCCACGACGTCGCCCAGCGCGACAACCTGCGGGTCGGACGCCACGACGGCATCGCCGCCGTGGTCGAGAAGCTCAAGGGCAACCCGCTGTTCGGCCACGTGACGCTCACCCGTTCGGAGCGGTCGCCGATCGCCGCGCTGGTGACCGACCTGCTGGAGGACATCGCCTTCTGAGGTCACGCCCCGGCGGCTGTCGGGCGGGCTGTTCGGTTCGGCCCGCCGACCGTGCGAGGGGCGTCTGGGGTGGGCGTGGCAGGATGCACCCCATGGCTTCCAACCCCCGCGCCCGCGCGGCCGGCAACGCCCGCGCCAACGCCACCGGTATGAGCATGGTGGTGGCGCTGCTGGTGCTGCTCGTGCCGGTGGTGCTCATCTCGCTGGTGTTCACGCGCAACCCGGAGCCGCCGATCCCGGTGGTGGCCTACGAGCCCGTCGCTGAGCGGGCGGCGGAGGCGTCCGCCTTCACGATCTGGGCGCCGACGAACCTGCCGGAGGGCTGGCGCTGCACGCAGGCGTCCTGGCTGCCGGCGGGCACGGCCGGGCGGGCCGAGGCGGTGGTGGGGGACACGTGGTCGCTGGCGTTCCTGACCCCGGACGACCGCTACATCGGGCTCGACCAGCGCGCCGCCGCCCCGGAGCTCTTCGTCGAGGAGCGCACCCGCGAGGGCACGCCTGACGGGGAGTCCGTCGTGAGCGGGCAGGCGTGGACACGGTACCTGTCGGACGACGGGCGGACGCGGTCGCTGGTCCGCGCTGACGACTCCGTGGTCGTCGTCAGCGCCGACCTGCCCTACGAGGCGCTCGAGGCGTTCGCGGGCACGCTGGCGCCAGTGGGCTGACCGGCGCCGAGGGTTCGGCCCGGAAGCCGGGTCAGGACCGCACTGAGATGTGCACGTGGTCGAAGTGGTTGGCCGTGGCCGAACCGCGGTCCTCCATGCCGCGCCAGCCGCGGTCGGGGTAGGACGCGTTCCAGCTCTGCTGGCGGTAGATGATGTAGCTGACGTTGAACGTCGCGGCGTTGTCGGCGAAGAAGCGGGCCAGCTCCCAACCCATCTCCGCGTTGGCCGACGACTGCCAGTTGGGGATCATGAGGTCGACCGCGCGGCCGTTCGGGTGGTCGGAGGAGTAGCTGGACGAGGCGCGCCAGCCGCCGATCGAGCGGATCTGCGGGTGGTTGGCGACGACGTGATCGACGATGCGCTTGGCGCTCGGCGTCAGCTTGTCGTAGCCGGTGATGGCCACGCCGGTCGCCCCGCCCCCACCGCCGGAGGCGTCCGGTGCCGTTGCGGACACGTACGGGCTGTAGACCCAGCGGGCGACGCCCTGGTGGATGATCTCGGTGCGGTTGTTGGCGGTGTTCCCGGTGGTGGGCAGCGCGGTGCCGCGCGAGACGGAGCCGACCACCGCGCCGTCCGCGGCCGAGGTGGCGCGCACGTTGAGGGAGTTGACCGTCACGTACACCGTGCCGTTGGCGGCCGGCGGGGCGGGGGCGACCGGCGCGGCGGCTGTGACGGCCACGGTGTAGCGCGTGGCGATCCAGCGGTTCTGGCCGCCGACGATCACCTCGGTGTAGGTCGCGGTGGTGGCCCCCGCGGTGTCGACCACCGAGCCCTTGGGGAGCACCGTGTCCCACGACGCCGAGGCGTTGCCGGCGCTGCGCAGGTAGAGGTTGGCGGTCGTCCGCACCTGGCCGGCCGCCGGCGTGGAGGTGACGGGGGAGGCGCTGAGGTAGTTCGTGGAGATCCACGCGGCCGACCCCTGCCAGACGACCTGCGTCCAGCCGCCGCTGGTCGTGCCGGTGGTGCCGAGCGTGGTGCCCCGGGGGGCCACGCCGATGACGCCGTGGCCCGTGCCCGGGCCGCTGCGGACGTTGACCGCGGCCGTCGTGGTGGCCTCACCGGTGGCGGACGCCGACGTGGCGGCCAGGGCGACGGCGTTGCTCGTGGCAGCGGTGGAGGCGGACGCGGCGCGCAGGAAGTTCTGGGACACCCAGCCGGTGACGCCTGCCTTGGTGGTCACCTCGTACCAGCCGCCGGAGGTGGAGCCGGTGGCGGTGACCGTCTCGTTGGCGGCCAGGACTGACCGGACGGGATTGGCGGTGCCGGGGCCGGAGCGAAGATTGACCGCGGTGGTGGCCGTCATGGGTGACGAACCGGCCGCGGGGTTGGCGAGCACGAGGCCGCCGACGCTGAAGAGCGCGAGGGTGGCGGCGCCGCAGGCGGTGCGGTTGAGGAGGCGAAGGGCGTTGGTCACGGGGGGAACTTTCGTCGTCGCTGGCGGGGGAGGCACCGGGGAAGTCCGCCCGTGTCGAACGGGTGCCACCAGTAGTAGACGATGCTTTCCTGAGATTTTCAAGGCCTGGACGCAGCAGTGAGCGCTTGCGGGAGGCCAGTCTGGAGGAGCGGGTGAGAGTTTCTGGGTCGATTCTCAGGCGGCGCGGACGACCCAGGACGTGGTCGCGTCGCTCACCCAGCCGTGGCATGTGCCCCAGACGTGGGGCGGCAGGAAGCCGGACGCGAGGTCGTCGGCGTCCACGACGTGTCCGCCCGTGAGGGTCGCGGCCCGGAGGCGTTCGTCGGCGTCGGTGAGGGTCACGGGTAGCGACGCGATGCGCCCGGAGAGGGCGTTGGCGAGCAGGGTGCCGAGGGCGTCGGGGGAGAAGGCGGGGGCGACGACCACGAGCGGGCGGGCGCCCCGGCGGGCGCGCTGGAGCAGGCTGAGCAGCTGGTGGTCCTCGGTGATGGGGGCGTCGGTGACGAGGACGACCGGGTCGCGCCGCGTCGCGAGACCCGAGGCGTCCAGGAACGCGCCGTGGGTGCCGGCCGGCAGCGTGGGGGAGCCGGGCCGACGCGCGATCAGAGCGGGGTCGGCCTTGGGGTGGACGGCTCCGGCGCGGAGGTCGTCCTCGGTGGTGTAGGTGGGCTGGGGGGAGTCGTCCAACCGGGGGGTCGGGCGGGGGGGCGGTTCGCGCAGCGCCGTCGCGGCGTGGCGGGCCCGCCGGCGGTCGTGCCACCAGCCGAACCAGACCACGGCGATCCCGACGACAAGGATCACCGGTATGCCCCACCAGGGAGGAATCACCCGGCCAAGCCTAGGTGTCGCCTGCGGGGCGCCGTCCGGTCACGTGGCGGTGGCTGCTTCCCACGGGCCACCCGAGGTGGTCGGGGCCGGCGCCGGCCGTCACGAGGCTCCGGCGCGGCTGGATAGACTCACCGGCGAGGGCCTATAGCTCAACTGGCAGAGCAGCGGACTTTTAATCCGCGGGTTCTGGGTTCGATCCCCAGTGGGCCCACCAGATCGCCGTTGTTCAAACCGACGACATTCCCGGTTTGAGGTCCAGACTCCGCCGCGCCCTGCTGTCGAGCGAGCGCGGCGCGCTGGACGTCCGGGTTGAACAGGATGTTGAACGGCTCGCCGGGCTGTCCGTCCACGGTGTCGTCGGGCATGACGATGAGCTTGTCGAAGAAGGCTTGGTTGGCCAGGCGGCGTAGTGAGTCGTCAATGCTCATGTAGATCGCGTGGCAGTCACCGGCGAGGGCGAGGCAGTCTTCGAGGTGGGCTTTGGCTTGGTCGTACTCGATGTCGCCGGCGTTGATCTGGGCGTCGAGGAACGCGAGGCGTCGGGCGATGCGTTCTTGTTCCTCGCCGAGCAGGTCGAGCGGGATCATGCCGGCGTAGTGGGCTTGGAGCAGCTTCTTGCGCTCGTCGCGCAGGCCGTCGCGTTCGGCGGTGTAGGCGTGGCGCTCGTGGCGGGCGGTGGCGTGGAGTCGGTCGAACTCTCCGGTGACCAGCTCGCGGAGCGCGGTGATGATGTGGCTGGGTATCTGCACGCGAAGGTAGTAGTCCTCGACGGCGGCTTCGATGTCGGGCACGAACATGGACTTGCGTTCGCAGGTGGTGCGCTTGGAGTGCCGGCCTGCGCACAGGAAGTAGGGGTAGATCACTCCTTGGCTGCTGCGGGCGTTGGACAGGATCAGCCGGGAGCCGCACTCTCCGCAGAAGATGCTGCCTTTGAGGTAGTGGTCGTGGGCTTGGGTCTTCTCCCCGGAGGTCTGGTGCGCGGTGAGGACGGCCTGCACCCGGTACCAGACTTCGGTGGCGACCAGCGGTTCGTGCAGCCCGTCGTAGGTGGCGCCCCGGAAGCTGACCTGTCCCTTGTAGTAGGGGTTGGTGAGCATTTTCTGGATCGTGGACAGCGCCGGGGCCTTCGATGGCCGTTTCGGTGTGGGTACGCTCGTCAGGCCGCGGTCGATCAGTTCTTCGTGCAGGGTGATGGTCGAGTAGTTCCCGGTGGCGTAGGCCTCGAACGCCCACTTGACCAGCGCGGCACGGTCGGGGTCGGGCTCGACCACCCGCATTTCGCGGCCCAGCTCGTCGCGCTTGCGGACGTTGAGGTAGCCGATGGGTGCCTTGCCGTTGGTGCCGCCGGTGAGTGCCTTCTGGTTCATGCCCTTGGCGACCTCGTTGGCGAGGTTGCGGGAGTAGAACTCCGCGATGGTGGACATGATGCCGTGCAGCAGCATCCCGCTTGGCGTCTCGTCAATGTTCTCCGTGGCCGAGACGAGCATGACCCCGGCCTCTTTCAAGGCCAGGTGAATCGCCACGTCGTCGGCGCGGTTGCGGGCGAGTCGGTCGACCTTGTGGACGATGCAGTAGGCGACCTGGTGGGTCTTGACGTACTCGATCATCCGCATCAGCTCGGGTCGGTCGGCCTTGCGGGCGGACTCTCCGGCATCGACGAACTCTTCAGTGATGATCGCGTCGAGTTCCCGTGCTTTGCGGAGGTTCGCTTCACGTTGGGCGGGGATCGAGAAGCCTTCGTCTCGGCCGCCGCGTTCGGCTTGTTCCTTGGTGGAGACGCGCAGGTAGGACACCGCCAGGCAGGTTGTCTCGCCGACATAGGCGAGTACGGCCGGCGGTGCGACTTGGGTGATGGTCATGGGTCGTGTTTCCTTCCCCAACAGGTGGGGCCAACACGAGCGGCGGCGACCGCTCGCGCGGTGCGACTCGTTGGAAAACACGACCCGGAACGCTCCGTGCGGAGCGTCCTGGGTAAGCCTCGAAGGCTGAACAGGACTTGCGCACCACGGCCACACCGGAGTGTGACCGCTGGCTTGGTACGTCTACGACTCTACCTCGTCGGCGGCCTTGTGCCGAGGGTTCGGCGGTGGTGTCTGCTGGTTGGCGCGCTCGGCGTCGGCGCGGGCGAAGGCCATGCCGATGAACAGTTGCGCGAGCTTGTGCAGATCGGGCGTCGCGCGCGGTTCAGCCTCGACACGGTACGTGCGCATCCGCGCCGGCGGGGACTTGCGGGGCTTGCTCACTGAACTTCCCCTGTCATCGGATCGACACCGGCGAAGAAGGCGTCTTCGGCGGCCTGTCGGGTGGCGACTTCATCGAGGACGTAGCGCACGAAGTCTTCGTCGCGGTCGGTGATCGGCACCTCTTCGACCGGCTCGGCCGGTGCCTCGCCGGGCCAGGTGGTCTGCCGTGTGGGTCGGTCGCGGTCCAGGCGGGTGCCGCTGGTGGCTACCCAGTCGCGGAGGCGCTGGCGGGCGTCGGCGAAGTCGCGGTGCCAGCCCAGCGGCGCGGAGCCGTTCTGCTCGGGGTCGTAGGCGCATAGCCAGTGCAGGTGCAGCGCGGACAGTTCCCAGAGCAGTTCGGGGTGGCGGTGCCACATCGGCGGGATCACGCTGGCCGGAAGGCCGTAGGCGTGGCGCAGCCAATCGACCCAGCGGTTCAGTTCCAGCAGCTCGGCTTCCAGGTCGCCGGCCAACAGTAGGTTCCAGTTGATCGGCTTCGGCGGTCCCGGCAGGTCGTTGCCCGGATCGAACGCCGGACGGTCATCGAAGTCGTCCGGCATCTCCGGTCCCGGCGTGGGGGTGTCGATGGGGCTCATCTCGACCCTCATATTCCGATCGCCGGCGCGGCGGCCGGTCGGCTCGGTTCCGGGCTGGTGAACGCCGAGACTTCCCGCGCGGGCGCCGCCTGCTCGGTGGCGTTGCGTCGGGGCGTGCGGTCGACCTCGTAGCGGGTGCGGGCCAGGTCGTGACCCAGGCGGGTCGCGATGAACTCTTCGCCTTCGTGCCGCTGGCCGTCGCGTTCGTAGGAGTATTCGCGCACGCGCCCGTCGGCGATGAAGTTGTCGCCCTTGGCGAGCTTCTGGTGCCCGAACTCGGCGGCGGCCTTGAACGCGATCAGGTCGTGGAAGGTGGTCTCCAGCTTGGTGAACGAGTTGTCGGCCTCGCGCCGGTAGTGCTCCAGCCCGAACTTCATGTAGAGCCGTGCGTCACCCTTCTCGGTGAAGCTCAACTGCGGCTCGGAGGCGACGAACCCGGACACGGCCTGCTGAGTCTGGATCGACATCGGAGTGCTCCTATCTGCTCACGCGGCCCGTCTTGCTAGGGCCGCTGTGGCGGGAAGGTGCGCGACCGTCTCCGAGTCAGGAGTCGGTGCGGCGCAGGAGTGCTTCGATCTCCTTGCGGTCGCTGGCGAGTTGCCCTGCGTCTGAGCGGCTGGGCCACGGGTGCAGGTCGGTGACGATGGGTGGCGCGGAGCGCAGCAGCACGACTCCGGTGCCGAAGGGCAGTCGGCGGATGCGGTCGGGTGGGAAGATCGGGACACGGCGCACGGACCTTTGGTTGGAGCGGGTGCCGTGATCGCCCAGCGTCACGGAGTCGGTGTATTCGTCGCGTTCCCCGACCAGGGCGGAGAGGTCTTGCAGATCGCGGGAGTTCGACGCGCCACCGAGGATGACTTTCACGATGCTGGCGTCCCAGATCGCGTTGGCTTGGTGCTCGTTCCACTTGTCCCGCGCCTGCGCGAGCGACTGCAACACCGGCATGGTCGTGATGCCCGACCCGCCGCCTTCGGCCATCAGCGTAGGCAACGACGGGAGGGGTAAGAGGTTGGCTATCTCGTCCAGCGCCAGCAGCATCGGCGGATCGAGACGCGCACCGGGCGAGCGTGCGGCGAGACGGCGGGCAGTCTCGATCAGGTCTTCCGCCAACGCCGCCACCAGAGCAGCGGACGCTCCGGCACCCGATCCGGTAGCCAGCAAGAACAGCGTGCCCTTGTCCCGGATGAACGCCTCGGGGTCGAAGCCCTCGCCCTCGGCTGGCGACACGGCATCGAGCACGCGCGGGTCGGCCAGTGAGCCGAGGGCGAGGGAGACGCCTTGCCAGATCGAGTCGCGGGTGCGGGGGTCGGAGTCGATCATCGCCTCCAACGACTCAGCCCACCCGGTCGCGGCACGGGTGGAGCCAGTCAGGATCGCCACCGCATCCGCGGCGGCGGTCGGGTCGAGGGTCCAGCGGAACAGCTCGGCGGGTGGCCGGTTGTCGATCGCAGCCGCGTGCAACAGCGCCTGCAAGGCGGCGCGGGTCTTGCCTTCCCAGAACCCGCCGGAATCGACCCCGCCCGCAGAGAGGCCGGTGCCGGCGGCGAGGCCGGTGGCGCGGATCATCGCGGTCTGCGGCGACTCGCACCCCCGGATCGGTGACCACCGCAGCCCGGCGGGCAGTCCCTCGGCCAAGTGCTGGGGGTCGAAGATCGCAACCGGTCCGATGCGGCGTCGGGCGCGCATGGTCGCGGTCAGGTTGTCGGGCCGGGTGCTCGTGACGACGACGGCGCCGGGTGCATCGAGGATCGCCGGGATCACCAGGTGCAGACCCTTGCCGGAGCGGGGCGGGCCGATGACCATGATCGAGTCCTCCACCGACGCCCACACCCCCACCCCTCTCGACGCGCCGAGCCGGTAGCCGACATCGTGCGGCTTCGGGTCGGTCAGGCCGGGGCGCAGGTTCCCGGCCCGGCGCAGCAGCGCCTTCTCCGACGCCGCGGCGGAGACTTCGTAGCGGGTCGCGATCCCGGCCATCCGCCGCGGGTCTTGCTCGGCCCGATGCGTGAAGCGCCGCACCCGTACCCACACGAACACCACCAGCGCGACAAGGAGCGCGAGCATGGCGCCGGTGACGACCCAGTAGACGACCGGGTTCAGGCCGTCCGCATCGAGCGCGGCGCCGGGGTCGCCGGGATGGAACAGCACCCCGACCCCTGCCGCGAGCCCGCCTTCGGGCTGAGTGGTGCCGGTGAGCCAGGCGGTGATGGTGCCGGCGGCGCGGAGGACGAGCGCGACCCCGAAGAGGGCGACCAGGCCGATCATGGCGGCGTTGGTCAGCTCGTCCCCGAACGATCCGGTCTGCCGTCCCTCGGTCATGGCAGCCGCCGGATCACCGCCGCGCCCGAGATGCGCCCGAGCAGCAGCACCTCGACCCGCCCCGCCGCCTGATCTGGGATCGGGTTGGCGGGGTCGATGAGGGCTCGGGCGGTGCCGGTGTGCGCGGCGTCGGTGTGGCCGGTGATGACCGCGACCGCGACATCCTCACCGGGCACGAACCCGTCGCCCTCAACCTGATGGAACACCGGCAGGCCCGGCGTGGGCTTCGCCTCGACGGCCAGCTCGGGTTCGGGGGGGGCACGGCGGGGTCGTGCGGTGATGAGGTCGGTGAATACCGAGCCGTCTGCTTCGCGGACCTCGACGCGGATGGGTCGGGTGCGGTCGTTGCTGGCCTGGTCGATGATCTGCGGGAACGACTCGCGCCGCCACGGCGGCGCCCACTGAGGCGGCGTCAAGGGTGCGCCGTCGAGGGTGGCAGTCAGAATGCCGTCCTCATGCACAGTGAGAACGACGGTCGGAATGCTGACAGGCTGGTCGGGTTCGCTTCGCTTCATGCCCGGCAGGTGCACCCGCCGAATCGCTAGATCATCCGGGTCGTGGTGTCGAACAAGGCCAACTCGTCAGGATGCATCTGATGCTGCACGACAAAGGAACGCTCTTTGATCCTCCACAGCCCTTGACCGGTACCTAGGCCAGGCAAGAGGTGCTGTTCGGTGCCGGTCAGGCCGAGGGTCTTGGCGGTCAGGGAGAGCTGGTCAGACTCCTGCCGGTAGATCACCCTGGTCTCGGCGTTGGCGAGCAGGCTGTTCGCCAATGAGCGCATGGCCGAGCCTTGATCGCCCACGTTGTCGAGGTCGCTCAACTTGTGGAAGACGAGCATGTTCGCCAGCCCGTAGTGGCGGGCGAGCCGCCATTGCGCGTCCATGCGGCGCAGCAGGGCGGGGTGGGCCATGAGCCTCCAGGCTTCGTCGTAGATCATCCAGCGTTTCCCGCCATCGGGGTCCATCAGCGCCGCTTCCATCCACGCCGACGCGCAGGTCATCAACACCGACAACAACGCGGCGTTCTCCGCCACCCGGCTGAGGTCGAGACTCACCATCGGCAACGACGGATCAAACTTCACCGTCGAGGGGCCATCGAACAAACCAGCGAGGTCGCCACCGACGAGCCGACGAAGCGCGTGCGCGACCAGCCGCCCGTCTTCGGCCAACCGCCGATCCTCGTCGGCAGATGGGGTGAGGAGGCGATCCACGACCATCGGCAGGATCGGCACCTCAGCGTCCCGCACCGCCGCGGTGAGAGCGGTGTCGATGGCGGTGTGCTCCAACGGCGACAGGTCCCTGCCGAGCACGGTCTCCGCGAGCGCGCCCAGCAACTCACGACGCCGCGACGCCAACGTGGGGGCCAACTCCCGATCCGACAAGCCAGACGGCCGGTGGCCTTCATCGAGCGGGTTCAGCCGGGTGCGGAGCCCGTGGCCGAGAACGATGGCCTTACCGCCGACTGCCTCGGCGACGGCGGTGTGCTCGCCCTTGGGGTCGCACGCGATGTAGACCCTGCGACCGAACGGCAACGACCGCGTGTAGAGCGACTTCGCCAGCGATGATTTCCCCGAACCCACAATGCCGGCGAGGATCATGTTCGGCGCGGTGATGATGCCCCGCCGGTACAACTCCCACGGGTCATAGACGAACGATCCGCCGGAATACATGTCCTGCCCGACGAATACCCCTTGGCTGCCGAGGCCGCCTTCGGCGAGGAACGGATACTGGGCCGACAACACGGCGCTGGTGTCTTGATGGCGTGGGAGCCGGAACCGGCCCGGCGTTCGCAGCATCGCGGCTCCGGGTTCGCCGGCCTTCGGCAGATACGTCGTGGCCCGCCGCTCCGCCCGCTCTGCCTCCACCTTGGTGTGTGGTCCACCACTCCGCCAACCCCGTGCCCGAGTCGGGCAGGGTGCGTTCGAGGACTTGCAGGGTTGCGATCCGGCCCGAGCGGCACACCGTCGCCAACGCCCGGCCCCAGGTCGTGACGCGGCGTTCCTGCTCGCCCGGGTCCAACAAGACGAACGCCGGGTGGGCCACTTCGCACACGACCGTGAGGGTGGCGGCGTGGGGGTCGTGGATCATGCACGCCCCGGTCTCCGGGTCGATGAACTCTCGCAGCCGCGCCGCGTCGCCGGGCAGGGCGAGGGTGCCGGCGGGCCGGGGCCGGACGATGCGGCGGCGGTAGAGCAGTTGTCCGCCCGTGACGCGCCACAGCCACCAGAAGGTGACCGGCAGCCACTCCACGACCGGGCGCCCGCCGACAGGTATCCAGGTCAGCGCGGCGCAGAGCACCCAGATCGGGGCGGTGTAGGCGAGCAGCATCCCGCCGCCGGCGTAGAACGCACCGATCAGGGTGAGGCCACCGATACCGAGGGTGACGAGCTGAGCGACCGACAACCCCAACAGGACGCCCCGACGGGTGAGGCGGCTGAACTTCACCGGCACCAGCTCGCCCGGCGCAGCGGTCTCTTTCGCGTGACTGGCCATCGGTCACTCCTTCGTCGGCTTGGGCGCGGGCGGGGTCGAACTGGCCGGGCGCGGGCTCGGTGGAGCGGTCGGCGCCGGCGTCGAAGGCGGCGGTGGGGCGCTGGCCTGTCCGGCGCCGGCGGCGGCCGTCTCGGCCTCACCCGCCAACGCCGTCCCTGCCTTCGGCCCCGCGGTCGCGGCACCCTTCACGACCTGCGCACCGACCACGACCGCAGCAGCCGGACCCGCCGCCGCAGCACCCGCCCCCGCCCCTGCTCCGGCGCTGGCCCCGGCACCGGCACTCCCACCCGCGCCAGCTCCCGCGCCGGCAGCACTTGCACCGCCGCCGCTTCCAGCGGTCGGGGTGGGCTTCGGCGGCGCACCGGCACCGCCTCCCGAACCGCCGCCGCCGCTGCCGCTGGTTTGGCCGTCGAGTACCTTCTTCGGCCCGTCACCGGACGGCTTCGAGGGAACGGGAATGGGCCGGTTCAGAGCGCGCTTGGCGTCGTCCTCGGCGTCGGCCTGCCCGTAGTAGTCGGTGCCGACGAACGCGAGGAACCGATACGTCAGATACGGGGCGAACCCCGCCAAGGCCATGAGCACGATCCCGGACAACGGATCGGACACCGAGGCCAGGTCGACGTCGATGGGTGCGGCGACCTGGGTGATCGCCACGAGGAAGATCACGACCAGCACGAGCTTCGACAAGATCAGCGCGATGACGAACATGGCCCACTTGCCGACCCAGCCGCGTGCCGCATCCCACGACGACCCGGAGAACGCCAACGGAGCCAGGGCGACTGCCACGAGCAGCAGCGACTTGCGGATCAGCAGCGACAGCCACACGATCGCCGCCGATGCGATCGCCAGGCCGGCGAGGAAGATCATGATGATCGCCCCGACACCGGGTGCGGCGATGGACAGCCCGGACAGGGCCAGGACGAGGGCGGCGATCTTGTCGCCCATCGTCTCCGTGGTTTCGCCGGCGGCTTGGATGATGCCGACGCAGAGCTGGTCGGTGATTTCCAGCAGCAGCGCGGTCAGGGTGATGACCACGAAGGAACCGAGCACGGATTTCCCGAGGCCGAGCGCGGCGCGGGTGAGGGCGGTGGGGTCGCGGCGGATCATGCCGGTGATGAGCTGAAGTGCGAAGAACAGCAGCATCACGAACACGGCGATGCCGAACACGAGGTTGAACACCGACACGAAACCGGGCCGCTGCACGTCCACGAGCGTGGTGGTGTCGAAGACCGTCCAGACGGCCTCGAACAGCCACCCGGCCGCACCGCCCATCGCGCTGGCCAACCAGTCGAACGGGGCTGACACCAGCGTGGCGGCGGCTTCGCCGGCCACGTCGCAGACGGTGGAAATCACCGGGACATCGCAAATGCCCATGACAAGACCTGCCTTCCTCGCGGACTGCGCTCAGACGGCTTGACCGACGCCCCAGAAGAAGTTCACGAGCGCGACGCTCGCGCCGCAGATGATCGCCGCGCCGCAAGAAACGAGGACGCCGATCTTTCCCCGCCCCGCGAGATGCGGGTTGCTGGAGTTGGCGCCGTAAGCCCACACGACCGCCGAGACGATCAAGGCCAGGACGGCCAGGATCAGGCCCACCGTCATCACGGCACCGACGATGGTGCGGAGCTGTTCGATACCGGGAAGGCCGGTGCCATTGGGGTCGATGTCGATCACGACGGTTCTCCATTCACGTTGAGGGTTGCTTCTGCCCACAGGTGCACCCCGCCCACCAGCACCCGGCCCCGCCCAGACATGGCGAAGGCCCGCCCCCGGAAGGGGCGGGCCAGGCGGTGAAGGGGTCAGAGTCGTTGGCCGAGTGCGATGAGCCAGTTCATCCACGCCACCCCGCCACCGGCTAACACGGCGGCGCCGAGGGCGACGAGCACCCCGACTCTTCCCTTGGCGGCGGCGGAGTAGTTGCCGTGTGCGGCGGCGATCGCCCAGCAGATCGCGGACACGATGAGCATGAGCACGGCGATGATGAGCACGAACATGAACAGCGCACCGACGACCTGTTTCAGATCACCGATCCCCGCCAAGCCGTCGAAGTCCGGGAACACGTCCATCACGCACCTGCTTTCACGGTGACGTGCAGGTGGTCGTAGTGGCCGCCGGTGACGTTGCCGGGGTCGTGCATTCCGCCGCCGTTGTAGGGCCGCCACCCCTGATCGTCGCGGGCGAGAGACCAGATTTTGCCTTGCCAGATCAGGTACTCGACGCCGAGCACTTCGGCGTTGTCTTTCATCCAGTTGGTGACCTTCCATCCGGCTTCCAACTGGCCCGGTGTCGGGTAGTGGCCGATGGCGTTGCCGAAGGTGATGTCGCACGCCCGCCCGAGCGGGTGCTCCGACTTGGTGCCGGGGCGCGGTGAGTAGCAGCCCCAGCCGGTGTCGGGGAACGCGGCTTTGGTCTGGGCCATGAGGTGCGCGAGCCGCGCGGTGATTTTCCCGTTGCTGGTGGGGTCGTCCACCATCTGATCCGGGTCACCCGTCAACGGTGTGGGCGCGCCGGCCGTACCGGTCTGGCAGCCCGCGGCCGGGCCGGTCGCTGCTTCGGGGAGGTTTGCCGCGCCGTGGTCGTTGAGCCACTTGGCCGGGTCGATGGCTTCGGCGTTGGTGCCGCCGGGGCGGACCTCGAAGTGCAGATGCGCGCCCGTGCTCATGCCCGAGGAGCCGACATCGCCGATATGTTGCCCGGCGCTCACGCGGTCGCCGGCGTGGACGAGGATGCCGGCCTGCCACATGTGCGCGTAGGCGGTCGCGACGGTCTGGCCGTCGATGGTGTGCTCGATGACGATGAGGCCGCCGTAGCCGCCGCTGTATTCGGCGACGGTCACCGTGCCGTCTGCGGCGGCGAGGATCGCGGTGCCGTCCGCGGCTCCGAGGTCGAGGCCGGTGTGGAACGACTCTTGTCCGGTGATCGGGTGGATGCGCGGGCCGAAGTCGTCGGTCTTGACCCAGGTTCCTTCCGGTAGCGGGAACACCACCCGGGATGACTCGGCCACGCCGACGACGGGGCCGCCGCGCCCGCCGGTGCGGGTGAGGGCGTCGAGGATTGCATCAGCCACGGGTGCGTAGTTGCGGTACCTATCGGGGAAGGCGCTGACCTCGACCGACTGGGCGGCCTCCCCGGGGTCCATCTGTTCCCAGCCGGGGATGTCGAGCAGGCCGCGCGGGCTCGGGTAGTTCGGGCCGGCCGGGCCGCCGAAGAACGTGGCGGCTTGGTAGTTCGGGTCCATGAGGTCGGCGACGGTGCCCCACCCCGATTGCGGGCGCATCTGGAACAATCCAAGAGAGTCGTGGTCGCCGCCGTTGCCGTCGTTGGGGTAGTTCGCGGACTCGGGGTAGGCGCTGGTGTTGCTGAGCATCCGCAGCGTGGACTCAGTGAGCGCCGCCATCAGCGCGACCTTCACGCCAGGCCGGCCTACCCCGTCGATCCGGCCGCCGACCGTGATGATCGTCGCGGCGTGGGTGAGCTGTCGCTTGTTGAGGGTGAAGGTGTAGCCGTCCGCGGTCGTCACGGTGAGGCTGTCGGGGACGTTGCCGACCGAGAGCGATCCGGCGGTGGTGCAGGCGGCGATGGCGGCGGGGTTCATCAGCATCCCGATCGTCAGCAGCAGCATCGCCGGGCCGAAGAACAGCGCGGCAAGCGCGAGAACAGCGAACTTCTTGAACACGAGACGCCCGTCCTCATCGCAGCGGGTTGTCGAGCTGGGACAGCCGCAACAGGTGACAGGTCGGATAGGCCGGGGCGCAGACGATGAACACGGTGAACGACACCGGATGCTCGCTGGACACGGCCTCGCCGTTCCACAGGCCGTCGCGGTGCCGGGTGCCCTCGATCGTGAACGCCGTCGTGCCGGGCGCGATCTGCCCGGGTTGCGCCTGCGCCACGGCATCCGCCCACGCCACGGGCACGACCGCCTGGTCGATGGTGAGGTGTTGGCGGGTCTCGTGCTTGCGCAGCTCGATCCACGCCTCCCGTGTCGGCAGGTACGTCGCGAGGTCGGAGGCGAGGCCGGCTTGTTCGGTGCCGGACGGGTCGCCGACATCGAGGATCGCGGCGGTGTAGTCCAGGGGCATGAGGCCGCTGGTGGTGTCCCAGGCGAAGATCGCCTCCGCGACGTTGCGGGCGAAGGTCTCTGGGTCCGGGGATTGCGGGACGGACGGAAGCCGGGGGGACGACGGCCCCGGCGTCGCCGGCGCGTGTGTCGGAGACGGCAGGGGTTTCTGGGTCGGAGTGGTGGTGGTGCGGGGGCCGAGGATGAGGCCGTAGATGCCGACGCCGGCGAGGATCAGCAGCACGAGGCCGGCGGCGATGAGCGCAATCAGGCGACCGCGCGGAAACGACGAAGTGGAGAAGGTCTTCATGCCCGTCAGGTGCACCCCGACCGCCAGCCGGGAACAGCCGAGGATCGTGAATCAGAGTGCGCGCAGGTGCGGAGTTGCGGTTTCTTGTTGCCGTGCGGCGTGGAGGTCGGTGGCGAACTGGCGGGTGCCTTCGGCGGTTGCGTAGAACGCTTCGGCCTGCTCGTCGGTGAGCTGGGCGGCGAGCTCGTCCAGGTCGTAGTGCAGCCACCACGAGTCGAGTTCGGTCCAGGTCAGCACGAACGCCCGCACCGCATACCGGGCATCCGGCACCACCGGTGCGGCCGGCTGAGGCTTCTTCGCCCTCTTCTTCTTGCCCTTCTGCTCCTTCGTCTGGGCGTCCACACGGGCGAGGGCTTGTTCGGCCAGGTCGTGCAGATGAGCGTCGTCGGCTGCTTGGTGGATGTCGCGGATGCGCTGATACACCGGATCGACCGGCCCGCCGGCCTCGATCTTCACCAACCCGGCCTGCGCTTCGGTCTGTAGCGGTTCGGGGGTGGCGGGGTCGGTGGCGAGGTTTTGCAGGTAGCCGATCCTGTCCATCGTCTTGTAGGAGGGGGCGCCGGGGATCATCGCGGCGGCCTGCTCGCGGACCTTGCCCTGCGGGGTCAACGGGGGTGGAAAGTTTCCACCCCCGTTCCACCGGGGCTGATTCTCCGTCGAGAACTGCGTCGCCTGGTCGCGGCGGGCGGCGTCCTCGGCCATGAGTTCCTTGATTTCGCGGTAGAGGCCGGCGGCTTCCAGTGGGGAGAGGGTCTTGTGGAGCTGGTTGTCGTCCTGCTCGGCCAGCAGGTGCCCCAACCTGTCCGAGATGGATGAGCGCACCCAGACGTTGACGGTGCGCCAGCCGAGCTGGCGGATCGCCGCGAGCCGCCGCACCCCGCACACCAGCAGCCCGTCCGGGGTGATGGTGATGGGTTGCAGCAGACCGTCCCGCTCGATCGACGCCGCGAGCGCGTCGAGGTCACCGAGGTCTCGGCGGTGGCGGCGGCCGACCTGGATTGACTCGACGGTGCGGTCGAGTTCGATGTGCCCTGTCGCGGCGGTCATCACGCCCCCCTGCGTCGGGTGTGGGGTGCGGTGTGGCTGATGGTCGCCACGAGGCCGTCATCGCCGAGCAGTACGGGCAGGCCCTCGCCGATCAGCAGCCGCAGCAGGATGCCGCGTCCTTCGCCGGTCGCCCCGTAGCCGGGAGTGGCGCGGCCCAGCAGCACCCGCAGCAGCACCGTCCACGAGGCGGCGGGGACATCGAGCAGGGCGCGGGCGTGCCGGTCGCGGCGCAGCGCCTCATAGGTGCCGGTGCGTGACCCGATCCGGGCGAGGGCTTCGCAGACGTGCTCGATCGCCGGGCGGGCGGTGCCCTCGGGCCAGCCCAGCAGCATGAACAACAAGATCGCGTCTTCCACCGCGCCGGTCACCGACGCCGACTCACCCACATCCGCGTCCGGCTCATTGTCGTGGTGGTGGGGGTCGGTGACGTGGAACGCCGGGTGATAATCCGACAGGGTGTTCTCGCGTTCGGAGAGGCGTTCGGGGTCGTGGAAGCAGGAGACGTGCGGACGCCGCGCTTGATGCACCGAGCACAGCAGCCCTTGGCCGCGCTCTTCGGCGATGCAGGTGATCCTTACCGCGTGCGTGACGACACCCCAGGGGTCGTCGGCCTCGCGGGCGGCGCGGGTGCGCATCACGTCGAACGCCGCCGACACAGCCTCCCACGGGTCCAGGCCGTGCTTGCGCGCCAGCGGCGCGTACTTCTCCGCCGCATAGCTCATCAGTTCGGCGGCTACCGGGTCGTGCTCCCACGCTCCGGAGCCGGCGTCGTGGAGCCGGTTCAGTAGGGCGCGCAGGCCCTCACCGCTGGTGTAGTCCTCACCCGCAGGATCGGTCGCCGTCGTTGTGGTCGTGGTCATGATCGGGGCACCTCCTGGCAGGCAGGTGCGCCGGTCGCTCCTGGCGACCGTCACCCCGCCGTGCTGGGTGTCCATGACTCATCACCACCCCGTTACCTCATCCCGACCCCGGACCGTGCCGGACCCTCGACGTGCTGGCCGCGACGACCGAACGCCGACAACGGCGGCAACCGCTTCGCCCGCTCCGACACCGACCGCACCCCCGCCACCAGGGACGAGCGGAACCGGCGGCCCTGTTCGCTGTTGAACTCGATCCCACGCCCCGCCAGCGTTCCGCTGGAACGCACGAGCAGATCGGTCGGGCGCACCCACTCCACGCCCCGGCCGCGCACCCGATCCATGCGCTCCCGCACCGCGTCGCGGCGAGACGTCTGCTGCTTGACCGCATCCGGCGTCGCCCCCAGCTCGACTGCCTCGTTGTCGGGCTTCGGCGTCTGTTCGGGTTCGATGCGGCGGGGTGGTTGCTCGCGCATCAGGTCATCGGTGCTCATGGTGTCGCTCCCTCCAAGACGGCCCGTGGTTGCTCGGGTTCATCAACGTGGTGCGCGCCGGCGAACCAGCGACCCACCGTCGAGGGATGCACATCAAGCGACCGGGCGATCTTCTTGTTCGACCACCCCGACTCCCGCAACTCAACCGCCCGCACCCGACGATCCGGCACCTCGGCAGGAACGAGACGCGCCAGCTCCGGTGTCGGTGACTCTGTGGGCATGACTTCGAGCGCGACCGGCTCGCGCGATTCGGCGGCATCGGTCGCGGGTTGGGTGGTGGTGCGGATGAGGACGACGGTCAGATGGGTCGAGGCGAGCAGCACCACGGGCGGGACGGCCGCGACCGCCGCCGCCAGCCCAGCGGGTACGTCGGCGTCCGCAGCGACGATCGCGTGCAGCGCGTTCGCGGTCACCGACACCGCGGCACCGCCGATCAGCAGCGTCCACGGATACCAGGCCGCCCGCTCACCCGCGAGCGCGACCACAGCGACCGTCGAGACGACGATCACTCCATCGACGATCAACGGCCAGGCCCACGCCTGCCCGTCCCCGATGCCGGCCCGGCGGGCCAGATCAGCCAAGGCGGTGAAGGACAGCCAGAACGCGCCGGCCGCGATGAACACGGTCCCGACGACCGAGGTGATGACCGCCCACTTCCGGCCCCGCCACCCGGTCACGACAACCCCCGCGACGCTGACACCCGCGGTCCGCGATCACAGCGAGCGAACCCATCGCCAGATGAGCCAAGCGCGGCGGCGGGTTCGCGCTGGCGGGCTCCCGCGCCGACGCTTCGGTAGGCGCTATGGACGGTGCGGGTGATTTCCCGCTCGCCGAAGTCCGACTGCGCCGTGCTCACCATCGCATCCACCGCATCAGAGACGGGCACGCCACCTTCGGCAAGACGGCACGAGGCCCAGAACAGTTTCAGGTTCCGGTCGGTCGCCTGCCGGCCCAGCCACGAGGCAAGCCGCTCCGCATCCGCGCCGTCACGATCCCGAGCGGGCTTGGCGTGATGGGTCGGGGTTGGGCGCGGGTCGAGGAAATCCCGCAGGCGTGCAGAGTCCACCGGCGATGCCGGGCCGAGGCGTTCGACCACGATCCTGTAGCGGGTCGGGATGCCGTCGATCATCCGCACCGAGGGCGGCGCCACGATGTAGCCGCCATCGCCACGGAAGTCGATACCCGCGCTGCCGGCCTGCCAGGATCGTTGCTCTATATCGGGGATGGCCGGGAAGTAGGCGTGCTGCCCGCCGGTCGGGGTGTCCACCAGCAGACCCCAGCCCTTGACCAGCCCAGCGTTGCCGGCGCGGACGAACGCTTCCATGCCGTTGGCTGGGCCGTGCATATCGACATCGACCACGACCAGGCCCGACGCGGCACCGGTCGGGATACCGATATTCGCCCACGGACTCCGCCGCCACCACTCCCGCACCTGCCTCCGGTCGGTCGTGGCATCCAAGTGACCGTGGCGAGTTGTCGGTGTCTTGCCACCCGGCGCGCACGGGAACACCGGCACACCGCCCTCAGCAAGCAGTATCGCCGCATGAGGCAGCCGCCAGCCACGGCCCGCCTTGGCGAGCACGTCCAGCGCATCCGGGCCAGCCATCACAGCCCCCGTCCCGCCAATGCCAACGCACCCGCTGGCTGGCGCTCGGGCAATGGTGCCGCCGACCGAGACGACGCCTCCGAAACGGGGGCGTCGCGGGTGAGGCCGGGCGGGGTGCCGTTGGAGACTTAGAAGGTGTCGAGCTGGTCGAGGATGCCCAGCGCCGTCTTGCGGACCCGCTCGCCGGTGGCCTTGATGACCTCCGCTGGCTCGGTGTCCTTGACCGAGGACGCCCACCCCGCGACATACGGGATCGTGTATCGGCTGGTGTCCAGCCCGTGCGCGGCACCGATCATCAACGCCACGGACTCGGCTTCCACCTCGGAGATGCCACGGTGCTGGCGGGCGTCCTCGTCCTTGGGGTCGTGCATCAGCGCATGGGCCAGCTCGTGTACCAGCGAGGCCACCTGGTTCACCTCGGTCACATCGGTACGCACCGACACCTGCCGCGTCCTGAAATCGGTCAGGCCGTCCGCGCCGCCGATCTGCCCGGCATCCGACACCCGCAGCACCTCGAACCCCAGCGCCTCGACCTGCGCCGTCAAGCCGTCCCACAACCCCGCCGGTGCCTCGCCGTCCAGCAGCTTCGGCGCGGGCGTCTCCGGGATCGGATCGCCCTCGGTCTGCGTCACATCCCACACGTACGCGGGCCGTGCACCCACCATCCGGGTGCGCACGACCTCATTGACCTTGTGCTTCTCCCGCGGCCCCAACCTGCGCCACGACGACGGATCAGCCGGGTTCGATGAGGCAAACCGGCCGGTAACCGGGGCGAAGATCATGTAGCCCTGCTGGCCCTTCTGCACCTGCCGGCCGAGCTGCTGCCACTGGCGATACCCGGCCACATGCGACGGCATCGGAGTCGGCACCTTACCGGCCTCGAACGCGGCCTCGTGCTGGACCCAGATCAGCAGCGTGTTGTTGAACGAGCGCGACCGGAACCGCGCCGCGAACTCCAACGCCCGCACCCAGTCCTCACCGGACACCAGCGTCTCGACCGCGCCAGTCAGCCGCTCATGCAGCTCATCGAGCTTCGCGTCCCGCGCAGCTCGCGCTTCCTCCGTCACAGCCATCGTCTGACCTCCCTTCGCGAAGACCGCCGAAGGGCGGCCGTGCGACTGTGAGGTACGCCGGGAAGATCAAGAGACGGCACGGATCAGGACCGAGACGGTGACCGACAGGCTCCGTGATGAACCCGGCGAGTCTCTACCGGACTACCTGACCAGAGCTGGCTTGGGGGCGGGTGGCGGTGATCCTGCGGTTATCACCGGGATCGCTGCGCGTTTCACCCGGTCGCCTGCGGAGCCGGTCTACGGCTCAACGCTCGATATCCACTGGGGGTAACCCCCACACTACGGCGAAACTGGTGTGCGGCGAAGTCAGGATCGCTCCACCCCACCTCCTCAGCGATCGTGGCGATCGACGCATCCGTGGTGCGCAGAAGCGCCGCCATCCGCTCCGTCCGCAACATCGTCAGATACGCGATCGGTGACTTCCCGAACGCCTCCACGAACACGCGACCAACCTGCGACTTCGACAGGTGCACCTCGCTTGCCAGCTCGGTCACCGACCACCGCCGCTCCGGCTCGGCTCGCAGCAACTCAGCGGCCCGGCGCGCCTCCGCCCGGAGCGGGCTGAACCGTCGAGTCCGTGGCAAGGTCGGGCACGCAGTGGCTCTCTGCGTAGGAGAGGTTCGGACCGGGGAGGTCTTGATAAACGGCGCGATCACATGCGCGATGCTGAACCAAAGGGCCTGCATCCGATAGAAGTTCGCCACCGGCTCCTGCTCGACACTCAACGCGACCAGCTCGTCCAACCACGGCATCAACATCCCTGCCCGGTCCTCACCGATCCGCAGAATCTGCGCCGGCTCGGTGTACACCATCTCCGCGAACTCCTGCGCGTCAAGCCGATCCTGCAGGAGGCTGGCGTGCTGCCAGAACACCTGGTCGAGCACATAGTCCGTGTCGGCGTAGATCGTGGTCACCGTGATGTGGCCTTCGGGCTCGCTTCCGCACAGTGTGTTCGCGCCGAGCAGCACCACGTCGCCGACATTCACCGGCTTCTGACCGAACTCACTGAACAAGACCGCACTCCCATCGCGGACGACGATGACCTTTACGCAGTCATAGGCGACCGGCCCGACCGGGCGATGGACTGTGCGAGTGCGAGCGAGCAGGGGATCGCAGGTGGGAAGGCTTAGCGCAGGACGCTCGATGGTCCTGCTCGGCGGCACATTCTGCGGATGGAGTCGATCAGCGGCAAGCGTCGGTATGGCGCTGTCGCGCGAGCCCTTCGAGAAACAACGTCACACCACGCCGGCAGGCACCCTCCGGATCGTTGGCCTTTCCGGTGGCCTCGCCAAGCGCTTGCGAGACTCGCGAAGCGGTGGGGAAGCGAGTCTGGTCGCCGATCACGGCGGTCAGCGCAGGTTCGATGTTTGCCCACCATCCGGCGTCATTCTGCTCATCAGGCTCGCGTGATCGCTGGGTCGCGATGGTGGCTCTGGCTGTGCCATGAACAAGTGAGACAAGCGCCGTCAGCGTGTGGTCCATCTCGATGTCGGTCAGGCCGATGCCGTCGAGTGCGCGCAGTTCGGCCTCGTACTTGGCCGACGCTCCGGGGCCTGGCACGGGTCGGCCCGGAGCGGCGTCGGTGATCCACGGGTGCTCTTGGCAGCTTGTCCAGTTGGCATCGGCGATCGCCGAGATCCGTGCGCGCCAGTCTGCGTCGTCCGGTACCCCGGTCTTGGCGTAGGTCGATCCCGCGACGTGATCGAGCATGAGCTCGATGAGTTCCGCGCGTCCGCCGATGTGCGGGTATAGCGCCATCGCGGTCACTCCTGCCTCCGCAGCGAGGCGACGGATGGTCACCGCGTCGAGGCCTTCCTTGTCGGCAAGGTCCACGGCGAGGGCGGTGATGCTCTGCTTGCTGATGCCGCTGCGCGTGCCAGCCGGCGACTCCTTCCACAGCAGGCCGAGGAGCTTCAGCTCATCGACTCCGGTTCGCTTCGCCATCGTCCGACTCCTAACTCTACGTTGTATAATACATTGTAGAGCATGACAGAGAGGATCGGCATGAGCAGCAACGAGAGCACGCGAGGCGCGATCATCGCGCAGGGCGTGCGGAAGTCGTTTCCGGGCGCGGACCGACCGGCGCTCGACGGCGTCGATCTGCGGGTGGATGCCGGCCGGGTCTGCGCCCTGCTGGGAGCGAACGGCGCCGGCAAGACGACCCTGGTACGGATTCTGACCACGTTGACCCGCAAGGATGCAGGCACGGTCACGATGGGCGGGGCCGACGTGGATGGCGACCCGGCACGAGTGCGGGCCGCGATCGGGGTGGTCGGCCAGTACGCGGCATTGGATGAGGTGCTGTCAGCTCGGGAGAACCTGGAACTGTTCGCCCGACTGATAGGGCTGACCCGTGCGAATGCTCGCAGGAGGACCGACGAGCTGCTGCACCAAGCAGGTCTCAGCGAACATGCTGACCGCCGAGTGTCCGGCGTCTCCGGGGGTATGCGCCGCCGCCTGGACCTCGTGACCTCGATTATTACCCGCCCGTCGATCCTGCTCATTGACGAGCCGACCACCGGGCTTGATCCGGTCGCACGTCGCACGATCTGGGATGCCGTGCGTGCTCTGGTGTCAGACGGAACCACCGTGCTTCTCACGACCCAGTACCTCGAAGAGGCCGACGAACTCGCCGACGACGTGGTGATCCTCCGTGAAGGCGCAGTGCTGGCGACCGGAACACCGAAGGACCTCAAAGCCCTCGTGGGTGAGCCTCGGATGGAGTTGCGCGAACCCACCCTCGAAGACGTGTATCTGCATCTGCACGAAAGGAACCGGGTGGCATGACCACGACAAGCATCGACATCGCCCCGCGCAACCGTGGGCGCCTGTTGCAGGAGTCGTTGATCCTGACCGGACGAGCCGTCAGGCATTGGCGTGCACGCCCCGTCACATTCAGTATCCAGCTGCTGTTTCCAGTCATGGTCATGCTGCTCATGGGCGGGCTACTCGGTGGCGCCATCGCTGGCACGACCGGCGACTACATCGTCTTCGTCGTGCCCGGCATCCTCGCCTTCACGGTGCTGTCCGGCATCGAGACAACCATAAGTGCAGTCACGAACGACGCGGCCAAGACGGTGACGGATCGGTTTCGGACGCTCCCCATTTCACGAGGCTCCGTACTGCTCGGGCGCGTGTTCGCTGACATGCTCACCGCCATCGTCGAACTCGCCGTCGTCACGGCGGTCGGGCTCGCACTGGGCTGGCGACCGGACAACGGGCTCGACTTGATCGTCCTCGCCTATCTTCTGCTGCTCTGGCTCCGATTCGGCCTGCTCTGGGCCGGGGTCTGGATCGGACTGAAAGCGGGCACCCCCGAAGCCGCAACGACGGCGCAGCTTGCGATCTGGCCGGTTGCGTTCCTCTCCACTGTGTTCGTAGACCCCCGCACGATGCCGTCTTGGTTGGGAGCGATCGCCGAATGGAATCCACTCTCGGCTACCGCCTCAGCCGCTCGCGAACTGTTCACCGGCGGGCAGACGCAAAGGCTCACGATCGCCGCCGACCACGCGGTCCTGTTCGCGTTCCTGTGGCCCCTGATCCTGGCAGCACTGTTCATCCCCTTGTCGATTCGCGCATACCGGAGGCTTTCATGATGACTGAAACCCATGACGTAATCCGAGTCCGGGGGGCACGGCAGAACTCCCTCAAAGACGTTGACCTCGACGTGCCGAAGCACCGCCTGGTCGTGGTGACCGGCGTCTCCGGGTCGGGGAAGTCGTCGCTGGTTTTCGACACGATCGCGGCGGAGTCGGCCAGGCAACTCAACGAGACGTTCTCCGCATTCGCGCAAGGTCGTCTCCCGAGCTACGCGCACCCAGACGTAGACGTGCTGGAGAACCTGTCCGCAGTGATCGTGGTCGATCAGCAGCGTCTCGGCGGTGGCCCTCGCTCGACGGTGGGCACGATCAGCGATATCGGCGCACGGCTGCGGCTCCTGTTCTCCCGCCTCGGCGAACCATCCGCGGGGTACTCCCACGCCTACAGCTTCAACGACCCGGCGGGAATGTGCCCGAACTGCCAGGGTCTCGGCGTCGCGGCCGCGGTGGTCGAGTCCGAACTAGTGGACGACGACCGCTCACTCAACGCCGGCGCGATCACCTTCCCGACCTTCAAGCCGGGAACGTGGCTGTGGAAGGCCTACGCCAAGTCGGGGTTCTTCGACCCGGACATGAAGGTTCGCGACTACACCCCGGAGCAGCGCGAGCTGTTCCTGCACGCACCGGCAGGCCAGCACACCCCGCCTGCGGGCATGGACGCGGTGGGCACCGCCTACGAGGGACTGGTCACGCGCTTCAACCGCATCTACCTACAGCGGGAACCCGAGTCGTTCAAGAGCGCCCAGCGCACCGCGTTCGAGCGGATCGTCGCACGGGCGGCGTGCCCGGAGTGCGGTGGCAGCCGATTGGCGGAGCCAGCACGGGCGAGCCTGATTCACGGCGTCTCGATCGCGGACTGCAATGCGATGCAGGTCAGCGATCTCGTGACCTGGGCAGACGGCATCGACGGCAAGGCGGTCGCCCCGCTCGTCGCGAGCCTGCGCGTCCATCTGGAACGCATGATGACCCTCGGGCTCGGCTATCTCAGCCTGGACCGCGCGACCTCGACCCTCTCCGGCGGCGAGGCGCAGCGGATCAAGATGGTCCGTCACCTCGGCAGCGCCCTCGCGGACATGCTCTATGTGTTCGATGAGCCCACGGTCGGCCTGCATCCGCGCGACGTGGCCTCACTCGGGCGGATGCTGCAAGCTCTCCGCGACCGAGGCAACACCGTGCTCGTGGTCGAGCACGACCCCGACATCATGGCCCTCGCCGATCACCTCATCGACCTCGGCCCCGGAGCCGGCACCGCCGGCGGACACATCATCTACCAGGGCGACTACGCCGGGCTCACCCGAGCCGACACCCCCACAGGGCGCGGGCTGAGGGAGCACCAGAAGGTCGAGCGGGTCCGACGCGAGCCGACGGGATGGATCGAGATTCGCGACGCCAACGCGAACAATCTCCACAACGTCAGCACGCGCATCCCGCGAGGGGTGATGACTGTGGTGACCGGCGTCGCGGGCTCAGGAAAGTCGAGCCTGATCCTCGGCAGCCTCCCTCCGGTCGAGCCGGAGACCGTGGTCATCGACCAGCGGGCGATCCGTGGTTCCCGGCGATCCAACCCGGCTACCTTCACCGGACTGCTGAATCTGATTCGCGACGCGTTCGCCAAGGCGACCCGGCAGCCGATCGGTCTGTTCACTCCGAACTCTACGGGCGGATGCCCGGAGTGCGAGGGCAACGGCGTCATCTACACCGACCTGGCTTTCATGGAAGGCGTGCTCACCCGCTGCGAGGTCTGCGACGGACGCCGCTTCACTCCCGAGGCCCAGGCTCATACGGTCGAGGGAAAGAGTATCGCCGACGTGTTCGAGATGAGCGTCGCCGAGGCCCTGGGCTACTTCGTCCAGCCGCCCATCCTGCGTATTCTCGAACGCCTCCGCGACGTGGGACTCGAATACCTCACGCTCGGCCAGATGCTCTCCACCCTCTCCGGCGGTGAACGTCAACGGTTGAAGCTCGCTGCGGAACTCGGCACGCCCGGCCGAACGATCATTCTCGATGAGCCGACCACCGGCCTGCACATAGCCGACATCGCGCGACTCATCACCCTGCTCGACCGTCTCGTGGCTACCGGCTCGACGCTCGTTGTCATCGAGCACAACCTCGATGTCATCGCCGCCGCCGACTGGATTATCGATCTCGGCCCCGAAGCCGGACACGATGGTGGCCGCATCGTCTACGAAGGCACCCCGGACGAGATGACCGCGACGGCAGATACCCACACGGCGACGCACCTGCGACGCCACGTCCGGTCGGCGGCACCCGAAGACTAAATAGACTGGCCGGCACTCCGTGGCAATCACTCGCGCTGCATCCTGAGAAGGGACTTAGCGCGGATGAGCGCAGTCAGGGCTTGAAGTGGCAGCACACCGTTGCCGAGGGCGGCAATCTGCTGGTTCTGCGTCAGCCCATAGTCGGGGTGGGCGACCCAGCCGGCCGGGAGTCCCATTAGCCATTCCACGAACTCGGGCGCCGGTCGCGGCCCCTCGCCCGTGTTCAGGAGTGCGGGGGCTGGTGCTTCTCGTCCGGTGATGTGTTCCCATCGGGCGATGGCTCGGGCGTATCGTCCCCAACGGTGAAGATGCCGTCGATCAGGCTCCACAGGGTCTCCGGTTCGGCTTGCTTGTTCGGCGAGCCATCCGGTCCGTGAAGCGCGAAGTCGATGAGCTGATGGCTCAACGTGATCGTGCCCCGCCGAGCCCGAACGTGATCGACGGTCTCCCCTCCGCGCTTGGCATCCGTCGCTACCGGTGTCCGAAAGAGTGCGGTGGGCGACGATGAAGACGCGGAACCGGGGGTGTGGTGCGCCGATGACGGAAGCGGGTAGCCCGACCCATCGTGCATCCATCCCAGGTCGGCCAGGTCTCCGAGAACGGCGCTTATGTGGAAGTGCGCATAAGCGCCGTTATGTGGAGCGGGTGGTTATGCCGACCGGATCGCCGGAGGCCTGGGGCCTCGGCGTGAACGATGCCTCCGGTCGGCATAACCGCGAGGTCGTCAGCGGTCGGTGAGGAACGCGATGAGAGCGTCCGACGCCTGGTAGCGCGCTGGTGGCCTGTCGCCGATCGCGGGGAGTCGGTCCAAGCTCCGGCGCTTGAGCTCCAGGTCGGCGTGGAGATAGGCCTGGGTCGTCTGGATGGTGGCGTGTCCGAGCCAGAGCGCGATGCTGGCGGTGTCGATCCCGGCGTGCAGGAGCATCATCGCGCAGGTGTGCCGCAGGGTGTGCGGAGTGACGTTCTTCTCTCCCAAGCTTGCGCAGCGCACGGATGCGACCTGGACGTGCCGGGCGAGGAGTTTCGCGACCGCCGCCCGACTCAACGCCGTCCCGGTGCTCGTGGGGAACAGCGGCGTCGCAGGGATGCCGTCGAGTTCGCTGAGCCAGGCGGTCAGCAGTCGGACGGTGGGTTTCTGAAGCGGGATGACCCGGCGCTTGCGTCCCTTGCCGAGGCAGCGGAGCTGACTGTGCGGGCCGATCTCGATGTCCCCGACGTGCAGGCTCGTGAGTTCGCTGACGCGGAGCCCGGTCTGGATGCCCAGGTGCAGCAGGAGCCGGTCGCGCCTGCCGATCCAGGTGGTGGTGTCGGGGGCGGCGATGAGCGCTTCGGCCTCTGCCCGGGTGAGGAAGGACACGATGGTCGTCTTCGTGCGTTTCGCGGGGATCGCCAGCACCTGGCCGATCACCGCGATCGCATCCGGTGCCCGGTAGCTGGCGTAGGTGAAGAACGACCGCAACGCCGCCCGCCTCGCGTTGCGCGTCGAGGCGGAGTTGCCGCGCTCGTCCTCCAGGTGCTGGAGAACCCCGCCGACCAAGTCGGCATTCAGGTCCGCCAGTCTCAACGCCGACGGGGCGGTCCCGGTGCGGTGCTGGGCGTAGAGGAGCAGGAGCCGGAAGGTGTCGGCGTAGGCGGCTTTGGTGTGGACGCTCGCGTTCATCTGCCCGTCGAGCTTGTCGGTGAAGAACCGCTGCAACAGCGGCGCAAGATCACTCATCACCGCCCCCGATCGCCGGGAGGCGGGCGCCGAGGGCTGCGGCCAGCTCGGGGGTGTTCTGCAGATACCAGTAAGTCGAGACGGGGCTGACGTGCCCGAGCCAGGCCGAGAGGACCGGCATCATCTGCTCGACGTCACCACCGGCGCGGATGTGTCCGATGAGGGTGTTCGTCGCGAACGAGTGCCGGAAGTCATGCAACCGTGCCGCTGCCTCGGTCGCGGTGCCGGTCATTCCCGCCAGAGCGCGGATCTGACGGAACGCCTGCCCGCAGGTCGAGGTCGCCAGCCGGTCACCGCGCCGGGTGACGAACAACGCCTCGGTCCGCCGGGCGGGGAAGCGCTTGTTACGTAGCCGCTGATACTCGCCGATCGCGCTCATCGTGGTGGCGTGCACCGGCACGATCCGGGACTTGCCGAACTTCGACTCCGTCACCCGAACCCATCCGCCATCACCATCCTCATCCGAGGTGATGTCCGCGTCGTCGAGACCGCGGGCCTCGCTGATCCGCAGCCCGGTCACCGCCAGCAGTCCGAGCAGCGTCTGCCAGGTCGCGGCGCGAACCTCTGGTGTCAACCGGCCCGCCGCGCGCAGCAGCGCGTCGATCTGCTCCGATGTGTAGATATGCGGACGCGGGCGGTGGTTCACGTAGGGCCTCCCATCGAGCACGGGGACCTCGGTGGCCGGATCGAACGAGGCGATGTGCTCGGCGAACTGCCGGACCGTGTTCAACCGGGCAAGCACCGTGCCGCGGGAGAACCGGGCCGCCCAGGAGACCGCGAGGTCGTGACGGATCGTGGTCTCGCCGGCATCGTCCATGAAGTCCACGAACTCGCCCAGAACCCTGCCCGGGACGGCGAGCATGAACCCGAGGGCCCGCCTGGTCGTCAGATAGTCGTCCAGCAGGTCCCGTAAGACGCTCATCGTGCCCACCTGCTCGCAGCCGCCGCCGTCGGCCATTCGGGGACGAGCTGTGTCAGCCGTGCGTGGTCGACCTTGGTATAGATCGCGGTGGTTCGTAGTTGGGCGTGACGTAGCAGCCCCTGGACCTCTTGGAGCGTCGCGCCGGAGGCGAGCATCCCGGTGGCGAAAGTGTGCCGCAGTCGATGCGGACCGAACTCGGTGATCCCGGCCCTGGCGCAGGCCATCCGCACGATCTTCCCGATCCCGTTCGGCGCGACCGGGCGCACCGGCTCGAACATCGTCAAGAACACCTCGTCATACCCGGCCCGGCCGCCACGACCGTGCAGCACGTACTCCTCCAGAGCGCGCCCCACCTCCTCCGGTAGCGGCAACTCGTCAGCCCGGTCGCCCTTGCCCCGGACGCGGATCGTGCCGGTGCGCCAACCGATATCGCCCAGCCTGAGCGCGGCGATCTCTCCAGAGCGGAGACCGAGCCCCGTGAGCAGCAGCAGGATCGCCCGATCCCGCAACCCCTTTGGCGCTTGCAAGTCGAGGCTGTCCAGTAGCTCCTGGACCGTGCCCTCGGGCACCGGGTCCGGGATCGAAGACAGGCGCCATCCGGCAGCGTTCGGAACGACCCCGGCCAAGTCCTGCCCGACCCTGCCCGTGCGGTGGCAGAAGCGCAGGAATGAGCGCAGCATCACCAACTGCTTCCGCAGCGTCGACGGCTTCTGCCCTCGCTTCGCAGCGAGGTTCACCCACTCCATCACCGTCGCAGGCGTCAACGCTCGCAGCGACTCCTCGGCCGGCGCGGGCAACCAGGCCAGGAACCCGACGACCCGATCCGCGTATACCCGCGCGGTGCTCTCCGTGACCGACCGCTCCCGCAACAGCCAGTCCTCGAACTCCTCCAACACCTGCTGAGCATCGCCGCGGCGACGTTCCCGATACTTCGACATCGTGATCCTCCTTGATCTGTGCCGGTCAGCCGGTTTGACTGCCCGGTCAGATCAAGCGAACCGTGCCGACGCGCATCGCGGTTATGCGGAATCAGCTCCGGCCGATGCCTTGCGTGGGTCCTTGATCCGTTCGCGCCAGATCACGACGATCATCACGAAGTACACGGCCAGTCCCACTGCGCCGACCACGATCGCGATGATCGGGTGGAGCCCCCAGAAGACCTCCTCGTCGCGCACCTGTCCGAACACGCCGATGATCAGCACGCATCCGAACAAGAACCCGACGAGCCAGTTCACGACGTACCACCGCCATCGCCGTGCAGGTGCTGTCTTCCCGGCGAAGCTCGCGGCATACTCACTCGCCGGACCGAACGCTGCGACCGGGTCCTCACCCGTCTCGGCGATGTGGCTCTCGACCTGCGCGATCGCATCCCCGATCACCTCGCCCGGGACATCCCGCAACCGCAGCGCGAACATCAGCTGCTGTGTGTACTTCTCAACCGTTGTCATGACCAACTCCGTTCCCTTCGCCCTGCAGAAGCAACGACGTCCGCTCCGTGAACCTCTGCCACTGCGCCCGCTGCTGCCCCAAACGCTCGCGGCCGGCGACCGTGATCGTGTAGTACTTCCTGCCAGGCCCACCCTCGCCCTGACGCCATTGCGATGCGAGAGCGCCGTCTCGTTCGAGACGGTTCAAGACCGGGTAGAGCGTTCCACCCTTGATCGTCCCCATCCCCGCCTCGGCCAACCGCGCAGCAATGAGATACCCGTAGGTCTCGCCCTCGGACACCACAGCCAACGCCATCGTCTCCAGCACCCCACGAAGCCAATCCCCAGGCCAACTGTCATCCATATCTAGATACTCGCAGGCACTAGATGGTCTGTCAATCTAGCTACGAGTCTGCATAACACCGAGGCCCACATAACGGCGCCGGCTGCCCTGAGAGGTCGAGCTGCGTTGTCTCCCAGACCCCACGGGTCGAGTTCCAAGTTGCGAAGGGTTGCAGGGTCGGGGGTTGCATCGTCGGGGTTGCGGTGCTCATCGTCGTCTCCTTCCAAGGGTGTGCGGACGGCCATCGTGGAGAGCAGGCCACGCACGTTCTCGATGACGACCAACTCAGGTTGCAGCGCCTCAATCGCTGCTGCCATATGCGCCCACAGGCCCGAGCGGGTGCCGGGCGCGAGACCGGCACGTCGGCCGGCGACCGATACGTCCTGGCAGGGAACCCTCCACACAGCACATCGACGGGCTCAACGTCGCGCCAGTCGATGGTGGTGATGTCGCCCAGGTTCGGGGCGTCGGGCCAGTGAGGGGAGAAGATGCGGGCGACGGGCTTGTTGATTTCGGAGAACCAGATCGTCTCCGCACCGAGGACGTGCTCTATGGCGAGGTCGAGTCCGCCGTACCCGGAGAAGAGCGATCCGACTCTGAGCGGGCGGTCGTGCTGGGTGGGGTCGTGCATGAGGGCTCCGGACGATGAATGATTCCCGGCCGAACGCCGTTGATGGAGTCGTTGCCGGGCTGGTCACCGGGCAGGTGCACGCGAACCACGAAACACTCGCCGTCGATCAGTGGCACACCGAAGCCATCGCCTTCGCCGCACACCTTCGAGTACCGCGACGTTGACCCACGCCGAGCCGGCCACCGCCGGAGTCGTCCGGCCCCGTCTGAGCTACCACACGTCTTTCTGTAGAGGCGCGACCGCGCATTATCGCGGCCGAGTGCGGCGGGGTTCGGCCCACCTTGCGGGCACGGAAGGGAGGCCCGGGGTGACGGTTTCGATGCGCGTGATGACGGCGGGCGATGGTTACAAGTACCTGCTCCGTTCGGTCGCGGCCGGCGACGGTGACCGCTCCCTCTCGACGCCGTTGACCCGCTACTACGCCGAGGCGGGGAACCCGCCCGGGTTCTGGATCGGCCAAGGTCTCGCCGCCCTCGGGCACGGCGAACTGACGACCGGCTCAGAAGTCTCCGAAGCACAACTCGAGCTGCTGATCGGGTCCGGTCGTGATCCGATCACCGGCGACCCACTCGGCAAGGCGTACCCGACGTTCGCGCCCGTGGCCGAGCGGGTCGAACGCCGCACCAAGGCCCTCGACGCGAGTCTGGGTCCGGCGGCGCGGGCGGTCGAGACGGCACGGATCGAGGCCGAGGAAACCGAACGCGGAACCCGGCGTGCGGTGGCGGGATTCGACTTCACCTTCTCGGTACCCAAGAGCGTGTCGGCGTTGTGGGCGGTCGCCGACGCCGGGACGCAAGCGTTGATCGCGGACGCGCATCATGCGGCGGTTGCAGAGCTGGTTGCATTCCTCGAACGCGAGGTTGCAGTCACCCGCACCGGCGCGGACGGCCCCGAGGGAACGGTTGCCCACGTCGATGTCCTCGGCGTGGCCGCAACCACGTTCGACCACTACGACAGCCGGGCGGGCGATCCGCAGTTGCACACCCACGTCGTCATCAGCAACAAGGTCAAGACCGCCCAAGACGGCAAGTGGCGCGCCCTCGCAGGGCGTCCGATGCACGCCGCGGTCGTCGCGGTCTCCGAGCTCTACAACGCCGCCCTGGCCGACCAGCTCACCCGCACCCTCGGCATCGAGTGGGAGACCCGCGACCGTGGCCGGGACCGCAACCCCGCATGGGAACTCGTCGGCGTCACCGAAGAACTGATCGGTGAGTTCTCCACCCGGTCACGGCACATCGAGGCCGAGAAAGACCGCCTCATCGCCGAGTACGTCGCCACGCACGGCAGGCAGCCATCCGCCCGGATCGTGTTGAAGCTCCGCGCCCAAGCGACCCTGGCGACGAGGCCCGAGAAGCACATCCACTCGCTCGCAGAGTTGACCAGCCAATGGCGGGAACGCGCCGGCCGGGTGCTCGGGCGGGACGCGACCGGCTGGGCACGCAGCCTCACCCACCATGCCGCCGAGGATGCGGCTCGGGTGTTGCGGGCCGACGACGTGCCGCTGGATGTCGTGCGCGAGGTCGGGCTGTCGGTGATGGCGGTCGTGAGCGAGAAGCGGTCGACGTGGACGAGATGGAACCTGCACGCCGAAGCCTCCCGCCAGTTGATGGGCTGGCGCTTCACCACGATGCTGGATCGGGAGGCAATCACTGGGCTCGTGGTCGATGCCGCCGAACAAGCCTCGCTGCGCCTGACTCCGTCCGAACTTGCGTCCAGCCCGGTGCAGTTCCGCCGCGCCGATGGCACCTCGCGGTTCCGGCCACACGCCTCAGCGCTGTTCTCATCCGAAGCCCTGCTCGCCGCCGAAGACCGACTCCTGAATCGCGCCGACACTCTCGCCGGGCCGGTGGTGTCGTTGGAGACCGTCGAGCAGATCACCAGCCGCCCCGACCCACGAGGCCGGATGCTCGGCGAGGATCAGGCCGCAGCCCTGGCCGCGATCGCCGTCTCCGGCCGCGCCCTCGACGTGCTGGTCGGCCCCGCCGGTGCAGGCAAGACCACCGCCATGTCGGCGTTGCGCCGCGCATGGGAGAAGGAGCACGGCCCCGGCTCGGTGGTCGGACTCGCGCCGTCCGCCGTCGCCGCGCAGGTCCTCACCGACGATCTGGGCATCGACACGGAGAACACGGCGAAGTGGTGGCAGAACCATCTCATGCTCGGCACCACGTTCGAGGCGGGGCAGCTCGTCATCATCGACGAGGCGTCCCTGGCCGGCACCGCTTCCCTTGACCGCATCACTGCCGAGGCCGAGCAGGCTGGCGCGAAGACTCTGTTGGTGGGTGACTGGGGGCAGCTCCAGTCGGTTGACGCCGGTGGCGCGTTCTCGCTGCTCGTCCATGCCCGCGACGAAACCCCTGAGCTACTCGACATCCACCGCTTCGCCCATGAGTGGGAGAAGACCACATCGCTCCAGCTCCGCCACGGCCGCGCGGAGGCGATCGACACCCTCGCAGGCCACGATCGCATCACCGGCGGCGACCAAGAAGCCATGATCGACGCCGCCTATGGCGCGTGGCGGCGCGACCTCTCTGATGGGCGAGCGTCGATCCTCGTGGCCGAGACCCACGAGACCGTCACCGCCCTCAACGCGAGGGCGCGGGCAGACAGGATCATCGACGGCACCGTGCACGGCACCCGTGAAGTCGGTCTGCATGACGGCACCGCCGTTTCAGAGGGCGATCTGGTCATCACCCGTCACAACGACCGGCGCCTACGCAACGGCCGCTCCTGGGTTCGCAACGGCGACCGCTGGACCGTCACCGGAGTTCACGCGGACGGGTCGGTCAGCATTCGCCGGGTCGGCCGCTGGCTTCGAGGCGGGATCGTCCTGCCCGCCGACTATGTGGCCGAACACCTCGACCTCGGCTACGCCATCACCGCCCACCGCGCCCAGGGCGTGACGACCGACACCGCGCACGTCATCGCCAGCGCGACCACGACGCGGGAGAACTTCTACGTCGCCATGACCCGCGGTGCCGCCGGGAACTATGCCTATGTCGTGCTCGACCGGCCCGACGACAGCCACGCGGTGCCGCACCCCAGCGACAACCCGGACGCCACCGTAAGGTCGGTGCTCTACGGCGTGATCCAGCACATCGGCGCTGAACTGTCCGCGCACGAGGCGATCACCGCCGAACAGGAACGGTGGAGCAACATCGGCCAGCTCGCCGCCGAGTACGAGACCATCGCCCAAGCCGCCCAGCACGACCGCTGGGCCACTCTCCTTGCCGCTGCCGGGCTCGCTGACGAGCAGGTCGATGCCGTGCTCGACTCCGACGCCTACCCAGCACTATCCGCAGAGCTGCGGCATGCCGAAGCCAACCACCACGACCTCGACACCCTGCTGCCGCGCCTGATCGCGGCACGCAGCCTGGACGACGCCGACGACATCGCTTCGGTGATCCATGCCCGTGTCGCTCGCGCTACCGTCCGGCCTGCCGGGTCCGGCCGCACCCGCAAGCCGCCCCGGCTGGTCGCCGGCCTCATCCCATACGCGGGTGGACCGATGGCCGTCGATATGCGCCAAGCCTTGGACGAGCGCCACGAACTGATCGAAGCCCGCGCCGACGCCGTTCTCACCGGCGCGCTTACAGACAAGGCACCGTGGACAGCCCAGTTCGGCCCGGCACCGAAGGACGCGAAGCAACGCACGGCCTGGCGGCGCGCCGCCGTCATCGTCGCGGCGTACCGGGACCGCTACCAGATCACCGACGACCGAACCCCACTCGGCCCGGCACCGCAGAGCAGCCGGCAGAAGATCGACGCCACTCGCGCCCGCGCCGCCCTCGACCACGCACGCGCCATCACCAACGACGAGCCTCAGCCCGAACCGGCCAGGCCAGCCAAGGTGTGGCCCGCGCGAACTCTCTGATCTGGCGACCGCGTTTCAGCCGGCCTGTGGTGCGGCGTGGCGGCGGCTGATGGCCCGGTACTTGCTCGGCGTGACCCCGACACTGCGGCGGAACTGCCGTGCCGCGAAGTCAGGATCACGCCACCCCACCTCATGGGAGATCGCCGCAATCGAACCATCCGTTGAACGCAGCAGACCCGCCATCTGCTCTGTACGCAGCATCGTCAGATAGGCGATCGGTGACTTCCCGAACGCCTCCACGAACACCCGGCCCACCTGTGACTTCGACAGATGCAGCTCGTCGGCCAGGTCGGTCACCGACCAGTGCCGCACCGGATCGGCCCGCAACAACTCAGCGCCCCGCCGGGCCTCGCTACGGATCGGCGAGAACCGGCGATGCCGCGGCTGGGTCGGCCACCCGGTCGCCCGTTGCGTGGAGGACGTGCGGATCGGTGAGGTCTTGATGAAGGGGAAGATGATATGGGCGATGGAGAACCAGAGCGCCTGCATCCGATGGAAGTTCTCGACGGGTCGCGCCTCAATACTCAGGGCGACCAGCTCGTCCAGCCACGGCATCAACTGCTCCGCCCGGTCCTCACCAAGACGGAGAATCTGCGTCGGCTCGGTGTAGATCGTGGCCGCGAACTCCTGCGCGTCGAGCCGGTCTTGCAGGAAGCCGACGTGCTGCCAGAACACCTGGTCGATCAGGTAGTCGGTGTCGGCGTAGATCGTCGTCACTGTGATGTGCCCCTCGGGCTCCGACCCGCACAGCATGTTCGCGCCCAGCACGATCACGTCACCAACCTTGACAGGCTTCTGCCCGAACTCAGAGAACAAGATCGCTGACCCGTCCCGGACGACGATGATTTTCACGCAGTCGTGGGCGAGCGGCCCGATAGGCCAATGGAGCCTGCGAGTGCGGGCCACCAGCGGGCTGAACGTGATGGACCGCGCATCGCCGATTAACGCGTGCGCCGCCATGAGTCATGTCCATGTGTCTCAGGTGTCGCGACGAAGCAGCACGACCGTGTAGCTGACGACGGCGAGCAGCGCCCACCCCGCTAAGACGATCGCGGCGATCGCGGGCGGGAGTTCGGTGACGTCGTAAGCGGGAGTGCCGAGCAGGCTCATCGCGGCCTGGTCCGGTAGGAACTTGATGCCCTGCGGCCACTGGAAGACTCCCGTTGCCACAAGGATCGGGATCAGAATGAGCACCGTGAGGGACGTGGTGGTGTTCCGAGTCAATCCGGCGAGCCCGAAGGCGACGACCGACATGAGGAAGTAGGCGATGACCCATCGCCCGAGGTCGAACAGGTCGCCTGCAGGATCGAGGCCGGCGTGGAGGCCCACGATCAGTCGGGCTGGGAGCAGCACGATGACGGCCGCTGGAATGGTGATGGCCGCCAGCGCGAGCCACTTCGCCGTGGCGAGCCGCCCACGGAGGGGCGTGGCAGTGAGGGTCACGCGATGTTGCCCCGACGGATACTCACTTCCTGCTGCGTAGACAGCGATGATGAGGAACCCGTAGATCGGCGCGAACATGACGGCGGGGAACGCGGACAGCGGTGCTGGCTCGGCTCCGAATCCGAACCGGACGACTTCGGTGGCCGCGATCACCGCGAAGGTGAGGTTGGCGATGAGGGTGATCGTCATGCCAAGGATCGTCGCGGGGTGGGTGGTCATCTTCGTGACCTCCGCGTGAAAGACATCGCGGAGTCGAGGCGTGGGGGCGGCTTGGAGTAGCGTCATCGGGCGTCCCTGCGCTGGAGCATCCATGCCGCGACGGCAACCGTGGCGATAGCCCAGACGATCAGCACGATCGCGCCGTGCTCAGGGCTGGCCGTCAGCGGTGGCGGGAAGCCCGGCTCTACCAGAAGGTTCCGGCCGGCGCTCGTGGGGACCAGCGCATCGACACCCGGAGCGATGGACGAGACCACTTGAGTCATGGTCAGCCCGAGCATCAGGCCGCAGACGATGATCCCGGTGAGCGTACGTCGGGCGATGAGGGTCAGCGCGAAGCCGATCAGAGTGAAGGTCACGATGAAGAGTTGGAACCGGCCGTATGCCGCGAAAGCCTCCGGTTCCCAAAGCAGGGCAGGGTTCCAGTCCTTGACCACGACATACATGTACGCGGCCGAGGTCAACGTGAGCAGGATCCCCACGCCCAGCGCCACGAGTGCCGTTGCGATGGTCTTGGCGCAGATCAGCCGGAGGCGCGACGGCACCGCGAGCACGCTGACACCCAGGTGACCTTGCCGGAACTCGGCCCCGGCTATGAGCGCGCCGATGACGAAACAGAAGATGCCGATCTGCAACGGCCAAGTTGTGAGGTCCCACACGAGCGAAGCAGCAGATTGGGACTGCCCATCGAAGAGTTCGATCATGCCGTCCGGCGTGATCTTCGCCATCGCGTCGGTGTAGAGCGGAAGCTGAATCTGGATAATCACGGCATTCAGGAGAAGGATGACGCCGATCGCCAGCCATGTGCTGCGCAGGGTGAAGACCTTGGTCAGTTCAGAGCGAACGATGCTGAACATGTCGATCACCAGCTCTGCCCGGGCTGCGTGCCGGTCAAGGAGAAGAACGCCTCTTCCAGCGAGGCGTGCCCCGCGGTGACCTCGCTCAGCGTTCCGGTGGCCACGATGCGAGCCTTGTTGATGATGACGATGTCATCGACAGTCTCGGCGGTCTCGCCCATCAGGTGGCTCGACAACAAGACGGTGTTGCCCTGCTCGGCGTACTGGCGCAAGAAGGTGCGGACGGTACGGATGCCTTCGGGGTCGAGCCCGTTGACGGGCTCATCGAGCACCAGGATTCGTGGCTCGCCAAGGAGCGCGGCGGCGAGACCGAGGCGCTGTTTCATGCCGAGCGAGTACTTCTTGACTCGAATGTTCGCGGCGTCTGTCAGCCCTACGGTTTCGAAGACTTCGGCGATTCGTCTACTGGGGATGCGGTTGGATTGCGCAATCCAGCGCAGGTGATCCACGCCACGCCGCTCAGGGACCGCAGAGGCGCCATCGAGCATCGCACCGACCGTCCGCAAAGGCTGAGCGAGGCTCTGATAGGGCTTGCCGTCGATCAGCGCGTGTCCGGCGGTGGGCCTGTCGAGTCCGAGCAGGATGCGAAGCGTGCTGGACTTGCCGGCGCCGTTGGGGCCGAGGAATCCGGTGACCCGGCCGGGCTGGGCGGTGAAACTCACCTCATCGACGGCCGTCTTTGATCCGTACTTCTTTGTGACGCCGTGTATCTCGATCACGCGCTACTCCTTCACCGTGGAACTGGGAACCTTGTTCCCTTCCACCGTGCCCGGAGGTCACGTTGCGTCGTGTCGTCCGAAAGTAGACAGTTGTGCGTGCTCGGGGTTCAGCGGCTCTCGTGCAGGAGGCCTGCCTGGTGAGCGAGCACCGCGAGCTGTGTCCGGTCGCTCACATCGAGTTTCATGAACAGCCGTCGAAGGTAGGTCCGCACGGTCGGCAGGCTCAGGTACAGCTCGTCAGCAATCTGCTGGTTCGAGTTTCCCGATGCGACCAGACGGACGACCTGCAACTCTCGCTCGCTGAGCCGGGTCTCGGCAAAGGCGTGCGGTGATTGGCGCGGCTGTGCCGCGAACTGATCCATCAGTCGCGCCGTGACTTCGGGCGCCAGCGAGCTGTGGCCGGCATGGACAGCACGAACCGCGGCCAGCACCTCGGCAGATGAGGCATTCTTCAGCAGGAACCCCGCCGCCCCATCGCGGATCGCCTCGCTAACGTACTCGTCCAGATCGAAGGTGGTCAGCACGATCACGCGCGTCTGGGTGCCCGCGATCCCGCGCACAACGTCCAAGCCGCTTCCGCCGGGCATCTGCACGTCCACGAGCGCGACATCGGGTTTCAGGATCGGGATCATGCGCAGCGCGTCGGCCACGGTTCCGGCCTCGTCCAGCACCCGGAACCCCTCGGCGCGGTCGAACAGCCGCCGGTACACGCGCCGGAAGTCCTTGTCGTCGTCGGCCAGGAACACCCGGATCGGAGCCGTCACAGAACCACCCCCAACGGCAATCGAGCCAACACCCGGGTGCCGCCATCGAGCCGGCTCGTCACCGTCAGCTCTCCACCGGCCTCATCCACCCGCTCCCGCATCCCGAAAAGCCCACTGCCTGGCCGGACCGATGCCGGAAGACCCGCGCCATCATCGTCGACGCGCACCGCCAGCGTCGCACCCTCCGGCCACACCGCGATCTCGCAATGACTGGCACCAGAGTGCCGAACGATGTTGCTCAGTGCTTCCTGCACGACGCGCACCGTCACCCGATCCGTTGCCGGCGACACCTCGGGAAGCTCGATGCGCGCGGTCACATCAAGCCCGCTCGCTCGTGTGGCCGTCACCAACCGCGGAAGCACCAAGGCAGCGGCGCCCGTCTCGACTTCATCCAGACTGCCTCTACCTGCTCGGAGAGCGCGCACGAGCGCCTGCACATCCTCCAACGCGCCACGCGCACGCTGCTCGATGTCGGCCAGGCTCTCGCGAAGCTCCTGCTCATCAGAACCAGGCAAATTCCTCGCCACGTCAGCCTCGGCACTGATGACCGTCAGCGCATGGCCGACAACATCGTGCACCTCCCGCGCCATCGTCGCCTGCGCCTTCACTCGCTCAAACTCAGCCGCCTGCTCCACAACCTTGCGGGTGGCCGCCAAGCGTCGTGCCTCGACATGCCCCAGCAGCCAGGCCGCTCCCAGCGCGCCGACGGCGATCACCGCACGCTGAGCTATTTCGCTGCCGGCCGAAGTCATCGCCAACACGCCAGAGCAGAGCACGAGCACGACCGCAACCGGGCCCGCCGTCCGTGTCCGGCCACCACGCAGGGTCAGCGGGTACAGGCACCAGGCAGCCGCAATCATGGGATCGGTACTTGCGCCGACCACCCATCCCGCCGCCGTAGCCACCAACGCTGTGAGCGTCGCCACAAGCGGCCACCGCCAACGCAGTAGCACCGCCGCGACCACAGTTGCGGCTAACCCGATCACCGCAGGGAGATTTCCCGTCGAATCGGTTGCCAGTGGTAGCACCCAGAACATGACGACGACCAACGTCGCGACACCAGCGTCCACGAACCACGACAGCGCAGACCCGCCCGCTGGTACGTGTCTGCCAAGGTCGCTCACGCCCTCAATTGCACCACAGTCACCTGGATAGGCCCGCCCAATAACATCGGCTGTGCACAGACCACGATCCCAGTCGCGGCGGACGGGTCGGCGGGACCGGCGAGAATCAGAACGACCACCCTGGCCTCTGGCCTGACTGGCGCGCGGGACGCATGTCCTGTGCGATCCTCGGACGGTCGCTGCTCCGGTGGTCTGCCTCGTCTCGGTCGAGCAGAGCGATCACATCGCCGGTCTGAGTGACGACAGAAGCGATACCTTGCTTGATGAGTTCGTTCGTGCCGTTGCTGACGGCGCTGGTCACGGGACCGGGTACCGCGCCGATGCCCCGACCGAGGCCGTCCGCGCTGAACACGGTCGTCAGCGACCCGGATCGCACGCCGGCCTCCGGGATCACGACCCCACCCGAGAGCGCAGCCATCAGCCGGTTCCGCGCGATGAACCGGTCGCGGCTGGGCACAGCACCCGGCGGGAGTTCGCTCACGAGCAGGCCGGTGTCGGCGATACGATTCAGCAGCTCGGTGTGCGCGGCCGGGTAGCGGCGGTCCAAGCCAGTCGCCAGCACAGCGATCGTCTGACCGCCGGCGGCAAGCACGCTCCGGTGCGCCGCACTGTCGATGCCGTACGCGCCTCCGGCGATGACCACCCGCTCCTCATCGGCCAGACCCGTCGCAAGTTCGTTGGTGACGTGCTCGCCGTAGTGGGTGGAAGCGCGAGCGCCCGTGATCGTGACCCGATCACTCAGCGCCGTCGCCAAGAACGACGTTGCGCCCTGTGTCCACAACACATACGGGGCACGGTCGCCCAGCTCGTCCAGCCCGGCGGGCCACTCCCGATCCGCCGGAATCAGGGTGTCGAACCCGAGCTGCTTGGCCTCGGCGACACGTTCGAGCGGGTCGGGCACGATCCGTTGCCGCAGTCGCTCGCGCCACAGCAGAACGTCGGCGCGGGCCAGGCCGGTCACGTCGTGGTCGGATTCGACCAGGCTCAGGGTTGCTATGCCGCCGTGGCGCCCCAGGATGTACCCAGTAGTGGGGTCGTTCGGTTCGGCGATCATCGACAGCACGATCCGCGCCATCCGTTCGCCCTGCACCTTCTCCGCCAGCGTCGCCATGATCGGTGTCCTTCCACTCCAAGGTCACCGACGAGGTGCACCGCCGGGTGTCACCGATTGGGTTTCCCTTCGTCGCAGCTCAGACGTAAAGTTGAAGGTGAGGCGGCTTTCTCCTTCACAGTGGGCCGTTCGCGGCAGGCCTTCGGGCACTCTTCAACGCACCGTCTCGCAGAGACGCCTGCGTAGAAGAGGAGCATCCGATGATCCGCCTACTGATGATCGCCAGCATCCATATCCGCGACTTCATGCGCCGCTACATGCCGAGCAACATCTTGCTCGACCGCATCCGTACGCGCCGCGGCCTCAAATGGGGCATCCCCGCCGTGCTGCTGGCAATCCCATACTTCGCCGTCGCCCACTGGTGCACCACGATCATCGGCAACGACGGCCCCGGATGGCTCAATCTGGCTCTTCACACTTCCGGTGGGGGTGGCGGGGTGAGTCCGCCGCCGATGAGGAGCATGCGTAGCCGGTAGTTGTCTCGGTTGCGGAAGCCGCGGGCGATGCGGCGGTGGAGTTCGATGAGCCCGTTGATGCTCTCGGTGCCGCCGTTGCTGGCGCGGCCGGTGTCGAAGTAGGCCAGGAAGGCGTCCCTCCACTGCTTGAGGGTGCGGCCCAGCTTGGCGATCTCGGGGATGGGACACGTGGGGAAGCTGGCGACGACCTGTTCAGCGAGTTGGCGGCCTCGAGCGGGGTCGGGGTGGGCGTACGCGGCGCGAACACGTTGGGCGCACTGCCAGGCGATGTGGACGGCGTCGTGGCGCTCGTCGGCGGCGATGGCAGCGGCCAGGCGGGCCTGTTGCTTCTCGGTGAGCCGCTCGGCCGCGCAGCGCAGGATGTTCCGGATCCCGTACAAGGGGTCGCCGGAACGGCCACGGTGACCGTGGATCTCCTGCTGCACGCGGCGGCGAACCTCATCGACCGCCCGGCCGGCGAGGGCGACCACATGGAAAGCATCCAGGACAGCGGTGGCGTCGGCGAGTTTGTCGTCGATGGCGTTCTTGTAGCCGTGGAACGGGTCCAGGGTGGCGACCTCGACCCCAGCCTTGAACGCCGTGCCGCGTTGGTCGAGCCATGTCTTGTACACGGTCCCGGAGCGGCCGGGTACGAGGTCGAGCAGCCGGGCTCGGACGCGTCCGTCCTTGTCACGGGTCAGGTCGACCATGCCGGTGAGCTCCTTCGGGCCGCGCTTGCGGGGACTCACGTGGTGCCACAGGTGTTCGTCCACCCCGAGGGTGGTCACGCCGGCGAACCGGGCCTCGTCGTCGGCCAGCGTCGCCAGGATGGGTTGGATCGAGCCCCATACCGTCTTCCACGCCACCCCCAGCTGCCGCGCGAGTCCGTGGATGGAGGCGTGCTCGCGGCGGACCTGCTCGATCACCCACCGGCACGCCCGGGTGGTCAACAGCCCGCGCGGGCGGGCTATCTGCTCGTCCTGCTCGGTGAACACCCTGGTCGGGCACGCCGGCTCCAGGCACCGCCACGTGCGTTTGCGCCACCGCAGCCGGGTCGGCCGGGCGAAACACGGGATGTCCACCAGCGTGGTCGTGCGTCGGCCGCGACTCTCAGCGACTACCCCACACGACGGGCAACCCACCACCGTGGACGCCGACTCCATCGTCACCACCAGCACGTCGTGGACCTTGTCGACGTCGACAACGTGCAAGCCGTCCAGGCCGACCAGCAGGTCGCAGTGGTCACAGTACGAAGGGGTCGTGGCAGCGCAGCAGCACCCCGTAGGCTCGGACACGTCGAGGCCTTCCGGTCAGGTTGAAGAGACGCTTCCGATCCTGAAGGCCTCGACCCCCAACCACCATCACCCCGCGCTCGGGCGTGTCGCGCTCACCCCCACCTCAAGGTTGAAGAGCCCTCAATCTCGTGGTCCTGGTCTGCGTGTGGAGCGCCTTCAAAATGCTGTGGATCGGCCCCGTCAGCCTGGTCCACCTGCTCCGAGCCAAGGCGAGCGAGCACCGTGCCCGCCGCGACGATATCCGCCACAACCACGACGAGCCAGTGCAGACCGGGGTCATGTGATGGGTCGATATGTGAAGAAGACCACACGGCGCCGCCGAGAGGATCGGAACCTCACCGTCCGAGCTGAGCACCGCGGCCCGCCAGATATGGACAAGCACTGTCAACTGCTCATCAGGTTCACGCCGCAAAACACGGGCGGGTCAAGAGTTTACGGGCTCTTCCGATTTGAGGGTGTAGCGGGAGCCTGTGTTCGGCGGGCAGGTGGGTGGCGCGTCGGTGCCGTGCTGGGGGTCGGGGTCCCCCGAGGATGGAGGTTCCTACACCGATCCACCAGGAAGACCCCGACGTGTCCTACGCTACCTTCGCGCGCCCTGACCTGACCACGTTCGCCGGCTTGGACGGGCTCGGTTTGGAGGTGGTCGGCCAACGCGTCGAACCTCAGCGGGCCGTGCTGGCCTGCCGGATCGTGGAGCCTGACCAGTGGTGTCACCGGTGCGGGTGCGAGGGTGCCCCGCGCGACACCGTGACGCGTCGGCTGGCGCACGAACCGCTGGGCTGGCGGCCCACCACCCTGGAGGTCACGGTGCGCCGCTACCGGTGCGGCGACTGTGGGCATGTGTGGCGCCAGGACATGACCAAGGCTGCCGAGCCCCGCGCCTTGTTGTCCCGCCGCGCCCTGCGGTGGGCGCTGGAAGCGCTCGTGATCGCACACCTAACGGTGGCCCGGATCGCTGAAGGGTTGGCGGTGTCATGGGACACCGCGAACAATGCGGTGCTGGCCGAGGGACAGCGTGTCCTGATCGCCGACCCGACACGGTTCGACGGCGTGCGGGTTCTTGGCGTGGACGAGCACGTGTGGCGGCATACCCGCAAGGGCGACAAGTACGTCACGGTGATCATCGACCTTACTCCCGTTAGGGATGATACTGGTCCCGCGCGTCTGCTCGACATGGTCGAGGGACGTTCCAAGCAGGCGTTCAAGACGTGGCTCGCCACCCGGCCCAAGGTGTGGCGGGACGGAGTCGAGGTCGTGGCCATGGATGGTTTCACCGGGTTCAAGACCGCCACCACCGAGGAACTCCCTGACGCGGTCACCGTCTTGGATCCGTTTCACGCAGTCAGATTGGCCGGCGATGCCCTCGACCAGTGCCGGCGCCGGGTCCAACAGACCCTGCACGGCCACCGAGGCCGTGCTGATGATCCGCTCTACCGGGCCCGTCGCACCTTGCACACCGGCCTGGATCTGCTCACCACCAGGCAGAAGGCCCGGCTGGAAGCCTTGTTCGCCGGCGATGAGCACGTCGAAGTCGAAGCTACCTGGGCGGTCTACCAACGGATGATCGCCGCCTATCGCGAACCCAAGCCCGCTGAAGGGAAGGCCCGCATGCAGGCCGTCATCGCCGCCCTCAGCAGCGGTGTCCCCGCCGCGTTGACCGAGCTCGCCGTGCTGGGCCGCACACTGAAGAAGCGGGCCCCTGACATCCTCGCCTACTTCGACCGGCCGGGCACGTCAAACGGTCCCACCGAAGCTCTGAATGGCCGGCTGGAACACCTCCGCGGCAGCGCCCTCGGCTTCCGGAACCTCACCAACTACATCGCCAGATCCCTCCTCGAGACCGGCGGATTCAGACCGCGACTACACCGTGGTTTGGGATGAGCCAGTTTACGACCGCCGCCAGGACGTTGGGCCGACCCCGACCGGTGCGGTCGAGCGGCTTTGCAAGCGCGCGGGCGGTCCACCGGGTCCGTCTCGTCTCGTCTCGGGCTCATACACCCTTGATGGCCGCTCAGGTGGCCGACGCGCGGCGAGTCCGGCCTGAAACGTCTGGGGCAGCCGATAACGTTAGTGTGGAAACGCTGTCGAGAGGAGCGAGTAGGTGGTAGTCCGGTACATGGGTACGAAGCGCCACATGGCCGACCATGTACGCGACGCCATCGCTGAGCTGAATGCTGAAGGGCGCGTTGTCGATCTCTTTTCGGGTATGGGCAGCGTGGCTGAAAGCCTCCAAGAGACCGCCTCGGTCGTGACCAATGACGCGATGAGCTTCACCGCTGCCTTGTCGCGGGCACGCTTCACAGGGTCTGACCGCTCTACGACCTCGGCTGAGGTCATAGAGCGTCTGCTGCCTGGGTATGAAGCCCGACTTCGCGAGTTGGAATCGACGTATGCCATCGAGTTGAAGAGCGAGGCCGCGGCGCTGAATGGTTCGCGGACTGACCTGCTCGACTACATGGACAAGGCGCAGCATGTGGGCAACTCCGCCGCCCATCGCCGTTCCGCCAAGGTCGCCGCGGAATCGAGTGGGTCGGATCACTATGAGTTGGCAAGTCTCTACTTTTCTGCGGGATACCTCAGCCTCCGGCAAGCGATAGAGCTCGATGCGACAAGGGCTGCTATCGACACTGATTCACATCTAGAAGACCGGGACTGGATGCTGGCGGCTTGGATCGCTGGCGCGTCGGTTCTTATCAACGCGCCAGGGCATACTGCTCAGTATCTTCGTCCGAACTCCAATTCCGCTCATACCCGAATTGTGCGCACATGGTCTCGTTCTATCTGGGACGAGTTTTCCAGCGCACTTGATACAGTTTCTCAGGTTGGCTCCGAGGCGTGGCGGCAGCGAAACTCGGTCTACGTCGGAGACGCTCTCGATCTGGTTAGCGCTGGGGAGCTCCGCGATATTGGGACGGTCTACGCGGACCCGCCTTACACGAAAGATCAGTACAGCAGGTACTACCACGTCTATGAGACTCTATACCGCTACGACTTTCCAGACTCCAGTGGTGTGGGGCGGAATCGATCAGACCGCTTCACTACAGGATTCTCCCTAAAGACCGCTGTCGTATCATCTTTCCATGACCTCTGCCGCAATGTCTCTAGAATGCGCGTGCCTCTAGTTATCAGCTACCCGTCAAGCGGCCTGCTGGGCGAGGCCGGCATAACGGTCTCAGAGATCGCGCTACAGTACTTCGAGAAAGTCAAGACCCAATCCTACGAAGCGAATCATTCAACAATGGGTGCCTCAACCGGGGCATCCAAGAAGTCGGCAACGGAGAACCTGTATGTCTGTCTCGTCTGAAGCAGAAGAACTCGCGGATGCGTCTCAGAACATAACCGCCGAACTGCGGGAATTGAACGTAGCCGACGTTGTGCCGAACGCTCAGAACCCTCGCCTGGACTTCCCCCAAGACGAGTTGGACCGGCTGACTGACTCCATCGATCTGGAAGGCGTACTTGTTCCCATCGTCGTCTACCCGAAAGATGACAAGTACGTTCTAGTTGATGGTGAACGTCGGTTCAGGTGCGCCCGAGATCTTGGTCACAGTAGGATTCCTGCTCTCATTACCACTGAACGCAGCGAGCGCGAAGTGCTCCAGCAGATGTTCAACATCCACCTCATCCGCGAACCTTGGCGCGATATTCCGACCGCCAAGGCCCTCCAACGACTCGCTAAGGAGATAGCGGAGACCGAGGGGCAAGAGCCCAACGACAACGAGTTGCGTGACCTCACTGGCCTGTCTATCGAGCGAGTACGACAGCTCCGCTACGTAGTTACTCTTCCAGATCAGTGGCAGGACTACATCCGAGATGAGACGATACCCCTCAACTTTTTCTGGGAGCTAAAGAAGAACGTCATTGACGCTCTGCGTAACAACAGACCCGCGATCCTCGATGAATACGGCGAAGACCGTGTGAGCAGCGCCTTCGTTCAGAAACGTCTGGACCAAGTCATCACAGACACCGTCAGCTTGCGCAAGGTTTCACCCATCATCAAGTTCGCGGCTCAGGACGCTGAGTCGAATGGCACCGGCACCTCGACGCTCGACAGCTCGATCCGCGACCTCATCGAGAGGCCGGAAGCGACCATCGATGATGCCTACGAAGAGACCGTTCAGATGATGGTTGAGGTGGACAAGCTCGGCCGTCGCACTTCGAGCATGGTTGCTGTGTTTGCGCGCCTCCTTACCAAGACGGCCGGGACGCCAGACAACGAGGAAGTTCGTCGTCTCGGTCGTGATCTTGTTCAGCAGGTTGCGGCGCTGATCGACGCGGATGAGCAGCACAACTGAGGTCGAGGGCGCGCTCGTGGAAGAGATCATTGACGAACCATCGCGCGGCCGGCCCGTTGGAGTGTCCGACGTCGCGGCTGCCGCTGAGCGTGTTTATGGGGCTCATCCCAAACCACGGTGTAGTCGCGGTCTGAATCCGCCGGTCTCGAGGAGGGATCTGGCGATGTAGTTGGTGAGGTTCCGGAAGCCGAGGGCGCTGCCGCGGAGGTGTTCCAGCCGGCCATTCAGAGCTTCGGTGGGACCGTTTGACGTGCCCGGCCGGTCGAAGTAGGCGAGGATGTCAGGGGCCCGCTTCTTCAGTGTGCGGCCCAGCACGGCGAGCTCGGTCAACGCGGCGGGGACACCGCTGCTGAGGGCGGCGATGACGGCCTGCATGCGGGCCTTCCCTTCAGCGGGCTTGGGTTCGCGATAGGCGGCGATCATCCGTTGGTAGACCGCCCAGGTAGCTTCGACTTCGACGTGCTCATCGCCGGCGAACAAGGCTTCCAGCCGGGCCTTCTGCCTGGTGGTGAGCAGATCCAGGCCGGTGTGCAAGGTGCGACGGGCCCGGTAGAGCGGATCATCAGCACGGCCTCGGTGGCCGTGCAGGGTCTGTTGGACCCGGCGCCGGCACTGGTCGAGGGCATCGCCGGCCAATCTGACTGCGTGAAACGGATCCAAGACGGTGACCGCGTCAGGGAGTTCCTCGGTGGTGGCGGTCTTGAACCCGGTGAAACCATCCATGGCCACGACCTCGACTCCGTCCCGCCACACCTTGGGCCGGGTGGCGAGCCACGTCTTGAACGCCTGCTTGGAACGTCCCTCGACCATGTCGAGCAGACGCGCGGGACCAGTATCATCCCTAACGGGAGTAAGGTCGATGATCACCGTGACGTACTTGTCGCCCTTGCGGGTATGCCGCCACACGTGCTCGTCCACGCCAAGAACCCGCACGCCGTCGAACCGTGTCGGGTCGGCGATCAGGACACGCTGTCCCTCGGCCAGCACCGCATTGTTCGCGGTGTCCCATGACACCGCCAACCCTTCAGCGATCCGGGCCACCGTTAGGTGTGCGATCACGAGCGCTTCCAGCGCCCACCGCAGGGCGCGGCGGGACAACAAGGCGCGGGGCTCGGCAGCCTTGGTCATGTCCTGGCGCCACACATGCCCACAGTCGCCGCACCGGTAGCGGCGCACCGTGACCTCCAGGGTGGTGGGCCGCCAGCCCAGCGGTTCGTGCGCCAGCCGACGCGTCACGGTGTCGCGCGGGGCACCCTCGCACCCGCACCGGTGACACCACTGGTCAGGCTCCACGATCCGGCAGGCCAGCACGGCCCGCTGAGGTTCGACGCGTTGGCCGACCACCTCCAAACCGAGCCCGTCCAAGCCGGCGAACGTGGTCAGGTCAGGGCGCGCGAAGGTAGCGTAGGACACGTCGGGGTCTTCCTGGTGGATCGGTGTAGGAACCTCCATCCTCGGGGGACCCCGACCCCCAGCACGGCACCGACGCGCCACCCACCTGCCCGCCGAACACAGGCTCCCGCTACACCCTCAAATCGGAAGAGCCGTTTATGGGCTCATCACAATCCACGGTGTAGCTGGGGTCTGAATCCGCCTGTTTCGAGTAGCGATCTGGCGATGTAGTGGGTGAGGTTGCGGAAGCCGAGGGCGCTGCCGCGGAGGTGTTCGAGTCGGCCGTTGAGGGCCTCGGTGGGCCCGTTCGACGTGCCGGGCCGGTCGAAGTAGGCGAGGACGTCGGCGGCCCGGTTCTTCAGGGTGCGGCCGAGGGTGATGATCTCTGTCAAGGCGCGGGGGACTCCGCTGCTGATGGCGTCGATGAGGGCCTGCATGAGCGTGCGCCCCTTCGCGCGGTCGGGTTCTCGGTAGGCGGTGATCATCTTCTGGTAGATGGCCCAGGTGGCTTCGACCTCGACGTGTTCATCGCCGGCGAACAAGGCCTCCAGGCGGGTCTTCTGCCTGGGGGTGAGGAGGTCCAGGCCGGTGTGCAGCATCCGACGGGCGCGGTAGAGCGGATCACCAGCACGACCCCGGTGGCCATGAAGGTTTTGTTGGACCCGCCTGCGGCAGCGGTCGAGGGCGTCGCCGGCCAGACGGACGACGTGGAACGGATCCAACACCGGCGTGGCGTCGGGGAGTTCTTCGGTGGTGGCGGTCTTGAAGCCAGTGAACCCATCCATCGCTACGACCTCCACCCCGGCCCGCCACGTCTGGGGGCGGGCGGCGAGCCACGTTTTGAAGGCTTGTTTGGAGCGGCCCTCGACCATGTCCAACAAGCGGGCCGGTCCGGTGTCATCCCTGACCGGAGTGAGGTCGATGATGACCGTCACGTACTTGTCGCCCTTGCGGGTGTGCCGCCAGACGTGTTCGTCGACGCCGACCACGCTCACGCCGTTGAACCGCTCGGGATCATCGATCAGGGCGCGTTGGCCCTCGGCGAGGACGGCGTCGTTGGCGGTGTTCCACGACACCGCGAGGGCTTCGGCGATCCGGGCGACGGTCAAGTGTGCGACCACGAGGCCTTCCAGCGCCCACCGCAACGCGCGGCGGGACAGCTTGGAGCGTGGTTCGGCAGCCTTGCCCATGTCCTGGCGCCACACGTGTCCACACTCACCACAGCGGTAACGGCGCAGCGTCACCACCAAGACGGTCGGTCGCCAGCCGAACGGCTCGTGGGCCAACCGGCGGGTGACCGTGTCGCGCGGGGTCCCCTCGCACCCGCACCGGCGGCACCACCGGTCATCATCAACGACCCGGCACGCCAGCACGGCCCGCTCACGTTCCACGTGTTGACCAACGGCTTCCAGGCCGAGCTCGTCGAGGCGGGTGAACGTAGTCAGGTCGGGACGAACGAAGGTAGCGTTGAACACGTCGAGGTCTTTCGGATGGAAGGCGTAGGAACCTCCATCATCGGAAGACCTCGACCCTCACCACGGCACCGACGCGCCGTCCGCCCTCACCTCGCCGCTACACCCTCAACTGTGATGAGCCGGTTTGGGCCGTGTCCTGTTGCGGTGGCCGTTCTGGGTGATCTCACCCGTGGGTTTGGCCATCGCGTGGTGGTTGGCGAACCAGCGGCTGGGAACGCCCTCCACATATGCCTTTTGGATCGCTTTTGGAGGAACGGGAGCTTGGGTAATGTCGGCCTTGTGGCTCGGTGCGCTTTGGTTGCGCAGTGCCGTGAGGTGCCGGCACCCACGTGAACGTGGCGTCTGACCTGGAACTGTCTTGGGGCGTGACCGAGAGGACGAGGAAGAGTATCGGGCCCACTGAGACCCCGCTGCGGATGGGCATCGGAGGTCGGGGTTAGGTCTTCCCAAGGGAAACCCCGGTGAGTACGCAACCCGGGCTGAGGCCTGTAACGCCGACCGCGTGATCGGACGTTCGCTGCGACTCGACGGGAACCCAGGTGGAGGCCCAGAGCTGCTGCTCCCAAATCGGGCTCTTCACAGTTGCGGGGGGGGTGAGGGCGACACGCCGTGAGCGGGGGTGACCTCGGGGTGGGGGTCGAGGCCCTCAGGATCAGGAACGACCAAGAACCCATTCCACGAGGACCTCGACTGTGCCTGATCCTATGGCGTGTGCCTGGCACGCCAATACTGACGATTCCTGTTACTGCGCCAACTGTGACTTGTTGGTCGGCTTGCCCGGTCTGCACGTGGTCGGGGTGGACCGGGACGACGGCGGCGTGTTGAGGGTCACCGTGGAATCAGCGGTGCCGGTGATGGGCTGTCCCGCCTGCGGCGTGGTGGCACACAGTCACGGCCGCCGTACCGTGGCGCTGGTTGATACCCCCGCGTTCGGTGCACCGACCAAGTTGTTGTGGCGCAAGCGGACATGGGAGTGCATCGAGTCCTCGTGTCCGATGGGGGTGTTCACCGAGCAGGATCCCGCGGTCGCGGGCGAACGATCGGTGCTGACCACCAGGGCGTGCGTGTGGGCGATCGGACAGATGCGCCGCGAGCACGCGTCGGTGGCCGGGTTGGCCCGCCAGCTGGGAGTCGCGTGGAACACCGTCTGGACTGCGATCGGCCCGCTGCTCGCTGCGAAGGCGGCCGACGAGTCCCGCTTCCACGGGGTCACCACCTTGGGGGTGGACGAGCACCTGTGGCACCACGTCAGCCCACGCAAGCGTGGCCCCAAGGAGTTGACCGGCATGGTCGATCTCACTCCTGACAAGGACGGAAACATTCACGCACGTCTGCTCGACCTGGTACCCGGCCGGTCCGGGACCGTCTACAAGACCTGGCTGAAGGCCCGGGGGAAGAAGTTCCGCGCCGGGGTGGAGGTGGCGACCCTGGACCCCTTCCGCGGGTACAAGAACGCCATCGATGACCAACTCGACGACGCCACCGCCGTCCTGGACGCCTTCCACATCGTGAAGCTCGGCACCAGCATGGTTGATGACGTGCGACGGCGCGTCCAGCAAGACACCCAAGGCCATCGCGGACGATCCGGCGACCCCCTCTACGGGATCCGCAACGTGCTGCGTGCCGGGGTGGAACACCTCACCGAACGCCAACATGCCCGCCTGGCAGCAGCGTTCGACGCCGATGAACGTCACCTGGCAGTCGAGGTGGCATGGCAGTGTGCCCAACGACTCAGAGCCGTCTACCACCAAGAGACCCCCCAAGCCGGACGGGCCCTCGCCATCAAGGTTGTCGACGGCTTCGCGAGCTGCCCGATCCCCGAGGTCGCCCGCCTCGGCCGTACCCTCAAACAATGGAAGGACGCGTTTTTGGCCTACTTCGACACCGACGGCGCCAGCAACGGCGGATGCGAAGCAGTCAACGGGCTCATCGAACTCCACCGCCGCATCGCCCGCGGCTTCCGCAACCGCGAGAATTACCGCCTCCGCATGCTCCTGATCGCCGGCGGACTCGACCCCTCACCCCCACCGCAACTGTGAAGAGCCCCAAATCGTCAGCAACAGGCGCGAGACGTGTGGACTGCGCACATGGACCCGCAACTATGACCGACGAAGCCATGGACCGATTCACCCGCGAGGATCTGCGCGCCGTGATCGCCGATTTCGGCGGGCGTTTCGCGGGGCGACCGGGGAACAGTCACGCCCGCGGCATCTCAGGGCGTTTCGGAGCCCGTGAGGTAGAAGCGAACCCGGTCGGTTGTCCAGGTCGCGACGCCCGTACCGAAGAAGTCTTGATCCTCTGTCCAGATGGGACAGTTCAACACCATCGCCGCCGCCAAGATCGGCCAATCCCCGGCGTCCCTTGTCTCGATACGCGCGAGGGCCTCCTCGCGAACCGCCACGTACACAGATTCTTCGAGTGGGTGAATGATCGCCTCGAACTGGTCCAGCACCGCCAGCGGAACCGCAGGATCGATGCCGCGCTGCTGAAGCAGATCGGGAAGGTAGCGACGCGCATCCTCGAAGCACTCAGCAGGCGAGAAGAACTCCACCGCATCGACATGGGCCAGTACGAGCTCACGCACCGCAGAGCCCAAGACGAGCCGAATCAAGATGTTGGCGTCAACAACGATCGCTCGGGCAGCACTCACGCTTGCCCCGCACGAGCCGCCTTGAACTCCGCCACCACCTCATCGGGCTGGACTCCGTGCTTAGTCAACAGCTCATCCAACGCCTGCGCAGCAGACCTCAGCGAGGCGATCTCGGCTTCCCGATCCGTTGGCGTCGGGATGAACCAACCCACTGTTACGCCATGACGCGTCACCGCAACGGGCTCGGCCGACGCAATGAAGTCAGCCAGACCGGCTCGAAACTCCCGCACTCCAACAACCTGTGTCACCGCCACCACCTCCGTGTATCTATGTGTACACAATAGGTGCCCAGTGGGCGGATGGCAAGATCAGCCGTGTGTCCGGTCATCGGCATTGTCGCTCGGCCACGATCACCGGCTCGAACCCGACAGATCCCGGCAGCCATCGACACGCAGGAGGTCTTCACATGAGAACCATGATCCAGGAGATCTCGCACTACACCTACTGCGTCAGCTGGTCGACGACGTCGTAGACGACCTGCAACGCAACGGCGAGCAGGTCCGTGAGCCTTTGTCCTCCTCGCCTAGGGTGGGTAAGTTTGGACACGCCACTCGGTGGTTCACCGCCGACCGGAAGGATGCGCATGTCCCCCTCACCCTTCTCACGTCGAACCTTCATGGCGCTGTCCGGAACGGGGCTGGCATCACTCGCGACTGCCGGTTGCGCACCGGGCGCCACCCGTACCCCCGCGGCCGGAGACGGTTCGTCGGTGCGCGTCGTTTGGTGGGGGAACGACAAGCGGACGGAGCTGACACAAGAGGCTCTCGACTCGTTCTCGGCATCCCACCCGGGTGCGGCGATCGCGCCCGAGCCGACCGAGTGGGGTGGCTACTGGGACAAGCTGGCCACCCAAGTCGCAGCGCAGGACGCCCCCGACCTCATCCAGATGGACGAGAAGTACCTGCTGGAGTACGCGCGCCGGGGGGCACTCGCCGACTTGGCGGCCGTCGACACCACAGCGTTCGCACCCGGCACCGTCGAGTTGGGAGAGGCCGACGGAACCCTGTATGCCATCAACGCCGGCACCATCGCCCCGGTGCTGATGGCGAACCCGGAGCTGTTCGACCAGGCCGGCGTGCCCCTCCCCGACGACGCCACGTGGACGTGGGATGACGTCAAGCGACTCGCCATCACCCTCACCACCAACCTGCCCGCAGGGAGTTATGGCCTCACCGACTTCAGCGGCCGTGACGCCGCCTTCCGGGTGTGGGTGCGCCAGAACGGCGTCGAGACGTTCACCGATGGCCAGCTGGGGTTCGGGCCCGAGGTGGCCGCCTCCTTCTTCGCCATGGCGAAGGATCTGATGGACTCGGGGGCCACCCCGCCCGCCAGCCAATCCACGGAGGACGTGTCCGCGCCCGTGGCCCAGCGGCTGTTCTCCACGGGCCTGACCGCCATGGCGATCTACTCCTCCAACCAGATCACGGCCTTCGACGCCGCCACCGGCAAGGATTTGAGGCTGCTGCGGCTTCCGAGCCGCGATGGGACCCCGGCTGGGGCGCGGCTCGCCTACCAGGCGTCCATGTACTGGTGCGTCATGAGCCAGGCGAAGAACCCCGAACGGGCGGTCCAGCTGGCCTCCTACCTCGTCAACGACGAGGCCGCTGGCAGGATTCTGCTCACCGAGCGCGGCGTCCCGGCCAACACCCAGGTGTTGGCTGCCATCCAGAACGACCTGTCGGCGTCCGACAAGAAGGCGATCGCCTACCTCGACTCGCTGGAGCCCCACCTGGCGCCCACCCCGCCCCTGACGCCGCAGGGTGCGTCCTCCTTCGAGGACGTCCTCATCCGCCACGGCCAAGACGTCCTGTTCGGGCGCGCGACGCCGCAGGCCGCGGGGGAGTCCTTCGTCAACGAGATGCGGACTGCGATCGGCTAGGCCCGCGCCGGAGCGCCTCGCGCCAGGTACGACGCAAGATGCGGGGGTCTGGACGCCGCTGGCTTCAGCCACGCGCCGCGGCAGCGAGGAAGTCAACAAGGCGCGCTCGACGGGGAGGAAGGCCTCGACTTCTGCGGCCCGCGCTTCAGGGGTGTCGAGCACGGCGCGGGTGGAGCGGTCACCGGGGCGACCAGGTAGTCGTCCTCGGCAGCCTGGAACGGGTGGTCAACTCGCCGAGAAACTACCTTCAGGCAAGTCGCGGGCATGACCCCACCGTCCTCGACCACCCGGAGCTCGCGAGTCTGGGCACCCTTGGGCGACGCCGAGACCGAGATGGTGAGGAGAACGGGGCCGATCACGACGCCCTGCGTGCGGCTTTCCTTCGCAAGCGCGTTGATCGCGACCGGAGCGATTTAGCCCCGGCCGTTTGAACCGTCAGCGCGATCCGACGGTCGTGCACGCGACGCGTCTAGGGCCGCGGCGGGCGTGCTGACCGCGCCGACCAGGACATCAGGGGCCGGTGCGGCGACCGTTGATGAGCATGCCGACGTGGAGAACAGTGCGGTGGAGGCGGCGAAAGCACCCTCCGAGAGCAACCCGGTCCGACGAGGAGGGGATCGAGCCGATTTTCGACCAGGAGCGGCACAGGGGTCGGGCCTGAGGTCCCGCAGGTTGTCTCACCCCCCCGCCGGGGTGCGCGAACGTGCAATCGGCGTCTTGGGTGTCAACCGCGGCCAGAACTGGCAAGCACATCGCCCAGCGGGGCGCACATGGTGTGCCACGAGCAGGGCCCGGGGCGTTGCGGCGTCCTGGGCTCCTGCGCTGCGACGAGCCGGTCACTGTGCCGACCAGCTCCCGTCAGCCGCGAGCGTCGCGCCGGTGACGAAGGCCGCGTCATCGCTGAGCAGGAAGCAGATGCACGCGGCCAGGGACTCTGCGGAGGCGAGGGACGGCATCCTGGCGCCCATGAGCGGGCCGATCACCTGCGCACCGCGGGCCGAGGCCACGTTCTTCTCGCTGGCGGTGATGACGGCGCCGGGCGCAATGGCGTTGCAACGCACATCGTCCGCGGCGTACATGACCGCGGTGCTCCGGGTGAGGCCGATGACGGCGTGCTTGGACGCCGTGTATGCGGCGCCGCCGGCCGCCCCACCCAAAGCGGCCATGGAACCGAGGTTCACGATGGAGCCGCCGCCGTCGAGCAGCAGGGGCATCGCCGCGCGGGTCATCCGCACGGTTCCGCCCACGTTGATGTCCATGACGCGCGCGAAGGCGGCATCGGTGACCTCGGCGATCGGCTCGAAGCCGTCCATGATGCCGGCGTTGTTGACCAGACCGTCAAGGCGGCCCTCGCATGCGCGCACGGCGGCCTGGACGTCGTCCTCGCTGGTCACGTCGCAGGTGACGGTGACGAGGCATTCGGGATCGGGCGCGGCCGCGAGCTCCGCCAGGGCATCGGCCGTCCGGTCGGCCGCGATGACGCGGGCGCCCTCGGCGAGGAGGCGTTGCGTTGTCGCCAACCCGATACCGGATGCGGCACCCGTGACGAGAATGCTGCGCCCGGCAAAACGGCCGGCGATCGGATCAGCCCCAGCGGTGGAGATGACGCGGGGGGCATCCGCGGGGAGAGTGCGTGGCGAAGTCGTGGGGGTCATGGTTGCTCCTTGGATTGCGAGCCCGGTGATTCCGGGGGAATGACTCCATGGTGGGTCGCCGCGAGCGATGCGGCGTCGTCGGAACGCGGTCAGATCGGCTACTGCGATCGCAGTACTTCCTGCGGTGTCGTGCTGGGAGGATGGGCGGGTGAACACCACTCCTTCTGCTCGGTTCGAGCTGGTGGTGACCCTGATTGCGGGGGCCGCGCTGGCCGTCGGGCTCCCGGTCCAGGCGATCCAGCAGGCACCCGTGAGCGCCCAGCTGGCGCTGCTCGTTGCGGCCGCTGGCTGGCTGGTGGCCCGGCGTTGGCCCTGGCCGGGCCTGCTCCTGGTGATGGCGGCCCCGATTCTGGCCGCGTCGGGGGGGTGGACCCCGATTCTGACCTGGACGGTGGTGGTCTTCGCTGCCCTGTGGTGGTCGCGGCGTGGGTTGTCGGCGCTGCTGCTCGGCTTGGCGACCGGTTCGGCCAGCTACCTGGCGTTCGCCCTCGCGGAGGGGGTGTGGGTCGGGAATCTGCTGCTCCTGGCCTTCTCGGTGTGCGTCGCCGCGTCAGCCGTGGGCGGTCTCTTGCGTGCGCGCGCTGACTTTGTGCGTGAGGCGGAGCTGCGCGCGCAGCAGGAGGCGCGGGCGCGGGCGTCCGAACTCGATCAGCGCGTCGCAACGGAGCGACTGCGCATCGCGCGCGACCTGCACGATTCCGTCGGCCACCAGGCGGCGGTGGTCAGCATGCACCTCGGCGCCGCCGAGGTCCACGCGGCCGCCGGAGCACCCGCCGCCGAGGTGACGGCCGACCTGCGTCAGGCGCGCGCCGGCGTCCAGAGCGTGCTGCTCGAGATGCAGCGGATTCTTGAAATCCTGCGCGTCGCGCCCGAGGACTCACTGGGTCCCCTCGCCGCCCACGGGCACGTGGCTGACCTGGTGGCGTCGTTCACCGCAGCGGGTCTGCCGCTCCGGGCATCGGTGGCGGACGCCCCCGCCGGCCAGGCCGTGGACGCCGCGACCGCGGTGTACCGGGTGGTCCAGGAGGCGCTCACCAACGCGCAGAAGCACGGCGCGGGAGAAGTGACGCTCGATGTCGCGACCATCGGGGACGAGGTGGTCGTGTCGGTGCAGAATGGCCTCCGCGACGGTCCGGCCGGCGCGGGTCGGCTTGCCGGAGAACGGGCCGGCTTCGGCCTGACCGGCATGCGGGAACGATTGGCGTCCGTGGGAGGCTGGCTCAGGACGGGCGTCGAGGACGGACAGTTCCGGCTCGAGGCACACGTGCCCATCGACGCGGGGAGGTCGCGATGATCAGGGTCGGAATCGCCGACGATCAGGAGATGATCCGGCTGGGGCTCCGCGCGATCCTGTCGGCGCAGCCGGACATGGAGGTCGCGGCGGAGGCGGCGGACGGGCTGTCCGCCGCACGCTTGGCCGCCCATGGTGGGCTCGACGTGCTGCTGATGGACATCAGGATGCCTGGCATCGACGGGGTCGAGGCGATCCGCCGGATCCGCCGCGATCTCCCGGGATCCGCGCTGCGCATCATCATCTTGACCACCTACGGCCATGATGAGAACGTCCTCAACGGACTGAAGGCGGGCGCCAACGGATTTCTCGGGAAGGGCGTCGGGCCGGACGAACTGGCTGACAGCATTCGCGAGGTCGCCGCGGGCGGAGGGGCGCTGTCGGCGGCGGCAGCCCACGTGCTCATTGGCCACGTGGGGGAGTCCCGCGACGTGGTGGCTGACCCCGCGCTCGTCCGCCTGTTCGACGAGCTCACCACACGCGAGCGCGAAGTGGTGCAGGCTGCGGTGAACGGGCTCGACAACGCGCAGATCGCCCGGGACTTCTACCTATCGCCCCTCACGGTGAAGACCCACGCCAACCGGGCGATGACCAAGGTGGGGGCTCGTGATCGCGCTCAACTCGTGAGCCTGGCGTTCCGGGCGGGTTTCCGGCCCGGAGACTGATCATTCCGGCTGCGCCCTCTACGACGAGCGCAGTAGTCCTGATCGCTGCGCTGGGCCGATGGCGGACGCCTCGGTGCGCGGGAAGCTCGTGGGGTCAACGACAGCCCGAAAGGAACTTCATCATGAACCCCCTCCCTCACGTGCCCTCGCACAAGCCGTCCGTCTCGCCCGTGTGCGTCGTCACGGGCGGGGGCAGCGGCATCGGCCTGGCCACCGCCCACCGCATGCGAGGCCACCGCGTGGTGCTCGCGGGCCGAACCGCCAGCACGCTGGAGTCTGCCGCAGACCAGCTCCAGCTCGAGGCCTCAGTCCGCCGGGCCGGTTTCGCCCCCCAGGTCCTCGACCTGGCCCACGACGTCGCCTTCGCAGCCTCCTCGCTGCCGTTGGGCATCAGCCTGAGCAGGAGCACCACATGAGCAAGCCCACCACCCACAGCCGGACTATTCCGCGGAATAGTGGCCATTCCGGCCGGTCGGTCGATGCCCTGTTGTCGGACTTCGGCCACCAGCTGCCCCGCCAACCTGAGGCGGCTGCGCCCGCGCACGACCCGACGCCGCTGTTCCGCCCGGCGAACCGGCGCGGCCCCCTGCGCCGCAACCAAGGGTGGGCGCCGTCCCTGCCGCCGGTGGCCGGTTGGCGGATGACCTCAGACCAGGCGCCCGCGTTGTGGCCGTTCGTGGCCGGCCCCGGCTTGCCCCCGACCGGCGCGCAGATCGGTGTGGACGACTTCTCCGGGGGAGCGTTCTACGCCGACCCGGTCGGCTGGACCCTCGATGACTCGATTCCGGTCACCAACACCAACGTGTTCTGCTTTGGTGACCCCGGCCGCGGCAAGTCCGGCACCACCAAGGCGTTCGTGCTGCGCATGTCCGACTTCGGCTACAAGACCCTCATCCTGGGCGACATCAAGGACGAGTACGAGAGCCTGTGCCACTGGTTTGGTGTCGAACCGATCGCCGTCGGCCAGGGCCTGCGCGCGCGTATCAACCCCTTGGACTTCGGGCCACTCATCCACGGGTGGGAGAACCTCACCCCAGCCGAAGCACGAACGCGGGCGACCGTCGTGTTCGGCCGCTGGGGCACGCTGGTGCGCGGTCTGGTCGGGTCGCAGAAGGTCGGCGACGTCCACGTGCCCTACGGGCCGACCGAGGCGCGCGTGGTCGACCAAGCCTTGCGCACCCTCACCGGCTACGCCGACGGGCAAACCCGCCTGACCGAGACGACCCTGCCCGAGTTGAGCAAGTTGATCGAGGACCCCAGCGACGAGCTCGTCAACGAGTGCCGCTACGCCAACCGGCGCCAGTTCCTGGACGACACCCGCCTGCTGCGCGATGCCCTCAACCGGCTCGTCCGTGGCGTCCTGGCGGGCATCTTCGACGCCCGCACCACCATCGACGTCGACTGGACCGCCCCCATCCAGTCCCTGTCCCTGTCGCGGCTCAAGCCGCTGGGCGATGAAGCGGTCGCGATCGCGCTGGCGTGCACCAGCTCGTGGGGCCGCGGCGTCCGGGAAGTGTCCGACCCGAACCAGCTCAACATCACCATCCGCGACGAGGTGTGGCTCCAACTCCGCCTCGGCCCGGACGCCGTGAAGAGTTTCGACGCCGACCTGCGCCTGTCCCGATCGGAGGGGTCGGTGCAGTGGTGCAACATGCACCACCCGGCCAACTTCGAGGCCATCGCCGATGCCGGCTCACAGTCCTCGATGATCGCCCGCGACCTGGCCAAGCTGGCCTCCACGACGATCTACCACGGCATCGACGACCCCGACGCCGTCCCCACCAGCCTGGGGCCGGTCGCCCACCACGCCATCACCGAGTGGGCCTGCCAGAACAAGGGCCGCGCCCTGTGGAAGGTCGGCGATCGCCAGTTCCGCGTCCAGACCGTCCTCCACCCCGCCGAACGCGCCCTGTTCGACACCAACGAAGCCCTCGCCGGGAAAGGTCCAGAGCACGGCCCGATTCCTGACGGTCTCGCACGCGAGCCTGAGTGGGCACGAGGCGGCCTGTCATGAAGACCTTCATCGTCGGCATCCTCACCCTGGGCCTGCTGGCCACCGCAGGGCCGTTCGCGGTCGCGGTGCTCAGCGTGGTCCTGCTCGTGCCCACCGCCGACAAGGCCAGCCACGACTACTGCCTCGCCACCCCCGTCATCACCACCCCCGAAGACACCACCCCCAGTGACGACCAGACGCCGGCGGTGGAGGGGACGGAGGTTCCGTCGGTGAGTGGGCTGAGTGCCCGCACCAGCGGGGCGACCGACGGGTTCGCGTTGCCGCCGGCCGATGACAGCCTGCGCCGGGCGAGCCTGCGCAACCCGCCCACCGAGATCCCCGCCGACATCCTCGCCCTCTACCAAGCCGCCGCGGCCGCCTACAACCTGCCCTGGACACTCTTGGCGGGGATCGGGATGGCCGAGACCAACCACGGACGGCTGAAGGCGACCAGCTACGCCGGCGCGAAGGGGCTGATGCAGTTCATGCCCGCCACCTTCGCCGCCTACGGCGTCGACGGCGACGGCGACGGCGACGGGGACGCCCACATCCTCAACGACGCCGACAGCATCTTCTCCGCGGCGAACTACCTGAGGGCCAGCGGCGTCCACAACGGGCCCGACGGCGTCCGCGGCGCCCTGTTCGCCTACAACCGGGCGCACTGGTACGTCAACGACGTCCTGTTCTACGCCCACGCCTACGGCGGGGGAGCGGTCCCCGGGACACCCGGCCGAGGGTGTGTGCCGAACGTCGGCATCATCGACGGCGAGATCCCCCAGTCCGACCGCGACGTCGGTTCGGAATACCGGCTCACGGTGGCCACCATCATCGTCAAGCGCGCGGTCGCCGCCATGTTCCCGACCATCACCACGATCGGCGGGTGGCGGTCCAGCTCGAAGATCTCGGTCAGCGACCACCCCCACGGCAAAGGCCTGGACGTGATGATCTCCAACTACCGCGACCCCGCCCAGATCGCCCTGGGTGATGCGATCTGCGACTGGCTCATCGCCAACCACGAAGTCCTCAAGATCAAGTACCTCATCTGGCGCCAACAGTCCTGGAGCCCGCAGCGGCCCTACTGGCGGCCCATGGCCGACCGCGGCTCGGACACCGACAACCACTTCGACCACGTCCACATCAGCGTCCTCGAGTAACCCCACCCCGTCCAGCCCTAGATAGGGAGTCCGTTCATGCAGCAGCAACGCCGCCACAACCCCTACCCGCTCACCTGGGAGATCCCCCTCGGCGTCCTCCTCGGCGCCGTCCTGGTGCTGTTCTACGGCCTGCACGCCGGTCGCGGGCTCGCGACCTGGCTGGCCGGGTACGGCTGGCACTGGCCGACCCCGACCGCCCTGGTTTCCAGCATCCCCGGCGTGGTGGCCGGTGACCCGCACGCCGGGCTGGCCGACGGCGCCCTGCCTGCCGGGGCGACCGCCCCGGTGTTGGTGTGCATCATCGTCGCCGAACTCGTCCTGCTGGCCGGGATCACCATCCTCACCGTGTGGGGGTGGGCGCGGTGGGGGCCGGGCCGCATCCTCGGCATGGCCACCCCCACCCAAGTCGAGAACGTCCTCGGCGTGAGCCGCCTGCGCAAGGTCCGCCACGTCATCCGCCCCGACCTGTACCCCAAGAAGCGAGCACTCCGATGAGCATGATCACCCACCATGAAGCCAAGCCACGCCGCGTCCGGTTCGACCCCCACCACGTGGGGTGGCGGATCGGCCGCGCCCACCACCCGCGTGCCGGGGACCTGTGGTGCCCGTGGGACCGCACCTGCGGGGTGATCGGCCCCCAGGGCTCGGGCAAGACCCTCGACATCCTGGTCCCCGCCCTGCTCACCGCCCCCGGTGCAGCGTTGGTGACCCTCACCAAACCGGCCGACCTGCTGCTGTCGTGGCAGGCCCGCACCCGCGACGGCCGGCCCTGCCACGTCCTGGACCCGTTCGGCGCCGTCCCGGGCCTGCCTGAACTGGTGTGGAACCCGATCGACGGGTGCGTCGACCCGCTGGTGGCGGAACGCCGGGCGAAGGCGTTCACCGCCGGCACCGTCAAGGCCGGCGCCTCCGGCAGCGGCGACGCCGCAGCCCGGTTCTACGCCGCCGAGGCCGCCAAGGTGCTGCAGGGCTACTTCCACGCCGCCGCGCTCACCGGGCAGACCCTCGACGTCGTCCTGCGCTGGGTCGCGAACCCGCTGGCCACCCAGGAGCCAGCTGAGATCCTGCGCGAACACCCCGACGCCGCCCCGTTCTGGCACGGCCTGCTCACCGGCGCGCTCACCGGCGACGACCGCACCGCCGGGAACACGATCACCACCGTCCAGCAAGCGTTGACCTTGTTCTTCCAGCCAGACATCCGCCGTCGCTGCATGCCGCGTCCGGGGCATCCGGCCACCGACATCGCCGACATCATCCGGCGCGGGGGCACCATCTACCTGCTGGGACGCGAGGACCCCTACGCCAGCGCCAGCCCGCTGATGACCGCCCTGGCCGAACACGTCCTCGACACCGCCCTCGCCCTCGCCACGGCCAGCGAGCACAACAAGCTGTGCCCGCCGATGCTGGCCTGCCTCGATGAGCTGCCCTCGACCGCACCCCTGCCCACCCTCCGCATCCGGATGGCCAACGAACGAGCGTTGGGCATCTCGTTCATCTGGGCTGCACAGACGTGGCGGCAGCTCGCCGCCCTGTTCGGCGAGCAGGAAGCCCGCGCCCTGCTCGGCCTGACCAACGTGCTGGTCATGTTCGGCGGCAGCAAGGACGGCGGGTTCAACCGAGAGATCTCCGAACTCGTCGGCAGCGTCCGCGTCGCCCGCACCACCTGGCAGACCAGCGGCAAAGGTGGACGCAGCATCAGCGGGGAGGACATGGCCATCCTCAAACCCGAGGAAGTCCGGCAGATCCCCACCAAGCAGGCCCTCGTCGTCCCCGAGAACGCACCCCCGATCATCGCCAAACTGTCGCGCTGCATCGAGGGCAAGACCGGACGCCAACTGTTGGCCGAACTCGACGCCACCCGCACCATCGTCGAGCGTGCGCGTGCTGACGAGGTCTCCATCGAGGCCCGCCAACTCGCCGCGCTGGCCAACGCCCGCCGTCACGCGCTGACCGAGGCGGCCGACCACGATGGATAGGACCCCGGACAAGTCGCTGGTGTGGGCGTTCCCCACCCCCGACACCCCCCTGTTGGCCGTCGCCTACCGCGACCTCTACCTGGCCGCAGAGGGCACCGCCCAGCAGAAGGAGATGCTCGGCGACCCGGCCCTGCTCCCGCGCCCTTGGGACCCGGCCACCTGCCAGGACCCGCTCCTGCGCCAGGAAGTGTGGGACTGGCTGGAGGAGTTCGTGGTCTGGTTCAACCGCGAGTACGTGTGGGACCCCAACGCCGGCATGATCCCCTCCTGCTGGCCCCAGCACCCCCACCTCGTCCACGAGATTGCCGTGCTCGCCGACCAACGCCGGCGTGCCGGCATCGCGACCACCAGCGACCTGCTCGAGGACGGGCACCGCTACGCCGTCCCCGCCTTCATCGACCGGATGAAAGCCCGCCTGAAGAACCAGTGCGACGACAACCACCCCAGCTGGCCCGCCCGCGGCCGCCACGCCCGCCTCCTCAACGAAGCCGACACCCGCCTGCGCGCCTACGGCAGCGACGTCACCACCCTCACCCAGCAACTCGCCGAGCACCACCGGGCCGCCCTCCTGGCCGAACCGACAGCGCGCCCCAACCTCCGCCTGGTCGACGGCAGCCAGGTCGACCCCGACACCGGGGAGATCCTCCGATGACCCACCAGCCAGACCAGCAGCTCGACCTGCTCGACTTCATCCCCTACACCGACGGCGGTCGGCAAGGCGCCCCACCACCGCCCCCCGAGGTCACCCAGTGCCGGTGGTGCCACCACAGCGAACCCAACGGACTCCTGCTCCGCAACAACCACACCCCCGACAGCTACCGCGCGATCCAGACCACCTGGTGCATCGCCATGGACCTCACCCTGAGCCACCTCATCTACTGGCAACGACGCATCCACGACCAGGACGCCACCCCGCCCAGCCGGCGCCGCCCAAAGCACGAGGAGGACCCCCGCCAGGGCATGGCGCGCAGCATGGAACGCGCCCTGGTCGTGTGGCAGCACCGCCGCGACGAGCTCGACGCCCAACTCGACGCCCTCGACATCCCCCGACTCCACCGAACCGAAGAGGCACCGGCCGTCATCGAGCACGTACCCACCCGGCAACCGCCGGCCGTACCCATCCCCGAACAACGACGCCACCAGCCCCCGGCGCCGTCACCCTGACCCGTTCCCAGACGCCATCCACTTCAAGCATCAATGGTGGGGTTGACCCATCAAAGGTGGGGTTGATACTTTAGGGGTGGTGGTTGCCCCCCCCCGAGGAGTGGGGGAGCGTGCGTACCGGAAAGCGTCAGCGGCGCCCGCGACAATCGAGACGACCAAACAGGCGAGGAAAGGCGGACGTGGTGAGCCAGGACTTCGAGTACGTGACCATCGGCCCCAGTGACGAGTTCAGCGTCGGGACGTCTCCCGATGGGGAGCCCGGCATCCTGATCGAGCAGACGGCGTTCGAGGAACCGGATCGGTGGCTGTGCTTCGGTGAGGGGTTCGATGACGTGCGGCGGATGCGCGAACTGGCCGCTGCCCTGCACGACCTGGCCGCCCGCGCCGAGCGGGGGGAGTGGCGGACGGCATGAGCGCCGAGAACGAACCCGCGGCCGACCCGGGCCAGTTCCTGCGCGAGGTCGCCAACGCCGATGAGGGCTGGTCGGAACGTTACGGCGGTCCGGAAGGGATCGCCCGCTGGACCCTGAACCTGCAGGACGCCCTCAAGGAACAGGCCAGCGACCTGGCAGCGGTCCGAACCGCCGCCATCCGGGAGATGCTGACCACCCGCTCCCTGGCCGACATCGCCCAAGCCCTCGGCGTCAGCAAGCAAGCCGTGTCCAAGGCCGCCAACAGCCCCACCTGGACCGACCCCCGTTGGTGACGTGGCTGGCCACTACGAGGCCAGCAACCAAGGCGGACGCCCCCCCGGGGGCGTCCGCCGGCGGGCTAGCCTTGAGGTGAGGGGCCGGTGGCCGGTGTCTCCCGGGGGTGGGTTAAGACAGGCCGCCGGCTCCCCCTCATGCGCGTAGCCGTTTGCGTCTCCGGGCCACCGAAGCAGCTGTTCGACCCAACAGCTGGGCCACCTGTCGAGCAGTCAGGTCGGGACGCAACACCACCGCATCCTCTTCCGGGGTGAAGGTTCCCGATCGGGTCGCAGCCACACGATCCGCTGCCGCGACAGCTCGAGCAGCAGCGTTGATCTTGTCCCGCTGCGTGTGGCTGTAGATCACCGCACGACGCTTGTTCCGGTCCCGGTTCTCCTCCGCATACACACGGTCCCGAGCCACCGCAGCAGGGTTCCGTCGACGCCACCGCTTCATCACCACCGCACGCACCGACCGGCCCACCAGCTCGGCCACCTCAACATCACTCGCAGGGCCGTCCAAGAGGGCAAGCTCGTCCGGAGTCCACCTCTGGCGACTCACAGCAACACCCGCCGGACGAACAGACGCACTGCACAGCGGACCACGATCGGCTCCTCGGAATTGGGGGCGTCAGCCAGAAGAGACACCAACAGGGTAGGCCCATCAACGCAAACGCCGCGCGAGACTGGGTGCGAGCCAACACTGACCGTCAGTCGCTCATCGCGGCATGACGCGCGTTTGCCAGCGCTCTGTCCGGGCATGAAGCGACTCTCCCGGCCTTGTGGCCGGGAGAGTCTGCTGCTGGCGGGTTGGTGCTATCGCTGGGGGGCGGGGGTGGGGGTCTGTGGGGGGACCGGGACGGGGTCGGGGCCGGCCGCGATCGAACTCGCCCAGGCCGTCAAGCACCGCCGGAGCGGTTCGAAGACTTCGTGCAGGATGTCAGCAGGATGCCGGCGAGCAGGGGCAGGCGGTCGCGTCGGGTCACGCCGACACGCTACCCGGACGTCGGCGGTCCACCGGTCCCATCAGGCGGGTGAGGGTATTCCACTTCTCGGTTGGCCTCCCGGCTCTCGCTCCGCTCAACACTCGTGCCCGGGCCTCGCCGAGAAGAGGATTACCCTCACTCAAGCGGTCACCCCTGGGCGGGGGTGCTGACAGTGAGCGACGAATCCTGCGGCCCACTCGCCGACAGCGGCCGCAGCACGCCCAGCAGCACCAGAACCAGGACCATCTGCAGCACCCCTGCCCCGCCCCACAGGGCGTGCGCCCAGGCGAACGCGTTGAGCACGAGGCATTCGCCGCCGATCCAGCCGACCATGACGAAACCGGCCAGCGCGTGCGCGAGCGCCAGCCATTGCGGCCGGCGCAGATGCACGTACACCGCCGCCCACTGCCACCCGCCGACCACCACCCCGAGCAGCACCGCCGCGAGCACGTACTGCCCGGCGAACGGCGTCGGGTCGAGCGCCGGGGCGTACATCTCCGACCCGAACACCAGCGTGAAGAACCCAATCAGCGTCGACACGATCTGGAAGATGGCGACGCCCAACAGCGTGCCCTTGACGGCCTTCATGATTCTTCCCCCTGCGTCGCTGCGTCAGTCACGTGCGTGGCCCTGAAATGTTCAAGGTGGATGCCCAATAGTCGCCTCGCCTCAGCTTCCGCCCGCTGCTCCCCAGCCAAGGTAAGGATCGCCAGCACGGGCCCCCAGAACGCCAGTGCGGTGGCTTCGGGATTGGCCGGCCGGAAGGCACCCGCATCGATGAGCCGGGCAAAGATTTGCGATTGGAACGCGAGCGGCTGGGTGACGACCAGCTGGCGCAGGAGGGTCCCGGCCGCAGGCGTGCGGTACTGCTCCAGCGTCAGCAGCCGGCGCAGCGCCACGAACTCCTCGTCGTGCAGCCACATCTGCAGGAACCCCTCGGCCACCGCGGTCAGGTGGCCCAGGTCGATGGTCGCGTAGGTGGACGCCGCGGCGTCTGGGTCGTCGACGCTGACGCCAAGGGCTTGGGCGGTGGCGGCGACGCGCTCCTCGGCGCGTTCCAAGACCCCCTCGAGCAAGGCCTGCTTGCTGCGGAAGTGCTTGTAGACCGAACTTTCCTTGATGCCGACGTCTGCGGCGAGGTCCCTGATCGAGGTGCCCGCGTAGCCGTGCTCGGCGAGGCGGATCTGCGCGGCGTCGAGGAGTCCTGAACGGGTGTCGCGTCGCATGGCGCCTCCGGCTTGGCTAACGGTCGTTAGCCTATCGGATGTTGACGGGTTTCACGCAACCCGTGCGGCATCGGTCGAACTGCCAGAAGGATGGACCCATGGGAATGGGATGGGTCGGCTACCGCCGCGACCAGGAATTCGTCCAAGCAGCGCTGCGCGACCCCGACGTGCTCATGGACCTGCTCGACGACGAGGACGAGGACAACTCCACCGACCTCGACAAGGCGTGGCACGGCATCCACTGGCTGCTGACCGGCAGCGCCGAACCGGACGCCGGCGTCGGCTCGCAGGTCATCTTCGGCGGCGAGCCCCTCGGCGAGGAGGTGGGCTACAGCCCGTTCCACCTGATCCTGCCCGCCGACGTCGCGCGCGTGGCCGCGTTCCTCGAGGGGGTGGACGCCGACACCTTGCGTTCCCGCATGGACCCGGCCGCCATGTCGGCTGCCGACCTGTACCCGGACATCTGGGACCAGGAGTACCTACTCGACCAGTACGTGCTGCCGTACTACGAAGACCTGCGCGCGTTCTACCGTGCTGCAGCTGCTGCCGGTCAGGGCGTGTTCCACGCAATCGTGTGACAGGGAACCGGCGGTCGCCGCGTGCGTCGTGGCGCCGGACCGGCACGATTCCCAACGATCCCGTCTCGGTCAGAGCACCAGCACTCACCAGCGAGAGCCTCAATGACTGCGGTAGTTGCCCCTCCAATAGCCGTTGCCCGTCTTGGTGAGGACAATCTGGTCCAGTTCCTCAGGTGAGGGCTTGCGATCGATCATGTCCTCGATCTTCTTACGCGTGAGCTTCGCGGCTCTTTGCTGATGGATTCCCCAGTACTGCACCTCGCGGACAGTTCCGTAGGGGTCACTTGCGTGGTGAGGGTCAACCGCTTGGCTATGTCAACCCCACTTGGCCCCGGAATGACGGCCAGAAATGGACCCACCTTGCGCGAGACCAGCGACAGATGATCGCGTTGGGGATCAGGCCAGGTCAGCCCATCCGTGAACGTCACACTGGCCATGATCGTTGGCGCCGGTAGCCAGGACAGTGCCGTCCGCACGAAGGCCGAGCGTGTGCTGAGCGCCTGCGGCGACTGCGACGATGTCGCGCCATTCCTGGGTGTTGCACTGACCGTAGGCGTTGGACCCCGCGGCCGCGACCGTCCCTGTCCGGGCGAGGCCCACACTGTGGTGGCTGCCTGCTGCCACCTGGGCGATGGAATCCCATGCCGTGACTTCGCGAACACCACTGGCCTTGGCTCCCGCTGCAATCACTCGGCCATCGGCGGTGAGACCGAGGGAGTGCTGGTAGCCGGCCGCCACCTGCACGACGTCCTGCCAGGCGTGGACGTTGAGCTGCCCGGCGCGGTTGTTGCCTGCAGCCAGGACGCGGCCGGCGGCCTGGAGGCCGAGGCTGTGCCAGTCACCGCAGGCAACCGACCTCACCTGCTCCCACTCATCGACGGCGATCTGGCCCTCTGCGGCGCGGCCGGTGGCGACCACGTGACCGTCTGCGGTGACACCGAGGGAGAAGCGCCACCCGGCAGCGATGGCGCGGACGTTCGCCCAGTCGCCGACGTTGCACTGGCCGTGGGTGTTCCATCCTGTGGCGAGCACAGTGCCATCAGCTCGCAGGCCGAGGGTGTGTGATTTGCCGGTGTTGCTGAAGGCGTGGACGTTGCCGACGGCGACGGCCACCACATCCGACCAGCCGGCAACCGAGCATTCGCCGGCTGCACCGTTTCCCGCGGTCAGGACCGTGCCGTCGATGTTTCGGCCGATCGAGTGTCGGCACCCCGCAGCGATCGGCCCTCTGCCGTCGGGAAATGGCGTCAGCATGTCCCCAGTCTGTCGTTCATCGTGAGTCACGGCACGCGGCTAGATCCGGATGGCCGCAGGGCACGCTATCTGCGGCAACCAGGTCATCCGGGATGGCGCGGCCCTACTCGTCCGCCGATCTTGCCGTGGAGATCACGTCCAGGTCGCGCGCGGCATAGCGGTGATGCTCCCACTCCTCCTCCAGGATGGTCCGAAGACATGAGAGGACCGTCTCTTCGTAGTCTGGTGCGTGGGGATTCTTCCGAGGCTGAGCCAGGACCTCCGGAGTGGCAGCGGCGAGGAACTCGCGGACCATCATCTGCCGGTCGCCGCGGGCCTCCATGACCTCCGCCAACGAGGGCGCCTGAGCGGAGAATACGTCGCCGTCGTAGGCGTCGCTGTCGTTGTCGTCGTTGGGCAGGCCCGCCGGGTGGTACGGCTGCGCTTGCCCGAGGATGGCCCTGCCGAGCCAGGTGTCGGTTGCCATCACGAGGTGGCGAAGCGTCTGGGCCAACGACCACTCGCCGTCGATGGAGACGTCGATGGTGCCGGCAGGCATCGCCGTGGCGCGGACGAGGGTCACCGCCCAGGTCCGTTCGAGTGCTGCCCACGCGGCGCGCAGGCCTTCGGGGTCCTCGGCCGTGCGCAGCTCCCGCCCTGGGAAGCGCCGGTTCAGCTCGGCGTCGACCAAGGGCACAACGTTGACACCGTTAACCAGGAGGTTGCTGTCGCCCTCCAGCAGCCAGGGGGAGTCGATCTCCATTCCGGCGACATCGCTTCCACGGACGACGACGTCTCCCAGGTCGCAGCCCACGAATCGCGATCCCCGCAGACTCCTGCTCTCAAAGATCCTGTCCCGTAGGACCTCCTGTTCGCTGGCGCTCATGGGACAAATCTGCCACAGGGCGCCGTCGGAACAACGCGGACCGCATCATGTATGTCGGCGAGCGTAGGCCGTCCTCCACGCGGCAGAAGCGGACGTTCTCACCCCGCCCTTCTGGGTTCCTACTGACGGCTCGAGCGGTTCCACACCACGTGCCCAACGAGGGCAAGGACAGCGAGGCCGCTCGTCACGTACAACGGGGCAGACCACGGTGAATGATCACCCCCGCTAACGAAGAACGTGTCGGCCAAGGCCATGCCCGGACCGAAGTTCGCCCAGAAATAGGCTGGGGCTCCCAAAGCCAGCAGAACCAGGAACGGGACCCCCACCACACTGGCCCGCCCCTCGGGCCGCCTCCAGGCGCCGACTAGCAGCGCGATCGCCAGCAGGGGCCCGACCGCCAGGAAGGCAATGACCATCCCGGCAGCCATGGATTCGCCAGTCGCGGCCACGTCCGCGTATATCTGGTCGAGACCGACGCCGGGGACTGCAGCCTGCGGATTCCACACGAGGATCTGGACCGCGGCGAGCAGCGCGTAAGCAACCACCGCCCCCGTTCCGATGAGCGCGACGGCCCTCGCGCTCAGGCGCCGCGTGGAGTTCATTGCTGGGGTCATGCCTTGCTCTTTCCCGGGACATCGGTTCGCCGTCCGGCGCTGTCGTCGACTGTATGCGCCGGCCTGGCCACGGTCCGACCCGCAAGCACCAGCCGCGGCAATTCCGGATGTCCGCAGCAGCGCGGGGATGGTCCGGTTCTGGCGCGCTACGGGTTGCCCGGCATGATGGGGTCATGCCCCGAGCGCGTGTGATGGTGACGGCCGCCGGCATGCTGGGTGTCGTCCTCGTCGTAGCGGCCGGTTGGGCGTGGCCGTGGCCCCGATTCGCCGCCACGACCGGGCCACACCCGATCGGCACTACGACGTTGGCCTGGACCGATACCTCCCGGCCGGAGATCACCAGCCGGGACGCCGCCCGCCGCCGTACCCTGGTCGCTCAGGCTTGGTATCCCGCCGCGCCGGGGGCGTCTGGACCGCGGGCACGCTACCTCGCCGACACCGCCTTCACCGATGCCATCGCCCGCCTGTTCGGGGTGCCGAGCTGGCTACTGGCCGGGGTGTCAGCTGCAGTGACGCCCACCCTGCTTGAGGCTGCCCCGGCAGAGGGACGGCACCCGGTCATCATCGCGTGCACCGGGCTGTCGGGCTCCCGGTCGTTGAGCACGTTCCAGGCCCTGGAACTCGCCTCCCACGGCTACATCGTGGTGGCCCTCGACCAGCCCGGCGCCTCCGCCGCGGTCACCCTGCCCGACGGCTACGTGGCACCCGTGCTGGGGCTGAAACCAGTCTTCGACCCGCTGCTTTACCAGGGCATCGAACCCACCACGCCAGCACCCGAGGTGAACGGCCACCCTCTGCCCACCGGGATCGCCACCTACCTGGCCGCCGACGTGTCCTCCGCGCTCGACCACCTCACAGACCTCGCGAAAGCTCCCAACGGGCTCGGCCCGCACCTCGACCTGGACCGCATCGGCGCCACCGGGGTCTCGCTCGGCGGGACAACGGTCGCGGAGGCGTCCGCCCGCGACCACCGCATCCGCGCGACCCTCATCCTAGAGGCCCCCCTCACCCAGGCCGCCACCGAGCGGGGGATCCCGCAGCCCGTGATGGTCATCACCCGTGGTGCGGACGCCATGCGCCGCGAACGCGACGCTGCCGGCGGCTGGACCGAGCACGAGATCCACGTCCACCAGCAGACCCAGCGGGCCGTCATCGACAAGGCGCCCGGCGAGGGCTGGTTCGTCCGCATCGACGGGCTCTCCCACATCGACTTCACCGACCTGCCCGCGTGGACGCCCCTGCTCCGACTGACAGGCTGGTCCGGGCCTCTCGACGGCCGCCGAGGCCACCAGATCATCAACGGCCTGGGCCTTACCTTCTTCGACCACACATTGCGTGGCGCCGCCACCACCCCCGACACCGAGGCCCGCCCCAGGCCGGAGGCCATCGTCGAACCGCACCGCTGACCACGACTGACAGGGTGAGGGAGGCCGCCGATGAACGAAGGCCCGACACCGGATCACCCAAACCGTGCAGCAAGGCCCGATGTCCGGCCAGACCAAACCACGGCAGGGCTGTCCCGGTGGGCAAGGGCTCACCAGCGGTGACGTCTTCGCACGGGGCCAACTAGGTAGCGATGGCGATAGCGGTGGCGGCAGGATGGCGCGCGTGGTCGAGGTGAACTGGAAGGGGATCGCCCGGACGGCGAAGGCGCTGGGCGGCGAGGGCACGAACTACCTGCTCCTCAAGACGAAGCAGCAGGTCGACGAGGGCACCCTGGACGCCGCCCTGCCTGCTGTCGAGGAGGGCCCGGACAACGGGGGCTGGTTCCTCGGCCCGCAGGGCTGGATGCTGCTCATCGAGGGCCCGGACGAGCAGGTCAACCCATGGATCGTGCAGCTCGCCGACCGTCTGACCGCCGCCGGGATCGAGGGGACCTTGACCGGGGCCGGGGTCGCGGCACCACCGATGTGGTGCCGCGGAGACTGGGACTCGCGCGGGCTACACGCCAACCTCGCGCTCCAGCCGCGGGCCGACGCCCGCGCTCTCGACGTGGGGCTGGGCTGGCTGACCGGTCATGGTGGCAAGGTCTTGGTCAGCACCGGCTGAGGGTATGCCAACTTCTGGGTCGCCGCCGAGGCAGCCCGCGGCATCCTGATCGAGGACGCCGAGCGCCGCGGATCCGGGTTCTCGACCAACTACAACCAGGCGAGGCTGGAGGTCAGCCACCTGATCGTCAATGACTGGGGCCTCGAACTCATCCGCGCGGCGGCCGACTGGCGGTGGCGCGACATCGTCGCCGACTTCCGGGAAGCCCTGGTCTCGGCCCCCCTCGACCGCGTTTCCTACGCGTCGGTCTCGCATCAGGGGATGGGCACGCTGCTCAACGCCGACATACCGGGCATTGAGTCGGATGCCCGGTTCGCCTACCGGAGCTATCCGGAGCGGTGGGACGAGGTCGTCCTCCAGCCGTGCGGCATCCAGATCCTGACCGACCGCCACCTCGAGGCTGCCAACGACCTGTCCGGGTGGCGGACCACCCGGCTCGACGACAGCCACGTCCTGGTCGAGGCCCGCGACCTCGAACCCTGGTACGCCACCAGACGGCGACCCCACGAGCAACTCGACCCCCAGCTCATGGCCCTAGCCCGCCACGACTTCGGCGCCATGATCCTCACTCTTGAGCGGGCCAAAGCACTGGGCTTGACGGCTTGAGGACCGACTGCCCCCTGGTCAGCGATGGCGAAGACCGGCTGCGCGCTTGCATCCCACACGATTCGGTGCGTCCGGTTTCGGACGGGGTGCCTCTCGAGTCGGTGCGCGCAGAGTGACGCTCCTGCCGGCACACGAGTGCTGGTGGGCCGGAATGGTTCGTCCTGGTCATCCCTTTCCGCCATCCGCAGTAGTGGGCGGGACCGCTCCACACGAACACGGGCCGGACCCTGAGGGCCAGGCGGAGCCGACTCGGACCAAACCGCCCCCCTTATCGGCGTTTGGCTAGTCCCCTCCCAAGGACAGCCGTGCAAACCCCACGGCGAGCGCTGCGGCGGTCGGTGCCATGGCTGCGCGCTCGAAGCCGGTACCGAGGAGCTGCACCGGGATGCTGAGAGCGGACGCAGCGGCAAGCACGCCCATGGCCACGCGCTCGGCGCGTGGTGTCCGGCCGGTCCGCGTCGCGTTGCGCGCGACGAGCATCACAACCGGGACTTGGGTGATGAGACTGGCCGTGGCGATCTCCCGACCTCGGCGAGGGTCCTTCACCCGGCCACCAGTGACGTCGGTGTGAGACAGTGCCCCGATGAGCACCGCCAGGTGAGTCGCGACGGTCACCCCCACGCCCGTCGAGGCCAGAACGAGGCCGACATGAAGAGGGACCAAAGAGCGGAACTTGTCAATGACGGTCATGTCGAATCCTCTGATTCTCGCGGTCGCCTCTGGGATCGTGCCTGTTCACCATAGTTCGGCAAGGCGTCGCGCCTTGCCTGACGACAGGCTGCCATCGCACACCGCTGATGAGCGTGCGTGCGCCACGGGTACCGGAAAGCCACAGGCTACCCTCGCGCACAGTGCGGCAAAGTAGTGCGTCTGTCGGCTCACGTTCCTGACGCCATGTAGGCGGCGAGGATGTAGTTGGGGTGCCGGTCGAGGTTGTTGCGGGCGCGGTCGTAGCGCATGGTCGTGCGTGGGTCTGCGTGGCGGGCGGCGATCTGCACGTCGCGGAGGTCGACGCCGGCGTCGAGCATGGTGGTGACGAAGGTGTGGCGCAGCATGTGCGGGTGCATCCGCGCCGTCGTCACACCCGCCGCTTTCGCAAGAGCGCGGAGGCGTCGGGTGGCGGAGTGACGGTCCATCCGGGTTCCGCGTGTGCACCGCAGGATCGGTCCGGTGGTGCGGCCGTCGACGGCGCGCTCGACAGCTCGCTGCACGGCGGGCGGTAGCGGAGTCTGGACGACCTTGCCGCCCTTGCCCCGCACCCGAAGGACGCGGTGGCCGTGCTCTTCGCCAAGGTCTTCGATGTTCGCTCCGCAGGTCTCGAAGATCCTCAGGCCGAGGAGCCCAAGCATGGCGACCAGGGCGAAGTCGTTGACGTTGCCGGAGTTCTTGCCCGCGGTGAGCATGGCCTCGAATTGCAGGTGGGACAGGCCCAGGGTGGGGGATTCGGGTGGCACGTTCGGCCGCCTGACGTGCTCCGCAGGCGACGCGGGAATGATGCCGTCGATGGCACAGGTGCGGTAGAAGCCGATCACCACAGACAGCCGGCGGGAGATCGTTGAGGCCTTGAAGCCGCGGATCTCTTGCATCCAGCGAACACAGAGCTCGATGTGCGCCCGCTCGGCCCTCAACGGGTCGAGGCGGTGTTCCGCGCACCAGCGCAGGTAGATCCGCAGGTCGGACTCGGTGTGCGACCGGGTGAGGCCCTTGTATCGGGCCAAGTGCGCGGCGACGGCCCGCACGAGTGGATCCGTGGCGACGTCGAACAGGATGGGGTGAAGCAACGGCGGGGGGCTGTGGCCGGACATGACACCTCCATGACTCGAGAACCCGACGGGGCAAATATGACCGCGGTCATGTTTCTTGTTACTCTAAGTTCATGAGTGCGAGTGAGCGCGTGACGCGCCGTAAGGAGACGACCCGGCAGCGGATCGTTGAAGCTGCGCTGGATCTGTTCTTGGCGCAGGGGTTCGAGCAAACGTCGGTGGCGCAGATCTCAGAAGCCGCAGATATCGGCAAGGGGACATTCTTCACATACTTCGCGACCAAGCAGGATGTGTTGTCCTTTCTTGGCGAGCAGGTCATGGCTGCCATGACGCTTGCGGACGCCCCGGGGGCTGGTGCGGCGGTGAGGCTGCAGCGGGTCTTCGGCGCTGCGGGTGACTGGTTCGTGGAGCACGAGGCGTCGGCGCGGCAGATGTGCATTGCCCGGATGTCGTCGTTGGGTCAGCGAGATGTGGCGTCGTCGCGGGGGCCGTTGTTCTCCCTGCTGGGGTCTGTCGTTGACGAGGGGATCGCGTCGGGTGAGTTCCGTTCGGTGGATCGCGACGCTGCGGTGACGATGATCGCATCGGCGTACTTCGCGCCCGTGGCGCAGTGGACGTGGGAAATGGAGGGCCCTGCCCTACCCCAGCGGTTGTCGGCCCAGCTGGACCTGGTGCTGGCGGCGCTGGTGTCCTGATGACTGTTTCGGCATCCCGGCGTGTGGTGGTGGCGTTGTGCGCGGCGACGGTGGGCATGTGCGCCTCGACGCTGCAGCAGACACTGCTGGCGACCGCGACCCCGACGATCATCGGCGAGCTGGGGCACCGCGACGCCTACGCATGGGTGTCGGGCATCTACCTGCTCGCCTCGACGCTGGTCCTGCCGTGGGCGGGTGTCGTCACCGATCGCGTCGGAGCTCGCCCGATGTACCTGGCCGGGATGGGCGTGTTCGGCCTGGCCACCGTCGGGGTGTGTCTCTCACACAGCATGGGCATGCTGTTGGTCTTCCGTCTGGTGCAGGGCGTGGGGGCCGGGTTGCTGGTCCCTGCAGCCTTGGCCGTGGTGGGGCTGCTCGACGATGATCGTGCACGGGGCCACGCCTTTGGCCTGATGGGCTTGGCGCAGGTGCTGGCGAATGTGGTCGGTCCGTTGTGGGGTGGCTGGGCCACCGAGTTCATCGGGTGGCGTTGGGGCATGGCCGCCACGGTCCCGTTTGTCGTCGCTGGGTGGGCTCTGGCGTCGATGTCGATGCCGACCGCGGCCCAGCCGGCGGGCTGGTGGCGGGTGCGGCACGGTGACATGGCGCTGCGGTCGGCCGGGTCCTCCCTGGCGGGGATCCTTGCCATGGCGTTCCTTCTGGGCGGGGTGATGGTGTCGGTGGTCACGTTCCTGCCCTGGGCGTTGCAGGCGGTGCACCATCTGGACGCATCGGCGATCGGCCGGCGGTTGCTGCCGATGCTGTTGGCTTCCGCGGTCGGCAGCGTGCTCGGTGGAACCCTCGCGTCACACCGTCGAGCCGTGACGGGATGCTGGCTCCTGCTGCTCGCCGCCTGCGCCGTGGCGGCCCCCGGCAATGTCACGGCCTTGACGCTCGGCGCAGCCGGCGTCGGGCTGGGCTGCGGTGCGGCCCTGCCGGCGCTCCTCACCCGAACCCAGACAGCCGCCAGTGCCGGGCAGGTTGCTGGCGCCTCATCCCTGGTCCAACTGGCCCGCCATGCCGGCGCGGCCCTGTTCCTACCCATCCTCGGCCTCTGGCCGGCCCACACACTTGCACCCGTCGCCAGCGCGGGCCTTCTCATCTCGCTCTCCGCGGCTGCCGTCGGTGGCCTCGTCATCTCCTGGAGGACCTCATGACCATCCCGTTCATCGACGCGACCCTGGCCACCGGCGGTGGCAAGGCCGCCAACCTCGGCGAGCTGCAACGCGCTGGATTCCCCGTCCCCGACGGATTCATCATCACCGCCGACACCTACCGCAACGCAGTCGCCGACCTGGACCTCGACGTGCTGCTCGCGCAGGGTCCGGACGCTGTCCGAGCGGCGGTGGAGGCCCAGCCCGTCCCCGCCCACGTCGCCCAAGAGATCACCAACCGACTGGCCACGTGGGGCGAGGGAACAGCAGTGGCCGTACGGTCCTCCGCCACAGCCGAGGACCTGCCCGACGCGTCCTTCGCCGGGCAGCAGGACACCTTCCTCGGCGTCGTCGGTGCTGAAGCCATCCTGGATGCCGTGCGCCGCTGCTGGGGCTCGCTGTGGACCACCCGCGCCGTCGACTACCGCCAACACAACGCCTTCGACCACCACACCGTCGCCCTCGCCGTCGTCATCCAGCGACTCGTCGACGCCGACACCTCTGGCGTCCTGTTCACCCGTGACCCGATCACAGGCAGCGAGGAGACACTCATCGACGCCTCCTGGGGGCTCGGGGAGAGCATCGTCTCCGGCGCCGTCACCCCCGACCAGTACCGCGCCACCACCGCCACGGTCCTCGAACGCCACCTCGGCGCCAAGCAGACCCGCATCGACCGCCACGGTGCCACCACCCGCACCACCAACGTCGCACCCGCCGACCAAACCCGGCTCTGCCTGACCGACACCCAGGTGCTCGAGCTCGCCCGCCTTGGGCAGGCCGTGCAGAACCACTACGGCATCGACATGGACCTCGAATGGGCCTACACGGGCAGCACCTTGTGGCTCCTCCAAGCTCGCCCCATCACCACCACTGCATCTGCGCCTGCCGAGACCCGGCAACCCCCGACGACCACCGTGTCCGGGCGCCGGATCGGGAAGGCGTCCCGCACCTTCCACACCGACCTCGTCGAGCACTACCCGGGCCCCTACCCGCTCGACCTCGCCGCGATCATCCCCATGCACCGCCAACTCCAAGCCGGGATGAGCAGCATCGGCATCACCTCCACCCCCATCGACCAGCTCATCGCCATGGAACCCGACGGGACGCTCACTGCCGCGTACCCAGACGTCCACCTCAGCTGGCGCCTGGCCCGGCTCCTCCGCTACCAAGCCCCCGACCCGGCCGGATGGCCCTCCGTGGAAGCCACCTATCGCAGGCAACTGGCTGCCGTCCTGCCCGCGGAACTCACCGCCGTTCCCAACCAGCACCTGCTGACGCTGCTCGACCAGGTGCTGGCGCTCGTGAGCGACATCGCCCGCGCGAGGTTCCTCGACTACGTCGGCCCCGCCCAACTCACCGCCCTGCGGCTGGGCCGCTACCTGGCCCTGGCCAGGCGGCGGGACCTCGACGCCTACGACCTACTCGGCGACCTCGAGTACACCACCGTGACGATCGACAAGGACCTCCACCGCCTCGCGGCCCTTGATCCCGAAAGCCCCGCCTACCGCGACGCCTACCAGCAATTTCTCGACCAGCACGGCGCCCGCACCACCCAGCTGTACCTTCCCTTCTCCCACCGCTCGTGGCGCGAGGACCACACCAGCCTCGACGCAACGCTCGCCGCCGTACGCCGCGCCCCACAGCGACCCAACGACACCGCCTCCCACCAGGATCTGGTCGACGAGATCACCCGAAGGCTCCCCAGCCCGGCCCGCCGCGGATTCGTCCGCACCCTGTGCGCCTGGCGGGACGGACACGTCGCCCGGGAGGCATCGGTCTACCTCATCGAGGACGCCTACGTGATCGCACGCCGAGTCACCAACGAGATCGCCGCCCGGCTCCACCATCGACAAGCCCTCGACACGCCAGAGCACCTCAAGTACCTCACCCTGCCGGAGATCGCGACGGCGCTCACCGAACCTGCATCGACTCAGGAAACACGCGCGACCGCCAGCCAGCGTGAGGCTGACCGACCGCACGCGGCTGCAGCTTGGTGGGCGCGGGCCGACCAGCCCGCGGACACCAGACTCGCCGGGGCCGCCGGCAGCCCGGGCCAGGCCACCGGCCCAGTACGAGTCATCACCGGGCCTCAGGACTTCGACCAGCTCCAGCCCGGCGACATCCTCGTGTGCCACCACACCGACCCGTCATGGACACCCCTGTTCGGCCTCGCCGCCGCCATCGTCGCCGACACCGGAGGGCGTCTCTCCCACGCCGCCATCGTCGCCCGCGAATACGGCCTCCCCGCAGTCATGGGCGCCGCAGGAGCCACAACCACCCTGACCAACGGCCAAATCATCACGATCAACGGCACCACCGGCACCATCACCATCTGACATCTGCAGCATGCGAGGCTCGCGGCAGAGTCGAACGCCAGCCGGAGGCTACGTCCTCAGCGCGGCAGAACAGGGCGTTCTGTCGGCCAGGACTGAGAGCCGGCACGAAGTCATGGCGCAGCCAAGATTGCCAACCCGGGCAGGGTGCGCGGCATTACAACCGTCTCCAGGAGCCCGTCCTGTGCGCGATCTACGAGCGCATGTTCCGGGCGGCCGCCTCAGGGGTTGATGGTGGCTCCGGCGAGCAGGATCGCCCAGTACACCGTTGTGACCAGCCCCCAGATACCGGCTGCATAGCTGATGGCCAAGGCGAACAAGGCCAAGGTTCGTCCACGGCCCCCGCGGGACTTGATCTGTTGAAGGGCCACGTGGCCAGCGCCGACGGCGAAGATCGCCAAGGTGACCGAGCCGAAGCCGACGATCTGTCCAGCCACGAGGATCGCGAGGACGAAGGCGACGACAGCGAGCACGTTCAGTTTCTCGGCGTTGCCCGACTCGGGCCGGTGCACGGGGGTGGAGGCATCGACGCTCATGAAAGGGAGGCTACTGCCTCCCGTTTCCAGCGGCGAGAGCTGGCGGCATCTCCTCACCGCAGGACTTCGCCCATCCAGTCGGATCCTCTGCTGCAGGCGGTGATGCGGTTCAGTGAAACTCCAGGACGGATTGTTGCGACGCTCAAGTCGTCCGATGATCGCGTCGGTTCACTGACCCGCCGCGACCCGGCGTCCGGGTCGCTCATGCCCGTACGCGCGGCTTTGAGGTGGGAAGACCACATCCTTGTCACCGAACCCCGGTGGGAGAACAGACCTGACGGCGGCAGAACAGGGCGTTCTGTCGGCCAGGACTGAGAGCCGGCACGAAGTCATGGCGCAGCCAAGATTGCCAACCCGGGCAGGGTGCGCGGCATTACAACCGTCTCCAGGAGCCCGTCCTGTGCGCGATCTACGAGCGCATGTTCCGGGCGGCCGCCTCAGGGGTTGATGGTGGCTCCGGCGAGCAGGATCGCCCAGTACACCGTTGTGACCAGCCCCCAGATACCGGCTGCATAGCTGATGGCCAAGGCGAACAAGGCCAAGGTTCGTCCACGGCCCCCGCGGGACTTGATCTGTTGAAGGGCCACGTGGCCAGCGCCGACGGCGAAGATCGCCAAGGTGACCGAGCCGAAGCCGACGATCTGTCCAGCCACGAGGATCGCGAGGACGAAGGCGACGACAGCGAGCACGTTCAGTTTCTCGGCGTTGCCCGACTCGGGCCGGTGCACGGGGGTGGAGGCATCGACGCTCATGAAAGGGAGGCTACTGCCTCCCGTTTCCAGCGGCGAGAGCTGGCGGCATCTCCTCACCGCAGGACTTCGCCCATCCAGTCGGATCCTCTGCTGCAGGCGGTGATGCGGTTCAGTGAAACTCCAGGACGGATTGTTGCGACGCTCAAGTCGTCCGATGATCGCGTCGGTTCACTGACCCGCCGCGACCCGGCGTCCGGGTCGCTCATGCCCGTACGCGCGGCTTTGAGGTGGGAAGACCACATCCTTGTCACCGAACCCCGGTGGGAGAACAGACCTGACGGCGGCAATAGCGTGCGTCAGCTGCCGGAGTCAGTTCGGAGGAGGACCCGCCAGTGACCCTATAGACCACCCGGGACAGGGGTTGACTCTCAGGTAACCCGAAGCCCGACTCTTGAGTTATGAGTGACGATCTCCTCAACGTCGGGCCGTTCGCCAAGCGCGCAGGGCTTAGCGTGCATGCGCTGCGCCACTACGACGCATTGGGCCTGCTCAAGCCCACCGAAGTCGACCCCGACACCGGCTACCGCCGCTATTCCACCAGCTTGTTCACGACGGCAAGGCTCATCGCCGATCTGCGCTGGCTCGACGTGCCCCTCCCCGACGTTCGCGACATCGTCGCGGCACCCTCCTCAGACCGGGCGCGGGCGTTGCTCGAGTCACATGCCGACCGCCTTGTTCGCACCCGCAAGCATCTCGATCAGCAGATCGCCCAGTGCAGTGCCTACGCCTCCGAAGGAGTACCTATGCCCACTGTCGCCACCACCGTTGTTCCGGTCCAGCTGAAGATCCGCGTCGCCGACAAGGACAGAGCACGGCGCTTCTACGAGGACGCCTTCGGCCTAGCAGCACAGGTGATCCGCCACACGGAAGACGCGGACTACGACGGCTACCTGTTCGGCGACTACGGCCAGCCAGGCTTCTTCCTGCTACTCCTGGTCGACGACACCGACTTCGACTGCCCCGGACGCAGCACCCTCGGCCTGCTCGTACCCGACCTCGACACCATTCACCACCAAGCTCTCGCAGCCGGGGCGACCGAAACAGTACCGATCACTGACGCCGAAGGGATGCCCCGCGCCAGCGCAGTCACTGATCTCGACGGCAACTGGGTCTGGCTCTACCAGGGATAAAGCCTCCCTGAGCCATCCTCCCAGGACGCTCGAATCTCGGCATGTGCGCGAGGTCACGACCATCGGCAGACCAGATCCGCTGGGCGGGCGGCGAAGTCGTGTCAGCGGTTGGTCTTGATGACCTCGATGGCGCACTGTGGGCCGGTGGATCTGGCGAGGCGGCGATCTCCGGTGAGCAGGGTCACCTGCAGTGCTTCGGCGAGGGCGACGTAGGCGGCGTCGTAGATTGTGAGGTTGTCCCGCAGTTCCCAACAGCGAGCCAGCAGGGGGGCATGGCCCACGCGTTGGAGCGGCAGTTCCCGAAGGTCATCCAGAGCGAACCCGACTCGACGTGGGTCCAGGTGGCCGCCGCGGGCCAGTCCTCGCCACACAGAGGCCACCTCGAGATCGATCAGTGCCGGGGCGGCGAGTTGTTCCCCGTGCAGCCGATGCCGTGCCGCGTCACCGTCCGGGCCGTCGTCGAGCAGGGCGACGGCCAGGACGCTGGCGTCAATGACGAGCACGGTCGAACCGCAACGCGCTCACCGCGTCAGCCAGCGACAGCGAACCGCCGGCCCGACCGCCCGCACGGGCGAGCACCTCGTCCACAGTCGGTTGGGCCGCCTCAGCGATCAACCTGGACCGTAGATACTCCTGCAAGGACTGGTGCGCCGCACTCGCCCGCTGCCGCAGGACCGAATGCGTGTCCTCCGGTACGTCCTTGATCTGGATGTTCGGCATAGAGCCATTATGGCGCCAAGGGCGCCAATACGGAAGCTGTGCTGGGTGTGTGATCACGGTCAGGTCCACCGACGTGCGAACGTCCGCTACTGGGCAGTTGAGTAATCACACGCCCGTCGGCGGAGTCGAGCACACCCGATGGGCGCCCAGGGGGATGAGGGCCGCTTGGCCGCTTGCTCGGACGTCCAACAGGGTGTACTCCGTAGACGGGGTGACCGCGTGGGACTCTTGAGCGTAAACTAACCTCCAAGTGGTTTCTATTGGACGGTATTGCCGGGAGGTCTAGACATGCGTGGACGGGTTTACGGCTACGCGCGAGTCAGCTCGAAGGACCAGAACCTGGAGCGACAGCGCGAGGCACTCGCCGGCGTCGACGTGCTGGTCGAGGAGCAGCTCTCTGGCAAGAGCGTCGCCGATCGCGAGAAGCTTCGCACGCTGATGGCGTTCGCCCAGGCGGGGGACACCATCCGGGTGAAGTCGATCGACCGGCTCGCCCGTGACACCCGGGACCTACTGCGGATCGTGGACGAGCTGGCGGCCAAGGGCGTCGCGATCGAGTTCCTGGACTCGCCCATGCTCAACGTGTCCACCAAGGAAGGGCGCGCGATGCTGACGGTCTTCGCGGCATTCGCCGAACTCGAGCGCGAGGCCATCCGCGAGCGGCAAGCCGAAGGGATCGCCCTCGCGAAGGCCGCAGGCAAGTACCGCAAAGCCCCAAAGCTCACCGCCGAGGGAATAGCTCAGGCACGGTCGCGAATCGAGCAGGGGGTGCCGAAGGCGCGGGTAGCGAGAGACCTCGGAGTGAGCCGACAGACGCTCTACTCGGCGCTGGAAGGAAGGGGTACCTACGCGGTTTAGCAGAGCTGCTTGGCGGCATCGGACCGCCGGACGTGGTTACGCATGCTGCCGACCCAGCGCTCACTGCTCTACGGCTATGCGTTAGCTGGGGGCCACGCCATTCGGTATGTGCGGGTGCGGTTGCTGATGGCCAGGTGCATGTCTGCAACGGCTGCGGCCGATTCAGGATGCTTGTCTCGCTTGTCCCAACTCCTGAGTTGGACCTCTCCAAGCGAATTCGAGGCCTCCGCGGAGGGGGACTGCTGCAGGCCGCCGTACCGTGGCGCAGGTATGAAGAGCCCCATAGAGACGTTCGTTTGCCCGCCCGGATCACCGCCTGGATCGCCCGCTGCTTCGCACGCTTGGCCTTCTTGCGGGACAACTTCCGCGCCGACGTCGACGTCCTGGCGGGTGGGGGTTCACTGATCCGACGGACCCGGACCGGGTCACCCTGGAACGAGCACCGCCTTGCCCTTCGCCGTGTGGTGCGGCGGCAGCCGATCCGCGGCGTCGAGCAGCACCACTTCGCTGGCACACTGCGGACAACGACCCACCACCCGGTACTGCACTGGTGGCACGACCACTCGCCTGTTCAGTCGTCGAGGGGGAGCGTCGGGAGGGCGTCGACGATCTTCATCGTCTCCACCGATACCCGCGTCACCCGCTTGATCAAGTCCACGATGTAGCGCGGGTCGCCGTGCTCGCGACCCCAGTCGTTCGGGTCGTTCACGATCCCGGAGGCCTTGTCCGTCTTGACCTGATAACGGGCTCTTCCGATTTGAGGGTGTAGCGGGAGCCTGTGTTCGGCGGGCAGGTGGGTGGCGCGTCGGTGCCGTGCTGGGGGTCGGGGTCCCCCGAGGATGGAGGTTCCTACACCGATCCACCAGGAAGACCCCGACGTGTCCTACGCTACCTTCGCGCGCCCTGACCTGACCACGTTCGCCGGCTTGGACGGGCTCGGTTTGGAGGTGGTCGGCCAACGCGTCGAACCTCAGCGGGCCGTGCTGGCCTGCCGGATCGTGGAGCCTGACCAGTGGTGTCACCGGTGCGGGTGCGAGGGTGCCCCGCGCGACACCGTGACGCGTCGGCTGGCGCACGAACCGCTGGGCTGGCGGCCCACCACCCTGGAGGTCACGGTGCGCCGCTACCGGTGCGGCGACTGTGGGCATGTGTGGCGCCAGGACATGACCAAGGCTGCCGAGCCCCGCGCCTTGTTGTCCCGCCGCGCCCTGCGGTGGGCGCTGGAAGCGCTCGTGATCGCACACCTAACGGTGGCCCGGATCGCTGAAGGGTTGGCGGTGTCATGGGACACCGCGAACAATGCGGTGCTGGCCGAGGGACAGCGTGTCCTGATCGCCGACCCGACACGGTTCGACGGCGTGCGGGTTCTTGGCGTGGACGAGCACGTGTGGCGGCATACCCGCAAGGGCGACAAGTACGTCACGGTGATCATCGACCTTACTCCCGTTAGGGATGATACTGGTCCCGCGCGTCTGCTCGACATGGTCGAGGGACGTTCCAAGCAGGCGTTCAAGACGTGGCTCGCCACCCGGCCCAAGGTGTGGCGGGACGGAGTCGAGGTCGTGGCCATGGATGGTTTCACCGGGTTCAAGACCGCCACCACCGAGGAACTCCCTGACGCGGTCACCGTCTTGGATCCGTTTCACGCAGTCAGATTGGCCGGCGATGCCCTCGACCAGTGCCGGCGCCGGGTCCAACAGACCCTGCACGGCCACCGAGGCCGTGCTGATGATCCGCTCTACCGGGCCCGTCGCACCTTGCACACCGGCCTGGATCTGCTCACCACCAGGCAGAAGGCCCGGCTGGAAGCCTTGTTCGCCGGCGATGAGCACGTCGAAGTCGAAGCTACCTGGGCGGTCTACCAACGGATGATCGCCGCCTATCGCGAACCCAAGCCCGCTGAAGGGAAGGCCCGCATGCAGGCCGTCATCGCCGCCCTCAGCAGCGGTGTCCCCGCCGCGTTGACCGAGCTCGCCGTGCTGGGCCGCACACTGAAGAAGCGGGCCCCTGACATCCTCGCCTACTTCGACCGGCCGGGCACGTCAAACGGTCCCACCGAAGCTCTGAATGGCCGGCTGGAACACCTCCGCGGCAGCGCCCTCGGCTTCCGGAACCTCACCAACTACATCGCCAGATCCCTCCTCGAGACCGGCGGATTCAGACCGCGACTACACCGTGGTTTGGGATGAGCCAGATTGGCCGGCGATGCCCTCGACCAGTGCCGGCGCCGGGTCCAACAGACCCTGCACGGCCACCGAGGCCGTGCTGATGATCCGCTCTACCGGGCCCGTCGCACCTTGCACACCGGCCTGGATCTGCTCACCACCAGGCAGAAGGCCCGGCTGGAAGCCTTGTTCGCCGGCGATGAGCACGTCGAAGTCGAAGCTACCTGGGCGGTCTACCAACGGATGATCGCCGCCTATCGCGAACCCAAGCCCGCTGAAGGGAAGGCCCGCATGCAGGCCGTCATCGCCGCCCTCAGCAGCGGTGTCCCCGCCGCGTTGACCGAGCTCGCCGTGCTGGGCCGCACACTGAAGAAGCGGGCCCCTGACATCCTCGCCTACTTCGACCGGCCGGGCACGTCAAACGGTCCCACCGAAGCTCTGAATGGCCGGCTGGAACACCTCCGCGGCAGCGCCCTCGGCTTCCGGAACCTCACCAACTACATCGCCAGATCCCTCCTCGAGACCGGCGGATTCAGACCGCGACTACACCGTGGTTTGGGATGAGCCCGGTAACCCCACTCGTCCACATCGCCGGCCGGGTCCTCTAACAGATTGCCCTGACTGGGGCCATCGGCGGCCCGCTCGTACGTCCACCGTGCGAAGAACAGACCCGGGTTCCCAGCGCCCCCTAGGACCAAGTCCGGTAGGGCGTTGGTGACCAGACACTGGAATGGGGCGTTTGAGCCAGGACCCGGAACCCAAATGCCGAGATTCTTGGCGGGAAACGCGGGGATGATTCGAGGGAGCAAGGATGGGGCGGCATTGAAGAACCGATCGTAGTAGAGCCAAGTTCTAGTGAACGGACGATAGGCAGCGACGCCTACGCGATCCTCGGAGAAGTATCCAGCCACGCCCTTCTTCGCCTTTGTCATTAGGTCGGTTGACCAGCTGATCTTGGCGGGATCACGTTCTAGGTCATCTATGGCCAGCTGCGTGTTGTAGGTATCAATCATGGAGCGCATGTTGTTCAGTACTCTCTGCCGAGAGAAGTTGTAGCACCATGCATCCCGATTGGTCTTGAGCCCGGCGGACTGCACTTTGAAGACTGCTAATGGACGTCCTTGGGGAGCTGCCAAGGGAGTGAAGGCTTGGTAGGAATCGCTTCGCTGGTTGATCCAGTCGCCGTCCGCGTTGGGTGTCACCTGTCGCCACAGACCATCGTCAAGGGAAGCCGTGGCAACCTCCTGAAGTTTCTCCTCACGAGTCCGATAGTCGGCAACCTCTCGATACGCCACCCGGAACGAGTCGCTAGGACGCTTGATGGCCAAGAACACGGCCACACCGGCGCGTGACCCCATGCCGAATACTTTGCCACCCTCCCGTCTTGAGGTCTCGCCTGCCGTGCGCTGATTTCCCTTCAGATTCAGGACCCACACTGCTGCACACTCGGAAGCAAGTGTTCTTCTAACGCCCGTCGCAGCAGCCCCATCGATCCAGCTGTTGTTCGCCACGAACACCAAGACGCCAGTGTCCCCCAGACGGTCAAGGGACCATCGAAGTGCGCGGAGGTAGGAGTCGTACATGTTGCCCCGAGCGTTGCCCGCACCCTGCGCCAGGAAGGTCTCTGCAATCCTTCGGTCCAAGCTTGGGTAGCTCAGGTTGGCGTTGTCGTCATTGGCAGAGTCTTGCTTGGCTGAGTAGGGGGGGTTGCCAACAATGATACGAATAGGGGCCGCGAGCTGGGATTCGATGCGCTCGCTATTCACGGGGATGAGCGAGGTGTCCGCCCGGTCGCCGTCCTCGGTAATCTGGAAGGTGTCGGTAAGGGTGGCGCCCGGGAAGGGCTGGTAGGAGTGGTCGGCAGCTTCCGGTTCGTTCGCGATTGCGATGGCTTGGTAGGTGGTTTCGATGTTGACGCAGGCGATGTAGTAGGCGAGGAGCATGATCTCGTTTGCCCACAGTTCGCTGGTGTACTTGCGGGCGAGGTCTTCGGGTCGGATGATGCCGGACTGGAGGAGTCGTACGATGAAGGTGCCGGTGCCGGTGAATGGGTCGAGGATGTGCACGTCCTGGTCGGTGAGGCCGTAGCCGAATTCTTGGCGGCAGACGTCGTCGGCGGCGCGGAGCATGAAGTCGACGATCTCGATGGGCGTGTATACGACGCCGAGGCTCTCGGACTGTTTGGGGAAGGCCTTCTTGAAGAACTGTTCGTACAGGTCGTTGACGACCTGTTGGCGGCCGCCGGCGCTTTGGATGCCTTCGGCGCGGCGGCGGACGGAGGCGTAGAACTTGTCGAGTTGGGCGGTTTCGGCGTGGAGGCCGTGGCCGGCGAGGGCGTCGACCATCTTCTGCATGGTGATCGAGACGGGGTTGTGGGCGGCGAAGCTGTCGTGGGCGAAGAGGGCTTCGAACACGGGGCGGGTGATGAGGTGTTGGGACAGCATGTCGACGGCGGCTTCGAGGGTGATGCTGTCGTTGAGGTTGTCCCGCAAGCCTTGGTGGAATGCTTCGAACTCGCCCTGCAGCCGCTGGTCGGCGGTCTTGAGGATGGTGGTGATGCGGGCGGTCTGGTTGGCGTTGATGTGGACGACGTCGTCGGCCCACTGGTCCCAGTACTCCCGGTCGCCGACCTTCTTCACGATCCGGGCGAGGATGGAGTCCTTCCAGTCCTGCAGGGCGAACAGCGGTAGCTGCACGCCGGGCTTGGTCGGCTTGTCGGTGCCGCCCTCGGTGTCGGTGGCGGCGTGGTTGCCGATGAAGTCGATGGTGACCTTGCCGTTGGTGGACTTGTCCAGGTCGATGGTGTTGATCATCGCGTTGAACCGGTCATCGTGCGAACGGAGGGCGTTGAGAACGTCCCAGACGACCTTGAATCGCTTGTTGTCCTTCAAGGCTTCTTCGGGGGCGAGGCCGGCGGGGATGGCGACGGGGAGGATGACGTAGCCGAACTCCTTGCCGGGTGCCTTGCGCATGACGCGGCCCACGGACTGGACGACGTCGACCAGGCTGTTGCGGGGGTGGAGGAACATGACCGCATCGAGGGCGGGCACGTCGACGCCCTCGGACAGGCAGCGGGCGTTGGTGAGGACGCGGCACTCGCCATCAGGGATGGGTGCCTTGAGCCAGGCGAGCTTCTCGCCGCGGATCATGGCGTTCATGCTCCCGTCGACGTGCTGGACCTCACAGGTGGGGCCCTCGTCGTCGCCGGTGTTGGTGAGGGTGTCGACGACTTGAGGGAACGCGTCGGCGAACGCTTGGGAGGCGCGGATGTTCTGGCTGAACGCCACCGCGCGCTTCATGGGGGTCGGGTTGGTGCCGAAGTCGCCGTCCTGGGTGCGTTTCGCGAGGCCGTTCCAGCAGCCGACGATCTTGGCGGCATCATCCAGGGCGAGCTCGTGGTCGACGGTGGCGAGGGATTCCTGCAGGCGGGGGGCGATCGCGCCGTTCTCCACGACGAGGATCATCACCTTGTAGTCGGCCAGCAGGCGCCGTTCGACGGCTTCGCCGAACCCGAGCCGGTGGAACTCCGGTCCGAATGTGGCCTCATCGTCCATCGAGGTGAGGACGGCGGAGGCCTCGTCGGCCTTCTGCTTGACCGCCTCCCCATACAAGCGCGGGGTGGCGGTCATGTAGAGCCGCTTGGCGGCGGGCAGGTAGGTGTTGTCGTGGACGCGGGTGAACGCCGACTCGTCTGCCTCGCCGGCCAGCCGGACGCCGGTGGTGCGGTGCGCCTCATCACACAGGACCAAGTCGAAGTCCGTACCCGCGAGTTGTTGGGCTTGGGCGACGACGTCGATGGACTGGTAGGTGGAGAACACCACCGTCATCTGGCGGCCGCGGAGTCCGACCTGACTCATCTCGTGCACGAGGCGGGTGGCGTTGGTGGTGGGGAGGGGGATGTCGTGGGTGCTGATGTCCTCGGCTGCCTTGGATGCCTTGGTGTCCGAACACACCACGAACGGGCGGATCGTGGTCTGGGTTTGGGCCATCCACTCCCGCAACGTCTGTGACACCAACGCGATCGAGGGGGCCAGGAACAGGACGCGCAGGGAGCCGCCGTTGTCGGCGCACATCTGCTCGGCCAGCTTCAGCGACGTGAACGTCTTGCCCGTTCCGCAGGCGGAGATCCACTGGCCGCGGTCGTGGGTGGTGAACCCGTCGTGGATGGCGGTGAGGGCTTCCTTCTGGTGAGGGCGCAGGCTGTAGCGGACGGCCTTCTTCAGCTGGACCTCGAGCTGGTCCTTCGACGCCCACATCCAGTCGATCGGTGACTCGGAGATCTCCGGGAGGCCGATCCGCTGCACTGGGATCGTCTGGTTCGCCAGGGCGTCGGAGGCAGTCTTGGACCACTTGTCGGTGGTCGAGATGATGATCCGGTTGTCGAACGTGATGCCGTCCCACACCTTGCCCGAGGCGGTGAAGAACGAGTCGATGTCACCCTTCTGCAGGTAGTGGTTGGGGGAGAAGAACTTGCACTGCACGGCCGTCCACAAACCCGTGTCGGCGTTGCGGGCGACCAGGTCGATGCCCGAGTCGTGGGTGCCCTCACGGTGGTCCCAGTCCGGCCAACGTACGACCAGGTCGTAGGTTGCCGACAGGGTCGGGTCGAGGTGGAAGTAGTCGACCATCAGGCGTTCGAACTTCTCGCCCTTGGCCACATTCGTCGGGGCCTGCTGGAAGTCCTCGATCACGTCATGGATCGTCGTCTTCGTCGCCACGCTGCTCCCTCACACATCAACGGCTCGCTCACACCGTACCGACGTGGTGGCCGCCGCGCCGCCTCCGCGTGGGAGATCGCCGAAGTCACAGCGTCCGGCGAGGGGTGGGGGCTGGTGGTCGACTCGCGGACCCACCCCTAGGAGGCGCTCGACCACCAGCCACACTCGACACTACGTGGTGGCCGTGGGGCGGGCGGGGGCTGGCGCATGTGGTGGCGGCCGTGCCTCGCGCCATCCTGTGGTGGAGATGGCCTAGTCTCAAGGCATGTCCACCCCCACGGATTTGTTGAAGTACACCCGTTGGCTGCGCCTGGCCGCTCTCGTCGTAGCTGCGATCGCCACCTTCGTGGCCGTCACCCTCGGGTACACATTGGTCAACGCTGGGCACGCAGCGCCTGCCGTCGTGATTGCCCTGGTGGCCGGCTTGGTGGCCGGCGCATGGTTCGCGCTGTTCTTGCTGCAGCGATTGAAGGGGCGTCTGGAGGAGGGCGCCTCGATCTCGCTGGAGAAGTGGGCGAAGGCCACAGCGTGGATCCGCCTCCTCATCGCCGCGTGGGCTGCGTTCATCGGGCTGGCCGTGGTCGCCGTCCTCACCCAGACGCCGGCGACGGCCGCCCAGGAACTGACCTCGCCGTTGCTGCTGTTCGTCGCGTTCGGAGCCCTGTACGGGCTCCTCGGCGGAGGCTTGAACGACTACCTCGCTGTCTGGGATGAGGAGACGACCCCGCCTGCAGCTGGGTCGACGTCGACTGTCGCCTGAAGCGCTCCGATCATGAGAATCCCGACCGTGTACCGCCCCTACCGTGGGCGCCTGCACCTCCGCATGCCCTACCGGAAGGACAACCGATCCTGGCTGAAGGACCGGCTGGGGGACCGGATTCGCCCCGAGTGGGTTCACGCCACGGAGAGTCACCCAGGACGGTGGGAGATCGCGCGTAACCACCTGCAGCCGTTGGTCGAGGCGCTGGTCGAACGCTGGGGAGCTGTCGACGTGACGCTCATCTACAGCACCACCGAACAGTGCGACACCAGGTGCCAGAATGCCCGCGGCGACGACTGCACCTGCTCCTGCCTGGGCCTCAACCACGGCCACGGCTTCGCCGGGCAGTGGACGCAAGTCGGGGACACCACATTGGTCCAGCACGAGTACACCAAGGTCACCCGCCGCATCACCGGCTGAAAGCCCGAAGGCGTGCTTTACAGGGCCGGTGAGATGAACAACGTGAGCCAGTCGCTATTGGCCGGATCTGCGTGCACGTGGCGAATCCAGCCCAGCGTGGCCCAGAACCCGTCAGCGTCCTTCTTCGCGTAGGCGACCAGTCGACGGCCGGTGTGGCGCCAGCGGAGGGTCTCGGCCAACGCGCGACCCACGCCTGATCCGCGCTGCGCCTCATGCACCTCCAAGAAGACGATCTCCAAGCCAGACGCGCCGACGTCGGGGACGTTGTTGTAGTCCGGGTTGATCCCCACGTCGTCGTCCACGAGGACCCGGGCGACCTCAGAGCTGTCCCGGTAGGCCCGGTAGACCCGTCTCCTCTCGTCGACGGGCTGTGCCACCAGTGATCGGTGAATCCTTCCCCGTGCGGAACCTCGACGAAGGGGAGCCAGCAGAGTTCCTCACCGATGGGGCAGCTGAGTTCCACGAGCTCGATGGGGTCGAGGGCGGGGAGGGCAGCAACCAAGTCGCGGACCATCTCCGGGTTGGTGGTGGTCAGGGTGGTGAGGATGGCGGTGAGGGCCTGGGCCCGCTCGTCGCCGGTGGGGTCGAGGGCGGGGAGGGCAGCAACCAAGTCGCGGACCAGCCACGGGGTGGTGGTGGTGGTCAGGGTGGTGAGGTGTGGAGTTGATAGCTCGGTGGCGGCGTTGTGTGGCCGCTATGTGACGGTGATCGACGATGGCCGCTGCGGCTTCGACGACGTCGTCAGCGAGGCGCTGTCGCTGGTCCGGTCGTGGCCAGGTTCTCACGCAGTTGGGCGAGCTGTGCGGCAAGAGAGCTCGCTGCATCCTCTGTGAGCTGCAGGTTAGCGGGCTCATTGAGGGCGACGATCGATGGCCATGCGGCGTCGAGGGCAGTTCGTCCCTGATCGGTGATGGTGAGGTGAGATGGTCGACCACGGCCCTCGGTACTGCCGCGGATGAGGCCGCGGCGCTGGAGCTTGTTGACGGTAGCGGTAAGCGCTTGAGGGCGAATATGGAGTTGGCGCGCGATCTGCGCCTGCGTGATCCCAGGGTCATCGGTTGTGCACGCCAGCACGCCGAACTCGGCCGTGCTGATCCCCGCGGCTCTGGTTGTCCGCTCGAGATGACGTGCGGCTTCACGCGCAGTTTGCTGCAATTCCCACAGCACCAAGACAAGGTTGGGGTCACCTCCTGATCGGAGCGCCGCCTTCATGGCGTGCCGCGATAGCGACGCTGTCCCCACGCACCCGCGACGCTCAGCAGAGGTCGGGCCAGGGCTTGCGCTGGTCGATGACGCAGAGCGTTGATTACTCGCACGGGACCAAGGGACTCACGGATCGCTGCGCGGGCCCGGGGTGATATAGAACGCTGGTAGCGGGCGAGTGCGGAGTATAACGGGGCGCCATCCAGATGCTCGGTGATGGCATCAACGAGGTCGGCGGCATCACAGATGGCCGTCGACGCACCCCGACCGCCGGTCGGTGGCATCGCGTGGATCGCATCTCCGAGCCCTGTGACACTGCGAGGCGTCCAATCTGCGATCGGTCCGGATGGGTTTGCCGCCCGGAACCTGAACGCTGCAACACGTTCGAGGTCCGAGGCCGACACGTGCTCGGTTAGCCAGGGCGACCATCGCGTGAGCAACGCGCCCGCCTGCTGGACCAGGTCACCTGCCGATGTGTGTCGGGTGCCCCTGAGGCTCTCGCTGCGGTTAATCGTGCCCCAGATAAGAGCTGGCCCGCCGGTCAAAGCCGCAACTGTCGGGTCGGTCGCAGCTCGCGAGGGGGGGTTGTAGATCGAGAGGAAGACGCCGGTGCCGTCGGCCCCGAACGCCAAGGCCGGACCCCGGCGCAGGTAGGTCGGCGGGGCGTCTGTTCCGAGCGGTGCCCATCCCGCAATACCGGTGAGACCAAGATCGCGGGTGGGCGACGTGCCGAGGAACGAAGAGATGACCGTCGAATTTGCGCCGTCGGCGGCCACCACAAGGTCACCATCAACAACGGAGCCATCTGAAAGCGTGACCGCTGCACCCGTGTCATCCTGTGCTACATCGCGCACTGTCGATCCAAATCGGATCGAGGCGCTGATGTCCCTCGCAAGCAGGACTCTCAGCACTTGGCGTTGCGCCAAGATGCGGTCCTGTCCGGTGGGTTCAGCCGCGACCACGATCGGACGCAATTGGGAGTCCGCGATGGTGAACTGCTCGAACGCGCTCCCGGTGTCTGATACCAGCCGGATTTCTTCCATCAGCGCCCCTGGGATCAAATCTGCGAGTGCGCCGCAGGCTTCATCGTTGAGGCTAATGCGATACCCGCCCGTCTCCGCGGCAGCGACATCCTGCTCTACAACTACGACCTCAGCCTTCCCCAAGAGTCCGTGTGCCAGCGCGAGACCACCCATACCTGCCCCACACACGATGATCCTCATGCCGCAAGAGTATCAAGAGGTTGATTCCCGCTCGATGGTTCTTGCATATCTGGCCGGATGACCAAGCATCTCGTGAAGGTACAGTTTTGTGAGACATCCGCTCGGGTGGCGGGCGGATCGTCTCGGGCCGGGGCAGGTTTGTGGGGTTCCTACAACCGACGAGCGTTCTGGAGGGGCTATGGATGCCCGTGAGTGTTGCTGGGTCGGCTCAGGATCGTTCCTGGAGAACCGGCCCCCGTTCCCGGAGGGCGTCGCGGCGGGGTTCAGTGGCCGTGCGGGCCGGATTCTTCGGGTGTTGGGGGAAGTCCGCCGAGGCGGCGCAGCTCGTTGATGTTGGCGTTGAGCGTGGCCATGGCTTGGGCGGTTCCGTCGGTGGTGCCGGGGGTGTGCGGCTGATCCGCTGGTCGGGTGGCGGGTGTGGCGGCGAGGCTGCCGACGTGGAGGAGCGCGATCCCGTGCCGGACGGCAGTATCGGTGGGGTTGGGGGCGGTGGTGAGGGTGTGGCTGATCGCGGCTTCGGTTTCTGGGTTGTGCCCGGTGAGGCTGTCGATGATCCATTGGTGGACGGTGGGGATCTCGGTGGTGAGGTCGAAGTCGTCCACGGTGGGTTGGGGGAGGCGCGGCTGCTGGATGACGGTGCGGGCGTGGTCGTGGCCACGGGAGAGGATGGCGTCGCACACGCCGACGGTGGCGGCTTGGAGGTAGACGGCGGCGAAGGCGGGTCTGGTGAGGACCTGGCGGGTGGTGTCCTGGCCGAGCGCGTCGGCGATGCCGTACTCGGTGGGTTGGGTGAGCCGGGTGGCCCAGCTGGTGCGGACGGTGGTGTAGATGTCGTGGCTGTCGAGCCAGTCGGTGGTCATGCGCGTGACCCCTTTCTGTTCTGTCTTAGGGGAGGGGGATGAGGGTGGCGGCGAGCCAGCCGAGGAGGAGCCAGGGGCCGTAGGCGTGGCGGCTGCCGGGCTGGCGGGGTCGGGTGAACGCCCACCCGGCGGCGGTGAGGGTGCCGAGGAGGAACGCCAGCCAGGTGGCTGAGGCGCTGAGGGGGGCGGTGGTAAGCCCGATGAGGCCGGCGAGGCGGACGTCGCCGTAACCGAGCCCACCCCGACCGGCCTTGTTCAGGACCCAGAACAGGCCGTAGCTGACCGCCCAGCCGAGCGCTGCGGCGGCTGCGAGCAGCCACGCGCCGGTCAGCGCGGCGGTGGTCACGACGCCGAGGACGCTGGCGATGAGGGTGAGCATGGTGGTGCGGTAGGGCAGGCGGTGCACGTCGGCGTCGACGGCAACCAGCCACGGTGCGGCGATCGCGAGCGGGTACAGGTGGAGCAGGTGGACGGCTTCACCGGTGGCGGTGTAGCGCAGGGTGAGCGCCCCGAGGACGCCGGCCAGGGCGAGGGGTACCCATCGGCGGGGGCTGGGCTCGGGCCAGGTTTGGGTGGTCTCTTCGGGGTAGCGGTAGGTGAGCGTGGTGAGCCGTCGGCGCTGGTACTCACCCAGCAGGACGCCACTGATGGTGGCGGCCGCCGTGGCGGTGAGGGTGGGGGCGTCCATGGGGTGTGCTCCTGTGGGGGTTGGTCTGAGGGTAGGTCAGCGACCGCGTCCGCGCGGGTCGTGTCCGGGGGGGGTCGGGATGCGTTCGATGGTCGGTGGGGGGGCTGGGGGCGGGTCGGTGGGGGTTTCGTGGGTCTCTTCTGCGGGGGTGAGCCGCTGCTTGACGTCGTGGAGGCGGGCGAGCTGGCTGTCGGCGGCACGGCGGGCGTTGGTGTTCCACGCGCGCACGTGGTCCTTGAGGGTGCCGCGCAGGAAACCGGCGGGCAGGCCGAGCCGGTCGCCGAGGGCTTGGACGCCGTCCTCCCACCGGTCGGGGGGCTGGGCGGCGAGCACGGCCACGGCTCCGAGGGCGGCGTCGGGGGTGGGCAGGTTGCTGATCCGCTCGTTGATGAGCACGTCGGCCAACGGTCCGGCCTGGGTGAGCGCGTGGTTGAGGGCGGCGGCTTGGCCGGTGGCCAGCAGTTCGGCGGGATCTGTGCCGGGGTTCAGGATGGCGTAGCGGGGGTCGAGGCCGTGGGGGGTGAGCATCCAGTAGTCGCGTTCGGCGGCGAGGCGTCCGGCGAGGTCGGCGTCGGTGGCGATGATCGGGGTGCGGTCGAGGTTGGCGAGTTGGGTGGCTTGCAGGTTGGTCAGGCTGGTGCCGAGGGGGGCCAGGCCGATGTAGCGGCCGTGGCTGGCGAGGGTGATGGCGTGGGCGTCCATGGGGCCTTCGGCGAGCACGGGGATGCGGGTGGGGTCTGCGGTGAGGAGGTGGGTGGCGCCGTAGAGCTGGTTGCCCTTGTGGAACAGGGGAGTGTCGGGGGTGTTGAGGTACTTGGGGGCACGCTCGTCGGTGCTGGTGGGGTTGCGGCGTCCGACGAACCCGAGCACGCGGTGGTCGGGGTCGAGGATGGGCAGCATGACCCGGTCACGGAACCGGTCGATCAGGTTCCCGTTGCGGGCGGTGCTGGCGACGCCGGCGGTGAGCATCTCCTGGTTGGTGATGCCGTGGCCACGCAGGTGGTCGACCAGGTTGGTCCAGCCGGCCGGCGCGAGTCCGGGCCGCAGGTCGGGGTGGTCGTGGACGTCGACGCCGAACCGGGCAGGCCGAGGCCGACGCCGCGGACCGCTACCTGCCCCGGGCCCCGCTGCCCCGGGCGGCACGCCCCGATGAACTCGCCGCCGTGATCGCGTTCTGCGCGAGCCCCGAGGCGAGCTACCTCACGGGCACCGACATCCTCTGTGACGGCGGCGTGGCAGCGGGTCGGGGACGCCGGGGATCGGGCGCGCAGCACAGCGCGCGTTCGCGCTGCCGTGAAGAGGTGTCACCTCGTCCCCTCGGGGACTGCGCACTTGCCGGGTGACGGCCCACCTCCAATCCTCGAGCGAATACCACGGACGCAGTACACCCATCCGGTGCGCACGAAGGATGTGCCGAGGGCCACACAACGAAAAAATTGTTCACATCGAGGCGATGGCAGATGTCGCCCACCAGAAAGGAATGCACCATGAATGAAAACGAGCACCCGTCCGAGCAGTTCGAGGTCGAGGGCGACAACCTGCTGACCAAGGTCCGCGAACTCATCCACGAGGGCAATGTGCGTCGCATCATCCTGAAACGCGACGGCGACACCTTGCTGGAGATCCCCCTGCAGACCGGCCTGGCGGTCACCGTTCTCACCGCCGCCATGGCTCCCGCCCTGGTCGGCATCGGTGCCATCGCGGCCGTCGTGTCCCGGGTGACGCTGGTGGTTGAGCGGGACGAGTCGGCCCCCGATCCGGCCGAGTCGGGCGAACTCCCGCAGAACTGACGCGGGCACACAGCGGCGGGACGTCACCGTCCCGCCGCTTCGCCGTCCCTCTCGATCCGATCGCCCGACGGTGAACCGTCACGGTGATGAGGCAGCTCGAAGTCCATGCTCTGCACGTCGTCGCGCTGCGACCAGCTCACCCCGGTGCTGCCTTCGGGAATCACCAGGTCGATGGACGTCGGCGCGTCCACCCTCACGCGGACGGTGCCCGCCCCGTCCCGCTCCCAGCGCACCGCGATGCTGCCGTGCGGCGTGGGCACCACCCCCTCAGCGAAGCGGAGATCGCCGGGCACTGGGTCCACGCCGGCGGACGCGAAGCCCGGGCTCAACGGGGATACGCCCAACACCCAGCGGGGGAAGTGTTGCAGCGGGACGCTGCCCCAGCCGTGGCAGTCGCTGCGATGGCTCACCGCGTCCTCGGCCCACGTGGTGAGGTTCAGCTCGAGCATCTCCTGCCACGGCGTCCAGTCGACCACCTCGTGGGCACCGGCGATCCGCGCGGCGTCGAAGAGGCTGTGCGACATCGCGTATGAGCACCGGGTCAGGGTGGCGTCCCCGACGGCTCGGCAGAGGAGGTCGCGCGCGGCCGGTCCGCTGATCGCGCCGGCAAGCACCGCCCAGACCTGCGCGTGCTGGCTCATGGGGACGCCGGAGTCGGAGTCGCGGTAGTACCCGGTGGACGGGTCCCAGGCCGAACTGGCGTTGATGCGGGCGATAACGTCCTCGGCGCGCGCCCGGTACTCGGCGCTTGCGCCCGGTTCGCCACAGGCGTCGGCGATCCGCTCGGCGCTGCGCAACGCGGTGGCGTACTGGAAGGTGAGGATGGTGTTGGCGCGCCGCTCGCCCAGCTCGGGGACGCCGCGACTGGCGCGCCAGGCGTCCGTCCAGTCCACGAAGTTCCAGATCTCACCGTCCGGGTGGGTGTCGGGGCGGTCGGGAGGGGACAGGACGAAACCGTCCTCGGTGAGGGCCGCGTCGAAGACCGACAGGATCGCGTGCACGCGGGGCAGGAAGGGCCGGGTGAAGGACCGGTCTCCCACGTGGTCGAGGTGGTCGGCGAGCATGAACACCCAGAAGAGGGAGAAGCCGGGAATGACCTGGGGAATGATGCCCGGGGCATTGCTCCGGGTCAGACCCTCGGGATGACCGGACGCCGCGAAGTCGCTGATCGCCCGGCGCACCAGCCGGTCGTCGGAAGAGATGTGGAGGGAGAACAGGGCCTGCGAGCGCGTGTCCATGGCGTACTGCAGCTGCTCGTAGAAGGGGCAGTCCTCAAAGGTGTCGTGCATGCAGTTGCGAAGCGTCCGAAGGCTCGTCTCCCACAGCCGGGCGTGGAGGGGAGAGGACGACCGGAACGACCCGGTGACCTCCAGCGGGTAACCCGTGCGCGTCAGCATCACGCCGCGGAGGGTGAGGGGTTCGTCCCCGGTGGTGACCCGGACGCGCAGGTACCGCACGGTCCGGAACCAGAAGGGGCGCCAGAGCTCGGGGGCGTCCGGGCTGCCGTGGCCGGCGACCCGGTAGTGGTCGGGGTCGGCGTGGAGGTCGCCGGTGCGGGCGTCCGTCCGATCGCCCTTGCGTCGGAGCCAGGGGAGGTCGATCGGCTCGCCCTCGTAGCACTCGGCGGCTGTCAAGGTCAGCTCCGCGCCGGCTCCACCGGACATGGCCGCGGAGACGAACGCCGTGGTGAGGACGCCGACGTCGAGGTCGACCTCCACCTCCCGGTGGGCCGGCACCGTGACCGGCCGCCCCCCGAGCAGGGCTTCCCAACCGGGGTCGTCGCCACGGGTGCGCGCGATACCCGCCCAGGGGCACGGCTCGAGGGCCAGGGGCGGCACCGGCCGGGGCAGGACGCACATCGCCGCGTCGCCTGGGGGGCGCGGTGCCGGCACCGGAACGGCCCAGGCGCGGTCGTCAAACCCCGCATCGAGCCACCCATGGTGCTCCAGCGTGGCGTCGACACGTTCCTGGATTCCGAGGAACACCGTGTTGACCCCCTGCAGGAAGGTCCGCCCCGGGCACGGGCTGCATCGCCAGCGGAGGGCGTCCGCGGCATCGGCACCTCCGGGCAGGGGTCCGCTGACCGACAGCCCGGGGGCGGCGCCCCGCCGCAGCGACGCGTTGCCCGGGACGTCCTCCCGATAGGTCAGCACCTCCAGCGCCAGGACGTTGCCTCCGGTGGTGAGGTGAGGAGCGACGTCGACGGTGTCGGCGAACCAGTCCGCCGGGCCGGGCTTCAAGGGGCCGACGGCGACGAGCGTCCCGTTGACGAAGAGGCGGTAGCGGTGGACGGCCGTGATCAGCAGGGGCAGCGCGGCTCCCGACGCCCCGGCCCACGTGAACTCGCTGCGGAACCGAGCCAGCCGAGCCACCGAACCGGAGTCGGTGGGGTCGTGGGGCAGCCAGAGCCAGGGGAGGTCCATGCAACTTCTTCCGGACGGAGGGCGGTGCCCGGCCCGGGTGACCCGGGCCGGGGCGGAGGAGCGTCGACGCGGTGCCGCGTCAGCCTTTCAGCCCTCCCGCGAAGCCCTGGATGATGGAGCGCTGCATCAGGAAGTAGGTGATCAGGATCGGCAGGATGCTGATCACGATGCCGGCGAAGATGAGGTTCCACTGGGCGCCGAACTGGCCGACGAACCCGTAGACGGCCACCGTGATCGTCTGCTGGTCCGAGCCGGACAGGTACAGCAGCGGCGTCAGGAAGTCGTTCCACGTCGCCACCGCGGTGAGCACGGCCAGGGTGCCGGTGATGGGCCGCATGAGGGGGAAGACGACGGACCAGAACGTCCGGAACGGGCTGGCCCCATCGATGGCGGCCGCCTCCTCGAACTCGGTGGGCAATGCTCGCAGGAAGCCGGCGTACAGGAAGATCGAGAAGGGCATCGAGCCACCGACGTTGACCAAGATGACGCCGGCCAACGATCCGAGCAGCCCCAGGTCCCGAATGGTCTGGTACAGCGGCAGCAGGCCGAGTTGCGCCGGGAGGAGCAGGCCGGCGAGGAAGCCGAAGTAGGCGACGTTGCTCCAGCGGGCACCGGCCCGCGAGAGCGGGTATGCGGCGGCCGCGGAGATGATGACGACCAACACGACGGTGATGGAGGTCACGATGAAGCTGTTGACGAGCCCGCCGCCAAGACCGCCCTGATTCCACGCATCGATGAAATTGGCGAAGGTCGGCTGGGCGGGCGGGGCGATCAGCGAGCTGGGGTCGCCGGGGGCCTTGAAGGCCAGGCTGAACAGCACGTATATGGGGAACAAGAAGATGAGTGCGGTCAGGATCATCACGGCCTCGAGAATGGCCGTGCGCCACGTGTAGCGATACATGTCAACCCTCCTGCTTCGAGAGCAGCCGGTACTGAATGACGGAGGCCACGGCGACGAACACGGTCAGCACCACGCCGAGGGCCGCGCCGTAGCCGAAGCGGCCGAGCTGGAAGGCGTTCTGGTAGATGAGCGTCGAGATCGTGTTGGACGCCCCGCCGGGCCCGCCCTTCGTCATCGTGAACACCTGGTCGAAGATCTTGAACCCACCGATGACGGACAGCATCACATTGATGGTGATCGCGGGGGCGAGCATGGGGCGGACCACGTGCCAGGTGCGGCGCACCGGGCCGGCACCGTCGATGGCGGCGGCTTCGAGCACCTCCTCGGGCACTCCTTGCAGGCCGGCGAGGAAGATCACCATGGAGTAGCCGACGTTCTGCTAGATGATGACGATCATGATCGACCACACCACGAGGTCGGCGTTGCCCAACCAGTCCTGCCTGAGGGCGCCGAGACCGACCAGCTCCAGCACCTGGTTGATGGCGCCGTTCGGCGCGAAGAGGTTCTGCCACAGGAAGCCGATGGCGATCGACGTGATCACGACGGGGGCGAAGAACAGCACGCGCAGGATGTTGCGCGACTTGATCCGCGCGTTCACGCCGAGGGCGATGAAGAAGCCGAGCAGGTTCTGCACGATGGTGACCACGACCGTGATCAGCACGGTGTTCTTGACCGCGGTCTGGCCGTACGGATCGGTGAAGATGAGTACGTACTGCCGCAGGCCCACGAACTGACTGTCGGTGCTGACGCCATCCCAGTCCGTCAGGGAGTAGGCGCCGCCCTGCACGCTGGGGATGATGACGGCGAAGATGTAGAGGGCGGCTGCGGGGAGCATGAGCCACCACACGGCGGCGGCCGCACTACGGTGCCGGCGTCTGCGTGGCCGTGCGGCGGGTTCGGTGAGGGGAGTCTCGGTCAACGACGCCATCGGGGTGGGCCTTTCAGTCTCGACGGTGAGAGGGGGTGCGCGGTGCGACGCCCGGAGAGGAGCATCGCACCGCGCGGGGGAGGGAGGTCAGCCCGTGAAGGCCGTGTCCATGGTGGCCAGCGCGTCCGCGACGGTGGTCCGATCGCCCAGGAGCTGCTGGAGCTGGTCCTGGTAGACCTGGTTGACGTTCGCGTTCGGCCACAGCTGATCCGGGTAGGGCGCGGTCTTGCCGGTCTGCGCCTGGTCGGCGACCCCGGAGAGGACGGCGCTGGGGGTGTAGCCCTCGAGCGGGATGCTGGGGAAGTTGGAGCCGACGTCGACGGCCGTCTGCAGCCCCTCCTGCGACATGTAGTAGTCGATCAGCTTGAGGGCCAGCTCGGGGTTCTCGGCCTTGGCGTTCACGCCGTACCCCGCGCCCAGACCGACCGGAAGCACCGTGTCGGCGGCATTGTCGGTGGCCGGGAACGGGGCCGTCACGAACTCGGCGCCCTCCGGGGCGGCCTCCTGGATCGTCGAGATCTGCTGGCTCACCGTGACGATGCCGAGGGCCTCGCCCGTTGCGACCTGCTCGTGGGCGACCTCGATGCTGGTGCCGAGCGGGCTCTCTCTGAAGCAGCCAGCGTCCCGCATCGCGAGGTACTGCTCGAGCGCGGTGCTCCATTCCGATCCGGCGAACGTGGCGGTGCCGTCCGTCATGTCCTGCGCGAACGTCGACCCGGGCTCGTAGACCAGCGTGGACGTCAGCGCGTACACGTAGTGGGAGAAGTTGCCGCCCGCCAGCCCGGCCAACGCGTACGCGACCTTGCCGTTGGACTGCGCGGTGGCGCACAGGTTCATGACCTCGCTCCACGTGGTGGGCGGGGTGGCGCCGACCTCCGCCATCGCCGCCGAGTTGTAGATGGCGGGGATGATGCCGGAGTTGTTCGAAGCCATGAGCACCTTGCCGTCGGCCGTCATGACGCTCTTGTTCGAGTCGCTGAACTCAGAGACCCACTCCTGGTCCGACAGGTCGGCCAGGTAGTTCCCCTTCGCGAGGGTCTGCACCGTGATGGGGTTGCCGTTGCCCGGGAACACCGTGACCACGTCGGAAGCGGTGCCCGAGACGAGCTCGGTGTTGATCTGGGTGAGAATGCCGGGCCAGGGGAGGCCGACGTGGTTGACGGTGACCCCGGGGTTGTCCGCTTCGAACTGCTCGATGAGCGCCGCGGCGGTCGCATCATCACTCCAGCCCGACCACGTCAACTCCTGGCTCCCATCGGCACCTGCCGACCCCTGAGAGCCGGACTGCGTCACGGACTGGGGGCCGGCCGCACACGCCGACGAAAGTCCCAGCACCATCACGGACAGGGCGGCGACCGAGAGTGTCGTCTTCTTTCGCATGACTGCTCCGTTGAAATCGAGGAATCGCCGCAGCTCCTGCTCCGGCGCTGGCTCACCCCCCCGGCCTCCGTGGCCCGGTGGTTGGCTCATCACCCACGCTAGAGGGCTGGCTCCCTTTTCGTCAACCGATTCACGTAAATCGGTTGACGGAAATTTTGGAGAGGTGGGGCCGCGTTCGGGAGGGCGGTCAGCGAGGTGCAGCCGTGCTGCGTCGCACGCGCAGCGCGGGGCTGAAGCACTCGTGCTTGGCCTCGGTGCGGCCGTTGATCCGTTCCAGCAGCAGGGAGATGGCGACGCGTCCGACGTCCGTGCCCCGGTGGTCCACCGTGGTCAGGGAGACGAGCGGGTGGCCGGCAAGTTCGATGTTGTCGTAACCGACGACCGACAGGTCGGACGCCCCGAGGCCCAGGTCGGCTGCCGCGCGCAACACGCCGAGCGCCATGGCGTCATGGCCGGCGAAGATCGCGGTCGGCGGATCGTCGGAGCCCAGGAGGCGACTCGTCGCGGCGACGGCACCACGTTCGGTGCTGGGGGCGTACTCCACCACGGGTCGCAGCCCCGCGGCGCGCATGCGCTCCACGTACCGGTCCCGCCGAAAAACGTGCGGAGCCTCCGCGGTGGGTGGGTCGATCGTGAGGTGCGTGATCCGGGTGTGACCCAGACCGAGCAGGTGGTCCATGACGAGATCGGCGCCCGCCGCGTCGTCACTGACGACGGTGTCGAAGGCCTGGGGGCGGCTGTGGCGTCCGAGCACCACCATCGGCGTGTGCTGGGCCAGCGTCTCGATCGCCTCGGTGGGCATGTCGGAGGCGATCGCGATGATGCCGTCCACCTGCCGGTCGACGAGTGATTCGAGGATCTCCGTGGCGCTGAGGCGGCCCAGGCCGGGGACGATCACCAGTTGGTAGGGCGAGCCGGCCAGCTGCTCGGCCGCCCCCTCGACGACGAGGGTCTGCAACTCCTGGCCCAGGTGCGGTGTCTCCAGCCCGATCGTGAAGCTCTGGCCCCGCATGACGCGCGCGGCGACCCGAGGGCGGTAGCCCAGCTGGGCGATGGCCTTCTCGACGCGGGCCCGCATGGCGGGGCTCACGCCGTAGGCATCGCGGATCACCTTGGACACCGCACCCTTCGACACGCCGGCGGCGTTGGCGACGTCCGTCATCGTCGGGCGTCGGGGCGGCAGGGCCGTCCTCTCCTGGGTCATGAGCTCCTTCACTGGTTGGTCGGCGCCGTCACCCCGGGTGGACGCTGCTTCGCGGCAACCCTAGTTCGGTGGCCATGTGTGTGCGGGAGGACACGCGTGTGGTGCCCCCGTGAGGCGGCGCCGTCCGTGCGCCATGGCGTCAGCCGGTTGATCGCGTGCGGCAGCACGGTAGAACCAGGCTCGCTCCACGTCAACGACCCGCGGCATCTTCTGTGAACCGGTTGATGACGCGGGCCGGGGCACGCCTACGCTGTGCTCGCGGTGACGTACCCCGGTTCACAGCACGAGCGGCTCGCCGACAGCGGCGACCGCGGAACACGGTGGGTACGGAAGGTCTCCGCCCATCCGGCACACGTTCAAGGAGGAACTGATGAGGACGGAAGAACACGCGGTGCATCGACATCGCACGCGCACCCGGGCAGTGGTGGGGGGCGGCCTCGCCGCATTGATGGCCGTCTCGGGGGCCGCGCTGGCGACGCCGCCGGCCCAGGCGGCGCCCGCGGTGGCCTGCCCGTGGGCGGACCCCACGAAGTCACCGGAGGAGCGGGCCAACCTGCTGCTCGACGCGTCCACGCTCGACCAACAGATGCGCTGGCTCAGCGAGGTGACCGCCAACGACCCCAGCATCACGGTGACCCCGACCGCCGGTGGGCTGGGGCAGCCCAACGGGCCCTCGGTGACGTATGCCCCGTCGGTCGCGTGCGTGAAGTTCAATGGCGACACCGACGGCCCCTGGGGCATCGCCTACGTCGGCGGTACCACGGCCTTCCCGGTGCCCGTCTCCCAGGCCGCGAGCTGGAGCCTGGACCTGACGGCACAGAAGGGCAAGGCCATGGCCGACGAGGCGTGGCGCAAGCAGTACGACGCCCTGTTCGCCCCCGGAATCGACATCGTGAGGCACCCGTGGAACGGCCGGAATGCCGAGTATCTGGGGGAGGATCCCTATCTCGCCGGCAAGATCTCGGCGGCGTGGGTCAACTCGCTGGACGACAACCCCGGTCAGCCGGTCGCCGCGGTGCTCAAGCACTTCCTCGGCAACACCCAGGAGCTCGACCGGGCGGCGAGCTCGTCCAACATCGATGACCGCACGCTGCGTCAGGTCTACGGCCTGCCCTACGAGATCACGATGAAGGAGAGCGACCCCGCGGGCGTGATGTGCGCCTTCAACCAGCTCAACGGCGTCTGGTCGTGTGAGAACCCCGAGCTGTTGACCCAGTACCTCCGCAACGAGCTGAACTTCGAGGGCTTCGTTCTCACCGACAATGGGGCACAGAAGTCCACCGCCGCGTCGCTCGACGCCGGGCTGTCCCAGGAACTGGGGCTGCCGTACTGGTTCACCCCGGACCGGCTGCACGCGGCGTTGGACGCGGACGAGATCACGGAGTCCCAGATCCGCGAGGCCGCCTTCCGGGTGCTGCGCGAGAAGTACGACAAGGGGCTCCAAGATCACGACCTCCCCACCTCCGGGCGCTGGGAGGACCAGCGGACGGAGGAAGCGAACGCGATCGCCCGCGAGATGGCCGACCAGGGTTCGGTGCTGCTCAAGAACGACAAGCAGACCCTGCCACTGAAGCTGCGCAACAAGACGATCGCCGTGATCGGCCCGACGGCGTCCAACACCCCGACCAACGGCATCAGCGCCAAGTCGGTGTGCTCGTCGCTCCTGTTCGGGGTGGCAGGGACCGGCCTGGCCGTGGACTGCGACCCCGTCGCACCTCTGGACTCGATCACCCAGCGGGCCGCTCAGGACGGGAACACGGTGACGTTCAACGACGGCAGCGATCTCGCTTCCGCCGCCGCGACCGCTGCGGCCGCTGACGTCGCGATCGTCTTCGGCCACAACCAGGCGGGGGAGTACTTCGACCTGGACAGCCTGAACCTACACAGCAACGGGGATGCCCTCATCGCTGCGGTGGCGAAGGCGAACCGCAAGACGGTCGTCATTCTCGAAACGTCGGGGGCCGTCCTGATGCCGTGGCTCGACCAGGTGCCGTCCGTCCTCGAGGTCTGGTGGCCCGGTCAGGCGGGTGGCGACAGCATCGCCGCCCTTCTCTTCGGCGACGTGAACCCGTCGGGCAAGCTCCCGGTGACGTTCCCCAGGCGCCTGGAAGATCTGCCCACGGGCGTTCCGGAGAACGACCAGTATCCCGGCGTGTTCGCCGACGGTTCGACGACGCGGCCGGCCGGCTCGGACGAGATCCGGCAGGTCAACTACTCCGAGGGGTTGCAGGTCGGCTACAAGTGGTACGACGAGCAGGGCATCGAGCCGATGTTCGAGTTCGGCCACGGCCTGTCCTACACCACCTTCGGCTACGACAAGCTGAAGCTCACGACGTCAACCAGCAAGGACGGCGTGGTGCGCACCAAGGTGCAGTTCACGGTGACGAACCGCGGCAAGGTCGCGGGCACCGAGATCCCGCAGGTCTACCTGACGTTGCCCAACGGAGCGCATGAACCCGGCAAGCGCCTGGTCGGCTTCGACCGCATCACGCTCGCTGCGGGGCAGAGCAAGCAGGTGGAGCTCATGATCGACTCCACCGATGCCAACCACCCGTTCTCGGTGTGGGAAACCAAGGGGCGCGTCGGCTGGCGCACCTACAACGGCAAGTACGGCGTGTCGGTTGGCTCGTCCTCGCGTGACCTGCCCCTCTCGGGCACCATCCACGTCACGGGCGTGTCCCGAGGCAAGAACAAGTAGGAAACCCGGGGGGCGGCGAGGATCAGCATCCTCGCCGCCCTCCGGCGTCCTGTCACCAGGTCGCCACAGCCGTGAACGGTTGTCACCCCATCCCCCACCCGCAAGGAGAACGTGTCATGCTTCGCCGCACCCCCACCGGGCCCTCGACCACGACGGTGATGGTGGGCATGACAGCCACGCTGGGGGTGACGGCGCTGTTGGGGGCGTCCGTCTTGTGGGGGGACCCCGGGCTCCGCGCGGCGCCGGCGACCACCGGCGCCCCGGCGCGTCACCCCCTCACGTCGACCGACTTCATCAAGGCGAACGGGACCGTCCTGCGGACGGATTCCGGGGCCGGAGCGGCCATCAACCTCCGCGGAACCAATCTCGGCGGCTGGCTCGTGCAGGAGGACTGGATGTCTCCGCTCGGCGAGTTCGCGCTCGATCGCGGCGGCTGGACGGTGACGGCGTCCACCGGCTCCCACGCCTCCGCCACCGTGGACGGGGAGCAGGCGACCCACTGGTCCACATCCGGCCCCCAGCGTGCCGGTGACCAGATCCGCGTCGACCTCCGTCAGCCGACCTGGGTCAACCGCGTCACCCTCGGCACCGACCGGGTGGGCGAGCACCCCCGCCGCCTCGCGGTGGAGACCTCCTCGGACGGTCAGACCTGGACCAATGTGGCGCAGCAGGGGGGCACGGATCAGGAGACGGTCGTGCGCTTCGGGCTGCAGAAGACCCGCTTCCTGAGGCTCGTCGCCGTGGACCTGGACGCGGCGCCCTGGTCGATCAGCGAGCTCAATCTCTTCAACGATCCCGTGGCGCACGACGCCGGCTGGACGGCGCAGGCGTCCGCGACCGCCACCGGGACGACGCCCGCCGCCGCTGTCGACGGCGACCCGACCACCGCCTGGCAGTCCGGTGTTCCGCAGGCGCCCGGCCAAGCCCTCACTATCGACATGCAGCGAGTCATCCAGATGGACCGGCTCCTCCTGGACGCCGGCAGCGCGGCCCCGGACGACTTCGCGCGCAGCTGGGAGATCCTCACCTCCACCGACAACGTGACCTTCGAACACGCCGCCAGCGGCTTCGGATCCGGGCGGACGACGCTCGTGGACTTCCAGGGGTGGAAGTGGGGCCGCTATCTCCGCATCGTCAACCACGCCACCGCGCCGCAGTGGTGGTCGGTCGCCGACGTCGCGGTCTACACCGGCAACCAGATGGACCGCGCCGGCTGGCAGATCTCGGCGTCCGAGGGGCAGGCCCCCGAACGCGTGATCGACGGCGACGTCGGCACTCGCTGGTCCACCGGCTCCCCCCAGCGGGACGGCCAGCACATCACCGTTGACCTGGGTGCCCTGACGACGCTGAACAGCGTGGCCCTCGAAGCGGCCGAGAACATGCCGGACGAGGGCGACTGGCCCCGTGGGTACCGCGTCGAGACGTCTCGGGACGGTGCTACGTGGACCACTGCGGCGAGCGGGCAGGGCACGTTCCGGGCCACGTCCATCGCCTTTCCGGCCCGCGCGACGCGCTACCTGCGCGTGGTGCAGACCGGCACGGCGGCGCAGTGGTGGTCCATCGGCGAGCTGACGGCCGGCCTCTACAGCGACGACTACGCGCTCCACGACACGCTGACCCAACGGCTGGGGACGGACGCGGCGCAGCGCGTCCTCGACACCCATCAGGCGACCTGGATCACCGAGGCCGACCTCGACACCATCGCCGGGCTCGGGCTCACCTTCGTGCGCGTCCCGATGGGCTGGACCACCTTCGTGAACCCAGACGGCTCCTGGAAGGCCCAGCCGTTCGACCGGCTGGACTGGATCGTGAGGGAAGCCGGCGAGCGAGGGCTGTACGTGCTGCTGGACCTGCACACCGTGCCCGGGGGCGGGTGCCCGTGGGCGAGCTGCGGCAAGGTCGGGCCGAGCCCCAACGGCTTCTGGGGATCCTCCGACGCACAGCAACTGTCCGTCGACATCTGGACGGCCGTGGCAGCGCGCTACCGCGGCAACCCGGCGGTGGCTGGCTATGACCTGATCAACGAGCCCCTCATCGACATGAGTGAGGACGCCGACGACGTCCGGCAGAAGAACGACCTGTTCGACCGGCTCTACGACGCCGTCCGCGCCGTCGACCCAGACCACGTGGTGGTGCTGCCCGCCTTCTTCGACCTCAACGCCATCGCCCACCCGCGTGAGTACGGGTGGACCAACGTCATGTACCAGTTCCACCCCTACGACATGTCGGCCCCCAAGGACTGGGCGGCGCAGGAGCGTCTGGTCGCGAACGAACTGGACGCCATTCCCGACCGGCACGCCGCCGTCGGCGTCCCCCTGCTCAAGGGCGAGTTCTCGCTGTACCACAACGACGACCTATGGGCCCGCTTCCTGGCGGGCATGAACGCCCAGGGCGTCTCCTGGTCGAACTGGGCCTACAAGGTCAAGGGCTCGGCCGAGTCCGGCTTCGCCTACTGGGGCCTCCACCACGGCAACGCCCACCCCGTGCCAGTGCACAACAGCGACAGCGAGGCCACCATGAAGGCCAAGCTGCGGGCGTTCGGGACGGAGAACTTCACGGCCAACGCTGCCTTCCACCGGACGGTCGCGCGGTACGCGACGGGGCGCGCCTCGTACGCGCCGGTCGAGATCCCGCACTCCGGCTGGCGGGTGACCGCCTCGTCATCCCCCGCGGGTCTGGAACCGGAACGCGGCATCGACGGCTCCAACGACGAGGGGTGGTACACCGGGGCGGACATGGCCGGAGGAGAGTGGTTCCAGATCGACATGGGCACCGTGCACCCGGTCGCGATGGTGACGCTCCAGACGCCTCGGCGCTCGCCCCGCGACTACCCGCGCGGCTTCGACATCGAGGTGTCCACCGACGGCATCTCGTGGCAGCGCGTCGCGCGCAGCGTCGCCTTCGGATGGAAGCGTCCGATCGCCATCGAGCCCACCACCGCGCGGTACCTCCGGATCACGCAGACCGGTGCAGCGCCCCAGTGGTGGAGCATCGACGACGTCGCGGTCTACGCGTCGTACTGAAGGCTCGGGGGAGCGGCTCCGGCCTAGACGGAGGCCCCCTCGACGAGGCGCAGCGCCGACGCGGACGGCGTCGGCGCCTCACCCTCCAGGCCGAGCGCGCGCAGGACGCTCGCCGCACCCGTGGCCGCGGCATCGCTGAGGTCGTACTCGAGGGTGGTCAGTCGGGGCACGGTCACCTGCGACACGGGCGTGCGGTCCATTCCGATGACGGCGACGTCGCCCGGTACGTCCCAGCCCCGCAGCTGCGCGGCGTTCATGAGGCTGATCGCGACGTCGTCGTTGTAGCAGGCGATGGCGATGCCCGGCGGCCGGAGCCGGTCGAGAGCACCGAGGGCCTCGTCGATGTGGATGGCCAGGCCCACCACCTCGATGTCGGGCAGTCCTGCCTCCAGGGCGGCCTGGCGGACGCCGTCCTCGCGGGCCGCGCCGAACGGATCCTGGCGGGAGTCGGCGAGGTGGGCGAACGCGAGCCGTCGGTGGCCGCGGGAAATGAGGGTCTCGGCCTGGAGGCGTCCGATCAGCGCATCCTGACCCGCCCGTGCTGCACTGGGCGGATCCACCGCCACAACTCCGTTCCGGGCCAGCACAGCCCGTTCGGCCGCGCGGAAGGGAGTGAAGGCCAGCACCGCGGCGGGCTGCATCTGCGAGACGAGTCGGTCCAGGACGTCCACACTGGCTGTCGTCACACCCAGCACGAGGGTGAACCCCTGCGCGGCGAGGGTGGCCGTCAGGCGCTCGAACCAGTCTTGCAGGTTGCCGCCGAACGTCGTGTTCGGGATGAGGGCGAGCACGAAGTCGCTGGAGCCGCGCCGCAACGCACGGCCAGCGGCCGAGGGCTGGTAGCCCAGCTGGCGGGCGGCCCGGGTCACCTTCTGCGCGGTCTGCGGGGCGAAGCGGTCGGCGTGTCCGTTGAGAACCTGGCTCACGGTGGCGCGAGAGACGCCGGCCAGGACGGCGACGTCGTTGCTTGTCGCGCGAGCACGGTCAGCCTGCGTCACGGCGCCACCCTACCCCTGCCGATCGGGCGGCAGCGGGGTGATGATCAGCGGGCGGGGGCACCTTGGCCAGCCGTGAGCGAAACGGTGGCGGTGCCGAACGAAGCGCCCTGGGCGTGGCCGACTCCGCGATCTCGTTGCCGAGGGAATCCTGGATGACCGAGGGCCGGCCCGGTCCTTGGCGATCATCGCGTCGGCGTCGCGACGCCACTCGTCGCGGAATCGGTCCGATCCGTCGCCGGCGGTCACCTCACGGCCGTCCACGAGCACACGGGTGTCGCCCTGGAGGCCCTGGAAGAGACTGCGCCCGACGGCGCCGGCGTGCGCGGATCGTTGCTCGCCGATCATGGCGTCGTGAGGGACGACGACGGGCGTGTCCATCGACTCCGGAGTGCGTCGGAAGGTCCATCCGGTGTGGAACATGGTGCTGGTCATGGCAGGCGATGTCCTCGAAGAGGGGTGGGGGAAGGGGCAGGGGGCTCCGACCGTGAGGGTGCTGCTGCTGGCGTGGACGCCGGCGGCGAGGTCCCGCTGGATGGCCGGGATGTGCTTCTCGAGCGTGTAGAAGAAGCTCAACCCGAGCATGGCCACGCTGACCAGCAACGGCATCAGGGAGTAGAGCTGGATGATGGCGGATTCAGCCGCCGCCGATTGCTGGCCCAGCGTGCCGTCGTAGCCCACAGCGGCCATGGCGAAGCCGACGAGGGCGGACGCGAGCCCGGAGCCCACCTTCGAGGCGAAGCTGGACAGGGAGTTGGTGACCGCGTCGATCCGCTTCCCGGTCTTCCACTCGCCGTACGTCATGGCCTGGATCATGAAAAATGCGACCAGCATCGTGATCACCGTCGTGAACGAGCCGAGCACCTGGCCGATGACGACCATGGGCAACGAGCGCGGGGCGAGGAAGACCATGAGGTACCCGACGATGGCGAGCACGAGGCCGATGCGCGCGAAGTTCATCGCCCCGATCGTGCGGACGGCGAGGGGGAACAGCAGGTAGACCACGGGCACGAGGATGCCCGCGGCGGACACCAGCGACATGAGGCCGACGTTGCCGAGGATGTAGTGAAGTAGTAGGTGCCGACGATCGCGCTGGCGGCGATCACGATGTTGGCCAGCAGCACCATGGCCGTGAAGATGAAGACAAACTTGTTCTGGAACAGGGCCCGGACCGTGGCGCCCAGGCCAAGGCGCTCCTCGGTGACGCGATCGGTGTCATCCTCGGGCAACTCCTTCACGGTGAAGAAGCGGATGAGCCCGATGATCATGAACGGAATGCCGTAGACCAGTGCGATCATCGTCCAGCCGCCGGGCTGGGTGCCCCAGGATGCCATCAGCTGGGGCAGCATGATGCTGCCGATCGCGGCCATGAAGATGATCAGGACGCCCTGCCGCGACAGGACCTTCGCGTGCTGCACCTCGCCGCGCACCGAGCGCTTGAGGTACACCGCTTCGGAGGCGTTCAGGAAGGTTGCGCACACGGAGTTGATCAGCGCGTACAGGACGAAGATGTACGTGGCCTGCCAGAACGTGCTCATCGCGGGCGTCGAGAAGATCGCCACGGTGAGCAGCCACAGCGGAATGATGAACAGCTCGTAGGGCCGCGCCTTTCCCCAGCGGGTGTTCGTCCGGTCGATGATGACGCCCGCGACGAGGTCGGTGAAGCCGTCGAAGAGCTTTGCGGCGAGGAACAGGACGCCGACGAGGCCCGGGGCGAGCCCGACCACGTCCGTGGAGTAGAACGTCAGCTGGAGCAGGACGATGACGTTGAGGGCGAGCGCGATGCCGCGGGTGGAGAATCGCAGCGAGAACGCCTTCGGCAGCGTGGTGTCCGTGGGGATCGCCGTCTGCAGGTCTGCGCCCACCAGCGTCTGCGCTGAGGCCGTGTGTCGTTCGGTCATGTTCTTCCATCTCTTCATCGAGCAAGCAGAGCCGCGTTATCACGTGGTAACGCCAGTGAAGCACGCGCATTACCACGTGTCAACCGTCGCCACCCAGCCCGAATGGGGGTGACGAGCGCGTTCGACGTCGACTGGCTGGCCCGCCGATGAACTCACTGGGGGGCAGGCGACTTCTCGTGCTCGGGCAGGGTCAGGGCTGGGGTGAGCAAGAGGCCCAGCAACGCGGCCGCTGGGATGACGATCAAGGCCCAGCGCAGGTCGACTGCTTGCGCCACCAGCCCGATCAGCGGCGGGCCGACGAAGAAGCCGAGACGCATGAGCCACGTCACGAAGGTCAGGCCGTTGCCCTGCAACATTCCGGGGAGTTCGTCGGCGGCGTGCATGGTGCCCGGGATCGCCGTGGCGATGCCCCAGCCCGCGCACGCGAACCCGAGGATCGTCGTCGCTGGGGTGGGTAAGACCACCGCGACAGCCATGCCCAGCGCGGCGATGATGAATCCCTGGGTGACGGCCCCGCGCGCACCGATGCGGTTGGTCAGCGCGTCGCCGGTGAAGCGGCCGATCATCTGGGCCACCTGCAGCGCCACGAAGGCCATCCCCACCCAGAACGGTTCGACGGTGAACTGGCTGTCCATGTACACCGCTCCCCACGAGGCGCCGGAGTCCTCGATGAGGCCGGCCGACGCGCCCAGCAGGCCCAGGGCGATCAGGCGGGGCAGCCATCGACGCGGGATGCCCTTCGTCGGGGTGGCCGCGCCTTCCTCGACGGGGGAGGCGTCCGGTCCACGCAGCGCCAATGATCGCGCGACGAGCGCCAAGGCGCCGAAGAGCACCGAGGCGACAGCCGTCTGCACCCAGATCGGCACCCCACCCTGCAGGGCGATCGACCCCAGGAAGCCACCCACGACGGCGCCCACCGACCACCACCCGTGCAGGCCGTTGAGGATCGAGCGCCCGTAACCCTTCTGGACGCGCAGCCCGTGGGCGTTCATCGCAATGTCGGCGATGGAGTCCATGGCTGCCATGCCGCCGATGCCCGCGGCGAGCATCACCCAGTGTGAGGCGTTGCCGGAGAGGTTGAGGCATGCCAGGCCGATCAACGTGGCGGCGAGCCATACCCAAGGCGAGTGGAAGCGACGCATGAGGCGGGCGGTGAACAGGCCGGTGATGAGGCCGCCCAGCGGTCCGAGCGCAATGACCGCGCCCCACCCGAAGTCGCCGAGCCCGGTGATCTGCTTGAGCTCTGGGTAGCGAGGGAGCAGAGACGCCCAGCCGACGCCGTTGAGGATGAACATCAGCGTCACGGCCCAGCGGGCGCGCGTGAACTCGGCAGAAGGGTGCACCAGAAGGACGTTACCGATCTTCGCGGTGCTGTTCCCGGTGGTCACCCGCCGAGTTGGCCCCGGCGCGGCCATTGCCGTGCCGACGAGGGGCTGGTTAGGGTGCAGCATGGCTACCTGGACGATGAAGCAGCTCGCGGCGAAGATGCGTGGGCTCGACATGGCGATGCTCTCCACCCACACCTCGCGCGGGCACATCGCCAGCCGCCCGATGAGCAACAACGGCGAGGTCGACTATGACGGCTCGTCCCACTACTTCACGTGGGCGGAGTCGCGCATGGCGAAGGACATCGAGCGGGACGCGAAGGTCTCCATCGAGTTCCAACACGGCACGGGTGGGGACTTCCTCTTCGTCCAGGTACAGGGCACAGCTCAGCTGCTCACCTCCAAGAATGCGATGAAGGACCACTGGCACGCCGAACTCGACCGGTGGTTCACCGACGGGCTGGACACCGAGGGCCTGGTGATGATCCGGGTCGACGCCTCCCGCATCAGCTACTGGTCCGCCGACGGCGACGGCCAGATCACTCCCTGACCACGGCGCCGCCGGCGTGGCCGTTCGATCCACATCACGTCGCCCACCAGGAGAACAACCATGACCAGTTCGCCCGGAAAACCCATCTGGATCGATCTCGGGGTGCCCGACATCGAGGCCGCGAAGCGCTTCTACTCGGCCGTGTTCGGCTGGACCTACAGCGACGGCGGGGAGGAGTTCGGGCACTATCACCAGGTGTTCGTCGGCGGGGCGCTGGTCGGTGGCATGATGCAGCACCCGGACGCCACCCAGAACCAGCCGGTGTTCTGGAACGTGTACTTCGAGACCTCCGACACCCAGGCCACCCTGGCGCAGGTGACCCAGCACGGCGGGCAGGTGCTGGTGCCCGCCATGGGAGTGGGTGACCAGGGGACGATGGCGATTGCCGGTGCACCGTCCGGCGCCCAGTTCGGCCTGTGGCAACCCGGCACCCTGGCGGGCTTCGAGCCGGGCACCCACGGCACAGCCGTCTGGTTCGACACGCCGTCGCTGAACTTCGCTGCTGATGTCGCGTTCTACCAGTCGGTGTTGGGGTGGGACATCCGCTGCGCCGACGACGACCCGTCCTCCGGCTTCGCCACCGTCGGGCCCTACGAGTCGGCCACCATCGGGCTGTTCCACGGCACCGACATGGTGGGCCCGGACGGGCGGTCGACGTGGCGCGTGTTCTTCGCCGTGGACGACATGGACGCCGCCGTGGCGGCGATCGAGGCCGGTGGCGGTCAGGTGACCGACGGACCCGAGGACGTGTCCGAGGGCACGCAGCGCCAGCTCTGCGCGACCGCCGTGGACCCTGACGGAGCCGTCTTCCTGCTGCTGCAGACGGTCACGCGCTAACCCCCGGCCCCCCGTTTTTCGTCCACCAGCGTTCGCGCAAACGCATCGGGGTCGCGGACGCCCAGGGTGGCGGCCGGGTGCACCAGGACGCCGGTCGGGTCGAGGACCGCCACGGGTTCGTGGAAGCGCACGCACACCCCCGCGTCCGCGTTGGGGGTGAACGACACTCCGTGGTCGGCGAACGACAGGTGCGCCGGCCCTGCCGTCTTGAGCCAGCTGTAGTCACCGGTCAGGTGGGTGGAGGCCACGTTGGTGCGCGGGGTGACCAGCCGCCAGGGCCCGTAGGCCACGTACAGCCAGGACGGCCCCAGCTCGATCGTGCTGGTACGAGGGGTGACCCCGACCAGGCGTCCCGGCACCACGTGGGACGGGGCGAACACAAACGGGTGGGTCTGGACGTGCTCGGCAGCGGTCGCGACGGCGCCGGTCACCAGCCCGCGCAGCGCGGCCAGCGCGAACGGGCGATAGGGCTGGAGGGCCAGGCCAGGGACGCCCTCGGCGCGCATCGTCGCCCGGCTGCCCCCGCCCGGCGCGGGGAGGACGTCGTGGCTCAGCCGCACCGGCACGGGGCCGACCTGCACCGTCCACGCCCAGGACCGCAGTCGTGGGTCCACCCGGTCGACCCGGAAGCGGACGCTCACCCCACCCGGCCCGTACACCCGCCCCGTGCCACCGACGCCCAGCACGTCCGTGTCGGACGCCGTGGCCGCGATGTGGGGAGCCCAGTGGGGCCATGTCGCCGGTGTCAGGTAGCGCCGCCACACCTCGTCGGGTGACGCCGGCCCGCGGGCGTCGAGGATCACCCGGTCAGCGTAGCCGTCGTCGGCGCCGTCTCGACCAGGCTGGCGTCCCAGGTCGGGGCGCACCACTGGCGCGGCGCACGCTTGCCTTGGCAGGCTGGAGAACAGACCCCAACCCCGAGAGGTTCCCCATGCACCGTCGCATCCCCACCGTCGACCGTCTCGTCACCGTGTCGGTGGCGCTCGCCGCGTCCGTCGCGCTCGCCGCGCCGGCGTCCGCCGCACCCGTCGCGGCGCCTGCCGCGCTCAACCCGAACACCGTGGAGGTTCACCTCCAGCAGCAGATCAGAGAGGCCGCGCGCGAGGCGGGCATTCGTACGCGGCTCACCCCGCCCGGGCGGGCCACTCCTGGCACGCGTGCCATCGACGCCGGGCTGGCCAGCATGGTCTCCGACGGGGCCATTGGCGTGACAGGTCGCCTGGAGACCCCGACGCTGTCGTGGCGCGGCGCCGCGGGGCAACGCGACCTGGACCGGGGCGCGCCGGCGGGGGTCCAGGCTCGCTTCCGGGCCGCCAGCATCACCAAGCCCATGATCGCCACCCTGGTGTTGCAAGAGGTGGAGAAGGGGGTCTGGTCCCTCGACACCACCGCCAACGCGATCATCCCCGGCCTGTTCCCCGACCATCCCGATGTCACGCTGCTTCAGCTGCTCAGCCACACCGGTGGGGTGCCCAACGGCACGTCCGAGCTGCTCGCCAGCCAGGTCACGGACTGGGACTCGTGGGACCAGTTCATGGCCGCCATCAGCCGCGACTACACCGGGCAGGAGCACATCGACGCGGTGAACGCCGTGCCGTGGACGCCGGCCGGAGAGTTCCTCTACTCCAACGCCGGTTACGTCGCGCTCGGCATGCTGCTGGAGGCGCAGAACGGACGTCCGGTCGCCGAGCTGCTTCGCGACCGGGTGTGGCGCCCCGCCCGCATGCTGCACACCTCCTACCCGAGCGACTCCACCCTGCGCGGCCCCGTGCTGGCCGAGGACGCCTGGATCGGGACCGGCTGGCTGGAGCTTGAGGACTTCGACCCCGACTTCTTCCTCTCCGCCGGCGCCGTTGTCAGCACGACCGAGGACCTCAATCGTTTCACCCGCGCCCTGGTGCAGGGCCGGCTCGTCGACCGGTCGTTGGTCGACGTGATGGTCACCCCGGTCACCGAAGAATCCATCGAGTACGGCCTGGGCGTCTACCGCTTGCCCGACCCCTGCGCGCTGCCGGGGGAGGCCTTCCTCTACGGCCACGACGGCGCCAGCTTCGGCACGCTCAGCATGACGCTGACCTCCGAGGACGGCACCCGGCAGCTCAGCCTGGCCGCCACGGGGCGTGACCTCACCGACGTGGCGGGCCGTTGGGCCATGGGGGACGCCCTCGTGCCCATGCTGCGTGCGTCCTGCCCCAGCTGAGGCAGCGAGCGCGTTCTGCGCAGTCGTGCCGCCGTCACTGGTGGCGCTGGCCCTCGTCGCGCCCGGCGGGGCTCACCAGCTCGTTGACGCTGCGCAGGACGCCGCCGGGCAGGACGCCGTTCGGCAGCGCGAGGTCGTCGCTGCCGACGATGCGGAACGTGTGGACCTCGCCGGGCAGGAGCGTCACCAGGCCGGTGTCGGTGTGCGCGTCCGGCGCCAGCTTGTCCGGAAGGAGGCAAACGTCGCGCACCACGACGTCGGCGCTGGCGTCCAGCAGCCAGTCGTCGCCGTCGCGGCGCAGCGACGTCGTCCAGGTGGGCGGGGTGAGGGCGCTGTCCCGCGGCTCTGCGAAGAACCAGGCATCGCGGACGCCGCCGGCATCGGCCACCAGCACCTCGCCCGCCGGGTCTGCCGACGTGACGAGCTCGCCCGGCACCGCCTGGCGGGACGCCGAACGGGGCCTGACCGTCGCCTCCAGCTCGCGCTCGGCCACCGTCTGGCCCCGGAAGGTGATGCGGCGCAGCCGCACGATGGCCCGCCACGGGTCGGCGGTGTCGTTGACCAGGCACACCTCCAGCCCGGCGTCGACGGGCTGCATCGTCACCAGACGGGGTGCGAAGGCGTTCCGCATCGCGTGGAGGAGAGGCTTGGGCCGGCCGTCGCCGTCCACCGCAGCCCACGACGTCACCGGCCAACAGTCGTTCAGCTGCCACACCACGGCTCCGGTGTTGAGGGGGTGAAGCGACCGGAAGTGGGTGAGGGCGGCGCGCACGGCGGCGGCCTGGTTGTGCTGCATGGCCCAGTGCCAGTCCTCCATGGCGACCGGGACGCGAACATGGGGCACCAAGCCCTTCGTCAACTTCACCGCGCCCTCGAACGCCTTCTGGTGGGCCAGCATCCCCGGCGACTCGGGGGTGAGCGGGTCGTCGTGCACGGCCCGCGTCAGCGTCGTCCAGGCCGGCGGGCCCTGCCAGCCGAACTCGGCCACGAAGCGGGGCCGGACGGCGCGGTACCCCGTCCAGTCGCGGACGTTCCACATCTCCCACAGGTGGGTCGAGCCGTGTGCAGGGTCGTTCGGCGGCGCGTCCGCACCGTCCGGGCTGAACGGGCTGCCCGGCGTGTAGGGCAGGTGGGGCGCGTACTGCGCGACGAGGGCGGGCAGCAGGGTCCGGTAGTACCCCTCCCCCCACGTCTGGCCGTCGAGCACGCCCTGCCACCCCCAGGCTTCGTGGCCCATCAGGCACTCGTTGTTGCCGTTCAGAGCCACCAGCGACGCGTGGTGGGCGATGCGGAGCAGGTTGTCGCGCACCTCGGCTACCACGTTGGAGCGCAGCGGCTCCTCCTCCGCGTACGCCGCGCAGGCGAACAGGAAGTCCTGCCACGTCAGCACTCCGCGCTCGTCGCACAGGTCGTAGAAGTCATCGCTCTCGTAAAGGCCGCCACCCCAGACCCGGATGAGGTTGACGTGCGCGGACACGGCTTGGTCGATACGTGCGGCGTACCGCTCGCGGGTGACGCGGTGGGGGAAGGCGTCGTCGGTGATCCAGTTGACCCCCTTGACGTAGACGGGTTGTTCGTTGACGACCAGCGCGAAGGGGGCTCCGTCGGCGTCCGGGGTCGTGTCCCACCGCACGCTGCGGAACCCGACCCGGCGGGTGACGGCGTCCACCACCTGCAGGCCGTGGCGCAGCTCGACCGACACCGGGTACAGCCGCGGTTCCCCGTAGCCCACGGGCCACCAGCGTTCGACGTCCGGCAGGCGCAGCGACGCCTCGACGGCGGCACCCGTGACCGGGACGGCCAGCTCCTCGTCGGCGAGCCGGACCACCAGCTCCAGGCCGGCGGCCGCCAACTCCTCGCCGGTGCTCTCGACGCCCACGCGGACGGTCAGCACACCGTCGTCGCCCTCGAGCGTGGCGGTCGTGCGGGCATCGGTCAGCCGCGCCGTCCAGCTCTCCAGGCGCACCGGTCGCCACAACCCCGACGTCGCGGTCACCGGGCCCCAGTCCCAGCCGAAGCTCGACGCCATCGTGCGCACGGCGTTGTAGGGGAGGTCGTTCGCATGGGGGCGCGGCCCAAGGGCCATGGCCTGGGCGTTGGCGTGCCGCACGGGGCTCGCGAAGGTCACGACCAGGGTATTGGTGCCCTCGCGCAGCAGACCCGTCACGTCGTGGCACCACGTGCGGTGCATGTTGTCCGCGCTGAAAAGGTGCTCGCCGTTCAGGGCGACCCGGGCCACTGTGTCCAGCCCCTCGAAGACGAGTTCGTGACGCTGATCGTCACCCGGAGGGGCCCAGAACTCGGTGGTGTACTCCCAGTCGCTCAGGCCGATCCAGGCCGTCCCCGCCTCATGGTCGTCGAGGTACGGATCCGGAATCAGCCCCCCGGCGAGCAGGTCGGTGTGGACGCAGCCCGGCACGCGGGCCGGAACAGCGACGCCAGCGATTCCCGCCGGAACGGGGCCGCGCAGAGCCCGGACGCTCCAGCCGTCGTGCAGGTCGAGCCGCGCGACGGCGGTGGGCACTGACCTGCCCGGGGGCGGGGAGACCGGTGCCGGCTCGGGGGGCGTGGGCGGAGGCGGTGTCACGGCGAAGCCCTTCTGAGCCTGGATGGTCGGATCTTGCCACGGAGATCAGGGCGGAGGTGCTCCTGCCGGCTCGACCCCGGGCTCAGCCGCGCCCGGCCGCGTGGTAGGCCTCGGTGAGTTCCTCCGCCATCTGCTGCCCGCTGTCGGCCCACCACTGGTCGGCGGCGGGGCGCCACTCGGAGACCTGCTTGCGGCCCTGCACGATGTCGGCCTCCAGGGCGTTGAACATCTGGGCGGACGACGCGAAGTCGCTCTCGACCGTCTCGGAGTAGAGGTAGACGGCGTCGTTGCGGAAGGCGTCCGGCACCAGCTCGCGGATGCTGGCGTCCAGCTTGCGCGCCGAGTCCTCGTGCCCGGGCAGGTAGTTCGCGATGCGGCAGTCCGCGATGTAGCGGATGCCCAACGCGCTGTTGGCCGCTCCGGTGGAGGTGGCGATCGGGTCGGTGCCCTCGAAGGTGTAGTCCGCGCCCTCCTGGCCCATCTTGACGTCGAGGTACTCCTGCGTCCCGAAGGGGGCGGCGAAGTAGTTGGCGACCTTCAACAGGGTCTCCACCCGGTCGGCGGCGTTGCGGTTGATGCCCGCGCGGCCGTAGGAGGGGAAGCTCATCCACAGGTGTCCGGTTCCGTTGCCGTCGAAGGCGGGGATCTGGCAGACGTCGATGTCGAACCCCTCGGGCGGGTCGGCGAAGTATTGCGACCAGGCGGAGAACGAGTCGGGGTTGAAGTAGGCCGCCCCGGTGGAGAACCAGACCTTCGTGTTGGGGCTGGCGAACGCGTCCGGGTTCATCAGCCCGGCCTCCGCCCAGCGGCGTTGGGCCTCGAGCGCCTCCTCCATCTGCGGTGCGGTCCACCAGCTCTGCATGGTGGTGCCGTCGTACTGCCAGAAGTTCGGGATGCCCAGCATGTTCTTGATGTACTGGCCGGGGACGATCGTGGTCGCCCAGCGCCCGCCGCGCGGGTCGTTGAGCTGCTGGGCCAGGGAGAAGAACCCCTCGAAGTCGTCCCACTCGGGCGCCACGCCCTGGGCCGCCAGCAGGTCGTCGCGCCGGTAGAGCACGCCGGAGGACATGGCGCCGCGCGGGCTGGGCAGGCCGTAGAGCCGGCCGTTGTACCGGCCCGCCTCCCAGCAGTCCGACGGGATGGCGGCGAGGTTCGGGTAGGCCAAGATGGCGTCCCCGGCCAGGTGGTCGGACAGATCGAGGCACGTCGCCTCCACCATGCGCGGCATGTCCGGCTGCTCGGCGAGGAAGAACATGTCGGGCAGCTGCCCGCCGGCCAGCGAGGTCGCGAACACCGTCGCGTACTCCCCGGAGGGCACCTGCTGGATCTCCAGGGCGGAGCCCAGCTTGTCGTTGAGGTTCGCCCACGCCGTGTTCTGCGGCGGCTGGGCCGTGACGGGGGAGAAGGTCTGGGTGAGGATGCGCACCGGCTGGCCGTCTCCGGGTGCCTCCGGAACCGAGACCGTCGGGTCGGCCGGGTAGGAGAAGAAGGTGTCGGGGATGTCGGCGTCCCCGGCGATGTCGGGCTCCGGGCCCTCGGGGGCGCGGAAGGTGGGGGCCGCCACGGGGCCGTCCGATCCCGCGCCACCGCCGCCGGTGGTGCCGCCCGGTGCGGAGTTGCCACCGCAGGAAGCGAGCAGCGGGCCGCCGGCGGCGAGGGCGGCGAGCGTGCCACCGGTGGACAGGACGGTGCGTCGGCTGACGGGGGACATGGGCGACTCCTTGTTGGACGGGGCGCGTCAACCCTTGACGGCGCCGGTGAGCATTCCGGACGTGAAGTGTTTCTGGAGGAACGGGTAGACGAACAGGATCGGTGCGATGGCGATGAGGAGCATCGCCATCTGCAGGGCCGGTTGCGGCGGCAGCACGTCCCCCGCCACGCCCACATCACCGGCGGAGAGCTGGGCGTTGTCGAGGACGTAGGTGCGCATGACGAGGGTGAGGGGCCACATGCTCTGGTCGGAGAGGTAGATGAGGGCACCGAAGAAGGCGTTCCAGTAGCCGACCGCGTAGAAGAGACCGATCACCGCGAGCACCGGCCGCGACAGCGGCAGCACGATCCGCGAGAAGATCGACCAGTCCGACGCCCCGTCGATGCGCGCCGACTCGTACAGCTCGTTCGGGATGTTCATGAAGAAGGCGCGCAGCACGATGATGTTGAAGGCGCTCACCATGCCGGGCAGGATCAGCGCCCAGTAGGTGTTCAGCAGGCCGAGCGTCCGCACGGTGAGGTAGCTGGGGATGAGCCCCGGGGTGAACAGGAGGCTGAACAGCACCAGGAGCAGGACGGGCCGGTGGCCGAAGCTGCCCGGGCGGCTCAGTCCGTAGGCCATCATCGCGCTGGCGGTGAGCGACAGCAGGGTGCCCACGGTCGTGACACCGATGCTCACCATCAGGGCGCGCGTGACCACACCCCCGGCCAGGACGGAGCGGTAGGCGTCCAGGTTCAGCCCGTCGGGCCACAACACGAACCCGCCGGCCTGGTTGATGTGTTCGGAACTCGACACCGAGGTCGACACGATGCCGAGGAACGGGATCAGCACGCTGAGCACACAGGCCAGCAGGACGATCCCGGTGATGACCCGCTCGCCGGGCCCGGGGGCGATCTGACCGTTCTCGAGGCGACGGTGATGGCGGCTCATGACTTGTACACTCCCGCCTCGCCGAACAGGTGGGCGACCTTGTTCGCCCCCACCACCAGCAGCGTCCCGATGACGCCCTTGACCAGGCCGACCGCGGTGGCCTCGCCCCACGCATTGCCGGCGATGCCGTGGTTGAAGACGTAGGTGTCGAGCACCTCGCTCGCATCGAGCCCGACGGCGCGCTGCTGCAGGATGATCTGCTCGAACCCGACACTGAGGGAGTCACCCAGGCGCAGGATCAGCAGCAGGATGATGATGCCGCGCAGCCCGGGGAGGGTGACGTGCCAGAGCTGGCGCAGGCGCCCCGCGCCGTCCACCTGGCTGGCCTCGTAGAGCGACGGGTCGATCGAGGTCAGCGCGGCCAGGAACAAGATGGTGGCCCACCCCGTGTCCTTCCACATCACCTGGCTGGTGAGGAGGCCGATGAACAGATCGGGGTTGCCGATGATGTCGAACGTCTCCATGCCCTGCTGGCGCAGCCACGTGTTGATGAGTCCGCCGCCGCCGAGCACCTGCTGGAAGATCGCGACCACCACGACCCAGCTCAGGAAGTGGGGGAGGTAGAGCACGCTCTGCACGACCCGCTTGATGCGCTGGCTCAACATGCTGTTGAGCAGCAGGGCGAGCAGGATCGGGGCGGGGAAGACGAGGACGGTCTGGACGAGCGTCAGCACCAGGGTGTTGCGGACGGCGTTCCAGAACGCCGGATCCCCGGTGACCATGAGCTCGAAGTTCTCCCAGCCCACCCAGTCCGACCCGGCGATGCCGAGGTAGGGACGGTAGTCCTTCCAGGCGATCACGTTGCCCGCGAGCGCGGCGTAGTGGAAGACGACGAACACCAGCAGCGCCGGCAGCATCATCCAGACGAGCGTCCTGTCCCGCGCGAGCCGACGCCACCAGGGCAGGCGGGGCCTGGCGTTGGTCGTGCTCGGTGTGGCTGCCAACCTCCACCCCCTCGTGTCGGGCGCGCGTGGCCCATCTGGCCACGGGACCAAAGGTTAGGGGTCGCTGCCGCCACCCCGGCACACCCCTAGGGGGGTGGCATCACGGCTTGTCGCGGGCGTAAGACGCCCGGCGAGGCGGCACGCGCCCGTCGATGGGGGGCAGCGCCGGGGGCTTGGCGTCCGGCCGGGCGTGCTCCAGACTGGGACGGTGACCGAACGCAACTGGGCCGGCACCGTGACGTACCGCGCCCGCGCCCTGCGGGAACCCACCTCCTGGGACGAACTCGCCGACCTCGTGGCCACCGAGCCGCGGCTGCGCGTCCTCGGCAGCCGGCACTCGTTCAACGAGTTGGCCGACACCGAGGGTGTCCTGGTGTCGCTCGCGAAGCTGGCCGACGAGCCGGCCACGGTCGCCGGCTCGACCGTGCGCGTTCCGGCCGGGATCCGCTACGGCGACCTGGTGCCGGCCCTGACCGAGGCCGGGGTGGCGTTGGCGAACCTCGCGTCCCTGCCGCACATCGCGGTGGCCGGTGCGGTCGCGACCGGCACCCACGGCTCGGGGGACGCGATCGGCTCGCTGGCCACGCAGGTCAGCGCGCTCGACCTGCTGACGCCGAGCGGCCCCGTGCGGCTGACCCGCGGCGACGCCGACTTCGCCGGCGCGGTGGTGGCGCTCGGCGCGCTCGGCGTGGTCACCCACGTCGAGCTCGACGTCGAACCCCACTACGAGGTGAGCCAGACCGTCTTCGAGGGCGTCACGTGGGACGCCGCGCTGGCCGACCTCGACGCGCTGACCGGCGCGGGCGACAGCGTCAGCCTGTTCTGCTCGTGGGACGACCCGGCGCGCGTCGACCAGGTGTGGGTGAAGTCCCGCGCCGGACGCCCGGCGCCCGATCTCGCGTCCTTCGGCGGCCAGCCCGCCGACGGGCCGCGCCACCCCGTCACCGGCATGGACCCGGCCCCCTGCACCCCCCAGGGTGGCGTCCCCGGCCCGTGGTACGACCGCTGGCCGCACTTCTCGCTCGACCACACGCCCTCGGTGGGGGAGGAGATCCAGAGCGAGTACCTCCTGCCCCGCGCGGACGCCCCCGCCGCGCTGGAGGCGCTGCAGGGTCTCGCAGAGCTGTTCTCCCCGCTGTTGCACGTCGGCGAGCTGCGCACGGTCGCGCCCGACGATCTGTGGCTTTCCCCGGCGTACGGAACGCCCACGATCGGCCTGCATTTCACCTGGCGGGCCGTCCCGGACTCGGTGGGCGCCGTCCTGCCCGCGATCGAGGCGGCGCTGCCGGACACGGCCCGCCCCCACTGGGGCAAGGTGTCGACGCTGGCACCCGACGCCGTCCGCGCCCGCTTCCCGCGCTGGCACGACTTCGCCGCGCTGCGGGCCCGGCTCGACCCGGAGCGCCGGTTCGTCAACCCCCACCTGGCCCGGCTGGGGCTGTAGGTCAGTCGGCCAGCACGACGTAGAGCTGCCGGGGGCCGTGGACGCCCTCCACGCGGGCCAGCTCGATGTCCGAGGTCGCCGAACCACCGCTGATCCACGTGACCGGCCGCCCGGCGCGGATCGCCGGCGCCAGCCGCGCCACCCCCTCGGGCACGGCGCTGACCACCTGGTCGACGCGCACCACGCACACGTGCCGATCGGGCACCAGGCTGAGCGCGCGCCGCCCCTGGTCGGGGCCGTGGTCGAGCGCGATGGTGCCCGAATCGGCCATCGCCACCGCGGCGGCGGTCACGACGGCGTCCACCGCGTTGAGTTCGGACGCCGTGAGCGGCGGCTCGTCTGCGGTGACGGCGGCGACGGCCTCGATCGCGGCGCGCCACGCGCCGTCCAGCCCCGGGGGCAGCACGACGCTGCTCGCCTCCATCTCGGCGAGGGCGGCGACGATGGCGTCCGGCACGGCCGCGGCCGGGACGCGGACGATGCGCGCGCCGTAGTCCTCGATCTTCTCCACCAGATCGGCCACCACGTCGGCGGTGCCCAGCGGCCGGCCGTACTCCCAGTCGACCGGCACGTCGCGCACCGGGTCGGGCTCGTCGACGTCGGCGAGGGCCCGGCGGACGCGGGCCAGGATCTCCGCGCGCGCGGTGGTCATGCCCGATCCTCCGTGGCGGCGTCCGCGCTCCCATCGACGGGCGGAGCGGCGGGCGTCCTCGCGGCCCACCAGGCCCGGAACGTCTGCGCGGGCGGCGCGTCGACGTCGCGGGCGCGCAGCCAGCGCCCGGCGATCGGCAGCGGGAGGCGTCCGATGACGCGGTTGCCGAGCCATCGGTCGCCGAGCACGGCACCGCCGGCGCGGCTGGCGAGCTGTGCCTTGGCGAGGTTCCGGCCGTCGGCCATCACCCAGCCGATCGCCGAGAAGGCCGCCTGCTCGGCGGTGGGGTGGTGCTCGGTCTTGTGCTCGACGACCTTGTGGCGCAGGTGGACGAGGATGTCGGTGAACGGGATGCGCACGGGGCACACGTCGTTGCAGGCGCCGCACAGGCTGGACGCGTAGGGCAGGGCCTGGTCGACCTCGGACGCGACACCGCGCAGCTGGGGGTTGAGGATCGCTCCGATGGGGCCGGGGTAGGGTGAGCCGTACGCGTGCCCGCCGACCCGCTCGTACACGGGGCAGATGTTGAGGCACGCGGAGCAGCGGATGCACCGCAGCGCCGCGCGGCCCTGCGGGTCGGCCAGCACGTCGGTGCGGCCGTTGTCGAGGAGGACGACGTGCAGGTCCTGCGGCCCGTCACCCGGCGTGACGCCCGTCCACAGCGAGGTGTACGGGTTCATCCGCTCGCCGGTGGACGAGCGCGGCAACAGCGTCAAGAACACCTCGAGATCGGCCACCGTGGGCAGGATCTTCTCGATGCCGATCACGCTCACCAGCGTCTCGGGCAGGGTGAGGCACATCCGGCCGTTGCCCTCGGACTCGACGATGACCACGGTTCCCGTCTCGGCGATGAGGAAATTGGCCCCCGAGACGGCCATCTCGGCCCGCAGGAACTTCGCGCGCAGGTGGGCCCGGGCGGCCTCGGCGAGCTCCTCGGGATCGTCGGTCATCGTGGGCGGTGCCGGGGTGCCGTAGCGGCCCATCTCCTCGGCGAAGATCTCCCGCACCTCCCGCCGGTTGCGGTGGATCGCGGGCACCAGGATGTGGCTCGGCCGGTCGTGGCCCAACTGGACGATGAGCTCGGCCAGGTCGGTTTCCCACGCGGCCACGCCGATGGACTCGAGGTGCTCGTTGAGATCGATCTCCTGCGTGACCATCGACTTGATCTTGACCACCTCGTCGACGCCCTTGGCGAGGGCGATCTCACCGACGATCCGATTGGCCTCCGCGGCGTCCCGGGCCCAGTGCACGGTGATGCCCGCCGCTGTCATCGCCTCCTCGGCCTGTAACAGGTAGGTGTCGAGGTGCCGAGCGACGCGGGTCTTGATCTGGGCCGCCGCGGTGCGGAGCTCCTCCCAGTCGGCCACCTCGGCGGCGCGTTCGGCCCGCTTGCCGCGGATGTGCGTGGTGGCCCGGGCGAGGTTCTGGCGCTGCTCGGCGCGCTGCAGCTGCTCCCGGGCGGCCTTCGGGAACGCCGGCATGCCGAGCCACGTGCCGGGCGGGGGCGCCGGCGTCCGCCGTTGCGCCGGGGCGCTGTTCGGGCTCATGCCGCGTCCGCCCGGGTGTGGGCCAGCACCTCGGCGAGGTGAATCGGCCGGACGGCCGCGCCGTCGCGGTGCAGCACCCCGCCGATGTTCATGAGGCAGGAGTTCTCCCCGGCCACCACGAACTCCGCGCCCGTCTCGACGACGTGGCGGGCCTTGTCGGTCGCCATCGCGATGCTGACGTCGGGGATCTTGATGCTGAACGTGCCGCCGAAGCCGCAGCACTGATCCGCGGCCGGCAGCGGCACCAGCTCGAGACCCGCCACGGCCCGGAGCAGGCGCGTCGGCCGGTCGCCCAACCGGAGGAACCGGGCGCCGTGGCAGCTCGGGTGGTACGTCACCCGGTGCGGAAAGTAGGCCCCCACGTCGGTCACCCCCAGCACGTCGACGAGGAACTCGGTGAAATCGAGGGTGCGGGCGGCGGTCTGCGCGGCCTGCTCGACGAGGCGGGCATCGCCGGTGCGGCGGGCCAGCATCACGTGTTGGTCCCGCACCGACGCCACGCAGGACCCCGACGGCGCGACGATGTGGTCGTACCCGGCGAACGAGCGGACGTGGTTGCGGACGGAGGCGACGGCGGCGTCGAAGTAGCCCGTGTTCGTCATGATCTGCCCGCAGCACGTCTGGCCGGGTGGGAACTCCACGACGCAGCCCAGCCGCTCCAGCACCGTCACGACGGCCTTCGGTGTGTCCGGCGTCAGGGTGTCGGCGATGCACGTGGCGAACAGGGCCACGCGCAGCCCCGCACCGGGGAGTCCGAGCATGGTGAGCCTTTCGTCGGGGACGTCTGTGCCACCACCGTAGGACGTCCGGACGCGGCGCGGGCGCGGCAGGCCGAAACGTCGACCTGCCGCCGCCGCGCTGGGGTGGGTGCCGGCGTCAGCGGTCCTTGAGCAGGTGCGCCATCTGCTGCGCGAGCAGGTCGACCGCACGCTCGGGCGCGATGCGGGTGAGCAGGTCGAGCCCGCGCGCGTCGTTGCCGATGAACACCCGGTAGCTGCCGCGCTCGATGCCGCGCAGGATCGTGGCCGCGGCGTCCGCCGGCGACGTCGTCTTCGCGGCCGTCGCCTCGCCCTCCGGTGAGGGTTCCTGCCCCGGGATGGACACCCCGCTGTTCGCCGTGATGTTGGTGCCCACCGCGCCGGGGAACACCACGGTGACCTTCACCCGGCTGCCGTGCAGCTCGGCGCGCAGCCCCTCGGTGAGGAGCTTCACCGCTGCCTTGGACGCACCATAGATGGTCTGGCCGGGCACCGGGACGAAGCCGCCCATGCTCGACACGTTGACCAGGGACGCCGCCGGCCGCTCGACCAGCAGCGGCAGGAACGCCTGCACCATGTGCACGACACCGTAGAAGTTGACGTTCATCACTTTCGCGATGTCGGCGTTGGTGAGGTCGCCGAACCGGACGAAACGCTGGATGATGCCGGCCACGTTCACCAGACCGTCCACCTGGCCGTGCGCGGCGAGCACCGCCTCGGGCAGCGCGGCGACCGCGTCGGCGTCCGTCACGTTGACCTCGTGGGTGCTGAGCCGGTCGACGCTCAACGCGCGGCTGGCCGTCTGGGCGAGGCCCTCGGCGTTGAGGTCGACAGCGGCCACGCGGGCGCCCTTGGCGAGCAGCGCCCAGACGAGCTCACGGCCGATGCCGTTGCCGCCGCCGGTGACGAGGAAGACCTTGTCGCGGACGTCCATGACTCACTCCTTCGTGCCGTCGGCGAGGTGCCGCGCGGCGATGTGGCCGAACACACACGCCGGGCCGAGCGTGGAGCCCGGGCCGGGGTAGGTGTGCCCCATGACGGACGCCGAGCAGTTGCCCGACGCGTAGAGCCCCTCAATGACGGAGCCGTCCTCCCGCAGGACGCGGGCGTGCTCGTCGGTCAGGACGCCACCCTTGGTGCCGAGGTCGCCCGCGACGATCTCGACAGCCGTGAACGGGCCGCGCTCGATCGTGCCGAGGTTGTTGTTGGGCCGCACCAACGGGTCGCCGTAGTAACGGTCGTACACCGAGTTGCCGCGGCCGAAGTCCTGGTCGATGCCGGTGCGGGCGAATCCGTTGAACCGCTCGACGGTCGCCTCGAGCCGCGCTGCGTCGATGCCCAGCTTGCCGGCCAGCTCGCCCAGGGTCGGCGCGATGCGCCGGATGCCGGCCTTCGTCCGCGCCGTGGTGACCCGGGGGTCGAGGGCGTAGCTGCGCATGTACTTCACGGCGTGTCGGACGTCGGTGACCATCCAGTAGCGGCCCGGCACCTCCTCGGCATGGTCGCGCATGTGGTGGCCGAGGTCGACGTAGCTCTCCGACTCGTTGGCGAACCGGTCGCCCGCGGCGTCCACGATGATGCTGTGGGGCACGGAGCGCTCGCTGACGAGGAACGCCGGGCCGTGGTCGCCGACCGGTGGGATGGAGCCGCCCCACCAGGCGTCCTCCATCAGGTCCACCGCAGCGCCGATCTGCTGCGCGGCCTCGATGGCGGTGCCCAGGTTGCCCTTCGACCCCGAGGACGCCGACCCGTCGATGCCCTGGTGCTCCTCGCGCCAAGCCTCGTTGTGGTCGAAGCCACCGCCGCCCAGCACGACGCCCTTCGTGGCGCGGACCGTGACCTCGCGCCCCTCGTGGCGCGTGCGGACGCCGACGACGCGGTCGTCCTCGACGAGGAGCACCTCGACGGGCGCCGACAGCCACAGCTCGACGCCGAGGCGCTGCGCGACGTGCAGGAACGAGCTCATCAGCGCCGCGCCCATGCCCACCTGGTGCTGGCGGCGTGCGAGCATCGCGACGAGGCGTCCCACCACCTGGGCGCCGCGGATCATGCCGCCCGGGGTGGACCACGCGCGCTGCAGCAGCCAGAAGTCGTCGGTCTTCACCGGGGCCGGGACGCCGTCCTGGCCGCGCGAGGACTTCCACCACGCGCCGATCTGGCCGATGTCGAACGGCTCCACCTCGATGGCGCGCCCCACCTTGCCGCCGGGGAGCTCGGGGTAGTAGTCGGGGTAGTCGGCGCCGCGGGCGTAGCGCATGCCGAGGCGCTCGGTGAGGTCCACGAAGCTGCCGATGTTGTCGACGAACGCCTCCTTGCGGGCGCGGGAGGTCGCCGGCCCGGCGTCCCCGATGGTCTCCTCGAGGTAGGCGAGGGCCTCCTCGCGGCTGTCGCCCGCGCCGTCGCGCTGCATCAGCGGGTTGTTGGGCAGCCACAGGCCGCCGCCCGACATCGCGGAGCTGCCGCCCCACCGGTCGGTGGACTCGCACATCAGCACCGACAGGCCGGCGTCGGCCGCGGTGACGGCCGCGGCGAACGCTGCGGCGCCCGATCCGACGACGACCACGTCGTAGCTGTGCTCGGTCGCGTCCTGACCGGTGGTGCGGGACTTCTCGGTCTGCATCGCCCTCTCCTCCCATCCGGACAGCGATGTCCGGTTGCGTTAGGCTCCCAGCATGCCCCAGCCCGATCCGCCCCGCAACCGCGGGCCCGCGGCCGCCGGGGCGAACCGCGCCGCGCTGGTCGAGGCCGCCCGGTCGCTGTTCGCCCGGGAGGGCTACGCCGTGCCGCTGAGCGCCATCGCGCGCGCGGCCGGGGTGGGCCAGGGCGTCCTCTACCGGCACTTCGGCAGCCGGGTTTCCCTGGCGCTGGCGGTGTTCGGGGAGAACATCGACGAGCTCGAGGCCCTGGCCGGGCGCCACACCGACCCCGACGGCCTCGGCGTCCTGGTGGCACGCATGCTCGAGCAGACGTTGGCGAACGCCGCGCTCGTGGACGCCGTGGTGCACGGCCGCGTGGAGCAGGACTGGGACGGCGACGAGCGCGTGGGCGCCGTGCTCGTCCGGCCGCTCGCCCGGGCGCGCTCGGCAGGCCTGGTGCGGCCCGACCTCACCGTCGCGGATCTGTTGCTGTTGGTCCGGTGCGCGCACGGCCTCATCGGCACCCAGCAGCGCCCCGGTGCCGCGCGGGCCGGCGTGCTGCGGTTGGCGCGCCTCGTGGACGCCCCCCTCGGCGACGCCGTGGCCGCGCAGTGGGGCTCCGGGGACGGCCTCGGTCAGGACGATTCCTGACCTCAGCCCCCACCCGGGACGCGGCGGAGGGACTTCGGCCAAGAGCGCTACGCTGGAGGGCAGAACACACACGTGCTCCGGGGTCGGTGCAAGTCCGAACCGGCGGTGACAGTCCGCGACCCTCGTGCGGCGCCCAGGCGGCGGCGAGGTTGAACCGGTGGAATTCCGGTACCGACGGTGAAAGTCCGGATGGGAGGCAGCACGAGCGGCGTCCGTCGCGTGCGCGCACTGGGTGCGCGGCCGCGGTGGCGTCCCGTCCTCCCGTCTGCGTCCCCGTGGCCGACGAGGAGAAGGTGCGGGCAGGTGCGACGACGGCAGGTGAGCCCGGGGGTGCTCGGGGCGTCCCCGTGGCTGTTCGGCGCCTTGCTGCTGGCCGGATGGTTCGCCGTCGCTCGGTGGGGCGGGTTGCCCGCCTACGTGCTGCCGAGTCCGGACGCCGTCCTGGCCCGCCTGGTGGCCGACCTCACCAACCCGACCCTGTGGCCCTACCTCGCGGCGACCGTCGCCGAGGCGGTGGGCGGCTGCGTCATCGGTGCGGCGGTGGCGCTGCCGCTCGGCATCGCCATCCACCGTTCGCGACTGTTGGATGCCGCCGTCTCGCCGTTCCTGGGGGCCACCCAGGCCATCCCCGCCATCGCCCTCGCACCCCTGCTGGTGCTCTGGGTCGGCTACGGGCTCGGCCCGGTCATGTGGCTGTGTTCGTTGCTGGTGTTCTTCCCGATCCTCGTCTCGACGGTCACGGGGCTCAAGCTCGTGCCCGCGTCGGTGGTGGACGCCGCCCGCCTGGACGGCGCCGGCAGCCTCGCCCTGCTCGCCTCCATCGAGCTGCCCATGGCGCTGCCCAACCTGCTGGCCGGCCTGCGCAACGGGTTCACCCTGTCGGTGACCGGCGCGGTCATGGGGGAGATGATCATGGGCGGGCGCGGGCTGGGGCAGCTGCTCACGGCCCAGCGCGACGCCCTCGACACCACCGGCATGTTCGCCACCATCGCCCTCCTCGTCGCCCTCGCCATGGGCCTCTACGGCCTCATCCGCGCCATCGAGCTCCGCTCCGCCGTCATGGCGGACCTCACCACCCCCCGCTGACAGCCCACCTTTCACAGCCCACCTTTCACAGCCCACCGAAGGAAGCCGCCCGTGCACACTCCCCGTCACCCCGCCCCCGCCCCCGCCCGGATGCTCTCCCGCCGCACGGCGCTGGGCGCGGGCCTCGCCGGTGCCGCCGGGCTCGCGGCCCTCGCGTCCGGCTGTGCCCGGACGCCGGCGCCGACGTCGGGGCCCCCCGCGGCGACGATCGGGCTCACCTACATCCCCGACATCCAGTTCGCGCCCTTCTACGTCGCCGAGGCCGAGGGCCTCTTCGCGGACGCCGGCGTCGCGGCCGAGCTGCGTCACCACGGCGCCCAGGAGGGCCTGTTCACCGCGCTCGCCGCAGGCCAGGAGCAGTACGTCATCGCCGGGGGCGACGAGCTCGTCCAGGCGCGTGCGCAGGGGGTGGACGCCGTCGCCATCGCCCAGTACTACCGCCGCTACCCGGTCGGGGTCATCGTGCCCGACGCGTCCCCCGTGGTCGCGCCCGGCGACCTGCGCGGCCGCAGCGTCGGCGTCCCGGCGCGGTCGGGGGAGACGTGGTTCGGGCTGCAGGCGTTGCTCGCCGAGTCGGGTCTCACCGAGGCGGACGTCAGCGTCGTCGAGATCGGCTACACCCAGCAGGCGGCGCTGGCCACGGGGCAGGTCGAGGCAGTGGTCGGCTTTGTGAACAACGACCAAGTACAATTCATCAATGCGGGCATTCCCACCCGGGTGGTTCCCCTCACGGCCAGCGGGGAGGTGCCCCTCGTGAGCATCGTCCTGGCCACCACCCGGGCCGAGCTGGACGCCCGCGGGCCGGTCGCCACGGCCGTCGCGACGGGGATGGTGGCAGGCGTGGCACAAGCGGTGTCGGCCCCCGCGTCCGCCATCGAGGCGGCGCGCGCGCACATGCCCACCCTCGGCGAACCGGGGGCCGAGGCGGCCGCCCGTGCCACCCTGGAGGCAACTATTCCCCTGTGGACCGATGACGCTGGGCTCGTCGAGGGGGCGCTGGACCCGCAGGCATGGGATGCTATGACCACCTTCATGTGGGAGCGCGGCCTCATCGCGGCGCCGGTCGACCCGGCCCTGGCCATGACGAACGACCACGTGAGCAGCTGATCGCCGAGCGCGAGGGGAGGGGCATGACCCGATGAGCATGCTCGCGACCCCGGAGGCGCCGTCGTCGCCCCCCGTTCCCACCACGTCGCGGGTGGTCATGACCGGGTATCGCGCGTGGATCGACCGGGCCGTGGCGCTGTGCGCCCTGGGCACCGGGCTCGCCGCCCTCGTGCTCGCGACGACGACGCAGCTGGCCTACATCAACACCGTGTGGCTCGTCGTGATCGGTGGCGGGATCTTCGCCTCCAGCATCCTGTTGCCGATCTACGCCTGGTCGAGCCGCGGCGTCCGCGTGCCTGCCACCGTGTTCGCCCTGTCGGTCATGGTGGGGCTGTGGACGTGGACGTCGTCGTGGCGCGACCCCTCCGTGACCGCGCTGGACGCCCCGTTCCTGTGGATGGTGATCGGTGTCTCCACCGTGGTCATCTCGATCGCGTGGGGTGACACCGTGGCGGTGGTCCACAACCTCTTCTGCTCGGCGGCCTACCTGATCGCGCGCGTCAGCAACAGCGGCGGCGCGGTCTCGGCCCTGGTCGCGCTCCAGGACACGCTGATCGTCGCGCTGCAGCCCCTGGGCCTGCTCCTGCTGTTCTCGTTCGCGCGCAAGCAGGCGGCCGACCTGGACGCCTGGGTCGCGGCGTCCAACCGGCTGGTGGCGGACGCCGCGCTGCGCACCGCCCTCGTGGGGGAGCGGGCCCGCCTGGACGGGGTGATCCACGACGAGGTGATGACGACGCTGGTCTCCGCCGGCCGGGGCGACGGCACCCATGACGCGTCGCTGGCGGCCCAGGCCCGCCACGCGCTCGCGAGCCTGGACGCGGAGGGGAGCGAGGACATCGGGGCCGACGCCTTCCCCCCGGCCAACGTGGGGCGTCTGCTGGAGGACGTGGTCGGCAGTGCCTGCCCGACGGCGACCCTCGGCCTCGACATCGACCCGATGGCCCCACTGGTGCCCCACAAGGTGGTGCGCACGCTGGCGCGCGCCGTCCGGGAGGCGACCATCAATGCCGAGAAGCACGCCCAGGCCGCCCGCGTCCGCGTCGACGTGCGCATCTCGGCCGGCCGGCAGGGACGCGTCGACGTGGCGGTGCTGATCGCCGACGACGGCCGCGGCTTCGACCCGGCCCTCGTGAGCAGCCGCCGCCTCGGCATCCGGGTCTCGCTGGTCTCGCGCATGGAGTCGGTGGGCGGGACGGCCCGGGTCGAGTCGGTGCCCGGGGACGGGACGCGCGTCGCCCTCGAGTGGTCGGGTCACCCGGACGAGCGACGGCGCACGAGCCGGGCCGTCGCGGGCCGCGACCACCCGATGTTCGAGCGCATCGACGTGCGCCCCATCGGACGCCTCACCGTCGGCTTCATCGTGCTGTTCGTCTCCGTCGGCGTCCTGGAGATCTTCGCGAGCGCCGTGCCCGTCGCCACGGCCCTGACCGTCGGGCTCGTCGCCCTCTCCACCCTGCTCGTCATCTCGGGTTTCGGGCGGCGCCAGCCCGCCTGGCGGGCCTGGGGGGCGACCGGCGTCGGCATCGCGATCGGCCTGCTCGGCGCCCAGGCGATGGTGGGCGTGGACCGCGGTCACGCCGACTGGTGGGTGGCCTCCCTTTGCATTCTCACCGTGCTCGTGCGTGCGGGCGGGCACCGACTGGCGGCGTGGTTGCTGGCGCTGGCGACGGCAGCGATCGTGATGGTCGCCGCGATGCCGGGCGGCAACCCGCTCAACGAGGTCGCCCTCGCGCTCAACCCCGCCGGTTGGCTCGCCATTGTTGAAATGTTGGCGCTGTGGATCGTGAAGGTGCAGCGCGACATGGACGTCGCCCAGCGTGCCGTCGACGAGTCGTCGGCGCACAGCGCCGCGTCGTTCGGCAAGCTCGTGCTCCGTGAGGTCTGGTTGACCGACTTGCGGGATCAAGTGGACCCCATGCTGAGCAAGATCGCGGACCCGGCCGGGGTGCTGGGCCCCGACGACCGCGAGGCGTGCCTCGCCCTGGAGGGCACGCTGCGCGACAACATCAAGGCCGCCAACCTCACCGGCCCGGCCCTCAGCGCCGCCATCATGGAGGCCCGCCTGCGCGGCGTGCAGGTGACGCTGGTCGACAACCGCGGCTCCCGGCTCCCCGACGCGGCCCGGCGGGCGGTGCTCCGCCACCTCGAGGGGGTGGTGCGCGACGCGCGTTCGGGCAAGATCGTGGCGCGTACGGCGCCGGAGGGATACGAGGAAGCCGTTACCATCGTTGAAATCAACGACCACGGGTCACGCATGACCCGCATCGACAACGAAGGAATGATTGCGGTGAGCCAGGCATGACGCCCCCCGCCCCCACGCCCCCCGTGCGCCCCCCGCGCCCCCCATCCCCCCTGCGCCCCACGCCCTCGACCCCGGCCACACCCCCGGCGGATCCCGCCGCCGCGAGCCAGCCCATCAAGACGGCCATCATCGACGACCACGAGGCCATCCGCGTCGGCATGGGCCACGCGCTGGCCGGCGCCCGGGGCGTCCAGTTCGTCGGCGGCACCGAGACCGTCGAGGGGTTTCTCGACGGCGACTACGCCGATGTCGACGTCGTGCTGCTCGACCTGCAGCTGGGCGACGGGTCCGATCCGAAGGACAACGCCGAGACGCTGCGCGCGGAGGGCTTCCGCGTGCTGGTGTACTCGATCGCCGACAACGTTCGGTTGTTGCGCCGGGCGCTGGCCGGCGGTGCGGACGGCGTGTGCCGCAAGGCCGACCCGATCAGCGAGACGGTCGACGCCATCGTCGCCGTCCACTCCGGGCAGCAGGTGATCAGCCAGGAGATCCTGTCGGCCATCGAGGGCGACGCCACCTACGTCGCGGCCGCGCTCGGCCCCCGCGAGCGCGAGGTGCTGAGCCTGTACGCGGCCGGCCTGGAGATCCCCGAGATCGGCCGGACGCTCTACATCACCGAGAACTCGGTGAAGGAGTACCTCAAGCGCATCCGTGCCAAGTACACCCAGGTCGACCGGCCCGCGGCGTCCAAGCTGGAGCTGTTCCGCCGCGCCGTCGAGGACGGCATCGTGCCCCCGGTGGAACCCCAGGTCTGAGCGTTTGGACCCGGGGAAATGGCGCCATGGCGCCATTTCCTCGGGTCCAAACGCCAGCTGGGGGGCAGGTGACGCGCGCCGGCCCGAGGCGTCAGAGGCGGCGCAGGAAGTCGGGGTCGTCGTCGGGCGCGATCGGCGGACGGCCCGGGGCGCCGCCCGGCAGCGCCGGGCCGGGGCGTCCGAGCAGGAACCAGCAGACCGCACCGACACCCGGGAGGCAGATGATGGCGGCCACCCACAGCCAGCGCGGCATCCGGCGGATGGCCCGTGCGTCGGACTGGAAGGCCTCCACCAACGCGTAGACCGTCACGGTCACGACGAGGAGAACCAACAGGACGCGCGGCACGCACCCACTCTAGGCCTGCCCCCAAGGCGCGGCGTGGGACACTGGGCGGCGGACAAGCGACGCAGGATGCGGGAGGTCGGTGCATGGCGACGGCAGGACAGTGGCTGGAGGGAGCCCGGCTGCGCACCTTGCCGGCGGCGGTCGCCCCCGTGGTGGTGGGATCGGCGGTCGCGTTGTGGGCCGGGGGTTGGCGTCCGGGGCACGCGGTGCTGGCCCTCGTCGTGGCCCTCGCGCTGCAGGTGGGGGTGAACTTCGCCAACGACTACTCCGACGGCATCCGCGGCACCGACGACGCCCGCGTCGGCCCGCAGCGTCTCGTCGGCTCCGGCGCGGCCCCGGCGGCCGTGGTGAAGGCCGCGGCGTTCGGCTGCTTCGGCGTCGCCGCCCTCGCCGGGCTGGCCCTCGTCGTCCTCACCAGCGCTTGGTGGCTGCTGGCCGTGGGCGCGGTGTGCATCCTCGCCGCCTGGTTCTACACCGGCGGACGCCGCCCCTACGGCTACGCCGGGCTGGGCGAGTTGTTCGTCTTCGTCTTCTTCGGGTTGGTGGCCACGTGCGGCACCACCTACGTCCAGCTCGGCGAGGTGCCCGCCGCCTCGGTGTGGGGCGGTGTGGCCTGCGGGGCGCTGGCGGCGGCCATCCTGGTGGCCAACAACCTGCGCGACCGCGCCGGGGACGCCGTGGCCGGCAAGCGGACCCTGGCCGTCCGGCTCGGCGAGCGGTGGACGCGCTGGCTGTACGTCGCCCTCGTGGGCGTCGGGGTGTTCGCGGTCGTCCAGGTGGCGGCGACGAGCACCTGGTGGGCGTTGCTCGGGCTGGTCATGGTCGTGCTGCTCGCCGGCCCGGTGCGGTTGGTGCTCCTCGGAGCGGTGGGGCCGGAGTTGGTCCGCGTGCTCAAGCTCACCGGGCTGGGCGAGCTGGCCGGCGCCCTCGGCGTCCTGCTGGGCTGCCTGGTCGGCGCCCTCTGAGGGCCGGACGCCCTCAGGCCCCGTCCTGCGCGCGCAGCCAGCGGCGCAGGTGCCAGGTGGCGCGCACGTCGTCCTCGTTGTACTCCAACACGCGGACGCGCGCCAGGGCACGGACGTCGGCGTCCTCGTGGCCGACCGCGTCGGCGTGCCAGCTCTGGCTGTTGAGGCCGCCCGGGTCCTCGTCACGCCAGGCGAACCCGGTCACCGCGGACGCCACCACCTTGAGCCCCAGGCCGTTCGCCCCGAGGTAGTGCTCGCGGACGACGGCGAACAGGTCCACGAAGCGCTGCGCCGTCAGCTCCCGCACCCAGGCGCCCAACGCCGCGTCGGGGGCCCGGCCGGCGAGCCGCGCGATGCGCAACACCTCGTAGTCGGAGTAGTGGTACACGGCCGCGTCCCGACCCTGGGTCAGCTCCTGCAGCCACCGCCAGGCGGACGCCGCGAGGGCCGCCTCCCCGGTGTCGTCGAGCGGCTCGAAGGTGCTGAAGTGCACGTACCGCGGGCCGGCGCCGGCCGCGGTGTCGTCCACCCAGAACCCCCACAGGTACACGCGGTCGTCGGCGGAGGTCTCGATGTCGATGTCGATCTCGAGGTCGTGGCGCGGCAGGTCGAGCGGCTCGTCGTTCGTGCGCTCCAGCTCGACGCCGGCGTCCATCATCTGGGCCCGGCGGTGCGCGCGGCGCAGGCGCTCCTCGCCCCCGGTGCGGTGGCTGACGCGGGGCAGGTACGCCTCGAGCAGCGTCGGCAGGTCGGCGGTGGCCAGTTCGCCCACGGTGGTGATGCCGAGGCGGCGCAGCGTCCGCACCTCGTGCACGTCCAGCGGGGCCTTGTTGATCCGCAGCGACACGTCGTCGGCGTCCAACTGGGCCTGGCAGTGGGGCTGCCACACGCAACCGCGGCACTCCGGGGAGACGATCGGCGTGAGCAGGGTGGTCTGCCCCGAGGACGCCAGCGCCGCCTCGGCGAGCCGGACGCGGTAGGCGTGCTCGTCGTCGTAGCGGGCCAGGGTGGAGATCAACGGTTCCTCGGCGGGCACCTCCACGTTGCGGGTGCTGGGCGGCACGCACCGCGCCGCGAGATCGAGCCACGTGATGACGGGCGCCACGTCGGCCCGCATCCCCTCGGGCTCGGTGTTCACCTGGTCGATGCCGATGACACCCGCCCACGGCTCGTCCGCGGCGAGGCCGGCCGCCTCCAGCAGGCGCCAGTGGTGCGCGACCTGCAGGGCCGCCTTGAGCCGCGTCCCCCATCGGAACCGCCGCCCCGGCAGCTCGAGCGGTGTGCCGGGCGCGGCCAGCCGCGAGACCACCAGCGGCGGTGCGTCGGCGTCCGCCCGCTCGAGCACGCGGTGGAACTTGATCTGCACCGGGTGGTACCCGCCCTCGCCCCGCACGAGCAGCGACGGGCGCCCGGTGCGGTGCGCGGCCTCGTCGGCGGGCAGCAGCCCGCCGATCACCACGTCCGCCCCCGACTCGAGTGCGGCGAGGCATGAGCGGGTCGCCTCCTCGCGCGAGGCGGTGCGGGTGGCGCGCAGGTCGAGGACGCGCACGTCCGCCGCTCGGAGCCGGGCCACGACGTCGGCCTCGATCGCGTCCGCGTCGCGGAAGAACGGCGGGTCGGGCCGGGCGATGCTGGGCGCCACGAGCGACGGCGTGAACGCGTTGACGGTCTTGAGCGGGCAGCTGCGCGCCGCGTAGGCGTCGAGGACGAAGGACACGGCCGGTGTTCCCTACGCCACCGCCCGGTGGAGGGCGACGATGCCGCCCGAGAGGTTTTTCCACTCCACGTCACGCCAGCCGGCCTCGGCCATGAGCGCGGCCAACGCCGGCTGGTCCGGCCAGCCGAGGATCGACTCGGCGAGGTAGTCGTAGGCGCGCGGGTTGGACGAGAACACCCCCGAGAGCGCGGGCAGGGCCCGGACGATCCACTCCCGGTAGACCGTGCGGAACGCCGGGTGGGTGGGTGAGGAGAACTCGTTGATCACGACGACGCCGCCGGGGGCGGTGACCCGCCGCATCTCGGCGAGGGCGGCGCGGGTGTCCTCCACGTTCCGCAGCCCGTAGCTGATGGTGACGGCGTCGAACGTGGCGTCGGCGAAGGGCAGCTGCAGCGCGTCGGCGTTGACGAAGCCGAGGTCGGGCTGGCGCCGGCGGCCCTCGGCGAGCATGCGGTAGGACAGGTCGGCGGGCACGACCAGGGCGCCGGCGTCGGCGAGCGGACGCGACGAGGTGCCGGTGCCCGCCGCCAGGTCGAGGATCACCTGGCCGGGCCGGGGATCCAGCGCGCGCACCGTCGCGGTGCGCCAGAGGCGCTGCAACCCCCCGGTCATCAGGTCGTTCATCAGGTCGTAGCGGCCCGCGACCCCGTCGAACATGGCGGCCACGTCGGCGCGCCGCTTGGCCAGGGTCGCCCGGGCATCGAACTTCTCCACGCCGTCGATCTTCTCACGTCCGCCCCGCCGGGTCGGACCGGGGTTGGGCGGTGGGGGAGAATCGGCGCCATGGCGTCCCGTTCTGTCGTCCTCACCGCGTCCGGCATCAGCAAGACCTTCGGTGAGGTCCCCATCGTGTCCGACTTCTCCCTCACCGTGCACGCGGGCGACGCGGTCGCGTTGACCGGCCGCAACGGAGCGGGCAAGTCTACCATCCTGCGCATGCTGATCGGCGCCCAGAAGCCCGACACGGGGCGCGTCGAGTTCGAGGGCATCCGGATGAGCGAGACGAACCCGGAGATCCGCCGGGGCATGGCATCCGTGATCGACGACCTCGACTTCTTCCCCGACCTCTCGGTCGTCGAACACCTCGACCTCATGGCCCGCGCCCATGGCGTCCCGGAGCCGGACGCCCACGTGGACGCCGTGCTCGCCGAGGTGCAGCTCGTGCCCCAGTCCGGCCAGCTGCCCGGCACGCTGAGCTCCGGCCAGCGCCGACGCCTCGCCCTCGCGACCGCGTTCGTGCGGCCACGCCGACTGCTGGTGCTGGACGAGCCCGAGCAGCGCCTCGACGTCGAGGGCGTCGCCTGGCTGGCGGACCGCCTCGTCGAGGAGCGCAAGCGCGGCCTGGCGATCATCATGGCCTCCCACGAGCCGCACCTGGTGGACGCCGTCGCCACCCGCCGGATCCACGTCGTCGGCCCCGAGCCGGCCGGGGTGGCCGCGGAGGCGCCGGGCGCGGGGGAGGCCGACGCGTGAGCAAGAAGCAGCGCAAGCGCTCGGCGTCCACCGTCGCCGAGGCAGCGCCGGTGGCGACCGAACCGGAGGAGACCGTCGCCGACCACGCGGGCCGGGACTGGAACTTTGCCTTTCTGCCCGACGCCGAGCCCGAGTGGGTCGACGAGGCCGCCCTGCACGGCCTGATGAAGGACTGGCGCCACGGCAGGGCCACGCGGACGATCGGCCAGGTCCTCTCCGATGCCTACTTCGCCGTCTTCACCATCGTGCTGCTGGGCGCCATGATCGTGAACGCGATCGTCGGCAGCCAGCACGCGGCGGCGTCCTGCACCACGGCCGACTGCGCGGTCGGCCGCACGCTGATCCCGTGGGGGGTGTACTTCGCGCTGTGCGCCCTCACCCTGGGCGTCGCCCGCCTGTTCGGCCCCGTGCTCGCCTCGGCGGCCGAGGGGTTCTGGCTCATGGAGGCCCCCATCGGACGCGCCCGCCTGCTGCGGCCCCGGTTGTGGGGCGTGATCGTGCTGGCGGGGCTCCTCACCGCCGCCCTGCAGGCCGTCGTGGCGGCGCTCGCCGGGGAGCCCGGCCACCTCGTCGCGGCCTTCGCCGCCGCGACCGGGTTGTCCTGCGCCGGGCTCATGGCGTGGGCCGCCGCCGCGCAGTCGGGGGACCGGCGGCGCCCGCTGGCCCTGGTCCGGGCCGTCGCGGCGCTCGGCGCCGTGGTCGCCCTCACGGCGATGGTGGCGGTGTCGGCGGGCTGGGTGGCCGCCGGCCGGTTCGCGGTGCCGGACGCGGCGGTCTGGGTGCTGGCCGGTGCCGGTGCGCTGTTGGCGCTGGGGTGCGGAACGCTGGCCCACCGCCGGCTGGACGTCATTCCCCGGGCGCGGCTCACCAGCGGCGGGTCGCTGGTGAGCAGCATGCAGGGCGCGATGTTCGCCCTCGACTTCGGCCTGGCCCGCGACATCTTGGTCGAGCGCGAGGCGGCCGCCCGCGGGCACGTCCGCCCCACCCGGGGCCGGGGCACCGAGGTCTTCGCCCTGGTGTGGCGCGACGTGCAGCGCCTCGCGCGCTTCCCCCGCCCGCTGTTCGGCGTGCTGGGAGCGGCCCTGGTGCCGTACGCCCTGGACGCCATCGGCCTCGGCCTGGCTTCCCCCCTGCTGGGCGCCATCGCGCTGATGGTGGCGCTGATCCCGCTGTTCGGCGCCCTGCGCGTGCTGTCGCGGACCAGCGGGCTCGCCCGGACGCTGCCGTTCTCCACCCGCCAGATCCGCCTCGCGACCTCGGTGGTGCCTGCCCTGCTCGCGGCCGTGTGGTGCGCGCTGGTGACGCCTTCGATGGCCGGCATCCTCGGCGGGGTGGCCCGGGCACCGCTGGAGGCGTCCCTCGCGGCGCTCGCGACGGCGGCGGCCGGGTTGCTGGGGGCCATGCGGTGGCAGACGGCCCGCCCCGTCGACTTCCAGGTGCCCATGCTGGCCACCAGCTCGGGCGCCGTGCCGCCCACCTTGATCTTCAACCTGCTGCGTGGCTTCGACATGGTGGCGCTCGTGACCGCCCCGCTCCTGCTCGACGTGGCGCCCGTGTGGGCGGTGGCGCTGGCGGCCGTGGTGGCGGGCTTCCTCACCGCCGGGATCAACACCGCGGAGATGACCGAGGAGGCCGCCGAGCAGCGCGCCGCCCTCGAGGAGGAGCGCAACCGGGCGAAGGGCAAGGCGTCCCGGCCCGCGGCACGCCCCGGCGGAGGGCCGGCCGGGAGCACGCCCCGACCCCGGCCCACCGGGGCCACGGCGGCGGGGCAGCGCCGGGCCACGGCGCGTCGGAAATAGCCAACGCGCAGGTGATCAAAAAGGCCGCGTGACAGGCCGCGATGCCGCCCGGAGGGGCAAATGGCGATTGTCGGACCAACTGCCTAGACTGACCCCCGGACCGATGGCAGGGCGAGCGTGGGAGGGTGACGGATCGATGACGCAGGAGGACTCCGCCGCACCGGTTCGCTCCGGGGATGCGGTCGAGGCCGATGTGATCGTCGTCGGTGCCGGCCCCGCCGGCTCGACCGCGGCCACGTGGCTGGCCCGCCGGGGTCTCGACGTGGCCCTGCTCGAGAAGGCACGCTTCCCCCGCGACAAGGTGTGCGGGGACGGGCTGACGCCGCGGGCCACCAAGCAACTCGTCCGCCTCGGCGTCGACGTGAGCGAGGCCGCGGGCTGGAAGCACAACGTCGGCCTGCGCACCTACGGCGCGCGGCGTGAGCCCTTCCACTTCCCGTGGCCCGAGCTGGAGTCGTTCCCGAACTACGGGCTGACCCGTCCGCGCGCGGACTTCGACCACCTGCTCGCCCGGCTCGCCACCGACGCCGGCGCCCACCTGTACGAGGACACGACGGTGAGCGAGCCGATCCTGGCGGGGGAGCGCATCGTCGGCGTCCGGGCCAAGGACGGCCGCACGTTCCGCGCGCGGGTCACGCTGGCCTGCGACGGCAACTCCTCCCGCCTGGCCCTCGGGATGGGGCTGGAAAAGAACCGCAAGCGCCCGATGGGCGTCGCGGTGCGCACCTACTACCGCAGCGAGGCCCGCACGCACGACGCGTGGATGGAGAGCCACCTGCAGTTGTGGGACGGCGAGCCCGGCCGCTCCCACCTGTTGCCCGGTTACGGCTGGGTGTTCGCCCTGGGCGACGGCACGGTGAACGTGGGCATGGGCACCGTGAGCAGCACGGCGTCCAGCCAGAAGGTCAACTTCCGCGACCTGCTGAACACGTGGGTCCGCAACACCCCGCCGGAGTGGGGCTTCACGCCCGAGAACCAGATCGGCGGCGTGGGCTCCGCGGCGCTGCCCATGAGCTTCAACCGCAAGCCGGCCTACGGGCGCGGCCTCCTGCTCGTCGGGGATTCCGGCGGCATGGTGAGCCCGTTCAACGGCGAGGGGATCCCCTACGCGATGGAGGCCGCCGAGATGGCGGCCGACGCCGTGGCGGACGCCCGCAGCCGCGGCTTCGGCACGCCTGCGGCCGAGCGCGCGCTGGAGGGCTACGCGTCGCGCCTGTCGGCCGAGTGGGGCGGCTACTACCGCCTCGGGCAGGTGTTTGTTTCCCTCATCGAGCGTCCCGAGGTGATGGCCCTGTGCACGCGATACGGTTTGCCCAGACCCACGTTGATGAAGTTCACGATGAAGATGCTGGCCCACCTGTACGACACCGACGACGGGGACTGGATGGACAAGATGCTCACGTCACTGTCGAGAATGGCGCCGTCCGCATGAACGTCGACCGGAAGGGACACCCGCTGTCATGAGCCCCTACATTCCGATTCTCGGGGTGCTGTTCTTCTCGGCAGCCCTGCTCGGCGTGATGATCCTGCTCTCCCTCGTGGTGGGCCCCAAGCGCTACAACAAGAGCAAGTACATGCCGTACGAGTGCGGCATCGACCCGACGCCCAAGGCGGCCGGCGGTGGCCGCTTCCCGGTCAAGTACTACATCACCGCGATGATGTTCCTGGTGTTCGACATCGAGATCGCCTTCCTCTACCCATGGGCGGTCGCGTTCGATCAACTGAGCATGTTCACGATCCTGACCATGATCGTCTTCCTCCTCCTGCTCTGCATCGCGTACTACTACGAGTACCGGCGCGGCGGCATGGAGTGGGACTGAAGGCGCCTGAGAGGAAACGGACAACCATGGGTATCGAGGACGCGCTTCCCGAAGAGGGCGTGCTGACCACCACGGTCGAGGCCGTCGCGGGCTGGATGCGCCGCACGTCGTTCTGGCCGGCCACGTTCGGCCTGGCCTGCTGCGCCATCGAGATGATGACCTACGGCGCGCCGCGCTTCGACGCCGGGCGCTGGGGCCAGGAGGTGTTCCGCGCGTCGCCGCGCCAGGCCGACCTGATGATCATCTCGGGCCGGGTGAGCCAGAAGATGGCGCCCGTCCTGCGGCAGGTGTACGACCAGATGCCCAACCCCAAGTGGGTCATGGCCATGGGGGTCTGCGCCAGCTCGGGTGGCATGTTCAACAACTACGCCGTGGTGCAGGGCGGCGACCACATCGTGCCGGTGGACATCTACGTGCCCGGCTGCCCGCCGCGGCCCGACATGCTGATCGACGGCATGTTCAAGTTGCGCCAGATCGTGCTCAACGACCCGATGGGCAAGCACCGGGCCAAGGTGTTGGAGGATCTCGAGGAGCTCGCGCTCGTCGCGCCGGCCACCATCGAGCAGAAGGGTCTCCTGCGATGAGCGGTCAGCCCACCCCCGGCGCCAACCTGCCGGGCGAGGAGAAGACGGTCGACGAGCCCGTTGCCGACAACGGCTCGGCGCCCGGTGCGGGCCTGGAGCGTGAGGACGCCCAGCCCAGCGAGCAGCCGGTCGTCGCCCCGGCGACGCGCCGCGGCATGTGGAGCGACGGCTCGCCCGACACCTCCGGCTACGGCGAGATCGTCCGCGAGGTGTGGCGGCCCACGGCCTCGCCGCGCCCCCTGCCGGGCGACCACGAGCGCGTCGTCGCGCGCCTGGAGGAGCTGGAGGGTGATCCGTTCACCCTCGTCGTGTTCGACCGCGGCGAGTTGACCGTGCACGTGCGCCGCGAGCGGCTCCTGGCGGTGCTGGAGCACCTGCGCAACGACGCGGCGCTGCGCTACGAGCTCTGCGCCAGCGTGTCGGGCGTCCACTACCCCAACGATGCCGGCGCCGAGCTGCACAGCGTCTACCACCTGGGGTCGTGGACCCACAACCGGCGGCTGCGGGTGGAGACCACCTGCCCGGACGCCGACCCGCACGTCCCCAGCGTCTGCAGCCTCTACCCGGCCGCCGACTGGCACGAGCGCGAGGCCTGGGACATGTTCGGCATCGTCTACGACGGCCACCCGTCCCTGACCCGCATTCTCATGCCCGACGACTGGGTCGGTCACCCGCAGCGCAAGGACTACCCGCTCGGCGGCATCCCGGTCGAGTACAAGGGCGCCGTCGTGCCGCCCCCGGACCAGCGGAGGACCTACCGATGAGGCACCAGCGAAACCAGCAGCGAGGTGTGGAGTGAGCACAGCAGCGAGCACGGACTACTACGCGGCCCCCGGTGAGGAGCCGACCACTGGCACGGTCTACACGTCCCAGGGCGGCGACTGGGCCGAGATCGCGCAGGAGCAGGCGGAGCGTGGCGACGAGACGCTCGTCATCAACATGGGCCCGCAGCACCCGTCGACCCACGGCGTGCTGCGCCTGATCCTGGAGTGCGACGGCGAGACCGTGCTGAGCGTCCGACCCGGCATCGGCTTCCTGCACACCGGCATCGAGAAGAACATGGAGTACCGCACCTGGGCGCAGGGCTCCACGTTCGTGACGCGCATGGACTACGTGGCCCCGCTGTTCAACGAGGCGGCCTACTGCCTCGCCGTCGAGCGCCTGCTGGGCATTGAGGACAAGATCCCGCAGCGCGCCAACGAGATCCGGGTGCTCATGATGGAGCTCAACCGCATCGCGTCCCACCTCGTGGCCGTCGGCACCGGCGGCATGGAGATCGGCGCGCTGACGGTGATGACGATCGGCTTCCGCGAGCGCGAGATGATCCTGGACTTCTTCGAGGCCGTCACGGGCCTGCGCATGAACCACGCCTACATCCGCCCCGGGGGCGTCGCCAACGACCTGCCGGAGTCGGGCCTCGCCCAGCTGCGCGACCTCATCAAGTGGCTCGAGGACCACCTGCCCGAGTACGCGCTGTTCTGCAACGAGAACCCGATCTTCCAGGGCCGCATGATGGGCGTCGGCCACCAGGACCTGACCGCCTGCATGGCGCTCGGCGTCACCGGCCCGATGCTGCGCGCGACCGGCCTGCCGGCCGATCTGCGCAAGGCGCAGCCGTACTGCGGGTACGAGACCTACGACTTCGAGGTGTGCGCCTGGCGGCCCGAGGACGGCTGGGCCGGTGCGGACGCCTACGCGCGCTTCCGCGTCCGGCTCGATGAGATGTGGCAGTCGCTCAAGATCGTCCGGCAGTGCGCGGAGCGGCTGGAGCAGTCCGTCGGCATGCCCGTGATGGTGGACGACCTCAAGATCGGCTCGCCGGCCGACCTGGCGGTGGGCCCGGACGGGCAGGGCAACAGCAACGAGCACATCCGCCACATCATGGGCGAGTCGATGGAGGCCCTCATCCACCACTTCAAGCTGGTGACCGAGGGGTTCCGCGTGCCCGCCGGGCAGGCCTACGTGCCGATCGAGTCCCCGAAGGGGGAGCTCGGCTGCCACGTCGTCTCCGACGGGGGCACGCGGCCGCACCGCGCCCACATGCGGGATCCAGGGTTCAACCACCTGCAGTCCGTGCCGATCCAGTGCGAGGGCGGCATGATCTCCGACGTCGTCGTCGCCGTCGGCTCCATCGACCCCGTCATGGGAGGTGTCGACCGGTGAGCGGTTCGAATGAGTCAGTGCGAGCGGACGCGAGCGCAAGCCACGGCGGCGTCCGGGGACACGAATTCCAGAGCTGGTTCCCGGAGTCGGGCTCGGTCGACATGGCCGACACGAGCACGAACATCACCGAGGAGACCATCGCCGAGATGCGTCAGCTCGCCGAGCGGTACCCCCAGGCGCGCTCGGCGCTCCTGCCGATGCTGCACCTGGTGCAGTCCGTGGACGGCCGGGTGTCGCCGGCCGGCATCCAGGCGTGCGCGGAGGTGCTCGGCATCACCGCCGCCCAGGTCTCCGGGGTCGCGACGTTCTACACGATGTACAAGCGGCGCCCCGGCGGCAAGCACCACGTCGGCGTCTGCACGACCGCGCTTTGTGCGGTGATGGGCGGCGACATCCTGATGGACGTCGTGGAGCAGAAGCTGGGCATCGGCGAGGGCGAGACGACCCCCGACGGCCTGTTCAGCCTGGAGCGCGTCGAGTGCAACGCGGCGTGCGACTTCGCGCCCGTCATGATGGTCAACTGGGAGTTCATGGACAACATGACCCCCGAGTCCGCGAACCGGCTGATCGAGGATCTCGCCGCCGGGCGTGTCGTCCATTCCACGCGCGGTGCGGAGCTGGTCGGCTGGAAGGAGACCGAGCGGGTGCTCGCCGGCTTCCCCGACGGTCGGGCCGACGAGGGGCCGGCGGCGGGGCACGCGTCCCTGCTCGGCCTGGACATCGCGGCCGATCGCGGGTGGAGCGCACCCCCCGCTCGCGCGGTGCAGGCGTCCGAGACGACCCAGGAGGAGGCGCAGTGACCGATCTGCTGACCCCCGTGCTGTCGGCCAACTGGGCCGACGAGCGCGCGTGGAAGATCACGAACTACGAGCGCACCGGCGGCTACCAGGGGTTGCGCAAGGCCCTCGGCCGCACCCCGGCCGACGTCATGGGCACGGTGAAGGACGCCGGGCTGCGCGGTCGCGGCGGGGCCGGCTTCCCGACCGGCATGAAGTGGAGCTTCGTGCCGCAGGACAACCCGAACCCCAAGTACCTCGTGGTGAACGCCGACGAGTCCGAGCCCGGCACGTGCAAGGACATGCCGCTGATGATGGCCTCGCCGCACACGCTGGTGGAGGGCGTCATCATCGCCAGCTACGCGATCGGCTGCGAGGCCGCCTTCATCTACGTGCGCGGCGAGGTGGTCCACGTGGTCCGCCGGCTGCAGCAGGCGGTGCGCGAGGCCTACTCGGCGGGGTACATCGGCAAGAACGTGCTCGGCTCGGGGTACTCCCTCGACGTGGTCGTGCACGCCGGCGCCGGCGCGTACATCTGCGGCGAGGAGACCGCGTTGCTCGACTCGCTCGAGGGACGCCGCGGCCAGCCCCGCCTGCGCCCGCCGTTCCCGGCGGTGGCCGGCCTGTATGCGTGCCCCACGGTGGTCAACAACGTCGAGTCGATCGCGTCGGTGCCGAGCATCATCGCCAACGGCGCGGAGTGGTTCGCCTCGATGGGCACCGAGAAGTCGAAGGGCATGACCCTGTACTCGCTCTCCGGGCACGTGCAGCGTCCCGGCCAGTTCGAGGCGCCCCTGGGCATCACGCTGCGGCAGCTCATCGAGCTCTCCGGCGGCGTCCGCGAGGGCCACGAGCTCAAGTTCTGGACGCCGGGCGGCAGCTCGACGCCGATCCTGACCGCGGAACACCTCGACATCCCGCTCGACTACGAGGGTGCCGCCGCCGCCGGCACCATGCTCGGCACCAAGGCCCTGCAGGTCTTCGACGAGACCACCTCGGTGGTGCGCACCACGCTGCGCTGGGTGGAGTTCTACAAGCACGAGTCGTGCGGCAAGTGCACGCCGTGTCGCGAGGGCAGCTGGTGGCTGGTGCAGCTGCTGCAGCGCTTCGAGGCCGGCACCGCCGTCGAGGGCGACATCGAGAAGATGCTCGACCTGTGCGACAACATCGGTGGCAAGTCGTTCTGCGCCCTGGCGGACGGCGCCGTCGCCTGCGTCACCAGCGCCGTGAAGCACTTCCGCTCCGAGTTCGAGGCCGGCTACACCACGCCCGCGTGGGAGCTGTTCCCCTACGAACGCAGCGCCCTGTTCGCCGCACCGAAGGGAGCCCACGCATGAGCGTCGAGGCCAAGGCGGCCGAGGTCGCCACCAGCGACCTGATCAGCGTCTTCATCGACGGCACCGAGGTGCAGGTGCCGAAGGGCACGCTCGCCATCAGGGCGGCCGAGATGATCGGCGTCGACATCCCGCGCTTCTGCGACCACCCGTTGCTCGACCCGGTCGGCGCGTGCCGCCAGTGCATGGTCGAGGTGCCCGACATGGGCAACGGACGCGGCATGCCGAAGCCGCAGGCGTCCTGCACCCTCGAGGTGGCGCCGAACATGCAGATCAAGACGCAGGTGAGCAGCCCCGTGGCCGACAAGGCGCAGACGGGCATGCTCGAACTGCTGCTCATCAACCACCCGCTCGACTGCCCGATCTGCGACAAGGGCGGCGAGTGCCCGTTGCAGAACCAGGCGCTCAGCCACGGCCCCGCCGAGTCGCGGTACCTGGGGGTCAAGCGGACGTTCCCGAAGCCGGTCGCGATCTCGGCCCAGGTGCTGCTCGATCGGGAGCGGTGCGTGCTGTGCGCGCGGTGCACTCGGTTCTCCGAGCAGATCTCCGGCGACCCCTTCATCGCGCTCGTCGAGCGCGGCGCGCTGCAGCAGGTCGGCTTCTATGAGGACAAGCCGTACGACAGCTACTTCTCCGGCAACGTCATCCAGATCTGCCCGGTCGGCGCGCTGACCAGCGCCGACTACCGCTTCCAGGCCCGGCCGTTCGACCTCGTGTCGACACCGGTGACCTGTGAGATCTGCGCCTCGGGTTGCCAGCTCCGCACCGACCACCGGCACTACCAGGTGAAGCGGCGTCTCGCGGGCAACGCCCCCGAGGTCAACGAGGAGTGGAACTGCGACCGTGGCCGGTTCGCCTTCCACTCCGGCCGCCTGGCCGACCGGCTGACCAGCCCGCTCGTCCGCGACGGCGGCGTGCTGCGGCCGGCGTCCTGGCCCGAGGCGATCGACGCCGCGGTGGCCGGGTTGCGCCGCGCGGGCAGCAGCGTCGGTGTGCTCACGGGCGGACGCCTCACCCTCGAGAACGCCTACGGCTACGCCAAGTTCGCCCGGGTCGTGCTCGGCACCAACAACGTCGACTTCCGCTCCCGGCCCCACTCGTTGGAGGAGGGCCAGTTCCTGGCGCACGCCGTGGCCGGACGCACGGTGGGCGAGGGCGTCACCTACGCCGACCTGGAAAACGCGTCCCAGGTGATCTGCGTCGCGTTCGAGCCGGAGGAGGAGAGCCCCATCGTCTTCCTGCGCCTCCGCAAGGCCGTGCGCAAGAAGAAGCTGAAGGTCGTCACCGTCGCCCCGTTCGCCAGCAACGGCGCGGAGAAGCTGGGTGCCCACCTGGTGCCGACGGTCCCCGGGACGGAGGCCGAGGTCGTCGGCAAGCTGGACGCGGACGCCGACACGGTGATCTTGGTCGGCGAGCGGGCCGCCTCCTCGCTCGGGACGTTCACGGCCCTGCTCGAGCTGGCCGGTCGCTCCGGCGCCCGCCTGGCCTGGGTGCCGCGGCGGGCGGGGGATCGCGGTGCCGTCGAGGCCGGCTGCCTGCCGAACCTGCTGCCCGGGGGGCGTCCCGTGACCGACGCGAGCGCCCGGGTGGACGTGCAGGCCGCGTGGGCGGTGCCGACGCTGCCGACGACGCCAGGCCTGGACGCCGGCGCGATGCTGCATGCCGCCGGAACCGGCAGCCTGGCCGCGCTCGTGGTGGCCGGCGTCGAGCCGACGGACTTCGCGGACGCCGAGGCGGCCCGGGCTTCCCTCGAGGGGGCCGGTTTCGTGCTGAGCCTGGAGACGCGGCTGTCCGAGGTCGCGGAGCGGGCCGACGTGGTGCTGCCGGTCGATCTGATCGAGGAGCAGTCGGGCACGTTCGTGAACTGGGAGCACCGCGAGGGGCGCGTGAACCGGGTGAACCGTCAGGCGCGCTCGGCCATGATTGACCTGCGGGTGCTGGCGATGCTGGCCGACGCGCTGGGCTCCGACCTCGGCGTCCGCCGGGCGAGCGGGGCCAAGGCGGAGCTCACCGAGCTCGGCGTCTGGGAGGGCGAGCGCGCCGCCGCACCCGCGGAGGCAGCCGCCTCCGGCGTGGGCACGGGCCTCGTGCTCGGCTCGTGGCGCCTGCTCATCGACGGCTCGGCCGGCAATGACGGCTCCGAGGCGCTGCTCGCGACCGCCAAGCGGCCCGTGGCGCGCCTCAGCGAGGCGACGGCGTCCGGCCTCGGGCTGGCCGACGGCGACCAGGTGACGGTGGCGGCGGGCAACGGCGTGTGGGAGCTGCCGCTGGTCGTGACGCCCTCGATGGTGGACGGGGTCTGTTGGGTCCCCGGGAACGTGGCCGGTGTCGGTCTCGGCGAACTCGCCGTGACGCCCGGTGAATCGGTGCAGGTGAACGGAGGTGCGGCATGAACCCCCAGGACATCTCGATCTTCGGCAATGATCCGTGGTGGATCGTGCTGATCAAGGTGATCGGCGTGGTCGTCCTGCTGTTGACGTGGACGATCTTCAACGTCTGGTACGAGCGGCGGCTGGTCGCCAAGATGCAGCACCGCCTCGGCCCGATCATGAACCCGACGTGGCTCGGTGGCCTCGGCCAGGCGCTCGGCGACGGCCTGAAGCTGATGTTCAAGGAGGACTTCGCGCCGGGCATGGTCGACAAGGTGCTGTTCTCCATCGCCCCGCTGCTGGCGGGTGTGACGGCGTTCACCGCCTGGTCGGTCATCCCGCTGGGCGGCGAGGTGAACATGTTCGGCGTCGCGACGCGCCTGCAGGTCACCGACATGCCCGTCTCCGCGCTGCTGATCCTCGCAATGGGGTCGGTCGCCGTGTACGGGTTCGTGCTCGCCGGCTGGAGCTCCCAGTCGCCCTATTCGCTGCTCGGCTCGCTGCGCAGCTCGGCGCAGATGATCTCGTATGAGATCTCCATGGGCCTGTCGTTCGTGGCGGTGTTCCTGTACTCCGGCACCATGTCGACCTCTGAGATCGTCGCGGCGCAGGCCCGCCCGCTGATCGGCGAGGGCTTCCTCGGGCTGCAGCAGTGGTACTGGCTGCTCCTGGCGCCGTCGTTCATCATCTACGTCATCTCGATGGTCGGCGAGACCAACCGGGCGCCGTTCGACCTGCCCGAGTGCGAGTCCGAGCTCGTCTCGGGCCACCTGACGGAGTACAACGGCTTCCGCTACGCCATCTTCTTCCTCGCCGAGTACATCAACATGGCGACCGTGTCGGCGGTGGCGACCACGCTGTTCCTCGGCGGCTACCACGCCCCGTGGCCCCTGGCGCTGATCCCGGGCATCGACTCCGGCTACTGGGGGCTGCTCTGGTTCATGCTGAAGGTGCAGCTCCTCATCTCCTTCTTCGTGTGGCTGCGCGGCACGCTGCCGCGGTTCCGCTACGACCAGTTCATGGCGCTGGGGTGGAAGTGGTTGATCCCGATCTCGCTGGCGTGGATCATGCTGATCGCGCTCGTGCGGGGTCTCATGAACCACGGCCTGCTGCAGGGCCCGGTGGTGTGGATCATCATCGGTGCTGCGGCCCTCGCGTTGGTCGCCCTGTTCTTCCTGGGGGGCAACGACGAGGAGCGCGACCTGGAGGACATTCCGGCGGGCGAGGTCGACGCCTTCGCCGGCGGGTACCCCGTTCCGCCACTGCCCGGCCAGGAGCTCCCCGAGCTCGCCGGCGTGGTGCGCGGTGAGCCGGAGCCCGACACCGTGGCGCCGGTGGCGTCCGACGACTACCGAGAGGGACAGTGATGGGACTGTTCGACGCGTGGGCCGGTTTCGGCGTCACCTTCAAGACCATCTTCCGCAAGACCTTCACGCAGGGCTACCCGCAGAAGGGACGCGAGAAGGTCACCGCGCCGCGCTTCCACGGCAGGCACCAGCTCAACCGCTGGCCCGACGGGCTGGAGAAGTGCGTCGGCTGTGAGCTGTGCGCGTGGGCGTGCCCCGCCGATGCGATCTACGTCGAGGGCGCGGACAACACCGAGGCCGACCGCTACTCCCCGGGGGAGCGCTACGGCCGCGTCTACCAGATCAACTACCTGCGCTGCATCCTGTGCGGCCTGTGCATCGAGGCCTGCCCGACGCGGGCCCTCACGATGACCAACGACTTCAAGCTCGCGGACACCTCGCGGGAGAAGATGATCTACACCAAGGACCGCCTCCTCGCCCCGCTGCTGCCGGGCATGGAGGAGCCGCCGCACCCGCGCCGCCTGGGTCTCGACGAGAAGGACTACTTCCTCGGCCTGCCCCCCACCGGCGTCCCGGACACGCGGACCGGTCCCGTCGAGGCGAAGGGGGCCACATCGTGAACCCGGCCATGGTTCCGCTCGTGACGGGGGCGGAGGTGACCTTCTGGATCGCGGCGCCGATCGCGATCCTCGGTGCCCTCGGGCTCGTCTTCGCCCGCCGCGCGGTGTACGCCGCGCTCGGGATGGCGGTGTCGATGATCAGCCTCGCCGTGCTGTACGCGTCGATGGACGCGCCGTTCCTGGCGATGATCCAGGTCATCGTCTACACCGGTGCGGTGATGATGATGTTCCTGTTCGTGCTGATGATGGTCGGCGTCGACACCCCCGACTCGGTCGTCGAGACGCTCAAGGGTCAGCGCTTCCTCGCCATCCTCGCCGGCATCGGCGCGGCCGCCCTGCTGGTCTTCGCGGTCGGCGGGGCGGTGGTGAACCCGCCGGTCACCACGATCGAGGCGAACGCCGCGCGCGGCGGCAACGTCGAGGGCCTCGCCGAACTGCTGTTCGGCCGCTACGTCTTCGTGTTCGAGCTGACCTCGGCCCTGCTCATCAGCGGCGCCGTGGGCGCGATGCTGCTGGCACACCACCAGCGCGTCACGCCCAAGAAGCGGCAGCGCGAGATGGCCGCGGATCGCATGGCCGCCTACCGCACCAGCGGCGAGCACCCCGGCCCGCTGCCCAACTCTGGCGTGTACGCCCACACCAACGCCATCGGCGCCCCGGCGCTGCTGCCCGACGGGTCGGTCGCCGAGAAGTCGCTCTCGCAGACCCTCATCCTGCGCGGGGCCTCGCTGGACGCCCCCGCCCTGGCCAAGGTGACCAACGAGACCTTCGCGGCCATCGAGGCCGTCGCGGACGACGACGAGGACGAGGAGTGAGCCCGGTGATGAACCCCGAGAACTACCTCATCCTCGCGGCGATCCTGTTCTCCATCGGCGCGGTCGGCGTCCTCGTGCGCCGCAATGCGCTCGTGGCCTTCATGTGTGTGGAGCTCATGTTGAACGCGACCAACATCGTGCTCGTCGCCGGTTCGCACATCCACGGCGGCCTGGACGGGCAGGTGGCGACCTTCTTCGTGATGGTCGTCGCGGCCGCCGAGGTCGTCGTCGGCCTGGCGATCATCGTGTCGATCTTCAAGACCCGCCGCTCGACCTCGGTCGACGACGCCAACCTGCTGAAGCTCTGAGGTGGCTGACGTGATCCTTCTCGAGACCATCGTCGAACCGGTCGCGGCGACCGGCATGTACGCCCACCTGTGGCTCATGATCGCCGTGCCTGCGCTCTCGGCGGCCGTGCTGCTGCTCGCGGGCCGGGTGTCGGACGCCTGGGGCCACCTGTTGGCGACCGCCGCGGTCATCGTCTCCTTCGGGGTGGCGCTCGCGGTCTTCACCTCGATGCTGATCAACGACCCGGGCGTGCGACGCGTCTCCCTGCCGCTCTACACGTGGTTCAGCACGGGGGAGTGGGAGTTCGGCGTCGGGTTGCTGGTGGACCAGCTCTCGATCCTGTTCGCCCTGCTCATCACGGGCGTCGGCAGCCTGATCCACATCTACGCCATCGGGTACATGGCCCACGACGCCCGTCGCCGTCGCTTCTTCGCCTACCTCAACCTGTTCATCGCCGCCATGCTGGTGCTGGTGCTGGCCGACAACTACCTCGTGCTGTTCGTCGGCTGGGAGGGGGTCGGTCTGGCGTCCTACCTGCTGATCAGCTTCTGGCAGCACAAGCCGGCCGCTGCGGCCGCCGGCGTCAAGGCGCTGGTCATGAATCGCGTCGGTGACCTCGGCATGCTCATCGCGATCTTCACGATGCTGGCCCTGTTCGGCTCCAGCTCGTTCGCCGTCGTGAACGCCGGTGTCGCGGAGGCGCCCGGCTTCTGGGTGACGGTCATGGGGTTCGCGCTGCTGCTCGGCGCGTGCGGCAAGTCCGCCCAGGTGCCGCTGCAGGCCTGGTTGCTCGACGCGATGGAGGGCCCCACCCCCGTGTCGGCCCTCATCCACGCCGCCACGATGGTCACCGCGGGCGTCTACCTGGTCGTCCGCAGCCACGCGATCTTCGAGCTCGCACCGATCGCCCAGACCGCCGTCGTGGTGGTCGGCACCGTCACGCTGCTCGCGGGCGCCTGGATTGGCTGCGCGCAGGATGACATCAAGAAGGTGCTCGCCGGTTCCACCATGAGCCAGATCGGCTACATGATGCTCGCCGCGGGCATCGGGCCGGCCGGCTACGCGTTCGCCATCTTCCACCTGCTCACCCACGGCTTCTTCAAGGCCAACATGTTCCTCGGGGCGGGCTCGCTCATGCACGGCATGCACGAGGGTGTCGACATGCGCCGTTACGGCGCCCTGCGCACCGCGATGAAGGTGACGTTCTGGACCTTCGCGATGGGTTACCTGGCCATCATCGGGTTCCCGCTGTTCTCCGGCTACTTCAGCAAGGACCACATCATCGAGGCGGCCTTCGAGCACAACCTGGTGGTCGGCCTGTGCGCCCTCATCGGCGCCGGCATCACCGCCTTCTACATGACGCGGCTGATGCTCATGACGTTCTTCGGCGAGCGCCGCTGGGACGAGGGCGTGCACCCCCACGAGTCGCCCAAGGTCATGACGATCCCGCTGATCGTGCTGGCCGTGTTCAGCGTCGGCGCCGGCATCGTGATGAACAACTGGATCCAGGGCTGGCTGGAGCCCGCGCTGGGCGTCCACCCGCACGAGCTGAGCCTGGTTCCGACCCCGGTCGGCCTGCTCACCATGGCCGTGGTCGCCGTCGGCGTCGCGCTGTCCTGGTTCGTGTTCGGACGCGGCCCGATCCCGCGCGTCGCCCCCGCCACCCGCAACCCGATCACGCTCGCCGGCCGCAACGTGCTCTTCGCCGATCAGGCCAACGGCCTGCTGTTCACCGGCCCGACCGTCGCGACCGCCCACGCCGTGGACGTGACCGACCGCGTCGGGATCGACGGTGCCGCCGACGGCACCGGACGGGCCTTCGGTGGCCTGTCCGCCATGGTCCGGCGGGTGCAGTCCGGGTACGCGCGCAGCTACGCCCTCATGATGCTGTTCGGCGTCCTCGCCGTCGGTGTCGTGCTGATCCTCAGCCAGCTCGGCTGAGACAGGAGTTGTCATGACATTCCCTTGGCTCACCTTCCTGGGGCTGCTGCCGCTGGTGGCCGGCCTGCTGCTGCTCCTGCCCATGGGCAGGGGGGCGGCGCGCACCCTCGGCTTCGCCGCCAGCATCGCGACCCTCGCCCTCGGCATCGCGGTCGTGTGGATGCACGCCACCGGCGTCACGCTGGCCGAGCAACTGCCGTGGATCCGCGCGTTCGGCGCTTGGTGGGCGCTCGACCTGGACGGCATGGGCGCGGCCATGGTGCTGCTCACCGTGGTCCTGGTGCCGCTCGTCCTGCTGGCGGAGTGGGATCTGCCGGGGGCCCGCTGGAGCGCGCAGGCCTACTTCGCCCTCGTCCTGATCCTCGAGGGCCTGGCGATCTTCGTGTTCACGGCCACCGACCTGCTGCTCTTCTACCTGTTCTTCGAGGCCACCCTCATCCCGGTCTACTTCCTCATGATCGGCTTCGGAGGGCCGCAGCGGGGCCGCGCAGCGGTCAAGTTCCTGATCTTCAGCCTGGCCGGTGGTCTCATCATGTTGGCCTCGGTGGTGGGTCTGTACGCCGTGAGCGCGTCCGCGGGGCAGCCGTCCTACCTGGTCGCCGACCTGGCGACGCTCGACCTGTCGGGCGATGTCGGCCGCTGGCTCATGGCGGGCCTCCTCGTGGCCTTCGTCGTGAAGGCACCGATGGTGCCCGTCCACACGTGGCTCCCGGATGCCGCCGAGCAGTCCACGCCCGGCACGGCCACGCTGCTGGTCGGCGTGCTGGACAAGATCGGCACGTTCGGCATGATCCGGTTCTGCCTCACCCTGTTCCCCGAGGCCAGCCAGTGGGTCGCGCCGTTCATGACGTGGTTCGCCGTGCTGTCCATCCTGTGGGGGGCGCTCGGGGCCCTCGCGTCGCGCAACCTCATGCGGCTCGTCGCCTACACCTCGGTGAGCCACTTCGGCTTCATGATCCTCGGCATCTACAGCTTCACGACGACGAGCCTGAGCGGGTCGATGTTCTACATGCTCAACCACGGCTTCTCGACCGCGGCGCTGTTCCTGGCGGCGGGGTACCTCATCAAGCGGCGCGGCACGGCCGACATCGCCGCGTACGGCGGCGTCCAGAAGGTGGCGCCGGTCGCCGCCGGCGTCCTGCTGCTGGCCGGTCTCTCGGCCCTCTCGCAGCCCGGAATGTCGACGTTCGTCAGTGAGTTCATGGTGCTCAGCGGCTCCTGGACCCGCAATCCCATCGTCACGCTCGTCGCGCTGCTCGGTGTGGTGCTGGGGGCGGCCTACGTCCTGCGGCTCTACCGCATCACCATGACGGGGCCGTTGACCACCGACGCCGGTGCCGCGTTCACCGGCCGTGACCTCACGGGGCTGGAGCGCTGGATCATGGTGCCGATCATCGGGATCCTGCTCGTGCTGGGGTTCGTCCCGGCGCCCGCGGTCGCCCTCGTCGAACCCACCGCCGTCACCACCCTGCAGCATCTGGGCATGACCGACCCCGCGCCGGTCGTGGAAGGAGTCGCACGATGACCGTCCTCGAGTTCGCCGCGCCCGTGCTGGAGTGGCGCGCCCTCGCGCCGATCCTGCTCGTGCTGGCCGCCGGCTGTCTCGGCATCCTGTTGGAGGCGGTGCTGCCGCACCACCTGCGGTTCGTCGCGCAGATGTCGCTGGTGCTCGCCAGCGTCGTGTTGTCGCTCGCCTTCCTCGTCATCAACTGGTTCCGGGGCATCTCCGGGGTGTTGGCCATGGGGTCGATCACCCTGGACGGGCCGGCCTACTTCCTGTGGGGAGCCCTGCTCGTGTTCGGGGCCCTGGCGTTCATGGTGTTCTCCGAGCGCCGGGTCAACGGTGGGGTGACCGCGTTCGCGGCGTCCGCGGCCGCGGTGCCCGGGTCGGTCGAGGAGGCCGAGTCGGCCCGCGCCGGCCGCGAGCACACCGAGGTCTTCCCGCTCGGCCTGTTCGCCCTCGGCGGCATGATGGTCTTCCTCGCCGCGAGCGACCTCATCACGCTGTTCGTCGCCCTCGAGGTGTTCTCCCTGCCGCTCTACCTGATGTGCGCGATGGCGCGTCGCCGCCGGCTCCTCAGCCAGGAGGCGGCCCTGAAGTACTTCCTGCTCGGCGCTTTCAGCTCCGGGTTCTTCCTCATGGGCATCGCACTGCTCTACGTCTACTCCGGCTCGTTCGACCTCGCCGCGATCCACGACGCGGTCACCGCGTCCGTGTTCGGCGAAGGGTTGCTGATCGCCGGGCTGGCGCTGCTGGGCGTCGGCCTGCTGTTCAAGATCGGTGCCGTGCCGTTCCACAGCTGGACGCCCGACGTGTACATGGGTGCTCCGACGCCCGTCACGGGCTTCATGGCCATCTGCACGAAGCTGGCGGCCGTGGGCGCCCTGCTGCGCGTGTTCTACGTGGCGCTGGACGGGGAGCGGTGGACGTGGCAGCCCCTGCTGGCGATCATCGCCGTGCTCACCATGGTGGTCGGCATCACCGCCGCCCTGACCCAGACCGACATCAAGCGGCTGCTGGCCTACAGCTCGATCGCGCACGCCGGGTTCATCCTCACCGCCGTCGTGGGCGCGAGCCAGATCGTGCCCGCGGGCCAGGCCACCTCGGCGGCGTCCATCATGTTCTACCTCGCGGCCTACGGTTTCGCGACCATCGGGGCGTTCGCGCTCGTGACGATGGTGCGCAACCCGGCGGGCGAGGAGAACGGCCTGGCGGGCTGGGCAGGTCTCGCCCGCAAGAACCCGGCCGTGGCGGGTCTCATGGCGCTGTTCATGCTGAGCTTCGCCGGCATCCCGCTCACCGGTGGGTTCATCGGCAAGTGGGCCGTGTTCACCGCGGCCTGGCGTGGCGGTTACTGGTGGCTCGTGATCGTCGCCGCGCTCGCGAGCCTCGTCGGCGCCTGGTTCTACCTGCGGGTCATCGTCGTCATGTTCGGTCAGGAACCGGCGAAGGGCACGTTCGTCGGCTCGGCGAGCGCGTGGACGTGGATCCCGGTCGTGGTCGGTGCCGTGGCGACCCTGTGGCTGGGCATGCTGCCCGATTCGGTCATGCAGCTTGCTACGTTTGCAGGGACGTTCCTGCGCTGAGCCGGAAGTCCTGCCGATCAAGGAGTCACGTGACGTCCATCACCCATCCGGGGGCCGACCCGGCGTTCGAGGCTGAAGTCCGCGAGCGCCTCGACGCGATCGAGGCTGCCTTGCACGCCACGGCGCTGGCCGACACCCCGTTCGTGACGGAGGTCTCCCGGCACCTGCTGGCGGCGGGCGGCAAGCGGTTCCGGCCGCTGCTGGTCGTGCTGGCCTCGCAGCTCTACGCCGACGCGGCGCCCGCTGACGTCGTCAAGGCGGCCGTGGTGATGGAGCTGACGCACGTCGCATCGCTCTACCACGACGACGTCATGGATTCGGCCGACGTTCGCCGCGGCGTCCCCAGCGCCAACAGCCGGTACGGCAACGAGGTCGCGATCCTGGTTGGCGACTACCTGTTCGCCCGCGCGAGCTCGACCGTTGCCCAACTCGGCACCGAGTACGTCGCCCTGCAGGCGGAGACGTTTGCGCGTCTCGTCCAGGGTCAGATCGCGGAGACGCGCGGGCCGGCTGCGGGGGAGGACCCCCTGGCCCACTACCTGAGCGTCGTCGCCGACAAGACGGGTTCGCTCATCGCCGCCTCGGCCATGTTCGGGGCCATGGTGGCCGGGTCGCCGCGCGAGGTCGTGGCGGCGCTGGCCGCCTACGGCGAGGAGATCGGCCTCGTCTTCCAGCTCAGCGACGACATCATCGACATCGCCTCCGACACCTCCGGCAAGACGCCCGGGACCGACCTCCGCGAAGGGGTCGCCACCTTGCCGACGCTGCTGCTGGGGGCGTCGGAGGATCCGGCGGACGCCCGCCTGCGCGACCTGGTGTCCCGGCCGTTGTCCGATGACGCCGAGGTGGCCGAGGCCCTGGCCGGGCTGCGGGCCCACCGCGTGATGGACGACGCCCGTGCCGAGGTGGAGCGGCGCGCCGAGTCGGCCCGGGCGCACGTGGCCGTGCTGCCGCCCGGCGAGGCCCGGGACGCGTTGGTGGCGCTCTGCGACACCGTCGTCCAGCGGTCGTCCTAGGCCATGACCGCTGCCGCGGTGGACGCCGTCGCCCTGGCCGCGGCCGTGCGCGCGGGAGAGGTGTCCGCGCGGGAGGTGGCCGAGGCGGCCCTCGCCCGGGGAGAGGGGCTGAACCCCTCCCTGGGGGCGTTCGCCGCGTTCGCCGCGGAGCGGGCCCTGGGGCAGGCCGACGCGGTCGACGCCGCGGTGGCCTCCGGCACCCTGGGCGACGCCCCGCTGGCCGGGGTGCCGTTGCCGATCAAGGATCTCGTCGAGGTCGCTGGCGTGCCGTTCGCGGCGGGCAGCCGCGCGCTGGCAGGCACTCTCGCCGGCGCGACGGATGTCTCGGCCGCGCGGCTGGAGGCCGCCGGGGCGGTGACCGTGGGCAAGACGGCCACACCGGAGTTCGGCTTCCCCTGCTACACCGAGCCGGACGGCGCCCCGCCGGCGGTGACGCCGTGGGATCCGACGCGCATGGCCGGCGGGTCGAGCGGTGGCGCGGCCGCGGCGGTGGCGTCCGGCATCGTGCCGATCGCCCACGCCTCCGACGGGGGCGGCTCCATCCGCATTCCGGCGTCGTGTTGCGGGCTGGTCGGGCTGAAGCCGTCGCGCGGCCTCGTCGACACGATGCCGTCGCGGTTGCCGGGCCCCGGCCTGGTGAGTGATGGCGTCCTCACCACCACGGTGCGCGACACGGCGTGGGCCCTGGACGTGCTCGCCCCCGGCCACCACTTCTTCGCCGGCCTGGACGCCGCCGGCACCGACCTGAGGATCGGCGTCCTGACCGAGCCGGTGATCTCCGACGCCGCCGCCGTCCACCCGGCCTGCCTGGCCGCGGTCGCGGAGGTCGCCGAACTGCTGGGCGCGCTGGGGCACCGCGTTGCGGAGGCGCCCCGCCCGTTCGCCGCGGACCGGTGGGCCGCCTTCGACGCCGTGTGGACGACCGGGGCGGCCTCGATCCCGCTGCCGCCGGAGGCCGACCCGGCGCTCACCCCCATGACCCGCTGGCTGCGCGCGCGGGGCCGCGCCGTGACCGGGGTGGAGTACGCCGCCGCCCTGGGGGAGATCGCCCGGCTGGAGTGGGACGTCGACCGGGCCTGGGGCGCCTTCGACGTCGTCCTGACGCCCACGCTCGCCCAGCCGCCCCTGCCCGTCGGGGCGCTGCGCAACGACGCCGACCCGGCGGCCGACTTCGCCGCCCAGATCGACTTCACCCCGTGGACGTCGATCGCGAACCTCACTGGGCGTCCGTCGGTCAGCCTCCCGCTGGTGCGGGCCGAGGTGGACGGGGTCGTGCTCCCCATCGGCGTCATGCTCACCGGACGCCGCGGTGCCGACGCCACCCTGCTGCTCCTCGCGGCCGAGCTCGAACTCGCCCTGCCCTGGCCGCGCACCGCGCCGGGTTTCTGAGCAACGGCCCTCCCGCGGAGCGCCGGCCCCGGGCGACCGGCTGCCCGTGGTCGCGGCGCGGGCGGGCGATGGGGCACCGCTAGGCTGATCCGGTGCGCTACGTCTCCACCCGCGATGCCTCCGGCGGCCCCGGACTGCCGTTCTGCGACATCCTGCTGGCCGGTCTCGCGCCTGACGGCGGGCTGTACCTGCCCGAGACCTACCCGCAGCTGGACGCCGCCACCCTCGCGGCCTGGCGGCGCGTGCTCACCGAGCAGGGGTACGCGGCGCTGGCCGCCGAGGTGCTGGCGCTCTACATCGACGACATCGACCGCGACGATCTGGACGCGCTCTGCGCCCGCGCCTATGCGGCCGACACGTTCGGGTCGGACGCCGTCGTGGGCCTGACCGACCTGGGCGGCGGCGTCCACCTGGGCCACCTGAGCAACGGCCCGACCGCGGCGTTCAAGGACATGGCGATGCAGCTGCTGGGCGAGCTGTTCGAGTACGAGCTGGAGCGCCGCGACGAGACCCTCACCATCCTGGGCGCCACGAGCGGAGACACCGGGTCGGCGGCGGAGTACGCCATGCAGGGCAAGGAGCGTCTGAAGGTCTTCATGCTGACCCCGGCCGGGCGGATGAGCCCGTTCCAGCAGGCGCAGATGTTCAGCCTGGACGACCCGGCGGTGGTCAACATCGCCGTCGACGGCGTCTTCGACGACTGCCAGGATCTCGTCAAGGCCGTCAACGCCGATCTCACCTTCAAGGCCGAGCACCGCATCGGCGCGGTCAACTCCATCAACTGGGCCCGGTTGGTCGCCCAGGTCGTCTACTACGTGGCGCTGTGGCTGATGGCGACCACGCGGGACGACCAGCGCGTCACCTTCGCCGTGCCGTCGGGCAACTTCGGCAACATCTGCGCCGGCCACATCGCGCGTGCGATGGGGCTGCCCATCGACACCCTCGTGCTCGCGACCAACGAGAACAACGTGCTGGCCGAGTTCTTCGCCACGGGCGTCTACCGCGTGCGCGGCCGTTCCGAGACCCACGCGACCTCCAGCCCGAGCATGGACATCTCGAAGGCGTCCAACTTCGAGCGGTTCGTCTTCGACCTGCTCGGCCGCGACGCGGCGGCGGTGACGGAGCTGTTCGCCCACCGGCTGCCCTTGACCGCCGAGTTCGACCTCTCCGGCACGGAGGCCTTCGCCACCCTCGCCGACCGGTTCGGGTTCGTGGCCGGCACGTCGAGCCACGCGGACCGGCTGGCCACGATCGCCGCCGAGCACGCCCGCTCCGGCGTCGTCATCGACCCCCACACCGCCGACGCCGTCGGCGTGGCGCGGGCGCTGGCGTCCGCCCGCGGGCTCACCGAGCCGATCATCGCGCTGGAGACGGCGCTGCCGGTGAAGTTCTCCGCGACCATCGTGGAGGCGCTCGGCACCGACGTCCCTCGTCCCGAGCGCTTCGCCGGCATCGAAGATCTGCCGCGCCACGTCATCGACCTGCCGAACGACGCTCCGGCGCTCAAGGCCCTGATCGCGGGCACCTGACGCCCGCAGCCCTCGCAGCCCTCTCGGCCCCGAGCGGCGGGGGCTTGGGTAGGGTCAGACCATGAGCCTGCTCGCCGAGCCCGCTGCCCGCTTCGCCGCGCTCGTGCCCACCCCGGTGTCGGCGACGCTGACCGAGGGGGTGTGGGAGCTGCCCGAGCACCCTGGCGTGACCGGGCCGGCCGCCTGGGCCCGGACGGCCTGCCGCATGCTCGCGTCCTGCGGGGCCGAACGCACCACGGACGCCACGGAAGCAGCCGGCGGTGCCCTCACGCTGACGAGGGTCGATGAGCTCACCGATGGCGCCTACCGGCTCGAAGTGACGGCGGGCGGCGTCACCCTCGCAGCGGGGGAGGAGGCCGGTCTCGTGCACGGCCTCCAGACCTTTCTGCAGCTGCTCGACCCCGGTTTCGGGTTGCCGACGGCCCGCCCGGGGCTGCCGCGCACCGTCGCCTGCTGCCGCATCGAGGACGCGCCGCGCCACGCCTGGCGCGGCGCCCACATCGACGTCGCGCGGCACTTCCACCCGCTGCCGTGGCTCTTCGCCTTCGTCGACACCCTGGCAGCGCACAAGTTCAACGTGCTCCACCTCCACCTGACCGACGACCAGGGGTGGCGCTTCGAGGTGCCGAAGCACCCGCGCCTCACCGAAGTCGGCGCCCACCGCCCCGGCACGATCTACCCGGGCATGACCGAGCACGACGGCATCCCCCGGGGCGGGTTCTACACCCAGGACCAGCTGCGGGCCCTCGTCGCGCACGCCGCCGAGCGCGGCATCACGATCGTGCCGGAGGTGGACGTGCCCGGCCATGTGCGCGCGCTGTTGGCCGCCTATCCGGAATACGGCTGGGGTGAAGGACTGCCGATCGCGACGCACTTCGACGTGCTGGACGAGGTGCTGTGGCTCGATGACAGGGCCCTCGCCCTCGTCGAGGACATCTACACCGACCTGCTGGCGGTGTTCCCCAGCGAGATCATCCACATCGGGGGCGATGAGTGCCCGACGACCCAGTGGCGCGACAACCCGGAGGCGGACGCCCTCGCGGCCTCCCGCGGGCTGGGCGGCGTCGAGGAGCTCCAGGCGTGGTTCACCCGCCACCTGCGCGACTGGCTGGCCGCCCGCGGCCGCCGCACCCTGGGGTGGGACGAGATCGTCGAGGGCGACGACATCGAGGACGTCGTCGTCATGAGTTGGCGTGGGGTGGAGCCCGGCCGCGCCGCGCTTGCCCGCGGCCACGAGGTCGTCATGGCGCCGTGCCCGTTGCTGTACTTCGACTACCACCAGTCCGATGGTGAGGACGAGCCGCTCGCCCGGAACCCGGCGCGGAGGTGGGAGGACGTGGTCGCGTTCGACCCGGCCGAGGGGGTCGCCGAGGCCGATCGACCCCGCCTGCTGGGCGTCCAGGGGCAGGCCTGGTCGGAGTTCTTCACCACGGTTGAGCACGTCGAGTACATGGTCTGGCCGCGCCTGTGCGCCCTGGCGGAGGTGGCGTGGAGCGGCCCGGCCGATCCGGCGGCCTTCGAGCCCCGGCTCCGGGCCCACGTCGAACGCCTGGCCGCCAAGGCGGTGAACCACCGTCCCCTCGACGGCCCCCACCCGTGGCAGGCGGGCGGTACGGGGCCGTGGCGACGGCGCCCGCCCCGGTGACCAGGCCCCGGTGACCAGGCCCCGTTGACCGGGCCCCGTTGACGCGCCCCCCGGTGGCTCCGGCTCGCAGCCTCGCCGTCAGCGGGGCGTGCGTGCGGTGTCCAGCAGCGGGCCCACGGACGCCCCGGGCGTCAGGACGCCCTCGCGCACGAACCCCTCGGGCCGGTCGGTGAGGTGGTCGATGAGCAGGGCGCGGTGCGTGGCGAGGGCGTCGGCGTGGGTGTCGTCCCGGGCGAGGTCGTGAAGCTCGGTGGGGTCGGCCACCAGGTCGAACAACTGCTCGTGCCCATCCCCGGACCACCACACGTACTTGTGGCGCGCGCCGACCACCCACTGCATCGACTGGCCGAGGATCGTGTGTTCGCCGAAGAGGGGGGTGCGCCACGCGTCCGGCTCCGCGTCCGACCCCGCCCCGCCGCCGTCGGCCGCGAACAGGCGCAGCGCGGAACGTCCCTCGACCGTCGGCGGCACCGGCACGCCGGCCAGCTCGAGCAGCGTCGGCATCACGTCGCGGAGCTCGACCAGGCCCCCGACGCGCGTCCCCCGGGGGACACCAGGACCGGCGAGCAGCAGGGGGACGCGGCTGGACCCCTCGTAGGCGTAGCCCTTGCGCCACATCCCGTGGTCGCCCAGCATGTCGCCGTGGTCGGAGACGAACGCGATCGCCGTGTCGTCGGCCAGGCCGAACTCGCCGAGGATCTGCAGCAGGCGTGAGATCTGGGCGTCCACGTGCGAGATGAGGCCGTAGTAGGCCGCCCGGGCGCGGTGGACGGCGCGGTCGTCGAAGTGCGCCACCAGCGCCTCGGTGTCGCCCTCCACGCGATAGGGGTCGAGCAGCGCGCGCCAGTCGCCCTGCACCGGCGGGGTGAGTTCGGCGTCGGCGTACAGGTCCCACGCCCACTGTGGCGGGTCCAGCGGCGCGTGGGGCCGGTGGAACGAGAGGTAGAGGAAGAACGGCGCCGTCGGGTCGCGTCGATACAACCAACGCTCGGCCTCGGTCACCAGCCAGTTCGTCGGGTGGAGGCGTTCCTCCTTGTCCCAGGGCCGTGCCGCCATCGAGTTGCAACCCAGCCCGTGGTCGAGGTAGTCCTCCCGCGCAGTGGCGCCGGGCTGGTCGCGCAGCCACGGCACATAGTCGTCGTACTCCTCGATCGGACGCCCCCGCCGGCGGGAGTGGTGGAGGTAGCCGTCGTGGAGGAGGACGTCGTCGAAGCCGATCCGGACGCGCTCGGGCCAGTAGTGCATCTTGCCGATGGCCTGGGTGTGGTACCCCGCGGCGGCGAACGCGCGCGGCAGCGTCTCCCCGACGTTGAAGGGGGCGCCGTCGGCGTAACCCACCCGGCCGTGGCTCTCGGGGGTGAGGCCGGTCATCAGCGCCATGCGGGCGGGCACGCACGTCGGCGTCGCGGAGTACGCCCGATCGAAGGAGACTCCCTGCGTGGCCAGGCGGTCCAGGGCCGGGGTCGAGACGTCGGGGTGGCCGCTGGAGCCCAGACAGTCCGCGCGCCACTGGTCGGCACAGATCAGGATCACGTTGGTTCGCGGGGGGTCGTGGGGCACGGTTCGGGCCGGCGGGGCGGGGTCGGGCATCGTCTCACTCGTCTCTGGTCGTGGAGCCCGGCGTGAAGTCCCAGACGAACTCGTGACGCCGGAACGGGGTGTCCATCTGCTCGGTGGCGCGGGCGACGACGATGTCGGCCAGCCGCCCGAACCCGTCCGCGGTGCCGTAGAGACTGATGGGGCCGAGGTGGTTGTGGGCGTTGTCGGGGATGTCGCCGATCGCGATGATCTCCAGGTCGTCGGGCGACGTGATGCCCTGGCTGAGGGCGGTCGAGCGCAGGGTCTGGGCCAGGTACCCGGTGGAGCAGATGACCGCTTCGGGCCGCGGTCGCTCGGCGAGCAGCGCGTGGCAGTGATCGGCGACCTCGTCGCGGCTCCAGCCGCTCAGGTGGACGCGGCCCTCGGCGTCCGCGTCGCCGGCGTCCGCAGCGCCGAGCCGGAAGCCGGCCAGACGCGACGGCCCCCGCCATGCGTCCGAGAACGGCCGCACCGTGAGCAGGTGTACGCGGTCGTGGCGCGCGCGCAGGCGGGCGTACGCGGCGCGGGTGGCGGCGACCGGGGAGGAGCTGATGACGTCGAACCGGTCGGCGCTCGCCTCGGTGGCAAACACCACGAGCGTGGCGCCCCGGTCGGCCAGGTCGTTGACCTTGGCCAGGCCGGTCTCGTCGAAGTCGGTGGAGGTGATGAGGGCCACCCCGGGGGTGTAGCCGAGGAGGAACTCATACCAGGTCTCATCGACGAGGGCGAGCGTCGAGAAGCCCTGCGGATGCGCGCGGCGCTGCACCTCCTGGGCCACGCGCGCTGTCCAGGGATCCTCGGGTGAGCCAAGGGCGAGCACGATGGTGGTGGAGTACCCGCGGCGCATGGCCTGCGCGTGGCTGTTCGGGACGTAACCGAGGGCCGCTGCGGCCTCGTGGATGCGCCGGGCCGTCTCGGGGGACGCCGGCGTCCGGCCGGAGCGGCTCCCCGACAGCACGAACGAGACCGTGGCCGTGGAGACGCCGGCCGACTCGGCCACGTCGATCAGCCTGGCTCTCTTGGCCATCCCGCCCGCCCTTTCCCGGCTCGGTGTGGATTCGCGTGTCCTGGTGGAGAGTAACCGCTCAGCGCGAGCCCGGCTGCCCCGCGTCGAAGTAGGCCCGCGTCGCTCCCGGCAGCTCCGGCACGCGGCGGGTCGAGCCGTCGGTGCGAATCGACTCCACGCCCAGGCATGCCGTGGCCACCGCCTCGCGCGCGGCGACGGTGGAGACGTCGGTCGCGCCGCCCTCGCGGACGAACCGGACGAACTCGGCAGCGAGGGAGGCGTCCGCGCCGCCGTGCCCGCCGTCGCCCCGAGCGATGACCTCGACCCGATCCGGCGTCCGGGCGCTGGAACGCCGGGACGTCCAGACGTGAATCTGGTCCCCACCCTCATCGCCGATGTTCTCGATGCGGCCCGCGTCGCCGATCACGGTGTAGTTGCGCCAGTAGTCGGGGGTGAAGTGGCACTGCTCGTAGGAGGCCAGCACCCCATTGTCGAGGCGCAACGTGAGCAGCGAGATGTCCTCCACGTCCACCACCGGGTTGAGGTCGGTCTGTGCGGTCGGCGGCCAGTTGTTGGGGGAGTACCAGTCCCACATCAGCCGGTCGGAGTTGTCACGTCGCTCGGTGATGTCCCCATAGACCATCAGGTCGCCCATCCCCGAGACCTCGCGGGTGTACCCGCCGGCCAGCCAGTGGATCACGTCGAGGTCGTGGGCGCCCTTCTGCAGCAGCAGCGAGTTCACGTACCTGCGGTCGGCGTGCCAGTCCTTGAAGTAGAAGTCTCCACCGGTGCCGACGAAGTGGCGGCACCACACGGAGCGGACACGGCCGATCTCCCCGCTGTCGATGATCGCCTTCATCTGGCGGATCACGGGCATGTGGCGCATGTTGTGCCCCACGTAGAGGCGCGACCCCGTGCGCTGAGCGGTGGTGAGCAGCGCGTCGGCGTCCTCCAGCCGGGTCGCCAGCGGCTTCTCGCAGAACGTGGCCAACCCGGCCTCAAGGCTGGCGGTGGCGTGTACGTGGTGCAGGTGGTCCGGCGTGAGCACCATCACGGCGTCCAGGTTCTCGGCGAAGAGATCGGCCAGATCGTCGACGAGGCGGACGCCCTCCCCGAGCGCCGTGACGGCTTCGCTGCGTGCTCGCTCCGAGGGGTCGCACAGGGCGACGATGCGGCTGCCCTCCCCGGGGCGGTGCGCCTGGCGCGCGATGCTGCGGCGCAGGCCGAAGCCGATGACACCGATGCGGAGGTCGGTCATGGGGTCTCCTTGTCGAGGAGTTCGTCGAGGATGGGGCCGGGGGCGGTGCGGAGCCCGCCACCGGGGCCGTCGGTGGCGAGCAGCGTGACCTCAATGTCCTGCGTCACGAGCGGGGCCGGCACGTACAGCGTCTGCTGGGGGCCCCGTCGCCAGTAGCGGCCCACGAGTTCGTCGCCGACCCACGCGAACCCGCGCGTGTGGGCCCGGAGGTCGAGGAAGACGTCGCGCCCGGCCGTGGTGTCCAGCGCATAGCGGGCCACGGCGAGCCCGTCGGCGTCCTGCTCACGGATCGCCAGGGCGGCGACGCTGGTGCCGATGCGGTCCAGCGCCAGCGGCCACGCCTCCCAACCCATGACGAACCGCGTCCCGAACCAGGCGCCGCGCAGCACCCCCTTGCGCTCCCCGAGGAGCGGGCCGAAGTTGATCCGGCCCAGCGATTCGACGACCAGGTCCAGCACCAGCTCGCCGCGCTCCGCCGTGATGTCGAGCGCATCCGGGGTGCCCTCGTCCCGCTCGGCAATGCCGACCAGCCGTCCGTCGACGAAGACGTGCGCACGGTCCCGCAGGCCGTACAGGCGCAGAGGGACGCTGCCACCGGGGTGGTCGACGCGGGCGCGGAGCAGCAACAGGCCGCGCTCCAGACCAAGGTCCTCGAACGACGGCGGGAAGGGCGAGGGGCCCTCGGGCAGGCGTAGGCCGGGCACGGCACCGAGCGTGGCGCGCGCCAATGAGACGAGGTCGTCGAACGTCAGCGTGCCGCGTGCGACCTCGCTCAACTCGGTGGCAGGGGCGGGCGCCGGTTCGGCCACCAGGTCGTCCGGGATCTCGGGAATCGGAAGGTGGCGGGCGATGACCTCGCGGAAGGCGTGGAACTTGGCGGTCAGCGTGCCGTCCTCGGCGATGGCGGCGTCGTAGTCGTAGCTGGTCACCGTGGGTCGGAGCACGCCGTCATGGTTGCAGCCGTTCCACAGCCCGCTGTTGGTGCCGCCGTGGGCCATGTAGAGGTTCACGTCCATGCCGTGATCGAGCATGGCGGCCAGCTCGGCCGCGGCATCGGCAGCCGGGCGGGTGTGGTGCGGCTCGCCCCAGTGGTCGAACCACCCGTTCCAGAACTCCATGCACAGAGCCGGCGTGTCGGGGTACTCCGCGCGGAAGGCAGCCAGGTACTCAACCGCCCGGGATCCGAAATTGATGGTGGGCGTGGCACCCGCCACGGTGCCGCCGAGCAGGTACTGCAGCGTCGGGCCGTCGCTCGTCATGAGCGGGACGTGGATGCCGCGCCGCAGGAGGCCGTCGCGCAGGTGCTCGAGGTGGGCGCGGTCGTCGCCGTAGCTGCCGTACTCGTTCTCGACCTGGACGGCGACCACGCGGCCGCCCTCGGGGTACTGCCGCGCCGCGACAATTGGGATCAGGACGTCGAACCACGCGTCGACGGCGGCGAGGTAGGCAGGGTCGGAGCAGCGCAGGCGCAGGCGCGGGTCGGCGAGGAGCCAGCCCGGCAGGCCACCACCCTCCCACTCGGCGCAGATGTAGGGGCCGGGGCGGACGATCACGTCCAGGTCGGCGGCCGCGGCGGCGTCCAGGAAGGCGCCGAGATCACGCGGGCCGTCGATCTCGGCGCGGCCCGGGGCGGGCGCGTGGAAGTTCCAGGCTACATACGTCTCGACCGTGTTGGCGCCCAGCGTGCGCAGGCGCCGCAGCCGATCGGCCCACAGCGCCGGGTGGACGCGGAAGTAGTGCAGGGCACCGGAAACGATGCGGTGGGCCGCACCGTCGCGCTCGAACCCGTGGTCGGTCACCGTGAACATGTCTCTCCTGGGCCGGATGGGCCGGTGGGGCACCCCGCAGGGCGCCCCACCGGAAGGGATCAGAACCTCGTCACTCGCGGTACTCGATGTTCATGATGGTGAGGGCGGCGTCGGCGGGCAGCGTCGGGTTCGGCGCGTAGTCGTCCTCACCCGGCACCGGGAAGTTCGTCCAGTGCTGGCCGTTGATGACGGCCTTCCAGCCGGCGGTGGCCGTCGCGATGAACGGCGCCTCGTCGATCAGGATCTCCTGGGCGCGGATGGACAGCTCGCGGGCGCGGGCGTCGTCGGACCCGGGGGCGATGCCGGCCAGTTCGGTGACGATGGCGTTGTACTCCTCGTTCTGCCAGCGCCCGTAATTGTTGATCGCCTGCTCGCCGAGGGGGACGTAGGTCTCCTCGCCGAGGGAGTTGAACACCTGGTAGGGCGTCGACCCACCGGTCGGGCTGGACGAGAGCATCCCGAAGTTGCCGGTGGTGGACGCCTCGGAGAACGGTGCGTCGGCCATCTGGTTCACGGCCACCTCGAGCCCGAGGTTGCGCTGCCACTGGTCGGCGAGGATGGTGCCGGTGCGGACCCACTCGTCATAGGGCTGGTACACGTCGTAGCGCAGGCTGTGGCTCTGGCCGTCCGGGCCCACGAGCTGCCCGTCGGACACGGTCCAGCCGCCGGCCTGGAGCTCGCTTTGGGCATACTCCGGGTCGTAGCGGTGCTCGGAGTTGGGTGCGAGCTGGTCGGCGTACACGACCGGGTCGAGCGCCGCCTCGCTCGGGACGCCGTAGCCGACGGCCACGATCTCTGCCGCGGTCTCCAGATCCACCGCCGCGCGGAGCGCCCGGCGGACGTGGACGTCGTTGTAGGGGGCCTGCTCGACGTTGAAGATGAGGCCGTCGGCGGTGCCGACGGGGTAGAAGCCGTAGAAGTTGGTCTCGGGGGCGAGGTCCACGAACTCCTGCTGGGCGTTGGCCCAGCCGAACGTGCCGTAGTCGACCTGCCCGGAGATGATCTGCGACTTCGTCGCGTCGCCGGTGATGGCGTGCATGTTCAGCTGGTCGAGACCCTTCGACTCGCCACCCCACCAGTCGTCACGGATGTCGAACGTGATCTGCTGGGGGCTGAACTGCGAGACCGTCGCGGGCCCGGTACCGACCGGCTCGGGGTTGGTCCAGGTGCGGACGTCCTGGTTCTCCCACACGTGGGCTGGCACGATGCGTCGCGTGGAGAAGCCCACCAGGTCCTGGAAGGACTGCTCCTCGTACGTCACGACGACGGTGTGCTCGTCGGGGGTCTCGACCGAGGTGAACGGGTAGGACGCGGGGGTCTCGCCGGAGAGGACCAGATCCCACGTGAACTTCACGTCGGCCGAGGTGAACGGCTCACCGTCGGACCAGGTGACGTCGTCGCGCAGGGTGAACGTCAGTTCCGTCCCGGCGTCGTTGAACTCCCACGACTCGGCCAGGTAGGGCATCATCTCGCCGGCGGCGATCCGGTTGACGCGGATGAGCGGCTCGTAGATGTAGGCCGTCCCCGGGGTGACGCTGACGCCGGTGGGCGAGAACAGGTTGAAGTTCTGGTTCCAGGTGGTGCCTCCCCAGCCCACCTGGTTCAGCACCCGGGGTGCGTCTCCTTCCGGAGAGCTGCCGGGGCCGCCCTCGGTGGAACAGGCCCCGAGGGCCAGACAGAGGGAGGCCGCCATGGCTCCCGCGATCACTTTCTTCATGGTCGGTGCTCCCCATCGGTCGAGCGGGCTCTGGTGGGTGCTTCCACCCCGTCGTAGAGCCAGCACTTCACCTGCTGCTCGCCGACGGTGAACAAGGGGGGCTTCTCCGCCGTGCAGCGGTCCATGACCGCCGGGCAGCGCGGGTTGAAGCGGCATCCGGAGATGGCCTGCGAGGGGTCGGCGGGTTCGTCGACGTCGGGGGTGTCGCCGGGCTCGGCCGGCTTCGTGCGGGAGGGGTCCGGCGCCGAGGCCAGCAGCAGCTGGGTGTAGGGGTGCCGGGGGTTCGAGACGACCTCCTCGGTCGGCCCGCTCTCGACCAGCTCGCCGGAGTACATGACGCACATGCGGTCCGACACGTAGCGGGCGCTCGCGATGTCGTGGGTGATGTACAGGATCGTGACGCCCCGCTCGCGCCGGATGGCGTCCAACAGGTTGAGGACGTCGAGTCGGATGCTGACGTCCAGCATCGACGTGGGCTCGTCGGCCAGGATCACGTCCGGCTCCACCGCCAGCGCGCGGGCGATCGAGATGCGCTGACGCTGGCCGCCCGACAGGGAGCTGGGGAAGCGGTCGATGTAGTCCTCCGCGGGGGTCAGCGCCACCATCTCCAGCAGTTGCAGGATCTGGGCGGTGACCTCGGACCGTGTCAGTTCGGGCTTGTGGATGCGGATCGTCCGGCCCAGGATGTGCCGGATGGTCTTCAGCGAGTTCAGCGATGCGAAGGGATCTTGGTAGACCAACTGGACGTGGCGGTAGAAGGAACGCTTCGGCCGCCCGGTGATGCGCTCACCGTGGAAGCGGATCTCGCCCTCGTCGGGGGCGAAGATGCGGGCGAACGCGCGGGCGAGGGTCGTCTTGCCCGAGCCCGATTCGCCGACCAGCGCCACGATCTCGCCGGCGTGCAGGTCGAGGCTCACCTTGTTGCAGGCGCGCACCTCGACGGCGTGGCCGGCGGCGTCCTTGCCGTCGAAGATGATGCTCAGCTGGTCGGCGCTCAACACGGGGCCGGAGCCGGTGGTCCGGGTCATGCGATCACCTCCGTGGCCGGTCGGGCGGTGGGCAGGGGGGCGACGCCGCGCTCGGCCGCGCGGACGTGGCACGCAGCGAGGCAGGGGCCGATGTCGAGCAGCTCGGGCCGCACCGCGGCGCAGGCGGCGACCGACTCGTCGCAGCGGGGTTCGAAGGCGCACCCGGCGGGCAGCTTGCGCAGGTCGGGCGGCGAGCGGGGGATGCCGTGGCGCTCCCGACGGGGTTCGGTCAGCGAGGGGAACGCGTTGCGCAGCCCGCGGGTGTAGGGGTGTTGCGGGTCGTCGGCGATCTGACGTGCCTGCCCGATCTCCACGATGCGGCCGCCGTACATGATGGCGATCCGGTCGGCCATTTCGAGCAGCAACGACAGGTCGTGGGTGACGAACAGGACGGCGAAGCCGAGCTCGTGCTGCAGGCGCAGGATCTGGTTGAGGATCTGACGCTGCATGACGACGTCGACGGCGGTGGTCGGCTCGTCCATCACGATGAGGTCGGGGTCGCAGGCCAGCGCCAACGCGATCAGTGCGCGCTGCCGCATGCCGCCGGACAGCTCGTGGGCGAACTTGCCCATCGCCTGCGGCGCGATGCCCACCATGGCGAGCAGGTCGGCGGTCCGCTGCCTGATCTGGGCCCGGTTCAGGCTGCGGTCGTGCGCCCTGAGGGCGTCCGCGAACTGGGCCTCCAGGCGGGTGACCGGGTTGAGGCAGGCCATGGCGGACTGCATGACGATGGAGATGTCCGACCAGCGGTAGCGTCGCAGCGCCTTCTCGTCGGCCGCGATGAGGTCGACCCCCTCGCTGTCGCCCGCGTCGTAGAAGCGTACGCTGCCCTTGGGCGTCACCGCAGGTGCCTGCTGCAGCCGGGTCACCGCCGTCAGCAGCGTCGACTTGCCCGAGGCGGACTCCCCGGCAATGCCGAGGATCTCCCCGCGCTCCAGCGTGAAGTTGATGTCCGCGCAGGCACGGACGTTGCCCTCGTCGGTGAGTCCGAGGTACACCACGTCGAGGTCGCTGACCTCCAGCAGGCGCGTCATGCGGTGACCTTTCGTCCGTTGGCCCTGGCCAGATCCGCGTTGAAGCGGCGGGTCCTGGCCGCGAGGCTCGAGTTGAGCTTCGGGTTGGTGATCTCGTCCAGGCCGAAGTTGATGAGCGCGGTGGCGAAGCCGATGATCGCGATGCACAGGCCGGGCGGCAGGAAGTACCACCACTGGCCCCGCAGGATGGCGCCGGAGGACTGGGCCTGGGCGATCATCGTGCCCCACGTGATGCCCGAGGTGTCACCCAGGCCGAGGAACGCCAGGGACGACTCGGCGAAGATGCCGCCCACGAGGGCGGACAGGAACATCGCGGAGATGACGCCGCCCAGGTGCGGAATCACCTCGACGAGGATGATGCGCCACGTCGACTCCCCGGTGGTGCGCAGGGCCGACGTGAAGTCCCGGTTGCGGAGGCTCAGCGTCTGGGCCCGGATGGAGCGGGCGCCGCCCGGCCACCCCAGCAGGCCGATGACCAGGGCGATCAGGATGTACCCGGCGTTCTGGACGTAGCCCGCGATGATGAAGAGCAGGGCGAAACCCGGCAGGGTCATCAGGACGTTCACGATCGCGTTGATGGTGCGGTCGGCCGTGCCGCCGAGGTACCCGGACGTGGTGCCCACCACCACCGCCATGACCGTGGCGATGGTGCCGGCCAGGGCGCCGACGACCACCGAGCCGCGAGCCCCCACGACCAGTTGGGCGAACAGGTCCTGCCCGGTGTTGTTCGTGCCCAGCCAGTGGTCGGCGGACGGGGGAGTGGCGATCGCTCCGTAGTCCACCGCCCGGGGGTTGAGCCCCAGGGCCGAGATGAGCCAGGGCCCGAAGATCGCCACGAGGACGAAGAAGGCGAGGATGGCGAGGCCGATGACGACCTTGGGGTTGCGCAGGAGCCGGTCCATGGCTGAGACCTCCCTCGTCCGCGGATCCAGCAGCACGTACAGCGAGTCGGCGATGAAATTCGCCACCAGCACGGCGAGCACGATCATGAGGAAGATGGCCTGCATCAGGGGGTAGTCCTTCGTGGTGATCGCCTGGAACAGCAGGTACCCCATGCCCGGGTAGGTGAACACGATCTCGGTGAGGACGACGCCGCCGATGATGCCGCCGATCGAGGAGGCCAGGCCGGTGATGTTCGGCAGCATCGCGTTGCGTGCGGCGTAGCGGAAGATGACGCGTCGCTCGCTGATGCCCTTGGCCCGGGCGAGCGTGACGAAGTCTTCGCTGATCGTCGTGACCATCATGTTGCGCATCGCGAACAGCCACCCCGAGAAGCCCACGAACACCCCGGTGAGGATGGGCAGGGTGGCGTAGCGGAAGACCGACAGCAGGAACCAGACGTTGTTGATCTGGAACGGCACGTTGGGGCTGTACCCGCCGGAGGAGGGGAACAGCCCGAGCGTGAGGGAGAAGACCCACAGCGTCAGCAGCGCCACCCAGAACGACGGCATGGACGAGAAGAACTGGGAGATCGGTGTGAGCCACAGGTCCAGCCGCGACCCGGGCCGGTAGCCGACGATGATGCCGAGCGAGGTGCCCACCAGCCAGGCGACGAGGGTCGAGACGCCCACGAGGAACAGCGTCCACGGCAACGCACCCAGGATCAGCTCGAGCACGGGGACCGGATAGCGGGAGACCGAGAGGCCGAAGTCGAGGGTGAAGATGCTGCCGAGGTAGTTCCAGTACTGCTCGAACAGGTTCTGGTTCGGGTCGCCGTACAGGTTGCGGATCGACTGCAGCACCTCGGGGCTGAGCGTGGTGCCGGTCTGGCGGGTGATCTGGAGCGCCAGCGTCTGGGCGGGGTCGCCCGGCATGGCGCGCGGCACGAAGAAGTTGATGGTGAGAGCCACCCATGCCGTGAGCAGGTAGAACCCTGCACGCTTGGCAAGGAAGCGGCCGCCCCGGCTGCGGCGCGGTTCGGGCATCTGGGCGAGCGGGGTCTCGGGCACGTTGGCCCGTGGCTCCGGGGCGAGCCTCGACGTCGAGGCGGGGCCGGATGCCGAGGGGTTGTTCGCCGTCATGGCTCTCCTCTCCCGGCGGACTAAAGGTTTAGCCAGCTAAAGGTTTAGTCACCGTAGCAGGGCTGCTTCACCCGAAGGAAGGGTGCGTTGCCAAACCGTGACCTTCGTGTGGCGACCGCAGCCGCCGCCTTGGGTCGATGTGATAGCAAAGGGCCATGAGTGCGCCGATCGAGGACTATGCCCTGCTTTCCGACCTGCACACGGGGCCCCTGGTCTCGCGGCACGGCAGCATCGACTGGCTGTGCCTGCCCCGGTTCGACTCCCCGGCGGTGTTCACCGCCCTGGTCGGGACCCCCGATGACGGCCACTGGCAGCTCTGCGTCGCGAACGCCGAGCCGGAGCAGCGGCGCTACGTCGGCCACTCACTGGTGTTGGAGACGACGTGGCGCGGCGAGAGCGGGGTGGTGCGCGTCACCGACTTCATGCCGCCGTCGTCCGACCACGCCGATCTGGTGCGCCACGTCGAGTGCCTGGAGGGTGAGGTCGAGGTGCGCCACGACCTCGTGCTGGGGTTCGACTACGCACGCCGCAAGCCCTGGAGCCGCATCACCGAGCACAACGGCGAGCGGGTGTGGCGGTTCGTGGCCGGCGAGGACGCACTCAACCTGCACGGCCCGCTGCTCGAGGCCAGCGATGACGAGGCGTGCATCGGCGACCTGGACGCGGGGGGCCCGATGCGCCACCTGGCCGGGTCGTTCGCGCTCGCTGCGGGGGAGTCCGCGTGCTGGACGCTGACGTGGGCGCGCTCCTACGACCCCATGCCCGATCCCGTGGCGGTGGAGGCGGCCCGTGCCGAGACCGTCGAGTTCTGGGAGGGCTGGATCCGTGAGGCCACGGCCCACGACGACGACCACCCCTACGCCGAGGCCGTGGCCCGCTCGCTGGTGGTGCTGCGTGGTCTGACCCACTCGCGGACGGGCGGGCTGGTGGCCGCGCCCACGGCGTCCCTGCCGGAGCACTTCGGCGGGGAGCGGAACTGGGACTACCGCTTCACGTGGCTGCGCGACGCCGCCTTCACCATCGAGGCGCTGCTCGACCACGGGGAGACGGACAGCGCCGAGCTGTGGCGCCAGTGGCTCATCCGGGCCATCGCGGGGGACGCCGAGGACGTCCGCATCATGTACGGCCTCAGCGGTGAGCGGCACCTGCCGGAGGAGGAGTTGGACCATCTCTCGGGGTATGAGAACTCCCGCCCCGTGCGCATCGGCAACGGCGCGGCCGACCAGTACCAGTCCGACGTCGTGGGGGAGGTCATGCTCGCGCTGGCCAAGCTGCGGCGGGCGGACAAGGAGTCCGACCCGAGCTGGGCCATGCAGAAGAACCTCGTGGCCTTCCTGCTCGACAACTTCGACCGTAAGGACCACGGCATCTGGGAGATGCGCGGGGACCTGCACCACTTCACCCACGGCCGCGTGATGATGTGGGCGGCGCTCAACTGCGCCATCGAGGCCGTCGAGGAGTACGACTTGCCGGGCGACGTCGACCTGTGGCGCGAGCGCCGCGCCGCCCTGCACGACGAGATCTGGGAGCGGGGCTTCGACCGCGAGCTCAACTCCTTCACCCAGACGTATGAGAACAACGAGGTGGACGCCTCACTGCTGCAGCTGCCGCACGCCGGCTTCGTCGCCTACGACGACCCGGCCATGCTCGGCACCGTGGCGCGCATCGAGTCCGATCTGGCCTCCGATGCGGGATTCGTGCACCGGTATCGCACCGGCGCGGGCCTCGACGGCCTGGAGGGGGACGAGTACGCGTTCATCATGTGCACGCTCTGGCTGGTCGAGCAGTACGCCTGCTCCGGGCGCCGGGAGGACGCCAAGGCCATCATGGATCGCGTGCTCGGCGTGGCCAACGATCTCGGGCTGCTCGCCGAGGAGTACGACGAGGAGGGCGGACGCCTCGCGGGGAACTTCCCCCAGGCCTTCAGTCACCTGGCCCTCATCCGCGCCGGCGACGCCCTGGACGGCCGCAGCGATCCGCTCTGACCTCGCCGCTCTGGCCTCTCTGCTCTGACCGCTCGGAGGTCCCGACCCGGTCGAGCTGAGCCGCGGCCCGCCCGGACCACGCGGTCGTTCCAGGCGCGGGGTGATCTGGGCCGCGGGGGGAGCTGAGCGGTCGGAGGAACCCACGCGGCCTCGCCACGTTTCGCCTCGGCGACCTGGCGCACTGCATGGCCACTTGGCGCGCCTTCTCCTCACGTGGCGCAGCGGGGCCCACGTGGCGGCCCGTGCGCGGCCCGCCACGTGAGCTGCGCTGCGCCGCGTCGGGTCGACGTGCGCCACGTGAGCTTGAGGTGCGCCACGTGGCCGTGGCCGAGCTGCGCCACGAGAGCTCCACCGCGCCACGTCAGGGGGACGTGCGCCACGTGGCCTTGAGGTGAGCCACGTGGAGCCGCAGGGATGAGGCGGCTCAGGATCGGGACGCGATGGCGATGACGCCCACCGGGTCAGCACACGGTGTCAGCACACGGCGCCACGCCCGCCGGGTCAGCACACGGCGTCAGCACACCCCGGCTGCGGAGTCAGGCGACGGTCCAGGTGTCGGGGCCGGTGATGAGCTCCTGCAGCGCGGCGGAGCGGTCATCGGGCATGTGCACCTGACGCCGGGCCTCGTCGTCGAACACCGGGCGATCCACCGAACGGAAGATGCCGATGGGGGAGCGCGAGAGGTCCTGGTTCGCGGTGAGCTGGGCGAGCTGGAAGGCGACGGACGGGTCGTCGGCCGACGCGTCGTGCACCACGATGTCGCCGGCGTCCACCTCGGCGGTGGGCCGGACGATCAGCGTCCCGTCGCCGGAGCGCACCACGGCCTGCTCCCCGCCGGCGAACGTCACCGGCTGGCCGTCCACGAGCGGGACGACGGCTGGCGAGTCGGGCTCCTTGAGCCCGGCGAAGGCGTCGTCGTTGAAGATCGGGCAGTTCTGGTAGATCTCCACCAGCGAGGCACCGCGGTGGTTGACCGCCGCCGTGAGCACCTCGGTGAGGTGCTTGCGGTCGGAGTCGATCGTGCGCGCCACGAACGTCGCCCCGGCACCCAGCGCCAGCGCCACCGGGTTGAACGGGGCGTCGACGGATCCGGCCGGGCTGGACTTCGTCACCTTGCCGGTCTCCGAGGTGGGGGAGAACTGGCCCTTGGTCAGCCCGTAGATGCGGTTGTTGAACAGCATGATCGTAATGTTCACGTTGCGTCGCAGGGCGTGGATGAGGTGGTTGCCGCCGATGCTGAGGGCGTCGCCGTCACCTGTCACGACCCAGACGGCGAGGTCGTCGCGCGCCAGCGCGACGCCGGACGCGATCGCCGGCGCGCGGCCGTGGATCGAGTGCATGCCGTAGGAGTCGACGTAGTACGGGAAGCGCGAGGAGCAGCCGATGCCCGAGACGATGACGGTGTTCTCCCGCCGGACGCCGAGCTGCGGCATCAGCGACTGGAACGCCGCCAGCACGGCGTAGTCGCCGCAGCCGGGGCACCAGCGCACCTCCTGGTCGGAGACGAACTCCTTGCGGTTGATCGGGGTGAGTGCCAAGGGCACCTGGGCGAGTCCGGTCACTGGTTGCCTCCCAGGGAGTCGATCTGGTCGATGAGGTGCGGAGCGAGCTCGGCCGGGCTGATCGGCAGGCCCCGCACCACGCTGAAGCTCTTCACGTCGACGAGGTACGTCGCACGCAGCACCGTGGCGAGCTGGCCGAGGTTCATCTCGGGCACGATGACGCGGCGATAGCGGCGCAGCACCTCGCCGGTGTTGGCCGGCATGGGGTTCAGGTGGCGCAGGTGGGCGGTGGCCACGGCGCGGCCGGCGTTGCGGACGCGGGTCGCGGCGGCGCCGATGGGCCCCCAGGTCGAGCCCCAGCCGAGCACGAGGACGTCCGCCCCGCCCGAGGGATCCTCGACCACCAGGTCGGGGATGTCGCGCACGATGCCGTCGACCTTCGCCTGCCGCAGCGCGACCATCTTCTCGTGGTTGTCCGGGTCGTAGCTGACGTTCCCGGTGCCGTCACCCTTCTCGATGCCGCCGATGCGATGCTCGAGGCCGGGGGTGCCGGGCACGGCCAGCGGGCGGGCGAGGCGCTCGTCGCGGGCGTACGGCAGGAACGTGCCGTCAGGCCCGTTGGGCTCGGTCGCGAAGCCCACCTCGATCGGCTCGATGGACGCCAGGTCGGGGATCAGCCACGGCTCGGCGCCGTTGGCGAGGTAGCCGTCGCTCAGCAGGATCACCGGCGTGCGGTAGCGCAGCGCGATGCGCGTCGCCTCAATGGCGGCGTCGAAGCAGTCGGCGGGCGACTGGGCGGCGATCACCGGCAGCGGCGCCTCGCCGTGCCGGCCGTAGAGGGACTGGAACAGGTCGGCCTGCTCGGTCTTCGTGGGCATGCCGGTGGCCGGGCCGGCCCGCTGCACGTCCACGACCACGAGCGGCTGCTCCAGCATGATCGCGAGCGAGATCGTCTCGCTCTTCAGCGCCATGCCGGGCCCCGACGTCGTCGTCACGCCCAGCGCGCCCGCGTAGGACGCCCCCAGCGCAGCCCCGACCGCGGCGATCTCGTCCTCGGCCTGGAACGTGGTGACGCCCTGGTTCTTTGCCTTGCTCAGCTCGTGCAACACGTCGGACGCCGGCGTGATCGGGTAGGCGCCCAGGAACAGCGGCAGGTCGGCCTTCACGGCGGCGGCCATGAGGCCGAGCGCCAGGGCGCGGTTGCCACTGATCTGCCGGTAGGTGCCGGCGGGCGCGGGCGCGGCGGGAATCTCGTAGCGGACGGCGAACGTCTCGGTCGTCTCCCCGTAGGCGTGGCCGGCGAGGAAGGCCGCCTTGTTCGAGTCGCGGATCTGCGGCTTGGCGGCGAAGCGCCGGTCCAGGAACTCCAGCGTGTGCGCCTCGGGGCGGCTGTAGAGCCAGGTGAGCAGGCCGAGGGCGTACATGTTCTTGGCCCGCGAGGCCTCCTTGCGGCCCAGCCCGAACGACTCGACGGACGCCACGGTCAGCCCGGTGAGGTCGAGGGCGTGGAGCTGGTAGTCGGCCAGCGACCCGTCCTCGAGCGGGTTGGACTGGTAGCCCACCTTGGCGAGGTTGCGCTTGGTGAACTCGTGGGAGTCGGCCAGCAGGACGCCGCCGCGCTTGAGATCGCCGAGGTTGGCGCGCAGCGCGGCGGGGTTCATGGCGACCAGCACGTCGGGCTTGTCGCCCGGGGTCTTGATGTCGGCACCCGCGAAGTGGAGCTGGAAGCTGGAGACACCGGCGATCGTGCCCTGCGGTGCCCGGATCTCGGCCGGGAAGTTGGGCAGCGTCGCGAAGTCGTTGCCCGCGTTCGCGGTGTCGGAGGTGAACCGGTCGCCGGTGAGCTGCATGCCGTCGCCGGAGTCGCCGGCGAAGCGGATGACCACGCGGTCGAGCGTGTGGACTGGTGTGGACACGGGTGTGACGTTCCTTCTCAGGTGGTGGTTCGACGGGTGAACGCACTCGACGGGCCAGCTTACCCGCTGCTCGCGGCGCCCGGCAGTGGGGGGTGGGTCAGATCGACCACTCGGCCTCGGCCGCCTCGGCGGCTGCCTTCTCGGCGCGGCGCTGGCGGGTCTCGCGCAGGGCCATCACCACGATGAGCGTCATCCAGACGGCGAGGAACGCCCAGAACCCGACGGTCAGGCTGTCCCCGGTCATGCCGCCCGCCTGCAGCAGGGTGCGCAGGTTGGTCATGATGATGAGCCCGCCGACGGCGATGCCCATGATGCGCGGGGGCACCTTCGACACCAGCCACGCGGCGATCGGCGCGGCCACGACGCCGCCGATGAGCAGCGCGATCACCAGTCCCCAGTCGATGCCCAGCAGCCCGAGGTGCACGAGGAACGCGACGGACGCCGACGCCGACACGAGGAACTCCGACGTGCTCACCGAGCCGATCACCGTGCGGGGTGACGTCTTGCCGGCGCTCAGCAGCGTCGTCGTCGAGATCGGCCCCCACCCGCCGCCGCCGGTGGCGTCCACGAAGCCGCCGACCAGGCCGAGCGGCACGAGGAAGGCCTTGCCGTGCGGCGAGCGCCGGGCGTGCGCCACCTGCGGCGGGCGGAACACGTAGCGCAGCAGGATGTACATGCCCAGGCCGCCGAGGATCATCGCCATGAGCGGGCGCGTGGCCTCCGTCGAGAGCTGCGCCAGCACCGTGGCGCCGAGCACGGCGCCGATCGCGCCCGGCACGCCCATGCGGGCCACCAACTGCCAGTCGACGTTGCCGAGCTTCCAGTGCGACACCCCGGAGGCGATGTTCGTGCCCACCTCGGCGATGTGGACGGTGGCGCTCGCCATCACCGGCGTCAGCCCGGCGAGCAGCAACAGCGAGGTCGAGGTCGCGCCGTACCCCATGCCCAGCGCGCCGTCGACGAGCTGGGCGCCGAACCCCACCAGCGCGATGATGAGCAGCTGACGCATCAGATGACCCAGGTGAGGGTCTGGTCCGGCTCGATGGTTGCCGCGTCGCTGAACGACGTTTCGCCGCGCACCATGCCCGCGGCGAGCGTGCCGCCGGACTGCGGGTCGATCACCAGGAACGAACCGGTGCGCCGGGAGCGGGTGTAGTCGTCGGCGGCGATCGGAGCGGCGAGCCGCAGCCGGATGCGGCCGATGTCGTTGAGCTCGAGGGTCTCGGTGGCCTGCGGCGTGAGCGTGTCCAGGTCGAGCCGGCCGTGGATGTCGCGGACGATGCCCTGCACCGTGCGCGTCCCGTGCTTGACGAGCACCTTCTGCCCGACGCGCAGGCCGCGTTCGGCCAGCCACGCCACCATGCCGTCGAGATCCTGGGTCGGCTCGGGGGCGTCTGCCGCCGCGGCGATGAGATCGCCGCGGGTGATGTCGATCTCGTCGGCCAGCCGGATGGTCACCGACTGGGGCGCGAACGCCTCATCCAGCGGGCCGTCGTGGGTGTCGATGCCGGACACGCGGGTCCGGCGTCCTGCGGGCAGCACCACCACCTCGTCGCCCACGGCGACGACCCCGGTGGCCACCTGCCCCGCATAACCGCGGTAGTCGCGGAACTCCGGCGCGGCGTCCTGGGGGCGCAGCGCGAGCTGGACGGGGAAGCGGAAGGGCAGCTCCGTGATCTCGGACGCCGCGGGTGCGGCCTCCAGCAGCTCGAGCAGCGACGGGCCGTCGTACCACCCCATGCGCTCGGAGCGGTCGACGATGTTGTTCCCCACCAGCGCCGAGGTCGGCAGCGTGACGAGGTTCGGCACACCGAGGTCGGCGGCCACGCCGGCGATCTCGGCGGCCACGCGCTCGTAGGTCGCCTCGTCGTAGTCGACCAGGTCGATCTTGTTGACCGCCACGATGATCGTGGGCACGCGCAGCAGCTGGCCCACGGCCAGGTGGCGGCGGGTCTGCTCCAGCACGCCCTTGCGGATGTCGACGAGCAGCACGAGCACATCGGCGGTCGACGAGCCGGTCACCGTGTTGCGGGTGTACTGCACGTGGCCGGGGCAGTCGGCCAGGATGAACGTGCGGTTGCCGGTGGCGAAGTAGCGGTAGGCGACGTCGATCGTGATGCCCTGCTCCCGCTCGGCGCGCAGGCCGTCGGTGAGCAGCGCCAGGTCGACGTGGCCCAGCCCCTTGGCCCGGCTGACCCGCTCCACGGCGTCCAGCTGGTCGGCGAGCACGGCCTTGCTGTCGTAGAGCAGGCGGCCCACGAGCGTGGACTTGCCGTCGTCGACCGAGCCGGCCGTGGCCAGGCGCAGCAGCGTCCCGGTGGCGCCGGCGAGGCCGGACGCCGCGGGCTGCTCGGCCGCTCCGGCGGCGACCGTGGTGTCATTGGTGAGCGTGGTCATCAGAAGTACCCCTCCTTCTTGCGGTCCTCCATGGCCGCCTCGGTGAGCCGGTCGTCGGCCCGGGTGGCGCCACGCTCGGTGATGCGCGTGACGGCCACCTCGGCGATCACGTCGGCGATGGTGGCGGCGTCGGACTCGACGGCGCCGGTGCAGCTCATGTCGCCCACCGTGCGGTAGCGGACGCGGCGGGTCTCGACGGTCTCGCCCTCGCGGGGCTCGGTGACGTCGCCGACCGCGAGCCACATGCCGTCGCGGGCGAACACCTCGCGGTCGTGGGCGTAGTAGAGGTTCGGCAGCTCGATGTCCTCGGCCTCGATGTAGCGCCACACGTCGAGCTCGGTCCAGTTCGACAACGGGAACACCCGCACGTGCTCGCCCGGGCGGTGGCGCGGGTTGTAGAGCGTCCACAGCTCGGGGCGCTGGTTGCGCGGATCCCACTGGCCGAACTCGTCGCGCAGGCTGACGACGCGCTCCTTGGCGCGCGCCTTCTCCTCGTCGCGCCGGCCGCCGCCGAACACGACGTCGAAGCGGTGCTCGGCGATGGCGTCCAGCAGGGGTTGGGTCTGCAGCGGGTTGCGGGTGCCGTCGGCGCGCTCGAGCAGGCGGCCGTCGTCGATGTAGTCCTGCACCGACGCGACGACCAGCCGCAGGCCCAGGCGCTCCACTGTGGCGTCGCGGTACGCGATGACCTCGCCGAAGTTGTGCCCGGTGTCGACGTGCATCACCGGGAACGGAACCGGCGCGGGCCAGAACGCCTTGACCGCCAGGTGCAGCATCACCACGGAGTCCTTGCCGCCGCTGAACAGCAGCACGGGGCGCTCCAGCTCGCTGACCGCCTCGCGGATGATGTGGATGGCCTCGGACTCCAGCTCGCGGAGGTGGGAGAGGGTGCGGGTCGTCATGCTTCCTCCGGGTGGGTGTCGGTGACGTGCAGGCCGCACTCGGTCTTCGCCAGGCCGGCCCAGCGGCCGGCGCGGGGATCCTCGCCGGGGGCGACGGGGCGCGTGCACGGCTCGCAGCCGATCGAGGGGTAGCCGTCGGTGAGCAGGAGGTTGACCGGCACCTGGTGGCGTCCGGCGTAGTCGAGCAGTTCGTCGAACGTCCAGGCGGCGATGGGGTTGAGCTTCACCATCTGGTGCGCGTCGTCCCACTCCACGAGCGGGGTGTCGGCGCGCAGGGGGGAATCCTCGCGGCGCAGGCCGGTGACCCACGCCTCGTAGCTCGCGAGCTCGCGGTTGATGGGCTCCACCTTGCGGATCGCGCAGCAGCGCGTCGCGTCCCGCTCGTAGAGCCGGGCGCCGAACTCGGCGTCCTGCTCGGGCACGGTGATGGCCGGCATGACGTCGACCAAGTTAACGTCGAGGCCGTCGGCCACGGCGTCCCGGGTGCCGATCGTCTCGGCGAAGTGGTAGCCGGTCTGCAGGAACAGCACGTCGACGCCGGGCGCGTGCCGGCTCACCAGGTGGGGCACCACGGTGTCGCCGGCCATGGAGCAGGCGACGGCCAGGTTGCGGCCGAAGGTTTCCGCGGCCCAGGCCAGCACCTCGTCGGCCGTGGCGTCGGCGAAGCGCTCGGACGCCTCGCGGGCCAGGGCCTCCAGCTCGGCGGCCGAGCGGACGCGTCCGGGGCCGTGGGGGGCGGGGGCGATCACGGCGGTCATCGCAGGGCCTCCTCGTCGGCGCGGTGCACCCAGTGGGCGAAGGACTCGCCGTCGTCGGATTCGGAGGCGAAGCGGCGCACCACGCGCTCCACGTAGGTGGGCATCTCCTCCGCGGTCACCTTGAGGCCGCGCAGGGTGCGGCCCAGACCGGCGTCGTCGCGGTCCACGGACGCCAGCCCGCCGCCCAGGTGCACCTGGAAGGCGAACTCGTCGCCGCCGTCGGCACTCTTGGCGATCTGGCCCTTCAGCCCGATGTCGGCGGTCTGGATGCGGGCGCAGCTGTTCGGGCAGCCGTTCACGTTGAGCGTGATCGGCACGGCCAGGTCCAGCTCGCCGAGGTTCCGGTCGAGGGTCTCGATCGCGGCCGTCGCCGTGTCCTTGGCGTCGACGAACGCGAGCTTGCAGAACTCGATGCCGGTGCACGCCATCGTGTTGCGGCGGAACGCCCCGGGCGTCGCCGTGAGCCCGATCGTCTCCACGCGGTCACACAGCGCGCGGACGCGGTCCGGCGGCACGTCGAGCACGAGTACCTTCTGGTGCGGGGTCAGCCGAACGCGGTCGGAGCCCGCGGCGGCCACGGCGTCCGCCAACTCGGTCAGCGCCGTGCCCGACATGCGCCCGACGGTCGGGGCGAAGCCGACGTAGTGGTTGCCGTCCTTCTGGGTGTGGACGCCGACGTGATCGGCCGCTCCGCCGGTGGCGACCGCGGCCGGGCCCTCGGGGAGGACGTAGCCGAGGTACTCGTCCTGCAGCACCTGGCGGAACTTCACGGGCCCCCACTCCGCGAGCAGGAACTTCAGGCGCGCCTTGTTGCGCAGGCGGCGGTAGCCGTAGTCGCGGAAGATCCTGACGACGCCGTGCCACACCTCGGGCGCCTGCTCGGCGGTGACGAACACGCCGAGGCGCTCGGCCAGCCGCGGCGCGGTGGACAGCCCGCCCCCGACCCACAGGTCGTAGCCGGGGCCGAGCTCGGGGTGCACCACGCCCACCAGCGAGATGTCGTTGATCTCGTGCACCACGTCGAGGCTCGGGTGGCCCGTCACCGCCGTCTTGAACTTGCGCGGCAGGTTCGACAGCTCGGGATCGCCGATGTAGGTGTCGACGATCTCGCGGATGACCGGCGTCGGGTCGATGATCTCGTCGGCCGCCACGCCCGCCACCGGCGAGCCGAGGATCACGCGGGGGGTGTCGCCGCAGGCCTCGGTGGTCTGCAGGCCGACCGCCTCGAGGCGGCGCCAGATCTCCGGGACGTCCTCGATGGCGATCCAGTGGAGCTGGATGTTCTGGCGGTCGGAGATGTCGGCGGTGTTGCGGCCGAACTCCGTCGATATTCCAGCGATGGTGCGGAGCTGCTCGAGGTTCAGCTGCCCGCCGTCGAGCCGGACCCGGAGCATGAAGAACTCATCGGAGAGCTCGTCGGGGCCCAGCGTGCCGGTGCGGCCGCCGTCGATGCCCTGCTTGCGCTGCGTGTACAGGCCCCACCAGCGGAACCGGCCGTGCAGGTCCTCGTTCGGGATCGACGCGAAGCCCTCGCGGGCGTAGGTGGACTCGATGCGCGCGCGCACGTTGAGCGGGTTGTCGGCGGCCTTGAACTCCTCGTTCGGGTTCAGCGGTGCGGGGCCGTCAACGAGCCACTGGCCGTTGCTGCGTCCCTCGCGGGGCGGGCGCACCTGCGCGCCCGGGAGGGCGGTGTCGTGGGGCATGGTTTCCTCTGGTCAGGGGCCCCGGCCCACGTGTCAGCGCACACGGGCATTCTGGGGCCCGGGCGTGGTGATGGGGGAGCGGGCGCGTCAGGAAACGCGACACAGCGAGGAACGAACGCGCAGGAAATCCACATGGGCCCGCCCCACCAGGGGGACGGCCCCACGGGCACGGTTCACTGCGGACACGGCGTCAGCGTAGCTCGCCCGGCCCAAGGAGCGGAATCGGTGCCCACGATGCGGGCGGACGCTCACCGTGCGGCCAGGCTCCGGGAGATGCCGGCGGGCGGCCCCGCTCAGGTCAGCTCCTCGGTCATCGCCGCGGCGGACGCCGTCGCTCTGGGCACCTCGGTGTCCCACTCCAGCGCGTCGAAGGGGCACTCCTCGATGCAGATGCCGCAGTACATGCACAGCGACCAGTCGAGGGTGAAGCTGTCGAGGACGTGGTGCGTCCGCTGCCGCGGGCCGGGCGGGGAGTCGGGCAGGGGCTCGGTGTGGCTGCTGATGCCGATGCACCAGGTGGGGCACTCCCGCGCGCAGATCATGCACGAGGTGCACCGGTCGGTGACCAGCCGGATGCGGGCGTGGGTCATCGTCGCCCCCGCACGCGCCCGCCGGCGACCGACGCGGCGATCTCCTCGGGCTCGGCCGGGGAGCCGGTGCGCTCGCCCCAGATCGCGGGGTCGGGCACGCCGGGGGGAACCATGCGGCGGCGTCCGGCGGCCACCACGTCGCCCGGCTCCTTCGCGCCCGGCCAGGGTCGGACGGCCCGCGCGGCCAGAACGGCGTCCCGGAGCAGGGGGTGGCCCGCGGTGCCGGGGCGCAGCAGGAGCGGGCGGGGGTCGCCGCCGGCGAACGCCACGCCGAAGAAGTCCGCCACCTCGCGCTCGTGCCAGGCAGCCCCGGCCCACACCGCGCGGACCGACGCGAGCGTCCCGCCGCTGCGCGGCACGCGGGTCTCGAGGCGGACGCCGTCGGCGTCGGGCTCGGGTGCGGCGCGCAGCATGATGCGGATCGCATCCTCCCGGCCGATCTCGTCCACCGCGCCGAGCCAGTCGAACCACCGGATCCCCGCGGCGTGCAGGGCCGCGGCGGCCTCCGCCCAGTCGGCGGCGGCCACCGCACGGATCTCGTCAGCCACGAGCCACCCCCGCCGAGGCCGCGTGCACCTCGGCCAGGGCCGCGTGCACCTCGACCAGTGCCGCGTCGAGAGCCGCCGGGGTTGGGGGGCAGCCGGGCACGTAGCGATCCACGGCCACGAGCTGGTCGACGCCCTTGGTCACCACGGGGGAGTCCCAGTACGGCCCGCCGGCCGACGCGCAGGCGCCGAACGCCACCACCGCGGCGCCGGGGTGGGCGGCCACCGTCGCGGCGACCAGCGGCGCGACGGCGTCGGTCACCGTGCCCGCGACCACGAGGGCCACCGCCGCGTCCGGGCCGGGCGCGTCGAGGCCGGCCCGGCCCGCGGTGGCCGCCTCGGTCTCCACGACGCAGCACGCGAGCCCGAGCACACCGACGGCCAGGCTGCCGTCGCCGAACCAGTCCCAGTAGCGCACCCGCCCAGCCTGCCATGCCGCGGGTGTCGGCGACGAGCGCCGCCCCACCTGCCACGCCCCCGCCTGCCGTGACCGGCAGGGGCGTGACGCGCCAGTAGGCTCACCCCGTGCGTGCTCGGCTGGTGTCTTCGGTGGCGGACGCCGCCCGCGTCCGCTGGGCGGACGTGACGGAGGCCATCCGGCTCGCCCCGGTGCGGCTCGGGCTGCTCGGCACGATCTTGCTGGCGCTCGGGTCGCTGACCCCCGCCTACCTGCCGCAGGCCAGTCCCTTCTGGCCCACGATGCGCGCCCTGGGGCTGGACACGTGGTGGGCGATGGCGTTCGGCACGGCCCTGGTCATCGTCGCCGTCGGCTGCCTGATCGTGGCCTGGCTCCGGCTGCGGCCCGCCATCTACGTCGACGTCAAGCACTGGGCGGTGCTGGCCTGGTGGTCGCTTCCGCTGCTCGTCGCGCCGCCCATCTTCAGCCACGACGCGTACAGCTACGCCGCGCACGGCTGGTTGATGCACAACGGCCTCAACCCGTACGAGACCTCCCCGGCCGTCCTGCCCGGCGGGTTCGCCGACCAGGTGGCGTGGGTGTGGCGCTTCACCCCCACCCCGTACGGTCCGCTGTCGCTCGAGATCTCCCACTGGCTCGTCGATCTCGCGGGGCTGAACCCCTACTACTCGGCCGTGCTGATGCGGCTGCCCGCCCTCGTCGGCGTCGCCCTGATCGTGCACTACCTGCCGCGGATCGGCCGCCAGATGGGCGTGCCGCCGCGCGACGTCGCCTGGTTCGCGACCATCAACCCCCTGCTCGTCATCGACTTCGTGGGTGGCGCCCACAACGACGCCCTCATGGTCGGGCTCGTCGTCCTCGCGCTGCACCTGGCATACCGCGGCTGGTTCTGGCCCGCGCTGCTGGCCGCCGGCGTGGCCATGTCGGTGAAACAGCCCGCCCTGCTGGCGGCCTACCCCCTGGCGGTCATCGGCTCGGGCTGGGCGTCGTGGCACTGGCGCGACGTGCTGGCGTTCCTGCCCCGGCTCATCGCGGCGTTCGCCGTCGTCATCGGCGTGTTCGTGGCCATCTCGCTGGCCACGGGGCTCGGCTTCGGCTGGATGAACGCAGCCGGCGTCCCCGGCATGATCGTCACGCTCGCGCCCTTCTCCCTGCTCGGCTGGCTGCTGCAGCAGGGGGCGGACGCCCTCGGCCTCGACCCGACCGGGCGTGCGTTCATCGGCGGCGCCCAGGCCGTCGGCACGGTGCTCGCGCTCCTGTGCCTGGCGTGGCTGGCTGTCACCCGTGCCCGTACCGAGCCCGTCCGGTTTCTCGCCTGGGGCTACCTCGCCGTCGCCATCTTCGGGCCGGCCATGCACCCCTGGTACCTGTTGTGGGGCGGCGTGCTGCTGCCGCTCACCCGGCCCTCGCGGCGGCTCTGGCGGGTGGCGGCGGTCGTCACCGCCATCGTGCTCGTCTACGGCGCCGCCAACCTGGCGTGGCGCAACGACGCCGTCGCGCTCGCCCTCGCGGCACTGGCCGCCGCCGGACTCTGGCTCACCGTCCGCCACCAGAACAGGAGAAGAACATGACCGACGAACTGCTCGTCGAGGTCGCGGACGGCGTCGGACGCCTCACCCTCAACCGGCCCCGGGCCCTGAACGCGCTCACGGCCGCCATGATCGCCGGCATCCACGCCGCGCTGGACGCCTGGCGCGACGACCCGGCCGTCGAGCGGGTCGAGCTCACCGGCGCGGGGGAGCGCGGGCTGTGCGCGGGTGCCGACGTGCGCGCGCTGCGCGACGCCGTGCTCGCCGAGGAGCCGTGGCTGGGCTTCCTGGCCGACGAATACGCGATGAACGCGGCCATCGTGAGCTTCGGAAAGCCATATGTGGCCCACCAGCGCGGGTTCACGATGGGCGGGGGGCTCGGGGTCTCCGCGCACGGCACCCGCCGGATCGCCTACCCCGACTCGGTGTTCGCGATGCCCGAGACCATCATCGGCTTCATCCCCGACGTGGGGGTGATGTGGTACCTCGCCCACGCCCCGGGCCAGCTCGGCACGCACCTCGCCCTCACCGGCGCGAGCATCAACGGCACCGACGCGGTGCTCGTGGGGCTGGCCGACGAGGTGGCGGGTGAGGCGCCGGCGTCCGAGTTGGAGTGCGACCGCGCCTGGATCGACGCCTGTTACGCCGGCGATGATGCCGCCGCGATCGTGGCCCGCCTCGAGGCGCACGAGCACCCCCGCGCGCGGGCCGCGGCCGCCGACCTGCGGCAGCGTTGCCCCCTGGCGGTGTGCGTGGCGCTGGAGGCGCTGCGCCGCGTCCGGTCGATGGGCTCGGTCGAACGGGTGCTCGCCCAGGATCTCGTCCTCGGCCGCCACCTGCTCGGTCGCCCCGACTTCGCCGAGGGCGTCCGCGCCCAGCTCGTGGACAAGGACAGGACGCCGCGCTGGCAGCACGCCCGCATCGAGGACGTCGGCCGCGCCGAGGTGCTGGCCTGCTTCGAGGCCTGACGCCGCACGCGGAGTGCTCAGCCCGACGAGGGCACGGCGTAGTCGACCACCACGGGCGCGTGGTCGCTCATCCGGGCCTCCGGGCTGGACGCCCGGTCAACCCCCGCGGCGAGGGCCCGGCGGGCCAGGCCCGGGGTCGCGAGTTGGTGGTCGATGCGCCACCCGACATCCCGCGCGAACGACTGGCCGAGCCAGCTCCACCACGAGTAGGGGCCCTCGGCGTCGGGGTGCAGGCGCCGCACCACGTCGTGCAGCGTCCGCGGCCCGAGGATGCTGGCGAACCACTCCCGCTCCTGCGGCAGGAACCCCTCCGAGCGCTGATTGGAGCGCCAGTTCCGCAGATCGGCCCGCGTGGGCGCAATGTTGAAATCACCCATCACCAGGAACTCGCGCCCGGACGCCGCCGCCTCCAGCCGGGAGCGCCGCAGGTGCGCCCCCAACGACGCGAGGAACGACGCCTTGCGCCGGTACTTGGCCGGGTCGGCGTCCGGCCCCGCCCACGTCGCCCCCTTGGGCACGTAGACCGAGCCGACCCGCAGAGCCAACCCGGGCAGGTCGAGGTCGGCCTCGACGTAGCGGCCCTCGGGGTCGCTGCGGTGGCCGAACCCCATGCGGATCGCCGAGGGCGCCACGGTCGTGAGCAACGCCACCCCGTTGCGCCCGGCCAGCCCACCGGGGTGGAACGCGACATGGTAGCCGTCGAACACCCCGGCCGGCACCTGCTCGGGCGTGCAGCGCATCTCCTGCAGGCCGACGACGTCCGGGCGGCGCTGGGCCAGCCACGCCTCGAAACCTCGGCGCTGCGCGGCCCGGATGCCGTTGACGTTGAACGAGGCGACGCGGAGGGGGGCGGCGTCCACCCCGCTCAGCGGTAGTTGGTGAACTGGACGGCGAAGTCGTAGTCCTGGTCGCGGATCAGCTTCTGGACGGCCTGCAGGTCGTCGCGCTTCTTGCTGCTCACGCGGAGCTCGTCGCCCTGCACCTGGGTCTTGACGCCCTTGGGGCCCTCGTCGCGCACGAGCTTCGCGATCTTCTTCGCGTTCTCGGTGCTGATGCCCTCCTGCATGGACGCCGTGATCTTCCACACCTTGCCCGACAGGCGGGGCTCGCCGGCGTCGAGGGCCTTGAGGCTGATGCTGCGCTTGATCAGCTTGCTCTGGAACACGTCGAGGACGGCCTTCACCCGCTCCTCCCCGGACGCCTCCAGTTCGATGAGGTCGCCCGACCAGCGGATCGACGCGTCCGTGCCCTTGAAGTCGAAGCGTTGACCGACCTCCTTCGCGGCCATGTTGAGCGCGTTGTCGACCTCCTGACGGTCGTACTTGCTGACGACGTCGAACGAGCTGTCGGATGCCATGGGTTCTCCTTCGATTGGGCGGGGGACGGGGACAGTTGCTACAGTTGGGCCCCGCTGAGCGATCAGCACGGCAGGTTGCCCGAGTGGCCAAAGGGAGCGGTCTGTAAAACCGTCGGCACAGCCTACGTAGGTTCGAACCCTACACCTGCCACCCGCACGGCCCCGGAGTTGCTCCGGGGCCGTGTTCCACGTCTCGAGGGGGTCGCGCATGCACCTGGTCCGGCCGCTGCCGATGGACGCCGCCGCGCTGCCCGCCGGCGTGGGCGTCCGGCCCCTCGAACCCGCCGATCTGGACGCCGTCGCCCGGCTCTACCTCGCCTCCTATCCCGCTGGCGTCGCCGTCGCGTCGCTGGCCGAGGCCGGCGCCGAGATGGAGGCGGTGTTCGCCGGTGACTTCGGGGCGCCGATCGCGGCCGCCACCCTGGTGGCGCTGTCCGCCGGCGAGGTGGTCGGCTGCATCCAGACCGTTCTCGACCCGCCGTGGGATGCCCCCGAAGGCCCCTTCGTCATCGAGCTGTTCGTCCACCCCGATCACCGTCGGCGCGGCATCGGGGAGGGGTTGCTGGCCGCCGCGGCGTCCGCCCTGTGGCAGGCCGGGCACGTGAGCGTCGGGTTGAACGTCGAGCCGGTCGAGGCGATGGCTGCGTTCCGCATCTACCAGCGGCTCGGGTTCCGCGCCCTGGGGTGAGGTGCCCCCGATTTGGGCCCGCGCCGCTGCAGCTGGTAGGTTGTTCGTCGCTGTCTGGCCCCTATAGCTCAGTCGGCAGAGCGTCTCCATGGTAAGGAGAAGGTCTGCGGTTCGATTCCGCATGGGGGCTCTGTGTCCGCCGGGGAGACCCGGCGGGCCACGTCCGTCGGGGAGACCCGGCGGGCGGGGGCGGGATAGCTCAGACGGTAGAGCAAGCGGCTCATAATCGCTGTGTCACGGGTTCAAGTCCCGTTCCCGCTACGAAACCGAGCGACACCCACGACCACGAGAAAGCGAGGGGTTGAGATGGCCAAGAAGTCTGGCGACGTCCGGCCCAAGATCACGCTGGCCTGCACCGAGTGCAAGGAGCGCAACTACATCACCAAGAAGAACCGGCGCAACGACCCGGATCGCCTGGAGCTGAAGAAGTTCTGCCCCAAGTGCAAGACGCACACGGCGCACCGCGAGACCCGCTGAGCCACACGAGCACCACACGGGCCGTCCTCCCACCGGAGGGCGGCCCGTGTGGCGTTTCGGCGGCGTCCCGGCGCGCGCCCAGTCCCGTGTCGCGGGATCAGCCGCGCGCGAGGGCGAGGTAGGCGGCCTCGAGCCGACGGCCGATGTCGCTCCAGGCGAACCGCCGGGCGTGGACGCGGGCGATGACGCCCATCCGCTGCCGGAGCCGGTCGTGGGCCAAGAGGCGGTTGAGGGCCGCGCCCCAGGCGACGGGGTCGCGGTCGTGCATGAGGTAGCCGGTCTCCTCGTGGACGACAACCTCGCGCAGCCCACCGGTCGAGGACGCCAGCACCGGCACCCCGCTCGCGGCCCCCTCGAGGGCGACCAGCCCGAACGTCTCGGAGTGGGAGGGCACCAGGAGGGCCTGGGCGTGGCGCATCAGAGCGGCGAGCCGTGGCCGGGACTGGGCGCCGACGAAGTGGACGTGGTTGCGCATGCCGAGCGCGTCGATGAGCGTCTCGACCTCGGCCCGGTAGTCGGCGAAGTCGGCCGAGACGTCGCCGGCGACCATCAGGTCGGGCCGGGCCGCGGCGGGGATCTCCGCCATCGCGCGGATCGCCAGGTCGCCCCCCTTGAGCGGCTGCAGCCGGGCGGCCATGAGCATGTAGCCGGCCTGGGAACCGCACCAGGGGCAGGCGGGGTGCTCCTCACCGGTCGCGCACGGGCGGAACATGTCCAGATCGACGCCGGGAGGGATCACGAGGACGCGCTCGGGATCCGCGCCGCAGCGCTCCACCACGGTGCGGGCCTCGGCGGTGCTCACGGCGATGATGGCCGCCGACTCCCGGGCGCAGCGCGCCTCGCCGGCCACTCGGTCCGGTGACTCGGGGGGTTCGCCGTCCGACAGCGGGGAGCCCGGCAGCGCGGCCACGGAGTGGAAGCTCTGCACGTGCGGGACGCCCCACGCGGCGGCCACGGGCAACGCCGCGACGCCGCTCATCCAGTGGTGGGACTGGACGAGGTCGTACGGCTCCAACGTGGCGAGGCCGGCGCTGAAGGCCGCGGTGTGGGCGTCGATGGCGCTCTTGGCCAGCGGCTCGGCCGGGCCGGCGTCCAGGTGCAACAGCCGGACGCCCGCGCCCAGCTCGGTGACATCGGGCTGCCCGGGGGCGGAGCGGCGGGTCACGAGGTCGACGTGGTGGCCGAGATCGGCGAGCGCCTGGGCCTGGCTGAGCTCGACGACGTTCATGCCTCCCGCGTCACCGGCGCCGGGGGCGTCCGCGGGCGAGGTGTGCATCGACACGAACAACAGGCGCAGTCCCACGGCCGTGACCCTACCGCCTCCCCGCGGGTCGAGAAGCCTGCGTGACCCGGGCCCTCGACGCGTTCAGGGCCGCTGGCGTCGACAGGGCGGGCTTGTGGATGGGTTGTCGACGCGGATCGCCCCGTGGGCGACGAGAAGGCCGGCTTGTGCATGGGGTGCCGACGGGGATCGCCCCGCGCGTGACGAGGAGGCCACGTGGTGCACCGGTTGGCGTCCCTCGCAGTGTCGCCTCCCTGCCGTTCGCGTCGCCACCCTGTCCTGGGCGCCGCCGCCCTGCTGGGATGCAACCCCCCTGCCGTTGCAACAGCAGGGGGGGTTGGACCCCGACAGGGGCGCGGCGCGAACGGCAGGGAGGCGACACCAACGGCAGGGAGGCGACACCAACGGCAGGGAGGCGACACCAACGGCAGGGAGGCGACACCAACGGCAGGGATGCGACACCCGCAGCAGGGTCCCGGGCCGGACCCACCCAGTGCCGGCACAGCCCCCGGAGGGACGGCAGGGCCGCGACGCCCCAGGTTGGGTGAGCTCCACGGCGGGCGCCGGGCAGGTTGGCTACCCTGCATCCATGCGGATCTCCGAAGCCCACGTGGGGCGGACGTACCCCCCGAGCGAGCCCTACCTCGTCAGCCGGGAGAAGATCGCCGAGTTCGCCGCCGCGATCGGCGGCGACGACGCGGCCTACACCGGCCCGGACGCCGTCGCCCCGCCCACGTTCGCGGCCGTGCTGGCCGCCCGCGCCTGGCAGTCGATGTTCGCCGATCCCGAACTGGACGTCGCCCTGCACCGCACGATCCACGGCGACCAGCGCTTCACCTGGACGCGCCCGCTGCGGGCCGGCGACGAGGTCGTCGCCACCCTGGGCATCCAGAGCGTCCGGATGCGCGGCCGCTCCGCGATCATCGGCGTCGGCGTCGAGCTGGCGGTTGACGGTGAGGTCGTGTGCACCTCGACCTCCACCCTGTTCCAGACCTGGCCCGAGGAGGCGTCCGCATGAGCGACTTCACCGACTGCACGGTGGGCACCGAGCTGCCTCCGCTCGAGCTGAGCTTCACCCGCGCCGACCTGGTGCGCTACGCCGGGGCGTCCGGTGACTTCAACCCGATCCACTGGTCCGACCGCGCGGCCGCCGAGCTGGGGCTCGACTCGGTCATCGCGCACGGTCTGCTCACCATGGGGCGCGCGCTGCGCGTCGTCACCGACTGGGTGGGTGACCCGGCCCGCGTCCGGTCCTACTTCGTGCGCTTCACCAAGCCGGTCGCCGTCCCCGACACCGACGAGGGCGTCGTCGTCCGCGTCACCGGCACCGTCACGGCGGTGGACGACGGTGTCGCCACCGTCGCGATCGAGGCCGTGTGCGGCGAGACGAAGGTGCTGGGGGCGGCCAAGGCCGAGGTGTCCGTTGCCTGAGCTGCTGGCCGACCACACCACGCTGCGGGTCGGCGGGCCGGCCCGGCGCTGGGTCGAGGCCACCACCACCGAGGCGCTCGTGGCCGCCGTCAGCGAGGCGGACGCCGCCGGTGAGCCCGTGCTGGTGCTCTCGGGCGGCTCGAACGTGGTGGTGGGCGATGCCGGCTTCGACGGCACCGTCGTCCACGTCGCGACGCGCGGCGTCCGGATCGACGGGGGCAGTTTCTGCGCGTTCGACGAGACGACACCCGGCGGTGGGGCGGCTGCGGCGTGCGGCGGCGTCCTGGTGGAGGTGAACGCGGGCGAGGGCTGGGACGCCTTCGTCGCGTGGACCGTGGCGCAGGAGTTCGTCGGCATCGAGGCGCTGTCGGGCATCCCCGGGGCGGTGGGTTCGACGCCCATCCAGAACGTGGGCGCCTACGGCCAGGAGGTCAGCCAGACGATCTGGCGCGTCCACACGTGGGATCGCGTGGAGCGCACCCACCGCAGCTTCGCCAACGCCGACTGCCGCTTCGACTACCGCCACAGCCGCTTCAAGGCCGAGCCGGGGCGCTACGTCGTGTTGTCGGTGACCTTCCAGTTCCTGCAGGGCCACCTGGGCGCCAAGATCGGGTACGCCGAGCTGGGCCGCACCCTCGGCGTGGATCTCGGGCACCGTGCCCCCCTCACCGCCGTGCGCGAGGCCGTGCTCGCCCTGCGGCGCGGCAAGGGCATGGTGCTCGACCCGGCCGACCCCGACACCTGGAGCGCCGGTTCGTTCTTCACGAACCCCGTCGTGGACGCCGACGCCGCGGCCCTGCTGCCGCCCGAGGCGCCGCGCTTCCCCCGTGCCGACGGCATGGTGAAGACCTCAGCCGCCTGGCTGATCGACCGCGCCGGTTTCGGCAAGGGGTATGGGACGCCGCCGGTCACCCTGTCCACCAAGCACACCCTCGCCCTGACCAACCGCGGGGGGGCGACGGCGGCCGATGTGGTGGCGCTGGCACGGGAGGTGCGCGACGGCGTCCGGGCCCGCTTCGGGGTCACCCTCGTGCCCGAACCGGTGTTCGTGGGGGTCGGGCTCGACTGACCGGGCCGGTTCGACTCCGCCACCCAAGTCACGTACACTCAAGGTCTTGGTGGTTTCCCCGCCAGCACGAGCTTGCCCGAAGGGCGGCTCGGGTGGGGGCGTCATCGAAGGGCAATAGCTCAATTGGCAGAGCAGCGGTCTCCAAAACCGCAGGTTGGGGGTTCAAGTCCCTCTTGCCCTGCTCGGGTCGCCTGGTGCGGCCCGTTGCTTTACGTACCGAACAGGTGAGGACGCGGTCAGTGACACCGAGGAGTGATGCTTCCCAGGAGTCCTCGTCGTACCCTGAGGAGCCGAACCTGCCCGGCGAGATGCTGGCGGAGGACCTGGGCGATCCGGGGGCCTATGAGGTTGCTCCTGACGAGGCCGAGGCCGAGGAGCTCACCGATGACGAGCGGGGGAGCGGTGCCACGGCGTACGAGCCGGTGGACGCCGCCCAACTGAGCGCAGCCGAGAGCGCGGCGGCCCGGGCGCGCAGTTCGCGTCCGAAGCGGCGTGGTGCGGAGGTCGAGCCGGTGGCGGACGCCCCGCGCGGCCGTCGCGCCGCGGCCACGGGCACCGCCGTCTCGACGCAGCGCACCACTCCGGCGCGCTTCGTCGCCGAGTCCGCGGATGAGCTGCGCAAGGTGGTCTGGCCCACGTGGCGCCAGGTGCAGGACCTCTTCTGGGCGGTGCTCGTGCTGGTGCTGTTCGTGATCGCCTTCGTGGGGCTGCTGGACTTCGCGTTCGGCTGGCTCCTGCTCAGGCTGTTCGGCTGATACGACGGAAGGTGATGGAACACATGACAGAGTCGCAGTCCTCGGACGCGTACGAGGACGTCGAGATCGATCTCGGCGCCCTCGACGACGCCGAGACCCCGGAGGCCGACCTCGAGCTGGATCTGGACCTCGACTTCGGCGGGGACACCGCCGAGCCGGAGGACGACCTGGCTCTCAACTTGGGTGAGGACGAGCCCGAGGGCGACGCCGAGGCCGATGAGAACGACGGGGTGGACGACGAGGCCGCGCTGGAGGAGTTGCGCAGCACGCTGCGCACCCAGGCGGGGGACTGGTACGTCATCCACACCTACTCCGGCATGGAGAACCGGGTGAAGCAGAACCTCGATGCGCGCATCACCACGCTCGGCATGGAGGACTTCATCTTCGAGTCCGTGGTGCCGACCGAGGACGTGGTCGAGACCCGCAACGGCCAGCGCAAGAACGTCACCCGGACGTCCCACCCCGGCTACGTGCTGGTGCGCATGGACCTGACCAACGAGTCGTGGTCGGCCGTGCGGCAGACGCCGTCGGTCACCGGCTTCGTCGGCCAGGGCGTCAACCCCGTTCCGCTGACGCTGGACGAGGTCGAGCGCATGCTCGCGCCGTCCGTTCTCGCCAAGGCCGCCGCAGCCGCCGCCGGCCAGGCCGCTCCGAAGAAGCGCAAGGTCGAGGTCGCCGACTTCAACGTCGGTGACTCCGTCATGGTCGTGCAGGGCCCGTTCTCCGGGGTGCACGCCACCATCACCGAGATCAATGCGAACAACCAGCGCCTCAAGGCGCTGGTCGAGATCCTGGGGCGGGAGACCCCTGTGGACCTCACCTTCGCGCAGGTCCAGAAGGGCTGACGCCCGGGCCGAACGCATCTGTTCGCACGGCTCGTCCCCTCCGGGGCGGGCCACCCACACCAGGTACGGCGTCCCGGCCGTGCCGTGAACCCAGCAAGGACCCAACATGCCTCCCAAGAAGAAGGTGGCAGCTCTCGTCAAGGTCGCCTTGAACGCGGGCGCAGCCACTCCGGCGCCGCCGGTCGGTACCGCTCTCGGCCCCCACGGCGTCAACATCATGGACTTCTGCAAGCAGTACAACGCTGCCACCGAAGCCATGCGCGGCACGGTCGTCCCCGTCGAGATCACCATCTACGAGGACCGGACGTTCACCTTCATCACGAAGACGCCGCCCGCAGCCGAGCTCATCAAGAAGGCCGCCGGCCTGAAGGGCGGCTCCGGTCGTCCGAACACCGAGAAGGTGGGCAAGCTCACGCGCGACCAGGTGCGCGAGATTGCCAGCACCAAGCTCCCCGACCTCAACGCCAACGACATCGACGCGGCCATGAAGGTCGTCGAGGGCACCGCCCGGTCGATGGGCGTCACCGTCGAGGGCTGAACCCACCCACGGGTCGAGACGACGCGTCCTCGCGTCGTGCGACCCACCCACGTGGCAGGGCCAGCGCGGCCCGCACCACATCTGGTTTGAAGGAAAGGAACCAGCCATGAAGCGCAGCAAGGCCTACCGCGCCACCGCCGAGACTATCGACGAGGCGCAGCTCTACACCCCGGAGGAGGCGCTCTCCCTCGCGAAGGAGGGTGCGTCCGCCAAGTTCGACGAGACCATCGAGGTCGCCATGCGCCTCGGCGTCGATCCCCGCAAGGCCGACCAGATGGTCCGCGGCACGGTCAATCTCCCCAACGGAACGGGCAAGACGGCACGGGTCCTCGTCTTCGCCACGGGTGATCGGGCGGCCGCCGCCGAGTCCGCCGGCGCCGACGAGGTCGGCGCGGATGAACTCGTCGAGAAGGTGGCCGGCGGTTACCTCGACTTCGACGCCGTCGTGGCCACCCCGGACATGATGGGCAAGGTCGGACGCCTCGGCCGCGTCCTCGGCCCGCGCGGCCTCATGCCGAACCCGAAGACGGGCACGGTGACCATGGATGTCGCCAAGGCCGTCACCGACATCAAGGGCGGCAAGATCGAGTTCCGTGTCGACCGGCACGCCAACCTCCACTTCATCGTGGGCAAGGCGTCGTTCTCGCCGGAGCAGCTCAAGGAGAACTACTTCGCGGCGATGGACGAGATCCAGCGGCTCAAGCCGTCCGCGGCGAAGGGCCGTTACCTGCGCAAGGTGACGATCTCCTCCACCATGGGGCCCGGCGTCGCCGTCGACCCCGCCCGGCTGAAGCCTGCCGACGCCTTCTGAGACGGACGCCAGCCCCGGGTAGTCCCGGCGGTCGAGCCACCGGAGCCGCGCGCGGCGTCCGACGTGCAGCGCCCCCACCCTTCGCGGGTGGGGGCGCTGTGCTGTCCGGGCGGCCCAAGGACTTCCGTCCCTGGATGGTGCCGCTCCCCGGGGTTGATGATGTCCCCCGGGGTGGACGGTGCTCCCCGGGGATCGCCGTGCTCCCCGCCATGGAGTGGTGCCCCCCGACCCCGGCGACTCCGCTCCCCGCGCTCCGCGGCGCTCCTTCTGCAGCGAGAGCGCCGCGGCCGATCCTTGGCCCAAGCGTGATGACCGGCAACAGGGTGTTGGCTGGGAAGCCGTCGTCGAGTCGTGTGTGTCCGCGGTCGGGACCGCGTGCATCTGGCAGCGACCTCTGCCGGGACACGAACCGAGGGAACCCGCTACCCCCGTCTGCCGGAGCCCGCGGACTTTGCTTCCCTCCTCTGACGTGGCGGGGCTCGTCGTGCACAAGGGCGACGCCACGTGCGGGGAGCGAGGCGGTGCGGGGACGAGAGCATCGCCACGGGCGGGCAGAGAGGTGGGCGAGGAGAGACGTGGTTCGGGGTCAGAGCAGGGCGTTGGTCGGCGCCCCAGGGTGTCGGCTTGGACGCGGGGGTCGACACTGGCTCCCACGCGGGCAGCTGGCATGGGGCAAGGCGGCGATTTGGCATGGGCGAGGGGACGCGCTAGAATACTTCCTCGGGCCTGCGGGAGACTGCGGGGCCAGCGGAACGGCTCATGGATCTCTCGGGATCGGAGCGCGTCGGACGGGGTGAAAGCCCCGATTTGACAGGCAGGGCCGGGAAGCGTAACTTAGATACGGCGCCCCGAGGGGAGGCCGAAAGGCTAAAACCGAGGTGTGTGGTGGAAGTTTGAGAACTCAACAGCGTGCTTAGGTCAATGCCAGTTGGTCTGCCTATTTTGTGGGGTGGATCGCTAAATATGCACAATTTTGTGTGCCTCGTCGTCTTGCTGCCCTGTGGGGTGGTGGGGTGATGTCTCTTTGAGATTAATTTGATGACCGGCCTCTATTTGGGGGGTTGGTTGGTCAGGTTTTGCTCGTCATTGTTTTTCGATGGAGAGTTTGATCCTGGCTCAGGACGAACGCTGGCGGCGTGCTTAACACATGCAAGTCGAACGGATCACTCTTCGGGGTGGTTAGTGGCGAACGGGTGAGTAACACGTGAGCAACCTGCCCTTCACCCTGGGATAACTGTGGGAAACTTCAGCTAATACCGGATATTACCTGTCACTGCATGGTGGTGGGTGGAAAGATTTTTTGGTGGGGGATGGGCTCGCGGCCTATCAGCTTGTTGGTGGGGTGATGGCCTACCAAGGCTTTGACGGGTAGCCGGCCTGAGAGGGCGACCGGCCACACTGGGACTGAGATACGGCCCAGACTCCTACGGGAGGCAGCAGTGGGGAATATTGCACAATGGACGGAAGTCTGATGCAGCAACGCCGCGTGCGGGATGAAGGCCTTCGGGTTGTAAACCGCTTTCACCGCCGACGAATTGAAGACGGTAGGCGGAGAAGAAGCACCGGCTAACTACGTGCCAGCAGCCGCGGTGATACGTAGGGTGCGAGCGTTGTCCGGATTTATTGGGCGTAAAGAGCTCGTAGGTGGTTTGTTGCGTCGGGAGTGAAAACACGCCGCTTAACGGTGTGCTTGCTTTCGATACGGGCAGACTTGAGGAAGGTAGGGGAGAACGGAATTCCTGGTGGAGCGGTGGAATGCGCAGATATCAGGAGGAACACCAGTGGCGAAGGCGGTTCTCTGGACCTTTCCTGACGCTGAGGAGCGAAAGCGTGGGGAGCAAACAGGCTTAGATACCCTGGTAGTCCACGCCGTAAACGGTGGGCACTAGGTGTGGGACCCATTCCACGGGTTCCGTGCCGTAGCTAACGCATTAAGTGCCCCGCCTGGGGAGTACGGCCGCAAGGCTAAAACTCAAAGGAATTGACGGGGGCCCGCACAAGCGGCGGAGCATGCGGATTAATTCGATGCAACGCGAAGAACCTTACCTGGGTTTGACATGCACCAGACGCATTCAGAGATGGATGTTCCCTTTGGGCTGGTGTGCAGGTGGTGCATGGCTGTCGTCAGCTCGTGTCGTGAGATGTTGGGTTAAGTCCCGCAACGAGCGCAACCCTCGTCCTATGTTGCCAGCGCGTAATGGCGGGAACTCATGGGAGACTGCCGGGGTCAACTCGGAGGAAGGTGGGGATGAGGTCAAGTCATCATGCCCCTTATGTCCAGGGCTTCACGCATGCTACAATGGCTGGTACAAAGGGTTGCGATGCCGCGAGGTTGAGCGAATCCCGTAAAGCCAGTCTCAGTTCGGATTGGGGTCTGCAACTCGACCCCATGAAGTCGGAGTCGCTAGTAATCGCAGATCAGCATTGCTGCGGTGAATACGTTCCCGGGCCTTGTACACACCGCCCGTCAAGTCATGAAAGTCGGTAACACCCGAAGCCGGTGGCCCAACCTTGTGGGGGGAGCCGTCGAAGGTGGGATCGGTAATTAGGACTAAGTCGTAACAAGGTAGCCGTACCGGAAGGTGCGGCTGGATCACCTCCTTTCTAGGGAGCCCATTGTCTATCGGGTCTGACTGGCCCGGAGGCGTCCTGCTTTCTCGCCCGTGTGTGGTGGGGGTGGGGTGGGTTTTTGATTGTGGAAGCATTGATCGAGTGCTCTTGCCTGGTGGCTGGTGCGCGTCTGGTACTGCTCGGCCCTCTGTTTGGGGGGTGTGGGTGTGGAAGGGTGTGTGTTGGTTGTGGGTGGGGGTGTGTGCGCGCTGTTGGGTTCTGGAATTTCCACTGTGTCGTCCCTGGTGTTTTTGGGGGCGGGTGGGGTTTCAAACCAAAATTTTTGCTGTCTGTCAGCTTGTCTTGCATCGGTTGGTGTGGGGTGGTTGGTGGGTGGTTGTTGTTTGAGAATTGTATAGTGGACGCGAGCATCTTGTAGTTTTTGTTGATCGTTTTTTTGGTGACAAGCTACTAAGGGCGGTCGGTGGATGCCTTGGCATCAAGAGCCGATGAAGGACGTTGCAACCTGCGATAAGCCATGGGGAGTTGGTAAGCGAGCTTTGATCCGTGGATGTCCGAATGGGGAAACCTCGAAAGTACCGGAGTCATGTCCGGCGACCTCACTCTGAATGTATAGGGGTGTTGGAGGGAACGCGGGGAAGTGAAACATCTCAGTACCCGCAGGAAGAGAAAACAATTGTGATTCCGTGAGTAGTGGCGAGCGAAAGCGGATGAGGCCAAACCTGGTGTGTGTGAGAGCTGACAGGCGTTGCATGCTGGGGGTTGTGGGACCTGCTTCACTGGGCTGTCATCTGGTGGGCGAGTGATAAAAGACATGCGAAGTTGAAGCCTCTGGGATGGGGCACCATAGTGCGTGATAGTCGTGTAGGCGTAAGTGTGTCTCTCGTGGCAGTGTTCCCAAGTAGCACGGAACTCCTGGAATTCTGTGTGAATCTGGCGGGACCACCCGTCAAGCCTAAATACTCCTTGATGACCGATAGCGGACAAGTACCGTGAGGGAAAGGTGAAAAGTACCCCGGGAGGGGAGTGAAATAGTACCTGAAACCGGCCGCCTACAATCCGTCGGAGCCTCCTTGTGGGGTGACGGCGTGCCTTTTGAAGAATGAGCCTGCGAGTTAGGGGTGTGTGGCGAGGTTAACCCGTGTGGGGTAGCCGTAGCGAAAGCGAGTCCGAAGAGGGCGTTTGAGTCGCATGCTCTAGACCCGAAGCGGAGTGATCTATCCATGGCCAGGGTGAAGCGACGGTAAGACGTCGTGGAGGCCCGAACCCACTTGGGTTGAAAACCGAGGGGATGAGCTGTGGATAGGGGTGAAAGGCCAATCAAACTCCGTGATAGCTGGTTCTCCCCGAAATGCATTTAGGTGCAGCGTCGCATGTTTCTTGCCGGAGGTAGAGCACTGGATGGTCTAGGGGGCCCACAAGCTTACCGAAATCAGCCAAACTCCGAATGCCGGTAAGTGAGAGTGCGGCAGTGAGACTGTGGGGGATAAGCTTCATAGTCGAGAGGGAAACAGCCCAGATCACCAGCTAAGGCCCCTAAGGGACTGCTAAGTGGAAAAGGATGTGGAGTTGCGAAGACAACCAGGAGGTTGGCTTGGAAGCAGCCACCCTTGAAAGAGTGCGTAATAGCTCACTGGTCAAGTGATTCTGCGCCGACAATGTAGCGGGGCTCAAGCAGTCCGCCGAAGCTGTGGCATTCACGCGTGTACTTGGGACTTTGTCTCTAGGTGTGTGGATGGGTAGGGGAGCGTCGTGTGTCCGGTGAAGCGGCGGGGTGACCCAGTCGTGGAGGGCATGCGAGTGAGAATGCAGGCATGAGTAGCGAATGACGGGTGAGAAACCCGTCCGCCGATTATCCAAGGGTTCCAGGGTCAAGCTAATCTGCCCTGGGTGAGTCGGGACCTAAGGCGAGGCCGACAGGCGTAGTCGATGGACAACCAGTTGATATTCTGGTACCGGCGAAGCAACGCCCGTGCTGAGGCTAGTGATACTAAGCACGCGAGATTGCCCGTCGATCCCTTCGGGGGTTGTGGGTGGTTGAGTCTGTGACCTGAGCTGGTAGTAGGCAAGCTGCGGAGGGACGCAGGAAGGTAGCCCATCCCACGCGATGGTTGTCGTGGGCTAAGATGGTAGGCCGGCGCATAGGTAAATCCGTGTGCTGTGTGGCTGAGAGTTGATGGCACTGGGGGTTTCGGCTTCTGGTGTGGGTGATCCTATGCTGCCTAGAAAAGCTTCGTGAGCGAGTTGTGAGCCGCCCGTACCCTAAACCGACACTGGTGGATAGGTAGAGAATACTGAGGCGATCGAGAGAATCGTGGTGAAGGAACTCGGCAAAATGCCCCCGTAACTTCGGGATAAGGGGGGCCTGAACCGTGAACCCACATTGCTGGGGGTAGCGGGGAGGGTCGCAGAGACCAGGCCCAAGCGACTGTTTACTAAAAACACAGGTCCGTGCGAAGTTGTAAGACGATGTATACGGACTGACTCCTGCCCGGTGCTGGAAGGTTAAGGGGAACCGTTAGCCGTGAGGCGAAGCGGTGAACTTAAGCCCCAGTAAACGGCGGTGGTAACTATAACCATCCTAAGGTAGCGAAATTCCTTGTCGGGTAAGTTCCGACCTGCACGAATGGAGTAACGACTTGGGCGCTGTCTCCACCACGAACTCGGCGAAATTGCACTACGAGTAAAGATGCTCGTTACGCGCAGCAGGACGGAAAGACCCCGGGACCTTTACTATAGTTTGGTATTGGTGATCGGTACGACTTGTGTAGGATAGGTGGGAGACTGTGAAGCATCAACGCCAGTGGGTGTGGAGTCATCGTTGAAATACCACTCTGGTCGTTCTGGTTATCTAACCTCGGACCCTGATCGGGTTCAGGGACAGTGCCTGATGGGTAGTTTGACTGGGGCGGTCGCCTCCCAAAAGGTAACGGAGGCGCCCAAAGGTTCCCTCAGCCTGGTTGGCAATCAGGTTTCGAGTGTAAGTGCACAAGGGGGCTTGACTGTGAGACAGACATGTCGAGCAGGGACGAAAGTCGGGACTAGTGATCTGACGGTGGCGTGTGGAAGCGCCGTCACTCAACGGATAAAAGGTACCCCGGGGATAACAGGCTGATCTTGCCCGAGCGTCCATAGCGACGGCATGGTTTGGCACCTCGATGTCGGCTCGTCGCATCCTGGGGCTGGAGTCGGTCCCAAGGGTTGGGCTGTTCGCCCATTAAAGCGGCACGCGAGCTGGGTTTAGAACGTCGTGAGACAGTTCGGTCCCTATCCGCTGCGCGCGTTAGAGTCTTGAGAAGGGCTGTCCCTAGTACGAGAGGACCGGGACGGACCAACCTCTGGTGTGCCAGTTGTACCGCCAGGTGCATGGCTGGTTGGCTACGTTGGGAAGTGATAACCGCTGAAAGCATCTAAGCGGGAAGCACGCTTCAAGATGAGGACTCTCACCACCTTGAGTGGGTAAGGCCCCCTGGAGACCACGGGGTTGATAGGCCAGATGTGGAAGCACAGTAATGTGTGGAGCTGACTGGTACTAATAGGCCGAGGGCTTGTCACACCACCAAAAAAATTTGTGTTGGCATTGACTTGTGTGTGTTCACGTCCACTGTACGATATCTGGAACAACAACCCCTGACGTTTGGGTTGGTTGGCCCGATTGTCCCCCACACCTGGTGGGTGTGGGATGAAAAATTCAAGATTGTTTCGGTGGTCATGGCGAAAGGGAAACGCCCGGTCCCATTCCGAACCCGGAAGCTAAGCCTTTCAGCGCCGATGGTACTGCACTCGTGAGGGTGTGGGAGAGTAGGACACCGCCGAACAACCTCTTTACAGGGGGGGAACGGGGGAACGGTCACCACAGGTGACAGTTTGCCCGTTCCCCTCCCTTCTTTTTTGCGCTCACACACCCGTCGGAGTTAGGACGGCCAGCTTGCGCTCCAGCGTCAAACCTGCCGGGGGGAGCGCGCGGCCCGGGGGTCTGACCGCACGGCTGCATCGAAGGTAAGTCACGGGAGGCTTTGGGGCATTTGTTGGTGTCGGGGATGGGTGCCGGCGTCCCCGCGACATCTTGTGCCAGGGGCCGGGGCGGCGGGGGGATACTGCGCGCCATGGACGGTGCGCTTGGGAATCCGCGCGAGCAGGTAACCGGCGGGGGAGCCAAACGCTGACGCAGCCCTGGAGCTACGCGTGCCCTACGCGGGGGCGCTTGGATGGCGCGTGCTCCTCCGGGGAGGTGCGGTGTGCTGGTCATGCCGATTGGCCCGCATGGGAGTCCAGGCCGCAGCAACCGGCAGGCCTGTACTGGCCGTGCTGGGCGCACTTTCGATCGTCGCTATGGCCTCGTTCTCAAGCGTGTTTGACAACGGGTTGCCTTCTGGCTGGCCGATCGCGTCTGCCTGGGTGGGAGGACAACGGTGGTGGCGAGGCTGCGGACGAAGATGTCCGGTTCGGCCCGTCTCTCGCGACGCGCCCAGGACACCCCGGAGCAGCGGCGTGGGTGCTCCCTTACTACTCGGCGGACCGTGGGGTCACTTGGCGCACCTTCTCGCCACCTGGCGCTCCGCAACTCACGCGGCGGCCCTTCCACGCCCCGCCACGTGAGCTGCGGTGCGCCACGTGGGGTTGGGCTGCGCCACGTGAGCCGAGGTGCGCCACGTTGAGCCCCCGTGCGCCCGGTCGAGCGTCGGAGGTGCGCGACGTGGGGTTGGGCTGCGCCACCTGGGGTTGGGCTGCGCCACGTTGAGCGCGAGGTACGCCGCGTGGAGCGCCGGCGCCGGGGGTGCGCCAGGTGAGATCCAAAGGTCAGTTGGGCGTCGGGGGTGCTGGGGTGAGGACAGAGTTCATGGGTGTCGAGGTGCCGCCGACGGTGCGCAACGGTGTCTGTGATGCCGAACGGGGCCGTGACGCGGAACGGTGTCCTGATGCCGGGGTGATTTGAGCCGCGGGCCGGCTGTGGCCTAAGCTGGTCGTTGAAGCCGAAGACCGCTGGTGGTCGCGTCCGAGAGGGCTCGATGCAAATCCCGCGCAGGTGAGCACGACACGTCAGCTGCATGCCAGCACGTCCCGTGGTTGCCTCGCGCACCACGGGTTTTTTCATGTCGGAGGCTCAACACCAGAAGTAGTGGGAAGGAGACCCATGGCGAGGCCGGACAAGGCAGCAGCCGTCGAGGAGTTGAAGGAGTCCTTCACCTCGGCGAACGCGGCCGTTCTGACCGAATACCGTGGCATCACCGTCGCGGGGCTGCAGGAACTGCGGCGCTCGTTCGCGAACGATGCCACTTACGCCATCGCGAAGAACACTCTGACCCAGATCGCTGCCCGTGACGCGGGCATCGAGGGCCTCGAGGAGTACCTCACCGGCCCCACGGCGATCGCTTTCATCACCGGTGACGTTGCCACGGTGGCGAAGGGTCTGCGCGATTTCGCGAAGGACAACCCGCATCTGGTCATCAAGGGTGGCGTCATGGACGGTCGTGTCCTCGGCGCCGATGAGGTCAAGAAGCTGGCCAACCTGGAGTCGCGCGAGGTTCTGCTCGCGAAGCTCGCGGGTGCCATGCAGGCGAACCTCAGCAAGGCTGTCTACCTCATCGCTGCTCCGCTCTCCCAGGCCGCTCGCGTCCTGGGTGCGCTCGAGCAGGCGGCGGGGGAGAACCCCTCCCTGATCGGTGGTGCCGGCGAGGCCGCCACTCCCGATGCCGACCAGGTGCCCGACACCGCCGAGGACGCCTCGGCACCCGACGCAGCGCCCGCTGCCGAGGCACAGGACGACGCGGCCCCGGTCGCGGAGTAAGAAAGGAACGCCCAACATGGCGAAGCTCACCAACGACGAGCTCCTTGACGCCTTCAAGGAGATGACCCTGATCGAGCTCTCCGAGTTCGTCAAGCTGTTCGAGGACGCCTTCGGCGTCACCGCCGCCGCCCCGGTCGCCGTGGCCGGTGCGGCCGCTCCGGCCGCCGGTGGCGCCGGTGGGGATGCGGGTGCCGAGGAGGAGGTCTCCTCCGAGGTCGACGTCATCCTGGAGTCCGCTGGCGACAAGAAGATCCAGGTCATCAAGGAGGTGCGCGCCCTCACGTCCCTCGGTCTCAAGGAGGCCAAGGACCTCGTGGAGGCCGCCCCCAAGCCGGTTCTGGAGAAGGTCGCGCGCGACGCGGCCGCCAAGGCCAAGGAGCAGCTCGAGGCTGCCGGCGCCTCCGTCACCATCAAGTGACACCGGCGTCGATCCTCGATCGACACCAGCGAGGGCCCGCGGGAATTTCCCGCGGGCCCTCGTCGTTTGTTCCCGGGCGCTCGCCCGGTGACGCGCCCCCGGTGGGGGCCGGGGTCAGGCGTCCACGCGGGCGGGCAAGGACGCGGAGGCCGGGCCGGTGAACACCAGGCGCTGCTGCGCGGCGTAGCTCACGGTGAACAACAGCGCTTCGACGACGACCTTGGCCACCAGCAGCGAGACGCCCCACTCCGTGACGAGCAGCGTCATCAGGCAGGCGTTGGCACCCAGCAGCGCTGCGGCGAGCACGGCGTAGCGGCCTGCCGCCCGCGTGGCCGGGCCCGCGTGACCGAACACCAGATCGCGGTTGATCGCGAAGTTGGCCGCGGCGCTGACGACCCGGGCGCCGAGGATGGCCGCCACCAGTGGCGCACCCAGCCGGCTCAGGAGGAGCAGGGCGACCACATCAAGGGCGTACCCGGCCAGGGACGACGCCGCGAAGCGAAGCAGGGGGGCGTAGATTCGCAACGAATCGACGACCGGACGGAAGTGGGACGACTCGTTGGCGTCCAGGTAGATCGTCTGGATGGAGGTCTGGTGGATCTCCACCCCGGCCCCACGGGCGCGCAGGAGCAGGTTGAACTCGTACTCGAACCGATCGCCCGGCACCGACTGGAGCCACCCGAGCACCTCGGCGGGGTAGGCGCGCAGCCCGGTCTGGGTGTCGTTCACCCGCGTGCCGGTCACGGCGCGGAACAGCCAGCGCGTGACGGTGTTGCCGAGCCGGCTCCTCAGGGGAACCGGCGGGCCGGACGCGGCGGTGAACGAGCGTTCACCCAGCACCATGGACCGGGTACCGGGCCGCACGAGGGACGCCACCGCCGCGATGTCGGACGGGGTGTGCTGACCGTCGCAGTCCGCGCAGACGACCGTCTCACCGGGGGCATGTTCCGCCGCCCAGGCGAAGCCGCGCTTGAGGGTCACCCCCTTGCCCCTGTTCGTCGCCGCGCGCTCGACGTGCGCGCCGGCGTCCGCCGCCACCTGGAACACCCCGTCGTAACCGGGGCCGGAACCGTCGTCCATGACCAGCACGCGGGCGTGGGGGAGCGCGGAACGCAGGTCGCGGACGAGGTGCACCAGCCGCAGATCGGGCTCGTAGGCTGGGATGAGCACGATCACCGCTCAGCCCGCCACGTAGATGATGTCGGACGTGCCCCGCTCCTGGCCCTTGCCGAGGGGGTCGTTGACCACAGCGTCGTCGAACACCATCGTGGAGCTGCCGCCGCCGTCGAGGTTGTAGGCCACCGTCGCCCCCAGGTCGGCGAAGAGGGCCGCGAACTCGGTCATGGTCATCCCGCGGCTGTATCCCGACGAGCGGCCGTCGACGACGACGGCGACGAGGTGGTTCGCCTCGACCATGCCGATGCCCGTGCGGGGCTGGTTGCCCTGGATGGAGTGGTTGCCGAAGTTGGTGTCGACCTCGACCTCGTCGATGCCGTCGATCACGACACCCTGGTCGAGCAGGGACGGGCCGAACGACCACGTCTGCCAGACGCCGTCGGCGACCAGCGCGTCGGCGTTCGTCGCCGTCTCGTCGTAGGGGACGAGCGTGCCGTCGCCGTACAGCGCCAGCCCCGTGCGGGCGCCAGCGTCCCGGAAGGCCACGCCGTTGCGGATCACGATGCCCGTGTCCCGGAACCCGTAGTAGTCGCCGTTCACGGCGAACACGGCACCGTTGTCGGCCGCGATGACGGACGGATTCTCGATGATGTTCTCGCCGTACGTGTCTTCCGCGAAGGCGGTGCGCACTGCCGTCGCGTCGGAGAGCAGGATGTCCGCGACGAACCAGGTGATCGTGTCGCTGCCACTCCCGGAACTGTGCTGGGTGATGCTGACGGTGGCGTTGCCCCCGGCGTAGCTCAGCCCACTCACCGTGCCCGTCTCGTCGGTGACGGCGGCGGACGTGTCGTTGCTGCTCCACGCGGTGGACGCCGACGTCACCTCCGCGTGCTCGATCACGAAACGGTCCAGCGCCCACGTGGCGCCCGCGCCGAGCGTGAACAGGCCACCGAGCCCGAACAGCGATCGGCGGGAGAGGCGGCCGGACGGGCCCGGCGTGGCGGTGCTGGTCGCGGACGCTGGCGTCCGGGTGTCGATGTCGCTCATGGACACCAGTGCAGCGCCCGGATCTGTGGGGTCCCTGTGCGGGTCATGAGGGTGCTCGGTGAGGGGTCGAGAGGGCGGCCGTCTGGTGTGGACGGGGCTCACAGACCCGACAACCGCCGCTCACAGAGAGGGCACAGGAACGGGGTCCGTAATGGAAGACATCAACCGAACATGACTCGTCAGGAGCCCCTCGTGACCACCGCCATCGCCCTCCACCTCGCCCTCGACATCATCGCGATCCTCGTGCTCGCGGTCGGTGTCTACTTTCCACGCCACCACCGCCGGGACCTGCTGGTCTCCTACATCGGTGTCAACCTGGGAGTGCTCGCGGTCAGCTCGATCCTGCTGACGACGTCGGTCGGTGCGGGCGTGGGGCTCGGACTGTTCGGCGTCCTGTCCATCATCCGCCTGCGCTCCGACGAGCTGGCCCAACACGAGATCGCGTACTACTTCGCAGCCCTCGCCCTCGGCCTCATCGGAGGCCTGGGCACCGACCTGGTCATCTCGGCCGTCCTGATGGCGCTCATCGTGGCGACGTTGTTCCTCACCGACCACCCGGCCGTCCTCCGCGGATGGTCGCGCCAGGTGCTGGTGCTCGACCGCGCGATTGCGGACAGGACGGGCCTCGTCGCCGCCCTGGAGCAGCGCTTGGGGGCACGGGTGCTCAGCGCCCAGACCATCCGCCTCGACTTCGTGAACGACACCACGACCGTGGACGTCCGCTTCCGCGCCGCCGCTCCCGCGGTGGGCATCGAGGCCGGTCGGGCCGAGGGCCTCGAGGAGGCGACCCGATGACCGCCGTCTGGCCGACCACCGTGCCTGTCGGCGGCGAACGTCGGGGCTGGGCCGGGGGCGGACGCCGCAGCGCCGACGACCTGCCCGCCATCGGTCTCGCCGAACTCAACGCCTCGGCCGCCCTCCTCACCCGCGTGGACCGCAAGTATGTGCTCGCCGAGGCCGACCTTCCGGCCCTGTGGGCGTGCCTCCCGCCGGACGCCCGCGTGCTGGAGATCGACCACGCCCGCGCCTTCGCGTACCGGTCCACCTACCTCGACACCGCCGGCCTGGACGCCTACCGCGCGTCCGCCCACGCCCGGCGGCGACGCTGGAAGGTGCGGACACGGTCCTACGCCACGGGGGAGTCCTTCCTCGAGGTGAAGACCCGCCGGGCCGCCTCGACCGTCAAGGAGCGCATCGCGCTGCCCACGGTCGACCCGCTCGCGGGGGAGGGGACACCCTTCGTGCAGAGCCGCCTCGCCGGCGCCGGCATCGCGGTGGACGCGGCCGCGCTGCACCCCACCCTGGTCACCACCTACGAGCGGACGACGATCCATCTGCCGGGCAGCGGTTCCCGCGTGACGCTCGACTCGGGCCTCGTCTGGGAGCTCCCCGGCGGGGAGGCCCGACGCCACTTCGCCGGCCGCGTCATCGTGGAGACCAAGTCGGGCAGCACCCCGTCGACCCTCGACCACGCTCTGTGGCGCCTCGGGCACCGCCCGGCGCGCATCTCCAAGTACGCCGTCGGCCTCGCTCTCCTGCGGCCCGATTTGCCGGCCAACCGCTGGCACCGCCTGCTCACCACGCTGGCCCCCGCCGGGTGAGGGGCGGCGTCCACCCGGGTGGTCGGGTGGACGCGCCGCGGGGCGTGTTGCGGAACGCCGCAGAGGCGCTAGCATCGTGCGCGTCGACAGCGTTCTTCCGGCCGGCAGCGTAGGCGCGTCCGGGTTTGCGTGGCGCATCAGCTACGGCTACCATGGTGTTTTGCCCCATTTGACGACCCGTGGCAACTTGACGCGGGCCGTTTCGCATGCAAGGAACCGGCTTGCCGGGACTCTGTGGAAGGACCTATCTTGGCCGCGTCGCGCACTGCGTCGAAGAACACCAATGTCATTTCCCCCAGCGGGCGAATCTCGTTCGCGAAGATCCACGAGCCGCTGGAGGTCCCGAACCTCCTCGACCTGCAGCTCGAGTCCTTCGAGTGGCTGATCGGTAGCCAGGCCTGGCGGGCGAACGTCGATGCGGCGCTCGCGGAGGGCCGTACCGACATCAACACCAAGTCGGGCCTGGAGGAGATCTTCGAGGAGATCTCGCCGATCGAGGACCTGTCCGAGACGATGTCGCTGAGCTTCCGCGACCACCGGTTCGAGGATCCCAAGTACACCGTCGAGGAGTGCAAGGACCGCGACGTCACCTACGCCGCCCCGCTCTTCGTCACCGCCGAGTTCATGAACAACGACACGGGCGAGATCAAGAGCCAGACCGTGTTCATGGGCGACTTCCCGCTCATGACCGACAAGGGCACGTTCGTCATCAACGGCACCGAGCGCGTCGTCGTCAGTCAGCTCGTGCGCAGCCCGGGCGTCTACTTCGAGCAGACCCCCGACAAGACGTCGGACAAGGATGTCTTCACCTGCAAGATCATCCCCAGCCGCGGCGCCTGGCTCGAGCTCGAGGTGGACAAGCGCGACATGGTCGGCGTCCGCCTCGACCGCAAGCGCAAGCAGAACGTCACGGTGCTGCTCAAGGCCCTGGGCTGGACCAACGAGCAGATCCTGGAGGAGTTCGGCGAGTACGAGTCGATGCGGCTCACGCTCGAGAAGGACACCACGACGACGACCGACGAGGCCCTGCTCGACATCTACCGCAAGCTGCGCCCGGGCGAACCGCCGACGCGCGAGGCGGCGTCCGCGATGCTGCAGAACTACTACTTCAACCCGAAGCGGTACGACCTCGCCAAGGTGGGTCGCTACAAGATCAACAAGAAGCTCGGGCTGGAGCAGCCGTTCGACACCCAGGTGCTGACGATGGAGGACGTCGTCTCGGCGATCCGCTACGTCGTCGCGCTCCACGAGGGCCGCACCGAGCTGGCCGACGTGCCGATCGAGACCGACGACATCGACCACTTCGGCAACCGCCGCCTGCGCACCGTGGGCGAGCTGATCCAAAACCAGCTCCGCATCGGCCTGGGGCGTCTCGAGCGCACCGTCCGTGACCGGATGACGACGCAGGACATCGAGGCGATCACGCCGCAGACCCTGATCAACATCCGCCCGGTCGTCGCGGCGCTGAAGGAGTTCTTCGGCACCTCGCAGCTGTCGCAGTTCATGGACCAGAACAACCCCCTGGCCGGTCTGACGCACAAGCGGCGTCTCTCCGCGCTGGGCCCGGGTGGTCTGTCCCGTGACCGCGCCGGCATGGAGGTGCGCGACGTCCACCCCAGCCACTACGGCCGCATGTGCCCGATCGAGACCCCCGAGGGCCCGAACATCGGCCTCATCGGTTCACTGGCGTCCTTCGCGCGCGTCAACGCGTTCGGCTTCATCGAGACGCCGTACCGCAAGGTGGTCGACGGGGTCGTCACCGACCAGATCGACTACCTGACCGCCGACGAGGAGGACCGCTACGTCGTGGCCCAGGCGAACGCCCGCCTGAACGACGACGGCAGCTTCGCCGAGGATCGCGTGCTCGTCCGGCTGCGCCACGGCGACGCCGACGAGGTGACGCATGACGAGGTGCAGTACATGGACGTGTCGCCGCGCCAGATGGTGTCGGTCGCGACCGCCCTGATCCCGTTCCTCGAGCATGACGACGCCTCGCGCGCCCTGATGGGCGCCAACATGCAGCGCCAGGCCGTCCCGCTGATCCGCAACGAGGCCCCCTTCGTGGGCACCGGCATGGAGTACCGCGGGGCGATCGACGCCGGCGAGGTGACGGTCGCCGCCAAGGCGGGCGTCGTGACGTCGGTGTCCGGCGATCTCATCGACGTGATGAACGACGACGGGACGCAGACGACCTACCGGCTCGCGAAGTTCGTTCGCTCCAACGCCACGACGTGCATCAACCAGCGCCCGCTGGTGGCCGACGGTCAGCGCGTCGAGGTCGGCCAGCCCCTGGCCGACGGTGCGTGCACCGACAACGGTGAGATGGCGCTCGGCCGCAACCTGCTGGTCGCGTTCATGCCGTGGGAGGGTCACAACTACGAGGACGCGATCATCCTCAGCCAGCGGCTCGTGCAGGACGACGTGCTCACCTCGATCCACATCGAGGAGCACGAGATCGATGCCCGGGACACGAAGCTGGGCCCCGAGGAGATCACGCGCGACATCCCGAACGTCGGCGACGACATGCTCGCTGATCTCGACGATCGCGGCATCGTCCGCATCGGCGCCGAGGTCGGCACCGGCGACATCCTGGTCGGCAAGGTCACGCCCAAGGGCGAGACCGAGCTCACCCCGGAGGAGCGCCTGCTGCGCGCCATCTTCGGCGAGAAGGCGCGCGAGGTGCGCGACACCTCGATGAAGGTGCCGCACGGTGAGACCGGCACGGTCATCGGCGTGCGCGTCTTCGACCGCGAGGAGGGCGACGAGCTGCCCCCCGGCGTGAACCAGCTGGTGCGCGTCTACGTGGCGCAGAAGCGCAAGATCTCCGACGGCGACAAGCTGGCCGGACGCCACGGCAACAAGGGCGTCATCTCCAAGATCCTGCCCGTTGAGGACATGCCGTTCCTCGAGGACGGGACGCCGGTCGACATCGTCCTCAACCCGCTGGGCGTGCCGAGCCGCATGAACGTCGGCCAGGTGCTGGAGACGCACCTCGGCTGGATCGCTCACAGCGGCTGGGACATCGCCGACGTGGACGCCCCCTGGGCCGAGCGCCTGAAGGACGTCGGGCTCGAGCACGTGGAGGGCAACGCCCGCCTCGCGACCCCGGTGTTCGACGGCGCGAACGAGTCCGAGATCGGTGGCCTCCTCGAGCACGGTCTGCCGCAGCGTGACGGGCTCCGCCTCGTCGACGGTGGGGGCAAGGCGCAGCTGTTCGACGGTCGCTCCGGCGAGCCCTACCCCGAGCGCGTCGGCGTCGGCTACATCTACATGCTGAAGCTGCACCACCTGGTGGACGACAAGATCCACGCGCGCTCCACCGGCCCCTACTCGATGATCACGCAGCAGCCCCTGGGCGGCAAGGCCCAGTTCGGCGGCCAGCGGTTCGGCGAGATGGAGGTGTGGGCCATGGAGGCGTACGGCGCCGCCTGGGCCCTGCAGGAGTTGCTGACCATCAAGTCCGACGACGTCCCCGGCCGCGTGAAGGTCTACGAGGCGATCGTGAAGGGCGAGAACATCCCCGAGCCCGGCATCCCCGAGTCGTTCAAGGTGCTCGTCAAGGAGATGAAGTCGCTCTGCCTGAACGTCGAGGTGCTGTCCTCCGACGGCACCGTCGTCGAGCTGCGGGACTCCGAGGACGACTTCCACCGCGCCGAGGAGTTCGGGATCGACCTGTCGCGTCGCCCCGGATCCGACTCCTTCGCCGACATCGAAGAGGTCTGACCACACCCGGGGGGCTCCGCCCCCCCGGGCACCCCCTCACCCGGGGGGCTTCGCCCCCCGGGAACCCCCCGCAGGGGCTTCGCCCCCGCCCCCCCGGTGGAAGCCCTTCGGGCTCTCACCTCCTGCAGGAGCTTCGCTCCTGCACCGTCCGGGCCAGCGGCCACTGGCCTGAACAGTTCCCCTGACAGGGAAGAAAGAGAAGAAACGTGCTGGACGTCAACTTCTACGACGAATTGCGCATCGGGCTCGCCACCGCGGACCAGATCCGCGAGTGGAGCCACGGCGAAGTCAAGAAGCCCGAGACGATCAACTACCGCACGCTCAAGCCCGAGCGTGACGGCCTGTTCTGCGAGAAGATCTTCGGCCCGACCCGGGACTGGGAGTGCTACTGCGGCAAGTACAAGCGCGTCCGCTTCAAGGGCATCATCTGCGAGCGCTGCGGCGTCGAGGTGACCCGCAGCAACGTGCGCCGCGAGCGCATGGGGCACATCGAGCTGGCCGCCCCCGTCACGCACATCTGGTACTTCAAGGGTGTGCCCAGCCGGCTGGGCTACCTCCTCGACATCGCGCCGAAGGACCTCGAGAAGGTCATCTACTTCGCCGCCTACATGATCACCTCGGTGGACGAGGACGCCCGCCACCGCGACCTGTCCAGCCTTGAGGCCAAGGTCGAGGTCGAGCGCAAGCAGCTCGCGTCCCGGCGTGACGCCGACATCGAGACGCGCATGCAGAAGATCGAGGAGGACCTCGCGGCCCTGGAGGCCGAAGGCGCCAAGGCGGACGCCAAGAAGCGCGTCCGCGACGGTGGCGAGCGCGACGTCAAGGCGATCCGCGACCGCGCCCAGCGCGATCTCGACCGGCTCGATGCCGTCTGGCAGCGGTTCCGCACCCTGAAGGTCCAGGACCTCGAGGGTGACGAGATCCTCTACCGCGAGATGAAGAGCCGCTTCGGCAAGTACTTCGAGGGCTTCATGGGTGCCGAGGCGATCAAGCGTCGCCTCGCCGACTTCGACCTCGAGGCCGAGTCCGAGAACCTGCGCACGATCATCCAGACCGGCAAGGGCCAGCGCAAGACCCGCGCGCTCAAGCGCCTCAAGGTCGTCTCGGCGTTCCTCAGCACCACCAACAGCCCCATCGGCATGGTGCTGGACGCCGTCCCCGTCATCCCGCCGGACCTGCGCCCCATGGTGCAGCTCGACGGTGGCCGCTTCGCGACCTCCGACCTGAACGACCTGTACCGCCGCGTCATCAACCGCAACAACCGCCTCAAGCGGCTGCTCGACCTCGGCGCACCCGAGATCATCGTCAACAACGAGAAGCGGATGCTCCAGGAGGCCGTGGACTCGCTGTTCGACAACGGACGCCGTGGGCGTCCGGTCACCGGCCCGGGCAACCGGCCGCTGAAGTCGATCTCCGACATGCTGAAGGGCAAGCAGGGCCGGTTCCGGCAGAACCTGCTCGGCAAGCGCGTCGACTACTCGGGCCGTTCGGTCATCGTGGTCGGCCCGCAGCTCAAGCTGCACCAGTGCGGGCTGCCCAAGAACATGGCCCTGGAGCTGTTCAAGCCCTTCGTGATGAAGCGGCTCGACGACCTCAACCTGGCGCAGAACATCAAGAGCGCGAAGCGTATGGTCGAGCGCCAGCGTCCGGTGGTGTGGGACGTCCTCGAAGAGGTCATCTCCGAGCACCCCGTGCTGCTCAACCGCGCGCCCACGCTGCACCGCTTGGGCATCCAGGCGTTCGAGCCGCAGCTCATCGAGGGCAAGGCGATCCAGCTGCACCCGCTCGTCTGCACCGCCTTCAACGCCGACTTCGACGGCGACCAGATGGCCGTGCACCTGCCGCTGAGCGCGGAGGCGCAGGCCGAGGCCCGCGTGCTGATGCTGAGCACGAACAACATCCTCAAGCCCGCCGACGGCCGGCCCGTGACCCTGCCCACGCAGGACATGATCATCGGTCACTACTTCCTCACGACCCTGCGTGAGGGCCAGCAGGGCGAGGGGCGTTCCTTCATCAGCAAGGACGAGGCGCACATGGCGTTCGACGCCGGTGACCTGGCGATCAACGCGCGCATCACCCTGCGCGTGCGGGACGCCGTGCCGCCGGAGGGGGTCGAGGCTCGCGCCGATGGCTCCTTCCTGCTCGAGACCACGCTGGGCCGCGCCCTGTTCAACGAGGCCCTGCCGGCCGACTACCCCTACGTCAACGGGTCGGTGGGCAAGAAGCAGCTCGGTCACATCGTGAACGACCTGGCCGAGCGCTACCAGAAGGTCGACGTCGGTCGCACCCTCGACCGGCTGAAGGACATCGGCTTCAAGTGGGCCACCCGCTCGGGTGTCACCGTCTCGATCGCCGACGTGCAGACGCCGCCGAGCAAGCCCGAGATCCTCGCGACCTACGACGCGAAGGCCACGAAGATCACCCGCCAGTTCGAGCGCGGCAAGGTCACGGAGGAGGAGCGCCAGCAGGAGCTCGTCCAGCTGTGGACCGACGCCACCAACGAGCTGACCGCGGCCATGGAGGCGAACTTCACGACCGACAACCCCATCTTCATGATGGTCGAGTCGGGCGCCCGAGGGAACATGACGCAGATGCGTCAGATCGCCGCCATGCGAGGCCTGGTGGCCAACCCGAAGGGCGAGATCATCGCGCGACCGATCAAGTCGAACTTCCGCGAGGGTCTGTCCGTGCTGGAGTACTTCATCTCCACCCACGGTGGCCGCAAGGGCCAGGCCGACACGGCGCTGCGCACCGCTGACTCCGGGTACCTGACGCGTCGCCTGGTCGACGTCAGCCAGGACGTCATCATCCGCGAGGAGGACTGCGGCACCGAGCGTGGCCTGACCAAGGCCATCGTCGAGGAGGGTCGCGACGGCCGCCCGGTCACCGCCGGGGACGTCGAGACCGCCGTCTACGCCCGCACGCTGGCGTCCGACATCGTCGGCCCCGACGGTGAGGTGCTCGTGGCCGCCGGCGTCGATCTCGGCGACGTCGAGATCGCCCGGCTCGTCGAGGCCGGCGTGACCGAGGTCAAGGTGCGCTCGGTGCTGACCTGCGAGTCGGCGCTCGGCACCTGCGCCCAGTGCTACGGACGCTCGCTGGCCACCGGCAAGATCGTCGACGTCGGCGAGGCCGTGGGCATCGTCGCGGCGCAGTCCATCGGCGAGCCCGGCACCCAGCTGACGATGCGCACCTTCCACACCGGTGGTGTGGCCGGTGACGACATCACGCAGGGTCTGCCCCGTGTGCAGGAGCTCTTCGAGGCCCGGACGCCCAAGGGCAAGGCCCCCATCGCCGAGGCGGCGGGCCGCGTCCAGATCGAGGAAGCGGACCGCTCCCGCAAGCTGGTCGTCGTCCGCGACGATGGCGAGCCGGACCTGGAGTACCCGCTGCCGCGCCGCGTCCGCCTCGAGTGGGAGGACGCAGCGGGGGAGCGTCACGTGATCGCCGACGGCGTGCACGTGGAGGCCGGCCAGCAGCTCACCGCGGGCATCAGGGATCCCCAGGACATCCTGCGCGTCAACGGCCTGCGCCGGGTGCAGGAGTACCTGGTGGACGAGGTGCAGGCGGTGTACCGCACGCAGGGCGCGCCGATCCACGACAAGCACATCGAGATCATCATCCGGCAGATGCTCCGCCGCGTGACGGTCATCGAGTCGGGGGAGACGACGATCCTGCCCGGCGACCTGGTCGATCGCAGCTTCTTCGAGGCCGCGAACCGTCAGGCCGTCACCGAGGGCCGCCAGCCCGCCCAGGGTCGTCCGGTGCTCATGGGCATCACCAAGGCGTCGCTCGCCACCGAGAGCTGGCTCTCGGCGGCGTCCTTCCAGGAGACGACGAAGGTGCTCACGGACGCGGCGATCCACGCGCGGTCGGACAGCTTGGTGGGTCTCAAGGAGAACGTCATCCTGGGCAAGCTCATCCCGGCCGGTACCGGTCTCGATCGGTACCGCAACATCCGGGTGGAGCCCACGGCGGAGGCGCGCGCCGCGGCGTACGACCTGAGCTACGACCCGTACGACTACGACATGGCGAGCAGCGGTTCGGGATCTTTGGACGACTTCGATCTCGATCTCGGCTGATCCGTCCACCACGGGGCCCCGCACGAACGTGCGGGGCCCCGTTGTCGTCCCCGGCGTCCACGAGTGCCCCGAGGTCGAGCACAGTGATTGACACGCTGCCCTCGCGGGTGCCACGGTGCGCGTGCAGCTTCCACGGGCGGTTGCCGGTGGACCAGAGGAACCTGAAAGGTGGCTCGAGACATGGAACGCACGGTGAGGGGGCGGGGTGCGCGCAACGCCGCGTGGATGCTCGCTGCTGTGCTCGTCGCGGTGGGCGCTGTCGTCCTGGTGGTCTTCTTCTTCCAGCCGTGGCGCACCTGCGTCGATGACGAAGCTCCGGCCGCGTGCCCGGGGGGCATCGAGGCGGTCTACCGGGGGGTGGGGCTGTCGATGATGGGACTCGGTTTCCTCGTCTGGTTCTTCTCCACGTTCCTGCTCGCGCCGCGCACACCGCGGTGAGGGTGTCCGCACCGCAGGAGGATGCGGAGGTGGGCGGACGCGGCCGGCAGGTGAAGGTATCGGCTAGGATGGTGATGTCCTCGGCTAGTCATGCCCCGCCGTCCGATTTGGGTTCGGATGGGGCTAACCACTAGTCTGGATTCGTTGTGTTCGGTTGTCCGGACCACCCAGGCTGTGCGTGCCACCCCCCGTGGGTCGCTGCGCACGCCGCACGATCCACAGCGATCCGGCGCGCTCGACTCCCGAGCGGGTCGCCGCCGGGGAAGCAGATGTCACCCCGGGCACACGCCAGTGCCCAGGAACGCGAACGAAAAGGATTACCAGCCGGTGCCCACCATCCAGCAGTTGGTCCGCAAGGGCCGCACTGACAAGGTCAGCAAGAACAAGACGCCTGCCCTGAAGGGCTCCCCGCAGCGCCGTGGCGTGTGCACGCGTGTGTACACCACCACGCCCAAGAAGCCGAACTCGGCGCTCCGCAAGGTGGCGCGCGTCCGTCTCAGCTCGGGCATCGAGGTCACCGCGTACATCCCCGGTGTCGGCCACAACCTGCAGGAGCACTCGATGGTGCTCGTGCGCGGCGGCCGTGTGAAGGACCTGCCGGGCGTGCGCTACAAGATCATCCGCGGCTCGCTCGACACCCAGGGTGTGAAGAACCGCAAGCAGGCTCGCAGCCGCTACGGCGCGAAGAAGGAGAAGTAATGCCTCGCAAGGGTCCGGCCCCCAAGCGGCCGATCGTCGTCGACCCGGTCTACGGCTCGCCGCTGGTCTCCCAGCTCGTGAGCAAGATCCTGCTCGACGGCAAGAAGACCACCGCCCAGAACATCGTGTACGGCGCCCTCGAGGGCACCCGCACGAAGTCCGGCGTCGACCCCGTCCAGACGCTCAAGAAGGCGCTCGACAACATCCGCCCCGCGGTGGAGGTCAAGAGCCGTCGCGTCGGTGGCGCCACCTACCAGGTGCCCGTCGAGGTCAAGCCCGGCCGTGCCACCACGCTTGCCATGCGCTGGCTGGTCGGCTTCTCCCGGCAGCGTCGTGAGAAGACCATGACCGAGCGCCTCATGAACGAGCTCCTCGACGCCAGCAACGGCCTCGGCGCGAGCGTCAAGAAGCGCGAGGACACCCACAAGATGGCCGAGGCCAACCGCGCCTTCGCCCACTACCGCTGGTGATCTGACCCGTTGCTCTCCCTCGCCCCGGCGAGGGGGAGCAACGCTGCTGCCCGAGTCGAACGACCGGCGTTTCACCTGTCGGCCGACCAGCTTTTCGAAACAAGAGGGGAACCACATCCGTGGCCATCGACATCACGACCAACCTCGCCAAGGTCCGCAACATCGGCATCATGGCCCACATCGACGCGGGCAAGACCACCACGACCGAGCGCATCCTGTTCTACACCGGCATCAACTACAAGATCGGTGAGGTCCACGAGGGTGGCGCCACGATGGACTGGATGGAGCAGGAGCAGGAGCGCGGCATCACGATCACGTCCGCCGCGACGACGTGCTTTTGGCATGACCACCAGATCAACATCATCGACACCCCCGGGCACGTCGACTTCACCGTCGAGGTGGAGCGCTCGCTCCGCGTCCTCGACGGCGCCGTCGCGGTGTTCGACGGCGTGGCGGGTGTGGAGCCGCAGAGCCAGACGGTGTGGCGCCAGGCCACCCGCTACGGCGTGCCGCGCATCTGCTACGTGAACAAGCTCGACCGCACGGGCGCGTCCTTCGACTACGTCGTCAAGACGATCAAGGAGCGCCTCAATGCCACCGTCGCCGTCCTGCAGCTCCCCGTGGGCGCCGAGGCCAACTTCCAGGGCGTCGTCGACCTCGTCGGCCAGCGCGCCCTGATGTGGCGTGGCGAGACCGCGATCGGTGAGGACTACACCGTCGAGGAGATCCCGGCCGACCTGGTGGACGCCGCCGCCGAGGCCCGCGAGGAACTCATCCAGGTGCTCGCCGACAACGACGACGAGTTCGCCGAGGAGTGGCTGCTCGCGGAGGACTCCGGCGACGAGCTGACCGTCGAGTCGATCAAGGCCGCCATCCGTCGGTGCGTGCTCAGCAACGCCGTGACCGCCGTCGTGTGCGGCACGTCGTTCAAGAACAAGGGCGTCCAGCCGATGCTCGACGCCGTCATTGACTACCTGCCGTCCCCGCTGGACGTGCCGGCCATCGACGGGTTCAAGCCCGGCGACGAGTCCGTCGAGCTGCACCGCAAGCCGAGCAACGACGAGCCGCTGAGCATCCTGGCGTTCAAGATCGCGGCCGACCCCCACCTGGGCCGACTCACGTACGTCCGCATCTACTCCGGCGTCCTCAAGGCGGGCCAGCAGGTCATGAACGCCACCAAGGGCAAGAAGGAGCGGATCGGCAAGATCTACCAGATGCACGCCAACAAGCGTGAGGAGATCGACGAGATCGGCGCTGGCATGATCTGCGCCGTCATGGGCCTGAAGGACACGACGACCGGTGAGACGCTGTGCGATCCGCAGCACCCGATCATCCTGGAGTCGATGGACTTCCCGAACCCCGTCATCGAGCAGGCCATCGAGCCGAAGACGAAGTCGGACCAGGAGAAGCTGTCGACCGCCATCCAGCGGCTCGCCGAGGAGGACCCGACCTTCCGCGTCCACACCGACGAGGAGACCGGCCAGACGATCATCGCCGGCATGGGCGAGCTGCACCTCGAGGTGCTGATCGACCGCATGAAGCGCGAGTTCAAGGTCGAGGCGAACATCGGCAAGCCGCAGGTCGCCTACCGCGAGACCCTGCGACGGGCCGTGGACAAGGTCGAGTACACCCACAAGAAGCAGTCGGGTGGTTCCGGCCAGTACGGCAAGGTCATCATCGCGCTGGAGCCGCAGGAGGCCGGCGCGGGCTACGAGTTCGTCAACGGGGTGACCGGTGGTCGCATCCCGCGCGAGTACATTCCGGCGGTCGACCAGGGCATCCAGGAGGCCATGGCCTTCGGCCCGCTGGCCGGCTACCCGGTGGAGGACATCAAGGTGACGCTGCTCGACGGCGCCTACCACGACGTCGACTCCAGCGAGCTCGCGTTCAAGATCGCCGGTTCCATGGTGTTCAAGGAGGCCGCCCGCAAGGCCGATCCGGCCCTCCTCGAGCCGCTCATGGCCGTCGAGGTCACGACGCCGGAGGACTACCTCGGCACCGTGATCGGCGACATCAACTCCCGCCGTGGCTCCGTCCAGGGCATGGAGGAGGTGCACGGCAACCAGGTCGTGCGCGCGCACGTTCCGCTGTCGGAGATGTTCGGCTACGTCGGCGACCTGCGTTCCAAGACGTCGGGGCAGGCGTCCTACTCCATGGAGTTCCACGCCTACGGCGAGTGCCCGAAGTCGGTCGCCGAGGAGATCATCGAGAAGGGCCGCGGCGGCAGCAGCGACTGAATCGCTGCCGACCCGGCCACCCGCGCCGCGGGGGAGGGGGCTCGCCGAGGCGAGTTTGACTCTCCCGCAGCGCTGCACGAAACTTGGGAGGGTCCGCCTTGTGGCGGACCGACCCGAGCAACGGGAACCATCCCAGCAAGACCAAGAACTAGGCGCCGCACGAACCGCGTGTGGCGGCACAGGAAAGAGGAGCCCCAGTGGCAAAGGCCAAGTTTGAGCGGACCAAGCCGCACTGCAACATCGGCACCATCGGGCACGTCGACCACGGCAAGACCACGCTCACGGCGGCGATTACGAAGGTGCTCCACGACAAGTACCCCGAGCTGAACGCCGTCTCGGCCTTCGACCAGATCGACAAGGCCCCCGAGGAGCGTCAGCGCGGCATCACGATCTCGATCGCGCACGTCGAGTACCAGACGGAAGAGCGCCACTACGCGCACGTCGACTGCCCGGGTCACGCTGACTACGTCAAGAACATGATCACCGGTGCCGCGCAGATGGACGGTGCGATCCTCGTGGTCGCCGCCACCGACGGCCCCATGGCGCAGACGCGCGAGCACATCCTGCTGGCCCGCCAGGTCGGCGTCCCCGCGATCGTCGTCGCGCTCAACAAGTGCGACATGGTCGACGACGAGGAGCTCATCGAGCTCGTCGAGATGGAGATGCGCGAGCTGCTCAGCGCCCAGGAGTTCGACGGCGACAACCTGCCGATCGTCCGCGTCGCTGCCTTCCCCGCGATGAACGGCGACGAGAAGTGGGCCGACTCGATCCTCGAGCTCATGAACGCGGTGGACGAGTACATCCCGCAGCCGGAGCGCGACACCGAGAAGCCCTTCCTCATGCCTGTCGAGGACGTCTTCACCATCACCGGTCGTGGCACGGTCGTCACCGGCCGTATCGAGCGCGGCATCGTCCGCACCGGCGAGACGGTCGACATCATCGGCATCCGTGAGGCCAAGCAGCAGAGCACCATCACCGGTGTCGAGATGTTCCGCAAGATCCTCGACGAGGGTCGTGCGGGCGAGAACGTCGGTCTGCTGCTCCGCGGCACGAAGAAGGACGACGTCGAGCGCGGCATGGTCATCTGCAAGCCGGGTTCGGTCACGCCGCACACCGACTTCGAGGCCAACGTCTACGTCCTCACCAAGGAGGAGGGCGGCCGTCACAAGCCGTTCTTCAGCAACTACTCCCCGCAGTTCTACTTCCGCACGACGGACGTGACCGGCGTGGTGCAGCTGCCCGAGGGCACCGAGATGGTCATGCCCGGTGACAACACCGGCATGACGGTTCACCTCAACAAGCCGATCGCCATGGAAGAGGCGCTGAAGTTCGCCATCCGCGAGGGTGGCCGCACGGTCGGCGCCGGCAACGTGACCAAGATCCTCAAGTGATCCGACGCGTCGGTTCGCCGGCGCGACGTCCACGGATCTGGTGACACCAGGCCACCACGGGCCCGCACTCCCTTCAGGGGTGCGGGCCCGTTGGCGTGCCGGTGCCGGACGCCCTCCGCGTTCTGCACCCAGTTCGCGCAGGCGACGCGGGCCTCTGATCGCACCGAAAGGGCAGGCGGCGCACCGACAGGTCACACGTGGCGCAGTGCCCGTCACGTGGCGCAGTGCCCGACACCTGGCGCAGTGTCCGTCACGTGGCGGGGCTTGCACGGGCCTCCAGGTGAGCTCCGCTGCGCCGGGTGGGGCCACGCTGCGCCACGTGGGGCTCTGGGTCTTCGCGCCGGGGCGAGGCGGGCGCGACGAAAAGGCGACAGTGAGTGCGCACTCATTCCGGGCTTCACGCTCACGGTGGTGCCGGACGAGAATCGAGTGCGGTCTTTTCGTCGGTCACCGGCAACCTCGGGGTGTGGTGCTCCCGCCAGGTGGCGGCCTTGGCTGTCACCCGGCGGGGTAACCGGAGATTGTTGCCCCCTACGCCGCGTAGTAGTAAAATCTTGAAATGTCCGGAGGCTCCGTGGGGAGCCACTACGAAGCGAAGAACCCATGAATCTCAAGCCGTTGAAGACCGCGGGCATCGTGTCGACCATCATGGGCATCTTGTTCGCGCTCACCGGCGCTGTCGTCTGGGGCGTTGTCACCTCCCAGCTGGCCGCCGAGCGCATCACGGTGCCCGACGACGCCGCCTTCATGCAGGGGGCGACCGTGGCCGACCCGCTGTCGGCGCTGGCGCAGGCCGACATCATCAACCACCACGCCATGGAGGGCTCCGAGGGCCGCACCTACGCCGAGCTGGGCACCCTGGCGCGTGAGGCGCGTGCCGCCGGTGACACCGAGCTGGCCGACGAGCTGACCGCCCAGCGCACCTCGGTGATGAACGCGTCGTTCCTGCGGGCGTCGCTGTTCACCTCCGTGCTGTCCTACGGCGTCTGCCTGTTCGCCATCGGTGTCGGCCTGACGCTGCTGGTGCTGGGCTGGGCGCTGATGTCCTTGGCCAAGAGCCTGGCGTCCGGGGCCACCGCGCTCACCGGCGGGACCACCGCCACCCGCACCGGCGACACCGGCGGGGCGACCCGCGCCTGACCTTGCGGCCGCGCCACCGGTCGTCCGCGTGCTGACCCAGCGGCACCGGCCCTCTTCGGGCCGGTGCCGTTCGCCGTTCCCGCACGGGGGCGAACGGGCTCGACAGGAGCACCGCTAGGCTCCGGGGCGTGAGCATCCACGCCGAACATCCCTTCGCCCCGCCCCCGGAGCAGCGCGATGCGGCACGCCGCTTCCGCGGCCGGCTGGTGTCGCCGGTGACGCTGTTCCTCACCGGTGCCGGGGCGCTCCGCGCGGGGCTGACCGTCAGCTCCGTGGTGGTGGTGCTGGGTGAACCCGCCCTCGTGGTGGGGTTCGTCGACCCGGCCTCGGAGTTCGCGCTGGCGCTGGGGGATCATTTCACCGTGACGATCCTCACCCCGGCGGATCGAGCGCTGGCGGACGCCTTCGGTGCCGTGGCGCCCGCGCCGGGAGGGCCCTTCCGCCTCGCCGAGTTCAGGGACACGGCGTGGGGGCCGAGGCCGGCGGCGTCCCGTTCGTGGCTGGGCGCAACGGTCAGGCAGCGGCGCCCGCTCGGCTGGGCCGAGGAGATCGTGGCCGAGATCAACCACGTCGACATCGCCGACAGCGGTGCCGGCGAGGCGGGGAGTGCGGACGCCGGCAGCGCGGAGGATCCCGTCGCGCACCTACGCGCCCGGTACCGTCGCTTGGCCTAGGTCTCGCAGGTCGCGAAGTCGTCAGGTCGCGCAGGTCACGCGCCTTGACTGGGTCGAGCGGGTCACGACTTGGTCACCGTGGCCGCCGCCCCTGTGAGTCCGCGTCGCGGCAGGTCTAGGCTGGATGCTGCACCGTGGCACGATCCCCCCACCGTCGAGAGGCCCGCCATGCACCGTCGTTTCGCCGCAGCCGTCATCACCGCCTGTCTCGCCCTGGGCGCTTGCGCCGGACCCGGGGGTGCGGACGCCGAGGGCGGCCCGGTCACCCTGCGCATGGCCTGGTGGGGCAACGATCTGCGCAACCGGATGACCGAGGAGGTCATCGCGCTGTTCCACGAGCAGCACCCCGACATCCGCGTCGAGCTGGAGCCCGGCGAGTGGAGCGGCTACTGGGATCGTCTGGCCACCCAGGCCGCCGGCGGTGACCTCCCCGACGTCATCGCCATGGACGAGTCCCAGATCGCGACCTACGGCAACCGGGGCGTGCTGCTCGACCTGGCGAGCCAGTCAGCCAACCTCGACCTCTCCGCGATGGACGCCAACGTGCTCGAGACCGGCATGGTCGACGGCGTGCTGGCCGGTGCGCCGGTCGGCGTCGGCATCTATTCCGTGGCCGTCAACCCCGACGTGCTCGCGGCGGCAGGTGTCGAGATGCCTGACGACACCACGTGGACGTGGGACGACCTGCGCGAGATCAGCGCCCAGGTCACGCAGAACTCCCCGGAGGGCACCTACGGGTTCGACCGGCTGGGCCTGGCCGCGGTCGAGCTCGGCTACTTCGCACGGCAGCGCGGCGAGGAGGTGTTCCCCCGGGAGGGCGAGACCCCCGTCTCGGTCGAGACCGCCCTGCTCTACCTCGATCACGTCGACCGGTTGGAGGCCGACGGGGCCGTGCCCAGCGCCACGGTGCAGAACGAGGACTTCGCGATCCCGCTGGACAGCAGCATGTTCGGCACCGGCCAGGCCGCGTTCCACCTGCTGTTCCACACCCAGATGCAGGCGTTCGCCAACGCGGCCGGCACCGAGATGCGACTGCTGCGCCTGCCGGCGCTGGAGGCCGGTGAGCCGCACATGGCGAACAAGGCCTCCATGTACTGGTCCATCGCGGCGCGGTCCGACCACCCGGAGGAGGCCGCCACCCTCGTCGACTTCCTGCTCACCGACACCGACGCTGCACGCGTCCTGCTCGTGGAACGGGGCGTCTCGGCGATCCCCGCCATCCAGGACGAGGTGGAGCCCCTGCTCGACGCCAACGGGCAGACCTCACTGCAGTTCGCCCGGGCCATGCAGGAGGAGGTCATCACCCCGCCGCAGGTGACCCCGGCCGGCGTCGGCAACTACTCCTCGGAGTACACCCGCATCATGCAGACCTACATGTACGACCAGGTGGATCGCCAGACCGCGGCCCAGCAGCTCGTCGATCTGGCCCGGTCGGTCGGCAACGGCTGAGGCGAGACGCGGGTGCACGTCGCGCTGACCGGTGCCGCCGGCCGGGTGGCCAGCGGGATCCGTCCGCTGCTGCTGGCCCGCGGTTGGGAGCTCGTGCTGCTCGACGTGGACGCTCCGGCTGAGCTCGCCTCCGGTGAGCGGTTCGTCGCCGCCGACGTGCGGGACGGCTCGGCCCTGCGCCGGGCCTTCGCCGGCGTGGACGGCGTCGTCCATCTCGGCGGCGTGCCCAGCGAGCGGTCCTGGGACGTGATCCACGACGTCAACGTGCTCGGCACCCGCGCCGTCCTGGAGGCGATGGTGGACGCCGGCGTCCACCGGTTGTTCCACGCCAGCTCGGTGCACGCCTCCGGCTTCGAGCCGGCGGACGCCCCCACCCTCGCGGCGCCATCCGACAGTTTCTACGGGGTGGGCAAGCTCGCCGCGGAGGCGATGGTCTCGGTGTACGCCGACCGATTCGGGCTCAGCGCGGTGTCGGCGCGCATCGCCAGCTACGGGCCGCAGCCGGCGAACGTCCGGGCGTTGGCGATGTGGCTCTCACCCGGCGATGCGGCACGGCTGGTGGCTGCGGCGCTGACGTGGGACGGCCCCGGGCACGCCGTGGTGTGGGGCGTCTCGGCCAACACGCGCAGCCCGCTCGACCCGGAGCCGGGGCGGGCGATCGGCTATCACCCGCTGGATGACGCGGAGGCCCACGCGCACACCGTGGCCCCGGCGGGCGAGGAGCCCCTCGACCGGCTCGGCGCGGGGTTCTGCGTTCGGCCGCTCGGCATCCGGGGTGGACGCTGACGGGAGCGGGCTCCGCCGCCCGGGGCAGGCTCACCAGCGGGGGAGGGCTCACCAGCGGGGGAGGGGGCCCGTCACGCTCGTGACGCCGAGCGCCTCGGCGTAGCGTTCGTCCTGCCGGTGTTCGCGACCGAGGTCGAGGTAGGCCCGGTGCAGGCGCTCGACGACGGCCCGATCGAGCTCGACCCCGAGCCCAGGGCCGTCGGGCAGGCGGACGGCCCCGTCGACCAGGGCCAGCGTGCCGGGCGCGACGATGTCGTCCGCGGCGTTCCAGGGGTAGTGGGTGTCGGCGGCGTGGTCGACGTGGCTGGCGGCGCAGACGTGCGTCATCGCCGCGAGGCTCACGCCGAGGTGGGAGTTGGAGTGCATGGACAACCCGAAGCCGAGGGCGTGGCAGGCGGTGTCCAGCGCGAGCGTGCCCCGCAGGACGCCCCAGTAGTGGTGGTCACCCAGCACGATCGAGACCGAACCGAGGCGCAGGGCGGGCGCCAGGTGCTCGGTCAGCACCACGCACATGTTGGTGGCGAGCGGGATGCCGGTGGCGCGGGCGACCTCGGCCATCGGCTCCAGCCCGGCCACCGGATCCTCCAGGTACTCCACGACGCCCAGCAGCTGGGCGGCGGCCGCGACGGCCGTGGGCACCGACCAGGCGGCGTTCGGGTCGAGCCGCAGCGGCATGGCCGGGAAGCGGCGCCGCAGGGCGTGGATCGTGGCCACCTCGACCTCCGGGGCGAAGACGCCGCCCTTCAGCTTCAGCGACGCGAAACCGTGGGCCGCCACCAGCGCCTCGGCCTGGGCGACGATGCCCTCGGCGTCCAGGGCCTCCCCCCACGCATCGGGGGTGACCGCACCATCGGCGTCCGGGTGCCCGGCGAGTTTGTAGAAAAGATAGCCGGCGTACTCCACGGACTCCCGTCGTGCGCCGCCGAGCAGGTCGACCACCCGGACGCCCAGCAGCCGGCCGGCCGCGTCGTGGCAGGCGACCTCCAGCGGGGCGTGGACGCGGCGCCGGTCGAACGCCGGCGCCGGGATCGGGGCGATGCCGAGGGACGCCTCCGGGCTGCGGTCCGACCAGCGGCGCCAGGCGGCGTCCGGGGCGGTGTCGACGTCCGCACCGGTGAGGCACGCGTCCACCCGATCGGCCAGCCGGTGGACGTCGAAGACGCTCGTGCCCAGCAGGCGCGGCGCGATCAACGTGAGCCAGTCGAGCTGCCAGGCGTGCCCGGCGCACTCCCCGAGCCCCGTCACGGTGCCGCCGCGGCCGTCGGCCACGTCGATCTCGACCAGCGCGCGCAGCACGTGGGGCTCGTGGACGCCCGCGGCGTTCAGCAGGGGCGGGTCGGCGAAGGCCAACGGGGTGATGCGGATGGCACCGATCGTGCCGCGGTCCACGGTGCCTCCCTGGGCGTCCGGCTGTGACCCATTGAAGCACACGCCCCAGTAAGCTGGTTCCTCATGACCGAGACTCCCACGACGCCGCGGCTGCGCATCGCCCCCTCCCCGACCGGTGATCCGCACGTCGGGACGGCCTACATGGCGCTGTTCAACCTCGCCTACGCCCGCGCCACCGGTGGCCGCTTCGTGCTCCGCATCGAGGACACCGACCGCGCCCGCTACGTTGCCGATTCCGAGGAGCAGATCTACGCGACGCTGCGCTGGCTGGGCCTGCCGTGGGACGAGGGCCCCGACGTCGGCGGCCCCTACGAGCCCTACCGGCAGTCCGAGCGGCTCGACACCTACCGGCCCTTCGTGGAGCAGCTGCTCGCCGACGGCCACGCCTATCACTGCTGGTGCTCCGCGGAGCGCCTGGCGGACATGCGGGCCGAGCAGGCGGCGTCCAAGCAGGCCACGACGGGCTATGACCGCCTGTGCCTGGGCAAGACGCGCGAGGAGCGCGCGGCGCTGCCCGGTTTCACCGACACCCCCGTCGTGCGGATGCGCATCCCCGACGGCGTGGCGACGACGTTCACCGACCTGATCCGCGGCGAGGTGAGCGCCCCGACGCCGGACGACCAGGTGATCCTCAAGGCCGACGGGTTCCCCACCTACCACCTGGCCGTGGTGGTGGACGACCACCTCATGGGCATCACGCACGTGGTGCGCGGCGAGGAGTGGATCAGCTCGACGCCCAAGCACGTCCAGCTCTACCGCTGGCTCGGTTGGGACGTGCCCGCGTTCGCGCACATGCCGCTGCTGCGCAACACCGACAAGTCCAAGATCTCCAAGCGCAAGAACCCCGCCGCCCGGCTGCTGTGGTTCCGCGAGCAGGGCTTCCTGCCCGAGGCGCTGCGCAACTTCCTGCAGCTGCTCGGCTACCCCCCGGCCGAGGACGACGCCGAGGTCGCGAGCTTCTCCGAGTTCGTGGCGGGCTTCGCCTGGGACAAGGTGAACACCGTCGGGCCGGTCTTCGACCTCGACAAGCTGAGCTGGCTGAACGGCCACTACATCCGGGCGTTGTCGCCCGAAGAACTGGCCGACCGGATCGTGGAGCACCTCGTCTGGACGGGGGAGTGGAGCGACCCCGACGACGCGCAGGTCGCCACGCTGCGCGCCGCCACCCCGCTCATCCAGGAGCGCCTCACGCTGCTCTCGGAGGCCCTCGGCAAGCTGCAGTTCCTCTTCACCGCCGACGCCGAGCTGGCCGGGGACCCGGCCGCGGTGGCCAAGCTGCCGGCCAACGCGGCCGACGTGCTGGACGCCGCCGTGGATGCCCTCGGCTCGCTCGACGCGTGGGACGACGCGAGCATTCAGGCCGCGCTGCGCGCCCGGCTGGTGGAGGAGCTCGGCATCAAGCCCAAGGTCGCGTTCGGCCCGGTGCGCGTGGCGGTGACGGGCTCGAACGTCTCCCCGCCGCTGTTCGAGTCAATGGCCATCCTGGGTCGGGAGTCGAGCCTGGCCCGGCTGCGCGCCCTTCGGTCCCGGCTGTGAGCGTGCTCGCCGTCTTCGGCGGGCGCAGCGAGATCGGCGTGGAGGTCGCGTGCCGGCTCGCCGGCACCGCCGCGGTGGTCGTCCTCGCCGTCCGGCCCGGCTCGGACGTCGGCGCGGCCGTGGCGCAGGTGCGCGCGGCAGGGGCGTCCCGGGTGGAGGTCGTCGACTTCGACGCCGACGACGTGGCCGCCCACCGCGGCGTCGTCGCGGCGATCGAGCAGCGGTTCGGGCCCATCGCGACGGCGGTCCTGGCCTTTGGGATCCTCGGCGACCAGGCGCGGGCCGAGCACGACGAGGCGGAAGTGGCCCGCATCCTCACCACCGACTTCACCGCGCAGGCCTCGCTGCTGACCGTGCTGGCCGACACCCTGCGCCCCCGGGGGGCGGGCACCATCGTGGCGTTCTCCTCGGTCGCCGGCGTGCGGGTGCGTCGGGCCAACTACGTCTACGGCTCGGCCAAGGCCGGGCTGGACGGCTTCGCGTCCGGCCTCGCCGACGCCATGCACGGCTCGGGGGTCGACCTCGTCATCGCCCGCCCCGGCTTCGTCATCGGACGCATGACGGCCGGGATGCGGCCGGCGATCTTCTCCTCCACCCCGGCGCAGGTCGCCGACGCCGTGGCCCGCCGGGTGCGTGACGGCGGGCCCGTGGTCGTGTGGATCCCCTGGCAGCTGTGGGTGCTGTTCGCCGTCGCCGCCCACGTGCCGCGCACGCTGTGGCGCAGGATGCCGCGATGACCGCCTGTTCGATCGCCTGGGAGGGTCTGCCCGCCTTCGGCACCGCCACGGTGGCACAGTTCTGGGTCGCCCTCGAACAACCCGGCCCGTGGGGTCGCGAGGCGCTGACCGAGTCGCACCTCGACCCAGCCCTCGGCCGGGCCGTCGGCGACGAGGCCGCCGCTGCTGGCGGCCGTGTGCTGCTGATGCGTGCCCCGGGCCACCACGCCGTGGAGGAGGGATTCGCGTCGCGGCGCGTGTTCGTCGCCGGCGGGCTGGCCGGTGATCCCTGGCTGCTCGAGGGGGTGGCGCTGGCCCCGGACGCCGTGCTCCGGCTGCCCTGGGACGACCTGGCCGTCGGTGACCGCGACGCCGTGCTCGCGGCCTGCCCCTGGTTGCGTCCGGCGCGCCACCCCGTCCTGCTGGTGTGCACGAACTCCAAGCGCGACGTCTGCTGCGCCCTCCGGGGCCGCCCCGTGGTGCAGGACGTCACCGCCCGGTACCCCGGCCAGGTGTGGGAGTGCTCGCACACCGGCGGCCACAGGTTTGCGCCCACCGGGGTGGTGCTGCCCCTGGGCCAGCTGCTGGCCCGGCTCACGCCCGGCCTGGCCGCGCAGGTGCTGGACGCCGCCGCGTCCGGCCAGTTGGCCGCCGCGGCGCTGACGCCCGCCCACGACCGGGGACGCTCCCACCTGCCGCCGGCGTGGCAGGCGGCCGAGTCGTGGGTGCGCGCCGAGGCGGGCATCACCGATCCGGCGGCGCTGTGGTGCGAGCCGGACCCCGAGGAGCACACCGTGGTGGTGCGGCACGTCGACGGCCGGGGCTGGGCGGTGCGCGTCAGGCCGCGCGAGGGCGGCCCGCTGCCCGACTCCTGCGGCAAGGCACCCAAGCCGAGCGCCTGGTTCGCCGTGGAACCGCGCGGCTGAGCTGCGGGACGCCGGCCGGGCCGCTGCACGGTACGGGCGAGCGATCTGTGATACTGGAGGCCCTACCCTCACCGTTAGGCCTAGCCATGAGCCCTTCCACGTCCTCGCCGCAGCCCGAGGCGTCCCCGCGCCGCGCGATCACGTTCCTGCCCGACCACCCGCGGGTGCGCACGGTGGTGATTCTCGGCGCGGCCCTGATCATCACGTTGTTCGGCATCGAGTACGTGGCCCGGGCGGCGTCGGTCGCCTCCCCCGTGCTGATCCCCGCCGCCATCGCCGTTCTGCTCGCCGGGCTGCTCATGCCGGTGCAGGTGCTGTTGAACCACAGGCTCAAGCTGCACCGCTACCTGGCCGCCATCGTGACCCTGGTGGCGGCGTTGGGCACCGTCGGGGCCATCATCTACTTCGCCGGGGCCCAGCTGGTCGAGGGCATCGCCGGCATCGTCTCGACCGCTTCGCTGGAGCTGGACGCGATCGAGCAGTGGGTCACCGACTCGCCGCTGCCCATCGATGCCGACCAGATCGGCGACCTCCTCGACCAGGCCGTGGCCTGGGTGGGCGACAACCGGTCGACTCTGGCCGAGGGCGCCGTCGACACGGGGATGGGCCTGGCCAGCGGCCTGTTCAGCACGTTCCTGACCCTCTTCAGCACCTTCTTCTTCCTCGCCCAGGGCGACCGGATCGCCGCATGGCTGATCCTGCTGCTGCCCGAGCGCTGGCGGCGTCCCGCCTACGAGAGCGGGCGGCGCGGCTGGGTGACCCTGGGCACCTACACGAAGATGCAGATCGTGATCGCGGCCGTGGACGCCCTCGGCATCGGTGTGGGCGCCTGGATCCTCGGGGTGCCGTTCGTCATCCCCATCATCGCCCTGACGTTCCTGCTGTGCTTCATCCCCGTGCTCGGCGCCCTCGTGTCGGGCGCCCTCGTGGTGCTCATCGCGCTCGCCACGCAGGGGTTCGTCACGGCGCTGATCATGCTCGTCATCGTCATCGCGGTGCAGCAGCTCGAGAGCGACGTGCTCAGCCCGGTGCTCATGGGCAAGGCGGTCAAGGTGCACCCCATCGCCGTCCTGCTGGGTGTCTCGGCGGGCAGCTACGTCATCGGCCTCGTCGGCGCGCTGTTCGCCGTGCCGTTCATGGCCACGGTCAACGTCATGGCGAACTATCTGGCCGGGCGGGACGCGTTCCCGGTCCTCGACGAGGGCGGCTCGGCGCTGACCGACTCGGTGCGCACCCTGGCCGGGGATGTGGACGACATCGACACGCCCTCCCGGGTCGGGGAGGCGACGCCCATGTGGATGACGAAGGCCCGCCGCGACGCGATGCGCCACCCGGATCCGGACGACGACGAGGACTGACGCCGCCGCGGGCGGCCGGGCGCAGGAGGTCAGGCCACGTCGGCGCGGAAGGCCGCGAGGATCTCGGTGGACGCCTCGACGGCGGACAGCTCGCCGCCCTCGACGGCGCGCTCGAGGTCCTTGGCGATCGCCTTCACGGCGGGGGAGCGGCGCAGCGACGTGGTGAGGTCGTCGATCACGAGCGACCACATCCAGGCCCGCTGCTGATCGGCGCGCCGCTGGTTCAGCGTCCCGGAGCTCTCCAGCTCGGCGCGGTGGTCGAGCACCGCCTGCCACACCTCGTCCATGCCCTCGCCGGTGAGTGACGACGAGGTCAGCACCGGGGTGCGGCGCTCGTTCGGGTCGGAACGGATCAGCCGCATCGCGATCTTCAGCTCGCGGGCCGACACCCGGGCCTCCCCGGCGTTGTCGCCGTCGGCCTTGTTGACCGCGATGACGTCCGCGAGCTCGAGGATGCCGCGTTTGATGCCCTGCAGCTGATCGCCGCTGCGGGCGAGCATGAGCAGCAGGAACGTGTCGACCATGCCGGCGACGGCCACCTCCGACTGCCCCACGCCGACGGTTTCGACCCAGATGGTGTCGAACCCGGCGGCCTCCATGATCAGCATGCCCTCGCGCGTGGCGCGGGCCACGCCCCCGAGATGGTTGCCCGACGGGGAGGGGCGGATGAAGGCGGCGTCGGTCTCGGCCAGGTCCGCCATGCGCGTCCGGTCTCCCAGCACCGAGCCGCCGGAGCGCGACGAGGACGGGTCGACGGCCAGCACCGCGATGCGGTGCCCGCGCTCGATGAGCCGCACCCCCATCGCGTTGATGAACGTCGACTTGCCGGCCCCGGGCACCCCCGAGATGCCCACCCGCACCGCGTTGCCCGTGTGGGGGCGCAGCAGGGTGAGCAGCTCGCGGGCGGCGTCGCGGTGGTCGGGCCGGGAGCTCTCGACGAGCGTCAGGGCCCGCGCCACGTGGGCGCGGGACCCGGCGACCACCTGCTCGGCCAGGGTCGCCGGGTCGAGGCGCTGCCTCATGCCTCGGCGCCCTCCAGCCGCTCCATGAGGATCTCCAGCAACTCGTGCGCCGACTCCGGGATCTTGGTTCCCGGCGGGTAGATCGCGTCCGCGCCGTGCTCGCGCAGCTCGGCGAAGTCCTGGCTCGGAATGACGCCGCCGACGACGATCATCAGGTCCTCGCGGCCCAGCTTGTCCAGCTCCTCGCGTAGCGCCGGCACCAGCGTCAGGTGCCCCGCGGCGAGCGAGCTCACGCCCACCACGTGGACGTCCGCCTCGATCGCCTGGCGGGCGACCTCCTCGGGCGTCTGGAACAGCGGGCCGACGTCGACGTCGAAGCCGAGGTCGGCGTAGGCGGTCGCGATGACCTTCTGGCCGCGGTCGTGACCGTCCTGGCCCATCTTGGCGACCAGGATGCGGGGCCGGCGTCCCTCGATCTCCTCGAACTTCTCGACCAGCTCACGGGTCTCCTCGACCGACGCGCTGGTTCCGGATTCACGGCTGTACACACCACTGATCGTACGGATCTGCGCGGTGTAGCGCCCGAACTCCTGCTCCAGAGCGTCGCTGATCTCACCCACGGACGCCTTCGCGCGGGCCGCGTCGATGGCCAGCTTGAGCAGGTTGCGCTCGGCATCGGTCGGATCGGGGTTGGCGGCCGCCCAGGTGAGCGTGCGCAGGGCCTCCTGCGTCGCCTCCTCGTCCCGCTCGGCGCGGAGCCGCTCCAGCTTCGCGATCTGCTGGGCGCGCACCTGCGCGTTGTCGATCTTCAGCACGTCGAAGGTGTCCTCGTCGTCGACGAGGTACTTGTTGACGCCGATCACGGGCTGACGCCCGGAGTCGATGCGGGCCTGCGTGCGGGCCGCCGCCTCCTCGATGCGCATCTTCGGGATGCCGGCCTCGATGGCCTTCGCCATGCCGCCGGCCTGCTCGACCTCCTCGATGAGCGCCCACGCCTTGGCCGCCAGCTCCGCGGTCAGCCGCTCGACGTAGGCCGAGCCACCCCACGGGTCGATCGGACGCGTCGTGCCCGACTCCTGCTGGATGAACAGCTGGGTGTTGCGGGCGATGCGAGCGGAGAAGTCGGTCGGCAGGGCGATGGCCTCGTCGAGCGCGTTGGTGTGCAGCGACTGGGTGTGGCCCTGCGTGGCGGCCATGGCCTCCAGGCAGGTGCGGGTGACGTTGTTGAACACGTCCTGGGCCGTGAGCGACCACCCCGACGTCTGGCTGTGGGTGCGCAGCGACATCGACTTGGGGTTCTTCGCGCCGGCGTCCTTCACCAGGCGCGCCCACAGCATGCGCGCGGCGCGCATCTTGGCCACCTCCATGAAGAAGTTCATGCCGATCGCCCAGAAGAAGCTCAACCGCGGCGCGAACTTGTCCACGTCCAGCCCCACGCTCTGGCCCGCCCGGATGTACTCGATGCCGTCGGCCAGCGTGTACGCCATCTCGATGTCGGCCGTCGCGCCCGCCTCCTGCATGTGGTAGCCGGAGATCGAGATCGAGTTGAACCGCGGCATGTTCGCGCTGGTGAACGCGAAGATGTCGGAGATGATCCGCATCGAGGGCAGCGGCGGGTAGATGTAGGTGTTGCGGACCATGAACTCCTTGAGGATGTCGTTCTGGATGGTCCCGGCCAGCTGGGCGGGCTCGACGCCCTGCTCCTCGGCCGCCACGACGTAGAGCGCGAGGACGGGCAGCACGGCGCCGTTCATGGTCATCGACACGCTCATCTGGTCCAGCGGGATGCCGGAGAACAGCTGGCGCATGTCGAGGATGGAGTCCACGGCCACGCCCGCCATGCCGACGTCGCCGGCCACGCGGGGGTGGTCGGAGTCGTAGCCGCGGTGGGTCGCCAGGTCGAACGCGATCGACAGGCCCTTCTGGCCGGCGGCCAGGTTGCGGCGATAGAACGCGTTGGACTCCTCCGCGGTCGAGAAACCGGCGTACTGACGGATGGTCCACGGCCGGTTCACGTACATCGTCGCGTACGGGCCGCGCAGGAACGGCGGGATGCCGGGCCGGGTGTCGAGGAAGTCAAGGCCGGCGAGATCGGCGTCGCCGAACAGCGGCGGCACGGTGATCAGCTCGGGCGTCTCCCACTCCGCGCCCGCCGCGCCCAGGTTGGCGACGGCGTCCGCGTACAGCGACGCCGCGTCCGTGCCGGGCGCGCCGTCACCGAGGTCGACGGAATCGAAACGAGGAATCATCGGGACACTCCCAGCAGGTCGAAGGTGGAGTCGAGGAACTCGACGACGTCCATCCCGAGGGCGATCGTGCCGTCGATGAGGCCCTCGGGCACCTCACCGGCCTCCTTGAGCTGACCGGCGAGGTACACCCGCTCGACGCCGGCGTCCTTCAACGCCTGCGCGACGGGCACCGCCTGGTCGGCGTAGACCTTCGGCGAGCTGCACAGGATGACCAGCTTCGCGCCGGCGTCGGACGCCTGCGCAGCGATCTCCTCGGGCGTGCCGCCGTGGCTCTCGGCGAACCCGAGCCCGCCGACCAGCACCACGTTGGACGCGAAGCCTTGCCGGGCGCCGAAGTCGCGTTGGGCTCCCAGGCAGGCGAGGAACACCTGGGGCGGCGCCCCGGTCTTCTCCTCGTGCGCCCAGGCGGCCTCGCGCAACGCCTCGAACACCTCGGCGTCGCGGATCTGCTCCAGGCCGTTGAGCGCGGGGGCCTCGGGGCGCTCCTTGGCGGCGTAGGGCTTCTCCCCGGCGAGCGGGAACATGCTCACGCCGGTCAGCTCGATCGCGCGGGTGGCGAGACCGCGGGACCGGGCCTCGTTGGTGGCGCCGATGCGCCGGGCGACGTCACCGGAGGCCAGCGCCTCGGGCATGCCCCCCGCGGCTTCGATCTCCTGCACCACCGTCCAGGCGGCCCGGGCGAGCTCGTCGGTCAGCGACTCGACGAACCACGAGCCGCCGGCCGGATCGGCGACGCGGCCGAGGTGGCTCTCCTCCGCCGCGATCACCTGCACGTTGCGCGCGATGCGGCGGCTGAACGGCGTCGGCAGGCCGTTGGCGTGGTCGAACGGCAGCACGGTGATCGCGTCCGCCCCGCCCGCCGCGGCACCGAAGGTCGCGATGGTGGTGCGCAGCATGTTCACGTGCGGGTCGACCTTGCTGAACATGCGCGGGCTGGTCACGGCGTGGATCGTCGCGCCGCGCGCCGGCTCGGGGACGCCGCACTCCTGCGTCACGCGCGCCCACAGCCGGCGCAGGGCGCGCAGCTTGGCGATGGTCGCGAACTGGTCGGCGGTGGCGGCCACGCGGAACTCGATCTGGGACGCCGCCACCTCCGCGTCGATCCCGGCCTCGTCGAGGTCGCGCAGGTACGCGATGCCGGTGGCGATCGCGAACGCCAGCTCCTGGGCGTCCGACGCGCCGGCACCGTCGTAGGGCAGCACGTCGACGGTCAGCGCGATGACGCCGGGCAGGTTGGCGGTGGCCTCGGCCACGTAGGTGCGGTGGGCGCTGAGGTCGGGCGCCGTGCCGTGCAGGGCGGCGTGCTTGAGGCCGTCGATGCCGAGGTTGCCCTTGACGACGGCGAGGTCGCAACCCGAGCCCTTGAGCACGGACAACAGGGCGTCGGCGGCGGCCGCCTGGTCGTGCAGGCTGGTGACCCGCACCGCGGCCAGGTCGAGCTGCACGTCGGCGAGGACGCGGCCGAGGGCGTCCGCGGGCACCGCGTCGGGGTCGACGCGCAGCCACACGCTGGTGGCGCCCCGCTCGAGGTCGTCCAGGATCGCCTGGCGCGTCACGGCCACGTCGGGATCCTCGTGCAACTGCCGGACGCCCCACGCGACGGCCTCGCCCGTCCGGGCGACCGCACCGCGGGTGAACGGCATAACACCGGGGTACCCCAGCTCGCCGGCCCAGTCGTCGCGGGTGTACAGCGGCGCGATGGCGATGCCGTCCAAGGTCGTCGTCGTGAGTCTCTTCAGGCCCTGCTCGGTGGAGAGCTCCTTGCCCTCCGGGCGGCCGCGGTTGAGGACCTTGAGGACCTCCGCCTCCCACCGGTCCTCGGTGGCGGCATCGAACGCGCCCGCCAGCGTGAGCTGCTCGGGGTCAACCGACATGGGTCACTCCCTGTTCGTCGTCTGATCGGTCATCGGACCCAGGGAGGGCCCGGTCTCCACCCACCCTAGACCGGTTGGCTCCGGCGCGGGCCCGCCCCGACGGTTCCGCCGGATTGGTCGGACGGGTGGACGGGCCACCCCGTGCGACGGCATCGTGGGACCAGGCCGCCCAGCCCCGGCCGCGGCACGAAGGAGCAACCCCGGTGAGACGGATGCTGGTCACGGACCTGGACGGAACCATCGTGTTCGACCGCGCCGTGCCGCCCGCGACCAGGGCGGCCCTCGACCGCTGGCGCGCCGCCGGCCACGTGCTGGTGGTCGCCACCGGGAAGTCGATCTTCGCGACCGACGACGTGTTGGGGCCCTCGGGGGTCACGTTCGACCACTGCGTCTGCTTCACCGGGGCGGTCATCACCGATGCCGGGTACCGGGTGGAGGACGCCCGCTTCCTGCCCCCGGACCTCGTCCACGCCGTGTACGCCGACCTCCGTGACGCACCTCACGTCGCGACCTTCGCCACCACCCTGGCGGACGACCACCTCCTCGCCGACAACGCCGGCCGTGTCGACTCGATCCTCGCGCGGTACACCCCGCTCGCGGAGGAGGACCTCGCCCGGCACGAGTTCGTCGGGATCCCCCTGCTCGTCACCGACGACACGGCGCGCGACCAGGTTGCCGCCCACCTGGTGGCGACCTGGGGTGACCGGATCGCGCTGCACCGCAACCAGGACTTCCTCGACATCGTGCCGCCCGGCTCGGACAAGGGCAGTGGCCTGCGCCGTCTGCTCGGGCGGCGGTTCGCCGGTGAGCCGGTGGAGGTCTGGACCCTCGGTGACTCCTGGAACGACATCGCCATGCACACGGTGGCCGACCACCCGGTGTGTTTCAGCTACTCCCCGGACGAGGTCAAGGCCGTGTGCGAGCGCGAGGTGGCGCGCGCGGAGGATCTCATCGACGACCTCCTGGGGGGCTGACGCCGCTGCCTCAGCCGTGCGTGCGCTCGAACTCCGCCATGAAGTCGACGAGGGCGCGCACGCCCTCCAGCGGCATGGCGTTGTAGATGCTCGCGCGCATCCCCCCGACCGAGCGGTGGCCGGCCAGGTTGGTCAGGCCGGCGTCCGCGGCCCGGGCCACGAAGGTGGCGTCGAGCGAGGGGTCGGCCAGGAGGAACGGCACGTTCATCCACGACCGCGCATCGCGGTCGACCGGGTTGGAGTAGAAGCCCGAGGCGTCGATGAAGCCGTACAGGGCGTCCGCCTTGGCGCGGTTGCGTTCGGCCATGCCGAGCAGGCCACCCTGATCGGTGATCCAGTCGAGCACCAGGCCCAACAGGTAGATCCCGAACGTCGGCGGAGTGTTGACCATCGAGTCCGCCCCGGCCTGGACGGTGAAGTCCCACACGGTCGGCGTCTGCGGCCGGGCGCGGCCCAGCAGGTCGCGTCGGACGACGACGACGACCAGCCCGGAGGGCCCCATGTTCTTCTGCGCGCCCGCATAGATCACACCGAACCGCGACACGTCGACCGGCCGCGACAGGATCGTCGAGCTCATGTCGGCCACCAGCGGCACCGGCCCGGCGTCCGGCACGTAGCCGAACTCCACGCCGCGGATGGTCTCGTTGGGGGTGTAGTGCAGGTAGGCCGCGTCGGGGGACACGGTGAACGAACCCTCGCGCGGCGCGCGGACGAAGTGGTCGGCCGACTCGTCGGCCACCACGCGGACGCCGGCGTACTTCTCGGCCTCCGCGGCTGCCTTGACGCCCCAGTCTCCGGTGAGGAGGAAATCGATGCTGTCGCCGGGGGCGGTCAGGTTCATCGGGATCGCCGCGAACTCGCCCATGGCCCCGCCCTGGAGGAACAGCACGGCGTACTCCTCAGGGATGCCCATCAGCGCCCGCAGGGCCGCCTGGGTGGCCTCGGCCGCCGCCACGAAGGCCTTGCCGCGGTGGGAGACCTCCATCACCGACATGCCCGAGCCGCCCCAGTCGAGCAGTTCGTCGCGGGCCCGCTCGAGCACCGCGAGCGGCAGCATGGCGGGGCCGGCCGAGAAGTTGTGGGCGCGCATGGGCCGATTGTTCCACCGATGGTGGGCGGCGGCCCCGGCAGGTTCGCCCTGCGGAAGACCCCGGACGTCAGCCCTTGCCGCGGGTGACGACGAAGCGCCGGACCTGGTGCCAGCCGAAGGTCCGCAGGTAGTACAGGGCCATTGCCGGTGCGGCGCCGAGGCCGACCGTGAAGAGCGCGAGCGGCCCGAACGGCACCCACGTGCCCACCACGAAGGTGGCGATCGCCCAACTGCACGCACCGGACAGGGCGGCGCACAGCACCGCCAGCCCCCAGGGGACGTGCCGCCACGGCCCCTCGACGGGGTGAGGCAGCCGGCGGAGCAGCGCGACCAGCCGGACGGCGGCGAACACGTTGGCCACCAGGGTGGCCAGCACGGCCCCCATCGCGCCCCAGAGGGTGATGAGGGCCAGGGTGAGGGCGATCTTGACCACCAGGTTCTCCACGTCCACCCGCATGGTCGCCGCCGACTCACCGGCCACATTGGCCCACAGCCGCTGCACCATCACCAGCAGGAGGGCGCCGTGCGCGACGAGCACGGTGGCGGCCACCCACCCCGGCAACGGGGTGCCGAGATGGAGCCACGCGGTGACGCCGAACAGCGCGGCCGGGGCGCCGACGACGATCCAGCCGGTGACCGCCTGCACCCAGATGCGCTGCAGGCGGGCGGCCTGCTCGGCGGCCGCCACCTCGCCCAGGGAACCGATGCCGTTCCCCATCATGGTGCGGATGGGCGACATGGCGTTCTGCGGAATGTTGCGCAGCGTCGTGGCGAAGTTCTGACCGACGCCGAACGGAGTCATGTCCGCGGGCGCGAAGCGCCCCACGAAGAAGGCGTCCCCCTGCGCGGAGAACGAGGTGACGATGCCGGACACCTGAATCTTCCAGGCGTAGCGGAAGAAGTCGACCAGCTCGCGGCGGGGGATGAAGCCGATGCCCCGGGCGTCCAGCAGGGGCAGGGCACCGGGAATGACGATCAGGGTCGTGAGCGCCTGCTGGGCGATGAAGGCCCAGGCGATGCCGGCCAGCCCGGCCCCCGTCTCCACCGTGACGACCATGCCGATGGCGTAGGCGACGTAGCCGGCGAGGTCGGCGACCGACTGGACGGCGAACCGGTTGCGGGTGTGCAACACCTGGGTGAAGAGGCCGCGCACCTGGGCCACCGCGACGATGACCATCATCACCCGGAGCAGCAGCGTCGCGCCCTCGGGGTCGGGGTCGGTCGCCGGGAAGAAGCGGACGATCTGCGGGGTGAACCAGAACACCAGCAGCGTGATCGGCACGAACACGGTGAGGACCACGACCTGCAGCGTCGTCAACAGCCGGGTCGTGGCTGCCGCGTCCCCGCGGCCGGCGTGGATGCCGAAGTGCCGGTTGGCGCTCGGCCCGATGCCGCCGTCCAGGCTCGCGAGCATGAACTGGAGGGCCATCACGAGCAGGTAGATGCCGTAGATGCCCTCGCTCACGCCGTGGATCACATAAGGCGTCAGCGCCAGGTTGAACACCAGCGGCGCCATCTGGGGCAGGGCCTGCCACAGCGTGCCGGCGATGAGGGTGCGCCGCGAGCTGGGCCGGGCCGCGGGGGTCGGGCCGGGATCGGGGGCCTCGGCGGCCCGCGTGTCGCGGGGGCCGGGGGTCTCGGGAGGCAGCGTCACCGCGCGGCCCCCGCGCGGGCCAGGAAGTCGCGCATCCGCACCGCGTTCGTCTCGACGCCGAACTCCGTCACCACGGCGTCGCGCCCGGCTGCACCCCAGGCGGCGCGCCGCGCGGGGTCGGCGGCCAGCTCGGCGAGGGCGTCGGCCAGCAGGTCGGCCCGGCCGGGCGCCACGAGGCGGCCGGTGACGCGGTCGGTCACGAGGTCGCCGATGCCCGCGATGGTCGTCGTGACCACGGGCAGGCCGGTTGCCATGGCCTCCATGAGCACGACCGGCAGCCCCTCCTGGAAGCTCGGCAGGCAGAACACGTCCGCGCCGTGGTACTCGGCGAGGATGTCGTCCTGGCCGACGGGGCCCACGAGGGTGACGCGGTCGGTGAGGCCGCGACGCCCGATCTCGGCGCGCAGCACGGGCTCCAGCTCTCCGCCGCCGACGAGGCGGGCGTGGGCGTCCACGCCGCGCTCGACAAGCCGGGCGATGGCATCGATGAGCACCGGGGCGCCCTTCTCGGGCACGAGTCGGCCGACGCTGAGGATGCGGAACGGACCCTCGGCGGCGCGGCTCGCCCCTGTGGGCGGCACGAACCGATCGGTCTCGACCGTCATCCGGACGATGTCGAGCTTGTCCCAGTCCTGCGTGCCGACCAGCCGCATGAGCTGGCTGCGCGTGAAGTCGCTGATGCAGGCCACCCGTGCGGCGTCGCGCACCTTGCCCGCGAGGTCGAACCGCTCCACGGCCTCGAACTCGGTCGGCCCGTGCATGGTGAAACTCCACGTGTACACGCCCTCGCCCTCCTCGGCGTTGCCGAGCGCGACCGCGAGGCGGGCGATGTCGGCGCCGTTGTTGGCGAAGTGGGCGTGGACGTGGCGGATGCGGTGCGCACGGAGCTGGTCGAGCAGCACGCTGGCCTCCGCGAGGTAGGCGAGCTGCCGACACCGCGAGGCGGGGCGCGCCTCCCCGCTCCGCAGCGCGCGGGCGGACGCCGCAGCGAACGCCCGTGGCGCACGACGCACCGCAGCGGCGTTCGAGCGCAGGGCCGCCGGCACGTCGGCCTGGAGGACGACCGTGGCGTCGGCCTCCTCGCGCATCAGCTGCGTGCGCAGCTGGGCAGGATCGGGGCGGCGCACGCTCACGGTCAGCACGCGTACACCCTGGGCGCGCAGGCCGACGATCTCGCGTTCGATGAACGTGTGCGACAGGGCGGGGTACTGGCTGACGAGGTAGGCGACGGCCAGGTCGCCGGAGGTCGGCGCGGTCATGCGGCGGCTCCCCGCGTCGCGGGCTGGGCGCGGAGGGGCCGGCCGGCGCCGGAGCGACGGCGCGTCAGGGCGCGCGCCAGCAACCCGAGCGCGAAGGGCGTGTCCACCACCACGTAGCGGTGGAACAGGCGTCGCGGCTCCTGTACGAGCCGGTGGACCCATTCGGCACCCACCTTCTGCAGCAGCGGGTGGGCGCGCGAGACGGAGCCGGCCGCCATGTCGATCGCACCCCCGCACCCGAGGAACCAGGCGTCGGGCAGCGCGCGGCGCAGCACCTGCGCGACCCGCTCCTGCTTGGGGAAGCCGAGTCCCACGAACACGATGTCGGGCCGCGCGGCGACCACCTCGGCCACCACGGGGATGAGGGACGCCTCCTCCTGCTCGAACCCCAGCGGGGGGCTGAGCACGCCCGCCACCTTCAGGCCCGGGTGATGCCGGACGAGGCGGCGGGCCGCCTCGGCGCCCACACCCTCGGCGGCACCGAGGAGGAAGACCGACTTCTGTTCGCGGGCGGCCATGTGGGAGAGGCTCCACAGCAGGTCGGAGCCGGCCACGCGCTCGGGCACGGGGTCACCGGCGATCCGGGAGCTCCACACCAGGGGCATGCCGTCGGCGATCACGACATCGGCGGACGTGATGAGGTCGGCCAGACCGTCGGCGTGCACCCGGGCCATGATGTCGACGTTCGGGGTGACGATGAGGCCGCCGCGACCCGCGTCGAGCTCGGCCGCCACGCGTCGGACGACCGCGTCCTCGGTCAGCTTGTCGAACGGCAGCCCGTCGATGAGGACGCGATCGGTGCGAGGCGTGCGGCTGGAGTCATCGCGCTCCCATCGGGCGCCGGAGCGGGCCCGCCGCTGGGCGGCGAGACGGGTCACCGCGTACACGACCGCACCCACGATGCGCCGCGGGTCGCGGACCAGCAGGCCGAGCAGGGCTCGGGCGGTGCCACCCGTGGAGGAACGGGTGTCCACCCCCGGCAGCTCGGCCTCGCCGAACTCGGCGTTGCCGCGCGCGATGCGGGCCCGCACCTTGACCAGGTCGCGCCAGCGACGCGGCGTCGCGACCGTGAACGTGCCGGGGGTGGAGACGCGCTCGTGGGGGGCGAACAGGCGCTGGACGAAGAGGTCGTCGCTGGTGAGCTCCGGGAAGGCTCCGAAGCGTCGGCGGCCGGACTCCGAGAGGGCGTAGACGCCGAGGCCCACGAGCCCCTGGGTGGCGTACGGCAGCCGGGCGAAGATGTCGTAGAACGCGCGCACGGCCCAGCTCGAACCGGCGGTGTCGAAGACGATGCGGGGTGCGGCGACCCGCGGCGCAGGGCCGGCCAGGGCGTCGCGCAGGGCCGGCAGGGCATCGGGGCTGAGTTCGATGTCGGCATCGAGGTACACGCGCGGGAAGGCGGTGGCGTGCTCGTCGCCGAGGTTCAGGGCGTGGACCTTCGAGGCGAGGTCGGTCTCCACCACGATGAGGCCGGGCAGGCTCTCGGCGTGGGCGCGGGCCGCCGCGGCGGTCCCGTCCTCACACCCGTTGGCGACGACGACGATCTCGGCCTCGCGCCCGATCGCCGTGCCGCCCAGGGCCGCGAGGCACCGGTCGATCGAGACGGCTTCGTTGTGCGCCGGAATGACGACGCTCAGTGCGCGGTTCATGCACCCTCCTGGTGGCTGTGCGGAACGGGTCGCGCCGCGGGGCGGCGCCGCCGGAATGCGACGAGGAGCCGTGCGGCGAGGGGAACTCGGGTGAGACGCGCCTTGGTGCGGGCGCGCAGGTCGCTGCGGTCGAGGCGGCCGGCGGTGCCGAGCAGGCGCCGGCCGGTGCGCAGATCCCCGGCGGCCAGGGCGGCGTCGCCGCGGGTGTGCAGCCGGTCAGGCGAACCCGCCGCGATGCGCGCGGCGAGATAGGCGTGCTCGTCGGCGGTCAGCCCGGCACCCAGCAGACCGGGCAGCGCCGCGACCATGCGCTCCTCGTCGGCCCACATCCCCTTCTGGCTGCTCGACAGGCTGCCGGGGGTGGAGCGGTGCAACGCGGTGGGCTCCATCTGGAAGGCCACACGCCAGCCCGCGATGATCGCGCGGATCCAGTACTGCCAGTCCTCGCAGCGCTCCAGCTCCTCGTCCATCGGGCCGATCTCGGCCACCATCGGGCGGGGAACGAGCGTGTGGATGGGGATGATGTTGCGCTCCAGCACGGCTCGCCGCTGGGCGTCACGCGGCAGGGGGGAGAACCCGAGGACGCGGTCGCGCCGGATGCCCTGCTCGTCCAGCACCAGCGCCTGCGAGGCCACCCACGAGCGAGGCGGCGCCGCGTCCAGCGTGGCGAGCGCCCGCGCGACGTGGTGGGGGAGCAGGACGTCGTCGGCGTCACAGAGGACGACGTGACTGCCGGTGGCGGCGGCCAGGCCGGCGTTGCGCGCGGCCGACACCCCGGCCCGGTCCTGCCGGACGAGCACGACCCGCTCGCCGTGGGCGGCGGCGATGGTGGCCGTCGCGTCGTCCGAGCCGTCGTCAACGACGACGATCTCGACGTTGGGGTGGGTCTGGGTGAGGGCACCGGTGAGCGCCGCCCCCACGGTGGCGGCTGCGTTGTGGGCCGGCATGACCACGCTCACGCGGCGGTCGTCCGCGACGGGCGTCCGGGCCGGGGCCGCGGCGTGCCTGCGCCGGGCCGCCAGCGCACGGCCGACACCGGGCAGGCCCAGGATGCGGGCGTTGCGGCGTGAGCGGGCGTCGTCCGGATCCAGCCGGGCGGCGAGGCCGAAGTGCTCCGCCGAGGTGGCGGCGTCCCCGGCCGCCAGGGCCTCGCGCGCGGCGACGACGTGGCGCTGCCAGGATCCGAGCGCCCGGCGCTCGGCCAGGTGCGCACGCTCGGCGGGGGTCAGGGCATCGCCCACGTAGTGCTCGAGGCGCTCCATCATCTGGTCCTCCGCGTCGAGCATCTTCGCGGTGTCGGCGCTGAGGCTCGTGGGCAGGAGCCGGTACAGGGCCGTCGGGGTGGTCTGGAAACGGATCTCCCAGCCACGGAAGACCGCGCGCGCCCAGTACTGCCAGTCCTCACACCGGCGCAGCGTGCCGTCGATCTCGCCGAGATCCTCCAGCATCGCCCGTGGGTACAGGCCGAAGATCGAGACGGGGTTGCGGCGCAGGATCATGCTGCGCAACCGTTCGGGCGCGACCGCACCCTCGGGCAGCACCCGCTGCCAGCCGATGCCGTCGGGGCCGATCGTGTATGCATCAGACGTGACCATGGCCTTGTCGCCGGGCCGGAGCATGGCCAGCGCCAGCTCGACGTGCCGGGGGAGCCACAGGTCATCGGAGTCGAGCCACGCCAGGTGGTCGCCCCGCGCGGCGCGGATCGCGGTGTTGCGCGCGGAGCCGCAGCCGGCGTTCGGCTGGCTGATGACGCGGACGCGGTCACCGAAGGCGGACGCGATGGCCGCGGTCGCGTCGGTCGACTCGTCGTCCACGACGATGACCTCGAGGTTGCGGTGCGTCTGGTTGAGCGCGCTGCTGAGCGCGCCCGCGATCGTTCGCTCGGCGTTGTAGGCGGGCATGATGACGCTCACCAGGGGTTCCATGGCGGATGTCCTTCCCCGGCCGTGGGCGGCCGGATGGCGGGGGAACGGTCGGTGCCGGGGGGGGGGTCAGGGGTGCACGGGGACGGGCGCGGACGCCTCGTCGGCGTCACGGGAACGCCTGCCCAGGGGGCGCGCGGGGACGCCGCCGACGATTGTCAGCGGCTCGATCCGTCCGCGGACCACCGCGTGGGCGGCCACGACACAGCCGTCGCCGATGCGGGCGCCGGGCAGGACGGTGACGCCGGCCCCCAGCCACACGTCGTCGCCGATCTCGACGCCGTCGCCGTGCCACTCCTGCTCGACGATGGGGCGGTCGGCTCCTGTCCCATGGTTGCTGCCCACGATCGTCACCCCCTGGGCGAGCAGGCAGCCACGGCCGATGCGGATCGGCGCGCCGGCCGTCCTGATGTTCGCGAACTCCCCGACGTAGGTGCCTTCGCCGATCTGCAGCGCGGAACCGGTCAGGCCGCCCCCGTCCTCGACGGACAGGGTGGACGGCCCGAAGACCGCCACGCCGGTGCCGAGCCGCAGACGGTCGAGCCGGCCGCGGACGCGAACGTCCCGCGCGATCAGGGCGCCGGGATGGTCTCCGCGGGCCCGGTGCAGGTGCGCCAGGGCGAGCGCGCCGTCACGCACATCGCGCGCGACGCCCTTGGCCACTGAGGTCAACCAAACGACATTCACCACATTTCCTCCCCCCATTGAAAAAGATTAACAGCGTGCTGGGGACAAACCTGTCACCCGTTCGGTGGACCCCGCGGAGGCGATCTCGCGTGCACGGGGCACCTCACGCGCCAGCAGGATGCCGCGTCCGGCGATACCGCCGATCATCCAGATCAACAAATTGGGGAATACATACGGATTGGGGCTGAGCATCGTGGGGAAGATCCACACGAGCAGGGCCGACCAGGCGACGGCCTTCCAGGCGCGCGACTCCGCGGTGGCGGGGATCGCGAGGGCGGAGCGCACCGGACCCAGCAGCATCGCGAGCCCCCACGCGATCGCCGCAGGAATGCCGGTCTCGGCGGCGCGGGACAAGAAGACGTTGTGGACCTCGATCGTCACCGTGGTGATGGGGTAGTCGTCGGCCTGGCGGACCCACAGGACGTTTTCCTCGACGAACCGCAGCCAGCCGATGCCACCCCAGGGGTGCTCCGCGATGACGCGCAGCGCCGCCTCGTTGACGTAGTCGCGGTCGTAGAGCGACCGGGTGGTGGTGAGCCGGTCGACCAACGCCGCCAACAAGTCCGGGAGCACGGAGGTGACCAGCACCAGGGCGCCGACCCCCAGGGCGACCGCCCACGGGGCGAGCCGGCGGACGCGCGGCTCCACCACGGCCCACACGATGAGTCCCAACAGGGCGGCCAGCCAGACCGAGCGGGTCATGGAGACGACCACGCCCACGCTGGAGGCGACGATGCCCAGCCAGGCCATCGCGCGCCACCAGCCCCGGTCGCGCAACGCTCCGAGGATTCCCAGGGCGAGGGTCAGGGCGCACGCCATGCCGAAGGCCTCGGAGTTGCCGAACGGGCCGACGACGCGCTCGCCGGCGTCCGCATACCGGGCGAGGTAGCGCGGGAACAGCAACGCGGTCGTCCCCACCAACTGTTGCAGGCCCATCACCACGAGGTAGACCCCGAGGACGCTCCCCACCCGGCTCACCAGGAGCCGGCGCAGAGGCGTGGTGAACGTGAGGCAGCCCGCCACGAACATCGCGAACGGCATCACGATGCGGTCGATGAAGCCGAACAACTGGTAGTCGTCGCCCAGCGACCCGGTGCCCAGCCACGAGAACAGCGTCGCCACGACGACGAACGCCATCGCCGCATAGACCGGACTCCAACGCAACCGGTCGCGCCCGCGATGGAGGGCGAGCAGCAGCAGACCCACCAGGAGCAGCGGCCGGTCGGGGCTGACGGGGAGCCCCATCTCGCTCCCGTAGCCGGAGAAGACCGACGCGATGAGTCCGGCCAGGATCACCCAGACGTGCAGCGGGATGCGTTCCGGGGAGTGTGCGCGGCCCACCGCCGCCTCAGCCACGGTCCTTCTCAAGTGTCACGGGGTCGTCCGTGGTGGTGGCGATCGGGTCGGACGTCACCGCAGGCGCTGCGGACCGGCGGCGGGCCGCAGCGGTGGCCAGCCCGAGCCCGACGAGAGCGCCCAGGACGAGGCCCACCAGGGCGCCCCGCTGGACGGAGCCCGCTCGGCTGGAGTTGACGACCGAGGCCGCGCGCACCAGCACGAGATCGGCCGCCTCGGAGTCCTCCGAGACCTGGCGCACGTAGAGCGCCCGCAGCCCATCGACGCGCACCTGGGCCATCTCGCGGTTGGTGATCGCCGAGTTGAGCTCGGCGCGCACACCCTCGAGTTGTTCGCGGGGTGTGGCGAGGGCCTCCAGGCGTGCCACCTCGGCGTCATAGGTGTTGAAGACGGCCGTCGTGGTCCGCAGGTCGTCCTGCGCCTGCCGGTACTGCTCGTAGGTGGCCTCGGCGGAGCGCTGCCCGTCGCTGTCGTTCACCGTGGTGATGAGGGTGTCGGCGGTGTCGCGGGCCACGCTGAGGGCCAGCTGCTCGTCGGTCGACTCGGCCTCGATCCGCAGCACGTTCGACTCGGGAATGTTGGACGCCGCCAGCTCCACCCCCTCGGGCACGGAACCGGTGGTCACCCCCGTGTCGTTGACGTAGCGGGCGTAGTTGGACGCCAGCTCCTCGGCGGCCAGCGGGAACCCCGCGATCGCACCGGAGCTGAGGTCACCCATGCCCACGCCGACGCGGGACTCGGCCGTGTACGTGACGGGCAGCGCCCACCCGACCAGCGCGCCCACGAGGGCGCCTGCAACGGTCGCGGCGAGCGCCGGCAGCCAGTGGCGGCGCAGCGCAGCGGATGGCCCGGATGCTTTGGAGGTGGATCCGAAAGACGCACCGGTGCGGTTCGTCCACCGCTCTTCTTCATGCTCGATCATGCTCATAAATATCCCCAGGACGGTGAAAGTGTTGCCTTTCGAGTCTGCCACAGGCCAGGTGCGGATTCGGCCTGAAAAGTGTCCCCCACAAGGGCGACCGAGGGCGGCCACCGCGCACTCGCGGTTGCCGCGGTCGACCGCCGTGCAGCACTGGCGCACCCGTCATTTCCCGCCGACTGATGGCATCGGGCGAGACCGGGCGCAGCGATGTCCGGTGGTGGGGCGGCGGGGGCGCGTCGTCGCCCCCACCCGTTGCCGGACGTCACGGGGAATTACTTGGCCCTGCGATGGGAGGGCCCGTACGCTGAGAGCACGCTGAGAGCTCTCTCAGCTTCGGACCGCACCGAAAGATCCCCCATGACGACACGTTCCCCCCTGCCCGCCTGCGCGGCGCTGCTCGGCCTGGTCGCCTCCTTCGCCCTGGTCGTGCCCACCCCGGCCGCGGCCGCCCCGGCGGACACGGCGATCCGTTGGTCGCCGACGTCCTTCTGGACGTCCAGCGTGGCCGATGCGCCGCTGGACCCCCGCTCGGCCGAGATGGCCCAGAACCTGGCGCACCAGGTGACCAGCCGCTACGACGGCGTGGCGGCGTTCAACGCCCACCAGTACTCCACGTCGCTGTCCCTCGCGGACGCGAACACGCCCCGCTACGACATCGCCTTCGACGACTGCCAGCGCAAGGGCTGGACACCCCGGGAGCTCTACGAGGGCCCCGCCCATTTCGCCGACGTGCCCGTGCCTGCGGACGCCGTCGCCTCCGCGGGCACCGACAAGCACGTGACGATCTACGACCCCGAGGCCGACAAGGTCTGGGAGTTCTGGGTGTTCGAGCGGACGGCCACGGGCTTCTCCGCCTGTTGGGGCGGGCGCATCGACGACGCCTCGTCCGACGACGGCGTCTTCCCCGCCGGTTTCGGGGCCTCGGCCACCGGGCTGCCGCTGATGTCCGGCGTCATCACCTTCGACGACCTGCGACGCGGACACATCAACCACGTCATGACGATCGGCCTGCCGGAGGTCGCGCACTGGACCGATGTGTCCTGGCCCGCGAATCGCAGCGACGGCAGCGGCTGGGGCATCATCCGTGAAGGGCAGCGCATCCGCCTCGACCCGAGCGTCGACCTCGACTCCCTCGACCTCACGCCCATCGGGCGCATGATCGCGGAGGCGGCCCAGACCTACGGGTTCGTGGTGGCCGACCAGTCCGGTGCCGTGTCGGTCTACGCGGAGTACGCCGGGCCCTGGACGGGGTCGGACCCCTGGTCGAAGCAGCTCGGAACGACGCCCACGTACTTCGTCATGCGGAACTTCCCCTGGGAGCGCACGCAGGTCATCGCGAAGGACCACGGCAAGACGACGCCGGCGCCCCAGGCCGTGGCCCCCGTGCCGGTTCCCACGCCCACGCCCACGCCGACCCCGACGCCGACTCCCACGCCGACGCCCACGCCGACCCCGACCCCCACGCCGACGCCCGCGCCGACCCCGACCCCCACGCCGACCCCGACGCCGACTCCCACGCCGTTCGCGGGCGCCGTCGGGGTGCGATGGACCGCCTGCGACGCGGTGCTGGTGGACGCCTCCGCGCTCGCCACGGACGCCCGGGTCACGATCGCCTGGGGTTCGAACTGGACGCGCATCGGGGGAGGGCGCACCTGGTGGTCCGGCTCGAAGCCCGACCTGGGTGCGGTGCGCGTCACGGTCACCGACGCCCAGGGGCAGCAGTCCGAACCGGTCTCGTTCCAGCGTTCCTGTTGAGCGCTCTGGACGCCCCCGGCGCACGTCGCCGGGGGCGTGCAACCCGGACGGGCAGGATTTGCCCGGTCCGGGCGTCCGTGACACACTGTTCGGGTTGCTTTGACGCAGGTTGCGGCAAGGCCGTCGTGGGTGCGCCCGCGGCGGGACCCGCAGGAGAAGCCACCCCGAGCAAGCCGGGCGGTTGTCGCCGGGCCCTACCAAACCGATCGAACGTGAGGTTTGCGCGGCCCAAGAGGCGCGACACGCCCGACCGCGGGGGTCGCAGTGACAAGGGGTTTCTCAACCGAGAGGCCCACCGAGGGCGGGGCGGATGCACCCCGGCCACGACAACACGAAGGATTTCCATGGCGGGACAGAAGATCCGGATTCGACTCCGGGCCTATGACCACGAGGTCATCGACACGTCGGCGAGGAAGATCGTCGACACGGTCACCCGTACCGGCGCCCAGGTCGCCGGCCCGGTGCCCCTGCCGACCGAGAAGAACGTGTACTGCGTGATCCGGTCGCCGCACAAGTACAAGGACAGCCGCGAGCATTTCGAGATGCGCACCCACAAGCGGCTCATCGACATCCTCGACCCCACGCCGAAGACGGTCGACTCGCTCATGCGACTCGACCTTCCGGCCGGTGTGGACATCGAGATCAAGCTTCCGTGAGGTCCGCTGCCATGAACAACGAACGCACCGTCAAGGGCATCCTGGGCTCCAAGCTCGGCATGACCCAGCTCTGGGACGCCGACAACAAGCTCGTCCCCGTCACCGTCATCCAGGCGGGCCCCTGCGTGGTCACGCAGGTCCGCACGCCGGAGGCCGACGGCTACAACGCCGTCCAGCTCGCTTTCGGGGCCGTCAAGCCGAAGAACGTGAATCGGCCGCAGACCGGCCACTTCGAGGCCGCCGGGGTCACCCCGCGCCGCCACCTCGTCGAGCTCCGCACCGCCGACGCGTCCGAGTACACCCTCGGCCAGGAGGTCGGGGCGGACGCCTTCGCCGCCGGCGAGGTCGTCGACGTCACCGGCGTCAGCAAGGGCAAGGGCACCGCGGGTGTCATGAAGCGTCACGGCTTCCACGGCCTGCGCGCCAGCCACGGTGTGCACCGCAAGCACCGTTCGCCGGGCTCCATCGGCCAGTCCTCCACGCCGTCCCGCGTCTTCCCCGGCATGCGCATGGCCGGCCGCATGGGCGTCGACAAGGTGACCGTCCAGAACCTCACCATCCACGCGGTGGACGCCGAGCGCGGCCTCCTGCTGGTCAAGGGCTCGATCCCCGGACCCAAGGGCGCCCTCGTGGTCGTCCGCACCGCGTCCAAGAAGGGAGCATGAGCATGAGCGCCCAGACCGTGAAGGTCCTCGGCACCAGCAAGAGTGCCGACCTGCCCGCCGAGATCTTCGACGTGCAGACCAACGTGCCGCTGATCCACCAGGTCGTGGTGGCCCAGCAGGCCGCCGCCCGTCAGGGCACGCACGCCACCAAGACCCGCGGCGACGTCCGCGGTGGTGGCGCCAAGCCGTGGCGCCAGAAGGGCACCGGCCGCGCCCGTCAGGGTTCGCGCCGCGCCCCGCAGTGGACCGGTGGCGGCATCGTCCACGGGCCGCAGCCGCGCTCCTACGCGCAGCGCACCCCCAAGAAGATGGTGGCCGCCGCACTGCGTGGCGCCCTGTCCGACCGCGCCCGTGAGGGTCACGTCCACGTCGTCGACAGCTTCGGCACGCAGACGCCCTCGACCCGCACCGCGCTCCAGGCACTTCAGGCCGTGACCGGCCGCCGCCTGCTGGTCGTGCTGCACCGGGACGAGGACGTGGCGTGGCTCAGCCTGCGCAACGTGGCAACCATCCACCTGCTCACCTGGGACCAGCTGAACGCCTACGACGTGGTCGTGGCCGACGACGTGGTCTTCAGCGTGCAGGCGCTGGACGCCCTTGTGGCGGCCCGCGGCGCCGGCCGCACCGAGGCCGCTGCCACCGAGACGGACGCCGAGGAGGCCGAGAAGTGAGCACCCCGCTGAAGATCAAGGACCACCGCGACGTCCTGCTCGCGCCGGTCGTGAGCGAGAAGAGCTACGGGCTTCTCGACGAGAACAAGTACACGTTCCTCGTCGACCCCGGAGCCAACAAGACCGAGATCAAGATCGCCGTCGAGAAGGTGTTCGGGGTCAAGGTCACGAACGTCAACACGATCAACCGGAAGGGCAAGACCCGCCGGACGCGCTACGGCACGGGGCGGCGTCCCGACACCAAGCGCGCCATCGTGACGGTGGCCGAGGGCGACCGCATCGACATCTTCGGCCAGGCGTGAGCCGGCCCGACGACAAGGACGATTGAGCATGGCTATCCGCAAGTACAAGCCGACCACCCCGGGCCGTCGTGGCTCGTCGGTGTCGGATTTCGCAGAGATCACGCGGTCGACCCCCGAGAAGTCGCTGACCGTCCCGGTCAAGAAGACCGGCGGTCGCAACAACCAGGGTCGTATCACCACCCGCCACATCGGCGGCGGCCACAAGCAGGCCTACCGCATCATCGACTTCAAGCGCTACGACAAGGACGGCGTCCCGGCCAAGGTCGCTCACATCGAGTACGACCCGAACCGCACGGCGCGCATCGCCCTGCTGCACTACGCCGACGGCGAGAAGCGCTACATCATCGCCCCCCACGGCCTCGGCCAGGGTGCGTCGGTGGAGGCCGGTGAGGGTGCCGACATCAAGCCGGGCAACAACCTGCCGCTGCGCAACATCCCGGTGGGCACCACGGTGCACGCCGTCGAGCTCCGCCCCGGCGGCGGCGCCAAGATGGGTCGCTCCGCGGGTGCGGGCATCCAGCTGGTGGCCCGCGAGGGCCGCTTCGCCACGCTGCGGCTGCCCTCGGGTGAGATGCGCATGGTGGACGTTCGCTGCCGCGCGACCGTCGGCGAGGTCGGCAACGCCGAGCAGAGCAACATCAACTGGGGCAAGGCCGGCCGCAACCGCTGGAAGGGCGTCCGCCCGACCGTCCGTGGTGTGGTCATGAACCCGATCGACCACCCGCACGGTGGTGGCGAGGGTCGCACGTCCGGTGGCCGTCACCCGGTGAGCCCGTGGGGCAAGCCCGAGGGGCGCACCCGCAACAAGAACAAGGCGAGCAACAAGCTCATCGTCCGCCGTCGCAAGACCGGCAAGAAGCGCTGACCGGGGAGTAGGAAGAGATGCCACGCAGCCTCAAGAAGGGCCCCTTCATCGACGAGCACCTGGCCAAGAAGGTCGATGTGCAAAACGATGCGGGCAAGAAGAACGTCATCAAGACCTGGTCGCGCCGTTCGATGATCAGCCCCGACATGATCGGTCACACCATCGCGGTGCACGACGGTCGCAAGCACGTGCCGGTGTTCGTCTCCGAGGCCATGGTGGGGCACAAGCTGGGCGAGTTCGCCCCGACGCGCACCTACCGCGGTCACGTCAAGGACGACAAGAAGTCGCGACGCCGCTGAGCGCCGTAGAGAAGGAATGGATTCAATGAGCAACAACACCACGCGGCCGAGCCGCCGCGCTGCGCTGCTCGGGGACCGTGCCGGCTCGTACGCCATCGCGCGTCACGTGCGGATGTCCCCGACGAAGGTGCGCCGTGTCGTGGACGTCGTCCGCGGCATGGGCGTCACCGACGCTCTCGCCGTCCTGCAGTTCCAGCCGCAGGCCGCCGCCGAGCCGGTCGCCAAGGTGGTCGCGTCCGCGGCCGCCAACGCCGAGAACACCGAGGGGCTGCGGGTCGATGACCTGTTCATCTCCACGGCGTTCGTGGACGAGGGCGTCACGCTGCGCCGCATCCGCCCGCGGGCCAAGGGCTCCGCGAGCCGGATCCTGAAGCGTGGGTCCCACATCACTGTCGTTGTCGAGCCCAAGGGCCAGAAGGGAGCCTGAGCATGGGTCAGAAGATCAACCCCCATGGCTTCCGCCTGGGCGTCACCACCGATCACACCACCCGTTGGTACGCGGACAAGAACTACGCCGAGCTCGTGAACGAGGACGTCAAGATCCGTGACTTCCTCACCAAGAACCTCGAGCGCGCCGGTATCAGCTCCATCGAGATCGAGCGTCGCTCCGAGCGCGTCACGATCTTCCTGCACGCCGCGCGTCCGGGCATCGTCATCGGCCGCAACGGCGCCGAGGCGGAGCGCATCCGTGGCTCGCTGGAGAAGCTGACCAACAAGCAGGTGCAGCTCAACATCCTCGAGGTCAAGAACCCGGAGATCGACGCGCAGCTCGTCGCCCAGGGCATTGCCGAGCAGCTGGGTGCCCGTGTGGCGTTCCGCCGTGCGATGCGCAAGGCGCAGCAGACGGCGATGCGGTCGGGCGCGCTGGGCATCAAGATCCAGTGCTCCGGTCGTCTCGGCGGCGCCGAGATGAGCCGCTCGGAGTTCTACCGCGAGGGCCGCGTGCCGCTGCACACGCTGCGCGCCGACATCGACTACGGCTTCTTCGAGGCCCGCACGACGTTCGGTCGCATCGGCGTCAAGGTGTGGATCTACAAGGGCGACGTCTCCGGGTCGCGCGCCGAGCGCGCCGCCCAGAAGGCCGCCCGTGCCAACGCCGGCGGTGGCCAGCGTCGTCCGGGCCGTGGTGGCCCGCGTCGTGACGACCGTGGCCCCCGCGGCGATCGTCCCGAGCGTGGCGGACGCCGCCGCGCCGAAGCCGCTGCCGAGGCCCCCGTGGCCGAGGCGGCGCAGACCGAAGGAGCGTGACCATGCTGATTCCGCGTCGCGTCAAGCACCGCAAGCAGCACCACCCGAAGCGTGACGGGATGGCGAAGGGCGGCACCAAGCTGGCCTTCGGCGAGTTCGGGATCCAGGCGCTGGAGGGGTCCTACCTCACCAACCGCCAGATCGAGAGCGCCCGTATCGCCATGACCCGTCACATCAAGCGTGGCGGCAAGGTGTGGATCAACGTCTACCCCGACCGCCCCATGACGAAGCACCCCGCCGAGTCCCGCATGGGCTCCGGCAAGGGCTCGCCCGAGTGGTGGGTCGCCAACATCAAGCCGGGCCGCGTGCTCTTCGAGCTCTCCGGCGTCTCGGAGGACGTGGCCCGCGAGGCCATGCGTCTGGCCATCCACAAGCTGCCGTTCAAGGCGCGCTTCATCAAGCGGGAAGCAGGTGAAATCTGATGGCCGAGGCTGTCACTGCCGCCGATCTGCGTGGCCTGAGCCGCGCCGACCTCGACGCCAAGGTGCGCGAGCTGAAGGAGGAGCTGTTCACGCTCCGCTTCCAGTCCGCCACCGGGCAGCTCGAGTCCCACGGTCGCCTCCGCGAGGTCCGCAAGGACATCGCCCGTGTCTACACGGTGATCCAGGAGCGCAACCTCGGCATCGTCCCCGATCCCGACGCGAACTGAGGAACTGAACAGACATGAGTGAAACTGTCGAGCGGAGCACGCGGCGGAAGGTCCGTGAGGGCCTCGTCGTGAGCGACAAGATGGACAAGACCATCACGGTGGCCATCGAGCAGCGCGTCAAGCACGCGCTGTACGGCAAGGTCATGACGCGCACCCTGAAGCTGAAGGCCCACGACGAGGAGAACTCGGCGGGGACGGGCGACCGCGTGCGCATCATGGAGACCCGGCCGCTGTCGGCCACCAAGCGGTGGCGCCTGATCGAGATCGTCGAGAAGGCCAAGTGACGCCCGGGGGCACTGGCCCCCGGCGTCTCGCACCGGCACCGTTCCTGACGAGCTGACCCCGGCTTGGAAACCCGACCAGCAACGACCAGGAACACGCCGCCCACGGGCGGCAGGTGCCCCGTTCCGCCAGGCCCGCGAGGGAACCGGCGAAACAGAGGAGAAGAAGAAATGGTTCAGCACGAGCGAAGCTCGTACCAGCCCCATCGGCGAGGTGTGAAATGATCCAGCAGGAATCGCGACTGAGGGTCGCCGACAACACGGGTGCGAAGGAACTGCTCTGCATCCGCGTGCTCGGTGGCTCCAAGCGCCGCTACGCCGGCCTGGGCGACCGCATCGTCGCCACGGTGAAGGACGCCATCCCCGGCGGCAACGTGAAGAAGGGCGAGGTCGTCAAGGCCGTCATCGTCCGCACCACCAAGGAGACCCGTCGTCCCGATGGCTCCTACATCAAGTTCGACGAGAACGCCGCGGTCATTCTGCGGAACGACGGCGAGCCCCGCGGCACGCGCATCTTCGGCCCGGTCGGCCGTGAGCTGCGTGACAAGCGCTTCATGCGCATCATCTCGCTCGCCCCGGAGGTGATCTGACATGACGAACTCGCTGCACGTGAAGAAGGGTGACACCGTCAAGGTGATCGCCGGTGACCAGAAGGGCGCCGTGGGGGAGATCATCAAGGTCTTCCCGCAGGAGAACAAGGTCATCGTCGAGGGCGTGAACATCATCAAGCGCCACACCGCGGCGAACCCCAACACCCGTCAGGGCGGGGGCATCGTCGAGACCGAGGCGCCCATCCACGCCAGCAACGTCCAGCTCGTGTACGAGGGCACTGGCCGCAACGCCAAGACGACGCGCGTCGGTTACGACCGCGTCGAGGTGACGAAGCGCCGGCCCGACGGCACCGAGTACACCACCCAGCGGAGCGTTCGCGTCGCCCGCAAGACCGGGAAGGAGATCTGAGATGACCGACACCGCCACCCAGGCCCCGGTCAAGGACCTCCCGCGCCTCAAGAAGAAGTACCGCGAGGAGATCCGCGAGGCCCTGAACTCCGAGTTCGACTACGCCAACGTCATGCAGATCCCCGGCCTGGTCAAGGTCGTGGTGAACATGGGCGTCGGCGAGGCCGCGCGTGACTCCAAGGTCATCGACGGCGCGATCCGCGACCTCACGGCCATCACCGGCCAGAAGCCGCAGGTCACCAGGGCCCGCAAGTCCATCGCGCAGTTCAAGCTGCGCGAGGGCATGCCGATCGGCTGCCACGTCACCCTGCGCGGTGACCGCATGTGGGAGTTCACCGACCGTCTGCTCAGCCTGGCGCTGCCGCGCATCCGCGACTTCCGCGGCCTGTCGACGCACCAGTTCGACGGCAAGGGCAACTACACCTTCGGCCTCACCGAGCAGGTCATGTTCCACGAGATCGACCAGGACCGGATCGATCGCGTGCGCGGCATGGACATCACGTTCGTGACGTCGGCCGAGACGGACGCTGAGGGCCTGGCCCTGCTGCGCGCCCTCGGATTCCCGTTCAAGGCTGCCGAGAACGACCCGCGCAGGAACGTCGCCCGCCGGCGCGCCTACACGGGCTCGAAGAGCCAGATCAAGAAGCAGCTCAACAGGAGGTGAACTGACCCATGGCGAAAACTGGACTCAAGGTCAAGCAGAGCCGCAAGCCCAAGTTCGCGGTCCGCGCGTACACCCGGTGCAACCGCTGCGGGCGTCCGAAGTCGGTCTACCGCAAGTTCGGGCTGTGCCGCATCTGCCTGCGCGAACTCGCCCACCGCGGCGAACTGCCGGGCATCGTGAAGTCGTCCTGGTAATCACCGCGACTCGCTCCGCTCGTTACCGCGGGGAGGAACTCGCTCCGCTCGTGCGACTCAACTGAAAGCCCCGGCGCTGACGCGCCGGACCCCGGGCCTGGCGGCCCGGGGTGCGCCGCTCGCGGCGCACTCACAACCAACGGGAAGGTCCCGGCCGGGTGTACCCGGCGGGAAACCCCTCGAGAAAGGGCAACCGCCCATGACCATGACCGATCCGATCGCAGACATGCTGACGCGTCTGCGGAACGCCAATCAGGCGTACCACGACTCCACGTCCATGCCGCACAGCAAGATCAAGGTGGGTATCGCCGAGATCCTGCAGCAGCAGGGCTACATCACCGGCTTCGAGGTGCTCGAGCCGGCCGAGGGTGAGGTCGCGAAGACCCTTCGCGTCACCCTCAAGTACGGCCAGAACCGCGAGCGTTCCATCGCGGGCCTGCGCCGCATCAGCAAGCCCGGCCTCCGGGTGTACGCCAAGAGCAACGCGCTGCCCAAGGTCCTCGGTGGCCTCGGCATCGCGATCATCTCGACGAGCCAGGGCCTGCTGACCGACAAGGAAGCCAACTCCAAGAGCGTGGGCGGGGAAGTCCTCGCCTACGTCTGGTGAGCGAGAGGAGCTGAGAACATGTCCCGAATCGGCAAGCTCCCCATCGCCATCCCCAGCGGTGTCGAGGTGACCCTCCAGGGCCAGGACGTCGCGGTGAAGGGCCCCAAGGGCTCCCTGAGCCTGACGGTGGCCGAGCCCATCAGCGTCGGCAAGAACGACGCCGGTGAGATCGAGGTGACCCGCCCGAACGACGAGCGCGAGAACCGTGCCCTGCACGGCCTGACCCGCACGCTGGTCAACAACATGGTCATCGGCGTGACCGAGGGCTACGAGAAGAAGCTCGAGATCGTCGGCGTCGGTTACCGCGTGATCTCCAAGGGCCCCAAGCAACTCGAGTTCAACCTGGGGTTCAGCCACCCGGTCGTCATCGACGCGCCGGAGGGTGTCACCTTCACCGTGGAGCGCCCGACGGCGTTCTCGGTGCAGGGCATCGACAAGCAGGTCGTCGGCGAGGTCGCGGCCAACATCCGCAAGATCCGCAAGCCCGAGCCGTACAAGGGCAAGGGTGTGCGGTACGCGGGCGAACGCGTCCGTCGCAAGGTCGGAAAGGCTGGTAAGTGACCATGGGCATCTCCCTGTCCCAGAACAAGGGCATGGCCGCCCGGACCAAGGCGCGGCTGCGCCGTCAGGCCCGCGGTCGGAAGAAGATCTTCGGCAGCGGCGACCGTCCGCGCCTCGTGGTGACGCGCAGCGCGCGCCACATCGTGGCGCAGGTGATCGACGACACCCAGGGCGTCACCCTGGCGTCGGCGTCCACGATGGAGGCCGACCTTCGTTCCAGCACCGGCGACAAGAGCGACAAGGCCAAGCAGGTCGGCGCGCTCGTGGCCGAGCGGGCGAAGCAGGCGGGCGTGGCGAACGTGGTGTTCGACCGCGCCGGCAACCAGTACCACGGGCGGATTGCGGCGCTGGCTGACGGCGCACGCGAAGCCGGCCTCGGATTCTGATCGAAGCGGAAAGGAACAAAATGGCGAACGAGAACGCCTCGAACCAGCGCGGTGGCCGCGCTGGCGGTGGCGAGCGTCGCGGCCGCGACGATCGCCGGGGTGGGCGCGACAACGCAGCCCGCGAGGAGAAGAGCCAGTACCTGGAGCGCGTGGTTGCGATCAACCGCGTGGCCAAGGTCGTGCAGGGTGGCCGTCGCTTCAGCTTCACCGCGCTCGTCGTGGTGGGTGACGGTGAGGGCACCGTGGGCGTCGGCTACGGCAAGGCCAAGGAGGTGCCCGCGGCGATCGCCAAGGGCGTCGAGGAGGCGAAGAAGAACTTCTTCCGCGTCCCCCGCATCCTGGGCACGATCCCGCACCCCGTCCAGGGGGAGAAGGCGGCCGGCGTGGTGCTGCTGCGTCCGGCGTCCCCGGGTACCGGCGTGATCGCCGGCGGCTCGGCCCGCGCGGTGCTCGAGTGCGCCGGCATCCACGACGTGCTCGCGAAGTCCCTGGGCAGCGCGAACGCGATCAACGTGGTGCACGCCACGGTGAGCGCGCTCCAGCAGCTCGAGGAGCCGGAGCAGGTCGCGCGTCGTCGTGGCCTCCCGGTCGAGGACGTGGCCCCGGCCGCTCTGCTCAAGGCTCGCGAGGAGGGTGCTGCCTGATGGCCACGCTCAAGGTGACCCAGATCAAGAGCGCGAACAGCGCGAAGAAGAACCAGGCCGAGACGTTGCGCACGCTCGGGCTGAAGAAGATCGGCGACGTCGTGGAGAAGGAGGACCTTCCGCAGTACCGCGGCATGGTCAACACTGTCATCCACCTCGTCTCCGTCGAGGAGGTTGAGTGACATGGCGCTGAAGGTTCACCACCTGCGTCCGGCCCCCGGGGCCAAGACCGCCAAGACCCGCGTGGGTCGTGGCGAGGCGTCCAAGGGCAAGACCGCCGGCCGTGGCACCAAGGGCACCGGCGCGCGCAAGAACGTCTCCCCGGCGTTCGAGGGCGGGCAGATGCCGCTGCACATGCGGTTGCCGAAGCTCCGCGGCTTCCAGAACCCGTTCCGGGTCGAGTACCAGGTCGTCAACGTGGGCAAGCTCGGCGAGCTGTTCCCCGACGGCGGCTCCGTGACCGTGGCTGATCTCGTCGAGATCGGCGCGGTGCGCAAGGGTCACCTGGTCAAGGTGCTGGGCTCCGGCGACCTCAAGGTCGCCGTGCAGGTCCAGGCCCACGCCTTCACGGGTTCGGCCAAGTCCAAGATCGAGGCCGCCGGCGGCACCGCCACCGAGGTCTGATCCCAGGGTCGCAACGACACCGCACACGGCGGGCATCCACTCCGGATGCCCGCCGTGTCTGCGTTTCGGCCCCGCCGAGGGGGCGCGACATGCTCGCTTGCGTCTCGAACTCCGGTACCGGTGGCGGAGTTCGATGCCTGAAGTGGAGTGTGACCACGAGGACACCCAGTGATCTGGACGCCGCAGGCGGCTCGGGGAGGTCCCCGCACTCCCAACAGATAAATATTCGTTACTGACTTGTCACTCGAAATGGCCGCCATCGTGAGCGAAGTGGTCTAGATTGTCAGCGACCGGGAGGCCCCACCGAGGGGGCGCGGGCGAGGAAGGGACCGAAGATGATCCGCAGGGATTTCCTGAAGCTAGTGGCGGGTTCGGCCGCCGTGGGTGCCGTCGGCGCCAGCGTCGCCGGCTGTGGCGGCGGCCAGACCAGCAACGGCGGCGCGACGGGCAGTGGGGGTGAGGGGACGGCGCCGTCCCTGACCTACGGCCTCATGAGCGCCCCGATGACGTTCGACCCCTCCCGTGGCGAGTGGGGCAACCGGCTGCCGTACTACCAGTTGCCCTACGACACCCTGCTGTGCGCGACGCCCGAGGGAGGGATCGACCCCTGGCTGGCCACCGAGTGGAGCTACGACGACACCGAGACCGCGCTCACGCTCACGTTGCGCGACGATGTCACCTTCTCCGACGGCGCCACGCTGGACGCCGCGGCCGTCCAGGCCAGCATGGAGCGGTTCCGCACCGGTGGAGGCCCCGACCAGGGCTACATGCGCTACGTCGACTCCGTCGAGGCGCCGGACGCGACGACGGTGGTCGTGCACCTGACCCAGCCCGACCCCGCCTTCCTCAACTACCTGACCCGCACGGCGGGCCTGGTGCTGAGCCCCAACGCGGCAGAGAACGCGGACCTTGACACCAACCCCGTCGGCTCGGGCCCCTACACCCTCGACGCCGGCGCCTCGGTCTCGGGCACGTCGTACGTCTTCAACCGGCGCGAGGGGTACTGGAACCCCGACGCGCAGCACTACGACACCATCACCCTGCGCGTCTTCAACGACCCGACGGCCACCCTGAACGCCCTGCGGGCCGGCGAACTCAACGCCGCCAAGCTGCAGACCGCGGAGATGTTCGGCCAGGCCCAGCAGGCGGGGTGGACGCTGAACGAGAACGAACTCGACTTCTCCGGCCTGCTGCTGCTCGACCGAGCCGGCACCATGGCGCCGCCGCTGGGTGACGTCCGGGTGCGCAAGGCCATCAACATGGCCGTCGATCGCGAGGCCTTCCTCCAGGCGGTCGTGTTGGGGTACGGCACGCTCACCGAGCAGGTCTTCCCGCCCACCTCCGCGGCCTACGACGAGGCGCTGGACTCCACCTACGGGTACGACCCGGAGGGTGCCCGTGCGCTGCTCGCCGAGGCCGGCTACCCCAACGGCTTCAGCCTCGAGATGCCGAGCTCGGCCCTGCTGGGCACCACGACGTTCAACCTGCTCCAGCAAGCGCTCGGCGACATCGGGATCACGGTCACCTATGTCGACCCGGGCCAGAACTTCATCGCCGACCTGCTCGCACCGCGCTTCGCGGCATCGTACATGTCGCTGGAACAGAACCCCGACTGGCAGCTCACGCAGTTCATGGTGAGCGAGGACGCGGTGTTCAACCCGTTCCACTACGCCGACGACCAGGTCAACGCCTGGCTGGAGGAGTACCTGCAGGCCGACGAGGCTCGCCGCGACGCGATCATGGGCGAGCTGAACGCCTACCTGGTCGACCAGGCCTGGTTCGCGCCGTTCTTCCGGATCACCGGGGTGGTGGCGTCCGACCCCAACACGCAGGTCACGATGCTGCCGACGAACACCTTGCCCAACATGTACGACATCCGCCCGGCCTGACCGGGGGAGAGCGGTCACCATGGCGCGTTTCATCGTGAGACGGGTGCTCTCCGGGGTGGTGTTGCTGTTCGCGATCACCACGTTGGCGTTCATCCTGTTGTACGCCGGCAGCGGCGACATCGCCCGGCGCATCGTCGGGCAGACGGCGACCGCCGAGCAGGTGGCGGCGCGCGCCGCCGAGCTCGGGCTGGACCGCCCGGTTCTGGAGCAGTACGTCAGCTGGCTCGGCAACGCGGTCACCGGCAATCTCGGGCGCTCCTGGTTCTCCGGGCAGCTCGTGCTGGACGGGGTGGCGAGCCGCATGGCCGTCACGCTGTCGCTCGTGATCGGCGCGACGATCATCTCGGCGCTCCTGGCGGTGGCGCTCGGTGTGTGGGCTGCGCTGGCGCGCGGGGTGGTCGACCGGGTGATCCAGTTCCTCACCGTGCTGGGCATGGCGGTTCCGGGCTTCCTCGTCGCCGTCGGGCTCGTGTTGGTGTTCGCCCTCCAACTCGGCTGGTTCCGGGCCACGGGGTTCACGCCGTTCGCCCAGGATCCCGGCGGATGGGTGCGTTCGGTCACGCTGCCGATCGCCGCGCTGGCCGTCGGCGGGGTCTCCGCCGCGACGCAGCAGATCCGCGGCTCGGTGATCGACGCCCTCCAGCGCGACTACGTCCGCACCCTGCGCAGCCGCGGTCTCGACACGCGCAGCGTCGTGTTCAAGCACGTGCTGCGCAACTCGATCGGCCCCGCCCTGGCGATCCTCAACGTGCAGTTCGTCGGCATGCTCGGCGGCGCCGTGATCGTCGAGCAGGTCTTCGCGCTCCCGGGCCTGGGGCAGTTGTCGGTCGCGGCCACCCTCCAGGGTGACATCCCGATCGTCATGGGCCTCGTGCTCGCCACGGCCGCCATCGTGGTGGTCGTCAACCTCGCGATCGACCTGGCGCAGGCGTTCCTCAACCCGAAGGTGAGGCTGGCATGAGCGACACCAAACCCACGATGCCGATCCCGGTGACCAAGCGTTCGCAGGGACTGTTGCGGCGCGTGATGAAGAATCCCGTCGGCCTCGTGTCCCTGGGGTTCATCCTGCTGATCTTCGGCCTCGCGCTCTTCGGCGGGCTGCTCGCCCCGCACGATCCGAACCTCTCCGACGCGCGGCTGATCCTCGCACCCGCGTCCGCGGACCACCCGCTGGGCACCGACCCGTCGGGACGCGACGTCCTCAGCCGCCTGCTGGTGGCGACGCAGATCTCGCTGTTCGCCGCGACGCTGGCCCTGGTCGTCGCGCTCGTCATCGGCGTCCTGGCCGGCCTGGTGGCCGGTTACTACAAGGGCTGGATCGACGGGGTCTTCGGTTGGATCACCGCGCTCACCATGGCCATGCCGGGCATCATCATCCTGCTGGCCGCACGTACCATCATCGGCCCGTCGGTGTGGCTGGCCATGCTGGTGTTCGGCGTCCTGATGTCGCCGTCGTTCTACCGACTCGTCTACGCGTCGGTCAGCGCGGTGCGCGAGGAGCTCTACGTGGACGCCGCGCGCGTCTCCGGGCTCTCCGACGGGCGCATCATCAGCCGCCACATCCTCGGTGTCGTCCGGGCGCCCATCATCATCCAGTCCGCCATGATCCTCGGCATCGCGGTGGCCATCCAGTCGGGGCTGGAGTTCCTCGGCCTGGGCGACACCCGCGTCCCCACGTGGGGCGGCATGCTCTCCGACGGCTTCGCCGCGATGTACCGCGCGCCGATCCTGATGCTCTGGCCGTCGCTGGCCATCGGTCTCACCTCCATCGCGCTCACGCTGTTCGCCAACGTGCTCCGCGACGAGCTGGAGCGCAGCGGCGGGATCCTGCGCCGCCGCAAGAAGGGCGCGCAGGCGGCCGAGAAGCGGTCGCGCCAGGGCGATCCGGTGCTCGTGCACGGCGAGGACGCCCACTCGGCACGGCGCACCGGTGAGGTGTTGCTGGACGTCAGCAACCTCCACGTCGGCTACGACCAGCCCGACGGCAGCCTCGTCGAGGTGGTGCGCGGCGTCGATCTCACGATCCGGCGCGGCGAGGTCCACGGGCTGATCGGTGAGTCCGGTTCGGGCAAGTCGCAGACGTCGTTCGCCATCCTCGGGCTGTTGCCGAGCGGCGGCCGGGTGGTCGACGGGTCGGTCGTCTTCGAAGGGGTGCAACTGGCGAACGCGGACGCCGACGCCTACGCCACGGTGCGCGGCACGCGGATGGCCTACATCCCCCAGGAACCGATGTCGAACCTCGACCCGATGTTCACGATCGGCAGCCAGCTCACCGAACCGTTGCGCAAGACGCAGGGCATGGACAAGAAGGCCGCGACAAAGAAGGCGCTCGCGTTGCTCGCACGCGTCGGCATCCCCGACCCCCAGCGGACGTTCGACGCCTATCCCCACCAGATCTCCGGCGGCATGGCCCAGCGCGTCCTGATCGCCGGGGCGGTGTCGTCCGACCCCGACCTGCTCATCGCCGACGAGCCGACGACCGCGCTCGACGTCACGATCCAGGCCGAGGTGCTCGACCTGACCCGGGACCTGCAGCAGGACTACGACATGGCCGTGTTGTTGGTCACGCACAACTTCGGCGTCGTCGCCGACCTGTGCGACCGCGTGTCGGTGATGCGCGAGGGCAAGATCATCGAGACCGGCCCCGTCCGCGGCATCTTCGCCGACCCCCAGCACGCCTACACCCAGTCGCTGCTGGACGCCATGCTCGAGGACTCCGCCCCGCGTCCGCCACTGACCCAAGGAGCGCGCTCGTGACCACGCCGCTGTTGGACGTCCGCGACCTGGACGTCATCTATCCGGCCCGGGGCGGCGCCAAGCCGTTCCACGCCCTCAAGAAGGTGTCGCTCGACATCCTGCCCGGTGAGACGGTGGGCCTGGTGGGGGAGTCGGGCTCCGGCAAGACCACCCTCGGCCGGGCCGTGCTCGGCCTCGCCCCGGTGAGTGCGGGCAGCATCGCGTTCGACGGACGAGACATCTCGCACCTGAGCCGGCGCGCGCGGCGTCCGCTGGCGCGCGACCTGCAGGTGGTGTTCCAGGATCCGTACAGCTCGCTGAACCCGTCCATGACCATCGAGCAGATCCTCGCCGAGCCGCTCACCGCCAACGGCGTGGAGGGCAAGGCGGCACGCGACCGCGTCCGTGGGTTGCTGGACCGGGTGCACCTGCCGGCCGACGCCGCGAACCGCCTGCCGAAGGAATTCTCCGGTGGCCAGCGGCAGCGGATCGCGATCGCGCGGGCGCTGGCGCTCGACCCGAAGCTCATCGTGTGCGACGAGGCCGTCTCGGCGCTCGACCTCTCCACGCAGGCGCGGGTGCTCGACCTCTTCATCGAGATCCAGGAGGCCACCGGCGTCGCCTACCTGTTCGTGACCCACGACCTGGCGGTCGTGCGCCACGTCAGCCACCGCGTGGCCGTGTTGTACCGCGGCGAGATCGTGGAGTCGGGCCCGGGTGCGCAGGTGACGCTGCACCCGGAGCACCCCTACACCCAGCGGCTCTTCATGGCAGCGCCCGTACCCGACCCCGACCGGCAGCAGCAGCGCCGCGAGGCCCGGCGGGAGCTGCTCGCCGCCCAGGCCTCGGGTGCGCCGGGTGGGGGAGCCACGGCCGCGCAGTAGGCTGCGCCCGGGAGGCAGACATGTGCGGACGGTTCGCGGCGTCGGCGAGCACGGAGGACATCGTGGCCACCTTCGCGATCGACGAGGTGGTCGACCTCGTCGCACCCACCTGGAACGCCGCGCCCACCGACCCGGTGCCCGCCGTGGTGGAGCGCCTGGACGCCGACGGCGCGGTGCTGCGCAAGCTCGTGACGCCGCGGTGGGGCCTCGTGCCGTCGTGGGCGAAGGATGCCCGCGGCGGTGCCCGCATGATCAACGCGCGCAGCGAGACGGTGGCGACGAAGCCCGCGTTCGCGCCGTCGTTCGCCCAGCGCCGCTGCCTGATCCCCGCCGACGGCTTCTATGAGTGGGAGACGGTGCCGCCGGCGTCCGGACGCGGCCGCCCGGCCAAGCTGCCCTGGTTCGTCCGGCCGGCCGACGGCGGCCCGATGGTGATGGCTGGCATCTACGCCTTCTGGCGCGACCGCACGCTCGGTGCGGACGCCCCTTGGCTCACGACGTGCTCCATCATCACCACGCAGGCGACCGACGCACTCGGCACCCTGCACGACCGGATGCCGATGGTCGTGCGGCCCGACGACTGGGACGCGTGGCTCGACCCGCGGCAGGACGACCCCGCCGCAGCGCTCGGCCTCCTCGCCGTCGACGAGGGTGCCGACGTGAGCGTCGTCCGCGTGGGGACGGCGGTCAACCAGGTGCGCGCCGACGGCCCGGAGCTCCTCCACCCGGCCACCTGAGCCGGCGTGCGGAGAGGGGCTGGCTCCGCTGACGGAGCCGATGTGGGGCGCGTCACCGATGATTGGTAGAGTCTGCGAGGTTGGGCGAGGTGCCCAATGAGGTGCTCACGAAGAGGAACCGGATGCTCTCCGCCTTCACCAACGCGTTCAGGACTCCCGACCTGCGTCGGAAGATCCTGTTCACGATCGGTATTCTCACGGTCTTCCGCGTCGGATCGGTCATCCCGGCGCCGAACGTGAACCTCCAGAACATCGACACCTGCCGCATCCAGGCCACCACCGGCGATGCGGCCGGCATCTACTCGATGATCAACCTCTTCTCCGGCGGCGCGCTGCTCCAGTTGGCGATCTTTGCGCTCGGCATCATGCCGTACATCACGGCGTCCATCATTCTGCAGCTGTTGACGGTGGTGATCCCGCGGCTGGAGGCCCTCAAGAAGGAGGGCGGCGCCGGCCAGCAGAAGATCACGCAGTACACCCGGTACCTGACCATCGTGCTCGCTGTCATGCAGTCGACGGCCTTCGTGACGATGGCCGTCACGGGCCAGCTCTTCCAGGGCTGCGCGCTGCCGGTGGTCTACGACGCGACGCTGTTCCCCATCATCGTGATGATCCTCACCATGACGGCCGGCACCGGCATCGTCATGTGGCTGGGCGAGCTCATCACCGAGCGCGGCGTCGGCAACGGCATGTCGATCATGATCTTCACCCAGATCGCCGCCGCCTTCCCGGCGCAGACCTGGGGCATCGCGCTCAGCCGCGGCACCACCGAGTTCATGGGCGTGACGCTGCCCAACTCCGCGGGCTGGATGGCGTTCCTGGTCGTGCTCGCGGTGGGCTTCGTGGTGATGCTCGGTGTGTTGTTCGTGGAGCAGGCGCAGCGGCGCATCCCCGTCCAGTACGCCAAGCGCATGGTCGGACGCCGCCTCGTCGGGGGCAGCACCACCTACATCCCGCTCAAGGTGAACCAGGCGGGCGTCATCCCGGTCATCTTCGCCTCATCGATGCTGTACCTGCCGATGATGATGAGCCGGTTCTTCCCCGACAACCCCGTCTCGCAATGGGTGGGGTCCAACCTCATGCCCGGTCAGAGCCTGTGGTACAACCTGCTCGAGTTCGTGCTCATCATCGCGTTCGCCTACTTCTACGTCTCGATCACCTTCAACCCCGAGGAGGTGGCGGACAACATGAAGAAGTACGGCGGGTTCATCCCCGGCATCCGGGCCGGCAAGCCCACTGAGCGCTACCTGGCGCACGTGCTCAGCCGCCTCACCGCCCCCGGGGCGCTGTACCTCGCGGTCATCGCCATGATTCCGGCGATCGCCTTCATCCTGCTCGGCACGGCGGGCCAGTTCCCGTTCGGCGGCACGTCGATCCTGATCGTCGTGGGCGTGGGTCTCAACACGGTGCAGCAGATCCAGAGCCAGCTCCAGCAACGCAACTATGAAGGGTTCCTGCGATGAGGCTGTTGATCACGGGGCCGCCGGGGGCGGGCAAGGGCACGCAGGCAGCGAGCATCGCCGTCCGCCACCAGATCCCCGCCGTCTCGAGTGGCGACATCTTCCGCGACAACATCAAGCGCCGCACCCCGCTGGGGGAGCGCGTGGTGGAGATCATCGAGCGCGGTGACTTCGTGCCCGACGTGATCACCTCCTCGCTCGTCATGCAGCGTCTGTGCGAGCCCGACTGCTGGCGGGGTTGGCTGCTCGACGGCTACCCCCGCACGCTCGGCCAGGTCGAGGCGCTCGACATCGTGCTGGAGGAGACGAAGACGAAGCTGGACGCCGTGATCGCCCTCGAGGCCGATCCGGACGCCCTCGTCGCGCGCATGATGCACCGGGCCCAGGTGGAGGGGCGTCCGGACGACAACGCGGACGCCATCCGTCACCGCATCGAGGTCTACCGGGCGGAGACGGCCGACGTGATCGGCGTCTACCGCGAGCGCGGGCTGCTCGTGGAGGTGGACGCCGTGGGGACGATCGAGGAGGTCCGTGACCGCATCTCCGACAGCCTCGACGCGCACCTGATGCCGTGATCGGGCGGCGCGGGATCGAGACGAAGACGCCCGACCAGCTTCGCCTCATGCGGCGGGCCGGGATCGTGGTGGCGGAGGTGCACGCGCGTCTGTCCGCCGCAGCGGCCCCCGGGGTCACCACCGGCGAGTTGGACGCCCTCGCCCGCGAGATCATCGCCGCCCACGGCGCAGAGTCCTCCTTCCTCAACTACGGCGCGGCTTGGGGCCACCCGCCCTACCCGGGGGTCACCTGCATCTCGGTGAACGAGGAGATCGTGCACGGCATCCCGGGCGAGCGCGCGCTCGCCGAGGGTGACCTGGTGTCCGTGGACTTCGGGGCCGCCATCGAGGGGTGGCACGTCGACGCCGCGCTCACCTTCGGGGTGGGCGAGTTGGCGGAGGCGGACGCCGCCCTGTCGGACGTCACGCGCGAGGCCCTGTGGGCCGGCATCGCCGAGGCGCTGCTGGGCCGCCGGATCGGCGACATCGGCGCCGCCGTCGCGGCCAGCGTCGAGGCGGGTGGTCCGCAGTACGGAATCCTGGAGGACTACACGGGCCACGGGATCGGCTCGGCGATGCACCAGCCGCCTGACGTGCCCAACACCGGACGCCCCGGCCGCGGCCCCAAGATCGTCGCCGGCATGGCGCTGGCGATCGAGCCCATGGTGACGCTGGGGGCGACCGAGGGCGTCACCCTGGACGACGACTGGACCGTGGTGACACCGGACGGCTCCCGCGCCGCGCACTGGGAACACACCGTGACCGCGACGCGGGACGGTCTGTGGGTGCTCACCGCGGCCGACGGTGGGGAGGCCGAGCTCACCGCTCGGGGCCTGCCGTTCGCCCCGTTGGCTGACTGACCGATTCGCCGCAGATTGCGGCGTCGTGGACGCGGGGCGGCAAAGATTTTGCCGCGCGGCGGGCAGACCCGTGTTAGACATGGGGTGTGCTGACCGACCTGGAGATCGCCCAGTCCGCTCGCCCGCGTCCGCTGACCGAGATCGGTGGACGCCTCGGCCTCACCGAGGACGACCTCGAGCCCTACGGACGTCACGCCGCCAAGGTGGAGCTCGCCGCCGTCGGGGCTCGGCGCCCCCGGGGGCGCTACGTGGTCGTCACGGCGGTGACGCCGACGCCGCTCGGGGAGGGCAAGACGGCGACGGCGGTGGGGCTGACGCAGGGGTTGGGCCGGCTGGGGCTCGAGGCGTCCGTCGCCCTGCGGCAGCCCTCGCTGGGGCCGGTGTTCGGCATCAAGGGTGGGGCCGCCGGCGCGGGCCACAGCCAGGTCATCCCGATGGAGACGATGAACCTGCACCTCACCGGTGACTTCCATGCGGTGACGGCCGCGCACAACCTGCTCGCGGCCATGGTGGACAACCACCTGCACCACGGCAACGCCCTGGGCCTCGTGCCGCACTCGATCACGTGGGGCCGGGTGCTCGACATGAACGACCGCGCCCTGCGCCACATCGTGGTGGGGCTGGGCGGGCGGTTGGACGGGGTGCCCCGGGAGACCCGCTTCGACATCACGGCAGCATCGGAGGTCATGACGCTGCTCGGCCTGGCGACCTCCCTGGACGACCTGAGGGCACGGCTGGGCCGCATCGTGGTGGGCTTCGACGGCGACGGCCGGCCCGTGACCGCTGAGGCCCTCAAGGCGGCGGGCGCCATGGCGGTGCTGCTGGCGGACGCCGTCCGCCCCAACCTGGTGCAGACGCTCGAGGGTCAGGCGGCCCTGGTCCACACCCGGCCGTTCGGCAACATCGCCACCGGCAACAGCTCGATCGTGGCCGACCACGTCGGGCTCGGTCGCTCCGACGTGGTGGTGACCGAGGCAGGGTTCGGCGCGGACCTCGGCTATGAGCGGTTCGTCAACGTCAAGTGTCGGACGTCGGGGTTCCGGCCGGACGCCGCCGTGGTGGTGACGACGGTGCGTGCGCTCAAGGTGCACTCCGGCGCGCACCGGGTGGTGGCGGGACGCCCGCTCCCCGCGGAGCTGCTGGCCGAGCGGCCCGACGAGGTCGCCGCCGGTCTGGCGAATCTCGACCACCACCTCGACATCGTGGCGTCCACCGGCGTTCCCGCGGTGGTGGCGATCAACGCCTTCCCCGGCGACCACCCCAGCGAGCACGCGGTGATCGCCTCCCGGGCGGCCGAGCGGGGCGTCCGGTGCGCGGTGTCGACCGCGGTGGCGGACGGGGGTGCGGGAGCGGTCGACCTCGCCGAGGCGGTGTGGGAGGCGTCCGCCGAGGCGTCCGAGCTGCGGTTCCACTACCCGGTGGACGCGGGCGTGGAGGCGAAGCTGGGCGCCCTCGCGCGCGACGTGTACGGGGCGGGTTCGGTGGCGTTGGCACCCGAGGCGTCCCGCCAGGTGGCCCGGTTGGAGGAGCTGGGGTACGGCGCGCTGCCGGTGCTGGTGGCCAAGACGCACCTCTCCACGACGGCGCGGCCGCAGGACCGTGGCGCCCCCACCGGCTGGGAGCTGCCGATCCGAGAGGTGCGGCTGGCCGCGGGGGCGGGTTACGTCTACGCACTCGCGGGGGACATGCAGACGATGCCGGGGCTGGGGTCGACGCCGGCGGCGACGCGCATGGATCTCGGCCCTGACGGCCGCGTCACGGGTCTGTTCTGATCGGCCGGGGGGAAGGGCCGACCGGCTACCATGGCGGCGTGCCCGAACTCCCGCGCTCGTCCAAGTACGTGTCCATGCCGCACGCCGCGCTGGACGCCGACGAGCGCAACCGGCTCGTCGCGCGGTTGAACGAGGCGTACGCCGACGGGGCCGTGGGCAGTGATGCCTACCACGCCCACCTCGACCGCCTGTTCTCCGCCTCGACGCTGGGGGAGGTGGTTCCGGTCGTGCAGGATCTGCCCTCGGTGGCCACGCACGAGACCCCGGCGCTCGTCGAGGTCGGGACGACTCCGCCCGGGGAGGTCGCGCCGGCGTCCGCGCCGCGGCCGATGACCACGGTGCTGCTGGCCGCAGCTGGCGGTGTCGCGCTCATGGTTCTGGTCGTCCTGGTGCTGCTGATCCTGTTGTGAGGACGCCGTCGGCTGCACGGTGATGCGTCGCCCTGCCGGGGCGGATGGGCGCGGCGGCGGCGTCCGCGGGGGGGTGTCCGCGGGGGAGGCGTCCCTGCCGATTTGAGCCGCCCTGGGGTCCGGAGTAGTATGGACTGTCGGTCACCTGCGTCCAGGTGGCGATGCGTCCCGTCGATTCCAAGGAGATCATGGCCAAGAAAGAAGGCGCCCTCGAGATGGAGGGCACCGTCGTCGAGGCTCTGCCCAACGCGATGTTCCGGGTGGAACTCGGCAATGGGCACAAGGTGCTGACGACGATCAGCGGCAAGATGCGGCAGCACTACATCCGCATCATTCCCAATGACCGTGTGGTCGTCGAGCTGTCCCCCTACGATCTCACGCGCGGTCGCATCGTCTACCGGCACAAGTGATCCGCGCTACACCCGTAGCGCACGTCCGTCCCCGTTCGAGCACGGCCCTCGGCCATGCCCGGACACAGCAGAGAAAGTAGCTCGATGAAGGTTCAGCCGAGCGTCAAGAAGATCTGCGACAAGTGCAAGGTGATCCGCCGGCACGGTCGCGTGATGGTCATCTGCGACAACCCGCGCCACAAGCAGCGCCAGGGCTGACGCCCCTGGTGCGGCCGGGCACGTAGGGCCGCACGTCGTCCACCCACCCGGGTGCGTCGACACAACTGAAGAACGTGACTGCAGACCCAGCCGGGGCGGGGGAGTGACCCCGCACGCCACGCCGGCTGGTTCCACCCTCGGTGCGAAGGCCGAGGCCCGCGCTCAGGCGCGCGGGACGCGTCACGCCACACACCTTCGCGGCCCACACCGGGCCGTACAACGAAAGGACACGCCTGATGGCACGTCTCATCGGAGTCGATCTGCCGCGCGAGAAGCGCACCGAGATCGGCCTCACCTACCTCTTCGGCATCGGACGCACCCGGGCCAAGGAAATCCTCGCCGCCACCGGCGTCAGCGGCGATGTCCGCGTGAAGGACCTGACCGACGACCAGCTCGTCGCGATGCGTGACTTCATCGAGGCGAACTACGAGACCGAGGGTGACCTCCGTCGTACCGTCGCCGCCGACATCCGCCGCAAGATCGAGATCGGCAGCTACCAGGGCCGCCGTCACCGGATGGGCCTCCCGGTCCGCGGGCAGCGCACCCGCACCAATGCGCGCACCCGCAAGGGCCGCAAGAAGGCCGTCGCCGGAAAGAAGAAGGCCCGCTGACGCGGCGCCTGAGGCAGAAGGAGATCTGACACATGGCTACCGCAGGCCGTACCAAGGCGCAGAGCGCCGCTTCGGCGAAGAGCAAGGTTCGCCGCAAGGAGAAGAAGAACGTCACCGCCGGACAGGCGCACATCAAGAGCACGTTCAACAACACGATCATCTCGATCACCGACGCCAACGGCGCCGTGATCAGCTGGGCGTCCGCCGGCACCGTCGGCTTCAAGGGCTCCCGCAAGTCGACGCCGTTCGCCGCCCAGATGGCGGCCGAGGCCGCCGGGCGCCGCGCCATGGAGCACGGCATGAAGCGCGTGGACGTCTTCGTCAAGGGCCCCGGCTCCGGCCGTGAGACCGCGATCCGCAGCCTCGGCGCGCTGGGTCTGGAGATCGGCCCGATCTCCGACGTGACCCCCGTGCCGCACAACGGTTGCCGCCCGCCCAAGCGCCGTCGCGTCTGAGCCCGAGAAAGAGAAGGACACACCATGGCCCGTTACACCGGACCCATCACCAAGAAGTCCCGCCGGCTCGGCACCGACCTGGTGGGCAACGACAAGGCGTTCGAGCGCCGCGCCTACCCCCCGGGGCAGCACGGCCGCGGCCGCATCAAGGAGTCGGAGTACCTGCTCCAGATGCGCGAGAAGCAGAAGGCGCGCTTCGCCTACGGCGTTCTCGAGAAGCAGTTCCGCCGCTACTACGAAGAGGCCGTGCGCAAGCAGGGCAAGACCGGTGAGGTGCTGCTGCAGATCCTCGAGAGCCGTCTCGACAACGTCGTGTACCGCGCTGGGTTCGCCTCGACGCGGCGTCAGGCCCGCCAGCTCGTGGTCCACGGCCACTTCCTGGTGAACGGCAAGAAGGTCAACATCCCGTCCTACCGGGTGTCGCCCTACGACATCATCGACGTCAAGCCGAAGTCGCTGAACTCCGACGTGTTCGTCATCGCGCGCGAGCTGCACCACGAGCGCAGCGTGCCGGCGTGGCTCACCGTGCGGCCGAACCGCATGCGGATCCTCGTCCACCAGCTGCCGACGCGTGACCAGATCACGATCGACGTCTCCGAGCAGCTGATCGTCGAGCTCTACTCGAAGTGACCCCACGCGCCCGGGGTGGCCGGTTCGTCCGGTCACCCCGGGCGTCCGTGGCGCACCAACCCCGACTTCCGGGCCCGGCAGGGTGCCGAGCCCACTGGACGCCGTCAAATAGCGGGCGGCGGAGAGGAACCACCACATGCTGATTGCACAGCGCCCCACCCTGACCGAGGAGGTCGCCGACGACTACCGCTCCCGGTTCGTCATCGAGCCGCTGGAGCCGGGCTTCGGCTACACCCTCGGCAACTCCATGCGCCGCACGCTGCTGTCGTCCATCCCGGGCGCGGCCGTGACGAGCATCAAGATCGAGGGCAACGCCCACGAGTTCTCCACCCTGCCCGGGGTTGTCGAGGACGTGACCGAGATCATCTTGAACATCAAGCAGCTCGTGCTGTCCTCCGAGGAGGACGAGCCGGTGGTCATGTACCTGCGCAAGGCCGGTGCCGGCGCCGTGACGGCGGCCGACATCGCGCCGCCGGCCGGGGTCGAGATCCACAACCCCGATCTGCACCTCGCCACGCTCGGTGAGGGCGGCAAGGTGGACATGGAGCTGGTCGTCGAGCGCGGCCGCGGCTACGTCTCCGCCGTCCAGAACAAGGGTGTGGACTCCGAGATCGGCCGCATCCCCGTCGACTCGATCTACAGCCCCGTGCTGAAGGTCACCTACAAGGTCGAGGCCACCCGCGTCGAGCAGCGCACCGACTTCGACCGCCTGATCATCGACGTGGAGACCAAGCAGGCCATCACGCCGCGCGACGCCGTGGCGTCCGCCGGGCGTACCCTCGTGGAGCTCTTCGGCCTGGCCCGCGAGCTGAACGTCGACGCCGAGGGCATCGAGATCGGCCCGTCGCCCGTCGACGAGCAGTTGGCCGCCGATCTGGCGCTGCCCGTCGAGGAGCTCAAGCTCACGATGCGCAGCTACAACTGCCTCAAGCGCGAGGGTATCCACACCGTCTCCGAGCTGGTGTCGCGCTCGGAGCAGGATCTGCTCGACATCCGCAACTTTGGCAGCAAGTCCATCGAGGAGGTCAAGCTCCGTCTCCACGAGATGGGCCTCTCCCTGAAGGACAGCGCTCCCGGCTTCGATCCGCTCGCCGCGCTCGGCAGCTACGACGAGGTCGAGTACGCCGACGACGACACCGACGACCAGTACTGATACCGCGAGGAGATTGAACCACCATGCCCAAGCCCACGAAGGGTCCCCGTCTGGGCGGTAGCCCGTCCCACGAGCGGATCATCCTGGCCAACCTCGCCAGCCAGCTCTTCGAGCACGGCCGCATCACGACGACCGAGGCCAAGGCCAAGCGCGTCCGTCCGCTCGCCGAGAAGCTGATCACCAAGGCGAAGCGCGGCGACCTGCACAGCCGTCGCATCGTGCTGCGCACGATCACGGACAAGGGCGTCGTGCACGTCCTGTTCACCGAGATCGCGCCGAAGGTCGCGGATCGCCCCGGCGGTTACACGCGCATCACCAAGATCGGCAACCGTCAGGGCGACAACGCCCCGATGGCCGTCATCGAGATCGTCGAGGAATCCCTCGAGGAGTCGCGCAAGAACAAGGCGAAGGCGTCCGGGTCGCGTCCGGCTGCCACCCGTACGGACGCCAAGCCCGCGCGTACGCGGGCGGCCGCGGCGTCGGCCGCTGCGGCTCCGGCGGAGGAGGCCACGGCCGAGGAGACCGTGGCCGTCGACGCCCCGCAGACGGAGGCCACCGAGGACGTTGCGGTGGAGACCGCGGCTGTCCAGGAGGCCGAGGCCCCCGAGACGGACACGGCCGTGGCCGACACCGGCGCCACCGCTGCAGACGCTGAGGTTGCGGACGTCGAGCCTGAGGCCGACAAGGCCTGACGGCTCAGCACGCGCGTCGGACGCCCGGTTCTCCCTGTGGGGGGCCGGGCGTCCGGCGTTGTGCACGTGCCGGGTCGGGGCGGGCTGGGTTGGCGCGGGCTGGGTTGGCGCGGGCTGGGGTTGGGGACGGCTGGGGCTGGGGAGGGCTGGGGTGGGGGACGGCTGGGGCGGGGGAGGGCTTTCGCGGTGCGGGGGGACGGGCGTGGCACCCTCCCGGACGTACGTGGCGCACTGGGGCCGTACGTGCCGCAATGGACGCACGTGGCGCAGTGGAGCTCACGTGGCGCAGTGGGGCGCACGTGGCGCAGTGGAGCGCACGTGGCGCAGTGAAACTCACGTGGAGGGCCTTGGACGGGCCGCCACGTGAGCGGCAGTGCGCCACGTGGGGTGAGAGCGCGCCACGTGGGTTCTGACCGCGCTGGCGCCCGGGGGGCGGAGCGCGCCTCAGGAGGCGTCCATCATGGGAGGAGCGACGCCGGCTTCGCGCGGGCGCAGTCAGGGTCAGGTCCGGTCTGGTGGCATGCATCGGGCGGGCCGAGGTCGAGGCGAGGACGGTAGCGCCACCAAACCGGGGCGGCTGGCGGCGTCCGATCAACCAGACCAGGCGGTGACCCGGGGTCACATCCGGCCAAGGTACGCGAGATGCTCAAACGACGGTTCAGGGCTCAAACTCCACCACCGATCGTGGAGTTTGAGCCCTGAGTGTGCGTGTCGCCGCCCGCGGGGTGGGCGGGGCGGGGGGGGGGGCGGGGTGGGTCAGGCGGCGTGACGGCAGCCCCAGGGCTGTAGCCCGCGCTGGGCGTAGAGGCGGTTCGCCACCGTGATCTGCTCCTCGCGGGATGCCTGGTGGGGGTAGGCCGCGAAGTCGGTGCCGTTCACCGAACGCCAGGTGCCGAGGTTGAACTGCAGACCGCCGTAGTAGCCGTTGCCGGTGTTGATGTTCCAACGTCCGGTGGACTCGCACTGCGCGATGCGATCCCACATCGCCGCGCGGGAGAGGTCGATGCCGGCGCCGGAGCTGGGAGCCGGAGCAGCCTCCTCAGCGGCCGGAGCCGGGGCGGCCGTGGTGCTTGCGCTGGAGGACGAGGACGAGGACGAGGCCGCGGCCGTCCGCTCGCTGGAACGGGAGGTCACCTCGCTGGTGCGGGGCGCGGCAGTCGCCACGGGGGCCGGCGCCTTCGTGCCGACGAGCACGACCTTCGTCACGGGCTCCTTGGTCACCTGCTCGCCGACGAGCGCGATGCCCTCGACCTCGCCGGCGACGGTGGTGGTGCGGTAGGTCTCGACCTTCTCGCCCTCGACGCCCTCGGTACGGACCTTCGTCGTGCCCTTCTCCAGCGTCGGGTCGTTGACGTTGGTGGTCTCGAAGGCTAGCGTCACCTTCTTGGTCCAGTCGATGCTGCTCACCTGCGAGACCGTGACCGTGTCCCCGGCCGCGAGGGGCGAGCCGAGCTCCGGCGTGACGCGGTCACTGGCCTGCAGCTCCACCCCCGCGGCGACGAGCGCGGCGGCCACGGAAAGGCGCTCCACCTCGACGGTGGACGAGAGACCGTGCGCGGAGACCGTGACGGGGCTCACCGGCGCCGGCGCCGGCGTGGCCACCACGCTCGTGAAGGCGGACGCACCTGGCGTTGAGACGGCCACGGCGGTCCCTCCACCGACGAGGACGACAGCGCTCGCGGCAGCGGCCACCAGCTTCTTCGAGACAGGCACGACACAGACTCCTGAGGTGAGGAAAATCGACGTGTCCATCGTGCCGCGGTTTCTTAATGAAAGCCACTGGATTCTCAGGTTTCCATCAGGTTGCCGTCCGCCGGGGAGACGCGGTCAGGACGCCGCACGTGCGGCGGGGCCGGCACCCACGATGGGGTGCCGGCCCCGCCGGGACATGCCGCGTCGGTCAGAAGGAGACCTTGGCCGCGCGCGCGGCCTCGAGGCGCTCGGCCACGTTGGCCCAGTTCACGACGTTCCACCACGCCTTGACGTAGTCGCCCTTCACGTTCTTGTACTGCAGGTAGAACGCGTGCTCCCACATGTCGAGCTGCAGGATCGGCAGCTGCCCGACCGGCAGGTTGCCCTGCTGGTCGAAGAGCTGGTTGATGTTGAGGCGCTGACCCAGCGTGTCCCACACCAGCATCGACCAGCCGGAGCCCTGGATGCCGTTGGCGACCTCGTTGAACTGCTTCTGGAAGCCCTCGAACGAGCCGAAGAACTCGTCGATCGCGGAGGCGACCTCGCCGGTGGGCTCGCCGCCGCCGTCGGGGGACATGTTCTTCCAGAACACCGAGTGGTTCACGTGGCCACCGAGGTGGAACGCGAGGTCCTTCTCGAGCTTGTTGATCGGGCCGAACTCGCCGTTCTCACGGGCCTCGGCGAGCTTCTCGAGGGCGGTGTTCGCGCCGGTCACGTAGGTCTGGTGGTGCTTGCTGTGATGCAGCTCCATGATCTGGGCCGAGATGTGCGGCTCCAGCGCACCGTAGTCGTAGTCGAGGTCAGGAAGGGTGTACACCATGGGTTTCGTCCTCTCGATGGGTGGCGTTGTCGGGGACAACAGCTCCTGTCCCGAGCCTATGCCGTGCCGCCCCGTGCGCAACACCCCAGAGCAAGGCCCCCGCCAGGTCACCGGTCCCGGGTGAGCGCGAGGGGGCCGGCCCGGACGGGCCGACCCCCTCGGGCCACGGTGGTGGGCTCAGCGCCGGTCGTCCCGCGCGCCGTCCACGGTGTCGTTGAACGCGCCGGCCACACCTTCCTTGGCGTCGTTGACGGCGTCCTTGGCCTGGCCGGCCAGCTGGTCCTTCTTGCCCTCGGCCTCGAGCTGCTCGTTGTTCGAGGCGTCGCCGATGCCCTCCTTGACCTTGCCAACCGCCTGCTGGGTCTTGTTCTTGATCTCGTCACCCAAGCCCATGATGGGGCTCCTTTCCGTCGGTGGATGGTGGACCCACGCTAGCCATTCACTCCCCGCTTGCCAAGGGTCGTGTCACGGCGAATACGCGGAACCCCTTGGCGGACGCCGTGCGCGCGCACGCCCAACCCTGGTCGACCAGCCAGCGCTGCAGCGAGTCCGCCCCCAGGTTGCGGCCGACCACCAGGCGGGCGACGCCCCCGTCGGCGAGCCGCGGGAGCCACTGCAGCAGCAGATCGTGCAGGGCCTCCTTGCCGATGCGGATCGGGGGGTTCGACCAGATCTCGTCATAGCGGGCGTCGGCGTCCGCCTCGTCGGGCTGCAGGGCGCGCACCCGGTCACCCACCCCGTGCGCGGTGGCGTTGAGAGCGGTGAGCCGCAGCGCGCGCGGGTTGACGTCCACGGCGTCCACCTGCGCGTGCCGGCTCGCGGACGCCAGCGCCACGGCCACCACGCCGTAGCCGCACCCCAGGTCCAGCAACCGCCGCGCGGACGCGGACGGGGTGTGGGTGCGCAGCAGCACCCCCGTGCCCAGATCGAGGCCGTCGGCGCTGAAGACGCCGTTGGCGGTGGTGAAGTCCCACGAGGTGTCCCAGAAGCGGGCGGTGACCGTGCGCCGGAGCTCGGGCCCCTCGGGGGGCAGGAAGTAGTGGGTCATGGGTTCTCCTCGGGTCGGTCGCGTCGCGCCCGGGCCGCGAGCTGACGGGCGGCGAGCTGGTCGTCCGGGGGGTACCCGACCTCCTCGAGCACGAGGCCGTGGGGGGGCAGGACCGTCACGTCCCCGGCCCGGTGGGGGGCGTCCACGAGCGCGGCCAACCATGCCGCGTCGCGGCGCCCGGTGCCAACCGCGACCAGCGCCCCGACCACCGAACGCACCATCGAGTGGCAGAAGGCGTCGGCCCGCAACTCCACCCTCACGGTGCCCGCGAACTCGCCCGTACTTTCGCGGCGCACCGCGCAGGTGTGGACGTCGCGGATCGTCGTGGCCCCCTCGCGGCGCTTGCAGAAGGCCGCGAAGTCGTGCAGCCCGACCAGGGCGGCCGCCGCCCGGGCCATGGCGTCGGCGTCCAGCGGGCGGTCGACGCGCACCACCATGCCGCGGTGCAACGGGTCCACACCTGCGTCGGCCAGGCGGAACACGTAGCGCCGCCAGAGCGCGGAGAAGCGCGCGTCGAACCCGTCGGGGGCCACGGTGACGCGGCGCACGACGAGGTCCGCGGGCAGCACCCGGCCCAGTCGGTGGCCGAGCTGGGCGGCGAGCGCGGCCTCGCCGGGCGCAATGGGGTCGGGGAGCGCGGTGGGCTGGGGGAGCGCGGTGGGATCGGGCAGATCGAGGTGGGCGACCTGGCCGCGGGCGTGGACGCCGGCGTCGGTCCGTCCGGCCACCGTCAGGGTGGCAGGGGTCTCCAGCCGCAGGATGCGGGTGATCCAGCTCTCGAGTTCGCCCTGCACCGTGCGCAGCCCGGTCTGGGCGGCCCAGCCGTGGAAGGCGGCACCGTCGTAGGCGAGGTCCAGGCGGAGGCGGGTCACAGGGGGACGCCGCCCGTCGCGTCGGCGTCGGGCCGCCGGACGCGGTGAACCAGGTCGCCGACCACGGGTGGGGCGTCCGGCCCGGGGGGCGGGGGGACGCGGGGGGGGGACGCCGCGGGTTCGGCCGGAGCGGCAGGGAGGTGTGCCGCGTCCGCGCGGACGTAGGTGAGGTCGTACACCGTGCGGCCGGCGGCCAGGCCGCGGGCCTCGTACTTGGTGAGCGGACGTTCGGCGAACCGGGGCGCCCAGCCACCGTCGGAGGCGTGCGCGTTGACCAGGCCGGGGGCCGCGTCCAGCACCGCGCGCATGGCCTCGGCGTAGTCGGCCCAGTCGGTCGCCAGGCGCCAGGTGCCGGACGGGGTGAGTCGTGCGGCCACGAGAGCGGCGAAGTCCGGGCTGACGAGGCGTCGCTTGTGGTGGCGGGGTTTGTGCCAGGGGTCGGGGAAGAAGGTCCACAGCTCGGTGAGGGACGCAGGGGGCACCAGCACGGTGAGGCCCTCGACGCCGTTGGCGAGCACGATGCGGACGTTCTCGACGCCCTGGCGGGCGATGCGGCCGAGCGTGGACGCCACGGCCGGCTGGAACACCTCGAAGGCCACGATGTTCCAGTCGGGGTGGGCCTCGGCGAGGGCAACCAGCGCCTCACCGCGTCCGGAGCCGATCTCGACGGCGAGGGGGGCGCGGCGTCCGAAGACGGCGTCCCAGTCGACGTGGGCCTCCGGGTGGACCGACGTGGAGGTCACGCGCGGGGGGATGTCGACGACGAGGCGTCCGGCGTGGGAGTCCCACGCCTTCTCCTGGGAGGGGTTCATGCGGGCACTGCGACGCACGTAGGAGACCACCTCGCGGTGGACGCGGTGTTCGGAGCGCGGCACGGCCGTGAGCCTACCCGCGGGCTACGCTGGGGGCACGTCGCCGGGCGGGTGCCCGCGTCGGGGAGGGAGCGATCATGAGGGCCGTCCTGAATCTTGTCTGGCTTGTTTTCGGAGGGTTGTGGCTGGCGATCGGCTATTTCTTCTTCGGCGTGCTGGCCTGTCTGCTGATCGTGACGATTCCTGCAGGCGTGGCCTCCTTCCGCATGGCGGCGTACGCCCTGTGGCCGTTCGGCAAGACCGTCGTGTCGAAGCCGGGCTCGGGCACCGGCGCCGCACTGCTCAACGTGCTCTGGTTCATCGTCGGGGGTGTCTGGCTCGCCGTGGGGCACGTGACGACCGCGGCCGCGCAGGCGGTGACGATCATCGGCATCCCGCTGGCGATCGCGAACATCAAGATGATCCCGGTGACGTGCTTCCCGTTCGGGAAGATGATCGTCGATTCCGACGCCATTCCGGTGGGCTACGAAGCGCAGTTCTCGATCTGAGGCGGGCTGCCCGTGGGGGTGGGCTCCCACCCTGGGTGGCAGCGGCGTCGGGTCGGTGACGGCGGGGGCCGTCTCGGTCGCGGGCTGCTGCGCGAGGCGCGCGGAGGCCTAAGCGCGTATTCTCGCGTCCATGAACGACGACGCCGCCGACGGCCCGGCCGCCCTGCGGTTCGCGTCGTTGATGCGGCGGATCCACGCAGCTCTGCCGGGCCCGGTGCGCCGCGTCGTGCCCAAGACCTTCATCGGCTACGCGTTGATCAACGGCAGCGCTTTCCTGCTCGACATGGCCTTCCTGGCGCTCATCAGCCAGTTCCTGACGCTGCCGTACGGGATTCTGTTCTCGGTCGGGTACGCGCTGGCCTCGGTGTACGCGTTCATCCTGAACCGCTGGCTGAACTTCCGTGAGCACGGCGACCTGGGTAAGCAGACCGGCAAGTACGTCCTCGTCATCGTCAGCAACTACCTGATCTGGATCGTCGGCTTCGCCTCCCTGCTGGACCTCGCCGGGCTGCACATCATGGTCGCTCGCGTGATGACGGCCTGCTGCGAGGGCATCTACATCTACCTGATGCTGCGGCTCTGGGTGTTTCCGCGCGGCCGGGTCGACGAGGGCTTCGTGGCACCCGAGGGGGCGGACTCCGAGGCGTCCGACGCCCCCGGCCCCCCGCGCGGGGCCGGGCCGCGCTGACCGGTCGTTGGCTCATACTCCACTTTCTGCCTCAAACTCCGTCACCGGAACCGGAGTTTGGGGCAGGAGCGTGCGTGTCGGCGCCCTCAGGGGAGGAGGTGTGGGGGCATCAGCTCATAGCCGTGGAAGGTCCGGTGGAACGTGCCCGAGCCGTGGGCCAGGCCGCGCAGGTCGATGGCGTAGCGGGCGAGCTCCAGCTGGGGTACCAGCGCGCGGACGACCACGGTGCGGCCGTCGGCGTCCTGGCCCTGGAGCTGCCCGCGGCGTGCGGACAGATCGGTCATGATCGCACCCATGTACTCCTCGCTGACCGTGACCTCCACGAGGTCGACCGGCTCGAGCACGGCCGTGACCGTCGGGTCGGACGCCGCCTCCTTCAGCGCCGCGCCGGCGGCCATCTGGAACGCCATGTCGGAGCTGTCGACCGCGTGGGCCTTGCCGTCGAGCAACGTGACCCGGACGTCGACCATCGGATACCCCGCGACCACCCCCCGCTCCAACTGCGCCCGGGCGCCCTTCTCCACGCTGGGGATGAACTGGCGCGGCACGGCGCCACCGACCACCTTGTCGACGAACTCGAAACCCGCCCCGCGCTCCAGCGGCTCCACCTCGATGGTGACCACCGCGTACTGACCATGCCCGCCGGACTGCTTGACGTGCCGGCCCTGCGCGGACGCCTTGGCCACGAACGTTTCCCGCAACGCGATCTTCACGTCCTCCTGCACGACGTTGACGCCGTAGCGGTCCTTGAGGCGCGCCAGGAGCAGGTCGGCGTGCGCGGGCCCCGTCGTCCACAGCACGAGTTGGTCGGACGCCCCCCGCGCGAGCCGCACGTCGGTGTCCTCCACCGCGAGGCGCTGCAGCGCGGTGGCCAGCTTGTCCTCGTCGTTGCGGGACGCCGCGCGGATCGCCAGCGGCAGCAACGCCTCCGGCGTGCGCCAGTTCGGGACGACCACCACATGGTCGGGGTCGGACAGGGTGTCACCCGTCCCGGCGTGGGCCAGCTTCGGCACCATGACGATCTCGCCGGCGATCGCGTGGTCCTTTGCCACGAGTCGGCTGCCGACGGCGTGCTGGATCTGACCGATCCGCTCGGCGCTGTCGTGGTCGGGATGGGTGGCATCCTCCGCGCCGGCGAAGAACGATCGGTGCCCCGAGACGTGGACGGAGGCGTCCGCACGCAGGGTGCCGGCGAAGATGCGCACCATCGACAGCCGCCCGGCGAAGGGATCCGTCGTGGTCCGGATCACCTGGGCGACCAGCGGCGCCTCCGGATCGGTGGGGGGCGGGCCGGCCTCCTCGCCGGTGAGCTGCACGGTGGTGGGGTTGGGGTGCAGGCTCGGCGTCGGGAAGCCGAACTCGATGAGGCTCAGCAGCTCCTCGGTCCCGACGCCGCTCGACGCCACGACGGGCACCACGGGGAAGAGATTGGCGCCCGCGGTGGCCCTCATCAGGTCACCGAGCAGGTACTCCCGGCCCGGGTCGTCACCCTCGAGGTACCGGTCCATGAGCTCATCGTCCTCCGCCTCCTGGATGAGGCCTTCCATGAGGGGCCCGCGGTGGGTCTCCACCAGCTCCGCGTGACGCTCGTCGCCCTCGACCAACACCGGGTCGCCGCCCCCCGCGTAGTCGCGGAACCGGTGCGACAAGACGCCCACCGTTCCCGTCACGGCCTGCGCCCCGGGGCCTGCGCCGCCGCTGCGGACCGGCACGTGGGTGGGCAGGGCGCCCGCCCCGAGGGCGTCCTTCAACTCCTCGACCACATCGTCGAAGCTGCCGCGCGCGGCGTCCATCTTGCTCAGCGCGATGATGCGGGGCAGGTGGGCGGCGGCGCACTCTTCCCACAGCACCCGCGCGGCACCATCGACCCCGTCGGCGGCGCTGACGACGAAGATCGCGGCGTCCGCCGCCCGGATGCCGGCGCGCAGCTCGCCGACGAAGTCCGGGTTGCCCGGGGCGTCCAGCAGGTTCACCACGACGTCGCCCGTGACGAGCGAGGCGAGGTAGAGCTGGGAGAGGCGCTCGGCGTCGCTCTTCTCCCCGCGGTAGCCGGCGACGCGGGCGCGCAGCAGGTTCTCGAACAGCGACGTCTTGCCCGATCCCGCCGTCCCGACCAGCACCACGTTGCGCACGTCGTCGGGATCGTTCACCTGGATCTCTGTGTTGTTCACCCTCGAACTCATGGCCGACACAATGCCACCATTCACGCCCCCGCGGGGCCACGGCGAGCGTGTCTCCTACGATTTGTAGTGCGGGCGGGTCGTCGTGGGCCGGACGCCTCACGGGCGCCTCCCACTCCGGGAGCCTCTGACGCGCACGGCGACGCGGGGCACCGCGCGGTTTTGACCCGCTCGCCCGGCGCGGATAGACTTGCTCGCTGTTGCGCATGCGTGCGCCCTGCCCGGGGTGCGCCGCGCACGATCCGAATTGTCAACTCTTTAACGGAAGATGGTCTGTGTCCGTGTCTACGTACAGCCCCAAGCCTGGTGAGATCACCAGGAACTGGCAAGTCATCGATGCCACCGACGTCACGCTCGGTCGACTGGCGGTGACCGTCGCGACGCTGCTCCGCGGCAAGCACAAGGCCACCTTCGCCCCGCACGTCGACGGCGGCGACTTCGTCATCGTCGTCAATGGCTCCAAGGTCGCCCTCACCGGCAACAAGGCCACCGACAAGCTCGCGTACCGCCACAGCGGCCGTCCGGGCGGCCTCAAGGCCGTTCCGATGGGCGAGCTCATCGCGAAGGACCCGCGCAAGGCGATCGAGAAGGCCGTCTGGGGCATGCTCCCCAAGAACCGTCTCAGCCGCCAGGTCCTGAAGAAGCTCAAGGTCTACTCCGGCCCCGAGCACCCGCACGCGGCGCAGCAGCCGCAGCCGTACCAGATCACCCAGATCGCCCAGTGACGCGAGGAACCACCGTGACCGACACCGTTACCGAAGAAGCCGTCGAGGCCACCCCGTTCACCGAGGGTGACCGCGAGATCTCCTACCGCTCGGAGGCGACGCCCACGTCCGCCGCCCCCGGCGAGCGCCCGGCGCTGATCGCCCCCGGGGCGGCCACCGGCCGCCGCAAGGAGGCCATTGCCCGCGCCCAGCTCGTGCCGGGCTCCGGGGAGTTCCGCATCAACGGGCACACGCTCGAGGAGTACTTCCCCAACAAGCTGCACCAGCAGACGATCAACGAGCCGTTCGTGACGGCCGGGGTCGAGGGCGCCTACGACGTCATCGCCAAGATCGTCGGCGGTGGCGTCACCGGCCAGGCCGGCGCGCTGCGCCTGGCCATCGCCCGCGCGCTCAACGCCGTGGACGCCGAGGCCAGCCGCCCCGCGCTGAAGAAGGCCGGGCTGCTCACCCGTGACGCGCGGGTGAAGGAGCGCAAGAAGGCCGGCCTCAAGAAGGCGCGCAAGGCGCCGCAGTACAGCAAGCGCTGACCGTGGCGCGTCTCTTCGGAACCGATGGGGTCCGGGGCAAGGCGAACGTCGACCTCACCGCAGAGCTCGCTCTCGAGCTCTCGGTGGCGGCCGCGCACGTCCTCGGCGAGGCCGGGGTTTTCGAGGGTCACCGTCCGGTGGCTCTCGTTGCGCATGACCCGCGCGCTTCCGGAGAGTTCCTCGAGGCGGCGGTGGTCGCAGGGCTGGCGTCCGCAGGGGTGGACGTCGTCCGTCTCGGGGTCGTCCCCACGCCCGGGCTCGCGTTTCTGGTCAACGAACTGGACGCCGACCTCGGGGTCATGCTGAGCGCCAGCCACAACCCGATGCCCGACAACGGCATCAAGTTCGTGAGCCGTGGCGGGGTCAAGCTGGACGACGACCTCGAGGACATGATCGAGGCGCGCATGCACCAGACGTGGGTCAGGCCGACCGGTGCGGCCGTCGGACGCGTCACGACGCGTCACGAGGCGGTGGAGGCCTACGTCGCCCACCTCGTCTCCTCGTTGGGCGACGCCGGCAGCCTGCACGGGTTGAAGGTGGTGCTCGACTGTGCCAACGGAGCGGCCCACATGACGGGTCCGGCCGCCTTCGAGGCCCAGGGTGCCGAGGTCATCACGATCCACGCCTCGCCCACCGGCCTGAACATCAACGAGCAGTCCGGCTCCACGCACCCGGAGGGCCTGCAGGTCGCGGTGCTCCACCACGGCGCCGACCTCGGTTTCGCCTTCGACGGGGACGCGGACCGGTGTCTGGCCGTCGACGCGACGGGGGAGATGGTGGACGGCGACCAGATCCTCGCCATCTTGGCCCTCGCCATGAAGGACTCCGGCGCGCTCCACTCCGACACGGTGGTCGCGACCGTGATGAGCAACCTGGGTTTCCTCCAGGCCATGCGTGCCCGCGGCGTGCGCGTCGACCAGACGAAGGTGGGCGATCGCTACGTCCTGGAGTCGATGAACGCCAACGGGTTCACTTTGGGCGGAGAGCAGTCCGGGCACGTGATCATGAGCCAGTACGCCACGACCGGCGACGGCGTGCTCACCGCTTTGCACGTGGCGGCGCAGGTCGTGTCCAGCGGTGCGACGCTGGCGGATCTGGCCGGCGTCATGACGCGGTTGCCCCAGGTGATGGTCAACGTTCCCGGGGTGAACAAGGCACGGGCCGGCATCGATCCCGAGGTGACGGCCGCGGTGACCCAGGCGGGCAGGGAACTGGGCGACACCGGCCGTGTCCTGCTGCGTCCTTCGGGCACGGAGCCGTTGGTGCGCGTTATGGTCGAGGCAACCACCGAGGAGCGGGCGACCGAGGTGGCCGAGCGGTTGGCGGGCGTCGTCCGCGACCGCCTCTCCCTCTGACCGCCCTCGTCCCCCCCGGAGGTGCCCATGCCGCGTGAGCGGACCCTGTTGCCCACGGTCGTCGGTGCGCTCGCCGCGACGCTCGTCGGCGCTTTCGTGCTGACCAGCGGACTCATCGCCACCCAGCACGCCTTTCGCTTCGAGGGGCAACTGCCGGCGTTGCTGCCGTTCTTCGCCTGGGGGGCGGCCGCGGGGGTGGGGCACCTCGCCAACCTGGGTCGGACGCTCCTGCCCCGGTGGCGTGCCGCCTGGGGATATGCGTCGCTCGTGCCGTACGCCGCGCTGATGATGAGCGTGGCCGTCGTGCCCGGGCTGGAACTGCCCTGGTGGACGGCGCTGGTCGCGGCCGTCTGCGCGGCGGCCCCCTTCGGCGTCGTGGCGTTGCGTTCGGACCCGAGCCTCACGGTGACGCCGGTGCGTGACGCCGACGATGCCAGCCTCCGCGGCACCTTCCTGACCGGTGTCGCCCTCATGCTGTTGGCCTATGCCGTCGCGGGGCCCGCGGTGGCCGGCGCCATCCTCTCGGTGCTCCTGGCCGTGGCGCTGGGCATCGCCGCCATGATGACCCACGGCATGGCGCGCGCCTCGCGGACGTGGCGCATGCGCCACTGGATGGCCCTCACCTGGGGGTCGCTGGTGATCTGGGTCAGCGCGATCCTGCGCGGGCTCACGACATTCTTCGACGATTCTTGGTTCGTTTTCACCGTGGTCGTGGCCGCGGGTGTCCCTCTCATTCTCTGCAACAGATCCGAGGTACGCCGTCACGGCTGACACCCCCGTCCGATCAGGCAGTGACAGGGGGGAGTGCTCCCCGCCGCGCGCCGGGAGGCGCGCCATTCGCCGGCATTCACATCCATCACAGTGGCCCCCCGAAAGGGTGAAAAGAAGGATTTTTCGCCGCAAGCCACGGCCATCGCTTGCGTGGGCGGGTGTGGTGGCTATGGTGTTCATTGTGCCGGTCCACAGATCGGCGCGTGGCGCGCGCCCATCGCCGCTCGACCCACCCTCTCGCGGGGTGTGCGCCCCAACCCAACCTCGTGTCAGGAGACAGTCATGACCACATCCCCCCGCCCTCACGACGGCGCCAACCGCGCCCCGGAGGCCGCAACCGCCGCCTCCACCCGCACCGTGGACACCGATGGCGCCTCGCGCGTCGAGCGGCGTCCCGCGCGTGACGACCACGCCGTGCAGGAGGCGCTGATCGGCACCGACCGTTCGCGCCGCACCCCGAACATCTCGTGGGGCTCCATCTTCGCCGGCGTCGTGACGTTCCTCGGGCTCACGGTTGTGCTGAACATCGCCAGTGCTGCCATGGGTCTCGACGGCGTCTCGGGCGTCGCCACCGGCATCTGGTCGCTCATCGCCCTGGCCCTCGCGCTCGCCGTCGCGGGTTACGTCGCCGGTGCGCTGGCCGTCCGCGGTGGTCTGCTCCACGGCTTCCTCACCTGGGCCACCTCCATCCTCGCCGTTCTCGTGCTCGCGGGGTGGCTGGGTGGCGCGCTGCTCGGCGCCGTCGGCAACCTGGCCGGGGTCGTCTCCTCGCAGGTCGACGTGACCGCGCAGCAGGTGGAGGACGCCGCCACGCAGGCCGACCAGCAGGTCGACCAGCAGCAGGTGGAGCAGCAGGCCGCGCAGACGGCCGAGCAGGCCTCCACCGCCGCGTGGTGGACCTTCGGTGGCGCACTGCTCGGTGCCGTCGGCGCCGCAGCTGCCGGTGCCGCCGGCTCGCGCAGCGTCATCAACCGCGAGACCGAGCTCACCACCGCCGACCGCCGCTGACGCGGCACCCACCCCGCGCGGGTGGGAGGCACGTTCCCGCGGGGGCGCCACCGACCGGTGGCGCCCCCGTCTGCGTGCCCGTTCGTTCACGCCGGCCCCGGGAACCACCGGACGCGCAGCGCAGCGACGGGGGGCGCGGGACCGCTCCACCCCTGGACGGGGCCTGCTCATGCGCGGGGACGAACCGGTCGCGCGCCGGCCCGGTGCCGCGTCGGGCCGTCCTAGCATGGCCTTGGGCCGCGCGAGGGCGGCCACCAGGACAGGACGGTGCGATGACCCTTGGCGGTGCGGGGGCCCGTGGCGGTGCGGGGGCCAGTGGCGGTGCGGGGACGCAACCACCCACCCCGGACGGCCCCCTGGCGGCCGTCGTGGCACGCCGGCGGCGCTGGTGGCCGGGCCCCGGCTGGGGCAGGTCGGCCCGGCTGCTCTCCGATTGGCTCCGCCCGGCGCCGGTCAGCGTGGCGCTGGCCGTTGTCGTCGTCCTCGTCGGGACGCTCGGCCGGGCCGTGGGTGGGGAGGCCTTCGCGGCGCTGGCCGTGCACGCCGCCGAGCCGGCCCGGTGGGCGGCCTGGCTCACGAGCACCGTCTGGACCCCCTCGTTGCCCTCCAGCCTGGTCGACGGGTTGCTCGTGGTTGCCGTCGGGGCGCCGGTCGAGCGCTTCCTCGGCCGCACCCGCTTCCTGACCGTGGGCCTGGCCGCGTCCGTCCTTGGTGTGGGCGTGCTCCATGCCGTCCACCCCCTCATCGCCCTGCTCGACCGGCCGTGGGCCGAACACCTGGCCGGGGCCCCGGCGGGTGGGCCGCTCGGCGTCGTGGTCGGGGCGCTGGCGGCCGCGAGCATCCGCATGGACGCGTTGGCCCGGCGGCGCATCCACACGGTCTTGTTCGTCTGGCTCAGCGCCCTGGTGGCCTTCGGCGGGGGTGCCGACGACATCGCCCAATGGGGCGCCGCCCTGGCGGGGGTGGGCCTGGGCCTGCTCGCCTGGCGCGGCAGCGCGCCGGAGCGCTCCCTCGTGGGCACGCGCCACGATGCCCGGACGATCCTCGACCTGGTGGTGGTGGCCGTGACGGCCGGGACGCTGTTGTCGGCGTGGTCGCCACTCCCGGTGGGGCCACTCGCGGCGGCGCGGTTCGCCGTCGACTCGCCGCTCGCCGACCCGGTGACCGTCACCACCACCTGTCTGGAGCCGGACCGCCTCGTGGAGTGCGCCGGTGTCACCTACGCCGCCCGGACCCACGGCCCGAGCGCCGCCGCCCTGGCCGCCCTGCCACTCGTGCTGCAGCTCGTGATGGCCGGCGGGCTGCGCCTCGGCCGGCGGGCCGCCGCGCTCGGCACCATCGTGCTGCAGTGCGGCATGGCCATCCTCGCCGCCGCTCACCTCGCCGTCATGCGGTGGATGTTCGAACAGACCGGCACCGACACCGCACCGCTGCTCGGCCTGGCCGACGACGGGACGCCGTCGGCCCGCCTCATCGTCCCCCTCGTGGTGCCGCTCCTGCTGGCGATCCAGGTCGCGCTGCACCTGCGCAGTTTCGGCGTGAAGACCCGGCCCGGCACCTTCCGACGCTTCTGGGGGTGGGTCGGCATCGCCGTCGCCGCCGGCCTCGTGATCGTGTGGGGCGCGGGCCTCGCGGTGGCCGACCAGTTTCTGCCGACGGCCACCGCGCCGCTCCTGTTCGCCGACTACGCGGTGCGCCTGCTGCCGACGGGGGCCCTGGCCCTGGTCACCCCCACGCTCGAACCGGACTCGGCCGTGGCCGTCGCCGTGGCGGAGTGGGTGCCCGTGGCCGTCTGGGTGGTGGTGACGGTGGCATGGTTCCGCGCCCAGGGTTCGGCCCCCGCGATTCGGCCCGGGCAACGGGAGGATCTGGCCGCCCTGGTGCGGCGCGAGGGCGCCGGTTCGCTCGGGTGGATGCTGACGTGGCCCGGCAACGACGTCTGGCTCAGCCCTGACGGGCGCTCCGGCTTCGCGTACCGCGTGGGCAGCGGCGTGGCCCTCACCGTCACCGACCCGGCGACCGCGCCCGACGACCTGAGGGACGGTCTGGTCGACTTCGCCACCGCCTGCACGGCCCAGTCGTTGGTGCCGGCTCTCTACTCGGTGCACGCGCCCACGGCGGACCAGGCACGGGCCCTCGGCTGGGCAACCGTCCAGGTGGCGGAGGAGGCCGTGATCGACCTGGGCGGCGTCACCTTCTCCGGCAAGGCCTTCCAGGACGTCCGGACGGCGCTCAACCGGGCCACGAAGGAGGGGATCACCGACCTGTGGACGACGTGGGACGGCTGCACCCCCGGGCAACGCGACCAGGTGCGGGCCATCTGCGACGCCTGGTTGGCCGACAAGGCGCTGCCCGAGATGGGGTTCACGCTGGGCGGGGTCGCCGAGCTGGACGCCGAGACGCGCCTCGGGCTGGCCGTGGACGCCGAGGGCACCGTCCACGGGGTCACGTCGTGGCTCCCCGCCCACCGGGGCGGTGCCGTGGTGGGGTGGACGCTCGACGTGATGCGCCGTCGCGAGGGCGGGTTCCGCTCGACCATGGAGTTCCTCATCGCGCGCGCGGTGCTGACGGCGCAGGGGTTCGCGTTCGTCTCCCTCTCCGGCTCGCCCCTGGCCCGCAGCGGTGGTTCCGCCCCGGGGGAGGGCCCTGCCGCGTCGGCGACGCGGCTGGAGGGCGTCCTCGAGGTGCTCGGCACCCTGCTGGAACCGGTGTACGGCTTCCGCTCCCTGCTCGCGTTCAAGGCCAAGTTCGGCCCCCGCTTCGTGCCCCTGTACCTTGCCGTGCCCGACCTGCTGGACGCCCCCACCGTGGGGCTTGCCATCGCGCGGGCCTACCTCCCCGACCTCGGCGCCGCGGACGCGGCCCGCTTCGCCCAACGGCTGGTGAACCGTGACTGAGCTGCTGAACGGCATCCCGCTGCTGACGGGGTGGGCGGCACCGACCGCCTGGGCGCTGACCGTCCTCGTCGTCACCCTGCTGGGCTGGACGCGCACGCGCCACCTCGGCGCCGCGGGTCGCGCCGCCGTCCTCGGCGGCGGTCCGGTGGTCGGGCTGGCGTCCTGGGTGGCGGTCGACGTCGTGTGGCGCCCCGTCGCCGACGGTCTGGGGTGGTTCGTCTGGCTCTGGGTCGGCATCGTCGCCTTGGTCGTCCTCCAGGCCGTCGTGGTGCCGCGCCGCTCCCGGGCGGGGCGGCGACGCCGCCGGCTCGATGGCGCCCTGGGATCCCTGGCGGCGGTCGCGGCCGTGTTGGTGGCCGCGCTGCTCGCCGTCAACGCACACTTCGGTGCCTACCCCACGCTCGGGGCCGCCCTGGGCCTGACGGTGGAGTCGGGCACGTTGGCCGACCTGCCGCAATCCGCGCCCGAGAGCGCCAGCAGCCGGCCCCCCGGGCCGCTGTTGGCGAGCTGGACGCCGCCGGCCGACCTGCCGGCGACCGGCCAGGTGGTCGAGCAGGCGATCCCGGCCAGCGACCCACGCTTCGCGCCCCGACCCGCCCTGGTCTACCTGCCGCCGGCCTACCTCACGGCCGACCGGCCGCTCCTGCCGGTGCTGGTGCTGCTGGCGGGCCAGCCGGGGGAGCCCCGAGACTGGTTCACCGCGGGCAACGCGCAGGCGAGTCTGGACGCCTGGGCGCAACGGCACCACGGGCTGGCCCCGGTGGTCGTCGTCCCCGACCCCCTGGGGTCCAACACCGCCAACCCCGTGTGCAGCGACGCGCACCTCGGCAACGTCGCCACCTACCTCCAACGAGACGTGCCGGCCTGGATCGAGCAGAACCTCCAGGTGGACACGGATCGCAGCCGGTGGGCCATCGGCGGTCTGTCCAACGGCGGCACCTGCGCCCTGCAGGTGATCACGCGCGACCCGCAGGCCTACCACAGCGCGCTGGTGCTCTCCGGCGAGCTCCACCCCACCCTCGGCACGCCCGAGGAGACCATCGCGGTGGCCTTCGGCGGGGATGCGGACGCCTACGCCGACAACGATCCCCTGACCCTGCTGGGGCGAAGGTTGTACTCCGGCACCGCCGTGCTGTTCTCCGCCGGCGTCGACGACGAGACGTACCTGCCGGCGGTGCAGCAACTGGAGGCGGCGGCGAAGGCGGCCGGCATGACGACGGAGCTGCGGACCTACCCGGGCGGGCACATGTGGAGCGAGTGGGCCACGGCGTTCGCCGACCAGCTCGACTGGCTCGGCGTCCGCCTGGGCCTCACCAGCTGACCCGCCCCGGCGTCAGACCTTGCGGATCCGAATCCAGTCGATGTCGTGGTCGGCGTCCTTGCGCAGGATGACCGTGGCCCGGCCGCGCGTGGGCAGGATGTTCTGCTCCAGGTTGGGGCCGTTGATCGTGTCCCAGATCCGCTCGGCGTAGGCGCGCGCCTCCGGTTCGTCCAGCGCGGCGTAGCGGGTGAAGTACGATCGCGGGTCGCGGAACGCCGTTTCGCGCAGCCGCATGAACCGCTGCAGGTACCAGGCGCGCAGGTCGTCGGCGGCCGCGTCCACGTAGACGGTGAAGTCGAAGAAGTCGCTCACGGCGAGCGCCATCGAACCGTCCGGACGCCGCCGCGCCGGCTGGAGCACGTTCAGGCCCTCGACGATCAGGATGTCGGGTTGGCGCACCACCGTGGAGCGGGCGGGGTCGATGTCGTAGCGCAGGTGGCTGTACACCGGGACGGACGCCTCGGGCACGCCCGACTTCACGTCCATGACGAAGCGGAGCAGCGCGTTGCGGTCGTAGCTCTCCGGGAATCCCTTCCGGTCCATGATCTGGCGTCGCTCGAGCTCGGCGTTGGGGTGGAGGAATCCGTCGGTGGTCACCATCTCGACGCGGGGGCGTCCCGGCAGCTGGGTGAGCAGCTCGCGCAGCAGGCGGCTGGTGGTCGACTTGCCGACGGCGACCGAGCCCGCCACGCCGATGACGAAGGGGGTGCGGCCGACGCCGAGGCGCAGGAAGTCGTGGGTGCTGGCGTAGAGGCGTCGGGTGTTCTCGACGTAGTGGTTGATGAGTTCGGTCAGGGGCAGGTACACCTCGCTCACGGTCTGCAGGTCGATGGTGTCGAGGCGGGAACGCACGCGGCGCAGCGTCTCCTCGGAGAGCTCCACCGGCAGGGAGCTGGACAGTTCTGCCCACACCTGCCGATCGGCACGGACGTAGGGACCGAACTCGTCCAACGGAGCTGCTGGGCGGGGCATGTCCGGCTCGGTGTGCTCCGACGCTAGGCTGGCGACCATGTGCGGCATTATCGGGTATGTGGGGCCTCGCGAGGCGCAGAAGGTCGTGATTGACGGGCTCCGGCGCATGGAATACCGCGGCTACGACTCGGCGGGAGTCGCCGTGGTGGCCGACGGTGAGGTCGGGATCGCGAAGAAGGCGGGCAAGCTCGCCAACCTCGAGGCCGAGGTCGCCGCCTCACCCCTGCCCGCCGCCAGCTTCGGCATCGGACACACCCGCTGGGCCACGCACGGCGCCCCCACCGACGCCAACGCGCACCCGCACCGGTCGGCGTCCGGCCGGGTGGCCCTGGTGCACAACGGCATCATCGAGAACTTCGCCAGCCTGAAGGCCGAGCTGGAGGCGGCCGGGGTGGAATTCACCTCCGAGACCGACAGCGAGGTGGCCGCCCAGCTCGTCGGCCGCGAGGTGGACGCCGGTGCCGACCTCGCCGACGCGTTGCGAACGGTCAGCCGCCGGCTCGAGGGGGCCTTCACGTTGGTGGCGCTGGATGCAGAGCAGCCCGACCGAATCGTGGCGTCGCGGCGCAACAGCCCGCTCGTGGTGGGCGTCGGCGACGGTGAGATGTTCGTGGCCTCCGACGTCGCCGCGTTCATCGAGCACACCCGCGAGGCCGTCGAGCTGGGGCAAGACCAGATGGTCGACGTGACCCGGGACGGCTACACCGTCACCGACTTCGACGGGCACGTCGCCCCCAGCAAGCCGTTCGTCATCGACTGGGACCTGTCGGCCGCTGAGAAGGGCGGCTTCGACTGGTTCATGCGCAAGGAGATCTTCGAGCAGCCGAAGGCAGTGGCCGACACGCTGCTCGGCCGCTTCGACGAGAACCACCGCCTCACCCTCGACGAGGTGCGCATCAGCGAGACGGAACTGAAGAGCATCGACAAGGTCGTGATCGTCGCGTGCGGCACCGCCTACTACGCCGGCCTGGTCGCCAAGTACGCCATCGAGCACTGGACGCGGGTGCCCTGCGAGGTCGAGATCGCCTCCGAGTTCCGCTACCGCGACCCGATCATCGACCCCCGCACCCTGGTGGTCACCATCTCGCAGTCCGGCGAGACCGCCGACACGCTGATGGCCGTGCGGCACGCCCGCGTGCAGGGCGCCAAGGTGGTCGCGATCTGCAACACGAACGGCTCGACGATTCCGCGGGAGTCGGACGCCGTGCTCTACACCCACGCCGGCCCCGAGATCGGCGTGGCGTCGACCAAGGGCTTCCTGACGCAGGTGGCGGCGTGCTACCTCCTCGGGCTGTTCCTCGCCCAGGTGCGCGGCACCAAGTTCGGCGACGAGATCGCCACGGTGATGACCGAGCTGGAGTCGATGCCCGCCAAGATCCAGCAGGTGCTGGACGCCTCCCAGCAGGTGCTCGACCTGGCCGAGGAGCTGCACTCGGTGCGTTCGGTGCTCTTCCTCGGCCGCCACGTGGGCTACCCCGTGGCGCTGGAGGGGGCCTTGAAGCTCAAGGAGATCGCCTACCTGCACGCCGAAGGCTTCCCGGCCGGCGAGTTGAAGCACGGCCCGATCGCCCTGGTGGAGCCCGGGATGCCGGTGTTCGTGATCGTGCCGCCCCGGGGCCGCGACCAGCTGCACGACAAGGTCATCTCGAACATCCAGGAGGTGCGGGCCCGCGGGGCGCGCACCATCGTGCTGGTCGAGGAGGGCGACGACGAGGTGAATCCGTATGCCGACGTCACCCTGCGGCTCCCGCAGACGTCCACGCTGCTGCAGCCCCTGCTGGCGATCGTGCCGTTGCAGCTGTTCGCCTGCGAGGTGGCGACCCTGCTCGGCCACGACGTGGACCAGCCCCGCAACCTCGCAAAGTCCGTCACGGTCGAGTGAGCGTGCCCACGTGATCCTGGGCATCGGGGTTGACGTCTGCGCGATCGACCGGATCCGGGACGCCTGCGCGCGGCCCGGGTTCGTCGACCGTGTGTTCACCCTCGCCGAGCAGCGCGGCAGCGAGCAGACCCTCGCCGGCCGGTTCGCCGCGAAGGAGGCCCTGGCGAAGGCGCTGGGCGCGCCGCTGGGGCTGCGGTGGTCGGACTGTGAGGTGCTCTCCGACGAGACCGGTCGCCCGTCACTGGTCGTCACCGGCACGGTCGCCGATCGGGCCGACGAGCTCGGGGTCAGTCGGCTGCACGTCTCCATCAGTCACGACGCCGGCGTCGCGGTGGCCATGGTCGTCTGCGAGGGCTAGGCCCGGCGCGGCGGGCGTCTCAGACGCGACGCCCCGCGGCCACGAGCGGCCGGACGGCGCGCTCGCGCGCCAGGTCGAGCGCCGTCCGGTAGTGCCCGACCAGCTGGTGGCACACGCCGCGCCACGTGCGGGGCTCCATGGCGACCCGGGCGGCCTCACCCATCGCGCGACGTTTTGCGTCGTCGCCGAGCAGGTCGGCCACGTGGGCCCGGAGGCCGGCCAGGTCACCCGGCGCGTACAGCCAGCCGGTGCGGCTGGGGTCGATCAGGTCCACCGGGCCGCCGGACGCCGGCGCCACGGCGGGGACGCCGCTGGCCATGGCCTCCTGGATGGTCTGGCCGAACGTCTCCAGTTCGCCGGGGGTCACGAACACGTCGAAGGACGCGACCGTGCGGGCCAGCTCCTCGCCCCGCAGCTGCCCGGTGAACACGGCGTGGGGGAGGGCGGCCTCCAGGGCGGCCCGCTCGGGGCCGTCGCCGACCACCACGGTCGTCGTGTCGGGCAGGTCGGCCAGCGCCGCCAGGTCGGCCACCTGCTTCTCCGGCGCCAGGCGTCCGACGAACCCGACGATGCGGCGTCCGGCCGGGGCCAGCGAGGCCCGGAGGGCGTCGTCGCGGCGTCCGGGGCGGAAGAGGTCGGCGTCGACCCCCCGACCCCACCGGGCCAGGTGCGTGACACCGAGGCCCCGCAGCTGCGCGATGCTGGCCGCGCTGGGTGCCAGGGTGAGGGTGGCGGTGGTGTGCGTGGTACGCACCCGCTGCCACAGCAGGGCCTCCAGCGCGGGGACGCCGTAGCGCGCGGCGTAGCCCGGCACGTCGGTCTGGTAGACCGCCACGGACGCGACGCCGAGGGCGTCCGCGGCCAGGGCGCCGCGCAGGCCGACGTTGATGGGGGAGGCCAGGTGGACGACGTCGGGGGCGAACTCGGCCAGCGTCTGCTCCAGGACGAACTGGGGCGTGGCACACAGCCGCACCTGCTGGTAGCCGGGCAGGGGCACCGACGTCATGCCGACGACCGGGACGCCCCGGTAGTCCTTCGGCGCGCCGGGGGCGTCCGGCGCCAGGAGCAGCACCTGGTGGCCGTGGTCGACCAGATGGTCGAGCACACGGAGCACGGAGTTGACGACGCCGTTGACCTCGGGGAGGAAGGACTCGGTGAGGATCGCCACGCGCATGCCTCCATGGCAGCAAGGCAGGGTGGCGTCGCGGCGGGGGTTGCGTGACGCGTCAACGACAACCCGGTGAACGATCGCCGCCCCGTCGACGCCCCCCGCGCTCGCGTCAGCGGTGGAGCGTGACGAGTCCACCGCTCGTCGGCCGGGTGGGCATCTCGCGCCAGGAGAAGTCGAGGCCGTCGGGCAGGATCTCGACGCCGGGCTCGCACAGGGCCGCGATCGTGGTCGCCAGCGAACTGACGGCGATCTTCTCGCCCGGGCAGCGGTGGGTGGTCTCCACGTCGCTGCCGCCCTGGGGGATGAAGGTCACGATCTGCTCGAAGTCGACCCCCAAGAAGCGTTCGGGGTCGAACTCGTCGGCGCGCTCCCACGAGGGCCCGGTGTTGGTGTTGAGGATGTCGATGAGCAGCCGGTCGCCCTCGGACACCTTCTCGCCCTCGAACTCGAAGTCGGTCCGCGCGAAGGCCGGCAGCACCGGCACGAACGGGTAGTAGCGACGCACCTCCTGGGCGAACGCAGTGGCGAGCGGGCCGTCGACCAGGGTGCCGCGCTCGGCGGTCTCGGCCTGGATGCGCTCCCGCCACTCGGGCCGCTCGAACAGCGCCTTCGTCGCGAACGCGGCGAAACGTGCCACGGCGATGTGCGGCCGGAAGGTGTTCTGCATCTCCAACCCCGCCGTCTTCTCGTCCAGCAGGGTGCCGTCGAGCTCGCGGAAGGTGGCCCACGCGTGCAGCGACGTGCCCGGCTCCGCGTGGCGCTTGCCGGAGCGCTGCTCGCCGATCACCTGCGCGCACCACCGGTTCGTCAGGCGCCGGTTCACCCACGCCTTCGCGTGGTCGAGGTTCGGGTGCGCGAAGCCCTCCACGATCTCCCCCAGACGGGTCGCCTGCACATCGAGGTCGGCGTCGCGGCCCTCGATGCCCGCCCAGCGCAGCGAGGCGCGGCCGTAGGCGATCACCATCGAGTCGTAGACACTCTCGGGGTGCTTGGCCCAGCGCTGCATGGCCTCGCGCACCTCGGCCTCGATCATGGGCTTGATGCGCTCCACCTGCGCGTCGTCGTAGCAGACCGCCACGAACGTCTTCTTGCGGTGCAGGTGCGCCTCGTCGTCGAGGGAGTGCACCGAGCCGTTGCCGAACAGCGAGCCCTGGATGGGGGCGGGCATCGCCCCCGACCGCTTGACCTTCGATGCGTCGTAGAACAGGCGGACGCCGTCGGCGCCGCGCAGCAGCAGGGCGGGCTTGCCCATGACGCGCAACCACAGCGGCCGGTCGTCGTCGGCGTGCGTGACCTCGCGACGCCGCTTGCCGGTGAACAGGTACCCCTCCCGCAGGAACGGAACGATGTCGTCGCGGGGGAACGGGCAGGCTCGGCTCGTCATGGTGAGTCCTCTCGGGCGTCGATGGGCTCGATGCTAGTCGTTCGGCCCCGACGCACGGCACTCCATGAGGGTGGCGGCCCGGCTCCGCCCGGCGGCGGCATGAGGGTGGCGGCCCGGCTCCGCTCGGCGGCTGCGTGGGGGGGCCGGCACGGCTCGCGCCGGGTCGCGGCGCTACGATGGACCCACTCGCGCAGCCTCCCACCGAAGGCAGCTTCCCACCGAAGGACGACCCGATGCACGGTGCTGCCCCCGAACTGGCCGTCGCCACCCTGGCCGACGGGCGGCGGCTCGCCGTGCGCACCCTGACGCCGGACGAGGCACCCCGGGCGCTCGAGATCGTCCAGCGTGCCTTCGCCGCGCGCCCCCGGATCGGCGCGCGCGCCCAGGCGTTCTCCGATGATGCGGACGGCTTCCGCCGGGTGGCCGCGTCCGGTGGCGCCTTCGCCGCGACGCTGGACGGCGAACCCGTGGGCGTCACCCTGGTGACCCATCGCGACGACGGCTCGGTGCGCATCGGGCGCGTGGGCGTCCTGGCCGAACACCGCGAACAGGGCGTCGCCACCTTCCTCATCACCGTCATCCTCGACCTGCTGGCCTCGCGCGGCGAGGCCGAGGTGCACCTGCTGGCCCGCCGCGAGTACCCGCACCTGCGCCGCTGGTGGGAGCAGCACGGCTTCACCGTCGACGGTGACGAGGGCGACTGCCACGTGATGCGCCGGCCGCTGCCGGTGAGCGTGGCGGTGCCGGACGCCGACGCCATGCGCGCGCTCGGGCAACGCCTGGCCGGCCTGTTCGCGCCCGGTGACCTCGTCATCGCCACGGGTGATCTCGGCGCCGGCAAGACGACGCTGACCCAGGGCATCGGCGCCGGGCTCGGCGTCGAGGGTCCGGTGATCTCGCCGACATTCGTGCTCGCCCGCGTCCACCGCTCGGTGACCGGCGGGCCCGACCTCGTGCACGTGGACGCCTATCGGCTGGGCTCCTTCGCCGAGTTGGACGACCTCGACCTGGACGCCTCGCTGCCGGCCTCGGTGACCCTCGTCGAGTGGGGCGCCGGGGTGGCCGAGCAGTTGGCGTCCGACCGCCTGCACATCGACATCCGCCGCGGCCTGGACCCGACGGACGAGACCCGGTGGGTGTTCCTCACCCCGTTCGGCACCCGCTTCGACCGCGCGGCGCTGGCCGCCGCCGCGAAGGAGAACCCATGACCGTCATCCTCGGCCTCGACACCTCCACGTCCGTCGTCGCCGGCCTGGCCGTGGGCGACGCCGCGCCGCGCGTCGCCGTCGTCGACGACACCCGCGCCCACGCCGAGCAGCTGATGCCCCTGGTGCGGGAGCTGCTGGGTGGGGCGGGCCTCGCTCCAACGGATCTGACCGGCATCGTCGTCGGCGTCGGGCCGGGGCCCTTCACCGGGCTGCGGGTGGGCGTCGTGACGGCCCTGACGCTCGGCGAGGTGCTGGGGGTGGCCGTCCACGGCGTGTGTTCGCTCGACGTGGTGGCCGCCCAGTGGGCCGCGAGTGGTGCCCCGGACGAGTTCGTCGTGGCCTCCGATGCCCGTCGGCGCGAGGTGTACTGGGCCCACTACGCGCGCGGAATGCGCGTGTCCGGCCCGCACGTGAGCGCGCCCGACCGGGTGCCGCCACTGCCGTTGGCCGGCCCCGGGGCCACCCTGGTGGGTGAGGCGTCCGGGCCGACGGTGCTGGACGGCGGCGTCCTCGCCGCCCGCGGCCCCACGCTGCCGGACGCGGGCCGTGAGCCCCTGTATCTCCGGCGTCCCGATGCCGAGGTGCCGGGAGCGCCGAAGTCGGCCCTGCCGCAGCCGCGGGTGGCGTTCGGGATGCGGCCGTGAACCCGCGGGGTGGCGTGGGCGCGCCGACCATCCTGCCCGCCGGTCGGTCCGACCTGGGTGCCATCACGGCGCTGGAGGCCGAGGCGTTGGGCGGGGCCTGGAGCCGGGAGTCGTGGGCCGAGGAGCTGGATTCGCCCCGCACGGGGGTGCTCGTGGCGCGGGCCGCGGGGGACGTGGTGGGGGTGGTCGCCCTGCGCCACGTCGAGGATGTGGCCGATCTCGATCGCGTGATCGTCCGGCCCGACCATCGACGCGGGGGGCTCGGCCGGCGTCTCGTCGGCGCCGGCCTGGCGTGGGCCCGGGAGGTCGGCGCCGAACGCGTCCTGCTGGAGGTGGCCGCGATCAACGCCCCCGCCATCGCCCTGTACGACGCCTGCGGCTTCAACCGCGTGGCCGAGCGGGCGCACTACTACGGGCCGGGGCAGACGGCGCTGGTGTTGGAGACCTCCATCGCCACGACCCACGGGGGTGGAGATGAGTGAACCGCTGGTGCTCGGCATCGAGTCGAGCTGCGACGAGACCGGGGTGGCGCTGGTGCGCGGCCGGGAGCTGCTGGCGCACGAGGTGGCGAGTTCGGTGGAGCAGCACGTCCGCTTCGGCGGGGTGGTGCCCGAGGTCGCCTCCCGGGCGCACCTGCAGGCCATGGTGCCGACCCTGCAGCGGGCGTGCGCGTCCGCCGACGTCGATCTCGCCCAGATCGACGGGGTGTGCGTGACGGCCGGGCCCGGGCTGATGGGCGCGCTCGTGGTGGGCCTGTCGGCCGCCAAGGCCATTGCCATGGCGCTGGACAAGCCGCTGTACGGGCTGAACCACCTGGTTGGCCACGTCGCGGTCGACCTGCTGGACCACGGGGCCCTGCCCGAGCGCTTCGGCGCCCTGCTGGTGTCGGGCGGTCACACGTCGCTGCTCGTCGTGGACGACATCACGAGCGCGCTCACCGAGGTCGGCGCCACCATCGACGACGCCGCGGGAGAGGCGTACGACAAGGTGGCCCGCCTGCTGGGCATGGGTTACCCGGGGGGTCCGGTGATCGATGCGGCCGCCGCCGGCGGAGATCCGCGGGCCATCGCGTTCCCCCGCGGGCTCACCAGCGCGCGCGACCTGGAGCGGCATCGCTTCGACTTCTCGTTCTCCGGGTTGAAGACCGCCGTGTCCCGCTGGGTCGAGACCCGGCGGCTGGAGGGGGGCGACGTGCCGGTCGCCGACGTGGCGGCCTCGTTCCAGGAGGCCGTCGCCGACGTGCTCACCGCCAAGGCCATGGACATGTGCGCCCACCACGGCCTCGACACCCTGGTGCTCGGCGGGGGCGTGGCCGCGAACTCACGCCTGCGCGGGTTGCTGGCCGAGCGGGCGGACGCCGCGGGCGTCACCGTGCGCCGCCCGCGTCCGGGCCTGTGCACGGACAACGGGGCCATGATGGCCGCGCTCGGCGCCGAGGTGATCCGGCGCGGCCACCGGCCCAGCAGCCTGGAGATCGGGGCCACCCCGGGCCTGCCCGTGGGCACGGTGCTGGTGTGAGCGGAGCCACCTCGGCCGTCGGCGTCCTCGCTCGGCGCGCGATCCGGTGAGCCGCACCGCCCGCTCCACGCTGTTCCTGGTGGCCTGCTCGCTGATCTGGGGGTTCACGTTCGTCGCGCAGCGGCTGGGTGCCGAACACCTGGGCGCGTACGCGTTCAACGCCGCGCGCGGCGTCCTCGGCACCCTGGCTCTGCTGCCGCTGGTGGCGGTGCTGGACGCCCGCGCCCGGCTCAGCCCCCGCGAGCGAAGCCTGGCGTGGCGCGGCGTCGTCGCGCCCGGGGTGTTCATCGGGCTGATGCTGACCGGTGGGCAGACGCTGCAACAACTCGGCATCGAGCAGACCACGGCCGGCAACGCCTCGTTCGTCACCGGGCTCTACATGGTGCTCGTGCCCCTGGCCGGGGTGCTGTTCGGGCAGCGGACGAGCGGGTTCACCTGGGCCGGCGTGGCCCTGGCCGTGCCGGGGCTGTTCCTGCTGACGTGGACGGGGGGCGGCATCGGCCCGGGCGACCTACTCGTGTTGGTCGGCACCCTGTTCTGGACGTTCCAGATCCTCGGCGTCGGACGCGTCGCCCGGCACGTCGACCCGATCCGGCTGTCGGCGGTGCAGTTCGCGGTGATGGCGGCGGTGTCCGCCGTGATCGCGTGGGTCGCGGAGCCGGCCCCGTTCGCCGGGCTGGTGCCGGCGCTGGGGGCCGTGCTGTTCGCCGGCATCCTCTCGACGGGGGTGGCGTTCACGCTGCAGGTGGTCGGTCAGCGGCACGTGAAGGCGTCGATCGCCGCGATGATCATGGCGTTGGAGGCCCTGTGGGGGGCCGTGGGTGGCGCGCTGTTTCTGGGCGAGCGGTTCACGCCCGCCGGTTACGTCGGGGCGGCGCTCATGATGGCCGGCATCCTGCTCGCTCAGGTGCCGAGCCGTGCCGAGCGCGAGCAGGACGCCGAGGTCGCTGCGGTGCCCGTCCCCGTCCCGCCGGCCACGGCGCTGAGGGAGGACGTCTGATGCCCTACGCACCCGTGCTGACCACGCTGGCCTACGTCGTGCGGGGTGAGGAAGTGCTGCTGGTGCACCGGACATTCCGGGAGGACGACGCCGCGCACGGCAAGTTCAACGGCCTCGGCGGCAAGGTGGAGCCGGCCGAGGACGTCGTGGCGGGCCTGCGGCGGGAGCTGCGCGAGGAAGCGGGCCTCGAGGTCACGTCGTGGGTGTTGCGGGGGACGGTCAGTTTCCCGGGCCTGGGCGCGGGTGAGGAGAGTGAGCTGGCGATGGTGTTCGTGGTCGACGGCTTCGCCGGCGAGCCGCCGCCGTCGAACGAGGAGGGCACCCTGCACTGGGTGCCTCGCGACCGCTTGGGCGAGCTGCCGATGTGGGAGGGCGACCTCTGCTGGCTGCCGCACGTCTTCGACCCCACGATCGGGCAGTTCCACGGCGTCATGCCCTACCGCGACGGCCACCCCACGGGCTGGTCGGTGAGCATCCAACCGGCGGGAACCGGTTGACCTCGCTCCTCTGCCGTGGCGGTGCCCGTGGTGCACGGAGAGCGCCGCCAGGGGCGGGGAGCGAAGTGGCTGGGTGGGGCCCCCTCCGGATCGGGCTGGGCGCCTGTGGACGCCGCGGGCATCAGACCAGTGCGCGCAGGCAGTCGCGGGCGGCGTCCAGCATCGGCTGCGCGGTGGGCCGGACGTCCGCGGCGGCCGCGGTGAGGTCGTCGGAGCGGTCCAGGAGGCCGCGGACGGCGTCGCGGGCGTCGGCGTCCGCCAACGAGACCACGTGGGGCCACCCGACCGCCGACAGCAGCGGCGCGAACTTGCGCGAGTAGGCCAGCGGGATCGCGGGCGTGCCGACCGACAGGGCGTTGAGGCAGGCGTGCATGCGCGAGCCGAGCACCAGGCGGGCCCCGCGCATGGCCCGGCGCACGTCGGTCAGGTCGGTAGGCACCACCTGGTCGAGCCCGAGTTCGTCGCCCAAGGCGCGCACCACGGCCACGTCGCTGTCGGCGGCGTCATCGGCCTCGAGCACGTGCGAGAGCAGTGTCACGGTGCGTCCCCGCTCCTGCAGGTCGGCGATCACGCCGCGCACCAGTTCCTGGTATCGCGAGGCGGGCCCGTGGCTGTCACTGGTCCACAACAACCCCGACACGTTGAGCAACACGTCGCGCTCCGGGCCCGGCTCGGGAACGTCCAGGGCGAAGACGACATCGGTGGTGAGCACGTCGACCGGACGCCCCAGCGCGCGGGCGGCGTCCGCCGAGAGCGGATCGCGGGCCATGACCTTGGTGGCGCGGTGGAGCGACCAGCGCCCGATCGCGCGGCCGCGCGGGGTGTCGAAGGGGCCGACCGTCTGCGGGCCCATCACCAGCGGGACGCCGCAGGAGCGGACGAACTCGGCCATGCTGCTCATGGCGAACAGGCGCTGCAGGCCGTAGATGTCGGCGAAGGAGTCGCCGGCGCGCATGTCCACCACGTAGTCGAACGAGCGCATCCAGGAGCGCAGCCCGGCACGGTCGGTGACGCGTTCGCGCAGCAGCGTCCGGGGCACGCCGATGTTGACCGGTGCCGGCCCCTGGCGGTAGGACTGGCAGACGACCTCGCTGCCCGGGTGAGCCAACCGGACCAGCGCCGACGTCCCCTCGCCCAACACGCGGACGCCGAGGTTCGACGACGCATCCTGGGCCCACAGCGTCAGCACGCGCATGTCACCACCACCACGTCATCGCGCCGGGCCCGGCCGGCGTGTAATCCAACCCCCGCGGCCGTTCGCCGAGCTTCGTCGCGGGGACCCCACCGACCAGGGTGTAGGGCGCCACCTCGCCCCGCACCACCGCATGGGCGGCGACCACGCACCCCTCGCCCAGGTGGGCCCCCGGCAGGATGGTGACGCGCGGGCCGACCCACACGTAGTCATCGATGCGAATCGGAGCGGTCACATAGTCAAAGCTGGGGGAGCGCCATTCGTGCTGGGCCGTCCAGAGGTGCACCTGGGAGGACAGGTTCACCCGGTCGCCGATGGTGATGCCCCCGCGGGCGTCCAGGATCGCGTCCTCCCCGATGGAGGAGTGGGCGCCGATCGCCAGCGCCTCGGCCCGACGCACCTGCGCACCGTGGTACACGGCCGCGGTGGGGTCGACGGTCGCCCCGTAGCTGCGCAGCAGGGCTCGCCGGACGTGGTGGGAGCGGATCGTGCCGCCGAGTTCCAGGACGGTGAACTCGGCATCCGACCACCGCTTGCGCGCAAAGCGTTTCAGCGAGGTGAGCCTGGAACTGATCGAGGGTGACGGCACCGGGTCACTATAGCGAGGCGTCCCCGCGGCGGATCGAGGCCATCTTCTTGCCGCGTGCGACCTCGTCGACCAACTTGTCCATCCACCGGATCTGCTGCATCAGCGGGTCCTCGATCTCCTCCACGCGGTGCCCACAGATCACCCCGGTGATGAGCGACGCGTTCGGGTTCATCGCGGGCGCCGACGCGAAGAACGACTCCAGGCTCACCCCGGCGTCGATGGCCCGCTGCAGGCCGGCCTCGTCGTAACCGGTGAGCCAACCGATCACCTCGTCCACCTCCGCGCGGCCGCGGCCCTTCTTCTCCACCTTGGCCACGTAGAGCGGGTGGATGGCCGCGAAGGGGGTGTCGAGGATGCGGTGGCGGGGCATCGCGCCACGCTACCAAGCGTCCGACCGCTACAGTGCCGCCATGCCCCAACGCCCCTATGAGATCCTGCCCGGCAATCACGGTTCGCGGATCCGCGTGAACGCGCGCGGCAGCGCGGTCCTCCGCGTCCCCCGGCTCAACCGCGGCACGGCGTTCACGCACGAGGAGCGCGAGCAACTGGGCCTCGAGGGGCTGCTGCCGGAGCGGGTCACGCCGCTGGAGGGGCAGCTCCACCGCGCCTACACGCGCTTCGTGCGGGCGCACCACCCCCTGGAGAAGTTCTCCTACCTCCAAGGGCTGCGGGACCGGAACACCGTGTTGTTCTACCGCCTGCTCAGCGAACACCTCGACGAGATGATGCCGATCGTCTACACCCCGACGATCGGCGATGCGATCCAGGAGTTCAGCCTCTGGTACCAGCAGATCAGCGGCGTGTTCTGCTCCATCGACGCGCCCGACCGCATCGAGGACGCCCTGCGCGCCTTCGGTCGTGACCCCGAGCAGGTCGACATGCTCATCGTCACCGACTCCGAGGGCATCCTGGGCATCGGCGACCAGGGCGTCGGCGGCATCCAGATCTGCCTGGGCAAGAAGAGCCTCTACACCGCCGCCGGCGGCGTCGACCCCGACCGGATGATCCCCGTCGTGCTCGATGTCGGCACCGACAACCTGCAACTCCTCAACGACGACCTCTACCTCGGCCTGCGCCACGCGCGCGTGCGGGGGGAGCGCTACGACGCCTTCATCCGCTCCTTCGTCGAGGCCGCGCAACGGGTTTACCCCCACGCCATGATCCACTGGGAGGACTTCGGGGCCGACAACGCCCACCGCATCCTCACCACCTACCGCGACGAGATCTGCACGTTCAACGACGACGTGCAGGGGACGGCGGCGGTGGTCGCCGCGGCGTTCATCGCCGGCGTGCGCGCGAAGGGAGAGCGCCTGTCGGACCAGCGCGTCGTCATCCACGGCGCCGGCACGGCCGGCATCGGTGTGGCGGACCTGCTGGTCGACCTCATGGTGCAGGAGGGCCTCACCCCCGACGAGGCCCGGATGCGGTTCTGGGCCACGTCCAGCCGCGGGCTCATCACCGACGAGCCCACCAAGCGCTTCCGTGACTTCCAGCGTCCCTACGCCCGGCCAGCCGCGGAGCTGGCGGGCTGGCAGACGGACGCCCCCGGGCTGTACTACCTCGCCGACGTGGTGCGCAACGTCCACCCGACCGTTCTCATCGGCACCTCGGGTCAGCCCGGCTCGTTCCGCGAGAGCGTCATCCGCGAGATGGCCCACCACGTCGACCAGCCGATCATCATGCCGCTCAGCAACCCGACGATCCTCGCCGAGGCGACGCCCACGGAGCTGCTGACCTGGACGGAGGGGCGCGCCCTCGTCGCCACCGGGTCGCCGTTCGCGCCGGTGTCGCTGGACGAGACGACCTACACCGTCGCGCAGGCGAACAACGCCTTCGTGTTCCCCGGCATCGGGTTGGGGGTCGGCGTCTGCCGGGCCACCCGGGTGACGGACCCCATGATCGCCGCCGCGGCCCAGGCCGTCGCCTCGCTGGTGCGCATCACGCGGCCCGGTCAGTCGCTGCTGCCGAGCGTCCGCGACCTGCGGCGGGTGTCGGCCACCGTCGCCATCGCCGTCGCGCGCGCGGCCGAGGCCGACGGTGTGGCGGAGCGTCCGCTGACCGACCCGATCCAGCAGGTGTTCGACACCATGTGGCAGCCGGTCTACCCGGAGATGGTGCTGGACGAGGGCTGAGCCGTCAGTCGGCGTACCCGTCGGGGTTCGCGGTCTGCCAGCGCACCGTGTCGGCGCACGCCTGCGCGATGCTCCGCTCGGCGTGCCAGCCGAGCTCTGCCGCGGCCAGCTCGACGTTCGCGTAGGACGCCGCCACGTCGCCGGGACGCCGCGGGGCCACCTCGTAGGGGATCTCGACGCCGGACGCCTTCGCGTACGCCGCACGGATGTCGAGCACCGACGTGGGGTTCCCGGTGCCGAGGTTCCACACGTGGTACCCGTCGTGGCCGGTGAGGTACTCCAGCGCCGCGAGGTGCCCCGCGGCGAGATCCACGACGTGGATGTAGTCGCGCTGGCCCGTCCCGTCCGGCGTGGGGTAGTCGTCGCCGAACACCATGAGCTTCTCGCGGCGCCCCGACGCCACCTGCGCCACGAACGGCAGCAGGTTGTTGGGGATCCCCTTCGGATCCTCGCCGATCCGGCCGCTGCTGTGGGCGCCGATGGGGTTGAAGTAGCGCAGCACCCCCACGCGGAGGGAGGCGTCGGCCGCTGCGGCGTCCGCGAGGATCTGTTCGATCATGTGCTTCGTGCGGCCATAGGGGTTGGTCGCGCCCGTGGGGGAGTCCTCGGTGAAGGGCGGCTGCGACAGGTCACCGTAGACCGTCGCGGACGAGCTGAACACGATCGTGCGGCAGCCGTGGGTGGCCATGACCTCCAGCAGCGTGAACGTCGAGCCGAGGTTCTCGCGGTAGTAGGTCAGCGGAATCTGCGTCGACTCGCCCACCGCCTTCCACCCCGCGAAGTGGATCACGGCCTCCGGGCCGAAGTCGGTGAAGGCGGCGTCGAGCGCCTCGGCGTCGCGCACGTTGGCCTCCACGAACCCGGGCTCGCGCCCGGTCAGGTCGGCGACCCGCTCCAGCGAGGTGGGCGAACTGTTCGACAGGTCGTCGACGACGAGGACGTCGTGGCCGGCCTCCAGCAGGGCGAGCGTGGTGTGGGAGCCGATGTAGCCGGCGCCGCCGGTCACGAGAACGCGCATGGCGAAGGGGTCCTTTCGACGGGTCGTGCCCACTGTAGTGGTGCCCCCCGGATCGCTGTGACCGCACCGTCACACCGGCGCGTTACGGTGACCGGGTGACCCGCCTCACCGTGCTGCAGCTCGACGACGCCGTGCCCCTCGACCGCTTCGGCCCCTGGCTGCGCGACGCCGGCGCGCGCGTCACGGTGGTCGACGTGCCCGGGTCCCATCGCGCGGGGCGCGGGGTGCCCGGGGTGGACGCCCTCGGCCACGGCCTCGTCGTCCTCGGTGGGCGGATGAGCGCCCACGACACCGAGGCGCACCCGTGGCTCACCGCGCTGGCCGCCCTGCTCGCCGACTGCGTCGAGGTCGATCTCCCCGTGCTGGGCATCTGCCTGGGCCACCAGATTCTCGCCGAGGCGCTCGGTGGTCAGGTGCGCGTCGCCGACCCGGGTGGGGGAGAGGTGGGGCCGGTCGCGTTGCGCTGGGCCGAGGCCGCGGCGTCCGACCCCGTGCTCGCCGGCGCGGTCGCCGCGGGTCAGCGGGTGGCGGAGTCGCACCACGACGTGGTCTCCCACCTCCCCGCGGGGGCGATCGCCCTGGCCTCGTCGGCGGCGTACCCCCACCAGGCCTTCCGCGTCGGATCGGCGCTCGGCGTGCAGTTCCACCCCGAGGCGGGCCCCGCCCTCGTGGGTCGGTGGGAGGAACTCTCGGGGCATGACCCGACGCCCGTCGTCGTCGCCCTGGCGGCGGTGGACGCCGAGGTCAGCGCCGTGGGGCGGGCCGTCGCCGAGGGCTTCGTCCGCGTCTGCACCCCGGCGCCGCACTGACCCGCCCGGTGGCGCCGCGGACGCCCCCGGGGGCAGTAGAGTGCGCGCATGAAGATCCTGAAGGTCCTGCTCGCGGTGCTCGGCGTCGCGGGCCTTGTCGCCGCGGGTGTGCTGCTGGCGCGCTTCGCCCTCGATAGCCGCGAGCTCATCGGGGCGGCCCAGCGCTACACGGGCAACGTGATCCCCGACCCCTTCATGACGACGGCGATGCTCACCGGCATCGGGGCCGCCACCGGCCTGGCCCTCGGCCTCGCCATCGGGTTGCCCAACCGCACCTCCGGTCAGATCCGTCGTGCGACGCTGGACGAGGTCAACACGCGTCGCACCACCGAGATCGGCAACCGGGCGGCGTCCCACACCTCCGTCCCCGTCTCGGAGCAGGGCCCAAGCGAGCTGCCGCCGGGTGAGGTGCCCCCGCCGGCCCCGCGGGCTCGATGAAGCTCTCCGACGCGGCGCGCGTCGTCATCACCACCTTCGACGCCGCGGGCACCCCCACGGCGTCGTCGGAGTGGGTGGTCGAGGTGGATCGCGACGTCGTGGGTTTCTGGACGCCCCACATCACTCCTTGGCTGGCGCGCCTCGAGCTGACCGACGTCGTCACCGTCCAGGCCGCGAGCGGCAGCGGTCAGGGCCTGCGCGAGGAGCCGGTGCTGGAGGGACGTGCCCAGCTCGTCACCGAGGGCGACCAGCTGGCCGCCGTCCGGCAGCTCACGCACGCGAAGTACGGTTTCGGAGCCCAGCTCGCCGACATCGTCGATCGTGCCTGGGAATGGGGCTCCACCCGGACTCCCGAGGGTGCGATCGTCATCCACGTGGTGGGCTGACAACAGGGATCGCACGCGATCGGCTCAGCCGTCGCTGTGTGAACAGTGAATTAAAAGCGTGCTCTTCGGCGGCGAATCAGATTCATCATTGAATCATTTCGGTCTATGCTTCCGCCAGAGGTGTCCGTGGATGTGCCTCTGCCCGACAATCCCCCCGGGAAAGGCGCAGGCCCATGTCTGCAGCAACCGTCCGCTCCCAGCGGCTGATGCTCATCGCCCTCGATGCAACCGCTTGGTTCGTCGGTGCCGTCGCCGTGGTCGGTGCGCGGTACGACTTCGGTCTCGCAGCGGCGCAGTGGGAAGGTGTGCTGATCTACGCCGCCGCTGCGGCCGGTCTCCAGGTCTTGCTCGGCCTCTTCACCTTCCTCTACCGCGGGGTGGCGCGGATTGCGAGCTTCATCGAGGTCGGGGTCTTGGCTCTGGTCGTCCTCGTGGTCGGCGTTGCGGTGGGCGTCGCAGCGCAGTGGTGGCCGGCCGGCGTCCCCCTCGGAGTCGCGGTGCTGGCCCCCGTTGCCGCCGGCGTCTGCATGGCGGGCGGTCGTTTCGTCGCCCGCGCTCTCACCGCAGTGGGCCTGCGCCGCCGCAAGCACCTCGCCGGTGAGCCCGTGCTGATCTACGGTGCAGGCAACGCGGGCCGCCAGATTGGGCGCCTCGTCCTCAGCGACCTCGACTCGCCCTACAGTGTTCGCGGATTCATCGATGACGACCCCTTCAAGCGCCACCTCAACCTCGGCTCGGGCCGCGTCATCGGCCGCCGTGAGGATCTTGCGGAGCTCGCGCGCCGCCACCGGGTGACCACGGTCATCCTGGCCATCGCCCGGGCGGACGCCGCCTTCATCCGGGCGCTCGGTGACGAGCTCGAGAGCCAAGGCCTGCGCCTGCTCGTGCTGCCGCCGTTTCACGTCATCCGCCAGGGCCGCATGACGCTGTCCCACCTCCACGAGTTCGACCCGGCGGACCTCCTCGGGCGCACCCAGGTCACCACCGACGTCGGGGCCATCGCCGGCTACCTGACCGGCAAGGTCGTGCTGGTCACGGGGGCCGGCGGCTCCATCGGATCCGAGCTCGCCCGCCAGATCCATCGTTTCCGCCCCAAAGAACTCGTCCTCCTCGATCGGGACGAGTCGGGCCTGCACGGCACCCAGCTCTCGATCTACGGCCAGGCCCTGCTGGACTCCCGCGACATGGTGCTGTGTGACATCCGGGACGCCGACGCGCTCGCGCGCGTGTTCGCCGACCACCGCCCGGAGGTGGTGTTCCACGCCGCGGCGCTGAAGCACCTCCCGCTGCTGGAGCAGTACCCCGACGAGGGCTGGAAGACCAACGTGCTCGGCACGCTCAACGTGCTGGAGTGCGCCGACGCGTACGGCGTCGAACGCGTCGTCAACATCTCCACCGACAAGGCGGCCGACCCCACGTCGGTGCTGGGGCGGACCAAGCGGACTGCCGAGGAGCTCACCGCCTGGTTCGCGCAGACCGGTCAGCGCCGGTGGGTGTCGGTGCGGTTCGGCAACGTGCTCGGGTCGCGCGGCTCGGTGCTGCACACGTTCACCGCCCAGATCGAGGCGGGTGGCCCGGTCACCATCGTCGACCCGGAGGTGACGCGCTACTTCATGACGATCCCGGAGGCGTGCCAGCTCGTCATCCAGGCCGGTGCGCTGGGGGTGGGCGGCGAGGCGATGGTGCTCGACATGGGGGAGCCCGTGCGCATCGTCGACATGGCGCGTCAGCTCATCCGCAAATCGGGCCGCGACGTCGAGATCGTCTACACCGGTCTGCGACCCGGTGAGAAGTTGCACGAGGTGTTGTTCAGCGCGGGGGACGGCGTTCGGCCGACCAGCCACCCGCTGGTCTCGCGCGTGCCGGTCAACCCGGTGGCGCCCGCGGCCGTCACCGGCGAGCGCGTGGTTCAACTCGTCCCACGTTCGGCGTGAGCCCGCGGGGCGTGCGGGAGGCGCACGCCATTCAGCTGAGGGTCGCGTGCCGGGCCACGTACCAGGCCACCTCCTCGGCCAGAGTGTCCGCCACCGGTCGCGGCGCGTAGCCGAAATCCTGTGCGGCACGGTCATGGGGGAAGGACCGGTCCTCGCCCATGCGAAGCACCTTCTCCACCACGTCGACCCTGTTCGCCGTGAGCGCGCGCACCGCGCGTGCGGCCGGCCCCGCCAGGAGGAGGGGCACCGCCACGAAGAGTGTGCGCTTCCCCAGTCCCGAGGAGATCTGCTGAAGCAGCTCGCGCAGGCGTACGGGGCGCTCGCCGGAAAGGACGTACTCCGCGCGCGGCAGCGTGCCCCGGGTGAGTGCCTGGTGGTAAGCGCGCCCCAGGTCGCTGGCGTGCACCGGTTGCAGGGTGCTCGCGCCGCCATTGATGAGCGGAACGACCCGGAGACGGTCGACCAGCCGGATGAACACGCTCACGTTGTGGTCGCGGGGCTGGCCGAAGATCATGGTGGGCCGCAGGATCGTGACCTCGATCTGGTGCTCCGTGGCCGCCAGCAGGGCTGCCACCTGCGCCTCGAGGGCGCGATACTCCAGGGAGGCAGACTTGTGCCGTGAGAAGACGGCCGCCGTGTGGACCAGCAGGACGCGCCGCACGCCCTGACGCAGCGCTGCCGCGACGATGGCCGGCGAGAAGCGGAGCGACGCGATGTGGACAACGGTGTCGGCTCCGCTCAGTGCCACGTCCAGGAACGTGGGGTCGTCCAGCTCTCCGGTGAGCACCTCGATGTCCAGCGGTGACGCCACCAGGCCGTCGACCGCGGTGGATGTCCTCACGAGGCACCGCACGGGCTGGTCGAACCCGTGGGCCTCGAGCTCCCGGATGAAGTGGGTGCCACTGTTGCCGGTTGATCCCGTCACCACGATCATGCGTCACCGTCCCGGTTCGATGCGGCGCGGGTGCCGCGTCTGGCGTCCCGTGCCGGCAGGCGATCCAGACGCTGGAGGTCCGGGCTCGCGTAGGTCCCGTCCAGCAGGGCTTCGAGCCCGCCCCAGATGCGCTGGGGGGAGAACGAGTCGAAGGCGCGCTCCCGGGCACGCGTACCCATCTGCTGGCGCAGGTCGTGGTCGGTGGCGAGTCGGGTGAGCGCCCGGGCCAGGGAGCTGGAGTCGTCGATGTTCACCAGGAAGCCGGTGACCCCGTCGACGACGGAGTCCACGGCGCCCGTGGCACGGGTCGTCACCGTGGGGATGCCCGCGGCGGCGGCCTCGAGAACGACGTTGGGAAAGCCCTCGCGGCGGGTGGGCAGACACAGGACGTCCAGGATCGGCCACTTCGCCCACAGGTCACTCGTCCAGCCCAGCACATGCACGCGGTCTCCCAGTGTCGCCAGCCTCGCCTCGACACCGGGGTCCTCCACCGCGCCGATGACCACCAGGTGAACGTCGCACGCGACCTCGATCTGCCGCAGGGCCGCGAGCAGCGTGTCAACCCCCTTGTCCGGCGCCAGCCGGCCGACGAAGCCGACGGTCACGGCGGCGGCCGGAATTCCGTGCTCGGCCCGTAGGTCTGCGCTGTCGATCGCGGCGGCGCGTGCCGCGATGGTGGCGGCGTCGACGCCGTTGCTGCTGCCCTCCCCGATCAGCCACGCCTTGCGCGCATTCACCAGGTGGCGCGCCAGGAGCTCGTCGGCGAGCGACCGGCTGACCACCACCACATCCGTGGCAACGGCGGTGGACAGACGCTCCATCACCCACAGCACCAGGGCCAGCGGGCCGCTCGAGCCTTCCAGCCGCAGGCCGCGGCAGACGTAGAGGCGCTTCGGCACGCGGAGCGCCCAGGCGGCCAGACCGCCCAAGAGGCCCGCCTTGGGCGTGCCGACGTTGACGGCATCCGGGCGCTCGCTGCGCAGGAACGACACCCAGAGCCGCAAGGTGCGCAGGTCGGCCAGCAGTGAGATCGCGCGCTGGGTCGGGATGGCGTGGAACGCGATGCCCTCGCGCTCGACGGCAAGGGCCGCCTGGCGATCGGGCGAGCAAGCGAGGGTCACGTCCCAGCCGCGCTCTCGGAACCACGCGAGCTGGCCCCGCATGAGGGCGAAGGCGCTCACGCCGACGCCGACGCCGTAGACCAGGGCAGGTCGACCGTGCCGCGAACCCACCGCTCAGCCGATCCGTGCGGCCATCGGGCGTGCCCGGTCCAGCGCGACGGCGCGGTGTGCGGCGGTGGCGCATGCGGCGGCAGCCCCGGCATAGGCGAGCGCCACCGTGGCGTGTCCCCAGCCGGCCTCGTTGGCCAGGCGTTGGTACAGGTGTTGCCGATGGGCCTCCATCACGTTCTCTCCTCGGAGTGCCCGGATGATCAAGGTGGCGCCGGTGTCCAGTGCATACGGAAGCAGGGGGGCGAGCAGGCGCAGGCGGGCCGGCCCCGGCAGACCCGGCAGCAGCGTCGTCAGTGCCATGGAGGTGCCGATGAAGTAGCTGCCCACGTCGCCGAGAAACATGCGCCGGGAGCGCAGGTTGTGGGGGAGGAAGCCCAGCGCACTGCCGCCGAGGGCGGCCCCCAGCACCGTCACCGCCACATTCTCGGACCGGGTGCCGACCACCGTGGCGCTGGCCCCCCACACGGCGGTGGTGAGGGCCGTCATGCCGTTGATGCCGTCCATGAAGTTGACCATGTTGACGATAACGGGAGCGAGGCCCGTACCCAGGACGGGGTGGCCGGCAGCCGCCCCGGCCGTCAGACCGACACCCACCTGGGCGGCCAGACGGGGGGCGGCCGGGACGCCGACGTGGTCGTCCGCCCAACCGAGGCTGGTGAGGGCCAGGGTTCCCAGGGCGACCGGGAGTGAAATCCGAAGGCCCGCCGCGCGCGCAGCCAGGCACCCCGTCGCGGTCCCCGCCAGGCATGCCCAACCCCCGCCGCGGGGAACCGGCTCGGTGTGGGAGCTCCGCGTCGTCGGGGTGTCCATCATGCCCCTGTGCGTCAACCAACGCCGGAGGGCCGGAGCCACCAGCGTGGCCGTGACGCCCGCCACGGCGGCCACAGTGGCAGGCAGCGGCGTCGCACGGGGGGACGGCGAAACGCTCACCGAATTCTTCGCCCTGCGCATGGAGCAGAGACTATCGGCACACGGGGGCCCCGACCGCGAGGAACGCCGCTGACCCCCGGCGTGGCGCGTGTGCGGCACGATGGCGCGGAAGTCGATATCCTCACGCCGGGGGGCGGTCACTGACAGCCAGAGGATGGAGTGGAACGTGCGTGCTCTCGTGACAGGCGGGGCCGGGTTCATCGGGTCGACGCTCGTGAAGCGGCTCGCCGCGTCCCCCGGGATCGCCGAGGTGCGGGCACTCGACGACCTGAGCACCGGGTATCGCTCCATCCTGGCCGGTCACGAGGACCTGCTCCGCGAGGGGAGCATCCTGGACGCCGACGCGCTCGAGGACGCCGTCAGGGGTGTGGACGCCGTCGTCCACCTCGCCGCGATCCCCAGCGTGCCACGCTCCATCGCTCAACCCCTGGCCTCCCACGAGGCCAACGCGACCGGCACGCTCCGGGTGCTCGAAGCGGCTCGCGCCGCCGGCGTCGGCCAGGTGATCGTGGCCTCCTCCAGCTCGGTCTACGGAGCCAATCCGCGCCTGCCGAAGGACGAGTTCGACTGGACGCGGCCGCTCAGCCCGTACGCCGTCAGCAAGCTGGCCACGGAGGGCTACGCGATCGCCTACGGCCACTCCTACGACATGACGACGTTGGCCTTCCGCTTCTTCAACGTGTACGGGCCTGGGCAGGCGGCGGGGCACGCCTACGCCGCGGTGATCCCGAAGTTCCTGGAGGCGGCGCTGGCCGGGCGACCGGTGGAGATCCACGGCGACGGACGCCAGTCGCGCGACTTCACCTACGTGGACACCGTCTGCGAAGTGATCGAGACCGCGCTGGCCGAGCAGATCGGCAGCCCCGATCCGGTCAACCTGGCCTACGGCACCCCCACCACGCTGCTCGACCTGCTGGCCCTGCTGGAGGACGCGCTCGGGCACCCGGTGGAACGCACCCACGTGGACAGTCGCCGCGGCGACGTCCGCGCCTCCCAGGCGGACGGCGAGCGGGTGCGCGCGCTGTTCGGCGGCGTCACCCCCGTTGAGTTGCCCGAAGGGTTGGCGGCCACCGTGGACTGGTTCCGCAACGGCGGTGCGGCGGGTCAGCGGTGAGCGCGCGCCGTCCGGCCGAGACCCGGCTGGCGGTCGTCGGCCTCGGATACGTGGGCCTGCCGCTGGCGGTCGAGTTCGGCCGCACCCTGGACGTGCTCGGCCACGACATCAACGCCGCGCGCGTGGCCGAGCTGGCCGCCGGTCAGGACCACACCCTCGAGGTCGACGCCGCCGAGCTCGCCGCCGCACCGGGGCTGCGCTTCAGCGCCGATCCGGCCAGCCTGGCGCAGGCCAACACCTTCATCGTGACCACGCCGACGCCCATCGACCGCCACAAACGACCCGATCTCGGGCCCGTCCTGGCCGCCACCCGGGCGATCGCGACCCACATGCCGCCCGGTGCGCTGGTGATCTACGAGTCGACGGTCTACCCGGGCGCGACGGAGGAGGAGTGCGTCCCGTTGCTCGAGGAGGTGTCCGGCCTGCGATTCAACGAGGACTTCTTCGTCGGTTACAGCCCCGAACGCATCAACCCCGGCGACAAGCAACACCGCCTGCCCGGCATCGTGAAGGTCACGTCCGGCTCCACGCCCGAGATCGCCGAGGAGGTCGACACGCTCTACCGCCGCGTGGTGACCGCCGGCACCCACCGGGCCCCGACAATTCGGGTCGCCGAGGCGGCCAAGGTGATCGAGAACACCCAACGCGACGTGAACATCGCCCTGGTCAACGAGCTCAGCGTGCTGTTCGGACGCCTCGGCATCGACACCGAGGACGTGCTGGCCGCGGCTGGCACCAAGTGGAACTTTCTTCCCTTCCGGCCCGGCCTGGTGGGCGGCCATTGCATCGGCGTGGACCCCTACTACCTGACCCACAAGGCCCAGGCGGTCGGCCACCACCCCGAGATCATCCTCGCCGGGCGGCGGCTGAACGACGCGATGCCCGAGCACATCGCGTCCGAGCTGGTGAAGCTGATGACGCGGCGCGGCCTGGCTGTGAGCGGGGCCCGCGTGCTCGTTCTCGGGTTGACCTTCAAGGAGAACACGCCCGACCTGCGCAACTCGAAGGTGGCCGAGGTGGTGGCCGAACTGCGCGAGTACGGCATGGCGCCCGAGGTGCACGACCCATGGGCCGACCCGGACGAGGCGGCCGCCGAGTACGGCCTGCAACTCGTCGAGCGGCCCGAGCCCGGGGCCTACGCCGCGATCGTCCTCGCCGTCGCGCACCGGCAGTTCACGGAGCTGGACGAGGCCGGCCTCCGGGCGCTCGGCGCCCCCGGCGCGGTCATCTACGACCTCAAGTACGCCCTGCCCCGCGCCTGTGTGGACCTGCGGCTGTGAGCGCCCCGCGGCTCACGACCGTCACCCCCTACGGACGCCGGGGGGCGTCCTCGCGCGTCCGGGTGTTCGGCTGGCTGGACCACCTGGGCCTGGACGCCGACAGCCACACCTACCTCGGCGGCGCCCGCAACGCCCCGCGCGCGCTGCTGCGGCGCCCGGCCGCCGTTTTGGGCGCCGAGACGGGCCTGCGGCGCCTGCCCCGCACCCTCGCCGGGGGGCGGCTGCTGCTGTCCAAGCAGGCCAGCCCGTTCTCGAACGGACGCCTCGAGGCGCGGCTGCTGCGCGCGGCCGGGCGAGGCGTCTACGACGTGGACGACGCGCTGGGCACCGAACCCACCGGGCTGCGTCCCGTCTCCCGGGCCCGGGTGTGGCACGCGGCGCTCGCCGCGGCCGACGTGGTGATCGTGGGCAGCGACCACCTCGCCGGCCTGGCGCGGGCTGTCGCGCCGGCCGACCGGATCCACGTCATCCCCAGCTGCGTGGAGCCGGACGCCTACCCGGCCCTCGCCGCCACGACCGACGGACCGCCACGGGCGCTGTGGGTGGGGTCACCCACCACCGAGGCGCACCTGGCCAGCATCAGCGGCCCGCTGCTGGCGCTGCACCGACGCCGCGGCCTGCGCCTCACCGTCGTCTCCGGCGCCGGGGGCGACTTGGGGCCGCTGGAGGCGATGTGCGACCGCCGCGCGTGGCACCCGGACATCTGGCGTGACCTGCCGGCCGCCGACGTCGGGCTCATGCCGCTGCCCGACGGCCGCTACGAGCGCGGCAAGTGTGCCTACAAGCTCCTGCAGTACGGTGCCGCGGGCCTGCCGGCTGTCGTCAGCCCCGTGGGGGCGAACCGGCTGGCCGCCGAACGGATCGGCGCCCGGACGGCGACGACCGAGGCCGCCTGGGTCGACGCCCTGGACGGGGTGCTCGCGCTGCCGGCGGCCGAGCGGCTCAGCGCGGCCCAGACCGCCCGTCAGGCGGTGCAGCGACACTATTCCTACGCCGCCTGGGCCGATGCCTGGCGCACGCTGGTGGTGGGAGCGTGAGCGCACCGGTGATCGTCGCGGTCGTCGTCGCCTACCGTTCGGCCGAGGACCTGCCCGGATGCCTGGCCGGTCTGCTCGCCGACCCCCACGTGCGCGTGGTGGTGGTCGACAACGCCGATGAGGCTGCCTGTCGCGCCGCCGTCGCGGCGGCGGGGGAGCGGGCGACGTACCTCGCGCCCGGGGCCAACCTCGGGTACGGCCGAGCCGCCAACCGGGGGGTTCGGTGCGAGCCCGAGGCCACCCACGTGGCCATCGTCAATCCGGACGTCCGACTCGTCCGCCCCCTCTCGGAGCTGCTCACCGTGGTGGAGGCGATCCCGGGGGCAGTGGTGGCCGGTGTGCTGGGGCAGGGTCCGGGCCTGAACGCGCGGCCGCTGGTCACCGTGTCGCGCGAGGTGGCCAAGGCAGTGATCGGGAGCCGTGCCTATCGGATGGAGCGCCCCACCGGAGACGCCCCGGTGCGTGTCGAACAGCTCGACGGCGCACTGCTGGTGACCTCCGTGGTGACGTGGCGCGAGCTGGGCGGGTTCGATGAGCGCTTCGAGCTGTACTACGAGGACGTCGACCTGTGCCGCCGGGCCCCGGGAGGCTGCTGGCTGGTGCCGCAGGTGTGGGGCGAGCACGCCGGTGGTGCGTCGTTCGCGGTCAGCGGGGGACGCGCCTTCATCGCGTTGCGGGTGAGCCGCCTGCGCTACCTGCGTGTGGGGCACGGCCTGGTGCGCGGCGGTCTGCTGGGCCTCGGCATCGGTCTGCTCGAGTTCGTCGTCCGCGGGGTCACGCGCCGCGGCGAGGGGGGCGCGGTGCGGCGCCAGGCGCTGCGAGCCCAGGTGGCCGAGTGGTGGCGTCCCGGTCACGTGGTCGTCCTCACCCCAGCCGGTGGGCGATGAGCGGCCGGGCTCCCCGTGGGCTGCCGGTGCCGGTGCAGCTGACCGTATTGAGCGGGATGACTGCGGGCGCCCAGGGTCTGATGGCTCTCCTGATCGCCAAGTGGCTGGGGGCATCGGATCGGGGAGTGCTGGCCCTCGGGCAGACCATCGTGAATCTGATCGTGCTCGCGGCGTCACTGGGGCTGCTCTCCTCGGCCCGGATCGTGTTGTCCAGCCCCCGGTGGGGGCTCTCCCTGCGCCAGTACGTGCGCGCCACCCGGCCGCTCGTGGGGCTCGACCTCGTGGTGACCGCGGTGGCGGCCCTGACGGTGTTCCCCCTGCTCAGTCGGGTGTCCGACCCGGTGCTCGTAGCGGCCCTCGTGATCATGGGCACCGCCCACCTGCGTTCCGGCCTCCTGCGCGAGGGGTTGCACGGGGTGGGGTGGCACCGGACGGCCGTCACCGGCGAGTTCGTCGGGGCCGCCGCGGCGCTGGGCCTGCTGGGGGCGCTGTGGGCGTCCGGGACGCTGACGCTCCACACCGGGATGCTGAGCGTCGTCGCCCGCCCGCTGGTGCACCAGTTGGTCCAGACGATCTCCGTGCGGCGCCAGATGGCGGCCGAACCGCCCGGCACCGCGCAGGAGCGGGGGCTGCTGGGGCGCCTGGTGCGGTTCAGCACCCCGGGCCTGGCCGTCGCGGCTGGGATGGGCGTGGCCGGCCAGATGGACCGGGTGCTGCTCGGCGCCTTCGCCGGGCCGGCCCCCGTCGGGGTGTACGCGTCCGCCGCGACCCTGTCGGTGCTCGCCGGGACGCTTCCGGCGGCGGTGGCCCCCATGGTCGTGCGCAGCGTGGCGCGCGGCTGGCAGCCCGCCATGCACCGCTACTGGTGGACGCGCGTGATGCTCGGCTCGGCCGGCATCAGCGTCCTGATCGGCGTCTTCGGGTCCTTGTTGCTCGAAGTGTGGCTCGGCGGCGAGTTCGCGGGCAGCACCCCGATCCTCGTGCTGCTGCTGCTGGGTGGCATGGCGATGGCCAGCCAACTCGTCGACAACTCCGTCAATAACGGGTTCGGCGACCTGCGCGCCAGCGCGGTGACGGCCCTGGCAGGGATCCCGGTGGGCCTGATCGCCTACCTCGTCCTCATTCCACGGTTCGGCATGGTCGGGTGTGCCGTCGGCAACGTCCTGACCTATGTCACCATGGCCGTCGTCGCGCGCCTCCTCATGCGCCGGACCATGGCCCGACACCCCGCCCCGGCGGCGGATGAACCACGCGAGGGAGCCACGCCGTGAGACGAGTCGTCACCAACCACCCCCTGGCCTGGCTAGGTGTGTCTCGCCCTCTTAGGCCGCTGCCCCGGTGGCTGTCCGGTTTGAGATGGCTGGCCCTCGGGTTTCTGCTGCTGTGCTCCGCAGCACCGACGACGCTTCACTCGGTCGGAATCATCTTGCCCAGCACAGTGTTCGAGCTGGCCGTCGTGGTCGTCCTTCCCATCGCGGCCCTCGTCCTGGTCAGTACCGGCCTCGGGCGTCCACCCTTGGTCTACCTCGCTGTGGGGGGCGTCACGATTGTGTGGACCTGGCTGTCCCTGGCCTGGACGCAGAACGACTGGCAGACCAATTACTACCTGATGGGAGCCACCGAGTCGCTGCTCGTCTTCGGCCTCATCGTGGTGTTCACCCGGGGTCTGACCGGGGAGCAGGTCGCTCGCGTGATCACGGCGTGGGTGTTCCTGCTGCTGCTGCCCTGTGTGCTCCTCCAACTGCGCGTCCCGGGCTTCCTCCCTCCGAGCACGCTCGACCCGGCCTCGGGGGACTACATCTCGTACTTCGCCCGCCTCAGCCACCCGTTCATAGGCCGCTCCAACAACCCTGCGGCGCTGGTGACACCGCTCATCCTCCCGCTGCTTGCCTTCGCGCTGCACCGCCGCGACCGGGTCGCGGGAATCGGCGGGGTGGTGGCCTTCGGGATGCTCGTGCTCACCATGAGCCGGGGCAGCCTGGTGACGTTCGGCCTGTCGATCGTCCTGTACGTCCTGCTCGAGCCTTCGGGCCGAATGCTGGTGCGCCGCCTGTGGAAGGTGGCCGCGGCTGTGTTGCTCGTCGCATTGTTGTTCGTGGCCGTTCTGCCCACGGCGCGCACGTTCGTGGGGTCGCGGTTCGGGCTCCGCAACGTGTTCGCCCGTGGCGACCTGCTGGACGAGGGCTTCGCCCTGGTCGCGGTTGAGCCCTGGCTGGGCACGGGGGCCGGCGTGGGCGTCCACGTGCACAACACGTTCCTGCAGCAGATCGTGTGGTTCGGCATCCCGCTGGGGCTGCTCCTGGGAGTGCTCATTGCCTGGTCCGCCGTGGTGTGGCTCTTGCCCAGGGTGGCCCCCGACGTCCGCTGGCTCGCCGTCGCCATCGGCGTCAGCCTCGTCGGTCAGGTGGCCTCCTTCGCCATCCAGTCCAGCTACGAGGGCAACCTGCTGCGCAGCATCATCTGGCTCGGCTGGGGTCTGCTCTTCGCCCTCTACCAACGAACCCGCTCGGCCGATGAGCCGTACCGCCGGCCCCGCCGCGTGCAGGAGGAGACCCGATGAGCCCACTGTCCCGACGCCTGCTGCTGTGGGGAGGTGCCGCCGGTCTGGTCGGCTGCGCCCGGACACCCGGGGGGCAGGCCACGCCGACGTCGACCCCCACGCCGACGCCCACCCCCACGCCGACCGCGACGCCCACCCCCCCGCCAACGCCGACGCCGACGCCCACGCCGACGCCCCCCCCCACCCCGACCCCCCAGCCGACCGACATCCCGCTCGACCCGCCCGTGGACTGGGAGGCAGCGATCGACGGCGAGCGCCTCGACGAGGCGTTCGCGTCCCTGCGTTCCTACCGGGGCACGATGCGCGACATCGTCGTACGGCCCGGAACCTACGAGCGCACCGAGCCGGTCACCCCGCCCGACGGCGTCCGCCTGGTCACGCTGGGGTCGACCTTCGTGTGCCGCGTGCCCGGCACGCACGGCGTGCTGCTCGACCTGACCGGCCGGCGCGACGTCACGGTCGTCGGCGGGGTCTGGGACGCGAACCGCGCCGACTACCGGGGGGACAGAACGGAGTGGCGTCACGCGATCCAGGTCAACAACGCCCGGTCGGTGACCCTGACCGACCTCGAGGCGTGCCGTGCCCTGGGCGACGGGATCTACGTCGGCGCCGACCGGCGCCCGAGCCAGGACGTCACCTTGGCCCGGGTGGCGTGCCACGACAATGACCGGAACGGCATCTCGATCACCTCGTGCGCCAGGCTGCTGTGTGAAGACTCCACCTTCCACGCCAACGGCCACGGTGACCTCGAACCGAGGGCCGGCATCGACGTCGAGTCCCACGGCCCGACGTGGGCCTTCGACGACATCGTGTTCCGGCGGTGCACGGCGAACGACAACGCGGGGCGGGGATTCCTCTACGTCGACGTCGCCCCCGATTCGGCCTCCACCACGGTGCTGGTGGAGGACTGCACCTTTGCCCGCAACGGCCGGCCGCAAGGCATCGCCACCTATGCCGCCTTCTACGTGCGGCGTCCCCACTCCATCACCGTCAACCGCTGCAGCGGCGTCGACAGCTACGTGGGCCTCATCGTGGAGGGTGGGGGTGGTGGCGAGGCCGTGTTCAACGACTGCCGCTTCAACAACAATCGGCACGAGGGGCTCTACGTGATGGGGGAGAACACCACAGTCACCCTGAACCGGATGACGTTCGCCTCCAACATCCGCGAGTCGTCCTACTCCGGCGCGGCGACCTTCGTCGGATCCGGCACGCTCGTCGCCCACGACAGCGTGTTCTCCGCCGACCCGAACCAGACCGTGATGGCCGTCTCCGGGGGCGTTCGCTCGGTGGAGCTGGTGGGCTGCACGTTGCGGGGACGAGACGGCGGCGCGGTCGACCATCCGAGCGGCGTGGCGGTCGACATCGCAGAATAGGGGCATGGATCCTGACGTCGCCCGCTGGCTGGTCTCGGACGCCGCCCGGCCGGTGTTGGCCGCCGCCGCCGCGGAGGCCGACCCGGCGTCGCTGGCCGCCGGGACGCGGCTGCGCGCCCTTACCGCACCCGACTTGGCCGCCGCGGCGCTGGCCCAGGTGGCGCTGCGGCGTCGCGCCCGGGCGAAGTTCGGTGACCGCGCCGAGAGGCTGTTCCTCACCCCCGACGGGTTGGAGCAGGCCACCCGGGCTGAGGTGGCGGTGCGGCGCGCCCGGCGGTTCGCCGCCCTGGGGGCGAGGCGGGTGGTCGATCTCGGTTGCGGCATCGGGGCAGACGCCCTCGCGGTGCTGGACGGGGGGCTCGACGTGGTCGCCGTGGAGCGCGACGAGGCGACCGCCGTCTTCGCCGCCGCCAACCTGGGCCGCGAGGTCGTGACCGGCGACGCCGAGGAGCGCTGGCCGGAGCTGTCGGCGTCCGACACGGCCGTTTTCGCCGACCCGGCCCGGCGCACGGCGTCCGGCCGCTCGTGGCGGGTGGAGGACCTCAGCCCGCCCTGGCCGTTCGTGGCGTCGCTGCTGGACGGGACGCGTCCGGCGTGCGTGAAACTCGGCCCCGGCGTACCGCATGCTGTGCTGCCCCCGGGTGCCGACGCGGAGTGGGTCTCGGACGCGGGCACCGTGGTCGAGTGCGCGGTGTGGGCCGGGCCGGGCTTGGCCGGCGGGGCGCGCACCGCCGTCGTCGACGGGGTCGAGCTGCCCGGGTCGGGCCGACCACCCGCCGACGTGGGGCCCGTGGCCGCGTTCGTCTACGAGCCGGACGGCGCGGTCGTCCGCGCGGGCCTGGTGGACGAGCTGGCCGGGCTGCTGCGGGCGCACCGGGTGGCGTCCGGCATCGCCTACCTCACGGCGGACGCCGCGCTGCCCACCCCGTTCGCGACGTGCTTCCGCGTGCTGGACGTGCTGCCGTTCGACGAGAAGGTGCTGCGGGCCTGGGTGCGCGAGCGCGGCATCGGCACCCTGGAGATCAAGAAGCGTGGCCTGGACGTCGATCCGGCGGCGTTGCGCAAGCGGCTGAAGCCGACGGGGCGGGCGTCCGCCACGCTGATCCTCACCCCCACCGAGCGCGGGGCGGTGGCCCTGGTCGCCGAACGCACCGCGTCCTAGCACCGCACGACGCGGCTTAGCACTCAGGTTGAACGAGTGCTAACTCGGGTGTAGCGTCGCTTCTGGCACTCGACACCCGAGTGTGCCAGCCCCGGCGGCACCGCGACGACGCAGGGGACGGCGCAACACCAATGAACCACCCACCCGCCGACCGGCGGGGGGACGAACCAAGGAAAGGGCACCCATCGTGGCCGTCACGATCAAGCCGCTCGAGGACCGCATCCTCATCCAGCCCCTCGAGGCCGAGACCACCACCGCCTCGGGTCTGGTCATTCCCGACACCGCCAAGGAGAAGCCGCAGGAGGGCAAGGTCGTGGCGACCGGCCCCGGCCGCATCGACGACAAGGGCAACCGCGTCCCGCTCGACGTCGCCGAGGGCGACGTCGTCATCTTCAGCAAGTACGGCGGCACCGAGGTGAAGTACGACGGCACGGATTACCTGCTGCTCAACGCGCGCGACATCCTCGCCGTCGTCTCCAAGTGAGCCCGGTCCACACCAACCAAGCGATAGGGAAGTAACCACCCATGGCAAAGATCCTTCAGTTCGACGAGGAGGCCCGCCGCTCGCTCGAGCGTGGCGTGGATGCCCTCGCCAACACGGTGAAGGTGACCCTCGGCCCTAAGGGCCGGTACGTGGTGCTCGACAAGAAGTGGGGCGCCCCGACGATCACCAACGACGGCGTGACCGTCGCCAAGGAGGTCGAGCTCACCGATCCGTACGAGAACCTCGGCGCCCAGCTCGCCAAGGAGGTCGCCACCAAGACGAACGACGTCGCCGGTGACGGCACCACCACCGCAACCGTGCTCGCCCAGGCGCTCGTCCACGAGGGCCTGCGCGCCGTCGCGGCCGGCTCCAACCCCGTCGGCCTCAAGCGGGGCATCGAGGCGGCCGTCGAGGCCGTCGGCGACGAGCTGCGCGGCGCGGCCAAGCAGGTCGAGACGACCGCCGACATGGCGAACGTGGCGACCATCAGCAGCCGTGACGCCGAGATCGGCGAGCTCATCGCCGAGGCGTTCGACAAGGTGGGCAAGGACGGCGTCATCACCGTCGACGAGTCCAACACCTTCGGCACCGAGCTCGAGTTCACCGAGGGCATGCAGTTCGACAAGGGCTACCTGTCGCCGTACATGGTGACCGACCCCGAGCGCATGGAGGCTGTGCTGGACAACCCGTACATCCTCATCCACTCGGGCAAGATCAGCTCGATGAACGACCTGCTCCCGCTGCTGGAGAAGGTCATCGGCGCCTCCGGCACCCTGTTCATCGTGGCCGAGGACGTGGACGGCGAGGCGCTCAGCACGCTGGTCGTCAACAAGATCCGCGGCACCTTCACCTCCGTGGCCGTCAAGGCGCCCGCGTTCGGTGACCGCCGCAAGGCCATGCTGGAGGACATCGCGATCCTCACCGGTGGCCAGGTCGTCGCCGCCGAGGTCGGCCTCAAGCTCGACCAGGTGGGCCTCGACGTGCTGGGCCGCGCCCGCCGCGTCGTCGTCACCAAGGACGACACGACCATCGTCGACGGCGCCGGCGAGGCGTCCGCAGTCGAGGGGCGCGTCGAGCAGCTCCGCGCCGAGATTGGCCGCACCGATTCGGAGTGGGATCGCGAGAAGCTCTCCGAGCGCGTCGCGAAGCTCGCCGGTGGCGTGTGCGTCATCAAGGTCGGTGCCGCGACCGAGGTCGAGATGAAGGAGAAGAAGCACCGCATCGAGGACGCCGTCAGCGCGACCCGCGCGGCGATCGAGGAGGGCATCGTCGCCGGTGGCGGCTCGGCCCTCGTCCACGCCGGCAAGGTGCTCTCCGACGGCCTCGGCAAGAGCGGTGACGAGAAGGCCGGCGTCAAGATCGTCGAGAAGGCGCTGGTCGAGCCGCTGCGCTGGATCGCCGAGAACGGTGGCGAGCCGGGCTACGTCATCGTGGCCAAGGTGGCCGAGCTCCAGCCGGGCAGCGGCTACAACGCCGCCACCGGTGAGTACGGCGACCTCGTCGCCGCTGGTGTGATCGACCCGGTGAAGGTCACGCGCTCCGCGCTGGCCAACGCCGCGTCCATCGCCGCGCTGCTGCTCACCACCGAGACCCTCGTGGTCGACAAGCCCGACGAGGACGAGGACGGCCACCAGCACTGAGCTGGCGCCGCACCCCTCCCGGGTACGCCGACGGGCCCCGCACATCTTTGTGCGGGGCCCGTTCGCGTGGTGGTGCCGGTGGACGCGGCCGACCGTGGGTGTGCGGTGCGGGCCCGGCCGGCGTCCGGATCGCGGCCGCCGCCCTCTGAGGTCCTCGGGCGGTGGCTCCTTGTGGGAGTACCGGCCCTGTTGTGTGCACCACTTCACCCCACAGCGGCACTGCTGCACAAGCGAGTGCCATACTGGTGGGCAATCTGATCACTGCGCGTCCGCGTGCACGGTCAGGATTGATCAGGACGCCCGCCCGAGCCACTCAGCCCGCCCCCGGAGGAGCACCGCCGTGTACCAGTTGGACGCCACCGACCGCCGCCTGTTGTTGGAGTTGGACGCTGACCCGCGCATGACGGTGCTCATGCTGGCGCAGCGCACCGGGCTGGCCCGCGGCACGGTGCAGGCCCGCCTGGAGCGCTACCGGACGGAGGGGTTGTTGCGGCTCGCGTCCACGATGGTGCCCCCGGCCGCGCTGGGCCACCGGTTGGCCGCCACGGTCAGCGCCGAGCTCGACCAGCACTTCCTGGAGGACGCGATCGCCGCGTTGCGCCGCATCCCTGAGGTGCTGGAGTGCCTGGCGCCGGCGGGGGAGACGGACCTCGTGATCCGGGTGGTGGCCCGCGACCCCGACGACCTCTATCGGGTCGCTGAGGACATCCGGCTCTGCCCCGGCATCGTCCGCACCTCGACGAGCGTCTACCTGCGCGAGGTCATCGGCTACCGGGTGCGTCCGTTGCTGCGGGAGGGGCTCCCGGGCCGTGCGGCGGCGTCCGGATCTCCGGTGCCGGGTTCCCCCGCACCTGGGCGGCGTCCGGAGGTCCGATGAGGCGCCGCAGCAGTGCCTCGAACGGGCCCGGGCGGTTGCGTGCTCCGAGCCGTGCGGCGATCAGGACCGATGCGAGCCACACTCCCGAGGCGATCGCGAGGACGCCCGCCGTGGTGACGTGGGCGCCCAGGCCGAATCCCCACGCGGCGAGCAGTGGCGCCATGACGATCGACTGCCACAGGTAGCCCGAGAGCGACCGCTGGCCAAGCGCGGCGACGGCCCGGCCGACCGGCCCCGGGGCCCGATCACGCGCGGCTAGCCGGCCGAACAGCGCCACGTAGCCGACACCGGCGAACGGGCCGAGGGCATAGCTGAGGGTCATGGGGGCCCAGCTGACCGTCACGGGCAACACCAGCACGCCCAGATGCTCCAGCGCCAGCGGCACCCCGCCCAGCCAGCCCAGCCCCAGGCCGCCGACGGCGACCCGGGTGAGCAGGCGGCGGTGCTCGGCCGGGCGTTCCAGGATGCCGCGGCGGGCCGCCAGCCAGCCGAGCAGGATCATTGCGGGCACGGTGAAGCCCAACACCACGCTGGGGGTGGAGACCAGCCACAGCACGGCACGCACGAGCGCTGCCACCAGGTAGTTCGTCTGACCGGCGAAGAGGTCGGCCAGCGAGCCGAAGGGCACCGCGTCCAGGCCCGCCGCCCCGAGATCGGCCGCATCGAGCTCGGGGGCGTCCCGGGTGAGCCACCACAGCAACGGCGCCGCCACCACCGTGAGCAGGGCGGGGGAGCAGAACAGGCAGGCGAACACGACGGTCCACACCAGCAGGGTGCGGTCGCGCGCCCCGAACAGCAGCGCGACGAGCACCAGCCCGGCCAACCCGTAGGCGCCGAGCACGTCGCCGGCGAACAGCAGCAGCGCGTGTGCGAAGCCGAAGAGCAGCATGAAAGCGTGGCGACGCTGCAGGTGCCGCACGATGGCCGGCGGGCTCCAGCCGCGGGCGACGCGGCTGCGGGCCAGCTGCACCATGCCGTACCCGAACAGGAACGCGAACATCGGGTAGACGTGGCCGTCGATCGCGACGGCCATGACGGCCCGCAAGGCCCGGTCGAGCGGCCCGCCGTCGGCGGGGTGCGCCGACGTCCAGGACGCCGCGTCCGACTCCCGCCCCCACAGGTACCAGGTGGAGTTGGCCCAGGCGATCAGCAGCAGCATGACGCCCCGCGCCAGGTCGGGGGCCCGGCTGCGCCCCGTCGCGGCGGGTGGCAGATACCACGGCGGCGGCGGGGGCGGCGGCAGCGGACGCGGAGCCGGCAGGGCGTGCGGCGGTGGCGGCGTGGTCGGCATGCCACCCACCCTAGGGTGACGCGGGGTTCGTGGGCACGCCGGGCCGTCGGCTGCGGCGTGGGTGGAGGCCGACACGTCCTAGGCTGGTGCCGCATCGACCACGTCGCAAACGACAGGAGGGCCGGGTGAGCGAGCGGCAAGGGGCCCGTGGCGTGCGCGAATCCGCGAGGCCCGGCCTCCCCTGGGGGGTGGCCGCGGCCGGGGGCACGCTGGCGACCGCGCTCGTGGCGTGGGGGTCCGCCCACCCGGAGTTCGCGTTCGACACCGCCGGCTGGCCGGCCGGGTGGGTGAACGCGGTGGGGGCGGCCCTCCCGATCCCGCTCAACAGGGTGGCCGTCGTGCTGGGGGTGGTGGCCCTGTGCGGGGTGTGGTGGGCGTTGCGGGTGCGTGACGGCGTCCGCCCCGTCGAGCGGCCCGGGTGGCTGCTCGCGCTGTGGTCGCTGCCGCTGCTGGCGCTGCCGCCCGTGCTCAGCAACGACGCCGTGCTCTACGCCGATGCGGGGTGGATCGAGAACGCCGGCGGCTCGGTGTACCGCGATGGCCTGGCCAGCGCCGGGGGGCCGTTCGCGTCCGGCGTCGACCCGCTGTGGGTCGGCAGTGGGGTCGCGTACCCCGCCCTGTCGCTGGTCGTGAACCAGGTCGTGGTGGGCCTCACCGGTAACCACCCGTACTGGTCGGTGGTCGCGATGCGGTGGCCCGTGGTCGTGGGGGTGGTGCTGCTGGCGCTCGTGCTGCCCCGCATCGCGCGCTTCATCCGCCCAACCGATCCGGACGCGGCCGGTCGCGCCCAGTGGTGGGGGCTGCTGAATCCGCTCCTCGTCGTGCATTTTCTGGGCGGTGCGCACAACGACGCCCCCATGGTGGGCGTGGCGCTCGCGGCGGTCTGGGTGACGGTGGTGGCCCTGGAGCGCCCCGCGTCCCGGGTGACGCCGTGGCTGCTGTGGCTGGCCGCGCCCGCCCTGGTGGGCGTCGCGATGGCGTTCAAACAACAGGCGGGCCTGATGGTGCTGGCCATCGCCGGCCTGCCCGTGCTCGCCGAGCTGGCCCGGTTGCCGCTGGGGCAACGGCTGGTGCGGCTCGGCGTCCGAACGGTGGGCGTGACGGCCGTCACGCTCGCGGTGTTCGCGGCGATCAGCCTGGCGAGCGGCAAGGGCTTCGGCTGGGTCGCCTGGCTGGCCCTGATGGGGGAGGCGGGCACGGTGGCGCCCTTCGCGCTGCTCTCGCAGTGGGGAGGGTGGGCCGTCGACGGTTGGGGGCTGGACGCGACGCTGTTCCGCGCGGTCGTCGGCGCGGTCTCCAACGCGGTGCTCCTCGTCGTGCTCGCCTGGTGTGTCGTCCGGTTCAGCGACCGCCCCCTCGCGGCCGTCGGCTGGGGTTCCCTGGCCGTGGCGCTGCTGGGCCAGGCGCTGCACCCCTGGTACCTGCCGTGGAGCCTCGCCGTGCTCGGCCTGGTGCCCCTGAGCCGGCGGCAGTGGCGGGCGCTGGCCGTGCTCGTCGTCGCGTTCGTGGTGTGGAACGCCGTCCAGACCGTCGTCTGGCACGGGGAGCAGCTCGAGATCTGAGCCCCGAGCCGGGGGATAGACTGGCGGCCCACGTCCACGGAGAGGTGCCGCATCCCAATGTCGTTCGACGACCTGACCCCTGCCGGTGTTCCCAGACCCTTCCTCCCCCTCGGGCTGACCTTCGACGACGTGCTGCTCCAGCCGAACGAGAGCGACGTCGTGCCGGCCGAGGTGGACACGACGACCCAGGTCTCCCGCTCGATCACGCTGCGCGTGCCCCTGATCAGCGCGGCGATGGACACGGTCACCGAGGCGCGCATGGCCATCGCCATGGCCCGCCAGGGCGGCCTCGGCATCCTGCACCGCAACATGAGTGCGGCCGACCAGGCGGGCCGGGTCGATAGGGTGAAGCGCTCCGAGGCAGGCATGGTTGACCAGCCGATCACCACCAGCGTCGATGCCACGATCGGTGAGGTGGACGAGATGTGCGGCCGGTACCGCATCTCCGGGCTGCCGGTGGTGGACGACGCGAACCGCCTCGTCGGCATCATCACCAACCGCGACATGCGCTTCGAGGACGACCCCGCCCGCCGCGTCGGCGACGTGATGACGCGCATGCCGCTGGTCACCGGGCACCCGGGCATCGCGCCCGAGGACGCCCTGCGCCTGCTGGCGCAGCACAAGATCGAGAAGCTCCCCCTGGTGGACGCCGACGGGAGGCTCACCGGGCTCATCACGCTGAAGGACTACGTGAAGTCCGACAAGTACCCCCTCGCGACGAAGGACGACCACGGCCGCCTGCGCGTCGGCGCCGCGGTCGGCACGTTCGGCGACGCGTGGGAGCGGGCCATGGGTCTCGTCGAGGCCGGCGTCGACATGATCGTCACCGACACCGCCCACGGGCACAGCCGCTCCGAGATGGACCTCATCCGGCGCCTCAAGGCCGAGCCGCGCGCGGCCGGCGTCGACATCGTCGGCGGCAACATCGGCACGTTTGAGGGGGCCAAGGCGCTCATCGAGGCCGGCGCGGACGGGGTCAAGGTCGGCATCGGCCCGGGCTCGATCTGCACGACCCGCGTGGTCGCGGGCGTCGGCGTCCCCCAGGTGACGGCGATCCACGAGGCGGCGCGCGCGGCCCGGCCGGCCGGCGTCCCGGTGATCGGCGACGGCGGGCTGCAGTACTCCGGCGACATCGCGAAGGCGCTCGTCGCCGGCGCGAACACCGTGATGCTCGGCTCCCTGCTGGCCGGTTGTGACGAGAGCCCGGGCGACCTGGTGTTCATCAACGGCAAGCAGTACAAGAGCTACCGCGGCATGGGCAGTCTCGGTGCGATGAAGGCCCGCGGCACGGCCGGCAGCTACGCCTCCGACCGCTACTTCCAGGCCTCCTCGACCACGGATGAGAAGTTCGTGCCCGAGGGCATCGAGGGGCAGGTGGCCTACCGGGGGCCGCTGGCCGCGGTCGCCCACCAGCTCATCGGCGGCCTGCGCCAGTCGATGTTCTACTCCGGGGCCCGCACCGTGCCCGAGCTGCAGGCCAAGGGCCGGTTCGTGCGGATCACGTCGGCCGGCCTGCGCGAGTCCCACCCCCACGACATCCAGATGACCGTCGAGGCGCCGAACTACTCGTCCCGCTGACCCACCTTTCCCACGACCGAGGAGACTTTCGTGATCGAGATCGGACGCGCCAAGCGCGCCACCCAAGTCTACGGCTTCGACGACATCGCCATCGTGCCCACGCGGCGCACCCGCTCGCCCGAGGACGTCCGGCTGGCGTGGACGATCGACGCGCTGACCTTCGACTTCCCGCTCATGGCGGCGCCGATGGACTCGGTGATGTCGCCCGAGACGGCCATCGCCTTCGGGCGCCTGGGCGGGCTGGGCGTGCTCAATCTCGAGGGGCTGTGGACGCGCTATGACGACCCCGAGCCCCTGCTCGAGGAACTCGGCGGCATTTCCGACGCCGGCGCCGCGACCCGCCGGATGCAGGAGCTCTACGAGGAGCCGATCAAGGCCGAACTCATCGGGGCGCGCATGCAGCAGATCCGGGACGCGGGCGTCCCGGTGGCCGGCGCGCTCAGCCCCCAGCAGACGCAGGAGTTCGCGTCCGCCGTGGAGAAGGCGGGGGTCGACTTCTTCGTCATCCGCGGCACGACGGTCTCGGCCGAGCACGTCAGCCACGACGCCCAGCCGCTGAACCTCAAGGAGTTCATCCGCAAGCTCGACGTGCCCGTCATCGTCGGCGGGTGCGCCACCTACCAGGCGGCGCTGCACCTCATGCGGACGGGTGCAGCCGGCGTCCTGGTGGGCTTCGGCGGCGGCGCGACGGGCCGGACGCGGCACGTGCTGGGCGTCGAGGTGCCGATGGCGTCCGCGATCGCGGACGTGGCGGCGGCGCGGCGCGACTACATGGACGAGTCCGGTGGCCGTTACGTGCAGGTCATCGCCGACGGGGCCCTGGGCCGCTCGGGCGACCTCGCCAAGGCGATCGCCTGCGGGGCGGATGCCTGCATGGTCGGGACGCCGCTGGCCCGCGCCGCGGAGGCGCCCGGCCGGGGCTGGCACTGGGGGCCGGAGGCGTGGCACGCCCGCCTGCCGCGCGGTGAGCGCGTCCGCATGGGCCGCGCGGGCACGCTGGAGGAGATCGTGCTCGGGCCTTCGCACACCCCGGACGGCACGATGAACCTCGTCGGGGCGCTGCGCAAGGCGATGGGCACCACGGGGTACACCGAGGTCAAGGAGTTCCAGAAGGTCGAGATCGTCGTCCACGCCTGATGCGCGCCCCGCAGGAGGCGCCGACGACCCGCGGGCTCGTGGCCGCGGCGGTGGCGCTCGTCCTGCTCATCGCGGCGGGGGTGTGGTGGTTCGCGGTGCGGCCCGGCCAACGGGCCGCGCAGGTGGCGCACGACGTGGCCGCCGGTTTCGCCTCCGGAGTCCTCGACGACGCGCTGTTCACCGCGCCGGACGCCGGCGCGCTGACCGAGATCTACGCCGGCATGGGTGACCTGCGGCCCACGGTGGCCGTGCAGGAGCTCGAGAGCAGGCCCGACGGGACGCTGCGGGCCCATCTCGCCTGGTCATGGGTGATCCACGAGGGCAAGCCGGCCTGGGAGTACGCGACGGCCATCGACCTGCGGCGCGGGGAGCCGGGGCAGGCGGTGGCGCCGGCGGCCTTCGGTGACTGGCGCGCCGTCTACGCCCCCGAGGCCGTGGCCCCCGGCCTGCAGCCGGGGGAGCACCTGCGGGCGACGCGGCTGGCGCCGGTGCGCGGGCCCATCCTGGGGCAGCGCGACGAGCCCCTGGCCTGGAACCAGCCGGCGCTGCGGGTCGGTATCGACAAGACGCTCACCGATGCCGCGACGGCCGAGGCGTCCGCCGCGCAGATCGCCGGCTTGCTGGGTTTGGACGCCGAGCGGTTCGTCGCGCAGGTGCGCGGCGCCGGCCCGCGGGCTTTCGTGGAGGCGCGGGTGCTGCGGGCCCTGGTGCCGGCCGAGGCGGAGCTGGCCCGGGCGGCGCAGCGGTGGATCGGCGTGCGCGCCTTGGAGACCACCCGCCCGCTGGGGCGGACGGCGACGTTCGCTCGGCCGCTGCTGGGCGCGGTGGGGGAGGCGACGGCCGAGCAGGTGGACGCCTCCGGCGGCACCATCCGCGGCGGTGACCTGGTGGGCCGCGGCGGCCTGCAGGAGGCGCGCAATCACGTGCTCGGCGGCACGACCGGCTTCGTCGTCGAGGCCGTCGGTGAGGGCGTGCCGCCGCCGGCTCGGGAGCTGTTCAGGGTCGACGCCCTCGACGGCGCGGCGGTGCGCACGACGATCGATGTCGGCGTGCAGGAGGCCGCCGAGGCTGTGCTGGCGGACGCCGCCGCCACCCCGGGCGGGCCGACGGGCGCCAGCGCGCTCGTGGCGATCCGGCCCTCCGATGGCGCGGTGCTCGCCGCCGCGTCCGGCCCGGGCTCGGCGGGCCACTCGACCGCGACGCTGGGCCAGTTCGCGCCCGGTTCGACGTTCAAGATCGTGACCGCCTTGGCCATGCTCCGCGCCGGTGCCACGCCCGATGCGCTCGTGCCGTGCACCGACGGCCTGACGGTGGACGGGTACCGGTTCGACAACTGGGCGGGCTACCCGGCCGCCGCCCTGGGTGACGTGCCGCTGCGCACCGCGTTCGCGTGGTCGTGCAACAGCGCCTTCCTGGCCCAGGCGGCCACGCTCACGCCGGAGCAGGTGGCGGACGCCGCGGCGTCCCTGGGGCTGACGGGGGAGAAGAACCTGGTGGTCGGCTCGTTCTCGGGCGCCGTGCCGGCCGAGGGCACCGACGTCGAGCGGGCCGCTGCGCTCATCGGGCAGGGCCGGGTGCTGGCCTCGCCGCTCGGGATGGCGACGGTGGCCGCCTCGGTGGCGGCCGGTCACACCGTCGACCCGGTGCTCGTCGAGGAGCCAGGGCGGACGTCCGCCGCCACCCCACTGACCCAGGCCGAGGCGGACGCCCTGGCCTCGCTCATGGGCGCGGCGGTCACGGACGGCACCGCCGCCGAGCTCGGGGGGATCGCCGCCGCCCACCCGGGCGTGCGCGTGCTGGCGAAGACCGGCACGGCGAGTTGGGGCTCACCGGTGCGCCACCACGGCTGGGTCGTGGTCGTCGCCGGCGACCTCGCGGTCGCCGTGTTCTGCGAGGACGCCCCCGGTGGCTCGTCCGACGCCCTGGCCATCGCCCGCGCCTTCCTGGCGTGACCCAGCGGGCCACAGGCCCGGCTGGGCGCTGGGGGCGGCGGCTCAGCCGAGGGCGGCGTCCCGCTCGAACAGGGCCCGGGTGGCCCGCTCCTGCTCCACGCTGCTCCAGCGGATCTCGGCCAGCGCGGACAGCGACTCCTGCACCACCCGGTCGAGGCCGGCGCGGGCGATGAGGCCACGCTCGTGGGCGATGCGGGCCGCCCCGACATAGGTGTCGACGAGGTGGATGCGTTCGCCGCGCAGGCGCGCACGCTCGGCGTCCGAGGTGTGCACGACGTCGTGGATGAACACGATGTCGAGCGCGTGCTCCAGCCGCTGCCACAAGGTGTCGCCGACGCGGATGTCGGCCTGGCCGGAGTCGCCGATGAACAGCAGCCGGTACTCGGGGAACAGTGCGTGGTAGTGCTCGATGTTGGCGATCTTGCGGCCGGCCATGAGGTCGCAGGTGAACAGGGCCTGGACGGTGCCGGTCATCACCGAGTGGTGGGCGATGCCGGCGCGGCGCAGGGACGCGCGCGTGTGGTTCTCGATGAGGCCGAACGCGTCACCGGGGCGGGCCGTGACGAACGTCAGGTCGCCCATCGAGAACGGCTCGTCGTCGGGGCCGCGGTCGAGGGCGTCCAACAGGGCCAGGATGCCGGGGTAGATCGTGCCGCGCGGGTAGCGCCGGTCGTGCAGCGCGCAGACGACGGTGTCGTCGATGTCGCACAGCACCTTCGCCTCGCCCGGTTCGACGCCGGCGGCCTCGCGGGCGATGTGGTTGAGGATCTCCGCACGGATGGTGGGGCTCCCGACGTCGGAATAGACCAGACCTTCCAGGTCGTGGGAGTCGGTGCGCATGTTCATCGCGTTCTTCAGGCGAGTGAGGTCCTCCCCGCGGCAGGAGAGGAACACCGCGCGGATAGCTTCCGCATCTGCCCGCGACGTGGGCCCGGCCTGCAGCCCGTAGGCGAGGTTGGCGCGGGCCTGGATGCTGAGGTCGCCGATCCGCGCCACGAGCAGGTCACGCACGGCCGTCCGGTTGGCCGGGCCGAAGCGGCGGTCGTCCAGGCTGCCGATCAGCTCGGCGGCGTCGGTCTCGAGCAGGATGCGATCCAACGCGGACGCCGACGCCATCCGCAGCAGCGCCAGCACCTGCTGCTCCTCCGTCCGCGAGGTGCGACCGGCCAGGAGCGAGGCGAGCAGGGTGGGCGACGACATGATCTCCACCCTAGCCAGCGGACGCGGCCGCGCCGCGCGGGTTCCAGGAGCCGGCCAGCCCCGCGGGGTCAGGACCCGGCCAATCACCCCTTCTCGAAGCCCCCCGCAGGCGAGAAGAACTCACCAGCGCCGACACCCGGGTGACCACCGGAGGCGGGGGACCGTCGCCATGCACGCCACGACGCAGCGGCGATCGCGACAGCCGAGAGGACAGCATGGAGTGCATCCATACCCGGCGGGTCAGCCCACGGGCCGAACCTGAACAGGGCGAGCATCACCAGCACGGTCAGGCCAAGGGCGACAGCAAGGCCTACGACGACCTCCGCGAGGAAGCGACTCCAAGCGCGGCCCGGTAGCCCCAGGCACAGGGACAGCCCGGCCACCACAACGACCCCCAAGGGCACGGCGAGAAGGTCTGAGCCCGACAAGGCCAGGGCGACCACCCCAGCCGTGCCGGCGACCATGGCCAGCAATCCGACGCGCTTCATGATTTCAGGGTAAGCCGCGGCCAGGCACCTGACCACCCTGTGGGCAGCAGCCTGACGGTGGCTCTGGCTCGCGCAGGGGGATGACGGTGCGCTCACCGATCCGTCGACACAGCTGCCGTGCCCCCTGGTGGACACTGCACGGCCTGACATGGTTAGAGAGTCCGGTCACGGTCGTCGCTGACAACGGCGACGAGCTGGCAGTGCGCCTGGACCCGGGAGACCCTTTCTCCTTCACCAAGCATCCGTTTGGTCAACATCCCTGATGGGCCTTGAGTCGTGGCCCCTGGAGCGCCCGTGGCCGACTGGTTTCAGCCCGTTGAGGCTCCCACGTGGATTCGGAGAGCGTCGGCGGCGAGGCGGGCGACGTCGGGACCGCCAAAGGTGTGGTGGAAGTCGGGGTTGGTCTCGTACATGTCGGCCATTCCGCAGATCATGGCGGCGGCACCGGCCTCGTCGCCTGCGTGGGTCGGGGTGCCGGGGATTTGGGCGAACCAGGCGATATGGGTTGCGGCATGCTGCTGCGCTGCGAAGGACCCAGGGGTCTCGCCATCTTTCGCAAGTTGGTCCCACTGCTCAACGAGGGCCTCGTTCCTGGTCTTCCAGTCACGCTGCTGGTTGACCGTCATTTCGTGCCACCACCGATTCGAGGCCTCGAAGGCTTCTCGCCCCCAGCGGCGGACCACATCGTCCTCGTAGGCGTCATTGAAGCCTTGAAGCATGAGGTCCATTTGCGGTTCGCGTCCTTCTTGGCGCATCTGCAGGGTGTGTTCCACCGCGTGGATTCGACGTTCGAGGGCGAGCTGTTCGGAATGGAGCGCCTCAAGCTGAGTGACCAAGGCTTCGACCTCAGTCGCGGTCGATGTCGAAGCGCTGAGGGCTGCTGCGATTTGAGCCAGCGGCATGCCAGTGCCGCGCAGCAGCAGAACCCGCTGCAACCGTGCGACGGCGCGGGGCCCGTAGTACCGGTAGCCGTTGGAACCGACCCGGTCAGGAGCGAGTAGGCCGATGCGGTGGTAGTGGCGCAGGGTGCGGCCGCTGATCCCCGCGCGTTCGGCGAGCTCGTGCACGGTCCACTCCACTGCTGGCCCCAATCTGCGTGAGTCGTGTCGTCCTGGGTCGGGGGCTAGTGTTCCGCGCCCGGCTCCAAGCCGAACCGTGGCAGCGCTACATCGAGGATATCGGCCGCGGGCGTCCGAGTACTCGTCGCTGCAGTAGTTCCGGTCACGTCGAGGTAGGCCCCCACGAGTCGGGCGCCAGCCGCGTACCCGGCACCTGTCGGCAGCCCCACGGGCGCGGCCCCGAAGAACTCGGCTGTGGCGTCGCCGAGCACCCAAGACGCGAAGTCGGACATACCGGTCACGCCGAGCCCGGAGACGACCTTGGCGAGAACAGCGTCGTCCTTGCGGGTGGCGTCGCTGACAAAGTGGGTGTAGCCGCGCTGCCCATACAGCTCTACCGCGAACATGTCGGCCAGGCCTTCAGAGATCACGTGCTCGCCCACCGTCACGGTGGCGGGATCCCACACCACCCCGCCCGGGGAGTAGCGCACGTTGTGGTGCAACTCGTGCACCACAATTGCCTCGAGGCGATCGATCACGGCTGGTGACGGCCACACGGTGATGACGATGTAGCCGCTGATTCCGCCGAATCCGGAAATGCCGCCAGCCTCCTCGAAGAAGTGCCGGTTGGACGGATCACCAAGGAGCAGCAGGACACGCAGGTCGGGAAGCTCCAGGCCGGGCATCACCGAGGTGAGTGCCGCCAGTCCCTCGTTGACAGCGGCACGGGTGCGACGCCAGGCATCAGCCGCTCTCAGCTCATCCAGACCTTGCCGGATCTGGTCGTCGAGTGAGTCCGGGCCGGCGAGTGGGAAGCCGAAGTTCTGGTGGTGGGCGCTCACCATGTCCATCCCACCCGGGATGAAGAAGTACATGCCGGCCATCGGGTCCCACAACTCCCGTACCCGAGCGGCACGCTCGGCCGGCGTTGCGGCCAGAACCCGGCTCATTCCCGCGGCACTGTCGATCACTGAGATGGTCATGGCGGTGACGCTAGACCTTGTCGCGACGACAACGTCAAGAAGAGAATGGGCCTCCCGTCGGGTTGCACGGCGGCAGGACAAGACTGACCTGGCCGCCCTGCGTGTCTCTTGAGCGTCTCGTCGAGGGGGACGTCGAGGTAGACGACGAACGTCGGACCGTCGTGCTCGGCTCGCACGGTGAGCGGGGCACGCACGACGGTGCCGCCTACTTCGACGCCGTCGAGCAAGAGCCCGCAGCCCACGTCCGACTCGCCACCGTTGGGAGGTTCGGCAGGCGCAAAGCCAGGAACGAGCAGCAGGCCCCGACCCAGCAAGCCGCCACCGTGCGAGCGCAGATACGCGACGCCTGGGGCGAGCCGCCCCGTACCGCCAAGGCTCTGCCCGCCTGGGCACCCCAGGCCGCCGCGCGGCAGGCCGAGGCCGATGAACTCCGCGCCCTGCCAGCAGGCGAAGCCGCCCGACGCATCGAAACCAGCCGCGTCGAGCAAGACCCGGCACGTCAGCGAGGGGCAGAGCGGGCGCGGGGACTTCACGACCCGTACCGCAGTGACCCGCACCGCGAGGGGCCAGCACGCAGCCTGTAGACGTTCCCCGCCTACGCAGTGGGGTTTTCGAGCGCTTGGCGCACCAGCCCTGCGGTGCGAGGCGCATCGACGGCGAGGCGATCCAGCACGTCTACCGCCGTGGCATCGCCGCCCCAGGCGCGAGCGATCGCGGTCACGATCCCGTCCAGCACGTCCGGGTGCGCTGCGCGAAGCCCGGTGAGGAAGGCATCCGGGTGCTGAGCCTCGATACCCCACGGGCTGAGGGCGTGGGCAGGGAAGTCGCGCAGATTCCGGGTGACGATCACCTGTCCCCCGGCATGGATCGCAGCAGCCAGGACGTGTCTGTCGCCGGGGTCGGGGAGTTTGAGCTGGTCGACCAGGTGTTCGTAGCCGGTGACCGTCACGTCGCGGATCGCATCGTTCATCAACCGCCGGGTGCGCTCCAACCTGGCCGGATCGAGGTCTGGCCGGTTCTTCCGGAGGTTGCCGAACACCTCATCGAGAATCTGCTCCGTCCACTTCGGCGACGCCAGCCGTGCCAACCCGACCCGGATCAGCACGTCTCTGAGCGTGGACGGGTAGAACACGTTCGCGTCATAGACGACGACCCGCGCCATCAGCTCAGCCCGAGCGCGTGAGCCTCCGCCGCCAGCTCGTCCGCTGCCGCCGCCCGGCGCGCGTCGTCCTCCCGCATGTACCCGATCAGGGAGGCGGCCTTGATCCGGCGGTGCGTGCCGACCGTGCGGTAGGCGATCTGCCCGGCATCGAGCAGCCCGATCAGAAACGGCCGAGACACGCTCAGGGCATCTGCTGCCTGCTGCGTGGTCAGCTCCGCGTGCGCAGGCACGAGGGTCACGCCCTCACCGTGGGCGAAGCTGTCCAGCACGCGGGCGAGCGCGGCCAGCGCCGAACGCGGCACATCCACCTCCCCCCCCGACCCGCCCAGGCTCAACCGCACCGGAGTATCTGCATCCAGTGCAGCGTCAAGGCCGCGTAGCGCCGAGGCCGCCAGCTCCGCGTCTGTCGGCTCGGGCACCAGCGTCGCGATGTCACTCATCGCCCCACCCCTTCCAATCGAAACACTCGCAGCAGTCGCAGCAGTCGCAGCAGTCGCAATAAGCGTAATGCGGATGGGTCGTCACCACCAGTGGTCGAGAGCGCCATCCAGGACACAGACGCCGGCAGTCGAGAGCGTGCACAGTAGCGTCAAACGCGACATGTGGTATTCCCCGAGGCGGAGTTGCCCCGGAGGATCACCAATCGAGGGCGCTCTTGGGTCATGTTTTCCTGCTGTCCGCGTCTCTGGCTGGGGCATGGTCGGACGCTACGCCCCGACAGCGGCAATTCAGTGCGTCCGCACGGTCGCTACTCCAGCCATCGGCCGGTGGCGCGCTCCACCCAGGCCCCGGGGCCTTCCTCGTCGCAGCTCGTTCCGCGGCGTGACGCGTGACCCACGCATCCGTCGGCAGCTCACAACCACGTAAGACCTTGTCGACCTCTACGTTGAGGATGATCGACCCGTCGGGATACAGCGCGTCGTAAGTGAAGGACGGTGACCGCAGGGGCCAATGGCCGGGCCGCCGAATAAGCACACCGCCTTGTTCGTACGTGCCTTCTCCACGCCGTCACCCTAACTGGGCTTGGCGAATCCGCCGTGCAGCAGCGGCACCCCCGCGGAAGAAGAGCGCATCCGCCTGCCTGACTCACTGACGTGCCGATCCGAGAGGCTCCACGCACGTTGATCGCGGCAGATCCGGGGCGCCTGCAGGGAAGACCTGTACCCCTGGTGGGTGGCTGCGTGACCGAGTCGTTCGAGGTGGCAGTGGGAGTCGACGTGCTGCTTGTCACAGGTCAGCTGAGCCAGCGTCGCCCTGTGCGTCCTTTCCGTCGTGGTGCGCCCAAGCGACAACGGCGGTGCCCAAACCAGTGCCTCGGGTCGAGGATGCCCCCCGGCCCTGCGTCCCATGGGGAAGGGGCGTGGACCCACAGGCGACGGCCCCGTTCGACTTCGTAACGAACCCCCGTTGCCGTGTGGCAGAAAGCCCAGGGCGTTGGTGATCGTGCGCAGCGGCGGCCCGAACAAGTGAGTCGGCCCACCCTGGAACCGGGTTCCAGGAGCCGGCCTGCCCCGCGGGGTCAGGACCCGACGGTGCTGATGGCGCCGACGGCGACGGCCAGCACCACGGTGTTGAAGACAAACGCCAGGACGCCGTGCAGCGATACCTTGCGCCGCATCCGGCGGCTGGCGACCTCCACGTCGGTGGTGCCGAACGTGGTCGACACCGCCACGGCGAAGTAGAGGTAGTCCACCGGGCGGCGCGCGGCGGCCCGTGCGCCTAGCGGGGGGCCGGGCGCGTCGTCCCAGGGCTGCGCCCCGGCGTCCGCCTCCGGATCGTCGGGGAAGCGCAGCTGCGTCCAGCCGTGCCGGCCGTCGGTGCGCAGGTAATCCAGGCCGAAGGACAGCAGCATCGTCAGCCAGCTCGCGATGAGGAGCATCACCGTGAGGAGCAGGTCGACCACCCCCAGGGAGCGGTCCACGACGAGCAGCACCGCGAACACCAGCGACAGGTACGAGACCATGACAGCCAGCCCTGAGCCGGGCTCCAGGAGCAGCACGTACCGGCGTACCCAGGTCGGCTCCCGCGAGGCCTCGGCCCAGCGCACCAGGCGGGGCCACGGCTGCAGGTACAGCGCCGCGGTGAGCGCCACATAGCCGGCGAGGTACAGGGCCAGCCACCCGAGACCCCAGCGCGACACGACCTGGTGGGGCTCGGCCGCCACCGGGTTGGGGCCGAACACCGACGTCACCACCGCCACGGCCACGGGGGCGGCCAGCGTGGAGCGGCGGAGCTCCGTGCTGAGCACCCACCACCAGGGATCGAACCGACGCCGCGCAGCCATCACGCCGGTGAGTGTGCCAGACCCGGGTGACAACTCAGCGACCACGGCGTACGAGCAACGCGCCGGCCTGGACGCGCACCCGCAGGTCGGCGACCGTCCCGACGACGTCGCCGTCCAGGTGCAGGGGCGTGGGGTGGTCGGGGACGGCCCACACCGTCCGGGCCTGGTCGTACCGCAGCGCCGTCACCTCCCGCGCGTGGTGCAGGATGCCCTTGGCGGCCACCTCACCCCACTGCAGCGGTGAGCGGATCGGTACCTCCAGCGTGTCCAGCACCCCGTCGAAGGGGGACGCCGTGCCCACCACCCGCACCCCGGCCGGGATGGCACCGCAGTTGGCGACGATGAGCGTCCACGTCCGGATGCGTCGCGCCGGCGTCATGTCGAGCGACACGCGCATGTCAAGGGGGTGGGCCCGCAGCCGCCTGAGGCCGGCGGCGACGTAGGCCAGCCAACCCAGGCGATCCTTGTGCTCGGGACGGGTGTCGTGCACCGTCGCTGCGTCGTGACCCACGCCCGCCATCACCAGGAACGCCCGCTCGCGCGTCGGCGTCCCGACCACCCCGTCCGCCGACACCGGACGCCAGCTCGCCCAGCCCACGTCGACCGGTGTCGCTCCCGGCCGCAGCGCCCGCCGAATTGCCGCGCGCAGGTGCCGGGTGCGCAGCCCGAGGTTGTGGGCGAAGAGGTTGGCCGTTCCGAGCGGCAGGATGCCGAGTTCGACCCCCGAGCCGGCCAGCGCCTCGGCGACCTCCCGGACCGTGCCGTCCCCGCCGCCGACCACGACCTGGCGGGCGCCGCGCGCGAGGGCGGCGCGCGCCTGGGGGCCGCCGGCGTCCTCGCGGGTGGTCGTGACGATGTGCGGATCGCCGAGGCCGCCCGCCGCGCACATCGGGCCGATCTCGCGGCGGGCGCGCGCGTACTGGCCGGCCTTGGGGTTGAGGATCACCCAGACCGGGGACGTGGGCTCCGGGCCGGAGAAGGGTTCGTCGTGCGCGGGCACCCGTCCATTGTGACCCCAGGCGGCCCGATCCGCGGACGCCGCGGCGTTAGGGTGAGCCCATGAGCGATGTCCCCGCCGACCTGGCCGCCCTGCGCGCGAGCATCGACAACCTCGACCGGGCACTCGTGTGCCTGCTCGCCGAGCGTTTCCGCATCACCCAGGCCGTGGGCCACCTCAAGGCCGACCGGGGGATGCCGGCGTCCGACCCGGAGCGGGAGCGGCGCCAGATCGAGCGGCTGCGGGGGCTGGCCGACGAGGCGGGCCTCGACCCGGAGTTCGCCGAGAAGTTCCTCACCTTCATCGTGCGCGAGGTCGTGCGCCACCACGAGCTGATCGCCCGCGACGCTGAGGAGTGAGGTTCAGCCCGCGAACGCGCTGACGAAGTTGCGCAGGATGAGCGACGGCACCTCGCGCACCCCGGACGCCCGGGTCTCCTCAATGAGCTGGGGCAGCTCGTCGGGGTGGAAGTAGCCGGCGTGCGCGTAGATCCGCAGCCGTTCCACCAGGCGTTCCACGTCGAGCTCGGGGTGGAACTGGGTGGCGTAGGCGCGGCGTCCGACGCGAAAGGCCTGGACGGGGCAGGCGTCGCCGGTCGCGAGCAGCACCGCGTCGGGCGGGAGCGCCGCGCACGCCTCCTTGTGGCCCACGAAGGCGTCGAAGGTGGCCGGCAGCCCGGCAAACACCGGGTCGGACGCCGCCGCGTCGGTCAGCGACACCGCGACCGCACCGGGCCGCTCGCCGTAGGACTTGTCGACCACGCCGCCCAGCCGCTGGGTGATGAGGCCGACGCCGTAGCACAGGCCGAGGAACGGAACGTCGTGGTCGAGTGCGGCGTCCAGGACGCGGCCGAGGTCGTCCTCCACCCGCTGCTGAACCGCCGACTTGGTGGCGTCGGAGGCGTTGTACTGCCCGCCGCCCACGATGACGCCGGCGTAGTCGGCCACGTCGACGTCGGGCAGCGGGGCGTGCTCGGCGCGCAGCGAGACGAGGGCGTCCGGCTCCAGCCCGGTGAACGTGCACAGGGCGTCGTACTCGGCCGCCGCGGCCTCGTCGTGGTCGCGGATCGACAGGTGCAGGAACGGCTTCACAGATCCTCCTCGAGCGAGGCGCTCGTCTCGGCCATCAGGGCCTTCGTGATGGTGGCGGGGTCCGCGCCGTCGGTGGCGAGCGCGCGTTGTCGCTCCGCGGACGTGCCGTGGGTCAGCAGGCGGGTGGTGACGGCGAGGGCGTCCGAACAGCCGAGGTCGGACGCGATCGGTGTGAGCTCGGCGAGCCAGCGGTCGATCTCGTCGCGCAGGGGCACGGGGGTGCCCGCGGCGTCGATGAGCTGGGCGTCGAGGCCGTGGCGGGCGGCGCGCCACTTGTTCTCCCGGACGAACCACGCCGGTCGGCGGGGCGGGGCGTCATCGGCATCGTGGTGGCGCCAGAACCACTCCGTGAGGCACTGGCTCCAGGCGGCGACGGCACCCAGCTCGGCCAGGGTGGGGGAGCAGTCGGCGACCCGGTGCTCGACGGTGCCGAACTTGGGGGCAGGCCGGACGTCCCAGCGGATCTCGGTGGCCTTGGTGGCCATGCCCGCGCGCTGCAGGTCGGCCACGTAGGCCTCGAAGGCGGGCCAGTCCCGCACCTGGTCGGGCGGCAGGCCGTTGGTGGCGAGCTGTTGGAACAGCATGGTGCGCTGCGACGCAAACCCGGTGTCCTCGCCGGTGAAGAAGGGGCTGGACGCCGTCAGCGCCAGCAGCACCGGCGCCGTCTCGGCGAGGAAGTGGGTGAGGGGCAGGGCAAGGCGGACGTCGGGGACGCCGACGTGCACGTGGGTGCCGCAGATCAGCATCCGGCGGCCCCACCAGGCGTTGCGTTCGGCGACGGTGGCGTACTGCTCACCGGGGCTCACGGTGGCGTCGTCCGGACGGGCGCCCGGGTGGGTGCCGGCGGCGAGGACGGCCAGGCCCAGGGGCGCGGCGGCGTCAGTGACCCGGCCGAGCAGGGCGCGCATTTCGGCGAGGGCGTCGGGCACGGTGGCGTGCACGCCCGAGACGAGCTCGATCATCGTGGTGAGGTACTCACCGACGATGGGACCGTCCTCGGTCGCGCCCAGGGCGTCCAGCAACTCCGGGGCGCGCGGCGCGAGGGCACCGGTCGCAGCGTCCACGACGAAGAGTTCCCACTCCAGGCCCAGCGAGCCCCGGGTGGAGGAACCGAACGGGATCGGGGCCACGGCCACGCCCGGCGTGCGGGCGGCGTCCGTGGCCCCGGAGGTGCCGTTCAGGGTCAGTCCAGCAGGTCGGCGTAGAGCACCGAGCTGAGGTAGCGCTCACCGAAGCTCGGGATGATGACGACGATCGTCTTGCCCTCGTTCTCGGCGCGGGAGGCCACCTCACCGGCGGCCTTGAGGGCGGCGCCGGAGCTGATGCCCACCAGCAGACCCTCGTCGGTGGCGGCCTTGCGGGCCCACGAGACGGCGTCCTCGGAGGCGACCGGGATGATCTCGTCGATGACGTCGCGGTCGAGGATCGCGGGGACGAAGTTCGCACCGATGCCCTGGATCTTGTGGGGCGCGGGCGCATTGCCGGCGAGCACCTGCGACTCGGCGGGCTCCACGGCGACCATGCGCACGTCAGCCTTGCGCTCCTTGAGCACCTGGCCCACACCGGTGATGGTGCCGCCCGTGCCGACGCCACTCACCACGATGTCGACCGAGCCGTCGGTGTCGTTCCAGATCTCCTCCGCGGTCGTCTTGCGGTGGATCTCGACGTTCGCCTGGTTCTCGAACTGGCGGGCCAGGACGCCGCCCCGCTCCTCGGCGATCTCGTTGGCCTTGTTGACCGCGCCGCGCATGCCCTCCGGGCCCGGCGTGAGCACCAGCTCGGCGCCGAACGCGCGCAGCAGGGCGCGCCGCTCCTTCGACATGGTCTCCGGCATCGTCAGCACCACCTTGTAGCCGCGCGCGGCACCGACCATGGCGAGCGCGATGCCGGTGTTGCCCGACGTGCCCTCGACGATGGTGCCCCCGGGCTTGAGCTCACCGGACGCCTCCGCGGCGTCCACGATCGCGACGCCGATGCGGTCCTTCACCGAGTTGGCCGGGTTGTAGAACTCCAGCTTGGCCAGCACCGTCGCCTTGGCATCGGGGAACAGATTGTTGATCTTCACCAGCGGCGTGCGGCCGATGAGTTCAGTGACGTTCTCGAACACGTTCATGCCTCCTCACCCTACCGGGCGACGCCCCGTATTCCCGACCGCATCTCATTGGTCGGCGCCCGGATACCGGGGTGGTCTTGCGACGATTCCTCCATGGTTCCGGGGCGGACGCCCCCCACCCCAGGTCGGCGCCTCCCACCCGGTCGGGCCTCCCACCCCGGTCGGCGCTGGGGCGGGCTGGGCGTTCAGCATGGTTTCGTGCCCCGGCGCCGTCCCTTGCCCGAATTCCCACGACCCGTCGAGGTCACCTGGCGCTCTCCTGACGGGGCGCACCCTCGGGCCCACGTGGCGGGGGTTCCCACGTCGTGGCGCAGTGGAGCCCACGTGGCGGCCCTTGCACGGCCCTCCACGTGAGCGGAGCTGCGCCACGTGCAGATGAGGTGCGCCACGTGGGGCAAGCGGAGGCGTCCATGCTGCGTCAGGTCGTCTGAGCTGCGCCACGTGGGGCAAGCGGGGGTGTCCATGCTGCGTCAGGTCGTCTGAGCTGCGCCACGTGGCACTGCGTCAGGTGCGTCACACCCGGCGGGGGCGCCAAGCGGCTCCAACGGTGAGTGGTTCGGTTCTGAGCCGGGACGCCGGCCCCCGCGAGAGTGCCCAGGCGAACACGGGGGCCGTCGAGCCACGGCGTTCTCCGCGGGGTCCGTGGGGTCCGTGGGGTCCGTGTGGATGGGCCACGCGGCGCACCTGGGGCTCACGTGGCGGGATGCCCCACGTCGTGGCGCAGTGGAGCCCACGTGGCGGCCCTTGCACGGCCCTCCACGTGAGCGGCGCTGCGCCACGTGGAGATGAGGTGCGCCACGTGGGGTCCGCGCTGGGATGCGCGGTGCGCCAGGTGGCGCCCGAGTGCGCCACGTGGCGGCCACGTGCGCCAGGTGGGGCGAGGCGCCAGGTGTGGGGAGCGTGATCGCGGAGTTCTCCACAGATGTGGCCCGGATCGGGTTCCCGAGGGGCGCCGGACGCGCGAGGAGTGGTGAGCTGTCGCCATGGAGCTTGAGATCTTCACCGCGAAACAATTGGCCGGAGTCGGCGTCGGCCCCCGGGAGGTGGCGCGTGAGCTGGCAACCGGCAAGCTGATCCGGCTGCGACGCGGCGTCTACCGGCCCGGCGGGCAGCTCGACCCCACCGACGCCCATCGGCTCCAGATTGCCGCGGCGAGGCTGGTGTTGCCGCGGGGGGTCGTGAGTCACGGCAGCGCGGCAGTGCTCCATGGTCTGCCGGTGCCCGGCTCGGCGATCCAGAGGGTGTCGTTCACCCAGTCGGTCCGCGGACGGGGGCACGTCTCGGGATCGGTCCATGTCCGGGGTTGCCCGTTGGAGGCCGACGAGATCACCGAGATCGACGGGGTGCCATTGACTTCGCTCGCCCGCACGGTCTCCGACCTCGCCAGAGAGTTGCCTTTCGAGTGGGCAGTCGGGGTGGCGGACGCCGCCCTGCGCCTGGGCGCCACGCGTCCCGAGCTGCTGGACGAGGTGGAGCGGGCGCGCCGGCGTCCGGGCAATAGGCAGGCGCGCGCAGTGGTGACCTTTGCCGACGGTCGTGCCGAGTCCGTCGGTGAGTCGCGGAGCCGGGTGATCTTCGCGCGCAGCCTCATCGCTGAGCCGACGCTGCAGCATGAGGTGTGGTGCGATGGCGTGCTGATCGGGCGCAGCGACTTCGGGTGGATCGACCAGCGGGTGCTCGGGGAGTTCGACGGGAGGGTGAAGTATGGCCGCTCCCGGTTGCGCGACGAGACGGCCGAGGACGCTGTCGTCCGCGAGAAGATTCGCGAGGACGCGCTGCGCCGGGAGAACTGGCTGGTCGTGCGGTGGATCTGGCCCGACCTCGACCATCCCGACATGCTGGTGCGTCGCATCCGGGCGGCGCTCGCGTCCGGGCGAGACATGGCTGCCTGACCTCCAGCCGGAGGCAGGAGAGTGGCCGCACCCCCGTGGGGGAAGCCGGTTCACCGCGCACCCGGGGCACCAACGCAGTGCGGATCACGACCACGTGGGTTCGAGGTGCGTCACGTGCGTGTGAGGTGCGCCGCGTTCACAGGTCCGGCGTGCGCCGGGTCAGGGCCGACCCGTCAGGGCAGCAGCGCCAACGCGCCCAGCCCGACCGCGACGGCCACGCCGAAGGACGCCAGGGTGCCCACGATGAACCGCTCGGACGCCCCGCCTGCCTGTTGCAACTCGGGGTACCGGCCGAGCCCCTTGATCGCGACGACGATCGCGATCAGCTCGGGGTGCTGGGCCATGATGGCGCCGGTGATGGCGATGCGCTCCAGGATGCCCACCCACAAACCCCCACGCAGCAACGGTCGCGGCTCGGCGGAGCGCGGGGCCAACAGGGGCACGAGGCGTCCGGTGCTGTCGCGCTCCATGGTCGGCAGGATCACCTCGGGCACCCGCGCCAGCCGCAACACCCCCACGGAGACGGCCCAGCCGACCAGCACGGACGCCACGAGCGCGCCCACGATGATCCCCGCCACCAGCCACGGATTCATGACGCGTCAGCCTCCTCCAGCAGTCGGACGAGCACAGGGTAGCCCGCCCGCTCCACGCCGATGGCGGACGCGGTGAGCGTCTGCGACACGTTCTGCGGGGTGACGCCGAGCGTCTCGGCCGCCGCGCGCTGGGTGGCGGACGCGTCGACGGCGTCCACGACCACCCACTGCGTCGACGTGCGCCGGAGCACCATCGTGCCGATGAGCCCGATCAGCGCCTCCACCTCGGCGGCGAGGTCGGGGGCGGACGACGAGGCCACGGACACGCGGACGGGACCAGCGCCCTTGGCGCGCTCGACCGCGTCGCGGGCGTCCAGCAACGCCGGGCCACGCGCAGCGCGCACCGAGGCCGGCAGCGGATGCTCCACCGCGCCGATGCCCAGGCCGGCCGACCAGCGTCCGTCGCGCAGGACGATGAGCAGGGCGTCGAGGGCGGCCCGGCCGTCGGCGGGCAACCCCTGCACCTCGTCGCCCACGGTGCGCTCGAACGGCAGCACCGTGCGGACGCCGCCGAGCAGCCCGAGCAACTCCGGCACCAGGTCGTCACCACGGCGCGAGAGGCGCTGGTCGATGGTCAAGGCGAACATCCATCAATCCTGACCACTTTAGACAGCGAAGTCAATCTTCAAAGCTTGCCGATGAGCACTGGCGGCCGTGCCGGGCGTCGGTCCCCGGCGGACGCCCTCCCTACGGTCCTTCCCCGGGGCGACGGTAGGGTTTCCCCATGACCTCGGTTGAGTCCCACCGCCCCGTCATCGTCATCGACTTCGGGGCGCAGTACGCCCAACTCATCGCGCGCCGCGTCCGTGAGGCGAAGGTGTTCTCCGAGATCATGCCGCACACCGCATCGGTGGAGGCGATCATGGCGAAGGATCCGCTCGCGATCATCCTCTCCGGCGGGCCCCAGTCGGTGTACACCCCCGGTGCTCCCCAGGTCGACCCGGCCCTGTTCACCCAGGGCGTTCCCGCGCTCGGTATCTGCTACGGCTTCCAGGCCATGGCCGCGGCGCTGGGCGGCGAGGTCGCCCGCACCGGGTTGTCGGAGTTCGGCCGGACGCCGACGCGGCTGGACGCCCGCGGCGTCCTGTTGCAGAACCTCCCGGACACCTTCTCGACCTGGATGAGTCACGGCGACTCCGTCCAGCGCGCGCCCGAGGGGTTCGCCGCCTTGGCCCACACTGCGGGTGCCCCCGTCGCCGCCTTCGAGGACGCCGCCCGTCGACTCGCGGGCGTCCAGTGGCACCCCGAGGTCATGCACACCGAACACGGCCAGCAGGTGCTCGCCCAGTTCCTCAGCCAGGTCGCCGGCATCGAGCCGACGTGGACGCCGGCCAACATCGTCGACGAGCAGGTGGCGCTCATCCGCGAGCAGGTGGGGGACGCCCAGGTGCTCTGTGCCCTCTCCGGCGGTGTCGACTCCGCGGTCGCCGCGGCGCTCGTCCACAAGGCCGTGGGTGACCAGCTCACCTGCGCGTTCGTCGACCACGGGTTGCTCCGCAAGGGCGAGCGCGAGCAGGTGCGGGAGGACTTCGTCCGCATCACCGGCATCAACCTCGTCGTCGCCGAGGCGGAGGAGCAGTTCCTCTCCGCCCTCGCCGGCGTCTCCGAGCCCGAGACCAAGCGCAAGATCATCGGCCGGGAGTTCATCCGTGTCTTCGAGCACACCGTGCGCCAGATCGACGCGGCCACCGACATCAAGTTCCTCGTGCAGGGCACCCTCTACCCCGACGTGGTCGAGTCCGGCGGCGGGGAGGGCGCGGCCAACATCAAGAGCCACCACAACGTGGGCGGGTTGCCCGACGACCTCCAGTTCACCCTCATCGAGCCGCTGCGCACCCTGTTCAAGGACGAGGTGCGCGCCGTCGGTGCCGAGCTCGGCCTGCCCGACGAGATGGTGTGGCGCCAGCCCTTCCCGGGCCCCGGCCTGGGCATTCGGATCATCGGAGAGGTGACGCGCGAGCGCCTCGACATCCTCCGCGAGGCGGACGCCATCGCCCGCGAGGAGCTCACCCGCGCCGGCCTCGACCGCGAGGTCTGGCAGTTCCCCGTCGTGCTGCTGGCCGACGTCCGCAGCGTCGGCGTCCAGGGGGACGGCCGCACCTACGGCCACCCCGTCGTCCTGCGCCCCGTCACGAGCGAGGACGCCATGACGGCCGACTGGGCGCGGCTGCCCTACGAGCTGATGGAAAAGATCTCCACCCGCATCACCAACGAGGTCCGCGAGATCAACCGGGTCGTGGTCGACGTGACCTCCAAGCCGCCGGGCACCATCGAATGGGAGTGAGCCGTCGCGTGGGGGCGGTCGGTCGAACGGCCGGCAGAGTGCTGCGCCCCGCCCAGCGTCTCCTCGGTGAGACGCTGCGTGCCCGTGTCGCCGGCTCCGACGCCGCCGACCGCGGCCACCAGATCTGGGGCCAGCCGGGGGAGCGGTGGTTCAGCCCCACCGACCCGATCTGGCGCGTGCACGAGGACGCCTCGATGTTCCCGGGCGGCGTTGCCGCCCTGCTCCTGCAGTCGCTGCACCCGCTGGCCATGGCGGGCGTCGCCGGCCATTCGGGCTACAAGGGCGATCCGTGGGGACGCCTGCAGCGCACGAGCCACTACATCGCGATCACCACCTACGGCACGATTCCGCACGCGACCCAGACCATCGACCACGTCGCCGCCGTCCACGAGCGCGTCCGCGGCAAGGACGACCGCGGCCGTCCATACCGCGCCAGCGACCCGCACCTGCTCGCCTGGATCCACGCCGCCGAGATCGCCAGCTTCCTCGCCGCCCACCGGGTCTACGGCGCGCACCCGCTCAGCGCCGCCGACGCCGACACCTACGTGGCCCAGACCGCGGTGCCCGCGGCGCGGCTGGGCGTGCTCGACCCACCCACCTCGGTGGCGGCGTTGGCCGCCGTCCTCGCGGCCTACCGGCCCGAGCTGGAGCTGACCCCCGCGGCCGCCGAGACCATCGACTTCCTCCTGCGGACGCCCCCGCTGCCCGGCGCGGCCCGTCCGGGTTACTGGATGCTCGCGGCGGGCGGTATCGCCGTCCTGCCGCCGTGGGCCCGCGCGCTGGTCGGCACCCGCCTTCCCGTCCCCGTCGGTCGCGCCCTGGGCAGGGCCGGCACGGCCACCGTCCGCTGGGGCCTGGCAGGCATCGACTCCGGACGCCGTCCCGCACCCCCACCCGACTGAGGCCCCGGGCCCTGGACGCACGGCGGCCCGGACGCCACGAGGGCGTCCGGGCCGTCGGTGTGAGGTCAGGAGCGCGAGGGACCCGAGCCGAACTGACGCTTGAGCTGGTTGAAGCCGGTCTCGCCGCCGTCCTCGTAGGGCAGGAACAGCCACAGGGCGACATACGCCATCCAGCCGAGGGGCTGGATGAAGATGGCGGCGAGCAGGAACAGGATCCGGACGATCGTCGCGTCGATGCCGAGCGTGCGGGACAGCCCGCCGCAGACACCGGCGATCACCTTGTCGGAGCGGCTCCGGACGAGTGAGGTGGAGGCCATGGTTGGTTTCCTTTCGTTGGTGGTCGAGGGGACGTCGGACGCAGCGTCCGACGGATCAGGGTGGGGTGCGGGAGGCGAACAGTCCGAGCAGGCCGAAGATCACGAGGGCGACCGGCGCACCGACCCACACCCAAGGCCAGTGCACGGTGCCGAAGGCGTCCCACAGGCCCAGCCCGGCGACCAGCAGGCCGACGAGCCCGAGCACGAGCGCTGTCACGTCCGTCTTCACGGCTGCACCTCGACCCGGCCGACGTCGAGCGCGGCGCGCACGGTGAGCACCGGAGCGCTGGGATCGTCGATGCGTTCCCACGTCAGGGTCTGCTCGACGCCGTGGGCGGACGCGTCGGGCGCGACCAGGGAGCCGACATCCACGCTGGCCTCCACCCGCACGTTGCCGGAGGCGGGGAGCAGCACGGTGAGGCGTCCCATGTCCTGTCGGTAGGTGACCGTCTCCGTCTGCACCACCACGGCGTCGCGCAGGTTGATCGTCTGGTCACCGGAGGGCAGCTCGGTTTCGGACGGCACCGCGACGGGGCCGACGGCGCGGTGCATCTCGGGTGCGACCAGGGCCGACGGTGCCGGGATCAGCAGCATCGTCACGGTCGCTGCCGCGGCCACCACGGTGGCGGGCACGAGCCCGCCAGGTCGGCCGTGGACGGCACGGCCGGGGCTCGCGACGACGATGAGCGCCAGCGAGAGCACCGCCAGGGTGGATGCCACCCAGGCCAGCCCGGGCACGTCGGTGCCCCGGGCCACGAGCACGCCGAGCGCGCTCCAGGCGCCCCCGAGCACCACGACGACGCCGCACCAGGTGCGCCAGCCGCGCCGGCGGCGTGTGCCGGCCGGTGCGCGGGTGCCGTCCGGCGCGGGCGCGGTGGCGGCGCTCAGCGGCGGCTCCCAACCGGCCGGACGGCCGGCGTCCACGTTGTCGAGGCGGCTCTGCCAGGCCAGTGCGAGGCGCTCGAACTCCGTGCGGGGTGTGGCCGGGTCGCTGGGGGCGGGCGCGGGGGCCGACTGTCGGCCGCGTCCGAGCCGCAGCACGAGCCAGACGATGCCCATGATCGCCAGCGCCCCGGGGCCCGCGCCGGTGACCACCAGACCACCCAGGGTGGCCGTCACCACGGCGAGCACCAGCGTGCCCCGCGACCAGCCGCGGGTGAAGGGCAGGAGGTGACGGATGGGTTCGCCCGCGCCACCCGTGCGCGGGATCAGCGCCCAGCCGACGAGGTAGGCGCCGATGGCGACGCCGTTGGTGATCAGGGCCGCGGCGACGAAGCCGAGGCGCACGAGGAGGGGGTCGATCCGCCACTCCCGGGCCAGCGCGACGCAGACGCCCGCGATCTGCGCGGCGTGGGGGTCGCGGCGCAGCGCAGGAACGTCATTCACCGTTCCAGTGTGTCCGATGCCCCCGGCCGGCTGATCAGGGAATCCCCGAGGGCACCCCGGGGTTGGTGTCAGCCCGTGGGCTCCCCTCGCCCCTAGGCTGTGAGCCGTGACCCGGCCCGAACTCGTGGCGCCCGGAGAGCCCCGACGGCTCGACCGGCCGCTGGACCGTGCCTGGCTGGGCGGCGTCGCCGCCGGTCTCGCCGACCAGACCGGGTTGCCCGTCCTCGCCGTCCGGATCCTGTTCGTCGTCGTGGGTGCGTGGCGGCTCGTCGGCGTCGGCGTCTACCTCGGGCTGTGGCTGGCGCTGCCGCCGGCGGAGCCGGATGCGAACGCCCCCGGTGTGGACGCGGCCACCCGCCAGAACCTGCGCACGGTGGCTGCGCGCCGCCCCCGCACCACGGACGTGGGCCAGGCCGTGGCGCTCGGCGTGATCGGGGTCGGGCTCGTGTGGCTGATCCAGTGGCTGGGGTGGGGCTTGGCGTGGGACTGGTGGGCGGCCGCGGTGGCCGCCGCTGTCGGGCTCACGCTAGTGTGGTGGCAGGCCGACCATGCCGGGCCGGGGCGCAGCGACGCGTCGCCGGACTGGCGGGGCCTGCTCGGCCCGCTGGTGGCCCACTGGACGACGGTGGTCTGCCTCGGGGTGGGGTTGGGGCTGCTGGGCGTCGCGGTGCTGCTCACCTGGTGGGCAGTGCCGGACCTGGGGGCGTTCTGGGGGACGGCGCTGGCCGTCGGAGCGGCGGTGGTGGCGGTGGTGGCCGCGGCCGCGCCCTGGGCGGTGCGGACGCGGCGCGCCTTCGTCCGCGCCCGCGAGGCCAAGCTGCTCAGCGACGCCCGTGCCGACATGGCGGCCCACCTGCACGACTCCGTGCTGCAGACCCTTGCCCTCATCCAACGCCAGGCACATCACCCGCGCGAGGTCGTCCGGCTGGCCCGCCGGCAGGAGCGGCAGCTGCGCCAGTGGCTCTACGGTGCGTCGTCGTCGGCCCAGACGCTGCGCGACGCCCTGCACGAGGCCGCCCAGGCGATCGAGGACGACTTCGACGTGACGGTCGAGTGCGTCACGGTGGGGGACGTCGCCTTGACGGCCCGGCTCGAGCAACTCGTGCGGGCCGCCCGGGAGGCCATCGTGAACGCGGCGAAGCACTCGGGCGCCCCGGTGGTGGACGTCTACGCTGAGGTCGACGAGGATTCCGTCGAGGTGTTCGTCCGCGACCGCGGGCGTGGTTTCGATGTGGACCTCGTGGCGGAGGATCGCATGGGCGTCCGGGGCAGCATCCTCGAACGCATGGCGCGCCACCACGGCGTGGCGCGCATCCGGTCCGATGCCGAACGTGGCACCGAGGTGAGTCTGGAGATGAGGTTATGAGCAGCAACGGTCCCGAGCTCGAGGAACCGAAGGTGGCGGGGCAGCGCCGCGTCGTCCTGGTGGACGACCACGCGATGTTCCGCAGCGGCGTGAAGCACGACATCGGGCCCTACGTCACGATCGTGGGGGAGGGTGAGGACGTGCCCAGCGCGGTCGAGGTGATCACGCGGACGCTGCCGGAGGTGGTGCTGCTGGACGTGCACCTGCCCGGTGGCGGGGGCGTCGAGGTGATCAAGCAGGTGCTGGCCGTGACGCCGGACGTCACGTTCCTGGCCGTGAGCGTCTCCGACGCGGCCGAGGACGTCATCGGCGTCATCCGCGCCGGCGCCCGGGGGTACGTGACGAAGTCGATCTCGGCGCCCGAGCTGGTGGAGGCCATCGGGCGGGTGGCTGACGGGGACGCGGTGTTCAGCCCGCGGCTGGCCGGCTTCGTGCTGGACGCCTTCAGCGGGGCCATCGACGTGGCGTCCATCGACGAGGATCTCGACCGGCTGAGTCAGCGCGAGCGGGAGGTGCTGCGGCTGATCGCGCGCGGCTACGCGTACAAGGAGGTGGCGAAGGAGCTGTTCATCTCCATCAAGACGGTGGAGACCCACGTGAGCAGCGTGTTGCGCAAGCTGCAGCTCTCCAACCGCCACCAGCTGACCCGCTGGGCGACCGACCGGCGGCTCGTCTAGCCGCCCCGGGACGCGTCCCGGCAGATGGGGCGCGCCCGCGGGGAAGCGGTCCGGGCCAGGACGTGAAGAACCGGCGCGCCCCCGAGGGGACGCGCCGGTTGTGTGTGGTTGCGGTGTGTGGTGGTCAGGCGCGCGCGCGGTTCCGGGTCACGAAGCCCCAGATGGCCAGCACGAGCAGCGCACCGAGAATGGCGACGAGCCACGTCTGGAGGCTCCAGAAGTTCTCGAGGCCGATGTTGAAGACGGCGCTGCCGATCCAGCCGCCCACCACGGCGCCGACGACACCCAGGAGCAGCGTGGCGAGCCAGCCGCCACCCTGGTTGCCGGGCATGATTGCCTTAGCGATGGCCCCAGCGAGGAGGCCCAGAACGATCCATCCGATAAAACCCATGGCTGAAACGCTAGTGCGGTTTCGGGCATCGCCGCTACTCAGATTGGGCCGTTCAGGGTTCAATCAGGACAGACCCCCAGGAGGAGGGTCGGGGGTGCCCGGGGTGGACCTGGGATCGGACCCAGGTCACAGGCCGGCGGGCGTCACAGCAGCGGGCGCAGCGGCGCCAGGATGGCCTCGGACACCTTCGCGATCAGGGAGCGTTCGCTCCAGCGGTCGAGGGTCAGCTCGCGGCACTGGGCGGCGTCCATGTGGAACAGCTGCTCCATCTCGGCGGCCAGGGCCTCGTCGATCACCTGGGCGTTGACCTCGTAGTTGCCGATGAGGCTGAGCGAGTCGAGGTTGGCCGTGCCGATGGTCGACCAGATGCCGTCGATCGTGGCCGTCTTCGCGTGGACCATCGTGCCGCGGTAGAGGAACAGCCGGACGCCGCCGCGCAGCAGGGTGCGGTAGAAGCCGCGGCTCAGCCAGTCGGCAACGATGTGGTTGGACGCCGCCGGGACGATCACGCGGACGTCGACGCCCCGGGCGGCGGCGTCCGTGAGCGCGATCACGAGGTCGTCGTCGGGGATGAGGTAGGCGTGGGTGAGCCAGATGTGGTCGCGGGCGCGGTCGATCGCCTCGAGGTACATGTACCGGATGGGGTACACCCCGACGCTGGGCACGTTGCGCACCACCGAGAAGGTCGAGTGCCACAGGCGGGCCGGCGGCTGGGGCAGGGCGGCGTGGCGGCGTCCGCGTGCCCCGTTCCAGTAGTCGACGAACGCGTTCTCGAGCTCGGCCGCCGCCGGGCCACGCACGCGCAGATGGGTGTCGCGCCACTGCGTGGCGTAGAGGGAGCCGATGTTGTAGCCGCCGACGAAGGCCTCGCGGCCGTCGACGACCAGGATCTTGCGGTGGTTGAGGCCGGGGCTGCGGACGACCCGGCCGCGGAGCCCCGTCCAGGGCTGGTGGGGCATGACGGTCACGCGGTGGTCGAACCGAAAGAACTGCTGCGGCACGACCAGGTTGGCGAACCAGTCGTAGACGACGTGCACTGCGACGCCCCGGCGCGCTGCGCGGGTGAGGGCATCCTTGAATCGACGCCCCTCGGCGTCGGCCTTCCAGATGTAGGTCTCGAAGAGAATGTTCTGCGTCGCGCCGTCGATGGCGTCGATCATCGCGTCGAACAGGTCGCTGCCGCGGGTGAACACCGCCATCTCGGCCACCTCGTCCAGGCTGACGTCGACCGGCGGGGCGCTGGGAAAGCTGACGTCCCGGCGGTCGCGCTTGCGTTGGTGGTCCACGACGGCGAGCCCGGCGATCGTCGCCGCCTGCGCGGCGAGGCCGGCCCCCAGGGTCACGCGGATCGCCGTCTGCACGCGCCGGGCCACCATGGGCGCCACTGTACCTGCGCGGGGGTGGACGCCCGCGGGGTGCTGGCGGGCGCTGCCGCGCCGGTGGCCTGTCGGGGGTGACCAGTAGGCTGGCAGGGCCATGACGAACCCGTTTCCTGACCTGTTCACCTTTGCCGCGCCCCCGGAACCGTCGGTCGGACGCCCGGGCGGGTCCCCGCGGGACGAGGGGTCCGGGGACGCCCCGCGCAGGCGCCGGCGTCCGGACCCCGAAGAACTGTTGGCCGGGCTGAACCCGCCGCAGCGCGAGGCCGTGGTGCATGCCGGCTCGCCGGTGCTGGTGGTGGCAGGCGCCGGGTCGGGCAAGACGCGCGTGCTGACGCGGCGTATCGCGTGGCTGATCGGGCAGCGGGGCGTCCACCCCGGCTCGGTGCTCGCGATCACGTTCACCAACAAGGCCGCCGCGGAGATGCGCCATCGCGTGGAGGAGCTGGTGGGCAACCGGGCGCGGTTGATGTGGGTGTCCACGTTCCACTCGGCGTGCGTGCGCATCCTGCGCTCCGACATCGACCGGTTCGGCATGAGCCGGACGTTCTCGATCTACGACGACACCGACTCGAAGCGGCTCATGACCCTGGTGACCAAGGAGCTGGGGTTGGACCCGAAGCGGTACCCCGTGCGCGTGGTGATGAACGCGGTGTCGAACTGGAAGAACGAGCTGGTCGACCACGAGTCGGCCTCCTCGGCGGCCCAGACCCAGGCCGAGGAGGTGTACGCCGAGGCGTACTCCGAGTACCAGCGTCGGCTGATTGCGGCAAACGCGTTGGATTTCGACGACCTGATCATGACGACGGTGCACCTGTTGCAGGCGTTCCCCGATCTGCGGGAGACGTACCGGCGGCGCTTCCGGCACGTGCTGGTCGATGAATACCAGGACACCAACCACGCGCAGTACGCGCTGGTGCGCGAGCTGTGCGGCGACGTGGCGGGCCTGGAGGGTGCCGTCGAGGCGCCGGAGTTGCTGGTGGTGGGCGACTCCGACCAGTCGATCTACGCGTTCCGCGGCGCGACGATCCACAACATCTTGGACTTCGAGGCTGACTTCCCGGGGGCACGGACGATCCTGCTGGAGCAGAACTACCGCTCGACGCAGACGATCTTGACCGCGGCGAACGCCGTCATCACGAAGAATCCGCACCGCCCCGCGAAGAACCTGTGGTCGGACGCGGGTGATGGTGAACTCATCACGGGGTACGTGGCGGACACCGAGCACGAGGAGGCCCAGTTCATCGCGAACGAGGTCGACCGGCTGACCGACGCCGGCGTCCAGCCCTCCGACGTGGCCGTGTTCTACCGCACCAACGCGCAGTCGCGGGCCTTCGAGGAGGTGTTCATCCGCGTCGGGCTGCCGTACAAGGTGGTGGGCGGCGTCCGGTTCTACGAGCGGCGCGAGGTGCGCGACGCGATCGCGTACCTGCGGGCGATCGCCAACATTGACGACGACGTGAGCGTGCGGCGCATCCTGAACGTGCCGAAGCGGGGCATCGGCGATCGCGCCGAGGCGATGGTGGAGGCGTTCGCGACCGGGGAGCAGATCTCGTTCGGCCGGGCGCTCGACAAGGTGGACGAGGTCGTGGGCCTGGCGCCGCGCTCGGCCAAGCAGCTGCGCGGCTTCGCGGAGATGATGGCCAAGCACCGCGCGATGGTGGCCGAGGGCATCAGCGCCGATCGGATCCTGGCGAGCATCCTGGGCGATTCGGGGTATCTCGCCGAGCTGGAGGCGTCCAGTGATCCGCAGGACGCCACCCGATTGGAGAACCTGATCGAGCTGGTGAGCGTGGCCGGGGAGTTCGTCGCCGCGGCGCACACCATCGACGTGACGCCGGGGTCGTCGGGGCTGCTGGACGGGGTGTCGGGGGCGGGGTCGGACGACGCCGACGTGACGGGGGGGGGCGCCGAGGAGGGTGAGGACGAGGCCGACGGCACCGAGCTGGCCGCCGGTTCGCCGGAGCCGGACGACTCGTTGCCGGCGTTCCTGGAGCGGATCGCGCTGGTGGCCGATTCCGACCAGATCCCGGACGCCGACGGTGGCGGCGGGGTCGTGACGCTGATGACGCTGCACACGGCGAAGGGCCTGGAGTTTCCGGTGGTGTTCCTGACGGGCTTCGAGGACGGGATCTTCCCGCACCTGCGGGCGCTGACCGACCCGAAGGAGCTCGAGGAGGAGCGGCGACTCGCCTACGTCGGCATCACCCGGGCGCGGGAGCGGCTCTACCTGTCACGGGCGGCGGTGCGGGTGATGTGGGGCCAGCCGCAGTACAACCCGCCGAGCCGGTTCATCGACGAGATTCCCGACCGGCTGATCGACTGGCTCCGCGTGGGTGCCGCGGCCGGCACGTGGGCGTCGGGGGCGTCCCGGCGCCGGGAGGAGTCGTGGCGCTCGACGGTCGGCTACGGCCAGGCGGCCCCCAAGCCCAAGGCGCCCGCGGCGCTCTCGGTGGGGGACCGCGTGCTGCACACCACCTTCGGGATGGGCACGGTGACGGAGACGGCTGGTGCAGGAGACACCCTCAAGGTGGTCGTGGACTTCGGCTCCGCTGGTCTCAAGAAGCTTTCCGTCAAGCACGCCCCGATGGAGAAGCTCTGAGCCCGGCCCCGGGGTGGCGGCGACACGCTCACTCCGGTCTCAAACTCCGGTTCCGGTGGCGGAGTTTGAGACCAGAAGTGGAGTTTGAGTGCGGCAGGCACCGCGCAGCCGGCGCGAAAAACACCAGGACGCCACCGCCGGACGTCCACGCTCGGACCGCGCCGCGCTGACCGGCGCCGGCCCCACTCGGCCGGCCGAAAGGGCGACCCTAGGGCAGTCGCAGCGGCGTCTGGAGGAGGGTGCGGCTGATGCGCCGCTGCACCTGGGCCGGATGATCGAGCTCGGACCACACGACGCGAAGGAAGCCGAAGCCTCGCTCGCGGATCCAGTCCTCCCGCGCCTTCTCGGCCAGCAGGGCGGAGCGCCCTGCAGGCCCGTCGTACTTCACCGCACCGTCGAATTCCACGACGAGCCGTCCCTCCACGAGGTGGTCGACGCGGTAACCCGCACCGGGTCCGCCGACGTTGGCCTGGATCTCGAAGTGCCACGGGCTGTTGGACAGAATCCAGCGCAGACGCGATTCCCCTGGTGACTCAGTGCGCTCATCGGCCAGCTCAACGGCCCGCCGCGCGGCAACCACACCGCGGCGCAGGCGTCCGGACGCGAGCACGGAGGCCACATCATCACGGGTGCAGCAGCCCCGGTGCAGCGCGTCGTCGATCGCGACCAGTCCGGCCGTAATGCCGAATTGAGCTGCGACTTGGGCCAGCGCCAACGGCACGCCGGCGACTCGGTAGCCGTCGACCTCGACCACCTGGTCGGCCGCGCGCAACACGTGCCAGTGCCGGTGGTCGCGGATGCGGCTGCTCGTGCGGGCGTCCAACAGGTGCACCTGGCCCCAGTCGACGTCGAACAGGGCGATCCCGTGCAGGGCCAACGCGGAGTGGTGGCTCGCGACGGCGAACGGGTCATCGTCCAGCGTCGCGCGCACGAGCAGCGCATGGGTCTGGGGCCGGAACCGGCTTGCGGGCGGCAGATAAATGCCGCGGGAGGCCCGGACGAGACGGCCGTCCGCCACGAGGCGTCCGAGCGTGTGGCTGGCGCGTCCCAGATCGGACACCTGGGCGGCGGTCACGTAGCCCTGGCGCTGGGCCAGATCGATGATGTGCTGCACGCCCCCACATTTGGCCAAGGAGGGCGGAATCCGTCATCGTCCAGTGCCGCCTGTGGAGCGGGGGCGGCGTTGTCCACAGGGCGGGCATCGCCGGGGCGGATGCCCAAACGCCGCTTTGGGTCTCAAACTCCGCGACCAATCGTGGAGTTTGAGACCCAAGTGTGCGTGTCGCCGGCCCTCGGCGGGCCGGGGCCGGCCCTCGGCGGGCCGGGGGCGGTCAGGCCTGGCCGCGGGCCAGGTAGGGGGCCGGGTCGGAGTTGACGCCGTTGACGTACACCGAGAAGTGCAGGTGGGGGGCCGTCGAGAGGCCGGTGTTGCCGACGTAGCCGATCAGCTGACCGCGCTTGACGCTCTGCCCCTCGGCCACCACGAAGCTGTCCATGTGCAGGTAGGCGGTCTCCAGGGCCTCACCGTCCACCGTGCCGTGGTCGATGCGCACGTTGTTGCCCGACCCGCTGTTGTGACCCGACGCGGCCTTCGTCACCACACCGTCGAGCACTGCGTAGATCGGGGCGCCCACGGCGCCGCCGATGTCCGCCCCGCCGTGCAACCGGGTGTAGTGCAGGATCGGGTGCAGCCGCATGCCCCACGGGGAGCTGATGCCGCCCTCGGTGGGCCAGAAGAACGTGTCCGCCTCCGCGATGCGCTGGGCCTCGGAGTCGATCGCCGTCACGGTCGAGGCCAGGGCCTCCGAGCGGGCGGCCGCCGCGGCGGACGTCTGCGCGTCGGCGACCTGCTCGCCCACCTCGTCCAGCACCGCCGCGCGGTCGGACGCCGCGGCCGCGACGTCCCCGGCCGCGAGCTCCTCGCGGATCTGGTCGCGCGACGTGGAGGTCTCGCGCCCGGTGAAGGCGTCGGTGCTGCCCGCCACGGCCGCGGCCGGCGACGGCGTGGTCGCCGTCGGGGCGGCGTTGGACGCCTGGGCGTCCAACCCGGGGCTCACCAGGGCCAACGCGCCCACGGCGGACGCCGCCGCCACGGCGATGCCGATCCGGACAACCCGGCTGACCGTGGCCGAGCGACGGTCACCGGCCACGCTCGCGGGTGCGTCCACGTCGTCGATCTGACGCGGCGGGGGGGAGCCGGGAGGGGGAACAGGCACCGTCGGTCCTTCCAAAGCTGAGAGTTTTCAGAGGCGTTCGTGGCCTGGGGGGCCACCGCGCTGAGACAAACTTAGCGACTCGTTAAGGTTTCTCAGAATTCACGGCAAGGTTGCCGCGCGGTTGCCGCGGCACCCCCCGGGGTCGGGCGCCTGGGCGCGGGTTTCGCAGCGCGCGGGTCGGCCCACTAGGCTCGGCGGCGTGAGGACGCCCGCGCCGGCGCGGCGTCCGGCGTGACGAGGACGGAGATCATGGATCTTTTCGAGTACCAGGCGCGCGACCTGTTCGAGCGCCACGACGTACCCGTACTGCGGGGCATCGTGGCCACGACGCCGGAGGAGGCCCGCCGGGCCGCCGAGGAGCTCGGGACGAACGTGGTGGTCGTCAAGGCGCAGGTGAAGGTGGGCGGCCGCGGCAAGGCGGGCGGCGTGAAGCTCGCCCGCAGCCCCGAGGAGGCCGAGCAGCACGCCCGGGCCATCCTGGGCATGGACATCAAGGGCCACACGGTCAACACGGTGATGATCGCCGAGGGGGCCGACATCGCCGACGAGTACTACTTCTCCCTGCTGCTCGACCGCGCGAACCGCACCTACCTGGCGATGTTCAGCCTCGAGGGCGGCGTCGAGATCGAGACGCTGGCCGAGGAGCGCCCCGAGGCGCTCATTCGCGTCGCCGTGGACCCGCGCACGGGCCTGGACGAGTCCGTGGCGCGCCGCATCGCCGAGGAAGCCGACTTCCCGGTCGAGCTGCGCGACCAGTTCGTGAACGTGCTCGTCACGCTGGGCGACGTCTACCGCGAGGCGGACGCCACCCTGGTCGAGGTCAACCCGCTGGTGAAGACCGGCGACGGCCGCATCATCGCCCTCGACGGCAAGGTGACCCTCGACGACAACGCCGACTTCCGCCACCCGGATCGGGCCGAACTCGTCGACGAGGCGGCCATCGACCCCCTCGAGCTGCGCGCGGCCGAGAAGCACCTCAACTACGTCAAGCTCGACGGCGAGGTCGGCATCATCGGCAACGGTGCGGGGCTCGTGATGAGCACCCTCGACGTCGTGGCCTACGCCGGCGAGGATCTGCCGGGGACGCCCACGCCCGCCAACTTCCTCGACATCGGCGGCGGCGCCTCCGCCCAGGTCATGGCCGATGGGCTGGACATCATCTTGTCCGACCCGAAGGTCGAGGCGGTCTTCGTGAACGTGTTCGGTGGCATCACGGCGTGCTCCGAGGTGGCCAAGGGCATCCGGGGTGCGCTCGAGCAGCTGGGCGACAAGGCGTCCAAGCCGATCGTCGTGCGTCTGGACGGCAACGCGGTCGAGGTCGGACGCGAGATCCTCACCGAGTACGACCACCCGCTCGTGACCGTCGTCGAAACGATGGACGAGGCCGCCCGCACGGCGGCCGAACGGGCCAGCGAGGCCCTCAGCTCCAGCTCTACCTCCGGGAGGAACTGACCATGGCGATCTGGCTCGACAGGTCCAGCAAGGTGCTGGTGCAGGGCATGACCGGCACCGAGGGACGCAAGCACACCGCCCGCATGCTCGGCTTCGGCACGCGCATCGTCGCCGGCGTGACCCCCGGCAAGGGCGGGCAGTCGGTCTCCTTCGAAGAAGACCCGATCCCCGTCTTCGACTCCGTCACCGAGGCGAAGGAGGCCACCGGCGCCACGGTGTCGGTCGTCTTCGTGCCGCCGAAGTTCGCCAAGGCCGCGGTGCTGGACGCCGTGTCCGCCGGCCTCGACCTCGTGGTGGTCATCACCGAGGGCATCCCCGTGGCCGACACCGCCGAGTTCCGCGCGGCCGCCCAAGAGGCCGGCGTCCGCGTCATCGGCCCCAACTGCCCGGGCATCATCTCCCCGGGGCAGTCCAACGTCGGCATCATCCCGCCGAACATCGCAGGGCCCGGGCGCATCGGGCTGGTCTCGAAGTCGGGCACGCTGACCTACCAGATGATGTTCGAGCTGGGTGACATCGGCTTCACCACGTGCGTCGGCATCGGCGGCGATCCGATCATCGGCACCACGCACATCGACTGCCTCCAGGCGTTCCAGGACGACCCGGACACCGACGTCATCGTCATGATCGGCGAGATCGGCGGCGACGCCGAGGAGCGGGCCGCCGACTACATCCGCGAGCACGTGACCAAGCCGGTCATCGGCTACGTTGCGGGCTTCACGGCCCCCGAGGGCAAGACGATGGGCCACGCCGGCGCGATCGTCTCCGGCTCGTCCGGCACGGCGCAGGCCAAGAAGGAAGCCCTCGAGGCGGCCGGCGTCCGCGTCGGCAAGACCCCGAGCGAGACCGCAGCGCTCGCGCGGGAGGCGTACGAGAACCGCTGACCCCGCTCGACCCCGCTAGGGCGTCGTCGCAGCCGTCGGATCCGACGGGGCGGCGGCGCCCTCGCTCGTCCCCGCGCTCCCCGGCGACACCGTGCTCCCCGGCGACACCGTGCTCCCCGGCGACACCGTGCTCTCTGGCGACGCCGTGCTCTCCGGAGACGCCGTGCCCTCGGCCGTCGCGGTGGGGTCGGGCGTCGGCTCGGGCTCGGGCAGCTGCGTCACCCGCTGGGCGGCGCGGACGGAGACCTGGCCCCAGCCGGCGTCGGAGAAGTCGACCCCGTCGGTGGGGTTGGCCATGAGGTAGACGACGCGGTCGCCCACTGCCTGGACGCTGACGCGGAAGGTCGCGGTCGTCGTCTCGTCGGTCTGCTGCGTGACGGTCCACGCGGCCCCGGTGCCGGCCCCGGTGAGGTCGGTGACGCGGGTCACCTGGGCGGTGGCCGCCCGGTCCGGGCAGCCGTCGATGGCGGACGCCACGCCGACCGAGAACGCGGACGCCTCCTCGGCGGACGCGAACCGGTAGATCACCTCGTCGACGCCGAATCCGGCCGGGATGCCGGGGTCGTCGGCCAGCAGGTACGTGCGCTGCTGGGCCTCGGTCGCGTTGGGCACCGCCGTCAGGTCGACGTTCTCGCAGCGTGTGCCGACGATGCGCAGGGCGGGCATCTCGGTGCCCCGCCACGAGCCGGCCCCGGGGGTGAGGCGGGGCAGGTCGACCCCGGCCAGCCAGCCGAACGGTTCGGTGGGCGGCGGGGCGGCGTCCGCGACGGCCACCTCGGTCGGGCACTCGCCGCCCTGGGTGCACTGCCGGGCGAGCGCGTTGCCGAGCACGGACGCGACGGCGAGCACGTCGGGTGCCTCGTCGGGCTGCGTGGCGTCCACGATGTTGACGAGCGCACCCGTCTGGGCCAGGACGAAGGTGTGGTACTCGTCCTCGGTGTCCTGGAAGACGAAGGTCGCGGCCGTGGACGCGTCGGCCAGGCCGGTCACCGACCAGCCGCTGATGAGGAGCGCGGTGTTCCGTGCGCACGCGCCCAGCTCGGTGACGCGCTCGGCGAACGCGGCGCTCGCCTCGGCCTCGGACGGGTAGCCGTCGACCTGCTGCAGCAGGCCACCGGGGGCGTCCGCGGAGGTGGGGGCGAAGGTGCGCACGAAGGTCTCCGACGCCTCCGGCTCGGTGCTGGCGGGGGCGGCCAGGCAGGTCGGCTGGGGGGTGCCCGCCGACAGCTGGGTGTCCGTGCTCGCGACGTTCCAGGTCGTGTCGGCCCGCAGCCCGGCCAGGTCGTCTGCGTGCAGGAGCCGGAGGTCGACCGGATCGACGGTCGGCGTGGGGGTCGGTGTCGGGACGAGGCCCGCCTCGCCCAGCAGCAGCGAGCCGGCCACGATCGCGCCCACGACCGCGACGGTGCCGCCGATCAGCCACGGGGCCGTGCGGCGGCCCTGTCGCGGCAGGAGGGGTCGGGTCGGGGTGTCCGCGACCGTCGCGCCGGACGCCCCCCCGGCCGGGACGCGCCCGTCGGGTTCCTCCGGCTCGACCGGGTCGTCGTCCTCGTCCTCGTCCCAGTCGCTGGGGCTGAGGGCCGAGCGTCGGGGGCGGGGCAGCGACGCCTCGTCGGTGTCGCCCGGCAGGTCCTCGGCGGAGGAGCGGCGGGCGCCGGCGGTCTCGCCGGCCCCGGGCAGCACGGCGGGCGGCGGGATCGGCGTGCCGCCCGGCTCGTCGGCGGTGGCGGGGGTGCCGGGGCTGCTGCCCTCGGCGGGCTGGTGCTCCCAGTGCGTGGCGTCGTCGGAGGGGAACGCCCTGCGCGGCCGTTCCTCGTCGTGATCCGTCATGGTCCTCCCGCCTCGGCTCCTGCGGGGGGACTTTACCAACGCACGCGTGTCCGGCGGGGTTCATCCGGGCGTGTGCACGACGATGGAACCACCATGCCGACCTCCCACTCCACGCGCCCCGCGCGCTTGCCGCTGACCGTCTCCTCGCCGGGCGAGCCCGAGGCGTCCGAGACGGCGCCGCTGGGGATGCCACACGTGCCGTGGCTCGCCGCCGCACTCGTGTGGTCGGCCGCGGTGGCGGTGATGGGCCTGGCCACGGTGGCGGTGCTGGTGATCGTCGGGTGGCTCACCGCCCTGCGCACGGCGCCGTCCGCCGTCGTCCAGACCGTCGGGCAGGTGTGGTTGAGCGTCCACGGGGTCGCCGCCGAGGTGCACCCTCTCACGTGGCACCTCGCCCCCCTGACGGTGACCTTCACCCTCGGGGCCGTGTGTGCCGTCGTGGCGCACCACGTCGCCGGGCAGATCGACCCGGACGGCGTCGCGACGCCGCGGTCCCGCTGGCTGGCGTGGGCCGGTCTGGTCGCCGCCTGCGGGGTCGCCTACGCGGCGGCCTGCGGCCTGATCGCCTCCCTCGTCGCCACGCCCGAGCAGGCGGGGGCGGTGCTCGCGCCGTCGTTCGCCCTGGCGGCCACCGGCGCGGCGCTCGGCGGCCTGCGCGGGGCCGAGCTCGACCCGGGCTCCTTCCTGCCCGGCCGTGCCCGACGGCTGCCAGGGGCGATCGGCGTCGGTGTGACCGTGCTGGCGGCCGGCGCGCTCCTCGCGTTGGCCGTCGGGCTGGTCGCCCACCACGAGCAGGTGTCGGCCGCGGTCGAGGCCCTGGGGCCGGACGCCGTGGGCTCCGCCCTGCTCGTGTTGCTCCACCTCTCCTACGGCCCGAACATCGTCGGCTGGGCCGGCTCCTACGTGCTCGGCGCCGGGGTCACCTTCGGCCCGGGGACGCTCGTGACGCCCGGCACCACCCAGGTCGGCGCGCTCCCCGCGGTGCCGGTGTTCGGCGCGCTGCCGGTGGTGCCGTCGCTGTGGTCGTGGGGTTTCCTGGCGGTGGGTCCGCTCGCCGGGGCGGCGGCCGCCTGGTGGATGCTCCGCCGCCCCGTCACTGATCCCGACACCCACGCAGCCACCCCGGGGGGCGGCATGTGGACCCGAGGAAATGGCGCCATGGCGCCATTTCCTCGGGTCCACATGCCGCTCGCGGCGGTCACGATCGGCTGGGCCGCGCTGGCGGGTCTGGCGACCGCCGCCGTCTGGGTCGGGTTCTCGTGGCTCACCCGCGGCGACCTCGGCACCGCGCGGCTCGTGGGCATGGGCCCGGTGTTCCCCGACCTGCTCTGGTGGGCCGCCGGCCCCATCACCGCCGGCGCCCTCGTGGTCGGCGGCATCGTCGCCCTGCGCGCACACCGCCGGTGCTCCGGGGCACCCACGCCACCCCAGGAGGAGTCCGAGCCCGTCGGGGTGGGCGCGTCCGCCGCGTCGTGACGCGGCCGATAGGCTGACCCCATGTCCCTGCGCCTCGTGGTCCTCGTGTCGGGGTCCGGGACCCTGCTGCAGGCCCTGCTGGACGCGACCCCGCCCGCCGATGCCCCCTGGGAGGTCGTGGCCGTCGGCGCCGACCGCGGCGGCATCGAAGCACTCGCCCGCGCCGAACGCGCCGGCCTGCCGACCTTCACCGTCGCCCTGCGCGATCACCCCGACCGGCGCGCCTGGGACGCCGCACTGACCGCCGCGTGCGCCGTCCACGAGCCCGACCTGGTGATCAGCGCCGGCTTCATGAAGCTCGTCGGCGCCGACTTCCTGGGCCGCTTCGGCGGCCGCTTCCTCAACACCCACCCCGCGTTGCTGCCGAGCTTCCCCGGTGCGCACGGCGTCCGCGATGCACTCGCCCACGGCGTCAAGGTGACCGGGTGCACGATCTTCGAGGTGGACGCCGGCGTCGACACCGGCCGGATCATCGACCAGGTGGCCGTCCGGGTCGCCGATGACGACACCGAGGCCACCCTCCACGAACGGATCAAGACCGCCGAGCGCGCCCTGCTCGTCACGACCGTCACCGCCCTCGCCCGTGCCCAGGAAGGACACCCATGACCGATCGGCTCCCTCTCCGCCGTGCCCTCGTCTCCGTCTACGACAAGGCCGGCCTCGCCGAGCTCGGCCGCGCGCTGGCGGACGCCGGTGTCGAGATCGTCTCGACGGGCGGGTCCTACCGTCTGCTCTGCGAGGCGGGCATCCCCGTGACGGAGGTGGCCGAGCTGACCGGCTTCCCCGAGTGCCTCGACGGCCGGGTCAAGACGCTGCACCCGCGCGTCCACGCCGGCATCCTGGCCGATCGTCGCCTGCCGAGCCACCGCGACCAGCTCGACGAGCTCGGCATCGCCCCGTTCGACCTCGTCGTGAGCAACCTGTACCCGTTCTCCGAGACGGTCGCGTCGGGTGCGAGCGTCGATGAGTGCGTCGAGCAGATCGACATCGGCGGCCCCTCGATGGTGCGCGCGGCGGCGAAGAACCACCCGAGCGTCGCGATCATCACCGATCCGGCCCAGTACGCCGACGTCACCCGCGCGCTGGCCGAGGGCGGCTTCACCCTGGCCGAGCGCGCGGCCCTCGCGGCCGCGGCCTTCCGGCACACCGCCGCGTACGACGTCGCGGTGGCGTCGTGGATGGGCAGCCACCTGGTGGCCGCGGAGGACGGCGCCTTCCCCGACTGGATCGGCGGCACGTGGGTCAAGGAGGCCACGTTGCGCTACGGGGAGAACAGCCACCAGCCGGCCGCGCTCTACTCCTACCCGGCCGGGCCGTTCGGGATCGCCCAGGCCGAGCAGCTGCACGGCAAGGAGATGAGCTACAACAACTACACCGACGGCGACGCCGCCTACCGGGCCGCCCACGACTTCGACGAGCCCTGCGTCGCCATCATCAAGCACGCCAACCCGTGCGGCATCGCGGTCGGCGCCACGGTGGCCGAGGCGCACGCGAAGGCGCACGCCTGTGACCCGCTGAGCGCGTTCGGCGGCGTCATCGCCACCAACCGCCCGGTCAGCGTCGAGATGGCCACCACCGTGGCCGACATCTTCACCGAGGTCGTCATCGCCCCCGGCTACGACGACGGCGCCGTCGAGGTGCTGGCGCGCAAGAAGAACGTCCGGCTGCTGGTCGCGCCGCCCTACACCCACCGGGAGCGCAGCCTGCACCCGATCTCGGGTGGCGCGCTGCTGCAGGCGCCCGATCGGCTGGACGCCCCCGGCGACGACCCCGCGCACTGGGAGCTGAAGACGGGCGGGGCGGTCGATGACGCCACGCTGGCCGACCTGGCCTTCGCGTGGCGGGCGTGCCGGGCCGTGAAGTCCAACGCCATCCTGCTGGCCGCCGACGGCGCGTCCGTCGGCGTCGGCATGGGGCAGGTCAATCGCGTCGACTCCTGCAAGCTGGCCGTGGAGCGCGCGGGGGAGCGGGCGGCCGGGGCCGTCGCGGCGTCCGACGCGTTCTTCCCCTTCGCCGATGGGCCGCAGATCCTCATCGACGCCGGGGTGCGGGCGATCGTCGAGCCGGGCGGGTCCGTCCGCGACGACGAGACGATCGAGGCCTGCCGGGCTGCCGGTGTGGCGCTGTACTTCACCGGCACGCGGCACTTCTTCCACTGAGCCGACGGCCCCCACCCATCCACCGCAGCCCGAAAGAGGACCCACCCATGACCGCCCGCCCCCTCGACGGCAAGGCCACCGCCGCCGCCCTCAAGACCGAACTGGCCGCGCGCGTCACGGTGCTGGCCGAGCGGGGGGTGGTGCCCGGCCTGGGCACCGTGCTGGTCGGCGACGACGTGGCCAGCCACAACTACGTCCGCATGAAGCACCGCGACTGCGAGCAGGTGGGCATCGCGTCCCTGCAGGTCGAGCTGCCGGCGGACGCCAGCGCCCAGCGGGTGCGGGAGACGATCGAGCAACTCAACGCGGATCCGGCCTGCACCGGCTACATCGTCCAGCTGCCGCTGCCGCGCCACCTGCCCGAGAACGCCATTCTCGAGATGGTGGATCCGGACAAGGACGCCGACGGCCTCCACCCGGTGAACCTCGGACGCCTCGTGCTCAACGAACCCGCCACGCTGCCCTGCACCCCGCGCGGCATCGTGGAGCTGCTGGTGCGCCACGGCGTGGAGCTCAACGGCGCCGAGGTCGTGGTGGTGGGACGCGGGATCACCGTGGGGCGTCCGCTCGGGCTGATCCTGACCCGGCGCAGCGAGAACGCCACCGTCACGCTCTGCCACACCGGCACCCGCGACTTGGCCGCCCACCTCGCGCGCGCCGACGTCGTCGTCGCCGCCGCCGGCGTGCCCCACATGGTGACCGCGGCCATGATCCGCGGGGGCGCGGTGTGCGTCGACGTGGGCGTCAGCCGCGTGGCCGGCGTCACGACGGGCGACCTCGCCCCCGATGTGTGGGAGAAGGCGTCCCTGGTCACACCCAACCCCGGCGGGGTGGGGCCCATGACGCGCGCGATGCTGCTCAGCAACGTCGTCGACCGCGCCGAGGCGCTGGCGGGGCCGTGACCCACCGCCTCCCGGACGAGGCGAAGGATTTCCCCACCCACCACTTCCGACCGCCCCACCCGTCCGACACCGCAGATGAGCCCACCGCCGCCCGCTCCACCCGGCCCACCGGGCCACGGGCGCCGCGGCCGTGGTATGCGCTGATCTGGGGCCAGTGGCCGCTCGCGGTGACGTTGCTCGGGGTCGGTGCCGGGGTGGGCTGGGTGGCGCTGGGGCACTGGAAGCGCGGTTCGTTCCTCATCGGCGCCACCTTTGTCGTCGCCCTGGTGTTGCGCACCGTGCTCCCGGAGCGCTGGATCGGACTGCTGGGCGTCCGCGGACGGGCCGTCGACGCCGTCTGCCTCGCGGTGCTGGGGGGCGGCATCCTGCTGCTGTCCCTCATCGTCCCGCCTGCGCCGTAGGCGACGGCGGGGCGGGTCAGCGGAAGTCGCGGTCGAAGAACTGGTTTTCTCGCGAGCCGGACGCCACCCGCTCGGCCTCGGCAGCCCGCAGCTCGACGCGGCGGATCTTGCTGCTGACGGTCTTGGGCAGCGCGTCCACGAATTCAACAATGCGTACGAGCTGGTAGCCGTTGAGGTGGGTGCGGCAGTGGGCGAACAGGTCGCGGGCGAGGTCTGGGCCGGGCTCGCGGCCGGCGCCCGGGCACACGTACGCCTTCGGCACGGCGCCGCGCACCGGGTCGGGGCTCGGCACGACGGCACACTCCACCACGGCGGGGTGGATCATCAGGGCGCTCTCGAGCTCGAACGGGCTGATCTTGTAGTCGGACGCCTTGAAGACGTCGTCGGCGCGTCCGACGTAGGTGAGGTGCCCGTCGGCGTCCCGGCTGGCGATGTCGCCGGTGTGGTAGTACCCGCCCCGGGTGGCCTCGGCGGTCAGGTCATCGGCCTCGAAGTAGCCGCCCATGAGGCCGAGGTGGTGCACCGCCAGGTCGAGGCAGATCTCCCCCTCGCCCGGCCCCGTCACCGGTTCACCGGTTGCCGGGTCGACCAACTCCACCGCGTAGCCGGGCATGGGGCGCCCCATCGCCCCCGGCCGCAGGGGCTGGCCGGGGGAGTTGCCCACGGCGCAGGTCATCTCCGTCTGGCCGTAGCCGTCGCGGATGGTGTTGTTCCAGGCCGCACGCACGGCGTTGATGACCTCGGCATTGAGGGCCTCGCCGGCCCCGACCAGCTCGCGCGGCGGGTGGCTGAGCCGGCTCAGGTCGGCCTGGATCAGCATGCGCCACACCGTGGGCGGCGCGCAGAAGGTGGAGACGCGGTGGGCGTCCATCACCGCGAGCAGGGTCTCGGCGTGGAAGCGCGCGTAGTTGACGATGAACACCGTCGCCTGGGCGAGGAACGGCGCGAAGAAGTTGCTCCAGGCGTGCTTGCCCCAGCCGGGCGAGCTGATGTTCAGGTGCACGTCCCCGGGGCGCAGGCCCAGCCAGTACAGCGTCGAGAGGTGGCCGACGGGGTAGCTCACCTGGGTGTGCCGCACGAGCTTCGGATGGGCGGTGGTGCCCGAGGTGAAGTACAGCAGCGAGGTGTCGGACCCCGGCGTCGGGCCGTCCGGGGTGTACGTGACCGCCGCCTCGTGGCTGCCCGCATAGTCGACCCAGGTCGCGGGCAGGTCGTCGCCGACGCCGATCAACCGGGTGCTGGGGCGCACGAGACCGAACCGCTCGGTGAGGGCGGCGGGGGCGATCGCGAAGAGGGCGTGCGCGGTATCGACCCGCCAGGCGAGGTCGGCGTCGCTGAGCAGCGTGGAGGTCGGGATGGCGACGCCGCCGACCTTCAGCAGGCCCAGCAGCACCTCCCACAACTCCACGGTGTTGTTCAGCATGACGATCATCGCGTCGCCGCGGCGCAGGCCGAGGTCGGTGAGCCAGGCCGCCACCTGGTCGGAGCGGGCGGCCAATTCGCCGTAGGTGTGCGTGATCGCGGTCAGGTCGTCCTCGACGATGGTGAGGGCCGGCCGGTCGGGGTGCTCGCCGGCGACGACGTCGAACCACTCCAGGGCGAAGTTGAAGGCGTCCAGCTCGGGCCACCGAAAATCGGCACACACGGCGTCATGGTCGTGCGGGTGGTCGAGCAGGACGTCGCGGGCCGCGCGCACGGCGTCGGTGGCGTCGGTGGCGGGGCGTCCGGGGTAGGCCATGGGGGCAGCTTAGGACGCGGCCCCGCGGCCGGCGGGCACCGCGCGAATCCCGGCCGGCCCCTCCCGCGGGGGCCGGCGGAGTGGTTGGATGGGCCTCGTGAAAAAGCTGATCAACGACGCCAGCGATGTCGTTGCCGACGCCCTGCGTGGTATCGAGGCCGCGCATGCCGACCGGCTCCGCATCGACCACGACCACCAAGTGATCCTGCGCGCCGACGCGCCCCGGGCCGGCAAGGTCGGCATCGTCTCGGGCGGTGGCTCGGGCCACGAACCACTGCACGGCGGGTTCGTCGGGCGCGGCATGCTGGACGCGGCCTGCTGCGGTCAGGTGTTCACCTCGCCGGTGCCCGACCAGGTGATGGCCGCCACGACGGCGGTGGACGCCGGCGCCGGCGTCCTGCACCTCGTCAAGAACTACACCGGCGACGTCATGAACTTCGAGATGGCCGCCGAACTGGCCGCTGCCGAGGGCGTCCAGGTGGAGGCGGTGGTGATCGACGACGACGTCGCCGTGACCGACTCGCTCTACACGGCCGGGCGCCGCGGCGTCGGCCTCACCGTGCTGATGGAGAAGATCGTCGGCGCGGCCGCGGAGGAGGGTCTCGACCTGGCGGGCCTGGCGTCGCTGGCCCGGCGGGTGAACGCGTCGGGGCGCTCGATGGGCGTGGCGCTGACGTCGTGCACCGTCCCGCACGTGGGGCGTCCGACGTTCGACCTGGGGGAGGACGAGCTGGAGATCGGCATCGGCATCCACGGCGAACCCGGGCGCGAGCGGCGGCCGATGGCGAGCGCCCGCGAGGTCGCGGCCATGCTGGTGGAGCCGGTGCTCGCCGACCGCGATTTCACCGGCGCACCCGCCATCGTGATGCTCAACGGCATGGGCGCGACGCCGCTGCTGGAGCTGTACCTGATGTACGGCGAGGTGGCGACGCTGCTGCGCGAGGCCGGGGTGGAGATCGCCCGCAACCTCGTCGGCAACTACATCACGAGCCTCGACATGGCGGGCTGCTCGCTGACGGTGCTCGGCGCGGACGACGACATGCTGCGGCTCTGGGATGCCCCGGTGGACACCCCTGCCCTACGGTGGGGTCTGTGACGACCGTTGACCTTGCCCAGACCCAGGCGTGGCTGGCTGACTTCGCCGCCGCCATCCACGAGAACGCAGCGCTGCTGACCGACCTCGACCGCCAGATCGGCGACGCCGACCACGGTTCGAACATGGATCGGGGTCTGACCGCCGTGGCCGCCCTGAACGCCGACGACTTCGCGGACACCGCCGCCTACCTCAAGAAGGTCGGCATGACGTTGGTGAGCACCGTCGGGGGCGCCTCGGGGCCGCTGTACGGCACGTTCTTCCTGCGGTTCGCCGGCGCCCTGCCTGCGGCGGCGGACGCCGCAGGTCTCGGCGCGGCGCTGCGCGCGGGCGTGGAGGGGGTCGCGGCGCGCGGCCGCGCCGAAGAGGGCGACAAGACGATGCTGGACGCCCTCGCCCCGGCGTTGCGTGCCTACGACGAGGCGGTCGGGGAGGGTGTCCGGCCGGCGTTGGAGGCCGCCGCCGCGGCCGCCGCGACCGGCCGCGACGCGACCGTGCCGCTGGTGGCGCGCAAGGGGCGCGCCTCCTACCTGGGGGAGCGCAGCGCGGGTCACCAGGATCCGGGGGCCACGAGCGCCACGCTGCTGCTCGAGTCCGCCGCGCGGAACCTCGGCTGACGCCGCCGTGATCGGCATCGTCGTCGTCTCGCACAGCGCATCGTTGGCCGAGGCCGCGGTCTCCCTCGCGCTGGAAGTGGCGCCCCCCAGCTCCCGCCCGATCGTGCTGGCGGCGGGTGGCGTGGACGGCGGTCTGGGGACGGATGCCGCCGCCATCGCCGCGGCGCTGGGCGAGGCGGACTCCGGGGACGGCGTCCTCGTGCTGGTGGACCTGGGCAGCGCGGTGCTGTCGGCGGAGATGGCGTGCGAGTTCATCGATCCGGACGCCGCCGCGCGCGTCCGCATCTCGCCCGCGCCGCTGGTGGAGGGCCTCGTGGCGGCCACCGTGGCCGCCGCGATCGGCGGCGACCTCGCCACGTGCGACGCCGAGGCCCGGCGGGGGTGCGAGGCCAAGGGCGAACATCTGGGCGCGGGGTCGGCGGAGGTCGATGCGGGTCAGGCGCCCAGCTCGGGTGCGCGCGTGCTCGAGCTCAGGATCGACCTGCCGCACGGCTTGCACGCGCGGCCGGCGGCGGCGATCGCGAGTGCCCTGGCGCCATTCGACGCGCAGGTGACGCTGCAAAACGTGACGCGCGGTGGCGACTCCACCGAGGCCGACAGCCCGATGGGCATCCTGGCCCTGGGCGTCCGCCAGGGCGACGTGGTGGAGGCCACCGTCGACGGCCCGGACGCCGACGCCGCGGCCGCGGCGCTGCAGACCCTGGCCGACGCGGGCTTCGGCGAGTCCTGAGTCAGCCTCAGCCGCGACGCTGGTGGGCGGCGAAGAACTCCCACATCAGCTCGGACGCATCGATCTCCTGCGTGGTGACGCCCAGGGGGCTGAGGTCCACCGCCGTGCCCGGCCACGTGTGACCGCCGCCCTCGACGATGTAGCCCACCACCGCGGCGCGCCGGGCGCACCCGGCGTAGCTGATGCGGGTGACGTGCTCGCTCACCTGCATGGTGGAGGGGCGGGCGCGGCAGTCGTCCAGGTCGGCCCAGGTGGCCAGGGCGAGGTTGACCGAGTATCCCCACCGGAGGTCGGCGCTGCCGGCGAACGGGTTCACGAAGTCCGCGTCACCGTGGAAGGTGAGGACGGCCACGGGGGCGTCCGGTGGGCACGAGGCGGCATCGACGGTGGTGGTGTCGGTGGGGTCCGGGCGCCCCGCCCGGAGCCCGGCCACCGGAGCGATCGCGGCGATGAGATCCGGGCGCGCGCAGGCCAGGGCCGACGCCATGCGGCCACCGCCAGAAAAACCGGTGGCGTAGATGCGGCGCTCGTCCACGCAAGCACGGGCGTCGAGCTGGTCGACCACGGCGCTGAGGTAGGCGACGTCGTCCCGGGCACCGGCCGGGGGGAAGGCGCCCGCCGTCGTCGGCACGCCCGGCACATTCCACGCCCAGTTGCCGTCGGGCAACGGGTCGGTGGTGGGCAAGGGGATCGCCGCCGTCGGCTGGGCCACGATGAACTGCTCCCGGTCGGCGATCGCGCCCAAGCCGCTGATGCCCGCCTGGACGGTGCCGTTGGCGTTGCTGCCGTGCAGGTCGAGGACGAGCGGGAGGGCTTTGCGCGAGGGTGCATCGGGCACGTTCACGCGCACGCGCGTCGTGACGCCCGCGAAGGGGACCTCGACGAGTGAGGTGCCGGCCGGCAGGCTGCGCGCGCAGGCAGCGGCCCGGGCCTGGTCAGAGGGTGCGGCGTGTGCGGGGGGAGCGGCGGTGCCGAGGCTGCTGGCGAGAAGGGCCGCGACCGATCCGAGCGTGACGGCGAGACGACGCAGGCCGAGGGTGGGAGTGGGAGTCATGGTGGGGGATCCTCTCGACGATGAGGGGTGGAACGGGCCCAGTGTCCCGGGTGGGTGCCCGCGGGCACAAGGTGACGGCGACGGTTTTCCAGCACTCGATCACGGCAGAGGTCGGGCGCTGAGCGTGAGCCGATGAATGAGTGCGCACTCACTGCCGGGAAACCGTCGGGTCGTGCCCCGGACGCATCATCGACCGGGAATATCCCCGCGAACAACAGGGACGGCGCCCACCCCGGGGGGGCGGGCGCCGTCACGGCGGGGGGCGTCAGATGAGGCCGAGCTCCTGCACCGCGCTCTTCTCCTCGACCAGCTCGGCGACCGAGGCGTCGATCTTGGCACGCGAGAAGTCGTCGATCTCCAGACCCTGGACGATCTCGTCCGCGCCGTCGCTCACCGTGCACGGGAACGACGAGATGATGCCCTCGGGCACCCCGTAGCTGCCGTCGGACGGCACGGCCATCGACACCCAGTCACCGTCCGGGGTGCCGAGCACCCAGTCGCGCATGTGCTCGATGGTCGCGTTCGCGGCGGACGCCGCCGAGCTCGACCCACGCGCAGCGATGATGGCCGCGCCGCGCTTGGCGACGGTGGGGATGAAGTCGTTCTCCAGCCACTCCTGGTCGTTGACGGCCTCGGCCGCGTTCTTGCCGCTGACCTCGGCGTGCAACAGGTCGGGGTACTGGGTGGCGGAGTGGTTGCCCCAGATCGTCATCTTGGTGATGTCGGTCACGGCCACGCCGAGCTTGGCCGCGAGCTGGCTGATTGCCCGGTTGTGGTCGAGGCGGGTGAGGGCGTTGAACCGCTCGGCGGGGATGTCGGGGGCGTTCTTCATCGCGATGAGCGCGTTGGTGTTGGCCGGGTTGCCGGTGACGAGCACCTTGATGTCGTCGGCGGCCACGGCGTTCAGCGCCGAGCCCTGCGCGGTGAAGATGGCGCCGTTGGCGCTCAGCAGGTCGCCGCGCTCCATGCCCGCGGTGCGCGGGCGGGCGCCGACGAGCATGGCGAGGTTCACGCCGTCGAACACCTGGGTGGCGTCGTCGCCGATCTCGACGCCGGCGAGCAGCGGGAAGGCGCAGTCGTCCAACTCCATGACGACGCCCTCGAGCGCCTTCAACGCGGGGGTGATCTCGAGCAGGCGCAGCTCGACGGGGGTGTCCTTGCCCAGCAGTTCGCCGCTGGCGATGCGGAACAACAGGCTGTAGCAGATCTGGCCGGCGGCGCCGGTGACGGCGACCTTGACGGGTGCGGTGGTCATGATTTCCTCCACGGTGACGGACGTTCTCGATCAGGGGGTGGCTCAGCTTCGAACCTAGCACCGCCGGACGCCGCGCGTGCGCGTCCCGGCCCGGCGCCCGGCCTTCCCGGCGGAGCCGGGGCGCCGCTCAGGCCTGGCCCGGGGCGTCCGGGCCGGCGGCCGTGTTCGCGTCCGGGGCGCCGTGGCCGGACAGGTCGGCCAGGGCGGAGGCGTCCCCCAGCTGGCTGTGGGGGATGACGCTCAGGGTGCCGTCGGTCTCCAACACCACCGCCGCGATCTGGTGGACGTCACCGTGACCACTCTGGCGCACCGCTTGCCGCAGCTCGCTCTCGGCCATGCGGTGGGCCCGGAGGGCGTCCTTCAGCACCCGGCCGTCCTCCAGCAGGAGGGCGGGCGACGCCGTCACGGCGGAGCGGACGCCGGGCCGGCGGGAGGTGAGCGTGGCGATCAGGGCCTGGAACAGGATGAGCAACCCGAGCCCCAGAGCGCCGCCGGCGAGAGACACCTCGTTGGGCAGGATGATGGCGGACAGCATGGAGCCGAGCGCGACGGTGACGACGAAGTCGAAGGCGTTGAGCTGGCCCAGCGTCCGTTTGCCCGAGATGCGCAGGAGCAGCAGGAGGGTGACGTAGGCCACGGTGGCCGCCACCAGGACGCGCAGGAGGTCGCCCCAACCGTCGAAGAACATCGCTCCACCCCTTGTCGTCGGACTGAGCACCCACCCTAGGCGCGGTCGGGCCGGGCGGGACGCCGATTAGGCTGGGCACCATGCGCCTCCTGCTCGTCCGTCACGGCCAGACCGCCTCGAACGTCCACCGGTTGCTCGACACCGCCGTGCCCGGTGCCGACCTCGACGCGGTGGGACGCAGCCAGGCCGAGCTGCTGGTCGAGCGCTTGGCCCACCACCCGATCGATGCCGTCTACACCTCGGACCTGGTGCGCACGCAGCAGACGGTGGCCCCGTTGGCGGCCGCCCGCGGGCTCGAGCCGCGGACGATCGGCGGGTTCCGCGAGATCCAGGCGGGCGAGGACGAGATGAGCCCTGACTCGTCGCGCTACATCGCCGTCCTGAAGGCGTGGGGCGAGGGGGACCCGGAGGCGTCCCTGCCCGGTGGTGAGGACGCGGAGACGTTCCTGGAGCGGTTCGATGCCGGCATCGCCGCGGTCGAGGAGGCCGGGCACGACCTGCCGGTCGTGGTGAGTCACGGCGCCGCCCTGCGGGCCTGGGTGCTGGCGCGCGCGGTGGACCTCGACGTGGAATGGGCGGTGGCGCGTCGGATGGGCAACACGGCGGTGCTGCTCTGCGAGCGGGACGCCGCCGGTGACTGGCGGCTGCTGGACTGGGACGAGGGCGCCCCCGAGATCGGGGCGCCGGCCGAGGACGCCGGGCCCGACGAGCCGGTCGAGGAGGTCCCCGAGGGCCCCGACCTGGCGGACGCCGAGCGCTGACCCGGCCCGCGCCGACACGCTCACTTCGGGCTCAAACTCCGGCTCCGAAGCCGGAGTTTGAGCCCGAAGTGAGCGTGTCGCCGCCTCGAGGGACGCGTCAGTGGAAGATCACCGTGCGGTTGTCGTCCAGAAACACCCGGTGTTCGGCGAACAGCGCCACCGCGGCGGCGAGGGTGCGGGACTCCTGGTCCTGCCCGATGGACTGCAGCTCGGCGACGGACTTGGTGTGGTCGACGCGGGTCACGTTCTGCTCGATGATCGGCCCCTCGTCGAGGTTCTCGGTGACGAAGTGGGCCGTGGCCCCGATGAGCTTCACCCCACGCGTGTGGGCCTGCCGGTACGGGTTGGCCCCCTTGAACCCGGGCAGGAACGAGTGGTGGATGTTGATCGCCCGCCCGGCCAGGGCGGCGCACAGCTCGGGGGAGAGGATCTGCATGTAGCGGGCCAGCACCACGAGCTCCACACCGTCGGAGGCCACCGCGTCCAGCACCTCGGCCTCGAAGGCCTTCTTCGTCTCGGCCGTCACCGCACGGTGCGTGAACGGCACGCCGTGGAAGCGCGCCAACTCGCCCAGGTCGGGGTGGTTGGCCATCACGCCCGTGATCTCGATGGGGATCTGCCCGGCGCGCTGCCGGAACAGCAGGTCGTTCAGGCAGTGCCCCGCCCTGGACGCCAGCACCAGGGTGCGGCGCCGGCGTCCGACCTCGTCCAGGTGCCACGCGGCATTCAGGTACGCAGCCAGCGGGCGCACGGACTCCTCGAACGAGGCCCGCTCGAAGCCCGACTGCACCTGCACCCGCATGAAGAAGCGGCCGGTGTCGACCGAGCTGAACTGCTGCAGCTCGGTGATGTTGCCCTGGCTGGACGCGATGGCCCCGGTCACCGCGTGGACGATGCCGGGGCGGTCAGGGCACGCCAGCGTCAGGACCCAGTGGGAGGGGTCGGTCACGGTCATCCTCGCGATTGTTTCCGGGTCGCCCAGTGGTGCCGGGCGAGGTGGTATTTGCGGCGGGCCAGCGCGATGAGGCCCACCTCGCGGCTGGCTGCCTCGGCGGCGTCCACCCGCTCCTGCAGGATGTCCAGCCGGCGGTGCAGCGCCTCGAACTCGTCGGTGAGCAGCCGGGTCAGGTACAGCAATCCGCCCGCGCCGTTGCGTTCCACGTAGTCGCGCAAGTGGAGATCACGCACGAGCAGATCGAACCGCGCATGGTCGGCGTCCTGCGTGATGCTGTTGGACGCGGCCCCGGCGGCACCGGGTCGCTGGTGCCAGAAGGCCAGGGGGCGGTCCACGAAGCCCACCGCGTAGGCGCTGAGCAGCCGGAGGTGGAAGTCCCAGTCGCCGGCCACGGCCAGCTCCTCCCGGTACGTCCCGATGGTGGCGTGGACGGCGCGACGGTACAGCAACCCGATCGGCACTAACCGGTTGATGCGCAGGAGGTCCGACAGGGTGACGTCGGTGAGATCGGCCCAGAAGGGGTGGCGGCCCACCTCAACGACGCGGTCGCCGTCCAGTTCCTCCAGCACGATGATCGTGCGCGTGACGACGGCCGCCTGGCCCGGGTGTGCGTCGAGGTGCCCCACCGTCGTGGCGAGAAACTCCGGATCCCACGTGTCGTCGTCGTCGTGGACGCACACGTAGGCGCCCTCGGTCTGTGCCAGGCCGGTGTTCGTGGCGTCCTCCATGCCCGCGGACGCCGTGCGGTGCACCACGCTGACGCGCCCGCTGAACCGCGCGTCACGCTCGGCCACCAGTGCGTCCACCGGCGCAGGATCGCCGACGTCGTTGACGATCACCAGGTGCCAGTCGGTGAACGTCTGGGCCAGCACGTCGTCGAGGGCGCGTGCCAGCAAGCGCGGTCGGTTCTTGGTGCGCAGGATGATGCTGACGCGCCCCGGAACCGACATGGGCTCCAAACTAGCGTGAACGGCCCCGGGTACGCCCGTCACAGGCCTGCCTCGTCGAACGCGCGGGCCGCGCGCTCGCGTCCCAGGGCGATGAGCTCCCCGGCCCGATGGAAGTCGAAGGGGCTCGCGATGTCCATGCCGAACTCGACGAGGACGTCGGGCGGGCTGGCCGCCATCCGGAACCGCGTGATCATCGCCTGGCTGGTCTCCAACGACCGGCTCACCACGTCGGTGGTGCGCAGCCCCTTCGGCAGCGCGTCGAAGTCCGACGGCGCGGCGTCCGACGCCTGTGCGACCTCCGGGGGGCCCGCCCCCTCCGGCTGGTGGCTCCCGGCGAAGCGACCCTGCCACCAGTCCAGGACGCCGCGCACCTGGTCGGACTCCAGGACGCCGCGCCGCAGGCGTCCGGCCAGCTCGCCGAACACCCCCTCGGAGTTCGCCGACTCGCTGACCGGCTGCTGGCTGGTGCGGGTGTCGCGGGCTCCGGAGAGGGACACGGCCACGGTCAGGTCGGCGGGGGTGCCGAGCAGGGGATCCACGGGCACGGGGTTGAGGATGCCGCCGTCGGCCAGCAGCCGGCCCTGCATCATCACGGGCGTGAACACGCTGGGGATGCCGATGGACGCCCGCATGGCCAGGGCGAGCGAGCCGCGCTGGAACCACACCTCGCGGGAGGCGGTCAGGTCGGTGGCCACGGCCGTGAACGGAATGGGCAGGTCCTCGATCAGCGCGTCGTCGAGCAGGTCGGCCACCCGGTCCATCACACGGCGGCCCCAGAACACGCCCGGGCCGGAGAACGCCGGGTCGAGCAGCAGCCACACGTCGCGGGCGGTCAGGGTCTCGACCCAGGCGCGGTAGTCGTCGAGCCGGCCCACCGCCTCGAGGCCGCCGACGACCGCGCCCATGGACGTCCCGGCGATGGCCGCGACGGCGTGTCCGCGCTCCTTGAGCTCTGCCAGGACGCCGATGTGGACGTACCCCCGGGCGCCGCCGGAGCCGAGGGCGAGTGCGATGCGCATGCCGGCAGGATAGATCGGCACCGGGGCGACGGTCGGCGACGTGCCGCACGCGTCCCCGGCGGTCGGGTAGCCGCTCCGATACGCTGGACGGAGCGCCGAGGGGGCGCGACGCCTCGGTGGCACCGCCGGGGAGCCGACATGGATGGGAGATCCCCCAAGTGAATGCAGACCTCCTGGTCGTCGGGTCGGGCCTGTTCGGCCTGACCGTCGCCGAGCGGGCCGCGAACGATCTCGGCCTCAACGTCGTCGTGATCGACCGGCGCCACCACATCGGCGGCAACGCCTACTCCGAGCCGGAGGCGCAGACGGGGATCGAGGTGCACCGCTACGGCGCCCACCTGTTCCACACGAGCAACGAGCGGGTGTGGAACTACGTGAACCAGTTCACCGGGTTCACCAACTACGTGCACAAGGTGTACACGAACCACCACGGCATCGTGTACCCGATGCCGGTGAACCTGCACACGATCAACCAGTTCTTCAACGCGGCGTACTCGCCATCCGAGGCGCGGCAGCTCATCGCCGAGCAGGCCGCCGAGTTGGAGGGCAAGGAGCCGGAGAACTTCGTCGAGAAGGGCATCTCGCTGATCGGCCGCCCGCTGTACGAGGCGTTCATCATGCACTACACGGCGAAGCAGTGGCAGACGGATCCGGAGCAGCTGCCGGCGTCCATCATCAGCCGCCTCCCGGTGCGCTACAACTACGACAACCGCTACTTCAACGACACGTGGGAGGGGCTGCCGGTCGACGGCTACACCGCCTGGTTCGAGCGGATGGTCGACCACCCCCGCATCGAGGTGAAGCTCGACACCGATTTCTTCGACGACGCCCAGCCGTTCAGCAAGGGCGCGGCGGCCGGGCAGGTTCCGGTCGTCTACACCGGCCCGGTCGACCGCTACTTCGACTTCGAGGCCGGCGAGCTCGGCTGGCGCACCATCGACCTGGAGGAGGAGGTGCTGCCCATCGAGGACTTCCAGGGCACCTCCGTCATGAACTACCCGGACGCCGACGTGCCGTACACGCGCATCCACGAGTTCCGCCACTTCCACCCCGAGCGCTCCTACACCAAGGACGCGACGGTCATCATGCGCGAGTACAGCCGCTTCGCCGAGAAGGGCGACGAGCCGTACTACCCGATCAACACGGACGCCGACCGCGCGGGCCTGCTCGCCTACCGCGACCTCGCCCGCGCGGAGTCGAACGTGCTGTTCGGCGGACGCCTCGGCACGTACAAGTACCTGGACATGCACATGGCCATCGGCTCCGCGCTGAGCATGGTGGACAACAAGCTGCGGCCCCACTTCACCGAAGGGGCCCGGCTCGAGAGCGGAGGGGTGGACGCGTGAGCGAGTCCGTCGCCTACATCACCCCCCTGAACACCGAGGTGGAGGGCGCCCGTTCCCTCCGCGAGGTCGCGCGGGTGGTGTTCCCCGGGCGTGGCGACGTGGACGCCGCCGCGCTGTACGTGGACCCGCCACGCCTGCCCGAGCAGGAGGTCGGGGGAGCACCGGCGGGGGCGGCCACCGCGGCGACGGAGGAGGAGCCGCGGCCCGACGACTACCTGTCGAGCCGCTCGCTGCGTGTGCGCCGCGGGCGCCACGTATCGCTGGGCTCGTACTTCAACGCGTTCCCCGCGTCGTACTGGCGGTGGTGGACCGACGTGACCGCCGTGGTACTGCGCGTCGTCACCTCCGGCGACGGCACGGTGATCGTGTACCGCAGCAACGCCCGGGGGCAGGTGCAGCGCGTCGACAGCCGGCAGGTCGCCGAGAAGGGGGCGGAGCACCTGTTCGAGCTCACGCTGGTGCCCTTCAACGACGGCGGCTGGTACTGGTTCGACCTGGTGGGCGGCGAGGACGGCCTCGTGCTGGAGGAGGCGTCCTGGCTGGTGGAGGCCGGCGACGTCAAGGTCGGCACCGTCAACCTCGGCATGACCACGTTCAACCGGCCCGACTACGCGGTGGCCAACGTCCGCGCCATCGCGGCGTCGCAGGAGCTGGCGTCCGTGGTGCACGAGATGCTGGTGGTCGACCAGGGCACCGAACTCGTCGAGGACGAGGACGACTATGCCGCGGCCGTGGAGGAGATGGCAGGCCGGTTGCGCGTGATCCGCCAAGGCAACATGGGCGGGTCGGGCGGCTATGCCCGCGGCATGTACGAGACGCTCCAGGCCGACGCGGACGGCGTGAAGGCCGACTACTTCATGACCCTGGACGACGACATCAAGGTGGAGCCCGAGTCGATCCTGCGCGCGGTCACGTTCGCCGACTTCTGCCGCGTGCCGTCGATCGTGGGCTCCCACATGTTCGACCTGCACAACCGGACGCTGCTCAACGCGTTCGCCGAGGTCATCGACCCCTACGCCTTCCGCTGGGGCCCGCCGGACGGGCTCGGCCAGCTCGATCTCTCCGAGCGTGGCCTGCGCTCGCGCCGGCTGCTGCACCGCCGTTGGGACGCCGACTACAACGGGTGGTGGATGTGCCTGATCCCGCGCGTCGTGCTGGAGGAGGTCGGTCTGGCCCTTCCCGTCTTCATCAAGTGGGACGACTCCGAGTACTCCCTGCGGGCCCGCGAGCACGGCTACCCGACGGTGACGCTGCCCGGCTCGGCGGTGTGGCACGTGTCGTGGTTCGACAAGGACGACGCCGTCGACTGGCAGGCCTACTTCCATGAGCGCAACCGGCTGATCGCGGCCCTGCTGCACTCCGGCTTCCTCAAGGGTGGCCGCATGCTGCGCGAGTCGCTCATGGTGGAGACCAAGCACACGATCTCGATGCAGTACTACGCCGGACGCCTCGTGCTCGACGGGCTCCGGGACGTGCTCGCCGGGCCCGACCGGCTCCACGACCAGATCGCGACGGCCGCGGCCCGGGCGCGCGGCCTGAAGAAGGAGTACGTCGAGGCCCAGGTGTCGCAGGACATCGGCGCGCTGCCCGCCGTCCGCACAGCCAAACCGCGCAAGCGGCAGGAGGCAAAACCGCCGTCGACGCCCGCGCTGATCCCGTGGACGCTCTCCACCATCGTGCGGCAGGTCGCCCTGCCGCCCCGGGAGCTGTCGCGCACCTACCCCGAGGCCGCGATCCGGCACGCCGACAGCAAGTGGTACTGGATGCCGCGCTTCGACTCCGCACTCGTCACGAACGCCGACGGCACGGGCGCCTCGCTGCACCAGCGGGACCCCGCCCAGGTGCGGGCGCTCACCTGGGAGAGCGTGCGGCTGCACGCCGAGCTCGCGCGCCGGTGGGAGGCCCTGGCCAAGGAGTACCGCGACGCCCTGCCGCGCATCACGTCGCCGGAGAGCTGGGCGGAGACGTTCGCGCGCAACCCGGCCCCGGCGTCCCCCCGCTAGTGGCCGCGACCGAACTGACGGCCCCCGGGCAGGGCCGGGGGCTGCTCGACGTTCTCGCGAACCGGTACCTGCTGCGGCTCATCGTGCGCAAGGAGGTGCAGGTCCGCTACCGCGGCTCGGTGCTCGGCATCCTGTGGAGCTACATCAAGCCGGCCGTGCAGTTCGGCGTGTTCTACGTCGCGATGGGCGTGTTCCTCGGGCTCAACAAGGGCATGGAGAACTACGCGGTGTACCTGTTCAGCGGCATCATCGCGATGAACTTCTTCAACGAGGCGTTCGGCAACGCGGCGCGCTCCATCGTGGGCAACGGCAACCTGATCAAGAAGATCTACCTGCCGCGCGAGCTGTTCCCGGCATCGTCGCTGTGGGTGGCGTTCATCCACTTCGTGCCCCAGGTGATCGTCCTGCTGGTCGCGTGCGTCTTCACCGGGTGGGTGCCGAACCTGTGGGAGCTCGGAGCGGTGCTCGCGGGCTTCCTCATCATCGGCATCTTCGCCCTCGGGCTGGGCGTGGTGTTCGCGACCGCGAACGTCTTCTTCCGCGACGCGGAGAACATCGTCGACCTGCTCGTCATGGTCGCGACCTGGGCGTCCCCGGTGCTGTACGTCTGGACGATGGTGCGGGAGGCCGCGCCGTGGCTCGTCAACCTGTACTTCCTCAACCCCCTCACCGTGGCCGTCGAGCTGTTCCACTACGGGTTCTGGCACCCGACCGTGACCTCCGGCGGCACGTGGGAGATCCCGCCGCACCTGTTCTCGGTGTGGACGCCGGCGGCGCTGGTGATCTCGGTCGCCTTCCTCGTGCTCGGCGACGTGGTGTTCCGCCGCTTCGAGGGCAACTTCGCCCAGGAGCTGTGATGGTGCACGAACACGCTCCGCGGGGGGCGCAGGGCACGGCGGGCGAGGTGGTCGTCCGGGTGTCCGGGGTGGGCAAGGACTTCGTCCTGCGGCACACCCGTAGCCTCAAGGAGGCGCTCGTCTGGCTGGTGCGGGGGCGCAAGGGCGACCTGGCGAACCACTTCCACGCGCTCGACGACGTGACCTTCGACATCCACCACGGCGAGACCGTCGCCCTCATGGGGCTCAACGGCTCAGGCAAGTCGACGACGCTGAAGCTGATCTCGGGTGTCATGCGACCGGACCGGGGCAGCGTCGGCGTCCGCGGCCGCATCGCCGGCCTGATCGAGGTGGGGGCCGGGTTCCACCCCGACCTGCCGGGGCGCGACAACGTGTACCTCAACGGGGCGATCCTCGGCATGACGCACGAGGAGATCGACGCGCGGTTCGATGACATCCTCGCGTTCAGCGAGATCGGGGAGTTCATCGACACCGAGGTGAAGTTCTACTCCTCCGGCATGTACCTGCGGCTGGCCTTCGCCGTGGCCGTGCACACCGATCCCGACGTGTTCCTGGTGGACGAGATCCTCGCCGTCGGCGACGAGCCGTTCCAGCGCAAGTGCATCGGCCGCATCAAGGAGCTCGTGGCGCGCGGCAAGACGTTGGTGGTGGTGAGTCACGACCTCGATCTGGTGCAGCAGATCTGCGAGCGTGGCATCGTCATGGAATCCGGCCGGGTCGTCTTCGACGGTCCGTGTCGCGAGGCCGTGACGTTCCTGCGGGAGCGCAACCGCTGAGGCCCCGGCCCGGACGCCCGCGCAGGGGCAGGCGCAGCGGCAGGCTCCTGGGCGCGGCTCAGCGCCCGCGGAGGCGGGTGACGACGGCGTAGATGGGGCGGCGAACCCGCGTGGGGACGAAGCGCCACACGCCCCGCACCACCACGTTGCGCGCGCACTGGAACGGTGTGGTGAACCCGGTGCGCAGCATCCGGGCCTGCAACCCCAGCTCGGAGCGCAGCAGCGTCCAGCCGCCGCGGCGGGCGTAGGCGCCGGCGCCGATCCGGTAGAGCACCAGCGGCTCGGCGACGTTGCCGACTTGGGCGCCCGCCGCGATCATGCGCGCGAACAACCAGTAGTCCTCCAGCTTGTCGAGGTGCTCGTACCCGCCGGCGGCAGCGACGGCGGCGCGTCGGTACACCACGGCCGGGTGGTTGAACGGGTCCTGGAAGCGGGCGAGCGCCGCGATGGCGGCGGGGTCGGTGGGCCAGGCCCGCACGAGCCCGCGCTCGTGCTCGTCGGTCGTGAACTCCACGATCGCCGCCGAGACGAGGTCGAGCCCGCCGGCCACGAGCGGCACCTGCGTGGCGAACCGTTCCGGCAGCGAGATGTCGTCGGCGTCCGCGCGGGCCACGATCGCGTGGGCGCAGGCCGCCAGGCCCGCCTCCAGGGCGCGGGCCAGGCCCACGTTGGTCGGCAGTTCGACCAGGCGGACGCCCACCCCGCCGGTCAGCTCGCCGGACGCCGCCCGCGCGAGCACGGCGGCGATGTCGGCGGCCACCGGGCCGTCCCGGACGAGGACGACCTCGGCGGGCCGGAGCGTCTGCTCGGCCGACACCGACGCGATGGCCCGGTTCACGTGCGCGGCGACGTCGCCGGCGTAGACCGGCAGCAGGACGCTGAACGGGGGCAGGGGCGGTTCAGGCACGGCCGGCCCCCCGCTCGATCGCGGCGACGTCGGCGGCCACCGGCGTGTCGGCGAGCACCGCCGTCGTCGACGGGGGGCGTCCGACCCCCTCGCGCAGCCCGGCCCAGCCGTGGCGCACGAGGGCGATTCGGTCGGCCGAGCGCGCCAGCATGCGCGCCCAGCGCCGCAGGGTCGACCCGGCGTAGAGCAGCCGGTCCCGCACCCCGAGGGCGGGGGAGCGGGTGAACAGCCACACCTTGTTGCGCACTTCGTTGCGGAACCGGGGGCCGGGGTCGGCGTCCGACATGCCGAACACCTTCGTCAGGTGCTGGACGCGGCTCGCCGGCACGTACAGCCCCACGCCGCGGCGCAACAGCCGGGCGGTGAACTCGAAGTCGTCGTTCCACAGGAAGTAGGCCGCCTCGGGCAGACCGTGGGTGCGCACGGCGGCGGCGTCCACCAGCACGCTCACGAACGACGCCGACCGCACGGCCCGCGCGCCCACCGCCGTGGCGGCCGCGCGCGCCGACCGGGTCAGGCCGAAGCGCTCCCGCGGGGTGTTCATCGGGTGCTCCCGGCCGTCGTGCCAGTCGGCGCGCGAGGCGGCGAGCGTCACGGGGCCGGGGTGGGCGGCCCAGGCGTCCAGCAACGCCGCGAGCGCGCCGGGCAACGGCACGGTGTCGTCGTCCATGAGCCACACCCGGTCGGCGGCGTGCCGCTGCAGGGCCACGGCGACCCCGGCGGCGAATCCGCCGGCGCCACCGGTGTTGCGCGGCAGCGTGAGCACCTCGCTCACCACCGGGTGTGACGATGCGAGCGCCGCGGAGTCGTCGGTGGAGGCGTTGTCGATCACGACGACCGCGTCGACGGGGCGCTCCTGGGCCGCGAGGCCGTCCAACGTCCGGGCCAACAGGTCGCGCCGGTTCCAGGCCACGACCACCGCGACGACGCGCACCGCGGCAGGGGGAACCATGGGGGTCACCCTAGCGTGGGGAGCGTCGGAGGAGCCCGATACGCTGGCGGGGTGAACCCGACGGTCTCCAACATCGTGCTGATCCTGCTCTTCATCCTCATCGGCGGGGTGTTCGCGGCCGCGGAGATGGCCCTGGTGTCCTTGCGGGAGAGCCAGGTCCGTGCCCTGAGCACGCGCGGCAAGCGCGGCAAGACGGTGGGCAGCCTGGCCGGCGACCCCAACCTCTTCCTCTCGGCCGTGCAGATCGGCGTGACCCTGTCGGGCTTCCTGTCGGCCGCGTTCGGTGGCGCGACCCTGGCGGGCGAGCTCGCCCCCGTCCTCGTCGGATGGGGCGTGCCCGAGGCTGCCGCGTCCGCCGTGGCCCTGGTGCTCATCACCATCGCGATCTCGTACGTCTCGATCGTCGTGGGCGAGCTCAGCGCCAAGCGGTTGGCGATGCAGCGTGCCGAGGCGTTCGCCATGGCGCTGGCGCCGTTGGTGAACGTGATCGCGACGATCACCCGACCGGTCATCTGGTTCCTCGGCGTGTCGACGAACGTCGTGGTGCGGCTGCTGGGTGGTGACCCGAAGGCGTCCCGCGAGGAGGTCACGGACGAGGAGCTGCGCGCGATGGTCAGCAGCTCGGTCACGTTGGGCGACGAGGAGCGCCAGATCGTGGACGAGGTGTTCGCGGCCGGTCAGGTGAGCTTGCGGGAGGCCATGGTGCCGCGGACGGAGGTCGACTTCCTCGACGGCGACATGCCGGCCCACAAGGCCGCCCGCCAGGTGGCCGACGGCTCCCACAGCCGCTACCCGGTGATCGGGCGCGACGTCGACGACGTGCTCGGCTTCCTCCACGTGCGCGACCTGTTCGATCTCGACCCGAGCGCCCGCAACGCCCCGATCAGCCAGCTGGTGCGCCCCGTGGCGGCGCTGCCGCAGACGGTGCGGATTCTCCGCGCCCTCTCGATCATGCAGGCGGCCAACGACCATCTCGTCGTCGTCCGCGACGAGTACGGCGGTACCGCCGGCATCGTCACGATCGAGGACCTGGTGGAGGAACTCATCGGCGACATCACCGACGAGTTCGACCTGGAGGTGCCCGACGACGCCGAGGTGCCCGACGAGCTGGACGGCCTCACCACCTTGGAGCAGTTCGCGGAGCGTTACGGGCTGACGCTGCCCGACGGTCCGTACGACACGGTGGCGGGGTACCTGATGGCCACGCTGGGGCGCCTGCCCGAGGCGGGTGACTCCGTCCGCGGCGTCGTCAGCTCCGTCGGCACCGAGGAGTCGGTGCCGCAGGACGTCGAGCTGACCGTCACGGAGCTGGACGGACGCCGCGCCTCCCGCCTTCGCCTCACGCGGCACGGCGTGCCGGCCCTGGGGCTCGCCCAGGAGTAGCCTCGCGGGGGCAACCGGCCGGGGCGGGGGGAGGGCGCATGGCTGACGACGACGGCGCCGAGCTGTTGTCCTCCGACGCCGTGGCCGGGCTGCTGGGCGCCGCGGTGGAGCACGCCGGCGGCACCTTGGAGAGCTGGGCGCTGGACCACATCGATGCCAACCCCCGGCAGTCGACAACCGCCACCTACTCGGCCGTCGTGGCGTGGCCCTGGGGCCGGCGCAGCGAGCTGCTGGGCGTCAGCGCCCGCGCCCAGGGGCCGACGGCCGCCGACAGCCGCGCGGAGATCTTCGCCGACGGCGAACGCGAGGTGGCCGTCTGGCTCTATCCGAACGACCCCGACCTGCCCGGTCTGGCGCGCGCCGCCTACCCCTCCTCGCTGGCGGCGGTGCTATCCGGGTCCGGCGCGGTCGCGGGGCCGCTCCCGCCCGAGTCCCTCGAGCTGGAGATGATCGCCTATCGTCCGCGCCGACGCGCCGTATTGCGCGCGCGGGTGGCCGACGGCCCCACGTTCTACGTCAAGGTGCTGCGCGAGCGGTTGTTCGCCGACGTCTCGGAGCGTCACGCGCTGCTGGCGGACGCCGGCGTCCCGGCCCCACCGGTCGTCGCGACGACCCCGGACCATCTGCTGGTGCTCGGTGCCCTGCCCGGCACGCCGTTGGCGCGCGCCGTGTTCGACGAGGCCGCGCCGTGCACCGCCGAAGACCTCATCGGGGTGCTGGACGCGATGCCGCCGACCGTGGCGGGGCTCGGGCGGCGTCCGCCGTGGTCGGATGCGGTCGATCATTACACGGCCATGGTGGCCGCGGCGCTGCCCGCGCAGCACGACCGGCTGCATGCCCTGGCCGACGCCATCCGCACCGGTCTGGCGCCGTTGCCGCCGGGGGACGAACCCACCCACGGGGATTTCCACGAAGGGCAGATCCACGTGGACCGGGGGCGGGTGGTCGGCATCCTGGACGTCGACACCATCGGGCCCGGACGCCGCGCCGACGACCTGGCCTGCCTCATCGCGCACCTGTCGACCATCCAGCGCATGAGCTCCGCCCAGGCCGCCCGCGTCCGCACACTCCTGCAGGCCTGGGTTCCGGTGTTCGACGCCCGGGTCGACCCCGTCGAGCTGCGGCTGCGCGCGGCCGCCGTCATCATCTCGCTGGCCACGGGGCCGTACCGCGGCCAGGAGCCGGACTGGCAGCGGGAGACCACCGCCATGGTGGACGCCGCGGAGGCCCTGGTGCGGCAGGTGCTGTGACCCCGTCGTGACCTGGACCGGGCTCAGGTCACAAAGGTGTATCAAGTGCGGCGGCGTGGCCGCCCCGCCGCGTGGCGCGCCGGCGTCCGGGGCTACGATCGCCGCACGACGCGCGTGACCGCCGCGCACGCACGTGTACGACCACCTGTTCTGCCGAGGAGGCACCTGTGAAGAAGACCCTGATTGGCACCGGCCTCGCCGCCGCGCTCGTGCTGGGCGGCTGCGCCAGCCCGCCGCCCACCGCCACGCCCGACACGACGGCCGGGACGAGCACCGGCACCGCGGCCGCCGGGGCGTCCGACTTCTTGGCCTGCATGGTCTCCGACGAGGGCGGCTTCGACGACAAGTCGTTCAACGAGACCTCCTACAAGGGCATGATGGACGCGAAGTCCGAGCTGGGCATCCAGACCCGCGAGATCCAGTCCGACACGACGGCCAGCTACGCCGGCAACGTGCAGTCGATGGTGGACGCCGACTGCGACGTCATCGTCACCGTCGGTTTCGCGCTGGGTGACGCGACCCAGGCATCCGCCGAGGCCAACCCCGACATCGACTACGCGATCGTCGACTTCGCCTACGACGCGCCGCTGGACAACGTCAAGGGACTGACCTTCAACACCGCCGAGCCGGCCTTCCTGGCCGGCTACCTCGCGGCCTCGATGAGCAAGACCGGCACGGTCGGCACCTACGGCGGAGCGCCGTACCCGACCGTCACGATCTTCATGGACGGCTACGCCCAGGGCGTCGCGCACTACAACGAGGTCAAGGGCACCGACGTGCAGGTGGTCGGCTGGAACTCCGACACCCAGGACGGGGCGTTCATCCCCGGCAACAACTTCTCCGACGTGGCCGGCGCCAAGCAGCTCGCGACGAACCTGGTCTCCCAGGGTGCCGACGTGATCCTGCCCGTGGCCGGGCCGGCGTCCGAGGGTGGTCTCCAGGTGGCGCAGGAGTCCGGCGGCAACGTCGTGTCGATGTGGGTGGACTCCGACGGCTACCTCTCCATGGAGCAGTACGCCTCGGTGATCCCGACGTCGGTCGGCAAGGCGATGGACGTGGCCGTGACCGACGCGATCCGCGCCTCGTTCGAGGACTCGTTCGACAACGAGGTGTTCGTCGGCACGCTCGACAACGAGGGCGTCTACCTGGCGCCGTACCACGATTTCGAGGATCAGATCTCCGACGAGACCAAGGCCGAGATCGAGCAGCTGAAGCAGGACATCATCGACGGCACGATCACCGTCAACTCCTGATCGGAGGCGTTCCACCGCGGGGAGGCGGGCCGACAGGGCCGCCTCCCCGCGCGTGTCTCGCCCCGACGGGTGGGTTCATGGAAGGATCCGCGTGTGAACCACACGTCCGGCGGCCTGCAGTTGGCCGGCATCACGAAACGCTTTGGGTCGTTCACCGCCGTCGACTCCGTCGACCTGGAGGTGCGCCCAGGGGAGATCCACTGCCTGTTGGGTGAGAACGGGGCGGGCAAGTCCACGCTCATGAACGTCCTCTACGGGCTGCTCAAACCCGACGAGGGCCAGATCGTCATCGACGGCTCGCCCCAGAACTTCACCAACCCGCGCCAGGCCATGGCGGCCGGCATCGGCATGGTGCACCAGCACTTCATGCTGGTCGACCCGTTCACCGTGGCCGAGAACCTCATGCTGGGGCGCGAGGGCGGCTTCGTCCTCGCCAAGGACGCCGCCCGCCAGCGCGTCCGCGAACTGGGGGAGCGGTACACGATGCCGGTCGACCCCGACGCGGTCATCGAGGACCTGCCGGTCGGCGTCCAGCAGCGCGTCGAGATCCTCAAGGCGCTGGCCAATGACGCCCAGTACCTCGTGTTCGACGAGCCGACGGCCGTGCTGACACCGCAGGAGATCGACGACCTCATGGCGGTGATGGACCGGCTGCGGTCGGAGGGCCGCGCGATCGTGTTCATCACCCACAAGCTCCGCGAGGTCCGCGCCGTCGCGGACCGGATCACCGTGATGCGACGCGGCCGCATCGTGGGCCAGGCCGCGCCGACGGCGTCCGAGGCGGAGCTGGCCGAGATGATGGTCGGCCGCGCGATCGATCTGCGGGTGGCGAAGGAGGCCGCCGCCCCCGGCGAGCCGCGGCTGGTCGTGACCGGCCTCAAGGTGGCGAACACGGCCGGTGGCATCGTCGTCGACGGGGTCGACTTCGACGTGCGTGCCGGTGAGACCCTCTGCATCGCCGGCGTCCAGGGCAACGGCCAGTCCGAGCTCGTGGACGCCCTGCTCGGCAACGTGACGCCGCTGGAGGGCACGGTCACGCTCGACGGCACCGACATCACGCGCGCCACACCCCGGCAGACGATCGACGCCGGCATGGGCTTCGTGCCGGAGGATCGGGAGGCGGACGGGTTCGTCGCCCCCTTCACCATCGCGGAGAACCTCGTGCTCAACCGGTCCAACCAGGCGCCGTTCGCGCACGGTCTGGCGCTCGACTTGGCCGAGATCGACCGCAACGCCGTGGCGCTGCGGGAGGAGTTCGACATCCGCGCCCAGTCGGTGCACGACCCGATCAGCTCGCTCTCGGGCGGCAACAAGCAGAAGGTGGTGCTGGCCCGAGAGCTGAGCCGGCCGCTGAGCGTCCTCATCGCGAGCCAGCCGACGCGGGGCGTGGACGTCGGCGCCATCGAGTTCCTCCACCGCCGCATCGTCTCCGAGCGAGACAAGGGTACGGCGGTCCTGCTGGTCTCCACCGAGCTCGACGAGGTGGAGGCGCTGGCCGACCGGGTGCTCGTCATGTACCGCGGGCGCGTCGTGGGCATCGTGAGCCCCGACACGCCCCGCGAGGTGCTGGGCCTGATGATGGCGGGCGTGCCGCTCGAGGACGCCCAGGGCGCGCCCCGCCCGGGCAAGGAGGAGAACCATGGCTGAGGAGCCAGCTGACGACGCCCGCCGCGCCGCCCTGCGCGACCGTGGCCGGCGGTGGGCGACCACGGCCGGCTCGATCCTGCTGGCGCTGCTCGTGGGGGCGGTGCTGATGATCGTGTCCGACCCGGACGTGATCAGCCAGTACGCCTACGTGTTCACCGCTCCGCAGCTCGCGCTCGGGGCGTCCTGGACGAAGGTCGCCGGGGCCTACTCCGCGCTGCTCGCGGGGGCCGTCGGGTCGCCCGCGGCGCTCGCCGCGACGGCCTGGCAGGCGGCCCCGCTGATCGCGGCCGGCCTGGGCGTCGGCATCGCGTTCCGCGCCGGCCTGTTCAACATCGGTGCGCAGGGCCAGGCGATCTGGGGCTCGATCGCGGCCGCCTACGTCGGCTTCGCGTGGTCGCTGCCGCCGGTGGTGCACCTGCTGGTGGCCGTGGTCGCCGGTGTGCTCTTCGGCGCGGTGTGGGGCGGCATCGTCGGCCTGATCAAGGCCAAGACGGGCGCCCACGAGGTCATCGTCACCATCATGATGAACTTCATCGCCGCCAGCTCGCTGGCCTGGCTGCTGCTCACCCCGGCGTTCCTGCGGCCCGGCCGCATCGACCCGCTGGCCCCGCCGATCCAGCCGAGCGCGGCGTTCCCGGTCATCTACGGCCAGCTCCACGTCGGCTTCCTCGTGGCGCTGGTCGCTGCGGCGATCGTGTGGTGGCTCATGGAGCGCTCGACGATCGGCTTCGCCATCCGTGCGGTGGGCTCGAACGCGAGCGCCGCTGCCACCGCCGGTATAAACGTGGCGGGCACGACGATGGTCACCATGGCGATCTCGGGGGCCCTGGCCGGGCTGGCCGGCGTCATGTACGCGCTGGGGCCGGGAGCGAACGCGGTGGCCACCCCCCTCTCCCTCGGGCTGGTGGGGTCGGTCGGATTCGACGCCCTCACCGTCGCCCTGCTGGGGCGCAGCCGACCGGTGGGCACCGTCCTGGCCGGGCTGCTGTTCGGCGGCCTCCACTCCGGCGGCCTCGCCATGCAGAGCCTCGCGCAGACCCCGCTCACCCTGTCCACCGTGCTCCAGGCGCTCATCGTGTTGTTCGTGGCGGCGCCGGCCATCGTGAGCGCCCTGATCCCGAAGGTGCGTGCCCCCCGGCGCCCCGCCCTCGTCGGAGGTGAGGCATGACCACCACGCATCCCACAACGCTCGACGTCCCCCTCGAGCTCGACCGCACCGAGTCCGCCGCCGCGCGGCGTGCCCGGCTCTCGACCGGGGCGCTCATGCTCGTGCTCGGCGCGCTCATGGCCTGGCTCGGCTTCGGCACAAGCGGCGATGCGAGCTACGCCCTGTCGGACGCCTTCGCCGCCGTGCAGCTCCCCACCGTGGCGCTGCCCGGGCTGCCCGTGGTGCTCGTCTGCGCCCTCCTGACCCTGCTGGCCGGGGCGGGCTTCGTCTCAGGCCGGTTGTGGGGGCGGGCGAAGGCGTCCGCCGCCACCATCGCCGCCGCGGCGATCGTGCTCGGCTTCGTCACCTGGGCCGCCGCGGGGCGTCCGTTCTCGTTCCCGGTGCAGAACCAGCTCGCCGGCACCATCGCGCTGGCGACACCGCTCGTCCTCGGCGCCCTGTGCGGCGTGCTGTGCGAGAACGCCGGCGTGGTCAACGTGGCGATCGAGGGCCAGTTCCTCACCGCCGCGTTCACGGCGGCGACGGTGGGGTCGGTGACCCGCTCGATCACCGCCGCGCTGGTGGCCGGCGTCATCGCCGGCGTGCTCATGGGGGCGATGCTGGCGCTGTTCTCGATCAAGTACTTGGTGGACCAGGTGGTGCTCGGCGTCGTGCTGAACCTCTTCGCGTCCGGCCTCACCGGCTTCGTGTTCGACCAGCTCGTGCAGCCCAACTCCACCGAGCTGAACCGGGTGCCGCCCATCTCGCGGCTGGAGATCCCGCTGCTGAGCGACATCCCGCTCATCGGGCCGGTGCTGTTCAACCAGACGATCCTGGTGTACCTCGCGTTCGTGAGCGTGCCGGTGGTCTGGTTCCTGCTCTACCGGACCCGCTGGGGGCTGCGGGTGCGCTCGGTCGGCGAGCACCCCGAGGCCGCCGACACCGTCGGCATCAACGTGCGGGCCGTGCGCTGGCAGGCGGTGCTCGCGGGGGGTGTCTTCGCCGGGCTCGGTGGCTCGTTCTTCACCATCGGGTCGAGCGTCAGCTTCATCAAGGACATCACGGTCGGCAACGGCTTCATCGCGCTCGCCGCGCTGATCATGGGCCGTTGGCACCCCGTGCGGGCGGCGCTCATGGCGGTGTTCTTCGGTTTCGTCACCCAGCTGGCCTCCCAGCTCCAGACGCTGCAGACGCCCATGCCCAGCCAGTTCCTGCTCATGCTGCCGTACCTCGCGACGATCATCGCCGTGGCCGGCCTCATCGGGCGCTCGCGGGCACCGAAGGCCGACGGCGTGCCCTACACGGGATGATGGGGTGAGCGGCATCGACTGGGACGTCCTCCGCGCGGCCGCGCGGTCGGCCGCCGCGCGGGCCTATGCGCCCTACTCGGGGTACCGGGTGGGGGCCGCGGCGCTGGCGTCCGACGGGCGGATCGTCTCGGGCTGCAACGTGGAGAACGCCGGCTACGGCGTCACGCTGTGCGCCGAGTGCGGGCTGGTGTCGGACCTGGTGAACGGCGGCGGCGGACGCCTCATGGCGTTCACGTGCTGCAACGGCGCCGGTGAGGTCATCATGCCGTGCGGCCGGTGTCGACAGTTGTTGTGGGAGCACGGGGGAGCCGACCTGGTCGTGGAGACACCGCGCGGCATGGTGGGCATGGCCGAGGTGCTGCCGCAGGCCTTCGGGGCGGACGACCTCGGGCAGCGCTGAGCGCCCCCGGCCCGACGGGTCAGCGCGGTTTCGTCCACGCGATCGTGTGCCGGAAGCCGAGCCGGTGCTGCAGTCTGGCGCCGGGCATCACCGCGTCGAGCAGGGTTCTGATCTCGCCGAAGGACCTGGTCGGGTCCGCCACCGGAAACGCGTCCGGCGCGGGAGCCGCGCGTGACGGGCGGGGGTGCTTGACCATCCCGATCAGCGGGTTGGTCACCGCTGAGGCGAGTTCCCATACCGCGTCGCGCGCCGTGACCGGGGGTGCCAACCCAACGGCGAGGAACCTGCCGCCCGGAGCCAAAGCCTCCCGCACCTGGGTGAGCGCCTCCGCGGCCTCGAGATGGTGCAGGACGGCCACCATCGTGACCGCGTCCACCGCCCCGTGCTCGGCGGCCACGTTCGGAAGACACGCGTCGGTGATCGTCACGTTGGTCAGGTCGCGAGAGCGCAGCGAGGCTTCCTCGCGCATGTGGGGGTCGACGTCGATCCCCACCACCCGTTCCGCCCGGGCGGCGAGTCGCGCGACGAGCAGACCCTGGCCGCAGCCGACATCGACGGCGAGCCGGCAGGGCTCGGGCAGCCGCCGCAGCAGCCAAGGGTGGAAGTGATCGTTGTGGCTCCACGGGTGCCGCGCGTTCAGGCGGGCCAGCCCGGCCAGCGCAGTCCGCACGACCGGCAAGTGTTGGCCACCACGCACGTCCATGCCCCCATGCTGACACGGTCGTGCCGCTGCGCGTCGAGCACCGCGGACTACCCGGCCGCGCCGTGGCCCTCGCCGTACTGCGCGGCGCCGATGAGGGCGGCGGTCTCGCCGTCGGAGCCGGGCTCGATGTAAGGGGGTTCGGCGCCGGCCTCTCGGACGATCTCCTCGACCCGCGGGGTGAACCACCGCGTGGTCAGGTCCCACGACTGTGCGATCGAACCGCCCACCACCACCACGTCGGCCCCGAAGCGCACGAGCCAGGGGGAGATGGTCTCGGCCAGGGCCCCGTACGCCCTGGTCAGCACCCCGGTGGCCAGGTCATCACCGTCACGGGCGAGCTCGGCGATCGCGCGGACGTCGTGGTGCTCGCCCGTGGCGGCCGCGTGGGCGCGAGCGATGGCGCGGCGGGAGAAGGTGTCCTCCAGCGGCCGACCCTCCCACTCCAACAGGTACACCCACCCGTGCGGCGGCACGTCGGCGCCGCTGTCCACCGGCTCGCCGTTGTCGAGGAAGCATGAGCCGACGCCGGTGCCCAGGGTCAGCGCCACGAACCGCCGTGGTCGGCCGTGCAGCTCGTACTCGCCGATCGCGTAGGCGGTGACGTCGTTCAGGAACGTCACCGGCACCCCGAGCTCGGCCGACAGGTGGTCGCCCACCGCCACATCCTTCAGCGCCCCGAATTTCTCGACGCCCTCGAAGTTGCCGACACCACGCGCGTAGTCGAACGGCCCGGGGATGGCGACGGTGAGCGGCAGTCCGTCCGCGTCCCCGCCCAACCCACGCGCCGCGGCGACCAGGCCGGTCAGCAGCGTCGCGCGGTCGGCCGAGCTGTCCAGGTCGGACCGCTGCGAGCGCACCACCCGGCTTCGTTCGGGGTCGACCAACGCTGAGGTCACGTGCGTGCCGCCCACCTCCAGGACGCGCTGCATCAGGAGGCGCTCCGCCCCGAGAACCGCAGGTCCTCACCGCTCACCGATCGTGGGAACTCCGTGCCCCGGACGTGGGCGGTCAGCGTCGCGCACTCCCCGGCGCCGTCGGCCGGACGGATGGTGTACTCGCCCACGTGGGCGGGCACGATGAACGTCTCGGCGTAGTGCACCTCGTACGGTTCGAACGCCCCGGTGGGGCTCTCGACGACGGCGGCCCGGCCCTCGACGAGGTTGAGAACGTGAACCGTCGACTGCGTGTCGCGCAGGGTGGGCACGGAGAACCAGTGCCGCACCGTCTCGATGTACTCCAGTTCGTGCAGGCCGGTGCGCTCGATGCGGTAACCGTCGCCCTGCTCCAGCACATCGATCCGGTTGATGAGGTTGCTGGTCACCCAGTCGGTGTCCCGATCCCATTGCACGTTGGCGCGGGCGTGGTCGAGGTGAACGGGCCGAGGCTTGCCGTCGAGACCGACGCGGTCCCAGTCCCACATCTTGAAGGTGAAGATGTAGCTGGTGGCCGAGATCTCCAGCACCATGGTGTTGCGGGTGGAGCAGTGGACCGTGCCGGCGGGGATGAGCACGTGGTCGTGCTTGCGTGCGTTGAACCGGTTGATGAAGCGCTCGTCGGGGAAGGAGCCCTCGCCGCGCTGCGCCTTCTCGAGTTCGTCGAACATCTCGTCGAAATCGGCGCCGGGTTTCCGCCCGAGGTACACCCCGCCGTCGTCACCCACGTCGAGCAGGTAGTAGCTCTCGTCCTGGGTGTACTTCATGCCGAACTTCTCCTGGATGTACCCGGTGAGCGGGTGCACCTGGAGCGACAGGTTGCCACCCCCGAACGTGTCGAGGAAGTCGAAGCGGATGGGGAAGTCGGCCCCGAACCGGGCGAACGTCCCGGGGCCCATGAGCTCGATGGGTTTGCGCAGCACCAGGTTCTGTGACGGCATCTCGACCCGGACGCCGTCGATGTCGAGCGCGAGTGAGTTCTCCTCCGGCACGCAGTCGAATCCCCACGCGTAGTTGGGCACATCGCCCGGCAGCCCCAGCACCTCCTGCATCCAGTGGCCGCCCCAGACTCCGGGGTCGAAGTAGGGGACGAAGCGGAAGGGCCGGGTGATGGCGGCGTCCAGCGCGGAGCGAAAGGTGTCCCCGGTGATCAGCCGGGCCTCGTCGGCGGAGATGGTGGTGTCGAGCAGATAGTCGAGCGCATCGAGGAGGGGTTGCTTGTGACGGTCCGCCATGCGCCATTCGACGAAGAAGGAGCGCTTGTACTTGCGCAGGATGTCCTCGTCGCCGTTCTTGCATCGCCAATTCGGCATGCCGGCGCGCATCCGGAGCTGGTGCTCCCAGCGGGGCATGTCGGCGAGCACGAGCACGTCGGCGTCCGGTGCGGCCAGGCGAGCCCCCCAGCCCATGAGGACGATCGGGCCCGTGCGCTCGTGCACCCGGCGGCGCAGCTCGGCCAGGCGCGCCTCGTCGTAGAGATCGGCGACATTGAACTGGGTGATGTAGCCGAAGACGCGGTCGTCGCCAAGGTTGGCGGCCACCAGGGCATCGATCTCCTCGGTCGGCCTGGCCGCCTCGTCGGGCACACTCACCACGACGTCGAAGACGCGCTCGAGGCTGGCCTTCACCGCCTGCTCGTCGACGCCGGGGTAACAGTCCACGACGACGACGGCGCGATCCAGCCGAGCTGCGGCGCGGGCCAGCTCCCGCCACGCCTCGTCGGCCACCCACACGGGGGTGCCGGGGGGTTGGAGAATCGTGGGATCGACGTCGTAGTTGGGCTGATCGCTGCGCACCGGGAACTCCTTTGTTGCTCCTGCGTCTGGTAACGATACCAACTTCAGCGCTACGTGGCGAGGGTCAGGATGAATTGGGTTGCAGGCCGTGCACCACGCCCACGGACGGCATCGTCATCGTGATGGGTGGAGTGCGCTCGGCGCTGTTGATCCGGCGGAGCGTCAATTCGGCGGCGAGGCGGCCGAGCGCCTGGGCATCGTGCTCGATGAGCGTCAGCGGGTAAGGCACGAGATCGGCCAACTCGAACGTGTCGAAGCCCACCAGTCGGGGGGCGGTGCTGTGCGGCGTCCACCGCGCGTGCAGGTCGAGGAGCACGCGCAGGACGTTGATGCTGAAGCGATTGTTGGCCGTGAAGAAGGCCGCGGGGGGCTCGTCCATCGCCAGCAGCTCCCGGGTGACCCGGACCACCGCGGCGGGCTCGCTCGGCATCTGCCTGACGTAGCGCTGGTCGACCTCGACCCCTGCGTCGGTGTGGGCCTGGACGAAACCGGCGTAACGCCGGGCCGCGGTGGTGATCGTGGGCTCGCCGCCGAGGAATGCGATGGGGTGCCTGCCTTCGTCAAGCAGCTTGCCCACCTCGGTGCGCACCGCGCCGATGTCGTCAACCAGGACTGTGTCGACGCGTCCATGGTTGATCGACCGCGAGGCGAGCGCGATGGGCATCCCCGCCTTGGCTGCCGCAGCCAGGTGTGGGGCGTCTGCCCTGGCGGGGACGACGATCAGCCCCTCGATCTGGCGGGCCGAGAGGTCGCGCACCAGCTCCGCCTCGAGGCGGGGGTCGTTGTGGGAAAAGCCGGTGATGATCTGCCGACCGGCATCCTTCGCCGCCGCCTCGACCCCGAGGAGCACTTGGGCGTAGTAGGGATTGTCGATGTTGGTCACGATCACCCCGAGCAGGCCGGAGCGCTGGCCCGGCCGCATCAACCGGGCGGCCTCGTTGCGCGCATAGCCCAACTTCTTGGCTGCTGCGTGCACCTTGCGGGTCATCTCGGCGGAGACGCCCCCCTTGTCGCCGATCACCCGCGAGGCGGTCATCGGCGAGACCCCGGCCATGTTGGCGACGTCTTTGAGGGTGGGCTTCCTGGCCCGGGCGATGTCCGCCCCCTGCTCCATGGCGCACATCCTACGGCTTGGATAACAATTCGGACTCGCTCGGCCCGGCGGCCGTCGTACATGGTATCGTTACCAAGCCGGTGCCGCGGTGGCCCGTGATCACACTGAGGTGATGCAACCATGAAGAACCGACGAACACCCACTGTCAGGGCAGCGGCCGGCCTCGGCGTGTTGGCCCTGGTCGGCGTGGGCTCGCTGACCGTTGCGACCCCGGCGGCCGCACAGCCGGGAGCGGGGGCGGGCACGTGCTCGCTCGCCACGCAGCCGCTCATCGTCACGGGGGCGCAGCCGGACGCCCGCACCGAGCAGTTCGCCGCGTACGGCGACACCTCGGGCGCATGGATCGGTGCCGACTCCACCTACTCGGTCGAGTTGAAGAGAGGCACCACCGCGTGGCTCTTCTCCGACACGGTGCTCGGCACCGTGGTCGACGGCACGGTCGACATGGCCACGATGGGCTTCATCAACAACTCCATCGTCCTGGAGAAGGGGGGCCAGCTCCACGACACCGTCACCGGCGGGACGGAGCAGGAGCGTGAGGCGATCTTCGGGCCGCCCGCTGCCGACTCGTGGTTCTGGCTGGGTGCCGGCTACGTCGAGCCCAGCGGCAGGAACCTGTACATCGGTCTCAACCGCTACAACCGCTCCGGCCCGGGTCTGTGGGACTGGGCGTGGGACCACTCGGCGATCGGAACGCTCAACACCCGCACCTGGCAGGTCGAGAAGGTGACCGACCTCGACGTCGACAACGACGTGCAGTGGACGTCCTGGTACCAACGCGACCACGGCGTCACCTATCTCTACGGAGTCGACGACCAAGGGGCGCTCAAACAGGCGCATGTCGCCCGAGTGCGCGGCCAGGACCTCTCGAGGGTCGACAGGTGGGAGTTCTGGAACGGATCGACGTGGACCAAGGACTCCTCCCAGTCCGCGCCGATCCTCGACCACGTCGCCAACGAGTACTCGGTGACCCCGTTCCGGGACGGTTACCTCCTCGTCACGCACGACACCGAGGTGGTGTTCTCCAACCAGGTGGTGGCGTACACCGCGTGCAGCCCCACCGGGCCGTTCGTGAACAGGACCCCCCTGCTCCAGACCCCCGAGACCGGCCGTGGGGCTCCTACGGGGATCCGAACATCTGGACCTACAACTCCCACGTGCATCCGCAGTTCAGCGACGACGGCAGGTTGCTGATCAGCTACAACGTCAACACGTTCGACAACAACCACATCTTCGACGACGTCACGATCTACCGCCCCCGATTCTGGACCGTCACGGTGGACGACCCTGACGGCCGCCGCAACGGCTGACCCTGGAGAGGAACAACGATGTCAATCAAGAAGGCACTCACCGCACTCGCGCTCTCGAGCGCCCTGATCCTGGCCGCGTGTGGGGGTGGGGGCAGCCAGCCCTCCACCGATCCCACCGACGGCGGGGCGGACGCCCCGGCGGCGTCGGGCACGGTCAACTTCTTCACCGACAAGGCGGCCTGGGAGCCGTCGTTCGACGAGATGAACGCCGCGAGCGGGGACATCCAGTTGGAGTTCACGGGCTACTCCGATCCGGTGGCCTACGACACCTACATCCGCCAGGCGTTCCGCACCAACGACCGGCCCGACCTGTTCACCTGGCACACCGGCGGCAGTCTCGGTGAGCTGGTGGAACAGGGCCTGGTGGCCGAGACCTCCGACATCTGGGCGGAGGCCGAGGCCGACGGCCTGGTGCCCGAGGGGCTGAAGGACCAGTACACCTTTGACGGCAAGCAGTACTGCGTGCCGCTGAACGTCGCCTATTGGGCGGTGTACTACAACAAGGCCGTCTTCGCCGAGCACGGCCTGCAGCCCCCGACCACGTGGGCCGAGATGGAGACCGTCATGCAGACGCTGCGCGACGCCGGCGTCGCACCGTTGCACCAGATGAACATCATCTTCGAGTTCGTCTACTTCCAGGCGCTGCTTGCCGGCCAGAACCCGGAGACCTACCAGGGCCTGCTCGACGGCTCGGCCAGCTACACCGACAAGGACGTGAACGTCGCCGTCGACAAGTGGCAGGAGATGATCCAGCGCGGTGACTTCATCGATCCCGGTGTCACGGGTGACCCCCAGGCGATGCTGATGAACGGGGAGGTGGCCATGGCCTACTTCGGCACCTTCTTCACCGGCCAACTCGACGCCATCGACGCGGTCTCTGGTGAGGATTACGGAATCTTCCTGTTCCCGAACCTCAACCCGGCCACCGACGTCCAACCCATGGTCCTGGAGACCGGGCCCCTGTGTGTGGGCGCCGGTTCCGAGAACGAGGACGCCGCCCTCGCGTACTCGGCGTGGTGGCTCACCACCGAGGCCCAGACCGCATGGTCGCAGAGCCGCGGTGACGTGAGTTTCAACCCCAACGTCGAACTCGCCGACCCCGAACTCAAGGCGCTCGTCGCCTCCGTCACCGGCGACAACGCGGCGGACACGCTGATCCTGCCCCGGTATCTCGAGGGCAGCCCGCAACCGGTCTACCAGCTCTCGACCGAGCTGTTCGGGGCCTTCGTCACCAACGCCGATGATCCGCGGGGCATGCAGGAGGCCCTGCAGGCCGAGGCCGAGACCTACTGGGCGGAGCAGGGCTGAGGATGGCGGTGCGGCCGGTCGACCGGCCGGCCGCACCGCTCTCTGCCCCACGGAAGCGAAGGGAGGCGCCATGAGTACCGCCACCGACACACCCGAGGCGACGACTGCGGGCCCGGCGCCCGCCAGAAAGGGCGGGCCCGGTGCCCGAGCGCGACAGGAACAGGTGACCGCCGCGGGCTTCCTCGCCCCGGCGCTGATCCTGTGTGGCGTGCTGCTGTACGCACCGTTCCTCTACACGGCGTACCTGTCCCTCACAGAGTTCAACGGCCTGGGGGATCCGGAGTTCGTCGGGGTCGCGAAATACACGGAGCTGTTCGATGATCCCAACATTGTGCAGTCGATGCTCAACACCGTGATCTGGGTGGTGGGCACGCTGGTGCTGCCCGTGGGCCTGGGATTGCTGATCGCGGTGTTGGCCCACGGGCTCAAGGGCTCGTTCTGGTACCGGCTGCCGTTCCTGCTGCCGTACGCGATTTCGGGCATCGCGGTCGGCGTCATCTTCTCGTTCATCCTGCAGACCAACGGGGCACTCACGCAGGCCATGGAGTTCCTGCACCTGCCGTTCGCCGACTCGCGCTGGTTGCTCGACTGGCCGCTCAACACGTTCGTGATGATCGCCGCAGCCACCTGGCAGGGGGCCGGTGTCAACGCGCTGCTCTTCGGGGTGGGTCTCCAGTCCATACCGACCGAGCCGATCGAAGCGGCCAAGGTGGACGGCGCGACCGGGTGGTCACTGTTCAAGAACATCACGTGGCCGATGCTGGCGCCGATGACCACGGTCGTGGTGGGCCTCAGCATCGTCGGCTCGTTGAAGACGTTCGACATCGTCTGGGGCATGACCCAGGGCGGCCCCGGGCGCGTCTCGGAGACCCTCGCGATCACCATGTACAAACAGAGCTTCATGCTCAACGACTACGGGCTGGGGGCGGCGGTGGCCCTCCTGCTGACCGTGGTCACGGTCGGCGCATCACTGCTCTACCTGCGGCGTCAGCTGGCGCCGGCGAGGGAGTTCTGACATGCAACTCGTCCGCAAGGCCATTCTCGTCGTCCTTGGCGTGTTGTGGCTGATCCCGATCTACCTCATGCTGATCAACGCCGCCAAGCTGTCGGCCAATTACGGCAACGCGACCGTGTGGATCCCCGACGGGCTGGGCGGGATCGTCGAGAACTTCGCGACCGCGCTCGATCGCGGCCGCATCGCGCAAGGACTCCTGTCGACGCTGATCTACGCGGTCGTCTCGCCGATCATTGCCGTCATCATCGGCGCCATGGCGGGCTTCGCCCTGGTCGTTCTCAAGGTGAGGCGGGCCTTCATGTGGTTCGTCATCATCTTCTCCGCGACCGTGTTCCCCATCCAGATGGTGCTGATGCCGCTGTTCATGGGCTATGTGACCGTGGGCATCTTCGACACCCGGTTCGGCATGGTGCTCATCTACACGGTCATCTCGGTGCCGTTCTCGGCCTTCGTGCTGCGCAACTTCTTCTCGGGCATCGCGCAGCACGTCTACGAGGCGGCGGCCCTCGACGGGGCCAATGCGTTCCAGACCTTCTTCCGGATCTATCTCCCGATGTCCAAGTCTGCGCTGTTCGCCGTCTTTATCCTCCAGGCGACGTTCATCTGGAACGACCTCCTGTTGGGCCTCTCGCTCTCACAGGACGCCGATGTCAGGCCCGTCATGACGACCCTCGCGGCGCTGCAGTCGACCTACGGCGGCTCGACGATGCCGGTGGTGCTCGCGGGCGGACTGCTCGTGTCCCTGCCGACGCTCGTGTTGTTCCTGTGCACGCAGCGCTACTTCACCCAGGGCCTCGCCCTCGGCCAGTACTAGGAGAAGCCCATGCCGGTACCCATCGTCGACGACTTCGTCAGCGCCACCGTGGTCGACCGATTCGACGACATGCTGAACCCTTTCGGGCTCACCAACCACGTGGCCGTCGCCCAGGTCGGCCACGACGTGCTGGCGATCAGCTCGCTCAACGTCCCGCCCGTGTCGCAGGGGGAGTGTGTGACCGGGCGGTTGTACGTGGGCGGCCGACTCGCCGAGAGCTTCGGCCAGCCGGTGGAGCACACCTGGCGGCCCGACCGGGTCACGCGAGCAACGGTCATCGAGAACTGGCGGATCGAGACCATCACCGTCCTGCCCCCCGGCGCTCCGGGCGCGGTGGTGCGCATCGAGGTGACCAACGAGGGTGGGGAGCGTGAGCTCGAGCTGGGCGCCTGGGTCGACGCGCAAGTGGTCAAGAGCGTGCCCTGGCGGCGCGCCGAACCGCCGCGGGGGTACACCGTGCAGGAGCGCGACGGGGCACGTCGCCGGGCCAGGCCGGCGTCGCCCCCGAAGGGAATGGCCTTCCACGGGTCGCTCGAACCGACAGCCCAGGTCACCGCGCTGCAGGGGCTGGTCGACGCGTCGGGGACCGGTGTCGACGCCTCGGACGACGACCGCATCGTCGCGGTCAGGGCCGTGCTGGGGGCGGGGGAGACGTGGGTGGGCGCGTTCATCGTGGTGGTCGGTGACGAGGGCCACGACGTGGCGTCCTCCTTCGACGCCCTGGCGGCGGACGTGGACGGGGCCATCGCGGCGTCCGAGGAGATGTGGAACCGCGAGCTCGCCGACCTCTTCACCCCTGGTGGTGACGTCACCTCGGGGGCGCTGCCGCTGCTCGAGACGTCGAACGACGCGCTCCGCCAGCTGTACTGGTGGGGCGCCATGGGCGTGCTGTGGTTCCGCCGCGAGAACCCGGCCGGCGTCCGGTCGCGCCACTACGACACGCTCATGCCGCGCTACTGGCAGACGACCACGTTCATCTGGGACCATTCGCTCTCCTCACTCGTCCACGCGCTGAACGACCCGGAGGAGATGCGCGAGCAGATCCTGCACTGGATCGGGCTCGACATCAACGAACATTTCGGCACCGAGTGGTTGACCGGTGGGCCGGCCGGCAACTGGTACTCCGTCAACCAGTACGCGATGGTGCGGCTGGTCACCGACTACGTCACCGTCACCGGTGACGCCGGGTTCCTGGACGAACCGGTCGACGGTGGGAGGACCGTGGGCGACCACGTCCGCGAATGGGCGCTGGCCTGGCAGGACAAGCGGGTGGGATCACCCCTGGCCGATTACGGCGAGATCGACAATCTGCTGGAGTGCGTCTCCACCTATGTGCATGAGGTGGCCTCGCTCAACGCCGCCAACGTGTGGTGCATGCGCACCGCCGCGGCGTTGAGCCGCCGTCAGGGGCAACCCGGCGGGGCCGACGAGCTGGAGCGGCTGGCCGACGAACTCGTGCCCGAGATCCTGAAGCTCTACCGGCCGGGCGAGGGCTTCTTCAACGCCCGTCACCCGGACGGCACACTGGTGCCGGTCAGGCACTGTTACGACTTCTCCACCGTCGGCACGACGATCCCCCAAGACCTGCCCGGGGAGACCCGTGCCGAGATGGTTCGGTTCTTCGTGGATCACCTGCGGACGCCGTCGTGGATGAGGGCGCTCTCGGCCTGCGACGCCAACGCCGGCTTCTCCGTGCGGCCCGACCACCAGTGGAACGGCGCCTACCCGGCGTGGCCGGCCGACTCGGCCCGCGCCGCAATCCAGCTCGGTGGGGCCGACGCGGTCGCCGCGTGGCTGCCCGGATTGGCGCGGACGACGCGCCAGGGCCCGCCCGGCCAGGCGCACTTCGTCGAGGAGGTCGTCGAGCCGATCGAGGGCGGCGCCCGGAAGGCCCCCGGCCAGTGGCCCTACCTCATCGACTGGGCGTGTTCGTCCGCCGGGGCCTGGTGCGAGCTGGTGATCGAGTCGATCTTCGGCGTGCACGCCCACCCCGACGGGACCGTCACCGCCAACCCGGTGCTGGAGTACTTCGACCCGACGGCCCGCCTGCGCGGGCTGAGGCTCGGTGGGGTGACCTACGACGTCGACGCCGACGGGGTGCGGGCGGCTGCTCCCTGATGTGCCGTACGGCCGCCCGGTGCCACGCGTGACGTTCGACCAGTCGGTGCGGTCGGTGCAGTCCCTGCAGACCCTGACCCCTGCAGACCCTGACCCCTGCAAACCCTGACCCCTGCAAACCCTGACCGCAGCCGACGTCGACGGCGAGGCGACACACGGCTCCGGCAGCCGCTGCAGCAACCCGGGGTGGAAGTGGTCGTTGTGGCCCCGCGGACGTCTGTGCCCCCATGCTGACACCGTCCGGCCGAGATGCGTCGACAACGCGCGCTGGTGCATGGGTTGTCGACACCCACGGGCGATTTCTCGTCGACAAGGCGTGCTTGTGCATGGGTTGTCGACACGGCCTCGCCACCCGCGCCCGTGAGAAGATGGTCAGCCCACCTGACTTCGAGCCGGAGATCACCGTGAGCCTGAGCCCTGAGACCATCGCCGCCCTGCCCAAGGTCGTGCTGCACGACCATCTCGACGGGGGCCTGCGCGCATCGACCGTGTTCGAGATCGCCCAGGAGATCGGCCATCCCCTTCCGGCCGATGACCCGGACGCCCTGGCCACGTGGTTCTACGCCTCGGCGGAGTCGGGCACGCTCGTGGACTACCTCGAGACGTTCGTGCACACGATCGCCGTGATGCAGACCGCCGCGCACCTCGAACGCGTCGCCCGCGAGTGGGTGGTTGACCTGGCGGCCGACGGCGTTGTCTACGGCGAGGCGCGGTGGGCGCCGGAGCAGCACACGGCCGGGGGGCTCACCCTGCGCCAAGCCGTCGCGGCCGTCGGCGCCGGCCTGCGCGCGGGCATGGCGGACGCCGCGGCGTCCGGCACGCCGATGGTCGCCCGCCAGCTCGTCACCTCGCTGCGCCACACCCCGCCGAGCCGCGAGGTGGCCGACCTGGCCCGCTTCGGGGCGGACGACCTCGTCGTCGGCTTCGACCTGGCCGGCCCCGAGGACGGCTTCCCGGCCGGCGGCCACCACGAGACGTTCGCGTACCTCGCCGACCATCTCGTGCCGGTGACCATCCACGCCGGCGAGGCCGCGGGGGTGGCGTCCATCGCCGGGGCCATCGCCGAGCGCGCCCTGCGGCTGGGGCACGGGGCCCGGCTGGTGGAGGACATCGCGCCCGACGGCGACGGCTGGTCCCTCGGCCCGGTGGCGACCTGGGTACGCGACCGGCGCATCCCGCTCGAGCTGAGCCCCACGTCCAATCTGCAGACCGGCGTGTGCGCGACGGTCGCCGAGCATCCCTTCGGCCTGCTGGAGCGCCTCGGGTTCGTCGTCACCGTCAACTGCGACAACCGGCTCATGAGCCGGACGTCGCCCAGCCGCGAGATGGGCCTTCTGGTGGACGCCTTCGGCTATGACCTGGCCGACCTGCGCCGGTTCACGGTGGACGCCGCGCGCGCCGGCTTCCTGCCCCATCCGGAGCGCGAACGACTCGTCGCCGACGTCATCGAGCCCGGCTACGCGGCCGCCTCGGAGGGCTGACCCGACAGGCGATCCGCGGGGCGCAGCGCCGCCGGTCGGCCGGGGCGGCTGCCCTAGGATGAGGCGCATGACTTCTCGGATCCTCACCTGCGCGGCCTGGCCGTACGCCAATGGGCCGCGCCACATCGGGCACGTGTCCGGCTTCGCCGTGCCCGCGGACGTCTTCTCCCGCTACCAGCGCATGGTGGGTTCGGACGTCCTCATGGTCTCGGGGACCGACGAGCACGGCACGGCGATCCAGGTGAAGGCCGATTCGGAGGGGCTCACCGCGCGGGAGACCGCCGACAAGTACCACCAGGTCATCGTCGAGGACCTCCAGGCGCTCGGCCTCAGCTACGACCTCTACACGCGGACGACGACGCTCAACCACCGCGCCGTGGTCCAAGAACTCTTCACGACGTTGCACCGCAACGGCTACGTCGTCGCCGAGCGCCAGATGGGGGCGCTGTCGCCCTCCACCGGGCGCACCCTGGCCGACCGCTACATCGAGGGCACCTGCCCGATCTGCGGCTTCGACGGCGCCCGCGGCGACCAGTGCGACAACTGCGGCCGCCAGCTCGACCCGATCGACCTCATCAACCCCCGCAGCCGCATCAACGGCGAGGTGCCCGAGTTCGTCGAGACCGAGCACTTCTTCCTCGACCTGCCCGCGCTGGCCGATGCCCTCCAGCAGTGGCTGGAGACGCGCGACGACTGGCGTCCCAACGTCATCCGGTTCAGCCGCGAGTTCGCCAAGGAACTCAAGCCCCGTGCCATCACCCGCGACCTGGACTGGGGCGTGCCGATCCCGCTCCCCGCGTGGGAGAACGAGACGATGAAGCGGATCTACGTGTGGTTCGACGCGGTGATCGGCTACTTCTCGGCGTCGGTGGAGTGGGCGCGCCGCGTGGGGCGACCGGACGCGTGGCGGGAATGGTGGCAGAACGACGACGCCCGCTCCTTCTACTTCATGGGCAAGGACAACATCACGTTCCACACCGTGATCTGGCCCGGCATCCTGACCGGCGCGAACGGCGAGGGCTCGAAGGGGGGCGAGCCCAGCGCGTTCGGACGCCTCGACCTGCCGACCGAGATCGTCAGCTCCGAGTTCCTCACCATGTCGGGCTCCAAGCTCGCGTCCTCGCGCGGCCACGTGATCTACGTGCGCGACTTCCTGGCCGACTTCGGGCCGGACGCCCTGCGCTACTACATCGCCGTGGCGGGTCCCGAGAACCAGGACACCGACTTCACGTGGGACGAGTTCGTGCGTCGCGTGAACTTCGAGCTGGCCAACGAGTGGGGCAATCTCGTGAACCGCTCGGTGTCGATGGCGCACAAGAACGTCGGCGCGATCCCCGAGGCCACGGATCTGACCGAGGCCGACGAGGCGCTCTTGGCGGCGTCCCAGGAGGCGTTCACGACGGTGGGGGAGCTGCTGGAGCGGGCCCGCTTCAAGCAGGCCATCACCGAGGCGATGCGCATCGTGTCGCTGGCCAACAAGTACCTGTCGGACAACGAGCCGTGGAAGAAGAAGGACGACCCCGCCCGCCGCGACACCATCCTGCACGTGGCGCTCCAGGTCGTCAGCGACGCCAACACGCTGCTGACGCCGTTCATGCCGCACGCGGCGCAGAAGGTGTTCGAGGCCCTCGGGGGCTCGGGCGTGTGGGCGGCCCAGCCGCGCATCGTCACGCTGGACGAGGAGGGCGGCCCCAGCTACCCGGCGCTCATGGGTGACTACGCCGACGAGCTGGCCCGGTGGGAGTCGCGCCCGATCACGGCCGGGACGCCGCTGGCCAAGCCGACGCCGATCTTCGCCAAGCTGGACGAGAAGCTGGGCCAGACCGGCCCGGAGTGGGCGCCGGTGCTCTCCTGACGGATCCCGGCCCGATGGTCGCCCTGTGCGACCATGGGGCCATGGACGCGACCCGGATCGGTGCGGTCGAGGGGCTGCTGACGGCGCTCGTCGCCGAGGATGACGCCCTCGTCGCCGCCCGGACGGCGACCGAGGTCACGACCCCGGGCATCGAGGTCTCCCCGACGCTGGGCAAGCTGCTGCACCTGCTCGCCACGGTGCGTGGGGCGCGCCGGGTGCTCGAGTTCGGCACCCTGGCCGGGTATTCGACGATCTGGCTGGCCCGGGCCGTGGGGCCGGGCGGACGCGTCGTCTCCCTGGAGCTGGAGCGGCGCAACGCCGCCGTGGCCCGACGGCACCTCGAGGCGGCCGGGGTCTCGGCGTGGGTCGACATTCTGTGTGGCCCGGCGGCGAGCACCTCGGCCCTTCTGGTCGAGCGCGCCACCGAGCCCTTCGACCTCGTCCTCCTCGACGCCGACAAGGCCCCCCTGCCCCTCTACCTCGACCGGGCAGCGGCCCTCACCCGGCCGGGCGCGGTGGTCGTCATCGACAACGTCGTGCGCGGGGGCCGGATCGCGGACGACGAGGCGGCGTCCGATCCCGACGCGGCCGGCGCGCGGCAGGCGCTCGCGACGCTGGCGTCCGACCCACGCTGGGACGCCACCGCCCTGCAGACGGTCGGGCCGAAGGGCTGGGATGGCGTCGCCGTGGCGGTGCGCCGATGACCGGACCGTCGTGCCCCTGTGGGCCGCCGGGGCGGGAGCCCGGCCCCGACACCGTCCCGGACGACGGATCGTGGCTGCCCGGGTCGGGAGCCGATCGGCACCCCATTCCCCAGGCGCGGATCCCGGCAGGGACGTACACGCGGGGTGACTCCTCCGGAGACCGCAACCCGGGCGACGGGGAGGTGCCGCGCCACGAGGTGAGCCTCGATGCGTTCTGGATCGACGAGACGTCGGTGACCAACGCGGCGTTCGCGGCGTTCATCGCGGACACGGGCCACCGCACCGAGGCGGAGACCTTCGGGTTCTCCGCGGTGTTCCACCTCGCCGTGACCGCACCCCGCGTGGACGTCATGGGCCCGGCCGCAGGGACCCCGTGGTGGTGGGGCGTCCGTGGCGCGGACTGGCGCCACCCCGGCGGGCGCGACTCCACGATCGACGATCTGGCCGACCACCCGGTGGTGCACGTGAGCTGGAACGACGCGGTCGCCTACTGCGCCTGGGCGGGGCGGCGCCTGCCGACCGAGGCGGAGTGGGAGTACGCGGCCCGGGGCGGCCTCGCGTCCGCCACGTACCCCTGGGGTGACGACGCGGTGGACGCCGGCGGCTGGCGCGCGAACATCTGGCAGGGCACGTTTCCCCGGCACAACACCGGCGAGGACGGCTGGCTGACCACCGCGCCCGTCCGCACGTTCGAACCCAACGGGTACGGGCTGTGGCAGATGGTCGGCAACGTCTGGGAGTGGTGCGCGGACTGGTTCTCGCCGACGGCCTATACCGACGCCCCCGCGCGTTCGCCGCAGGGCCCGGCCACGGGAGCGGCGCGCGTGCTGCGGGGCGGCAGCTACCTGTGCCACGCGTCGTACTGCAATCGCTACCGCAACGCCGCCCGCTCCCAGAACACCCCGGACTCCTCCATGGGCAACGCCGGGTTCAGGACGGTCGCGGGCTGAGCGACCCGGGCGTCACGCGGGCGCCGCGGCGGCGTCCGGATCCTGGGCGTAGCGGGAGGCGAGCCACGAGCACGCCATGAGCTGCGCCTGGTGGAACACCATGAGCGGCAGCATGATGAGCCCGATGGGCTGGCCCGCGAAGAGCACGGTGGCCATCGGCAGGCCCGTCGCGAGTGACTTCTTGGTGCCGCACATCTGGATGGCGATCGCATCCTCACGGTTGAACCCGAGCCGGTGGGCGAGCCACCAGGTGAACCAGAGCATCAGCGCGAGGATGGCAAGACAGAAGCCAATGAGGATCAGGATGTCGACGACCGACACCATGCCCCAGATGCCCTCGCGGACGCCCTCGGAGAACGCCGCGTAGACGACCAGCACGATCGAGCCCTGATCGAAGAGCTTGAGCTTCCTGTGGCGCGCCACGAAGTCGGCCGTCCACCGCCGCGAGAGCTGCCCCAGGATGAACGGCAGCAGAATCTGCGCCATGAGATTCACGATCGAGCCGTACCCGACGGACGCCTGTCCGGTGGTGTTCATCAGCGCAATGGCCAGCAACGGGGTGACGACGACCCCCAGCAGGTTGGACGCCGACGCGCTCACGATGGCGCCCGCGACGTTGCCGCGGGCGATCGAGGTGAAGTTGATGGAGCTCTGCACGGTGGAGGGGCACAGCGTGGTGTAGACGAGCCCGGGCAGCAGGGCGGCGGGCAACACCGCGCCGGGCACGAAGCCGAGCGCGAACCCCAGCAGGGGAAACAGCACGAACGTGCAGGCGAGGATCGTCAGGTGTAGCCGCCAGTGCCGCAGCCCCGCCAGTGCCTCGGCGGGCTTGAGGCGGACGCCGTAGAGGAAGAACAGGCAGAAGATCGCGATGCGCGTGGCCCAGTCGAGGATCGGCTCACCGATGCCTCGCGCCGGCAGCACGGACGCGATCGCCGCGGCGGCGATGATCGCCATCAGGAACGGATCGAGCCGGATCTTTGCGCGTGGGGCCACGCGGACACCCTAGTGGCGCGATTGCTAGAGTCCGGACGTGGTCACAGTGCTGGAATGGAGTGCGTACGGCGAGGCCCTCGGTGAGGCGGGGGCGGTGCTGCGCGGCAATGCTGCCAGCGCGGGGCTGGGCGCGTCCGTGCCGACGTGCCCCGGCTGGGTTGTCACCGACCTGGTCACCCACGTCGGCCTCGTGCACCGGTGGGCGGCGGGGCGGATCCGCGGTGAGGGGGAGCGGCCAGACGCCGACGTCGAGGCCGAGGCGGCCGCGTCCGACGATCTGCTCGATTGGTTCGACGACGGCCTGGTCGACCTGCTGAACGCGCTGGCGTCCGCGCCGGAGGAGCTGTCGGGCGACTTCTTCCTTCCGGACGCCCCGCCGCTGCGGCTGGCGTGGGCGCGCCGCATGGCCCACGAGACCACGATCCACGCCGTGGACGCCATGGCCGCCCGGCTGGGGCGCTCCCCGCAGGCCGGTGAGGTGTGGTTCTCGGCGGCGTTCGCCGCGGACGGGCTGGACGAGTTGCTCACCGGTTTCCTGCCCCGGCCGCGGTACGAGCTGACCCCGGCGGAGCCCGACGAGGTGCTGGTCACGCCGTCGGACGTGGACGCCGGCTGGCTGGTGGAGGCCTCGGCGGAGGGGACGGAGACCTCGCGTGTCGCCGAGCTGCCCGACCTGGGCGTCGTGGCCACGGACGCGACCACCGTCACCGGTGAGGCCCGCGGGCTCTACCTCGGGCTGTGGAACCGCGGTGAGGAGCTGGCGTGCTCCGATCCGGCCTGGCTCACACGCTGGCGCGAGGGCGTCCGCGTCACGTGGTGACCCGGTGCTGATCGAGGTCGCCGACGCGTCCGACCCGCGGCTGGGGGACTACGTCGCGCTGCGCGACACGGCGCTGCGACGCTCGCTGGAGTCCGAGCGCGGGCTGTTCATCGCCGAGGGGGAGAAGGTGATCCGCCGGGCGGTCGAGGCCGGCCATCGTCCGCGCTCGTTCCTGCTCGCCGAGCGGTGGCTGCCCGGGTTGGCGGACCTGTGGGAGGCCCGGCCCGACGTGCCCGTCTACGTCGTCACCGAGGCGGTGGCCGAGGCCGTCACCGGCTTCCACGTGCACCGCGGGGCGCTGGCCTCCCTGCACCGCGCGGCGCCGGCCCGCATGGCCGACCTGCTCGACGCCCGCCGCCTCGTCGTCGCCGAGGACGTCGTCGACCACACCAACGTCGGGGCGCTGATCCGCGGCGCGGCGGGCCTGGGCTGGGACGGCGTCCTGCTCGCCCCGCGCGCCGCCGACCCGCTGTACCGCCGCGCGATCAAGGTCAGCATGGGGACGGTGTTCGCGCTGCCGTGGGCGCGCGTCAATGACTGGGCGACGGCCCTGCCGGCCCTGCGCGAGGCCGGGTTCACCGTCGTCGCGTTCGCGCTCACCCCCGACGCCGTGCCCCTGGACGCCTACGTGGCGGCGGGGGTGCCCGAGCGCCTCGCGCTGGTGGTGGGCACCGAGGGGGACGGGTTGTCGCAGCGGTGGATCGATCAGGCCGACGTCGTCGTCTCGATCCCCATGAGCCGCGGCGTCGACTCGCTCAACGTCGCCGCCGCCACGGCCGTGGCCTGCTGGGCGCTGCGCTGACCCGGGCCGAGCCGCCGCACTGCCGCACGGTGGCCGCCGATCAGTCGTCGGCGGTCTTCTTCTTCGGCGTCACCGGCCAGTCATCGGGGTAGAGGTGGGCCACGGCGTCCTTCTGCTCGGTGAGCTTGCGGAACGCGCGCGAGGAGAGCCGGTCGCCGAAGACGATGCCGTTGAGGTGGTCCGTCTCGTGCTGCAGGCAACGGGCCAGGAGGCCGGTGCCTCGGACGGTGACGGGCTCGCCCCAGGGATCGACCCCGGTGCACGTGGCCACGTCGGGGCGGGCCAGGGCCTGGTAGCCCCCGGGGTAGGAGAGGCAGCCCTCGTCGGTGGAATCCAGGCTGCGTTCCTTGCCGGTGGGTGTGGTGACGACCGGGTTGCAGATGGCGCCATGGTGGACGACGTCGTCGTCGTCGGGGCACTGGTACACGAACAGGCTGAGGTCGCGACCCACCTGGGTGGCGGCGAGCCCGACGCCCTGGGCGGCGCGCATGGTGGCGAACATGTCGGCCACCAGGCTCCGCAGGTCGTCGTCGAACTCCGTGACCGGCTTCGTCTCGGCGTGCATGACCGCTTCGCCCCACCGGGTGACGCGCAGCACCGTGCCGCCGGTCATCAGCTCTTCGATCGCCATGGTTCCTCTCCCGTGCGTTTGCATGCTCCACCGGCGCGCGCTGGCCGGGGGCAACCGCTCCATTCTGGCACGCTGGGCCGCATGGAGCCCGACGAGGTGGAGCCAACGATGGATCCCCGCGAGGCGGATCCCAGCCCGGCGCACGCCGTCGAGGCGGGGCTGGCGCCCGCCCTCGATGCGTGGGCCTCCCACCTGCGCTGGGAGCGTAACCTCGCCGCCCACACCCGCCGCGCCTATGCGGGCGACCTCGCGAACCTCGCCGGTTTCCTCGCCGGGCGGGGGACCGCGGACTGGGCGCTGGTGGACCACCGCGACCTGCGCGCCTGGCTGGCCGACCTGCACCGTCGGGGCGCTGAGCGCACGACGGTCGCGCGGCGGGCCACGGCCGCCCGGGTGTTCTTCGCCTGGGCCGTGGGCACCGGGCGCGTGCCCCACGACCCGGCTGCGGCCCTGCGCGCCCCGCGGGCGGACCGGAACCTGCCCCCCACCCTCGACCGACGGGCGACCGCCGGGGTGTTCGAACACCTCGCCGCCCGGATCGCGGCGGCCGAGGATCCTCGGGAGCAGGCCGTGGCCCTCCGGGACGCCGCGATCATCGAGGTGCTCTACTCCTGCGGGCTGCGCGTCTCCGAACTGTGCGGTCTCGACACCGGCGGCTGGGACGCCGACCGACGCCTGCTGCGCGTCCGGGGCAAGGGCGACAAGGAACGCGCCACCCCGCTGGGCGTGCCCGCCGAGCGGGCGCTCGCCGCGTGGCTGGCGGTCCGGCCCCTGCTCGCGGGGCCGGCGGCGGGGGAGTGCGTGTTCGTCGGCGAGCGGGGGGCGCGCATCGACCCGCGCGTCGTGCGGCGCATCGTCCACGCCACGCTGGCCGCCGTGCCGGACGCCCCCGATCTCGGCCCCCACGGGCTGCGGCACGCCATGGCCACCCACCTCCTCGAGGGCGGTGCGGATCTGCGCAGCGTCCAGGAGATGCTCGGCCACGCCTCGCTCGGGACCACGCAGATCTACACCCACGTCACCAACGAGCGGCTCCGCGACGCGTTCCGCCAGGCGCACCCCCGCGCCTGACCCGGGCCCAGCGCCTAGGCCCCACCCGCCCCGCGCCGGCCCGGCCAGGCGCCCCTCGCGTGCCGCACGCAACTCCCTCACCCCAGCCACCGCTGCGGGTCGGTGTGACGCCCGTTGACCTTGACCGAGAAGTGCAGGTGACAGCCGGTCGACCACCCGGTGGATCCCATCGTGCCCACGAACTGGCCGCGGGTCACCCGTTCCCCGACCCGGACGCGATACCCCTGGGCGTGCAGGTAGACCGTCTGCAGGTCCACCCCGCCGAGCTGGCCGTGGGCGATCACCAGCCGCCACCCACCCGAGGCGTCGAAGCCGACGTGGCTCACGACGCCGTCCGCGGCGGCCAGCAGCGGCGTCCCGCACCCGGCCGACAGGTCGATGCCGTTGTGCATGCGCCACTCGTGGAAGATCGGGTGGAAGCGCGGCCCGAACACCGAGCCCAGCCGCCCCGCGGTCGGCAGCGCCAGCACCCCCGACCCCGGCGGTGCCGCCCCGGACGCCGCGGCACCGCCAGCCGGGCCGAGCCCCGACGCCACGGCCGCCGCGAAAGCGGCCGCCTCACGTGCGGCCGCGCGGGCGCGCACGCCCGCGGCGGCATCGGCGGGCAGCAACCGCACCGTGGACCCGTCGAGCAGCATCAGGGGGTCGAGGTACTCCTCGGCCCGCTTCAGTCCCCAGTGCAGGCAGGCCACGGCCGGGCAGGCGTGCCCGGCGTCCAACACGCCCACCGGATCGCCGGCGGCCACCCGGGTGCCCACGGCCACGCTCGCCGTCACCGGCTCCAACGTCGAGCGCCGGTCGTCGTGCGTCACCACCACCACGTGCCGCCCCGCCACCTCGCCGGCGAACGTCACCGTCCCGGCCGCGGGGGAGACCACCGTCTCGCCCGGCGTCCCCGCCAGATCCACCCCGCGATGCCCGGCACCCCACCGCACCTCGGGCGGATCGAAACCCGTCACGACCGCCCCCGGCACCGGCAGCTGGCCGAGCGACGCCGCGGCAGCCAGCGGGGCCGCGGCGCCGACCACCGGCAGGGCCACCAGCAGGGTCACCACGCACCAGGCCGCCGCGCGCCTGGCCCACCCCCGATTCCGCCTCGTCACGCCCAGACATTAGGACGCGGGTGTCACCCGTAGTCAGCTCCGCTTTGCCCCCGCGATCGCCCCGGGACTAGACTGGAGGCAGCGACTCGGCAGATCCGGGTCGACTTCGCATGCGGTCAGACCGAACCTCGTTCGGGTCTCGCCCCGGGTGCCCACGCCAGGCGTGGGTGGGGCGCGGCGTCCGCATCAGGGGGCCGAAGAGCTCGGCCCGCAACGAACCCGAATGCGGGTCGCCCCCGTGCGCCCGCGAAGAAAGGACCGGCCATGGCCGTCGTCACCACCCGTCAGCTGCTCGAGAGCGGCGTCCACTTCGGGCACCAGACCCGTCGCTGGAACCCCAAGATGAAGCGCTTCATCTTCGGCGAGCGCAACGGCATCTACATCATCGACCTGCAGCAGTCGCTGACCTACATCGACCAGGCCTTCTCCTTCGTGCGCGACACGGTGGCCCGCGGCGGTCAGGTGCTGTTCGTCGGCACCAAGAAGCAGGCCCAGGAGGCCATCGCCGAGCAGGCGACCCGCGTGGGCATGCCCTACGTCAACCAGCGCTGGCTGGGCGGCATGCTGACCAACTACGCCACCATCTCCAAGCGCACCGCGAAGATGAAGGAGCTCGAGGCGATCGACTTCACCGACGTCGCCGGCTCGGGCCTCACCAAGAAGGAGCTCCTGCAGGAGGAGCGCAAGAAGGACAAGCTGGCGAAGACCCTCGGCGGCATCCGCGACATGCACAAGCTGCCGCAGGCCATCTGGGTCGTCGACACCAAGAAGGAGCACCTGGCGATCGACGAGGCGCGCAAGCTGCGCATCCCGATCGTGGGCATCCTCGACACCAACTGTGACCCCGACGAGGTCGACTACGCCATCCCGGGCAACGACGACGCGATCCGTTCCGTGGGCCTGCTGACCCGCATCATCGCCGACGCCGTGGCCGAGGGCCTCTTGGCGCGCAGCCAGGGTGGCCAGTCCGCCGGCGGCACCGAGGCCGAGCCGATGGCCGAGTGGGAGCGTGAGCTCCTCGGCGCCGCCGAGGTGCAGGCCACCACGTCCGAGGCCGAGGCCGTCGAGGGCAGCGACCTGCAGGGCAGCCAGCTCGTCGACGAGGTCGACGGCGCGGTCGCCGAGACCGCCGCGCTCGAGGACGCTGCGGCCGAGGGTGAGGCCGCGCAGGCCCCCGTGGCCGGCGCGTCCGGCGACGCCTCCGAGGTCCAGGCCGAGATCGACGCGTCCGCCGCGTCGCCCGCGTCCGCGGAGTCGGCCAATGCGCCGGCGTCCGCCGACGAGACCAACTGATCCGGCCCACCAGCGAACAAGGAAGCACAGACATGGCTATCACTGCTGCTGACGTCAAGAAGCTCCGCGACGCCACGGGCGCCGGAATGATGGACGCCAAGAAGGCGCTCACCGAGGCCGAGGGCGACTTCGAGGCCGCCACCGAGATCCTGCGCGTGAAGGGCGCCGCCAAGGTCAGCGGTCGCTCTGACCGCGAGGCCAGCAACGGCCTCGTGGCCGCAGCCGGCACCTCGCTCATCCAGCTTGGCGCCGAGACCGACTTCGTCGCGAAGAACGACGAGTTCGTCGCGCTGGCCGGGGAGATCGTCGAGGCCGTCGAGGCGGCCAAGGCCGACGGGGTGGAGGCGGCGCGCTCCGCCACGCTCGCGTCCGGCTCCACCGTCGAGGACGCCGTGGGCGCCCTCGCTGCGAAGATCGGGGAGAAGCTCGAGCTCGCCAACGCGGCGCACTTCGAGGCCCCGGCCGAGATCTACCTCCACCGCCGCAGCCAGGACCTGCCCCCGCAGGTCGGCGTCATGATCGAGTACACCGGCGGCACGAGCGAGTTCGTGCGCGGCATCGCGATGCAGATCGCGGCGATGAGCCCGCAGTACCTCGACCGGGAGTCCGTGCCGGCCGACGTCGTGGAGAAGGAGCGCCACGTCGCCGAGCTGACCGCCAAGGAGGAGGGCAAGCCCGAGAACATCATCGGGCGCATCGTGGAGGGTCGCCTGGGCGGCTTCTACAAGGAGGTCTGCCTCGTGGAGCAGCCGTCGGTGTCCGACGACAAGAAGACCGTCGGCCAGCTCCTGAAGGACAACGGCGTGACCGTCAAGCGTTTCGTGCGCTTCGCCGCCGGCGCCTGACCCCGGCGCAGTCCTCGGTTCTCAACTACAGTGGCGTGCACCGTCCATACGGTGCACGCCACTTCTCGTCCGTCCGGCCCCGGCCGGAGCGGGCACCGGCCGCCGGCCCGCCGCGTCACCACCACCTGTGAAGGGGGACCTGTCCCGATGTCGAAGTACCGCCGCGTTCTGCTGAAGCTCTCCGGAGAGGCGTTCGGGGGTGGCAGCGTCGGGGTCGACCCGGACATCATCGCCGGCGTCGCCGACGAGATCGCCGAGATCGTGGCGGACGGGGTCGAGGTCGCCGTCGTCACCGGCGGCGGCAACTTCTTCCGGGGTGCCCAGCTGCAGCAGCGCGGCATGGAGCGCCGCCGGGCCGACTACATGGGCATGCTCGGCACGGTCATGAACTGCCTGGCCCTGCAGGACTTCCTGGAGCAGGCCGGCGTCCCCACCCGCGTGCAGACCGCCATCACGATGGGCCAGGTCGCCGAGCCCTACATTCCGCTGCGGGCCGTTCGCCACCTCGAGAAGGGCCGGGTCGTCCTGTTCGGCGCCGGCTCCGGCATGCCGTTCTTCTCCACCGACACGGTCGCCGCTCAACGCGCCCTCGAGATTCGCGCCGACGTGCTGCTGATGAGCAAGAACGGCACCGACGGCGTCTACGACTCCGATCCGCGCACCAACCCCGAGGCCCGTCGCTACGACCAGCTCACGTACACCGACTTCCTCGCGAACGACCTCAAGGTGGCGGACGCCACCGCCATCAGCCTGGCTCGTGACAACGGCCTCCCGATGATCTTCTTCGACCTCGCCGTCCGCGGCAACATCGCCCGCGTCATTGCCGGTGAGAAGATCGGTACGTCCGTCCACGCCTGACCACCCATCCACCGAAGGGATCCACGATGACGTCCGAGATCGTCAGCTCCGCCGAACAGAAGAACCGGGGCACCGTCGAACACGCGCGGGAGGAGTTCGGTGCGATCCGCACCGGGCGCGCCCACCCGGCGATGTTCAACAAGCTCATGGTCGACTACTACGGTGCGCAGACGCCGTTGCAGCAGCTGGCCACCTTCCAGGTGCCCGAGGCGCGCATCGTGCTCATCAGCCCCTTCGACCGGGGTGCGATGGCCGGCATCGAGAAGGCGATCCGCGATTCCGACCTCGGCGTGAACCCCGCCAACGACGGCAACGTCATCCGCATCGTGATGCCGCAGCTCACCGAGGAGCGCCGCAAGGAGTACATCAAGGTCGCCCGCACCAAGGCCGAGGAGGCGCGCGTCGCGATCCGGAACAACCGCCGCCACGCCGTCGACGCGGTCAAGAAGCTGGCGAAGGACAAGGAGATCGGCGAGGACGACGCCAAGAGCGCCGAGAAGCACCTCGACACGGTCACCAAGAAGTACGAGGAGCAGGTCAACGACCTGCTCAAGGCCAAGGAAGCCGAGCTGCTCGAGGTCTGATGGCCGACGTTCCCGGCGCTGCCCCCGCGACGGGGGCACCCACCACCAAGCGGCGGTCCGCGGGCCGTGACCTGCCGGCCGCGATCGCCGTGGGGGTGGGTCTGATCGGCCTCGTCGTGGTGACGCTGGCGTGGTTCCACTGGGGTTTCATCGTCTTCGCGGCCGTGATGCTCTCGCTGGCGGCGATCGAGATCAACTGGGCGCTGCGCCGCCAGGGCGTGCGCCCGGCGATCAAGCCCATCGTGCTGGGTACCTTCGCGATGATCGTGGGCACCTACGCGGCGTCCACGGGGGTGGGGTTGCTCGACATGCCGTGGCACTCCGCCCTGCTGGCGTTCCTGGGCGCGACGGTGCTGGCGGCGCTGATCGTGCGGTTGCCGAAGGGGCACGAGCACTTCGTCCGCGACGCCGCGGGGAGCGTGTTCATCATCGGCTACGTGGCCCTGCTCGGCTCGTTCACCGCGCTGATCCTCGCCGGCGACCAGGGGGCGGCGCGCATGATCGCATTCCTGCTCTGCGTGGTCGCCAACGACACCGGCGGCTACGCGGTGGGGGTGCTCTTCGGCCGGACGCCGCTGGCGCCCGTCCTCAGCCCCAAGAAGACGTGGGAGGGCCTGGTCGGCTCGGCCGTGTTCACCGTCGGGGTCGGTGTGGCCCTGTGCATGGGGGTGCTGGGGGTGGCCTGGTGGGTCGGCGTCCTGCTCGGCCTCGTCGTGGTCGTGTTCGCCACCGTCGGCGATCTCATCGAGAGCGCGATCAAGCGCGACGTCGGCATCAAGGACATGAGTTCGATCCTGCCCGGGCACGGCGGCATCATGGACCGCCTGGACTCCATGCTGGTCGCCGCTGCCCCCGCGTGGTGGGTGATGTACCTCTTCGTCCCCGGGGGCTGAGCCCCCGCCCGTGCCCGCTGTCGGAGGGGCCCGCTAGCCTTGTCGGGTGACCGATGGACTGACCGCCGCCGAACAGGCCCGCGTCGACGAGTTGGACGCCCACGCCCGCGCCGGGCGGACGCTGCCGCTGCGCTTCGACGCCCCGCGGCGCGGCAAGCCGCCGCGGCACTGGGCCGACCTGGCCCCCGACGAGCGTCGCGCCGCCGTGACGGACGCCGGGTTGCCTGCCTTCCGCGCCTCGCAGTTCGACACCCAGTACTACCGCCACGCCAACGCCGATCCCTCGACATGGACCGACCTGCCCGCCGCCGCGCGCGACGAGGTGGCCGAGCGGTTCTTCCCGGCGCTGCTGAGCCCCGTCCGGGAGCAGGCCGCCGACGAGGGCACGACGGTCAAGACGCTGTGGCGCCTCCACGACGGGGCGCTGGTCGAGAGCGTGCTCATGGAGTACGGCGTCGCCGGCAAGCGGTCGAGCGGCTCCGGACGCCGACGCGCCACCCTGTGCGTGTCGAGCCAGGCGGGCTGCGGCATGGCCTGCCCGTTCTGCGCCACCGGCCAGGGCGGCCTGCAGCGCAACATGTCCACCGGCGAGATCGTGGCCCAGGTGGTGGCCGCAGCGGCCCGCGTCCGCCTCACCAACATCGTGTTCATGGGCATGGGCGAGCCGATGGCCAACTACAACGCCGTGATGGGTTCGGTCCGCCGCATGGTCGACGACATCGGGCTCAGCGCGCGCGGCATCACGATCTCGACCGTCGGGCTGGTGCCCCGCATCCGGCAGCTCACCACCGAAGGCGTGCCGGTCACCTTGGCCGTCAGCCTGCACGCGCCCGACGACGAACTGCGCGACACGCTGGTGCCGATCAACACCCGCTTCCCCCTCGCCGAGGTGGTGGACGCCGCGCACGCCTACTTCCGCACCACCGGGCGCCGGGTGTCGATCGAGTACGCGCTCATCCGCGACGTCAACGACCAGGCGTGGCGGGCGGACGCCCTGGGCGCGCTCCTCACCGCCGACGGCCGCGGCGCGCACTGGGTGCACGTCAACCCGATCCCACTCAACCCGACCCCGGGGTCGAAGTGGACCGCCTCGCGGCGCGCCGACGAGCACAAGTTCGTCCGGCGCCTGAACGCGCGCGGCATCGCGGCCACGATCCGCGACACCCGCGGCCGCGAGATCGACGGGGCCTGCGGGCAGCTGGCCGCCCAAGGCGCCTGATGATGACGTCGGGGAGGCCCGGGCGGTGGTCGTTGAAACCCCCGTCCGATCACCACACCGGCCTGTGCTTCGTGCTGGGCGGGTTGTGCTGACTGGCCTCGTCGGCCGTGAGCTGGCAGCTCAGTGACGGCGGGGCCAAGGTTGTGGTCCTCGCCGTGGGGCTGTTACTCGTCGCTCGCGGTGCGTGGTTGCTCGCCCGGGGGCGTCCGGCGCCTCGTCGGTGAGGGCGACGGGACGACCTCGAGGGCCTCGTCCATGCTGTCGACGAGGTGCACGTGCGGCTCCATCAGCCGCCCGGACGCCAACGCCGCCACGAGCGGCCATGCGGGGAGCTGCTCCTGCCAGTAGGCGCGCCCGACCAGGATCATCGGGGTCACCTGGCGTTCGTCGGAGGCGTAGTAGTTGCGCGTGAGGGCCTGGAAGATCTCCTGGGTTGTGCCCGCGCGGCCCGGCACATAGATGATGCCGGCGCCGCACAGGCGCAGCAGGATGTCCTCGCGGATCGCGTTGTCGAAGTACTTCGCGATGCCGGTGCCGAACACGTTGGGCGGCTCATGGCCGTAGAACCAGGTGGGGACGCCGACGTTGGCCCGGGTGCAGTCCCAACGCCGCCTGACCTCCATCGCCGCACCGACCCAGGCGCCCACGTCCGGCTCGAACGACGGCACGGACGCCAGGTGCGCGCAGGCGGCCTCCACGTCGGCGGCCGTGCCGTTGAGCGAGGCGCCCAGGTTGGCCGCCTCCATCGCGCCCGGCCCGCCGCCGGTGAGCACCAGGTGCCCGGCCTCGGCGAGGCGGCGTCCGAGGTGGGCGGTCTCGACGAAGGCGGGCGTGCCGCGTCCGACGGCGTGGCCGCCCATAACGCCGACCGCGGTGCGCGGCTCGGGCACGGCCTCGGCGAGCCCGTCGGACATGAAGTGGTCGTGCAACGCGTGGGCGACGCCGGCGTCCAGCAACCGGGAGCGGTCGCGCAGGGTCCAGGCGTAGATGACGGCGTCCTTGGTGGTCGCGTACCCGGCCTCGAGGCCCGCGTAGAGGTCCTCTGCGGCGTACAGGGCGGGCCGGTAGGCGTCGAAGGGCACCTGCGGCAGCCGCGGGAACACCGTGGCGCCGCGCTCGGCCAGCGAGGTGGCCGTGCGGTGCTTGAGCCGGCAGCCGAGGAAGAACGCGTTGTGCACCTCGACGCGCTCGAGCACCGCGCCGCGGCCGCGCAGGTCCATCGACTTCACGATGCACCCCGCGAGCGACCCGGTGCTGCGGAGGTGGGCGTCCAACGTTGCCAGCGACTCGATTTCAGCGCGCATGGTGAGAGACTAGCCAGATGCGTGACGTGGTGATCCTCGGCGGTACCGGCTCCATCGGCACCCAGGCGCTGGACGTGGTCGCCGCGCGGCCCGAGCAGTTCCGCGTCCGGGCCCTCACCGCGGGCTCCAACGTCGAGCTCGTGGCCGCCCAGGTCGCCCAGTTCCGCCCCGACGTCGTCGCGCTCAGCACGGACGCCGCGGCCGCCGCCCTGCGCGAACGGCTCGGCGACGACGCGCCCGAGATCTGGGGGAGTGGCGGCAACGACCGTGCCGCCGCGCTGCCCTGCGACGTCGTGCTCAACGCCATCACGGGCGCGGCGGGTCTCACGCCCACGCTCGCCGCGCTGGAGGCCGGCACCACGCTGGCGCTGGCCAACAAGGAGTCCCTCGTCATCGGCGGGCGGCTCGTCACGGACGCCGCCGCACCGGGCCAGCTCGTCGCGGTCGACTCCGAGCACTCCGCGTTCGCCCAGGCGCTGCGGGCGGGGCGCGCCGAGGAGGTCCGCCGGCTGGTGCTCACGGCGTCCGGCGGTCCGTTCCGCGGCCGCAGCCGCACCGAGCTGGCCGACGTGACGCCCGAACAGGCCCTGGCCCACCCCACCTGGAACATGGGCCGCGTCATCACGATCAACTCCGCCACCCTGGTCAACAAGGGTCTCGAGCTCATCGAGGCGGCGCTGCTCTACGGGGTCGACTACGACGCGATCACCGTCGTCGTCCACCCCAGCTCGGATGTGCACTCGATGGTGGAGTTCGTCGACGGCTCGACGATCGCCCAGGCGTCCCCGCCCGACATGCGGTTGCCCATCGCGCTCGGCCTGGCGTGGCCGGCGCGGGTGCCGGACGCCGCGTCCGCCTACGACTGGTCCGTGCCCCGCTCGTGGCACTTCGAGCCGCTCGACAGCGAGGCCTTCGGCGCGGTCGAACTCGCCCGGCGCTGCGGCCGCGCGGCCGGCACGGCGCCGGCGGTGTTCAATGCCGCCAACGAGGTGTGCGTGGACGCCTTCTGCGCCGGCACCCTCGGGTTCTTGGGCATCGTGGATACCGTGGAGGCCGTGGTGGCAGAACATCTGGGCGGCGCTCACGTGGCCGACGCCGATCTGAGCGTGGACGCCGTGCTCGCGGCGGACGCGTGGGCGCGCCGGCGGGCCGCCGAGCTCGCGGGGGCGCCTGCATGACCCTGGTGTGGACGATCGTGTTCGCGATCGCGTTCTTCGCGCTGCTCATGGTCTCGGTGGCGCTGCACGAGGTGGGGCACATGGTGCCGGCCAAGCTGTTCGGCGTGAAGGTGCCGCGCTACTTCGTCGGGTTCGGCCCGACGCTGTGGTCGATCCGCCGCGGGGGGACCGAGTACGGCATCAAGGCGTTCCCGCTGGGCGGTTTCGTCCAGCTGCTGGGCATGTACCCGCCGTTCGATCCCACCGCGAAGGACTCCCGCCTGCAGCGCCTCGCCGACGACGCCCGAGCCGCGGAGTGGGAGGACATCACGCCGGCCGACCGTGGCCGGTTGTTCCACGAGCGGGCCACGTGGCAGAAACTCATCGTGATGTTCGGCGGCCCGGCGATGAACCTGTTCATCGCGTTCGTGCTGATGTGGGGCGTCGTCGGACTGTACGGCGCCTGGCGCGACCAGCCGGTGGTCGCCTCGACCGTGAACTGCCTCGTCGCCGAGCCGCGGGACGACATGACGTGCACGGACGCCGACCAGCCCACCCCGTCCGTGCAGGCCGGGCTCGAGGCGGGGGACCGGATCGTGGCGTTCAACGGCACCGCGATCCACAGCCAGGGGCAGCTGTCGGAGCTGATCCGCGCCAACATGGGCGGCGAGATGACCCTCGTCGTCGAGCGGGACGGCACCGAGCTGACCCTCCCCACCGTCCACACCCTGGTCCGCCAAGTGCCCGCCACGCTCGACCCCAGCCGGGCGGTGGACGCCGGCTGGCTGGGGTTTATGCCGGTGAGCGAGTTCCAGCGCGGCGGGCCCGGCGAGGCGCTGTCGGATCTCTGGCTCATGACCCGGCAGTCGGTGGTGGCCCTCGCGCAGTTCCCGGTGCGGGTCTGGAACCTGACCGTCGACCTGGTGACCGGCCAGCCCCGGAGCCTCTATGACCCCGTGTCCATCGTGGGTGCCAGCGCGATGGCGGGGCAGGTGGCGGCGTCCGACCAGGTGGACGCCGGCGCGCGCGTCGCGTTCTTCGCGAACCTGCTCGCCGCGGTCAACCTCTTCTTGGCCCTGTTCAACCTCGTGCCGCTGCCACCCCTGGACGGCGGCCACATGGCCGGCGCGCTGTGGGAGGGCGTCCGCCGCGCGGCCGCCCGCCTCACGGGCCGGCCGCAACCCAAACCCCTCGACACGGCCAAGATGGTGCCGGTGACGTACGTGGTGGCAGGATTCCTGCTGCTCTGCGGCCTCATCGTCATCGTGGCCGATATCGTCAGACCGATGCAGTTGTCTTAAGGAGTTCCATGACCGTCAACCTCGGCATGCCCGCCACGCCCCCGCCGGTGCTCGCCCCCCGGCGCCCCACCCGCCGCATCAACGTCGGCAAGGTGGCGGTCGGCGGCGGTGCGCAGGTCTCGGTGCAGTCGATGACCACCACCAAGACCACCGACATCAACGGCACGCTGCAGCAGATCGCCGAGCTGACGGCGTCCGGCTGCGACATCGTGCGCGTGGCCGTCCCCAGCCAGGACGACGCCGACGTGCTGCACATCATCGCGAAGAAGAGCCAGATCCCGGTCATCGCGGACATCCACTTCCAGCCCAAGTACGTGTTCGCGGCGATCGACGCCGGATGCGCGGCCGTCCGCGTCAACCCGGGCAACATCAAGCAGTTCGACGACAAGGTGGGCGAGATCGCGAAGGCGGCGACCGACGCCGGCGTGAGCCTGCGGATCGGCGTCAACGCCGGGTCGCTCGACAAGCGCATCCTCGCCAAGCACGGCGGCCCGACGGCCGAGGCGCTCGCGGAGTCGGCACTGTGGGAGGCGTCCCTGTTCGAGGAGCACGACTTCCGCGACTTCAAGATCTCGGTCAAGCACAACGATCCGATCGTCATGGTGAACGCCTACCGGCAGCTCTCGGCGCAGTGCGACTACCCGCTGCACCTGGGCGTCACCGAGGCCGGCCCGGCGTTCCAGGGCACGATCAAGAGCTCGGTGGCCTTCGGGGTGCTGCTCGCCGAGGGCATCGGCGACACCATCCGCGTGTCGCTGTCGGCCCCGCCGGTGGAGGAGGTCAAGGTCGGCCTCAAGATCCTGGAGTCGCTCAACCTGCGGCAGCGCCAGATGGAGATCGTGTCGTGCCCCGGGTGCGGACGCGCCCAGGTCGACATCTGGGGGCTCGCCAACGAGGTGACCGACGGCCTGGAGGGCCTCACCGCGCCGCTGCGCATCGCCGTCATGGGCTGCGTCGTCAACGGCCCCGGCGAGGCGCGCGAGGCCGACCTCGGCGTGGCCGCCGGCAACGGCAAGGGCCAGATCTTCATCAAGGGCGAGGTCATCAAGACCGTGCCCGAGTCCGAGATCGTCGCCACGCTGATCGAGGAGGCCAACAAGCTGGCGGCCGACATGGAGCACACCGGTGAGAAGCCGGAGGTGACGGTGAGTTGAGGCACTGCCGCGTCCTCGACGAGCGCGACCGCGACCGCGTCGCGCGCATCGTCGACGCGGATCCGGTGGTCAACTGCTTCCTCGCCTCCCGGGTGGACGCCGGCGTCCTGGCACCCGGGGGCGTGGGCGAGGTGTGGGGGTATCCGCGCCGCAACCCCTACGCCCTGCTGCACCTCGGCGCGAACTGCGTCCCGGTCAACATGGACGCCGAGGCGCGCGCCGCGTTCGTCGACGATCTCGGCCGCTGGCGCAACTTCATCGCGATGGTCGGGCCGGCGTCCGACGTGCTCGGCCTGTGGCACGCCCTGTGTGAGCGCTGGGGGGAGAGCTACGAGGCGGTGCGGGTGATGCGGCCGCGGCAGTTGCTGATGGCGCGGTCCGCGGCGTCGGACGCCCCCGCCGACCCCCGCCTGCGCCTCGCCGTCGCCGACGACTTCGACTCCTACTTCAGGGCGGCCGCCGCGATGTACCACGAGGAGCTCGAGGAGGACCCCCTCATCACCAACCCCGTGGGTTACCGCACCTACGTCCGGTCCCTGATCGAGCAGCGCCGGGCGTTCACGATCGTCGAGGGTGCCGAGGTGGTGTTCAAGGCGGATCTGGGCGCCATGAGCAGCCGGGTCGCGCAGGTGCAGGGCGTGTGGGTGAAACCCGAGCTGCGGGGGAGGGGGCTGTCGGTCGGCGGCATGGCCGGCGTCACGGACGCGATCGTCGCCAGCGGCCGGACGGCGTCGCTGTACGTCAACGATTTCAACGCCCCCGCGGTCGCGACCTACCGCCGGTGTGGGTACGCCGAGGTCGGCGCGCTGGCGTCCGTGCTGTTCTGAGGTCCCCGCGGGTCGGGGGTTGTTGCGTCGCTGCCTGCCCGGATGGTTGGCCATCGCGGTCCCCGGGTGCGGGTGCGGGTGGACTGAGGGGGTCGTTGGCAACCGAGTTGACGGAACGGTCAACCACCTCGTAGGCTGGGCTGCCTGAGGGGAGTACTTCCCAAGTTCGCGACCGGTCAGTGCGGTGGCCCCATGGCAGCCCCGGTGCGACGCCCGTTCCATCGGGTGAAGGAGACCTCGGCCGTTCAACAGACCGAGGAGCCTCCATGCCTGTCGGCACACCCCTGCTCTGGGGCATCACCATTGCCGCCGTCCTCGCCCTCGTGGTGATGGACTTCCTGCTCACCCGCAAGCCCCACGAGGTCTCCATGAAGGAGGCCGTCGGCTGGTCGGTGTTCTACATCGCGCTTCCCCTGGCGTTCGGCGCGTGGGTGTGGAACACCTACGGCGGCGACCGCGGCCTGGAGTTCATGACGGGCTATCTCGTCGAGAAGACCCTGAGCGTCGACAACCTGTTCGTGTTCATGCTGCTGCTGACCGCGTTCGCGGTGCCGCGCGAACTGCGCCAGCGTGCCCTGCTGTTCGGCGTCGTCGGCGCCCTGGTGCTGCGCGGCGCGTTCATCGCGGTCGGCGCCCAGCTCGTCAGCTCGCTGTCGTGGGCGTTCCTGCTGTTCGGTGCGATCCTGTTCGCGACCGCCATCAAGACGCTGCGCGACGCGATGGCCCCCGAGGACGAGCACATCGACGTCTCCGAGCTGAAGATCGTCCGGCTCGTGCGCCGCTTCTGGCCGGTCACCGACCGGTACCACGGCCCGGCCCTCACCGCCCAGGACGGCGACGGACGCCGCGCGCTCACCCCGATGGCCCTGGTCATCCTGGCCATCCTGAGCATTGACGTGGTGTTCGCGGTCGACTCGGTGCCGGCCGTCTACGGCATCACCGACGACCCCTACCTCGTCTTCGCCACCAACGCCTTCGCCCTGCTCGGCCTGCGCGCGCTGTACTTCGTGCTCGAGGGCGCCCTCGGCAAGCTGGTGCACCTCGGCTACGGCCTGGCGGCGATCCTGGCGTTCATCGGGGTCAAGCTGGTGCTGCACTGGGCGCACGGCGTGTGGCCGTGGATCCCGGAGGTGCCCACCCTGGCGTCCCTCGGCGTCATCATCGGCATCCTCGCCCTCGTGGTCACGACCAGCCTCATCGCCACCCGGCGCGGCGACGCTGACCTCGAGGACCACGCCACCACCGCCCCGCTGCCCACCACCGACGCCGATCCGGTGCACACGCGCCCCTGAACCGGAGTCTGATCCGCGACGCAGCCCGGACGCCCCGAGCGTCCGGGCTGTCGCGCGTCGGTGGGGTGGTTTCCGATGCTCTGCTCTGGGGTGGGCTCGGTTCCGTGGGGAGGACGTGGCTCCCCGGGCGCAGGGGTGCTCGTGTGGCGGGGGAGCGGGGTGGCTCCCGGGCTGGTGTGTCCCTCGTCGGACGTGCGGGGCCCCGCCACGGAACCGCCACCCTGCCCTTCTTGTCGCCCCCCTGCCCGGAGCGCACCCCCCTGCCGTTGCGACGGCAGGGCAGTGGGCTCCCAGCAGGGTGGCGGCCAGAACGGCAGGGTGGCGACCCGAACGACAGGGTAGGCGACCCAAACGGCAGGGTGGCGACCCGAACGACAGGGTCGCGGCGGCAGCAGCAGGGTGGCGGTGCCAACGACAGGGCAACGCCCCGCACGGGGGTTCGGGCGTCCGAAACGCCTGCGCCCGCCGGGTGATCCCCAACCGGTCGCCACGCACACCATCCCCTAGGCTTGGCGTTCGTGATCACCCGCATGTCCGAACTCTTCGTCCGCACGCTCCGCGACGACCCCGCCGACGCCGAGGTGCCGAGCCACCGCTGGCTCGTGCGCGCCGGCTACATCCGCCGCGTCGCGCCCGGCATCTATTCCTGGCTGCCGCTCGGGCTGCGGGTGCTGCACAAGGTCGAGCAGATCGTCCGCGAGGAGATGGACGCCATGGGCGCCCAGGAGGTGCGGTTCCCCGCGCTGTTGCCCCGCGAGCCCTACGAGGAGACCAACCGCTGGACCGAGTACGGCCCCAACCTGTTCCGCTTGCAGGACCGCAAGGGCACCGACCTGTTGCTGGGCCCCACCCACGAGGAGCTGTTCACCCTCATGGTGAAGGACCTCTACTCCTCCTACAAGGACCTGCCGCTCAGCCTCTACCAGATCCAGACCAAGTACCGCGACGAGGCCCGGCCCCGCGCGGGGCTGCTGCGGGGCCGCGAGTTCGTCATGAAGGACTCCTACTCCTTCGACATCGACGACGCCGGTCTGGAGGCCTCCTACGCCCGGCACCGCGCGGCCTACCAGCGGATCTTCGACCGCCTGGGGCTCACCTACGTCATCGTGTCCGCCACTTCGGGCGCGATGGGCGGGTCGGCGTCGGAGGAGTTCCTCGCGGTGGCCGACATCGGCGAGGACACCTTCGTCCGCAGCCCCGGCGGGTATGCCGCCAACGTCGAGGCCGTCCGCCGCCCGCTCGCCGCGGCGCAGGACGCCTCGGACGCGCCGGCCGCCCACGTCGAGGACACCCCCGACTCGCCCACCATCGAGTCCCTCGTCGCCCTCTCCAACGACCGCTTCCCCCGTGCGGACCGCGCCTGGACGGCCGCGGACACACTCAAGAACGTGATCGTCTGCCTGCGCCACCCCGACGGCAGCCGGACGCCGCTGGCGATCGGCCTGCCTGGGGACCGGGAGGTCGACATGAAGCGTCTCGAGGCCGCCGTCGAACCCGCCGAGGTGGAGCCGTTCGGCGACGCCGAGTTCGCCGCCCACCCCCAGCTCGTCAAGGGCTACATCGGCCCCGGCGACACCCACGGCGACACCCAGGGTGGCGCCCACGGCCGCGCGCTCGGCCTGGATGCCGACGGCAAGGGCGTCCGCTATCTCACCGACCCCGCCGTGGTCGAGGGCACCCGCTGGATCACCGGCGCAAACGCTCCCGGTCACCACGTGTACGACCTGGTGTGCGGCCGCGACTTCACCAGCGACGGGGTGATCGACGTCGCCGAGATCCGCGACGGCGACCCCGCGCCCGACGGCTCCGGCCCCCTCAGCCTGGCCCGGGGCATCGAAATGGGCCACATCTTCCAGCTCGGCCGCAAGTACGCCGACGCCCTCGGCCTGAAGGTGCTCGACCCGAACGGCAAGCTCGTGACGGTCACGATGGGTTCCTACGGCATCGGTGTCTCCCGGGCGGTGGCGGCCGTCGCGGAGAGCACGTGCGACGACCGCGGCCTCGCCTGGCCGCGCAACCTGGCGCCCTTCGACGTCCACGTCGTCGCCACCGGCAAGGACGCGGCCGTGCTCGCCTGGGCCGAGGAGTTCGCCGCCGGCCTGGACGCCGCGGGCGTGGCCGTCCTGCTGGACGACCGCAAGGCCAGCCCCGGGGTCAAGTTCAACGATGCCGAGCTGCTGGGTGTGCCGACGACCGTCGTCGTCGGTCGCGGCCTGGCCGAGGGAGTCATCGAGGTCCGCGACCGCGCCACCGGGGCGAAGTCGGAGGTCTCCACCGGGGACGCCGCCGCCCACGTGATCGACCTCGTCCGCGGCTGATGCCGCCCCGGGGCGGCTGGCCCTGCCGGTGGGCCACCGCGGCCCGGCCTGACACGACGGTGCGACCGGGACGGTCGGACCGGTCGTGACCGGGCTCGAGCTGCCGCTGGCGATGATCGCCTTCCTCGTCACCGCGTCCTTCCTGGCCGGGTGGGTCGACTCGATCGTCGGCGGGGGTGGTCTCATCCAGCTGCCGAGCCTGCTGATCGGCCTGCCCGCCGACACCCCGGTGCCGACCATCTCGGGCACCAACAAGGTGCCGAGCTTCCTCGGCACATCGGTCGCTGCGCTCACCTATCTGCGACGCGTCCGCATCGCCTGGTGGGGAGTGCTGCCGCTCGTGGCCGGCTCCGCGGCCGGCTCGGCGGTGGGCGCGCGGCTGACGCACTTCCTCGACCGCGCGGCGTTCACCCCGCTCGTCCTCGCCGCGCTGGTCGGGGTCGGGGCCTACACCTGGCGCCGCCCGCAGCTCGGCCTGCACCACCGGGCCAAGCACACGGGCTGGCGGGCCCTCGCGCTGCTCGGCGCGATCGGCCTGGTCGTCGGCCTGTGGGACGGTTTCATCGGCCCCGGCACCGGCTCGTTCTTCCTCATCGCGCTCGTCGGGGTCATGGGGTATGAGTTCCTGAGCGCCACCACCTACGCGAAGCTGGCGAACCTGACGACCAACCTCGCGGCCATCGTCGTGCTGGGCGCCACCGGCAACATCCTGTGGGGCATCGCCCTGGCGATGGGGGCGGCCAACCTGCTCGGGGGCCTGACCGGTGCCCGGACGGCGCTGCGCCACGGCAACGCCTTCGTCCGGCGGGTGTTCCTGGTGGTCATCGTGGCCCTCGGCGTCAAGCTGACGTGGGACATGGTGGCCCCGCTGGTGGCCTGACCTCGCCCGCGGGAGCGAGGGTGGACGCGCGCGTCAGCTCGCCGGCAGCCCGGGCCAGCGTTCCACGAGCCCGCCCCACCGGGGGACGTCGGCGGCCGCGTCGGCCAGCGCATCCAGCAACGGCGGACGCAGCGAGGCCTCCCCGCACGCGAAGGAGCGCCCCAGCACGGGCAGCGCGTCGGCCTCCAACCGGGCGAGGAGGGCTCGGGCGGCGGTGGCGTCCGCGGGCCGATCGAGCTCGTACCAGGGCTGCGCGGGCGTCACGTGGGGGGTCGGGGTCGGGCCGAGGGCTTCGCGCAGCGCGTCGGCGTGCCCGGCCCAGGCGTCGAGCCGTCCCCGCGCCCGGTCCATCTCGTCCGCCGAGAGCCCCGGCGCCCCCGCTGCCACCTCGATGCCCCACGAGACCTCGGCACAGGCGTCCAGCGCGGCCTGGCGGGCGGCGTCCGGCGACTGCTCGGCCGGGTCGAGGACGCTGCGCGCGGGCTCCCGCGCCGCGGTGGGGTCGGCGAGCTGGTCGGCGGTGACGAGCGCCCAGGTCGCCATGGCCGCCCACACCAGCGGGTGGGCCGAGGACGCGGCCACGGACTGTTCCCTGAACGCCCTCGCCGCGCTGCCCAGCGCTTCGGCCAGCGCCGCGACCAGGGCCGGATCGGCCTGCTCGGCCGGGGGAGTCGCGGTGGCGGCGACGGGTGCCGGGGCGGGCAGCGAGACGGCGACGCACTGGTCCGCGGTCACACGGAGGGCCCACGCGATCAGTGCGGCGTGGGCGTCCGGCCACGGGGTTCCCGCGGCGGACGCGAGCGCCTCCCGCAGCGTCCCCAAGGCGACCTGCCCCGGCAGCGGCGTCGCCGTGGGCGAGGGCGCCACACGCGGGGCGCCGGCCGGTACGAGCGCGCAGCCCGGGAGCGCGACGCCGGCGATCCCGGCCAGGCCGGCGGTCAACACCGCCCGACGACCCACCTGCTTGTGAGGACCCAGCACGCGTCGAGGGTAGCCCAGCCTCACCGAGCGGGGTGGGTATGCTGGCCTGCGAGCCGGGCGGGGACCGTCACGGCGACAACCGCTCGACGCAATCGGATCTCGACACCCTCGGATCTCGACACAACTGGATGGAGTGCCCCCATGGACCACGCAGCGATCGCCGAGGTCGTGGAACCCGCCGCCCGGCAGTCCGGTCTGGAGGTCGACCGCATCGAGATCACCCGCGCGGGCAAGCGTTCCGTGCTGCGGGTCTACCTCGACGGCGACGGCCCGGAGGGCCGCGGCCCCAGCCTGGACGAGATCGCGGACGCCACGCGTGCGGTGTCCGCGGCGCTGGACGCGTCGCCGGCCACGGGGGAGGCCCCCTACACGCTCGAGGTCAGCAGCCGCGGTGTCACCCGGCCGCTGACGCAGGCGCGCCACTTCCGGCGCAACATCGGACGCCTCGTGGCGCTCACGCTGCCCGAGGAGAAACTGACCGGCCGCATCACCGGCGCCGACGAGGCCCAGGTGTCCCTCGACGTCGACGGCGCCGCGCGCGAGATCGCCCTCGGCGACATCCGCAAGGCGGTCGTCCAGGTCGAACTCCGCAAGGACGACACCGACGACCTGGGTGACACCGAGGACAGGGGCGACGACGGCGACGAGCTGGCCGCCGACGACGACAAGGAGTGACATGGACATCGACATGACCGCACTGCGGGCGCTGGAGCGCGACAAGGACATCCCGCTGACGGTGCTGGTGGACGCCCTCGAGGAGGCCCTGCTCAACGCCTACGAGAAGTCCGCCCACCCGGTGCAGGGCGCCCGGGTGAACCTGGACACCAAGACCGGCAGCGTCTCCGTGCTCGCCCCCGAGACCGACGACGAGGGCGAGGTGGTCGGCTGGTACGAGGACACGCCCGAGGGGTTCGGGCGCGTCGCGGCCGCCACCGCGCGCCAGGTGATCTTCCAGCGGCTGCGGGAGGCGGAGGACGAGCAGAAGTTCGGCCACTTCTCCGCGAAGGAGGGCGACATCGTCACCGGCGTCGTCCAGGCCGACCGCGACTCGCGCACCGTCCGGGTGGATCTCGGGCCCCTTGAGGCCATCATGCCGCTCGCCGAGCAGGTGCCGAACGAGACCTACCAGCACGGCCGCCGCATGCGCGTCTACGTGGTGGCGGTGCGGCGCGAGCCCCGCGGCCCGCAGGTCGTGGTCTCCCGGACGCACCCGAACCTGGTGCAGCGCCTGTTCCGCCAGGAGGCGCCGGAGATCGCGTCCGGCGTCGTCGAGATCAAGGCCATCGCGCGCGAGGCCGGCCACCGCACGAAGATCGCGGTGATCAGCCACGACCCCAACGTCTCCGCGAAGGGGGCCTGCATCGGGCCCATGGGGCAGCGGGTGCGCACGGTGATGACCGAGTTGAACGGGGAGAAGATCGACATCATCGACTACTCCGCCGATGGTGCCGCCTTCGTCGCCGAGGCGCTCAGCCCGGCGAAGGTCAGCGAGGTCATCGTGACCGACCAGTTCGCCAAGGCCGCCCGCGCGATCGTGCCCGACTACCAGCTCAGCCTCGCCATCGGACGCGAGGGCCAGAACGCGCGGCTCGCGGCGCGTCTGACCGGCTGGCGCATCGACATCCGGCCCGACACGCAGGCCTGAGCCGGCTGACACACGGACGCCCCGGGTTCCGCGCGGAACCCGGGGCGTCGTGGTGCGGGAGTCTCAGCGGTGGCCGCGACCGCCGCCGTAGCCGATGACGCCGGCGTCGGCCGCCTTGAGCACCGCGTCGGCCTCGGCCTGGGTGAGGGTGCCGTCGCTGACCGCCGCGTCCAGGGTGGACTGGAAGTCCGCCTTGCGGTCGGCCTGAGCATCGGCACGGATCTCGTCGAGCGCCGTGGTCACCTGCTCGGCGGTCACGCCCAGCTCGGACGCCAGCGCCTCGGCCATCGCCTGCTGCTGCGCCGCCCGATCGGGTCGGGTGCCGTCGGCCGCGTCGTCGGCCTGGGCGTGCAGGTTCTCCCGCACGGTCTCGAGCGCGGACTGCACGGTGGCCTCGTCGAGGCCGAGCTTCTCGGCGAGCGCCGCGGCGTCCGCGCCCCGCAGGCCGCCGCGCTGGCCACCCTTGCCGCCGTGCTCCCCGCGCTGCGAGGCCTCCGGCGCCGCGGTGCCGGACGCGCTGGGCGTCGGGCTCGCGGTGGTCTCGGCCTGGGCCAGCGTGGTGCCGGCGATGCCTCCGAGGGCGAGGGTGCCGGCGGCGACGCCGAGCCCCACTTTGTGAATCGTCTTCATGCGCATGGTCCTTTCGTTGGTGTAGCGGTGTTCGCTGCCCACCATGGGAGCAGGGCCGGTTGGCAACACCCTCGGGTTCACCTGTCGGGAACCTGTGAGCGGGCCCCGGTGCGGTGGGTCAGCCGTTCGTCTCGGTTGTGGCGTCCGGGGCCGGGGCACCGTCCGTGCCGGCCCCCTCGGCACCGTCTGCACTGTGTCCGCCCCCGCCCCCCGGGTGCCCTCCGCCGGGGTGCAGGTCCGCCAGGGCGGCGGTCACGGTGGCCTCGTCGATCCCCAGTCGGTCGGCGATGGCCGTCGCCAGGGTCTCCTGCAGGGCGGCTGCGTCGGGGCGCTCACCGTCGGACGGCGGGGTCTGGCTCGCCATGGTGGCGTCGATGGCCTCCTGGATCGCGGCCTCGTCGGCGTCCAGCGCCGTGGCCAGGTCGGCGGCCAGATCGCCCATGCGGGCGCCCGGGCCACCGCCGCGGCGACCCTCACCGGCGGCGCCGGTGTCTGCCCCGGAGGTGGTCGGGTCAGTGCCGCGGTTGCCGCGGGTGTCTACGGCGTCGGCGCCCGGGGCGGCGTCGGCGGGGGTGCTCCCGTTCGCGTCGGTCTGGGTGGCGGGGGTGTCGGCCGTGGCCGTTTCGGCCGCGTTGGTGACGCCGACGGCGGCGCCGACGCCCAGGGCCAGGGCGCCCAGGCCCAGGCCGACCTTCTGGATGGTGTTCATGGTTGTTCCTCTCGGTCACAGGTGGGCCCCGGGGGCCCCGATGCACCCATGGAGCCCCGCCGACCTGTCGGAGCGCCCGGGCGTTCCTGTGCCCAGGCTGGGAGTTCGGGTGCGAGCGCCCTAGGCTGACCGCGTGCCGATCCGAACCTGCGTGGGGTGCCGCCGTGCCGACGACCAGGCGGCGCTGGTCCGGCTCGCGCTGACCGCGGACGGGCTGGTCGTGGGACGCACGACGCCGGGCCGTGGCGCCTGGCTGCACCCGGGCTGCGGGCAGCTCGCCCTCCGACGCAGGGCGCTCGGCCGAGCCCTGCGGGGCGACCCCGGCCCGGCCGAGGCGGTGGCCGCCGTGCTCGCGCGCGTCGACGCGGGCGGCTCCGCTTGGGCAATCGGAGCCGAGTCGGAGTAGACTGTCAGCTGCGCTTCGCGCGACCCGCGCGAACACACCAGCACAACCAGAAGGTGGGCTAACGCTCATGACCACTCGATGAGTACCCAGAAATGAGCAGCAACGTCTAGCTGGCCTGCGCACCCGCGGGCCTGAAGGAGAGTAGTGGCCAAGGTCCGCGTCTATGAACTCGCCAAGGAGTTCGGACTCGAAAGCAAAGAGGTTCTCAACACCCTCAAGGAGATGGGCGAGTTCGTCCGCTCCGCATCCTCGACGATCGAGGCGCCCGTCGTGCGGCGGCTCACCGAGAAGTTGAAGGGCGGCTCTGCGCCGGCCCCCAGCAGCGCTCCGGCGGCGCCCACCGCTCGGCAGAGCGCTCCCGCGCCGCGTCCGGCGAGCGGGCAGACGACCGGTCGCCCGTCGCCCGGGCCGCGCCCCGGCCCGCAGCGGCCGGCGGCGCAACCTGCGCCGGCCCCCGAGCGTCCTGCCCCGACGCCGGCCCCCGCGCGTCCCGCGCCCACGCCGGCGGCCGACCCGGCACCGAGCCCGGCACCGGAGCGTCCGGCACCCTCGCCCGCGAGCGAGGCGCCCACCCCGGCGGCTCCCGCCGCGGAGCGCCCAGCTCCGGCTCCCGGGCCGCGTCCCGCCACCCCGGCTCCGCGACCCGCAGCCGCCCCGGGGGCGGAGGCGCAGAACGCAGCCGCCCCGCGTCCGGGGGCTCCGCGCCCCGGCGCGCCGCGTCCGGGTGGCCCCGCTGCCCCGGGCGCCCGCCCCGGCCCTCGGCCGGGTGGCGCTCCGGGTCAGGGTGCAGCCGGCCGTCGCACCGGCACGCCGCGTCCGGGCAACAACCCGTTCGCGTCGAGCCAGGGCATGGGCGTTCGTCGTCCGCGTCCGGACGCCCCCGCGGCCGGCGCTCCCGGCCGTCCCGGTCCCCGCCCCGGTGGCGCGCCGCGCCCCGGTGAGGGCCAGCGCATGCCGCGTCCGGGTGGCTCGGGCGGCATGCCGCGTCCCAACCCCGCCATGATGCCCAAGCAGGCCTCCGGCGCCCTGACCCCGGCGGGTCAGGGCGGACGCCCGGGCCGTCCCGGTGGTGGCCCCGGTGGCCCCGGCCGCGGTCGTCCCGGTGGCGGTGGCCCCATGGGTGGCCCGGGTGGTCCCGGTGGTGGCGGCGGCCGCGGTGGCCGTGGTGGCCGTGGCGGCACCCAGGGTGCGTTCGGTCGCGCGGGTGGCCCCGCGCGCCGCGGACGGAAGAGCAAGAAGGCGCGTCGCGCCGAGTTCGACCAGATGGAGGCCCCGACGATCGGCGGCGTCCGCATCAGGAGCGGTGAGGGCCAGACGGTCCGCCTGCGGCGCGGTGCGTCGCTGACCGACCTCGCCGAGAAGATCGGCGTCGAGCCGGCGTCCCTGGTGCAGGTGCTGTTCCACCTGGGCGAGATGGTCAACGCCACCCAGTCGGTGGCCGACGACACCCTCCAGGTGCTGGGCGCCGAGCTGAACTACAACATCGAGGTGGTCAGCCCCGAGGACGAGGACCGCGAGCTGCTCGAGTCCTTCGACCTGGAGTTCGGCGAGGACCTCGGCGACGAGGACGACCTGGCGGCACGTCCGCCGGCCGTCACCGTCATGGGTCACGTCGACCACGGCAAGACGAAGCTGCTGGACGCCCTGCGCAACAGCAACGTCGTCGCGGGGGAGGCCGGGGGCATCACCCAGGCCATCGGCGCCTACCAGGTCGCGACCGAGGTCGACGGCACCGAGCGGGCGATCACCTTCATCGACACCCCGGGTCACGAGGCATTCACCGCCATGCGTGCCCGCGGTGCGAAGTCGACCGACATCGCCGTGCTCGTGGTCGCCGCCGACGACGGCGTCATGCCCCAGACGGTCGAAGCCCTGAACCACGCCCGGGCGGCCGACGTGCCGATCGTGGTGGCGGTGAACAAGATCGACAAGGAGACCGCCGACCCGGTCAAGGTGCGCGGCGAGCTCACCGAGTACGGGCTCATCCCCGAGGAGTACGGCGGCGACACCATGTTCGTCGACGTGTCGGCCGTGACCCGCGAGGGCCTTGACCGGCTGCTCGAGGCGGTCGTGCTGACGGCGGACGCGGCGCTCGACCTGCGCGCCAACCCGGACATGCCCGCGCAGGGCGTGGCCATCGAGGCGCACCTCGACAAGGGCCGCGGCCCCGTCGCGACCGTCCTCGTCCACCGCGGCACGCTCCACACCGGCGACTCGATCGTCGCGGGCTCGGCCCACGGCCGCGTCCGGGCGATGATCAACGACCGCGGTGAGACGGTGGACGCCGCGCCGCCGTCAATGCCCGTCCAGGTGCTCGGCCTGACGTCCGTCCCGGGCGCCGGCGACAACTTCCTCGTTGTCGAAGACGACCGGATGGCCCGCCAGATCGCCGACAAGCGGGAGGCCCGCCAGCGCGCGGCACTGCTCGCCAAGACGACCCGGCGCAAGACCCTCGACCAGCTCTTCGAGCAGCTCGAGAAGGGCGAGACGCAGGAGCTCAAGCTCATCCTCAAGGGCGACTCGGCCGGCTCGGTCGAGGCGCTGGAGGACGCGCTGGCCGGCATCGACGTGGGCGACGAGGTGTCGCTGCGCGTCATCGACCGGGGTGTCGGTGCCATCACCGAGACCAACGTGTCGCTGGCGTCGGCGTCCGACGCGGTCATCATCGGCTACAACGTCCGTGCCCAGGGCAAGGCCACGCAGCTGGCCGACGCCGAGGGCGTCGACATCCGTTACTACTCGGTCATCTACGCGGCGATCGACGACGTGGAGGCGGCGCTCAAGGGCATGCTGAAGCCGATCTTCGAGGAGCAGACGATGGGTCAGGCGGAGATCCGCGAGATCTTCCGCAGCTCCAAGTTCGGCACCATCGCCGGCTGTCTGGTGATGGACGGCCACATCCGCCGCAACGCCAAGGCGCGCCTGCTGCGCGACGGGGTGGTCATCACCGACACCACGATCGCGTCCCTGCGGCGCGAGAAGGACGACGTCACCGACGTTCGCGAGGGCTACGAGTGTGGCCTGACGCTCGCGAACTACAGCGACATCAAGACCGGTGACGTGGTGGAGACCTACGAGATGGTGGAGAAGCCGAGGGACTGATCGGTCAGGGCGGGGCGGGGCCCATTCGGGTTCCCGCCCCGGCCCGGCCTCGCTGGCGCTCAGCGGGGCCGAACGCCCGACCACGCCCTGAACCCAGGGCGGGCCCCGCCCGACCGTGTCAGTGAGGAGACAAACGATGGGAAATCCCCGGTACATCAAGGTGGCCGAACAGATCAAGGTGATCGTCGCCGAGCTCATCGAGCGTCGCATCAAGGATCCCCGGCTCGGGTTCGTCACCCTCACCGACGTGCGCATGACCGGCGACGGTCGCGAAGCCACGGTGTTCTACACCGTGCTGGGGGATGAGGAGGCGCGCGCCGACACGGCCGCCGCCCTCGCGTCCGCCAACGGCATGATCCGTTCGACCGTCGGCAAGCAGCTGGGCATGAAGTTCACCCCGACCGTCACCTTCGTCCTCGACGCCGTGCCCGAGGCCGCGGCCGAGATGGAGGCCCTGCTCGCCCGGGCCCGCGCGACGGACGCCGAACTGGCCGCCGCGTCCGCCGGTGCGGCGTACGCCGGCGAGGCCGACCCCTACCGCCGGCCGGACGAGGACGACGACGAGTCGGCGGACGCCGGCCGCGACGAGGACGCGTGACCTCCGGGCTCCTCGTCGTCGACAAGCCCGGGGGCATCACGTCCCACCAGGTGGTGGCCCGGGCCCGGCGCGCGCTGGGGCTGAAGAAGGTGGGGCACGCCGGCACGCTCGACCCCATGGCCACCGGCGTGCTCGTGCTCGGCATCGGACGCGGCACGCGACTGCTCGGGCACCTGGCGCTCACCACCAAGACCTACCGGGCCACGATCCGGCTCGGCCAGGCGACCGACACCGACGACGCCGACGGCACCGTCGTGTCCGCCTCCGGCTCGACGCTCACCGGGGTCGGCCCGGCGCTGGGGGTCGAACTCGCCGCGCTCACCGGAGCGATCGCGCAGGTTCCGTCGTCGGTGTCCGCCATCAAGGTCGACGGCCAGCGTGCCTATGCCCGGGTCCGGCGCGGGGAGGAGGTCACGCTCGCTGCGCGCGAGGTGACCGTGACCCGCTTCGATGCCCTCGACGTCCGGGCCGCGGACGCCGACGGCACCCCGGTGGTCGACGTGGACGTCGTCGTCGACTGCAGTTCGGGCACCTACATCCGTGCGCTCGCCCGCGACCTCGGCGCCGCGCTGGGGGTGGGGGGTCACCTCACGGCCCTGCGCCGCACCGCCGTGGGCCCCTTCCGCGTGGAGCACGCGACGTGGGACGCCCACCTCGGGGAACTCGCCCCCGGGCAGCGCGTCGAGCTGCACCTATATCCGCTCGGTGCCATCGCGCCTCTGTGCTTCGTCACGGTCGAGGTGGACGCCGCGGCCGCGGCGGACGTCGCCGTGGGGCGGCCGCTGCCGCTGCGCCTGGACGCCGATCCGACGGCCGTGCTGCACGACGGTGAGCTGCTGGCCCTCTACCGGCCCGACGGGGACGGGGCCCGGCCCGTTGCGGTGTTGACGGCGCCCGGGGACGCCCCGGCAGGCGGCCAGACCGCCGGCGCCGTGGCGGACCGCGAGACGGAGCGCGACGCTGTAGTGTTCCGCCGAGATCCGGAGGCGAGATGAGGGGTCACGTGGGTGAGTCGGTGGTGGTCATCGGCAACTTCGACGGCGTCCACCCCGGGCACGCCGAGGTGTTGCGCCGGGCGCGCGAGGTGGGCGGCGACCTGCCGCTGGTCGTGCTGACCTTCTGGCCCCACCCGGCCTCCGTGGTGCGTCCCGGCTCGGGACCCCGCATGCTGACGCGCCTCGACGAGCGCGTCGCGCTGTTGCGCGCCGCGGGTGCCGACGAGGTGCGCGTCGTCGACTTCACCCCCGACTTCGCCCAGCAGAGCCCGGCGGAGTTCGTGGAGGCCCATCTGGTGCCCCTGCGCCCCGCCCACGTCGTGGTGGGGGAGAACTTCCGCTTCGGCCATCGCGCCGCCGGCACCGTCGAAACCCTCACCGAGCTAGCAGGGGGCCGATTCGCCGTGGTGGGCCTGCCCCTGGTTCATGTCGGCGACGAGGAGACATGCAGCTCGGCGGTGCGTGCCGCGCTCGATGCGGGCGACATCCGCCATGCTGCGACGCTGCTGGGGCGGCCGTTCCGCTTCACGGGGGTCGTGTGCCACGGCGACCACCGCGGCCGCGAGCTGGGGTACCCGACCGCCAACCTGCCCGTGCCCGACGAACTCGCCTGCCCCGCCGACGGCGTCTACGCCGGCCGCGTCACCCGCCTCGACGGCCGGGACGCCCACGGTGCCGCCCTGGCGTCCGGTGTCGAGCCCGCGGCATGGCCGGCGGCCATCTCGGTCGGATCCAACCCCACGTTCGACGGTGTCGAACGGCGCGTCGAGAGCTACGTCCTCGGCCGCACCGATCTGGAGCTGTACGACGCCCGGATCGCGGTGGATTTCGTCGATCGGATTCGTGGCCAGGTCAAGTTCTCCAGCGTGGAGCAACTCATCACGCAGATGGACGACGACGTGCGCCGGGCCCGCGCCGCGCTCGCCTGACCGCCTGCGCGAGCCCGTGACCTGCGGCGTGAGAAGCTCCGGCCCCGCGTCTTGGTGGGTGGACCAGAATCTTCTTAACTCATCAGTCGGCGGCTCACCACCCCGCTGGGGGGGCGGCACGGGTAGGTGAGCGCTCAACTGTCACCCGCAGGGGGGACTGCATGGTGAGATTCTTCCGTGAAATGCTTGAGGAGCGCCTTCGCATACAGCACACTTGAGCTGTGGATGCGGCATGGCTCTGGATCGTGCTGGTGGCGCTGGTGCTGCTGGCCCACCGGTGGATGCGGACGCGCTCGGCCGCGGTGGCGAGCTCACGTCTCGGCCTGCACCCCGCGGACGTTGCGGAGCTCAACCGCATCGCTCGCCGGCTCGTCCGCGACCACCTCACCCCAAGTTCGACCCTCGTGCGGCACCTGTGCGTCGTCCAGGACCGCGCCGTCCCGGTGCGGCGCATCGAGCCCACCGAATGGGAGGGCCGCTGGTACCTCGGCTTCGCCGACGGCACCAGCGTCGTCATCGCCGCCGACTGCCCGGCCACGGTGCTGGCCATCCGCGCGGCGCTGCTGCACGGCTCGGTGACCGTCGTGGGGGTCAGGATCGTCGACCATGGGCTCCAGCTGGACCTCATGGGCGGGCGTCAGCGCAAGAGCGTGCTCGCCGTCGCCGACGCGTGAGGCCCGGCGGGCGGCACCCCGTCAGCGCACCGTGAGCGATTTGCGGTAGATGGCCTCGGTGGGCTCGTCGGTGCCACCGTTCTCCCCGTCGATGACGGACAGGTTGACCGCGCTGCGGTGCGCGCCGGTCGGCGTGTAGTCCAGCGAGATGTACAGGGGAATGGCCGCCGGGTTGTCCGGCGTGACGCCGAGGAAGATCTCGTTGTAGCCGAGCTTTGTCGCCAGGCGCTCGAGGTAGGACGTGAGGGCAGCGCCGAGGCCCTGGCGGCGGGCGTCGGGGACGACCCACAGCAGCTTCATCTCGGGCACCAGCTCCGTGGTCGGACGGCAGTCCAGGATCACCCGGCCGCGCACCTGACCGTCCACCAATCCGACGACGACGTAGAAGTCACCTTCCGCCTGCAGATCGAGGTAGGCGGCGGACAGGCCGGCGGTCTTGGACGTCTCGTTCGCCTCCAGCGCTGCGCGGTCGTCCGCCGTGGCGAGGCGCACATCGAGCCGGGGCTGGGCCTCCTGGGCAGGGATCGCCATGGTGTTCCTTCCTCTCGCGGGCAGCCGGGGGTGGTCGCAGCCCCCAGTCTCTCCGATCGGTGGCCTTTCTCCAACAGCATCTTGCCCACCGGTCGGGGGCGCCACGAGGCGTTCACCCCCCGTTTCACCCCGGGTCAACCGAGCTCCTTCATCGCCGTCACGACGTCGGCGATCACCTGCTGCGCCGAGCCGTACAGCATCGAGGTGTTGTCGGCGTAGAACAGGGCGTTCTCGATGCCGGAGTAGCCGGCGCCCCGCCCGCGCTTGACCACGATGCACTGGCGGGCGCGGTCGGCGTCCAGGATGGGCATGCCGTAGATGGGGCTCGACGTGTCCGTGCGCGCGACGGGATTCACCACGTCGTTCGCGCCGATGACGAGTGCCACGTCAGTGAGCGGGAAGTCGGCGTTGATCTCGTCCAGGTCGAAGATCTGGTCGTAGGGGACGCCGGCCTCGGCCAGCAGGACGTTCATGTGCCCGGGCATGCGGCCGGCAACGGGGTGGATGGCGAACGAGACGCGCACCCCGGCCGCCTCCAGCAGCTTGGTCATCTCCCACACCTTGTGTTGGGCGCCGGCGACGGCCATGCCGTAGCCCGGAATGATGACGACGTTCTCGGCGTAGCGCATCATGGCGGCGGCGTCCAGGGCCGACACCTCCTTGAGCGTGCCCTCCAGCGCACCGCCGGCCTGGGCCTCACCGGTGATCGGGGCGAACAGCACGTTGGTGAGGGGCCGGTTCATGGCCTTGGCCATGAGCTGGGTGAGCAGGGTGCCCGCCGCACCGACGACGATGCCGGCAATGATGAGGGCCGGGTTCTGCAGCACGTAGCCCTCGAGGCCGACCGCGAGGCCGGTGAAGGCGTTCAGCAGCGAGATGACGACGGGCATGTCGGCGCCGCCGATCGGCGCGGTGAGCGCGAAGCCGAGGAACAGCGCGAGCGCGAAGAACGGCACCAGCAGCCACCAGTGCGGGCCCCACACGACGATGGCGACACCCACCAGCAACGTCACCATGGTGTGGATGACGTTGCCGGCGTTCTGGGCGGGCAGCCGGAAGGTTTTCTTCATGATGCCCTGCAGCTTGCAGAACGCCACGACCGAGCCGGTGAAGGCCACCGAGCCGATGAAGGCGCCCAGCATGGCCAGCACGGCGTGCAGGCCGGTCGGCGGCTGCTCGGAGGTGAACTCGACGGCCGCGATGAGCGCCGCAGCGCCGCCGCCCATGCCGTTGTAGACGGCCACCATCTGCGGCATGTCGGTCATCTTCACCACCCGGCCCAGCCACGCCGCGACGCCGCCGCCGAGGATCAGCGCGACGAGCAGCAGCACCAGGTTGACCGTCTTGCCCGGTTCGAAGTAGGCGAGCCCTCGGTCACCGGGCACGAACAGCGTGGCCACCGTGGCGAGCACCATGCCGACCCCCGCCCAGGCGATGCCCCGGCGGGCCGTCCGCGGCGAACTCATCGCCTTGAGCCCGAGGATGAACAAGACCGCGACGACGAGGTAGACCCCGTTCAGCACCCACGCCATGCTCAGGCCTCCTTGCGCGTGACGGCCCGGGCGTCGCCCTTGGCGGCGAACATGCCCAGCATGCGTTCGGTGACGACGTAGCCGCCGGCCGCGTTGGCCGCCCCGAGCAACACGGCGAGGAAGCCGAGCACCAGTTGGAGCGGGGTTTCCGCGTGCGCGAGCGCCCACATCGAGCCGACGAGCACGACGCCGTGCACGAAGTTGGAGCCCGACATCAGCGGGGTGTGCAGGATCACCGGCACCCGCGAGATCACCTCGTAGCCCACGAAGGCGGCCAACAGGAAGATGTACAGGTACAGCAGATCCATCATCGAGGATCACCTTCCGTGGGTTCGGTGGCGGACGCCGCGGGCTGCGGTTCGGCGGCTGACGCGGCGGGCCGGGGTGGGTCGGCCGGTGCGGGCTCCAGGCCCAGGGCGCGCGCGACGCCGTCATGGACGACCCGGCCGCGGTGGGTGAGCGCCGTGCCGGCGATCACCTCGTCGGACCAGTCGATCGCCAGGGCGCCGTCGACGATCATCGGCGCGGTGAAGTTGAACAGGTTGCGCGCGAACATCTCGGAGGTGTGGACGGGCATGCGGCCGGGCAGGTTGACCGGCCCGACGACCCGCGCCGGCCCGACGCGCATGTCCTTGCCGGCGACGGTTCCCTCGACGTTGCCGCCGGTCTCGGCGGCCATGTCGACCACGACGGAGCCGGGACGCATGGCGTCCAGCATCGCGCGGGTGACGATCAGTGGGGCGCGCCGGCCGGGGACGGCCGCAGTGGTGATGACGACGTCGGACTCGGCCACTGCCTTCGCGAGCGCGGACGCCTGCTGCGCGCGTTCCGCGTCGGTGAGCTCGCGGGCGTAGCCGCCCTCGCCGGCCGCGCTCACGCCCGTGTCGACGAACTTGGCGCCCAGCGACTCGACCTGCTCGCGCGTCTCGGGGCGCACGTCGTAGCCGTGGACGATGGCGCCCAAGCGCTTCGCCGTCGCGACCGCCTGGAGGCCCGCCACGCCGGCGCCGATCACCAGCACCCGGCTGGGCCGGATGGTGCCCGCGGCGTAGGTGAGCATGGGGAAGAACTTCGGCGCGCGCGCCGCGGCGATCAGCACGCACTGGTAGCCGGCCGCCGCCCCCTGGCTGGACAAGATGTCCATGCTCTGGGCCCGCGAGATGCGGGGGAGGAGTTCCATCGCGAAGGCCGTGACGCCGGCGTCCGCCAGCGTCTGGGCGTGCTCGGCGCTCGCGTAGGGCTGGAGCAGCCCCATGAGCACCTGACCGGGTCGCAGCTGCGCCTCGGCGTCGGCGGGGAGCCCGTTGATGGTCCACAGGACGTCGGCGCCCGCCACGACCTCGGCGGTGGAGTCGGCCCAGGCGACGTCGCCGAGCGATGCGGGTGTCGCGAACGACGCGTCGGTCGCGCCGCGCTCGATCAGCACGCCTGCGCCCAGGGCTGTGAGCTTCTTGACGACATCACCGACGATGGGGGAGCGAGGTTCACCCACACCGCTCGCAGGGATTCCGACCACGACCGTCATCTGTTCTCCTTTGCGACCCGGGTCGGGCCACAGGCTACTACGCGGCGTCGTGCAGCCGCGACTCTCACGACGTGGAGAGGTTCAGCCGTGGGGGGTGATCCTCCCGTCGTCGAGGTGGAGGACGCGATCGCAGCGCGTCCACACCTCAGGGTCGTGGGTCGCGATCAGCACGGCCCGGTGCTCGCGGGCCTGGGCGAGCAGATCGGACACGGCCTGGGACGCCTGATCGGCGTCCAAGTTGCTGGTGGGTTCGTCGGCGAGCACCAGGGGCGGCTCGCAGGCGAGGGCGCGTGCCAGTGCGACCCGCTGGCGTTGGCCACCGGACAGCGTGTTCACCGGGGCGTCGGACCGATGGTCCAGCCCACGTTTCTGGAGCTGGAGGTGGGCCCGTCGTGCTGCGTCGCGCCGCCCCACACCGGCCAGACGGAGGGGGAGCATGACGTTGGCGAGCGCGGTGTCCATTTCGATCAGGCCCAGATCCTGCAGCAGGACCCCCACCATGCGGCGGCGGAAGGCGGCACCGGCTGCGGTGGACGGACGAGGGACGCGCTGCCCGTCCACCGTCAGGTCACCGGAATCAGGGGTGAGGTGGCAGGCGATGAGGCGCAGCAGTGTGGTCTTTCCGGAACCCGAGGGGCCCACGAGCGCGACGGTCTCACCCGCCGCCACCTGCAGCGAGACCTCGCGCAGGGCGTGGACCGGCTGCCCGCCGAGAAAGGTCTTGCTGACCGCGTTCACGTGCAGCATGCGGTCACACCTCCTGCTCGCGCAGGGACTCAAGAGCGACGTCGGCCAAGGCCCACCGTGACCCCCACCAGGCACCGGCGAGGGTGAGCGCGGTGATCACCGTCGCCACCCAGGGCAGCACCACGGGGGCGTAGTACCCCCCTGACACCAGCTGCAGCCCGAGGAAACTCAGGGCGAGCGCCGGCAGGCTCCAGACGGCAGCGATGAAGCCCACCCAGCGTGCCCCCACCTGGAGCGGGGACGCGCCGAGGGCCCAGGCGACGATGACGCCACGTTTGTTGCTGCGCAGCAGGTGGCTGAACGCGCTCAGGGTGGTGGACAGCGTCGTGAGCATCCCGAGCGCGAAGACCGTGAGGAAGGCGACCCTGCCCTGGTACTCCGAGCGGAAGTCCCAGCGGATCTTGTCCGCGACCAGGCGCGGCTCGGCGTCCGTGACCTGACGCAACGCCTGGAGGTAGCTGCGCAACGCGTCCGGGGTGGGGTCGAGCAGCACCATGCGGGCGGCCAGGTCGACGAACGCGACGGTGTCGAGCTGGGCGACCGACGCGGGGCTCCTCGGGGAGAGGGACCCGGCCGGCGTGGGGGTGAACCCCCACCACGGATCCAGGTACCCACCCCGCGACGCGATCTCGGAGGCGGCCGACGCGCCGAACACGAGGACGTCACCGTTGCCCGAGCGAATGACGGCACAGCCGCGCTCACCGGCCAGCACCCCGGCCACCGCGGCGCGCAGCTGGGTGACGTCCGCGTCCTGGGCGGGCGGGTTGCCCACGACGAAGGAGACGGCGCGTGCCTCGACCAGGCGTTGGGCCGCCGCCAGGTCGGCGGCGCTCTGGACGGCCAATCCGGCGGAGAGGCCCAGCAGGAGGGCGGCCACCGCCACGTGCACCGCCGCCAGGACGCCCCGGGCCCCCACCCGCCACGCATCTTTCAGCCCGGTTCCGAGAGCGAACACCAGCGCGCTCATGGTTCGCGCAGCTTCGCGAGGCTTCGGGTCCGCAGGGCGAACGCCCCGACGGCGACCACGAGATCGAGGGCGAAGACGCCCAGGGCGACGGGCCACAGCCACGCGGGGAACTCCAGGCGAAGGAGGACCCAGCTCACCCAGGCGAGCGCTGCCACGCACCCGAAGGCGGCACACCACGCGAGTGCCGCCGTGGCGCTCTCGCGCCAAGCTGCGTGTGCGGGGGTGGCTCCCAGCCTCGTCCAGATGCGCAGGCGTGGGGCGGCGGCCGCCGCGAGTCCGACCCATCCGCCCGTGGCGCTGAGCCACGCCAACCCGGCGACGAAGAGCATCGCCCAGGACAGCGGCGACGTGACCATGCGCTGGAGGAGTGGGGGCTCGAGGGAGACGGCCACGGCCAGGCCACTCGAGCGCAAGGCGTCCTCGGCGGCCCGCGCGCGCTGGGGATCGGCCGTCTCGATGAGGAGTTCCCCGACCACGGCTCGTGAAGCCAGCAGGGGATAGAGGTAATCCACTCGGGGAGGTGTGCCCTGATCGGAGAACGCGGGGGCTCGGACGTCCGCCCTGGTCACTTCGTCCGCGCCGTCTCCCAGCATGCCGAGAGCAGTACCCATCCGGACTGACACGACGCGCGTGGCCGCACCATAGTCAGCACGATCAAAGGGGAGGCCGGACCACCGTAGATCGGGGTCATGGACCCCCATGCCCAAGGAGACCTCGGATTCGGGAATGAAGACGGCTCGACAGTCGTCTTCAGGAAGGACGCCGGACACGGCCGCCCAGACGCGGCCAGCCGCGACGGGATCGTCCGGTTCGCCAGGTGCGGTGTCGATGCGCAGGCTCACGGTGTGGGACGCGTCGAGGCCCATGAGACGTTCCGCCTGTGCGGTGTCGGCGGCTGCCCCATACCCCAGGATGGAGGTCAGGAGGGCCAGCAAAGGAAGCCGGAGCGCCGCGAGCCTCCACCCGACGCCGAAGCGGCTGACACTGCCGGGGCCTTGGCCGGCCTTCGGGCCGGATTTCGACCTCACGCGCACTTCGCCGCGGGCAACCAGCCGGGGAGCGCCGCAGGCAACCAGCCGGGGAGCGCCGCAGGCAACCAGCCGGGGAGGGACGCCACGCGGGCGACGAGCAGCGTGTTCATGGGGCCTCACTGGCTGGGGGGAGGTGTTGAAGAAAGCTACTCAGCCCCCCGGGGCGCGTCAAGGAACCCGGAATGGGGAGCCGGAGGCGCCAAGTGGCCGGTGCGGCCGGCGTCCGGTAGAGTGGACCCTTGGCGTCAGGACGCCCGCGGATCAAGAGAGCCACCCACACCGGGACCGGCGCCGCGCAACGGACGAGGGGAGCAGCACATGGATGCCGCAACGAAGAAGGCCACGATCGAGGAGTACGCGACGAAGCCGGGCGACACGGGTTCCCCCGACGTCCAGATCGCGCTCCTGACCAAGCGCATCGCGCACCTGACCGAGCACCTCAAGGAGCACAAGGGTGACCACCACAGCCGCCGCGGCCTCATGCTGCTCGTCGGCCAGCGTCGCCGCCTCTTGAACTACGTGGCGAAGCAGGACATCGAGCACTACCGCTCGCTGATCGCCCGCCTCGGTCTGCGTCGGTGAGGTTGGACTGAACCTGGGAGGGAGTGACCGCGCGGTCACTCCCTCTCAGCCATGTCCAGCCGCTAGCGTGGTTCCCGGACGCCGACGGCGTCCGCCACGCACCCGGGTGGTACGCACGGCGTCCGCCCAGCACAACTGAAGATCAGCACGACTGAAGATCAGTACAACTGAAGACCTGTCCACTGCTCACCTGGCCCATGCCTGCGGTCCTCGGTAGTGGCTCCCGGGACGCGAGGCCCCACCGTGCGGTGGGCGCCGGCGGGGCCCGAGGGCCTCGATCGAAGACCGATCCCTGGCCGGCGCGGGTGGGCACCCACGAAAGGAAACACTCCATGGCCATGGAGGGACCTGACCTCCGCTTCACGGAGGCCGTCATTGACAACGGCTCGTACGGCAAGCACGTCGTCCGCTTCGAGTCCGGGCTGCTGGCCCGGCAGGCGAACGGCTCGGCGGCCGTGTACCTCGACGAGGACACGATGCTGCTGAGCGCGACCACCGCCCAGAACAACCCGCGTGACGCGATCGACTTCTTCCCGCTGACGGTTGACGTCGAGGAGCGCATGTACGCTGCGGGCCGCATCCCCGGCTCGTTCTTCCGCCGCGAGGGGCGCCCCAGCGAGAACGCGATCCTCGCCTGCCGCCTCATCGACCGCCCGCTGCGCCCCTGCTTCGTCAAGGGCCTGCGCAACGAGGTCCAGGTCGTCGTCACCGTCATGGCGCTCAACCCCGACGTGCGCTACGACGTGCTGGCCATCAACGCCGCCTCGGCGTCCACCACGCTCGCCGGCCTGCCGTTCTCCGGCCCGGTCGGTGGCATCCGCGTGTCGCTCATCGGTGACCAGTGGGTCGGTTTCCCGACCGTGGCGCAGATGGAGGACTCGACGTTCGACATGGCCGTCGCCGGCCGCGTCCTGCCCGACGGTGACGTCGCGATCATGATGGTCGAGGCCGGTGGCACCGAGAGCACCGTCAACTTCGTGCGCTCCGGCAAGACCGCGCCGACCGAAGAGGTCGTCGCCGAGGGCCTCGACGCCGCCAAGCCGTTCATCAAGGCGCTGTGCGAGGCGCAGATCGAGCTGGCCAACCAGCTGCCCAAGGCCATGAGCGTCTTCCCGGTGTTCAAGGACTACGAGGACGACGTCTACGCCGCCGTGGCGGACGCCGCCAGCGAGCGCCTGCAGGCCGTCATGAGCATCGCCGGCAAGGTGGAGCGCGAGACGTCCACCGAGGAGTTGCTCGCCGCCGTCCGCCAGGAGGTCGGTGGCCGCTTCGAGGGCCGCGAGAAGGAGGTCACCGGTGCGTTCCGCGCGCTGACCAAGAAGGTGGTGCGCGGCAAGACCCTCACCGAGGGCGTCCGCATCGACGGCCGCGGCACCCGCGACATCCGCACGCTGAGCGCCGAGGTCGGCGTGATCCCGCGCGTGCACGGCTCGGCGCTGTTCATGCGCGGGGAGACCCAGATCTTGGGCGTCTCCACGCTGAACATGCTCGACATGGAGCAGAAGCTCGACACGCTGGCGCCGGAGACGACGAAGCGGTACATGCACAACTACAACTTCCCGCCCTACTCGACCGGTGAGACCGGCCGCGTCGGGTCGCCGAAGCGCCGCGAGATCGGCCACGGCGCGCTGGCCGAGCGGGCCCTGGTGCCCGTGCTGCCCTCGCGCGAGGAGTTCCCGTACGCGATCCGCCAGGTGTCCGAGGCGCTCGGCTCGAACGGGTCGACGTCCATGGGCTCGGTGTGCGCCTCGACGCTCTCGCTGCTCAACGCCGGTGTGCCGCTGGCCGCGCCGGTCGCGGGCATCGCGATGGGCCTCATGAGCGCGGAGATCGACGGTGAGATGCGCTACGTCGCGCTCACCGACATCCTCGGCGCCGAGGACGCCCTCGGTGACATGGACTTCAAGGTCGCCGGCACGCGCGAGTTCGTCACCGCCCTGCAGCTCGACACCAAGCTCGACGGCATCCCCGCCGACGTGCTCGGCGCGGCGCTGCTGCAGGCCCGCGAGGCGCGCCACACGCTGCTCGACGTGATGAGCGAGGCCATCGACTCCCCGGATGAGATGAGCCTGTTCGCGCCGCGCATCATCACGGTGAAGATCCCGGTCGACAAGATCGGCGAGGTCATCGGGCCCAAGGGCAAGGTGATCAACCAGATCCAGGACGACACCGGCGCCAACCTCTCCATCGAGGACGACGGCACGATCTACATCGGGGCGACGAACGGGGAGGCCGCGGAGGCCGCCCGCTCGGCCGTCAACGCCATCGCGAACCCGACCATGCCCGAGAAGGGTGAGCGCTACCTCGGCACCGTCGTGAAGACCATGCCGTTCGGCGCGTTCATCTCACTCATGCCCGGCAAGGACGGCCTGCTGCACATCAGCAAGCTCCGCGAGCTGAACAACGGCCAGCGCGTCGAGAACGTCGAGGACGTCGTCAGCGTGGGCCAGAAGCTCCAGGTCGAGATCTCCGAGATCGACGATCGCGGCAAGCTGTCGCTGATCCCGGTCGTGGAAGCCAAGGCGGAGGCCGCTGGCGAGTCGAAGGACGAGGCTCCGGCCGAGGCCTGATCACCTCCTCGGCGATGCCGGGTCACCGTTCGGCGGCCCGGCATCGTCGCGTCCGGGCTCGGTCGACCCCGCGGGGGCGGCGTCCTTGGCGTTCGGGGCAGCCTCCCTGTGGTTGGCGTCGGCACCCTGTCGTTGGGGTCGGCACCCTGTCGTTGGGGTTGCCTCCCTGTCGCTGGGATCGCTTCCCCATGCGAGTCCCACCACCCTGCTGTTGCAACGCTGGGGTGGTGCGTCTGGGGCAGGGTGGCGTGGAGAAGGACAGGGTGGCGTCGGTAAGGGCAGGGTGGCGGCTCCAACGGCAGGGTGGCACCCCGTTCTCCACCACTGCCAACACCTGGCCCCGGATGGCCAACACCTGGCCATGGTGTGCGGTGACCTGACGTGCTCGGATGGGATCCATGACGGACGAACCGCATCTGATCACCACCGACGAGCTGGGCCACCGCCTGGGCCTGGGCCCCACGGGCATCCGCGCGATGATCCGGTGCGGCGAGCTCGTGCGTCTGCGCCGGGGCGGGCATCTGTGGGTGCCCGGCCGGGTGTCCGAGGCGTCCGCCCCCTGTGACGCCGCCACGCTGCACCGGCTCCTCGTGCGCGCAACCCAACCGCACCTCGGCGCGTCGACCGTGGTCAGCCACACGTCGGCCGCGGTGCTGCACGGGTTGCCCGTGCCGGTGCAGCGGCTGGGGGTCGTCACCGTGATTCGCGGTGCGTCCCACGGCGGACGATCGCCGCTGCTGGTGGCGTCGGACGCCAACGTGCCGGCCAGCGACGCCACCGAGGTGGACGGCGTCCGCGTGACCACCCTGCAACGCACCCTGGTGGATCTGCTGCGCACCCAGCCCCTCGACTGGGGTGTCGCCGCCGCGGACGTCGTGCTGCGACGGGGGGTGGACGCCGCCGGCGTGGCCGAGGCGTTGGCGCGGGCCCGGGGCACCAGTGGCGTCCGCCGGGCTCGCACCGCTTGGGAACTCGCCGATCCGCTGAGCGAGTCGGTGGGGGAGTCGCGCTCGCGGGCGTTGTTCCACCTCGAGGGCATCCCGGCGCCGACGCTGCAGCGGCAGATCCGGGACGCAACGGGCCGCGTGGTCGGCACGGTGGACTTCGCGTGGGACGAAAGCAACACCGTGGGCGAGTTCGACGGGGCCGTGAAGTATGGCCCGCTGGTCCCGGCAGGGCGGACGGCCGCGGACGTCGTCATGGCCGAGAAGCGCCGCGAGGCCCTGATCCAGGCCGAGGACTGGTGGATCGTCCGCTGGGGATGGCAGGACCTGTCCCGCCCCCGTGATCTCGCCGCCCGCATCCGGCACGCGTTCACCGTCGGGCGCCGACTGCCCCGAGCCGCCTGAGCGATCCCGGTGCCACGCTCCGGGCCAGGACGAGCGTCGTTGGCGCCGGCCTCGCCACCCTGCCGATGGGCCCTCCACCCTGCCGATGGGCTCGCTACCCTGCCGATGGACTCGCTACCCTGCCCCACGCGCCACCGCCCTGTCCGTTCTGCACCACCCTGCCGCTGCACCCTGCGTGTCAGCCTGTTGTGGGACAGCGGGGTGGTGGAGAGGATTGATGATGGATAACGATGATGTTCCGTTCCGGCCGTCTCGTTCGAGCAAGTTCACCCCGCAGCAGCGTTGGGCGTTGTTGTTGGAGTATGACCAGTGTCTGGAACGAGGGAGTCGGGTGGCGTTTTGTCGGCGAATCGGGGTGTCGTCGTACACGATGAACTCGTGGGTGCAGCAGCGGGCGGCTGGGTTGATCACGGAGCCTGACCCGGCTCGTTCGCGTGGGGATCGGAGGGGCGTGTTGACGTATGAGGAGCGGCAGGAGCTGGAACGGCTCCGCCGGCAGAATGAACGCCTCAAGGTGGAGTTGGAGCAGTCCAGAGCGGCTGCTGACATCTTGGGAAAAGCTGCCGCGTTCTTGGAGGGGTTGGCCAAGAACGCGGATCAGAACCAGACCCAACCGGAGCCTCCACCGGTGCCGGGCCGGCCGGCGTGGCTGGCCGATTCCGATACCTCGAGTTTGCCCTCGATACCGCCACGTCCCTCGAAGGGGTTGGGGTGAGCGTGGTCCAGGCATGTCGCTGGCTCGGGGTGTCGCGGTCCACGCTGTATCGGTATCGCAACCCGAACCCGGCTGGTGGGGTGGTGGTGCCGCACGCGGAGCGGAACTATCCCCAGCGGCTCGCCCCTGCCGAGACTGAAGCTGTCGTGGCTAGGTTGAACGCTGAGGACGTGGCCGACATGTCGATCAGGGAAGGGTTCTACCATCTGCTCGATCGCGGGGAGTACCTGTGCTCGCTGGCCACGATGCACCGGATCATGCGGCGAGCCGGGCAGTCCACCGATCGTCGTCGACAACGGACCCGGACCGGTGTCAGGGGCCGGCGTCATGCGCCACGCCTGCACGCGACCGCGCCCCGGCAGGTGTGGTGTTGGGACATCACCAACGTGCAGGGCCCGGGACGGATCTGGTTCAAGCTGTATGTCGCGATCGATCTGTACTCCCGCTACGTGGTCGCGCACCGGGTCGAACACCACGAACGGCCCGACCTGGCCAAAGACATGTTCCAAAAGGCGTTCACCGACCAACACTGCGTTCCTGCGGTCATCCACGCCGACAACGGCTCCCCGATGCGTGCCGGCACCCTCACCGACATGTTCAGGTTGTTGCACATCACCACGTCCCACTCCCGGCCCCGAGTGTCCAACGACAACCCGTTCGCTGAAGCCGTCTTCAAAACCGTGAAGTACGACCTCGCCTACCCCGGCCGGTTCGACACCATCGACCAGGCCCAAGCCTGGTTCACCGCCTTCTTCGACCACTACAACAACCACCATCACCACGCAGGCCTGGCCGGTCACACCCCCGCCCGCGTCCATGACGGCACCTGGCCCACCACCCACGACCTGTGGACCACCACCAAAACCGCTTACGCCGCCAAACACCCCACCCGCCACCCCAAACCCCCGAAAACCCCCACACCCCCAGACCACGTCTGGATCAACCAACCCCCAACCCAACTGTCCCAAACAGCTTGATTCATTCCGTGCAACGGCAGGGTGGTGGAGCAAGGCTGGGGTGGCGTCGGTTCCGGCAGGGTGGCGGCGGTTCCGGCAGGGTGGCGGCGGTTCCGGCAGGGCGGTGGGTCCGGCCGGGGTGGCGAGGGCTCGGGCAGGGTGGTGGGTCCGGCAGGGTGGCGACGGTTGGGGCAGGGTGGCGGCAGGGCCGGCCGGGGGAGGCGCACACCCCGGTCGCGCGCGCCGCTGCCCCGGCGGCCGGCTCGCTAGGGTGGCGGCATGGCATCCGACGAGCGACGCGACGAGCGTCCGTGGGTCCGGTTCTACCAGCCGGGCGTCCCTGCGGAGATCGAGATTCCCACCACCTCGTTGGTCGACATGTGCGAGGAGTCGGTGCGCGAGGCGGGCGACGCCGTCGCGCTGGACTTCTTCGGACGCCGCACCAGCTACCGGGCCATGGGCGAGCAGATCAACCGCGTCGCCGCGGGGCTCGCGCGGCTCGGCGTCCGCGCGGGGGACCGCGTCGCGCTGATCCTGCCCAACTGTCCCCAGCACGTCGTCGCCTTCTACGCGGTGCTGCGGCTCGGGGCGGTGGTGGTGGAACACAACCCGCTCTACACCGCGCCGGAGCTGCGCCATCTCGTCGACGACCATCGCGCGGAGGTGATCATCGCCTGGGACGCCGCGGTCGCGAAGATCGCCGATTTGCCGCGCGATCTCGGGGTGCGCCACATCGTGGCGGTCAGCCTCATCGAGGCGATGCCGCTGGTCAACCGGTGGGCGCTGCGGCTGCCGATTCCCGCCCTGCGCGCCACGCGGGACTCCCTGTCCGGCCCCGCCCCCGGCGCGCTGCCCTGGCGCAGGCTCCTCGAGAACGACCCGCTCCCCGACACGCACCCGCGCCCGGCGGTGGACGACCTGGCCGCGATCCAGTACACCTCCGGCACCACGGGCCAGCCGAAGGGGGCCATGCTCACCCACCGCAACCTGCACAGCAATGCGCTGCAGGGTGAGGCGTGGATGCACGATGCGCAGTACCGCCGGGAGGTGTTCTACGCGCTGTTGCCGATGTTCCACGCGTTCGGCATGACGCTCTACCTCACCTACGGCATCCGCAAGCAGGCCCACCTCGTGCTGCTGCCACGCTTCGATGTGGACCTGGTGTTCAAGGCCTGGCGCACGGCGCCCGCCACCGTCTACTGCGCCGTGCCGCCCATCTACGCCCGGACGGCTGAGGCGGCGGCGGAGCGCGGCGTCGACCTGAGCAGCGCCAAGTTCTGCATCTCGGGCGCGATGGCCCTGACCGACGACGTCGTCGAGCGGTGGGAGTCCCTCACGGGCGGCCTGCTCGTCGAGGGCTACGGGATGACCGAGTCGTCCCCCGTGGCCCTGGGCAACCCGTTCGACGCCTCCCGACGCCGGACGGGCACGATCGGCATCCCGTTCCCCTCCACCGAGATGAAGGTGGTCGACCCCGAGGATCCCGACCGGGAGGTGGCGTGCGGTGACGACGGCGAGCTCCTCATCCGTGGCCCCCAGGTGTTCCGCGGTTACTGGGAGAACCCGGAGGAGACCGCGCGGGTGCTCCTGCCGGGCGGCTGGCTGCGCACCGGTGACATCGTGACGCAGGACGCCGACGGCTTCACCACGATCACCGACCGGGCCAAGGAACTCATCATCACCGGCGGCTTCAACGTCTCGCCCTCGGAGGTCGAGGCCGTCCTGCGCGGGCATCCCGCCCTCGTCGACGTCGCCGTGGTCGGACGCCCGGCCCCGGGAGGCGGGGAGACGGTGGTCGCGGTGGTCGTCGTCGAGCCGGGCCAGTCGGCACCGACGACCGCGGACGTCCGGGCGTTCGCCAAGCGGGAGCTCGCCGCCTACAAGGTGCCGCGCGAGGTCGTCGTGACCGACGAGTTGCCCCGCTCGATGCTCGGCAAGGTGTTGCGCAAGCAAGTGCGCGACGCCCTCGTGGACGCTACGGAGCGTCCGTGAGCAGCGGCAGGAGGTCGGCCACCGAGTCCAACACCCGCGAGGGTCGGTAGGGGAACGACTCGAGCTCCGCGGCCCGGGTCGAGCCGGTGAGCACCAGCACGGTGTGCAGGCCCGCCTCCATGCCGGCGACGATGTCGGTGCTCATGGTGTCGCCGATCATGCCGGTGCTCTCGGAGTGGGCCTGGATCTGGTTGAGCGCGGAGCGGAACATCATCGGGTTCGGCTTGCCGACGATGTAGGGCTTGCGTCCGGTGGCGGCGGTGATCATGGCGGCGAAGGCCCCGGTCGCCGGCACGATGCCGCCGTTGCCCGGCCCGGAGACGTCCGGATTGGTCACGATGAACCGCGCCCCGCCCAGGATCAGCCGGATCGCCCGCGTCGCCTGCTCGAACGACATGCCCCGGGTCTCGCCGAGCACGACGAACTCGGGGTCGAGGTCGGTGAGCACGAACCCCGCCTCGTGCAGCGCGGTCGTCAGCCCCGCCTCGCCGAGCACGTAGGCCGTCTTGTCGCCATTCTGGTTGGCGAGGAACGCGGCCGTCGCCATCGCTGAGGTCCAGATGTTCTCCTCCGGCACCTCGAGGCCGGCGCGGTGCAGGCGGGCCGCCAGGTCGCGCGGCGTCTGGATCGAGTCGTTCGTCAGCACGAGGTAGGGGGTGTCGTGCCGCGTCCAGTGGTCGATGAGTTCCTTCGCGCCGGGGATCGCGGTGTCGCCGTGCACGAGCACGCCGTCCTTGTCCGTCAGCCAGCAAGCGAGGTTCTTCGGATCGCGCATGCGTCCATCTTCGCCCATCGGTGTGAACGGAGGGCGAACGACGCCCGGACGCCACCCGCGCGGCCGACCCGCGGGTGGGCAGGGCGTCCGGGCGCTTAGGATGGCCGACATGTTGGTCGCCGTGTTCGGAGCGAAGGGGCGCATGGGCGCCGAGGTGTGCCGGGCCGTGAGCGAGGCCGACGGCCTGGAACTGGTCGCCGCCCTCGACGCGGGGGAGGATCGGACGCCGGCGGCGTCCGCCGACGTGGTGGTCGACTTCACCGTGCCGGACGCCGTGATGGAGAATCTCGCCTGGTGTGCGGAGCACGGCATCCACGCGGTCGTCGGCACCACGGGCTTCACCCCCGAGCGGCTGGACGCCGTCCGGGACCTGTTCGTCGGCTCGGGGGCGAACGTCATCGTCGCGGCCAACTTCTCCATCGGCGCGTTGCTGATGATGCACTGGGCCCAGGAGGCGGCCCGGCACTACGAGTCGGTCGAGATCATCGAGCTGCACCACCCCGACAAGGTGGACGCCCCCTCAGGGACGGCCGCCACCACCGCCCGCCGGATCGCGGCGGCCCGGGCGGACGCGGGGCTGGGCCCGGTACCGGACGCCACCACCCAGGACGCGGGGGCGCGTGGCGCGGACGTCGACGGCATCCGGGTGCACGGCGTCCGCCTGCGGGGCCTGTTCGCCAACCAGCAGGTGATCTTCGGCAACGAGGGTGAGGGGCTCACCATCACCCACAACAGCTACACGCGGGCGTCCTACATGCCGGGTGTGCTGGCCGCGGTGCGTGCGGTGGCGAGCCGACCCGGCCTCACCGTCGGCATCGAGGGCATCCTGGGGATCGGCTCGTGAAGGCGCTCGCGTGGATCGTGGGCTCCGTGCTGGTGCTCGGCGCGCTCCTCGTCGGGGCGGTGTACGTGTTCGACGCGCCGATCCGCGAACGCATCGAGGCCGAGGCGCTCAGGGAGGTGGAAGGGGCCCTGGCGGTCGAGGGCGGGGACGTCAGCGTCGAGGGGTTCCCCATCGCGTGGTACGCGGTGCGCCAGGAGTTCCCGGCGATGGAGCTCACCGCCGAGTCCGTTCCGTTCGAGCTGGCCACCGGCCCGGTCGTCGCCCACGACCTGACGGCCCGCCTCACCGACGTGGCCCTGGCCCCCGACGCCGTGCGGGCCGCCGGGCTGACCGGCACGACGCGGCTCGACTATTCCGACCTCAGCGCGCTGGCGGGTGTCGAGGTGACCCACGCCGACGGCGACCGCATTCGCTCGAGCGGCTCGTTCCGGGTTCTCGGCATGAACCTCACCGGGACGGTGACGGCCGTCCCGGTCGTGGACGCCGCCACGCAGACGGTGCGCCTGGAGGCACCGGAGGTGGACGTGGCCGGCGTCCGGATCCCCGACCAGGCCGTCGCCGCGCTCGTCGACACGGTGTGGCAGCCGGTCTCCCTCGACCTGCCCTACGCCATCGACGTGACGGCCATCACCGCGACGCAGGAAGGCCTGCTCGTGGATCTCACCGGCACCGACGTGACGTTGCCGACCGGCTAGCGCGGTGGGGTGGCGGGGGCGGGCTGGCCCGCCACCCGCCGGTCCCGCTCAGATGGCCGGGTGCGGCGAACGCTCCTGCGGACGCACCGGCGCGGGGGGCGTCCCGTCCCCGAACGGCCGCCCGCCCAGGCTCTCGCGCCCGTGCGGGGTGAGCCACGCGGCGGCGTCCGGGCCCTTCGGCACGATCTGGAGCGGGTTCAGATCGGTGTGCACCACGTAGTAGTGCTGCTTGATCTGCTCGAAGTCGATCGTGTCGCCGAACCCGGGGGTCTGGAACAGGTCCCTGGCGTAGGCCCACAGCACGGGCATCTCGCTGAGCTTGCTGCGGTTGCACTTGAAGTGGCCGTGGTAGACGGCGTCGAAGCGCACCAGCGTCGTGAACAGCCGCACGTCGGCCTCGGTGATGGTGTCGCCCATCAGGAAGCGCCGGTCGGCGAGCCGCTCCTCCAGCCAGTCCAGGGCGGCGAACAGCCGGTCGTAGGCGGCGTCGTAGGCCTCCTGGCTGCCGGCGAAGCCGCAGCGGTACACGCCGTTGTTCACCTCGGTGTAGATGCGCTGCATGACCTCGTCCATCTCGGCCCGCAGCGCTTCGGGGTAGAGATCCGGGGCGCCGTCGCGGTGGAACTCGGCCCACTCGCTGGAGAAGTCGAGCGTCATCTGGGCGTAGTCGTTGGTGACGACCTCGCCGGTCGCGACCTCGACCAACGCGGGCACCGTGATGCCGCGCGTGTACTCGGGGAAGCGCGCGAGGTAGGCGTCCTTGAGCCGGTGGATGCCGAGGACGGGGTCGACGCCGCCCTCGTCGAGATCGAAGGTCCAGCTCTCGGCGTCGTGCACGGGCCCGGGCATGCCGACGGAGAGGACGTCCTCCAGGCCCAGCAGGCGCCGCACGATGAGGGTGCGGTTGGCCCAGGGGCAGGCCCGGGCGGCGACGAGCCGGTAGCGGCCGGCCTCGACCGGGCGGTCGCCCTCGCCGGGCTCGCGGCAGACGCGGGTGGTGATGTACTGGGTGTCGCGCTCGAACGCCTTGCCCTTGCTCGAGTACTGGCCCCCCGTGGTGTGCTCCTGCGGTGAGTTGTTCATGCTTCAACCATATCGGTCGGTTCGTCACGGCGCGTGGGTTGCCATCGGGTGCACTCCCTTGTCGCCCGGCCGGGCCGCGGCCGCGGCGTCCGGCGTCATATTCGCCGCACCACGGCCCGGGCGGTGAGGTCGTCGATGACGAGGTCGGTCGCGACGCCGGCGTGCAGGGCGCCGAGCACGGCCGGGGCCCGTTGCGGGTCGGCGACCACGCAGATGCGGCGCGGCACCCGGCGCAGTTCGGCGGGGGTGAGCCCGGTGGCGCGTTGGTTGGCCTCGATGTCGGAGTACGTCCCGTCCTCGCGCAGCAGCACGGTGCAGATGTCGCCCACCACGCCGTGGCGCAGCAGCGACTCGCGTTCGGCGCGGTCGAGGTACCCCGCGGCGTACACGTGGGAGGGGATGCTCCCGGTCAGCGAGCCCACGCCGAAAACGGCCACGTCGAGCTCGGCCAGCAGGGAGAGCACGTGCTGCACGGACCGCTCCCGCCACATCGCCTTCTTCGTTGCTGCGTAGTCGAAGAAGGCGGGCACGGGGAAGAGCGTCACCTGGCTGTCGAAGGCGTCGCCGATGGATTGCAGGATCTCACCGACGTACGGCAGGCCCGACGAGGTCGGGGTCGCGCCACCGTTCATCTGCACCACCGAGGTGCCCGAGAGCGCCCGGCGCGGGAGGTGGTGGGTGAGCGCGGCCACGGTGACGCCCCACGCGACGCCGATGAGCTGGTTGTCATCGACCACCTCGGCGAGCAGCCGCGCGGCACGCTGGGCCACCTCGTCGATGCGGGCGACCACCGGGCTGGTGCCGCGCACGGTCACCAGGTGCACCGTCACCCCGAAGGCGTCCCCCAGCTCGCGCGCGATCGGGGAGCGCGATCCCACGGCGTCCGCGATGCTGATGCGCACCAGGCCGGACGCGCGCGCGTCCGCCAGCAGCCGCGACACGGTCGAGCGGGAGACACCGAGCTCGCGGGCGATGCCGTCCATCGTCTCACCGCGCACGTAGTAGCCGGTGGCGGCGAGGTACATCTGGTCGTCACGGGCGTTCACGTCACCACCCTCCTCCTGCACGTATGTGCAGAAGCGTGACACATCCGTGCAGGTCGGGCAAGGATGGGCGCGTTGTCGTAGCCATGGCACGTTGCTCACCGAGGAGAAGACCGCATGACCATCCCCACCCTGAATCCCGACCAGCGCGAGCGCGACCTCGAGGCCCTCGCCTCCGAAACCCTCGACATCCTCGTCATCGGCGGGGGCGTCACCGGCGCCGGGTCGGCGCTGGACGCCGCCACGCGCGGCCTGAAGGTGGGGATCGTCGAGGCCCAGGACTGGGCGTCCGGCACGTCCAGCCGCTCCAGCCGACTCATCCACGGTGGGCTGCGTTACCTCTACAACCTCGACTTCGCGCTGGTGGCCGAGGCCCTCGCCGAGCGCGGGCGGCTGCTCACCACGCTGGCCCCGCACCTCGTCAAGGCCCAGCCGTTCCTCTGGCCGCTGAAGCAGCGCGTGATCGAGCGCGCGTACTCCGCGGTCGGCGTCGGGCTCTATGACGTGCTCGCCGTGGCCGGTGCCGGTGGACGCAAGACCGTGCCCGTCCAGAAGCACCTGAGCAAGGCCGGCGCCAAGGAGCACTTCGCCGACGTCCGCGACGACGCCCTGATCGGCGCCATCGAGTTCTACGACGCGCGGGTGGACGACGCGCGGTTCGTCGTCAATCTCGTCCGCAGTGCGGTGCGCCACGGCGCGCGTGCCGTCTCGCGCACCCAGGTGGTCGGGCTGCTGCAGGACGCCTCGGGCCGCGTCACCGGAGCCCGGGTGGTCGACCTCGAGTCGGGCCGGGAGTTCGAGATCGCCGCGCGCGCGGTGATCAACGCCACCGGGGTGTGGACCGAGACGACCCAGGCCTACGCCAAGACCGACAAGGGCCTGAAGGTGCTCGCCAGCAAGGGCATCCACATCGTCGTGCCGCGGGAGCGGATCAAGGCGCGGTCCGGCATGTTCCTGCGCACGGAGAAGTCCGTGCTCTTCATCATCCCGTGGCGGCGCTACTGGGTGATCGGCACCACCGACACCGCCTGGCACGAGCAGCTCAAGCACCCCGTGCCCACCTCGGCGGACATCGACTACGTGCTCGACCACGCCAACGCCGTGCTGAGCGCCAACCTGACGCGCGAGGACATCATCGGCACCTATGCCGGCCTGCGGCCGCTGCTGCAGCCGGTGGGTTCCGACGAGGCCAAGTCGGCCAAGGTGTCGCGCGAGCACACCACCCTTGAGGCCGCCCCCGGGCTCGTCGTGATCGCCGGCGGCAAGTACACCACCTACCGGGTCATGGCCGCGGACGCCGTCGACCTGGCCCTCGGCGCGCGGGCCAAGCAGCTGCCGTCGATCACCAAGGAGGTGCCGCTGCTCGGCGCGGACGGCTACCGCGCGTTCGCGCGCCGTGCCGATGCGATCGCCGAGCAGTACGGTTGGGACGCCGACCTGGTCGCCGACCTGCTTGACCGCTACGGTTCGGAACTGCCCGCGCTCCTCGCGCTCGTGGACGAGGACCCGTCGCTGGGCCGGCCGCTGGGGGCGTCCCCGTGGTACCTGCGTGCCGACGTCGCGTTCGCGTGCCGCTACGAGGGCGCGCTGCACCTCGAGGACATCCTGATCCAGCGGATCCGGCTGAACTCCACGACGCCCGACCGCGGGGCGTCCGCGGTGGACGAGGTGGCCGAGGTCGCCGCGCCGATCCTCGGGTGGGACGACGAGCGTGTCGAGACGGAGAAGTCCAACTACCGGGAGCGGGCAGCCGCGGAGGTCGCCGCGCAGTCCGAATCCACGGACGCCGAGGCATCCGCCCGGCGTGTCGAGGCCGAGGACGTGGTTCCTTCGGCATTGTGAGGCCATCGGACGCCTGCGGCGTCCGGTGTTCACCCCCACTGAGAAGGCGCCCCCGGGACCGGGGGCACGGAACAAGGCACCACGGTGGTGCCGGAAAGTGAGAGCTCGTGCTCGGAACCATCTTCCTCTCCGAGACCGTGGGGACGGCGATGCTGCTCCTGCTCGGTGGCGGCGTGGTGGCCAACAACATCCTGCCCCGCAACAAGGGTGCGGGGACCGGCTTCCTCCACGTCAACTTCGGCTGGGGCCTCGCGGTGTTCGCGGGCGTCCTCGTCTCCTACGCCTCGGGCGGGCACATCAACCCTGCGGTGACGCTCGGCATCCTGGCCTCGGGCGCGACGCAGTACGTCGAGGGCGTCCCCGTCGACGCGGTGTCGACGCTGACCTACATCTCGGCACAGATGCTCGGCGCGTTCATCGGCGCCGTGCTGTGCTGGCTGGCGTACAAGAAGCAGTTCGACGACGAGGCCCCGGCGGGTGCCAAGCTGGGTGTGTTCGCGACCGGCCCGGAGATCCGCAACCCGTTGTGGAACCTCGTGACCGAGGCCATCGCGACGTTCGTGCTGGTGTTCGTGGTGCTGTCCGCCAGCGCCGGCCGCTTCTTCGGTGCCACCCCGGTCGTCAACCTCGGTTGGCTCGGTGCCCTGGGCGTCGCGCTGCTGGTGGTCGGCATCGGCATCTCCCTCGGTGGGCCCACCGGCTACGCCATCAACCCGGCCCGCGACCTCGGCCCGCGCATCGCGCACGCCGTCCTGCCGATCCCGAACAAGGGTGGCTCGGACTGGAGCTACGCCTGGATCCCGGTCGTCGGCCCGATCATCGGCGGCGTGCTCGCCGGTGTGCTCGCCCGGGTGTTGCTGCCGATGGGCCTGTGACCCCTGACCTGCTGCACGACCCTGCGGGCCGGACGCCGCGGCGTCCGGCACGCACCTCTCACGCTGAGTCAACCGACTGAGCCAACCCTTTGAGCCAACACACGATGAGGTGGAAGGAACACCATGGCTGACAAGTACGTTCTCGCAATCGACCAGGGCACCACGAGCTCGCGGGCCATCGTCTTCGACCACGGCGGCCAGATCGTCGCCACCGGTCAGAAGGAGCACGAGCAGATCTTCCCGCGCGCCGGCTGGGTGGAGCACGACCCGAAGGAGATCTGGAACAACATTCGCGAGGTGGTCGCCGAGGCGCTGGCCAAGGCGTCGCTGAACAAGGACGACCTCGTGGCCGTCGGCGTCACGAACCAGCGCGAGACGGCGATGGTGTGGGACAAGAACACCGGGGAGCCGGTGTACAACGCGATCGTCTGGCAGGACACGCGCACCGACAAGATCTGCAAGGAACTCGGTGGCGGCGACGACGACAAGTACAAGGCCAAGGTCGGCCTGCCGCTGGCGACCTACTTCGCCGGGCCGAAGGTGATGTGGATCCTGCAGAACGTCGACGGGGCCCGCGAGAAGGCCGAGGCGGGCGATCTGCTGATGGGCACGATGGACTCCTGGGTGCTGTGGAACCTGACCGGTGGCACGGACGGGGGCGTGCACGTCACCGATGTCACCAATGCCTCGCGCACCCTGCTGATGGACCTCGACACGCTGGACTGGGACGCCGGGATCGCGGCGGACATGGGCATCCCGATGTCGATGCTGCCCCAGATCCGCTCGTCGTCGGAGGAGTACGGCCGCGGGCGCGCGCGCGGGTTGCTGGGGGACGTGCCGATCGCCGGCATCCTGGGCGACCAGCAGGCCGCGACGTTCGGGCAGGCCTGCTTCGAGGTCGGCATGGCGAAGAACACCTACGGCACCGGCAACTTCATGCTCATGAACACCGGCGAGGAGAAGGTGCCGAGCAAGAACGGCCTCCTCACCACCGTGTGCTACAAGATCGGCGACAACAAGCCGATCTACGCGCTCGAGGGGTCGATCGCCGTCACCGGATCGCTGGTGCAGTGGCTGCGCGACAACCTCAAGATGTTCAGCTCCGCGCCGGAGATCGAGGAGTTGGCCGCCACGGTGGACGACAACGGCGGCGCGTACTTCGTGCCGGCGTTCTCGGGCCTGTTCGCGCCGTACTGGAAGTCGGACGCCCGGGGCGCGATCGTCGGTCTGACGCGCTACGTGAACCGGGGTCACATCGCCCGCGCCGTGCTGGAGGCGACGGCCTTCCAGACGCGTGAGGTGCTGGACGCCATGGAGGCCGACTCCGGCGTGGAGCTCGCCGAGCTCAAGGTGGACGGCGGCATGACGGCCAACGAGACGCTCATGCAGTTCCAGGCCGACCAGCTCGGTGTGGAGGTCGTCCGGCCCGTCGTGGCCGAGACCACCGCGTTGGGTGCCGCCTACGCGGCGGGCATCGCGGTGGGCTTCTGGAACGGCGAGCAGGACGTCATCGACAACTGGGCGGAGGACAAGCGCTGGAAGCCGGCCATGGACGAGGGCGAGCGAGACCGCCTGTACCGCAACTGGAAGAAGGCAGTTACGCGGACGTTCGACTGGGTCGACGACGACGTGAACTGACGCCCGCCCACCTGAGGCCCGCCGACACGCACACTCAGGTCTCAAACTCCGGTTCCGGAGCTGGAGTTTGAGCACCAAAGTGGAGTGTGGGCGGGCCTCGTGGCGTCCGGGTGCTGTGCCGTGGCAGTGCGGACGCCGCTGGCGTCGCTCGCCGGTGGGTCGCTCCGTCCGGGCGCCGGCGGTCGGAGCACGAGGGGGCGACGACTCACACTCCACTTTGGGTCTCAAACTCCAGCACCGGAACCGGAGTTTGAGACCTAAGTGAGCGTGTCGGCGCGCCTCCGGGGCGGCGTCAGGAGTCGGAGAGGGCGGTGTGCATCCGAATCATCTTCACTGTGGCCGCCTCATCGGACGTGCCGAGCGACTGGTGGGCGCCGTCGGCTCCCCAGCCCGCCGACTCCAGGAAGCGGCGCAGCGGATCGTCGGTGGAGCGCACCCACCACGTCGCCCTCGCGAACCCATCGGCCCGCAGGGTGTCGGCCACGGCGTTCAGCAGCCGCGACCCGTGCCCCTGCCGCTGCGCCGGCGGGTCGATGATGAACTCGGCCACCAGGGCGTCGCTGCCCGGATGCGCGTCCTCGTCGTCGGACGGGCCCAGCGCCGCGAAACCCACCGGCCGACCCTCCGCGATCGCCACCAGCACCCGCATGCTCGCCAGCGGCGGGCGTGTGATCGCGGCGGCCCACGACTGGGCCATCGTCTCCAGATCGACCGACCCCAGAATGTGCGCGGCCACGTCGGGCGGCATCAGCTGCTGCCAGCTCCGCCGCTGGATGGCGGCCAGGCGCTCGGCCTCCCTCGGCAGCGCGAGACGGCAGGAGTCGGCGGTGCGGGGCGCGTCGGTCACGGCGACATCCTAGCCAGCGCCGATCCAGCGCCGATCCAGCCCCCAGCCCCCAGCCCCCAGCCGGCAGCCGGCAGCCGGCACCCCGGCGCCGCACCTCAGCCCAGCTTGGCCTTCGCCGCGGCCGCGATGACGCCCACCGTGACCTCCGTCGGCCACAGGGCGCCATTCACCACCAGGTCGTAGTACTCGTTGGCGCGCGGGTCGAACCGGTACAGCTTGCGCGACAGCCCGGCACGGAAGTCGTCCTCGATCCGCTGCCGCTTCGCCGCCCGCTCCGGTGTGATGCCGGCCACCCGCGCCGCCAGCGCCACCCGCGCCGCCACGGGCCCGTCCAACTTCACGTGCAGCGTGTTCGGGCGGTGCCGCAGCACGAACTGCCCGTTGCGCCCCAGGATCACCCCGCCCCGCGCGGCGAGCGCCTCCACCTCGGCGGCGGACTCCACCGCCATTCGCGCGTAGCTGCTCTCCACCTCGAGGGACGCCGCCGCAGCGGCCCCGCTGGGGGCGTAGCTCGCGGGCGCGAAGTCGCGGACGAACCGCGCCAACGGCCCCTGGTGCTCGCGCTCCTCAACCGCCACCTCGATGCTCTCCGACGAGTACGCCTGCGCGTGCAGCGCCAGTCCGAGCCGCTCGGCGAGTGCGGACGCCACGGCGTCCATGTTCGAGCCGTAGCGCTCCCAGAGGGTGATGACGAGTGCTCCGTGGCCGGTGTCCATGCCGTCCTCCGATGGCTGCAGGGTGACCCCATCCTAGGACCCGTCGCGGTGGGGCGCAGCGATCCGGGCCGTCCCGCACCCTCTAGAGTGGTCGGGTGCGAGAAGCCCTGAAGACGCCCCCGAAGCTGCGCCCCGACACCCTGCGGATCATCCCCCTGGGGGGTCTCGGCGACGTCGGACGCAACATGGCGTCGTTCGAGATCAACGGCGAGATCCTGCTGGTGGACTGCGGCGTGCTGTTCCCCGACGAGAACCACCCGGGTGTCGATCTCATCCTGCCGGCGCTCCACCTGCTGGACGACCGTCTCGACGACGTCGTCGGCCTCGTGCTCACCCACGGCCACGAGGACCACATCGGAGCCGTTCCGTTCCTGCTGCGGCGGCGCCCCGACATCCCCGTCCACGGCAGCAAGCTCACCCTGGCGCTGGTGCGCGAGAAGCTCAAGGAACACCGCATCCGGGGCTTCGACCTCCGTGAGATGGCGGCAGGCTCCACCACGTCCGCCGGTGGGTTCGATCTCGAGTTCCTCGCGGTCAACCACTCCATCCCGGACGCCCTCGCCGTCCACATCGCCACGGCCGCGGGCACCGTCCTGCACACCGGCGACTTCAAGATGGACCAGCTGCCCCTCGACAAACGCCTCACCGACCTGCGCGGCTTCGCCCGCGTCGGCGAGAAGGGTCTCGACCTGTTCATGGTCGACTCCACGAACGCCGAGACGCCCGGCTTCACCACGCTGGAGAAGGACATCCAGCCCGCCATGGAGCGGGTGTTCTCCCATGCGAGCGGACGCCTCATCGTCGCCTGCTTCGCCAGCCACGTGCACCGCGTGCAGCAGGTGATGGACGAGGCCGTCCGCCACGGCCGCAAGGTCTGCTACGTGGGCCGCTCGATGGTGCGCAACATGACGATCGCCGCGCAGCTCGGCTACCTCAACGTGCCGGGCAACACCCTCATCGCGCTGGACGACCTCGAGAAGTACCCCGACGACAAGGTCGTCATCATCTCGACGGGCTCCCAGGGCGAGCCGCTCAGCGCCCTGGCCCGGATCGCCAACCACGAGCACCCGGTCATCACCGCGGGGGAGGGCGACGTGGTGCTGCTCGCCAGCTCCCTGATCCCGGGCAACGAGAACTCCGTCTACCGGGTCATCAACGGGCTGGTGAAGAACGGCGTGAAGGTCGTCCACAAGGGCAACGCGCTGGTCCACGTCTCCGGGCACGCCAGCGCGGGCGAGCTGCTGTACTGCTACAACCTGGTCCAGCCCCGCAACGTCATGCCGGTGCACGGCGAGGTGCGCCACCTGGTGGCCAACGGCGAGCTCGCCATCGCGACCGGCGTCCCGCGCGAGAACACCGTCATCGTCGAGGACGGCGCCGTGGTCGACCTGCGCGACGGCAAGGCCCGCGTGGTCGGACGCCTCGAGTCCGGCTACGTGTTCGTGGACGGCACCACGGTGGACGCGGTGGGCGACTCCCAGCTCGACGACCGGCGCATCCTGGGCGAGGAGGGTTTCATCTCCGCGATCGCCGTGGTGAACCTGCACTCGGGCGAGCTGGTCGAGGGGCCGATCGTGACGGCCCGCGGCTTCGTGGACGGGGAGGGTCTCTTCGACGAGATCTCCGCCGAGATCGCCCGCGCCCTGCGCGACGCGCTCACCGAGGGGGCCGACGACACCCACCAGCTTCAGCAGCTGATGCGCCGCCGGCTGGGGCGCTGGGTGAGCCGGGCGTACCGCGCCCGGCCGATGATCGTCCCCGTGGTGTTGTCGACCTGACCCGACGTCCGCGATTTCGCCTCGCCGAGGCCCTCGGCTATCATGGTCAGGTTCCGTTTTCCCGTCGGGTTCGAGGCGCGCCCTGCGCCACCCGCAATTGCAAGGAGATCAGCCATGGCCGCCGTGTGCGACGTCTGCGCCAAGAAGCCGACCTTCGGCCACAATGTGCCTTGGTCGAAGAAGAAGACCAACCGCCGTTGGAACCCGAACATCCAGAGCGTGCGCGCCGTGGTCAACGGGGGCACCAAGCGGATGAACGTGTGCACCTCGTGCATCAAGGCCGGCAAGGTCGCGCGCTGACCTCAGCGCACCTGCCGCCCGCACGCACCAAGGACCCGCTCCGGCGGGTCCTTTTGCATGCCCGACCTGTCGGAGCCGCCGTTTAGGATCGGGGGCGTGGAACCACTCAACGGCTGGCGCACCGCCGCGTTCGCGGAGTTGAACGCGGCCGCGGACTCGGTGTTGGGAGCGAAGACCGCGAAGGAATTCGCCGCGCTGCGGGTCGAGACGGTCGGTGACCTCCTGCGCCACCTGCCGCGTCACTACCTCAGCGGCACCGAGCTCACCGACCTGGCCACCCTTGAGGAGGGCGAGCACGTCGCCGTCATGGCCAAGGTGGCGTCCACCGACATCAAACGCAACCAGTCCGCCCCCACGGGCCGGCGGCGCAGCAGCGCCCGCCTCGAGGTCGTCCTCACCGACGGCAAGGGGCGCCTCCGGGTCACGTTCTTCGGCAATGACCACGTCGTGGGGTGGTGGCAGGCGCAGCTGAGGATGGGCGTCCGCGGCATCTTCGTCGGCAAGGTCGGCAGCTTCCAGAACCAACCGCAGATGACGCATCCCGCCTTCGTCATGCTGGATGCCGCGGGCAAGGTCGTGGGCCACTCGGAGGAGAAGGAGCGCATCGCCGAGCTCTCCCGCTCCGGCATCGTCGGTCTCTACCCGGCCACCGCGAAGCTGCCGACCTGGAAGATCGCCGAGTGCGTCCGGTTCGCGCTGGCCACCCTCGGCCAGACGGAGGATCCGTGGCCCGCCTGGGTCCTCGATCGCTCCGGCGTGTGTGGGCACGCGGACGCCTTCGCCTTCGTCCACCGCCCCGGTTCGCTCGGCGAGGTCGAGACCGGACGCCGCCGCCTGCTGTTCGACGAGGCGTTCGCCACCCAGCTCACCATGGCCTACCGCCGCGCGGACAATGCCCGGCAGTCCGCGGGCCCCCGCGTGCGGCGTCCCGACGGCCTGCTGGACGCCTTCGACGCCCGCCTGCCGTTTCGGCTCACCGACGGGCAGGCCGAGGTCGGTGAGGAGATCTTTGCCGACCTGGCCCGCCACCAGCCCATGCAGCGGCTGCTGCAGGGTGAGGTGGGCTCGGGCAAGACACTGGTGGCGCTCCGGGCGATGCTGGCCGTGGTCGACACCGGGGGGCAGGCCGTCCTGATCGCTCCCACCGAGGTGCTCGCCCAGCAACACCACGCCACGATCACAGGGCTGCTGGGGGAGCTGGGGCGGGGCCGCGTGCTCGGTGCCCCGGACGCCGCCACGGACGTGGTGCTGCTCACGGGCTCGACCCCCTCGGCGCAGCGGCGGGCGACGCTGTTGAAGATCGCGTCCGGTGAGGCCGGTCTGGTGATCGGCACGCACGCGCTGCTGGCCGACCAGATCTCGTTCGCCGACCTGGGGCTCGTGGTCGTGGACGAACAGCACCGCTTCGGCGTGGAGCAACGGGCGCGTCTGACCGACCGCTCCGCCTCCAAGCCACACGTGCTGGTGCTGACCGCCACGCCCATTCCCCGATCGGTCGCCATGACGGTGTTCGGCGACCTGTCCGTGTCCACGCTGACGGAGATCCCCGGAGGCCGGGCCGAGGTCACCACCACCGTCGTCAACGGCCTCACGCGACCGACGTGGGTGGAGCGGGCGTGGGAGCGGGTCGACGAGGAGGTCGCCCAGGGGCGCCAGGTGTTCGTCGTGGCGCCGCGGATCGGCGCGGACGGCAGCCCCGGCGGCGTCCTGTGGTTGACCGAGCGGCTGGCCCTCGGCCCGCTGGAGCGCCGGCGCCTCGCCGTGCTGCACGGCCAGATGGCCGCCGACGCCAAGGAGGCGACCATGGCGGCCTTCGTCGCCGGCGAGGTGGACGTGCTCGTCTCGACCACGATCATCGAGGTCGGCGTCGACGTGCCCAACGCGTCGATGATGGTGATCTGGGACGCCGACCGGTTCGGCATCAGCCAGCTCCACCAGCTCCGGGGGCGGATCGGGCGCGGCGAGCATCCCGGGGTGTGCCTGTTGATCAGCAACGCCGATCCGCAGTCGGACGCCTGGGTGCGCCTGTCCGCCGTCGCAGGCACCCGGGACGGTTTCGCCCTCGCCGAGCTGGATCTGGCGCAACGCCGCGAGGGCGACGTGCTCGGTGCCCACCAGTCCGGCGGACGCTCCACCCTGCGGCTCCTGCGGGTGCTCGACCACGCCGACCTCATCGACGCCGCCCGCGGGGTGGCCGACGAGGCGGTCGTCCGCGACCCCGAGTGCGCCACGCCCGGGTTCGCCGATGCCGTCGCGCAGACGAACCTCCTGGCCGGCGGGGAGTGGATCGAGCGGGCCTGACCCGGCAATCGTCAGCCCTCGGGCGTCACGTCCGTGCGGGCTCAGGTCCACGGTGGCGGCTGGGTGTGCGGGATCACCCAGCTCGTGCGCGGCGCCGTCGCTCCGGGGCTGGCCGCCATGAACTCCCGCAGCCGTGCGCGGTTGGCCGCGGCCCGCGCGGCGCGCTGCTCGACCAGATCCGTCAGCGCGGGGTGGTCGTCGGGCCGGATCCCGGTGCGCCTGCGGCGCTCGTCGCGCCCGCGGCGGTGCGGAGCACGGATCCAGGGCTCCCCACTGAACGCGTCGCGATCATCGATCAGGTCGAGGTGGGCCGGGCGCAGCCGACCGGCCCGGTCGCGCGGGGCTTCCCACGTCAGGGGTCGCGTCGCTCGCTCCACGGGCGCCGTGAGCGTCACGGTGATGTCCGCCAGTGCCAGCAGCCGGCGGTATTGCGAGATGGTCGGTTCGGTTTGCCCCGTTTCCCACCGTGCGATGGTGGCCTGGCCAACCCCGAGCGCCTGGGCGAGACCACGTTGGCTCAGGTCGGCCTCGCGCCGGACGCGCCGAATGGTGGCGGGAACGTCGTCGGTGTCCATGTGGGCAGTCTGCCGCTCGGGTCCGACAGTTTTTTGCGACGGCCACCCAGCACTTTCCTGGCCGGGTCTGTGCGCCCACAGCACTGTCGAAGTGATCCGTTGTTGGATCAGTTCGACAGTCTCCCCGGTGGAGTGGCCCGGGGAGCGGGGGGAGGGGCGGGCCGTCAGCCGAGGGGGTGGAAATCCTCCGGAGCGTCTCCGAAGGTGAAGCGGCGACCGCTGATCTGGGTCACGTCCAGCCGGACGTAGTGCGACTTGACCGTGCCGACCCACGAGCGCAGGGGTAGTTCTTCGGCCTGTGCGAGGGCCTGGGCGCCCTCCATCTCGGCCAGGGGGCCCCGGGCGATCACGCTGGTGCCTGTGGAGTCGTCGAAGCGGTCGACCTCCAGAGCGCCCACCCCACCGAGCGTGGCGGCCAGCAGCTTGCTGCCCTCGGCGGTGCGGAAGACCAGGGAGCGGCCGTCCACGGCGAAGTTCACCGGGAAGATCTCGGGCTCGCCACCCAGGCTCACGGCGAGGCGCCCCACGGCGTGCGTCCGCAACTCGTCCCACGCTGCGTCGTCGTCGAGGAAGGTGACCGGGTTCGCGTCAGGCGGGCTCATGGGAACCATCGTGCCGCCCCCGGGGGCAGCCCGCACGGCGTTGCGGAGAAGAGTTGTGGAGATGAGGGGTACGGAGATGAGGGGTGCGGAGATGAGGGGTGCGGAGAGGGCAGCTGCTGACACCGGGGGACGTGAGGAGCACGTGGGGAGGGGGACGGGCGACTACCCTGACGGAAATGAGCCGGATCATCGCCGGCCGGGCCGGCGGGCGCAAGCTCGCCACCCCGGCCCACGCCCGTACTCGCCCGACGTCGGACCGGGTGCGTGAGTCGGCCTTCAACCTGATCGCCGACTGGGCGGGCACGACCGGGGAGCCGGCGGAGACGATGCTGGACCGCTTCAGCTTCCTCGACCTCTACGCCGGGACGGCGGGGGTGGCGCTGGAGGCCGCCTCGCGCGGGGCCGCTCCCGTGACCGCGGTCGAGCGCGACCGCGCCACGGCGCACCTCGCTCGGGGGAACGTGCGCACCACGGGTCTGGACGTGACCGTGGTGGCCGCCTCGGTCGACACGCATCTGGCCGGCGACGGCGCCGGCCAGGGGAGCCCCTTCGACATCGTGTGGTTCGACCCGCCCTACGACGTGGCGAATGCCACGCTGACCGCCCAGGTGGAGCGCGTGGTGGAGGCGTGGCTCGCCGAGGACGGGCTCGTCGTGGCCGAGCGGGCCACCCGGGACGCCCCCTTCGCGTGGCCGGACGTCCTTGGGCGTCGCTGGCATCGGCGCTACGGTGAGACGACCCTGTACTTCGCAACCAAGGAGGACGCGTGAGGGCGATCTGCCCCGGCTCGTTCGACCCGGCCACGCTCGGCCACCTCGACATCATCACGCGCGCGGCAGCGCTCTTCGACGACGTCGTCGTCGCAGTCGGGCGCAACAGCGCCAAGAACTACCTGTTCGACCCCGACGAGCGCGTCGCGATCCTCGCCGAGGCCACCGGCGGCCTCGCCAACGTCACCGTGAAGCCGATCTCGGGGCTGCTCGTCGACTTCTGCGCCGACGAGGGGGTGGACGTCATCGTGAAGGGGCTGCGATTCGCCAGCGACTTCGAGTTCGAACTCCAGATGTCGCAGATGAACCACGCCATGACGGGCATCGAGACGATCTGCCTGCCCACCTCCTCGGCGGTTGCCCACATCAGCTCCACGATGGTCCGCGAGATCGCGCGGCTCGGCGGCGACGTGGGTCAGTTCGTGCCCGAGGGCGTCCATCGACGCATCCGGGCCAAGGTGGCGGGCTGACGCGTCGAGGCCCGCGTGGGGTCGCCCAGGGGCGCAGGTCTGGTTGGACGGCGACGGGCGGGGCAGGTAAGGTTGACCCTCGGTGATGACGTTGTCGTGCCCAGGTGAAGGAGTTCTCTCATGGCTCGCTCCATCGATCCGCGTTCCGCGCTCGTGTTCGACATTCACGAATTCGGGCACCACGCGGGGTCGGTCAAGGAGATTGCGCACGAGGTTCCGGCGCCAGAAGGCATCGGCAACGACGTGATCGCAGTACCGACCTCGGCACCCATCGACCTCGACCTGACGCTCGAGGGAGTGGGGGACGGGGTCCTGGCCACCGGAACCGCCGGCGTCCAGCTGCGCGGGGAGTGCGCTCGGTGCCTGACGACGATCGACGCTTCGGCCGAGGTCGACCTGCAGGAACTGTTTCTCTTCCCGGGCGTGGACCCCGACGATGCCGAGGCCAGCCGCGTCGAGGCCGAGATGATCGACCTCGAACCGCTGCTGCGGGACGCGGTGGTGCTGGAACTGCCGTTCATCCCGCTGTGTCGGCCCGATTGCGCCGGGTTGTGCTCCGTCTGCGGAGTCAACCTGAACGACAATCCCGACCACGGCCACGAGGAGTCCGTCGATCCGCGATGGGCGAGCCTGGCCGGCTGGGGTGACGACGAGAAGGACGAATGAGGGGCTCCGGCCCCACGAACCGAGGAGTTTGACGTGGCTGTTCCCAAGCGGAAGATGTCTCGCAGCAACACGCGTGCCCGTCGCGCGCAGTGGAAGACGCAGGCGCCCGCGCTGGTGACCTGCGCCAACGCCGCCTGCCGTGCGAAGCACCTGCCCCACACCGCCTGCCCGAGCTGTGGGCAGTACGGGCCGCGCAGCGCGCGTCGGCAGGTCGTCGAGTCGTGACCTCCGCGGCGCCGAGCCGCGTGTTGGAGACGTTCAGCGAGCTGGGGATCGATCTCGATCCCCAGCTCTTCCGGCTTGCCATGACGCACCGTTCCTGGGCCTACGAGAACGGCGGCACGCCCCACAACGAGCGTCTGGAGTTCCTGGGCGACGCCGTGCTGGGCATCGTCGTCACCGAGCACCTCTACCGGCTGTACCCCGACGACGCCGAGGGCGTCTTGGCGAAGAAGCGATCGGCCGTGGTCAACACCTACGCGCTGGCCGATGTCGCCCGCAGCATGGGGCTGGGCGCGCACCTGCTGCTCGGCAAGGGCGAGAGCTCGACGGGCGGGGGCGACAAGGACTCGATCCTCGCCGATGCGACCGAGGCCCTCATCGCCGCGGTGTTCCTCTCCGGGGGCCGCGACGCCGCCGACTCCTTCGTCCACCACATCATGGATCCGCTGGTGGCCAAGGCCACGGCGACCGGGGTCACGATGGACTGGAAGACCGCGCTGCAGGAACTGTGCGCGGCGCACGGCCTCCCGGTTCCCCGCTATTCCCACACCTCCACCGGCCCCGACCACGACAAGCGGTTCGAGGCGGTCGCGATCGTCGGCGACTCGAACTTCCCCGCGTCCGTGGCACGCTCGAAGAAGATGGCCGAGCAGGGCGCGGCCGAGCAGGCGCACGCGGCGCTGACGGCCGCCTTCGCCGTCACCGAGACCGTCTGAGCCCGGTGGCGAGCCCCCGTGCCTGAGCTGCCGGAGGTCGAGACCGTCCGGGCGGGTCTCGAACCCGTGGTGACCGGACGCCGCATCGAGGCGGTCCGGGTGCTGCACCCCCGCCCGGTCCGGCGGCACCTCGCCGGTGCGGACGCCTTCGCCGCCACCCTGGTGGGGCGCACGTTCGCCGTGCCGCGCCGTCGCGGCAAGTACCTGTGGCTGCCGCTGACCGACGGCGACGCCGTCCTGGCGCACCTCGGCATGAGCGGCCAGTTCCGGGTGGACGCCCCCGGCGCCCCCTTGCAGAAGCACGCGCGCGTGGTGGTCGACCTGGGCGGGAGCGAGCTGCGCTTCGTCGACCAGCGCATGTTCGGTGGCCTCTCGCTGGCCACAGACGGGGCGGAGCTGCCCCGCGAGATCGCCCACATCGCCCGCGACCTCTTCGATCCTGAGCTGGATCTCGACGCCGTGGTGGAGCGGGTCGCAGGCAAGCGCAGCGCCATCAAACGGGTGCTGCTCGACCAGACGGTGGTCAGCGGCATCGGCAACATCTACGCCGACGAGGCGCTGTGGCGGGCCGGCGTCCACGGCGAGACCCCGGCCGAGACGCTCGGGGCGGCGTCCGTGCGCCGCGTGCTGGAGGTCGCCCGCGCGGTCATGACCGAGGCCCTGGCCCAGGGGGGCAGCTCGTTCGACGCGCTGTACGTCCATGTCAACGGCGAGTCGGGATACTTCGACCGGTCGTTGGACGTGTACGGCCGCACCGGTCAGCCGTGTCGCCGGTGTGGCACGCCCATCGTGCGGGAGGCGTTCACCAACCGCAGTTCCCACAGGTGCCCCACATGCCAGCCACAGCGGGGCGGGGATAGGATCTCGTGTTCGTGAGCACCTGGCAGAGCCTCAACACCCGCTGGGGCAACAGCGCGCGCGAGTTCGTGAAGTTCGGGCTCGTGGGCGCGTCCGGCGTCGCGGTCAACCTGCTGGTGGTGGCGCTCTGCCACAACATCGGCGTCCACGTGTTCGGGGTGGCCGACACCGATGCCTTCATCCCGGTTCCGGGCACCGATCGGGCGCTGCGCTACTACATCGTGTACGCCGGCATCGCGTTCCTGGTGGCCAACCTCGTCAACTTCCTGGCGAACCGCGCCTGGACGTTTCGGCACCAGGGCGCGCGCGCCCCGTTCCTGACCGAGCTCCTCCCGTTCCTCACGGTGGGGGCGGCGGCCCAGCTCGTGGGTTTCGTCATCCTGTTCGCCCTCCGCAACGAGAACTCCCCGCTCTACCTCAGTGCCGGCTTCTTCACCGACGACGGCCCGTGGTGGACCAAGCGCCTCTACTGGGCCCAGCTCATCCAGATCGTGCTCGTCATGCCGATCAACTTCGTGGTCAACAAGCTGTGGACGTTCCGCGTCGTCCGCCGCCGCCACCACGCCCGGCTCGGCCGCTGAGCGTGCGGCCCTGCGCCCCGTAAGGTGACCGTGTGTACCTGAAGGCCCTGACGCTGCGCGGATTCAAGTCGTTCGCCTCGGCGACGACGCTGCAGTTCGAGCCCGGCATCACGTGCGTCGTGGGCCCCAACGGCTCCGGGAAGTCCAACGTCGTGGACGCCCTCAGCTGGGTGATGGGGGAGCAGGGGGTCAAGACGCTGCGCGGCGGCAAGATGGAGGACGTCATCTTCGCCGGCACGTCCGGACGCGCACCGCTCGGCCGCGCGGAGGTCAGCCTCACCATCGACAACAGCGACGGCGCCCTGCCGATCGAGTACACCGAGGTGACGATCAGCCGCACGATGTTCCGCTCCGGCGGCTCGGAGTACGCCATCAACGGCGCGTCGGCCCGGTTGCTCGACGTGCAGGAACTCCTCAGCGACTCCGGGATCGGCCGCGAGATGCACGTCATCGTCGGCCAGGGGCAGCTCGACACGATCCTGCAGGCCACCCCCGAGGTGCGGCGCGGCTTCATCGAGGAGGCGGCCGGCGTCCTGAAGCACCGCAAGCGCAAGGAGAAGGCGCTCCGCAAGCTGGACGCCACGCAGGCCAACCTCGACCGGCTCTCCGACCTCATCGCCGAGATCCGCCGCCAGCTCAAGCCGCTGGGCCGGCAGGCCGAGGTGGCCCGCAAGGCCGTCGTCATCGCCGCGGAGCTGCGCGACGCCAGGGCGCGCCTGCTGGCCGACGACTACGTCATGGCGAGCCTCGCCCTGGAGTCCGACCTGGCGGCCGAGGCCGAGATCCGCACCCGCCGCACCAACGTCGAGGCCGCGCTGGAGGCGGCCCGGGCCGCCGAGGCGGAGGCCGAGGACGCCGTCCGCGCGGCCGTGCCGTCGCTGAACCGCGCGCAGGAGACCTGGTACGCCTTGGCGGGCCTGCGGGAGCGGGCGGCGTCCATGGCCGCGATCGCCGCCGAACGCGTCCGCAACGCGTCGAACGTCACGGTGGAGGACCGGCGGGGCCGTGACCCCGAAGCCATCGAGGCCGAGGCCGCCCAGATTCGCGAGGCCGAGGCCGATCTCGCGGGCGTCGTCGCCGAGCGGGCCGACGCGCTCCGGGCCGCGACGCAGGAGCGCGAACGGCTCGAGGCGGCCCACGCGGCCGCGGAGAAGCGGTACGCCGCCCAGCTGCGCGCCATCGCGGACCGTCGCGAAGGGCTCGCGCGGCTGGCGGGGGAGGTGAAGTCGCTGACGTCGCGCGCCGAATCCGCCCAGGCCGAGGCCGGGCGCCTGCGCGCCGCCGCCGAGGAGGCCCGCGGGCGCGCCGAGCAGGCGCGCCGCCGCTTCACCCAGCTCGAGACCGAACTGGGCGGGGTCACCGAGGGCGAGGCGGGCCTCGACGAGGCCTACGCACGCGCCGAGGCCGCGCGGACGGAGGCCGCGGACGCGGTCGAGCGGCTGCGCACCGAGGAGCAACAGGCCGGCGCGGAGCGGGGCGCGCTGACGGCCCGGCTCGAGGGCCTGCGGGTGGGCCTGGACCGCAAGGACGGCTCCGGCGCCCTGCTCGCGGCCCAGGGCACGCTGGCCGGCGTCCTGGGTTCGGTCGCGGCGCTCGTGAGCGTCGAGCCCGGGTATGAGAGCGCGGTGGCGGCCGCGCTGGGCAACGCCGCCGAAGCGGTGGCCGTCGCCGATCCGGACGCCGCGGTGGCGGCCTTCGCCCATCTCAAGGCCGAGGACCTCGGCCGCGCCGGCCTGCTGCTCGGTGCGGGCACGGACGCCGGCGCGCCCGCCGGTGCGGAGGCGGACGCCGCGCGGTCCGCGTGGCCGGACTTGCCGGGCGGGGCTCGTTATGCCGTCGACGTCGTGGACGCCGAGCCGGCGCTGCGGCCAGCCCTGACCCGGCTGCTGCGCAAGGTCGCGGTGGTGGACGACCTGGCCGCCGCGCGGGCCTTGGTGGGCGGCCTGCCCGACGTGGGCGCCGTGACGCGCGAGGGCGACCTGCTCAGCGCCTGGTACGCCGCGGGCGGCTCGGCGAGCCAGCCGAGTCTCATCGAGGTGCAGGCGGCGGTGGATGAGGCGTCCGCCCGCCTGGAACAGGTGCAGGCCGATGTCGAGCGGCTGACGTTCGCACGCTCCCGGGCCGCGACGGCGCTGGACGAGGCGACGGCGGCGAGCGAGGCGGCGTTGGCGCGCCTCCACGAGTCCGACGCGCAGTACTCGGCGCTCGCGGAGGAACTGGGACGCCTCAACCAGACCGCCCGGGCCGCCCTGGCCGAGGCCGAGCGGCAGGACGCGGCGGTCCTGCGGGCCGAGACCACGCAGGCCTCCCACGCCGACGCCCTCGCCGAGCTCACCGACCGGCTGGAACGGGCCCAGGAGACCACCGAGGTCGACCACGCGGATCCGACCGAGCGGGACGAGCTCGCGCGCGAGACGGCCCGGGCCCGCCAGGTCGAGATGGACGCCCGGCTCGGGCTGCGCACCGACGAGGAACGCGCCCGGGCGCTCGCGGGCCGCGCCGACGCGCTGACGCGGGCGGCGCACGCCGAGCGCCAGGCCCGGGAGCGGGCCCGGGTGCGCCGCGACCAGCTGCGCGCCGAGGCCGAGGTGGCGCGCGCGGCGTCCGCGGCCGTGGAGCACCTCCAGGGTGTGATCGCCGCGTCGGCCGAGGCGGCCGGACGTGAGCGCCGCGCGGCTGACGAACGCCGCATCGAGGCCGACCGCCGGGTGGTGGACGCCCGGCAGCGCAGCCGCGACCTCGGGCGGGAGTTCGAGCAGCTCATCGACACCGCCCACCGTGACGAGCTGGCGCGCGCCGAGCAGCGGATGCGCGTGGAATCGCTCGCGGAGAAGGCGCTGGCCGAGCTGGGCCTGGAGGCCGCGGTGCTGGCCGACGAGTACGGGCCGGACCAGCCGATCCCCGTGCTCACCCACCCCGACGGGCGCGCGATCGGCGAGGACGAAGAGCACCCCGAGCCCCGCCCCTTCGTCCGCGAGGAGCAGGAGAAGCGGCTGCGCGTCGCCCAGCGCAACCTCGACGTGCTGGGCCGGGTCAACCCGCTGGCGCTGGAGGAGTTCGAGGCGATGAGCGAGCGGCACGCCTTCCTCGCCGAGCAGCTCGACGACCTCCGCCGCACGCGGGCCGACCTGCTCGGCATCATCGAGGAGGTGGACGCCCGCGTCGAGCAGGTGTTCGCCGAGGCGTACGCCGACGTCGAGGCCGCCTTCGAGCACAGCTTCTCCCGGTTGTTCCCGGGCGGCGAGGGCCGCCTGGTGCTGACCGAGCCGGGCTCGTGGCTCACCACGGGTGTCGACGTGGAGGCGCGCCCGGCCGGCAAGAAGGTCAAGCGGCTCTCGCTGCTCTCGGGCGGGGAGCGCTCGCTGGTGGCGGTCGCGTTCCTCGTCGCGCTGTTCAAGGCGCGCCCCTCGCCCTTCTACATCCTCGACGAGGTGGAGGCGGCGCTGGACGACGTGAATCTCGGCCGGTTGCTGGGGATCTATGAGGAGTTGCGCGAGAACAGCCAGATGCTCGTGATCACCCACCAGAAGCGCACGATGGAGATCGCGGACGCCCTGTACGGCGTCACCATGCGCGAGGACGGCGTGTCCACCGTGATCAGTCAACGCCTGCGCCAGACCTGACCGCGCCGTCCGGGCTGTGGGGTGCGGACGCGGACGTGGGGCATACTGGTGGGGTCCCCAACCCGAGGTGGAGTCGTTCCCATGCCTGCCGTGATCTTCACGATGCTCGTCATCCTCGGCATCGCCGCCGTCGTGATCGCCGTGGTGGTGATGGGGATGGAGGGCACGGGGCGCGCGAAGCACCCGGAGCTCGCCGACGCGATGGCGCGCACCGCCCGGCACCTGAACGGCGAGGGTGAGCCGCCGCGCGGGCTGCGCGTGCTGTTCGACGAGGCGGGTGACGTGCGCACCGCGGCCTCGACGCGATCGGCGTCGTCCGCCGGCTCGGCACCGACAGTCAGCCCGGTGGAGCCCGACGAGCCGGAGGACGCGACCGTCCCCCAGCACGAGGTGCGGGCGTGGCTCGAGGACGCGCCGGGCGACGACGACCCGTTCGGCCTCGCCGGCGCCCCGGCGATCGGGCCCGGGCAGCGCGCCGATTAGCATGAGCACGTGAATCCCTTCTTCGACCAGATCTGGGCCGACCCGACCTTCTGGGTCATCCTCGGCGTCCTGGCCGTCGCCCTGGTGGGCATCGGTGTCGGCCTCACGCTGCGGTCCCGTGGGTTGCGCGAGCTCGAACGCGCCGAGCGCGAACGGGCGATCACGGACGCGGCCGTGCGGCCGGCCGAGCCCCCGGTGTACGACGGCGAGCTGGTCGCCGAACCGGAGGCTCCGGTGGGGCCGACGGTCGACGCCCCGGAGGCGGCGAGCACACGGATGGCGCGGCTGCGGCGGCGGCTGGCGTCCTCGAACAACGCCCTGGCGCGCGCTCTCGGGGACCTGCTGAGTTCCAGCCGCCTGGACGCCGACGTCTGGGACGACTTCGAGGCCACCCTCATCGGCTCCGACCTCGGCGTGGGGCCCACCACCGAGCTGGTCGACAACCTGCGCCGCGAGCTGGCGATCGACGGGGTCGACGACCCCGCCAGGGCGGGCCGCGTGCTGCACGCCGAGCTGGTGAAGCTCGTCGACCCGAGCCTCGACCGGGCGCTGAACGACACCGGGGCCGACGGGCTGCCCGCCGTCGTGCTCGTCGTGGGCGTCAACGGCACGGGCAAGACGACCACCGTCGGCAAGCTCGCCCGCGTGCTCGTCGCCGAGGGCAAGACCGTGCTGCTGGGCGCGGCCGACACCTTCCGGGCGGCGGCCGCCGACCAACTGCAGACCTGGGGCGACCGCGTCGGCGTCGACACGATCCGCGGCGCCGAGGGCGCCGACCCCGCGTCCGTGGCGTTCGAGGCCGTCAACGCCGGCGTCGAACGCGGCGTGGACGTGGTGCTCATCGACACGGCCGGCCGCCTGCACAACAAGGCCAACCTCATGGACGAGCTGGGCAAGATCCGCCGCGTGATCAGCCGCCGTGCCCCGGTGACCGAGTGCCTGCTGCTGCTCGACGCCACGACGGGCCAGAACGGGCTCGTGCAGGCGCGCGTGTTCAACGACGTGACCGACGTCACGGGCATCGTGCTCTCCAAGCTCGACGGTTCGGCCAAGGGCGGCATCGTGGTGCAGGTGCAGCGCGAGCTGGGGGTGCCGGTGAAGTTCATCGGGCTCGGCGAGGGCGTGGACGACCTCGCCCCGTTCACCGCGGAGGGTTTCGTCGACGGATTGCTGGGGCAGTGACGTGGCCGAGGTGCTGATTCGCGACGCCACGGCCGACGACGTGGCCGAGATCAACCGCATCTACAACCACGAGGTGGCGGTCAGCACGGCGAGTTGGGACGCGGAGCCCGAGCCGCTCGCGCAGCGGCAGGAGTGGTTCGCGGCCCGGCAACGCGCGGGTCACGCCGTGCTGGTGGCCGACCGGGACGGCCAGATCCTCGGCTACGGCTCCTACGGCCCGTTCCGGGCGAAGTCCGGGTACGCCCTCACCATGGAGCACTCGGTGTACGTGGACGCCGCCGCGCGTCGGCTCGGAATCGGCGCGATGCTGCTCGGGTCCATCATCGACCGGGCCCGGGGCGCCGGCGTCCACGTGCTCGTCGGTGGGCTGAGCAGCGACAACGAGGTGTCGCTGCGCCTGCACGAGGCGTTCGGGTTCGTTGTCGTGGGGCGACTGCCGCAGGCCGGGGTGAAGTTCGGCCGCTGGCTCGACCTGGTGCTGGTGCAGCTCACGCTGGACGACGCACCGGCCCCGCCCCCGACCGGAGCGGCCGCCGACGGGCGGGGCGCGGACTACCGGTAGGCTGGCCGGGTCCGTTTCCGCGCCCTGACCCGAAGGCACGCATGTTCGACACCCTGCAAGACCGGCTCCAGGCGACCTTCCGCAACCTGCGCGGCAAGGGACGCCTCAGCGACGCCGACATCGACGCCACCGTGCGCGAGATCCGTCTCGCGCTGCTGGAGGCCGACGTCAACCTCGCCGTCGTCAAGGAGTTCACCGCCGCGGTGCGGGACCAGGCGCGGGGGGCCGAACTCAGCCAGGCGCTGAACCCGGCCCAGCAGATCATCAAGATCGTCAACGCCCAGCTCGTCGAGGTGCTGGGTGGGCAGGCGCGTCAGCTGCGCTTCGCCAAGACGCCGCCGACCGTCATCATGCTCGCCGGCCTGCAGGGCTCGGGCAAGACGACGCTGGCCGGCAAGCTCAGCCTCTGGCTGCGGCAGCGCGGCCACACCCCCATGCTGGTGGCGGCCGACCTGCAGCGCCCCAACGCGGTGAACCAGCTCCAGATCGTGGGGCAGCGCGCCGGCGTCCCGGTGTTCGCCCCCGAGCCCGGCAACGGCGTCGGCGATCCAGTGGCCGTCGCGCGGGCGGCCATGGACGAGGCGCGGCGCAAGCTGTACGACACGGTCATCGTCGACACCGCCGGACGCCTCGGCGTCGACGCCGAGCTGATGGCCCAGGCCGCGGACATCCGCGACGCCGTCCACCCCGACGAGATCCTCTTCGTGGTCGACGCCATGATCGGTCAGGACGCCGTCAACACCGCCAACGCCTTCGCCGAGGGTGTCGGCTTCGACGGCGTGGTGCTGTCCAAGCTGGACGGTGACGCGCGGGGCGGCGCGGCCCTGTCGATCGCCAAGGTCACCGGCAAGCCCATCATGTTCGCCTCCAACGGCGAGGCTCTCACGGACTTCGACCTGTTCCACCCCGACCGGATGGCGAGCCGCATCCTCGACCTGGGCGACCTCCTCACGCTCATCGAGCAGGCCGAGCGCACGTTCGACGTCGAGCAGAGCCGCCAGGCGGCCGACAAGCTCATGGCCGGCGGCGACTTCGGCCTGGACGACTTCCTGCAGCAGATGCAGGCCGTCCGCAAGATGGGCCCGATGAGCAAGATCCTCGGCATGATGCCCGGGATGGGCCAGATGAAGGACGTCATCGAGAACATCGACGAGCGCGAGATCGATCACATCGAGGCCATCATCTACTCGATGACCCCGGCCGAGCGCGCGAACCCCGACATCCTCAACGGCTCGCGCCGGGCCCGGATCGCCCAGGGCTCCGGCATGCAGGTCTCCGACGTGAACGGGCTGGTCAACCGCTTCAAGGAGACCCGCAAGATGATGCAACAGATGGGTCGCGGCGGTGGCATCCCCGGGATGCCGGGGATGCCCGGCATGGCTGGTCTGCCGGGGGCGCGCCGTGGGGGCAAGCAGGCGGCCCAGCCGAAGAAGAAGAACAAGAAGGGCGTCTCCGGGAACCCCGCGAAGCGTTCCGGCGTCGAGCAGCAGCCGGCGGCCACCCCGGCGGGCTCCGCGTTCGGCGCGCCCCAGGGCCCCGACACGACGGCCCAGCAGATGGCCGACTTCCAGCTGCCGCCCGAGCTGGCCAAGATGTTCAACCAGCAGAACAAGGGCTGAGCCGGGGGTCAGTCCTCGAGGAGCCGACCCCCCGCCGCATACTGGCGGGCGCGGTCGACGTAGACGGCCGCGTTGCGGGCGACCCGGGCGACCTCGTCGGGCTCCAGGGACCGGCGGACCTTGCCCGGGACGCCCACCACGAGGGAGCGGGGCGGGATCGTGGTGCCCTCCGAGATCAGGGCGCCAGCCGCGACCAGGGTGTCCGAGCCGATGACGGCGCCGTTCATCACGGTGGCGCCCATCCCGATGAGCACCCGGTCGCCGATCGTGCAGCCGTGGATGACCGCGGCGTGACCGATCGAGACGTCGTCGCCGATGCGGGCGGGGAAGCCGGGGTCGGCATGGACGACCGCGTTGTCCTGCAGGTTGCTGCGCTCGCCCAGGCTCACGGCGTCGCCGTCCGCGCGGATCACCGCCCCGAACCACACACTGGCCCCGGCGCCCACCGTGGCGTTCCCCACCAGGGTGGCGGTGGGGGCGATGAAGGCGTCCGGGGTCGTCACCGGTCGCTGCCCGTCGATCTCGTAGCGCATGGTGGCGAGCCTAGCCGCCGGGGGCCCCGGCGGGCGTCGACCCGAGTGGGTGATGGGGCGGGGCGGTGGGGGCGTGGTGGTGGGGCGGGTGGCGGCCGGGTTGGCCCGAAGGCGGGCCGGTCTGGCACAATGAACGGTGCGCTGTGTTCGCGGTGCCCTCTCACGCCGTGAACACGTCCACTCCGAGTCCACCCGCGCCGGCGTCCCACACCGGATGGGCGGCTCACCCGATCCGTCCCCGCACGTGCGGGGGCATGTTCCAACAGGAGAAACCACACCCGTGGCCACCAAGATTCGTCTCAAGCGGATGGGCAAGATCCGCACCCCGATGTACCGCATCGTCGTCATGGACGGTCGCACCAAGCGTGACGGCCGGGCGATCGAGGAGATCGGCATCTACCAGCCGAAGAACGACCCGTCGATCATCGAGGTCAACTCCGAGCGGGCCCTGTACTGGCTGGGCGTCGGTGCGCAGCCGTCCGACACCGTCCGCGAGATCCTCAAGCTCTCCGGCGATTGGCAGAAGTTCTCCGGCGAGGACGCCCCGTCCGGCATCACGCCGCAGCCGGAGAAGTCCGACAAGCTGGCCGCCTTCAACGCCGCGCTCGCCGAGGCCGACGACGAGCCCGCCGCCGGTGCGATCACGGGTCGCCGGGCCAAGGGCGCCGACGCGCCGGCCGAGGAGTCTGCTGCGGAGGGTGAGACCGCCGAGGCCGACGCCGCCGAGTCGACCGACGAGGCCTGATCGTGCTGCCCGACGCGCTGGAGCACCTCGTCCGGGGCCTCGTGACCAATCCGGACGACGTCACCGTGTCCGACCTCGAACGGCGTCGCGTGCGCACCCTCGAGGTGCGGGTGAACCCCGAGGACATCGGCAAGGTGATCGGACGCCAGGGCCGCACGGCGAGCGCGCTGCGCACCGTCATCACGGCCCTGGCCGGCCGCGAGCAGGTGCGGGTCGACTTCATCGACGTCGACCGGCGGTCGCGCCGCAACTGAACCACCACGGATCCCCGGGCCGCGCGGCCCGGGGATCCGTCTTTTCCACGGCAGGAGGCCGAGATGGCGAGCGAGATCGACGTGCTGGTCGGCACCGTGGGGCGCGCCCACGGATTGCGCGGTGAGGTCAGCGTCCACGTCCGCACCGACGAGCCCGAACGCCGCTTCGTACCCGGTGCGCGGCTGCGGGTCACCCCACCGCAGGGGCGCGCGTCCGAGCGCACCGTGCGGGAGGCCCGCTGGCACTCCGGCACGCTGCTGCTGGCGTTCGAGGGGGTGGGGGACCGGACGGCGGCCGAGGCGCTGCGCGGGGCGGAACTGTGGGTCGACGTGCCGGCCGACGAGGCGCCCATGGACGCCGACGAGTTCTACGACCGGCAGCTGGTCGGCCTCGTGGTGCGCGACCACACCGGGGCCGAGGCGGGTCGCGTCCGGGAAGTGCTGCACCTGCCGGCCCACGACACCCTGGTGGTCGACACCCCCACCGGGCAGCGGCTCGTGCCGTTCGTGGGCGCGCTGGTGCCCGTCGTCGACCTCGCGGCCGGGTTCGTCCAGGTGGCGGACGTCGGCGGCCTGCTCACCGAACAGGAGTGAGCGTGCAGGCCGACATCGTCACGATCTTCCCCGACTACTTCGCGCCGCTGGACCTGTCGCTCATCGGCAAGGCGCGGGCGGCGGGCCTGGTGGACTGGCGCGTCCACGACCTGCGGGCCTGGACGCACGACCGCCACCGCACGGTGGACGACACCCCCTACGGCGGGGGCGCCGGCATGGTGATGAAGCCCGAGCCCTGGGGCGAGGCGTTCGACGCCGTGCTGGGGCGGGCCGACGCCCCGCCGACGCTCGTCGTCCCGACCCCGAGCGGCGAACCGTTCCGGCAGGCCACCGCCCACGAGTTCGCCGCGCTGCCCCACCTGCTGTTCGCCTGCGGCCGCTACGAGGGCATCGACGCCCGCGTGGTCGAGCACGCGCGCACCCGGATGCCCGTGCGCGAGGTGTCGCTGGGCGACTACGTGCTCAACGGGGGAGAGGTCGCTGTCCTCGCGATCCTGGAGGCCGTCGTGCGGCTGCTGCCCGGCGTCGTGGGCAACCCGGCGAGCCTGGTGGAGGAGTCCCACAGTGTCGCCGGGGCCGGCTGGCTGGAGTACCCGGTGTACACCAAGCCGCTGAGCTGGCGGGGGCTCGACGTGCCGCCGGTGCTCCTGTCCGGCCACCACGGTCAGGTGGCCGCCTGGCGGGCCGAGCAGTCGCTGGAACGCACGCGGGCACGACGTCCGGATCTGCTCCCCGACACCCCGCCCGCGGCCGAAATAGGGGACGCCGAACTGGCGTAAATGCCGCAGTGGGGGCCCGAATCGACCCACGTCGGGGCGATCTCGCGAAATCGCGTGGGAAGACACGACAAGGCAGGAGTGTTTGTCTAGGGTTGACCCGTGGCTACGACAACTTTGACTCCCCACCAGCGGGCTGTCAGATCGACCGTCGCCCTGAAGGTGCTCATGGCACTGACGGGTCTGATCATGGTCGTCTTCCTGCTGGCGCACATGTACGGCAACCTGAAGGTGTTCCTCGGCGCGGATGCCTTCGACCACTACGCACACTGGCTGAAGGGGGAGATCCTCTACCCGCTGGTGCCGGAGGGGTGGTTCATCTGGATCTTCCGCTTCGTCATGCTCGCGGCCATCGCGGGTCACGTGTACGCGGCCGCGGTGCTGAGCGCGCGCAACGTGAGCTCGCGCTCCAGCAAGTACGCCCACGGGCACAACCACCAGCAGACGTATGCGGCCCGCACCATGCAGTGGGGCGGCGTCATCCTGCTGATCGGCCTGATCTTCCACCTGCTGCAGTTCACCGCCCAACTCGTGACGACGGGCTTCGCGTCCGGCTCCGAGCCGTACCACATGGTGATCGCGACCTTCTCCCAGTGGTGGCTGGTGCTCGCCTACGCCGTCTGGGTGTTCGTCGTGTGCCTGCATGTGCGCCACGGCGTGTGGAGCGCGTTGACGACGCTCGGCGCCAACACCTCCCCCTCGGCCCGCGCCTTCCTCAACGGGCTCGCGTGGGTGATCGCGGTGGTGTTGTTCGTGGGCTTCATGATCATGCCGGTGGCGGTTCTCTTCGGATGGGTGCAGTGATGGCGACGGCAGTGAACGAGACGACGCAGAACCCGGGTGCGGGGGCCTACTTCGAGGTCGGCGCCGACATCGGTGACACCAAGGCCCCTGACGGCCCGATCGACCGCAAGTGGAGCCAGCGCAAGTTCGGCGCGGCCCTGGTCAACCCGGCCAACCGCCGCAAGCTGAGCGTGATCGTGGTCGGCACCGGCTTGGCGGGCGGCGCCGCGGCGGCGACGCTGGGCGAGGCCGGCTACAACGTGCTGAACTTCTGCTACCAGGACAGCCCGCGCCGCGCCCACTCCATCGCAGCGCAGGGCGGCATCAATGCGGCGAAGAACTACCGCAACGACAACGACTCGACGTACCGGCTGTTCTACGACACGGTGAAGGGCGGCGACTACCGCGCCCGGGAGAACAACGTGTACCGGCTGGCCGAGGTCAGCGCGAACATCATCGACCAGTGCGTCGCCCAAGGCGTCCCGTTCGCCCGCGAGTACGGCGGCCTGCTCGACAACCGCAGCTTCGGCGGCGTGCAGGTGCAGCGCACCTTCTATGCGCGCGGCCAGACGGGCCAGCAGTTGCTGATCGGTGCCTACCAGAGCCTGGAGCGCCAGGTCGCGGCGGGCACGGTGCAGATGTTCGCCCGCCACGAGATGCTCGAGCTGATCCTCGTCGACGGCCGCGCCCGCGGCATCGTGACCCGCAACATGGTCACCGGCGCCATCGAGGCGCACACGGCGGACGCCGTCGTGCTCGCCACCGGCGGCTACGGCAACGTGTTCTTCCTCTCGACCAATGCGATGGGCTGCAACGTGACCGCCTGCTGGCGGGCCCACCGCAAGGGCGCCTACTTCGGCAACCCCTGCTACACGCAGATCCACCCCACCTGCATCCCCGTGCACGGCGACACGCAGTCGAAGCTGACGCTCATGAGCGAGTCGTTGCGCAACGACGGCCGGATCTGGGTGCCGAAGAACGCCGAGGACTGCGACAAGGATCCGCGCGAGATCGCCGAGGAGGACCGCGACTACTACCTGGAGCGGATCTACCCGGCCTTCGGCAACCTGGTGCCCCGCGACATCGCGTCGCGGCAGGCCAAGAACCGGTGTGACGAGGGCCGCGGTGTCGGCCCGGCCGTGGAGGAGGTCGACCACGAGACCGGCGAGACCCGCCGCGTCCGCCGCGGTGTCTACCTCGACTTCGCGTCCGCGATCGAGCGCATGGGCCGCCAGACAGTGGAGAACAAGTACGGCAACCTGTTCGACATGTACGCCCAGATCACGGGCGAGAACCCGTACGAGACGCCGATGCGCATCTACCCGGCCGTGCACTACACGATGGGCGGGCTGTGGGTCGACTACGACCTGATGAGCAACATCACCGGCCTGTACGTCACCGGTGAGGCGAACTTCTCCGACCACGGCGCCAACCGCCTGGGCGCGTCCGCGCTCATGCAGGGCCTCGCCGACGGCTACTTCGTGCTGCCGAACACCATCAACGACTACCTGTCGAAGGGGCCGTTCGAGAAGGTGGGGGCCGACCACCCGGCGGTGGTCGAGGCGCTGCGGGAGACGACCTCGCGCGTGGAGCGCCTGCTCGCGATCAACGGCAGCCGCACGGTGGACAGCTTCCACAAGGAGCTCGGCACCATCATGTGGGAGTACTGCGGCATGGAGCGGACCGAGGAGGGCCTGACGTTCGCGATCGCGCGCATCCGGGAGCTCCGCGAGGAGTTCTGGCGCGACGTGAAGGTGACGGGGCTGAACGAGGACTTCAACCAGACCCTCGAGCGCGCCGGCCGCGTGGCCGACTTCCTGGAGATGGGCGAGCTGATGTGCGTGGACGCCCTCCACCGCCGGGAGTCCTGCGGCGGACACTTCCGCGCCGAGTCCCAGACCGAGGACGGGGAGGCGCTGCGCCACGACGACGAGTTCCTGTACGTCGCGGCGTGGGAGTTCACCGGCGTGGGCAACAAGCCGGTGCTGCACAAGGAAGCGCTCGTGTACGACAACGTCGAGCTGAAGCAGAGGAGCTACAAGTGATCATCAACCTGCGAGTCTGGCGGCAGGCCAGCGCCAGCGCGGAGGGGAAGATGGTCTCCTACCGCGTCGAGGGCGTGTCGGAGGACATGAGCTTCCTCGAGATGCTCGACCTGCTGAACGAGGACCTGACGCTCAAGGGCGAGGAGCCCATCGCGTTCGACCACGACTGCCGCGAGGGCATCTGCGGCATGTGCGGCGTCGTGATCAACGGCTCCGCGCACGGCCGCGCGTCCTCGCCGGTGCCGACCACGACCTGCCAGTTGCACATGCGGTCGTTCGCCGACGGGGCGACGATCGACGTGGAGCCCTGGCGGGCGGGGGCGTTCCCGGTGATCAAGGACCTGGTGGTCGACCGGACGGCGTTCGACCGGATCATCCAGGCCGGGGGCTTCATCTCGGTCAACGCGGGCGCGGCGCCGGAGGCCCACTCCGTGCCGGCTCCGAAGATCGAGGCCGACCGTGCCTTCGACGCCGCCACGTGCATCGGCTGCGGCGCCTGCGTCGCGGCGTGCCCGAACGGGTCGTCGATGCTGTTCACCTCGGCGAAGATCACGCACCTGGCGATGCTGCCCCAGGGGCAGCCGGAGCGCTACTCCCGCGTCAAGGCGATGGTCGCGACGCAGGACGAGCTCGGCTTCGGAGGGTGCACCAACATCGGCGAGTGCGCGGCGGTCTGCCCCAAGCAGATCCCGCTCGACACGATCAGCCAGCTGAACCGCGACCTCATCAAGGCGCTGTTCCGCAAGGACGGCAAGTAGCAGGTACGCCTGTTGCTCTGGCTCTGACCCGGCCGGCCCCGCACGTGCTGCGGGGCCGGCCGGGTCGCGTCCGAGGGTCGATTTCGCCGGCTCGGACGGGTGTGGCAAACTTGGTCAGGTTGTGCTGCGCCCCTGCCGGGGGGGGACAGGTGCAGCGCCCACGAACACTGTCGACTACCAGGTGACCTGCGGCACCGGCGAGGACCTCCCATGAACCAGATCATCTCCGAGCTCGCAGCCGAGCAGCTGCGCAGCGACATCCCCGACTTCCGTCCCGGCGACTCCGTGCGCGTGCACGTCCGCGTCGTCGAGGGCACCCGCTCCCGCATCCAGGTGTTCGCCGGCGTGGTCATCGCTCGCAACGGGCGCGGCGTGGGCGAGGCCTTCACCGTCCGCAAGGTGTCCTTCGGCACCGGCGTGGAGCGCACCTTCCCGCTGCACTCCCCGATCATCGAGAAGATCGAGGTCGAGCGCCGCGGCGAGGTCCGCCGCGCGAAGCTGTACTACCTGCGCGGGCTGCGCGGCAAGGCGGCCAAGATCAAGGAGAAGCGCGACAACTGAGTGCGCGCGCACAGGAACAGGGCCGTGGAGTCGGACGAGCAGGACCGCGCACCCCAACCCCAGCGGGCAGCTGCCGGGGCGTGGAGCTTCCTCAAAGAGGTGCTCATCGTGGTGGTCGGGGCGCTCATCGCCTCCACGGTCCTGCGTCTGTTCCTGCTCCAGGTGTTCCTCATCCCGAGCCGGTCGATGGAGACCACCCTCGACGTCGGCGACCGCGTCGCCGTGCTCAAGCTGGGCGGCTTCGAGCGCGGTGACGTCGTCGTGTTCCGCGACGACCTCGAATGGCTGGGCAACCCCGACCGGTACACCCGCCAGTGGTGGCAGGAGGCGTTGACGTTCGTGGGGCTCGTGCCCGACGAGGCCACGAACCACCTCGTGAAGCGGGTCATCGGCCTGGCGGGCGACCACGTCGTCTGCTGCGACACGGGCGGCCGCATCACGGTGAACGGCGCGGCGCTGGACGAGACGTCCTACCTGTACACGGATCCCTCCGGGGTGCAGGACGGCGCCTCGACCTACCCGTTCGACGTGGTCGTTCCCGTCGGACGCGTGTTCGTCCTCGGTGACCACCGCACCAACTCGGCCGACTCGCGCTGCCACCTCGACGAGGCGGTGGGCGGCATCGCCGGGCTCGGGGCGTTCCCCCTGACCGAATCCGTCGTCGGGCGGGCGACGGCCACCATTTTCCCGTTCGACCGCTGGCGCGGCTTCGCGACGCCCGCCACCTTCGCGGCCATCGGCGACGCCCCCCAGCCGGCGCCGCTGGAGCCGACGGTCACCGGGGAACTGCCCCCCTGCTGACGCCGTGGCCTTCGTCGTGCGCCGCGATGCCGGCCTCTACGGGTACGAACGGGCCCTCGGCCGGGCCGGGTTCGCCCGCGTGGCCGGGGCCGACGAGGCCGGGCGCGGTGCCTGTGCCGGCCCGCTGGTGGCGGCGGCGGTCGTCCTGCCGCCCCGGCCCCTCGAGGGCCTCAACGACTCCAAGAAGCTGACGGCCCGCGCCCGGGAGCGGCTGTATGCGGCCATCACGAGCGCGGCGCTGGCCTGGTCGGTGGTGCGGGTGGAGCCCGCCGAGTGCGACCACCTCGGCATGCACGTCGCGAACCTGGAGGCGCTGCGCCGAGCGGTCGCGCTGCTCGAGGTGCGGCCCGACTTCGTCCTGACCGACGGGTTCGGGGTGGACGGGCTCGGCACCCCGTCGTTGGCGATGTGGAAGGGCGACGCCGTGGCCGCCAGCGTCGCCGCGGCGTCCGTGGTGGCCAAGGTGACGCGCGACGCCATCATGACCGCCTACGCCGGCGATCACCCCACCTACGCGTTCGACGTGCACAAGGGGTACTGCACCCCGTTGCACCAGTCCGAGCTCGACGCGCAGGGCCCGTGCGCGATCCATCGCATGAAGTGGGACAACGTGCGCCGAGCCACTAGGCTGGAGCGACCATGAGCACCGAGGATCTCGAGCAGTACGAATCCGAGCTGGAGCTGCAGCTCTACCGCGAGTACAAGGACGTGGTGGGCATCTTCACCTACGCGGTGGAGACCGAGCGCCGCTTCTACCTGTGCAACGCCGTCGACCTGAAGGTGCGCACCGAGGGTGGCGACGTGTACTACGAGGTCTCGATGGGCGACGCCTGGGTGTGGGACATGTACCGGCCTGCCCGCTTCGTGAAGTCGGCGAAGGTGCTGACCTTCCGCGACGTGTCGATCGAGGAGATCGCGCACTCCGAGCTCCAGGTTCCCGACAACCTCTGACGGCCATGGTCCGTGCCGGGGCGACGCCGCCCGACCTGCCGCTGCTCGTCCCGGGCGCGCCCGCGGCCGTCGTCGATCTCGCGGCGTTCGACGCCAACGCCGACGACTTGGTGCGCCGGGCCGGCGGGAGGCCCATCCGCGTGGCGTCGAAATCGCTGCGCTGCCGGGCCCTGCTGGAGCGGACGCTGGCCCGCCCCGGTTTCGCCGGGGTGATGGCGTACTCGCTGGCCGAGGCGATCTGGCTGGTGCGCACCGGCACGAGCGACGACGTCTTCGTCGCCTACCCCAGCGCCGACCTCGCCGCCCTGCGCACGGTGGCCGCCGACGCAGCCCTGCGCCGCGCGATCACGTTGGCCGTGGACGCGACCGAGCAGCTGGAGCTGTGGGCCGGCGCGCTCGGGTCGGGCGCGGGGGTGCGCGTCGCGGTGGACGTGGATGCCGGCCTGCGGCTGGGGCCGCTGCGGATCGGTGCCCGCCGTTCGCCGGTGTGGACGCCGTCCCACGCCGCCGCGGTCGCGCGCCACGCGGTGGCGCGCGGGTTCGTTGTGGTCGGCGCTCTGTTCTACGACGCGCAGGTGGCGGGGGTGGCGGACGCCTCGGCTGCGGTCCGCTGGGTGAAGCGCCGCTCGCTGGCCCAGCTGGCGCGGCGCCGCACGGGGATCGTGGCGGCGCTGCGCGAGGTCGCCCCGTTGGAGTTCGTCAACGTCGGCGGCACGGGAAGTCTCGACCGGTTCGGTGCCGACCCGGTGATCACGGAGGTGGCGGCCGGTTCGGGGTTGTACGGCCCGGCCCTGTTCGACGGCTACGACGGGTTCGCACCCCGGGCGGCCCTGTGGTTCGCGACCCCCGTGGTGCGGCGTCCGGGGCGGGGGTTGGTGACGGTGTTCGCCGGCGGCTACGCGGCCTCGGGCGCCGCGGGCCCCGACCGGCTGCCGCGTCCGGCGTCCGGGCTGCGGCTGCTGGGGTTGGAGGGGGCCGGGGAGGTGCAGACCCCCGTGCGGGGCCGCCGGGCGCGCCGCTTGCGCGTGGGCGACCCCGTCTGGTTTCGACCGGCCAAGGCCGGGGAGGTGCTCGAGCGCTTCGACGCGGTGCACCTCGCGGACGCGGGCCGCGTCGTCGACGTGGTGCCCACGTACCGGGGCGAGGGGAGGAACTTCGGATGAGGTGGAGCAATTGGGCCGACACGTCGTCGGTCTGCGGCATCGAGGTGGCCGAGCCGGCCGCCACCGCGGAGGTCTCGGCGTTGCTGCGCGAGGCGTCCGAACACGGACGCCGGGTGCGACCGATCGGTGCGGGTCACTCGTTCAGCGCGGTGGCGCGCCCGGTGGATCTCGCGGTGGACCTGCGGCGCCTGTGCGGCGTCCGGGTGATCGCCGACGGCGGGGGACGGGTCCGGGTGGGTGCCGGGATCGTCCTGGGTGATCTGAACGCGGCGCTCGCGGCGCACGGGCTGGCGCTGCCGAACCTCGGCGACATCGACCGGCAGCGCCTGGCCGGCGCCCTGGCCACCGGCACGCACGGCACGGGGGGGCGGCTGCACGGGCTGGCGTCCGCGGTGACGGGGCTCACGCTGGTGACGCCCGACGGGCAGATCCACGCCACCGCCCCGGGGGATGGGCTGTTCGAGGCGGCGCGGATCAGCCTGGGGGCGCTGGGTGTGGTGACCGAGGTGGAGCTCGCGACGGTGCCGGCGTTCCGGTTGCGGGCCGAGGAGGGGCCCGAACCGCTGGACGCCGTGCTCGCCGACGTCGACGCCTTCGTCGCCTCGGCCGATCACGCGGAGTTCTTCTGGTTCCCGCACACGCGCGTCGCCTCGACGCGCCGGAACCACCGCGTGGACGACGGCGGGGGCCGTCCCCTGCCGCGGTGGCAGAGCCACCTGAGTGACCACCTGCTGGGCAACCGTGCCTACGAGCTGGTCAACCGGGTGGGGGCGGCTCGTCCCGGGTGGGTGCCGGCGCTCAACCGGCTCAGCGCCGCAACCCTGGGCCGGCGCACCTACACCGACGCCTCGGCGCAGGTGTTCTGCTCTGAGCGGTCGGTGCGCTTCGCCGAGAGCGAGTACGCCCTGCCGCGGGCTGCGGTCGTCCCGGCGCTGCGCGACCTGCGCGCCTGGTTCGACCGGACGCGCGCCGCCGTGACCTTTCCCCTGGAGGTCCGGTTCCTGGCCGCCGACGACGTGTGGCTGTCCGGCGCGCAGGGGCGCGCCACGGCGTATGTGGCGTGCCACCAACACGTGCGCGGCGGCTTCGCCGACGTGTTCGCGGCGTTCGAGACGATCATGGCGGCGTACGACGGGCGTCCGCACTGGGGCAAGCTGCACACGGTGGACGCGGCGCGGCTCGCGGAGCTCCACCCGCACTTCGAGGACTTCCTCGCCGTGCGTGAGCGCTGCGATCCTGCCCGGGTGCTGACCAACCCTCACCTGGAGCGCATCCTCGGGCCCTGACCCCTGGCCGGATGGGGCGCCGGCTCAGAGCAGGCCGAGGGCGCGGCCCACCTCGACGGCGCTGTGCCGGTCGTGGACGCCGAGGCGGCGGTAGAGCTCCTTCGCGGTCGAACGGACGGTCTCGGTGCCGAGGAAGAGCTCCTGGGCCACCTGGGCCATGGTGGCGTCGGTGGCCAGCGCGCGCAGGACGTCGAGCTGGCGTCGGGTGAGTTTGACGTCCGGGAGGACCGGGGGGGCGGCGTCCGCAGCCAGGCCTGGCAGCGCGCGCACCGCGGGGGAGGCGAGCCGGGCGGTGACCAGGGCGCGGACCCGGTCGGGGAAGAGGGCGACGGTGCCGACCTGCTCGTCCCACGGTTCGGCGGCCAGCGCCACCTCGCTCTCCGCCCGGCGGCCGTCCGCCAGCAGCGCCTCGAGCCGGGCGCCGAGCGCCAGCAGCCGCCAGTGGGGGGCAAGGTCGGCCAGCGCGAGCACCTCGTGCGCCATCTTCTCGGCGGCGGCGGGGTGGCCGCCCGCCAGCGCGAGGTGGGCGCGGACGGCCATGCCGAGGGCCGGCGGCAGCGGTGCGCGTTCCAGCACCTGCTGGGCCCGTCCCGGCTGTCCCGCCCGAGCGTGCAGCAACACCAACGCGGCGCGCAGCCCCCACCACGCCCAAGCTGGGCTCTCGGTCCACGCCGCACGGCCGAGCATGGCGTGCAGCCACTCGGCGGCCGCCGCCGGCCCGTGCCGCAGCAGGACGCCGCGCGCGCGGGCGAGGGCGTCCTCGGGCGCGAAGTCCCGCTCGGTGTCGACGAACTCCAGCGGCGCGTCGGCCGGGATGGACCCGCGGTCGAGGGCGACGAGCCGGGCCGCGAGATCCGCGAGCTCGGCGGTGGTCTCGTCGGGGGGATCAGCGTGGGTGTGGTGGGCGTAGCTCTCCAGGCGGACGGTCGCCACGGCGGGGGAGCCGACGACGGCGCTGGTGAACGCCGCGTGCGCGAGGACGCTGGGGCGCAGCAACGGGAACCAGGCGGCGCGGGTGCCGAGGGCGTGCATGAGTCGGGTCGCGAGCCGGACCAGCGACAGCGCCACCTGCAGGTCGCCGATGCGCACCGCGGCCTCGCTGGCCGCCAACGACAACGAGATGAGGGATGCCGCCTCGTCGGCGCGGGCCCGGACGCCGGCACTCTCCACCTGGTGGCACAGGTCGGTGAGGAAGGTGTGCACGGTGGCGAGATCGGCGGACGCCTCCGCCTGCGTCCAGGGCCGTCCGGGCGCGATGACCCGCGTGATCTGCTCGCGCACCGCCTGGCTCGGCCCACCACGCTGGGGTGCTTCCGCCAGGTGGAGGCGGCCGAGGTCGAGCCAGCCATTGAGCACGCCCGGTGCGGACGGCCGGGGTTCCTGCGGATCCACGAACCGCCGGCCGGCCGCGAGGTGCGTCAGGCGCTCCGGCACGGGCGAGGGCCAGGCCGAGGCACACCGCCGACGTTGGGCAGGGGTGAGGTGCACGAGGAGGTGGGCCGCGGTCCCGAGGACGTGGTCCAGCGCGGCCCAGGCACCCAGCCGGGTGAACAGCCGGACCGCCTCCAACGCCGGGACGGGAGCGGCCAGGGCGGCGGCGACGACGGCCTTCCGGCCGGGCGCGGCGCGGCGGGGACCGGCCTGCAACGCGGCGGCGAGAGCACCGGGCAGCGCAGGGTCGTGCCCGTCGACGCGCGTCACCAGCGAACAGGAGCGGGTCCGACGGACCGCGGCGAGCGGCACCGGTGCCGCTGCCAACCGGGACGCGAGCAGAGCGACGCTCTCTTCGTGCAGCCGGCCGCACCACACGTGCAGCCCGAGCAGCGGATCGGCCGCGACGGCCGCGGCGCTGCGGTCGGCCCACGCCCGGGCGAGACGGGTCATGGTGGCGGTGGCCCGGTCGCGGAAGGCAGGGTCTTGGGGGGCGGTGTGGCTGAGGGTGGCGTCGCGGGGCTCGGGGTCGGTCGGCTTCGGGCCGGCCCGAGTCCACGGACCCACGAGGGCGGGGACGCCCCCGGTGGCGGCGAGCAGCGCGTGGGCCTCGTCCGTGGTGGGGGTACAGGGCAGGGCGGAGAGGACCTCGGCGGTCGTCAGGGTGAGGTCGCGATGGTCGAGCACCAGGTCGAACGCGGCGAGCTGCGCCTCGGTGGGTGTGGCGTCGCCGGCGCAGACCACCGCCCACACCGAGGCCGGAGGATCCGAGGTGGCCACGCGGCGGACCTCCTCCGCCGCCACGGGTGCCGCCGCGGGGTCGTCCACGAGCACCAGCACCGGGCTGGCGCCGGCCAGGGCTCCGGGCAGGTGGGCCGCGTCCCCCGGCAGGTGCAGGCGGACCGGTGGGCGTCCGGTCGCGTGGGCGAGCGCGGCCGCCGTCAGCGCGGCCGGCCAGTACTCGGCCGGCGCGTGGACTGCCGTGGCGGTGGCGTGATGGAAGCGAGGCGCCAGACGTGGGGCCGCCGCCCTCGGCAGGGGGGACGGATCGAGGGTCATCCGGGTCCTCCTCGCCGCATCGCTGGCGTCACGCCGGGCGAGGCCGGGCCCGCGTGGGTCACCGCGGGTGACGGCCGAGGGCGTGGCTCGTCTGGTTCTCCGGTCAGTATTCCACGGCGGGGCGTGCCCGGGGCGGCTCACACGGGCCGGTTCGCCCCGAGGCCGGGTTGGTGGCTTCGCGGCGTGCGCGCCACCTGCTCGGCGCGTAGGCGCGGAAGAATCACGTCGGCGAACAGCGGGTTGAACAGGTCGGGTCGGTAGGACAGGTTGTCGTGGGTGGCCCCGGGAACCCGGATGAGCTCCATGCCGGGCAACACCTCCCGCCAGTCCGCGTAGGCGCCCTCGGTGTCGACCATCACGTCGTCGGCCGGGTCGCCGGTGGTGAGGTAGACGGAGTAGGGCATGCGGGGCGGCTCCTCCAGCGCCGAGGCGCGCGTCAGGCTGCAGAGCTGGTTGACGATGACCCGGCCCCGGTAGGAGGTGCCCGAGCGGTAGGCCTGCGCCACGTCACGCGTGCTGTTCACGTGCCCCTGGGAATTCTGGTTCAGCACCTCGAGCAGGCCGAGGGTGACGCGTCCGGGGGCGACCAGCCAGCACGACTGGTCCAGCAGTGCCTGCACCGTCCGGCCGCCGCGCACGCGGGTGCGCTTGCCAGGGCCGGGGCCGGTGTTGACGACGAAACCGACCACACGGACGTCGGGGTGACGCTGCTCCAGGGACGCGACGACCTCCAGCCCGCGCACGTCGCCCATCGAGGACGCCACGAGGCCCAGGTACACCGGGGTTTGGCCGTCACCCGGGGGCGCGAGGATGTCGTGGAGGGCGTCCGCGGCTTCGTCGGGGTCGAACACACTGGCGTACTCGAGGGCCAGCACCCGGCCGTACCGGCCGACCGACGGGGCCAGGGCCAGGGCCTGGCGGCCACTGATGTCCAGGCCCAGGCCGTTGAGGAAGACGACGGCGAAGCGCGGGTCGTACGTCGCGGCGTCGCGGACGCCGGGGCTGGCCTCCACCACGGTCGTGCGCCGTTCCGGGCTCGTCGCAGCGGTGACTGCCGCGTCCACCGCCAGGGCGCCCACGACGAGGGTGACGACGAGCGTCAGCGTGAGGGCGCCGATCGCCGCCGGGCTGCGACGCGGGCGTGTCTTGTCGGGGCGGGCCACGTCCACAACCCTAAGCGGGGAGGCGGGAGTTTTCCACAGCGTCGTGTCCGGTGACCGGATCGGGGTCCGGCGGCCGAATGTGGAGGGCGTGACGGACGAACGAATGACGGTGGGGCGCCGCGGTGAGGATCTGGTGGCCGCCCATCTGGAACGGCGCGGCTGGTGCGTGCTGGCCCGCAACTGGCGCTGCGCCGAGGGAGAGATCGACCTCGTGGCGACCGACCCGGCCGGCGTGGCCGTGGTGTGTGAGGTGAAGACGCGCCGGGGTCTCGGCTACGGCAGCCCGCTGGAGGCGGTGACGTGGGCCAAGGCGCGGCGGCTCCGGCGGCTCGCCGCGGCATGGGCACGGGCGCAGGGCGTCGGCCTGGGCGGTCTCCGGGTCGACGCCTTCGGCGTGCTGGTGCACCCCGACGGCACCGCGTCGATCCAGCATGTCAGCGGGGTGGACGGGTGAAGCTCGGGCTGGCGTTGTCGGTGGGGCTCGTGGGGTTGGAGGCGACGCTCGTGGAGGTGGAGGTCGCCCTGGGCAACGGGCTGCCGCGCACGGTGATCGTCGGGCTGCCGGACGCGGCGCTGAACGAGGCGCGCGACCGGTGTCGGGCGGCGATGGCCCACCTCGGTGTGCCGTGGCCGGCGCAGCTCGTCACGGTCAACCTCTCCCCGGCGACGCTGCCGAAGTCGGGCAGCCACTACGACCTCGCCATCGCGGCGGGCGTGTTGTGCGCGGCGGGGGAGGTGCCGCCCGAGCGCCTCGCCGGGTGCGTCGTGCTCGGAGAGCTGGCGCTCGACGGTCGGGTGCGTCCGGTGCGCGGCGTGTTGCCGTCGGTGCTGGCCGCACAGCGGGCGGGGTGTCACCACGCGGTGGTGCCGGCGGCGCAGGCGGCCGAGGCGCGGCTGGTCGAGGGGCTGGAGGTGGTGGGTGTCGAGACGCTCGCCGAGCTCGTCGCGGTGCTGCGGGGGGCGCCGCCCCCACCCAGGCTTCCCGAGGTGGCGGCCCCGGCCGATCCGGCGCCCGCGCTCGACCTGGCGGACGTCGCCGGCCAACTCGAGGCGCGCTGGGCGGTCGAGGTCGCGGCGGCCGGGGGGCACCACCTGCACCTGCACGGGCCGCCCGGGGTGGGCAAGACGCTGCTGGCCGAGCGGTTGCCGGGGCTGTTGCCCGAGCTCGGGCCGGTCGAGTCGCTGGAGGTCTCCGCGCTGCGGTCGGTGTGCGGGCTGGGCCTGGAGCACGGCCTGGTGCGGCGCGCCCCGTTCGCGGCGCCCCATCACACGGCGACCGTGGCGGCCCTGGTGGGCGGCGGCTCGCGCATCGCCTCGCCCGGCGCGGTGTCGCTGGCCCATCACGGAATCCTGTTCCTGGACGAGGCCCCTGAGTTCAGCTCGGCGGCGCTGGAGGCCCTGCGGACGCCGCTGGAGTCGGGCCAGGTCGTGCTCATCCGCTCCCAGGCGCAGACGACGTACCCTGCACGCTTCCAGCTCGTGCTCGCCGCCAACCCCTGCCCGTGTGGCAACCGGGAGACGAGCGGCATGGAGTGCACCTGTTCGTCGACGGCGGTGCGGCGCTACCGCGACCGGCTGTCCGGGCCGATCCTCGACCGGGTCGACATCACCTGTCACCTGCGGCCGATGACGCAGTCCTACCTGCGCGCCTCCCGGGGCACGGCGGAGGACACGGCGACCGTCGCGGCGCGCGTCCTCGGCGCTCGCGAGCGGCAGCGGGCTCGGTTGGCGGGGCTGCCGTGGACGACGAACGCTGCGGTCCCCGGGCCATGGCTGCGCCGTGAGTTGCCGTTGCCGGAGGGGGTGGAGCTGGTCGACCAGGCGGTCGCCCGGGGGCGGCTCAGCGCCCGGGGCGTCGACAAGGTGATGCGGATCGCCTGGACCGTCGCCGATCTCGCGGGTGCGGACCGTCCGGCCCGCGCCCATCTGCTCACCGCGTTGGCCATGCGCAGCGGTGGGCCCGACCTGGAGAAGGTGAGTGGTTGTGCCTGACGAAGTCGACGAGCGGGGCGCCCGGATGCGGCTGGCCTGCGTGGTGGAGCCGGGGGACCCAGCGATCGGACCGCTGCTCCGCGAGTTCGGGGCGCCGGCGGTGTGGGAGCAGTTGTTGCGGCCGGGCCCGGACGGGGCGTGGCGGCGGCGGGCCGCGGCGCTCGACCTCCGCGGCGTGCGCGTGCTCATGCACCGCCACGGCCTGCGGTTCATCGTTCCGGGCGACGACGAGTGGCCCGAGCAGCTGGCGCCGCTGGAGTACTGCGAGCCGGTCCAGGGATCCCGGGGCGTGCCGCTCGGCCTGTGGGTGTGCGGGCAGGGATCACTGGCGGAGCTCACGCGCTCGTCGGTGGCCTTGGTCGGGTCGCGGGCCTCGACCGCGTACGGGGAGCGGCTCGCGTGCGATCTGGCGGCCGACCTCGCCGCCGGGCGGCCCCACGGGACGCCGCTCACCGTGGTCTCCGGGGCCGCCTTCGGCATCGACGCCGCCGCCCACCGCGGCGCACTGGCCGAGGACGGGCCGACGGTCGCGGTGCTGGCCGGCGGGCTCGACACCCCCTACCCGAAGGCCCACGAGGCGCTGCTCGGCCGCATCGCCCACACCGGCGTGGTGGTGTCGGAGAACGCGCCCGGTGAGACGCCGTCGCGGCGCCGCTTCCTCTCCCGGAACCGCATCATCGCCGCCCTGTCGCTCGGGACCGTGATCGTCGAGGCGGCGCTGCGCAGCGGGGCGCGGAACACCGTGACCTGGGCCTCGGCCTGCGGTCGACCGGTGATGGCGGTGCCCGGACCGGTCGGGTCGGCGACCTCGGCCACGCCGCACCGGTTGATCCGGGGTGGGGAGGCCGTCCTGGTCGAACGGGTCGAGGACATCCGTGAGCAGGTGGGGCGCTTCGGCGAACTCGCGCCCGGACGTCCGCCCCAGGATCGGTTGTTCGACCACCTGGACGCCCCCGAGCGGGCCGTCTATGAGGCATTGCCGAGCCGGGGCGGGCGCGATGCCGGCGACGTCGCGCTCCGGTCCGGCCTGGCCCTGCCCGCGTGCCTGGCCGTGCTGGCCCACCTCGCGGAGCAGGACCTGGCCGAGAGGAGCGACCAGGGCGGGTGGCGGATCGGGCGTGTGCAGGATCGGCCGGTGCGCCTCAGCGCAGCAGCAACAGCCCCGCCGACAGTGCCGACGCGATGAGGGTGACGACCTCGAACTGGCGCTGGGAGACGCGTCGGATCACCGCGATGCCGAGGGCGCAGCCGAGCAGGACGGCCGGCACCAGCAGCAGGTCCAACAGCAGGTGGGCCGGTGTGAACAGCCCCAGGGCCGCGGTCAGCGGCACCTTCGCCAGGTTGATCAGGGCGAAGAACCAGGCGTTGGTGCCGATGAAGCGCACCTTGTCGATGCGGGCGGCCAAGAAGTACAGGGCCATGACGGGCCCCGCGGCGTTGGCGGTCATGGTGGTGAAACCGGCGGCGACGCCGGTGCCGATCGTCCGTGCGGGGTGGGGCTCGCCGACCTCCGTCTCGGGCGCGGCGGGACGCCGCCGCTGCCACAGCTGGAGCAGCACCATCGCCAGCAGCAGCAGCCCGATCGTGCGTCGCATGACGCCGTCGCTCACGAAGGCCATGAACAGGGCGCCCAGCAGCAGCCCCGGCAGGACGCTCGGCACCAGGCACAGCAGGAGGCGCCACGAGACGGTGCGATACCGGAGGATCGCCACGGCGTCCCCGACCAGCAGCAGCACCAGGACGGCGGCGGTCGACTCGCGCGCCGGCATCGCCAGGGCGAAGACCGCGACCGAGATGCCGGCGATGCCTCCGAACGACGTCTTGGAGAAACCGATCACCACGGCCGCCGCGGCCATCGCGGCCAGCATCGGCCACCCGTACCCCAGCACCTCGGCGATCACCGGGCCACCCTAGCCCGGCTAGGCACGACGGCGGGGGCGGCTGGCTCGGCCGCGCGGTGGCGGTGCGCGCTGTTAAAACCGAAATTCTGGGACGGATGCTGAGTGGTTTCCGGCGTTCCAGTGCGGCACACTGAGAAAACCCCAAGAGTTCTCAGCGGTCGGGGCGGCAGGGATGCCGGCCGGGGCCGCACCACGAGCGAGGAGGACGGGTGTCCCCGAGAACGATCCACAGGGCCGTGGTGGTGGCCGCGCTGGCGCTGGTGGCGCCCCTGCTGGGCCCGGGCGGGCTCGCCCTGGCCACGACGCCGGTGCCGGCCGGGACGCCGACGGCCACGGCGATCCCCGAGGCAGCGAGCACTCCCACACCGCCGAGCACGACCACGCCGGAGCCCACGCTGCCTGCTGACGGCCTCACGGCCGCGGCGGACGCCGGGCCCGCCGCCGTGGCCGCCGCGGCGTCGGATCTCGGCGAGGCCCGCACCGGGCCCGCGACGCAGCCGGTGCGGTGTGAGGCAGGTGTGTGCGGCGCCGGGTTCGTCCGCCTGCAGGTCGCGTGGTCGCAGGATGCGGGCGTCGTGCTGCATCGCTCGACGGCACCGGTGAGCACCGCGCGTCCGCTGGCGGACGTGCGTGCCGGTGATGCCTTCCTCACCGAGATCGAGTGGCTGCACGCCGTGGGGGTCGCGAACGGCTGGCCGGACGGCACGTACCGCCCGTTGGAGGAGGTGAGCCGTGGCGCCGTCGCGGCCTTCCTCTACCGCCTCGCCGGGGCGCCGTCGTACACGGCCCCGGGCACGCCCACCTTCGCCGACGTCCCGCGTCACCACCCCTTCTTCCACGAGATCGAGTGGTTGGCCGACCGCCGCATCACGAGCGGCTGGGTGGAGAACCACCAGCGCTGGTTCCGCCCGGACGCGAGCGTGCAGCGCGAGGCGATGGCGGCGTTCCTCCACCGCTTCTCCGGCTCGCCGGGGGGCGGTGCCAGCGAGGGGTTCAGCGACGTCGTGGCGAGCAACCCGTTCCGCGCCGAGATCGCCTGGTTGGCGTCCACCGGGGTGTCGACGGGCCACCCCGACGGCACGTTCCGTCCCTACGACCCGGTGCGTCGCGACGCGATGGCCGCCTTCCTGTTCCGGCTCCAGGGGCTGGCGGGCCTCGGCCTGCCCGCCTCGCAGGGGCAGCTGGCGCCGATCCCGCAACCGCCGCCGCCCCCGCCCCCACCGCCCGCCCCCGCCCACCGGATGCAGCAGCCGGCCGGCACCAACGGCCCCCCGACGAGCCCGTTCGGCATGCGGCTGCACCCCATCACCAAGAAGTGGACCCTCCACAACGGCGTCGACCTCGGCAACACCACCGGCCAGCCCGTGGTGGCCGCCGCCGACGGTCAGGTGTACCTCCGGAGCTGGACGTCCGGGGGCGGGAACTCCCTCTACCTGCGCCACGGCCAGTTCGGTGACGTGACGACGCGCTACCTGCACCTCAACAGCTATGCCGTCGCGAACGGCCAGTGGGTGGCCCGCGGGCAACTGATCGGGTACATGGGTGCCACCGGGTCGGTCACCAAACCCCACCTGCACTTCTGCGTCACGGTCAACGGCGGGTTCGTCAACCCCGAGGACTGGATCGGGCCGATCAGCGGTTACCACCGCTGAGCCCCGTCTCTGCCGAGGGGGCACGCGGCCCGGCCCCGGGTCCTAGGCTGGGGAGGCGGGGCCCGCAGCCCGCAAGGAGGGTGCGACGATGGGTGAGACAGCAGCGACCGGGGGTGGCCGCGCCATCCGGTGGGTGACCACCACGCAGGACGACGCGTGGGTGGAGCAGGAACCGGTGGGCTTCGGCCCGGTGACGGGAATGCCGAACGTGTTCCTCGACCCGGAGCACCCCCAGCAGCGGATCGACGGCATCGGCGGGTGCTTCAACGAGCTCGGGTGGGACGCCTTGGCGCTGCTGCCCGATGACGACCGGGAGGCCATCCTCGCGGACTTCTTCGCCCCCGGTGCCGGGCTCAATCTGAGCCTGTGCCGCATGCCGGTCGGCGCCAACGACTTCTCCCGCGACTGGTACTCCTACGACGAGGTGGACGGTGACTTCGCCCTGGAGCACTTCAGCATCGACCACGACCGGGAGACCCTGGTGCCGTTCATCCGGGCGGCCCAGCGGCACCAGCCCGAGCTGCGGTTGTGGGCGTCGCCCTGGAGCCCGCCGGTGTGGATGAAGCGCAACGGCCACTACGCGTGCGCCCAGCCCGGCCCGTTCCAGAACGCCGAGAACGGCCTGCGGCCCGAGCAGGTGGCCCTCGAGGGCACCGACACCTTCCGGCTCGAGCCCCCCTACCTGGACGCCTACGCCCGCTACTTCGGCGCCTTCATCGACGCCTACGCCGCCGAGGGCATCGCGATCGAGATGGTGATGCCGCAGAACGAGTTCAACTCCCCGCAGGTGTTCCCCAGCTGCACGTGGACGCCGCCGGGGCTGGCCGCGTTCGTGGCCGAGCTGGGCCCGCAGATGGCGCGCCGCGGCGTCCGCGTGTTTCTCGGCACCCAGGAGCGGCCTCACGACGAGCAGGTCGAGCAGGTGCTGGCCGATCCGGACGCCGGGGCCCACATCGCCGGGGTCGGGTTCCAGTGGGCGGGCAAGGGGTCGATCGGCCCCGTCCACCACGCCCACCCCGAGTTGGAGCTCTACCAGACCGAGCAGGAGTGCGGCGACGGGCGCAACGACTGGCGTTTCTGCCGCCACGCCTGGTCGTTGATGAAGCACTTCTTCGGCCACGGCGTCACGTCGTACGCCTATTGGAACCTGGCGCTCCTCGAGGGTGGTGTCAGCCGGTGGGGCTGGGCGCAGAACTCGCTCGTGGTCGTCGATCCGGACGCGCGGACGGCGCGCTTCACCCACGAGTACCACCTGCTCAAGCACGTGGCGCACTTCCTGCAGCCCGATGCCGTGCGCATCCCGACGTTCAGCTGGACCGGGCACGAGAACCAGCTCGCCTTCCAGAACCCGGACGGCTCGATCGTCGTGGTGGTGGCCAACGAGATGGCCGAGCCGATGACGATGTCGTTCCTCCTGGCCGGGGAACTCTTCACCCCGACGCTGCCGGCGGACTCGTTCTCGACCTTCGTCATCCCGGCGGGCTGACCCCCACCGGCAGCGTGGCGGCCTCCTCGAGGAGTGCCAGGTCGCTCGCCCGTGGGCCGATGAACGACACTCCGACCGGCCCGGTGGGCGTGGTCAGCAGGGGAGCGGAGATGGCGGGCCGCCCCGTGATGCCCGCGATGCACGTGAGGCCGAAGGTCGCGGCACGGTGCGCGTCCACCTGCTCCGGGGTGGCCCAGCGTCGCGGCGCGGCGGACGCCGCCGAGGGCACCACCAGCGTCGCGTCGCCGAGCGTCGCGTCCAGGGTGGCGCGCCAACGGGCCAGCGTGGCGCGCGCCGCCCGGTCCTCGGCCACGGTGACGGACGCCGCCGCCGCGAACCGCTGGCCGGCCGCTCCGAGCATCGCCCCGGGGTGGGAGGTGAGCCAGCGGCCGTGCGCCTGCCACGCCTGCCATGCCTGGTGGACGCGGAACGCCTCGGCGGCCTCGGCGAGGTCGGGCAGCTCGAGGATGCCGAGGCCCGCGGCGTCCGCCCAGGCCTCGAAGGCGGCCCGGGCCGACGCAGCCACCCCGGGCAGCGTGGCGGGGCGGACACGCTCCCCGCACGTCTGCGTGCCGGCCGACTCACCGAGCAGCACGGCTGCGGCGCGGCGCAGCGGGTCCAGCTCGCGGGTGAGCAGCCCGACGGTGTCGAAATCGGGGGCCAGCGGCAGCAGGCCGCCGGTGGGCACCCCACCGTGGGTGGGCCGCCACCCCCACAGGCCCTGGTAGGACGCCGGCACCCGCACCGAGCCGGCCGTGTCGGTGGCCAGGCCGATCGTCGCGGCGCCGAGGCTCACCGCCACCGCGCTGCCGCTCGACGAACCGCCCGGCAGGGCCCCGGGGACGGCCGGGTTGACCGGCGTGCCATGGTGGGGGTTGTCGCCGGCGAGGCTGTAGGCGAACTGGTCGGTGCGCGCGATGCCCCGGATCAATGCCCCGGCCCGGCGCAGCAGCGCCACCGCCGCGCTGTCGGACGCCGCCGGCTCCTGCTCGGCGAGCCAGGCCGGGACGCCTGCCCCGACCCGGTGGCCGGCCACGGCGAACAGGTCCTTCACCGCGACGCTCTCACCGGTGAGCGGGCCCGCCCCGGTCGGGAACGCCAGCGGATCGCCCACCACGCGCCACACCGAGGCGTCGAAGGTGACCGGCGGCGGAGCCACGTGGGCGACGTCGATGCGCCAGGCCCCGTCCGCCCCACGCCGCCAGGCCTGGGTCTGCAGCCCGTGGCCGCCGCGCGTGGGCTCGGTCACGGCCACGACGACCGCCGTCTCGCCGGTGCCCACCACACGCACCGCAGCCAGGGTGCGGGACGGCGCGCCGCCGCGCACCGCACGGAACGCCCCGATCGCGGCATGGCCCACCAGCAGCCCCTCGGGGTCGCCGCGCAGCGTGCCGGGGGCGTCGGCGAACAGGTCGTCCAGAACGGCCAGGTCGTCGGCCATCAGCGCGTCCTCGTAGGCGCAGAACGCCTCAAGCAGCCCGGCCGGGGCGTCGGGGTTGTCGGCCCGCCAACGGTCGGGGTGGGTGGGGGCGGGGTTCATGCGAAGTCGGCCTTCCGGATGCGAGCGTGGACGCCCTTCACCAGGTCCACGACCTGCGAGATGTTGAAATCGGTGGCGGCCGAGAGGTAGGCGTAGGCGAGGTGGCGGTCCATGCCGTGGCGGGCCTGCAGCAACCCCAACGCGGCGCGCACGCAGTTCTGCGTCGCGACGTCCAGGTCGGGGTCCAGCCCGGTCGGCACCAGATACTCCGCGGTCTCCGCCAGCGGCCCGAGCAGCTCGCCGAAGCGGGCCGCGGCGTCCCCGGCCGGCACCACGTCGAACCGCAGGGTGGCCCGCAGGGAGGCCTCCAACGCGGTGAGGCACACCTCGCCGTCCCCCTGGGCGAAGTGGGGGTCGCCGACGTGGGCGAGCCCTCCCGGCACCTGGACCGGCAGGTACAGCGTCGCGCCCTCCACCAGCAGGGCGATGTCGAGGTTGCCGCCGTGGGGGCCGGGCGGCACCGAGTGCAGGCGCTCCCCGGGGGTCGCCACGCCCATGATCCCGAGGAACGGCGCGAGCGGGAACCGGACGCGGCCCGCGTCCGCTGCGCCGGACAGCGGCAGCTCGCCGTGCGCCCCGGAGGCGTCCTCGACCACGGGGGTGAACACGCTCACCGTGCCCGGTTGCTCGGGCAGTTCCCCCGCCAGGGAACCGCGGCCGTGCCGGTTGCTGATCACGCCGTAGTCGACGCGGCGGTCGAGCCGTTCCACGGTCAGGGCCAGCAGGTCGCCCGGACGGGCCCCCGTCACGGCGATCGGCCCCGTGACGACGTGCGGGCCGTCCACACCCGGGTCGTGGGGATGGGTGGAGGCCGCCAGCTCGGACGCCTCGGGCAGCACCAGTTCGGCCGGCACGCCGTGGCGCCCGAAGAAGGCGCGGGGGTCGCGGCCCTGGTCCTCCAACAGCCCCTCGTGGCTCACCGTGTCGATGGTCACCGACTCCCCGGGGCGCACCGTCAGCAGCGGGGCGTCCGCATCGGAGGGCAGGCGTCCCCAGAACAGCTCCTCGGCGCGGGCGGGCAGGTAGTGGTCGCCGGGGATGTCCCCGGCGTCGCGCAGCAGGATCCGGCTCACGCGGCACCCCCGCCCGCACCGGCGGACGCCTCGGCCGCCAGGAGCGCGTCCAACCCCGCCAGCACGTCCGCCACCTCGCCGAGGTGGGTGAGCATCGCCTGCTTCGCGCCGGCGGCGTCATGGGCGGCGACGCACGCGTAGAGCCGGTGGTGGCCCTCGATCGAGTTGCGCCGCCCGCTGCGCGACACGTGGGACCGCAGGCGCACGTCGTGCACCAGGTGGTTCATGGCCTCGCACACGCTCGCGAGCAGGGGGTTGCCGGTCGCGGCGGCGAGCTGCTCGTGGAAGCGGATGTCGAGTTCCAGCGCCTCGGACGCCGTCAGGCCGGCGTGGCTCTCGAGCAGGGTCTGCTCCAGCAGTGCGAGGTCGAGGTCGGTCGCGCGGCGGGCGGCGAGCTCGGCCACGGCGGGCTCGACGGTGCGGCGCAGCTCCACCACGTGGGCGATCTCGGCCGCGCTCGCCCCCTGCGTGGCGACGAACTGGACGCCGAGCGCGTCGGGTGGCGGCGCGAGCACGGTCGTGCCCCGGCCCGGACGCCGCTCGACCAGTCCGCGCCCCTCGAGCGCGTGCATCGCCTCGCGCAGCGTGGCGCGCGAGATGCCGAACGTGGTGCAGAGCTCCCGTTCGGGCGGTAGGCGGTCGCCGGGGGACAGGTCGGTGGTGATGTGGCGCTCGAGCCGCGCGGCGACGTCGCCGCTGATCGAGCGCGGCCGGGGGAGCACGGCCGTGGCGTCCGGTGCCTGCATGGGGGTGTCCTCCCGAGGTGTGTTCCGACTGGTGGGCGGCGGGACCGCCGACACGGGTCATTGGTATGTTGGTCAGACCAATGGTGTCACCCTAACCCACCCGGACCCCCGGGCGGTGCCGGTGTCCACCGTCGTCCCGAACGCCACCCCCCACGCTGGCACGAAGACCCAGCCGACCGTCCCCCCGCCCGCACGCCGACCCGAAGGACCTCCCGGTGACCGCAGAACCCATCCATCCCCCGCACCGCCTCCTCATGGGTCCGGGCCCGATCACCGCGGATCCGCGGGTGCTGCGCGCGATGTCGGCGGCGTTGGTGGGCCAGTTCGACCCGTGGATGACCGACACGATGAACGAGACCCAGGAGCTGTACCGGCAGGTGTTCCGGACGCGGAACGACGCGACGGTGCTCGTGGATGGCACGTCGCGGGCGGGCATCGAGGCGGTGCTGGTCTCGCTGCTCTCCCCGGGCGACCGCGTCCTCGTGCCCGTGTTCGGACGCTTCGGCCACCTGCTCGCCGAGATCGCCCAGCGATGTGGCGCGGAGGTCCACACCATCGAGACGCCGTGGGGAACCGTCTTCACCCCCGAGCAGATCGAACAGGCGATCGTGGCGGTGCGGCCCACGTTGCTGGCGCTCGTGCAGGGCGACACCTCGACCACGATGAACCAACCTCTTGCCGATCTCGGCGGGATCTGCGCCGAACACGGCGTCCTGTTCTATGCCGACCTCACGGCCTCGGTGGGCGGCAACCCGTTCGCGATGGACGACTGGCGGCTCGATGCGGTCTCGGCGGGGTTGCAGAAGTGTCTCGGCGGCCCGTCGGGCAGCGCGCCGGTCAGCCTCTCGCCGGCGGCGCTCGCGGTGATCGACGGTCGGCGTCACGTCGAGGCCGGCATCCGCGAGGCCGGGGACGTGGCCACCGGTGAGCGCATCCGCTCCAACTACTTCGACCTCGGGATGATCCTCGACTACTGGGGGCCGCGCCGCCTCAACCACCACACCGAGGCCACGACGATGCTGTACGGCGCCCGCGAGTGCGCCCGGCTGCTGCTGCAGGAGGGGCTCGATGCCGCCGTCGATCGCCACGCGCTGCACGGTGCGGCGATGCTCGCCGGCGTGCGGGGCCTCGGCCTGACTCCGTTCGGCGACCTGGCGCACAAGATGCACAACGTCGTCGCCGTCGAGATCCCCGAGGGGGTGAACGGCGACGCCGTGCGCGCGGGCCTGCTGACCGACTACGGCATCGAGATCGGCACCTCGTTCGGGCCGCTGCACGGCCGGGTCTGGCGCATCGGCACCATGGGGTACAACGCCCGCCACGATGCGGTGCTCCTCACCCTCGCGGCCCTCGAACAGGCGCTCCGCGAGGCCGGTGCCTCGCCCACACCGGGCGCCGGCGTCGCGGCGGCCAAGGAGGTCTACGCGTGAGCCCCGTGCCCGCCGACGCCCGCCTGGCCTTCGATCGCTGTGAGGAACTCGGTGGCATCACGAGCGTGCCCGGCACGATCACCCGGTTGCACCTCAGCGCCGAGCACGCGTGGGCCAACGCGCTGGTCGCCCGATGGATGCGCTCGGCCGGCCTGCGCACCTGGGTGGACGCCGCCGGCAACCTCTGCGGCCGTCTGGAAGGACGCGAACCGGGGCTTCCGGCGGTCGTCCTCGGCTCCCACATCGACACGGTGCCGGACGCCGGCCGCTACGACGGCCCCCTCGGTGTGATGCTCGCCCTCGGCGTAGCCCGCCGCCTCCGCAACCGCATGGAGAACAGCCCCCACGCGCTTGAGGTGGTGGCCTTCAGCGACGAGGAGGGTGCGCGCTTCGGCTCGGCGCTCATGGGGAGCCGGGCCTTCGCGGGCACGTGGGACGACGCCTGGTTCGACCAGACCGACGAGGCGGGCATGACCCTGCGCCGCGCCTTCGCCGACTTCGGCCTCGACCCCCACCAGGTGGGCGCCGCCGCGCGCGAACCGAGCGACGTGGTGGCCTACCTCGAGGCCCACATCGAGCAGGGGCCGCTGCTGCAGGACGCCGGCCGCTCGCTCGGCGTCGTCACCTCCATCGCTGGCGCGCGCCGGTTCGCGCTGACCGTCACCGGCGAAGCCCGCCACGCCGGCGGGACGCCCTACGACCGGCGCCGCGACGCACTGGTGGGCGCCAGCTTCGCCGTGATCGCGGTGGAGGACATCGCGAAGCGGCGCGACGTGATCGCCACCGTCGGCCAGCTCCAGGCCCACCCCGGCGCAGTGAACGTGGTGCCGGGACGCGTCGAGTTCAGCCTCGACCTGCGGGCGGCGGACGACCCGGCCCGCGACGCCGCCTGGGAGGAGATGCTGGCCACCATCACGAGCGTGTGCGACGAGCGGGGCCTGCAGTTCCACTGGGTCGAGGAGCACCGGGCCCCGGCGGTGGTCTGCGCCCCGTGGCTGCAGGACGTGATCCGTGACGCGGTCGCCGGCGTCGAGCTGGCCGCCGGGGCCGAGGATCCGGCCCCCGCACCCGGCGCGGGAACCGCGGCGCGGGCGTCCGGGCCGGTACCGCCGGTCGAGGTGCCCGAGCTGTACAGCCGGGCGGGGCACGACGCGATGGCGGTCGCCCACCTCACCGAGGTGGGCATGCTGTTCATCCGCTGCCTCGACGGCATCTCCCACAGCCCTTTCGAGTCGGTCACCGTGGACGACGTCGCCGACGCCCTGGACGCCTTCACCTCGGCCACCGCGGCCGTCCTCGCCACCGAACGGAGCTGAGCCGTGCGCAAGATCTTCCGTGCCGAGCAGACCCTCGTGGGGGGCCGGCTCGTGCCGGCCGATGTGGAGGTCGACACCGCGTCCGGTTCGATCACGGCGGTGCGCACCGGGGACGAGCGCGACGCCGCCCTGGCCCGCGACGCGCGGATGGACGCGGGCCACGACGCCTCGGGCGCGCTGGTCGTCAACGCACCGGACGGCACGCTGCTGTTGCCGGCCTGCGTCGACACCCACGTGCACGTCAACGAACCCGGCCGGACGTCGTGGGAGGGGTTCGCGTCCGCCACCGAGGCCGCCGCGTACGGGGGCATCGCGACCCTGGTCGACATGCCGCTCAACTCGATCCCGCCCACCGTCGACACCGATGCGCTGGCGGTCAAGCGCGCCGTGGCGGCCGGGCAGATCTTCACCGATGTCGGCATGTGGGGCGGTGCGGTGCCCGGCAACCTCGGCCGGCTGGAGGCGCTGTGGGACGACGGCGTCTACGGGTTCAAGTGCTTCCTGGTCGACTCCGGGGTGCCCGAGTTCGCCCCCCTGGCCCCGGACGCGTTCGACGCCGCGATGGCGGAGATCGCGGGCTTCGACGGGCTGATGATCGTGCACGCCGAAGATCCGGACGTGCTGGGCGCGGTGCCCCCGTGGTCGAGCCGCCACTACGCCGACTTTGTCGACAGCCGGCCCGACGAGGCAGAGGTGCGGGCCGTCCGCACCGTGATCGAGGCGGTGCGGCGCCACGGCACCCGCGCCCACATCCTGCACGTCAGCAGCGCCCGCGCGCTGGAGCCCATCGCGACCGCCAAGGCCGAAGGGCTGCCGCTCACGGCCGAGACGTGCCCGCACTACCTCGTGTTCGACGCGCAGGCGGTGCCGGACGGGGCGGCGGAGTTCAAGTGCTGCCCCCCGATCCGCGACCCCGGGAACCGCGAGGAACTGTGGGCGGGGCTCGTCGACGGGGTGCTTGACTGCGTGGTGTCCGATCACTCGCCCTCGACCCTGGAGGAGAAGACCCGCGGCGGGGGAGACCTGGCGCAGGCCTGGGGTGGGGTGTCGAGCGTGCAGGTGACGTTCCCCACCATGGTGGACGCCGCCGCGCAGCGTGGCCTCGGCATCGAGACGGTGAGCCGCTGGATGTCGGCCGGCCCGGCCCGGGTGGCCGGGTTGACGGGCAAGGGCGACCTCGCCGCCGGGATGGACGCCGACCTGATCTGGTACAGCCCGGGCCGCTCCATCGCCATCGACGGGAGCCGGCTCGCGCACCGCAACAAGCTCTCCGCGTACAGCGGCCGCGTGCTCTCGGGCAGCGTGTCGCGCACCGTGCGCGCCGGGCGGACGGTGTTCGACGGTCACGATCTCGCCGAGCCGGACGGCCGCATCCTGCGGCGGGGCCGGTGAGGGCACCCGGCCGGGCCTCCGCGCTGGTCGCGGCGCTCGAACCGCGGGGACGCAGGCAGGCCGACATCGTGGCGGAGCTGCGCCGCGTCCTCGTGGCCGGCCGCGCGGGCCCCGGGGCCCTGGTGCCCCTGGACCAGATCGCGCAGCGCTTCGAGGTGAGCCACATCCCCGTCCGCGAGGCCCTCAAGACGCTCCAGGCCGAGGGTCTGGTGGAACACACCCCGGGCAGCGGGTTCCGGGTGGCCCGGCTGGGGCTGCCCGACCTGCTCGAGCTCTACACCGTGCGGCGCGCGTTGGAGGCCGCGGCGCTCGGCCCGGCGTTGGAGCGGGCGGGGGAGGACGACAGGGCGACGGCCCGAGTCAGCCTCGCGCGGCAGTCCGCGGCGCTCGCGAGTGGTGACGTCGCGGCCTGGGACGCCGAGAGCCGGCAGTTCCACACGTTGCTCGTGGCGCCGTCGGGGATGCCGCGGTTGTGCCACATGATCGCGGTGGCCAGCAACGCGATCGGGCCCGCGCTGCCCATGGTGCGGCTGCCGGCCGACCGGGTCCGTGCGCTGCACGCCGACCATGCCGAGCTCACGGCCCTGTTCGTCGCCGGAGGGGATCCGGGGCCGATCCAGGCACTGGCCGCCGCGCACGTCGAGCGCATGGCCGCCTGGCTGACCGAGGCATGGCCCTCGGCCGGCGGCACGCGCTGATCTGCGCACCCCGGTGTTCGGGCCGCATCATATATTTGGCTGAAACCGCCGCGTAATGGGCATCGCCGTTTGCTGAAACACGCATTTCCTACCGTTTCGCGTGTCGTTCTTCGTCACGGTCAGGAGCTCACCGATGCCCCGTCAGGATTCGCTCGCGGCGCCCAGGGCGCTCCCGCAGGCGAACGCGCTGCGCTCGCTGCTGCTCACCTGCGCCCGCATTCCCCGGTGGGCCGACGCGGTGCTCGCCGAGGCGCCGGCGTCGGCCTCCGAGGCGCGGGCCGTGGCCGAGCGGTTGTCGTGGGGCTGGACGTGGGCGGAGGTGGAGGCCGCCCTGGCCACCCACCCCCGGATCGGGGAGCGACCCCCCGTGACGGACGCCGACGCCGATTCGGCGCTGGCGCGCCGCGAGCAGGCGGGCGTGGGCGACACGCTCGCCGCCGACCTGCACGCCGCGAACGTCGCCCACGAGCAGCGGTTCGGTCACGTCTTTCTCATCCGTGCCGCCGGTCGCTCGGGGGCGGAGATCCTCGCCGAGGCGCGCCGACGCCTGGCGCTCGACGCGGCGTCCGAGCGTCGGGAGACGACCGACCAGTTGCGCGAGATCGCGCTGCTCCGGCTGGAGGGGATGCTCCCATGAGTCTCGTCACGACCCACGTGCTCGACGCCGCGACCGGTCTGCCGGCCGAGGGCGTGGGCGTCCGCCTGCTCACCGGAGACGGCGCGGAGGTCGCCACCGGCGTGACCGACGGCGACGGCCGCATCGCCGCACTGGGTCCCGAACGTCTGGCACCGGGGCACCACCGGCTCGAGTTCGCGGTGGGGCCGTATTTCGCCGCCCGCGCGACGCCCACCTTCTTCCCCGTCGTCACCCTCGACTTCCTCGTGGGCGCGCTGGACGACCACCTCCACGTGCCGCTCCTGCTCAGCCCGTTCGCCTACTCCACCTATCGCGGCAGCTGACCACGCCGCCCCCCCATCCCCCCGCCCACATCCCGTCCGAGGAGACCGTCCATGACCACCACGCTCGATCCCGTCACCGAGGCGCCGCCGGCGCGGCCCGAGGACGAGAAGCTTCCCCTGCCCACCCTGCTCGGCGCCGGGCTCCAGCACATCCTCGCCATGTTCGGCGGCGTCATCGCGGTGCCGCTCATCATCGGCGGGGCCGCGGGCCTGGAGGGCCCGCAGATCGCGCTGCTCGTCTCCTGCAGCCTGTTCGTGAGTGGCCTTGCGACGGTGCTGCAGACCGTCGGCGTGCCGTGGTTCGGCTCGCAGTTGCCGCTCGTCCAGGGCATCTCGTTCGCCTCGGTCTCGACCCTGCTGACCGTCGTCGCCGGCAACGGTGCGGAGGGCATGCGGGCCGCGTTCGGCGCCACCCTGGTCGCCGCGCTGGTGTGCCTCGCGATCGTGCCGTTCTTCGCCCAGGTCGTGCGGTTCTTCCCGCCGGTGGTGACAGGCTCGATCATCACGGTGATCGGCCTGTCGCTGATGCCGGTGGCCGCAGGCTGGGTCACCGGGCAGGCGACGCTGAACGGAGCGCCGAACCCGAACTACGCCTCCGGGGCCAACCTGGCGCTGGCCCTCGTCACGCTCGCCGTCGTGCTCGTGCTGAGCAAGATCCGGGCGACGAGCCGCATGGCGATCCTGCTCGGGCTGCTCATCGGCACCGTCATTGCGCTGTTCACCGGTCAGGCGACGTGGAACCTGGCCGGCGCCGCGCCCTTCGCCCTCCCGCAGCCGTTCGCGTTCGGGACGCCGACGTTCGCCCTCGGCGCCATCATCGCCATGACGGTCGTGATGGTCGTGGTCATGGTCGAGACGACCGCCGACATCCTGGCCGTCGGCGAGGTGATCGGCACCCACGTCGACAGCCGGCGGGTGTCCGACGGCCTGCGCGCCGACATGCTGTCGTCGGCCGTGGCGCCGGTGTTCAACACGTTCCCCGCCACGGCGTTCGCCCAGAACGTCGGGCTGCTCGCGCTCTCGGGCATCAAGTCCCGCTGGGCGGTGGCCGCCGGCGGTGTCGTGTTGGCCTTGCTCGGGTTGTCGCCCATGCTGGCCGCGGTCGTCCGCGTCATTCCGAGCCCCGTGCTCGGCGGCGTCGGGATCGCGCTGTTCGGCACCGTGGCGGCGTCCGGCATCCGTACGCTCAGCAAGGTCAACTACCAGGGCAACCAGAACCTGCTGATCGTGGCGGTCGCGATCGCGTTCGGCCTGCTGCCCGACCTGTCGCCCTCGTTCTGGCACTCCCTGCCAGAGGGCCTGATGGTCGTCGTGGACTCCGGCATCTCCGCCGCCGCGATCGTGGCCGTGGTGCTGAACCTGGTGTTCAACGTGCTGGCGCCCGGACGCCCACCCGAGCCCAGCCACCTGGCCGCGGCGCCGCCCCGGCTGGTGCAGCAGGGCGAGATGGAGATGCTGCGCGGAAAGGGTGAGCACTGATGAGGGTTCTCGTCATCGGCGCCGGCATGGGTGGCCTGACCGCCTCCCTCGCCCTCCGGGCCCACGGCCACGAGGTGACCGTCTACGAGCGCGTCCGGCAGAACCGGCCGGTCGGCGCGGCGATCTCGATCTGGAGCAACGGGGTCAAGTGCCTCAACTACCTGGGGCTGGGCGACAAGGTGAAGGCGCTCGGCGGCCCCATGGACAACCTGGCCTACGTGGACGGCCTCACCGGGGACACCCTGTGCCGGTTCAGCCTCGACCCGCTCGTGGAGCAGGTCGGCCAGAAGCCCTACCCCGTGTCCCGGGCCGAACTGCAGGCCATGTTGTTCGACGAGGTGGGCGCGGAGAACATCCGCCTCGGCCACAACCTCGTCGGTGTGGAGGACGACGGTGAGACCGTGACCGCCCACTTCGAGAACGGTGAGACCGCGACGGGGGACGTCCTCATCGGCGCCGACGGGGCCCACTCGACCGTGCGGCAGTACGTGCTGGGCGGCCCCACCGAGCGCCGCTACTCGGGCTATGTGAACTACAACGGCCTCGTGCCGATCTCGGCCGACCTGGCGCCGGCGGATCAGTGGACCACGTGGGTCGGGCAGGGCAAGCGCGCCTCCGTCATGCCCATCGCGAACGGGCGGTTCTACTTCTTTCTCGACGTGCCGCTGCCCCTGGGGCTGTCGCCGGACAAGGACGCCTACAAGGCGGACCTCTCGGAGTACTTCTCCGGCTGGGCGCCGCCGGTGCAGCATCTCATCGGCACGCTCGACCCGGCGACGACCAACCGCGTCGAGATCCACGACATCGAGCCGTTCATGACCTGGACGCGGGGCCGCGTGGCCCTGCTCGGCGACGCGGGGCACTCCACGACGCCCGACATCGGGCAGGGCGGATGCCAGGCGTTCGAGGACGCCATCGTGCTCGCGATGGCGCTGCAGACGAACACCCTCGGCATCGAGGACGCACTCGTGCGCTACCAGAACCGGCGCAACGAGCGGACGGCGGAACTCGTCCTGCGTGCCCGGAAGCGCGCCGACGTGACGCACGGCGTCGACATGGCCGTCACTCAGGCCTGGTACGACGAACTGAGCCGAGAAGACGGCACCACCATCATCCGCGGCATCGTCGCGAACATCGTCGGGAACCCGGTGTCCTGACATGGCCATCGCAGCGCACACCGCACCCACCGCGTCCATGCCACCCCACGAGAAGAGGGCCCGTACCGTGAAGATCCTCAAGAACCCCGCCCTGCTGATCGGGGTCGCCGCCCTCGCCGGAATCCTGTTCGGCCTCGTCGTCGGCGAGTGGGCGGGCAACCTCGCCTTCATCGGAAGCATGTTCATCCGCCTCATCCAGATGTCGATCGTGCCGCTCGTCATGGCCTCGGTGATCGTGGCCACCGGCTCGATGACCGGTGCGGGCGCCGGGCGCCTTGCCGGGCGCACGTTCGGGTGGATGCTCGGCTTCTCCGCCGTCGCGGCCCTCCTGGCCTACGGGTTGGCGGTGCTGATCCGGCCCGGGGTGGGCATGGTCTACTCCGGTGAGGTCGACCCATCGCTCGCGGAGTCGGCGGCGGCGTCCACCGGCTGGCAGGAGACCCTGCTCGGGTTCGTGTCCACGAACGTCGTGAACGCGATGTCGACGGCCTCGATGATCCCGATCATCGTGTTCTCGTTGCTGTTCGGGTTCGCGCTCAACGTCCAGATCGCGGCCACGGGCAACCGGCTGTTGCTGGACGTCATCGACCAGGTCCAGCAGGTCGTGCTCACCATGATCCGCTACGTCATGTACCTGGCCCCGATCGGGGTGTTCTGCCTGTTGGCCGACCTGGCGGGGCGCATCGGCTTCGCGGTCGTCACCACCGCGCTGTCCTACCTCGGCACGACGCTGCTCGGCGTCTTGATCCTCATGATGCTCATGGTGGCCGTGGTGGCGGTGCGCACCGGCCTGAACCCGGCCCTGCTGCCGCGCCACCTCGCCGAGCAGACCGCCATCGCGGTGACGACGACCAGTTCGGCCGTGACCTTCCCGACGGTGCTGCGCAATGCGGTTGAGAAGGTCGGCATCAGCCAGCGGGTCGCGAACTTCACGCTGTCGGTGGGGCTGACCATGGGCTCCTACGGAGCGGTGCTCAACTACATGATCGTCGTGATGTTCCTGGCCCAGGCCGGCGGCGTGGCGCTCTCACCGGGCCAGATCGTGCTCGGCATGGGCCTGGCCATCCTGCTCAACATGGGCACCATCACGGTGCCGGGCGGGTTCCCGGTCGTGGCGATGTTCCTGGCCACGTCGCTGGGGCTCCCGTTCGAAGCCGTCGGGCTCCTCATCGCGGTCGACTGGTTCACCGGCATCTTCCGGACGTTCCTCAACGTGAACGGGGACACGTTTGTCGCGATGCTGGTGGCGAAGGCGACCGGGGAGATCGACGAGGACGTCTACAACGGCTGCGCCACGGCGACCGCCGATGAGCTCAACCTCGGCGAGTACGCCGCCACGTTCGAGAAGGCGGACGCCCAGGACTGAGGTGCGCGCGGGCCACCCGGGCATGGCTGAGGCGTCCGGGTCGGGGCGACCAGCCATCAGCTCCCTGGGACAGCCCCGTTGGGCGGACAGGGCGGTGGGGCGGTGCGCTGGTCGCGAGTCGTAACTGTGATCTATTCGTGAGCCATTGTCCCTCGTCGATTCCAGGTTCTGAGAGAAAATGTCAGACCCAGCTCCTAGGGTGGGTCCCATGACGGAGGAGCTGCACCACCTGAGCGACCTGGAGCTGGTCGCCCTGGTCGACGCCGCCCTCGACGCGCTCACCGACGACCGGCTGCGGCTGCCCGATGACCGCGACGTGCTCGCGCTCACGCACGAGGCGGTGCGCCTCACCGGGCGGGTGCAGGCCTGGCAGACCGCGCTCGTGGCCCGTGTGGAGGACGAGGAGGTCGCGGTCCGCGCCCACGGGACATCGGCGGCGACCTGGCTGGCCGACGTCGCCAACCTGACCCGCACCGAAGCGCTCGCGCTGGTGCGGTCGGGGCAGGAGTGGCGGCGGTTCCCGCAGGTCGCCCAGGCGGTGCACGCCGGGGCGATGCTGCCGGCGCAGGCGTCCGCCATCACCCACGTGTTGGGCCAGCTGCCCGACGACCTGCCCGAGGCCACCCTCGGCCGGGCCGAGGAGATGATGGTCGACTTCGCGCGCCGGCACAACGCGGTCGAGCTGCGCCGGTTGTCGGGGCGGTTGCTCGAACTGGTGGCGCCCCAGATCGCGGAGGAGGCCGAGGAGCGGCGCCTGGAGCGGGAGCTGCTGCGGGCCATGCGGTCGCGATTCCTGTCGTTCAGGCCGGATCACGCGGGCTCGGTACTGATCCGCGGCAGCCTGCCGGTCGGCGCGGCGCAGGCGGTGACCACGGTGCTGGACGCCTTCGCCGACCAGATCCGCCGCGGCGCGGAGGTTCTCGATGCGAACGCCGAGCAACTCACGCCCGGCATGCGGCGGGCCGATGCGCTGTGCGCGATGGCGGATCTCCTGCAACGGCAGGGGCGGACGCCGGTGCACGGCGGTGACCGGCCCCGCGTGGTCGTCACCTGCAGCTGGGAGACCCTGACCCGCGCCGCGACGGGGGTGGGACCGCTGGCGGGACGCCTGCTCGCCACCGACGAGCCGATCGCGCCCTCGCAGCTGCGGCAGTGGCTGTGCGACTGCGAGGTGCTGCCCGTGGTGCTCGGCGGCGCGTCCGTGGTGTTGGACGCCGGCCGCGCCGAGCGGCTCGTGCCGCCCGCCATGCGCGCCGCCCTGGAGGCCCGGGACCGCGGCTGCGTGTTCCCCGGCTGCGACGCGCCCCCGGTCGCCTGCCACGCCCACCACATCCAGCCCTGGTGGGCCGGCGGGAGGACCAGCCTGGCCAATCTCGTGCTCGTCTGCCCGCACCACCACGGAATCGTGGAGCCCAGTTCGCGCCCCGAGGACGACCCCACCCGCCGGTGGCAGGTGCGTCTCCCGCAGTCGGGCCCCGCCGAGGTGATCCCCCCACGCCATGTGGATCCGACCCTGCGGCCCCGCATCCACAACCGCTTCCGGGTGGTACTGCGGACGTAGCGGGTGGCAGGGCGTAGACCGGACGCCAGCCAACCCTGGGGCACGCCAGGCGGGGCGGACCTGCCCCGACCGTCAGCGTGCGAAGAGCGTCGTCTCGTAGTCGTAGCGCAATGCTCGGTAGTAGTGGTGACCGACCTCGATGACGGCGCCGGTGTCGTCGAAGGCGATCCGATCGATGGTGAGCAGCGGCGTCCGGCCAGGCTCCTGGAGCATGCGCGCCTCGGACTCCGTGGCCAGCCTGGCCCCGATGCGCTGCCGGGCGAGCGCGGGCTGGACGCCTCGGCTGCGCAGGGACGCGTAGAGCCCCCGCTCGGCGAGCTCCGCCTCGGCCGGCGCGATCTCTCGCCGCAGGAGGTTGGTCATCACCGCGATGGGCTCGGCGTCGGCCAGGCAGAGCCGGCGCACGACCACGACGGAGGTGCCGGCGTCGACCTCCAACTCGCGGGACATCTCTGGGGTGGCCTCGGTGGGGCAGTACTCAAGGATGCGTGTGTCCGGCCGACGCCCGGACGCAGCCAGGTCTTCGTTCAGCGAGGTCAGCCCCGCAGGGCGCCGCACGCGCTCCGGGGCCACCTGGGTTCCCACGCCCCGACGCCGCACGAGCAGGCCGCGGTCCACCAGAGAACCCAGGGCCTGCCGCGCCGTGGGTCGAGAGATGCCGAGCCGCCCGGCCAACGCCACCTCGTTCTCCAGCAGCACCCCGGCGCGCAGCCGGCCCTCCGTGATGGCGGTCTCGATGCCCGCCGCCACTTGGTGGTAGAGCGGGACGGGGCTGGTCCGGTCCAGCTCGATGCGCAGCGGCGTCGTCACCGTCCCTCCCGGGGGCGGCTGGTGCCCTCGTGGGCTGGGGCCGGCGATTCGGCCGGGACGGCCACGCTCATGGGTCAGTCCTTCAGGCCGGAGTTGATGTCGGCGTTCATGATGTAGCGCTGGAAGACGGCGAAGAGGATGACCATCGGGATGAGCGAGATGACCGACGCCGAGAGCAGCACCGACCAGTTGATGTTGTCGGCGCCCACGATGGAGCGCAGCGCGAGCTGCAGCGTGTAGCGGTTCGGGTCGTTGAGCACGATGAGGGGCCAGATGTAGTCGTTCCAGCGCCACTGGACGCTGAAGATCGCCAGCGTCACCGCGATGGGGCGCGCGAGCGGGAACATGATGCGCGTGAAGATGCGGAACTCGCTGGCTCCGTCGATGCGGGCGGCCTCGAGCAACTCGTCCGGGATCGTGCGGAAGTACTGCCGGAACATGAAGATGCCGGTGGCCGTGATGATCGACGGCACGATGATGCCGGCCAACGTGTTGTACAGCCCCAGGTCGCGGATGATCGCGAAGGTGGAGGGCATGATGACCTCGGTCGGCAGCATCGTGGTGGCGAGGATGCACAGGAAGAATGCCCTGAGCCACCACGAGCGGAACTTCGCGAAGGCGTACCCGGTCAGGGCGGAGACGATGACGGTCAGGGCCGTGGTGATCACGGCGACGAGACCGGTGTTGTAGAAGTACCGCCAGAAGTCGAATCGCGTCCAGGCCGTCTCGTAGCCGGAGAGGGTCCAGGTGCGGGGGAACAGCGAGAGCGGCAGGGAGAACAGCTCACTGCCGGGTTTGAACGAGCTGAGCAGGAACCACAGTGCCGGGAAGAGGAAACCCAACGCCACGAGCACGAGCAGCAGGGTCAGGGGGATGCTGACGGCGCGCGCCCTCATGCGAGGTCCTCCCGCCGGTCGAACCGCATCTGGATGATCGCGATCACGACGAGAATCCCCATGAGCACCATCGAGACGGCGCTGGCGTAGCCGATCTGGGCGCGCTCGAAACCCGTGCGGTAGATGTACTGCACCATGAACATGTTCTGCGTACCCGGCCCGCCGCCGTTGAGGGCCTGCACCAACGCGAACTCCTTCATCGCCCCGAGCGTGCCGAGCAGGACCACCAGGAACATGGTGGGCCGCAGCAGCGGCAGCACGATGCGGAAGAAGCGCTGGGACGACGTGGCCCCGTCGATCTCGGCGGCCTCGAGGTAGGACTTCGGGATGTTCTTCAGGGCCGCGATGAACAGCAGCATGTTGAACGCCGTCCCGCCCCAGGTGCCGGCCAGGATGAGCACGAGCAGGGACAGGTTGCCGTCGGTCTCCCACCGCTGCGTCGGCAGGTTGACCACGGTGAACAGGTAGTTGATGAGGCCGAAGTTCTCACCAAACAGCCAACGCCAGATGACGCCGGCGACGATGGGCGAGATGAGCCAAGGGATGAAGAAGATCACCCGGGCCACCGTCTGGAAACGGGTGGCGGCGCTGGTGAGCAACAGCGCGATGCCGAGCGCGACGACGACGTGCACCGGCACCGACAGCACGGTGTAGGTCAGCGTGCGGCCGAGGACCGCGTAGAACTGCTCGTCGGCGAACAGGCGCTGGTAGTTGTCCAGTCCCACCCACCGCGGGCTGCCGACGCCCCGGTAGTCCGTGAACGAGTAGTACAGACCCAAGGCGCCCGGGCCGACGAAGAAGACGCAGAACAGGACGAACGCGATCGCGATGAACAGCAGGGGCACCAGGGTCTGGCCCGGGCGCGTCCGGCGCCGCATGGCGGTGGTGCCCGAGGGAGCCGCAGCTGTCGTGGTCTCAGCCATGCCGGTCGCCCCCGTGCTCAGCCGAACGCCTCGGTCATGCGGTCACTGACGTTCTGGATCGCCGTGCCCAGGTCGATCTCGTCGTTGAGGTACCGGATCACCTCGTCACGGAGCGGGTCGCCCTCCGTGCTCAGCCCTTCCGCCTCGAAGCCGATCTCCATCTGCTTGATCTCGCCGACGACCGGGGCCGCGTTCGCGATCTCGTCGTTGTAGAGGTCGAAGGCCGCCTGGTTGTTCGCGTAGGTGATCTCGGCGTCCGTCGTGGCGGGCAGGAAACCGGAGGTCTCGGCCAGTTCGCGATAGTTCTCGGTCTGGTACAGCCAGTTCACGAAGTCGTACGCGGCGTCGGCCTGGTCGCCCTCGAAGACGACGATGGACGCCGCGTTGCCGTACTGGACGGCCTGGATGGGCTGCCGTGGGGTGTACACCGAGACCCATTCGAAATCGGCGATGTTCTCGGCGAAGTCCGCGATCTGCCACGAGCCCGAGTAGTACGACACGACGTCGCCGGACTTGAACAGGGCGTTGCCGTCGGCTTCGGACAGCCACACCGAGCGCGGCATGAAGGTGTCGTCGTTGAGGTTGTGGAAGTACTCCAGGGCAGTGCTCGTCGCGTCGTTGGTCTCGAAGACCCCCTCGGCGTTGGGCTGGAACAGCGTCGAGCCGAACTCGTACAGGAACGACTTCAGGCGGTGGGAGGAGCGGTCCATGGCCATGCCGTAGGACGCCCCCGTGGCGGCCTGCACCTGGCGCACGGAGTCGACGAACTCGTCCCAGCTCCACACGTCGACGTCCTCGGTCGGGTACGCCACGCCGGCCTGGTCGAACAGGGTCTTGTTCAGGTACAGGCCGACGGCGGTCACGTCGGTCGGCACCGAGTAGACGAAGCCGTCCTCGCCGGTGGTGGCCAGGTCGGCCATGATGTTGTGTTCGGCCACCAGCTCGCGCAGGTCGCGGGTCACGTTCATCCAGACGGGGTCGACGGCGCCGACGCGGGCGAGCGCGGGCAGGGCGTTGGCCTGGGCGGCGTTGCGCAGCCGCGTGCGGAGGTCGTCGTTCGCGATGTCGACGATCTCGACCGTCACGCCGGTCTCCTCGCCGTATTTCTCGGCCATGTGCGCGAAACCGCCACCTTGGTTGGCGTCGCCGGAGAGGAAGAACTGCAGGGTGCCCGGATCGCCGCCGTCGCCACCGGCGCCGGACCCCGAGGTGGTGCCACCACCACCGCAGCCGGCCGTGAGGCCCAGCACCGCGGTGCCGGCGACGCCGCCGGCGATGAGGGTCCGTCGGGAAATGCCAGTACGCATGTCGATCCTCTTCCTTGAGTGACGCAGGTTCCTACCCGACTCTGGGTCAGCCCCGCGCGGAGGCGGCCGGATGACGGCTGGGCTGAACCTAGCAGTGGCGTTGGGCCGGGTCAATCAATTGTTCGGACATTCTGACCTGGGCCACGCGGCCAGCCTCAGGCGGACGCCCCCAGCCACAGCCCGACGACCAGCGCCGTCACGCTCGCCACGAACATGAGCAGCCCGAGCCCCAGCACGACGCCCCAGCGATTCAGCGGGCGAGAGTCATGCGACGGGCGAGAGTCATGCGACGGGCGGGAGCCGTTCGGCGGACGGGAGCCATGCGAGGCGCCGTCGCCGTTCGGCGCGGTCCGCCCGGGGGTGGCGCAGGGCGGCTCCGTCCGCCGGAGCCGGACGAGCTCGACGCTCGCCGTGCTGAACGTGGTGAACCCGCCGAGAAACCCCACCCCGATGACGGAACGCGTCACCGGGTGCGCCGCGCCCGCCCAGCCCACGAGCAGGCCGAGCAGCAAGGACCCGAGCACGTTCACCACCAGCGTCGCCACGGGCCATCGCCCCCGCCACCGGCTGACGACGAGGGCGTCCAGCCAGAACCGCGCCCCGGCACCCAGCCCGCCGGCGAGGGCCACCGCCCATCCCGTCACCCCCATCGCGTCGGCCCCCACCGTCGGCGCCCCTTCAGTCGCGGCGTGGCACGCTGCCCCCGGATGCCGAGGGTCAGGCCCACCGCCGCGGCGAGGTACCCGGCCACGAGCGAGGCGGCGGCGTACACCAGGGCGACCCCCGGGCGGCCGGCCCCGGCGAGGGTCACCGACTCGAGCACGAACGTCGAGTAGGTGGTATAGCCGCCCAGCAGGCCGGTGCCCAACCCAAGGCGCAGCAGGCGGCGGACGCCGGCGTCCGGCTTGGTGCCCAGCCACCCCAAGAGGGTCCCCAGCGCGAGGGCACCGCTCGCGTTGATCAACAAGGTCACCCACGGCAGACCCTCGGCCTGCGGGGGCCACGCGTGGGTCAGGGCGGCCCGCAGCGCGGTGCCGAGGGCACCGCCGGCGATCACGGCGGCGACGGGCAGCACGCCCGGCCACGCCAGCCGTGCCCCGAGCGTCCGCGCAGCGGGGGTGGGGGGCTGCGGGCTCACCCCGTCACGCTATCGCCGTGCCGGGGTGGACTGTCACCAGTCCAGGCTCGGCAGGGGCAGCTCGGCGTCGGCCACCACCAGGCGGTCGCCGACCTCGACGCCGCTGATGATCTCGATCCGCGTGTCCCCGACGCTGCCGAGTTCGACCGGCACGTCCACCACGTCCGAGCCTGCCAGCACGCGCACCATCCCCGACGTCCCGGTGCGGGTCACGGCCGTCAGCGGCGCGACCACCACGTCGGTGGCGTTGCTCACCTCGATCTCGACGGTCGCGTTCGTGCCCGGGGCGAACGCCTCGGCGTCCGCGCCGGTGCTCACGACGGTGACGGGGTAGGCGCCGGTGCCTGTCGGGACCAGGTTCTTGGTCAGCACGGACGCCTGCGCCTGCGCTCCGCCGCTGCCCCGCAGCTGCGCTGTCTGGCCCGGCTGGACCGAGGTGAAGGCGGACGCGGGAATCGTCATCGTCACGCGGATGCCGCCCGGGGTGGAGATCACGGCTCGCTGCGTCGGCGAGGCGACCGACCCGACCGTGAACGGCAGGGAGGCGACCACGCCGTCCACGGGGGTGCGCAGGCTCGCGTTCTCGAGATCGCTCGTGGCCTGTTCCAGCGCCCGTCGCGCCTTGCCGAGCGCGACCTCGGCCGAGACGATCGGTGATCGTTGGACGACCGGTGTGCCCGTCTGGGTTCCGCTGTCGCCCAGCGAGGCGTCGGGCAGGGACGGGCCCGGCACGGGTGCCGACGGTGGAGCCGGCACCACCACGACCTGCGGGGTGGCGGCGGCCTCCCACGCGGCAGCGAGGGACTCCACGGCGCCCGCCGCCCAGGCCTGCACCTGGGTCACCGCTTCGTTCAGGGCGCCGACCAGGGCCTGCAGGAGGCCCAGCCCCTCGGCGTTGAGGTCACCGGCCGCCCGTTGGGATTCGTCCAGAGCCATCTGGGCGGTGGCGGACGCCTCCAGCGCGGCCACGCAGGCCTCGGGATCGGGGGCCGGGGAGCTGGGCTCGGGGGAGGGGGTCGCGGTCGGGCCCGGCGTGGTGGACGGATCGGGCGTCGGCGTCACGGTGGGATCCGCGGTGGCGGTGGGATCCGGTGCTGCTGTGGGGTCGGCGATGGGATCGGGTGCTGCTGTGGGGTCGGCGGTGGGATCGGGTGCTGCTGTGGGCTCCGGGGTATCGGTCGGTTGCGGCGCGGCCGTCGGATCCGGAGTGACGGTCGGGTCCGGGGTGCCGGTCGGGTCCGGAGTGGCGGTCGGATCCGGACCGACCGTGGGAACCGGCCCGACGGTCGGATCCGGAGTGGCCGTGGGATCCGGGGCCGGGCCCGAGCTGGGGGTGGGCCCCGGCGTCGGGCTGGGCGTGTCGGTGGGCTCGGCGCTCGGATCCGGCGTGGGCGTCGCCGGCCCGTCGGGCAGCGGGCACTGCTCGCGCACGGCGGCCAGGGCGGCGTCCGCCGCCTCGCGGCGGGTCGCAACCTCGAGGGCGGCGGCGTCCGCCCGGGCGAGCAGGTCGGTGAGGGGCCCGAGGTCGATGCCCGACTCCGGGGCCGGGGGCAGCTCGGGCAACGGCGCCGGGTCCAGCCCCGTCTGCTCGGCGATGGCGTCGGCCAGCCCGTCGACTCCGGTCGACAACCCCACGGGGGCCGACTCGGCGGCGGCGTCCTCGACCGCCTCGGCACTCTGCCGCGTCTGCTGCAGGGCGAGGGCGGCGGCGTCCACGTCGGCCTGCGCCCGCAGGACGCGGGTGCGCAGGGCGGCGTCGTCCATGACGGCCAGGACGTCCCCGGCCCGGACCGCGTCGCCCGGGGCCACGCGCACCTCCGTGACGGTGCCGGCGGCGGGGAAGCGGACGGACACGTCGTTGAGCTCCTGCACGGTGCCGGCCGCGGTGAGCACCTGGGTGACCGACCCGCGGGTGGCCATGACGGTGGTGTAGCGGTCGCCGCCATCGCGTGCGCGCTCCTGGGCGAGGGCGGCGCTCCACAGCGCCCCGCCGGTGAGCACGAGCGCGAGCACGGCGATCAACGCACGCCGCCGGCGCAGCGCGGCGATGTCGCGCCGGCTGCCGCCGGCCGGTGGGTTCACCCGGGCGGGCGGCAGGGGGGCGGGGAGGTCAGACATGCGCGGTTCTCCTCACTCGCGGCGGAGTGCGTCGATGGGGGCGAGCCGGGCGGCCCGGGAGGCGGGGTAGACGCCGGCGATGATGCCGATGGCGGCCGAGACGCCCAGGGCGGTCAGGACCGTCGGCACCGAGACCGGGATGGTGATGGGGCTCGACGACGTCACGATCCACGCCACCAGCGCGCTCAGCCCCAGGCCGAAGGCACCGCCGAGCACGGCCAGCATGGCGGCCTCGGTGAGGAACTGGGCGAGGATCGTGCGGCGTCGCGCACCCAGCGCCTTGCGCAGCCCGATCTCGCGGAACCGCTCCGACACCGACACGAGCATGATGTTCATCACCCCGATGCCGCCGACCACCAGCGAGATGGCCGCGATGCCGCCAAGCAGCAACGTGAGGGTGTTCGTCACGGCGGCCATGGCGTCCACCAGCGACTGCTGGGTCATGATCATGATGCCGGCCTGCTCGATCGAGTCGACGCCGCGGCGGGCCGTCAGCAGGCTCTGCGTCTCCTGGTAGGCCTGGCTGAGGCTGGCGTCCGAGGCGGCCTGGACGTAGATCGACGACAGCGACTCGTCGCCGTACCCGAGGCGTTGCTGGTAGGTGGTGAGCGGCAGGACGGCGAGGTCGTCGGTGTCCATCATGCCCCCGGCCGCACCGAGCACCCCGACGACGCGGAAGCTGCTGCCCCCCGCCGCCACCATCGAGCCGACGGCGGCCTGCGGGTCGCCGAACAGGGTGGTCGCCGTGGTGGTGCCGAGCACCAGCACGGGCGCGCCCTCGTCGTAGTGCTCGGCGGTGAAGAAGGTGCCGGCCGCCAGGGAACGCCCGCGGACGTCCAACCAGTCGGCCGTGGTCGCCTCCCCGCTGACGACGGCCGCGGTGTCGCCCGCCGACAGGTCGAAGCCGGTCTGGATCGCCGGCGCCACCCCGGTGATGTCGGGGGCCGCGTCCGGGTCGGCCAACGCCTGGGCATCGGTCAGCGAGAGCGGCACCATCTCGGCGGCCTCGGCGCCCATGCCCGAGTCGAGCGGGCCGGAGTAGCCGCCCATCACGGTCAGCGTGTTGGAGCCGAGACTGTTGATCTCCGAGGTGATGGACGCCGACGCCCCCTGCGCCAGCCCCACGGACAAGGTGACCGCCGCGATGCCGATCATGATGCCCAGCGTCGTGAGGGCCGAGCGGACGCGGTGGGCCACGATGGCCGCCACCGCGATGCGGATCGTCTCCCACCAGGTCATCACGATGCGGCCCCGACCGCGAGGTCGGCGATCCGGCCGTCGAACACCCGCACGATGCGCTGCGCCCGCTCGGCGACCTCCTGCTCGTGCGTGATCAGGACGATCGTGCGGCCGGCCGCGTGCAGCTCGTCGAGCAACCCGAGGACGTCCTCGGTGGAGACCGAGTCGAGGTTGCCCGTGGGCTCGTCGGCGAGGATCAGGGCGGGGTCGGTCACCAACGCCCGCGCGATCGCCACGCGCTGCTGCTGGCCGCCCGAGAGCTGGTTGGGCCGGTGGTGGGCACGATCGGCGAGGCCGACGCGGGCCAAGGAGTCGAGGGCGCGTTGACGGCGTTCGGCGGAGCGGACGCGGGCGTACCACAGGGGTAGCTCGACGTTGCGCCACGCCTGCTGGCTCGGCAGCAGGTTGAACTGCTGGAACACGAAGCCGATCCGCTCGTTGCGGATGTCTGCGAGGTCGTTGTCGCTCATGCGCGCCACGTCCTCACCGTCGAGCACGTACTGGCCCGCGGAGGCGACGTCGAGGCAGCCGATGATGTTCATCAGCGTCGACTTGCCCGAACCGGACGGGCCCATGATCGCCACGTACTCCCCGGCGTGCACGTCGAGGTCGACGCCGCGCAGCGCGTGCACCTGCACCGCGCCCGAGGCGTAGGTCTTCCACACGTTGCGCAGCTGCAGCACCGGGATGGGGTCGGTCAGCGGGTCGGCCACGTCGGACGCCGGCGCACCGACCTCGGCGGCGTCGTGCACCGGGACGCTCACGGGGTGGCCTCCGGGGCCGGCGCCGCCGCGGAGCCGTCCAGGGGCATGCCGTCCGGGCCGACCGCGCCGTCGGTGGTCATCATGCCGACGGTGATGAGGACGGTGTCGCCCTCCTCCAGGCCCGAGACGATCTCCACCATGTCGCCCCCGGTCTCACCCAGGGTCACCGGGGTCGGTATCTCCTCCCCGTCGCGCAGCACGATGACCGTCCCGTCCGTGCCCGAGCCCCAGTCAATGATCGCGGACATGGGGACGGCCAGGACGGCCTCGGACGCGTCGGTGGAGAGGGTCACGATCGCCGCGATGCCGGCGAAGACGTCCGCGGGCTGCCCATCCAGCGTCACCGTGACCGGGAAGTTCGCGGCCCCGGGGCGTCCTTCCGTCTGGGACGCCTCCGCCACGACACCGAGGCCGGTCACCGTGCCGGGGATCGGGTCGGGGGAGGACGAGACCGTGACCGTCGCGGGCATGCCGATCGACAGCCGGGAGCGCTCCGAGCCGCCGACCGTGGCGTCCACCTGGAAGGTGTGGGAGATCACCACCACGGCGGCTCCACCGCTGGTGGCCGCACCGGTCGCGTCCGCCGCCGATGTCGTCGAGCCCGCTCCCACGCTGTCGCCCACGTGGACGTCGACCGCCGCCACGACGCCGTCGATCGTGGAGACCAGGCTGGCCTGCTCCAACGCCTTCTCCGCCTCGGTGAGCGCCTGCTCCTTCACCGCGTGCTCGGAGCGCAGGGCGGTGACCTCGGCAGAGCTGCCCGAGCGACGGGCGTTCTGGTAGTCGGTCCACGCCGCATTGACCTCGGCCCGCGCGTCGGTGACGGCCTGGCGCAGTTCCGCGTCGTCGATGGTCGCGAGCACGCTGCTGGCGGTGACGGTGTCGCCCACGTTCACGTTGACCGCCGTCACGTCGCCCTCGCTGGTGAAGGACAGATCGAGCCGCTGCGTGGGTTGCACCGTTCCCGAGAGCGTGACCTCCGAGCCGAGGGTCGTGCGCTCCACCACGTACTCGGCGTTCTCGACCGGGTAGCCACCCATCGCCGCGTCGAACGACCGCTGCACGGCGCTGACCACCATGAACCCGGCGACCAGGAGGCCCACCAGGGCCAGCGCTCCGATCGCCAGGGCATCCCGGCCGCTGAGCCGCCAGAACGGCTCCCGTGCGGGCGGCACCGGCGGGGGAGCGAGCGGGGTGGCGGTGGGGGTCGGATCGTCGGTGGCCACCCGGGTCGGGGCGGGGTCGACGGGCTCGGAGTCCGGCTGCGGTGCCGGGTCGGGAGCAGTGGTCACGGCGTCACTCCTGGGTCGGGGCTGGCCACACTCTGTCACCAATCGGTGCGCGTGTCCTCCAACCCAGGTCGAGTCGGGTCTCGTACCTAAGCACCATCGCGTGGCCGGGCGCCGGGAGGTGATCGGACGCCCTTACTCCGAGTCAGCCCACTCCACGGACGCCGAACCGCCCACGTCGGGCCGCGGCGGGCTAGCGTGGGGGGCGTCCGGAACCACACCACCCAGGAACACCGGGAGGCATCACGATGACTGCGCACGACACCTGGCCCCAGACCACCGGCACGCCCCTCGACGCGGAGGGTGCGCGGCTGATCGATGCGTGGTTCCGCGCCGCGAACTACCTCTCGGTCGGCCAGATCTACCTGTTGGACAATCCGCTGCTGCGCGAGGAGTTCACCGTCGACGACGTCAAGCCCCGCCTGCTGGGCCACTGGGGGACGACGCCGGGGCTCAATTTCCTCTACGCGCACTTCAACCGCGCCATCGCCCAGCGGGGGCTCGACGCGCTCTACATCACCGGCCCCGGCCACGGCGGCCCCGGCCTGGTGGCGAACACCTATCTGGAGGGCACCTACACCGAGGTGTACCCGACGGTCACCCGCGACACCGCGGGGCTGGGCCGGCTGTTCAAGCAGTTCTCCTTCCCCGGCGGCATCCCGAGCCACGTCGCGCCCGAGACCCCGGGCTCGATCCACGAGGGGGGCGAGTTGGGCTATGCGCTCTCGCACGCCTATGGCGCCGTCTTCGACAACCCGAACCTGCTGGCGTTCACCGTCGTCGGCGACGGTGAGGCCGAGACCGGCCCGCTGGCCACATCGTGGCACTCGAACAAGTTCGTCAACACCGCCACCGACGGCGTCGTGCTGCCGGTGCTGCACCTGAACGGCTACAAGATCGCCAACCCGACGGTGCTGGCGCGCATCCCGGAGTCCGAGCTCGCCGATCTCATGCGGGGCTACGGCCACGAGCCGTTCTTCTTCACCGGTGGCTTCGACGACGAGGATCCGCTCGAGACCCACCAGCGGTTCGCGGCCGTCCTCGACGAGGCACTGGACGCCATCGCCCGCATCAAGGCGCAGCCCGAGGGCAAGGACGCCCCGCGTCCGGTGTGGCCGATGATCGTGTTCCGGACGCCGAAGGGCTGGACCGGCCCGGAGGAGGTCGACGGCAAGCGCACCGAGGGGAGTTGGCGCAGCCACCAGGTGCCGCTGGCGTCCGCCCGCGACACCCCCGAGCATCTCCAGCAGTTGAAGGACTGGCTGCTCTCCTACCGGCCCGAGGAGCTGTTCGACGCCGACGGGGCGCTGCTGCCCGAGATCGCCGCGCAGGCGCCGCAGGGGGAGCGCCGCATGAGCGCCAACCCTGTCACCAACGGCGGGCTGGTGCTGGCCGGCCTCAAGCTGCCCGACTTCCGCGACCACGCCGTCGACGTGGAGGAGCCCGGCGCGACGGTCTCGGAGGCGACTCGCACGCTGGGCGCGTGGCTGCGCGACGTCGTGGCGGCGAACCCGACCACGTTCCGCATCTTCGGGCCGGACGAGACGGCGTCCAACCGGCTGCAGGACGTCTACGAGGTGACCGACAAGCAGTGGAACGCCGAGTTCCACGACACCGATGACGACGACCACCTGGACGTGAGCGGCCGCGTCATGGAGATGCTGTCGGAGCACCAGTGCCAGGGCTGGCTGGAGGGCTACCTGCTCACCGGGCGCCACGGGATGATGAGTTCCTACGAGGCGTTCATCCACATCGTCGACTCGATGTTCAACCAGCACGCCAAGTGGTTGAAGGTGACGAACCAGATCGAGTGGCGGCGTCCGATCGCGTCGCTGAACTACCTGCTGAGCAGCCACGTGTGGCGGCAGGACCACAACGGCTTCAGCCACCAGGATCCGGGTTTCATCGACCATGTGGTGAACAAGAAGTCCGAGATCATCCGGGTCTACCTGCCGCCGGACACCAACACGCTGCTGTCGACGTTCGACCACTGCCTGCGCTCGCGGCAGTACGTCAACGTCGTCGTGGCCGGCAAGCAGCCGAACCCGAACTGGCTGAGCATGGAGGAGGCCATCAAGCACTGCACGCGCGGCCTCGGCATCTGGCACTGGGCGGGCACCGAGTCCGACGGGGACGACCCCGACGTCGTGCTCGGCTGCGCCGGCGACATCCCGACCATCGAGGTGCTCGCGGCGGCGAAGATCCTGCGCGAGGCGATCCCGGAGCTGAAGGTGCGCGTCGTGAACGTGGTCGACCTGATGCGGCTGCAGGACGCCGACGAGCACCCCCACGGGCTGACCAGCCGGGAGTTCGACACGTACTTCACGCCCGATCGGCCCGTGGTGTTCGCCTACCACGGCTACCCGTGGCTGATCCACCGGCTCACGTACCGGCGCACCGGCCACGCGAACCTGCACGTGCGCGGCTTCAAGGAGGAAGGCACCACCACGACGCCGTTCGACATGGTGATGCGCAACGACCTCGACCGCTACCACCTGGTGATGGATGTCATCGACCGCGTGCCCTCGCTCGGCTCGCGGTACGCCAACCTGCGGCAGTACATGGCCGACCAGCGCATCATGTGCCGCCAGTACGCCTACACACACGGCATCGACCACCCGGAGGTGAACGACTGGGTCTGGGGCGACGGGGGCGACTCGACGGAGTCGGTCGTGGCGGGTACCCAGGGCACCGGCGGGGACAACGAGTAGGACGGCGTCGGGGTCGGGTCTGGACGCGGTCGCCTCCGGGTTGCTGGGCGTCAGCCGGCGGGGTGGACGCCGCCGTGGCGCGCGTCGGGAATGCACGTGGCGCACCTTGGCGGCACGTGGCGCAGCGGACGTCACCCGGCGGTCCGTCCAGGCCCCGCCAGGTGAGCTGCACTGCGCCAAGTGCAGAAAGGAGGCGCCAAGTGCAGAACAGATGCGCCAGGTGAGGAGAGGGCGCTCCACGTGAACGGGACGAGCGCCCAGCGAGCGGGGCGTCCCGTCTCGGTGACGGATTGGTTCCACGAGTCACCGGTCCTCCCGCCGATCGTGGGACGCCGCGGTGAGCTGGCGAGGTCAATGAGCCCGCGGGCGGCGACGTGCCGTGCCATTGACTGCGCCTTCTTCTCCGCATTACGTTGAGCCCCTGGCGGGTAGATCCCTGCATCGCCTCAAAACAGTTTTCGAGCTCGCATGCGGGTTGGGGTGACAGTCTCAATGGTGGTGGAGAGGCGTTCTCGAAGGCAAAAGGAGCTGCTGTCCTTCTGCCTTCGTGAAGAATGTGTGGATGGTGTTTGCTTTCTCGTCTCCACCGCCCCCATGGTGCACGACGCTGTAGCCCACCCCGGCCGCCTGTTGGTCAGCCCTCGGGGGCAGCTCATGCTCGACGGCGAAGTGGGCCAGCGGGCGGGTCGATTCATTTTCGTGCTCGACGAGGGCACAACTTTCACTGAGGGGTGCCTCGTCTCCCGGCATGGGTCGGTGGTGCACGTGGGGCAATCCTTCTTCTTCGATCGGGCCGGCAGCGCCTTCTGGGCTGGGGACGAGGTTCTCTCCTTGCTCGATGACCACGATGCCGTTGGTGTCATCGGTATCGGAACCTGATCTGCTCCTTCCAGATGGCAGGCCTGGAGGAGCACGGATGGTGTGCAAAAGCGTGACGTGTGCGCAGGCGTGACCTCAGGCGAGGGGCGGTGGCAGAGCCCGCCAAGCGGCTGCGGCGGTCACGGCGCACACCGGCGCCCAGATCGCGGGCTCCACCGGGACGGCGACGCCAGGTTCGGTAGGACCGCCAGGCCCAACAGTGCCGCGACTGTTATGAACATGCCGCGGCGAACCATGGGCGTCCCCGCGCCTGAGGCGACGAACGTCGCGAGGGTCGCGTAGCCGATGGCAGCGCCGGCGCTGGTACGGCGGAGGCGAACGGGGAGGCGTCCTGGGCGGCCGCCGTAGGCGGCTACCCCCCACGGGGCACCGGCGGCCAGGGTGGCCTGGAAAGCGGCCAGGCCGGCCAGTCCCGCCGAGGCGGTGGCAGTGGCCCACGGGACTGTCATGCCGTCACACCAGCCCAGGCGGACGCCACCGCTCACCGGATGCGGCGCAAGGGGTCGCCTCCTCCCAGGGCCCGGATAGGTGAAACGCCTTGTCAGTGGGACAATTGGAGTAGACGGGAAGCTCCCAGTGCGCGAGAGAGGACTTGAATCTCCACGCCTTTCGCCTGGAATCCCCCTCGGCAATGCTCTTTTCCGTTGGTTGTTCACGTATTGCGCCTCGTCGTGGGGAATGCGTGGGCAATCGTCTGCGTTGGTGAGCGCCTTGACTGTGCCCTTTTGGTGAGCCTGGGCCGACGGTCACCCGATCGGGAGTCTCCGCCAGCGGGAGGTCAGGTTCCCAGGTGGACGATGTCGACGGCCAACTCGACCAGGTTTCTGGCGCGTCGAACGAGCGGCTCGGCCTTGGCTGCGGACACCAGGGTGACGCCGTACTCGACATCGGCTTTGCTGGAGATCAGGTCACGGAGCCACTTCTCAGCGGCGGCGGCCTCGGACCGTTTGCCCAGGGCTTGGCGAAGCTCTTTCGCGGCGGTTGCGTGGTCCCTGCCCTTGCCCGTGCTGCCGGTCAGGTTGGTTACGATCGCGTCTTTGGCGCTGATGCCGGCGTGGATCGCGTTCGCCGCCGCGACAGTGTTGCGCTCGGCCGCCAGGTCGGCTTCCGCCGAGGCGAGATACTCCTGCGCCTTCCTCAGGAAGCTCCGGGCGTGGTTGCGTTGCTCGAAACTGGGCATCAGGCCACCTGTGATCCGGGTCGGGGGAGTGAGCCCACCAGCGCAACACCATCGGCCATGATCTGCTCGACCACCGGTTCGTCCCCGCTCGCGGCGAGTTGAGCGAACCGGTGAGGAGTGAACACAACCACATCGCAGTCGTTGCCGAGTTGTGCGCGGACGGAGTCCTCCAGCTCTGCTCGTCCATCCCACGATTCCTCCGCGATCACGGCCAGGTCGATGTCGCTGCTGGCCGTGGCCTCGCCACGGGCGACCGAACCGAAGAGGACGACCGAGTCCGCCCCGGATGCGGCGGCGATCTCACGCAGGGTGCCGAGGGGCTCCAGGAGGGCCCTCAGGGCCCCCACGGTGTAGTGGGCCTCGTTGACCGTGTAGAGGTTCGCCCGGCCCACGGTCGTGCTCTCGAGGAGTCCGAGCGAAACGAAGTCCGCGAGGGCCTGCTGTACCGACCACAAGCTGTGCTCGTCCCGCATCAAGCCGTGAATCTGCCTTCCCGTCAGAGGTGTGCCTGTGCGTAGCAGGACAGAAAGCACCGCGCTGCGTGCCCCGGGGAAGAGGCCGCCGAAGGGCTGTCCGAACATCATGTGATCATCGTCCCACCGAAATGACTGGAATTCCAGTCATGTGATCGCGCCACCGATCAGTCGGATCAGAGAACCCTCGGATCCGGCCCAGATGCTCCACCACCTGGACCCCGGACACGACGTCTCCCGCGGCCCTTCCCACGACGCAGCCCTCGGCGCGACGATCGCCCGGATCGGCGATGTCACTGCCGCTGCCACAGCACCCGGCCGCAGCCGCCGACGTGCCAGCACCGCTGCTGCGTGCTCGCCTAACACCTCGGGCAGGAGTGGAGGGGTTGCGGTCCTGACCGGCGGCGTCCACTCACCCCGGCTGATCGAGCGCTCCTGGTCGACCAGCCAGGCCTTTGGATCCATCCGCGCCACGAACGTCACGGGGGCGCTGTGGCGCCGCAGATCGGGTCCGGGTCAAGTCCGGTGTAGCGCGCCCGGAATCGGCCCCTGGGTAGCTTCGAGATCTCGCCGGAGACACGGCGTCCGGCCGTCCGGCTTCTAGGCATGACGAGCCATCACCAGTACGCGCATCATGTCCGGCCGCCCGGTTCGTACGCCGGCGGCCGCACCCCGGGCAGCCCCGCCGCGGGGGAGTGGCTGAGACATGGCGCGCTCCTTCGCTCACCTCAAATGACGGTGTCGAGGGTGCCTTCACGGCCATCGGGGGGCAGGTTCCCCATTCCCCACGTGGGGAGAGCGTGGGGAGTACGTGGGGATAGAACGGCACTATCCGGCCACTTGTGTCCACTTCGGACCAAGAGCGAGATAGGTAAATCGCCTTGTCAGAGAGGCAAAAGCAGTAGTCAGGAAGCCGAAGCTCCCAGTGCGCGAGAGAGGACTTGAACCTCCACGCCCTTAATCGGGCACTAGCACCTCAAGCTAGCGCGTCTGCCAATTCCGCCACCCGCGCAGGTGTCGGCCGGGTTGCCCCGACAGCCCTAGAACCATACCGCGCCGAGGCGGAGATGTCGAAACGACGCCGCCGTCCGTCCACCACAGGGCGGCCGACCCGCGCCCCTCACGCCGTCGGCGCCGGACGCGCGTCGTTCGGCCCGCCGGAGACGTCGTCCAGGGCCGCCGCGATGGGGACCGGCAGCTCCATCTCCTCCGCAGCCAGGTACTCCGCCAGTTGCTCGGCGGTCCGGGCGCCCAGCAGGGGAGCGGTGACGCCCGGGGCGTCCCGAACCCACAGCCAGGCCACCTGCAGCGGCGTGATGCCCAGGCCGTCCGCCGCCTTGGCCACCGCCTCCACCACCGCCCGCGAGCGCGGCTCCAGGTAGGGCTCGACGTACCAGCCGAAGTGGTCCGACGCCGCCCGCGACCCGCGCGGGACGCCGCCGCGGTACTTGCCCGTCAGCACCCCGCGTCCCATCGGCGACCACGGGAAGAACCCCATCCCGAAATGCCGGATCGCCGGCAGCACCTCCACCTCGGCCCGCCGCGCCAGCAGCGAGTACTCCACCTGGTTGCCCACGATGCGGGCACGCCCCGGGAACGCCTCCTGCCACGTCGCCGCCGAGGCCGTCTGCCAGCCCACGAAGTTCGAGACGCCGGCGTACCGCACGTCGCCCACCGTCACCGCATGGTCGAGCGCTGCGAGCGTCTCCTCGAGCGGCGCGGGCCCCCAGGCGTGCACCTGCCACAGGTCGATGTGGTCGGTGCGCAGCCGGCGCAGCGACTCGTGCAGGTCGTCCAACAACGCCCGGCGCGAGGTGTCGATCACCCGGACGCCGTCGCGGAACGTGAACCCGGCCTTCGTGGCCACCACGATGTCGTCGCGGTTCACCTCGGTCTTCATCAGGACGCCGAGGATGCGCTCGGCCTCGCCCCTCGCGTACGCCGGGGCGGTGTCGACGAGGTCGCCGCCCGCCTCGGTGAAGGCGCGCAGCAGGCCGCGGGCATCCTCCTTGGAGGTGTCGCGGCCCCACGTCATGGTGCCGAGCCCCATGCGAGAGGTCGACAGCCCGCTGGTGCCCGCGTTCCGGCGCAACATGCGCGCAACCCTAGCCAACGGACGCCGCCCCGCTCATCCGGGCGGGCTCACGCGTCCGCCACCGCGTCAGAGCCGGTTCACACCGGCGTGATCACGCCGCCGAACAGCAACCCGACGATGACCAGGCCCACCACGATGCGGTAGATCACGAACACGGTGAAGTCGTTGGTCGCCACGAACTTCAGCAGCCAGGCGATGGACGCGTACGCCACGACGAACGACACGACGATGCCGATCACCGTCGCCAGCCACCCGACGCCACCGGGGGCCGCGATGTCGGGCGCGGCGGTGATGGCCTGGAACGTCCCGGCCGCCACCAGCGTGGGGATGCCCAGGAAGAAGCTCATCCGGGTCGCGCTCACGCGGTCGATGCCCATGAACAGCGCGCCGGAGATGGTGGCGCCGGAGCGGCTCACCCCCGGGATCAGCGAGATCGACTGGATGAGGCCCAGCAGCAGGCCGTCCTTCCAGGTGATCGACTCCTCACCGCGGGTCTGCTTGCCGAGCCGGTCGCCGGCGAACATCACGAAGCTCCAGAGGATCAGACCGCCGGCGACGACCCACAGCGAGCGCAGCGGCCCTTCGATGAAGCCGCGCAGGGCCAGGGCGATGACGGCGGTCGTCGCGAAGCCGACGATCACGGCCCACCCGAGCCTGAAGTCGTTCCCGCGCTTCTGGGCATCGGCCAGCCCGGCGAACCAGGCGGTCGCGATGCGGACGATGTCGCGCCAGAAGTACACGATGGACGCCAGCATGGCGCCCACCTGGATGATCGCCGTGTATGCGGTCACCGACGGGTCGTCGATGGGCAGCCCCATCAGCTTCTCCACGACGGTGAGGTGCCCGGTGGACGACACCGGGAGGAACTCGGTGATGCCCTCGACGATGCCGAGGATCACGGACTCCCACCACTGCAGCATGAACCAGCTCCCTGTCTCGGGCGCATGTCGCCCCGGCGAGCCAGCGTAATGGCGACGCTAGGCTTTCCCGAGGCAGGTTGCCGCAACCGCGCGCGTCGCCGCCCAACTCGACGACAGGAGCCCCCATGCAGGCATGGTCCGCCCCGGACGTGCCCCCGCTGGCCCACCGGGACCCGCGGCGTCCGCGCGTGTTCGACACCGCGACCGGCCGTCTGGTTGAGGTGGGCCCGGCCTCGGACGCCGACGCCCGGCTCTACGTCTGCGGCATCACGCCCTACGACGCCACGCATCTCGGCCACGCCAACACCTACGTCGCGTTCGACCTGCTGAACCGCGTCTGGCGGGACGCCGGCGTGGGCGTCCGCTACACCCAGAACGTGACCGACGTCGACGACCCGCTGCTCGAGCGCGCCGACGCGACCGGCGTCGCGTGGGAGGAGCTGGCAGAAGACCAGACGCAACTGTTCCGCACCGACATGGAGGCCCTGTGCGTCCTGCCGCCCGACCACTACGTCGGGGCGGTCGAGTCCATCCCGCTGGTCGTGAGCCTGATCGAGCGACTCCGGCCGACGGGTCTTGTGTACCAGGTGGACGACCCCGAGCACCCCGACTGGTACTTCGCCTGCAGCGCCGCCGACGGCTTCATGGACGTCGCGCATCTCGACCTCGCGGCCGCCCGGGCGATCTTCGCCGAGCGTGGCGGGGACCCCGACCGCCCGGGCAAGCGCGACCCCCTCGATTGCCTGGTCTGGCGCCAGGCGCGCGACGGAGAGCCGGCATGGGAGTCGAGCCTGGGGCGGGGGCGTCCAGGTTGGCACATCGAGTGCACCGCCATCGCGCTGGAGCACCTCGGGGAGACCTTTGACGTCCAGGGCGGCGGCTCCGACCTGGTGTTCCCGCACCACGAGATGTGCGCCGTCGAGGCGCGCGCCGCCACGGGCGAGCCGTTCGCCCGCGCCTACGTGCACGCCGGCATGGTCGGCTACGACGGCGAAAAGATGAGCAAGTCCAAGGGCAACTTGGTGCTCGTCTCGAAGCTGCGCGAGCAGGGCGTCGACGCCCGGGCCATCCGGCTCGTGCTGCTCGCGCACCACTACCGCGACGACTGGGAGTACACCGACGCCGACCTGGCCGCGGCGCAGCAGCGCCTCGCCTCGTGGCTCGCGGTCACCAACGATGCCGGGGGCTTCACCGCCGACGAGACGGTCGCCGCGATCCGGGACGCGCTGCGCAACGACCTGGACGCCCCCGCGGCCCTGGCGGCCGTCGACACCTGGGTGGCGGCCCACACGAGCGTCGGCGGGGACGACCCGGCCGCCGTCGACGCCGTGGTCACCGCCGTGGATGCGCTGCTCGGCGTCCGCCTGAACGGCTAGGGTGGGGCCACGTGAAGACGTTCGAGGATCTGTTCGCGGAGCTGTCCGCCAAGGCGGCCGAACGGCCCGAGGGGTCGGGCACGGTGAAGGAGCTGGACGCCGGCGTCCACTTCATCGGCAAGAAGGTCGTCGAGGAGGCGGCCGAGTCGTGGATGGCCGCGGAGTTCCAGTCCGACGCCGAGACGGCCGAGGAGATCAGCCAGCTGCTCTACCACACGCAGGTCCTGATGATCGCGAAGGGTCTGACCCTCGCCGACGTCTACCGCTACCTCTGAGAGGCCGACCGTGACCGACCGACCGCTGCGCATCGCCCTGCCCAACAAGGGCTCCCTGGCCGAGGCGACCACCCACGTGCTGACCGAGGCGGGCTACCGGCAGCGCACCGACTCCAAGGATCTGGTGTTGCTCGACGCCGCCAACCAGGTCGAGTTCTACTACCTGCGGCCCCGCGACATCGCGGTGTACGTGGGGGAGCGGACGCTCGACCTCGGCTTCACCGGCCGCGACATGCTGCTCGACTCCGCGGCCGCCGCCGAGGAGGTGCTCGCCCTCGGGTTCGGCGGCACGAAGTTCCGCTTCGCCGCGCCGGGGGCGTCCGGCTGGAGCGCCGCCGACCTCCACGGCACCCGCATCGCCACCAGCTACCCGGGGCTGCTCGGGGCCTGGCTCGCCGAGCGTGGCATCGAGGCGCGCCTCATCAAGCTGGACGGGGCGGTCGAGTCGGCCGTCCGCCTGGGGGTGGCGGACGCCGTCGCCGACGTCGTCGAGACCGGTTCGACGCTCAAGCGCGCCGGGCTGGAGATGTTCGGCGAGCCGATCCTGGTGAGCGAGGCGATCCTGATCCAGCCGCGGGGCGTCGAGCGTCCGGCGGGGCTGGACCTGCTGCTGCGCCGCCTCGCCGGGGTCATGACCGCCCGCAACTACAAGATGATCGACTACAACGTCTCCGAGGCACGCCTCGAGGCCGCCTGTGCGATCACCCCCGGCATCGACAGCCCGACCGTGTCACCGCTGGCGCGCGACGGCTGGCTCGCGGTGCGCGCCATGATCCCGGCCGCCGAGGCGCACCGGCTCATGGATGAGCTGTGGGACGTCGGCGCCGAGGGCATCCTCGTCACCGACATCGCGGCGTGCCGCCTCTGAGCGGGTCGCTAGGGTGGGAGCCATGGGCCGTCCGAAGGAACTGAGTCAGGTCGAGCTGGCCGCGCACCCCCGCATGGTGCGCCGGCAGGCGATCCTGTGGTCGATCGTGTTGCCCGGGGCGGCGCTGCTGGGCTGGTTCATGCTGCCGGCATCGATTCGCGTCCTGTTCACCGGCCTGCAGATCGGCACGCTCGTCTTCTTCGTGCTCATCATGCTGGGCATCGTGTGGATCATGGCGATGTGCTGGGTGAAGGCCGGCCCGGAGGGCGTGGTGTTGCGCAACGGTCTCAAGCGCTATCACGTGCCGTGGGACGCCGTCGCGGCGGTTCGCTACTGGCCGGGCGACTCGTGGGCATTCCTCGAGAAGGGTCACCTCGACCAGCCGGTGCTCGCACTGCAGCGCGTGGACGGCCACTACACCGACGAGGACGTCGAGGTGCTCCGCGAGCTCCACGCCCGGTACGCGCCCGTCCGGCCCGCGTCCGATGTCGCCGTGCCCGGCGTTGAGGGGGGCGAGGGCTGATCAGCCCCAGGCGGGCAGCTTGTCGTTGACGGTGTCGCCGCCGTAGTCGATGCGGTCGTCCGGCTGGACGCGCACGACTTCGAGTTCCGGGTCGTCGAGCAGCGCCGTGGCGAGAGCCTCATCACCGCCGATGAGCGTGAAGCGGTGGTCGATCTCGGTGGCCACGAACCACGTGTGCTCCGCCGGCCAGATCAGATTGGGCGACTGCTCCGGTTCGAGGGGTGCGTCGCCCTGCCCACGTGTCACCAGCGCGAGGGGATGCAGGGGGCCGCGCAGGACGACGTAGCCGCGGGAGGGCAACTCCAGCAGCGGGGTGCGCCAGCTGTCGATCCGCCGGCCCTGGCCGAGCACCCGGCCCGGTCGCTCCGGGTCCAGACCGGCCGCGACGTAATCGAGACCGAAGCCGTTCCAGAAGGCGTAGTAAACCTCGTCGGCTGACGGCAGGTGGCCGAACAGCCGGCGCATCTCGGCCTCGGGCAGCGAGCCGATCATCGGCCCGTTCACGAACTCGTCCTGGTTGCGGCACAGGCCCTCCCACTGCATCAGGGGGTGCGCGAAGCGATACCGCTGGGCGGCGATGCGATCCCAACGGCGGCCGTCGGGGGCGGGGTGGAACAGGCGGAGGTAGACCGCGAATCCGGTGGGCACCTGCGAGCACACGGGCACACCGCGGCCCCAGCCCCACGGTTCCAGACGCGGCTCGATCCACGTGGTGGGGGAGAGGTCGGTGACGAGCTCGGGCGGTTGTGCGGGGTGGTGCACGTCAGTTGATGCCGCGCTTGCGGAGCAGTTCCGCGATCTCGTCGAACTCGGCGTCGGAGCCCGCCGCCTGGTTGCCGGGGGCGGCCGTCCCAGGGCGCGTCGCCCCACCGGCAGCGGCGGAGGTGTCGCGGCCGGTCACGGCCGGGCGGGGGCGTCCGCTCGCGGAGGCTCGCGCCGTCGGCGCAGCACTCCCGGACGCGGTGCGCGGCTGCTTCGCGGCGTCCTTGCGAGCGGCACGACGGTCGGCGAGTGATTCCGAGGGAATGAGCCGGCTGCCCAGCATGAGGAGGGCCGAGAGCCCCGCGAGCACGATGCCCGTCCAGACCAGCGGCGTCAGCGCGAGACCCTGCACCCAGGACGTCAGGGTGGTGATCGCGCCGTCGACGGCGGGCGCCAGGCCCAGCAGGTAGACGCCGGCGGGCAGCAGGGTGAGCCCGATCCACCAGAACACCGTCTTCACCTGGGCGCGGCGCCAGATCAGGGCCGTGACCACGGCGAAGAGCAGCGTCAGCACGACGGTGATGACGATGTGGAGGACGTCGGGTTGCATGGCTCCACCCTACGGCCCCCGGGAGCCCCGGTCCCAACCGGCGCTACCGTGGGCCCCGTGCGTTTTCTCGGCCAGCCCCAAGCGTCCTATGCCGGCGACACCGGCGCCCCCGACCCAAGGGTGCGGGCGGCGCTCGCGTCCGCCTACGACGACGCCCGCGCCTACCAGCGGGCCATCGTGGAGCTGTGCGTCGGCCGCTTCCTGCTGCCCATCGTCGCCACGGGCGACGAGGGTGGCGACGGCCCCGACCCCGACCGGCACGCCGAGATGGCGGCCGTCCTGGTGCAGTCGGACGCCGGCGCCACGGCCGTGCCGGTCTTCAGCGGCCTGGACGCCCTGACCGCCTGGCAGCCCCAGGCGCGACCCGTCCCGTGCACCCTGGACGACGTCGCCGCGACCGCCGCCGAGACCGGGTCGGTCGCCGTGGTCATCGACATCGCCGGTCCGGCGTCCTTGGTGCTGGAGGGCGACGTCCTCGCGCAGCTCGCGCAGGGCCGCCGGCTCGTGGAGCTCGACGACGGGGGTTTCGGCTGGGTCCACGCCCGCGGCAAGACCAATGCGGGGTGACCAGCCCTTGAACGGTGACCTGCCCAAGAAGGTGAACGCTGAGCCCGGCCCCAGTCTTAAGCGGCCCGGGCGCCCCTGCGACGGCGGTCAGGAACCGGCGTTCGCGCTGAACTCGTCGTTCACGAACGCGTCGGCCCCCAGCGGCGTGGTGTGGGTGATCTGCCCGCCGGCCATCCAGATGCGCTCCATCTGGTCGATGGTCTCGGGGTAGGGCGCCAGGCCCGGGTCGAAGGTGTACTTCGGCGCGGTGCGCAGCACCTCGATGTCCTGCGACGTCGCCTCGGCGAGGATCTGCAGGTTCTCCTCGTCGGTGGCACCCTCGCCCTGCAGGTCGGCCGCGCCCTGCACGAGCGCGTCGAAGAACTGCTGCGCGGCCGGGGTGGCGGCGAACTCGGGGCCGTACAGGACGCCGGTCGAGCTGACGCCCGCGGCGGGCACCCCGATCACGGTGCCGGCACCGTCACCGACGACCCGCTCCGACAGCGGCGCCGAGATGAGCGCGGCGTCCACCGCGCCCGTCGCCAGCGCGTTGGGCATGTCGGGGGTGGAGACGTTGACGATCTCCACGTCCGTCAGCTCCAGGCCGGCCTCCTCCAGGATCGACGCGACCAGGAACCCGCCCGTCGCCCCCGGGCCGCCCGCGGCGGCGATCCGCTTGCCCGCCAGATCGGCCACCGACGTCACCGAACCGTCGTCGTAGGACGCCTGCGCCGCGATGAGCGAGGTGGGCGAGTCCTCCGGGTCGCCGGTCTGGCGCCCCATCGAGCCGACCACCTGGAACTCCAGGCCCTCGCTGCGCGCGTTGAACATGCCGGCGGAGAAACCGGCGGTCAGCGCGTCCAGCCGCCCGGAGGCCAACAGCGGGATCGCGTCCTGGCCCGACTGCACCGCCTCCAGCTGCACCTCGACGCCGTTCTCGGCGAAGTACCCCTTGGCCTGGGCGATGTACAGCGGGGAGAACAGCGTCGACGGCACGTGGGCGACGCGGACGGTGGTGGTTTCGGTGCCTTCGGCCGTGCCGGCCGAGTCGGACGCCGACGGCGCGGCCTGCCCGGTGCAGCCGGCCAGGGCCAGGGCGAGGCCGGCCACCAGGCCGGCGATGCGGTTTGCGGTGCGCTTCACGGGAGTGCTCCTCAGGTGGGTGGTGCGGTCGGTTTCAGGGTTGGGGGAGGACGTCAGGACGCGCGGCGTCCGCGGCGCCACGGGATGGCCCGGCGCTCGAGCAGGGCGAACAGGGCGGTGAGGCCCGCGCCGAGCAGCGACACCATCACGAGCCCCACGTACATGCGGGCAGGCATGAACAGCGTCCAGGAGTTCCAGATGAGATAGCCCAGGCCGGTGTTGGACGCCAGCATCTCCACGGCGGTGATGACGATGACCCCCGTGCCCACCGCGACGCGGAACCCCGCGAAGACGTAGGGCAGCGCCCCGGGCAGGATCACGAAGCGGAAGCGGTCGAGCCCGCGGGCCCCGTAGGCCCGGGCGGCCTCGAGCAGCTTCGCGTCGATCGCGTGCACCCCGGCCACGGTGTTGATCTGCATGATGAAGAACACGCTGATCACCACCGACAGGATCCGCGGCGTCTCCGTGAGGCCGAAGATGAACAACAAGATGGGCAGGATGGCCACCTTCGGCAGCGCGTACAGCGCCGCGAACGTCGGGCCGAGCGCGGCGTTGAGCGCGCGGGAGGTGCCCATGAGCAACCCGACGACGACCCCCAGCACCGCCCCGATCAGCCCGCCGATGGTGAGGCGCCCGAGCGTGGCGAGCGTGTGGGTGGCCAGCGAACCGTCGGACGCCATGGTCGCGGCCTGGGCGGCCACGGCGGTGGGGGAGGAGAAGACGCGGATGTCGATCCACCCCGCCCGGGCGGCCACCTCCCACAGGGCCAGCAGCGCCACCGGCGTCGCGACGGCCAGCACGAGATCCCGGGTGCGCAGGCGCCGCTCGCGGGCGCGCTCGTCGCGGGCTGCCGCCTCGGTGCGCGCCGCGCGGTCGGGCGACTCGCTGGGCGCGGACGCCGGCGTCGCGGCGTGGTTCGTGGGCGTCATGCCCCCTCCTCGGTGGCGCGGACGTCGTCCTTGAGCAGGCCCCAGATGCGGTGGCGTAGGTCGACGAACGCCGGGTCGCGTTCGATGCCCATCGTGCGGGGGCGGGGGAACGGCACGGCGATGTCGGACGTGATGCGCCCCGGTCGGGTCGACATCACGATGATCCGGTCGCCGAGCAGGATCGCCTCCTCGATGTCGTGGGTCACCATGAGCACCGTCTTGCGCTCGGCCTCCCACAGGGTCAGCAGCTCCTCCTGCATGAGCTGCCGGGTCTGCGCGTCCAGCGCGCCGAGGGGCTCGTCCATGAGCAGCACCGCGGAGCCGGTCGCGAAGGCGCGCGCGATGGCGACGCGCTGCCGCATGCCACCCGAGAGCTGGTGGGGGTAGTGGCCCTCGAAGGCGGCCAGCCCGACGCGGGAGATCCAGTCGCGTGCCGTGGCCGTCCGGGCGGACGCCCCCGCCCCGTTCATGCGCAGCCCGAAGGCCACGTTGTCGAGCACGGTCATCCAGGGGAACACGCCGTGCTCCTGGAACACGAACGCCTCGCTGACGCGCTGGCCGCTCTGGGGACGCCGCACCTCGCCGGAGGTGAGCGGCTCCAGGCCGCCCATGATGCGCAGCAGCGTCGACTTGCCGCAGCCGGACGGGCCCACGATGCAGGTGAACGACCCCGGGTCGAGGGTGAGCGAGACGCCGTCGAGGGCCCACACCGGATCCGATCCGGAGAAGAAGACCTTCGACACCTCGCGGGCCTCCACGGTGGCGGCCTTGGCCATGCTGCGATCCTCCCGGGCTCGGTGATGGGTGCGTGCACGTCGGTGTGAAAGGCACCAGACTAGGGGGCGGAACCGGGCGTCCGCGTCCGCCGACACATCGTGGGCGGGCAGCCGACTTGGGCGAGGGCGCGGGGTCCGATAGGATGGACGGGTTCGACCACCCGTCGAGGGTGCGTTCGCTGCGAAGTGGAGTCGCCAAGCTCCCACCCGCCCGGCCCCCGGCCGGCAGGGTATCGGTGCCCCCGGGGAGTCGGGGTGAGTGCCGCTGGGCTTGGGCTTCCGCACGCAGCGGGAGCCCTTTTCGTGTGTCGACGCCCACCACGACAGGGAGGCACACCCATCAGCACCGAACCGCGCATCAACGATCGCATCCATGTGAACGAAGTACGCCTGGTCGGCCCCAACGGCGAGCAGGTCGGCATCGTCCGCATTGACGACGCCCTGCGCCTGGCCCGCGAGGCGGATCTCGACCTGGTCGAGGTCGCGCCGCAGGCCCGTCCGCCGGTCGCGAAGCTCATGGACTACGGAAAGTTCAAGTACGAGAGCGCGCAGAAGGCGCGCGAGAGCCGACGCAACCAGACGAACACGGTCATCAAGGAGATGAAGCTCCGCCCGAAGATCGACGACCACGACTACGAGACGAAGAAGGGCCACGTGGTCCGCTTCCTCCGTGGCGGGGACAAGGTGAAGATCACCATCATGTTCCGTGGCCGCGAGCAGAGCCGCCCCGAGCTCGGCTACAACCTGCTCAAGCGCCTCGCCGACGACGTGGCGGAGGACGGCAGCGTCGAGAGCCAGCCGCGCCAGGACGGCCGCAACATGCTCATGGTGCTCACGCCCACTCGGCGCAAGGCCGAGGCCCGCGCCGAGGAGCAGGCCGCCAAGCAGGTCCGCGCCGAGCAGCGTCAGGCCGACGCCGAGGCCGAGGCCCGGGAGGCCGCCGAGCAGCGGGCCGCGGCGCACGCGTCCGCCCAGCCCCGGCGCAAGCGGGGGCCGGCCGACAACCTGGATCCCGACGTCATCTGACGTCGATCGCCATCCGCACGGGCCCGCCCGGGATCCGTGTGCCAAGAACCTGCGACCTCGCGCCCGGGGTCGTGCCGAAGAAAGAAGGAGCGGCGACATGCCGAAGATGAAGACGCACTCCGGTGCCAAGAAGCGGTTCCGGGTCACCGGCAGCGGCAAGATCATGCGCCGCCGCGCCGGCAAGATGCACCTCAACGAGCACAAGCCCACGACGCGCACCCGCCGCCTGAGCAATGACGTCGTGCTGAGCGAGGCCGACACCAAGACCGCCAAGCGCCTGCTCGGCAAGTGACCCACCCGAACTGACACCCACGAGGAGATACCACCATGGCTCGCGTCAAGCGCTCCGTGAACGCGAAGAAGAAGCGCCGTGAGGTGCTGGACGAGGCGTCCGGCTACCGCGGCCAGCGCTCGCGCCTGTACCGCAAGGCCAAGGAGCAGCTGCTCCACAGCTACACGTACAGCTACGACCACCGCAAGGACAAGAAGGGCGACTTCCGCCGCCTGTGGATCCAGCGGATCAACGCCGGCGCCCGCGCCAACGGCATGACCTACAACCGGTTCATCTCCGGCCTGAAGGCCGCCGGTGTCGAGGTCGACCGCAAGATCCTGGCGGATCTGGCCGTGACCGACGAGCAGGCGTTCGCGTCGCTGGTCGAGCTGGCCAAGGCCAGCCAGCCCGCCGCCGCCTGAGACGGTCCACGCCGCGCGGCAGCCGGGGTTCCCACGTGTCCCGGGCTGCCGCGCGCGCATGTTCGCGTCCGTCAGATGTGCAAGGCTGGGCGACGCGAGATTCGGAGGGATGATGAGCGAACGCATCGAGCTCGAGGAGCCGAGCAACGCCGACCTGCGCAAGGCGCGCAGCCTGCTGCGCCGCAAGGAGCGCCGTGAATCCGGCCTGTTCCTGGTCGAGGGACGCCAGGGGGTCCGCGAGGCCCTCGCGGTGCCGGGCGTGGTCGAGTCGCTGTTCGTGCGCTGGTCGGACGCCGCCGCCAACGTCGACCTCATCGACGCCGCCCGCGCCGAGGCCGTCCCGGTCTACGCCGTCAGCGAGCAGAACCTCGGCACGATGTCCGACACCGTGACGCCCCAGGGCGTCATCGCCGTCGCCAACCGCGTCGACGTCGACCTCTCGACCGTGCTCGGCACGCGCCGCAAGGATCCGACGCAGCCCAAGAAGAAGCACGAGCGCAAGGACGTGGCGCTGATCGTCATCTGCGCCCAGATCCGCGACCCCGGCAACGCGGGCACGGTGATCCGGTGCGCGGACGCCTTCGGCGCGGACGCCGTCGTGTTCAGCTCCGACTCGGTCGAGGTCTACAACCCCAAGACGGTGCGCGCCTCGGTTGGCAGCCTGTTCCACCTCCCCGTCGTGGTCGGCGTGGAGTTGGAGGCGACCATCGAGGCCTGCCGCGCCGCCGGCATGCAGGTGTTCGCCACCGACGGGGACGCCGGGGTCGACCTGACCGATCTCGGGGAGCAGCTCGGCCGGCCGACGGCCTGGGTGATGGGCAACGAGGCGTGGGGCCTGCCGGCCGAACACCTCGACCTGGCCGACACCACCGTGGCCGTGCCGATCTACGGCCACGCCGAGTCGCTGAACCTGGCCACCGCCGCCGCGATCTGCCTGTACGCCTCGGCGTCCGCGCAGCGCACGGCCTGAGCGCCTTCCGCCGCGGGGCGCTGCCCTCGCGGCTCGAAGCGCAGACCCGCCGAACCGCACGCCACCTGAGAGCACGTTGAGTAGCCACGAAGGAGAGCCCATGTCGGGCCCGAACGACCAGTACGACCCGAAGCAGGTGTCGGCGCTGAGCGAGGAGTCGCTGGCGGCGACCGTGGCGGACGCCCTGGGGGCGTTCGCGGCGGCGTCCGACAGCGCCTCGCTGAAGGCCGCGCGGTTGGCGCACACCGGCGACCGGTCGCCGATCGCGCTGGCCAACCGCGAGATCGGCGCCCTGCCGCCGGCCGCCCGCAAGGACGCCGGCCGCCGCATGGGGGCCGCGCGGGGGCAGATCAACGCCGCCCTGGCCGCGCGTGCCGAGGAGATCGAGGCCGCCGAGCTGGAGGAGGCGCTCACGCGGGAGGCCATCGACGTGACGCTGCCGGTGGCGCTGGCGCCGCAGGGGGCGATCCACCCGATCACCGGCCTGATGGACCTGATGGGCGACGTGTTCGTCGCCATGGGCTGGGAGATCGCCGAGGGCCCCGAGGTCGAGGCCGAGTGGATGAACTTCGATGCCCTCAACCTGCACCCCGACCACCCGGCCCGCGCCGAGACCGACACGCTGTTCGTCGAGCCCGCCTCGGCGCACCGCGTGCTGCGCACGCACACCTCGCCGGTGCAGATCCGCGCGCTGCTCAACCGCGAGCTGCCGGTCTACGTCGTGTGTCCGGGCAAGGTGTTCCGCTCCGATGAGTTCGACGCCACGCACGTCCCGGCGTTCCACCAGATCGAGGGGCTGGTGGTCGACAAGGGCATCACGCTGGCGCACCTGAAGGGCACGCTCGATCACCTGGCGCAGGCGATGTTCGGCGACGTGACAACGCGTTTCCGGCCCAACTACTTCCCGTTCACCGAGCCCAGCGCGGAGATGGATCTGGAGTGCTTCGTGTGCCACGGCGCCTCCGTCGGCAATCCGGACGCGCCCTGCCGCACCTGCCGCAGCGAGGGCTGGATCGAGTGGGGCGGCTGCGGCGTCGTCAACCCCCGCGTGCTGCGCGCCGCGGGCGTGGACGCCGACGTCTACAGCGGGTTCGCGTTCGGCATGGGCATCGAGCGCACGCTCATGTTCCGCAACAACGCCGAGGACATGCGCGACATGGTCGAGGGCGACGTCCGGTTCAGCCGGTCGCTGAAGGGGGAGTCCCGGTGAGGGTCACGAAGAGCTGGATCGCCGAGTACGCCGCGCTGCCCGCGGGTCTGTCGGGCCGCGAGCTGGGCGAGGCGCTGGTGCGCGCCGGCCTGGAGGTGGAGCGCGTCGAGGCCGTGGGCGGCGACGTCACAGGGCCGCTGGTCATCGGCCGGGTCGTCGACTTCGTCGAGGAGCCGCAGAAGAACGGCAAGACCATCCGGTGGTGCCACGTGGACGTCGGCGCCGAGCTGGCCCCCGACGCCGCCCCGGGGCCGCTGCGCGGCGAGACGGTGGAGCGGATCGGCTCCCCGGGGGGCGGGTACTGGCCGCGCGGCGTGATCTGCGGTGCCCTGAACTTCGCCCCGGGTGACCACGTGGTGGTGGCGCTGCCGGGCACGACGCTGCCGGACCCCACGCAACCGGGCGGCTTCACCATCGGCTCCCGCAGGACCTACGGGCACCTCAGCGACGGCATGATCTGCGCCGAGGACGAGTTGGGCCTGGGCGAGGACCACAGCGGCATCATCGTGCTGGGTGACATCGACGCGGCGGGGGAGCCGTGGGTGCTCGGCGCTCCGGCGCTGGACGCCATGGGGGTGGCCGACGAGGTGCTCGACATGCCGATCACCTCCGACATGGGGCACTGCCTGTCGGTGCGCGGCCTGGCCCGCGAGGCGTCCCAGTCGCTCGGGGTGGCGTTCACCGACGTGATCGCCCACCCGACACCGGCGGCGTCCGAGGGCGGGTATCCGGTGCGGCTGGAGTCCGACGCCTGCCCGCTGTTCGTGGCGCTGACGGTCGAGGGGTTCGACCCGGCGGCACCCAGCCCGAGCTGGCTGCGCCAGCGGCTGGCGGCCTGCGGCATGCGCTCGATCTCGCTGAGCGTCGACATCTCCAACTACGTCATGCTCGAGACCGGCCAACCGAACCACTGTTACGACGCGGACGCCCTCGCCGGGCCCCTCGTCGTGCGGCGCGCCCGCGGTGGGGAGACGCTCGTGACGCTGGACGGCGTGACGCGTCGGCTGGACGACGAGGACCTGCTGATCACCGACGAGACCGGCCCGATCGGCTTGGCCGGCGTCATGGGCGGGGAGACCACCGAGCTGCGCGACGCGACGACCCGCATCGTCATCGAGGCCGCCCACTTCGATCCGATCAGCATCGCGCGAACCTCGCGCAGGCACCGACTGGTGAGCGAGGCGTCCAAGCGCTTCGAACGCCACGTGGACGCCGGCGCCGCCTACTCCGCCGCCCGACGGGTGGCCGAGCTGCTGGTGGAGCTGGGCGGGGGAGAGCTCGTCGCCGAGACGGTGGCCGGGTCCGTGCCCGCGATGCCCACCCAGACGCTCGCTGCGAACCTGCCGGAGCGGATCCTCGGCATGCCGGTGAGCGCCGATCAGGTGGTGGCGATCCTGACCGCCTCCGGGGTGCGCGTGGCGGGTGTGGACGAGCCGGTTGCGGACGGCGGCGAGGCGGCGCCGGGGGCGTCCCTCACCGTGACCCCGCCGACCTGGCGCAGCGACCTCGTGGACCCCTTCGACTACGTCGAGGAGGTCGGCATCAAGGTGGGGTACGACCGTATTCCATCGGTGGTGCCCACCGCGCCCGCCGGACGCGGCCTCACCCGCGAGCAACACCTGCGGCGTGCCGTCACGCGGGCGGTCGCCACGAGCGGCTTCGTCGAGGTGCTCACGTTCCCGTGGGTGGGCCAGGCGGACGCCGACGCGCTCGGGCTGCTGGCCGACGATCGGCGCCGCCGCGGCGTCCGGCTGGCGAACCCGCTGGCCGACACCGCGCCGGTGCTGCGCACGACGATCCTGCCCGGGCTGTTCGGGGCGCTCGCGCGCAACGCCTCGCGCGGCATCGATGACGTGGCGCTGTTCGAGGCGGGCCGGGTGTTCTTCTCGGCCGGCGACGAGCCGACTCCGCTGCCCGGGGTGTCGGGCCGCCCGTCGGAGTCCGACCTGGCCGCCATCGAGGCGACCCTGCCCGAGCAGCCGCGTCATCTCGCGGCCGTGGTGGCAGGCGACTGGCTTCCGGCTGGCTGGGACGGCCCCGCGCAGCCCGCGGGTTGGCGGCAGGCGTTCGGCCTGGCCGAGCTCGTGGCGACGACCGTGGGCGCCGAGCTGACGCGGGCGCCGGCGTCCGTCATGCCGTGGCACCCGGGGCGGTGCGCCGAGCTGGTCGTGTCCGGGACGGTCGTCGGCCACGCCGGCGAGCTGCACCCCAGCGTCATCAAGGCCTTCGACCTCCCGGCCCGCACGGCCGCCCTCGAGTTGGACCTCGACCTGCTGCTCTCGCTGGCCGGCGAGCCCGGCTCGGTCGCCGCGGTGTCGACGCACCCGGTGGTGAAGGAGGACGTGGCGCTCGTGGTGGAGGAGTCCGTCGGCGCGGCGTCGCTGGAGTCCGCGCTGGTCGCGGGCGGCGGAACGCTGCTGGAATCGGTGCGCCTCTTCGACGTCTACACAGGCGATCCGGTGCCGGCGGGCAAGAAGTCCGTCGCGTTCGCGCTGCGGTTCCGCGCGCCGGATCGGACGCTGACCGACGCCGAGGTGGCCCAGGCCCGCGCCGCCGCCGTCGCCGAGGCGGCGCGCGCGTGGGGTGCCGAGCTGCGGGCCTGACCCATCCTGGCGCGTGGAGCGCGCACACGGACTCCTCCACCACGGGGGTCGCCCATGATCGCGCTCACCACGTGGCGCAGGGGAACTCACGTGGCGCACGTGGTCACCACGTGGCGCAGTGGGCCTCACGTGGCGGGCCTTGCACGGGCCTCCACGTGAGCTTCACTGCGCCACGTGCTGTTGAGGTGCGCCACGTGGGCTCGCACGACGCCGCGTCGACTCACGGAGCGCAGCCGCCTCCCTGCCGCTGCGCCCGCCTCCCTGCCGCTGCGCCCGCCTCCCTGCCGGAGCGCCCGCCTCCCTGTCCGCAATCGACGACCCTGGTGGTGCAACGCTGGGGTGGTGCGATCCGCGCAGGGTGGCGAGCGTGGCGCTAGGGAAGCGACGGTTCCGGCAGGGTAGTGGGGCTTGTTCTGCCAGGGAGTCGGGCGCCACACCACAGAGTCGAGCGAACCACCGGGGGTGGTGGGCCTGACGACAGGAAGCGGGGACAGTCGTGCCGCCCGACGCCCGCGTGGAAGGATGGGTGGGCCATGGTGATCACCGACTTTCTGCCCCCCGACGGTTCCGCCGACCCCGACGACCTGGAGACCGGCTTCGTCGCCTGGGCCACGGCGCAGGGACTGACCCTGTACCCCCACCAGGAGGAGTCGCTGCTCGAACTCCTCGTCGGCAACAACGTCATCGTCACCACCCCCACGGGCTCGGGCAAGACGCTGATCGCCACCGCGGCGCACTTCGCGGCCTTCGCCCGCGGCGTCCGGACGTACTACACCGCCCCCATCAAGGCGCTGGTGAGCGAGAAGTTCTTCGCGTTGGTCGACACCTTCGGCGCCGAGAACGTCGGCATGGTCACCGGTGACGCCGCCGTCAACGCCGACGCCCCCATCGTGTGCTGCACCGCCGAGATTCTGGCCAACATCGCCCTCCGCGAAGGGGTGGACGCCGTCGTGGGGCAGGTCGTCATGGACGAGTTCCACTTCGTCGCCGACCCCGACCGAGGCTGGGCCTGGCACGTTCCGCTCGTGGAGCTGCCCCAGGCGCAGTTCCTACTCATGTCGGCCACCCTCGGCGACGTCACCCGGCTCGCCGAGCGGCTCACCACCGCCACCGGACGCGAGACCGCCGTGATCGGCGGGGCGGAGCGGCCGGTCCCGCTGTCGTTCTCGTGGTCGCTCGAGCCCATCCACGAGACGATCGAGCAGCTCATCGCCACCCACCAGGCGCCCGTCTACGTCGTCCACGGCACCCAGGCGGCGGCCGTCGAGCGAGCCCAGGCGCTGCTCAGCCAGGGCATCACCGACCCCGCGCGCCGTGCCGAGATCGGTGAGGCGCTCAAGGGGTTCGGCTTCGCGGGCGGCTTCGGCACCACGCTGGAAAAGCTGCTCCGCTCCGGCATCGCCGTGCACCACGCCGGCATGCTGCCCCGCTACCGGCGCCTCGTGGAGCGCCTCGCCCAGCGCGGCCTGCTCGCGGTGATCTGCGGCACCGACACTCTGGGCGTCGGCATCAACGTCCCCATCCGCACCGTACTGTTCAGCGCCCTCACCAAGTTCGACGGACGCCGCCAGCGCGTCCTGCGCAGCCGCGAGTTCCACCAGATCGCCGGACGCGCGGGCCGCGCCGGCTACGACACCGTCGGCTACGTCGTCGCGCAGGCCCCCGAGCACGAGGTGGAGAACGCCCGTATTCTCGCCAAGTTCGCCGGCGACCCGAAGAAGCTCCGCTCCGTCCGCCGCAAGCAGCCGCCGCCCGACTTCGTCAACTACACCGAGTCGACGTTCACCAAGCTCATCGCGTCCACCCCCGAGGAGCTCCACCCCCGCCTGTCCATCAGCCACGCCCTGCTGCTCAACCTCCTGCAGCGCGACGTCGACACCGCCGAGGTGCTCGTGCGGCTCATCGACTCGGTCAACCCGGACGCCGCCACCCGCCGTCGTCTCATCCGGCGGGCCGCCCAGCTCGCCCGCTCCCTCGTCCGGGCGGGGATCGTCGTGCGCCGCGACGAGCCCACCCGGGGAGGACGCCTGTACTCCGTCAGCGTCGATCTGCAGCGCGACTTCGCGCTCAACCAGCCGCTCAGCGCCTTTGCGCTGGCCGCCATCGAGACCCTCGACCCGGCATCGCCGGAGTACGCCCTCGACGTGGTCAGCGTGGTCGAGGCGACCCTGGAGAACCCCATGGTGATCCTGCTCGCCCAGCAGTTCCGCGAGCGTGGCGAGGTGGTCGCGGAGCTGAAGGCCGACGGTGTGGAGTTCGAGGAGCGTCAGGAGATCCTCGACGAGGTCACGTGGCCGCGCCCGCTCGCCGAGCCGCTCGAACAGCTGTACGGCCTCTACGCCACGACGCACCCCTGGTTGGCCGAGACCCCGCTGTCGCCCAAGGCCGTCGTCCGCGACATGTACGCCCGCGGCATGACGTTCGGCGAGTTCGTGGCCCACTACAAGATCCAGCGCTCCGAGGGCCTGCTCCTGCGCTACCTCTCCGACGCGTGGCGGGCCTTGCGCCAGACCGTGCCCGAGGCGTCGCGCACCGACGAGCTCGGTGACCTGATCGCGTGGCTCGGGGAGGTCGTCCGGCTCGTCGACTCCTCACTGCTCGATGAGTGGACGAAGCTCGCCGGCATGGCCGGGGAGGCAACGCCCGCCGAGGACGCGCCGCCACCCCCGGCCCGCCCGGTCACCGGAAACGAGCGCGCCTTCCGCGTCCTCGTCCGCAACGCCCTGTGGCGCCGCATCGAGCTGATGGCCGACGACGACCTGGACGCGCTCGCGTCCCTGGAGACCGGCCAGCAGGTCGTGATGACCCGCCGCCACTGGGACGAGGCCCTGGAGCTCTACTACGCCGAACACGACCGGCTCGGCACGGACGCCGACGCCCGCGGCCCGCGCTTCTTCGACGTCGAGGCGAAGGGCCGCACCTGGCAGGTGCGCCAGATCGTCGCCGACCCTGAGGGCAACCACGACTGGGCGGTCCACGCGTGGGTCGACCTCGACGAGTGTGACGCCGCCGGCGAGCTCGTGGTGCACACCACCGACGTCAGCCGGCAGGACTGAGCACCCCCAGGCCAGCACCAGCGTCCGGCAGGTGGGAGGAGCGCTGTCGGGTGGCGTGTGCTCGGAGGACGGAGCAGACCCGGTAGACTGCGGCGAGCTGCTGCGCCAACGGCGCGGCCCCCTCTAGCACGACGTCGATCCGCCGAAACGAGGTGCCCCCGCCCATGAGCATGGTCTGGACGCTCGGCGTGCTCGCCCTCGCCGTGGTGCTCACGCCGCTGCTCAACCGGTTCCTGGGCCGTGCCGCGGGCTGGCCCCTGGCGGCGCTCTACCTGGCCGCCACCGCCACCCTGTGGCCCGCGATAGCCGAGGTCTTCGCCGGTGGCACCCCGACGTTCGCGGTTCCGTGGGTCGAGGCCCTGGGCGTCGCGTTCGCCCTGCGCCTGGACGGCCTGGGCGTCGTGTTCAGCCTGATCGCGCTGCTGATCGGCGCCGTCGTGTTCGTGTACTCCACCGACTACCTCGGCCGCGGCTCGCAACTCAGCTTCTACCTCGTCATGACCGTGTTCACCCTGGCCATGGTCGGCCTGGTGATGGCCGACGACCTGGTGGTGCTGTTCATCTGCTGGGAGCTCACCAGCCTGGCGTCGTTCTTCCTCATCGCTCGTTCCGGCAACGCCGGTGAGGCGGCGTCCATGCGGACGCTGCTGCTCACGTTCATGGGCGGCCTCGCCCTGCTGGCCGGCGTCGCCCTCATCGTCGTGCGCACCGGGACGACCAACCTCACCGCGGCGTTGGCGTCCGACGTGTGGACCACCGATGGCACCTTCACCGCCGTCGTCGCCACCCTCGTGCTGCTCGCCGGGTTCACCAAGAGCGCGCAGTTCCCCTTCCACGTGTGGCTCCCGGACGCGATGGCCGCCATCACGCCTGTGAGCGCCTACCTGCACGCTGCGGCCGTCGTGAAGGCGGGCATCTTCCTGCTCATGCGGTTCAGCCCGGCGTTCCACGCGGCCCCGGTCTGGAATGCGGCCCTGATCTCGGCTGGCCTGTTCACCGCCGCGCTGGGGGCCTGGTTCGCCCTCACGCAGACGGACCTGAAGAAGCTGATGGCCTACTCGACGGTGAGCCAGCTCGGCCTCATCGTCGCCACGATCGGCGTCGGCACGGAGGCCGCCCTGGCCGCGGCCGTCATCCACACCATCGCGCACGCCCTGTTCAAGTCGGGCCTGTTCATGATGGTCGGCGTCGTCGACCACTCCACCGGTACCCGCGACCTCCGCCGCCTGCCGGTGCTGTGGCGGCGCATGCCGCTCAGCTTCACGGTCACCGCCGTGGGGGCCGCGTCCATGGCCGGGCTGCCCCCGCTGCTCGGCTTCATCTCCAAGGAGTCGCTCTTCGCGGCGCTGCTGGACGCCCCCGGCGCGGCCTGGACCGGTTGGCTCGCCCTCGTGCTCGCCGCGGGCGCGTCCGTGCTGACCTTCGCCTACTGCACCAAGATCCTGTTCGGCGGGTTCGTGGACGGCCGCGGCGCCGATCGGGACTCCGACCACGAGCTCCACCCCCATGAGGGCGTGATGCTCGGCGCGGCGGCCGTCCCGATCCTCACCGGGGTACCCCTGGGCCTGGCCGCCTTCCTGCTGGACGCCCCGGTCGACCTCGCCACGCGCGCCGCCCTGCCACTGAGCGATCCCCACGCCCACTTCACCCTGTGGCACGGCATCACGCCCGAGCTCATCGCCACCCTCGTGGTGTTCGCGCTCGGCGGGGTCGTCATCGCCCGCCGCGCCGCCCTGTGGCCGGTGCTGGAGGCCCACCGCTTCCCCGTCGACGGTGCAGTCGTCATCGGAGCGCTGCACGACGGCCTGCGGGCCGCCGCCCGGCCGTGGGTGCGCGTCTTCGTCTCCGACCACCCCGACCGGCACCTCGCCGTCCTGTTCGGCGCGTACCTCGCCGTGGTGCTGCCCGGCCTCGTGCTCGTCGCCCCAGGGACGCCCGCCTTCGCGGTCGGCCCCGTGGCGCTCACCCAACCCGTCGACGTCGTGGTCTGCCTGCTCATCGCCGCGTCCGTCGTCTGCCTGTGCCTCACCACCTCGCGCCTCGCCGCCACCTTGTGCCTCTCGGCGATCGGCATCATCTCCACTGTCCAGATCCTGGCCCTTGGCGCCCCCGACGTCGCCCTCACCCAGCTGCTCGTGGAATCGCTCACGGTCATCGTCATCATGCTGATGCTGCAGAAGCTGCCGACCCACTTCAACTTCAAGACGACGCCGCGCGTCGCCAAGGCCAGCGCCATCGCCGTGGGCATGGGCCTGGCCGCCGGCGGGGCAACCTGGTTCCTCGCGGCTCGCCGGCCCCGCTCCGACGTCGCCGACTACTACGCCGGCAACGCCACCGACGTCACCAGCGCCCAGAACATCGTGAACGTCATCCTCGTCGAGTTCCGCGCGCTCGACACCCTGGGTGAGCTCACCGTACTCGGCATGGCGGGCATCGCGATTCTCGCCCTCGTGTCGTCCGTGCGGCACCGTCAGCTCGATCCGAGCCCGGAGGAGGACCGCACCCACGTGCCCCCGCCCGAGCTGGCCCTGCGCCCGGAGGGCACCCCCGCCCACCGCGCGATCACGGACGCCTGGTCGAACGTCCTGCCCATGCAGCTGGTGCTGCGCTTCATGGTGCCGGTGCTGGTCGTGCTCTCCGCGCTCATCTTCTGGCGCGGCCACAACGAACCCGGTGGCGGCTTCATCGCCGCGCTGGTCGGCTCCGCGGTCGTCGGCCTGATCTACCTCTCGACGTCGCGCGACCGCCAGATCGGCCCGCCGCGCCTGCCCATCCGGCTCATCGGCTGGGGCGTGGTGATCGCGGTCGTCACCGGCCTGTTCGGCCTGGCCTTCGCGTCCTCGTTCCTCGAACCGATCCACGGCTACCTGGGCGGCGTCCATCTGGTGACCTCGATGCTGTTCGACGTCGGCGTCTACCTCGCCGTCATCGGCCTGGTGATGCTCGCGTTCAACCTGCTGGGCACCAGCGGTGACAGCCTCACCCGCGACGGCGGCGAGAGCACCCGTGAGCGCGCAGACGAGGCCGTCGAGGGCGAGCTGCCCGGCCCGCTCGACACGGTGCGGGGTGAGCCCGCCGCAGCCGGACGCGTCGGCGTCCGCTCGCGCTTCCTCGCCGAGGGCACGCCGCCGAAGGAGCTGGGCCGATGATCCTCGCCGTCACCGTCGGAGTCCTCGTCGCCGGAGGCACCTACCTCCTGCTCTCGCGCAGCATGGTGCGTTCGGTCTTCGGCATCGCCGTGCTCAGCCACGCCGCCAACTTCGTGCTGCTCGCCGCCGGTGTGCCCGCGTGGCGCTCCGAGCCGCTCAGCGACACCACCGACCCGGCCCTCATGGGCGACCCGTTGCCCATGGCGTTCGTGTTGACCGCCATCGTCATCACGCTGGCCGTCACCGTCGTCATGCTCACGTTCGCCGTCCTCGGCCACAACGACGACACCCACAAGACGCCGGCCACGGGGGAGACCCACGTCTGATGAACCCTGCGCTGCTGCCCCTCTTCGTCGCCGTGCCGCTGCTCGTGTCCGGCCTGCTCGTCGTGATCCGCCACCGCCTCGTCGACCGCGTGGCGATGGTCGGCACGCCGCTGGTCTCCGCCGTGGCCGCGGGCGCCCTGTTTGTCCACCATGCAGCCGAGCCGGTGGTGGCCCACAATGTGGGCGCCTTCGTCCCCGGAGTCGCGATCCCGTTCGTGTCGGACGCCGCGTCCGCGCTCATGCTGGTGCTCACCGGCCTGATGGCCGCGGCGGCCGCCTGGTACTTGACGCTGACGGGCGAGGACCGTTACCGCTTCGTCCCGCCGCTGGTGGTCATGCTCATCGCGGGCGTGAACGGCGCGCTGCTCACCGGCGACCTGTTCAACCTCTTCGTCTTCGTCGAAGTGATGCTGCTGCCCAGCTACGTCCTGCTGGCCGTCACCGGCACGTGGCGCCGCCTCGGCGTCGGTCGCGTCTACATCTTGGTCAACCTGCTCACCAGCACGTTCCTGCTTCTCGGTGTCGGCTTCGTCTACGCGGTGGCCGGCACGGTCAACCTCGCCGTGCTGCAGGGTGCCGCGGCCCAGGATCCCCGGCTGGGCCTGGCCATCGGCATGGTGCTACTCGCGCTCGCGGTGAAGGCCGGCGTCTTTCCCGTGCACGGCTGGCTGCCCAGTGCCTACCCCGCCACCTCCGCCGGCATCATGGCGCTGTTCTCCGGGCTGCACACCAAGGTGGCGCTCTACGCGATCTTCCGCATCGTCGCGACGACGTACGGCGAGGTGGTGCCCTGGGTGGGGGTGCTGTTGGCCGTCGTGATCGCGACCATGCTGGTGGGCGCGGTCAGCACCGCCGGCGTGGGCCGCCTCCGGTCGGCCATCGCGTTCCAGATGGTCTCCGGCATCGGGCACATTTTGATCGCGCTCGTCGTGTTCAGCGCCGCCTCGCTGGGCGCGGGCCTGTTCTACCTCGCGCACCACGTCATCACCGTCGGCGGCCTGCTGCTCCTCACCGGCGCCATCGAACAGACCTACGGCAGCGGCCGCTACGACCGGCTGAGCGGCCTCATGCGGCGCGACCGGGTGGTCGCCGTCGGTTTCGCCCTCGGCTTGTTCTCCCTGGTGGGGCTGCCGCCCACCTCCGGGCTCTGGGGCAAGGTGGGGCTCATGCGGGCGGCGGCCGAGGCGGACGCCGGCGTGGCCGCCGCGCTCATCGGGGCCGTCATCCTCGCCTCGATCGCGTCGCTGATGGCGCTGACCCGCTTGTGGCGCGAGGTGTTCTGGGGGGCGCCGATGGACAGCTATTCACCCGATGACCCCGAGTTCGGACGCGCCCCGCGCACGGCGCTGCCCGACGGCGTCCGCGTCCCGCTGGGTCTCGCCGCGCCCGGGCTGGCGCTCATCGCGGTCTCGGTCGCCCTGTTCGTCTTCGCCGGGGTCTTCTACCCCGTGGCGGCGGACGCCGGCGTGGCGCTCGCCGACGCCACTGCCTACGCCGAGGCGGTGCTGCGATGAGGGTGCTGTATGCGCTCGGCTACCTGGTCTGGATCGCCGTCGAGGTCGTGAAGGGCTCGTTCGACGTGGCCCGGGACACCCTCACCCCGGGGGTGGGTTCGACCCCGGCCATCGTGGAGTACCCGCTGCGTTGCCGCACCGATCTGGAGGTGACCGTCATGGCGTCCTCGATCACCATCACCCCGGGCACGATCGTGCTCGGCACCGCGTCCGCCCGCGACGGTGAGCCGCCCGTGCTCTACGTCCACAGCCTGTACGCCCGCAGCCGCGCCGACATCATCGCCGGCCTGGATGAGATGGAGACCCGCCTGCTGCGCGCCACGCGCGGCCGCCGGGCGGGGGAGGTGCAGGCCGCATGATCGTCGGAGTGTGGATCGCCACGGGCATCCTGGCCGTCTCCATCGTGCTCGGCCTGGTGCGCATCGGCACGGCCACGGACGCCGCCAGCCGCGCCGTGGTGGGCGATCTGGTGTTCTTCAGCGCCATCGGGTTGCTGGTGCTGCTCGGCATGCAGACCCAGTCGGCCGCCGTCGTGGACGCCGCCATGCTGGCCGCGTTGCTCGGCATCCTGGCCACCATCGCGCTGGCCCGCATCATCACCAGGGGGCGTCGATGACCGGCACCGCGTTCGTCGTGCTCGAGGTGCTCTCGGGCGTCATGGTCGTGGCCGGAGCGCTGTTCGTGCTCGTCAGCGCCATCGCCATGCTGCGGCAGCGCGATGCCTTCGCGCGGATCAACGTCATGTCCCCGGCCACGGGGATGGGGCTGCCGCTCATCGTGGTGGCCGCGTTCGTGCACCGCGTGGCCCTCGGCACCGCGACCGTCACCGATGGCCTCAAGACGGTGGTCACCGTTGCGGCCCTGCTGGTCGTCTCCTCGGTGGCGACAAACATCCTGGCCCGGGCCGCCTACCTCTCCGGCGCCCCCGTGGCGCCCGAAACCCAGCCCCAGGAGCTGGCGGAGGACCCCCGCCCCTGAGCCGTGGCCACCCCGTGCTTGCATAACCATGTATGACACTGCATGATATGTGACATGAAGACGCGCATCGCCGTCGCCGGTTGCACGGGATATGCCGGGGGCGAGATCCTCCGGCTCCTGAGTGTGCGGGACGACATCGAGATCGGCGCCCTGACGGCCAAGGCGTCCGCCGGGTCGCCGCTCGGCCAGCACCAGCCCCACCTGTCGGCCCTGGCCGACCGCGTGGTCGCGGACACCACCGTCGAAAACCTCGCGGGTCACGACGTCGTCTTCCTCGCGCTGCCGCACGGCGCGTCCGGCGAGGTCGCGGCCCAGCTCGGCGAGGACACCCTCGTCATCGACGCCGGCGCGGACTTCCGCCTCCGCTCGGCCGAGGACTGGGAGCGGTTCTACGGCACGCCCCACGCCGGCACCTGGCCCTACGGCCTGCCCGAGCTTCCCGGCCAGCGCGAGGTGCTCGCCGCGACGAAGCGCATCGCCGTGCCCGGCTGCTTCCCGACCACGGTCACCCTCGCGCTCGCCCCGGCCATCGCCGCCGGCCTGACCGATGCCCACGACACGGTCGTGGTCGCCCCCACCGGTCCCTCCGGCGCGGGGAAATCCCTCAAGCCCCACCTGCTCGGTGCCGAGCTGATGGGCTCGGCGTCCGCGTATGGCGTCGGGGGCGTCCACCGCCACGTGCCCGAGATGCTGCAGAACTTCCGCCGCCTCGGCGCGGCGAACCCGACCGTCTCGTTCACCCCCGTGCTCGTGCCGATGTCGCGCGGCATCCTCGCCACGGTCACGGCCCCCCTGGCCACGCCGCTCCAGGCCGAGGACGCGCACCGCACCTACGCCGACTTCTACGCCGACGAGCCGTTCGTGCACGTCCTGCCCCCCGGGCAGTGGCCCATGACCCAGTCGGTGCTGGGCAGCAACCACATCCAGGTCCAGGTGGGCGTCGACGCCGCCGCGAACCGGCTGGTCGCGGTCGCCGTGCTTGACAACCTCACCAAGGGCACCGCGGGCGGGGCCGTCCAGTCCATGAACCTCGCCCTCGGCCTCCCCGAGACCCTGGGCCTCACCACGTGGGGAGTCGCACCGTGAGCGTCACCGCTGCCAGCCAGTTCACCGCCGCGGGGGTGGCCGCCGGCATCAAGGCGTCGGGCAACCCCGACCTGGCCCTCGTCGTCAACACCGGCCCCGAGCGCGTCGCCGCCGGCGTGTTCACCTCCAACCGCTTCCAGGCCGCCCCGGTCGTCTGGTCGATCGACGCCCTGGCCGACGGCCGCGCCGACGCCGTCGTCCTCAACTCCGGTGGCGCCAACGCCTGCACCGGCCCCGACGGGCTGGCCGATGCCGCCGCCATGGCCGAGCTCACGGCGTCCGCGCTCGCGACGACGCCCGACCAGGTGGCCGTCTGTTCCACCGGGCTGATCGGCGTCCGCCTGCCCATGGACGCCGTCGCCGCCGGCATCGCGGACGCCGCCGCCCAGCTCTCAGCCGAGGGCGGCCCGGACGCCGCCCGCGCGATCATGACGACCGACACGGTCAGTAAGCAGGCCGCCGTCACCTCCGAGGCCGGTTGGACCGTCGGCGGCATGGCCAAGGGTGCCGGCATGCTCGCCCCGGCGTTGGCCACGATGCTGGTGGTCGTCACCACCGACGCCGCCCTCGACGCGGCCACCGCGGACGCCGCCCTGCGCCGCGCCTGCGCGCTCACCTTCGACCGCACCGACGCCGACGGCTGCATGTCCACCAACGACACCGTGATCCTGCTCGCCAACGGCGCGTCCGGGGTGACTCCGAGCCCCGAGGAGTTCACCGAGGCCCTCGCCGGGGTGTGCGCGTCGCTGGCCCGCCAGCTCATCACCGACGCCGAGGGCGCCCACCACGACGTGGTGGTCAGCGTGGTCAACGCCGCCACCGAGGCCGACGCGCTCGAGGTTGCCCGCTGCGTGGCCCGGTCCAACCTGTTCAAGTGCGCCATCTTCGGCGACGACCCGAACTGGGGCCGGGTGCTGGCCGCCGCCGGCACGTCGAGCGCCACGTTTGACCCCGGGCAGGTGAGCGTGGCGTTCAACGGCGTCACGGTGTTCGCCCGCGGCGCCCTGGGTGACGACCGCTCGCTCGTGCCGTTCGAGGGCCGCGACGTCACCGTCGAGATCGATCTGGCCGCCGGCGCGGAGACCGCCACCATCTGGACCAACGACCTGACGTACGACTACGTCAAGGAGAACGCGGAGTACTCCTCATGAGCCCCACCCTCACCCGCACCCCGGCGGCCCAGCAGGCCGCCTACGCGAAGGCCGGCGTCCTGGTGGAGGCCCTGCCGTGGCTGGAGAAGTACGCCGGCTCGACGATGGTCATCAAGTACGGCGGCAACGCGATGACGAGCCCCGAGCTCAAGGCGGCCTTCGTCAAGGATGTCGTCTTCCTGCGGCGCTGCGGCGTCCGCGTCGTCGTGGTGCACGGCGGCGGGCCGCAGATCAACGCGATGCTGCAGCGGGTCGGGATCGCGCCGGAGTTCAAGGGCGGGCTGCGGGTCACGACGCCGGCGACGATGGAGATCGTCCGGATGGTGCTCGTGGGGCAGGTCGGGCGCGAGCTGGTCGGGTTGCTGAACAGCCACGGCGCGCTCGCGGTGGGCATGTCCGGTGAGGACGCCAATCTGTTCACCGCCCAGCGCCGCGGCGCGGTGATCCAGGGTGAGCACGTCGACCTCGGCCTCGTGGGCGAGGTGGCGGCCGTCAACACCGCCGCGATCGCCGACATCATCGACGCCGGCCGCATCCCCGTCGTCGCCACCGTCGCCCCGGACGCCGACGGCGAGGTCCACAACGTCAATGCAGACACGGCGGCTGCGGCGCTGGCGGCGGCCCTGGGCGCCGAGCGGCTCATCGTGCTGACCGACGTCGAAGGGTTGTACGCCAACTGGCCGAGCACCGACGAGATCATCGCCGCCATCACGGCCGACGAGCTCCGCGCGATGCTGCCGACGCTGAGCAGCGGCATGATTCCGAAGATGGAGGCCTGCCTGGCGGCCGTCGACGGCGGTGTCCCGCTGGCCACGGTGGTGGACGGCCGCGCGCCCCACTCGATCCTGTTGGAGATCTTCACCGATGAAGGGGTGGGAACGATGGTGGTGCCCTCATGAGCCGCACGAGCGATCCGGCGACGCCGGCCCAGGCACACGAGCCGGGCGGCGCGGCGTCCGCGGACCTGCTGGCCCGCTACGGCGACGCGCTGATGACCACGTTCGGGACGCCGGCGCGCGCCCTGGTGCGCGGCGAGGGCCCCTACGTCTGGGACGCCGAGGGGCGCCGTTACCTCGACCTGCTCGGCGGCATCGCCGTGAACGCGCTCGGCCACGCCCACCCGCGGTTGGTGGCCGCGATCGCGGACCAGGCCGCGACGCTGGTGCACGTCTCGAACCTGTTCACGAGCCGGGTGCAGGTCGATCTCGCCGAGAAGCTGGACGCCCTCGTGGCCGGGGATTCCGGCCTGGGCGCTCGCGTGTTCTTCGCCAACTCGGGCACCGAGGCCAATGAGGCGGCGTTCAAGGCGACCCGCCGCACCGGCCGCACGAAGGTGATCGCCATGGAGGGGTCCTTCCACGGCCGCACCATGGGGGCGCTGTCGCTGACGGCGACCGAGGCCTACCGGGCGCCCTTCGCGCCGTTGGTTCCGGACGTGACATGGGTGCCCTTTGGCGACGCGGACGCCCTCGCCGCGGTGATGGACGACACGGTCGCGGCGGTCGTCGTCGAGCCCATCCAGGGCGAGAGCGGCGTCGTCGTGCCCCCGGACGGGTGGCTGGCCCGGGCCCGCGAGCTGTGCACGGCCCACGGGGCCCTGCTGTGGCTGGACGAGGTGCAGACCGGTGTGGGTCGGACCGGCACCTGGCTGGCCGCCGAGCATGACGGGGTCGTGCCCGACCTCGTCACCCTGGCGAAGGGGTTGGGCGGGGGCGTCCCGATCGGGGCCTGCGTCGGGCTCGGGGCGGCCGGCGACCTGCTGCAGGCCGGCCACCACGGCAGCACGTTCGGCGGCAACCCGCTCGCGTGCCGGGCGGCGCTGGAGGTGATCGCGGTCATCGAGGAGGACGACCTGCTCGCCCACGTCACCGCCACCGGCGACTGGCTCGCCGCCGCCATCGAGGGGCTCGGGCTGCCGCAGATCTCCCACGTGCGGGGCCGCGGGCTGCTGCGCGGCGTCGTGCTGACCGCACCGGTCGCCAAGGACGTGCACGCCAAGGCGCTGGCGGACGGCTTCCTCATCAATGCGCCGCGCCCCGACGTGCTGCGGCTCGCGCCGCCGCTCATCGTGACCCGCGAGCAGCTCGAGCCGTTCGTGGCCGCGCTGCCCGGGTGGCTGGGGGCGTCCGCGTGAGCGAACGCGCCGTGCCCACCTCGAAGGCGGCCCGGCAGGGGCGCATCGTGGAGCTGTTGACGCACGCCACCATCCGGTCCCAGACCGAGCTGGCCGAGCGGCTGGGCGCCGAGGGGTTCGGGGTGTCCCAGGGCACGCTGAGCCGGGATCTGGCCGACATCGGTGCCCTGCGCGTGCGCACGCCGAGCGGTGACCTGGCCTACGTGCTGCGCGCCACCGAGCCGGCCGACGCGGGCCGCGCCGAGAACCGGTTGGGCCGGTTGCTGGGGGAGTTGCTGCTGACGGCCGAGGCGTCCGCCAACCTCGTGGTGCTCAAGACACCGCCCGGAGCGGCGCAGTTCCTCGCCTCGGCGATCGATCGTGCGGGGGTGGACGCGGCGCTCGGTACGATCGCGGGCGACGATTCGATTCTGCTCGTCAGCCGCGACCCCGCCGGGGGCGAGGCGCTGGTCGAGCACCTGCTCGCCCTGGGCGAGCGCGGCAAGGAGGGGCAGTGAGCGAGGCAGGCGACGGACGGCTCTGGGGTGGACGCTTCGAGGGGGGCCCGGCGGAGGCGATGTTCGCGCTGAGCAGGTCCACGCACTTCGACTGGCGGCTGGCCCGCCACGACCTCGCCGGCTCCCGCGCGCACGCCAAGGCGCTGCACCGCGCCGAGCTGCTGACCGACGACGAGCTGGCCGGGATGCTCGCCGGGCTCGATGAGCTGGACGCCGACGTGGCCTCCGGCGCGTTCACGGCGGCCCCCACCGACGAGGACGTCCACGGCGCGTTGGAGCGCGGCCTGATGGAGCGGGTCGGCCCCGAGCTGGGCGGACGCCTGCGCGCCGGCCGGTCGCGCAACGACCAGATCGCGACGCTCATCCGCAGCTACCTGCGCGAGGAGCTGGCCGGCGTGGCGTCCGACGTGGGCGAGCTGGTGGGGGCGTTGCACGCGCAGGCGACGCAGCACCTCGGGGCGCCCATGCCCGGCCGCACGCACATGCAGTCAGCCCAGCCCGTGCTGTTGTCCCACCACCTGCTGGCCCACGCCTGGCCGTTGCTGCGCGATCTCGAGCGCATCGCCGACCTGGATCGGCGCCTGGCGTGGTCGCCCTACGGGTCCGCCGCGCTGGCCGGCACCTCGCTGGGGCTCGATCCGGAGTTCGTCGCGTCCGAGCTGGGTTTCGACGGCAGCGTGGCCAACTCGATCGACGGCACCGCCGCGCGCGACCTCGTGGCCGAGGCCGCCTGGGTGCTGGCGCAGATCGGCGTCGACCTCTCGCGGATCAGCGAGGAGGTGATCGTGTGGTCCACCGTCGAGTTCGGTTTCGTGACGCTGGACGACGCCTGGTCCACCGGCTCCAGCATCATGCCGCAGAAGAAGAACCCCGACGTGGCGGAGCTCGCCCGCGGCAAGGCCGGACGCCTCATCGGCAACCTCGCTGGGCTGCTGGCCACGCTGAAGGGGCTGCCGCTGGCGTACAACCGCGACCTGCAGGAGGACAAGGAGCCGATCTTCGACGGGCTCGACCAGCTCCGCGTGCTGGTGCCGGCCGTGACCGGCATGGTCGCGACGCTGACCTTCCACACCGACCGTCTCGCGGAGCGCGCGCCGGCGGGCTTCTCGCTGGCCACGGATGTGGCCGACTGGTTGGTGCGCCAGCGCGTTCCGTTCGCCCAGGCCCACGAGATCTCGGGGGCGGCGGTGCGGTACTGCGAGGAGCGGGGCATGGAGCTGACGGACCTGACGGCGTCCGACCTGCCCGCCATCGACCCACGGCTGGGTGCCGACGTGCTGGAGGTGCTGAGCGTGGCCGGTTCGATCGACGCCCGGGACGGACGGGGCGGCACCGCCCGCGTCCGGGTGGCCGAGCAGCTGGACGAGGTCGCGCATCGGCTCGCCGAGCTGCGGTGAGGGCGGCGGGGGCGGCGCGGTAGCCTTGTGCCCCGTGAATGCCGTGATCGACGACCTGTCCTGGCGGGGGCTCCTCGCCCACACGACCGATCTGGACGCCCTGGGCGCCCACTTCGATGAGGGCCCGGTCAAGACCTACGTGGGGTTCGACCCGACCGCGCCGTCGATCCACATGGGCAACCTGGTGCAGATCATGGTGCACCGGGCGCTGCAGCGAGCGGGGCATCGCCCCGTGCTGCTGGTGGGGGGCTCGACCGGGCTGATCGGCGACCCGAAACAGGCCGGTGAGCGTGTGATGAACGATGTGGACGTCGTGGCGGGGTGGGTGGAGCGCATCCGATCCCAGGTCGGCCGCCTCATCGATCTGGACGGCCCCCACGCCGGAACCCTCGTGAACAACCTGGACTGGACGTCCGGCATCTCGGCGCTCGACTTCCTGCGCGACGTGGGGAAGCACTTCTCGGTGAACCGCATGCTCGACCGCGAGGTGGTGAAGAGCCGCCTCGAGGCGGGCATCAGCTACACCGAGTTCAGCTACGTCCTGCTCCAGTCGCTGGACTACCGGGAGCTGTACCGCCGCTACGGCGTGACCCTGCAGACCGGCGGGTCGGACCAGTGGGGCAACATCACCGCCGGGGTCGATTTGATCCGGCGCTCCGAGGGCGCTCGGGTGCACGCCTTGGCAACCCCATTGCTGACGAAGTCGGACGGGGTGAAGTTCGGCAAGACCGAGTCCGGCACCGTGTGGCTCGATCCGGAGATGACCTCGCCCTACGCGTTCCACCAGTACTTCCTGAACGCCGAGGACGAGATGGTCGTCTCCTACCTGAAGGTGTTCAGCGAGCGATCCCACGAGGAGATCGACGACATCGCCGCCCAGCAGGCCGAGAAGCCGTTCCTGCGCGTGGCGCAGCGGGCGCTGGCCAACGACATCACCGACCTGGTGCACGGGGTGGGCGAGCGGCAGGGCGCCGAGGCTGCCGCAGCGGCCCTGTTCGGGCGCAGTGAACTGCGCGACCTGGACGCCCGCACGCTCGCCGCCGTCGCCACCCAACTGGACGCCGCCACGGTGCAGGTGGGGGAGACCTGGCCCTCGGTGGTGGACGCCCTGGCCGAGTCCGGCGTCGTCGCGAGCCGTTCGGCCGCGCGACGTGCGATCGAGGAGGGCGGGGCGTACGTGAACAACATGAAGGTCACCGAGCCGGACGCCCGTCTGAGCCAGGAGGATCTGCTCGGTGGGCAGATGGTGATCGTGCGTCGCGGCAAGAAGACCGTCGGAGCACTGCGCATCCAGCGCTGAGCCCCGTGGGTGCCGGGCGGCACCGCGAGGGCCGCTGTGTCGGGCCGGGCGAACGGCGCGGGGACCGCGCCGGGGACACATGGCTGGAGACACACGGCTGGGGCACGTGGCCAGGGAGACCGGCTGGGCAGGCCGGCTCGGGCCACCGCGACACGCCCGGGCTGCACAGCCGATTTGCGTCCGCCGACACACCCCTGTAATGTTTACCAAGCCCTCGGGGGAACGGACGAGCCGCACAACGGATCGGACGGACCGAGTGGCGGACCTCAACCAATGACGATCAAGCCTTCTGGGCTTGAGTTCGCCGACGGCGGTCGCTGGAGGAGAATCGCAGGATTTGACTCCGGGATTCGGACCAAGTTATGTTGGTCTGGTTGCCCCGGAAGGCGCCGAGAAATCGGAGCCCAAGGTGTGTGGTGGAAGTTCGAGAACTCAACAGCGTGCTTAGGTCAATGCCAGTTGGTCTGCCTCTTTTGTGGGGTGGATCGCTAAATATGCACATTTTTGTGTGCCTCGTCGTCTTGCTGCCCTGTGGGGTGGTGGGGTGATGTTTCTTTGAGATTAATTTGATGACCGGCCTCTGTTTGGGGGTTGGTTGGTCAGGTTTTGCTCGTCATTGTTTTTCGATGGAGAGTTTGATCCTGGCTCAGGACGAACGCTGGCGGCGTGCTTAACACATGCAAGTCGAACGGATCACTCTTCGGGGTGGTTAGTGGCGAACGGGTGAGTAACACGTGAGCAACCTGCCCTTCACTCTGGGATAACTGTGGGAAACTTCAGCTAATACCGGATATTACCTGTCACTGCATGGTGGTGGGTGGAAAGATTTTTTGGTGGGGGATGGGCTCGCGGCCTATCAGCTTGTTGGTGGGGTGATGGCCTACCAAGGCTTTGACGGGTAGCCGGCCTGAGAGGGCGACCGGCCACACTGGGACTGAGATACGGCCCAGACTCCTACGGGAGGCAGCAGTGGGGAATTTTGCACAATGGACGGAAGTCTGATGCAGCAACGCCGCGTGCGGGATGAAGGCCTTCGGGTTGTAAACCGCTTTCACCGCCGACGAATTGAAGACGGTAGGCGGAGAAGAAGCACCGGCTAACTACGTGCCAGCAGCCGCGGTGATACGTAGGGTGCGAGCGTTGTCCGGATTTATTGGGCGTAAAGAGCTCGTAGGTGGTTTGTTGCGTCGGGAGTGAAAACACGCCGCTTAACGGTGTGCTTGCTTTCGATACGGGCAGACTTGAGGAAGGTAGGGGAGAACGGAATTCCTGGTGGAGCGGTGGAATGCGCAGATATCAGGAGGAACACCAGTGGCGAAGGCGGTTCTCTGGACCTTTCCTGACGCTGAGGAGCGAAAGCGTGGGGAGCAAACAGGCTTAGATACCCTGGTAGTCCACGCCGTAAACGGTGGGCACTAGGTGTGGGACCCATTCCACGGGTTCCGTGCCGTAGCTAACGCATTAAGTGCCCCGCCTGGGGAGTACGGCCGCAAGGCTAAAACTCAAAGGAATTGACGGGGGCCCGCACAAGCGGCGGAGCATGCGGATTAATTCGATGCAACGCGAAGAACCTTACCTGGGTTTGACATGCACCAGACGCATTCAGAGATGGATGTTCCCTTTGGGCTGGTGTGCAGGTGGTGCATGGCTGTCGTCAGCTCGTGTCGTGAGATGTTGGGTTAAGTCCCGCAACGAGCGCAACCCTCGTCCTATGTTGCCAGCGCGTAATGGCGGGAACTCATGGGAGACTGCCGGGGTCAACTCGGAGGAAGGTGGGGATGAGGTCAAGTCATCATGCCCCTTATGTCCAGGGCTTCACGCATGCTACAATGGCTGGTACAAAGGGTTGCGATGCCGCGAGGTTGAGCGAATCCCGTAAAGCCAGTCTCAGTTCGGATTGGGGTCTGCAACTCGACCCCATGAAGTCGGAGTCGCTAGTAATCGCAGATCAGCATTGCTGCGGTGAATACGTTCCCGGGCCTTGTACACACCGCCCGTCAAGTCATGAAAGTCGGTAACACCCGAAGCCGGTGGCCCAACCTTGTGGGGGGAGCCGTCGAAGGTGGGATCGGTAATTAGGACTAAGTCGTAACAAGGTAGCCGTACCGGAAGGTGCGGCTGGATCACCTCCTTTCTAGGGAGCCCATTGTCTATCGGGTCTGACTGGCCCGGAGGCGTCCTGCTTTCTCGCCCGTGTGTGGTGGGGGTGGGGTGGGTTTTGATTGTGGAAGCATTGATCGAGTGCTCTTGCCTGGTGGCTGGTGCGCGTCTGGTACTGCTCGGCCCTCTGTTTTGGGGGTGTGGGTGTGGAAGGGTGTGTGTTGGTTGTGGGTGGGGGTGTGTGCGCGCTGTTGGGTTCTGGAATTTCCACTGTGTCGTCCCTGGTGTTTGTTGGGGGCGGGTGGGGTTTCAAACCAAATTTGTTTGCTGTCTGTCAGCTTGTCTTGCATCGGTTGGTGTGGGGTGGTTGGTGGGTGGTTGTTGTTTGAGAATTGTATAGTGGACGCGAGCATCTTGTAGTTTTTGTTGATCGTTTTTTGGTGACAAGCTACTAAGGGCGGTCGGTGGATGCCTTGGCATCAAGAGCCGATGAAGGACGTTGCAACCTGCGATAAGCCATGGGGAGTTGGTAAGCGAGCTTTGATCCGTGGATGTCCGAATGGGGAAACCTCGAAAGTACCGGAGTCATGTCCGGCGACCTCACTCTGAATGTATAGGGGTGTTGGAGGGAACGCGGGGAAGTGAAACATCTCAGTACCCGCAGGAAGAGAAAACAATTGTGATTCCGTGAGTAGTGGCGAGCGAAAGCGGATGAGGCCAAACCTGGTGTGTGTGAGAGCTGACAGGCGTTGCATGCTGGGGGTTGTGGGACCTGCTTCACTGGGCTGTCATCTGGTGGGCGAGTGATAAAAGACATGCGAAGTTGAAGCCTCTGGGATGGGGCACCATAGTGCGTGATAGTCGTGTAGGCGTAAGTGTGTCTCTCGTGGCAGTGTTCCCAAGTAGCACGGAACTCCTGGAATTCTGTGTGAATCTGGCGGGACCACCCGTCAAGCCTAAATACTCCTTGATGACCGATAGCGGACAAGTACCGTGAGGGAAAGGTGAAAAGTACCCCGGGAGGGGAGTGAAATAGTACCTGAAACCGGCCGCCTACAATCCGTCGGAGCCTCCTTGTGGGGTGACGGCGTGCCTTTTGAAGAATGAGCCTGCGAGTTAGGGGTGTGTGGCGAGGTTAACCCGTGTGGGGTAGCCGTAGCGAAAGCGAGTCCGAAGAGGGCGTTTGAGTCGCATGCTCTAGACCCGAAGCGGAGTGATCTATCCATGGCCAGGGTGAAGCGACGGTAAGACGTCGTGGAGGCCCGAACCCACTTGGGTTGAAAACCGAGGGGATGAGCTGTGGATAGGGGTGAAAGGCCAATCAAACTCCGTGATAGCTGGTTCTCCCCGAAATGCATTTAGGTGCAGCGTCGCATGTTTCTTGCCGGAGGTAGAGCACTGGATGGTCTAGGGGGCCCACAAGCTTACCGAAATCAGCCAAACTCCGAATGCCGGTAAGTGAGAGTGCGGCAGTGAGACTGTGGGGATAAGCTTCATAGTCGAGAGGGAAACAGCCCAGATCACCAGCTAAGGCCCCTAAGGGACTGCTAAGTGGAAAAGGATGTGGAGTTGCGAAGACAACCAGGAGGTTGGCTTGGAAGCAGCCACCCTTGAAAGAGTGCGTAATAGCTCACTGGTCAAGTGATTCTGCGCCGACAATGTAGCGGGGCTCAAGCAGTCCGCCGAAGCTGTGGCATTCACGCGTGTACTTGGGACTTTGTCTCTAGGTGTGTGGATGGGTAGGGGAGCGTCGTGTGTCCGGTGAAGCGGCGGGGTGACCCAGTCGTGGAGGGCATGCGAGTGAGAATGCAGGCATGAGTAGCGAATGACGGGTGAGAAACCCGTCCGCCGATTATCCAAGGGTTCCAGGGTCAAGCTAATCTGCCCTGGGTGAGTCGGGACCTAAGGCGAGGCCGACAGGCGTAGTCGATGGACAACCAGTTGATATTCTGGTACCGGCGAAGCAACGCCCGTGCTGAGGCTAGTGATACTAAGCACGCGAGATTGCCCGTCGATCCCTTCGGGGGTTGTGGGTGGTTGAGTCTGTGACCTGAGCTGGTAGTAGGCAAGCTGCGGAGGGACGCAGGAAGGTAGCCCATCCCACGCGATGGTTGTCGTGGGCTAAGATGGTAGGCCGGCGCATAGGTAAATCCGTGTGCTGTGTGGCTGAGAGTTGATGGCACTGGGGGTTTCGGCTTCTGGTGTGGGTGATCCTATGCTGCCTAGAAAAGCTTCGTGAGCGAGTTGTGAGCCGCCCGTACCCTAAACCGACACTGGTGGATAGGTAGAGAATACTGAGGCGATCGAGAGAATCGTGGTGAAGGAACTCGGCAAAATGCCCCCGTAACTTCGGGATAAGGGGGGCCTGAACCGTGAACCCACATTGCTGGGGTAGCGGGGAGGGTCGCAGAGACCAGGCCCAAGCGACTGTTTACTAAAAACACAGGTCCGTGCGAAGTTGTAAGACGATGTATACGGACTGACTCCTGCCCGGTGCTGGAAGGTTAAGGGGAACTGTTAGCCGTGAGGCGAAGCGGTGAACTTAAGCCCCAGTAAACGGCGGTGGTAACTATAACCATCCTAAGGTAGCGAAATTCCTTGTCGGGTAAGTTCCGACCTGCACGAATGGAGTAACGACTTGGGCGCTGTCTCCACCACGAACTCGGCGAAATTGCACTACGAGTAAAGATGCTCGTTACGCGCAGCAGGACGGAAAGACCCCGGGACCTTTACTATAGTTTGGTATTGGTGATCGGTACGACTTGTGTAGGATAGGTGGGAGACTGTGAAGCATTCACGCCAGTGGGTGTGGAGTCATCGTTGAAATACCACTCTGGTCGTTCTGGTTATCTAACCTCGGACCCTGATCGGGTTCAGGGACAGTGCCTGATGGGTAGTTTGACTGGGGCGGTCGCCTCCCAAAAGGTAACGGAGGCGCCCAAAGGTTCCCTCAGCCTGGTTGGCAATCAGGTTTCGAGTGTAAGTGCACAAGGGGGCTTGACTGTGAGACAGACATGTCGAGCAGGGACGAAAGTCGGGACTAGTGATCTGACGGTGGCGTGTGGAAGCGCCGTCACTCAACGGATAAAAGGTACCCCGGGGATAACAGGCTGATCTTGCCCGAGCGTCCATAGCGACGGCATGGTTTGGCACCTCGATGTCGGCTCGTCGCATCCTGGGGCTGGAGTCGGTCCCAAGGGTTGGGCTGTTCGCCCATTAAAGCGGCACGCGAGCTGGGTTTAGAACGTCGTGAGACAGTTCGGTCCCTATCCGCTGCGCGCGTTAGAGTCTTGAGAAGGGCTGTCCCTAGTACGAGAGGACCGGGACGGACCAACCTCTGGTGTGCCAGTTGTACCGCCAGGTGCATGGCTGGTTGGCTACGTTGGGAAGTGATAACCGCTGAAAGCATCTAAGCGGGAAGCACGCTTCAAGATGAGGACTCTCACCACCTTGAGTGGGTAAGGCCCCCTGGAGACCACGGGGTTGATAGGCCAGATGTGGAAGCACAGTAATGTGTGGAGCTGACTGGTACTAATAGGCCGAGGGCTTGTCACACCACCAAAAAAGTGTGTTGGCATTGACTTGTGTGTGTTCGCGTCCACTGTACGATATCTGGAACAACAACCCCTGACGTTTGGGTTGGTTGGGATGTCCCTCACACCTGGTGGGTGTGGGATGAAAAATTCAAGATTGTTTCGGTGGTCATGGCGAAAGGGAAACGCCCGGTCTCATTCCGAACCCGGAAGCTAAGCCTTTCAGCGCCGATGGTACTGCACTCGTGAGGGTGTGGGAGAGTAGGACACCGCCGAACAACCCCGTTGGAAGAGGGGGAGCAAACCGCGACCGTCATGGTCGACAGGTTTTGCTCCCCCTCTTCTTTGTGCCCACCCCGGGTAGGGGCGGGCCTTCGTGTTGGGCACCGTGGCGGGCCCGGGGGCCAGGGTCGGTTGGTGTCGTGGGTGGCAGGTGTCGAGAAGCCGGGCATGTGCATGGGTCCTCGACGCAAAACCGGTGGTGTGTCGAGAAGCCGGGCATGTGCATGGATTGTCGACGCACAGTCTGGGCAGGGATGGCTCCCGTGTCGATGAGACAGGGGCGTAGTTGTTCTCGCTTTGCTGCCCCGGAGCGGGGACGGCAGACTTGAGCGGTGACTGAGAACAACAACGAGGATCGCAGGGCCGGGCGCGGTAGCGGAAACGAGTCCGGTCGGGGGCGCGGTGCCTACCGCGGCGGTGGGTCCAGCGAGCGCGGAAGCCGCTCGGGATCAGAGCGACGCCCCTCCTACGGCCGCGATGACCGAGGTGGACGCCCCCAGGGTGGGCGCGGCGGCAACTCCTACGGTGAGCGAGGCGACGCCCAACGTGGCGACCGCTCGCACGGCGACCGGAGTGGGTCGCGAGGTCAGTCGTCCTATGGGCAGCGTCGTGACAGCGACCGTGGGGATCGTTCTTACGGTGAGCGTCGGGACAATCAGCGTGGGGATCGTTCCTACGGTGAGCGTCGCGCCAACGACCGTGGCGAGCGTTCCTATGGAGACCGAGGTGGGTCGCGGGGCCAGTCGTCCTATGGGCAGCGGCGCGATAGCGACCGCGGTGACCGCCCCTATGGGCAGCGTCGCGACAATCAGGGCGGCGACCGCCCCTACGGCCAGCGGCGCGACAATCAGCGCGGTGACCGTCCCTACGGCCAGCGGCGCGACAACGACCGTGGTGACCGCCCCTACGGCCAGCGTCGCGACAACCACCGCGGGGACCGCCCCTACGGGCAGCGGCGCGACAACGACCGCGGTGACCGCCCCTACGGCCAGCGGCGCGACAACGACCGTGGCGAGCGTTCCGTTGGTGACCGAGGTGGGTCGCGGGGCCAGTCGTCCTACGGCCAGCGGCGCGACAACGACCGCGGTGACCGCCCCTACGGCCAGCGGCGCGACAACGACCGTGGCGAGCGTTCCTTTGGTGACCGAGGTGGGTCGCGGGGCCAGTCGTCCTACGGCCAGCGGCGCGACAACGACCGCGGTGACCGCCCCTACGGGGAGCGTCGAGACACCCCGCGTGGGGGCCGGCCGACCGACGAGCGGCGCGATACCCACCGCGGGGACGGTCAGCGCTTCGGCGGACGCGATGACCGCCCCCGCCGGGACGACCGCCCCCGCCGGGACGACCGCCCCCGTCGCGACGACTGGGCCCCGCGCGAGGAGGAGACCGAGCCGTACGTGCCGCGTCCCGGCCTCGCGGCGAAGGAGAACGAGCCCGACACCCCCCAGGACATGGATCTGAGGGAACTGCCGCGTGCGGTGCGTGCTGAGCTGCGCTCGCTGAGCCAGGAGACCGCCGAGATCGTCGGAGCGCACCTCCTCAAGGCGGGCGAACTGGTGACCAGCGATCCGCAGCTGGCCTACGCGCATGCGGAGGCGGCGCGGCGGCGGGCGGCCCGGCTGGCCGTCACGCGCGAGGCCACCGGGGAGACCGCCTATGCGGCCGGCGAGTACGCCGTGGCCCTGCAGGAGTTCCGGGCGCTGCGGCGCATGAACGGCGGTACCGAGTTCATCGCCGTGATGGCGGACTGTGAGCGCGCGCTGGGGCGTCCGGATCGCGCCCTCAAACTGGTGCGCGAGGGCCTGGATGCCCAGCCCGACTTCAACCAGCGCGTCGAGCTGCGGCTGGTGGAGGCCGGCACGCGCCTCGACCAGGGCCAGCAGGCCGAGGCGTTGCGCGTGCTGAAGGCCGAGATCGAGGCGTCCGCCGGGAAGGGTTCGCGTGCCGGGCGGGCTCGCCTGCGCTACGGCTATGCCGACCTGCTGGAGCAGAGCGGCGACGCCACGGGCGCCGAGCGGTGGTTCGCCGCCGCTGCGGCGCTGGACACCGAGGGAGAGACCGACGCCGAGGACCGGGTCGCCCGCCTGCAGGGCATCGTGCTCGACCTCGACGAGGACGCCCTGGCCGGTGACGCGCCGGAGGTGGACGCGGCCGAGGACGAGGACGGCCAGCAGGGCGCGGACGACGTCGGTGACACGGCGGCGGACGAGACGCCGGACGTGGACACCGACCCGGAGCCTGACGAGGACGAGGAGGAGGACGCCGACGCGGAGCCCGATGAGGACGCCGACGCCGAGCCCGGTGAGGACGCCGACGCCGACGCTGAGCCTGACGGCGACGCGCCCGCCCCGGAGACGCCATGAGCTTCATCGACGCCTATGACGTCGTGATGTTCGACCTCGACGGGGTCCTCTACCTGGGCCCCGACGCGGTGGAGGGGGGCGTAGACGGAGTGGACCAGCTGGTGCGACGCGGCGTCCGGCCCACCTACGTCACCAACAACGCCGCCCGCAGCACCGCAGCGGTGGCCGAACACCTCGCACGGCTGGGGTACCCGGCCACCGAGCCTGACGTGATCTCGAGCGCGCAGGCGGCCGCTGCGCTGGTGGGGGAGGAGTACCCGCCCGGCACGACGGCGCTGGTGGTCGGCACGCAGAACCTGGTGGACCTGGTCAGCCAGGCTGGGCTGACGCCCGTGGCGTCCGCCGACGACGAGCCGGTCGTGGTCGTCCAGGGTTATGACCCGGACATGACGTGGGCGCGGCTGGAGGAGGCGGGCTTCGCCATCCAGCGAGGTGCCCACTGGGTGGCGACCAACACTGACGCCACCCGCCCGACGAACCGGGGCATCGTGCCGGGGCTCGGCACGATGGTGGCTGCGGTCGGCGTGACCGTGGACGTCGAGCCGACGGTCGTTGGAAAGCCAGAGCGGCCGCTGATGGCCGAGGCGATCCGCCGGACGGGGGCGAAGAACCCCGTGTTCGTCGGCGACCGGATCGACACCGACATCATGGGCGCCCACACCGTCGGCATCGACTCGTTCTTCGTGTTCACCGGTGCGCACGGCGTCCTCGACCTGTGCCATGCACCCGACCACGGGCGTCCCACCGCCATCGGCTGGAACGTGCTCTCCCTGTTCGAGCCGGCGCGCGTCGCCGAGGTGGACGCCGAGGGCGCCACGTGTGGCGGCGTCCGCGTGGTCGTGGCCGGCTCCGGCGCGACCGTCGAGGGCGATCTCGGCACCCGCGAGGCCCAACTGGACGCCGCCTGGGCACTCGCGCAGCTGTGCTGGAACGGGTCCGTGTCCGACCCCGTGGCCGTCGCGGCACGCCTCGATCTGCTCCCTTAGAGTGGAGCCGACACCCGTCACCCCTCCAGGAGGAACCATGGCCGCCCGCTCCCGCTCCACGATGACCGACGTCGCTCTGATCGCCGTCTTCGCCGGGTTGCTGGCCGCGCTGACGTTGGCTCCCGCGGTGCCGGTGGGCCCCCTCGGCGTCCCGATCACCCTCCAGACGCTCGGCGTGGCCCTGTGCGCCATGGTGTTGGGGCCCTGGCGGGGCGCGGCAGCGGTGGGCCTCTACCTGTTGCTGGGGTTCGCCGGTCTGCCGATCTTCGCGCAGGGCAACGGCGGCCTGGGCGTCCTCGCGCGGCCCTCGGTCGGCTACCTGTTCGCCTTCCCGCTGGCTGCGCTGCTCACCGGTGCGCTGGCGCGCCTGGTTCTGCGCCGCACGTGGGCGTCCGGACGCCGCTGGCTCGGCCTCGTCGGCTCCGGGCTGGCCGGTTCGCTGGTGTTCATCCACCCGCTGGGCATCACCGGGATGCACCTCGTCGGCGGCCTGCCCTGGGAGGCGGCCGTCGCGGCCGGCGTCCCCTACCTGCCGGGTGACCTGGTGAAGACCGTCGTCGCCGCGGGCATCGCCGTGGCCGTGCACCGCGCCTTCCCCGACCTGACAGCCCCCCGGGTGGGAAGCGTCACCACGACCCCGGAGCGCGTCGGCACTCGATGATCCGGCTGGAGCATGTCGCACTGCGGGTCGGAGTGCCCGACGCGTCGGGCCGCGGCTGGAGCACGCGCACGCTCCTGCACGACCTCCACCTGGAACTCCCGGAGCGCCGCGTTGCGTTCGTCGGCAGCAACGGCTCGGGCAAGTCCACCCTGCTGCGGCTCCTCAACGGACTGGCCACCCCGACCGAGGGGCGCGTCTGCGTGGACGGGCTCGACCCGGCCACGGACGGCCCGCGCGTGCGCCGGCACGTCGGGTTCGTGTTCACCGACCCGGCCAGCCAGCTCGTCATGCCAACCCCGGTGGAGGACGTGGAGCTGAGCCTGCGCCGCACCCACCGCGACCGCCGGGCCCGGCGTGAGGCCGCCCTGGCGCTGTTGGCGTCCCGCGGCCTGGCCGACGTGGCCGAGCAGAGCATCTACGACCTCTCCGGGGGCGAGCGGCAGTTGGTGGCGCTCACGGCGGTGCTGGCCGTCGAGCCGGCCGTGCTGGTGTTGGACGAGCCCACCACGCTGCTCGATCTCCGCAACCGCAACCTGCTCCATCGCACCCTGGCCGAGCTGCCGCAACAGACGGTGGTCGCCACGCACGACCTGGGCCTGGCCGGGCAGGCCGAGCGGGTGCTGGTCATGGACGCCGGCCGCATCGTCGCCGACGGCGCCCCCACCGAGACGCTCGCGTTCTACGAACGGGTCATGGCGTGAACGCCGCCCGCGCGCTGCTCGGCGTCCACGTGCCCGGCGACACCCTGTGGCACCGACTCGGGCCCGGGCCCAAGTACCTCGTGTTCCTGGCCCTCACCGTGCCGGCGCTCGTGGTGGGCACGCCGCCGGTCGTCCTCGGATTGCTGGCCCTCACGCTGGCCCTGGTGGCCACCACGTCGGCCCCCCTGCGGCTGGCCTGGGGGTTGCCCTGGCCGCTCGCGGTGGTGCTGGCCCTGCTGGCCGCCTTCCACGCCTTCACCGGGGCGCCGGCCACCGGCGTGCGCGTCGTGGGAGTGGTGCTCATCGCGCTGTACGCCTGCCGCATCCTGCTGCTCACCACGCCGATGCCCGTGCTGGTGGACGCCCTCGTCGCGGTGGTGCGCCCGCTGCGTCACCTCGGCGCCGACCCGGAACGCTTCGGCCTGGCCGTGGCCATCTTCCTGCGCTCGGTGCCGCACGTGGTGGCCTCCTTCGGTGAGGTCCGCGACGCCGCCCGCGCCCGCGGTGTCGAACGCAACCCGCTCGCCCTGGTGACCCCCGTCGCCATCCAGACGGTGGCCTACGCCCGCACCACCGGCGAGGCGCTCACGGCGCGCGGCCTGGGCGACCCGGACGAATCGTCCGCCGCTACCATGACGCCATGACCGAGCCCCCCGACGCCGCCCTGGGTGGGGACGCCGTGCCTGCCAACACGGCACCGCCACCGGCCACCGGCCACGCTGAGATCGACGCCGCGCTGGGCCGCCTCGAGCTGGGGCCGGACGTCCACGAGCACCCCGATCGCATCGCCGCCGCGCTCGACGCCGTCTCCCGGGCGCTGCAGGCCGAACCCCGCCCCACCCAGGCCCGGTGACGCAGCGGCTCGACGTCGCGCTGGTCGCTCGCGGCCTGGCGCGCAGCCGAGCCCAGGCGGCCGACCTCATCGCCCGCGGCCGGGTACGCGTCGAGGGCCGGCCGGCGCGGAAGGCGTCCGAACCTGTCGGCCCCGGCCAGCACGTCGAGGCCGACGCCGACCCCTACGTCTCCCGCGCCGCGCACAAGCTGCTCGGGGCGCTGGACGCCGCGCGCATCGCCGTGGGTGGCCGCGCGCTCGACGCGGGGGCGTCCACCGGTGGCTTCACCCAAGTGCTCCTGGAGCGGGGCTGCGCCCCGGTGTACGCCGTCGACGTGGGGCACGGCCAGCTGGCGGCCCCGGTGGCGTCCGACCCGCGCGTGGTGGCCCGCGAGGGCCTCAACCTGCGGGACCTGACGCTCGCCGACCTCGACGGCGAGCCGGTCGACGTGGTGGTCGCCGACGTGTCGTTCATCTCCTTGACCCTGCTCGTGGCGCCGCTGCTCGCCGTCCTGCGACCCACGGGGGTCGCCGTGCTCATGGTCAAGCCCCAGTTCGAGGTGGGCCGGGCGGCGCTGGACTCCCAGGGTGTGGTCGCCGATCCGGCGGCTGCGGTGGGGGCGGTGCAGCCCGTGGTGGATGCCGCCGCCGCGCTGGGCTGGGCCTGCGTGTGGCAAGGCGCCTCCACGCTGCCGGGGGAGCGGGGGAACCGGGAGTTCTTCGTGGTGCTGCGGGCCGGATCCGGGACTGTCGGCGGCGCCGGTTAGGCTGGCCAGGTGACCCAGCGAGACATCGCCCTGGTCGTCCACCCCGGGCGGCCCCCGGCCGTGGCAGCGGCCGTCGACTTCGTGCGCGGCGTCGCCGGCCACGCCATCACGTGCTGGGTGCGGGGTGAGGGGTTCGAGCCGGTCGCGGCGTCCGTCGAGGGGGCGGACGTCCGACGCTTCGACGACCTGCCGGAGGTGCCGGTGGAACTCGTGGTCGTCTTCGGCGGCGACGGCACGATCCTGCGGGCCGCGGAGTGGGCCGTGCCGCAGGGGTTCCCGCTGCTGGGGGTGAACCTCGGCCACGTCGGCTTCCTGGCCGAGCTGGAGCCCAGCCAGATCCACGACCTCTGCGCGCACGTCATCGCGAAGGACTACACGGTTGAGGAGCGGCTGTGCCTCGACGTCGAGCTGCGTGACCGGCCGGGTGGTGACCTGCTGTGGCGCTCCTTCGCCGTCAACGAGGTGTCGTTGGAGAAGGCCGCGCGCGAACGGATGATCGAGGTGGTCGTCGACATCGACGGCCACCCCCTCTCGCGTTGGGGCACCGACGGCGTCCTCGTCGCCACGCCCACGGGATCGACCGCCTACGCGTTCTCGGCGCAAGGCCCGGTGCTGTGGCCCGACCTGGACGCGCTGCTCGTGGTGCCGCTGCTGGCCCACGCCCTGTTCGCCCGGCCGCTCGTGCTGAGCCCCACCTCGACCGTCGTCGTCAGCATGCTGGAACACCCGGCGACCGGCGGGGTGCTCTGGTGCGACGGACGGCGCAGCACCACTGTGCCGCCGCTCAGCGAGGTCACCGTGCGCCGCAGCGAGCACGCCCTGCGCCTCGTGCGCACCACCCTGCAGCCCTTCGTCCAGCGGCTCGTGGCCAAGTTCGACCTGCCGGTCCACGGCTGGCGGGGGCAGGCCGAGCGGCGAACGCCCGAGGTCTTCGATGCTGACTGAGCTGCGCATCGCCGATCTGGGGGTGATCGACGATGCCGTCGTCGAGTTCGGCCCCGGTTTCACGGTGGTGACCGGTGAGACGGGCGCGGGCAAGACGATGGTGGTCTCCGGGCTGGGGCTGCTGCTCGGCGGGCGGGCCGACACCGGCCTGGTCCGCATCGGCGCCTCCCGGGCGCTGGTGGAGGGCCGCGTCACCACCGACGAGGCGTTCACCGCCTCGGTCGGGGCGGTCGGCGGCGTGGTCGACGGCGACGAGGTGCTGCTCACCCGCGTCGTGACCAGTTCCCGCTCGCGGGCGCGCGTCGGCGGCGTCCAGGTGCCCTTGCCCCTGCTGGCCGACGTGGTCGGCGAGCGCATCACCATCCACGGGCAGAGCGAGCAGCTGCGTCTCGGCTCCACCGAGCGGCAGCGCGACGTGCTGGACGCCTTCGTCGGCCCCGGCCACCTCGCGACGCTGGCGTCCTACCGGACGTGCTGGGCGCGTCGGCGGGCCGCGACGGCCGAGCTCGCCGAGCTGCGGACGCAGGCCCGCGCCCGGGCCCGGGAGCAGGCCCTGCTGGAGTTCGGCCTGGGCGAGATCGCGAAGGCCGAGCCGCGGGCGGGGGAGGACGAGGAGCTGCACGCCGAGGCGCGTCGGCTGCAGGCGACCGACGACCTCCGGCTCGCCGCGCGCGCGGCGCTGGTCGCGCTCGCCGGCGACGACGACGCCGTCGACGACGCGCCCCAGGCGCTCGGCCTGCTCGGTGCGGCGCGACGTGCCCTGGCTGGGGGAGCCGCCGAGGATGCGCAGCTGGCCGCGCTCGGCTCACGCGTGGACGAGGCCGCCTACGCGCTCGGCGACGTGGCGGGGGAGCTCGCGTCCTACCTGGCCTCGCTGGATGCCGACCCCGGGCGTCTGGAGTGGATCGCGGGCCGGCTGGCTGAACTGCAGGGGCTGACCCGACGCTACGGCCCGGGGCTGGACGACGTGCTGGCCTGGGCCGAGCGGGCGGCCACCGATCTTGAACGCCTGGCCGGCTCCGACGACCGCATCGCGGAGCTGGAAGCGGCCGTCGCCGCCTGCGACAGTGAGCTGGCCGCGCTGGCAGCGACGCTCACGCAGGCGCGCCGGGACGCCGCTGCGGAGCTGGGCAGACTCGTGGAGGAGGAACTGGTCGCGCTCGCCATGCCGCGCGCACGCTTGGAGTTCGCGGTGACCTCCCTCGACGCGCCGGGCCCCCAGGGTGCGGACCAGGTGACCATTCTGTTCTCGGCGAACCCCGGCAGCGCTCCGGCGCCGCTGGCGCGGGCGGCGTCCGGGGGTGAGCTGTCGCGCGTCCGGCTCGCGCTCGAGGTCGTCCTGGCTGCCGGCAGCGAGGGCCACACCTTCGTGTTCGACGAGGTCGATGCCGGCGTCGGCGGCGCGGTCGCCCTCGAGATCGGACGCCGCCTCGCCCGGCTGGCCCGCCACGCCCAGGTCGTCGTCGTGACCCACCTCGCCCAGGTCGCCGCGTTCGGGGACCGCCACCACGTGGTGCACAAGGCCGACGACGGCCAGGTGACCACGTCGGGGATCCGCGAGGTCAGCGGTGACGAGCGCGTGACCGAACTGGCGCGCATGATGGCCGGGCTGGAGGGCACACAGGCCGCCCGCGCCCACGCCGCCGAGCTGTTGGCCGAGGCGTCCGGCCAGCGCTGACCCCCTGCGCCGCCGCAGCCGCCGCCCTGGAGGGCGCCGCTTGACAGGGCAGGGCACAATGAATCCCAACGGCGTGATTTCGCGGTCCCGGTGGAGCAGGGGAAGGCATCACCGGACGAGAGGGATCGCCATGACAACGACTCGCGGAGTCCTGCACATCCATTCCGCCCCGTCGGCGTTGTGCCCACACATCGAGTGGGCCGTCGCCGGCGCGCTTGGCGTGCCTGTCGCCCTCGCGTGGGCGCCACAGCCCGCCGAGCGCGCGTCCTACCGGGCGGAGCTCGCCTGGCGTGGCCCGGTGGGCACGGCCACGCGCCTCGCCAGCCTCCTCAAGCGCTGGGGACGTCTTCGTTTCGAGATCACGGAGGAGGCGACGCCGGACTCCGAGGCCGAGCGGTACAGCTTCACCCCGGCACTCGGAGTGTTCCACGCCACGGTCGGCCTGCACGGCGACATCGTGGTGCCCGAGGATCGGATCCGGCACGCCCTGGCGTCCGCCACGGACGAACGCGCGCTGCGCGGCGCCCTGGACGACCTGCTCGGACGCCGTTGGGACGCCGAGCTGGACGTGTTCCGCCACGCCGCCGAAGGCGTCCCCCTGCGCTGGCTGCACGACGTCGGCTGAACGGCGGCGCTGACCCCGGCCGGGCGGGGGGAGCTGACCGGCGCATCGGAGGAGAAGTGCGGCCACCGGGCCCGCCCGCGCCGCAATGGTGGTGGAATGAAGCGTGCAACGACGCACGAGAGGAAGGCGCCATGGGCCGGGTCATCGTTCTGGGCTCCATCAACGTCGATCTGGAAACCAGGATCGACGCCTATCCGCAGCCGGGGGAGAAGGTGGTGGCTCACTCCCTCCACCGGTACGCCGGCGGGAAGGGGGCGAACCAGGCCGTCGCCGCGCGCGCCCAAGGCGTGGAGGTGCTGATGGTGGGGGCCGTCGGCGACGATGACGCCGGCCGCGCGTCCTTGAACCGGTTGCATCCGATGGGGATCAAGCTCTACGTCGAGCGCATCCCCCACGTGCCGACCGGCCACGCCCTCATCTTCTCCGACGGACGCACGAACGCCATCGCCGTGCTGCCCGGCGCGAACGCCAAGATCGGCCCGCGCCCGCTCGACCAGGTGAAGGGGCTGAGCCCGGGCGATGTGCTCCTGACCCAGCTCGAGACCCCGGCCGAGCGTGTCGCCCAGGCTGCGCGCCACGCGCACGAGCGGGGCGCCCGCGTCATCGTCAACGCGGCGCCCTACGTCGAGTTGCCCGACGACGTCTGCGCCATGGCCGATCCCCTGATCCTGCGGGCTGACGACGAGGACGCGTTCGCCGCACGGAGGGTCGAGCCGATCTCCCTGCTCGTCCTGCGCGGAGCGGCGGGGCTCGACTGGGACGGCCGCCGGTTCAGCGGGGAGGTGGTGCCGGCCGAGGACGTCGTGGACACCGTCGGCGCCTCGGACGCCCTCATCGGCACACTCGCCGCCCAGCTGGCGAAGGGAGCCGACCGACCCACCGCCGCACGCCTGGCCCTGCAGAAGGCGGCCGACAACGTCCGCCACGCCGGGGCGCAACGCTCGCCACGCCTCTGAGACGCCGCAGCCCCGCCGGCACCGGCCGGCGGGGCTGCCGCGCGTGGTGGCTCAGGTGTTCGCGTTCGTCACCGCGACCGCGACGTTGTGGCCGCCGAAGCCGAAGCTGTTGTTGATCGCGGCCAGGTCGCCCGCGGCGGGCAGCGGCGTCTTGACGTTCGCCGCCACGTTGATCGGGAGGTCCTCCTCCGGATCGGTGAGGTTGATGGTCGGCGGCACCATGCGATCCCGCAGCGCCATCACGCTGGCGATCAGCTCCACCGCCCCGGCGCCGCCCAGCAGGTGGCCGATCATCGACTTCGTGCTGGTCACGATCACGTCGTCGGTCGCATCCCCCAGGGCGCGGCGGATCGAGCCGGCCTCGGTGAGGTCGCCCTGCGGCGTCGAGGTGCCGTGGGCGTTGATGTGCTTGATGTCGGACGGCTCCAGCCCGCTCTCGCGGAGGGCCTTCGCCATGGCGCTGGCCTGCCCGCGGCCGGTCGGCTCGGGCTGCACCATGTCGTGGTTGTCGGCGCTGATGCCCGCACCGGCGACCGTGCCGTAGATCGTCGCACCGCGCGCCTTCGCGTGCTCCAGGGACTCGAGCACGAGAACGCCCGCCCCCTCGCCCATGACGAAGCCGTCGCGCCCCTTGTCCCACGGCCGGGACGCCCCCTCCGGGTCGTCGTTGCGGCGGCTGAGGGCGTGCATCTGGTTGAACGCGGCCAGCGGCAGCGCGTGAATGGTGGCCTCGGTGCCGCCGGCGACCACGACGTCCGCCCGGCCGAGCCGGATCTGGTCGACGGCCAGCGACACGGCCTCGTTGCTGGACGCGCAGGCCGACACGTGCGCCTGGATCGCGGCCTGGGCCCCCACGAGCAGCCCGACGTTGGCCGCCGGCGCGTTGGCCATGAGCATGGGGATGGTGAAGGGGCTCACGCGGCGCGGCCCCTTGTCACGGTAGTTGTCCCAGTTGTCGAGGATCGAGTGGAGCCCGCCGATGCCTGAGGACAGGGCGACCGCGAGGCGGTCGGGGTCGACGTCGTTGTCCTCACCGAGCCCGTAACCAGCCTGCTTCCAGGCCTCCTCGGCGGCGATGAGCGCGATCTGGGCCGACCGGTCGAGCCGGCGGGCCTTGACCCGGTCGATGACCTCAGACGGGTCGACCTTCAGCGTGGCGGCGATGCGGACGCCGAGGGGCTCGGCCCACTCCTGCGTCAGGGCGACGACGCCCGACGTGCCGGCCAGCATGGCCTCCCACGTGCTGGGCAGGTCGCCGCCGATCGGGGTGGTGGCGCCCATTCCGGTGATGACGACTTCGGTCATGACGTTCCTTCGGCGTGTGGGTGGGACGGGGATGGTGCGGGTGGGTGGGACGGAGGGTGGAGCGGTGGGGGGGGGACGCCCGGAATGGTCACGGACGCCCCGCCCGTCCCGGGGTGGGTTCAGCTGTGCTGCTCGATGTAGGCGACGGCGTCGCCGACGGTCTTGAGGTTCTTGCTCTCCTCGTCGGGAATCGTGACGCCGAACTTCTCCTCGCAGCCGACGATGATCTCGACCATCGCGAGGCTGTCGACGTCGAGGTCGTCGACGAAGCTCTTGTCGAGCTGCACGTCCTCGACCGGGACGCCGGCGACGTCGTTCACGAGCTCGGCGAGCTGGCTGCGGATCTCTTCGGTGGTGGCCATGGTGGCTCTCCTTCTTTCTGGTGGTGGTGGTTGGGTGGACGTGGTCGCCGGCCGGAGCCGGGGAATCAGGGCAGACGGACGACTTGGCCGGCGTACACGAGGCCGGCGCCGAAGCCGATGAGAAGGGCCAGATCTCCGCTCTTCGCCTCGCCGGAGGCGAGCATGTCGCACAGCGCGACCGGGATCGACGCGGCGGAGTTGTTGCCGTAGTGGGTGATGGTGCGGGCGACCGTGACGCTCTCGGGCAGGTGGAGGTGGCGCAGCATCGCGTCGGTGATGCGGTTGTTGGCCTGGTGCGGCACGAACAGGTCCAGCTCGTCGGGGCGGACGCCGGCGGCGCTCAGGCAGCGCTCGGCGGCCGTGGCGATGAAGCCGGTCGCCCAACGGAACACCGCGCGCCCGTCCATCACGATCGACGACGTCTCACCCAGGGCCAGCGCTTCCGGCCAGGGGTTGCTCATCGTGATGGCGTCGGCCTGCCCGCCGTCGGAGCCCCAGACGACCGGGCCCATGGCCGGCTCGTCGGAGGGCCCTACCACCGCGGCCCCGGCGCCGTCGGAGAAGAGGAACGCGGTGGAGCGGTCCTTGAGGTCGGTGAGGTTGCTCAGCGTCTCGGCGCCGATCACCAGCACGTGCGTCGCGGCCCCGGAGCGCACGAGCGACTCGGCCTGGGCGAGGCCGTAGCAGAACCCGGCGCAGGCGGCCGCGATGTCGAACGCGGCCGCTCCGTCGGTGCCGATCTTCGCGGCGATGACCGCGGCCAGCGACGGCGTCTGCAGCATGTGGCTGACCGTGGAGACGATCACTCCGTCGAGATCGGCACCGGTCAGACCCGCGTGGTCGAGCGCGGCACGGCCGGCGGCCAGGCTGAGCGACTCGACGGTCTCGCCCTCGGCGACCCAGCGGCGCTCGACGATGCCGGTGCGCTGCTGGATCCACTCGTCCGAGCTGTCGATGTAGGTGCACATCTCGGCGTTGTCGACGACCCGCGAGGGGAGGGCGGAACCCAGGCCCAGGATGCGGGCGTGGGGTGCGCCGGTGGACGGCTGCAGCGTCATGTCAGGCCTCCTGGCCGCGGTGGGTGGCGACGAACGCGCGGGCGTCGTCCAACTGGTCGGGAGTGTTGAGGTTGAACAGCGCGATGTCCTTGAGGTTGCGCTTGGCAATGCCCGTGAGCGTGCCGGCCGGTGCCAGCTCCAGCAGGCCCGTCACGCCGAGCTCGGCCATCGTGGCCATGCACAGGTCCCACCGGACGGGGCTCGTCACCTGGTTCACCAGGCGTTCGAGGTAGTCGGCGCCGGAGCGGACGACCGTGCCGTCGGCGTTGCTCAGCAGCGTGGCGGTGGGGTCGGCGGTGGCGAACCCGGACGCCACGCCCGCCAGCCGGTCCCGGCCCGGGGTCATGTGCACGGTGTGGAAGGCCCCGGCGACAGACAGCGGGATGACGCGGGCGCCGGCGGGCGGGTTGGCCCGGAGCGCCTCGATCTCCTCGACCGTGCCGGCAGCGACGATCTGGCCGGAGCCGTTGTTGTTCGCGGCGGTCGCGCCGACGGCCTCGATGGCGGCGAGGACGGCGTCGGCGTCCCCGCGCACGACGGCGGCCATGGTGGTCGGGCGGGCGGCGGACGCCTCGGCCATGCCGAGCGCGCGCTCGCGCACCAGCACCATGGCATCGGCGGGGGAGAGGACGCCGGCGATCGCCGCTGCGCCGATCTCACCGACGCTGTGGCCGGCAATGACATCGTCGGCCCCGACCTCGTCGAGCAGCGCCTCGGCCGTGATGAGGGCCGACGCGACGAGCAGCGGCTGGGCCACCGCGGTGTCGCGGATGGTCTCGGCGTCACTGGCGGTGCCGTGGGTGGCGAGGTCGACCTGCGCCGCCTCGGCCAACTCGCCCAGCCGCTCGGCGAGGGTGGGCGTCTCGAGCCACGGGGCGAGGAAACCGGGGGTCTGGGCGCCCTGGCCGGGCGCTACGATCGCGAGCACCCCTCCATCATTTCGGCCGGTCCGCACAAACCGTCGCGGTTGGCAGGCCAATGTTGCCCGCAGCTCTTTGTGTGGTTCCTACAACACGCCGGATCCGGGGGGCGGAGCCGGGGGCGCCGCGGCGTCTCCGTGTGCATCCTGGGGGAACTGGGTGGCGAACTTGCCCCCGCTGACGTCGACCAGCGTCCCGGTGAGGTAGGAGGCCTCGTCGCTGGCCAGGAAGCACAGCAGACCGGTGATGTCCTCGGGGGTGCCCCACCGGCGCACGGTCAGGGTGTCGAGCAGCCGATCCTGCGCGGCGGCGGGGAGGTGGTGGAAGCCGTTCATCGCGGTGGGCACCATGCCCGGGGCGTAGGCGTTGGCCGTGATGTTCCACGGCCCCAGCTCGCCGGCGAGCGTGCGCGTGAACTGCACGACGGCGGCCTTCGTGGCGGCGTAGGCGGCGCTGCCGGCGGACGGGATGACGGCGGCGAAGGAGGCGGCGTTGAGGATGCGACCTCGCCGTTGCACCTTCATCACCGGCACCACGGCCCGGCACACGTGGAAGGTGCCGGTCAGGTTCACATCGACCAGCAGGTTCCAGTCGGCGTCGCTGAAGCTCTCCACCGGCCCGAGCCGATTGACCCCGGCGTTGTTGACGGCGATGTCGACGGTGCCGCAGCGCGCCACGACGTCGGCGACGGCGGCGTCCACCGCCCGTGGGTCACGGATGTCGCAGGCGACGGTCACGTGACCGGTGCCGAACGCGGCGAGCTCATCGGCCAGCTCGTCGAGGCCCGCGGCGTCCACGTCGACGGCCGCGACCGTGCACCCCTCCGCGGCGAAGGCGAGGGCGATCGCGCGGCCGATCCCGCGCCCCGCTCCGGTCACCAGGGCGACGCGCCCAGACAGGTTTATCTGCATGGCTGCTCCTTGCTCAGAGGGTCAACTGAGCCACAGGGGTCAACTGGGCCACAGCTGCAGGCCGCCGTCGACCCGCAGCACCTGCCCGGTGACGTAGGACGCCTCGGGGGAGACCAGGAAGCGCACCGCCGCGGCGATCTCCTCGGGGCGTCCGTAGCGGCCGAGCCCCGGGTCGTCGGTGCGGGCGGGGTCCAGGGGCCGGCTCGCCCGGAACCGGGTGGTGAGGATGTCGCCGGGGGCGACCGCGTTCACGGTGACGCCGTGGGGGCGCGCCTGGGCGGCGAGGCAGCGGGTGTACTCGTGCACCGCGGCCTTGGCCGAGGCGTAGATCGCGCTCGACGTGAGTCCGGTCAGGCCCGCGATCGAGCCGATCGTCACCACCGCACCGCGTCGGCGCTCCAGCATGCCGGGGACGACCTCGCGGCAGACGTTCACGCACGTGGAGAAGTTGCGCTCCCAGATGGCCCGCACCTCGTCGTCGGCCAGCCCCAGCGCGTCGTTGCCCTCGGTGATCTTGCCGGCGTGGGGGCCGCGGACGCCGCTGGTGCCGATGTCCCCGCCGGCGGCGTGGACGAGGATGTCGAGGTCGCCCACCTGGGTTGCGGCCTCAGCTGCCAGGGCGCGGACGTTCCGGACGTCGACAAGGTCGCCGGCAACCCATCCCACCCGCGCACCGGTCTCCTCGGCCAGGCGCTCGGCCACCTCGGGCAGGGAGGCTCCGTCACCGAGGGCGGCGGACGAGTCGGGGTCGGACCCGTGGATCACGACGGCCGCGCCGGCCAGGGCCAGGTCCTCGGCGATCGCCCATCCGATCCCGCGGCTTGACCCGGTGACCCAGGCCGCCCTGCCGGCGAGCGGGCCGGCGCCGGCCCGGCTCGTTGCCTGCACGCCCATGCTGAGCCCTCCCTGCGAGGTTCGTGGTGCGTCCACCCTAGTGGGAACCGAGCGGGCCCGCGGCGGTCACCCCAGGAGTCGATAGAGGGTGCCCGCCAACCGCAGCACGTAGGCGTCCCGCGGGTCGGAGGGGGAGTAGCCCGTCAGCTCCTCGATACGGCCCAGGCGGTAGCGGACGGTGTTGGCGTGGATGAACAGGCGCCGTGCGGTCGCTTCGATGGACGTGCCGCAGGACCAGAAGGCCTCCAGGGTGGTGACCAGGTCGCCCCCGTAGGCCGCCAGCGGGGCGAAGATGCCCTGCGCGAGCTCGCGCCGGGCGTGTCCGTCCCCCGCGAGCGCACGCTCCGGCAACAGCGAGCGGGCCAGCACGGGCCGCGGCGCCTCGGGCCACGCGGGGGCAGCCCGTCGCCCCGACAACGCTGCCCGGGCGCTCACGACAGCCTCGCTCAGGTCGTCGACCAACGGCCCCACCACGACCGGGCCCGCGCCGAAGAAGTCCACCAGGCGGGCGACGTGGGCGGAGGCGTCCAGGTCGTCGTCGAAGGTACCGCCCAGCAGCACCACCAGGCGCGGCCCCTGGATGGCCGCCAGCACCTCCAGGCCCAGGCGGGTCGCGGCCGTCCGCAACCGGGCCACCGTGGCGTCGTGCGGCGGCGGGTCGCCGATCACGACGCACAGGGCGGCGGCATCCCCCCAGCCCAGGGTGGACGCTCGGGAGCTCACCGCGTCGTCGGCGTCGCCGCGCACCACGGCGTCCATCACGAGTGCTTCGAGGCGGGCATCCCAGGCGCCGCGGGCCTCGGCCGCGCGGGCGTAGACCTCGGCGGCATCGAACGCGGTCTCGCGGCTGTAGTGCAGCACCGCGGTGGTGAGCACCGGACGGTCGGGCGCGTCCAGTTCGGTGACGATCTGGTGCTCGACCGTCTCGACGGTGGCGCGGATGAGGTCGACGGTCTGCTGCAGGGCCAGGCTCCGGGTCAGCTCCCGGGGGGCGCCGGCGAAGATGTTCTGCTGCGCCACCCCCGTCGCGCCCTCGCGGAACCAGGTGATGAACCCGTCCACGCCCGCGCGCACGACCAGCGTGACCGACGCGCGATTGGCGGCGTCCAGCTCGGAGAACCAGGGGTAGCGCCGGGTGATCTCGGCCAGCGCGGCGGTGGTCATGGCCGACGCCGCGGCGGTGAGCCGGTCGGCGAGATCGGCGCGGGTGGCGTCGTCCGGCAGCCACTCCGGCGTCGCGTCCTGCATGACCACCCCTTTGACCGCGCGGTGCGGACTTCTGGCGAGCAACTGTAGTGCTCGCATCACGCCGCGGCGGGGACGGACGGCCTACGGTGGGGACGTGCGACGTGACCCGGTGGCCGACCTCCGCGAGATCGCCCGGCTGCTGGACCGCCGGGGCGGCCAGACGCGGCGCGCCCAGGCGTTCCGCCGGGCGTCCGACACCCTCGCCGGGTTGCCCGCCGAGGAGCGCGCGCGGGTGGACGCCTCCCGCACCTGGGCGAACCTGCCGGGCATCGGGGCGACCACGGCCCGCGTGATCGGGGAGTCCGCCGCCGGCCGCGTCCCGGCCTACCTGGCCGAGCTCGAGGCGTCCGACGGGCCGCTGGTGGCCGGGCCCAACCCGTTGTGGGAGCACCTGCGGGGCGACCTGCACACGCACACCGAGTGGTCTGACGGGTCGAGCCCCCTGGAGGAGATGGCGCTGGAGGCGGCCCGTCTCGGCCGGGAGTACCTCGCGATCACCGACCACAGCCCGCGCCTGCGGGTGGCCAACGGCCTGGACGCCGAGCGGCGTCTGGCGCAACTGGAGCACATCGCCGCGCTCAACGAGGCCCTCGACACGGTGCGGGTGCTGAGCGGGGCGGAGGTCGACATCCTCGACGACGGTTCCCTCGACGGCGCGGGAGAGGTGCTGGACAGCCTGGACGTCGTGGTCGCCAGCGTGCACAGCAAGCTCGCGATGGACGCCGACGCCATGACCGTGCGGATGGTCGCCGCCATCGCCACGCCGCGCACGAATGTGCTGGGCCATTGCACCGGACGCCTCGTGGCCGGCGACCGCGGCGTCCGCGCCCCAAGCCGCTTCGATGCCGAGGTGGTGTTCGAGGCGTGCCGCCAGTTCGGCGTGGCGGTGGAGATCAACAGCAGGCCCGAGCGGCAGGACCCGCCCGACGAGCTTCTGGCCCTCGCGGCGGACGCCGGCTGCCTGTTCAGCATCGACACCGACGCCCACGCCCCCGGCCAGCTCGGCTTCCTGGAGTACGGCGCGGCCCGCGCCCACGCCGCGGGGATCGCGCCCGAGCGGATCGTCACCACGTGGCCGGCCGATGAGGTCGTGGCGTGGGCGTCCGCGCGCCGGAGCTGAACCTGCGCCGGGTGGCGCGGGCGGCTAGGATCGACGAAGCCCCGGTGCTCGTCCGGACCTCAGTTTCGCCAGCATCGGATCTCGGAGAAAGGACTCTCGTGGCATCTCGCGACAGCGCGGGCCCCATCCTCAACGGCCTGCCGACCAACCTGCCCGACATCGACGCGGAGGAGACCTCCGAGTGGCTGGAGTCGCTCGACCTGCTCACCGATGAACAGGGGCGCAACCGCGCCCGCTACATCATGTTGAAGCTGCTCGAGCGTGCCCGGGAGCGGCACCTCGGCGTCCCGTCGCTGACGGCGACCGACCACGTCAACACCATCCCCGCCGAGGCCGAGCCGTGGTACCCGGGCGACCAGGATCTGGAGCGCAAGTTCCGCCGCCTGCTGCGCTGGAACGCCGCGGTCATGGTGCACCGCGCCCAGCGCCCCGGCGTCGGGGTGGGCGGCCACATCTCCACGTTCGCGTCCTCGGCGACGCTGTACGAGGTGGGCTTCAACCACTTCTTCCGCGGCAAGGACCACCCGGGTGGCGGCGACCAGGTGTTCTTCCAGGGCCACGCCAGCCCCGGCATGTACGCCCGCGCCTTCCTCGAGGGGCGCCTGACCGAGGAGCGCATGGACGGCTTCCGCCAGGAGAAGAGCCACCTGGTCGACGGCCGCATCGAGGCCCTGCCCAGCTACCCCCACCCCCGCCAGATGCCCGACTTCTGGGAGTTCCCCACGGTGTCGATGGGCCTGGGGCCGATCAACGCGATCTGGCAGGCGCACTTCAACAAGTACCTCCACAACCGCGGCATGAAGGACACGAGCCAGCAGCACGTGTGGGCCTTCCTCGGCGACGGTGAGATGGACGAGGTCGAGAGCCGCGGCGCCCTGCAGCTCGCGTCCTACGAGGAACTCGACAACCTCACCTTCGTCGTGAACTGCAACCTGCAGCGGCTCGACGGCCCGGTGCGCGGCAACGGCAAGATCATGAGCGAGCTGGAGTCGTTCTTCCGCGGCGCGGGCTGGAACGTCATCAAGGTCGTGTGGGGCCGCGGCTGGGATCCGCTGCTCGCCGCCGACAAGGACGGCGCGCTCGTCAACCTGATGAACACCACCTCGGACGGCGACTACCAGACGTTCAAGGCCAACGACGGCGCCTATGTTCGCGACAACTTCTTCGGACGCGACCCCCGCACCGCCAAGATGATCGAGAACTGGAGCGAGGACCAGGTCTGGCAGCTCACCCGCGGCGGCCATGATTTCCGCAAGGTCTACGCCGCCTACGACGCCGCCATGAAGTTCACCGGTGCGCCGACGGTCATCCTGGCCCACACCATCAAGGGCTACTTCCTCGGCCAGCACTTCGCCGGCCGCAACGCGACGCACCAGATGAAGAAGCTGGCGCTGGACGACCTCAAGCAGTTCCGCGACCGGCTCGACATGCCGGTGACGGACGCCCAGCTCGAGGACGACCCGTACCGTCCGCCCTACATCAAGCCGGACGAGAACGACGACCGCATCCGCTACGCCAAGGAGCGACGCCGCGCCCTCGGCGGGCCGGTGCCGGAGCGCCGCACGGCCGGCGAGTCGCTGAAGCTGCCGGAGGACAAGGCGTACGCGGCGGTCAAGAAGGGCTCCGGCAAGCAGGAGATCGCCACGACGATGGCGCTCGTCCGGCTGTTCAAGGACCTGCTGCGCGACAAGGAGTTCGGCGCCCACGTGGTGCCGATCATCCCCGACGAGGCCCGCACGTTCGGCATGGACTCGCTGTTCCCGACGATCAAGATCTACTCCCCGCACGGCCAGAACTACACGCCGGTCGACCACGACCTGATGCTGAGCTACCGCGAGGCGAAGAACGGCCAGATCATCCACACCGGCATCAACGAAGCCGGCTCGGTGGCGTCCTTCACGGCGGTGGGCAGCAGCTACGCCACCCACGGCATCCCCATGGTGCCCGTCTACATCTTCTACTCGATGTTCGGGTTCCAGCGCACCGGGGACGCGATGTGGGCGGCGGCCGACCAGCTCTGCCGCGGTTTCTACATCGGGGCCACCGCCGGCCGCACGACGCTGACCGGTGAGGGCACGCAGCACATGGACGGGCACTCGCCCGTTCTCGCGGCGACCAACCCGGCAGTCATCTGGTACGACCCGGCCTTCAGCTACGAGATCGCCCACATCGTCAAGAGCGGGCTGGAGCGGATGTACGGGGAGGACCCGGAGGACATCACGTTCTACCTGACGGTCTACAACGAGCCGACCGTGCAGCCGGCCGAGCCCGAGGGGGTGGACGTCGAGGGCATCCTGCGGGGCCTCCACAAGATCCGCACCGGGGAGGGTGACGGGCCCCGCGTCCAGCTGCTCGCCTCGGGCACCGGGGTGCACTGGGCCCTCGAGGCCGCGGACCTGCTGGCGCAGGACTGGGGCGTCGTGGCCGACGTGTGGAGCGTCACGTCCTGGACCGAGCTGCGCCGCGAGGCCATGGACGTCGACCAGCGCCGCTTCCTGAACCCGGGCGACGAGGTCGAGGACAGCTGGCTCGTGCAGCAGCTGGGCGACACCCAGGGCCCCATCGTCGCGACCAGCGACTACATGAAGCAGACCCAGGACCAGATCGCCCAGTGGCTGGGGGAGCGGTACGCCGCCCTCGGCGCGGACGGCTTCGGCTTCTCCGACACGCGGGCCGCGGCGCGGCGCTTCTTCCACATCGACGGGCCGTCGATGGTGGTCAAGGCGCTGCAGAAGCTCGCCGAGAAGGGTGAGGTGGACGCCGGCACCGTCGGTCAGGCGATCGACAAGTACCGCCTGCTCGACGTCACGGCCGGCTCGTCCGGGAACGCCGGCGGGGAGTCCTGAACCACGCCACTCCGGGGGCCGTCCGCACCGCGCGGGCGGCCTTCGCCGTGTTCTGCCCGCCCACGGCTCGCGGGCGGGCCGCTCCTCTGGCAGGCTTGGACCAGCAACCGCACGGACAGGGGGAAGATTCTTGGTAGGGCAGTCAAGCCCGGGGGGCGCTTCCCGGGTGGCCGCGATGGGCCTGGAGGCCGGGCAGGTCGTCCAGGAACTCGGCTGGGACGACGACGTGGACGAGTCCCTCCGCGAGGGCATCATGGACGCCATCGACGCCGACCTCGTCGAGGATCCCGTCGAGGCCGTGGACGCCGTCGTGCTGTGGTGGCGCGACGAGGACGGCGATGTCGCCGACGGGCTCGTCGACGCCCTGCGCGATCTCTCCCGGTCGGGGCACATCTGGTTGCTGACGCCCAAGGTCGGTCGCGACGGCCACGTGGGCCCGACCGACATCGCCGAGGGCGCCGTCACCGCCGGGCTGACGCTGGCGAACGTGGCCAACGTGTCGTCGCACTGGCAGGCGCAGAAGGTGGTCCGCCCCAAAGCGGGCCGGCGCTGACTACCTGCTTGCCGCGCGTCGAGGAGACAGGTTTTCTGCAGGGAGTGAGCGCGTCCACCCTGGTCAGGGACGCATACGGAAGGGGGGACTAGGCGGACGAGGTGGGACTGAACGCAGCGCCGCACGCAGAGCAACAGGCTGGACGGGTGACGGTGATGATCGCCTCTGCCACTCCTGGACGACCGTGGCGGCGTGCCAGTTGGCAGTAGCGCTCAGCCAGTCCCGCGAGGTCGGAGGTGTTGTCCGCGGGCGAGAGTCGCCCGTCGCCGGCGCGAGCGGCGTCTTCGCCCAGCACCCATACGTCCTCGCCGCAGAGCGGGCAGGCGACGAGTAGTTCTCCGTCAGAAATCGCGCTGAAGATGTTTGCCCAGTCGCCCTCACGTTCGAGGCCGGCGAGCGCCGCGAGGCCGTACAGGAACTCAGTGTCCGACTGGGCCAGAGCGAGGTTTCTGCTGGCGATCAGCGCGCCGTCCGAGAACTCGGTCGCGTAGTTGGCACGAGTGTCCGCGCAGTCCGATGCGACATCGGTAGAGGCTGCGATCGCGGCCAGCAGATGCAGAGCATCCTCGTAGCCTGCAGGTGCTGCTTCGGTCGCAAGTCGCGCCAAGTACGGCAACGCCGCGAAGCTGGCCGAATAGACCGTGCCCTGGTGGCAGAGCCGCCCCCAGAGATCCTGCCAGGCCTCGTCATCGTGGTTGTCTGCGGCCACCCGATGGAGCAGCTCCGGCACCCCTGTCGCCGGGCCATACGCATCACGCACCGATGTCCAGTCGACCGGCAGGTCCTCGCCAAGCACGTGACCAGTATCCTCCCGAGTTGCGTCTCAATGCCGTTCGGACGGACTCCGCGCACTTGTGCTCCCTTTACGCCCTAGCGAGGGGTCACCGCAGGGAATCTGCGGGCGCACTGATCATTGAGCACGCCTCCTACCTCGACCGGATCCCGAGCTACGGATACGACAGGCTACGCCTCACCCTCATCCTCGACATGCTCTGGACCAACATCGGCGCGAAGCTAGAACACGCGGCCCTCGTCCGGCAACGTGGACCAGCGGCCGCCTGAAGGGGAACCCCACCGAGCCGGGCCACGCCAGCCCGGCGCTTGACATGGCCGCACGCCACCGGGGCCGCGAATACCACCGCTGTCCCTAACGTGCCGTCAAGCGGTTGCGCCGTTAGGTCCCGACCCCCAGCCCCTGTCAGAATGGGAAGCCGAGCGAGTCAGGCTTCCGACAACGAAGCAGACACGTTCTGGGGCGCATAGCTCAGTTGGTAGAGCACCTGCCTTACAAGCAGGGTGTCATCGGTTCGAGTCCGGTTGCGCCCACCACCGTGATCCCCCGTCCCTCCCGGGCTAGGCTCAGCCTTCCAGTTGCGCCAGGAACGGGTTCCGCTCGGCCTGGACGCCGTACTGACCGGAGTCGCGCACGCACTCGGGGCACCAGTGCCCGTTGGTCAGGACCAGCCGGGGGCTGGCGGCGAACGCGTGACCGAACGCGCAGCGCCACACCAGCAGCGCGCCGGCGTCGCCGCGGGGCGCGTCGGGGCTGAGCAGCTCGCCGCCGCGGAAGCGGGCGGCGTCGTGGTAGTCGGAGGCGTCCCAATCATCGGTGGGCTTTGACTCGTCGTAGCCGTGGTCGAGCTGCGTGGGCGTCCGCGAGGGCTCCGGCGGCTCGAAGGTCGACCAGTCGCCGATCGCGCTCCAGGCGTCCTTGGACCCGAAGTGCGCCGCGATCTCATCGGCGCGCCCGCGCCGCAGCGCGTGCAGCGTGCCCCGGGCCTTGCGCGTCAGCGGCCGCATCACCAGGTGCTTCACGATCCAGGCAGGCACCTTGCCCGCGCTGCGCACCGAGGCGGGGGAGGCCGCCAGCGCGCGGGCGACCGCGTCGGCCAGCGTGTCCTCACGGAAGGGAACCAGATCCTGCAGGAGGTCGGAATCGGTGTACCAATGCCCATGGAAGTTCTTCAGGGCGAACCAGTTGCGGTCGTACCAGGCGCGGATGTCCCGGACGCCCATCGCCGCGCCCAGCGTGGTCTGCAGTTCCCAGTTGGTAAGCCGCCAGTCCTCGCCACCCCCGACGTTGTACGTGGCGTTCCAGAACTCCTCGGGGGCGCCCTCGGCGATGCCGGCCAGCAGCCGGGCGGAGTCCTCGTCCGAGGCCCACTCCATCACCCCGGCGAACGGGGTGTGCATCGCGATGGGGTCGCGGATGCCCAGCAACCCCGGGTGCAGGATCCCGGTCTGGCGCAACCAGGCCCAGCGGGGGAGGCCGGAATCCACCAGCAACCGCTCCGCGACCACCTTCGTCTGCCCGTACTCATCGAACTGCGAGACCCGGATCGGGTCGCCGACGCGTCCCCAGTGGTGCGGTGCCTGGCGATCCCCGGTCTCGGCGACCGAGCCGACGCCCACGACCTCGACGGCCCCCGGATCCGGCAACGCCTTCACCGCGGCGATGATGTGCTGCATCGAGCCGATGTTGACCCGCCGCGCGAGCGCAGGGTGGGCGTCCGCCAGGGGCGACACCACCGCACCGACGTGCAGCACCACATCCACCACCGCGACGGCGCGCGCCACATCGGCGGCGTTCGTGAGGTCGCCCCACACGACGGTGAGGTTGGTCATGTCGTCGAACTCGGCCAGGACGCGTCGCTCGGCTGGCGTCGGGAGCGCGAATGCGACGACGTCGACGGCATCGCGGCGGCGCAGCTCGCGCAGCGTGGCGCGGCCCCAGTTCCCGGTCGCCCCCGTCAACAGGATGCGGCGGCGGTGCTCTGCCATGGCAGGTTCTCCTTCGATCCGTGCGACACGTGCGCACTCAACTAGCGCGTGCTAGTTCATGATAGCAGGGCCCCCCATGTCGAGTGGGGGACGGGGGCCGGTAGAGTGGGCCGATGTGGCAGTAGACATCTCCCAGGACATCGCCGACCTCGACCGGTCGCTCTCCTCGATCGAGGCCGTCGTCGATCCCGAGGCCAAGCGGGCCGAGATCGCGGCCCTGCAGGAGCAGGTGGCCGCACCGGACCTGTGGGACGACCAGGAGAATGCGCAGCGCGTCACGTCGCAGCTCTCGCGGCTGGAGTCCGAGGTGGAGCGCGTCGTCCGCCTCCGCGGACGGCTCGAGGACGCCGGCGTCCTGGCTGAGCTGGCCCAGGAGGAAGGCGATCCGGCCTCGCTGACCGAGGCGCAGGCCGAACTCACCCGGCTTCGCAGTGAGATCGAGGCCCTCGAGGTCCGCACCCTGCTGTCGGGTGAGTACGACGAGCGCGACGCCGTCGTCACCATCCGCTCGGGCGCCGGTGGCGTCGACGCGGCGGACTTCGCCGAGATGCTCCTACGCATGTACGTCCGCTGGGCTGAGCGCCACTCCTACGCGGTCAAGGTGCTCGACACGAGCTACGCCGAGGAGGCGGGGCTGAAGTCGGTCACGTTCGAGGTGAGCGCGCCGTTCGCCTTCGGGACCCTGTCGGTCGAGGGCGGCACCCATCGGCTCGTCCGCATCTCCCCGTTCGACAACCAGGGACGCCGCCAGACCAGCTTCGCCGCCGTCGAGGTCATCCCGCTCATCGAGTCGACCGACCACATCGAGGTGCCGGAGACCGACATCCGCGTCGACGTGTTCCGCAGCTCCGGCCCCGGCGGCCAGTCGGTCAACACCACCGACTCCGCCGTCCGCATCACCCACCTACCCACCGGCCTGGTCGTCTCGATGCAGGACGAGAAGAGCCAGATCCAGAACCGCGCCGCCGCGATGCGCGTCCTGCAGTCGCGCCTGCTGCTGCTCAAGAAGTCCGAAGAGGATGCGAAGAAGAAGGAACTCGCCGGCGACGTCAAGGCGTCGTGGGGCGACCAGATGCGCTCCTACGTGCTCAACCCCTACCAGATGGTGAAGGACCTGCGCACCGGCCACGAGGTGGGCAACCCCGACTCGGTGTTCGACGGGGACATCGACGGGTTCATCGACGCCGGCATCCGCTGGCGCATGCAGGGCGAGGCCGACTCCTGAGCGGTGCGCGCAGGCGGCGTGCGTCGGCGTGCCGCACGGGGGCGGCGGGAGTCCTCACCTACAGTTGAAACGGCCGCCTGAGAAAACTCAGGACCCTTCCCCCATTCCCGACTCCGGCCGAGGGCACAGCTGTGATCACGTTCGACCAGGTCGCCAAGACCTACCCCGGGCAGCGGCGTCCCGCCCTGTCGCACATCGATGTCACCATCGATCCTGGTGAATTCGTCTTCCTCGTCGGCCCGTCGGGATCGGGCAAGTCGACGTTCCTGCGCCTGATCCTGCGCGAGCACCGCGCCACCCGGGGCAGCGTGACGGTGAACGGGCACGACGTCGGACGCCTCCCCGGCTGGCGCGTGCCGCGGCTGCGTCGCCAGATCGGCACCGTCTTCCAGGACTTCCGGTTGCTGCCGGGCAAGACGGTCCACGAGAACGTCGCCTTCGCGCTGCAGGTGATCGGCAAGTCGGGGTCCCACATCCGCCGCACCGTGCCGCAGACCCTCGAGCTCGTCGGGCTGGGGGACAAGGCCGATCGACTGCCCGACGAGCTCTCCGGAGGTGAGCAGCAGCGGGTGGCCCTGGCGCGCGCCGTCGTGAACGCCCCGCCGATCCTGATCGCCGACGAGCCCACCGGCAACCTGGACCCGGCGACCAGCGTCGGCATCATGAAGCTGCTCGACCGCATCAACAAGGGCGGAACGACCGTCGTCGTCGCCACGCACGACTCGACGATCGTCGACCAGATGCGCCGGCGCGTCATCGAGCTCAACGCAGGCGAACTGGTGCGCGACCAGGCCCAAGGCGTCTACGGGTATCGGTGAGGGAGGACCTGGCATGCGTCACACGCTGAGGGAGGCCGTCTCCGGCCTTCGCCGCAATCTGTCCATGACCCTGGCGGTCATCGTCACCATGTGGGTCTCGCTCACCCTGTTCGGCGTCGGTCTGCTGGCGGCCCAGCAGGTGGAGCTCATCAAGGGCCGCTGGTACGACCAGATCGAGATCACCGTCTTCCTGTGCACCGCCGACTCCTCGGGGCCCAACTGCACCCCGGGGCAGGACGCGACCGAGGCCCAGCGCGAGAGCGTCCGCGCCGCCCTGGAGGCCAACCCCGAGGTCGAGGCGGTGTTCTACCAGAGCAAGGCCGAGGTGTTTGAGGAGTTCCGCCTCGCTTATGCGGACTCGCCGATCCTCGACTCCATGTCTGCTGAGAACATGCAGGATCTTTTCAGGGTGGCCTTGGTGAACCCCGAGGAATATGCCCTCGTGCAGGGCTCGGTCGGGCAGGTGCCGGGCGTGCAGGCGATCCAGGACCTGCGGCAATACCTGGACCCCCTTTTCGAGTGGTTGAACCTGGCCCGCTGGCTCGCGGTGGGGGCGTCCGCGCTGCTCCTGCTGGCCGCCGGCCTGCAGATCGCCAACACCATCCGCATGGCGGCGATCAGCCGCCGCCGCGAGATCGGGATCATGCGGCTCGTGGGAGCCAGCAACGCCTACATCATGGCGCCGTTCCTCCTCGAGTCGGTGCTCGCCGGGCTGCTCGGGGCGGCCCTGGCGGGGGGCACGCTGGCGGCCCTGCAGAAGTTTGTGATCGTCGACAAGGCTAAACCTGCCATCCAGACTGTGCAGTGGATCGGCTGGGATCACGTGGCTCTCGCCGTCATCGGGCTTGTCACGGTCGCCCTCGTGCTTTCTATCATTCCCACGTTGATAGCGACGCGCCGCTTCCTGCGAGTCTGATCCCCGCAGGGTTCGGTGCGTCGACCGAACCAGCGAAGGGATCCCCCCGTGGACGTCTCGTCCCACGCCCCTGACCGTCCGTCCCGCTCGCGGGGCCGGCGTCGGGCCGCCACCGCGGCCGTCGTCGTGCTCGCGACGGCGCTCGGCACCCCGGTGGCCCATGCCGACACCCTGGCCGATTTGCGGGCCGCGGCCGCAGCGGCCCAGGCCAATCAGAATCAGGCCAGAAATGACATCGGCGAATCGACGGCGACGCTCGATTCGGCCACGCAGAAATTGGCGCAGTCGCAAGCGCAATTGGACGCCGCGCGCGCCGTTTTGGCCGATATGCAGGTGCAATTGTCCGCTGCCCGGGAGCGCGATGCCCAACTGGCCGCCGAGCTGGCCGCCGCCCAGGCGGCCCTCGAGGAGGCCCGCGCCCGCGTGGCCCAGGGCGAGGCCGACGTGGCCGCGCAGCAGAAGCTGATCATCGGCGCCGTCACCGAGTCCTACCAGCAGCGCTCGGGGTTGGAGGGGCTGTCGGTCGTGTTCGACGCGCGGTCCACCGCCGAGCTCGGGCAGCGCATCCAGTGGAACACCACGATCTTCGACACCCAGGCCGCGCAGAAGGCGCGCCTCGATGCGATCCTGCTCCAGCTGCAGGCGGCGCGTGATGAGGCGGCCGCCCTGGAGCAGCGGGTGGCCGACGCCAAGGCCGAGTCCGAGGCAAACGTGCTCAGGATCTCCCAGCTCGAGGCGCAGGCCGCCGCCCAGCAGCGATCCGTCGCCGCTCTCGTGTCCGCCAACGAGGCGGCGCGGCAGAGTGCGCAGGCGCAGCTCGCCGCCGACGAGGCGTCCTACGCGTCCTTCGCTGCGGAGGAGGCCCAGCTGCAGTCCGAGATCCAGGGCGAGCTCAGCCGGCTCAAGGCCGAGGCCGAGGCCCGTGAGCGCGCCGAGCGCGAGGCCCGGGAGCAGGCGGCCCGGGAGCGGGCGCGGGAACAGGCGGCCCGCGAGCAGGCGGCCCGCGAGGCGCGCGAGCGTGCGGCGCGCGACACGGCCGCCGCCCAGGCGGCGCAACGGCAGGCGTCCCAGCAGCGGGTGGCGGCCCCGGCACCGGAGAAGACGTCGTCGACGGCGTCGCGCTCGGGCGGGCGCGTGTCGTCGGCCGGCTTCGTCCGGCCGGTCAACGCCTCGCCGGGCTCGGCCTTCGGGATGCGCTTCCACCCCATCCTCAAGGTCTGGCGCCCGCACAACGGCAACGACTGGGGCGCTGCGACCGGCACGCCGATCTACGCCGCGCAGTCCGGCACCGTGTTGAAGGCCGGCCTCAACGGTGGCTTCGGCAACTTCGTGCTCATCGGCCACGGCAACCTCATCGACGGCAAGTACGTCACGACGGGGTACGCCCACCAGTCCCGCATCGCCGTGTCGGTGGGGCAGCGCGTCGAGCGTGGCCAACTGATCGGCTACGTCGGCAGCACCGGCCTCTCCACGACGCCGCACCTGCACTTCGAGGTGCGCCTCGACGGGGTCCCGGTCAACCCGATGCAGTACCTGCCCTGAGCACCGCCGGCCCCTGCCCGAGCCGCCCGGGAGCACCGGACGGCCCCGGGCGGGCGGATCGGGTTATGCTGGGCGTTCCGGGCGGAACACGAAGGGGGATCTCCATGCCACGACCCACGGGCAGGGTCCTCGTGGCCCAGAACAAGCTGGCGCGGCGCAACTATGCCATCGGCGACACGGTGGAGGCGGGCATGGTGCTCACCGGCACCGAGGTGAAGGCGTTGCGTGCCGGTCGGGCGTCCCTCACGGAGGGCTTCGCGACCGTCGACGACGGCGAGGTGTGGCTGCGCAACGTCCACATCCCCGAGTACACGTTCGGCACCCACAACAACCACCTTCCGCGCCGCAACCGCAAGCTGCTGCTCCACCGCCGCCAGATCGTCAAGCTCGAGCGTGAGGTGGCGGACTCGGGCCGCACCCTCGTGCCGCTGGCCATCTACTTCAGCGACGGCTACGCGAAGGTCGAGATCGCCGTGGCGACCGGCAAGCGCGAATGGGACAAGCGCCAGACGATCGCGAAGCGTGACGCCGACCGGGAGGCGCAACGGGCGCTGGCGACCCGGAACAAGGGCAGGCGGTGACGTGAGGGCCGTGCCTCGACGCCTCCTGGCGGCCCTGGTGGGCCTCGGGGTGATGCTGACCCTGTGGCTCGGGGTGGCGCTCCCGGCGTCCGCCGATGACTCCTTCGACTCCTTCGACGCCGTCTACACGGTGTCACCCGACGGAGCGCTGAGCGTCACCGAGACCGTGGTCCTGCGGTTCGGGGCCGACTCGGGGCGCCGCGGGTACGAGCGCTACCTCGTGACGCGTGAGCGTTACGACGACGAGCAGGACATGGTGTACGACATCTCCAACGTCGAGGTGTCCTCGCCGGATCCGGGGGTTTCCACGGAGGTGCAGACCACCCGCTACAACCCGTCGCCCCGCGAAGGCGTCCTGCGCATCCGCATCGGGAGCGCGGATCGCAGGATCACGGCGCCGACCGCCACCTACGTCATCAACTACGAAGTGCGGGGTTCGCTGCGGACGCCGCAGAGCGGCGTCCCCGAGCTCTACTGGGACGTGACCGGCTCGAGCATGGGCGCCATCGAGACTGCCGGCGTCCGCGTGAGCGTGCCCGGCGGCGCCCAGGGACAGGGGTGTGCGGTCGGGCAGCCGGGCTCGAACACGCCATGCACGAGTGCCACCATCGAGGCGGGTGAGGCGGTGTTCACCCAGGACGGCATTCCCGCGGGCGACCTGTTGACCGTGGGCGTCCAGATGCAGGCGTCCGCCGTCACCGGAGCCACCCCGATCCTGGTGGAGCGCGGGGATGCCCAGGACGTGCGGGTCACCCGCCTCATGCAGGGGGCCGGGGCGGTGGCCGCCTTGGTCATTCCCGTGCTCGGCTGGTGGTACTACCGCCGCAATGGCCACGACCAGCGGTACGCCGGTCTCCCGCCGGGCACCGTCCCTGCGCCGGGCCAACCCGCGACGATCACCCGTCACGACCCGCGCCAGGAGGTGCCGGTGTCGTTCAGCCCGCCGGCGCTGCCGCTGACCTACGCGGGCTTCCTGCTCGACGGCCATTACCGCACCACGCACCTCTCGGCCACCCTGGTGGGGCTGGCGACGTCCGGCACCGTCCAGCTCAGCAGCCAGGACGGAACGACCGCAATCCTCCGCGACCCGCGGCGAGCGCCGGATCATCCGAGCCGCCTGCTGCGCGACGAGATGTTCGCCCGGGGCGAGGACGCGGTGGACGTCAGCCGGGCCGGGCAGCTCGCGCAGGCGTCCGACCGCCTGGCCGCGGATGCGCGCTCCGAGGTGGGGGCGCAGAACTGGTTCACCCAGCTCCGGCGCGGCCGGCGTTCCGGCTCGGCCATGGGGCTGTTGTGGGCGGGCTTCCTCGTCGTCATGTTCCTCGACCTCCCGGCGCTCGGGGGGCTCTGGTGGTTCCTCGGGCCGGCCACGGTGTCGCTGGTGATCACCCTGCTCGTCGTGCGGGCGCGCATGGCGCGCGGGCAGCGGACGGCGCTCGGCCGGGCGTGGACCGACCAGATCGAGGGGTTCCGCACCTACATCGCCACCGCGGAGGCCGACCAGCTCCGCTTCGAGGAGGGCGAGGACATCTTCAGCAAGTACCTGCCGTGGGCCGTGCTGTTCGGCCTGGCCGAGCGGTGGGTGTCGGTGTGCCAGGAGGCGATCTCGCTCGGACGCCTCACCCAGCCCGACACGAGCTGGTACGGGGGCACCTTCTGGGACGGGCCGGTCATCTTGTGGAACCTGGACGCCGTGGGCTCCTCCCTGGGGCCGGCCACCGCGCCGTCGATCGCGCACAGCGGCCCGAGCTTCGCCAGTGACACCGGCTTCGGTGGCGGATCCGGCTTCGGGGGCGGGGGTGGCTTCGGCGGCCTCGGTGGGGGCGGTTTCGGTGGCTTCGCCGGGGGCGGCGGCGGTGGAGGCGGCGGCGGCAGCTGGTGACGCGACGGCGGCGGCGCCCCTGAGGGGCACCGCCGCGTCTTCATGGCGTCAGATCAGGCCACGCCCACCAGGTCGCACACGAACACCAGGGTCTCGTTCGGCTTGATGACGCCGCCCGCGCCCCGCGCGCCGTAGCCCAGGTGCGGCGGGATGGTGATGCGACGGCGTCCACCGACCTTCATGCCGGCGATGCCCGTGTCCCACCCCTGGATGACCTGACCCGCGCCGAGCGGGAACACGAGGGGCTCGCCGCGTCCGTAGCTGCTGTCGAACTCGGTTCCGTCGGACCAGGCGACCCCGACGTAGTGCACCGCCACGCGCTTGCCGGGTGTGGCTTCGGGGCCGCTGCCGGTCTCGAGGTCGTCGAGCTGGAGCTCGGTGGGTGGGGGAGTGTCGGGGATGTTCACGTCTGGCTTGTCCATGCACGCCACGCTACACACCGGGCGCCGCCCACCTGACACCACACACCCACCGCGCCCAGGGGTCGGGCGGGGGTTGACCCGATGGGCGGGCTGCGCCGAGGGGGCACACTGGGAGCATGACCGCCCTGGATGCCCCCCGCCCCGCACCCCCCATCACCGAGACCGAACGGCAGCGCGCCACCCAGCGGCTCTGCGACGCCTACGGCGAGGGACGGCTGGACGAGGTCGAGCTCGACGAACGCCTCTCCGCCGCGCTGGCGGCACGGACGCGTCGCGAACTGAGCGGGAGTCTGGCCGGCCTGCCCGCGATCAGCCGTCAGGTGCTCGCCACCCGGACCGGTCAGATCGCCGGTGGCTTGGCGCACCTGTCGGGCCTGTTCACGTGGATCCTGGGGCCACTGCTGTTCCACCTGATGGGCTCGCGGGGCTCGTCCGCGCGTGCCGAGGCGGCGAAGGCGTTCAACTTCCAGCTGATCGCCGGGCCGCTGTTCCTCGTCGTCGCCATCGCGGCGCCGCAGCTGCTGCCGGACTGGATCGCTGCGTTGACCGTGCTCGGCACTTGGCTCGGCTGGGCCTGTCTGACCGTGGTGGGCGGTGCGCGGGCCTTCAGCGGCCAGCCGTTCCGCAACCCCGTGACCCGCATCGTGCCGTGGGAAGCATTGGACACCCGCGGGCGTTGAGGAGGTAGCGTCCATCCGAGCCGGCGAGGATCGGGTAGGGTGGACGGGCACAACTCAACAGGGGGTGACTGGTTTCGACTCGGGACGGTAGTTCCAGGAGAAGCGGGCCGAGGAGCCAGCGACATCTCGTTAACGAACGCTGGAAACCATTAACTGCCGACAACACTCGCGCAGACTTCGCTCTCGCTGCCTGATCAGTGATCGAAGGGTCAGCCCGGATGTAGCCTTCCGTCCGGTGTCTGGCCTCATCTAGGAGGCTTGCTGACCAGCCGACGCCTTGGCGGCTGGTCGGGACTTCACCAGGGCTGGGCCTGTCCGCGACGTGCCGATGACGAGCGCGGGGGCCGAGCAGAACGACACCATCGGCTGCGCCCGGAGAATGTCTGGTTCGCCTTTCGAGGACGCGGGTTCAATTCCCGCCACCTCCACCCCTGTGTGCCTCGTGAGGGTGCACGTCAACCCCCGGACCCACGCTCAACCGCGCGGGTCCGGGGGTTTAGCGTAGCTGGAGCGATCGTGGTCGCCGGCGCTCCTGCCGGAGGTGATCGCCCCCGCCGACTCCCCTCCCTGCCGCGCCACGTGATGCACCCGGTGCCTGGTCCGTTTGCGATGCGCGGGGTCGTCGGTTCGGGACGCGCTCAGTCGAGCGCCGCCTCACCCGGGGCCGCGAGGCTGAGGACCGCGCGCTCGACGAAGGGGTTGGCCTGGAGGCGGTCCTCGACCGCTTGAAGCCGACCTTGCATGACGGACTCGGTCGCATCGTCCACGAGGTCGACGGCGGCGATGACGAAGACCCGGGAGGGTCCGACGTACTCCATGTGGAGGAAGGTCACCCGGTCGACCTCCGGGTCGGCCTTCAGGACGTCCAGGGCCCGGCGTCGAATCTCGGGGCTGACCGTCTGGCCCACCAGGAACTGGCCGTTGCGGACGATGAGCAGGATGGCGACCACGCCGAGCAGGACTCCGACGAGGATGGAGCCGATGGCGTCGTAGATGGCGTTGTCGGTGATCTCGTGCAGCGCGAGGCCGCCGGCGGCGAGCAGGATGCCCAGGAGCGCGGCGAGGTCCTCGAAGAACACCGCCCGCAGGGTGGTCTGGCTGGTGTCGAGGATGAACCGCATGGGTCGCATGTCGAGCCGGGCAGCGCTCGCGCGCGTCTGACGCACCGCCTGGGCAAAGGAGGTGCCCTCCAGGACGAACGCCACGGCGAGGACGGCGTAGCTCACCAGGTAGTCGCCACCCTCGCCCTCGGCGGAGAGCTCGGAGATGCCGTGCGTGATCGACAGGATCGACCCCGCCGTGAAGAGTCCGAACGCGGCGACCATGGCCCACACGTAGGCCTCGCGACCGTAGCCCAGCGGGTGCGTGTCGTCCGCACGCCGTGCCGAGCGCCGTTCGGCCACGAGGAGCAGTCCCTCGTTGCCGGTGTCGGCCCAGGAGTGGGCCGCCTCGGCAACCATGGATGCCGACCCCGAGAGCAGGGCGGCGACCGTCTTGGCGACAGCGATGAGAGCGTTGGCGCCGAGCGCGATCAGCACAGTGACCAGGTTGCCGCCCTGCGACTCCGGCTGGTCGGGGGCGGGCGTTGCGGTCACGAAAGATCCCGTGCCGCAATGGCGTGCCCCTGCCGAAGCTGGGCGCGGGGGCGGGTTCGTGCGGCGATCCTCGTGATGACCAGGTCCGTCATCGTGGCGCGCGTGTCCATGGTGTTGGTCGTCCCCTCGTGGCCGGCGGCAGCGAGCCGCTTCCTGGCTGCCGCCAGGATCCGGACGCGTCTCGATCTTCGCACGTTGGCGTGGGCCCGGAGTCCTTTCGAAGCGATGAGATGGGACGGCGGCCGCCCCCGGTCGCACGCTCCCGAGGATTCGTGGGCAGCCCCCCGCGCCGGCCTGCATGGCAGGATGAGCCTCGTGGACGCCGACAACCCGGGCCCGGCGATCAGGCCGGGCACCCTGCTGGTGGCTGGCGTCATGGTGGGCGACGGGCTGTTCGACGGCGCGGTGGTCCTGTTGCTCGACGTGGACGGCGACGGCGCGCTCGGCGTCATCCTCAACCGGCTCTCCGACTTTGACCTCGAGCGCGCACTGCCGGGGTGGGAGCGGCTGGTCAGCTTTCCGCACCGCCTCCACGACGGCGGACCGGTGTCGCCGGACGGCGCGATCGCGCTGGCGTCCCCGGCCGATGCCGCGGAGGAGCCACCTGGCTGGCGCGAGCTGTTCGCGACGGTCGGGTTGTTGCACCTGCAGACGCCGCTGGAACTCGCCGACGGTGCGTTCCGCGACCTCCGGATCTTCGCCGGCTACACCGGGTGGGGGCCCGGGCAGCTTGCGGGCGAGATCGCCGACGACCTGTGGCTCGTGGTGCCGGCCACGTACTCCGACGTGTTCGACCCCGACCCCCAAACGCTGTGGCGTCGCGTGCTGGCCCGCCAGGAGGGCGAACTAGGCTGGCTGTCGACATGGACGTCCACCCCCGAGCTCAACTGAGCCGGGGAAGACCGAGGAGGGCAGCATGGGGGAGAGCCGATCCACCGGCGGCGTGATCCTCGTCGTCGACGACGACGTGGCGCTGGCCGAGATGTTGCAGATCGTGTTGCAGGCGTCCGGGTACGAGACCAGCTGGGTGGCGCGGGGGGACAGGGTGCTGGAGGAGTTCCGCCGCGCCCGCCCGGATCTGGTGCTGCTCGACCTGATGCTGCCCGGGCGCGACGGCGTCGACGTGTGCCGGGATCTGCGGGCGGAATCCGACGTCCCGATCGTCATGCTCACGGCCAAGTCCGACACCCGTGACGTCGTGGAGGGGCTGGAGGCGGGCGCGGACGACTACGTGCCGAAGCCGTTCAAGACCCAGGAGTTGCTGGCGCGCGTGAAGACGCGGCTGCGCCGCTCGGCCCCGCCGGAGGAGGACGCCGACACCCTGCGCATCGGTGAGGTGGCGATCGACGTGGAGGCGCACACCGTCCACCGCGGCGGGGAGCCCATCGCCCTGACGCCGCTGGAGTTCGATCTCCTGCTCGCTCTGGCCCGCAAGCCCCGCCAGGCGTTCACCCGCGAGCTGCTGCTGCAAGAGGTGTGGGGCTACCGCCACACGGGGGACACGCGGCTCGTCAACGTGCACGTGCAGCGCCTGCGCAGCAAGATCGAGCGCGACCCCGAGCGGCCCGAGATCGTCGTGACCGTGCGGGGCATCGGGTACCGGGCCGGCGTGCCCAGCCCGTGACCACCCAGCAGGTGGACGCACCGCGTCCGGCCCCCGAACCGCCGGCCCTGGCGCGCTCGCCGCGGGCGTGGTGGTCGCGCTCGTTGTCGTTCCGGGTCGTGACGATGAGTGTCGCCGCCTCGCTGATCGTCCTCGCCGTGACCGGCTGGCTGCTGGTCGACAGTTCCTCCCGCGGCATCCTGGCGGCCAAGACCAGCCAGTCGGTGTCCGAGGCGGCGGCCGTGATGGACGGCATGCAGGCCTCGCTGCGGGACGCCGACCTGCGGACGTCCACGGTCAACGAACGGCTCACCCTGCTGGCCCGGGACGCGGCCAGCCGCGGCAACGTGGGTCACCAGTACGAGGTGGTGATCGCGGGGCCCGTCTCCGACATCGCGTCGGCCGGCGTCGACGTCGCCAGCGTGCCCGACCCGATCCGCTACGCCGTCGAGGTCGGTGGCTCGGAGATGTTCACCACCCCCACCGTGGTCCGGTTCACCGACGGCCGGGCCGACCGGGCGGGGCTGGTGGTCGGGGGCGCGCTCCTGGCCCCCGGGAGCGGGCGCTACCCGGTGTACTTCCTGTTCCTCATGGACCAGGAGCAGCAGACCCTCCAGGTGGTGCAACGCTCGGCGCTGCTCGCCGCCGCGGCCTTCCTCCCCCTGATGACCGGGATCATGTACCTCATCTCGCTGCAGGCGCTGCGCCCGATCCGGGCCGCGCGGGAGACGTCCGAACGCATCGCCGCCGGCAAGCTCGACGAGCGGATGGCCGTCCGCGGCTCGGACGACCTGGCCGGGCTGGGGCGCTCCATGAACCACATGGCCGACGAGTTGGGCCGCCGGTTGGAGCAGCTCGAGGATCTCTCCCGCGTGCAGCGGCAGTTCGTCTCCGACGTGAGCCACGAGCTGCGTACGCCGCTCACCACGATCCGGATGGCGGTGGACGTGCTCTACGAGGGCCGCGACGCCCTGCCGCCGCTGCCGCAGCGCTCGGCGGAGCTGCTCCGCCAGGAGATCGACCGCTTCGAGGTGCTGCTCACCGACCTGCTGGAGATCTCCCGGTTCGACGCCGGCGCCGCCGAACTCCAGGCCGACGAGGTCGACCTCGCCGCCCTGGTGGCGGCGGAGGTGGCCGCCCAGCAGTCGCTGGCCGAGGCGTACGCGACGACCATCCACGTGGACGCCACAGGCGACACCCGCTGCCAGGTCGACCCGCGGCGCATCCGGCGCATCCTGTCGAACCTGTTGAGCAATGCGATCGAGCACGGTGAGGGTCGGGACGTGGACGTCACGGTGCGCGCGAACGAGGACGCCGTGGCCGTCGCCGTCCGTGACCACGGCGTCGGGTTCAGCGCCGCCCAGGCGCACCAGGTGTTCTCCCGCTTCTGGCGGGCCGACCCGTCGCGGCAGCGCACGGTGGGCGGGTCGGGCCTCGGCCTGTCGATCGCGCTGGAGAACGCCGAACTGCACGGCGGCTGGCTCAACGCCTGGGGCCGCCCCGGCCATGGCGCCCAGTTTCGCCTCACGCTGCCCCGGACCCCGGGCGGCATCGTGGCCGAGTCGCCGATCCCGGTGGTGCCGGGGGCGGGGGGCGTCCGTTGAAACGCCGCACGCTGCTGCTCGGGGCGGCCGCAGGCGCCCTGGCCGGCTGCGCCTCGGTGCCGACCTCGGGCCCGGTGACGCAGGTGTCGGCCGACCCCGGCCGCATCAATCCGGGCGTGGAGATCGCACCCGCCCCACCCGGTCGCGACGCCACCCCGAGCGAGGTCGTGGAGGGCTTCCTGCACGCCATGGCGTCCTGGCAGCCCGGGTATCGGCTGGCCCGCGCCTACCTCACCCCGGCCGCGGATGCGGAGTGGAACCCGGACGCCGGCGTCCGCATCTACGCCGAGGGCAACCCCGTCGTCGCCACCGACGACAGCGCCGTGCTGAGCGCCCCCGTGGTCGGCACCCTCGACCACCTCGGATCGTACCGCCAGTCCAGCGGCGAGATCGACCACGACTTCGGGCTGGTCACCGACGCGGACGGCCAGTGGCGCATCGACCACCCGCCCGAGGGTCTGATCGTGTCCGAGTACCTGTTCACGAGTGCCTTCACCCGGGTCGTGGTGTACTTCTTCGCGCCCGGGCAGCAGTGGCTGGTGCCCGACCCGCGGTATTTCCCGCGCGGTTCCTACGCGCTTGAGGGGGCAGTCCGCTCGGTGGTGAGCACACCGACGGCCTGGTTGGCCCCGGGGCTGGACCCCGCGTCCCCCGTGGTGGGGCTGGACTCGGTCCGCGTCGACACGGACGGGGTCGCCCAGGTGGTGCTGCGGCGCACCGGGCCCGATCTGAGCGACGCCGAGCGGAGGGCGCTGGCCGTCCGCCTCGTGTGGACGCTGCGTCCCTTCGAGAACGTGGCGGCGGTCGAGGTCGGCTGGGCTGGCCAGTCGCCGTGGCAGGTGGAGGGGCAGGGGCGTCTCGTGGCGGTGGACGCCTTCGCGGACGCCGACCCGCAGGACCGGCAGACCAGCCGGCAGCTCTTCGCGGTCGTGGCCGGCCGCGTCGTGCGTCTGGTGGAGGTGCCGGGCGGCCTCGAGGCGATCGAAACCGCCCCCGGGCTGGACGCCGTCGCCTACGCCGCCGTCCGCCCGGACGCCCTCGCCGCGGCGGGGGTGAACGCCGACCGCTCCCAGCTCCTGGTGGCACCCATGACCCAGCCGGGAGCCGAGCCGGTCGCCTCCGCCATCGGCCTGCGCCGCCCGCACTACGCGCGGCAGGGCGAGCTGTGGTTCGTCGACGACCGAGGTGCGGTCGGTGCCGTGCTGCCGGACGGCCGGACGGTCGCCGTGACGGTGACGGGCTCGGCTGAGGGCCGCGTCGGGGCCCTGCGGGTCGCGCCGGACGGGGTCCGCATCGCGTTCGTCATGGATGGCCCCGGCGGGGGGACGGTGGCACTCGGCGTCATCGTCCGGGCGGAGGACGAGGTGCGCGTCGAGGGAGTCCGGGCGCTGTCGGTCACGGAGTCGGAACTCACCCAGCGTACCGTGCGCGACGTGGGGTGGCGCAGCGCCGACACCCTGTGCGTCCTCGTCGCCGACGGCAGAACGACGACCGTCATGTCCGTGGCGCAGGACGGGTCGGTGCTCGCGCCCATCGGGCCGACCGGTGAGGACGGGCTCGTCGAGCTCGCCGTGGCACCGGGCGTGCCGGCGCTGGCCCGCTCCACCGAGGGTGAGCTGCTGCGTTACAACGCCGACTTCCGGTGGTCGGCCCAGCAGTCGTCGGCGTCGTCGGTGTTCTACCCCGGGTGAGGTGACAGGCCCGGCCTAATGTCTGGGCGTGTGGGTGCGGGCGGGGGTGGACGCGGCGGCGTCCTGGTTCCTGGGCGCGAGCTGCCCCACGTGTGGTGCGCCCACCGCCGGCGTGTGTCCGGCCTGCCACGCCACACTCACCGGGGTGGCGCCGTTCGCGGCGCCGGTGGACGCCGGCGTCGCCGTGTGGGCCTCGGCCGACTACACCGACCCGTGGCGCACCGCGGCGATCGGGTTCAAGGAGCGCGGCGCGCGCAGTTTGGCCGACCCGCTGGGGTGGGCGTTGGCGCGGGCGGTCGCCGCCCTGCTGCTCGCCGGCGGCCGGCTGCCGGACGGGGTGGACCTCGTTCCCATGCCGTCGCGGGCGGCCGCCGTCCGCGAGCGCGGCCTGGACACCACGGCCCTCCTGGCCCGACACGCCGCCGCGGTGGTGGCCGGCACCGGGCTGGACGCCGGGGTGGACGCCTGCCTGCGCCACCGGCGTCGCGTCGCCGACCAGGCGGGTCTGGATGTCGTGGGCCGTCGGCGCAACGTGGCGGGGGCGTTCGTGGCGCGACCGCGGCGGGGGCGTCCGGTGGTGGTCGTGGACGACCTGGCGACCACCGGCGCCAGCCTGGCCGAGGCGACGCGGGCGCTACGGGCCGCGGGGGCCAGCGTGTGCGGGGCGGCCGTCCTGTGTGCCGTGACGCGGGAACGTCCCGGGGGCGGGGCACCCCCATCCGGGTGAATTGCGGACGGCGCTGCGCTAGGGTCGGCGCATGGCACCAGCAGCCAGGCCCCCGGCGTTCCTCGCCGGAGGCTGGCCCGGTGCCTTTCGTGATCCGCGATCAAGGAGGGTTCGCCATGGACGTCATCGTCACCGGACGCCGCTGCACCATCAACGACGACTTCAGGGAGAGGGTGACCGAGCGCATCGCCTCGATCGAACGCTTCCGCGATCGCGTCCAACGCGTCGAGGTGCAGGTGTCGGCCCACCCCCACAAGCAGCCCGACCACGCCACCAGCGTCGAGATCACGCTGTACGGCCGCGGCCCCGTCGTCCGCTCCGAGGCGGCCGCCGACGACAAGTCGATGGCCTTCGAGCACGCGCTGGACCGGCTGAAGGCCCAGCTCCGCCGCGCCGCCGACCGGCGCAAGGTGCACCGCGGGCTGCGGGTCGCCGAGACGCTCGAGATGGCGTCCGCGCCGGTGGAGACGCCGGCCGTCGACCCGGACGCCCCGCCCGTGCAGCGCATCGGCGGGCTGGAGATCACCGGCGACGGCCCGCTGGTCGTCCGCGAGAAGATCTTCCCCGCCACCCCGCTCACGTTGGCCCAGGCCCTGGACGAGATGGAGCTCGTCGGCCACGACTTCTTCCTCTACGTCGACGCCGAGTCGGGGGCACCGAGTGTCGTCTATCGGCGCAAGGCCTACGACTACGGCGTCATCCACCTCGATCTCGGTCAGAAGGAGTGACGCCGGTTCGGCTCACCCGTGCCGCCGCCCGCCGCATCGCGCTGGCCGCCCAGGGGTTTGGGCGGCCGCGCCCCGCGGCGGTCGGCATGCGCCACGTCGCCCGCGTCATCGGCGACGTCGCGCAGTTCCAGATCGATTCGGTGAACGTGGCGGTGCGTGCGCACTACATGCCACTGTTCGCCCGCCTCGGCCCCTACGACACCGCGCTGCTCGACCGGGCGGCCGGGCAGGCGCCGCGCCGGCTCGTCGAATACTGGAGCCACGCCGCCTGCCTCGTCGATGTCGACCTGTTTCCGGCGCTGCGCTGGCGGATGCGCGCGAATGCGGGCCGTGAGCACGCCACGCTCGCCCGCCTGCGCGCCGAGACACCCGAGCTCGAGCAGCGGGTGCTGGCCGACGTCACCGGCGCGGGGCCCCTGACGCCACGCGAGATCGACCACGCCGAGGAGCGCTCCCGCGACCACTGGGGGTGGAACTGGTCGGCCGTCAAGCACGTCCTAGAGCACCACTTCACGGCCGGAACGGTCGGCGTGGCCAGCCGCAACGCCGCGTTCGAGCGGCGCTACGACCTGACCGAACGCGTGGTGCCCCCCGCCGTGCTCGCGCGCGGGGAGCTGACGGCCGAGGACGCCCACCTGGCCTATGTGCGCCGGGCGGCGCGCGCCTTGGGGGTCGCTGACGTCAAGGCGCTCAGCACGTACTTCTACCTCCGCACCGATGCGGTGCGCCGGGCGGTGGCGACGCTCGAGGCGTCCGGCGAGCTGGTGCCGGCGACCGTCGCCGGGCTGCCGCAGCCGTTCTGGCTGTGGCACGCGGCGCGACGGCCGCGCAACCTGGCCGTGCAGGCCCTCGTGAGCCCGTTCGACACGTTGGTGTTCGACCGGCCACGGCTGGAGCAGCTGTTCGGCGCCGAGTACCGCATCGAGATCTACGTGCCCGAGCCGCAGCGCCGTTACGGCTACTACGTGTACCTGTTCCTCCACGGCGACGCGGTTGCCGCGCGGGTCGACCTGAAGGCCGATCGGGCGGCCGGCGTCCTGCGGGTGCAGGCCGCCTGGCTGGAGGAACCGGCACCGGCGGCCGCGACGGCCGCGGCGCTGGCGTCCGAGCTGCGCACGATGGCGGGCTGGCTGGGGCTCGACGACGTGGTGCCGGCCGGCCGAGGCACCCTCGCTGCGGAGCTGGCCGCCGCGCTGTGAGGGCCCGCCCGGTGGGGGCGGGGGCCGGGGCCGGTAGGATGACTCCTCGTGGGACTTTTCGACAAGCTGATGCATCTCGGCGAGGGGCGACAGATCCGTCGCCTCGCGGCGATCGCCGACCAGGTCAACCTCGTGGGGCCGGAGTTCGAGGCGATGAGCGACGACGACCTGCGCGCGGAGACGCCGGCGTTCCGCCAGCGGATCGAGAACGGGGAGTCGCTCGACACGATCCTCCCCGAGGCGTTCGCCGTCGTCCGCGAGGCGGCCACCCGCGTGCTGGGCAAGCGGCACTACGACGTGCAGATCATGGGCGGGGCGGCCCTCCACCTCGGCAACATCGCCGAGATGAAGACCGGTGAGGGCAAGACCCTCGTCGCGACGCTGCCCAGCTACCTCAACGCCCTGTCGGGCAAGGGCGTCCACGTCGTCACGGTCAACGACTACCTGGCGCGTTACCAGTCCGAGCAGATGGGCCGTGTCCACCACTTCCTGGGCCTCGAGACCGGTGTCATCCTGCAGCAGATGACGCCGGCGCAGCGCCGGGTGGCCTACGCGGCCGACGTCACCTACGGCACCAACAACGAGTTCGGCTTCGACTACCTGCGCGACAACATGGCGCTGTCGCTGGCCGACTGCGTGCAGCGCGGCCACCACTTCGCGATCGTGGACGAGGTCGACTCGATTCTCGTCGACGAGGCCCGCACGCCGCTGATCATCTCCGGCCCGGCAGAGGACAACCACCGCTGGTACCCGGTGTTCTCGCGCCTGGTGAAGCGCATGAAGCGCGACACCCACTACGAGGTCGACGAGAAGAAGAAGACCGTTTCGGTGCTGGAACCCGGCATCACGATGGTCGAGGACAGCTTGGGCATCGACAACCTCTACGAGTCGGCCAACACCCCGTTGATCAGCTACCTGAACAATGCGGTGCGCGCCAAGGAGCTGTTCCGGCGGGACAAGGACTACATGGTCACCCCCGAGAACGAGGTGCTGATCGTCGACGAGTTCACCGGCCGCACGCTCGTGGGGCGTCGCTACTCCGAGGGCCTGCACCAGGCGCTCGAGGCGAAGGAGGGCGTCCAGATCCGCGAGGAGTTCCAGACGCTCGCGACGATCACGCTGCAGAACTACTTCCGCATGTACGACAAGCTCGCCGGCATGACCGGCACGGCGAAGACCGAGGAGAGCGAGTTCCAGAAGATCTACGGCCTGGGCGTGCTGCCGATCGCCACGAACAAGCCGATGATCCGCGTCGACCAGCCCGACCTCATCTACCGCACGGAGGACGCGAAGTTCGACGCCGTGGTCGCCGACGTCGTGGAGCGCCACGCCGCCGGGCAGCCGGTGCTGCTGGGCACCGCGTCCGTCGCGAAGTCGGAGATCATCAGCGCCCGGCTCGTGAAGGCCGGGGTCAAGCACGAGGTGCTGAACGCGAAGAACCACGCGCGGGAGGCCGCGATCGTGGCGCTCGCCGGCCGCAAGGGCGCCGTCACCGTGGCCACCAACATGGCTGGCCGCGGTACCGACATCATCCTGGGCGGCAACGCCGAGTTCCTGGCGGACGCCGCCCTGCGGCAGCGCGGGCTCGACCCGCGGGAGAACGCCGAGGAGTACGAGGCGGCGTGGCCCGAGGTGTACGCCGAGCTCGAAACGCAGACGGCCGCCGAGCACGAGGAGGTCGTCGGGCTGGGCGGGCTGTACGTGGTGGGCTCGGAGCGGCACGAGAGCCGACGCATCGACAACCAGCTGCGCGGCCGGTCGGGTCGACAGGGCGACCCGGGGGAGTCGCGGTTCTACCTCTCGCTGGCCGATGACCTGATGCGGTTGTTCAAGGCCGACCTGATCGAGCGCGTCCTGCTCGTGCTCAACGTGCCGGACGACGTGCCGATCGAGAACAAGCAGGTCACCAACTCCGTGGCGAGCGCCCAGGAGATGGTGGAGGCGCAGAACTTCGAGATGCGCAAGAATGTCCTGAAGTACGACGACGTGATGAACCGGCAGCGGCACACGATCTACGGCGACCGGCGCAAGGTGCTCGAGGGCGCCGATGTGGACGGCCAGCTGCGGGTGGCGACGTCGCGCGTCGTGGAGCAGGTCGTCCGCCAGCACACCGAGGGGTTCCTGGAGGACTGGGACCTCGAGGCGCTGTGGACCCAGCTGCGGACCCTCTACCCGGTGGGCCTCGACCTGGAGGAGTACGCCGAGCGCACCGACCTGACGACCGACACGCTGGTGGACGACTTCGTGGCGGACGCCGACGCCGCCTACGACCGGCGCGAGGAGCAGCTGACGGCCCCGGTGATGCGCGAGCTGGAGCGGCGCATCGTCCTGACCGTGCTCGACCGCAAGTGGCGCGAACACCTCTACGAGATGGACTATCTGCGCGAGGGCATCGGCCTGCGTGCGATGGCGCAGCGCGACCCGCTGGTGGAGTACCAGCGCGAGGGTGGCGACATGTTCAACGCCATGATGGACGCCTTCCTCGAGGAGTCGATCGGCTTCCTGTTCAACCTGGAGGTCAACGCCGCGCCCCAGACGGCCCCGGCGCCGCAGGTCGGCGTCGTGACCGGCGCGGACGGGGCGCCGGTGAACGTCGCCGGGGCGGTGCAGGCCCCCGGCCTCACGCCGCAGCGCGAGCCGGCCCGGTTGACCTACACGGCTCCCGACGAGGACGGCCAGGCCGTCCGCAGCGCGGCCCCGGCGCAGGACGCGGCGTCGGATGGTGGTGCGGGTGCGGGTGCGGGTGCGGAGGACGGAGACGATGCCGACCAGCCGCGCCGCAGCAAGCTGGGCCCGAACCAGCGCTGCCACTGCGGGTCGGGCAAGAAGTTCAAGCACTGCCACGGCCGCACGGTCTGAGGCGGGCGCTCTGCCCGGGCGGGACCGGTCAGGAGTGGCTCCGGAACGGGCGGGTCGCCCCCTCGACGAGGCTCCCCTCCAGGGCGGTGCAGCGCCAGCGGGTGCGGCGCCCCTCGAGGCGGAGCGCCAGCGCGGCGTTGCGGTGGGCGTCGGCGAGCCGGAGCGTGACCTCGGCGACGCCGGGTCGGGGCTCCTGCATGCGGAACGAGGCCACGACCAGGCCGTGCGCGACGCGGGAACGCAGCACGTGACCGACCACGCTGCCCACCTCCTCGGCCACGATGGGGTGGGCCTGGCTCGGTGGACGCCGCCCGGCGAGCACCTCGACGAGCGCGACGGCGATCGCCCGCACGACCCGTTCCTCCGCCGTTCGGGAGGGCTGGGCGGGCCAGAGATCGGGCCGGGGCTCCCGGAACGGCAGCTCCGGCTGCGCCGGGCCATCGGCGGGCAGGGGTGGAACCAGTCGGATGAGCACCGGGCGGCTGAGGGGCGCGAGGGCCGGCACGGGAACCGTCATGGGACGAGCCTGCGGCGTGGACGCCTCGCGCCGCCAGCGCGACCGGTGCCGCCTGTGGACAACTCGCCCGCTCCCGGCACCCGATGTGAATGGGGAGTCCTCCCCACCGACAGTCCCCCTTCGCTCTGGCAGGCTTGGCACGACGATTCCAGTGCTCACCGCGCTCAGCCGGTGACGGACGCGAAGGAGGCCCCGGCCCGTGGAGTGCTCCTTGTGCCGGCACCACAACACCGCAGGGGCGCGCAGCTGCGCGCGCTGCGGCGCGCCGTTGGGAGGCGCGACTGCCGCAGCACGGCAGAGCGGACACGTCGGGCCGCGTCCAGAACCGTGGACCGGCGACGGTGAGCACCGGGCGGACAGGGCGGGCCGTGCGGACAGGGCGGGCCATCCGGACGAAGTCGACCCGGCCGCTCCGGAAGACGGCGTGGACGGTCGCACGGTGGCCCGGGCGGCGCTGCGCGGGGCGGGTGGGGGCCCGGTTCGTGGCCCCGCCGTCGTCCCGGACCCGGTTCGCCGACCTGACCCCACCCGGGCATCCGACCCGGCCCGGCGCCCCGCGCCGGCTGCGGCGACGGTGGCGCCCGATCTCGCACCTCTTGGCCAGCGATTCGGCGGAGCGCTGTTGGACGGGTTGTTGTTGAGCGCCGTCATGCTCGGGGCCCAGTTCGCGACCGGCTTCGTCGTGCCCCGGCCCACGACACCGCAGGCCCTGGCCGCCTACGTGGCGGCGATGGCGACCGTGCTCGGGAGCGTCTCGCTGCTGGCGCTGGTGTACTTCACGATCGGCAATGCGCGGGGTCAGACGCTCGGCAAGCGGCTGGTGGGGACGCGGGTGGTGCACTATCGCACCCGCGAGCGGCTCGGGTGGAGCCGGGGCCTCGCGCGCGCGGCGATGCTGTTCGTGCTCGGATTGCCCGCCGGTCTGGGCTACCTGTCGGTGCTCGGGCCGGAGCGGCGCGGCTGGCACGACCTGGCGTCGAACGCCGTGGTGGTCAGCGTCCCCGCACGCCCCCGCGCCGCCTGACCCGCCAGCCACCGGCGGGGTCGCGGACGCCGAGGAGAGTCAGTGGTAGTCGGGCTCGCGCCGCTTCACCGCCGCGACGAGCCGGTAGGTGACCGGGAGCAGCAGCACCTCCACCAGCACCTTGTAGACCCAACCCACCACGATGTAGTTGACGAGCTGGGGCAGGGGGATCGAGCCGCCCCCGAGCCACATCCCCAACGGGCCGAACGCGATGGTGCAGAACAGCACTGTGTCGGCGAACTCTCCGACGACGGTCGAGGTGACGAGGCGCACCCACAGGCGTCGCTCGCCGAAGGCGTCCTTGATGCGCACCAGCACCCACGCGTTGAGGAACTGCCCGACGAGGAATCCGACCAGGCTGGCCAGCACGATGCGTGGCACGAAGCCGAGGACGGCGCTCCACGCCTCTTGGTTGGGCCAGTCGACGGCGGGCGGGGCGGCGTCCACCACCAGGAAGGTCACGCTCATGACCGCGGCCCAGACGAACCCGGTGACGATGGCCCGGCGGGCGCGACGCATGCCGTAGACCTCCGCGAGCACGTCGCCCAGCAGGTAGGCGAGGGGGAACAGGAACGCGCCGCCGTCGGTGATGATCGGCAGCACCGGGAAGCCGAGGATCGCCACGTCCGGCCCGAACTGGATCAGCTTCGTCGCGCCGATGTTGCTGATGAGCAGCACGGCGACGAAGGACGTGAGCACGAGGTCGTGGACGCCGCGCGTCCCTCGCGCGTAGGTGGCGGTGGGCCGGTCGGTGCGGGTCGCTGTCGAGGTCACGGCCGCACAGCCTACGCCCCGCCGCCCGCGCCGCGATCACGGATCCACCCCAGCGGCCCGGTGATTGGCGTGCCTGGCGCGGGCGTTGGTGGCAGGATCGGTGCATGAGCGAGAACAACGGAATCGCGGACGGCTTCGACGACTCCCTGGAGCAGCTGCAGCCGGCGGACACGCTGGTGGATCGCGGCGTCCCGGACGTGCTCGACGAGGGGTACATCGCGCCGGACGACTGGTCCCCGGCCCAGGGCTTCGGCAACACCGCCGCGGAAATGCGCCGGGGCGAGACCCTCGCCATGCGCGTCAAGCAGGAGGAGCCCGAGTCGTCCGGCCCGGATGACCGCCCGTGGAACCCCGACGGCGAGTCGCGGCAGGTGGGCAACCAGCGCGCCGGACGCCTCGTGGACGCCCGCCACGGCGAGGCGGGTGTCGACGACGAGAAGGACGCGGTGGCGTTCTCGGTGGGCATCGACGGCGGGGCGGCCTCGGCGGAGGAGGCGGCGATGCACGTCATCGACACCGAGGATGACGACGAAGTCCAGTAGAATCACCCGGGTGCCGGCCGTGGGGCCGGCCCCTCAACCTGCCGCTGACGAGGAGCGATCCTGACTACTCCGCTGACCGAGGCCACCCGCCGCATCACGGTGCCGGCCTCCATCCCGATGGTCACCATCGTGGGGCCCCGCGACGAGTTCCTGCGCATCCTCGAGCAGGCGGTGGACGCCGGCGTCCACGTGCGCGGCAACGAGATCACCCTGACGGGTTCGGCCGCGGATGTCGCCACCGCTGCGGACGCCCTCACCGAGATCATCACGATCGCCCGCACCGGCCAGGGTCTCACCGCCGACGCCGTCGAGCGGGTGGTGGGGATGGCGTCCGAGCCGGGCGAGTTGCACGCGTCCGAGGTGCTGACCCAGAACATCTTGTCCGCGCGCGGCAAGACGATCCGGCCCAAGACGCTCAACCAGAAGCGGTACGTGGACGCGATCGATGCCCACACCGTGGTGTTCGGCATCGGGCCGGCCGGTACGGGCAAGACCTACCTCGCCGTCGCCAAGGCCGTCCAGGCGCTGCAGGCCAAGGAGGTCAACCGCATCATCTTGACCCGGCCGGCGATCGAGGCCGGTGAGCGCCTCGGCTTCCTGCCCGGCACCCTGAACGACAAGATCGACCCGTACGTCCGCCCGCTGTATGACGCGCTGCACGACATGCTCGACCCCGACCAGGTGCCGCGGCTGCTCACCGCCGGCACGGTGGAGGTGGCGCCGCTCGCCTACATGCGCGGCCGCACGCTGAACGACGCGTTCATCATCCTCGACGAGGCCCAGAACACCTCGATGGAACAGATGAAGATGTTCCTGACCCGGCTCGGGTTCAACTCCCGCATGGTCGTGACCGGCGACGTCACCCAGGTCGACCTGCCGTCGGGAACGAAATCGGGGCTGCGCGAGGCCGAGTCGATCCTGGACGGGGTCACCGACATCGCCTTCTGCCGCCTCACCAACCACGACGTGGTGCGGCACCGGCTGGTGGGGCGCATCGTCGAGGCGTACGACCGGTACGAGTCGACCCGACCCGAATCGACCCGTCCCGAACCCACCCGCAGGAGCAGGCCATGATCGACCTGAACAACGAGTCCGGCATCGAGGTGGACGAGAAGCGCCTCGTCCGGCTCGCCGCGTTCGCCCTGGAGCAGCTGCGGATCCATCCGCAGGCCGAGCTGTCGATCCTGCTGGTCGACGAGACCACGATGGCTGACTACCACGAGCGGTTCATGGGGCTGCCCGGCCCCACCGACGTCCTGAGCTTCCCCATGGACGAGCTGCGGCCCCCGTCCGACGACGACGAGCCGCCGCTGGGGCTGCTCGGCGACATCGTGCTGTGCCCGACGGTGACGGCGGCGCAGGCGTCCGAGCACCAGCGGACGCCCGAGGAGGAGGCCGACTACCTGCTCGTGCACGGCCTGTTGCACCTGCTGGGTTTCGACCATGCCGAGCCGGAGGAGAAGCGGGTCATGTTCGGCCTCAACGACCAGGTGATCGCCGCCTGGGCGGCGGCCGGCGCCTGACGGTCGCCCGATGCGCAACGGGTAGGATGGCCGCGACCCGTCGCCGCACAGAAACGGTAGTGCCCTGTTGACCCAATTCGAGTGGATCCTGCTGGGGGTTGCCGCTGTCTGCGTGTTGCTGTCCGGGCTGGCGACGGCCATCCAGGCGGCGCTGACGTCGTTCTCGAAGGCGCGTGCCGAGGCGCACGTGAAGAACGGACGCCGCGGCGCCGAGCGGCTGCTGACCATGACGCAGGATCCCGCCCCCTCGCTCAACACCATGTTGTTCGTCGGCATGGTGCTCGAGATCGTCGCCATCGTGTTGGTGACGGCCGTCGTCGCCGACCACGTCGGGAGCATCGGCGGGCAGCTGCTGTGGGCGGCCGTGCCGATGGTTCTCATCAGCTACATCCTCATCGGGGTGGGGGCCCGGACGCTGGGCCGCCAGCACGCCGATTCCATCGCGCTGCGCACGTCGGGGCTGGTCAGTGGGCTGACGACCGTGCTCGGCTGGTTCCCCCAGATCCTCATCATCGTCGGCAACTGGATCACCCCGGGCCGCGGCTTCGTCGACGGCCCGTTCACCTCCGAGGCCGAACTGCGCGAGCTGGTGGACATGGCGGAGGCGTCCGACCTGATCGAGGCGGGCGAGCGCCGGATGATCCACCAGGTGTTCGAGCTGGGCGACACCATCGTCAAGGAAGTGATGGTGCCCCGCACCGAGATGGTGTGGATCGAGGCCGACAAGACGCTGCGCCAGGGCCTGTCGCTCGCGCTCCGCTCGGGGTTCAGCCGGATCCCGGTGATCGGTGACGACGTCGACGACGTGCGCGGCGTGCTCTACCTCAAGGACGTGATCCGCCGCAGCTACGACAACCCGCAGGCGCAGGCGTCCGAGACGGTCGACTCGCTCATGCGCAAGCCGACGTTCTGCCCCGACTCCAAGCCCGTGGACGCCCTGCTGAAGGAGATGCAGCTCACCCGCAGCCACGTGGTGATCGTGGTGGACGAGTTCGGGGGCACGGCCGGGCTCGCGACCATCGAGGACATCCTGGAGGAGATCGTCGGCGAGATCGTCGACGAGTACGACCGGGAGATCCCGCCCTACGTGCAGCTCGCCGACGGGCGGTTCCGGGTCAACTCGCGCCTGCAGGTGGACGAGTTGGGTGAACTGTTCGGGCTGCGGGTCGACGACGACGACGTGGACACGGTGTTGGGCCTGATGGCCAAGGAACTCAACAAGGTGCCCATCCCCGGGTCGGTGGTCGAGTGGGAGGGCCTCGAGCTCGTGGCCGAGCGGGCGTCCGGGCGGCGCCACGCCATCCAGACGGTGGTGGCCGGCCTCATCGCCGACGACAGCCACGCCGATGCCGCGGTGGACGCCGCCGTCGGCCTGGCCGCCGAGAGCGGCGCCGAGGCCGGTCACCGGGGCGCCACGAGCTGGACACGTGACCAGTGAACGGAGCCGGCCACATGGATGACAGCCTTCCCGACGACCTCCCCGACGACCTCCCGGAGGACGTCGACGACGACCTCGACGACGACGAGCGGGCCTTGGGAGCCGGGGGGCCGGCCGCGGCGCCGGCGTCCGCGTTCGTTTTTCCCGAGGGGTTCCGGTCGGGCTTCGCCTGCTTCGTGGGGCGGCCGAACGCAGGCAAGTCGACGCTGACGAACGCGATCGTGGGGCAGAAGATCGCCATTACGTCGTCCAAGCCGCAGACCACCCGGCGGGTCATCCGCGGCATCGTGAACCGCGACGACGCCCAGCTGGTGCTGGTCGACACCCCCGGGTTGCACCGGCCGCGGACGCTGCTCGGTGAGCGTCTCAATGACCTGGTGCACGACACGTGGAGCGAGGTCGACGTCATCGGGGTCTGCCTGCCGGCGTCACAGCGGATCGGCCCTGGGGATGAGTACCTGGTGCGCCAGATCGCGGAGCTGCCGCGGCGTCCGAAGCTGATCGCGCTGGCCACGAAGACCGACCTGGTGAGCCGCGAGCGACTCGGCCAGCACCTCGTCAAGATCGCCTCGCTGGAGGAATCGCTCGGGGTGCGGTGGGAGTCCGTCGTGCCGGTCTCGGCGGTGGCGGGCGACCAGGTGGACGTGGTCGTCGACGAGATCGTGAACCTGCTGCCCCCGGGGCCAGCCCTCTACCCGGACGGGGAGATCACCGACGAGCCCACCGAGACCCGCATCGCCGAGCTGATCCGCGAGGCGGCGCTGGAGGGCGTCAGCGACGAGTTGCCCCACTCGATCGCCGTGGTCATCGACGAGATGAACCCGCGGGAAGGGCGTCCGGCCGACAAGCCGCTGATGGACATCTACGCCTCGGTGATCGTCGAGCGGGCGAGCCAGAAGGGCATCATCATCGGGCACCGCGGGGAGCGGCTCAAGCAGGTCGGCACCGATGCCCGCCTGCAGATCAAGCAGTTGCTCGGCATGCCGGTGCACCTGATGATCCACGTGAAGGTGCTCGCGGACTGGCAGCGCGACCCCAAGCATCTGAACCGACTGGGGTTCTGAGCGGACGGGGGTGACCGATGCCCGACAGCTTCCTCGTCCGCACCACCGAGCGGTTGGACCTGCGGCGCCGGGGCGTCTTCGTTGGCTCGGCGGTGCGGCAGGGGTTCCGCCGCGTCCGGGGGTCGCTGTTCCCGATCGTGGTGGCCGCGTTCGGGGCGTCTCTGGCCTGGCTGGTCGCCGAGCGCGTCTTCGGGCACACCAGCCCGATCTTCGCGCCGATCGCGGCGTGGGTGTGCCTGGGGTTCAAGGTGGACCGGGAGCCGCGGAAGGTCGCCGAGCTGGGGTTGGGGGCGTCCGTCGGCGTGCTCATCGGCGAGCTGCTCACGCACTTCTTCGACGCCGGCTGGTGGCAGATCGGCGTCGTGCTCGTCGTCGCCGCGTGTTTCGGGCGGTTCATCGATCGCGGTGACCTCACCACCATGCAGGCCGGGGTGAACGGCATCGTCATCGTCGGCATGTCGTGGTTGGACGCCGCGCTCGGCGGCGTCCAGAGCCGGTGGGTGGAGGCGCTGATCGGGGTGAGCGTCGCCTTCGTGATCGCGGTGCTGCTGCCCCGTCACCCCACCAGTCGGCCACGCCGCTACGCCACGTCGGCCCTCATCGCGCTGGCCGAGATGTTGGAGCTGATTGGCCGGGGCCTCACCACCGGCGACCGTGAGGTGCTGGGCGACGTCAAGGCGCAGCGGCGGGTGCTGACCGACGTGTCCGACGACTGGGAGCGCACGATCAAGACGGCGCGCGACGTCGTGGGGTTCAACCCGGCGCTGCGGCGGCACCGTGGCGAGGTGGCGGAGCTGGGCCGGCTGTTCCGGTTGCTGCGCCGGGCCGTGCGCAGCGCGATGCTGCTGGAGCGCCAGGCGGTGGGCATGACCGAGGAGGTCGGCTGGATGCCCGAGGTGGGCGGGCTGGTCAGCGACACCGCTCGGGCCGCCCGGCTGCTGGCCGACGCGGTGCGGACCTGGTCGCGGCCCGACCGGGCCCGCGCCCTGCTGCTGGACACCGCGGCCCAGCTCGCGCCGTCCCAGATGCGCGCCGACTACTGGCGCTCGGTGGCGCTCATGGTGCTGCTGCGCGCCCTGGTCGTCGACCTGCTGCAGATGACCGGTCTGTCGCGCGACGCCGCCCGCGCGGCCCTGGCCGAGACCGAGGGTCGACCGTTCGCCGACGACGATCCCGAACGGGGGCCCCACGCGAGCGACGACGGGGCCTCGCCCCTGTGGGGCTGAGCCTCAGGCCTGCCAGCCCGCCCGTCCGAGCCAGGCCAGGGCCGAGAGCGACGGCATGAACATGTACTCCCCGCCGCGGAGCCGGTTGAAGGTGGTCACCCCCGGGACGCGGCGGCGGGCCGGCTCGGCGGGCACGGTGAAGGTCCCCGGTTCGTCGTGGAGGCCGACAACGGGATCGCGCTCGGTGCCGAGGTCGATGAAGTTGCCGCGGTTGATCCACTCCTGTTGCAGGAACTCGATCGTGTCGTAGGCGCGCGCGCTGATGAAGATGAAGAACAGCCCGCGCTCGTCGTCGTGGTCATCGGCAGCGGTGAGTTCTCGCGTCCAGCGCGGCCCGAACGTCGACGATCGCCGGATGATGCGGTGAATGTTCTCGTCGTTCAGGATGGTGGTCTCGCTGAACCGCGGGTTCAGCCGGCGCGTGTGGCTGCTGTGCGGGCACACCAGGCCGCGGGTGTCGTCGGCGTAGTCGAAGTCGTTGTTCCGCGTCGGGTCGGCGCCGAGGGCGGGGTCGTCGCCCTCCGGGGCCAGGACGAGCGGAGCGCCCGAGCGCCATCGCCCGACCATCTGCGCACCCAGCCGGTCCTGGGCCGCCTCGTCACCGGCGTGGTCGCGCAGGAAGTCGTTCCAGGCGCCCACCCGGCTGTCGTACTTGCGCAGCACGACGAACGAGCCGTTGCGGCCCAGCACGTCGGGGGAGGGCATGGCGACCGGCGCACCGGTCTCGCTGTTCTCGCCGAGGATGAACTCCCCGGCGGCGATGGCCCGCTCCTGTCCCGGCTGCGGAGCCACGCCCGAGCCAGCGACGGTGGGCTGGGAGATCGAGTCGCGGTAGCCGAACGGGTTCTCGGCCCGCTCGTCGACGCCGAACGTGTGGGTGCCCACCACGGTGATCCCGGTGGACGCCTCGAGCTCGCGCTCGGCGGTCGCGACGGCCTGGGCGAGGTCGTCCTCGTTGTCCGCATAGATGGTCAGCGCCAGGTGGCAGCGCTGGTCGCGGTAGGCCTCCTCCCAGTCCTCGGGGGCGTTCTCACCGTGGTCGCGCAGCTGTTCGGCGCGCGCGGCCATGCCCTGTTGGAAGGGCAGCGGGAACGATTCGAGCGACGCGTCGGGCACGCCGAGCGCCCGCAGCCCGGCGAAGCTCAGGGCCACACCGGACCAGGCGTGCCGGTCCTCGGCCCAGTCGTCCGCGGAGGGGATGTGCTCGGCGAGCCGGGCGATGAGGTCGCGTCCGCCGTCCGGCTCGTCGAAGTGGACCATGGCGTGCAGCCCGACGTAGGGCTCGGGGCGCGCCCGCAGGATCAACGCCTGGATGTCGTCGAGCTGCAGGCTCACGTCCTCGCGGCGGAAGCGGCGCAGCAGGTGCGTGGGGGACATCAGTAGTCCACCCCCGTCGGCTCAGAGACCTGCTCGGCGAGGACGCGCAGCGCCTCCCGGGTGGTGGGGTCGACGGCATCGTTCGAGGCCATGGTGTCCAGGAACGTGTCGAGCGCCTGCTCGGTCCGCTGCAGGCGGCGGGTGTCGACGACGGTCACCTGCGGGTTGGCGACGAACCAGCCCGCGGCGTCGATCTGGTGCTCGGCGATGTAGTCCTTGACGTCGGGGGAGCTGATGCCGGGCCAGCCGACCACGTTCGCGAACAGCAGGTCCATCAGCTCGGGGATCTTGGTCGCAAAGTCGTTGATGTAGGTGTCCCAGTCGCCGTCGTAGGCGGTCGCGAAGATGATGCGGGTGTCGTCGTCGAAGAAGACGAAGCGCATGTTGTGCAGGGTCGAGACGCGCTGGGCGCCGTCGAAGTTGCCGCCGGTGAGGTTGAAGATCCGGCGCAGCCGATCAGCGCCGCCGGGCTTGAGTTCGGCGATGGCGGTGAGTTCGGAGACGTTGCCGGACTGGCGCCCAGCGCGCCCGGCGGACTGCGAGCTGCCGTCGTAGAGCGGGTTGTGGTCCTTGATCAGCGCGTTGATGGAGATCTGCGCGATGGTGGGGGCGTCTGCGGCGACCTCGGCGGCCACGCGGCGGAACTCCTCCAGGCGGGACTCGTCGGACAGCCGCGGGTCGGGGTTGCCCGGGCGGGGCAGATCCTTGCCGGTGTGGGGGGATTGCGTGTTGTTCATGGGGGGTTTCCTTTCGGGAGGTGGTGCTCAGGCGGGGATGTCGGAGGCCGACATCGGTTCGGCGGGGGCGACCGCGTTGAGGCGGTGCCGCAGGTCGGAGGACTGGGCGTAGGCGAGCCGACGCACGCGCATGATCGAGCCCAGCGGGCGGTGGGCCGCCAGCCCGTTGAAGGGGCTGAACGACAGGTGGTCGTCACCGTGGACCCGCCGCGCGGGCGAGCTGAGGTCCTGCGGGGGCAGGTGCAGGGTCGCGACGGTGCGGTGGGGCGACAGGGCCGGATCCCACAGCACTGCGGCGTCCTCGATCGGCATGCGCTCCAGGTCGGTGCAGAGCTGGACGCGGAGCTCGTAGTCGGCGCCGGCGTCGCGGAAGTGGCGCGCGATGGCGTCCGCGTTGCTGTCGAAGTCGGGCTCGATCGGCCGGCCGGTGAGCTCGGCGACGGCCCCGACCGGCGCGAGGGAGAGCTTGGCGACGGCGTCGCCGTACCGGAGCGCACCTTGGGTGTGGTAGGTCTCACCGAGCGGGTGGGCGTAGTCGCGGGCCAGGCCCTGGAGGGTGGCGCTCGGGGTGCGGCCGAGGCGCTCCACCCCCTTCTCGACGGCGCGGGCGGTGGCGGCGACGCCCCGCTGCACGGCCGCTGGCCGCTCGGCCTGCGACTCGAGCAGCCCCAGCATCTCCTGGTAGCGCGCGACGGTGCCGAAGGCCAGCACGGGGAAGTTGACCATCAGCAGGTCCTGGTTCGTGGAGTCGGGGTGGTCGGGCATCCGCTCGCCCTCGACGCCGAGGATCTTCAGCGCGAACCCGCGCGGCGCCGGCACCTCGTCGCTGCGGATGTCGCCGGGCGCGGACGACAGCCGCGCGACGACCTCGTGCTCGCCAGCGGTGGCGAAGGCGCCCTGGGCGAGCTCGTCGGGAAGGTTGTCGAGGACGCGCAGGGTGCCGGTGAGCAGTGCGTGGCTCTTGGCGTGGGCATCCCGGTGGGCGTGACGGTGGCGGCCGGCGGCCGCCAACTGCGTGTGCCCCATGTGCTCCACGATCTCGTGGGCGATGCGCTCCTCGTTGGGCTGAATGGTCTCGAGGTCATCTCGGTAGCGCAGGTGGTTCACGGTTCCTCCATGGTTTCGTTGGGTACACATCTGAGGCTACTCAAAAATGAGCGGATGTCAAAGATGAGGAAGATCAACATTGAGCGAGTGTCGCCACGGCGTAGGATGCGGAGGTATGACACCAACCACGATCGCAGGAGGGCGGCGCGAGCGCAGCAAGGCCGACAAGCGGGCACGGATCCTGGCCGCGGCGTCCGCCGGGCTGGAGCGCGACGGCTACGACAAGATGACGATGGCGTCGGTGGCCCACGCGGCCGACGTGGCGGCGGGCACGGTCTTCCAGTACGCGGCCAGCAAGCCGGAGCTGTTGATGATGGTGGTCGCGGACCGGTGGCGTCGGGACTTCCCGCACGTGCTGGAGCAGGCGGACGGCCACGATGACCCGGTCGAGGCCATCCTCGCCCTGCTCGAGCCATTCGTGACCGCGTCGGCGCACGACCCCGCCAACACGATGGCGGTGGCCCGGGAATTGCTGTTCGGCCAGGACGGGGTGCACCGGGACGCCGTCCTCGCCGAGGTCGACCAGCTCGAACGCCGCATCACCGACATCATCGGCGCCGACGCCCCGCCTGAGGCCGCTCGGGCCGCCGCGCGCATGGTGATCTCCGCCGGTCTGGTTGAACTCAACCGCGCCCGGCAGGGCATGGACTCCTGGCGTCCCCTCCCCGAACGCTTGGCCACCCTCGTGAGTCTCGCACTGAACGGAGCCCGAGCCTCACGGTGAGGGCATCAACGTCCGGGTCGGACTAGGGTCGTCGCCATGACAGTTGGGAGCCCCGGGCCGGAGGCGACACTCCGTGTCGGCACCGTCCATCGCGAACACGCGCTGGAGACGCTGCGCAACGCGGCCGCCGACGCCCGGATCACCTTCGACGAACTCGAGGATCGCGTCCCGCGGGCCGTGAACGCCCGCACCCGGGGGGACCTGGCCGCCGTGTTGGACGACCTCCTGCCCGCGGCCGAGCTGGCGGCGCTGTTGGGGGAGCAGTCCACTCCCGGGACGGGGCCGGGATGGCGCTTCGAGGAGCCGCTGTTGCTGCGATCCAGCGGCTGGCGCATGTTGCGCGTGCTGGGGGAGTGGGACGTGCCGCCCTTCCTCGAGGCGCAGTACGGCATCGGCAGCCTGACACTGGACTTCACTCGTGCCCAGGCGCTCGCGCCCATCATCGATCTCGTGCTGGTGGGGAGTGGGTGGGGTGCGGCGACCCTCGTCGTCCCTGCCAGTTGGGGCGTCGACACCCAGGGTCTGCAGATCGACTCCAGCTCCAGCGTGACGAGCACCGTGCCCACCCGCCCCAGCGCTGAGGGCGCTCGCCTCGTCGTCCGCGGCCGGGTGAGCGGCACGGTGACCGTCCGGACGCCCACGCGGGGGGACGAGCGCCGGGCGGAGCGGCTGCTCACGCGCGATCGCGACGCCGGCAGTGCTGCCGTTCGGGCCGCACTGGAGGCCGGCCGATGACCCCGATCGTCTCCCTCCTGGTCGGCGTGGTGGTGGTGTTCGCCATCACGGCCGCGACGGCCTACTTCGTGGCCCAGGAGTTCGCCTACGTCGCCGTGGACCGCTCGCGGCTCGCCAGCCGCGCGTCGGCCGGCGACCAGCGCGCCGAGGCGACGCTCACCATCACCCGACGCACCTCGTTCATGCTGTCGGGGGCCCAGCTGGGCATCACGGTCACCGGCCTGCTGGTCGGTTACGTTGCCGAGCCCCTCATCGGTCAGGCGTTCGCCAGCCTGGTCACCGGCGGCACGAGCACCGCCATCAGCGTCACGATCGGCGGCATCGTGGCCCTGGCGTTCTCCACGCTGGTGCAGATGCTGTTCGGCGAATTGTTCCCCAAGAACTACGCGATCGCGCGGTCGGCGCAGACGGCGGACGCGCTGACGCCCTCGACCCGGATCTACCTGACCGTGCTGGGCCCCGTGATCTGGGTGTTCGACAAGGCGGCCGAGCTGCTGTTGCGTGCGCTCCGCATCGAGCCCGTGCACGACGTCGAGGCCACCGCGTCCGCCACGGACCTCGAGCGCGTCGTCGCCCTCTCCCGCGACGCCGGCACCCTTGCGCCGACCCTCGCGGTGGTCATTGATCGCATCCTCGACTTCCCCCGCCGCGACGTCCAGCACGCCATGGTGCCGCGGGTCGGCGTCGACACGGTGCGTGACACCGTCACCGTCGCCGAGGTGCGCGCGCTCATGGCGACCGGTCACACCCGCTACCCGGTCCTCGATGCCGGCGAGCGGGTCGTCGGCGTCGTCGACCTGGTCGACGTGCTCGGGGTGCCCGCCGACGCGGATCTCTCGGTGACCCGCATCACCCGCGAGGCGCTGGTGGTGCCCGTCTTCATGCCGTTGCCGGATGCGCAGGCAGCACTGGCGGACGCCCACGCCGAGATCGCGTGCGTGGTGGACGAGTTCGGTGCCTTCGTCGGCATCGTCACGGTGGAGGACCTCGTGGAGGAGATCATCGGCGACATCGCCGACGAGCACGACCCGGTCGAGGCCGACGCGTCCCCGGGGGCGCCGGAGGGGCCGTGGGAGGTGGCGGGTGACGTCCACGTGGACGAGGTGGAGCGCAGCACCGGCCTGACCCTGCCCGAGGGGGACTTCCAGACCATCGCCGGCCTCGTCATCCGCGAGTTCGGTGACCTTCCCGAGGTGGGGCAGAGCGTCACGCTGCGGCTCGAACCCACCCCCGCCCAGCTCGCCCTGCACCCTGACACGCCGCCGCGGCATGTCACCCTCGAAGTGCTCGAGGTGGCGCGCCACGTGCCCGGCCGGGTGCTCATCTCCCTGGCCGAGGACGGCGCCGCCACCGAAGGCCCGGCCGCGGACGGGGGTGCGTGATGACCCCGCTCGAGACGTCGTTGAGCACCGGCGCGGTGATCGCCTTGACCGTCGTCATCATCGTTGCCTCCGCCTTCTTCGTGGCCACCGAGTTCGCGCTCATGGCATCCAAGCAGCACCGGCTCGAGGAGCGTGCCGACTCCGCCGCCGGCCGCGCCGCGCTCAAGAACTCCTCCGAGATCACCCTTCTCCTGGCCGGATCCCAGCTCGGCATCACCGTCTGCACCCTGGCGCTGGGCGCCATCACCAAGCCGGCGGTGCACCACTGGTTGATGGCGCCGCTGGAGGCGGTCGGACTCCCGCTGGTGGTGGCCGACGTGGTCGCCTTCGTGCTGGCTCTGGTGGTCGTCACGTTCCTGCACCTGGTGGTGGGGGAGATGGCCCCCAAGTCGTGGGCCATCGCCCACCCGGAGGACTCCTCGGTGCTGCTCGCGCTGCCCATGCGCGCTTTCATGGCCCTCGCCCGCCCGGTGTTGGTCGGCATGAACGCCGCCGCCAACTGGCTCGTGCGCAAGGCGGGCGCCGAGCCGGTCGACGAGCTGTCGGCGGGCCAGGACGTCGCGGGCCTGCGCGAGCTCGTCGAGCACTCCGCGAACGTCGGCGCGCTCGACGTCCGCTACCGCGGCTCGCTCACCTCGGTGCTGCGGCTGCGCGACCAGACCGTGCGGGAGATGCTGGCCGAGCAGCAGCACTTCACCGCGGTGTCGGCGGACGCCACGGCCGCGGACGTCCAGGCCGCCACCCGCGCGAGTGGGCACCTGCGCATCCTCGTGCGGGACGGCGACCGCACCGTGGGTGTCGCGCACGTCCGCGACACCCTGGCCGTGGCGTCGGACGCCCCGGTGCGCAGCCTCGCACGCACCCCGGTGGTCGTGGACGCGGGCGCGGGGCTGACCGCGGTGCTCGCCGAGCTGCGGCGCCATCGGACGCAGCTCGCCGTCGTCACCGAGTCGGGAGCCGAGGTCGGCGTCCTGAGCCTGTCCGACATCCTGCCGGGGCTCATGCCCTCGGCCATGGTCGAGTCCGGGGTGCCCGAGGAGGGCGACCAGCACTGAACCCGATCAGACCGAACCGCCAGCATGGGCCGGTCAGAGTGAGCCCGTCAGGGCAGTGAGCCGGGAATGTCGTGCTTGTCCGTCACGGCCTGGAGGTCGTGGATCGCGGTCTGGATCGACTCATCCGGCTCGGGCGCCTCCTGGGCGGCGAGTTCTTCCAGATCGGTGTCCAGGAGCGTCATCTTGGAGAGGTCGTTGCCCAGGTGGCCGGGCTCCGGGGCGTCCGCACCCGACGGGTCGGCGTCTGCCGCGTCGTGGTTGCGCTCTTCGGTGGCCTGCTCCCCACGCTGGGCGTGGGCGTGGCCCGCGCCGGCGGCGAACGGATCGAAGTTCTGCTGGTCCTCGCTCATGGATCGACCCTACGCACCGTGGGTGACACCCAGATGACCAACGGGTGGACGCCCGGGAAGCCGGCGCACCGGGGCCGGCAGGGATGTGTAGCATGACGCCATGGCATGGGCGTACCTGCTTCTTGGTCGCCGCAGCGAGGCCTAGACCTCCGCCCCACCGTGGGCGTGCGAGGCGTCAGGCTTCCTCGTTGCGGAGTTTCTCCACGCGCCTGGCAGCCCCCATCCACCGACAGGAAAGAGCCATGAGCACCACCACCTTCGGTACGGCCGCCCAGCAGGGTGCGCCCGTGCAACAGCCCAGCCCCATGCCGTTCCACCGCTACGCCGCGTTCGAGCCCGTCGACGTGCCCGACCGCACGTGGCCCAGCCGCAAGATCACCCACGCCCCGCGCTGGCTGTCCACCGATCTGCGTGACGGCAACCAGGCCCTCATCGATCCGATGACGACCGCCCGCAAGATGAAGATGTTCGACCTGCTCGTCAAGCTGGGCTACAAGGAGATCGAGGTCGGCTTCCCGTCGGCGTCCCAGACCGACTTCGACTTCGTGCGCAAGCTCATCGAGGCCGACCACATCCCCGACGACGTGCAGATCTCCGTGCTGACCCAGGCGCGGGAGGACCTGATCGCCCGCACCGCGGAGTCGCTCGCCGGCGCCCGCCGCGCCAACATCCACCTGTACAATGCGACGGCCGAGCTCTTCCGCCGCGTCGTGTTCGGCATCGACGAGGCGCAGTGCATCGCGATGGCCACCCGGGGCACCGAGCTCGTCATGAAATACGCCGAACAGCACCTCGGTGACGTGGAGTTCGGCTACCAGTACAGCCCCGAGATCTTCACCCAGACGCCGACGGACTTCGCCGTCGAGATCTGCAACCGGGTGGCCGACGTCTGGCAGCCGGAGGCCGGCCGCGAGATCATCTTCAACCTGCCGGCCACGGTGGAGATGAGCACCCCCAACACGTACGCCGACCAGATCGAGTACTTCGGACGCCACATCCGCAACCGCGAGAACGTCTGCGTCAGCCTGCACCCGCACAACGATCGTGGCACCGCCGTGGCGGCGACCGAGCTGGCCCTGATGGCCGGTGCCGACCGCGTCGAGGGCTGCCTGTTCGGCCACGGCGAGCGGACCGGCAACGTCGACCTGGTCACCCTGGCCATGAACCTGTTCACCCAGGGCATCGACCCGCAGGTGGACTTCTCCGACATCGACGAGGTGCGCCGCACGGTCGAGTACTGCACCGGCATCAGCGTCCACCCGCGTCACCCCTACGCCGGCGATCTGGTCTACACGGCGTTCTCCGGGTCGCACCAGGACGCCATCAAGAAGGGTCTCGAGGCCCTGGAGAAGAAGGCGTCCGACGCCGGCCAGACGATCCACGAGGTGCCGTGGGAGGCGCCCTACCTGCCGGTCGACCCGCACGACGTGGGCCGGACGTACGAGGCGGTCATCCGGGTCAACAGCCAGTCCGGCAAGGGCGGCATGGCCTACATCATGAAGAACGACCACTCGATGGATCTGCCGCGTCGCCTCCAGATCGAGTTCAGCCGGGTGGTGCAGCAGCAGGCCGACTCCCTCGGCGGCGAGGTCAACGCGGCGCAGATGTGGCGGATCTTTGAGTCCGAGTACCTGACGCGGCACACCCCGCTCGACCTGCTGCAGTACCGCTCGCAGTCGGAGGAGGGCGTCTACACCGTGGACGCCACGCTGCGCGTCCACGGCCGCGAGAAGCAGGTCGGTGGCGAGGGCAACGGGCCGCTCTCGGCGTTCGTGGACGCCCTCGGCATGGCGGGCCACCCGGTGCGCGTGCTCGACTACACCGAGCACGCCCTGTCCGCCGGCGGGGACGCCCTCGCCGCGGCCTACGTCGAGTGCGAGGTCGGCGAGGGCGACGACGCGCGCGTCCTGTGGGGCGTCGGGCGGCACAGTTCGATCGTCACGGCGTCCGTGAAGGCGGTGCTCAGCGCCGTCAACCGCCGCGCCGCGCTGTGAGCCCGGTCGGCCCGCCCGGTGGCCGGGCGGGCCGTCCGTTCCGTGACTGACGTCCCCACAGGCGGGATGCCCTCCCTAGGATGGGAAGGACCCCCGACGCGGGGGGCACCCACACCGAGGAGGCTGTACCCCCATGGAACTGACCCCGACCCTGCAGGAGGAGTTCGAGACCGTCGTTCGCCGCAACCCGGGCGAGGTGGAGTTCCACCAGGCGGTCCGCGAGGTGCTCGAGTCGCTCGGGCCGGTGATGGAGCGGCGTCCGGAGTTCGTCGAGATGGGCATCATCCCGCGCATCTGCGAGCCGAACCGGCAGATCATCTTCAAGGTCAACTGGCAGGACGACGCCGGCCGCGTCCACACCAACCGCGGCTTCCGCGTCCAGTTCAACTCCGTGCTGGGGCCCTACAAGGGTGGCCTGCGGTTCCACCCCAGCGTCTACCTCGGCATCATCAAGTTCCTGGGCTTCGAGCAGATCTTCAAGAACGCCCTGACCGGCATGCCCATCGGCGGCGGCAAGGGCGGCTCGGACTTCGACCCCAAGGGCAAGTCCGACAACGAGATCATGCGCTTCTGCCAGTCGTTCATGACCGAGCTGAGCGGCCACATCGGCCACGACATCGACGTGCCCGCCGGTGACATCGGCGTGGGCGGCCGCGAGATCGGTTACCTGTTCGGGCAGTACAAGAAGATGACCGGCCGCTACGAGTCGGGCGTCATCACCGGCAAGGGCCTCACTTGGGGCGGTTCGCGCGCGCGGACCGAGGCCACCGGGTACGGCACGGTCTTCTTCGCCGACGAGATGCTCAAGCTGTCGGGGGAGAGCTTCGACGGCAAGAAGGTGGTGGTGTCGGGCTCGGGCAACGTCGCGATCTACGCCCTGGAGAAGGTCAACCAGCTCGGTGGCACCGTGGTCGCGATGTCGGACTCCGGCGGCTACATCGTGGACGAGTCCGGCATCGATCTGGAGCAGATCCAGGATCTCAAGGAGATCCGGCGCGGTCGGATCAGCGAGTACGCGGACGCCAACGGCTCGGCCCGGTTCGTCGCCGATGGCTCCATCTGGGACGTGCCGTGCGACATCGCCCTGCCGTGCGCGACCCAGAACGAGCTCGATGAGACCGGCGCCGGCAGCCTGATCAAGAACGGGTGCACCCTCGTGGCCGAGGGGGCCAACATGCCCTCGACCCCGGAGGCGACCCGCGCGCTGCGCGCGGCCGGCGTCCGCTTCGCTCCGGGCAAGGCGGCCAATGCCGGTGGCGTGGCCACGTCCGCGCTGGAGATGCAGCAGAACGCATCGCGGGACTCGTGGAGCTTCGAGCACACCGAGGAGCGGCTCAAGGAGATCATGGTCGGCATCCACAGCCGCTGCTCCGAGACCGCCGAGGAGTACGGGGCGCCGGGGGACTACGTGCTGGGCGCGAACGTCGCCGGCTTCCTGCGCGTGGCCGACGCCATGATGGCCTTCGGCGTCATCTGAGGCCTCACCGGGCGCAGGGGGCGCCGTCCAGCGCCCCCGCGGTCGCGCAGAGCACGCGTTGGCTGACGACGTCGCTGGCGAGCTCGAGGTCGTCGAACGCGGCGACGTGCACCACCGATGCCAGGTGCGGCGCGGCGTCCGTCACGAGGTCGGAGACGAGGTTGGGCCGCTCGACGGCGAGGCCGGGGTGGAACGTCACGTCGGGCCGGGTGTCGAACACCGCGGCGTAGAAGATGCCGGTCTCGACGAGATCCTGGAAGAAGTGGCTGCCGTAGCTCAGTTCGGGCCGGAAGCCGCCCTCGGCGTAGGTCGTCTCGACGAGGGCGGTGGCGTGGTTGATCTCGGCGAAGCGGACCGGAACGCCGAGGGCCTCGGTCGAGGTGCCCCACCGGCCCGGGCCGAGCAGCAGGAACGGCTCGGACGCCAGCGCCCGGTTCACCTGCCCGACGAGCCGGGCCACGCCGTGGCGGGCGGGGGTGCCGAGCTGGAGGTAGCGCTCGGGACGGACGGCCACCACGTAACGAATCGGCGTGCGGACGTTGCCGCCCATGAATTCCCCGTGCGCGGCGAACAGGACGCCCGCCTCGTCGCGCACCGTCGGCATGGCCACTGCGGCGCCCGGGCCGCGCGTCTGCAGCGGCCGACACTGGACGACCCCCACCCGCACCGCACCCTCGGCGGTGATGTTGACGGTGAACTCGACGTCGACGGGGTAGTCGTAGGCGGACGCCAGGGCCGCGAGCATCCCGCGCATGAGCGGGGGGAAGGGCGTGCCCGCGAGCAGACCGCGGAAGTCGGCCACGACGAGGGGCTTGGACGTGCCGCGGGGGCGTCCGGTGCGGCGCTCGAGGTCGGCGCGGCGGCGCAGGGCCGCGGTGTCGGGGCTGGTGAACAGCGACCAGTCGGCGCGGACGTCGGTGCCCACCAGGGAGTCCAGCGGCACCGTGGCGAGGCCGGACGCGAGGTCGATCACGTCCACGCGGCGCTGGCTGAACTCCGACAGGTCGTCGGGATCGGAGAGGCGGCCGCGCAGCGGGTCGTCGAGCGCAACGATGCGGGCGTGGTCGAGGTTCGTCCGGTCGACGGCGCGCGTGCCGAGGCCCACCACCAGGCGCAGCATGCCGGCGTCGGCGTCCACGCTGGCGTCCCACGTGTAGAGGTTGGAGGAATTGGCGACGCCGGCGGCGTGCGGGAAGAAGCGGCCGTCGTGGTGGTCGCCCGAGACGCGCTGGACGAGGATCGCCATCTGCTCGTCGGCCTCGGCCAACCCGCGCACCTGCCGGTAGCGCAGCGCGTCCTCGCTCATGGCGGACGCGTACACCGCCCGCACGGCGCCCTCCAGGGCGGCGAGGCGTTCCTCGGGGGAGCCCTGGTTGGCCAGGAAGAAGCTGTCGTACTTGCCGGCGAAGGCATTGCCGAAGTTGTCCTCCAGCAGCGAGGACGAGCGCACGATGATCGGGGCCTGTCCGAAGTGCTCCAGCAGGGCGGTGAATTCCTCACGGATGGCGGTGGGAAAGTTGCCGTGGCGCAGGAGCTCGTGGAGCGTGGCCCCCGCGGTGAGAAAGCCCGCGTCGGAGCGCTGGGCGAGGCGGTGCTCCCACCAGCCATTGGTGACGAGGTAGGTGTAGAAGACGTCGGCGCCGATGTGGAAGGAGTCGTGGGGTTCGAGGTGCTCCGCGAAGCGCCGCTGCGGGTCGTGCTGCAGGATGGCGCGCGAGGTCAGCATGCCCACGGCCTTGCCGCCAACCTGGCCGGTGCCGATCACCCGGGACGCGACGACGAGCAGGTCGGCGAGCGTGAGGTGCCGGCGGGCCAGCTCACCCATGCGCTGCCCACGGTGGCCGAGCAGGGCGTCGGCGAGCACCGCATGGGCGCGGGCCTGGGCGTCGGCGTCCGCATCGAGGGCATCGAAGCAATCGTCGAGCAACTGCGTCCAGTGGTCCGGACGCCGCCGCGCCCGCCCCTTGGCGGCGGTGAGGCGGGCGGACGCCTCGGAGCTGGTGACCGGGGTGGCGGTGCCGTCGGCCACGAGGTGCGGGAAGAACATGGTGGCCGAGCTGCGCTGGTCGACCTTGAGGGGGTGGACGTACGTGGCGCCGTCCACGACGTGGAGGTCGAACAGCACCTGCGTGGTCTCCCGGATGCCGGCGAGCGTGGCCGGGGTGGTCGCGTCGCGCAGCAGCGGGAAGTAGGCGAGGGTGTCCAGCTCGTAGAGGAAGGGGCACGTGACCTTGAAGAAATTCATCACCATCAAGTCGGAGTGCCAGGCCTCGCGCAACTCGGCCAGCGAGTCGAACACGTAGAAGGCCTCGCGGCCGGTCGCCGCGATGAGGTCGTGGACGGCAACGGCGAACGGCTCGAAGCCCGCGGTGGGGTCGAGGTGGTGGGTCTCGACGTCGTCGCCCTCGACGAGCGGCGGGTGGGCGGCGAAACGCACGTACACCAGGCGACGGCCGTCGGCGCGGGCGGCCGTCCAGAAGGGGGCCAGCACCCGGGCGAAGTCGTCCAGCGACGCGCAGTGCCACACCACGTTGTCGCCGATGCGCAGGCCGTCGATCGCGGCGTCCAGCCCCGGCACCCCGGTGCTGATGCGGGCGCTGTTGGTCATGGTCCCGATCGTAGGGCGTGGCGTCCGGGCTGGCGGGGTGGCGGACGTCGACGACGCGGGCTTGTGCATGGGTTGTCGACGTCTTGAAGCCCGCGGGCGTCGACAAGGCGGGCTTGTGCATGGGTTGTCGACGTCTTGAAGCCCGCGGGCGTCGACAAGGCGGGCTTGTGCATGGGTTGTCGAGGCCGGGCACCGGTGAGCGCGGTGGCCGAGATGTTCAAGGTGCCCGCCCGGAGGGCCGATAGGATCGCGCCCATGTCCAAGGTGCTCATGAAGCTTCCCGTGGGGGAGAAGGTCGGTCTCGCATTCTCCGGGGGGCTCGACACGTCGGTGGCCGTCGCGTGGATGCGGGAGAAGGGGGCGATCCCGTACACCTACACCGCAGACATCGGCCAGTACGACGAGCCCGACATCGACTCGGTGCCGAGCCGCGCCGCCCAGTACGGCGCCGAGGGCTACCGGCTCGTCGACTGCACCACGGAGCTGGTGAACGAGGGCCTGGTCGCGCTGCAGTGCGGGGCGTTCCACATCCGCAGCGCCGGCGTCCCGTACTTCAACACCACCCCCCTCGGCCGCGCGGTGACGGGCACGATGCTGGTGCGCGCGATGCGTGAGGACGACGTCCACGTCTGGGGCGACGGGTCGACCTACAAGGGCAACGACATCGAGCGCTTCTACCGCTACGGGTTGCTCGCCAACCCGCAGCTGCGCATCTACAAGCCGTGGCTCGACTCCGACTTCGTCACCGAGTTGGGTGGCCGCGACGAGATGAGCGCCTGGCTCAGCGCGCGCGACCTGCCCTACCGCGACTCGAAGGAGAAGGCGTACTCCACCGACGCCAACATCTGGGGTGCGACGCACGAGGCCAAGAAGCTCGAGTACCTCGACACGGGCATGGAGATCGTCGACCCCATCATGGGCGTCGCCCACTACCGCGACGACGTCGAGATCGCCGCCGAGGTCGTCTCGATCGCGTTCGAGCAGGGCCTGCCGGTGCGCATCAACGGCCGCACGTTCCCCGACGCGGTCGCCCTCGTCCGCGAGGCCAACGACATCGGCGGACGCCATGGGCTCGGCATGAGCGACCAGATCGAGAACCGCATCATCGAGGCCAAGAGCCGCGGCATCTACGAGGCGCCCGGTATGGCCCTGCTGCACCTGGCCTACGAGCGGCTCGTCAACGCCATCCACAACGAGGACACGGTCGCCAGCTACCACAACGAGGGCCGCAAGCTGGGCCGGCTCCTCTACGAGGGCCGCTGGCTCGACCCGCAGTCCCTCATGATTCGCACGTCGCTGCAGCAGTGGGTGGCGTCCGCCGTCACCGGCGAGGTGACGCTGAAGCTGCGCCGCGGCTGGGACCACTCGATCCTCGACACCGCGGGCCCGGCGCTCAGCTACCACCCCGAGAAGCTCTCGATGGAGCGGGTCGAGGACGCCGCGTTCGGCCCGGTCGACCGCATCGGTCAGCTCACCATGCGCAACCTCGACATCGCCGACACGCGCACCCGGCTCGAGCAGTACTCCGCGCTCGGCCTGGTCGGCGGCGCGGTGAGCGAGCTGGTGGGCGAGCTGGACGGCGGTGAGGCCCGGGCGATCACCGAGGGTGTCGCCGGCGCGCCGGCCCACATCGAGGAGGCCCAGGTCATCTCGAGCATGGAGTCGGGGGCCGACTAGGCGCGGCCGAGCCGGCCCCCGGGCACGAGCGGCCGTCAGCGGGCGGCGTACCCGCCGTCGACGCTGAGCGTGGTGGCCGTGATGCCGCTCGCCAGATCGGAGAACAGGAACGCCGCCGCCTGCCCGATCTCCTCGGGTTGAATGAGCCGGCCGAGCGGGGTGCGGTGCTTCCACTCCTCGATGGTCTCCGGCGACTCCTCGCGGATCGCGTCGAGAATCGAGGTGTCGGTGTAGCCCGGCGCGAGTGCGTTCACCCTGACGCCCTCCTTCGCCCACTCGACGCCCAACAGCGACGCCATGTGCGCCACGGCCGCCTTCGTCGCGCCGTAGGCGACGTGCGTCTCGGGGGAAACGACGCGCAGCCCGGCAATCGAGGAGGTGAGGATGATCGCCCCCTCGCCGCGTTCCACCATGCGCCGCCCGAAGCTGCGGACCGTCCAGAAGACGCCATTGAGGTTGATGTCCACCGTCGTGCGCCACGTGTCGTCCGGGTAGTCGACGGTGGGCGACGTCGGCGCCACCCCCGCGTTGGCCATCAGCCCGAACACTGGCCAGCCGTCGGCCTCCAGCTGATCCGCCACGGACTCGGCCGCCTCCGGATCGGTGACATCCAGGTCGACGTACCGCACGCGATCCCCAGCGCCGAGCCGGGCCACCTCGTCTGCGCCCTCCTCGCCCACCACGTCGGTCACCACGACGCGGGAGCCGTACTCCAGCAGCGTTTGAGCCACGCCAAGCCCGATCCCTCCGATCCCCCCGGTGATCAAAAACACGCGGTCCTGGTCCAATCCCTTCACAGCCATCTCCTTCGTTGTGCAGTGTCGGCGGATGCCCGCCCGTCCCTCTACACCACCCCATGACCCGCCCGGAAGCAACCTCTCCGGGCGTTCTCCGGTGGGCGAGCCGGGTCGGGCGTAGGCTGGAGGCACACCTTGGGCCACGCCTGAGCGGTCCACCCGGTGAGGCGGGGCCCACTCAGTGAGGAGGAGGCCATGTCCATTTCGTTCGATGCCACCGGTGCGTTGGTCGTCGGGACCGATCTCTCGCGCAGGGCCGAGCAGGCCGTCGACTGGGCCGCAGAGCGGGCCGCGGAGCGCGGCTCACGCCTGCTGATCGTGCTCGCGCTGCCCGAGGTGCCGATACCGCCGCGCTCTCGCCTGTTCGACGCGATGGCGACGCCGGACTGGCCCGAGCATCTCCACCGGGCCGCCGCGGAACGCCTGGACGCGCTGCGCGAACGGGTCAGCGGCCATCACCCTGAGGTGTCGCTGGAGACGCACCTCCACGAAGGGCTGGCGTCCTACGCGCTCGCCCAGGCGTCGAAGACCGCCGAGCTCGTGGTCGTGGGGGCCCGCGGTGAGCACGCCCCGGCCACGGTGCGCGTGCTGGGCGGCACGGCGGACGCGGTGGTCGCCCACGCGCGCGGACCGGTCGCGGTCATCACCGACCTCGCGGACGACACCCCGGACGGACCCGTCGTGGTCGGTCTCGACGACTCCGCCGAAGCGGAGGCCGCGCTGCGGCTGGCGGTGGCCGAAGCGCTGCAGCGCCGCGTGGAGCTCGTGGCCGTGCACGCCTTCGACCTGACGCCCTGGCTGCCGGGTCCGCTCGGTGCCGGTGCCTTCGACCCAGTCCCCCTCGAGTCCGCGCTGCGTGACGCCATGGAGGCGAAGCTGGCCCCCCACCGGACGGCGCAGCCGGGCCTCGTGGCCCGCGTCGAGGTGGAGGCCGGGCAGCCCGCTCACCTGTTGGCCGAGGCGTCCAAGCAGGCCAGCCTCCTGGTCGTGGGCTCGCGCGGGCGCGGCGGGTTCGCCGGCCTCTTGCTCGGCTCCACGAGCAAGGCGGTGTTGCGCGCAGCCCGGTGCCCGGTCATCGTCACCCGTGCCGACGACCGCCGGGTGGCGGCCGCGTGACGGGGCGGCGTCAGGAGCTCTCGTTGGGCAGCGCCCCGCCGTAGCGGCGGTCGCGGCGGGCGTACTGTTCGACGGCGGCCCACAGGTCGCGCCGGTCGAAGTCGGGCCACAGCCGGTCGAGGAACACCATCTCGGCGTAGGCGGACTGCCACAGCATGAAGTTGGACGTGCGCTGCTCACCGGAGCTGCGGATGAACAGGTCCACGTCGGGCACATCGGGCCAGTAGAGCTGGGAGCGCAGCGTCTTCTCGGTGATCTTCTCCGGGTCGAGCCGACCGGCCCGCGCCTCCGCCGCGAGGCGGCGGGCGGCGTCCACGATCTCGGCGCGTCCGCCGTAGTTGACGCAGAACTGGAGCGTGAGCGTGGTGTTCGCCGCGCTCATCTGCTCCGCGACCTTCAGCTCGTTGATGACGCTGCGCCACAGCCGCGGTGCGCGTCCGGCCCACACGATGCGGACGCCGATGGCGCTCAGCTCCTCGCGGCGCCGGTGGATCACGTCGCGGTTGAACCCCATGAGCCACCGCACCTCGTCGGGCGACCGCTTCCAGTTCTCGGTGGAGAACGCGTACGCCGACAGGTAGGGCACGCCGATCTCGATGGCGCCGTGGATGACGTCGAGCAGGGACGCCTCGCCGCGGGCGTGGCCGTCGGTGCGGGGGAGACCGCGCTCCTTGGCCCACCGGCCGTTGCCGTCCATGACGACGGCCACGTGCTGGGGGACGACCGCGCGGGGCAGGCGCGGCGGACGGGCTCCGGAGGGGTGCGGGGTCGGCGGTCGGGGCGTCGCGGGCATGGGCGAAGGCTACCCCCCGGGGGCGGCGTCCGGCCGTGTCCAAACTGTGATGTCCAGCCACGCCCCGTGGTGATTGCGGTGGCCCGTGCGCCAGCCCTATGTTGCGGGAAACAACAACACCGGGTGGCGCGTGGTGGCGGCGCCCGGCGACGCGGCGCAGTGGCCGCGGAGAGAAAGGAAACGCGATGCGACGCATCTCAGCGGCGATCGGGGCCAGTGCCCTGGCCCTCGCCCTCGCGCTCGGCGGGTGCTCCTCGGAGCGTGCCGGAACCACGACCACGGGCGAGACCACCGCGGGCGGTACCACGGCCGCCGCCGAGGGTGGCCTCATCGGGATCGCGATGCCGACCCGCAGCCTCGAGCGCTGGAACAAGGACGGCGCCCACCTGGAATCCCTGTTGCAGGGGATGGGGTACGAGACCACCCTGCAGTACGCCGACAACAAGGTCGACCAGCAGATCACCCAGATCCAGAACATGATCAACCAGGATCCGGAGGTGCTGGTCATCGCCTCGATCGACGGCACCGCGCTGGCGCCCGTGCTGGCCACCGCGAAGAGCCGCGACATCACGGTGATCGCCTACGACCGGCTCATCAACGAGACGCCCGACGTCGACTACTACGCGACGTTCGACAACTACCTCGTCGGCAAGCTGCAGGGGGAGTACATCACCGAGCAGATCGGCAGCGACCAGGTCACGCTCGAACCGTTCGCCGGCTCACCCGACGACAACAACGCCAAGTTCTTCTTCTCCGGGGCGTGGGACGTGCTCAACCCGCTGATCCAGTCGGGCCAGATCACCGTCCCCTCCGGCAAGGCGCCGGCGACCGATGAGGAGTGGCAGAGCATCGGCATCCTCGGCTGGGGCAGCAAGGACGCCCAGGACGAGATGCAGAACCGCCTCAACACCTTCTACGCCGGCGGCGAGAAGGTCGATGTCGTGCTGAGCCCCAACGACTCGTTGGCCCTCGGCATCGCCCAGGCGCTCGAGGGAGCCGGCTACACCCCGGGTGAGGGCTACCCGATCCTCACCGGCCAGGACGCCGACAAGGCGAACGTGCAGAACATCATCGCCGGCAAGCAGTCGATGACGGTGTGGAAAGACACCCGCGAGCTGGGTGACCAGGTGGCCACCATGGTCGACCAGGTCGTCAAGGGCGAGGAGGTCGACGTGAACGACACCGAGACCTACGACAACGGCGAGAAGGTGGTCCCCACCTACCTGCTGGAGCCCGTCGTGGTGACGCAGGACAACATCGAGGACACCCTCGTGGAGTCCGGGTTCTACACCAAGGCCGACCTCGGGATCTGACCCGTGGGGTGGGGGACGCCGACGCGGGCGTCCCCCACCGCCCGGCCCCGACCACAACCAGCTCGTGCGGACGAGATCTCGTCGCGCGGAGCAGGAAGGCGCGCTGTGAGCGACGACACCATTCTCGAGATGCGGAACATCACGAAGACGTTCCCCGGCGTCAAGGCGCTGTCCAACGTGAATCTGCGGGTGCGCCGGGGCGAGGTGCACGCCATCTGTGGTGAGAACGGCGCCGGCAAGTCGACGCTGATGAAAGTGCTGTCCGGGGTGTACCCCCACGGCAGCTACGACGGTCAGATCCTCATCGACGGCGCGGAGGTGCGCTACCGCGGCATCCGCGACTCCGAACGGGACGGGGTCGTCATCATCCACCAGGAGCTGGCGCTGAGCCCGTTCCTCTCGATCGCGGAGAACATCTTCCTCGGCAACGAACGTGCCCGGGGCGGCGTCATCGACTGGAACGCCACCAACGCGCAGGCCTCGGCCCTCCTCACCCGCGTCGGCCTCGCCGAGGCGCCCGAGACGGTCGTGATGCACCTCGGCGTCGGCAAGCAGCAGCTCGTCGAGATCGCCAAGGCGCTCAGCAAGGACGTCCGGTTGTTGATCCTGGACGAGCCGACCGCCGCGCTCAACGACGACGACTCCGCGCATCTGCTCGACCTCATCCGGGGGCTGCGCACCGAGGGCATCACCTGCATCATCATCAGTCACAAGCTGAACGAGATCGAGGCCATCGCGGACACGACGACGGTGATCCGTGACGGCCAGACCATCGAGACGATGGACATGCACGGCGCCGAGCCGGTCACCGAGGCCCGCATCATCCGCGCGATGGTGGGCCGCAGCCTCGACCACCGGTTCCCCGAGCGGACGCCCCGCCTCGGCGCCGAGGTGCTGCGCGTCGAGGACTGGACGGTGCACCACCCGCTCGACCCCGAGCGGGCCGTCGTCCGCGGGGCGAACCTGGACGTGCGGGCCGGCGAGATCGTCGGCATCGCGGGGCTCATGGGCGCTGGCCGGACGGAGCTCGCCATGAGCCTGTTCGGACGCTCGTGGGGCACGCGCATCAGCGGGCGGGTGTTCCTCCACGGCGAGGAGGTGCAGCCCGCCACGGTGGACCGCGCGATCCAGCTCGGGTTCGCCTACGCGTCGGAGGACCGCAAGCGCTACGGGCTGAACCTCATCGACGACATCAAGCACAACACGACCTCCGCCGCGCTGGACAAGGTGTCCACGGCAGGCGTCGTCGACAACCCCAAGGAGTATGTCGTCGCCGACGGCTACCGCACCAAGCTGAACACGCGCGCCCCGTCGGTGGACACCGTCGTCGGGCAGCTCTCGGGCGGCAACCAGCAAAAGGTCGTGCTGGCGAAGTGGATGTTCAGCGAGCCGGAGGTCCTCATCCTCGACGAACCCACGCGCGGCATCGACGTGGGGGCCAAGTACGAGATCTACACCCACATCAACGCGTTGGCGGACGCCGGCAAGGCCGTGGTCGTCATCTCGTCGGAGCTGCCCGAGCTCCTCGGCATCTGCGACCGCATCTTCACCCTGTCGGCGGGCCGCATCACCGGCCAACTCGACCGCGCCGACGCCGACCAGGAGAGCCTCATGGCCCTCATGACCCAGCACAAGGAAAGGTGACCCGATGACGGCGTCCGCCTCCACAACCCCTGCCGCCGCCGCGCCCGAGCCCCAGCCGGCCGCGCCGAAGTCGGCGACCCAGCGCGCGTCGGCGCTGCGGCAGTACGGCATCCTCGGCGCGCTCGTCGCGATCGTGCTGTTGTTCCAGTTCCTCACCGGCGGCCGGTTGCTGATGCCCAACAACGTGGCCAGCCTGCTGCAGCAGAACGCGTACGTGATGATCCTGGCCATCGGCATGCTCATGGTCATCGTCGCCGGGCACATCGACCTGTCCGTCGGGTCGGTCGTCGCGTTCATCGGCGGCGTGCTGGCGATCTCGATGATGCAGTGGAACCTGCCCTGGCCGCTGGCCGTGCTCCTGGCCCTGGTCGTCGGCGCGCTCATCGGCTGCTGGCAGGGGTTCTGGGTCGCCTTCATGGGCGTCCCGGCGTTCATCGTGACGCTGGCCGGCATGCTGCTCTTCCGCGGTCTGGCGATCGTCATCGTCGGTGAGACCATCGCGGGGCTGCCCGCCGGGTTCATCGCCATCAGCAACCGGGGCGCGCTGGGCTGGCTCGGCTACGTCGGCAACCTGGACGTGTTGACCGTGGTCATCGGCGTGGTCGCCGCCGTCGGTCTCGTCGTGTCCCAGCTGCGCAACCGGGCCACGATGACCCGCCACGGGCTCGCACCCGAGGGAGCCGCGATGTTCTGGATCCGCAACGGCCTGATCGTCGCGCTCATCCTCTTCTTCACCTGGACGCTGGCGAACAGCTCGATCGGCACCCCGTTCGTGCTCATCCTCTGCGCCACCCTGATCCTCGTCTACGCCTTCGTGATGAACCGCACCGTCTTCGGGCGGCACATCTACGCCATCGGTGGCAACGTCGCGGCGGCGCGGCTCTCGGGTGTCAACGTGCGGCAGACCAACTTCTGGATCTTCGTCAACATGGGCGTGCTCGCCGCGCTGGCGTCCGTGGTCACCACCTCGCGCGCGGGCGCCGGCATCGCCGCGGCGGGCGTCAACTTCGAGCTGGACGCCATCGCCGCCTGCTTCATCGGTGGCACCGCGGTGACGGGCGGCATCGGCCGGGTCTCCGGCGCGATCATCGGCGCCCTCATCATGGGCGTGCTCAACATGGGCCTGTCGATCCTGTCCGTCGACCCCGCGTGGCAGCAGGCCATCAAGGGACTGGTGCTGCTCGGCGCCGTGGCGTTCGACCTCATCAGCAAGCGGCGGGGCGGCGCGGGCGCCTGACGCTTCCTCGGACCGGGCAGGATGGGGCCCATGGTTCACGCGTGGTTCGACGTCACCGCCGGGGTCGCCGGCGACATGGTGCTCGGCAGTCTGTTGGACGCCGGCGCGGACGTGGCCGCCGTGCAACAGGCGCTGGACGCCGTCGCGCCCGGCTCGGTGCGCCTCGAGACCGAGGTGGTCGACCGGGCGGGTCAACGCGGCACCAAGGCGCGGGTCCGCGTCCTGACCGACGACCCGCCGCACCGCACGTGGCGCTCGATCCGGGCCCGCCTGGCCGAGGCCGACCTCGATCCGACCACCCGTGACCGGGCCCTAGCCGTCTTCGGCCGGTTGGCGGACGCCGAGGGCGCCACCCACGGCATCGCGCCCGACGATGTCCACTTCCACGAGGTGGGCGCGCTCGACTCGATCGCCGACGTCGTCGGCTCGTGCGAGGCGTTGCGGCTGCTGGGCGTCACCAGCGTGTCGGCCTCCCCGGTGGCGCTCGGCTCCGGACGCGTCCGCGCCGCCCACGGCGACATCCCCGTCCCCGTGCCCGCGGTCGCCCGCCTCGTGGTGGGCTGGCGGACCCTGGCGTCCACCGGCACGCCCAACGCCCACGCACCCGGGCACGCGCACCCGCACGCGCATCCGCACCCGCACGGACACGAAGACGACCCGGCCACCGGAGCCCACGACACCCCCGCCGAGGTGCTGACCCCCGGCGAACCGGGTGAGCTGGCCACCCCGACGGGGGTCGCGCTCATCCGGGCGCTGGCCGACGTCTGCGAGGCGCTGCCGCCCCTGCTGGTGACCGGCCTCGGCGTGGGAGCGGGCGGCCGCGACACCCCGGGCCGGCCCAACGTCGTCCGCGTGATGCTCGGCGAGCCGGTGGCCGACCACCCGGCCACCGATCTCGCCGAGCTCCGCGCCAACGTCGACGACCTCGACCCCCGCCTGTGGCCCGGGGTGCTGGACGCGTGCCTGGCCGCCGGTGCCGCCGACGCGTGGCTCGTCCCGATCCAGATGAAGAAAGGGCGCCCCGCGTTCACCGTGCACGCCCTCGCCGACGCGGCGTCCCGGCCGCGGATCATCGACGTGTTGCTGTCGCACACGACCACCCTGGGCGTCCGCGAGTCGCCCGTGACGCGCACCGTGCTCGACCGGTCCTGGACCGACGTCGACGTCCTCGGCCAGTCGGTGCGCGTCAAGGTCGGCGCGCGCGGGGGCCGCGTGCTGCACGCCGCCGCGGAGTTCGCGTCCGTGGTCGACGCCGCGCGGGCGCTCGGCGTCCCCGAGGCCGAGGTGGCCCAGCGGGCCGCGGCGGCGATCGTCGCCGCGGGGCTGGTGCCGGGAGTCCGTCACCCGCAGTAGCGTTGCGGCATGGACACCGCAGTGCTCGACTGGCTGCTCGACTCCGACCCGGCGCTGCGCTGGCAGGTCGAGCGTGATCTCGCCGGGGCCGACGAGGTCACGTGGCAGGCGACCCGCGCCCGGGGCGCGACCGAGGGGTTCGGCGCGCGGCTGCTCGCGCTGCAGGACGACGACGGCCAGTGGGCCGGCGGCGCCTACTTCCCGACGACGATCACCCACCCCGTGGAGTGGGGGGATCGGGAGTCCCAGCCGTGGCTGGCCACCACGTGGGCGCTGAACAGCCTGCGGGAGTGGGGCGTGGACGCCGGCGTCCTGGCGGGCACGGCCGACCAGCTGGCGGCGAACTCCCGCTGGGAGTACGACGACCTGCCCTACTGGGGCGGGGAGGTGGACGCCTGCATCAACGCCTGCACCCTCGCGAACGGCCAGTGGCTCGACGCCGACGTCGACGGCCTGCTCGCCTGGTTCGCCGAGCACCGCATGGCCGACGGCGGCTGGAACTGCGAGTGGGTGAGCGGTGACACCCGCAGCTCGTTCCACTCCACGCTCAACGCGCTGATCGGCCTGCGCCAGTGCGAGGAGCTGGGCGGCGGCTCCACGCGGGACCTGCGCGCCCCCGCCGAGGAGTACCTGCTCTCGCGCGGGCTCAGGCTGCGCGCGTCCACCGGCGAGCCGGTCGGGGACTGGGTGGACGCCCTGGAGTACCCCTTCCGCTGGCGCTACTCGGTGCTCCGCGCGCTCGACCACGTCCGCGCGGCGGCCCTGCTCGACGGCACCCCACCCGACCCCCGGCTGGCCCCCGCCATCGACGCGCTGCGCGCGCAGCGCACCGGCGACGGCCGGTGGCTGCAGGGCCGCCGCGACCCCGGTGCCGTCTGGTTCCTCGTGGACGCCGATGCGGGCGAGCCGTCCCGCTGGCTCACCTTCCACGCCGAGCGCGTCCTGCAGTGGTGGGACGCCGCCGCGCCGGCCGGCGCGCCCCGCGGCTAGACTGCCGCCCGATGACATCTGCCCCAGCCACCGCCCCGTTCGCCGCCCTGCCGGAGGGGCCGCGGGCCGACGCCGACGCCGTCGCCGCGCTGCTGGCCGGCCACGGTCGCGTCGGGGTGGCGTTCTCCGGTGGGGTCGACTCCGCGGTGCTGCTCGCGGTGGGCGTCCGCGCGCTGGGGCCGGACGCCGTGCTGGGCCTGCTGGCGGTGTCGCCGTCGCTGGCCCGCGACGAGCTGGCGCGGGCGCGGGCGACGGCGTCCGAGATGGGCGCCCGCCTGGCCGAGTTCGCCACCCACGAGGACGCCAACCCCGCCTATCGCGCCAACGGCGTCGACCGGTGCTTCCACTGCAAGGACGAGATGTTCACCGTCATCGACGCGACGCTCGTCGCCGAGCACGCGCTGGGCGCGGTGGCCTACGGCGAGAACGCCGACGACGCGGTGCGGCCCGACCGGCCGGGTGCCCAGGCGGCGACCAACCACGCGGTGCTGCGGCCGCTGGCCACCGCCGGGCTGACGAAGGAGCGGGTCCGCGCGCTCGCCCGCGCGCTGGGGCTGGGGGTCGCCGACAAGCCGGCCGCGCCCTGCCTGGCCAGCCGCATCCCGCACGGCCAGGAGGTCACGCCGGCGAAGCTGCGCCAGATCGAGGCCGGCGAGGAGGTGCTGCGCGCGCTGGGCTTCACCGACGCGCGGCTGCGCCACCACGGCGACATCGCCCGCATCGAGGTGCCGGTCGCCGAGCTGGCGCGCCTGGCGGACGCCGGCGTGCGCGAGCAAGCGCTCGGGGGTATCCGCGCGGCGGGGTTCCGGCACGTGACGGTCGATCTCGCGGGCATCCAGTCCGGCGCGTTCACCCTGCAGGTGGTGCGGGCGCGTGGCTGACGACGACGTCGCCGACCTCGATCTCGGCCGGGGGGCGCGCCGCGGCTACCCCGAGGCCGTCTACTGCGAGGGCAAGTCCGTCGAGGCCTGCGCCGAGATCGCCCTCCGCGTGAGTGTGCGCGCCGACGTGGTCACGATCTTCACCCGCGCGGACGCCGACCGCGCCGCCGCGATCCTCGCCGTGCTCCCCGACGCGTTCCACGACCCGGTGGCTCGGCTGCTGGTGTGGCCGGCGCGTCAGCCCGAGGCGTCCGGCGAGCTCGTGGTGGTGGCGTGCGCGGGCACGTCCGACCTGCCGGTGGCCCGCGAGGCCCTGCTCACCGCCCGCCACCTCGGCCGGCGCGCCGAGTTGGTGGTGGACGTGGGCATCGCCGGCTTGCACCGCACCCTCAACCGCCTGGAGCTGTTCCGCTCGGCCGGGGTCGTCGTGGTGGTCGCGGGCATGGACGGCGCCCTGCCCGGCCTGATCGCCGGGCTCGTCGCGTGCCCGGTCGTTGCGGTGCCGACGTCGGTGGGCTACGGCGCCGCGTTCGGCGGGATCGCCCCGCTGCTCACCATGCTCAACGCCTGCGCGCCCGGGGTCGGCGTGGTCAACATCGACAACGGCTACGGCGCCGGCCACCTCGCCGCGCAGATCGCGGCACCGCGCGGGTGAGCCCGGCTCAGCGTTCGACCAGGCTCAGCGCTCGACCAGGCCCAGCGTGCGCAGGCCGCGCTCGGTGTGCCAGCCCACGAAGGCGGCGATCAGCCCGGACGCCTGGCGCTGGACGCCGGCGTCCACCGTCCGTGTCGCCTCCCACGAGCCGCTGATGAGGGCCTGCAGGTAGGCCAGGGCGCCCGGCCGCAGCAGCGGCGTCCCCGGCGGCCGGCACCGCGGGCAGACCGTGCCACCGGCGGCGGGGGAGAAGGCCTCGTGGGGGCCGGCGTCCCCGCAGGACGCGCAGTCGCCCAGGCTGGGCGCGAAGCCGGCGGTGGCGACCGCGCGCAGGAGGTAGGAGTCCATGACCATGGTCGGCGGCCGCTCGCCGTCGGACGTGCCCGCGGTCAGCGCGTGCAGCCCGCCGGCCAGCAGCCGGAACTGCGCCAGCGCAGGCTCGCCCTCCACGCCCACCAGGCGGTCGGCGGTCTCGAGGAGCACCTGGCCGACGGTGTAGCGGGGGTAGTCCGCGCCGAGCGGCTGCGACCAGGGGTGCAGTGTGACGGCCTCGGTGATGACGTCGAGGGTGCGCCCGGTGGCGAACTGCAGGTCGACGTGGCTGAACGGCTCGAGCCGGGCGCCGAACTTGCTCGACGTCCGCCGGACGCCGCGCGCGACGGCGCGCACCTTGCCGTGGCGGCGTGACAGCACGGTGATGATGCGGTCGGCCTCGCCCAGCTTGTGGGTGCGGAGGACGACCGCCTCGTCACGGTAGGTCGGCACCCGCCCATTGTCGCAGGGCGGGGAAAGGACTCAGAGCGACAGGCGCCAGCGCGTCGTCGAGGTGTACGACTGCCCGGGCTCCAGCCGGATCGACGGGTAGTCCGGCCGGTTGGCGGCGTTGGGGAACTGCTGGGTCTCCAGGGCGACGCCGGCGTGGTCGGGGTAGGGCCGGTGCAACCCGGCGGTGCACCGCTGCAGCCCGGCGCCGGTGAACACCTGCAGGCTCGGCTGGTCGGTCCAGATCGCCAGGCTGCGGCCGGACGCCGGATCCGCCAGCTCGGCGACGGGCTCGCCGTCGAGGCCCGGGGCGTCCAGCACGAACGCGTGGTCGAGGCCGTCGACGGCCCGCACCTGCGGGTGGTCCGCGGCCATCGCGTCACCCAGGCGGACGCCGCCGCGCAGGTCGAACGGGGTGCCGCTCACGTCCTGGGGGTCGCCGGTGGGGATGCCCGTCTCGTCGGTGAACAGGACGCGGCCGGCACGCACGGTGAGCACCTGGTCGAGAATCGTGCCGGAGCCGGCGAGGTTGACGTAGGGGTGCGAACACGGCGAGGCGAGCGTGACCTCGGTGGTGGTGACGGTGATGACGTGGGTGAGCTCGGCGCCGTCCAGGGTGTAGGTCACCGTGGTGGTGAGCACGCCGGGCAGGCCGCCGGGGGCGTCCGACCACTCAAGCGCCAGGGTGACGCGGTCGTCGGTGGCCTCGGTGATGTCCCACGTCTTGGTCGAGAAGCCGTTCGGCCCGCCGTGGAGGGTGTTGCCGCGGTCGTTCACGGCCATCGCGTGATCGGTGCCGTCGAGGGTGAACCGGCCGCCTTCGATGCGGTTCGCGGTGGGACCGACGAGTTCGCCGAGGTAGAACTCTCCCTCGGCGCGGGCGGCGTCCTCGGCGTGGCCGAGCACGAGATCGACGTCGCCGTCGTCGGTGTGCGCGACGACCCGGTTGAGCGCCGCGCCGAGCGCACGCACCTCGACGGTGAACAGATCGTTGCTGAGGATGTGGTGGTCCATGATGGCCTTCCTGGTGGGGGACGCGTCAGCGGGTGCTGGCGCGGACGACGAGTTCTGCGGTGACGGTGTGGTGCTCGGCGGGGCCCCCGTCGACGGCGGCCAGCAGTGCGGCGACGGCCCGCGAGCCCACGACCGCGAACGGCTGGCGCACCGTGGTGAGGGCGGGAGCGAGGTGGGCGGCACCCACCATGTCGTCGAAACCGACGACGCTGACGTCCTCGGGCACCCGGACGCCGGCCTCCCGCAGCGCGGCCAACAACCCGAGCGCCATGACGTCGTTGGCGCAGAAGATCGCCTGCGGCACCCCGTCGGCGATCCACGCCCGGCCCACGGCGTGCCCGCACTCGGCGCTCCAGTCGCCCTCGGCCAGCCGGCCGCGGGGCAGGCCGGCGGCGCCGAGGGCGTCCGCCCAGCCGGCGACGCGGCGCTCCGCGTCGATCCAGCCCGGCGGCCCGCTCAGGTGGGCGATGTCGGTCAGCCCGCGGCCCACGAGGTGGGTGACGGCGGCGCGGGCGCCCTCCGCCTGGTCGACGCCGACGCTGCCCACGCCCGCGCCGGTGGCGGCATCCGCCACCACGAGCACCGGGCCGGTGCCCCCGGCGGCGCGGGCGGCGTCCACGAGCCACGGGTAGGGCGCGATGACGGCGATGCCGTCCACGCGATGCGCGGCGAACGAGGTGAGGATGGGGTCGACCTGCGACGCGTCGTCGTCCAGCACCCCGACCAGGGCGGTGAAGCCGGCCGCCCGCGCCGCGGTCTCGATGCCGGCGAGCACCGCGGACGGGCCGAGGTGGGGCAGCCCGGTGGCCAGCACGCCGAGCAGGCCCGAGCGGCGGGTGACGAGGGCGCGGGCGGCGAGGTTGGGGCGGTAGTCCAGGGTGGCCATGGCGGCCCGGACGCGGTCGCGGGTCGCCTCGCGCACGTGGGGGGAGCCGTTCAGCACGCGGGAGACGGTCTGGTGGGAGACGCCGGCCAGGGCCGCCACATCGCCCATGCCGGCCGGACGGGACCGGCCGCCCCCGGTCGTCGTGGTCATCGCCGCCACCCCCTCGGGTCAGTTCTGGCTGCTAGTCTAGAGCCAGCCCGTGTGAACGCTAACATCCCGGCGACGGAGCTGGGGGGATCGCATCGGGCGGAGGGAGCAGAGGTGACGCAGACGGAGCAGCCCGCGGTGGGCGCGGATCAGGAGCGGAGCCGGCAGGCCATCGTCGACGGCGAGACCAGCCTCGGCATCGAGCTCGGCTCGACGCGCATCAAGGCCGTCCTCATCGGGCCCGATCACCAGCCTCTTGCCAGCGGATCGCACGCGTGGGCGTCCACCCGCGACGGCGGGCACTGGACCTACGACCTGGCCGCCGTCGTCGTCGGACTGCAGGCGGCCTGCGCCGATCTGGCGCAGGCGGTCGAGCGCACCCACGGCGTCCGCTGGGAGCGCGTCGGCGGCGTCGGCGTCTCGGCGATGATGCACGGCTACCTCGCCTTCGACGCCGACGGCGAGCTGCTCGTGCCCTTCCGCACCTGGCAGAACACCACGACGGGGCAGGCCTCGGAGGAGCTCACCGCGCTCTTCAGACACCCCATCCCGCAGCGCTGGAGCGTCGCGCACCTCTACCAGGCCGTGCTCGACGGGGAGGAACACGTCGGCCGCGTCGCCGCCCTGACCACGCTCGCCGGGCACGTCCACACGCTGCTCACCGGGGAGCGCGTCCTGGGGGTGGGGGACGCCTCCGGCATCCTCGCCATCGACCCGGCCACCGGCACGTGGGACGCCCGCATGATCGAGCAGTTCGATGCGCTCGTGGCCGAGCGTGACGTGCCGTGGCGGCTCGCGGACCTCCTTCCCCGCGTCCTGCCCGCCGGTGAACAGGCCGGCACGCTGACCGAGGCGGGCGCCCGGCTGCTCGACCCAAGCGGCGCCCTGGCACCCGGTTGTCCCGTCGCCCCACCGGAGGGCGACGCAGGCACGGGCATGGTCGCGACGAACGCGGTCGCCCCGCGCACCGCCAACGTGTCCGCGGGCACCTCGGTCTTCGCGATGGTCGTGCTGGAGGGGCCGCTGTCGCAGGCCCACGCCGAGGTCGACCTCGTCACGACGCCGGCCGGCGACCCCGTGGCCATGGTCCACTGCATCAACGGCACGCTCGACCTGAACGCCTGGGTGGCGCTGTTCCGCGAGGCGGCCGGGCTCCTGGGGGCCGAGGTGGACGAGACCCGGGCGTTCGAGCTGCTCTACACCGCCGCGCTGGGGGCGGACGCCGACGGCGGCGGCCTGCTCGCCTACAACTACGTCGCCGGGGAGCACGTGACCGAGCTGGAGGAGGGGCGTCCGCTCCTCGTCCGGACGCCGGGGAGCACGTTCAGCCTGGCCAACGTCATGCGGACGCACCTGTACGCGGCCTTCGGCGCGCTGCGGATCGGCATGGACGTGCTCGACGCCGAGGGCGTCGAGGTGGACGAGATGATCGCCCACGGCGGGGTGTTCGCCACCAAGCAGGTGGCGCAGCGCTTCCTCGCGGCGGCGATGCGGACGCCGGTGTCGGTCGGTGCCACGGCCGCGGAGGGCGGCGCCTGGGGCATGGCGCTGCTCGTGTCGTTCCTGCGCGCCGGTGGCGGCGACCTGGCCGCGTGGCTGGCGTCCGAGGTGTTCGGCGACGCCGCGGTCGAGACCGTGACCCCGGATGAGGCCGACGTCGCCGGCTTTGACACCTTCATGGCGCGCTACCGCGCCGGGCTCGCCATCGAGCGTGCGGCCGTCGACGCCCTGCCGTCCTGAGCACGTTCGTTTCCCGTCTGCCACCACCTGAGAGGACCCCGATGACCGACCCGCGCCTGGCCGAGTTCCGCGCCGAGATCGACCGCGTGAAGCAGGTGGTGACCGACCTGCACGCCGAGCTGCCCGCCAACGACCTCGTGACGTGGACCGCCGGCAACGTGTCCGAGCGCGTGCCGGGGGTCGACCTGTTCGTCATCAAGGCCTCCGGGGCCCGCTACCACACCCTGACGAGCGATGACATGGTGGTGTGCGACCTCGACGGCAACCGCGTGGAGGGGGAGCGCAAGCCGTCCTCCGACACCGCGGCCCACGCCTACGTGTACCGCGCAATGCCGCAGGTGCAGGGCGTGGTGCACACCCACTCGACCTACGCGACCGCCTGGTCGGCCCGGCGCGAGCCGATCCCGTGCGTGCTGACGATGATGGCCGACGAGTTCGGCGGCGACATCCCCGTCGGCCCGTTCGCGCTGATCGGCGACGACTCGATCGGCCGCGGCATCGTCGAGACGCTGCGCGACTCGCGCTCGCGGGCCGTCCTCATGGCCAACCACGGCCCGTTCACCATCGGCTCCTCGGGGCTGGACGCGGTGAAGGCGGCGGTGATGCTCGAGGAGGTGGCGCGGACCGTCCACACCGCGCGGCTGCTCGGGGAGCCGCAGCGGATCGACCAGGCCGACATCGACCGGTTGTGGGACCGGTACCAGAACGTCTACGGGCAGTGACGCGGCCCACCAACCAAGGGAGAACAAGATGAGTGAGCGCAAGCAGGTGTGGTTCCTGACCGGCAGCCAGGGGTTGTACGGCGAGGACGTCCTGACGCAGGTGGCCGACCAGAGCCGGACGGTGTCGGACGCGCTGGCGTCCGCCGAGCAGATGCCGGTCGAGGTGGTCGCCAAGCCGGTGCTGACCGACACGGCCGGCATCCGGCGCGTGATGATCGACGCGAACTCCGACGACGCCTGCGTGGGCGTCATCGCCTGGATGCACACGTTCAGCCCGGCGAAGATGTGGATCACGGGGCTCGACCTGCTGGCCAAGCCGCTGCTGCACCTGCACACGCAGGCCAATCGCGACCTGCCGTGGGCCACCATCGACATGGACTTCATGAACCTGAACCAGGCCGCCCACGGCGACCGCGAGTTTGGCTACATCCAGACGCGGCTGGGCAAGAACCGGACGACGGTGGCCGGGCACGTCTCGAACCCGTTGGTGGTGGAGCGCGTGGCCACCTGGGCCCGCGCCTGCCTGGGTGCGGCCGAGCTGGCGCAGCTCCGCGTCTGCCGCTTCGGCGACAACATGCGCTCGGTGGCCGTCACCGAGGGCGACAAGGTCGCCGCGGAGCTGACGTTCGGCGTCAGCGTCAACACGTGGGGCGTCAACGACCTGGTGGCGGTCGTGGACGCGGTGGCGGACGCGGAGGTGGACGCCGTCGTCGAGGAGTACCTCGACCTGTACGACGTGGCCCCCGAGCTGCGCCCCGGTGGGGACCGAGCGGAGTCGCTGCGCTACGGCGCCCGCCAGGAGGTGGCGCTGCGGCGCTTCGTCGTCGACGGCGGGTTCGGGGCGTTCACGACGACGTTCGAGGACCTCGGCGGGCTGAAGCAGCTCCCCGGCCTGGCGGTGCAGCGGCTCATGGCCGACGGCATCGGCTTCGCCGGCGAGGGCGACTGGAAGACCGCGGTGCTGGGCCGCGTCCTGAAGACGATGGAGGTCGGCCTGCCGGGCGGCAGCTCGTTCATGGAGGACTACACCTACCACCTCGAACCCGGACGCGAGCTCTCGCTGGGGGCGCACATGCTCGAGGTGGATCCCTCCATCACCGGCGAGAAGCCGCGCATCGAGGTGCACCCGCTGGGCATCGGCGACCGGGAGGACCCGGTGCGCATGGTGTTCACCGCCGCGACCGGGCCGGCCGTGGTGCTCGGCCTGTGCGACCTGGGCGACCGGTTCCGCATGGTGAGCAACGACGTCGAGCTGGTCGAGCCGCTGGAGGACCTGCCGAACCTGCCGGTCGCGCGTGCGGTGTGGCGGGCGGACGCCGACTTCAGCACCTCGACGGAGTGCTGGCTGCTCGCGGGTGGGCCACACCACACGGTGTTGTCGACCTCGTTGCGGCGCGAGCACCTCGCGAACCTGGCGACGATGCTGGACGTGGAGCTCGTCTCCATCACGGGCCGGACCGAGACCGAACAGTTCGCCAAGGAACTGCGGTGGAACAACGCCTACCACCGCCTGGCCATGGGGTTCTGAGGGGGCAGCGTCAGCGCGGGGCTCTCACGACGCGGCGCAGGCCGCGCAGGTGCCGAACAGTTCGAGCTCGTGGTCGACGTCGATGAACGCGTGCCGCGCGGCGATCGTGCCGACGAGGGACTCGAAGTCATCGAGCTCGAACTCCACGGTTCTGCCGCAGGAGCGGCAGATCAGGTGGTGGTGGTGGCCGGTGCCCTGCCCGCAGGAGCGGTAGGCGGCCTGGCCGTCGGGCGTCCGGATGACGTCGGCCTCGCCGGCCTCGGCCATCGACTGGAGGCTCCGGTACACCGTCGCCAGCCCGATGCTCTCACCGGCGTGGCGGAGCAGGTCGTGGATGTCCTGGGCGGTGCGGAACTCCGCCAGGCCGTCGAGGGCCTCGGCGACGGCCGTCCGCTGCCGGGTGCGGCGTTGCGGTGTCTGCGTCATGGCAACCTCCTCGCGGGGGAGCCTACCCGGACGTCCTCGCGGGCGGCGTGGCAGCTAGGGTGACGGCCATGGTCGTGGTCAACCGGTTCCGCGTGGCGCAGGACGCCGCCGCGTCCTTCTCGGGTCGGGCGGACGCGGTGGCCGCGTTCTTCGGGTCGTGCCCGGGCTGTGAGGGCGCCGAGGTGGTGCGCAACCTGGACGACCCCGAGCTGTGGGCGATCGTGTCGCGCTGGGCCGACGTCGGCTCCTACCGCCGCTCCTTCAACGGCTACGAGGCCAAGATGGCCCTCATGCCGCTGCTCGGCGAGGCCATCGACGAGCCGAGCGCCTACGCCGACCCCGCCGACGTCGGGTTCAACGTCCCCCGGGGCAGCTGAGCCGGCCCTAGCGCCCACGGGCCGCGTCCCACAGCAGCCGTCGCTCGATCGGGCTCAGCTGCCCGGCCGCGACCCGAGCGCTCAACCACGGTTGGAGCACCGCCTCGTATCGGCGTGGGGGGACTCCCTGGGTGGGGATGAGATCCTGCAGCGTGCAGCCGGTGGTGAGGAACCGGTTGCGCACGGTGGTCGTGCGGCCGAGCAGCGTCACGTACGGCCGCGTGTCCGGCGCGGCGCAGTCGGTGGCGGCCGGCCCGTACTGACCCAGGTGCGTGAAGCTCCGGGCACCCTCGGGGCGCACGGTCGTCCAGAACGAGCCGTCGGGGGAGAGCTCCCACCGCTGCGTCCCCTCGCCGAGCAGGGTGGTGGCGACGAAGGCCAACGGATCGACCACGACGACGGCGTCGTCGACGCTGGCGTACAGGTAGCCGTTGGGGTGGAAGACGAGCTCGCCCTCACCGGGCTGGACGGGCCCGGAGGTGCCGAGGTGCAGCGTCCGGGTCACCGCGAGTGTGTCCGGGTCGGCTTCGAACAGCGTGTGGTCGGCCAGGCCGTAGAGCAGTCCGTGGTGCTCCACGAGCGCGTTGACGCTGCGGGCGCCCTCCACCGGGGTGACCGACGCGACGACGGACTTCGTTGCGGCGTCCCACGCGATGAGGGTGCCGGAGCCGGGCACGGGTTGCGTTCCGGTGCCGCCCACGGTGGACGACCCGGCGAACACCCGCGAGCCGACGAACGCGAGCGCGGCGATCGTGTGGTCGGGCACCACGTCGACGGTGACGTCGACGGCCCCGGTGGTGGGGTCGAGGACGGCGATGGCCCCGCCGTGCAGCCCGTAGTCGGGGTTGGTGCCGTACCAGATCCTGCCCTCGTGTTCCTTCGCCTCGATCGGGCGAATCTGCTGGTGGGAGTCCTTCAGCGTCGCGTGGGTCGTCAGGGTGGGCGAGGAGGAGGACGAGAAGGGTGCGCTGACCAGCGTGCCGTTGGGGTAGACCCCGGCGTGGACGACCCCGTCGACCAGCGTCCAGTCCTCCACCTGCCCGAAGCGGGTGAACGGCGTGGCGGTTCCGCGCGCCACGTCCCAGCGGCTCGTGTCCCCATTGAGGAACGCGTTGACCAGCACCTGGCTGCCGTCGGCGTTGGGGAGGACGTGCTGCAGCGGGGACGGCACGCGGGGGATGTCGTACTGCACCCGCTGCCACCGTCCGCTGTCGATGTTGAGCATGAAGCCGCCGCCGGAGTAGTTGCCGGCGAGGGCGTAGAGGACGTCCTGGCCGTTCTCCACCGTCCAGCCGTACCCGATCAGGGCCCCGCGCACGGTGGTGTTGGCCCCGGTGCGCGCGACGGTGTCGGTGGCGAGGTCGTAGCGGACCACCTCGACGCTGTTGCGGCCGTTCACCACCTGGGTGCTGGAGAAGTAGACGCCACCCTGCTTGGCCTCGGAGACGCCGCGGGCGCTGAGCGGGTACGCGGTGAAGGGGATGCTGGCGGACACGTCGGTGAAGGCGACCTCGGTGAGGGACTCGGCGTCGACGACCCGGACGTACCCGCCCCAGTTCACGAACACCCTTCCCTCGGCGTAGTCGAGGTCGGAGACGGAGCTGACGGCCTTGGGGGCGGCGGCCAGGGTGACCTCGGCCAGCGCACCGGTGGTGAGGTCGAACCGGTAGAGGTGGGCGGTGGCCTGCGTGCCGATCCACAGGGCGTGGCGGTCGGGGTCATAGACCGTGCGTGTGTACTGGACGGAGGCGTCCGGAATGGGCACCTGCAGGTCGGTGAAACCGACGCCGTCGGCGTACGACCACACGGTCGCGTGGGGGTAGGAGCCGCCGTAGACCGTGCCGTCGGGGGCGAACGAGAGGCCGTAGAGGTAGGTCGCCCCGCCCGGGGCCTGACCCAGGTCGGTCATCTCCGCGGTCGCCGGATCCCACCGATAGAGGTGGCCGTCGGTGTAGGTGGCGGCGTACACGCGGCCGTCGGGGGCCACCTGCACCATGGGGGCGCCGGATGCGCCCACCATGGGGTACTGGCCCAGCAGGGTGTTCGTGCCCGAGGTCGCGGTGGACACGTTGAGCGCGGCGTCCTCACCCATGGGGGCCGCGTAGGCGACGAAGGTGCCGTCCGGGAGGTGCCCGAAGTCGCCCTCCACGACCGTGAGGGAGCTGATCGGCGAGCCGAGGTCGGTGAGGGCACCCCCGGGCGCCGGGGGAGCGGTGTAGCTGGCGGGCAGGGGATTCTCCGCGGCGTGGGCGGGCGCCACGAGACAGACGGACGCCGCGAGGGCGGCGGCGAGGACGCCGAACAGGGGCCGTCGAGCAGAACGCAGGGCCATGGTTCCTCCAGGGGATGTGGTCACCGGTGACTCGGTCTGGGCACCACGGTAAACGTATTCTGCGGCGTCCGACAAGGGGTCGCGCGGGCCTGTCCCGAGGCGCAGAAAAGCTTTGCTCCCTGTGCGGCCCGGGCGCTAGCGTGGAGCACCGGGGCCGGGCGGCCCCGTCTCAAGACGCAGGGGGCAGGAGCGACCGGTGGAACTCACCCAGCGACAACCGTTCGGCGCCGAGGCGCTCGAGAACTGCGCCGCCGCGCTGGCGTCCGGCAGCCTGTCCAGCGTGAACGGGCCGTTCACCGCGCGGTTGGAGGAGGGGTTCGCGTCCTTCTACGGCGCGGCCCACGCGGTCGCGGCCTCCTCCGGCACCGCGGCGCTCCACACCGCCGTCGCGTCCCTGCGTCTCGAACCCGGCACCGAGGTGGTCGTGGCCCCGATCACCGACGCCGGTTCGGTGGTGCCCCTGCTGTACGAGGGACTCATCCCGACGTTCTGTGACGTGGACGAGCACCTCGCCATGACGGTCGAGGGCGTCGAGGCGGCGCTGACCGAACGCACCGGCGCCATCATGCTCGTCCACCTGTTCGGGGGCGTGTCGGACGCGGCGGCGCTCCGCCGGTTCGCTGACGAGCGGGGCCTGTTCCTCATCGAGGACTGTTCCCAGGCCCATGCGACGCAGCTGGGCGCGCGTCCCGTGGGCACCTTCGGGCACCTGGGTGCCTTCAGCATGCAGCAGAGCAAACACATGACCAGCGGGGACGGTGGCGTGGTGATCACCGACGACGACGAGCTCGCGGGCCGCATGCGGCTGTTCCGCGACAAGGGCTGGGACCGGTCCTCCCCGCACGCTCGCGCCTACCCCCACCTAGGGCTCAACTACCGCATCACCGAGCTGCAGTCCGCCGTCGCCCTGCCCCAGCTCGCGACGCTGCCGGCCGTCGTCGCGCGGCGTCGAGCGATCGCGGCCCGGCTGGACGAGGCCGTCGCGCAGGCGCCCGGTGCGGAGGTTTGGACGCCGCCGCCGGGCGGACCGGCGTCGTACTGGTGCTACCCGTTCTACGTGGCCCCAGAACGCCGCGACGCCGTGGCCGCAGCGCTGCGCGAGGCCGGGGTGCCCGTCACGGGTGGCTACATCGGCGCGCCGATCTTCGAGTGCCTGGCCGCGACCCACGAGCAGCGCACGTTCGGTTCCTCGGGCCACCCCTTCCCCCTGGCCGGCGAGGGCTTCTCGTATGCCGACGTGGCGGTGCCTCACGCCCGAGCCGCGTTGGACCGGGTGGTGGTGGTGTGGATCCACGAGCACCTCACCGACGCCGACACCGACGCCATCGCGGCGGCCATCACCGAGGCCTGCAACAGGGGTGCGGCGTGAGCGCCGGCACAAACGCTGCGGCCCTGCAGGTGTGGGACGCCGACCTGCTGGTGGGGCGCGACCCGGTGACCGCCGTGCGCACCGCGGTGCCGGATCTGGCCGCCTGGCTGGCGGCGGGGGCCGGCGTCCCGATCGGCGGCGGCGTGTTGGGCTCCCTGCGGGCGATGACGTTCGACGCCGCGTCCGGCAACGCGGAGGTGGTCGAGGCCGCACGCACGCTCGGCCTGGTGCCCTCCCTCACCCTGGAGACGCGCGACTGGCTGGGGGCGAGGGCGGCGCTGGCGGCGGCCCCGGACGGCACGGTGGTTCGGTTGGCGCCGCAGCGGCAGGACTGTCTGCCCACCCATCCGGGGTTCGCCGCGATCGTCCGGGCCTGCGCGGAGCGCGATCTCCTCGTGTTCGCGGAGGGTGACGTCCGGGTGTGGGGGCCCGCCTACGCCGGCCGGGGGTTGCGCGTGGTGTTCCTCGACGCCCACTTCTACCATCTGGGCGACCTCGTGGCGCTGGCCGCCGACGAGCCGGGGTTCCACGTGTCGACGCGGCTGCTGAACGGGCCGGACTCCCTCGAGATCGTGGTCGACGAGCTCGGATCGGACCGGCTCGTGTTCGGTTCCCGCGCCGGCTTCCACGAGGGGCGCTCCGCGGTCGAGCGGCTGTTGACGTCCACCCTGGACGACGAGGCGCGGCGCGCCGCGGCGTCCGGGAATCTCGCCCGGCTGGTGAGGCGCGCATGATCGTCGACGCCCACGCCCACTGGGGCCCTTGGTTCTTCTCGATGGAGACCGGCTCCCTGGCGCTCAACCGCGCGCTGCTCGACCGATTCGGCATCGACGTGCAGGTGGTGAGCGCCATCGAGGCGATCACCTACGACCCCGTCAGCGGCAACGCGGCGCTGGAGCGGGAGTTCGCGAACGCGGACGACCCCCGCCTGCGGGGCTACGTCACCATCGACCCCCGCGACCTGGCGGCCGCCGAACGGGATCTGGGTCGGCTCACCCGGCCGCGCTGGGTGGGGGTCAAGATCCACACGCACTACACGGCCACCCCCATCGCGTCCGGCGCGATGCGGAACGCGCTGCGGCTCGCCACGGACGCCGGCCTGCCGGTCCTCGTGCACACGTGGGGTGGGGACGTGGTCGACCTCGCCGACCAGGCGGCGGCCATCGACGGGGCGTGCCTCATCGCCGGCCACATGGGGGCCAACGCGTGGCGGCTGGTGCCCGACGCGCGGCGCCGCTCCGACCGGATCTGGTTCGAGCCGTGCTGGTCCCAGCCCGAGGCGCACCGCATCCGCTGGGTCTTGGACGCCATCGGCGCCGACCGGCTGGTGTTCGGCACCGACGCCACGCTGATCGATCCGTCGGTCACCTTCGGGGCGGTCCACGCTGCGAGGCTCTCCGACAGTGAGCGCGCCGCGGTGATGGCCGGCAACGCCGCCGACCTCCTCGGGCTCTGACCCCGCCCCCCAACCGGCGCCTGCGGTCAGGACAGCCAGGCGTCCCGGTGCTCGGCGATGAAGTCCTCATCGAGCAGGTCGGGGAACCGGCGGCGGGCCGCCGCGATGAGGTCGGCCTGCCCCGGTGAGACCCGCTCGGTCGGCGCCAGACAGCGCGCCGAGGGGGCCAGGCCCTGCTGGCGCAGCACCTCGTTGACGCCGGCCACGCAGCCGGCGAACTGGTGGACCACGTCGAAGACCGCGGCGTTGACCTCAGTGAGGTCCTGGCCCAGGGCGAGCAGATCGGGCGACGCGTCGCTGGCCGCCAGGCAACGTTGCGTCAGCTGCGCGGCCGCCCGGGTGCCGACGGCGAACTGCCCGAGGAGACCGCCGGCGCAGCGCAGCTCGCGCTCGACACCGCCCACGACGCGGCGGTGCGGGGTGACGAGGTCGGCGACGATGGCGTCGTCGTTGCCGGTCAGGAGCGCCACGTCGCGCCACCGGTCGGACGTGAGGATCGCCGACGCGACGTCCCGCGTCCGGTAGCGGTCGAACGGCGCGGCCTTGACCCCGATGCACGTCGGCTGCTCGACCAGCCGCTGCCAGAACCGCGGTGAAAGGTAGCGACCGCCCACCGACTCCTGCAGGTAGAACCCGATGGTCGGCAGCGCGGCACCGACGGCCGCGGCCCGGTCCAGGATCGCGTCCTCGCCCGCGTCGGGGGCGCCACGGCTGCTCAGCAGCACGGCCCGGTAGCCCAGGGACGCCGCCGCCTCGGCCTCGGCCACCGCCTGGTCGGTGTCCCCGCTCACCCCAGCGACCAGCGTCGCATCCAGACCGGAGGCCGCCAGCTCGTCGTGGACGAGCTCCCAGACGTCGCACAGCAGCACGCGGTCGTCGTGCAGCTCGAACTGCGTGGTGTGGACTCCGACCGCCAGCCCGGCGACACCGGCGGCCAGGTGGTAGCGGACCACCGCGCGCTGGGCGCGCCAGTCGATGCGCCCGTCGGCTCCGAGCAGCAGCGGCATGGCGGGGATCGCACCGCCGAGCGCGGGTGGCCGCGCCGTCGCCAGCGCGCCGGGCCCGCTCGAGGTGGCGGAGGTCATCAGAATCTCCCGTCTCGGGTCTGGAACTTGGTCGCCTTGCCGAGCTGGCGCCCCCCGGCGGCGATCCACGCGGCCGTCCACGCCCGGGCCTGGGCCAGCCCCACGGTCGGGTAGCCGAACAAGGCGTGGCAGCGCGACGCGTCCGAGAGCAGCGCCTCGGGCGCCTCCGTCCCGACGATGTGCGCCTCGCGCCCGAGCAGGGCGGCGAACTGCTCGGCGAGGCGGCGGGTGGAGGCCGTCTCGGGGCCGGTCCCGTTGAGGACGAAGGGTTCCGGAGCGGCGTGCTCCAGGAGCCGGATGCTCCACTCGGTGGAGTCGCGCTGCCACACGACGTTCACCGCCCCCATGGTCACGTCGACCTCGGCGCCGGAGGCCACCTTGCCCGCGATGTCGGCGAGCACGCCGTAGCGCAGCTCGACGGCGTAGTTGAGGCGGTAGATCGCGACCGGCGTGCCCCACTGCGCGGCGGCGTGGGCGAAGGCCTGCTCCCGGGCCAGGCAGCTCTGGGCGTAGGTGCCGACGGGTCCGACCGGATCGGTCTCGGAGCAGCCCCCCGAGTGCGGTGGCACGAACGGGTAGACGTTCCCCGAGCTGTAGACCACCGTCGGGACGCCCCGGTAGCGCGACGCGGCCAACCCGGGCACCACGGCGTTCATCCACCACGTGAGGTGCTGGTTGCCCGTCGAGCCGAACTTGTTCCCGGCCAGGAAGAAGACCGCCCCGGCGTCGGGCAGCCCGGCCCAGGCATCGGGATCGGCGAGGTCGGCGGTCACCGGCTCGACGCCCCAGCGGGTCAGCCGGTCGCGCACGTCGGCGTCGGACCACCGGCTGATCGCCAGCACCCGCCGCGGCGAGCCCGCGGCGTCCAGCGCCCGCCGGAGCATGCGGCACAGGGTGGGGCCCACCTTGCCGCCCGCCCCGAGCACCACGATGTCGCCGGTGGTGGACGCCAACGCCGCGGCCACGGCGTCCGACGGCGCCGAGAGCTGCTCCTCGAGGGCCGCCTCGGTGGTGGGCATGTCGGTCACGGGTGGCCTCCTCAGCCCTTGATTCCGGTGGACGCGATCGAGTTGACGAGGTGCCGCTGCAGCAGGAAGAAGATGACGAGGCAGGGGATGACCGTGATCAGCGCCCCGGCCATCACCTCCGAGCGGGCAACCTGCTCGCTCTGCAACGTCGCGAGGCCGACGGTCAGCGTCCGCATGGCGTTGGACTGCGCCATGACGAGCGGCCAGAGGAAGTCGTTCCAGTGCCACAGGAAGACGAAGATGCCCAGCGTCGCCAGGATCGGCTTGGTGAGCGGCAGCACGATCTGCCAGAAGGTGCGCCACTCGCCGGCACCGTCGACGCGGGCGGCGTCGAAGAGCTCGTCGGGCAGGTCGCGGATGAACTGGCGCATGAGGAACACCGCCTGGCTGTTGGCCAGCGTCGGCACGATGAGACCCCAGAACGTGTTCACGCCCTCGAGCCGGGCCATCAGGATGAAGAGCGGGATCAGCATGGCCTGGAAGGGCACCATGAGCGTGGCGAGGAACGACCAGAACAGGATCTCCCGCCCCGGGAACCGCTTCTTCGCGAAGGCGTACCCCGCCATGGCGGCGGTGAGCAGCACGATCACGACGCTCACGACGGAGTAGACCAGGCTGTTCCACGTCCAGCGCACGAAGTTGCCGGACGCCAGCGTGGCGCGAAGGTTGTCCAGGGTGAGGGACGCCGGCCACGTCTGCGGGATCGTCGGTGCATAGGGCGGGCTCAGGGCGAGGACGACGACCATGAGGAACGGTGTGACGGTGCCGAGCGCCAGGAGGCCGGCGAGCAGGTGCGCGGGGGTGAGGCGTCGCTTGGTCATGCCGTCTCCCGGTCGAGCACGAGGCGCTGCACCAGCGAGAGAACCAGCACGATCGCGAACAGCACGACGCCGACGGCCGCGGCCTGACCGAAGTTGAAGTACCGGAACGCCGAGTCGTAGAGGAAGTACACGAGCGAGTAGGACGCCCGCGCCGGGCCGCCGCCGGTCATGACGTAGGCGGTGTCGAACACCTGGAACGCGGCGATGGTCTCGATGACGAGAACGAAGAACAGGCTGGGGCGCAGGAGGGGCAGGGTGATGTGGCGGAACTGGCGCCACGCGGTGGCGCCGTCGATGCGGGCCGACTCGTAGAGCTCCTCGGGAATCGTCTTGAGGCCGGCGAGCAGGATCAGCATCGAGTAGCCGTAGCCGTGCCACACCGACGCCGACGCGATGGAGGTCAGGATCAGCGGCTGGGCTCCGGACAGGAACGGGATGGGTGCCTGGCCGAGGGCGCCCACGACCGCGTTGATCGGCCCCTCCAGGGAGAGCAGCCACGTCCAGATGATGCCGGCGAGGACGAAGGAGGTGACGTACGGCAGGAACATCATGGAGCGGAACAGACCGGAGCCCCACACGATGTGGTTGAGCAGCAGCGCGATGCCCAGCGCCACGGCGAGCACGAGCGGCACGTAGATCACCGCGTAGAGCAGGGTCGTGGCCAGGGCGTTGCGGGCCACCTCGCTGGTGAAGAAGTCGGCGTAGTTCTTGAGGCCCACGACGTCGAAGTCCCCGGAGAGCTTGTAGTTGGTGAAGCTCAGCCCGATGGCCCCCAGCGCCGGGAAGGCGCGGAACATGACGAACAGCACCAGCATGGGCAGCACGAACAACAGCCCGGCGGTCATGTCCCGGCGACGCGCGGCACGGCCGGGGACGCGCGGGGCGGAGCCGGTGCGTGTTCGACGGGGGTCAGCCGGCACGTCGGCCCGCGATGACGGACGCCATGGTGCTCCCTCCTGGGTGGGGATCCTCGGGTGGGGATCCGTGGCGGGGGGAGGACCCGGCCGGCCTGGCGACGGGCCGGGTCCTCCGCAGGGACGGGTCAGCTCTGCAGGATGGCGTTGCACTCGGTCTCGGCGTCGGCGAGCGCCTGCTCCACCGTCTTGGTGCCCTGGAGCGCCGCCTGGATGTGCGCGGACAGCGCAGCCATCACCTGGCGCGAGTGCGGGTTGACCTCACCGGGCCGGGCGTACTCCAGCGCCGCCTGGAACGGCGCGTTGAGCGGGTCGGAGCTGTCCGCCGTGGCGTCGGTGCGCGCCGGGAAGTAACCGGACGCCTCCGACAGGCTGGTCTGGAACTCCGCGGAGGACAGGTACTGCGCCACCACCTCGGCGGTGCCGTCGTCGTCGCTGATCGAGGTGCGCGCCAGCAGACCGGGCAGGCCGAACGTCACCTGCTCCTCACCCGTCAGCGGTGCGCCGACGGCGACGGCGTCCTCGCCGAGGGCGGTCTGCAGGGTGGCCGCGTCCGCCTTGACGGCCATCGGGGTCATCGCGATCGTGCCGTTGGTGAGGCCCGACCCCTCGACGGTGTTCTCCTTGGTGGCGGCGTCGGCCGGGAGGGCGTTGGCGTTCTTGAGGTCGACGAGCAGTTGCAGCGCGGCGCGGCCCTCGTCGGAGTTGAAGGCCACGGATTCCCCGTCGTCGGCGAACACCGAGCCCCCGGCCTGCCACAGGAACGGGTAGTACGTCATGTTCAGGGTGGCGACGCCGGAGTAGTCCATGAGGGTGATGCCGTTGGCGGCCAGGGCCGGCGCGGCCGCGGTGAGGTCGTCCCAGGTCTCGGGCAGCTCCGTGATGCCCGCCGCCTCGAAGAGCGGCTGGTTGTACACCGGCGCGATCACCGTGTGGTAGAGCGGCACCGCGTAGATCTCGCCGTCGACCGTGGCGGCCGTGACGGCGGATTCAAGGAACGCGGGATCCTGGGCGTCCGCCAGCGACTTCAAGCCGCCGTTGTCGACGAAACCGGGCAGCGAGTCGGGCGTGAGGAGCACCAGGTCGGGCCCGGTGTTGGACGCGATCGCCGTCGCCACCTGCTCGTCGCGGCCGGCCCACGGCTGCAGCTCGATCGTGAGGTCGATGGACGGGTGGTCCGCCTCGAAGGCGCTCTCGGCGTCCGCCCAGAAGGTCTGGGAGGCCGCGTCGTCGGCGATGACCGGGTACATCCACACCGTGACGTCGCCGCTGGGCTCACCGCCGGCGGTGTCCGTGCCGGCCGTGGTGCCGGGTGTTGCGGCGTTCCCCGAGCAGCCGGCGAACGCGAGGGTGAGGAGCGTGGCACTGGCCACGAGTCGTGACTTCATGGGGAACCTCCTGACGTGGGACTGCCCGGGTGACAATCCGACTCCGACGCCTCCTGCGGCAGGAAACGTTTACTATGGCGGTGACAATAGCGCTGCCCAGGCCCGGTAGGAAGCGGTCTCGGCGCGTTTCGGAAGGGAGGTGCGGCGTGCGGATCGGCCTGGTGGGTGACGAGAGCAGCCACGCCGATGCGCTGGCGGGGTGGCTGGCCCGGCATCCGGATGCCGGGGCCCGTCTCACCGCCGTGGTCGGCCCCACGCGGGGCTGGGAGGGCCTCGACGTCGTCGCCGAGCCGCCCGATCTCGTGGGCCTGGTGGACGCCGCCGTCGTCCTGGGCCGCGACGGATCGCACCACCGCGGCGCCGCCGAACCGCTCCTGCGTGCCGGTTTGAGCGTGTTCGTCGACAAGCCCTTCGCGCTGACGAGCCGGGACGCCGCCGCGCTGATCGCCCAAGCTCGGGCGGCGGGCGGGCGGGTGACGAGCTTCTCCGCCCTGCGGTGGCACCGGGGGGTGGCCGGCGTGTCGCCGGCCCGCCCAGATGACGTGCGCGTCGTCCGGGTGAGCGGACCGACGGACCCGGCGTCCCCCCACGGTGGCCGCGCCTTCTACGCCCCGCACGCCATCGAGCTGGCCCTGGCGCTCGCCCCAGGCCCCGTGCGCGATCTCAGCGCCCACCCCACGCGGGAGGGGGTGGTGCTGCGCTGCCGTACCTCCTGCCCCATCGAGATTCGACTGCTCGGGCAAGAAGCGCCGTTTCGCGCCCGCGTCACCACACCGTCGGGGGCCCGGCAGGCGGAGCTGCCCCTGGGCCCGGACTATTTCGACCCCGCCGCGGCGGCGATCATGCGCTTCCTGGCCGGGGGACCGTCGCCCGTGGCCCACGCCGAGGTGCTCGACGGCGTCCGGCTGCTGGAGGCCGCGCTGCGGGCCGAGGCCTGCCCGGGGCGTTAGAGTCCGGGCCATGGGTGGCAACCTCAAGCAGGTCGCCCGCGAGGCGGGAGTCTCGCTGGCGACGGCCTCACGCGTGCTGTCGGGCAGCAGCTACCCCGTGAGCGCCGAGCTGCGCGAGCGCGTCGTCGAGGTCGCCGCACGGCTCGACTACGTGCCCAACGCGCAGGCGCGCGCCCTGATCACCGGCAACGCGCGCACCGTCGGGGTGCTGGTGGGCCAGGTCGGCGACCACTACTTCGACGCGCTGGTCGACGGCGTCCGCCGTGTCGCGGCCGAGGAGTCGTGCCTGGTCACCGTCGTGAGCACCGATCGTGACCCGGAGCGGGAGCTGGCCAGCTTTCGCCAGCTGCAGTCCCACGGAGCGAGCATCATCATCGTGGCCGGGTCCGGCCTCGACGACGAGGAGTACCGCGTGGGCCTGGCGGCGCGGGTGGCGTCGTTCTCCCAGACCGGTCGGGTGGTGCTGCTCGGGCGTCACGAGCTGGACGCGGGCGTGCCCGCGGTGCGCGTCGAGGCGGACAACCACGGTGCCGGCCACGCCCTGGGCGCCCACCTGCGCCGCCTCGGGCACACCCGCGTCGGTGTGCTCTCGGGCTCGGGGGTGGTGACGTCCACGGTGGACCGCGTGCGCGGGGTCGCCGACGGGCTGGGGCGGGCACCGACCGTGGTGCAGGTGCCGCAGACGCGTGACGGGGGGTACGCCGGCATGTCCCAGCTGCTCGCCCTGGACGCCGACCTCACCGCGGTGGTCACCACCGCGGATCAGATGGCCATCGGCGCCCTCGCCTACTGTCGCGACCACGGCCTCGCGGTGCCCACCGACATGTCGGTGGCGGGCTGCAACGACATCTGGGTGGCCCGTGACCTCACCCCGTCGCTCACGACCGTGCACATCCCGTTGGAGGAGATGGGCGGCGCCGCCCTGCGCCTGGCTCTCGCGGAGGAGAACGGCGGGTTGAAGCGCCAGTTCTTCCCCGTCCAGCTCGTCGTGCGCGAGTCGACGGGGCCCTCCCCGGACGCCTGAGCAGCCGCCCCCTGGTGGGCGGGCGGGCTGACGAGCCGGGTGTAGTGTGCGGCCGTGAAGCGCTGGATCGTGCGGGTGTTCGCCGTGGTCGTGGGGGTGTTCCTGCTGGCCGGGTGCTCCGACCTGCCCCGTGACCCGGACGGCACGTTGGAGCGCGTGCGCTCCACCGGCGTGCTGCGGGCGGGGGCGTCCGGGAGCGAGGGCGCGGTGGTCGTGAAGGACGGCCGGGTGTCCGGCCCGGAGGCCGACCTGGTCGAGGGTTTCGCCGACTCTCTGGGCGTGCGCGTCGAGTGGCGCCCGGGCGGGGAGCAGGAACTCGTGGCGGCGATGGAGGACGGCGAGCTGGACGTCCTGGCCGCCGGGTTCGCCGACGACACGCCGTGGGCCGACACGGTGGCGGTGACCCGGGTCTACGGTGCCGGGAAGGTGGGCGGAGACGACGTCGGGCGCGTGTTGGCCGTTCCCCTGGGGGAGAACGCCCTGCTCGTCGCGCTGGAGACCTACCTCGACCGGGCCACGCCGTGAGCGGGCCGTCGAGGGTCGCCCGCTTCGGCAACACCGAGCTGCCACCGGAGCAGGAGGCGGCGCTGCGGCGCGCCCGGCGGCTGGAGTGGGTGAGCCTGGCGTTCCTGACCAGCGGCGTCGTGGTGGTCTACCTCGTCATGGGCAACAGCCAGGCGATGAAGGTGGCCTGGATCGAGGACCTGCTCTCCCTGATCCCGCCCCTCGCCTTCCTGCTCGCGACGAGACGGGCGGGGCGGCGTCCGAGCGTCAGCCATCCGTACGGTCATCACCGGGTCGTGGGTTCGGCGCACCTGACGGCGGCGGTCGCCCTGCTCGGCATGGGGCTGTTCCTGGTGTTCGACTCGGGCTCGGGGCTGCTCGCCGGCGAGCACCCGCCGATCGGCACGGTGCAGCTGTTCGGGCAGACGGTGTGGACCGGGTGGCTGATGATCGCCGCGATGGTCTACACCGGCGTCTTCCCGGTGATCCTGGGCCGTCGGAAGTTGCCGCTGGCGCGGGACCTGCACGACAAGGTGCTCTACGCCGACGCCGACATGAACAAGGCCGACTGGATGACCGCGGCGGCCGCCATCGTGGGCGTGCTGGGCATCGCCTACGGCGTCTGGTGGCTGGACGCCGTGGCCGCGCTCGTGATCGCCGGCAGCATCCTGCACGACGGGGTCTCCCAGCTGCGCGGGGCGGTCCGCGACCTGCTGGACGGGGAGGCCCGCACCTTCGACGACGCCGACGTCCACCCGGTCGTCGACGACATCCTCGAGGCGGCCCACTCCCGGGCGTGGGTGGATCGGGCGGGCTGCCGCGTCCGCGACCAGGGCCACGTGTTCCACACCGAGGTGTTCGTGGTGCCGGTCGGGCCGCTTGGCGCCGAGCAGTGCGACGAGCTGGCCGAGGCCATCGGCCGCCTGGACTGGAAGCTCGACGACGTGGTCGTCGCCCCCGTCGGCGCGTTGCCCCCCGGCGTGCGGACGCGTCCCCGGGCGGCAACGGAGTCCTGAGCTCGCGGCACCCATGGCAGGAGTGGCGGCGCCCGGGGTCGACGGCTTCGAGCGCGATTGCGGGGCGTCCACGATGGTGGCCGGGACGCGGCGCACCGGTAGGCTTGCCCGCCGGGGTGGGTGCCAGCCGGGCATCCCCGGCCGACCAGGAGGCACAGCAGTGGCCAGCAAGCTCGACAACGTCATCAGCCTCACGAAGCGCCGCGGCTTCGTGTACCCGTGCGGTGAGATCTACGGCGGGACGCGCGCGGCGTGGGACTACGGGCCCTATGGCGTCGAGCTCAAGGAGAACATCAAGCGGCAGTGGTGGAAGGCCGTGGTGCAGAACCGGCCGGATGTGGTCGGGCTCGACTCCTCGATCATCCTGCCCCGGCAGGTATGGGTCGCCTCGGGCCACGTCGGGGTCTTCTCCGACCCGCTGACCGAATGCCAGAGCTGCCACAAGCGCTTCCGCTCCGACCAGCTCGAGGACGCCTTCGCGTTCAAGAAGGGCCGTGCGCCGGAGTCGCTGGCCGAGATCAACTGCCCCGAGTGCGGCACCCTCGGCCAGTTCACCGAGCCGCGTGACTTCAACATGATGCTCAAGACGTACCTCGGCGTCATCGAGGACGAGTCGGGGCTGCACTACCTGCGCCCCGAGACCGCGCAGGGCATCTTCGTGAACTTCGCCAACGTGCAGCAGACCAGCCGCATGAAGGTGCCGTTCGGTATCGGCCAGGTCGGCAAGAGCTTCCGCAACGAGATCACGCCCGGCAACTTCATCTTCCGCACCCGCGAGTTCGAGCAGATGGAGATGGAGTTCTTCGTCGAGCCGGGCACGGATGAGGAGTGGCACCAGCACTGGATCGACGCCCGCCGCGACTGGTACGTCGACCTCGGCATCAACCCCGAGCACCTGCGCCTCTACGAGCACCCCGCCGAGAAGCTCAGCCACTACAGCAAGCGCACGGTCGACATCGAGTACGACTTCGGGTTCACCGGCGGCGACGGCTGGGGCGAACTCGAGGGCATCGCGAACCGCACCGACTTCGACCTCGGCACGCACAGCGAGCACTCGGGGCAGGACCTCTCCTACTTCGACCAGGCCAAGAACGAGCGTTACCTGCCGTACGTCATCGAGCCGGCGGCCGGGCTGACGCGCTCGCTCATGGCCTTCCTCGTCGAGGCCTACACCGAGGAGGAGGCCCCCAACGCCAAGGGCGGCACCGACACCCGTACGGTCCTGCGCCTCGACCCGCGCCTCGCGCCGGTCAAGGTGGCCGTCCTGCCGCTCTCGCGCAACGAGAAGCTGTCACCCAAGGCGCGCGACCTGGCCGCCGAGCTCCGCAAGCACTGGAACGTCGAGTTCGACGACGCCCAGGCGATCGGACGCCGCTACCGCCGCCAGGACGAGATCGGCACCCCGTACTGCGTGACGGTCGACTTCGACACCCTGGAGGACAACGCGGTGACGATCCGCGAGCGCGACACGATGGCCCAGGAGCGGGTCTCGCTCGAGCAGGTCGCCGGCTACCTCGCGGGACGCCTCATCGGCTGCTGAGCCGCCCGCCCGTAGGGTGGAGCCGTGACCTCACCGCTGCGCTTCACCCTGCGGGCCGCCGGCGTCAGCCTCGTGCTGGACGCCTCCGACGGCCACCTGCCCACGGTCCTGCACTGGGGTGCCGACCTCGGCGCCCAGGACGCCGACGCCCTGGCCCAGCTCGCGGCGGCCGTGGCGCCCACGCCGCTGCCGAACGGTCCGGACGCCCCGGTGCGCGTGGCGTTGGTGCCCGAGCAGGCCAGCGGGTGGGTGGGGCGTCCGGGTCTGACGGGCTGGCGCGACGGTGGCGTCGACTGGTCGCCTCGCTGGAGGGTCACGGACGTCGCCAGCGAAGGCACGCCGATCCGCGACGGCGCCGACCTCGGCGCGGCGGCCGTCACGGTCACCGCGTCCGACGCCGAGGCGGGGCTGATCTTGACCCTCGAGGTCGAGCTGACCCCGCAGGGCCTGGCGCGCGCCCGGGCCTCGGTGGCGAACGACGCGGCCACCGACTACCACGTGGGCGAGCTCCTCGTGGCCTTCCCGGTGCCGCGGCGGGCCCGCGAGATCCTCGACCTGGCCGGCTCCTGGGGCGCCGAGCGGCATCCGCAGCGGCGGGCGCTCACCGTCGGCGTCCATCTCCGCGAGGGACGACACGGCCGAACCGGCGCGGACGCCGCGACCATCCTGCACGTCGGCGAGCCCGGGTTCGGTTTCGCCCGCGGCGAGGTGTGGGGCGTCCACACCGCGTGGAGCGGCAACCACGTCCACTACGCCGAACGCGACGCCTCGGGCCACCAGCTCATCGGCGGAGGCGCACTGCTGCTGCCCGGTGAGGGTCGGCTGGGGCCCGGGGCGTCCCACCGGGGGCCGTGGGTCTACTTCAGCCACGGCGTGGGGCTGGACGCCGTCGCCCGCCGCTTCCACCGCTGGCTGCGGGCGCGGCCCCAGCACCCCGATCGCGCCCGCCCCGTCACCCTCAACGTGTGGGAGGCGGTGTACTTCGACCACGATCTCGACCGACTCCGCGACCTCGCCGACCGCGCCGCCGCCCTGGGCATCGAACGCTTCGTGCTGGACGACGGCTGGTTCGGTTCGCGGCGCGAGGACACGTCCGGGCTGGGCGACTGGGTGGTCAGCGCACAGGTGTGGCCGGACGGCCTCGGCCCGCTGGTCGACCACGTGACGGGCCTCGGCCTGCAGTTCGGGTTGTGGGTGGAGCCGGAGATGGTCAACCCCGACTCCGACGTCGCTCGCGCCCATCCGGAGTGGTTGCTCCAGCCGGGCCACGGCCGGTTGCCGGTCGAGGCGCGCCACCAGCAGGTGCTCAACCTCGGCATTCCCGCCGCGTACGCCCACGTGCGCGATCAGCTGATGGCGCTGCTGGGGGAGTACGCCATCGCGTATCTCAAGTGGGACCACAACCGTGACCTCGTCGAGGCCGGCACCGCGCCGGGCGGCGCTCCGGGCGTCCGCGCCCAGACGCTGGCCGCCTACCGGCTGATGGACGAGCTGAAGGCGGCGCACCCCGGCCTGGAGATCGAGGCGTGCTCCTCGGGTGGCGCCCGCGTCGATCTCGAGGTGCTGCAACGCTGCGACCGCGTCTGGGTGTCCGACTGCATCGACCCGCTGGAGCGCCAGACGATGCTCCGCTGGACCGGCCAGCTGCTCCCGCCCGAGCTGCTGGGCTCCCACATCGCCTCGGGCCGCTCGCACACCACGGGACGGGTCCACGACCTGTCGTTCCGGGCGGCGACGGCGGTGTTCGGCCACCTCGGCGTCGAGTGGGACCTCGCGCAGGCGTCCGACGACGAGATCGCCGAGCTCGGAGCCTGGATCAGCTGGTGGAAGGCGAACCGCGAGCACCTGCTCGGCGGCGACCTGGTGCGCGTCGACACCCCGGACGCCGACGTGTGGATCCACGGCGTGGTGACGCCGGAGCGCGGGGTGTTCGCGGTGACCCCGGGGCGGATCGACGCCGTCACCAACCTCGGGGACGTGGTGCTGCCGGGGCTCGACCCGGACGCGGACTACGACGTGAGCGTCGTGCGCGTCGGGGCCGAGCCACCGGTGTGGGGCGCGCCGGCGTGGTTCGGCGGCGTCCGGCTGTCGGGGCGCGCGCTGGCGAGCGTGGGCGTCCGATTCCCGGCGATGGCGCCAGACCACACCGTCCTGGTGGACGCCGTCAGAACGTAGGCTTGCCGCCCGTCACGCCGAGGACGGCGCCGGAGACGTAGCTCGCCTCGTCGGAGGCCAGGAACACGAACGCGGCGGCCACCTCGATGGGCTGGCCGGCGCGGCCGAGCGGGGTGTCGGAGCCGAAGCCCTTCACCTTCTCCTTGGCCATGGTGGCGGGAATCAGCGGCGTCCAGATCGGGCCCGGCGCCACGGCGTTCACGCGGATGCCGTCACCGCCCAGCTCGGCGGCCAGGTTCACCGTCAGGTTGTTCAACGCCGCCTTGGTGGACGCGTAGTCGAGCAGGTGCTCCGAGGGGGAGTAGGCCTGCACCGAGGTCGTGATGATCACCGCTCCGCCGTCGGCGAGCTCGTCCGAGAGGGCGCGCACCAGCCAGAACGGGCTGAACACGTTGGTCTCGTAGGTGCGGACGATCTGGTCCTCGGGGAACTCCTCGAGCGCGGGGTGGGTCATCTGGTACGCGGCGTTGGGGATCAGCACGTCGAGGCCCCCGAGGAACTCCACGGCCTCCGCGGCCAGGCGGCGGTTCTCCTCGGCGGTGCGCAGATCTCCGGCGATGGCCATGACCTTGCCGCCGGCCTGCGATGCGAGCCGCACGGTCTCGTCGGCGTCGGCCTGCTCCTGGGGGAGGTGGGCGATGACGACATCGGCACCCTCCTTCGCGAAGGCGATCGCGATGGCCCGGCCGATGCCGGAGTCCCCACCGGTGATGAGGGCGCGCTTGCCCTTCAACCGGTCGCGACCGACCCACGAGGTCTCACCGTGGTCGGGGGAGGGCTTCAGGTCGGCGACGGTGCCAGGCCAATCCTGGGTCTGACTGGGAATCTTGCTCAGGTCTGCACTCATTCTTCGACCCTACCGGGCCGCGGGTAGGATTGTCCCTCGTGCCCGTTCATCCGCCGCTGCGTCTGACCGCCCCGTCCGGGGGGACGGTGGAGGTCGCGACCCCCGTCGTCCTGGCTCCGATGGCCGGCATCACGAATCCGGCCTACCGCCAGCTCTGCCTCGAGCAGGGCGCCGGGCTGTACGTGTGCGAGATGATCACCAGCCGCGGCATCGTCGAACGCAACCCGCGGACCCACGCGATGCTGCAGTTCGCGCCGGGGGAGACGACCCGGTCGGTGCAGCTCTACGGCGTCGACCCGGCGACGATGGCGCGGGCCGCCGCGATCCTCGCCACGGATTTCGGCGTCCACCACATCGACATCAATCTCGGCTGCCCGGTGCCCAAGGTCACGCGGCGCGGGGGCGGCGGCGTCCTGCCCTGGAAGCGGGACCGGCTGGCCGCCCTGCTGCAGCAGACCGTCGCGGCCGCGGACGCCCACGGCGTCCCGGTCACCATGAAGACGCGGCTGGGCATCGACGCCGACCACCTCACGTACCTCGACGCCGGCCACATCGCGCAGGATGCCGGCATCGCGGCGGTCGCGCTCCACGGGCGGACCGTGCAGCAGGCCTACGCCGGGCAGGCCGACTGGGACGCCATCGGCACCCTGGCCGACGCGCTCGACATCCCGGTGCTGGGCAACGGCGACGTCTGGGAGGCGTCCGACGCGCTCCGCATGGTCGAGCAGACCGGCTGCGCAGGCGTCGTGATCGGACGCGGCTGCCTCGGCCGCCCCTGGCTGTTCCGTGACCTGGCCGACGCGTTCGCAGGCCGGGACACCCGGCACCTCCCGACGCTCGGCGAGGTGGCCGCCATGGTGCGTCGGCACGCCGAGCTGCTCGCGGAGATCCACGGCGAGCGCCACGGCTGCACCGACCTGCGCAAGCACATGGCCTGGTACTTCAAGGGCTTCCCGGTGGGCGGTGACCTCCGGCGAGGGCTGGCGTCGATCTCCTCATTCGCCGAGCTGGACGCGCTGCTGGCCCAGCTGGACGCGGACGCGCCGTTCCCGACCTCCGAGCTGGGGGCGCCGCGGGGGCGGCAGGGGACGCCGCGCGACAAGGTGACGCTGCCCCAGGGCTGGCTCGACTCCCGGACGCTCGGCGACGAGGACCTCTCCGCCGCCGAGTCCGACGTCTCGGGCGGCTAGCGTCAGCTGACCGCCGACATGGCCGGCATCATGCCGAGCACCATGAGGATGAACGCCACAATCGGCGCGAGCACGCCCAGGATGATGCCGAACAGCGCCAACGGGCGGGCCGAGCGGCGCACGAACGCGACGATGGCCATGATCCAGCCGGCCAGACCACCGAAGGACGCGACCATGCCGGCCAGGGTCCAGACGCTCATGTCGACCGCGAACTGCTCGACGGCGGGGTCGTTGGGGGACATGGTGGATGCCGCATCCACGCCGATGTCGAGGATCAGGTTGCCGAAGGCGGCGCCGAACTGCCATCCGACCACGGCGATCAGCACCGTCATGGCCGCCACGATCCCCAGCGCGATGCGGCCCAGCATCGGGCTCGGCGTGCTCGGTACGGGCTCCTCGGGCCAGCCCCCCTGGGCGTAGCCCTGCTGCGGGTAGCCGTAGCCCTGCTGGGCGTACTGCTGCGGGTAGCCGTGCTGTGGGTAGCCCTGCTGGCCGTAGCCCTGCTGGGGGTACCCCTGCTGGCCGTAGCCCTGTTGGGGGTACCCCTGCTGGTCGTAGCCCTGTTGGGGGTAGCCCTGCTGGCCGTACCCCTGCTGCCCGTACTCCTGCTGGGGATACTGCGGGGCCTCGCCGTCGCGGGGCTCGGGTGCCGGCGGGGTGCTGCTCATGGGAGCTCCTCAGGTCAGTGGGTCCGACGTCGCGCCCATCATAGGGCGGCCCGCTTGGAGGACGGCGGAGGCGTCCGGGAGGATGGGGGCATGTCGGATGCGTTGAACCCGCGCACGCGCGCCTGGGCGGCGACGATGCGCGGCCACGAGGGCCACGGGGTGGTGCGGGCGCACGGCGACTCGTCGGCGACGGTCGACCTCGCGGCGCCGATCGGTCGGGAGGCGCGTGAGGAGCGCGAACGGCTGCTGCTGCGACCGGGGGCGACGTTCAGCGACGGCGCTGGGAACCGGGCGGTGCCCGAGGAGCCGGACGTGGAGCGGACCTGCTTCGAACGCGACCGGGACCGCATCGTCCACTCGACCGCGTTCCGGCGGCTGGCCGGCAAGACGCAGGTGGTGGTCCACCCCAACGACCACGAGCGCACCCGGCTTACCCATGCGCTCGAGGTCGCCCAGGTCGCGACGTCGATCGCGCGCGGCGTCGGCGTCAACGTCGCGCTCGCGGACGCCATCGCGCTCGGCCACGACTGCGGGCACGGGCCGGGTGGGCACGCGTCCGAGGAGGCCTTCGACGCCTTCCTCGGCGAGGGGTACGACCACGGCCCGTGGGGCGCCGACGTGGTGCTGACCGGGCTCAACCTGTGCGCCGAGACGCTCGACGGCATCCGGAACCACTCGTGGTCGCGGCCGGCGCCGGCCACCGTCGAGGGCGAGATCGTGAGTTGGGCCGATCGCATCGCCTACTGCGCCCACGACCTGGAGGACGCGGTGGCCGCGGGCATCGTCTCGCTCGCCGAGCTGCCGGCCGACGTCGTCGCCCTCGCGGGCCGGACCCGGCGTGAGCACCTGGCCACGTTCATCCGCTCGGTCATCACCACGGTCGCGCACACCGGTGAGGTGGGGATGGACGCCGACGTGGCGGGGGCGCTCGCGTCCCTGCGGCGCTTCAACTACGAGCGCATCTACACCCGCGCCGAGTCGGTGGCCCAATCCGACGCCGTCATCGGTGTGCTGCGGGCGCTGGTCGAGTTCTACGCCGAGCGGCCGGACGCCCTGCCGGCCGACCACCGCCCGGCCGCGGAGGCCGACCCCGTGCGCACGGCCGTCACGTACGTGGGCGGCATGACTGACCAGTTCGCCTTCGACACCGCCGTGGCGCTGCTGGGGTGGGACGCCGCTCGCCTGCCCCGGGGCATCAGACGCGTGACCTGAGCAGGGGGAGGACGCCCCAGGCGAGCGACAGGCCCAGGAGCAGCCCACCGATGCCCCACAGCCAGGGTGCCGGATCCGGCGGGGTCATGCGGCCGACCACGACGGCGCCCTGGTCGCGCACCACGGCCACGTCGGTGATCCGGGCGGAGCGGCCCCGGGCGATGATGTCCGGGCCGGCGGCGACCACGGTGCCGGGGAAGTGGACGGCGACGTCCAGGCTCGTCACCTCCTCCAACTCGCTGACGGCCGGGCCGCGCCGCGTGGGCGCGGCGAGCACGGCGAGGTCGTCGGCCACCGACAGCCAGCCGTAGGTTCGGTTCAGCGTGCCTTGGGTGGCGGGGACGAGGCCGGTGAGGTGGCACGACGTGAGGTCAGGGCTGAGTTCGGCGAACAGCTCGGGCTCACCGAGGGCCTGGTCGGTGCACCAGCCGAGGGTCTCGCCGGAGATCGTCAGGTCCACCCGCGCGCCGGCCGGTTCCACGTCGATTCGGCCACTGACGTCGCAGCCACCAAGCGTCAGGGCCGCGACCCCGGCCGCGACGGCGACCAACCCCGGTCGTCTCACGGCCCGGGCCGCCACACGTCGGGGTCCTCGGGCGGCGGTGCGTCCACCGGCCGCTCCTGGACCGGACCGGGCAGCGGCGCGAGCGGGTCCCCGTCGGCATCCGGGGGGTCGGGACGCGCGACGCGCCGGCGATGGACGACCAGGGACGCCCACGCGATCAGCAGGCCGGCGGCCAGCCCGATCCCGCCCGCCATCAGCGTGATCGGCAGGCGCGGCTGACGGGCGGCGACCACCGTGACCCCCTGGGCGCGGACGGCGGCGGCGTCCGTGATGTGGGCCACCGGGCCGGACGCCGTACCCCCCGCGCTCACCGTCTCGACGTCCCCGGCGAACGTGACGGTGAGGTCGATCGCGGTCAGGTTGTCGTTGCCCGGCAGGCCGATGTAGGTGGAGGGAATGAGGAACAGCAGGGCGCGCTCGGTGACGGGCGCCAGGATGCTGAGGAATTGGGCCTCGTCCTCGGCGGCGCCTGCCCGGTCAATCGTGCCGTGGAGGCGGCAGGTGCTCGTGCCGGTGCCGGGCTCGGACCCGACCCGCTCGAACACCAGCGCCTCAGGACCGCCGACGCAGGAGGGGCCGGGGAACTGCGCGAAGGTGACGTCCACATCCAGCCGCTCCGCGTCGACGTGGACGGTGCCGGTCAAGGCGCAGCCGCTGAGGGTCACCGTGGCCAGGGCCGCGGCGACGACCGTCCACCGCTGGCGCCATGGGGTCACTGTAACCCCGTCCGGCGAGGGGACCTCAGGGGTGGAGGGTGGAGCGCAGGTCTGCCGGCACGACGCGGCCGCGGGCGATGAGCCACGTCAGTGTGGTGACGGTGCAGGCCTGCCCGGCCATGATCGCGACGAGCACCAGCACCTGGGCGGCACCGGCCTGCAGGGGCGATCCGCCGCCGAGCAGGACGCCGATGAAGGCGCCCGGGAGGGTCACCAGGCCGACGGTCTTGGTCTGGTCCAGATTCGGCACCAGCCCCTCCGCGGTGACCGGATCGATGACCTCGCCGATCGCCTCGTGCCGTTGCAGGCCGAGCGCCAGGCCGGCCTCGTAGATGCCGCGCTGGTCGCGGAGCTCGGCGAAGAGGCGGCGTCCGGTGAGGGTGTGGGCGGTCATCATGTTGCCGATGACGATGCCGCCGAGGGCGACGACGGTCGTGCCGTTGACGGGGGTGGCCCCCGAGACGAGCACGAGCCCGAGCACGGGCAGGACGCCGGCGAGCAGGGCCAGCGCGGTGAACGGCCAGCAGTCGCGGACGCCGACGCGTCCGGTGGTCGTCCACACCGCGATGGTGAACATCAGCGCCGCGAAGGCAATGCCGCCCACGAGGGTCTGGACGGCCGCCGCGACCACGAGCGAGACTGCCGCCAGCTGCGCGACCGCGCGGACGGCCGCGACGACCTGCTCGCGCGCGATGCCGAGGCGTCCGACGAGGGAGGCGGCGACCGCGAGGGCCAGCAGCAGCACGAGGGCGAGGACGAGGCCGGGGCCCAGATCGACGGTCACGCCCTGCAGGGTAGCCCGCCGGCGCGGCTACACTGCGGCTCATGGCTGGCCGGATCCATCCCGAGGACCTCGAGACGGTCCGGGAACGGTCCCGGATCGACGAGGTGGTCTCGGCGTTCGTGGCGCTGCGGCCGGCCGGCGGGGGCTCGCTGACGGGCCTGTGCCCCTTCCACGACGAGAAGACGCCGAGCTTCCGGGTGACGCCCGCCAAGGGTTTCTACTACTGCTTCGGCTGTGGCGAGGGCGGCGACGTCATCGGCTTCGTCCAGAAGATCAACAACATGGGGTTCACCGACGCCGTGGAGTATTTGGCCGACCGCTGCGGCGTCCAGATTCGCTACACCGAGGGCGACGGCGGCCCGAAGCACGAGCCGGGCCTGCGCATGCGCGTCCTGGAGGCCAATGCGGCCGCCGCCGAGTTCTTCGCCGCCCAGCTGACCAGCCCGGATGCCGTCGAGGGGCGCCGCTTCCTGCACGGCCGGGGGTTCACCCGCGAGCACGCGGACCATTTCGGCATCGGTTTCGCGCCGCGCTCGGGGACGGCATTGCGCGAACACCTGCTCGGCAAGAAGTTCTCCCGCGACGACCTGGTGAAGGCCGGGCTGGTGCGCGAGAACGGGTGGGACTTCTTCCAGGGACGCCTCGTCTGGCCGATCCGCGACTCGGGGCGCTCGACGCTGGGCTTCGGCGCGCGGCGGCTGTTCGACGACGACCGCATGCCGGCCAAGTACCTCAACACCCCCGAGACGCTCGTCTACAAGAAGAGCCACGTGCTCTACGGGCTCGACCTGGCCCGCACGCACATCGGCAAGAAGAACCAGGCGGTCGTGGTCGAGGGTTACACCGACGTGATGGCCTGCCACATCGCCGGCGTGGACACCGCGGTGGCGTCGTGCGGCACGGCGTTCGGCGCGGACCACTCGCGCATGATCGACCGGCTGATGACCGCCGATGCCTACTCCGGGGAGGTGGTGTTCACCTTCGACGGCGACGCGGCCGGCCAGGCGGCGGCCCTCAAGGTGTTCAGCTCGGACGCCTCGTTCACCGCGCAGACCTACGTCGCCATCGAGCCGAGCGGCCTGGATCCGTGCGACCTGCGCATCCAGTCCGGCGACCCGGCGGTGCGCGAGCTCGTGGCGCGACGGGTGCCGCTGTATCGCTATGTCATGCGCAACACCGTCGAACGGTTCGACCTCGACCGGGCCGACGGCCGGCTCGCCGCCGTCCGCGCCGCTGCTCCGCTGGTGGCGAGCGTGCGGGACGCCGCGCTGGTGTCCGGCTACCTGCGGGAGCTGGCCGGCTGGGTCGGGCTCAACCCCGACGAGGTGCGCGCCGAGGTGACCCGCGCGAACGCCCGGAAGGTGCCGGACGAGCCCGCGCGGGTGCGCGGGGCGGCCGAGACACCGGGGGCGACGGGGGCACCGGGGGGCGCGGACGCCCCGGCCGAGACGACGCAACAGGCGCTGATGGAGCTGCCCGATCCGCGGGACCGCCGGCTCGAGACGGAGCGGGGATTCTTGAAGCTTGCCGTCCAACAACCGGCGTTGTTCGACGACGCGTGGTTCGGCGTGGTGCCCGACGACTTCGCCCACCCGAGTTACGCGCGGGTGTTCGGGGTGCTGGCCGCCGGCGACCGCCGTGCCGCCGGGTTCGCCCAGGCGGTGGTGGCGGGCATTGACGACGCGGTGGGTGAGCAGCTGGTCGTGGCCCTGTCGGTGGAGCCGCTGTACGGCGAGCCGACGGCCGCGTACGCCCGTGAGTACGCCTCGCGGTTGCGGCTCGCGACGGTGACGCGGCGGATCAACACGCTGAAGTCCCGCCTGCAACGCACGAATCCGGTGGAGCAGCAGGCCGAGTACAACCGCGGGTTCGCCGCCCTGCTCGAGTTGGAGGCCACGCGGCGCTCGCTGCAGGCCGCGGCGGTGGGCGAGGTCTGAGGCCCCCCGGGGCACCGATTTGTGAGCGGTGCTCCCCGATCGGTGTTGGCGGCCAGGGGCGTCCACATCTGCGTGAGGGCGACTGTCCCGGGGCAGGTTCGGGGGCGACGCTGAACCCATGACGCAGCAGACTCGACGTGATGATCGCCGGCCGAACGAGGCCCGGCTCGCCCGCCGCATCGAAGCAGGGGTGGTGGCCGGTGCGGTGCTCGCCGGGCGCATGACCCCCGCCGACCCTGTGCCCGAGGCCGATCTCCGGGCGCTCGTGGCCGACGGGTGCGCGGCCCGTGCGGAGCTCGTGGCCGCCCACGGCGGCCTGGTGTGGCTGGTGGTGAATCCCGTCGCGAACCGGACGGGGCCCGATCGCGACGAACTGCGTCAGGAGGCGTGCCTCGGCATGCTGGAGGCGATCGAGCGCTTCGACCCGGCGCGGGGCTGCTTCGCGACCTTCGCGCTGGTGCGCATGCGGTTGCGGGTGGGGGAGGCGGCCGCCACGCGGCTGGGGGCGCTCGGGCTGCCCGCCAAGCGAGCGCGGGCGTGGTGGCAGGTGCAGACGAGCAGGGCGGCGCTGGAGGCGTCCGGGCGGACGCCGGGAGTGGAGGACATCGCGCGGCAGAGCGGCCTGGACGCGGCCCGCGTCGGGGCGCTGCTGGGGTGGCGGACCACCCGGCCGCTCACGGACGAGGACGAGATCGCGCTCGGCGAGCCGGCCGAGGAGCGCGGGCCGCTGGTCGAGGAGTTGCTGCAGGCGCTGGACCGTGACCAGCGCGTGCTGATCGCGCACCGCTACGGGATCGGGCGGAAAGCGGCCGGGTCGTGCGCCGAGGTGGCGCAGCTGCTGGGGGTGAGCGAGGCCACCGTCCGGCGGCGCGAGCGGGCGGCGCTGGCCGTGCTGCGCCGGGCGGCGTGAGGCGGCTGGCGGGGGCGTGGCGTGGAGCACGGCACAATGGTGCGGTGAAGCTGTTTCCCGAGCGCCTGGACGCCGCCACCCGCCAACGCCTGGCCGACCATGTCGGTGGCCGCCCCCGCGTGCTCGCGTGGGGCCGCGCGGAGACGGGCGCGGTGGTGGCGCTGCCCGACCGGTTGTGCGTGCCCGGGACGAACGGCGGCTGGGACGACGTGCCGTGGCACGACGTGCTGCACGGGGGTTGGGACGATGAGGGCAAGGCGTTGCGGTGGACGCGGCTCTCGACCAGTGAGCAGCAGGCGGTCGTGCTCGGTGAGCCGGGCAGCCTGCCCGAGGTGTTCCGCGAGCGGGTGGAGGCCACGTTCCTGTTCTCCCAGGTGGTGCACCCGCGCCCCGGCAAGGCCATCACGATCACGGCACGGCGCAACCTCGCCGACGGGGACGCCCGCATCCTGTGGACCGCCCACCCGGCGCGCGGCGTCCGCATGGACGCCGAGACCCTCGCTTTCGCCGAGCAGGAGCTGGCCCGGTTGCGGGCCGAATATGCGTTCTGAGACGAGGTTTGCTAGTGTTGCGACGCGCCAGAGCGATCCCCTGTAGCTCAATTGGCAGAGCATCTGACTGTTAATCAGAGGGTTACTGGTTCGAGTCCAGTCGGGGGAGCCAAGCCGGTGTCCAGTGGACACCGGCTTTGTTTTGCCCGGGGTGCTCGTCAGCTGAGGCGCGTGGCCGTGAAGGGCACCTCGCCCATGGGTCCGCTCACCGTTCCGGTGAGCGTGTCGCCGTGGGGGGTGCAGACTCGGCGGTGGGTGCGGACTGGGTGGTGGGCATGGCGGCGGACGGGCCTGTCTTGACGCTGGCACTCTGCCCGCCGTCGACCACGATGTTCTGGCCGGTGATGTACTCGGCCAGGTCGCAGGCCAGGAACAGGGCGGCGCGAGCGAGGTCGTCAGGGAAACCGGGCCGACCCATCGGCACCATCTGCTTGATCAGCGCGCCGAACTGCCCACTCTCGATCGCCTGGGCGGCTGCTTCCGGCAGGTGGACGGGGAGGTCGTTGCCCAACACCTTCGACAGGTCACCGGACGCGAACGCCGCGAGCCGCTCCTGGGTCATGGTGGACCCCGGCGTCAGCGCATTGACCGTGATGCGGTGGGGTGCGAGTTCTTGCGCGAGCACGCGGGTGGCGGCCCACAGGCCGGCCTTCGCGATGCTGTACACGGCGAACATGGGCGTCGCGTTGACGAACGCCGTGGAGAGCAGGTTGATGATGCGGCCACCCCGGCCGCGCTCCACCATGTCCGCCGCCGCGTACTGGGCCAGGAAGAAGGCGCCCTTGGTGTCGGTGTCGAGCAGCCGGTCCCACAGTTCCTCATCGGCCTCCAGGGCGGTGCCGGGAGGGAACGTCGCGGCGTTGTTGATCAGGATGTCGACCCCGCCGAAGCGCTCCCGAGTGGTGGCCACCAGCTGGCGGGAGTCGTCAAGGTTGCCGATGTCGGCGACCACGCCGACGCAGGTGCCGGGCAGGTCGGCGGTCGTCTCCTCCACGGCGCGCAGCGCGTCCGCGTGACGGGCCGTGAAGACCACGGTGGCGCCGGCCTCGGCGAGACGCCGGACGATCGCCTCACCGATCCCGCGGCTGCCGCCCGTGACGATGGCCGTGCGGCCTTCCAGGGAGAGGAGCTGGTCGAAGGGCAGGGGCTGGGGCATGGTGAACGGCAGGGCGCTCATGGTGGGACTCCTTCACAAGTCGAGGTGCTCTCGAACCTAGGCCTTGCCAGGCACGCGAAAAACCGATGACGCCGCCGAGTTGTTCCAGTTACGCGCCCTGGGCGATGGCCCTCAGGGAGGTGAGCAGGCCGTGCCCCAGGGGGCTGCCCATGAGCTCCGCCAGCCGGTCCGGGGTCACCTCGTCGCCGGGAACCGCCAGCACCGCGACGAGACCGCCGAACACGAACTCCAGCTGGTCGCGCTGCCCCGGGGAGAGCCGCGCCGCATCGACGCCGGCGGCCTCGAGCCACAGGGACGTGAGCGACCGCTTCAGGATGTCGGTCAGGGTGACCGAACCGCTGCGTGCGAACAGGACGGCGCGCGCGAAGTGGGCACGCACGTCCGCGGACACCTCGACCGGCCAGTCCGTCGTGTCCTCCTGCCCCGGTGAGCGTGTGCTGAACGTCCCCAGCACGCGCCGCGGGAGGTCGGGGAGCAGGTTGCGCTCGAACAGCTGCTCGGCCATGTCGTCGATGTTGGCGAAGTAGTAGTAGAAGGTGTTGTGGTTGACGCGGGCGTGCGCCGACAACGCGGCGACCGTGAGATCCGCGTACGGGCGCTCCGCCAGCAGGCCCCAGAACGCGGCCTCGAGCCGCTCCTGGGCGCTGGGGCCCTGCTGGTCAGCGCGGGGGCGGGGCATGGCCGAGCCCTGGCAGGTGCAGGCGCACGGCCTGCGGCGGATAACGGAGGTCGAGGCGAGGGCGCGACCGCGCCGGCGGTGCGACGGGGGCCGCGTTCGGGAGCCGGTGGGTGCCGGACCGCGTGACGAGGTACTGGCGGTGGTGGGGGCTGGTCCACAGATACGTGCCGGGGACGAGGGCGTCCACGTGCCAGCCGCCGTGGGTCTTGCCGCGATGGGGGGTGCGGCCGAGTGGGGCGAGGTTGGCCAGGCTGGTCTGACCGGGCGGCCCGCCCGCACGGTGGGGAACCGTGTGGTCCAGGTCGCAGGCCCGGGCGGGGGCACTCGCGTGGGGGAACGTGTCGTAGGGGTTGCGCAGGGTGGCCGCGAAGCGGAGTCGCTCGGGGATCTCGTAGGAGTCGACCGGCGCGAGGGCAGCCGGGTCGAGCACGGGCCGGATGGCCAGGTGACTTCCCGAGAACAGCTCGGGCAGGTGGGTGACCAGGGACGGACCCCAGCCCTCGATACGGGCGACGCCGTCGGGCTCGGAGAGGGCCTCGGCGGCCACGTGCACCACCAGCGTCGCCCTCCGTTGCGGGGCCGACGCCGGTTGCGCGTCGGGTGTGGTTCCGGGTTCGCCGAAGAACATCCGCGCGAGGACCCCGACCGCGGCCGCACGCGCCTGCTCCACGGTGGTGGGCATCGTGGCGCTCGGGGTGGTGGATTCGAGCATGTCGCGGCCGATGATGTCGAGAGCCTCGTCGAGGGCCAGGCCGTCGGCTGCGCGGAGGCGGCCACCAAAGCTGACGTGACCATCGGACAGCTTGCCCACCCACACGTGCGTGTGGCGGCGTTCCTGCTGGGCGCGGCGGGCGGCCTGCGCGGGATCGGCCTTGACCACCAGCCCCTTCAAAAGCCGGGTGGCTCGGGGCCACGGTAGGCCCGCAGCGGCCGCTCCGGCCATCTGCTCATCCACCCACTGCGCTCCCGCGCGGTCGAGGTTGGCGCACTCGGTGGTGATCCGACGCGCCTGGTGCACCCGCATCGCGCCGGACTGGACGGCCTCCCACAGGGCGGGGTGGCGATCTCGGAGGTTGACCGCGTCCGCGATCCGGGCGGCAGCGTCCGCCGGCCGGATTCCGAGCAGGGGGCCGACCTCGAGGGCGAGGAACTCACCGACCACGGCGGTTCCGTCGGCACCGGCTGGCAGGGCGCGCTCGATGCCCTCCACCCGGGCGCAGGCACCCAGGGCCGCCGGCTCGTCGATCTCCCAGTGGTCGGCCAACCAGAGCAGGGCCCGGACCTGTTCGACCTCGGCCTCGCGCTGGGCGGCCGCGGCGGCAGCCAGGCGATCCAGACCCGCATCCACCGGGTCCGGGCCGCCATCTGTGCGCGCCTCCCACGTCATGCACCCATACTACACGATTAGAACAGGCGTACCAATAGATCAGAGCAGGAGATGGAATGACTGCTCATGCCGCATGCTTGCCGAAGGCTCGACCGGAAGCGACGTCTTCGGTAGGCTCCCGAACCGAGGAGGAACTATGCGTCACAAGCTCTTGGCGGTCGTCCCTGCTGCCGGTCTCCTGATGATGATGGCTTGCTCCTCACCAGCGACGAGCTCGCCTGTTGCGCCTCCCAGCGCGCCGGCGCCGGCCGCGAGCTCGCCCGCGGCGTCGTCGCCTCAGTCGCCGTCTGCGGCCATAACTCCTCCGCAGAACGCCAGCGCCACATCTCCCTCTGATCCTTGCGGTCTGCTGGGGCCTGAAGAAGTGGCGCGGTTGACCGGCGAGTCTGGTACGCCTGCGACCTCGGAATCTGGCCAGACTGCGGGGATGCCGAACTGTCAGTGGACGGCGTCGAATGGTCTGGTCGTACAGGTCCTGAGCATGGATGCCTCCCAGTGGGCGAAGGCACTGCCGGACGCGGTGGAGACCATCGAGCAGGCGATCGACTCGCCGCAGTTGGCGCCCATGAAGCCTCGGCTGGAGCGCGTGAGGGAACTCATCGCGTCGGGTGAGACGCTGTCCAGCACTGATGCATGCTCCATCTTCTCGACCCTTGCGGAGATGGGGGGTGAGCCGGCCGGAAGCCAGGTGACGCACCGGGTTGTCCCCTCGAACGAGAACCCGCTGGCCGTGAACGTGCAGATATGTGAGGCGGGTTGGTACACGTCGTTGCAGTTGATGTCGCCGCAACAGAAGTTGCCTGAACCGCTGCCGATTGAGCAGGTCACGCAAGCAGCGCAGGCGGCCCACGAACGCGCAGGCTGAGACTTCAACTGCCGCCCGCCGGAGGGCTGTGGCGTTCGGGCCCACCAGGCCGTGCACGTCACTCCACGCCCATGCGATGACAGCGACCGGTACGACACCGATCAGGGCCAGCCACTGGCCCGGGAGGTGGCGGGGGAGTCGGTGCGGAGTCGGTCAGCGCGGTTCAGTCAGCGCGGCGTCAGTCGGCGGGCCGGGAGGGTGGCGGTACGGAGTTCGCCGTCCTTGACGTAGGCCACCAGGGCCTCCCACTCGCCGCCCAGGTTGGTCCATTGCGCGATAACCCCGGGCAGGACGCCGTCCACGAAGCACCACGGCGTCCGGGGCTGGGCGGAGGGGGTGGTCGCGTCCACGCGGTCGGCCAGCGCCCCGAACGCGGCATCGGTCCGGGAGCTCATGGCCCCAGCGTGGCACGACAGGGCGGCTTTGTCGAACAGAAGTTCGAATACCGGCTACTCGACCTCGACGCCCGCGGTGAACTCCACGACGCCCTCGGTGCCGAAGTAGGCCTGCAGGGCTACCTCCTGGCCGGCGGTGACCGCTTCGGTGACCCCGGTCAGGCGTACCACGACCTGGTCGTTGCCGATCTCGGCGCTGCCGCCGGCCGGCACCTCGAGGCCCGTCGAGAGCGGCGTCAGCTCGTCACCGGCAGGCGTCCCGAGCTGCACCATGCCCGCGCACGGGCAGGCGACGGCCCGCAGGGTCACCGCTTGGTCCCCCTCGTTGGTGAAGGTCGCGATGAGCGTCGCGTCGTCGCCGGAGCGCACGAGCGTGGCCTCGCTCGCCGCGACGCCGGCCGGCGCCGGCTCGGCGGTCTCCTCGGCAGCAGCCTCGCCGGCACCCGCGGCCTCGCCCTCCGTCGCGGCGGGGGTCGTCGCGTCGGTTGTGTCCGGTGCCGTGGGGGGGGGCGGTGCACCCGCTCAGCAGCACCAGGGCGGCCACGGCCGGCGCGAGCGCGAGGCGCCACCACCGGGTTCCGGTGAGGGTGGGGAACGGCATCTTCACAGGGTCACTCCTTGTCATCGGTGGATCGGCGCCGGTACCCGAGCAGCAACCCGCCGGCCAGCAGCAGGGCCAGGCCCGCCGCGAGGGCGCCGAGGGTCGTGTCGGTTCCGGTCTGCGGCAACCGGGGCGGAACCGGTGCCGGTGTGGGGGTCGGGCTGGGTGCCGGGGTGGGCCCGGCGGTCGGCGTCGGCGTGGCCGTTGGCGAAGGCGACAAGGTCGGGGTCGGGGGAACGACGGGGGCGGCCGGCACGTCCACCACCGTGGCCGCCACGGCCTCGAGGCTCGCGTGGCACGCCAGCACGGCGGCCAGGGCGACGAGGTCCGCCGTCGAGGTCGGGCAGGGCGCCGGGGCCAGGCCCGTGGCCGTCGCGATGTTGCGCACCTGCCCCGCCGTGATCCACCCCTCGGCAACCCCGGTCGTGGCCGTCACGGTCACCGACGCCCCCGGCGCCAGCGTGGACACCGGCACCACGACGCCGGGCACGAGCGGGTCGTCGACGCCCAGATCGCGCACCGTCGTGTTGCCGGTGTTGGTGAGCGTGAACGTCCACGTCACCACGTCATCGGTCGTGCCGCCGGCCACACCGCGATCGGCGTACACGCCGCTCTTGGTGAGGGCCAACCCGGGCGCCAGTTCGACGCCGACCGTGGCCGCCCCGGCCCCCGTGACCGCCACGCCGTCGGGCAGTGTGCCGGTCGCCGTGGCGCCGTTCAGGACGCCCCCGGCGTCCACGTCGGCCTGGGTCAGCGTGTAGGGGGCCACCGCGCACGTCATGGACGCCGCCCCCGCCAGGCTCGTGGCCGGGCACGTGACGGCCAGCTCCACCCCGGTGGCCAGGGCGTCCGTCACGGTGATGGCGTCCACCGTGCTCGGGCCGGGGTTGGTCACGAGAACGGTGTAGTCCACGACGGCGCCCACGCCCGCGGCGACGTCGGTCGAGGCCGTCTTGACCACCTCCAGGCCGCCGCTGCTCACGATGGGGGTGCTGGTGGCGTCGGTGTTGTTCGCCAGCACGGGTTCATCCAGCCCGGTGGCCACCGAGGCGGTGACGGCCAGCTGGCCGGTCGCGTCCGCGTCCACCACGCCGCTCACCCGGAACGCCAGGGTCGCGCCGGCGGCCACGCGGGCCGCCCTGAAGCGCAGCGTCGTCGTGCCCGAGGCGTCCGGGGTGGCCGTCACGCTCCAGCCGTCCGGCAGGTCGAGCGTGGTCACGTCCGCGACCCCGGCGGGCAGGACGGCGGTGAGCACCACATCGCTCGCATCGGAGGGTCCGACGTTGGCCACCGCCAGGTCCCACGCCACCACACCGCCGGCCACCGCCGGGTCGGGCTGGCCCTGGGACACGGTCACGGCAAGATCCGGGCGCGGCGTCACCGGGACGACCACCGTTGAGCTGTCGTTCCCCGTCGACGGGTCCGGGGTGGTCGACGTGAGCTCGGCGGTGTTCGTCACGTCACCGATCACGTCGGAGGCGAGCGTGCCGCCCACCACGATCTCCACGGCGTTGGCCTCGCCGACGCCCTGTTCGGGGATCGAGCAGGTCAGCGTCGCGTCCGCCACCGCGCACGACCCGAAGGCCGCCGAGGTGGTCACCGTCACCTCGGTAAGACCGGCGGGTAGGGCGTCCGTCACCACGCTGTCGCGGGCGAACGACGGCCCGAGGTTCACCACGCGGATCAGCCACGCCACGCTCTCGCCCGGCACCACCGGCTCCTCGGAGACCAACGTCTTGGTCACCCCCTGGTCGGCCACCGCGCTCACCGTGGTGTCCACGGACGCCACGTTCGAGGCATCGTCGAGGTCGGGGGTGGCCGCATCCACGGTCGCGTTCTGCCGGAACGTCCCCACGAAGGCCGGGTCGATGACGGCGCTGACCGTCATGACGACGCTGGCCCCCGGTGCCAGCCGCTCGCCCGAGCAGTCCGGCCCCGTGTTCGTGGCTTCACACGACCAAGAGGGGTCGTCCACGCTCGCCACCACGTCGTTGAGCTGCTCCAACGGCGGGAGGTCGACCACGCGCGGGTTGAGCGCCGTGGACGGGCCCGCGTTGGTGAGGGTGAGCGTCCACGTGATCGGATCGCCGGCCCGCGCGGTGGCCGGCCCTGCCTTCACCAGGACGAGGTCGGCCCGCGGCTGCGTGGCCGCCCGGGCGACGCCGGTGTTGTCCGTCGGGTCGAGGTCGACTGTGTCGCTGGTCACGTTGGCGGCGTTCACCAGGTCACCCGAGAAGTCCGGGCTGAGGACGCCGGCGATCGTGATCGTCGCCTCCGCGCCGAGCGGCACCGTCGCTGCCGTGCAGGACACCTCCTGGCCGTCCACGGCACAGGACCAGCCGGCCGCGTCCGCCCCCGGCGTCACCGTCAGGTCGCCCACGCCGTCCGGCACGCGGTCGGCCAGCAAGGCGTTGAGCGCCAGAGACGGCCCGGCATTGCGCACCGTCACGTCCCAGCTCACCGCCTCGCCGGGCACCGGCACGGCCGGGGTCGGCGCCGACTTCCTCACCGACAGGTCGGCGCGCTGGGCCACCGGGGACTCCGAGGTGGCGCTGTTGTCGGTGTCGTCCGGGTCGAGCGTCGCCTGGCCGAGCAGGGCCGTGTTGGGCAGCGTCCCGACCAGGTCGGACCGCACGACGCCCGTCACGAACACCGTGATGGCGCTGCCGACCGGCATGGTCGCGGCGTCACAGTGCACGTCCTGACCGGACGCCGCACACACCCAGCCCGGCGCCGCGGTGCGGACGCCGACCAGCTCGACGTCGGAGACCACCGCGTCGTCGAGAGTCAGGCCGGTCGCGGTCGACGGACCCGCATTCACGACCGTCAGCGCCCACTCCACGGCCTCACCGGCGATGGCGGGGTTGGGGATGGTCTGGCTCTTCGTGAGCGAGAGGGCCGTCGTGGGCTGCACGGGCGTCCTCGCGGTTGCGGTGTCGTTGCCGGGCACCTCATCGGTGGTCGAGGCGGCCACGGAGGCCGTGTTGACCAGGTCAGCGGTCGTGGCGGGGTCCAAAACGCCCGCGACCGTGATCGTCACCGACGCACCCGCGGCCAGGGCGTCCGCCGCGCAGTCCACCCTCTGGCCGGCCACCCCGCACGTCCAGGCCGGGGCCGTGGTCGTGACCTGGACGCCGCCGACGACGTCCGGCACCAGGTCGGTCAGCGTCACCGCGCGCGCCAGCGAGGCCCCGTTGTTGGTCACCGTGAGCGTCCACGTCACCGGGGAGCCCGGCACCGCGGGGGGCGGGCTGGTGAGCTCCTTGGCCACCGCCAGGTCGGCCAGGGCGCGCACCGGTGAGGTCACCGTGTCGGAGTCGTCGGACGAATCAGGGTCCTCCACCGGCGAGGACACGCTCGCGGTGTTGCTGATCTCACCGGTGAGGTCGGAGGCCAGCACACCGCTCACGGTCACCGTGGCCGTCGCGCCCGCGGCGAGGCGCTCACCGTCGCAGACGGCCCGCCCGCCCGCCACGGAGCACGACCAGCCGGCGTCGTCCGACGATGCCGTCACGTCGGACAACCCGGCCGGCAACGTGTCGACCACGTGGGCCTCCCGGGCGTCCGACGGCCCCGCGTTGCCCACGGTGAGCGTCCAGGAGACCTCCTCGCCGGCGACCGGCGGGTTGGGGGTGGGGTCGGACTTCACCAGCGTCAGGTCGGCCAGCCCGGTGGTGGCCGTCGACGTGGCGCTGGCGTTGTTGCCGAGCGTCGGGTCGAACGTCGCACTGGTGAGCACCACCGCGTTGGCCACGGCCCCGGTCGTCGCCGGGTCGAGGTCGGCGCCCACGAGGAAAGTCATGGCCGCCCCCGCAGCCAGGGCGCCGGCGGTGCAGCTGGCGACGGCGGCGGTGGACGCCGAGCAGTCCCAGTCCGCCGCACCCGGGGCGTCCGGGTCCTCCGGGGCCACGGTGGCGTTTGTCAGCCCGGCACCGAGCTCATCGGTGAACCGCGCCCCGAGCGCTGTGGAGGGGCCGTTGTTGGTGACCGTGATGCGCCACTGGGCCGCGCGGCCGGGCACGAACACGACGTCCACCGCCTCCTTGGTGACGGCGAGGTCGGCGGTCGGCACCGTGGCGGTGGTGCTCGAGGCCTCGTTGTTGTCGGCATCGACATCGTCGGCGACGGTCACGCTGGCCGTGTTGGTCACGGCGCCGAGCGTCGACTCCGCCAGCACTCCCGAGACCGTGATCGTCACCGCCGCGCCGACGGCCAACTCGGCCGCCGCGCAGGTCACGTCCTGCCCGGCCACGGCGCACTCCCATCCCGCCGCGTTGGCGGAGGCGGCGGGTGAGAGCACGCTGGCGGGGAGGCTGTCGGTCACGACCAGGTCTCGGGCGAAGGACGGCCCGATGTTGGTCACGCTCAGCGTCCACTGCACCGGCAGGCCCGGTACCGCCGGCGACGGGGAGGCCACGCTCTTGGTGAGCGCCACGTCCACCTGGGGGCTCACCGGCAGGCTCGCGTCCGCCGACAGGTCGGTGTCATCGAGGTCGGTCGTGGTGGCGCTGAGCGTCGCCGTGTTGGTCAGCGACTCCTCCGCGAACGACGGGTCCAGCGCTCCGCTCACGGTGATGCTGGCCGAGCCGACGGCGAAGCTGTCGGCCGCGCAGGTCAGCTCCTGGCCGGAGAGGTCACACGTCCAGCCGTCGGGCACCGCGTCGAGGGTGAAACCCGACTGCACGGGTGGCAGGGTGTCGCGGACGAACACATCCCGGGCGACCGACGGCCCGGCGTTCGTCGCCGTGATCGTCCAGCTCACGCGCTCACCGGGCACCGCCGAGGCCTGGGGGCTCGTCTTGGCCACCGACAGGTCCGCCAGCGGCGTGATCGTCGAGCGGGTGGCGTCGGTGTTGTTGCCCGTGTCGTCACCCGGGGTCGAGGTGCTGATCGTGGCGGCGTTGTCGAGTTGGCCGGTCGCGGCGGCGTCCAGGGTGCCCGTGAGGGTGAAGGACGCGCTCGCGTTCGGCGCCAGGTCCGGCCCCGCGCACTCCACCACGGTCGCGGTGCTCGCCGCGCAGTCCCAGCCGGCGCCGCTGACCTCGGTCAGGCTCACGGCGGCCGGCACCGCGTCGGTCACCACGATGGCGCGCGCGGCCGACGGGCCGTTGTTGATCGCGACGACGGTCCACGTGACCGGCTCGCCGGGCACGGCGGTGGCGGGGGCGATCTTGTCGATCGTGACCTCGGCGGCCGGGAACGTCTCCGACGTGCTGCTCGCCTCGTTGTCGCCGAGGGCGTCCTCGGCCGTCGCGCTGGTGACCGCGGCGGTGTTCGTCAGCACCCCGACGTGGAAGGGGTCGAGCAGGGTGCCCGTGACGGTGATGGTGCTGGTGGCACGCGGCACGAGCGATTCCCCGGTGCACGTGATCGTGCCGTCCGCGATCGCGCAGGCCCAGCCGGCGGCGTCCGCCACGGCGACGAGGTCGCCGACGACGGCCGGCGGGGTGTCGGTGACCACGAGGTCGGTCGCGGTCGACGGGCCGGCGTTCGTGACGGTCAGCTGCCAGGTCACGGACTCACCCGGGACGACCGTGCCGGAGATCTCCGCCTTGCCGATCGCGAGGTCGGCCAGTGGGGTCAGCGGGGTGGTCGCGGTGGCGGAGTTGTCATCCGGATCCCGTTCGGTGGTGAGGGACGCCACCGTCGCGGTGTTGGCCAGCTCTCCGACGGCCGAGGGGTCCACCCGGCCGGCCACCGTGACGGTGAACGTGGCGGACGCGGCCAGCGCGCCGCGGGCACAGCTCACCTGCGTGGTGGAGACCGAGCAGCTCACCGCGGGGTCGCTGCTGGTCGCCGTGGCGTCCAGCAGCGCGTTGGGCAGCGCATCACTCACGACCACGTCGGTGGCCTCCGACGGCCCGTCGTTGGTCACCACCACGTCCCAGGACGCCTGGTTACCCGGGGTGAACGTCGTGGCGGACGGGGTCTTGGCGACCCGCAGGTCGGCCTCCTGGCCGACGGGCGTCGACGCCTCGGCGCGGACGGACACCGGGTCGCCCTCGGCGTCCGAGGCGCCGCCCACGACGCGGTTGCCGACGGCGCCGACGGCGTCGGGGGCCACGGTGCCGGTGACGACGACGGTCACGGACGCCCCGGGCAGCAGTTGGTCGCCGGTGCACGTGATCGTGGTGCCGGGGGTGCAGGCCCAGGCGGCCGGATCAGGGGCATCGGTCACGACGACGCCGCTCACCGTGATCGTCGGGTCCGGGGTGTCGACGAGGCTCGGGGCGAACGCGGTGGCGGGCCCGTCGTTGGTCAGCACGACGGTCCAGCTCATGGCCTGCCCGGCCACGACGGCCGCGCGGTCGGGCGTCTTGGTGACGCGGAGGGCCACGTCGGCGTCCACGGGCGTCACCGACGTCGCGGTGTTGGCCTGGACGCCGGGGTCGGGGGTGTCGGCCGCCACCGTTGCGGTGTTCGCGAGCGGACCGGAGAAGGACGGGTCGAGCGTGCCGCCCAACGTGAGGCTCAGCGACTCGCCGGGAGCCAGCGTGGCGTCGGCGCACGTCACGCGCTGGTCGACCACGGTGCAGGACGCCCACGCCGGCGACGCCGCGTCGACGGTCACGTCCGAGACCCCATCGGGGACCTCGTCGGTGGCCGTGACGCCGGTGGCGACGGCGGGCCCGAGGTTGCTGACGCTCACCGTCCAGGCCACGGCCTCACCGGGGGAGGCAGGGTTCGGGGTTGCCTGTGTCTTGGCGATGGCCAGCTCGGCGGTGGCCGCCACCTCGGTCGTGACCGAGGCGGTGTCATCCTCGTCCGACGGGTCGTCGGTGGCGGTGGAGACCGTCGCGGTGTTCGTCAGTGACGAGCCGGGGGCGGTGGCGGGGGGCAGGAGCGCCGAGACGGCGAAGGTCACCGTCGCGCCGGGGGCCAGGGTGGGGGCCGAGCACGCGACGTCCTGGCCGGTCACCGTGCAGGTCCATCCCGCCGTGTCGGGCAGCACGGTGGTGACGGTGGCGGGGGAGGGCACGGCGTCGGAGACCACCGGATCGACGGCGGTCGAAGGGCCGTCGTTGGTGGCCGTGACGAGCCAGGTCACCTCGGTGCCGGCCTGCAGCGGAGCGTCGCTGAGGAGTTCCTTGGCGACGCGCAGGTCGGCCTCGGGAACCTTCACGTCGTCGGTGCGGGCCGTGTTGTCCGACGGGTCGGAGTCCGCCGTGTCCGAGCCCAGCCGGGCCACGTTGCTGAGCGTGCCCGTGACGTTGGGCGCCAGGTCGGCCTCGATCGTGATCGTCGCGCTCGTCCCCGGAGCGATCGACGGTGCGGTGCACGCGACCTCGAGCTCGGCCACCGTGCACGCGAAACCGGGGGCCGTGCTGGTCGGGTCGACCGTCGCCGTGACCCCGCTCAGGGTGCCGATCAGCGTGTCCGCCAGGCGGGGGTTGACGGCCGTGGAGGGGCCGGCGTTGGCGACGACGACCGTCCAACGCTGCCGGGTACCGGGGACGGGCGGATCGTTCTCGAGGTCCTTCGTCACGACCAGGTCGGCCGCGGGGGCGACCGGCGTGGAGCTGGAGGCGGTGTTGTCGGCCGGCAGGGCGTCGGGAAGGTCGGACGCCGCCGTGGCGGAGTTGACCAGGGGGGCCAGGCGGTCGGCGTCCACGGTGGCAGTGACCGTCGCGGTGACCGGAACGCCGGGGGCCAGGGCGTCCGCGGCGCAGGTGAGGGCGGTGTCGTCGCACGTCCAACCGGCCGCATCGGTCCTGATGGTGCCGGCGCTCGTCCCGGCCGGCAACGCGTCGGCCAGCGAGACGCCGTAGGCGGTGGACGGGCCGCGGTTGGTGAGCGTCACCGTCCAGGTCACGGTCTCACCCGGCACGGCGGGGTTGGGCGAGCCGACGCTCTTGACGACCTGCAGATCCACGCTGCGGGTCACCGGCGCGGTCAGGGTGGCCGTGTCGTCCGCCGTGCCCCCGCTGTCCGGCGTCGCGGTGGTGAGCGTCGCGGTGTTGGTCAGCTCGGGCCCCTGCGCGGCGATCCAGTCGGCGTCCACGACGGCGGAGAAGACCACGGAGCTGGACGTCTCCGCGGCCAGCGTCGGGCGGGTGCAGGAGAGATCGGTGCTGGTCGTGGAGCAGAGCCAAGTGGCCGACGACACGAGCTGCACCCCGGAGAGGCCCGGCGTCAGCGCGTCCGTGAGGACCAGTCCGGTGGCATCGGAGGGCCCGGCGTTGCTCGCGGTGAGCCGGAAGGAGACGCGCTGCCCGGCGACGACCGTCGCCGTGGCGGGCTCCAGGGTCTTGGTCAGGCTGACCTGGGCGTCGGTGGTGATGGTGTCGCTCACCGACGCGGCGTTGTCGGACAGGTCCGGGTCGGTCGTGGACGCCGCGAGCGTCGCGTTGTTGGTGAGCGTGCCCGTGGCCGAGCCGGCGACGGTTCCCGACACGGTGATGTCGGCGGACGCGCCGACGGCCACGGCGTCCGGCCCGGTGCAGGTCACACGACCGGAGGCGACCGTGCAGGCCCAGCCGTCGGGCGCGGTGACGCTCGCACCGGTGACCGCGGCGGGCAGCACGTCGGTCACGACCGGGCGGACGCCCACCGACGGACCCTCGTTGGTCGCGGTCAGGGTCCAGGCGATCGTCTCCCCGGCGACGGGGGCGGCGGCGGGTGCGGGCGTCGTCCGCGCCTTGGTGAGCGTGAAGTCGGCCTCGGCGGCGACGGGGGTGTCGCTGGCGTCGGTGTTGTCCTCGGCCTCCGGGTCGTCGGTGGCCGCCGTCACGGTGGCGGTGTTGGTGAGGACGCCGGTGCGCGCGGCGTCCACGCGGCCGGTGACCGTGACGGTCGAGGTCGCGTCCGGCGCGAGGCTGGGCAGGGTGCAACCGGCGGTGCCGGTGTCGCAGGCCCAGCCGTCGCCGGTCACCTCGGTCGGGGTCACCCCGGCGGGCAGGGCGTCGGTGAGTTGCAGATCCGTCGCGGTGGAGGGGCCGAGGTTGGCGACGTCGATCGTCCAGGTCACCGCCTCACCCGGCACCGCCGGGTTGGGAGCACCGACGGACTTGGTGAGGTGGAGGTCGGCGCTGGGCGCCACCTGGGTCTCCACCGTCGAGACGTTGTTCTCCGTGTGGGGGTGCGGCGTGGTCGAGGTGACGGTGGCGGTGTTGCTGAAGTCCTCGGTGACCGACGGGTCCAGGAGCCCCGAAATGGTGAGGAAGACGTCGGCGCCGACGGGCAGCTCCGTGCCGGAACAGGTCACCGTGTTGTCGGTGACGTCGCATTCCCAGCCCGACACGTTGACGTCGGCCGTGATGTCCCCCAGACCGGCGGGGACCTCGTCGGTCACCGTCACCGTCCGGGCCACCGAGGGGCCGTCGTTGTGCACCTGCAGGCGGTAGCTGGCGCGCTCGCCGGGGGTGACGGGGTCGGCGGAGCCGTTGGTCTTGGTGATGCCGGTGTCCGCGCTGGCCACGGTGGTGACCACGTCGGTGTCGGCGTTGTTGCCGGGTGCCGGGTCGGTCGACTCCGACACCACCGACGCGGTGTTCGAGACGGTGCCGGTCGTGGCCGGGTCCAGGACGCCGGCCACGGTGATCGTGGCGGTGGCCCCGGTGGCCAGCGATTGGGCGGTGCAGTCCACGGTCTGACCGGTCACCGTGCACGTCCAGCCGGCGGCGATGGCGTCCTCGTCCGGGGTGGCGGTGACACGGGTGACGGCCGGGGGCACCCGGTCCAGCATCTCCGGGTTGGTGGCCGCCGACGGCCCGGCGTTGGCGACGACCAGCGTCCAGGCGATGGCCTCACCGGGGGTGCCGCCAGTCGCGAGGCTCTTGACCAGGGAGACGTCGGACTCGACCCCGACGTTCGTCGTGACGGCGTTGGTGTTGTTCGCGGTGACCGGGTCGGCGGTGGCGGCGGAGATCTCGCCGGTGTTGGTGATCTCACCGACGTGGGTGGGGGACAGGGTGCCGGCGATGACGAGGTCGATGGGCGTGGCTCCCGGCAGCAGGTCGGGGTCGGTGCAGGTGACCAGCTGGCCGTCGAGCGAGCACGTCCACGCCGGGTCCGAGGGGGTGACCGTGACGTCGGTGACGTCGTCCGGGACCGCGTCGGTGAAGGTGGGGGCGACGGCGGTGGACGGGCCAGCAGTGGTCACGCGCGCCGTCCACTCGATGGGCCCGCCGGCGACCGGTGTGTCGCCGGTCAGCCGCTTGGCCACCGCGAGGTCGGCCGCGGGGGCGAGCTCGTGGGTCGCGGACGCGGTGTTCTGGCTCGTGTCCGGGTCCGCGGTGGCCGCGGTGGCCGTCGCGGTGTTGGTCAGCGTGCCGGTGGCGGATGCGTCGAGGGTGCCGGAGACGGTGATGCTCGCGGTGGCGCCCGGGGCCAGGGAGGCTGCGCCGCACGTCAGGTTGCCGGTGGCCGCGGTGCAGCTCCACCCGGCCGTCGGGGTGGTGGTGGCGACGCCGGTCAGGCCGGCGGGCAGCGTGTCGGTGATCGAGGGGGACGCCGCCGTCGACGGCCCGGCGTTGGTGAGGGTCAGCGTCCAGCTCACGGTGGCGCCCGGGGTGACCGGGGCGGGCGAGGCCAGGGCCTTGCTCAGGCGCAGGTCGGCGCTCGGCGCCGTCGGCGTCGTGCTCGTGGCGGCGTTGTTGGTGGTCACGGGGTCGGCGGTGGCCGCGCTGATCGTGGCCGCGTTCGTGAGCGAGCCGGTGGCCGTGGGGGCCAGCGTGCCGGTCACGGTGAACGTGGCCGAGGCGCCGGGGGCGAGCGCGGCCGCCGTGCAGCGGCGGGTGTCGGTGCCGGTGCACGTCCAGCCGGCCGGGGCCGAAACGGTGGCGCCGGACACCTGGGCTGGCAGGGCGTCGGCCAGCGCGAGACCCGTCGCGGTGGACGGACCGAGGTTGGTGACGGTCACCGTCCAGCTCACCGCCTGGCCGGGCACGGCGGGGTTCGGCGAGGCCGGGCTCTTGCTGACCGTCAGGTCGGCGCGAGGAGTGCTCGGCGTCGTGGCGGTGGCCGTGTTGTCGGACGGGTCGGCGTCGGTCTCGGTGGCGGTGAGCGTGGCCGTGTTGATGAGATCGCCGGTGCGGTCGGGCGCCAGGGTTCCGGTGACCGTGAATGTGACGGACGCCTCGGGAGCCATCGTGCCGTCGGCGCACGTCGTGGCGGTGCACGACCAGCCGGCGGCGGTGGTGGTGAGGGCCGCACCCGTGACCCCGGCGGGGATCACGTCGGTGAGGGTCACGCCGGTGGCGGTCGAGGAGCCGTTGTTGGTGGCCACGAGCGTCCACGTGGCTGGCTGACCCGGCACGGCCGGGTTGGGGCTGGCCTGGCTCTTGCTGAGCGCGAGATCGACGCTCGGGGTCACGTCCGCGGTGGTGCTGCTGGTGTTGTTGCCGGGCACGCTGTCGGGCGTCGAAGCACTGACGGTGGCCGCGTTGGTCAGGGCACCGCGGAACGACGGGTCGAGCTCGCCGACGACCGTGGCCGTGACAAGGTGGCCCACCTCGTGCCGGTCGGTGGCACAGGTGATCGTCTGCCCATCGACCGCGCAGGGGCCCTCCCCAGAGTCCTTCGTGGCGCTCACGATCGTGACGCCGGCGGGCACCACGTCCACCACCCGCTTGTCGAGCGCCGCGGAAGGGCCGTTGTTCATGATCTGGATCTGCCAGGTCACCTGTTCGCCGGGCACCGCGTCCCCGACCAAGGTCTTGGTGACCGCCATGTCGGCGTCCGGGGTGATCGGGTCGCTGGTCGTGGCGACGTTGTTGGTGAGATCGGGGTCGGCCGTGTTGGTGTTGATGCGCGCCGTGTTGGTCAGGGTGCCGGTCGCCGTCGGGTCGAGCAGGCCCGAGAGGGTGACGGTCGACGTTCCGCCGGCAGGCACATAGGCCGCGGTGCAGGTGAGGGACTGGGAGGCCAACGAGCAGCCGAAGGCGTGGTCGGACGTCGCGACGACCTCGATGTCGGAGATGGTGGCCGGGATGACGTCGGTGACGACCTTGTCCCGCGCCGCCGAGGGGCCGGCGTTGCCGAGGTTCAGGGTCCACGTGACGCGTTCGCCGGGCACCGCGGGTGTGTCGAGCGTCTTGACGACCGACAGGTCGGCGCTCGGGGCCGTCGGGGTGCTGGCCGTGGCGGCGTTGTTGCTGGTGACCGGGTCGGAGGTCGCGCTGGTGGCGGTGACGCCATTGGTCAGGGTGCCCGTGGTGTCGGAGGCCAGCGTCCCTGCGATCGTGAAGGTGGCGCTCTGGCCCGCGGCGAGCGTAGCCGCCCCGCAGCCCCACAGGCCGGCGGTGGCGGCATCCTCGGCACAGGTCCAGCCCGCGGGGCCCGTGACGGTGCCGCCGGTGACGGACGCGGGCAGCTGGTCGGTGATCGCGGGGGACACCGCGGTCGAGGGGCCGACGTTGGTCAGGGTGACCGTCCAGCTGACCGGCTGGCCGGGCACCGCCGGGTTGGGCGAGGCCGGGCTCTTCGCGACCGCGAGGTCGGCGCTGGGCGCGGTGGTGGCGGTGACGCCCGCGGTGTTGTTGGCGGGCACGGGGTCGGCGGTGTCGGCCGCCACCTGGGCGGTGTTCGCCAAGGTGCCGGTGAACGAGGGGTCGAGGGTGCCGCTGACGGTGATGGTGCCGACGGTGCCGACCGGGAGGGCGGCCGCCGCGCAGGTGATGGTCTGGCCGGTGGTGGTGCAGGTGATCGCGGACGACGATGCCGTCACGGTGATGGCGGTCAGCGCATCGGGCAGCGTGTCGCTGCCCACGATGTTCGTGGCCACCGACGGGCCCAGGTTCTCCACGGTGAGGGTGTAGGCGACCCGCTGACCCGGCACCGGGTTCGTGGGGGAGACCGTCTTGGCCATCGTCAGGTCGGCCCGGGGGGTGAGGGGCACCGCGACGGTGGCGGCGTTGTCGGCGGTCACCGGGTCGGTCGTGCTCGAGGTGGCGGTCGCCGTGTTCGTCAGCGTTCCGGTGGCCGTCCCCGCCAGCGTCCCGGTGACCGTGACGGTGGCCGAGGCCCCCGGCGCCAGCGCGTCGTCAGCACAGGAGACCGCGTTGCCGGTGCCGACCGAACAGGTCCAGCCCGCGGTTGCGCTGGCGTCGTCGGGAGTGGCCGTGACGCCGGTGACGGTGCCCGTCAGGGTGTCGCTCAGCCGGGGCGCAACGGCCGTCGACGGGCCCGCGTTGGTGAGGGTCAGCCTCCACGTCACCGAACTCCCCGGCACCGCCTCGCCGATGAGTTCCTTGGCGAGCCCCAGGTCGGCGCTCGGGGCGGTGGGCGTCGAGGCCGTCGAGGAGTTGTTGGTGGTGAGCGGGTCGGTGGTGGCCGAGGCGAGGCTGGCGGTGTTGACGAGGTTGCGGGTGTGGGACGCGGCCAGGGTTCCGGTGATGGTCACGGTGACGGACGCCCCGGCGTCCAATGACGCGGCCTCACAGCCGACGGTCTGGCCGGTCACCGAGCACGTCCAGCCCGCCGCGGCGGTGGTGGCCCCGATGCCGGTCACGGTGGCGGGCAGCGTGTCGGTCAACGTCGGATCCAGCGCCACCGAGGGCCCGTTGTTGGTGACCGCGACCGTCCAGCTCACCGCCTGCCCGGGCACGGCGGGGTTGGGCGTGGCGGCCGACTTCACGGCCAGCAGGTCGGCGCGCGCCGTGGTCGGCGTGGTGGCCGTCGCAGTGTTGTTGGCCGCAGTCGGGTCGGGGGTGGTGCTGGCGACCGTGGCCGTGTTGGCGAGGTCGCCGGTGTGGGTGGCGGCCAGGGTGCCGCGCACGGTGACCGTGACCGTGGTGCCGGGCGCGAGCGAGGCGGCGGCGCAGCCGACATCCTGCCCGGTCACCGTGCACGACCAGCCCGGCGCGGCGGTCGTGGCCGTGATGCCGGTGACGTCGCCGGCCAGGGTGTCGGCGACGCTGACGCCGGTGGCGGTCGACGGGCCGGTGTTGGTCACGGTCAGCGTCCAGGAGACGGGCTGGCCGGCGACGCCCGGGTTGGGCGTCGCGCCCGACTTGGTGATGCCCAGGTCGGCGCTCGGGGCGGTGGGGGTGATGAGGGCGACGCTGTTGTTGGTCGACACCGGGTCGGCGGTGCTGGCCGTGACTGCGGCAGCGTTGGTGAGGTCGCCGGTGTGGGAGGCCGCCAGCGTGCCCGTGACCACGAACGACGTGTTCGCGGCGGGCGCCAGCGTGGCCGTGGTGCAGGTGACCGTGCTGCCCTGGACCGAGCAGGTGGTGCCGGCCGGGACTCCGCTGACGGCGACGCCGGTCACGTCGGCGGGGACGGCGTCGGTGGTCGTGACGCCGGTGGCCGTCGAGGGCCCGCCGTTGGTGACGGTGACGCGCCAGCTCACGGTCTGGCCCGGCACGGCGGGCGACGCGGTGAGCAGTTGCTTGCCGACGCCGAGATCCGCGCTGGGGGCCGTGGCGGTGGTGACCGCGGCGCTGTTGTTGCCGGTGACCGGGTCGGTGGTCGAGCTCGAGGCGCTCACGCTGTTGGTGACCTGGCCGGTCGTGGCGGCGGCGATCGTGCCAGTGACCGTCACGGTGACGCTGGTGCCGGGGGCGAGGGCGTCGTCGCCGCAGCCCAGCGACGTGCCGCTCACGGTGCACGTCCAGCCCGCGGCCGACGCGTCGTCGGACAGCGCGGCGGTCGCGCCCGTCAGCGCGGAGGGCAGGGTGTCGGTGATGCGCGGGGCCAGGGCCGTCGACGGGCCGGCGTTGGTGAGGGTGATCGTCCAGCTGGCCGGCTGCCCGGGCACGAGCGGGGTGGGGGAGGCCGCCGACTTCGTGACGGCCAGGTCGGCGCTGGGGGACGTGGGCGTCGACGTGGTCGAGCTGTTGTTCGTCGTCAGCGGGTCGGTGGTTGCTGAGCTGACGGTGGCGGTGTTGGTGAGCGTGCCGGTGTGGCTCGGGCTGAGCGTGCCGGTGACCGTGAACGTCACCGAGGTGCCGGCGGCCAGCGTGGGGGCGCCGCACGCCACGGCGTTGCCGGCGCCGACCGTGCAGGCCCAACCCGTCGCGGGCGTCGTGACGGCCACGCCGGTGACCGAGGCCGGCACCGTGTCGGAGAACACCGGGGCCGTGGCCACCGAGGGGCCGTTGTTGGTGAGCGTCACCGACCAGCTGACCGGCTGGCCCGGCACCGCGGGGTTCGGGGCGGCCTGGGACTTGACCGCCAGCAGGTTTGACGACACGGTGATCGGCGTCGTCGTGGTGGCGGAATTGTTGACCGGCGCCGGGTCGGCCGTCGACGTGGTCAGGGTTGCCGTGTTGGCCAGGGATCCGGTGGCGGTGGGCGACACGCGGCCGCTGATCGTGATGCGGGCGGACGCCCCGACGGGCCAGTCGGTGTTGGGTGTGCACGTCACCGTCTGCCCGCTCAGCGAACAGAATCCCTGGGGCAGGCCGGTCGTGATCGTGATGCCGCTCACCGCGTCCGGCACCACATCGGTCAGCACGATGTCCCGCGCCACCGACGGGCCGTTGTTGACGACGTCCAGGTTCCAGGTGACCGTGCCGCCGGCCGTGACCGAGGTGCTGGTGGCGGCCTTCGTCACCGCCACGTCGGCGCTCGGCGTGAGGGTGACCGAGGCGCTGGCCGTGTTGTTGGCCGAGGTGGGGTCGGTGGTCGCGGAGGCGACGCTGGTGCTGTTTGTGAGCGTTCCGCTGGCCGTGGCGGCCAGGGTGCCGGACAGTTGCACGGTGGCGGACGCCCCCGGCGCCAGACTGGCGGCCGAGCAGTTGACGTTCTGGCCCGAGACCGTGCAGGTCCACCCGCTCGGGGCCGTGGCGGTGATGCCGGTGACGGCCGCGGGCACGGCGTCCGTGAGGGTGGGGGAGGCCGCCGTGGAGGGCCCGTTGTTCGTCACGGTGGCGCGCCAGCTGACCGGTTGGCCCGGCGTGGTGCCCGCGACGTGGGTCTTGGCGGCGACGAGGTCGGCGCGCGGGGCCGTGGGCGTCGACGTGGTGGAGGAGTTGTTGGTGGTCACCGGATCGGTCGTGGCCGCGGTCACGGACGCGGTGTTGACCAGCGTGCCGGTGAAGCTCGGGCTGAGGGTGCCCGCGATGGTGACGGTGAAGGACGCGCCGAAGGCCAAGGAGGGGTTGGTGCAGGTGACGTTCTGCCCGGTCGTCGAGCACGTGACACCGCTGGGGGCGGTGACGGCCAGGCCCGTGACCGCGGCGGGCACGGCGTCGGACAGGTTGACCACCGTGGCCACGGAGGGGCCGTTGTTGGTGACCGTGACGTTCCACGACGCGGTGCCACCGGGGGTGAACGACGTGGCGCCGGCCGTCGACTTCACCGCCAGCAGGTCGGCCGCCTGGGTGATCGGCGTCGTCACCGAGGCGCTGTTGTTGGCGCCGGCCGGGTCGGGAGTGCTCGAGGTGAGCGCACCGGTGTTGACGAGCGACCCGCTGGCGGTGGACGCGACCGTGCCGCGGACGGTGACCGCCGCGGTGGCGCCGGGGGCGAGCGAGGACGCCGAACAGGTCACCGTCTGCCCGCTCACCGCGCACGTCCACCCGGTGGTGGCGGTCGTCGCGGTGATGCCGGTGACGGTGGCCGGCAGGGTGTCCGTGATCGTGGGGGTGACGGCTGTGGAGGGGCCGGCGTTGGTCGCGGTCAGCGTCCACGTGGCCTGCGAGCCGGCGACGAGCGGGGAGGTCGTGGCGGCCTTCGCCAACGACAGGTCGGCACTCGGGGCGGTGGCGGTCGTCTCGGAGTCGGTGTTGTTGGCCGTGTTGGGGTCGCCCGAGGAGGAGGACGTGGTGGCGGTGTTCGTCAACGGGCCGGTGTGGGCCGGGTCGAGCGTGCCGGTGACCCGGATGGAGGCCGTGGCGCCGACGGCGAGGCTGGCGGCGTTGCAGTTGACGTTCTGGCCCGCGATCGAACACGTCCAGCCGGCGGAGACGTTGCTGACGGCGAGGTTGGTGACCGCGTTCGGAACGACATCGGAGATGGTCGGGTTGGTGGCGACCGACGGGCCGTTGTTGCGCGCGGTGACCGTCCAGCTCACCTGCTGGCCCGGCACGAACGGGGTGGCCGCGCCGACGGTGACGGACTTGTCGGCCACCAGGTCGGAGCTCGCGACGTAGGGGACGGTCACCCGGGTGCTGGTGGCGGTGACCTGCTGTGCGGTGGGCGTCGTGCCGGCGGCCGTGGCGGTGTTGGCGACCTGGCCGGCGGTCACGTCCGCCGCCGTGGTGGTGTAGGACGCCGTACAGGTCGTGGACGCCCCCGGTGCCAGCGTCGTCGTGGGGCAGGAGACGGCGGACAGCCCGCTCAGGGGGTCGGCGACCCGGACGCCCGTCAACGTCTGGCCGCCGGAGTTGGTGACGACGAAGGAGTAGGCGACCGGCTGGCCCGCGGCCGAGAACGACGTCATCGATGCCGATTTCACGATGCAGATCGCCGGTGGGGGCGCGGTGTTGGTGAGGATGCAGGTGATGTTGTCGTTCGCCGTGGTGGGTGAGATGGACACCCTCGTGCCAGTCGTCCCCTGGGCCGGAAGCACCGTGGCGGATCCGGTGGCGGCGTTGGTGCAGGACCAGGACTGGGAGTACCGGCTCAGGTCGGTCCCGGCGTTGGCCGCCACCTCGTCGAGGGTGACGGCGCCGCCGATGAATCCCATGGCGGAGCCGGTGGTGGCCGAGTTGGCGCCCGAGGTGGTCGCGGTGATGGGGGTCCCACCCGTGGGGGTGGCGCGGATGGTGAAGGCGTCGGAGGCGTTGACGAGGCCGTTCACGTTCTTGCGCAGCGTGATGGTGGGCAGGTAGACGCCGAACATGAACCCCTGCGCGCCGAATGAGGGGCGGTTGAGGCGCACGTCCATGGACATGTTGCTCGTGGCGGGGGCCTGGACGATGAGCGCCCCCGGGTTGGCGACGTTGCCCACGCCGTCGATCGAGGTGGAGGTGGTGGTGAGCCCACCCGTGCAGGCCAGGGCACCGGTGCCCGAGGGCACGTTCTCCAGCACCGAGACCGTCGTGTTCTGCACCGAGAAGCGGATGTACTCCCGAAGGGAGCCGGCGGCGTCCGTGGACTCGCCGTCGGCCCCGATGAGGGCGAAGTTCGTGATCTGGGCTCCTGCCGGGTTGCGCAGGACGACCCCTGAGACGCGGAAGGTCTCGTTGAGGCTTGAGCCGGCCGTGACGTACCACACCGGCTGTCCCTCGATGCCCAGGTACGCCGTGTTGCCGATGGCCGCGCCCTCCCCCGACGCGGTGTCGTACCACGTCGGTGTGGCGCTCGCGGACGCGGTCGTGCCGGTACCGGTGGTGCGCCGAAGTTGAACGTGAGGGTGAAGCCGCCCGGCAGGGTCTGGGTGACGGTCTGGCCGTTCGCCGAGTTGACGGTGCTGTTGCTGAAGTCGGCCAGGTTGACCCAGCAGATCCGGTCACGGTAACTCCCGACGCCACCCCGGTCGGCGAAATCGCACCCCGGCGTCGCGGCCGCGGCGGGCGTGGCGTTGAGCACGGTGATCACGGGCAGCCCGAGAAGAGCCAGGGTGAACGCGACCACGAGGGCGACCAGACGGCGGGTGTGGCCGGCTGGGCGACGGACCTCGGGGGCGGCGTGCAACACGGGGGATGCCTCTCGGGGACGACGACGACTCAAGGCGTCCCCCCGGCGCGAGAAGGAGTGTAAGGGGAAACGGCGAATTTGGCATCCCTGGCCGCGGGGCGGGCGGGGGTGGGGCACGGGCCGCGGCAGCTGGGCTGCCAGTAGGGTGGTGGCGCGCTGGGGGCGTTAGCTCAGCCGGTCAGAGCAGGGGACTCATAATCCCTGGGTCGCGGGTTCGAGCCCCGCACGCCCCACCAGCCCCGCAGATGCGGGCCGACACGCACACTGTGGTCTCACACTCCGGTTCCGGTCGCGGAGTTTGAGGCACATACCGGAGTGTGAGTTGCGCCGGAGCCGGCGCGTCGCCCGGACGGTGGCACCTGGCAGCCGGGAGCGAGGCGGCGCCGGACGCCCATCCCACCTCGCCAGGGTGGGTTAGGGTGGCGGGGAGTCGTCGTGTGACGCTCGGCTTGGCCAGAGGGGATTGGCACCATGGAGATCGGTCTGCTCAGTTCGTACCCGCCCACCCTGTGTGGGTTGGCCACGTTCAACGCCGCCTTGGCCGGCGCTCTGCGTTCGCACGGCGCCGGGATCCGCGTGGTCCGCTCCCTGGACGCCCCCGAGCACCTCGCCCTGCCCGACGTGGCCAGCGAGCTCTGGGCCGGCGACGAGCTGAGCCGGCGGCGGGCGGCAGCGGAGTTGAACGCCTGCGATGTCGTCGTCGTGCAGCACGAGTACGGCATCTACGGCGGCCCGGACGGCGTCGAGGTGGTGGACGTCCTGGACCGGATTCGGGTGCCCGTGATCGTCGTGGTGCACACCGTGCTGACGCAGCCCTCCACCACGCAGCGCGCCGTTCTCGAACGGGTGATGGACCGTGCGGACGCCGTCGTGACCATGACCCAGGCAGCCCGGACGCGGCTGCTCGGCGGCTACCGCGTCGACCCGGAACGCGTCGTGGTCATCCCCCACGGCGCCGCCCCGCCGGCCCAGGCCCGTTCCACCGACGAACGCCCCAGCCCGCGCATCCTCACATGGGGGCTCATCGGGCCCGGCAAGGGCATCGAGTGGGCGATCGAGGCGATGCCCCGCCTGCGCGACCTCGACCCCCGTCCGCACTATCTCATCGCCGGCGAGACGCACCCCAAGGTGGTGGCGCGCGAGGGCGAGCGCTACCGCGACGGCCTCCGCCGCCGCGCAGACGAGTTGGGTGTGGGGGACATGGTGCGCTTCGACGCGACCTACCGCGCCACCGACGCGATCCCCGCGTTGCTGGCCACCGCCGATGTCGTGCTGCTGCCCTACGACTCCACCGAGCAGGTGACCTCGGGCGTGCTCATCGACTCGGTCGCGGCCGGCGTGCCGGTCGTCTCCACGGCCTTCCCGCACGCCGTCGAGCTGTTGGCCGGCGGGGCGGGCGTGACGGTGCCCCATCGGACGCCGGAGGCGATGGCGGACGCCCTCACCACCATCCTGACCCACGAGGAGGAGGCGGATCGCATGCGGGCCAGCGCCCAGCGGGAGGCCGCGTCCCTCTACTGGCCGGCGGTGGCGGCACGCTATCTCGACGTCGCGGCGGCCCTCCTCGGCGCGCGCCACGGGGACCCGGCCGGGGAAGCCCGGTGACCCTGCCGGAGCCGAGGTTCACCCACCTGAGGCGCCTCACGGACGCGCGCGCCCTCTTCGAACACGCCGAGATGGACGCCCCCCGCGTCGGGCACGGCTATTGCGTGGACGACAACGCGCGGGCCGTCGTCCTGCTCTGCCGGGCGGCCGACCCGTCCCTCGATGACCTGCTCGCCGTCCACCTGCGCATGGTCTGCGACGCCGTGACGGCCGACGGTCGCTGCCACAACAGACTGGGCCCGGGGGGCTGGCAGGACGAGCCGGGGGAGGGTGACTGGTGGGGCCGGGCGACGTGGGCGCTGGGGACGGCTGCCGCCGACCACCGGCTGGACGCCTCGGCGCGACGCGACGCCGCGCGGGGCTTCGCGCTGCTGGCGCGCCGCCGGCCACGCTCCCCCCGGGCGGTGGCCCTCGCCGTGCTGGGCGCCGTGGCGGAGGGCGGCCCGGCGGCCCGCGCCCTGGTGGCCGACGCCGCCGACTGGCTCGCAGCGCTGGGCTCGGGGCCCTGGCCCGAGGAGCGCCTCGCCTACGACAACGCGCGTCTACCGGAGGCGCTGCTGGCGGCCGGCTCCGCGCTGGCGCGCCCCGACCTCATCGCCCTCGGGCTCGAGCAGCTGCGCTTCCTGGTCGACGCCGAGACTCTGGGGGACCACTTCTCGGTGACCCCCGTGGGTGGGCGAGCCCTGGGGGAGGAGGGCCCCGGTTTCGACCAGCAGCCGATCGAACTGGCCGCGTTGGCCGATGCCTGTGCCCGCGCCCACGACCTCACCTCGGACGCCTTCTGGTCGGTCGCCGTCGACCGCAGCTGGCGGTGGTTCACCGGCGACAACGACGTCGGCGTGTGCCTGTACGACGAGGCCACCGGTGCTGGTTACGATGGCTTGCAGCCGCACGGGCGCAACCAGAACAGGGGCGCGGAATCCACCCTGTCCGCGTTGTCGGTGCTGCTCCAGGCCCGCCGCAAAGGAGTTGTGCATGCCCCCGCACGTCATCCGTCACGCCGACCAGACGCTGGATCCCGACCCTGAGCGCGTCGTGGCGCGCCTGTTCATGCCCAGCGCCGACCCGGGGCACGGCAACCTCGCACCCGATCTCGTCGCCCGCGTCATGGCCCTCGACGAGGCCGAGGTGGAGCGGCTCGCCGGCGACGTCGTGGCCCGGTTCGCCCTCCACCACGGCACCCTCCGCCAAACCCTGCTGCAGCACGCGCACCCCCTGACCCCGCGGGGCGAGCACATCAGCGACGCCCGCGCCGTCGTCCTCGGCGCGGTGTTCACCGCCGAGTTCTCCCTTGAGGGCGCCGCGCTGTGCAACCCCAGCGCCGTGCCGCACCCCGACCAGTCCGGCCTCGGCCCCGACGAACTCCGGGTGGCCCTCAGCCTGCGGGCGATCGGGGAGGGTCACGTGTCGTCGATCGAGTTCGCGTCCGGGGTCGTGGGCGATGACGGCTGGCGATTCGAGCCGCGCTCCGGGCCGCCGGTGCTCGGCACCATCACGCCCGCGGCGCTGCCCTGGGAATTGATCGCCGCCCTGACCGGAGCGGCGGGGGAGGGTGGTGAGCTGACCACGGCCGTGCTCGGCCGGCTGCCCGAGCGGATCCGTGCCCAGGACGTCGACCAGGCCTTCGACGATCTGCCCCCCGACCTGCTCCTGCACCCCGCCTCGCACCGGCAGGCCGAGGCGTTGCGGCGCGCGTCCCGCTCGGCCTACTACACGGCGTTCGACCCCCGGACGCGGCTGGACCAGCGGGTGCTGATGCCGGCCGTGGACGACGAATCCCACGGCCTGGAGGACGCCCGGTTCACCCTGTTCACCGACGAGGAGGGCAGCACCCAGTACCGCGCGACGTACACGGCGTACAACGGACGCGACATCCAGGTGCGGATGCTGACCAGCGCCGATCTCACCTCCTTCCAGTCCACCCCCCTGGCGGGGGTGGCCGCCACCAACAAGGGCATGGCGATCTTCCCCCGGCTGATCGGTGGGCGTTTCGCCGCGCTGACCCGGCACGACGGTGCCCGCAACGGTGTCTCCTTCTCCGCCGACGGGCTCACCTGGGACGATCCCACCGTCATCGAAGAGCCCGGTGGGGCTCCGTGGATGATCCGGCAACTGGGCAACTCGGGCGCCCCTGTGGAGATCGACGAGGGCTGGCTCGTCCTCACGCACGGCGTGGGCCCGATGCGCGTCTACAGCCTCGGCGCGCTGCTGCTCGATCGCGACGACCCGACGCGCGTGATCGCCCGGCTCGAGGAGCCGTGGCTGACGCCGCACCCGCACCACGGGGGGTATGTACCCAACGTCGTCTTCTCGTGCGGGGGGCTCGTCCACCGACGACGGCTGTTCGTGCCCCACGGGATCGGCGACCAGCGCATCGCGGTGGCGTCCGTGGCCGTCGACGACCTGGTCGCTGCGATGCGCCCGGAGCCTCAGCCCAGCAGGCGCGCGTAGGCGGCGAGGTAGCCGTCCACCATCGTCTCGACGCCGAACCGGTGGGCCGCGCGCGCCCTCACCGCCGCCCGGTCCAGGCCGACAGCAGCCGTCACCGCCTCCGCGGCGGCGGCCACACCGCCCTCCCCCTCGTCGACCAGGAAGCCGGTCACCCCCTCGTCGACGACCTCGGGCATGGAGCCGCGCCGGTGGGCCACCACGGGCGTGCCGCAGGCCATGGCCTCCGCGACGGCCAGGCCGAACGGCTCGTCGAAGCCGATGGGGTGGAGCAGGGCGGCCGCCGATCCCAGCACCTCCGCGCGGCGTTTTGGACCGACGGAACCCAGATAGGTGACGGCCTCGCCGTCGACGTGGGGCAGCACCTCCCGGGCGTGGTACTCGGCGTCGTGCACGGGCCCGCAGATCACCAGCCGCCGCCCGGCCGCCCTCGCGATCGCGATGGCGTCCGCGGTGCCCTTGTCGGCGTGGATGCGCCCGAACGCCACCAGGGCGTCCCCGCCGGGGCCCTCGGGCAGCTCCGCCAGGTCCAGCCCGTGGTGGACGGTGGCGAGGTAGTCGAGGTCGGGGCTGCGGTCGGCGTCCGAGATCGAGATGTAGGCAGAGCGACCGGCGCGGTAGGCGGGCAGGATCGCCGGCCCGGAGAAGCCGTGGATCGTCGTCACCATGGGGGCCCGGCACAGACCGCTGAAGGCCAGGGGGAGCCAGTCCAGCTGGTTGTGGACGAGGTCGAACTCGCCGGAGCGCTCCAACGCGTGGGCGACGTGCAGCGCCTCGGCGATCCGTCCGTCGACCGTCGGGTCCTCCTCGTAGCCGCAGGGCACCACGCCGTCGAGCTTGGCGGAGGTCACCGAGTCGAGCGTGGCGAAGAGGGTCACGTCCACACCCCGGCGCACCAGCCCCTCGGTGAGCAGGCTCGTGACGCGCTCCCACGGGCCGTAGTGACGCGGCGGCGTCCGCCACGCAATGGGCCCCAGCATCGCCACTCTCACGCGCCCACCCTTCTGGGTGGCGGATGAGGTGTCAAGCGCCCTGGGGGGCGCCGACACGCACGCTTGGGTCTCAAACTCCACTTCCGGTGGCGGAGTTTGACGACAGAACCGGAGTTTGAGCCCGTCCGCCGGAAGCCGTGACGCAACGCCCCAGGCCGCCGGCGTCCTTGCCGCCCTCAGGCGTGGTTCGCGTACCAGGTGCCCAGGTACCCGCAGAACAGCGCCACCGTCACGACGTGGACCACCGTGCACCAGGAGCAGATCTGGCCAAGGCTGATCTCGCCGTAGACGAGGTAGAGCACGAACAGGACGCCGAGGCCGGTGTAGCCCGCACCCAGCAGGCGCGCCCGCTGCTGGGGGAGCCGGGGCTCCAGCACCCAGGCGAACACGGTGCCCGCCACGAACCAGAGCAGCCCGAGCAAGGCCACGGGGACGCCGAACACGTACGCCCACCGGCTGGTCGTGACCGACTCGCAATTCACGATGCCCGCGTTCGTGCACGCCAGGGTGGCGTTGCCCGTGAAGTGCTGGACGGTCAAATACGCGGAAACGAGCAGCCCGACAGTCCACAGCCCCCGGCTGAGCCACGTGGGCATCAGCCGACGAATTCGGCGGCGGCCCGGACGCCGGGGGCGTCGCACACCTCGCCCGGCTGGTTGCCGGTGAGCGCGCAGATGCGGGCGGTGTGCACGTTGGCCGCCCCGAGGATGCCCTGCGCCTCGGAGCTGTTGGCGTCGCCGAGGCGGGCCAGCACCTCGTCGGGGTTCGCGTCGGCGAGGAAGCCGCCGTCGTAGGACGCCCCGAGCTGATGGGAGGTGCCCCAGTACGTCCAGGGAACGCTGCCACCGGGATTGAACTGCCGAAGCGTGGCGTCGTCGTCGGCCGACAGTGTCTGGAGTGGTCGGCCCTCGGCGTCGGCGGTCTCGAATCCGTCGAAGACGATGAGATCGCTCGCAAAGGTGGCGTGTTCGTAACTGACGGTGGGGATGCTCGACTCATTGGCGGGGGTTCGGGACGCCTCCAAGCCATCGAACGTGCCGAACCGCGACAGCGCGATGGTGAGCGCCCAGCGTTCCATGCCGCAGTAGGGGCAATACTCCGTGCCCACGTACAGCACACGGGGCTTCCCGTCGACCATGACTGGTTCGCCGCCCTCGACGGGGGTGGCGGCATCGCGCGCCGCGCCCACGCCCACGGCGTCCAACTGGGGGGCCGAGACCTGCGACAGGCCGGACACATAGGCGTCCGACCCCTCACCGGCCGCTTCGCGCTGACGTGCGGCGTTGGCGAGGAGCATGGCTCCGATGATCATCGCGAGCGCGACGACGACCGCCACGCCCACCATGATCATCCTGGTGCGCTTCCGGCGCACCTGCTCGGCGCGCTGCTGCTCCGCGATGCGCTGGCGCGCCGACACGGCCGCCTGCTTGTCTCTCCTGCTCGCCACCGGACCTCCTCCACTGCTCACCCGATTCTGGCACTCCACCCGTCCCCCCAAGAGGCGCCGACACTCACGTTTGAGACTCAAACGCCGGTTCCGGTGGCGGAGTTTGAGGACCAAACCGGAGTGTGAGCGGCGGCGACGACGTCTGCCGCGCGGCCGACACGCTGCTCCGCCTGAGCGTCGTGCACGGGTCCCCTGTGGACGGCCATGTCGACCTGCACGGCGCTGAGACCGGACGCCGCGAGCTTGGCTTCCAGATCGGCCCCAGGCCGCGGTGGGCCGGGGCACGGACTGGCCTCACCGCGCGCCGGCGTCCGCCACGGATCCGAGGTCTTTCAGCTCCAGGAGATCGGGGTCGAGACCCAAGTCGTCAACCACGCTTCCGTCCGGATCCTCGAGACGATCGGCATGATCGAGACGGGACGCGGTGCCGACGGCCACCGCCTGGGGCGACCGACGTTCCACCGCCGATTTCGGCTCGCCCGTCCGGTTGGGTTCGCTCACACTCCGGTTTGGGCCTCAAACTCCGCTACCGGAACCGGAGTTTGAGCCCGAAGTGTGCGTGTCGGCGCCCGGACGGGCGGGCCAGCCGACGCTCGCCAGACGTCAGGAGCCTGCGCGCACACCCACGGTCAGCAGCAGGTTGGCGTACAGGCGCTGGTCGGCCGAGACGATCACGACCGTCACGTCGCTCGCCCGGGCGGCCTCGTAGAAGTCCCAGCGCGTGATCTCGTCGAACGCGACGCCCGGCAACGCCGCCCGGTACTCGTCGTGGGCCGGGATGGAATCGGGACGCTCCGCACCGGTCGCGTCGTCGGCCGGAACCATCAACCCCGCCCGCTCGATCGGAATCGCCTGCCGCACCACGTCGAGGATCTGGCTCACGGTCAGCAGCCCGGGCGCGAGGTTCAGGTACACCCGATCGGCGGACGCCGGCGCCCCGCTCGTCACGGGGTAGTTCCCATCGGTGATCAGGAGCTTGCCGCCGTGGCCGGAGCGGCCGAGCGCGGAGAGCAGTTCGGGATGGATCAGGGGTCCGTACAGCATGGTTTCCTCTCAGGTGGACGCGCGGACGATCAGGGTGGGTTGGATGACGGACGACGTGGCCGCCTGACCATTCATCAGGAGGTTCAGCGACGCGACAGCCTGGCGTCCCACGCCGTGGAAGTCCTGGCGCAGCGTGGTCAGCGGCGGATGGAACGAGTCGGCCCCAGGAATGTCGTCATAGCCCACGACGCGGACGTCGCCGGGGACGGAGCGGCCGGCCCGCCACAGCGCGTGGAGCGTGCCGAGCGCCAGTTGGTCGTTGGCGGCGAACACGCCGTCGATGTCGTTTGGCAGCGCGCTGACGAGCGGCACGGCCGCGGCGGCGTCCCAGGAGTCCGCGGGCAGTACCAGCTCGGGCATCCCTGCCTCCGCGCACACCGCCCGGTAGCCCGCCAGGCGGAGGTGGGCGTCCATCCAGTCCGGCGGCCCCGACACGTGCGCGACGCGCCGGCACCCGACGTCGAGGAGGTGGGTCACCCCCGCGCGCGCCCCGGCTTCATGGTCCACCGCGACGCCGACCGCCGTCGCCGGCAGCCGGTGCACGCGTCCCATGACGACCGTCGGCATCAACGCGGCGATTTGGTCGACCCACGGGCTCGGCTCGGTGCGGCCGCCGAGGATGATGATGCCGTCCGCCCCCATCGGCACCAGCTCACGGATGTCCGCCTCCTGCGTCCCGGGCGGCAGGACGGACGTGGACGTGTGCAACCCCAGCGCGGCCAATTCCTCGCAGATCGCCACGAACGCGGCCACCTGCCCGTGGAACATCTGGACGGCGTTGATGACGTGCACCGACCCGGTGCGGTGGGCCGACAGGGACCGCGCGGCCAGGTTCGGTTGGTAGTTCAGCCGACGCACGGCCTCCAGCACGCGCTCCCGCGTGGGTTCCGCCACCAGATCCAGCCCACGCACGACCCGGGAGGCCGTCACGACCGACACCCCCGCGTCGGCAGCGATGTCGCGCAGGTTGATCCGCTTCCCCCTGTTGTTCATGCCCTCATTCAATCCCACGCGCGGCCGGGTCGAAGGTGCGCGTCGCGGTGGACGCCGTGATCACCCCGGCGCGCTCGTCCGGCCCGAACGCACCCGTCAGCTCCAGCTGCGCGAGCAGCGAACCGAGCGCAGACGCCTCGGCCGGCCCGGCGACCACGGGGACGCCCACGGCGTCGGCGGTCAGCTGGCACAGCAGACCGTTGCGGGAGCCGCCGCCGACGACGTTCACCTGATCGGGCGGTCGGCCGGTGAGGTCGGCCAGGTCGCGGACGCCGCGCGCGTACCCGGCCGCCAGCGACTCGAGGACGACCCGCACGGTGCCCCCCTCGTCCAGCGGCGGCCCACCGCCGGCCGCCACGGCCGCGCCGATGCGCTCCGCCATGCCCCCGGGCCGGGCGAAGCCGGCGTCGTCGGGGTCGATGAGGACGCCGGCGCTCGGCGTCGCGCTGGCCCGCGTCACCAGCTCCGCGATGTCGTGGCAGGCGCCGGCCCGGCGCCACTCGCGCTGGCACTCCTGCAGCATCCACAGGCCCGTGATGTTGAACAGGGGGCGCAGCCCGCCGCCCGCGCAGGCCTCGTTGGTCAGGCCCAGGGCGCGGGCGGCGTCCGACAGCAGGGGTGCGTCGTGCAGCACGCCGAGCACCGACCACGAGCCACAACTGAGGAAGGCCGTGGTCGAGCTCACCGCGCGCGGCAACGCCTGGACGGCGCACGCGCTGTCGTGGGCCCCGCCGCGCACGACGGTCAGCCGCTCCAACCCGGGCAGGAGGCAGGGGCCGACGACGGTGTGCTCCGGCGTCACCCCACCGAACCAGGAGCGGGGGAGGCCCAACGCGGCGAACACCTCGTCGGAGAACGTCCCCGCGCCCGGCCGGGTGAGGGCGGTGGTCGAGGCGATGGACCGCGACCACCCCAGCTCGCCCGTCAGCTCCCGGACAAAGTAGTCCGGCAGCAGGAGCACGCGCTCGACGCGCGCGGCGGCGTCCGGCTCCTCGGTGCAGAACGCGAAGAGCTGGTTCGCGGTGTTGATCAGCGCGGGCGCCGTCCCGGTGGCCGCCCAGACGGCGGCGTCGTCCAGCCGCTCGCGGAAGGCGGGCAGCGTCCGCTCGGTGCGCTCGTCGCGGTAGGCGCGCACCAACGTGACGCGCTCACCCGCGGCGTCCAGGGCCGCGAAGTCCACCCCCCAGGTGTCGATCGAGACGGTGGCGGCGTCCGGAAACCGCTCCACCCCGGCCCGCAGGCCGGTGGCGATGTGGCCAAGGATGCCGTCGACATCCCAACACAGGTGCCCGTCGACGCGCTGGGCCTCGTGGGCGAAGCGGTACACCTCGGTCTGGCGCACCGCCTCGCCGTCGAAGGACCCGGCCACGACGCGGCCGCTCGAGGATCCCAGATCGACGGCGAGGGCGGTGGGTGCCATGGTTCAGCTCCCCTCGATCAGCCGTACAGCGGGCCGAAGGTGGCGCAGGCCCGGAAGTCGGCTCCCTCGGCGTCCTGCGTGCCGAACGACAGCCACGCCTTGGGCCGGAACACCTGGTCGGGCGCCACGTTATGCATGTTCACCGGGATGCGCAGCATCGCGCACAGCGTGATGAGCTGCGCACCGATGTGGCCGTGGCTGATCGCGCCGTGGTTGGCACCCCAGGCGTTCATGACGTCGTAGACGCTGGTGAGGGCGCCCTCGCCGGTGAGGTTCGGCACGAACCAGGTCGTCGGCCACGCCCGGTCGGTGCGCGCCTCGATGGTGGTGGCCACCTCGTCGGGCAGCTCCACGGTCCAGCCCTCGGCGATCTGCATGACCGGGCCGAGCCCGTCCACCAGGTTGACCCGGCACATCGTGACCGGTACCTCACCCGCGGAGCGGAAGTGCGTCGAGAAGCCGCCGCCGCGGAAGTAGCCCACGTTGGCCGGGTGGAACGTGGTGGCCCCCAGCATGGCCGCCTGGTCGTCCTCGGTGAGATCCCACCAGTGCTTGATGCCCGGCTCGCCGTCCACCGTGGCGGCGAACGTGCCGTCCAGCGTGGTGGAGCCGGAATTGCGCAGGTCGATGATGCCGCCGGACGCCCGACCCTCCAGCCGGTGCCCGGTGACGCGTTCGACCGCCTCGGGGCTCCAGTAGGTGCGCACGTCGGAGAAGAGCTGCGCCTTGTTCGTCAGCAGGTGGTTGAACAGCATGGACGCGCCGTTCAGGGCGTCGTTCTCCGTTGCCATGATGTGGGGCGGACGCGGCCCGTTCCAGTCGAACTGGGTGTTGAGCACGGTCTCCATCACGTCGCCGTTGGGCATGCCGTCGGTCCACTGCCGCTGGCCCTGGAAACCGGACGCCAGCGCCCCGTGGCCCAGCGCCTCCTCGCCGAAGCCGAGCTCGGCGAGCCGCGGGTTGCCCACCATGAGGTCCCGCCCGATGAGCGTCATCTTCGTGCAGTAGTCCCACCAGTCGTCGTGCTGGGCGGTCATCTGGTCCTCGGCCGGGTTGAAGTCCTCGCCTTGGGTCAGGTTCTCCCGGATCCACGAGCGCGCCTTCTCGTACTCGTCGGGGTCGTAGATGCCTTCGCGCACCCGCCGGTCGAACTCGCTCATGTCGATGTACTCGTTGCGCATGCCGAGGTACTTCGACCAGAACTCGTCCTTGACGACCGACCCGGCAATACCCATGGACACGCCGCCCATCGCGAGGTAGCTGCGCCCCTTCATGGTCGCGACGGCCAGGCCGGCGCGGGCGTAGTCGAGGAGTTGGGTGCGCACGGCGTCCGGGATGGTCTCGTCGTCGGCGTCCTGGACGTGTTCGCCGTAGATCCCGAACGCGGGAATGCCCAGCTGCGCGTGGCCGGCGAGCGCGGCCGCGAGGTAGACCGCACCGGGGCGCTCGGAGCCGTTGAAGCCCCAGATCGCGTGCGGCATGGTGCGATCCATGTCGATGGTCTCGGTGCCGTAGCACCAACACGGTGTCACCGAGAGGGTGAGCCCGACGCCCTCGCGGCGGAACTTCTCGGCCGCCGCCTGGGCCTCGGGAACGCGGCCGATCGTGGAGTCGGCGATCACGCACTCGATGGGGGTGCCGTCGGGGTGGCGCAGTTCGGCCGAGTAGAGCGCCGCGACCCGCTCGGCCATCGCCATCGTCTGGTCCTCGAGGCTCTCGCGGACGCCGCGGCGCCGGCCGTCGATGATGGGGCGGATGCCGATCTTGGGGTGTGGGAACGGGGGCTGCGGGGACGGGGGTTGCGGGGTCACGAGGGGGACACTTCCTTGGGTCGGTGGGGGGGGGCGGGTGGACCCGTGGGCCCACCCGCACCGGGGGTCACTCGTAGAGGTTGGCGGCGATCTGCGGGTCGTCGATGTTGGTGGCGTCATACCAGGCGTAGCCGGAGTCGATGACCTCGTCGAGCGGGAGGTCGTTGATCGCGCGGACGGCGGCCTCCACCGTCAGGTAGCCCATGCGCACCGGGGACTGGGTGACGGCACCGGCCTCCTGGCCGCTGCGGATGGCGTCCAGCTGGGCTTGGCCGGAGTCGAACCCGACCACCGTGAGATCCTGGCCGGACTCGACCGTGCCCTGCAGCGCGCCGATGGCCGACGCCTCGTTGGAGCCGTAGATGCCGACCATGCCGGGGTTGGCCTGGATCAGGGCGCGGGCGGTGTTGGCGGCGAGCCCGACCTCACCGGCGTACTGCGGATCCAACAAGGTGATCTCGGGGGCGTTCTCGGCCATGTACTCCTGGAAGCCCTCGCAGCGCTGCTGGCCGGTGGCGGAGGTCTGGTCGTGGCAGACCAGGCCGACGGTGCCCGTGCCGCCCACCAACTCCACCATGTGCTCGGCCGCAGCCGCTGCGGCGGCCCGGTTGTCGGTGGAGACGGTCGTGAGCGGGATGTCGGATTCCACCCCGGAGTCGAACGCGATGACGGGGATGTCCGCGGCCTGGATCTCCTCGAGAACGGGGCCAGCCGCCCCCGAGTCGAGCGCCGCGAAGCCGATGGCGGCCGGCTGCTGCTGCAGCGCCGTCCGCAGCTGGTCGAGCTGCTGGGTGATGGCCTGCTCGTTCTCCGGGCCGACGAACTCGACGCGGTAGCCGTAGTCCTCACCCGCCTGCTCGGCCCCCTCGCGGACCGCCTGCCAGAAGCGGTGCTGGAAGCCCTTGGAGACCAGGTAGACGGTCTGGGTGCCGTCGCCCTTCGGCAGGGTGGGGTCGGCCGCCAGATCGCCCGACGGCGCAGCGGTGGTGGACGTCGTGGCCGGCGCCGCAGGCGTCGTGCCGGTGGCCGGCGAGGTGGTTCCGGAGCCGGAGGTCGAGCAGGCCGTGAGCCCCAACAGGAGCACGGACGACACGGCCAGTGCGGAGCGCAGAGTGCGCATGGCGGTTTCCTTTCGTGGGGGGAGGACGGGCCTCCCGGTGGTGGGGTGGTGGATCAGAGGGAGGCGGCTCGCTTGCGTCGCAGGATGTCGGCGTAGACGGCCATGAGGACGACGACGCCGGTCACGACGAGCTGCCACTGCTGGGCGACGCCCATCATCTGCAGCCCGACGCTGAGGGTCATCATGAGCAGCGCGCCCATCATGGTGCCGACGATGTTGGCGCGTCCGCCGGCCAGCGAGGTGCCACCGATGACCACGGCGGCGATGACCTGGAGCTCCATGCCCAAGCCCTCGGCCGGCTGGACGAAGCCGAAGCGTCCGGAGTAGAGGATGGCGCCGAGGGCGGTGAAGACGCCGGCCGTCACGTACACCAGGGTCTTCCAGAGCCGCACGTTGATGCCCGAGAGCCGCGTCGCCTCCTCGTTGGAGCCGATCGCGAGGGCGTAGCGCCCCAGCAGCGTCTTGCCGAGCAGGACGGCGGCGACCACGCCGAGCAGGATGAAGATGAGCGCTGCGTTGGACAGGAACGGCAGCAGGCGGCCGTTGGAGATCCAGGCGTAGTCGGGGTTCTCGATCCGGATCGACGAGGAGCCGGAGATGATGAGCGACAGCCCGCGGGTGACCATCATCATCGCGAGCGTGGCGATGAACGGCGGGATGTCGAGGAAGGCGATCAGGATGCCGTTGACCAGCCCGATCGCCACGCCGACGCCGAGGGTGAGGAGCAGGCCGACGCCCAGCGGCAGGTTCATGAACGCGCTCGACATGAACACGCCCGCCATGACGGCGCAGAACGTCATGCCGGTGCCGACGGACAGGTCGATGCCGCCGGTCGCAATGATGAATGTCGCACCCAGGGCCATCGTGCCGATGGCGGCCGCCTGGAGCAGGATGTTGGGGATGACGACGACGGGGTCGAAGTTGTTCGCGAACGCCATGAAGAAGACGAAGACGACAATCAGGGCGGCGAACACGAAGAGTTGCTGCAACGAGGCACGAAGGGCGTCCCGCACGGGGGAGCGGCGCTCGTCCGTGCCCTCGGGGGTGACGGGGACGGGTGGGGTGGTCGGGGCGGTGGCGGCGGTGCTCACGAGACGTGTCCTTTCAACTGGGCCTTGCCCACCGTGGCGAGCTGCATGATGGATTCCTGGTCGGCTTCGGCGTTGTCGAGGAAGCCGGTGATGCGGCCGTGGGCCATGACCGCGATGCGGTGGGAGACGCGGAGAACCTCGGGCAGTTCCGAGGAGATGACGATCACGGCCTTGCCCTGGGCCGAGAGTGACTCGATGAGTTCGTAGATCTCCTCCTTGGCGCCCACGTCGATGCCGCGGGTCGGCTCGTCGAAGATCAGGACGTCGCAGTCGCGCACGAGCCACTTGGCGATGACGACCTTCTGCTGGTTGCCGCCGGACAGGTTGCGCACCAGCTGGTTGACGCTCGGCGTCTTCACGCGGAGCCGTCGGGCGTACTCCTCACCCGTGGCGCGGATCTTGGCGTCACGGGTGTAGCCGGCCGTGCTGAAGTCACCCATGGCGGCCAGGGCGGTGTTGGCCTTGACGTCTTGTTCGAGCACGAGCCCGTAGCGCTTGCGGTCCTCCGACAGGTACCCGATGCCCGCGCGACGGCGTCCGCCGCCGACCGGATGCGCACCGGGTGACCGTTCACCGCTATGGTGCCGGACTGGCGCGGATCGGCCCCGAAGATGCAGCGAGCGACCTCGGTGCGACCGGCCCCCATCAGCCCGGCGAACCCCAGCACCTCGCCCCGGCGCACCTCGAAGGACACGTCGGAGAGGAAGTTGCGGGTGGAGAGGTTCTCCACGGCCAGGGCGACGTCGTCCGAGCGTCGGTGTGGGGCCGGACGCGCGTCCCCGGAGACCTCGCGGCCGACCATCATCGAGATGATCTCGCGCATCTCCACCTCCCGCGTCGCGACCGTGCCCACGTACTGGCCGTCGCGCAGCACGGACACCCGGTCGGTGATCTCCTCGATCTCGGGCATGCGGTGGGAGATGTGGATGAGGCCCGTGTCGGGGGCCACGAAGTCGCGGATGAGCTCGAACAGGGCGTCGCTCTCGGCGAGGGTCAGCGCGGCCGTCGGCTCGTCCATGACCAGCACCTTGGAGTCATAGGACAGGGCCCGGGCGATCTCGACCATCTGCTGGCGCGCCACCGACAGGTCGCGGATGAGCGCGCGCGGGTCGAGTGCCTTCATGCCGAGGCGCTCGAAGAGTTCACCGGCCCGTCGATTGAGCTGGCTGTCGCGCACCAGGCCGCGGGTGTGGCTCTGGGGCCTGCCCAGGAACAGGTTCTGCGCGACCGTCAGGTCCGGCACCATGTTCAGTTCCTGGTGGATGATGCTCAGCCCGAGCTCGCGGGCGTGATTGATGTTGCGGACGTGCACCTGCTGGCCCTGGAGCCAGATCTCGGCCCCCGGGTCGGGGGTGTAGATGCCGGTCAACACCTTCATCAGGGTCGACTTGCCCGCACCGTTCTCGCCGCACAGGCCGAGCACCTCGCCGGCGCGCAGATCGAGGTTCACGTTCTGGAGCGCTCTGACGCCGGGGAACGTCTTGGAGACGTTCTTCAGCTGCAGAAGAGTGTCCACGGGGTACTCCTTCGTACCGGGTTGTGATGCTTCGTGTTGCAGCGATGATAACGCTGTCATTCCAATCGGGCAACCCAGCGCCTGCGTCTGTTGGGGCCCGACAGGCACACTCCGGTCTCAAACTCCGCTTCCGGTGGCGGAGTTTGACGACCAAGGTGGAGTTCGAGCCGACAGGAAGGGGCGGTGTCGTTGACCCCTGCGTTTACGGTGACCCCATGAACCGCCTGCCGCCGGTCGTCACGCTGCGTCCGTCCACGCTCGCCGACGCCGACGTCATCGCCGGATGGGGATCCGATGACGCGTTCTGTCGCGCGGCAGACTGGACGGTCGGGTTGCCGCCGGATCGCCTTCTCGCGTTCCACCGGCGCCTGGTGACGGACCCCCCGACCGGACTGCTCCGCCTCAGCGTCGTCCACGAGGTGCAGGTGGTCGGCTACGTCGACCTCTACGGCACAGACCCCGGACGCCGCCAGCTCGGCTTCCTCATCGGGCCACGGGAGCGGTGGGGCCGGGGGTTCGGCCTGGCCGCGGCGCAGGCAGGCGTGCGCCACGGGTTCGACGTCCTCGGCCTGGACGAGATCTGGGCCGAGGCCCTCGACGCCAACCGCGCCTCCGTCCGAATCCTCGAGAAGATCGGGATGATCGAGACCGGACGCGGCGACGACGGCCACCACCTGGGCCGTCCGACGTTCCACCGCCAGTTCTGTCTCACCCGTCCGGTCGGACTCGCTCACACTCCGGTTTGGGCCTCAAACTCCGCGACCTGAACCGGAGTTTGAGCCCGAAGTGTGAGTGTCGGCGCCCGGATCCGGGGCGCGTCAGCCGAGCAGCCGCGACACCGCGGCGGACGCCAGCGCCCGCACCTCGGCGTCCGGGCGCGGCGCGTAGAGCAACTGTGTTGCCGCCCCGTGGGCGAGCGCCACGAACGTCCAGGCGACGCCATCGGCGTCCACCTCCTCGCCGACGCGGCCACGCGCCTGCTCCTCGCGCACCCAGCCCGCGATGGTCGCACGCAACCCTGCGTCGGACGCCGCGACAGCGCCGGCGATGCGCGCGTCATGGGCGGCGCGTTCGGTGAACGCGGCCGCCTCGAGCGTCGTGGCGCGGGACGCGGCGTCGCCGGGCATCAAGGACATGAACACCGCCACCAACCGCTCGGCCAGGGGGCCGGAACCCACACCGAGCGACGGCGCGCCCTGCCGGTGCCGGATGTACATCGCCCGAACCAGCTCGTCCTTGGAGCCGAACGCCTTCTGCACGGCCCCGAGCGACCACCCGGACGCCGACGCCACCGCCCGGAAACTCACCGCCCCCAGGCCCTCACGCGCCAAGATCGAAAGGGCCACATCGGCGAGTTCGGTCTGGCGGGGCGAGAGCACGAATCCCAGCCTAGCGAGCGGGCCGCTGCACCCGGCGGGCTGGGTCGGGCACAATGGCCCCCATGGTGGACGAGAGCGCGGCGCGCTGATGCCCACGTCGATCACGTGGCAGGGCGCGCTGCTGGCGTTGCAGATCTTCGGCGCCGGCCTCCTCGTGTCCTATGCCGTCCGGTGGCTCGCCCGCCGGCTCCTGTTGTGGCGCGGCCGCGGCCCCAGCTCCGCGGCCGTGTTCGCTCAGGTCACCCAGTGGGTCGTGGTGTTCGCGTTCCTGAGCGCGGCCATGACGGTGGTGTTCCCGAGCGTCCGCCCCGTCGACATCCTCGGTGGTGTCACCATCGTCTCGGTGGCCGCCGGTACCGCGTTCCAGACCGTGCTGGGCAACATGTTCGCGGGCCTCGTCATCCTGGCCCGTGACCGGTTCCGCGTCGACGACCAGATCTCGATGGACTCCCTCTCCGGCACGGTGGTCGCCATCGGCCTGACCTCCACCGTGGTGCGCACGTTCGACGGACGCCTCGTGGTCGTCCCGAACACGGTGCTGCACGACAACATCGTCACCGTCCAGACCGGGTATGAGCAGGTGCGCAGCACGGTCACGTTCAACCTCGACCCGGGTGCCGATTTCGAGCATGCCCGCACGGTTGCGCTGAAGGCGCTCTACGACATCCGGGGGGTGTTGAACGACCCCGAGCCCAAGGCGCTGCTCACCGAGGTCGACGAGGCGGCGGTCACCCTGGAGCTGCGTTTTTGGACCGGATCGCTGCAGCTCGAGACCCTCGAGGCCCGCAATCTGGTCGTCTCCCGCGTGCTCCAGGCCTTCGCCGCGCAGGGGGTGGCCACGCAGTCGGCCACCGTGATGATCGAACCTGGGCCGGTGTTGCGCTCCCTGCTCAACGGCTCCCTGCGGCCGCCCACGTCCTCACCGGCCGCTGACTAGCATGGGGGCATGGCAGCGAAGCAGAACTCACGGCGCAAGGTGCTCATCACGGGTGTGACCGGCAATCTCGGCCTCGTGCTGGAGGAGCGGTTGGGTGAGGACTACGACCTCGTGACCCAGGGTCGTCACCCGGCGAACGAACACCAGGAAAAGACCATGCACAAGGTCGACCTCGACGACTACGACGAGGTTCTCGGCATGATGGAGGGCGTCGACACGGTCGTCCACCTGGCGGGCGCGGCCTCCCCCGATTCGGAGTGGGACGCCGTCCTCACGGCCAACATCGTCGGCCTGCGCCACGTGCTGGAGGCGGCGCGCGAGTCCGGCGTCCGCCGGGTCGTCTTTGCCTCCTCCAATCACGCCATGGGCATGTACGACCGCCACGAGGAGTGGCCGGTCTACCCCCACCACCTGCCGCGACCGGACTCGCTCTACGGCGTGTCGAAGGCGTTCGGCGAGGTGCTCGGCCGGTTCTACCACGACGAGTTCGGCCTGGACTTCATCGCCCTGCGCATCGGTTGGATGTCGGGCGACCCGATGGCGGCCGACGAGGACATCCTGCACGCCATGTGGCTCAGTGAGGACGACTGCGAGCACGTCATCCGCCGCGCCATCGAGGCCGAGGTGACGTTCGGCCTCTACTACGCGATCTCGGACAACCCGAACCGCCGGTGGGACCTCACGAACACCATGCTCGACCTCGGCTACCGCCCCCAGGACTCGTGGACCGACCGCACGACGGAGCAGGAGGAGGTCGTCGAGGGCGGCGCCGAGGTGCGCGACAACTGGCCCGCCGGTTCGTGACGCACCGCGCCCCGGGCGGGGTGGGGTCGCCCGGGTGCCGTAGTCTCCACCCATGACGAATCCCACCACGCCGTCCGATCCCGAGTGGGAGCCGGCGGATCCCGACGCCACCCGGGTTGAGCCGGCCGGGCATGGGGACGCCTATGCGGACGCTTACGCCGATGTCGACGCGGACGCCCCCGCGTCCGACCCGGACGCCTCGCACCTCGGCGCGCCGACCACGCACAGCGAGTACACCCGCGTGGAGTCCGGGATGGCTGAGACGGCCGTGACACCGCGGCCGATCACCAGCCAGTGGTGGTTCTGGGCGCTCCTGGCCGCCCTGGTGGCGGGGCTCGTCATCTGGGCGCTGACCTCGTTTCGCGGCAACCAGAGCGCGACCCCCGCGGCGACCCCCACGCCGTCAACCGTCGTCACGGCGACCGCGACCACGTCGCCCAGCGCGACCGCGGAGCCCAGCCCGAGCGCGACGGCGAGCGCGACGGCGAGCGGGACGGGAACCCCGTCCCCGTCGGCCACGTCGACGGCGACGACCACCCCCGGCAGCGACCTGGGCGACGCGGCGGGTGAGGAACTGCACCCGCTGGGCAGCGTCGTCTCTTCGGGCCCGTTGGACCTCGTCGTGCACAACGCAACCTTCGACGAGCCCTCCGGTGGCACGCGCCGCCTCGTGGTCGACGTCACGGTCACCAACAACGACGCTGCGGCCCTGCCCCTCATCCCCGGCCAGTTCGTGGCGGTCACGCCGCAGATGTCCGGTGACCAGGTCGAGTTCGTCCGGCACCAGCTGGACGAGGCGGCGACCGCCGACCTCGGCACCGCGATCTTCGACGCGCAGGTGCAGCCCGGTGAGGCCGCGCAGGGACAGCTCGTCTACGAGGTGCCGGCGGACGCCGTCGCCTACGCCCTCGCGTTCCGTGGCACGACGGACGCCTCGATCGTCGGCATCGACCTCGGTCGCCCCTGACCCGGCGGCGGACCCCCGGGCTGCGGCCTCAGCTTTCGCAGACCACCCCGTCGTCGTCACCGTCCCGGTACCAGTCGTACTCCGGGTCGACCCCACTGCGGTAGGGGCCGTGCCCGTTGGCCCGCGCCTCCTTGCAGGTCGAGAAGCGGGGATCGGTCTGGGCCGCGGCGGCGGGCACGGACGCGAACCCCGCCGGCTGTGCGGGCGGAGCCGCCTCGACCGTTGTCGTCACCGTGACGGCCGGGGCGGTCAGGGTCACCGGGGGCGCCGTGACGGTCGCTGGCGGTGCCGTGCGGGTGACGGGCGGCGCAGTGATCGTGACGGGAGGGGCTGAGGGAACGGCGGCCACCCCCTGGGCGGCCGAGCCCTGGCCACTCACGTTGCCCAGCAACCCGCCTGCGAGAAATGCCAGCGCGGGCGCCAGAATCCAGTGCCGCGCGCTCCAAGGCCGGGTCTTCAGCGGCGAGGGAGTCGCGGTCGTCGCGTCGTCCTCGACCCAGAATTCCCATCCCGGAGGAGCAGGCGGCCAACTGGGATCCGGCTTCCAGGACGCATCGGGCGTCCAGTCGGCCGGCGGTTGCGGCCAGCCGGGCGGGGCGTTGAATTGCGGGGCCATCGATACTCCTTGCGGGTGAGCGGTGGGTGCACAGGCACCACCGCTGCACCGTAGCCCCCCGCGGGCCGTCGGTCTAGCTCACCGGAGCGTCCCAACAGGGAATTGCTCAGGAGCCGGCCAGGGTCAGGGTGACGGTGGCGAAGCTGTGCGGCGGCAGGGTGATCCGCACGCCATCCTCCCGCCAGTCCACATCCACCGCCACCGGGCGCACGGCGTCCGGATCGTCCACGGTGTTGTGGGCCGCCGCGGAGGCCGCGGCGAGCACCGTCCCCTCGGCCGCCTGCACGGAGCCCCCGCGCAGGTCGAGCTCCACGGTCTGCTCGGCGTCGGGGTCGAGGTTGGACAGCGACACCAGAGCCCGGCCGTCCTTCACCGAGGCGGACGCCGACAGCAGCGGCAGCGTCCGCCCGTCCACCTCGCGCGAGGCCAGCGGCCCGCCCAGCGGGTGCACCGCCAACGCGGCGGCATCGTGGTGGCCCCGGTTCATGGCGAATACGTGGAACGTAGGCGTCCGCACCACCGCGTCCGGCGTGGTGAGCAGCATGGCCTGCAGCACGTTGACCGTCTGGGCGATGTTCGCCATCGCCAGCCGGTCGGCGTGGCGGTGGAAGCTGTCGAAATGGACGCTGGCGACCAGCGCGTCGCGCAGCGTGTTCTGCTGGTACAGGAATCCCGGGTTGGTCCCCGGCTCCACGTCGTGCCAGGTGCCCCACTCGTCCAGCACCAGCCCGATGCGGCGGTCGGGGTCGTAGACGTCCATGATGGCCCCGTGTCGGCGGAGAAGATCCTCGATGCCGGCGGCGCGGGCCAGGCAGGTCCAGTACTCCTCGGCTGAGAACTCGGTGGCCGAACCCTTGTGCTGCCAATCGCCCACCACCGTGTAGTGGTGCAGCGAGATCGCGTCGAAGTGCCCGCGGGCGTTGCAGCCGCAGCCGAGGTCGCCGAGCGTCTTCATGAGCGTTTCGGTCCAGTGGTAGTCATCGCTGTTGGCGCCGCCGGCGATGCGGTACAGCACGTTGCCGTCGTGGTTGCGGCAGTACGTGGCGTACTGGCGCGCGAGATCGGCGTAGTACTCGGCGCGCATGTTTCCGCCGCAGCCCCAGCTCTCGTTGCCGATGCCCCAGAAGCGCACCCGCCACGGTTCCTCGCGGCCGTGGGAGCGCCGCAGCTCCGCCATCGGCGAGGTGCCGCCCCGGGTCAGGTACTCCACCCAGTCGGCCATCTCCTGCACCGTTCCCGAGCCCACGTTGCCGCAGATGTACGGCTCGGCGTCCAGCTGGGCGCAGAGGTCCAGGAACTCGTGGGTGCCAAAGGCGTTGTCCTCCACCACGTCACCCCAGTGCGTGTTGACCATGGTCGGACGCCCCGCCCGCGGCCCGACGCCGTCGCGCCAGTGGTACTCGTCGGCGAAACAGCCACCGGGCCAGCGCAGGTTCGGCACGTCGAGCTCCCGCAGAGCCGCCACCACGTCGGAGCGGATGCCCCGGGTGTGGGGTACGTCGGCGTCCTCACCCACCCAGAACCCGCCGTAGATGCAGGCGCCGAGGTGTTCGGCGAAGTGCCCGTACAGGTGCCGGCTGATGGTGGGGCCGGGGAGGTCGAGGTTGATCGCCAACGTCGTCGTCCGCATGGTCGCCCACCCTACGCCGGGGCCACCCCCTAGGGTGGCGTCCATGGCGATCGAGATGGACGCGGACACGTTCGAGGCGCACGTGAGGGACGCGATCGCCACCGTGCCCGCCGAGCTGATGGACCTGCTCGACAACTGCGTCATCGTCATCGAGGACGACGCCCCGGCCGACGACCCCGACCTGCTCGGGCTCTACGAGGGCGTCCCCCTCACCGAACGCGACTCCTGGTACGGCGGTGTGCTGCCCGACCGGATCATCATCTTCCGCAACCCCACGCTGGCCCTCTGCGACACGACCGAGGACGTGGTCGAGGAGGTCCACATCACGGTGGTCCACGAGATCGCGCACTTCTTCGGCATCGACGACGACCGGCTCCACGCGCTGGGCTACGCCTGAGCCGGGGCACGCGGCCCCCGGCGGGCGTCGGGAGAGATTCCCCACAATGCGGGTTCGGGTGGCGCACAATGAAGGACGACACTCACGCCCGCGGAGCCCCGTGAAGGAACCTGTGACAGGAGCGGAACTCCTCACGGGCGTGAGTGTCGCCAGGAGGGGGCCGGTTCGCCGGCCGACCCCCGGTTCAGGGTGGGCCGGGCTCAGGTGGCCTGGGCCATGCAGAACGCCAGCAGGTAGGTGCGCGAGTTGCCGTCGTCGATGAACTCATCGGGCAACGACCGGGCCGTGTCGAGGGCCTCGGCGGCGTCCTCCTGCCCCGCGAGCGCCCGGTACATGAGCAGGTAGTCGCCGTAGGTCTGGGCGTACCCGCCGGTCGCGGTCGCCTCGGCGACGTTGGCGCGGATGCGCTCGGAATCACCGGCGAGGAACTCCGACGACGGGCTGGCGGGAATCACCAGGATCGCCAACATGGCGGCCGGCTCGGCGGAGAACCACGTGGCGTAGTCCCGCTTGCCGCCCCACACGAGCGAGGTGATCTGGTGGGCGAAGCCGTCGTAGGCCGGCTCGGTGGTGTCAAAGTCGGTCCAGTACGCGCGGGCCGCCTGCGCCTCCAGCGCCTGCAGCCACGTGCCTTCGACCTCGAGCGGGTCGTTGCCGGACGCGCGGGCCCACAGCGTCAACCCCGCCCAGGCGTTGATCGCCTCCGAGACGGACTCCTGGTTGTTGCCGTCGGCGAACGGCGAGGTGCCGGACGCCCACGAGTGCGACGCGTACACGTCGAACGTCCGGCGTTCGGGAAAGAAGTCGTTCGGCTCGGACGACGCGATGTCGGCGGCCAGCAGGTCCATCACCGGTGCCCAGCGTTCGGCGAGCTCGGGATCGTCGGCGGCCAGCACGCCCGCGGCGTACAGGAAGTAGCCGTAGTGGAAGTGGTGGTCGTTGTACCGGTCGGCGTCGAACGTCGCCACGCGGCCCACGACACCGCGGTTGGTGGTGTCGTAGACGAAGCAGAACGCGTCGGCGCTCGCGCAGCGCTCCGGATCGGTCCACAGGTCCATGGTCTCCACGATCTTGGCGCGCAGCGTGGCGGCGGACGCCTCGTCGCCGAGCTGGGTCGCGATCTGCCACAGCATGGCGTCGCGCTGCAGCGCCTTGCCGCCGAAGTAGGTGTCGGCAGGGTAGTCCGGGTCGCTCGCCACGTCGGCGACCAGCGCCTCGCCGAGCTCGGCGCGCTGGGCGTCCGAGAGCCCCGCCAGGTCCAGCCCCGCGTTGGCCGGCTGGGTCGGTGAGGTCCACGTCAGCTCCGACCCGGCGCACACCGCGAGCGTGCCGTAGATGCTCGCGTAGGTGCCGAGTGAGCAGTCGGTGGACGCCTGGTGGGGCATCGCGGCCACCGCCGTTTCACCCCCGGCGGTGGCGTAGCTCAGCGTGGTGGACGCCTCCTCGCCCTCGACGGTGTAGCTCAGCGTCGATCCGGTGACCGGCGCGGCCAGGGCGGCCAGCGCGTCGGCGTCCCCGCCCTCGGGCAGGGCGAACCAGGTGGCGTGACCGCCGGCGTCCACCGAGATCGACTCGCCGGCGACCCGGACGCCCTCGCCGAGGAGCACCCACGTGTGGTCGCCGACCGTGGTGGTCCAGCGGTCGCCGTCGGCGGCCCAGACGGCGCCCGAGGAGGTCAGCTCGGTGGCGGCGTCCGCGGTGAACGTCAGGAACGGCGAGCCCTGCGCGAGCACCAGCGAGCCGTGGGACACGGTGTCGGTGAGGGTCACCGTCGCCGTGTCGTACGCGCTCACCTGCCACGCGGGGGCATCCGGCAGGAGCAGGGTGATCTCGGGGGCGTACGGGCCCGTGATGACCTTCTCCGCCGCCGTGACCACGGGCAGGTTGAAGCCGAACCCGGCGTCGGTGAGGCCGAAGGCGTAGGGCATCGGGAAGACGGGCATCGGCTCCTCGCCGAAGACGAGCCCCGAGAACCACCGGTTGGTGGGCGGCACCAGGCCGTCGGCGAGGCGGTCGGCCTGCAGGTCGAGCCCCTCCTCCTGCGGCAGCGCGGCCACCTGCTCGGCGAGGGCGGACGCCTCGAACACGGCACCGTCGCCGCCCGAGACCGCGGGGGTCTCGGACGGGGCGGTGCCCTGGGGCTGGATGCCCGTGCAGGCACCCAGCGTGAGCACGAGCGCCGCGGCGAGCGCGACGGGGCGCAGGGCCTTCATCAACGCAGACCGATCTGGGTCAGGAACCCGCGGAAGGCCTGCGTCGGGCCGGCGAGCAGGCCGTCGTCGCGCAGTTCCATGATGGCCTGCACGGGCGAACCGGCGCGGGTCAGCTGGGCATAGGCCGCGTCGGTGATGGTCGGAACCGTGACGTACGCGACGGTGATGGCCTCGCCGTTGTCGGTGACGACGGACACGTCGGTCACCTCCCCCTCGAGCTTGGTGTTGTCGGCCAGGTTCACGATGACGCGAGCCCCCGTCTCGACGCGGCTGTAGTCCACCGGTTCGAGTTCGAACCGTGCCACCACGGTCTTGGGGCTGCTCGCGGCGATCGTCGCGAGCGAGGTGCCGCTGTTGACGAAGGAGCCGGCGGTCGCGGCGACGTCGGTCACCTGGCCATCGATGACGGCGAGATAGGTGACGGTGCCGGTCTCCTCGTCCACGGTGTAAGCCGCGGTGTCGGCGACGTTCAGGCCGTTGGCGACGGCGTTCTGCACGTCCGGGCTGACGACGGTGAAGAGCCGGTCGCCGGCTGCGACGTCCTGGCCCGCGGTGATGAAGGTCTCGGTGAGGACGCCGGCGTAGTTGGAGCCGACCAGGGCCGAGGGGGCGTCGACGGTGGCGGTGACGGATGCGACGCGGGACTGCCGCTGGTTGTAGAGCAGGGTCAGCAGGACCATGATCACGAGGACGGCGGCCACGCCGCCCCAGAGTCGGAATCGGTTGCTCCAGGTCATCGGAAAACCTCCTGGGTGTCAGTGGTGGGAACGGTGGGTTCGGTGGTGGCGGGCAGGGACGCCGCCGCGCGGCGCGGCGCCGGGATGACGGAGGCGTCCAGTCCGCGGCCGCGGCGGACCGGCACGGGCATGACGCCGAGTTGGGAGTCCCCCGGGGTGTAGCGCTGGGCGAGCAGGAGCGTGGAGGGCTCGACGGCCATGGCGGGCTCGCGGCCCGCGAGCAGCGAGTCGACGTCGCGCCGGGCGCCCTCGATGGCCGAGCGGTCCAGCACCTCGACGACCGAGGGGAGGGGCTCCGGGCTCGACTCGACGGGGTCCGGGAGCGGCGTCGCCGCGGCGGCCCGTGCGCTGCCGACGGCGGCGCGGCCCTCGAGGTAGGCCACGACCATGAACGCCGTGAGCGCCACGAGGTTGATGCCGTTCCAGATCGTGGCGATGTTGAGGTGGCCGAGCGACATGTCCCGGTAGACCGAGACGGAGGTCGCGCAGATCAGGAACACCCACACCAGCACCTGCGGGATGATGAAGTTGAACGGGGAGACCTTGCCGCCGGTGGCGCCGGTGACGCTCCACTTGGTGTCGACCCCGATGAAGGCGTTCTTGAAGGCGCGCAGGTAGATGGGGAAGGAGCACTGCGCGAGCAGGAGCACCTCCCAGCGGAACGTGCCGAGCGTCAGGCCGGCGAGCAGGATCTGCAGGAGGTAGAAACCGGCGTAGAACAGGAACCACTCAAAGGGGCCGACGGTGAGGTTCACCGGCCGCAGGTCGAAGAAGATCTCCAGGGCGGGGACGAAGAGCAGGATGCCCGGGGCGATGCCCGTGAGGTAGTGCGTGGCGGTCACGAAGTACATGAACCGCTGGTCGAGCGTCAGCCGGCGGCGCGGGCTGAACGGGAAATGGGTGAGCAGGATTTCGAAGCCGCCCGTCGCCCACCGTTGCTGCTGCTTGGTGTAGGCCTCGATGGTCTCCGGGGCGTCCCCGACCGCCAGGGTGTTGGGGATGTAGATGGAGCGCCAGCCCCGCTCGTGGAGCAGCAGCGATGTCCACACGTCCTCGGACTTGGAGTCGGTGTACAGGCCACCGATGTCGAGCACCGCGGCGCGCCGGTAGAGCACGTTGGTGCCCACCGAGAAGGCCGCATTGAACTCGTTGCGGCCCGGCTGGACGAACCGGTAGAACATCGTCTGCATGTAACCGGCGCCGCGGGAGATGATGTTGTGCATGTTGCCGTAGGTCTGCGGAGTCTGCACCAGGGCCACGTTGTTGTCGACCATGAACGGCAGGGTCTCCTCGAGGAACTCCGGCCGGGGCACGAAGTCGGCGTCGAGAATGACGAAGAACGGCGCCTTGGCGACGGTCAGCGCGTTGTTGACGTTGCCGGCCTTGGCGCCGTGACTGGTGAGGCGCCGCACGTAGCTGCACCCCAGCTCGGCGGCGAGGTCGCGGACCTCGTCGGAGCGGCCGTCGTCGAGGATCCAGGTGCCGTGGGCCCCGCGCACCGCCAGGGCGGCCTCGGCCGTCTTGCGGATGACGTCGACCGGCTCGCCGTACACGGTGATGAGCAGGTCGGCCGCGACCTCCTGGCTGCCCAGGAACATCGGCCAGCGGGTGGGGTCGTGGCTCACGCCCCGCTCCGCGTTCGCGTCGGCGTCGTAGAGTTCGGACTTCGCCTGGTGGAAGGCGAAGGTGCGAGGGTTGCGAATGCCCGACAGCACCGTCCACATGCTCATGAGCGCGTGGAAGATGAGGGTGACCTCGGCGAAGATCACCAACAACCAGGGCAGCAGGTCACCGCGGTTGGCCGGATTCAGCAGGAACCAGGCGTACGCGAGAATTCCGATGAGGGCCATCAGCGACACGGCCACCATCACGGGGGAGTAGGGGTTGCGGGTTGCCTGGCGGCGGGACCGGGGGACGTGGGCGTCCACCCGGGCCAGGTCGTTGGTCTCCTCGAGCACCAAGGGTGCCTGGGGAGTGATGCTTGCAGCAGCCATCTGCCGTCGCGTCCTTCCTGTCTGAGCTCGGGATGCGACGTCGAATCCGTTGCGGGTTCCTTCACTTCAACAGTAGGACTGATGGCTGGGGAATGAGAGGGCCCAATTCATCATTGTTGAGCGGTAAGCGAATACCCTCGTGAGCGGTTGCCACGGCGTGGCGCGCAGGGGCTTTTCGACACCGGAGCCCGTGGCTAGGCCCGACACGGTCCGTGACGTCGGGGCGGGCAGGGTGCAGGTGCCTTCCTTGTTGCAGGCGAAGCAACAGAGCGCAACTGGGCGGGCTCCGGCCGCTGCTGGGTTCAGCCGGGGAGGTCGTCGGCCTCGGCCAGCAGCCGGGTGAGCGTGGTGCCGACGCCGCCGTCGGCGTTGGTGCCCACCACCTCGAAGCGCGCTCGCAGCGTCGGGTGCGCGTTGCCCATCGCGAAGGGCCGACCGGCGAACTCCAGCAGGGCCAGGTCATTCGGCATGTCGCCGAACGCGGCGACGTGGGCCGGCGCCACGTCCCGCTCGGCGCACAACTCGGCGAGGGCGGACGCCTTGGACACCCCGGGCGCGCTGATCTCCAGCAGGGCGCGGTGGCCGGGCAACACCGAATGGGTCACGACGGCACGCTCGCCCAGGTGGTGGGCCGCGGCGTCGGCGAAGGCGTCCACATCGCCCACCGGCCCGGCCGCCGGCGCCAGCGCCAACAGCTTCACCACGGGCGTGACGCGATCGAGCAACTCCTCGAAGGGCGCGCGCACGGTGACGGCGTTCTCGGTATCGGTGGTGCGGCTCGTGTCGGGGAACGCGGAGACCCAGCCGGGCTCGCAGCCGAACACCTCGCCGTGCTCCAGGGCGAGCAGGACGCCGGGGAAGGCGGTCCGCAGCGCGTCCGCCAGGGAGGTGAGCGTGGCGCGGGGCAGGGGATGGCGCCGCACGATGACACCGGAGGCCAGGTCGACCACCGCCGCGCCGTTGCTGACGATGACGTGGGGCCGCGCGCCCGCGATGGGCTCCAGGCACCCCAGCCACCGGGCGGGGCGTCCGGTGGCCACCACGAGGTGGACGCCGGCCGCGGCCGCGGCGTGGAGCGCGGCGACGTCACCGGGCGCGATGCGCCCGTCGGGGCCGAGCAGGGTGCCGTCGAGGTCGGTCGCGACCAGCCGGATCACAGGCGGCTGTTGGGTGACGGCGAGCCGCCGGGGCTGCCGGACGGCGAGGGCTCGGGGGAGCCGCTCTGGGGGCTCGGCGAGGCCGAGTCCGGGGACGGGGACGCGCTGTCCGGCGACGGGGAGGCGGTGTCGGGGGACGGCGAGGCCGAGTCGGGGCTCGGGGGCGGGGATTCGGTGGACTCCGTCGGGACGGGCGGCGGCGGGCTCTGCGGGGGCGCGGCCTGGAACAGCAGGATGGCGACGAGGATGGCGAGCGCCATGAGCAGCATCATGATGAGCCAGGAGAGCAGCAGCGTTCCCCACCCGGCGCGGTCGCCCCGGCCGGGCCACGGCAGCGGCCAGGGCCGTGAGAGCCCGGGGGCGACCTTGTCGATCCAGGGGAGCCGGTAGTCGGGGCCGGCGGGGCGGCCCTGCTGCGGCAGCCAGGACAGATCGACCTCGGCGAGCACGCGCTCGGCCTCGTCGACCGCGCGGGAACTGCCGTCGAAGGCGAGCGCCACCCAGGGGGCGTTCGGCCGCTCGTCCGGGGCGGCGGGCGTGGCCGGCCCGGGGGCGAACGTGTGGCCGAGGCGTCCCTCGCCCTGCCCCCGGCCGCCGCGCGCGAGCACGGTGTCGATGTGCATCTTGTTCACGGTGCCGGCGAACCGGTCGACGGCGGCGGCGTCCGCCGAGGCGCCCTCGGACAGCATGACGAGCAGCGCCGGGGTGTTGTGGTCGTCGTGGGCCGTGAACGCGACGCCGGAGGGCGAGGCCGCCACGCGCGCGTCCAACCAGCGGCCCCCGACGCTCGGCGGGTCGTCGGCCAGCAGGGGGTGCAGCAGCGCGCGATCACCGGAGGCGGCGCCGGCGCCGGGGTCGGCGTCGGGCTCGGCCTGCGGCTCGGGGGCCTCGGAAGTGCTCATCGCCGCCCATTCTGCCCGGTGGGGCAACGCGTGCCCACCCCGGGCCGTGCCGAGTTCGGCTGTCGGGGCCAGCGGGTAGGGTGTGTCCCGCATCGAGTTCCCGGCCCCGCAAGGGAGCAGTGTTCCAGGAGGTGGCGTTGTCCAGCAGCCAGACCGCAGAGGTCCGCGAGGCCGCGCAGCAGCTCAGCGAGGCGATCGCCGAGGTCCAGCGCGTCATCGTCGGGCAGGAGCACATGGTCGAGCAGCTCATGGTCGGCCTGCTCGCCAAGGGTCACGTGTTGCTCGAGGGCGTGCCGGGCACGGCGAAGACGCTGGCGGTCCGCACGTTCGCCCAGGTGGTCGGTGGTGAATTCGCGCGCATCCAGTTCACGCCCGATCTGGTGCCGTCCGACATCGTGGGCACGCGCATCTACTCGGCGCAGCAGGAGAAGTTCGACATCGCGCTCGGCCCGGTGTTCGTCAACTTCGTGCTGGCTGACGAGATCAACCGTGCGCCGGCCAAGGTGCAGTCGGCCATGCTCGAGCTGATGGCCGAGAAGCAGGTCTCCCTCGGCGGACGCACCTACCCGGTGCCGCAGCCGTTCATCGTCATCGCGACCCAGAACCCCATCGAGTCCGAGGGTGTGTACCCGCTGCCCGAGGCGCAGCGCGACCGTTTCCTGCTCAAGGTCGACGTGCCGTACCCGCGGGGCAACGAGGAGTTCGAGATCCTGCGGCGCATGAGTGTGACGCCGCCCACCGCGCGCAACCTGCTGCACCCCGAGCGGGTCGCCGAGCTGCAGGACCTGGCGTCCAACGTGTTCGTGCACAACCTCGTCGCGGAGTACATCGTGCGGCTCGTGCTCGCCACGCGCACCCCGGGCGAGTTCGGCATGCCCGATCTCGACGGTGTCATCCAGATCGGCGCCTCGTCGCGCGCCACGCTGGGCCTGACGGCCGCGGCGCGCGCGCTCGCGCTGATCCACGGTCGGGACTACGTGCTGCCCACCGACGTCCAGGCCGTGGCGGCCGACGTGATGAGCCACCGCGTCGTGCTCGGGTTCGACGCCGTGGCCGACAACGTGTCGCAGGTGCAGGTCGTCGAGCGCATCCTGGCGATGGTGCCGGCGCCCACGCCGGTGTGGAACGACCAGCGCTCTCGGACGCCGCAGCCCGCCGTCGGCGGCTCCCAGCCCGGCTGACGGGCGCTGGCGTGGCGCAGGTCTCGTTCACCCCACCCTCGGACGCCCTCGGGGCCGTCGGGTCGGTGCTGCGCGAGCCCACCCAGGCGACCCTGCCGCTGTCGAAGCTCGCCCCGGAGCAGGCGTTGCGCCGCCTGGAGCTGGCCATCGTGCGGCGCATGGAGGGCTTCCTCCACGGCGATCACCGTGGATTGCTGCCCGGCCCGGGTTCGGAGACCAACGACGCCCGCGAGTACGTGGCGGGCCAGGACGACGTCCGCCGCATGGACTGGGCCGTCACCGCCCGCACCGGGACGCCCCACGTGCGGGACACGATCGCCGATCGCGAGCTCGAGGTGTGGGCCATGCTCGACGTCACCCCGTCGATGAACTGGGGGACGGAAGGCGTCACCAAGCGTGACCTGGGCATCGCCGCCATCGCCACCATCGGCTTCCTCAGCCAGCGGATGGGCGACCGCTTCGGCGGCCTCGTGATGCGCCCGGAGACGTTGGTGCGCATTCCCGCCCGTTCGGGGCGCATGGCGCTCTACTCGCTGCTGCGCCGCATGTTGACCGAGCCGATCGTCCACGACCGCGCCGAGGGGCCGTACTCGCTGGCGCGTGGCATCGACCAGTTGGCGCGCGTCCAGCGGCGCCGCGGCGTCCGCGTGGTGGTGTCGGACTTCCTCACCCCTGGCGACACGGAGCTCGACCCCGACGTCGAGCCCGAGTGGGAGCGCGCCCTGCGCCGCCTCACCGTCCGCAACCAGGTGATCTGCGTGGAGGTGGTGGACCGCCGGGAGGTGGAGTTCCCTGACGTGGGTGACATTCTGATCCGCGACCCCGAGACCGACTTCGCGCGCTACATCAACACGTCGGACGCCGCCGCCCGGGCCCGTTTCGACGCGGCCTCCGCCGCCCAGCGCGAGCGCATCCGCATCGCGATCCGCCGGGCGGGTGCCGGGCACATCCAGCTGCGCACCGACCGAGACTGGGTGCACGACATTGCCCGGTTCGTCCTCACCTACCGGCGGGTGGCCTCGGCGCTCCACGCGCCGCCGCAGGGGGTGCAGCGCTGATGGACCTGTCCTTCCTCAACCCCGAGCGGCTCTGGGTGCTGGCCGTCATCCCGTTCCTCGTGCTGCTCTACGTGTGGGCGTTGCGCCGCAAGAGCCGCACCGGCATGCGCTTCACCAACACCGCGGTGCTGGGGCGTGTGGTGCCCCGCCAGTCGCAGTGGCGCCGCCACCTCGCCGTCGCCATGTCCCTGCTCAGCCTGATCACACTGGTGCTGGCCTGGTCGCGCCCCAACGGCGTCGACCGGGTGCCCCGGGAGCGGGCCACCGTCGTCCTCGTCATCGACGTCAGCCGGTCGATGGCGGCGACCGACATAGCGCCGAACCGGCTGGAGGCCGCGCAGCAACTCTCGATCGACTTCATCGACGAGCTGCCCGAGCAGTACAACGTGGCCGTCGTCTCGATGTCGGGCAGCCCGGCCACCCGGTTGCCCCCGACGACCGACCGGACGCTGGCACGCCGCGCGATCGACGCGCTCGCGCTGCAGGACTCCACGGCCGTGGGGGACGCCATCTACGTCGCGCTCAGCGCGATCCAGATGGCCCCGCGCAGCGACGACGGCTCGGTGGCACCGGGCGCCATCGTGCTGCTCAGCGACGGGCAGAACACCGCGGGGCGCGCCCCCGCCCAGGCGGCGCAGCAGGCGGAGGCGGACGGCGTGCCGATCCACACGATCGCCTACGGCACGGACAACGGCTCGGTCGACCTCGACGGCGTCCGCGAGCGTGTGCCCCCCGACCGGGAGCTCATGCAGCAGATCGCGCAGGAGACCGGCGGCACCTACGCGAGCGCCGAGAGCGCCGGCGACCTCAGCCGGGTGTACAACTCCATCCGGTCGTCGGTGGGGTATGAGGAAGTCCTGACGGAGACGACCGCGACGTGGGCGGGGTACGGGCTCGCCTTCGCCGTGGTGGCCGCCCTGGCCGCGGTGTCCCTGGGAGCGAGGTGGCCGTGATGCTGACCCCGTTGATCTCGTTCTTCCACCCCGAGCGGCTGTGGTTGCTGCTGCTGGTGCCCCTGCTGCTGCTGACCTACCTGGCGCTCGCGCGCCGGCGGGCGTCCCGGACGCGGACCTTCGGCATCGAGAACCTCAGCCGCGTCCTGCCGAAGCAGGCGGCCTGGAAGCGTCACGTCGCGGTGGTGGCGGCGGTGCTGAGTCTCGCGTCGCTGACCGTCGCGTTCGCCCAGCCGAAGGACTCGGTGAACGTGCCCCGCGAGCGCGCCACCGTGGTGATCGCCATCGACGTGTCGCGCTCGATGGAGGCCACCGACGTCGAGCCCAACCGGCTGGACGCCGCCAAGGCGGCCGCCCAGGGGTTCGTGGACCTGCTGCCGCAGGGGTTCAACACCTCGCTCGTGGCCTTCGCCGGGTCCGCCGCGGTCATCGTGCCGCCGACGCAGGATCGGGCGCTGGTGAAGGCGTCCATCCAGAACCTGGCGCTGGCGCCGTCCACGGCCATCGGCGACGGCATCTACGCCTCGCTGGACGCCCTCGCGCTGGCCCCGCCTGACCCCGACGACCCCGAGGCCCCGACGCCGGGGGCCATCGTCCTGCTCTCCGACGGCTACACCAACATCGGCCGCAGCTCGACGACGGCCGCGCGGGACTCCCGGGAGGCCGGGTTCCCCGTCTACACGATCGCCTACGGCACCCCGAACGGATTCGTCGTCACCAACGGCCGGCGCGAACCGGTGCCGGTGAACCCCGCGGAGCTCGCGACCGTGGCCCGGGAGTCGGGCGGGGAGGCCTTCCGGGCCGGTAGCAGCGACGAGCTGCGCAGCGTCTACGCCTCGATCGCCCGGTCGGTCGGCTATGAGCAGGTCGACCAGGAGGTCACGGAGCTGTACGCGGGCATCGCCCTCGGGTTCGCGCTCCTGGCCTCGCTCGCCGTAGTGTCGCTCGCCGCGCGCTGGCCGTGAGCTAGGCTCAGCCGCACCTTCGCCGAGCGCGGCAAAGGTCCACCGACACTCATCCCAGCGTCCGGTGTCCGAGGACACACCCGGCGACCCGATGAGGGAACCCCTCGTTCCCTTCGTCGTCGTCCCGGGAGGATCCGCCCATGTTCCACGTTGCCGACACGCCCGTCATGGTGGTCGGGCTGCTGGTGCTGTTCACCTTCTGCGCGGTGTGGGAGGTGGTCGCCCTCGCCCGGAGCCGGACCGCGACCCAGCGGGTGTCTTCCGGACTGCACCTGGTGATGGCCCTCGTCATGGCGGGCATGGTGCTCCCGCTCACCTGGGCGCCGTTGCGCGATGTCGTGGGCTTCCCGGTGCTGATCGGCTTCTTCGCCCTGGGGGTCGCCTGGTTCGTCGCCCTCGCGCTGCGCGGAGCCGATCACCGCTGGCACTTCGCCGGGCACGCCGTGATGTTCGCCGCCATGGCGTGGCACCTCGCAGGCATGGCGGTCATGCGGCAGGCGATGCAGGGCGGCAGCGCGCCCGGCCACGGCCACGCCGCCCACACCGGCCACGCCGGCGGCGCGATGGCATCGCAGCCCCTCGGGGTGGTCGCCTGGGTGGGGGTGCCGTTCATGGCGTACCTCGCCGTCGGAGCCCTCGTGGCCCTGGTGCGTGCCCTGGCCCCCGTGCGGCGGGCACCCCACTCCGCAGCCGTGGCCGACGAACCGGGCGTGGGCGCGCTCGTCCCCGTCGGTTGCACCGCGCCCCACCGTGCCGGCGGGCTCACGCAGCGGATGTCGGAACTGGCCGCCGCCGCGATGCTGGGGGGCATGTTCTGGATGAGCGTGGGGCTGCTGGCCCCCGTGGCGCCGTGGCTGGGTGTGCTCAGCTTCTGACGCGCAGCGTGGGGCGTCCGACCCGCCCGGTGTGTGGTGGGATGGGGCCGTGAGCATCTCCGCCAACATCGCCGCCGCCCGGAGCCGCATCGCCGCCGCCTGTGCCCAGGCCGGACGCGACCCGGGTGAGGTGGAACTCCTCGCGGTGAGCAAGACCCACCCGGCGGCCGCGATCCGGGAGGCACGGGCGGCCGGGTGCTGCCGCTTCGGCGAGTCCCGCCCCCAGGAACTGCGCGACAAGGCGGTTGAGCTGGCCGGTGCGGACGTGGATTGGGTCGCCATCGGCCACCTGCAGACCAACAAGGCCAAGCTGGTCGCCGAGCGTGCCCAGGAGTTCCAGGCGCTGGATTCGTTGGCCCTCGCCGAGGCCCTCGACCGGCGGTTGCAGACCCTCGGGCGGCGCCTGGCCGTGCTCGTCCAGGTCAACAGCTCCGGGGAGGCGGCCAAGGGCGGCTTCGCGCCCGACGCGGTGGCGGACGCCGTCGCCCAACTCGCCCACTGCGACGCGCTGGACGTCCGCGGCCTGATGACGCTGGCGGTCCACAGCGACGACGAGGCCGCCGTCCGGGCGTGCTTCGCGACGATGACCGACCTGCAGGCCCGGCTGCGCGACGCCCACGGCGGCGGCTTCGACACGCTGAGCATGGGGATGTCCGGCGACTTCGAGCTGGCCATCGCGTGCGGCTCGACCTGCGTCCGGCTCGGCACGTTGCTGTTCGGCGCCCGCCCTCCCGCGCCGGTGGGGCCATGACCGAGATTCCCGACGGCTCCGACCCGGCCGCGCTGGCCCACTGGCTGTTCGACCTGGCCCGCGCCGGTGACGCCGCCCGCCTGGCCGCCTACGTCGACGCCGGCGCGCCGGTCGACCTCACCGACGCCGACGGCAACACGCTGCTGATGCTCGCGGCCTACCACGGGCAGGCCGCCACGGTGGCTGCCCTGGTGGAGCGCGGTGCGGACGTCGACGCCCTCAACGGACGCGGTCAGTCCCCGCTGGCCGGCGCCGTGTTCAAGGGGGAGGACGCCGTCATCGACGTGCTGCGGGCAGCTGGCGCGAGCCCGGATGCGGGGACGCCGACCGCCCGGGCCACCGCCGCAATGTTCGGCCGGCCCGACCTGTTCGTCTGACCGGCACGGCGCCCACCAGCGTCACTGCGGCGAGTCGACGCCCCGCTGGGCCTCGACCTTGGCCGTCAGGTCGTCCTTGAGCTCGGCGATGGTGGAGCGGTACCGGGGGAGCGCGACGGCGGCGAGGTCGTTGAGCACCAGCCGGAGCTTGCGGGGCACCTGCAGCCCGCCCGCACCGTAGTGGATGAGCTCCTCCAAGGACAGGCGGAGCAGTAGGTCGCCCGTCGGCGGGTGCACCACGAGGCGGACGACCCCCTCCTCGGCGATGTAGGGGCTCGGGGGGTTTCGCTGGACGATCTCGCGCAGCAGGTGGTGCAGCTCGTCGATGACCTGGGTGGCGGTCGTGGGGTCGTTCACGCCGGGTGAGAGCGCCCGCTCCCCGATGTCGACGAGCTGGCGGAACCCGAACGACAGGTCCTGGCGCATGGACCGTTCCGTGGCGAGCCGGACCTCGGAGTTGACCCGCTTGCTCAGCTCGGCCTGCTTCTTCTCCCGGTCCTCCCGCGTCTCGTCGTCCGCGAGCTCGTCGTCGGCGTCCCACAGGGTGGCCAGCGGGTGTCCGTGGGTGGTGAAGTCACCGAGTTGGGGGTGCAGCACCAGGACGCCGCCGGCATCGGTGGCGATCGACACCAGGCCCGGGAAGTCGATCTCGTCGACGTGCCCGTGACGGTCGCCGACCTCGATGTCGATGCGCGTCATGCCGGCCGTCGGCGACCAGCTGGGCCCGGCGTCCACGCTGCCGCCGGTCTCGGCGCCGGGATACACCCGGTCAACCAGGTCCATCGTGGCGTCGCCGATCCGGGAGATCACCTTGCTGACCTGGATCGTGCTCGTGATGTGCCGGATGAACGCCAGGAAGCAGACGAGGCAGGCGAGCACGAGCAGGAAGCCGAAGCTCACGGCGACGCGGGGCACGAACGCCTCGTCCCCGCGTCCGTCGTCACCCATCACCGACCGCAGCACCGTGAGCGCGTAGAGGAAGGTCGCGATGAAGAACCCGAACGTGACCTGCACGACGCGGCTGTCGAGAAAGGTGCCGAGCACCCGCGGGGTGAACTGGCTGCTGGCCAGTTGCAGCACCACCATGGTGATCGAGAACACCAGGCCGGTCACCGAGATCATGGCGCTCGCGATCGTCGTCAGCATGCCGCGGGCGGCCTCGTCGTCACCCGGGAACATGAAGAAGGCGAATTGGCGCAGCTGGTTCTCCGCGTTCGGCAGGACGACCCCCACCACCACGGCGGCCACGCTGAACGCCGCCGGCACGGCCCAGAACGGCCGCCACAGCCGCTGCCAGGCATTCCACTGCTTCACCTGGGGCGCGTTGCCGCGCGCGCGGCTGGAGTCGGGCATGGCGGGCATCCTGCCAGAGAACCCCTTGCCAGCCACGTCGCAACGCGCCACATGGTCAGCCACGGTGCGCCGCACGGGCCGCGCACGCTAGGGTGGAAGCCCGTGGGGCAGACATCACCGACCAAGCACATTTTCGTCACCGGGGGCGTCGCGTCCTCGCTCGGGAAAGGCCTCACGGCCTCGTCCCTGGGCTCATTGCTCGTCGCGCGCGGCATGCGCGTGACCATGCAGAAGCTGGATCCGTACCTCAACGTCGATCCGGGCACGATGAACCCGTTCCAGCACGGCGAGGTCTTCGTCACCGAGGACGGCGCGGAGACCGATCTCGACATCGGGCACTACGAGCGGTTCCTCGACACCGACCTGAACGGTGAGGCGAACGTCACCACCGGCAAGGTCTACTCCACGGTCATCGCGAAGGAGCGCCGTGGTGATTTCCTCGGCGACACCGTCCAGGTGATCCCGCACATCACCAACCAGATCCGCGACGACATGCTCGGCATGGCCCGGCGCGACACCGACGTCGTGATCCACGAGATCGGCGGCACCGTGGGCGACATCGAGTCGCTGCCGTTCCTGGAGGCGGCTCGGCAGGTGCGCCGCGAGGTGGGCCGCGAGAACGTCTTCTTCCTCCACGTGTCCCTGGTGCCCTACATCGGGCCGTCCGGCGAGCTGAAGACCAAGCCCACCCAGCACTCGGTCGCGGCGCTGCGCCAGGTCGGCATCACCCCCGACGCCGTCGTCTGCCGTTCCAACCGGGAGATCCCGGCCAGCATCAAGCGCAAGATCGCCCTCATGTGCGACGTGGACGAGGAGGCGGTCATCTCCTGCCCGGACGCCCCGAGCATCTACGACATCCCGCGCGTGCTGTTCAACGAGGGGCTGGACGCCTACGTCGTGCGCCGGCTGGGCGTGAGCTTCCGCGACGTGGACTGGAAGCGCTGGAACGACCTGCTCGAGCGCGTCCACCACCCGCGCGACGAGGTCACCATCGCCCTGGTCGGCAAGTACATCGACCTCCCCGACGCCTACCTCAGCGTGTCGGAGGCCGTGCGGGCCGGTGCGTTCGCGAACTGGGCGAAGGCGCACATCCGCTGGGTGGCGTCGGACTCGTGCGCCACCCCGGAGGGCGCGGCCGAGCAGTTGCACGACGTGGACGGCATCGTGGTGCCGGGCGGCTTCGGCATCCGCGGCGTCGAGGGCAAGCTCGGCGCGCTGACGTATGCCCGGGAGAACCAGATCCCGACCCTCGGGCTGTGCCTGGGCTTGCAGTGCATGGTGATGGAGGCGGCGCGCACGTTGGGCGGGCTGGCGGACGCCGCGTCCACCGAATTCGACCCGGCCACCGAGCACCCCGTGATCTCGACGATGGCCGAGCAGCACGCGTTCGTGGAGGGCGCGGGCGACCTCGGCGGCACGATGCGGCTGGGCGCCTACCCGGCCACCCTGGTGAAGGGATCGCTGGTGGCCGACACCTATGGCACCACCGACGTGTCGGAGCGCCACCGCCACCGCTACGAGGTCAACAACGACTACCGCGAGCAGCTCGCCGAGACGGGCCTGCGCGTCAGCGGCACCTCGCCGGACGGCACGCTCGTCGAGTTCGTCGAGTTCGACCGCACCCGGCACCCGTTCTACGTCGGCACCCAGGCCCACCCCGAGCTGAAGTCGCGGCCCACCAAGGCCCACCCGCTGTTCGCCGGCCTCCTGAAGGCGGCGGTGGACCGGATGCGCAGCCAGCGGCTGTTCACCGAGGAGAGCTGATGAACACCCCCCGGGTCCTGCCGCGCGACGCGGTCCGCGACGAGCCGCTGGACTGGCCGGTCGTGGGCCACGAGCTCCTGGGCGGCGGCCTGGTCAGCGACTTCGTCCGCGACACGGTGGAGACCCCGGCCGGGTCGACCATGCGGCGCGACTACTTGCTCCACCCGGGTGCGGTCGGCATCATCGCCCTGGACGCCGACGAGCGTGTGGTCGTCGTCCGCCAGTACCGCCAGCCCGTCGGCTTCCGCCTGGTGGAGCCACCGGCGGGGCTGCTGGACGCCGACGACGCGAGCTGGGTGGGGGCCGCGCAGCGCGAGCTGGCCGAGGAGGTCGAGCTGGCCGCCGCGGACTGGCGCGTGCTGGTCGACCAGTTCAACTCGCCGGGGTGCTGCCAGGAGTCCCTGCGCATCTACCTGGCCCGTGACCTCACCCCGGTGCAGCGGCCCGACGGTTTCACGGTGGAGGACGAGGAGGCCGACATGGACGTGTGCCTCGTCGCGCTGGACGACCTCGTCGACGCCGTGCTCGCCGGAGCCGTCCAGAACCCGACGCTGGTCGCCGGCGTCCTGGCCACCCACGTGGCCCTGCGGAGCGGGCGCCTGGACGCGCTGCGCCCGGCCGACGCGCCCTGGCCCGCGCGCGACGTCAAGGCGTCCCGCGACGCCCAGATCCGTGCCCACGGCGGGCAGACCCGACCGCGTTGAGGCGGTGACGGTGGCGGGGGCGGGAGCTGGGCCGGCCGGGCAGCGCCGGGGCGGCCTCGCGCGGGCCGTCGCCGCCTACCTCGACCACCTGACAGCCGAGGTGGGGGCGTCCGAGCACACCGTGGCCGGTTACCGGCGGGATCTGGCCCGGTACGCCGAGCACCTGGCCGCGCTGGGGGTCACCGAGCCCGCGCAGGTCACCCCCGAGCACGTCAGCGCGTTCGCCGCGGCCCTCAGCGCGGGCAGCCCGGCCACCGGGGAGGGGCCCGGCAGGCGTCCGCTGGCCGCCTCGAGCGTGGCCCGGGCGCTGGCGGCGGTCCGCTCGTTCCACGCGTTCTGCGCCCGCGACGGGGAGACGCCCGACAACGTGGCCGCCCGCGTGGCGCCGCCCCGGCAGGGCCAGCGCCTGCCGAAGGCGCTGCCGCTGGACGCCGTGGAGGCGCTCCTGGCGGCCCCCGACCGCACCACGCCCATCGGCCTGCGGGACGCCGCCCTGCTCGAGCTGCTGTACGGCACCGGCGCCCGCGTGTCGGAGGTGGTGGGGCTGGACGTCGACGACGTCACCGCCCAGCTCGACGACCCCGATCTCGGGCTGCGGCTGTTCGGCAAGGGACGCAAGGAGCGGGTGGTGCCCCTCGGCACGTATGCCCGCACGGCGGTCGGCGACTGGCTCGTGCGCGGGCGGCCGGGGCTCATCGCGAAGGCGACACGGCCCGGCCCGGCGCTGCTGCTGAACACGCGGGGGGACAGGTTGAGCCGGCAGTCGGCGTTCGCGGTGCTGCGCACCCATGCGGAGCGGGCCCGGCTCGGCGTCGAGATCAGCCCGCACACGCTGCGCCACTCGTTCGCCACCCACCTGCTCGACGGGGGGGCCGACGTCCGCGTGGTGCAGGAGCTGCTGGGGCACGCCTCGGTGACCACCACGCAGATCTACACCCTCGTGACCGCCGAGCACCTCCGCGAGGTGTTCGCCGCGGCCCACCCGCGGGCCCGCTGAGGGCTCAGTCGTCGCGCCCGCGTGAGCCCGGTGCGGGGCGCGCGGTGGTGACGCCCTCGGGGTCGATGCCGGCGAGGATGGTCTCGCAGATGTCGTCGAGCTGCGCCAGCTGCGCGGGGCTCAGCACGTCGAGGAACGCCGCGCGGACCTGCCGAACGTGACCGGGGGCGGCCGATTCCAGCAGCGCCAGACCGGCGTCGGTGAGGTGGGCGTACGTGACGCGGGCGTCGCGCGTGCTCGCCTGGCGTTCCACCAGCCCGCGCTCGGACAGGCGGGTGAGCAGGTGGGACATGCGGGTGAGCTTGGACGTGGTCCGCTGCGCGAGCGAGGAGATCTGCAGGGTGCGGTCGTCGGTCTCCGACAGCATGGCGAGCACCTGGTACTCCATGAACGAGATGCCGGACTCCCGCCGCAGGGGTGCGTCGATGACACTGGGGAACAGCTCGACGAGCGCTCGGAACTTCAGCCAGGTGTCGATCTCATCGTCGTTCAGCCACGCCACGGTCATGTGTCCTACGGTACCAGATGGTTGACGCCTCAACTAATCGCGAGGGGGGGCTCGGGTGCGGTGACGACCACCGGCGCGGTACTGCACCCTGCGCCGCCGCGCCACAGCCCGGCGTGCGGTGCACGACCCGGCGCGCCTAGGGTAGGGGTGTCCCAGCACCCGGAAGGACTGTCGTGAGCGAGAACCCCGCCCTGTTCGAGGCCGAGCCCGTCGAGGAGCTCGGCCCCACCGGCCGGCCGTGGCCCGACCTGCCCGAGCCCCGCGGCCCGAAGGAGGGCCCCCGCCGGGCGGTCGTCATCGCGATGACCAACCAGAAGGGCGGCGTCGGCAAGACGACCACCACGATCAACCTGGGGGCGGCCCTCGTCGAGACCGGCCGCCGGGTCCTCATCGTCGACTTCGATCCGCAGGGGTCGGCGTCCGTGGGGTTGGGCGTCAACCCGCACACGCTGGACGCCTCGATCTACAATTTGCTGCTCGGCCGCGACCTGAACCCGGCCGATGTGGTCATCGACTCCGGCGTCGAGGGGCTCGACCTGCTGCCCGCGAACATCGATCTCTCGGCCGCCGAGGTGCAGCTCGTCTCCGAGGTGGCGCGCGAGCAGACGCTGCGCCGCGTCCTGAAGCCGCTGCGCAGCGCGTACGACGTCATCCTGATCGACTGCGCGCCCTCGCTGGGGCTGCTCACCGTGAACGCGCTCACGGCGTCCGACCAGGTGGTCATCCCGCTGGAGTGCGAATTCTTCGCCCTGCGCGGCGTCGCGCTGCTCACCGACACCATCGCGAAGGTGACCGACCGGCTGAACCCCGACCTGGAGATCCTCGGCATCGTGGGCACGATGTACGACGGCCGCACCCTGCATAGCCGCGAGGTGCTCGAGCGGGTCGTCGAGGCGTTCGGCGACACGGTGTTCCACACCGTGATCAAGCGCACGGTGAAGTTCCCCGAGACCACCGTGGCGGGGGAGCCGATCACCAGCTACGCGCCCAGCTCACCCGGCGCGGACGCCTACCGCATGCTCGCCCGGGAGGTGCTCGCCCGATGCCCCGACGCGTAGGCCTCCCGGGGGCGTCCGAGCTGTTCCGCCCAACCGACACCGAGGGCGTGGCCCGCGAGGCGGACGCCGCGCGCGCCCCGGTGAGCCACTCCGGCCGGGTGCGCCACGACGAGAAGATCACCGTGTACGTCAGCTCCGAGGAGCTGCTCGCCCTGGAGCACCTGCGCCTGGAGCTGCGCGCCGAGCACGGCATCGCCGTCGACCGCGGCCGCATCGTGCGCGCGGCGATCGCGTCCGCCCTGGCCGACGTCTCCCGGCGCGGTGCCGGCGCCGACGTCGTCGAGCGGCTCCTCGAGCCGTGACGGCCGACCCCGGCGTGGCCGCCCCGGTCGCGCCCGGCGCGGCGGCACCGTTCACGGTGCGGCTCAGCAACTTCACCGGCCCGTTCGACCTGCTGCTGCAGCTCATCAGCCGGCACAAGCTCGACATCACCGAGGTGGCGCTCAGCACGGTGACCGACGAGTTCATCGCCCACATCCGGGCCATGGGGCCCGAGTGGGATCTGGACCAGACCAGCTCGTTCATCGTCGTCGCCGCGACGCTGCTGGACCTCAAGGCGGCCCGCCTGCTGCCGCGTGGCGAGGTGGAGGATCCCGAGGACCTGGCGCTGCTCGAGGCCCGCGACCTGCTGTTCGCCCGCCTGCTGCAGTACCGCGCGTTCAAGGAGCTGGCCGCGATCATCGCCGGCCGCCTGGACGACCAGGGGCGCCGCCACGCCCGCCCCGGCGGGCTGGAGGAGCAGTTCGCCCGGTTGCTGCCCGAGGTCGAGATCACCGCGGACGGGGACCAGCTCGCCTGGCTCGCCGCCCGTGCCCTCACCCCGTCGGGGGAGCCGGCGATCTCGCTGGCCCACCTGCACGCCCCGGCGGTGAGCGTGCGCGAGCAGGCGGAGGTGATCGTGGGGCGCCTGCGCGGGGCGGGGACGCTGACCTTTCGCGCCCTGGTGCAGGACGCCGACGACCGCCTCGTCGTGGTCGCCCGCTTCCTGGCACTGCTCGAGCTGGCGCGCGAGCAGGCGGTGGCCTTCGAGCAGCTCACCCCGTTGGGCGAGCTCACCATCCGCTGGACGGGGGCGTCGCTGGGCGAGCTGGCCATCTCGGCGGAATTCGACGAACAGGACGCCGAGCCCGCGGCGTCCGGGCAGGAGGAGCGATGAGCGCACCACAGGACGCACCGGCGGTCGACGTGAGCGACGAAGACCTGGACACGATCACCGGCCCGCTGGAGGCGCTGTTGTTGATGGCGACCGAGCCGATGGGCACCGGCGAACTGGCCCAGGCCATCGACGTGCCCCGGCCGGTCGTGTGGGCCGCCCTGGAGCGGTTGCAGCGCTTCTATGACGAGACGGGTCGCGGCTTCGAGCTGCGCGAGGTGGGTGCCGGCTGGCGCTACTACACGCGGGCCGAGCACCACGAGCTGATCGCCGCGTGGGTGCTGGAGGGCCAGCACGCCCGGTTGTCCCAGGCAGCGCTGGAGACCTTGGCCGTGGTGGCCTACCTGCAACCGATCTCGCGCTCGCGGGTCTCGGGGATCCGCGGTGTGAACGTCGACGGCGTGATGCGAACGCTGGTCACGCGCGAGCTGATCGAGGAGGCGGGCCCCAGCGAGGAGACGGGGGCCATGTTGTTCCGCACCACCAACCTGTTCCTGGAGCGGCTGGGTTACGCCTCGGTGGACGACCTTCCGCCGCTGGCACCCCACCTGCCGGAGGCGTCCGCGCTGGAGGCCGAGCTGGCCGGGCTGGCCGAGCAGGTGGCGCCCGAGGCGTCCGGAGGGGAGGATGGGGGCATGACGGAACAGGCGAGTGAGAACGCGGAGATCCCGACGGCCGAACAGGCGCGCGACTGGGCCGACGCGCAGGCGTCCGAGCACGACAGGGCCGACGAGGCGGGCCAGCGCGCGGACGAGGTGCCGCAGGGCGAGGAGCTCGAGCGCCTCAGCGACCCGCAGTGATGGGGGACCCGAACGACGAGGGCATCCGGATCCAGAAGGTGCTGGCGCGGGCCGGCATCGCGTCGCGGCGCACGGCCGAGATCATGGTGGACGAGGGCCGGATCGAGGTCAACGGTGAGATCGTGACCGCGCAGGGCCGACGCGTCGACCCCGAACGCGACGTGATCCGGGTCGACGGTGCGCGCATCCCGCCGCCGCGCCGCCACACCTATCTGGTGTTCCACAAGCCACGCGGGGTGGTGTGCACGATGGACGACCCGCAGGGCCGGCCCACGATCACCGACCACCTCGACGCCGCGCAGCGGGCCGATCGCCTGTTCCACGTCGGCCGACTCGACACGGACACCGAGGGCATGCTGCTGCTCACCAACGACGGCGATTTCGCGCAGCGCATGATGCACCCCAGCTACGAGCTCACCAAGACGTACGTGGCCGAGGTGGAGGGCGAGGTGACCGACGCCGTCGTGGCCCGCCTGCGCAAGGGCGTCCGGTTGGAGGACGGCTGGGTCAACCCGGACGCGGTGCGTCTCGATTCGCACACGTCGCAGCGCAGCATGTTGACGGTCGTGCTGCACGAGGGGCGCAACCGGATCGTCCGGCGGCTGCTGGCCGCGGTGGGCCACCCGGTGCGCCGGCTCTCCCGCACGCAGATTGGTCCGGTGCGGATGGGGCAGCTGCGCAGCGGTGAGCTGCGCGAACTCACCCGCGACGAGCTCGGCGCGCTTTTGGACGCCGTGCAGCTCTGAGCCCGGCATGGGCGCCCAGGGACGGCCGGGCCGGGTGCACGGCGTCGAGACCGAGTACGGCCTCACCGCGTCCCGCGCCGGCCGGCGGTTGGCCTCGGACGAGGCCGCCGAGCGGCTCTTCGCCCCGGTGGCGCGCAGCCGGGCGAGCACGAACGTCTTCCTGGGCAACGGGGGACGGTTGTATCTCGACGTCGGCGCCCACCCGGAGTACGCCACCCCCGAGTGCCGGGACGCGCGGTCGCTGGTGGTGGCGCAGCGGGCCGGGGACGTGCTGCTCGAACGGCTGGCCGAGCGGGCGGCGGCGCAGGCGGGCGCGGCGGGGGAGCCGGTGGCGTTCCGGTTGTTTCGCAACAACGTCGACAGCTTCGGCAACACCTGGGGCAGCCACAGCAACCACCTCGTGTCCCGGGACGCCGATCCGGCGGCGCTGAGTGCCTGGCTGGTGCCGTTCCTGGTGAGCCGGTTGGTGGTGAGCGGCGCGGGTCGGTGGCGGCGGGGCCGGTTCACGCTCTCCCAACGCGGGGACGTGCTCGGCGACGTGGTGTCGAACCAGACGACGCGGGCGCGTCCGCTCATCAACACCCGCGACGAACCGCACGCCGATCCGGCCCGGCACCGGCGGCTGCACCTGCTGGCCGGCGACACGCTCACCCTGGAGGAGCCGGCGTGGCTGGCGGCCGTGTGCACGGAGCTGGTGCTCCGGGTGGCCGAGTCCGGCGTCGCGCCGCCGCGGGGGCCGGCCGAGCCGCTGGCTGCGTTGCGCGCGTGGAACACCGACCCGGACGCCGGCGTCCCGGCCGAGGGCCCCGGCGAGGTCAGCGCCCACACCGTGCAGCGCGCCTGCTGGGAGGCCGCCGCGGCGCAGGTGGACGACGAGGAGACACGCGCCGGGCATGCGGCGTGGGGCCGGGTGCTCGACGCCGTGGCGGCCGGCCGGCCGAGCGGCGCGGAGTGGGACACCAAGCGTCGGCTGCTCACCGCGTGGGCGGCGGCGCACGGGGCGTCCGCCGACGACCCGCGCCTCGACGCGCTCGACCTGCGCTGGCACGAGCTGGGCCGCGACGGCAATGGCCGGCCGCGCGGGCTGGCGCGGCTGGCCGAGGCACGCGGTCAGGTGCCGCGGCTGACCACGGACGCCGAGGTCGGGGCGGCGGTGGGCACGGCGCCCTCGCCCACGCGGGCCCGCGTCCGGGGTGCGTTGGTGGACGCGGCCCGTGCCGCGGGGCGGGACGTGACCGTCGACTGGGCCCGGTTCGCCGTGCACGACCTCGCGGGCGGGGCGGACGCCGCGCGTGCGGAGGACGTCGCCCTGGCCCTCGACGACCCGTTCGCCGACACCGATCCCCGCGCCGACACGCTGGCCGCGCGCATGGCGTCCGAGCCCCGGGTGGGCCGACTCGGCGGCTTCGTGCCGCCCGCGTGACGCGCCGCCACGCGCGGCACGCGTGCAGGGGCGCGGCCGGGCACTGGGTAGCATGACGGGGTGCCTAGCTCTCCCCGCCGCCTGCGCGCGGCCGCCGCTGTGGTGGCCGCCGGGCTCGCCCTGACGCTGACCGCCTGCTCGCCCGACACGGCTTCCACCCCGGACGCGACCGCCACCGCGGAGCCGACCGAGACCGTCAGCGCGGAGCCAACGCCGACCCCCACCCCCACGCCGACCCCCGTGCCGGTGTCGGACTCCATCGACGGCATCAGCGTCACCGGTGAGTTCGGGGCGGTGCCCGTGCTGGGCTTCGTACCGCCGTTCGCCATCGACCAGACGCGCAGCCGCGTCGTCATCCCGGGCTCGGACGCGGCGGCGACGGTCGGGGCCGACGCCATCATCGAGGTGCAGTACGAGGCGTACAACGCACGCACGGGGGACAAGTTCGACAGCTCCTACGACCGCGGCGCGCCGTCGGTGATGAGCCTCTCCCAGCTCGTGCCGGGCTTCGTGGAGGGCATGACCGGGAAGAAGGTGGGCGACCGCGTCCTCATCGTGATGCCGGGTTCGGAGGGCTACGACGCCAGCGGCGGCAACGCCCAGGCCGGCATCGAGATCGGTGACTCGCTCATCTTCGTCGTGGACCTGCTGGCCGTGTCGGTCGAGACTCCCACGGGTGAGACGCTCACCCCCGCTCTGCCGGTCGAGTTGGGCACCGACGAGGCGGGGCTGCCGACCGTCGCCATTCCCGCCGGAGCGGCCCAGCCCACGGAGCGGCTCGTCGAGCCGGTGATCCGGGGCACGCAGCGCGGGCTCGAGGCGTCCGACCTGATCCTGGTGCACTACCGCGCCTACAGCTGGCGCACCGGCGCGCTGCTGGAGGACAAGTTCGCTGAACCGGACTCCGGCCAGCTCTCCCAGACGATCCCCGACTGGAGCGAGGGCTTGGTCGGGCAGCCGATCGGCTCGCGGGTCGTGCTCATCGCGCCCAACCCGTACCCGGCCGGCAATGCCGCCCCCGCGATCGAGGCGGGCGACTCGGTCGTCTACGTCATCGACATCCTGTTCGCGTCCTCGGCCGTCGGCTGAGCCCGGCCCATGGGTGAGCAGCTGACCCTGGTGTGGTTCCGCGACGACCTGCGCGTCGCCGACCATCCGGCGCTGAGCGCGGCGTGCGCCGAGGGGCCCGTCATCGGCCTGTGGGTGCGCGAGGAACGCGATGCCGACGGGGCCGGCCCGCGTCCGTTGGGCGGGGCGAGCCGCTGGTGGGCGCACCGGAGCCTGGAGGTGTTGGCCGGGGAACTGGAGGCGCTCGGCATTCCGCTGCTGTTCGCCGCCGGACGGGCGGGTGAGGTGGTGCCGCAGGTGGCGCGCGATCTGGGCGCCACGGCGGTGCGGTGGACGCGACGGTACGCGCCGGCCTCCGTCGCGCTGGACGCCTCGTTGAAGGAGAGCCTGCGCGGGGCGGGGCTGGCGGTGCACAGCCACCCGGGGTTCCTGCTCGTGGAGCCGGCCGACATCGCGCCGGCCGGGCGCAGCCACTACCAGGTGTTCACGCCGTTCCAGCGGGCCGCCGGTGAGATCCCGGTCGGGACGCCCCTGCCGCCGCCCCCGGCCCCGCCGCCCGCCCCGGCGGTGTCGTCGGCGGCCACCTGTGGGCTGGACGAACTGGGGTTGTTGGACGGCACCGACGCCGCGCTGTCGGCGGCGACGCCGCAGTGGTGGGCGGACACGGTGGCGCGGCACTGGGAGCCCGGTTGGATGGCGGCGGAGGCCGCGCTGGCGGAGGTCCCCGAGCGCATCGTGGGGTACCGGACGGGCCGCGACCGCCCCGATCGCGAGTCGACCTCGCGCCTCTCACCGCGCCTGCGGTTCGGTGAGGTCTCGCCGCGGCAGGCGCTGGCCGCGGCCGAGGCGTCCGAGGTGCCGGACGTCGACCGCTCCGCCTGGGTGCGGCAGCTGTACTGGCGGGAGTTCTGCTGGCACCTGACCCACCACGTGCCGCGCCTGGACACCGAGCCGCTGCGCGCACAGTTCGCCGACTTCCCGTGGGCGCCGGACGAGGAGTCGGCCCGAGCATGGCAGCGGGGGCGCACGGGGATCCCGCTGGTGGACGCGGGCATGCGCCAGCTCTGGGAGTCGGGCTGGGTGCACAACCGGGTGCGCATGGTGGTGGCGTCCTTCCTCTCCAAGAACCTGTTGCAGCCCTGGCAGTCGGGGGAGCAGTGGTTCTGGGACACCCTGGTCGACGCCGACGAGGCCAACAACCCGGTGTCGTGGCAGTGGGTGGCCGGCAGCGGTGCGGACGCCGCGCCGTACTTCCGCGTGTTCAATCCCGAGACGCAGCGGCAGAAGTTCGACCCCGACGACGGCTACGTCCGCCGGTGGGTGCCGGAGTTCGGCACCCCGGAGTACCCGGATCCGATCGTCGACCTCGCCGAGTCCCGCCGGGCCGCCCTGGACGCCTACGCCGTCGTGAAGGCCCGCTGATCCTGCCGCTGGCGGCGCCGCCGCCCTGCCGCTGGCGCCGCCACCCTGCCCTTGACGCTGCCACCCTGCCCTTGACGCTGCCACCCTGCCCTTGGCGCCGCCGCCCTGTCCTTGGCGCTGCCACCCTGTCCTTGACGCTGCCACCCTGTCCTTGGCGCTGCCACCCTGTCCTTGGCGCCGCCGCCCTGCCCGACCTGCACCGCCCTGCTGTTGCAACGCTGGGGTGGTGGGCTTCGGGCAGGGAGGCGCTCGCAGCGGCAGGGCGGTGACGTCAACGGCAGGGGGGGCGGCCTGCTGGACGGGGCCTCAGCCGCGCCAGGTCCAGGAGCCGTGATCGACCGTGTCCGGGTCGAACCGGTCGAGCAGGTCGCGGGCGCTGACCCTCTCCGCCGCGTCGCACAACCCCAGCGAGGCGCCCAGCAGGGCCAGGACGGCGCCGGCGTCCCACCCGGCGGCGGCCAGGTCGGCCAAGGTGACCGCGCCGTCGCGCTTGGCCAGCCGTTGGCCCTCGGCGTTCACCACCAGACCCACGTGCGCGTAGGTGGGCTCCACCCCGCCCAGCGCCCGGGCCAGCCAGGCCTGGCGGGGCGAGCTGGAGAGCAGGTCATCCCCGCGGACCACCTGGGTCACCCCCTGGGCGAGGTCGTCCACCACCACCGCGAGGTTGTAGGCCCAGGCCCCGTCGTTGCGACGGATCACCACGTCGTCCACGACCCCGGTCACCACGCCGGCCCAGCGGTCGTGCACGGTCACTGCGCGGTGATCGCTCGCCACCCGCAGCGCCGGCGGTCGCTCCGCGCGCCGGCGGGCCCGCTCGGCCTCACTCAGCTCGCGACACGTGCCGGGGTAGGGGCGGTACCCGTCGTCGTGGGGCGCGGACGCCGCCTCGGCGATTTCGCGCCGCGTGCAGTAGCACTCGTAGGTGGGCAGCGACGCGGCGGCCTCGGCGTACAGCGCGACGCGCTCGGACTGCCACACGACCGCCCCGTCGTGGTCCAGCCCGAGCGCGGCCAGGTCGGCGAGCTGGCGGGCGGCGACCTCGGGGGCTGCGGCGACGCGGGTGGCGTCCAGATCTTCGATGCGCACCAGATGGTCGACCCCGGCGTGCCGCGCCATCAACCACGCGAGCAGCGCGGTGCGCAGGTTGCCGAGGTGGAGATCGGAGGTGGGGCTGGGAGCGAAGCGGCCGGTCACGGTCTCCACTCAAGCACGTCCGGCCGAACGCGACGAACGCGGTGCCTCGCGACGGCGCAGCAAAGCCGGCGCGACGAAAACGTGACACTCGATCGACGTCAATCGCCCGCGGCACGCTCAGCGGACCACCGACCTTCCGATCGAGTGCGGCCTTTTCGTCGCAGAAGGCGCACCACCGGCGGGCCGGACGGGTGCGCGGCACCACCCCCGGTAGCCTCGGGGGCGTGTCAGCGCGCAAGTCGGAGCGGATCCTGAATCTCACGATCTGTCTGCTCATGGCGCGCCGGTTCGTGGAGCGCGAGCAGATCCGCACCCTGGTCGAGGGGTACCAGGGGCTGAGCCAGGCCACGTTTGAGCGCACCTTCGAGCGCGACAAGGACGAACTGCGCGCCCTCGGCGTCCCCGTGGAGACCGGCAGCAACAACCCGCTCTTCCCCGACGAGGTGGGTTACCGCATCCGCCGGCGCGACTTCGAGCTGCCTCCCCTGGAATTCGACGCCGGCGAGCTGGCGGCCCTGGGCGTGGCCTCCGGGGTGTGGGATTCGGCCCGCTTGGCCGAGCGCGCCACGCAGGCGGTCGCCAAGCTCCGCGCCTCGGGGCTCGACCCGGACGCCAGCCGCGTGGCCGCCTTCGCACCCAGCGTCGCCGCGCACGAACCCGGCTTCGAGGTGCTCTGGCAGGCCACGCTGGAACAGCGTCCGGTCGCCTTCCGCTACCGCAGCCGGCCCCGGGTGGTCGAGCCCTGGCAGCTCACCTCCCGCACCGGGGCCTGGTATCTCATCGGCCTCGACCGCACCCGGGGCGAGGGGCGTTCGTTCAAACTCTCCCGCCTGGAGAGCGAGGCCCGGTTCGCCGGCGACCCCGGCACCATCGCCCTGCCCGATCCCGACGTGGTGGCCGCCCACCTGGCCTCCCTGGAGGCCCGCCGCGACGCCCCCGCGCTGGTGGCCGTCCGGGAGGGCGCGGCCGGCGACCTGATCCGGTTCGCCGAGCCCGCGGACGCCCGCGTGCCCGAGGGCTACCGCGCGTGGCGCGTCGAGCTGGGTCGCGACGCCGCCGGTGACCTCGCCTGGTACGGCGCCGACGTCCTGCCCCTGGATCCGCCCGAGCTGGTGGCCGCCGTCCGGGCCCACCTCGAGGCGGTGGCCGCATGGGCATGACGAGCGCGGCCCAGGTCACCCGCCTGCTGGCGCTGGTGCCGTACCTGCAGGCGCACCCGGACGCCGACCTCGCCGCCACGGCCGCCACGTTCGGCGTCTCGACGCGCCAGCTCGTCGCGGACCTGAACGTGCTCTGGTTCTGCGGGCTGCCCGGCGGCCTGCCCGGGGATCTCATCGAGGTCGACATGGACGCCCTCGACGCCGGACGCATCCGGCTCTCCAACGCCGAGTTCCTCGCCCGCCCGCTGCGCTTCACGATGGAGGAGGCCACCAGCCTCGCCGTGGCCCTGCGTGCCCTGGAGGAGATGGCGGACGCCGAGCTGGCCGGTTCGGTTCGCAGCGCCCGCGCCAAGCTGGAGAGCCTGTTCGGGGGTGCCGAGCGGATCGACGTGAGCGTGTCGGCAGGGGAGGAGAACGTCCGCGGCCGGCTCGCCGAGGCCATTGAGGCCGGGGTGGCGGTCGAGCTGATGTACCACGGCGCCTCGCGTGGATCGGTCACCCAGCCGGTGGTCGATCCCGTCCAGCTCGCCACCCGGGACGGCTACGGCTACCTCGTCGCCTGGGCCCCCGAGCGGGACGGCTGGCGCACCTACCGGCTCGACCGCATCGGCGGCGTCCGGGTGACCGACCAGCCGGTGGGTGAGCACGGCGAGGCCCCGGCGCTGGCGTCCGGCTGGCTTGACGAGCGGCCGGACGCCGCGCGCGTCACCCTCGACCTGACGGCCGCGGGCCGCTGGATCGTGGAGTATCACCCGACGGTGTCGGTGGAGCGGCTGCCGGGTCAGGTGTGGCGGGTGGAGCTGCTGGTCGCCGATCCGGCGTGGCTGCGTCGGCTGCTGCTGCGGCTCGGCCCGGCCGTCGTGCGGGTGGATCCGCCCGAGGCGGCGACATCGGCGGTGGACGCCGCCCGCGAAGCCCTCGCGCTGTTGCGCGCGTGACCCCTGACCCTGACGGGTCGCGCGTTCATCTGCCGTTCGTGGCCGTGCAGTAGGGTTCGGCGCATGGTCTGGGTGGGGGTGGTGGTGGGCGCTGCCGTGGGCAAACTCGTCACCGAGCTCGGGACGCGGGGTGACCGGGCGGCAGCGCTGCTCCAGATCGTGGAGAGCGTCGGCGCGGCACCGACTCCGCACCGCAGCGTGCAGCGGTGCTCCGCCTAGACTGGTCCGAGACTTCCAGGGAAGGGAATCGTCATGCCGATCAACATGCAGGGCTGGGAATGGGTCATCCTCATCGTGCTCGCGCTCCTCATCTTCGGCGGCAGCCGTCTTGCGGGCGCTGGCAAGAACGCCGGACGCGCTCTGCGTGAGTTCAAGGACGAGACGCGCCAGATCAAGGCCGACGAGGAGCGCGCCCGCGCCGAGTCGGAGGTGCGTGGCACCCCCAGCACCGGTGCCACCGCCGTGGAGGCCGAGACCACCGAGGTGTACGAGGCCGAGGTCGTCGATCCGCAGGCCGAGCGTCGTCCGGATCAGATCTGACGCCGTCGTGGCCCGTCTGAACCTCTCCTGGCTCAGACCACCGGAGGTCCCCAAGGACGGCGTCATGTCCCTGGCGGACCACCTGCGAGAGCTGCGCTACCGGCTGCTCTTCTCGCTGGTGGTGGTGGTGATCGGCATGGTGGTCTGTGCGTTCTTCTACAACGCGCTGTTCAACTTGCTGAGCACGCCGTTGGATTCAGCCCGCGTGGCGTTGGCGGCGTCCAACCCCGAGCTGACCGTGCTCACGACGTTGAACGACATCACCGAGCCGCTCCTGCTCGCGCTCAAGATCATCGCCGTCGGCGGGCTCGTGTTGACCTCGCCGATCTGGATCTACCAGGTGTGGGCCTACGTGGTGCCCGCGCTGCTGGCCAAGGAGAAGCGGCTGGCGCTGGCCTTCCTGTCGGCCGCCATTCCCTTGTTCTTGGCCGGGGTGGCGCTGGCGTACTGGGTGGTGCCCCAGGCCATCGTCGTGCTCCTGGGGTTCACCCCCACCAGCACCGAGGTGACCAACATGCTCAACCTCGGCAACTTCCTGAACCTCCTCATCCAGCTCATGCTCGTGTTCGGCGTGGGCTTCCTGGTGCCGGTGTTCGTGGTGGCGCTGAACATGATCGGCATCCTCCCCACCTCGGCGCTCAAGAAGTCCCGGCGCTACGTCTTCTTCGGCTGCTTCGTCTTCGCCGCGGCGGCGACCCCCGGGGGCGATCCGTTCTCGATGGTCGCGCTGGCCATTCCCATGGCCCTGCTGTTCCTCGCGGCGGAGTGGATCTGCAGCGTCAACGACAAGCGCAAGGCCAGACGGGGAGACGTGGTCCCGGTATGACGGGAGTGACCCTCGTGGTCAACCCCGCCGCCGGGCACGGGCGCGCCGGGCGGCTCGTCGGTCCGGTCGCCGCACGGCTGCGCGACGCCGGCGTCCGGCTCACCGTCGAGGCGTCCACCGACTACGACCACGCCTTCCGGCTGTGCCGCGACGCGGTGCGGGGCGGGGTCGACGCCCCCGCCGTGCTGGGTGGCGACGGCATGGTTCACGCCGGGCTGTCGGCCTGCGCGTGGACCGACGTGCCGCTCGGCATCGTTCCGGCCGGGACGGGCAACGACTTCGCCCGCTCGGCGGGCATCCCGGGGCGTTGGCGGCCGGCGGTGGACGCGATCGCCGCGGGCCACACGCGACGTGTCGACCTCATGACCGTGGAGGGCGATCTGAACGAGGGCAACAGCGCGCTGGTCGGCTCCGCGCTGTCGACGGGGTTCGACGAGGTGGTGGCCGCGCGGGCGGCGTCCCTGCCGCTGCACCTGGCCGGGCCGTCCTACGCCTACGCGGTGTTCGCCGAGCTGCGGCGGTTCCGTCCGTTCCATTACCGATTGACCGTGGATGGGCAGGTGCGCGAGCTGGAGGCCATGCTCGTCGCGGTCGCCAACGCGGGCACGATCGGCGGCGGCATCCGCATCGCCCCCGATTTCGATCTCACCGACGGATTGCTCGATGTGACCATCGTCCACCCGGTACGGACCGGGACGCTGCTGCGTCTCTTCCCGCGCCTGTACACGGGCAGCTTCGTCCATCACCCGGCGATCGAGCGGTTCCGGACGCCCGCCGTCACCGTCGACGGCACCGACCTGTTTGGCTCCGCCGACGGTGAGCCGCTCGGCCGGGTTCCGCTCGCCTGTGCGGCCGCGCCGGGAGCGTTGCAGCTCATCGTCCCCGAGAGGAGCGCCGCATGACGGCCCCAGAGCGTCCCCCGCAGGAGAGCCCGGTGGAGCCGGGCCCGCTGTTCGCCACCTTCGCGTCGGCCTACCCGTTCGGGCTCGACCCCTACCAGCGGGACGCCTGCGCCCACGTCGAGGCGGGGCAAGGCGTCCTGGTGGCGGCGCCGACCGGGGCAGGCAAGACGGTGGTGGGGGAGTTCGCGGTGTTCTGCGCGCTGGCCACGGGGCGCAAGTGCTTCTACACCACCCCCATCAAGGCGCTGAGCAACCAGAAGTACCACGACCTGGCCGAGCGCCACGGCACCGACCGGGTCGGACTGCTCACCGGCGACACCTCGATCAACTCCGAGGCGCCGGTCGTCGTGATGACGACCGAGGTGCTGCGCAACATGATCTACGCGGGCTCCGCCACGCTGGCGAACCTCGGCTACGTGGTGATGGACGAGGTGCACTACCTTGCCGACCGCTTCCGCGGCGCGGTGTGGGAGGAGGTCATCATCGGGCTCGCGCCCAGCGTCCAGGTGGTGTCTCTTTCGGCGACCGTGAGCAACGCCGAGGAGTTCGGCGCCTGGCTCGACGAGGTGCGCGGGGGCGTCGCGATCGTGGTCAGCGAGCGGCGTCCGGTGCCGTTGTTCCAGCACGTGATGGCCGGACGCCGCATCCACGACCTGTTCGCCGACGAGGCCCCCACGGCCTTCACCGGCGAGGGGAGCGCCGCAACCCTGCGCGCCGACGTGAACCCCGAGCTGACCCGGCTCGCCAAGGAGGAGTCCCGGTTCGTGCGCGACGACTCCCGCCGCCAGCGCGGGCGTGGGCAGCGGGACCGGATCGAGCGCAACGCCGCCGGTCGCGGCCAGCGTGGCCCGCAGCTGGTGCCGCGACGCGACGGTGCGGTGGAGAAGCTGGAGGCCGAAGGTCTGCTCCCGGCGATCTACTTCATCTTCAGCCGTGCGGGCTGCGACCAGGCCGTCGAACAGCTGCTGCGCTCTGGAATACGCCTGACCTCCGGTCAGGAGCGGGCCCAGTTGACCGCCCTGGCGGACGCCGCCGCCGAGGGCCTGGGCCGCGACGACCTCGCAGCCCTGGGCTTCTCGACCTTCAAGGAGGCGCTGCAGCGGGGGGTGGCCGCCCACCACGCGGGCATGCTGCCCGCGTTCAAGGAGTGCGTCGAGGAGGGGTTCGTCCGCGGCCTGGTGAAGGTGGTGTTCGCCACCGAGACGTTGGCGTTGGGCATCAACATGCCCGCCCGCTCGGTGGTGCTGGAGAAGCTGGTCAAGTTCAACGGCGAGGCGCACGTCGACATCACCCCCGGTGAGTACACGCAGCTGACCGGCCGGGCCGGACGCCGCGGTATCGACGTCGAGGGGCACGCGGTGGTGCTGTGGCACCGCAACATGGACCCCCGGCAGGTGGCGGGACTGGCCTCACGGCGCACCTACCCGCTGCGCTCGTCGTTCTCGCCGACCTACAACATGGCCGTGAACATGGTCGCCCGCGTGGGCCGGCAAAAGGCGCGCGGTCTGCTCGAGCAGAGCTTCGCGCAGTTCCAGTCCGACGCCGGGGTGGTGGGGTTGGCGCGGGCCATCGCGCGCAAGACGGAGGCGGTCGGTGCGCTGTGGGCCGATGCCGCCTGCGAGCAGGGTGATTTTGAGGAATACGCTCGTATTCGGGCCGAGATCGCGGCGCTGGAAGCGGCCGCGGCGCGGAGTCGGAAGTCCGATCGGCGCGCGGAGGCGATCAGCGCCCTGCTCGCGGTGCAGCCCGGCGACATCATCAGCGTGCCGGCCGGTCGCCATGAGGGCTGGGCCGTGGTCATCGATCCGGGCGTGGGCCGCGATCGCAACCAGCCCGCGCCCGTGGTGATGACCGAGCAGCGTCAGGTGAAGAAGCTCTCGCTGACCGATTTCCCCTCCCCGCCGGTGGTCGCCGCCCGCATGCGGGTGCCCAAGCACTTCGACGCCCGGCAGGCGAAGGACCGCCGCAACCTCGCCGCGGCCTTCCACTCCCGCCTGGCCACGATCGACACCTCCGTGGAGCGCTACCAGCCGGCCGCCCGCGATGCGCAGGTCTCGGCCGAGGTGGCCCGGCTGCGCGACACGATGCGCGACCACCCGTGCCACGACTGCCCCGACCGCGAGGCGCACGCGCGCACCGCGGAGAAGGCGCTGCGCACCGAGCGCGACATCGCCGACCTGCGGCGGCAGTCCGAGCGCCGCACGAACACGATCGCCACCCGCTTCGACAAGATCTGCACGGTGCTCGCCGCGCTGGGGTACCTGAGCGAGGACGCCGAGACGGTCACCGATGCGGGCCGCCTGCTGGCCCGCATCTACTCGGAGCTGGATCTCGTGGCGGCCGAGTGCATCCGCGCCGGGGTCTTCGACGAGCTCACTGCCCCCGAGCTCGCGGCCGTGATCAGCGCGCTCACCTACGAGGCGCGCGGCGGTGACCAGCGGCGTCCGGCACGCATGCCCACCCGCTCGGCCGAGATCGCCCAGACGATGGTGCGCCGCATCTGGCGCGAGGTGTCGCTGATGGAACGCGATCACCGCCTGGACGACGGGCGGGAGCCCGACATCGGCTTCGCCGAGGCGACGTACCTGTGGGCGGGCGGCGCGGCGCTCGGCGACCTGCTGGAGGCCACCGAGCTGACCGCGGGCGACTTCGTGCGCTGGATGCGCATGGTGATCGACCTGGTGGGTCAGGTGGCGGACGCCGCCGGCCCCGGCCCGGTGCGGGACCGCGCCCGTGAGGCCATCCGCATGCTGCGCCGCGGCGTGGTGGACGCGGCCTGGAACGAGGACGACTGACGCGGGGCGTGTGCCCGGTGGGTGCGTTGTCCACAGATCACCCCTGGAGTGCTGCGTTCTGACGGCGTGATGCGGCAGGGTGAGGGCATGCCTGGTGTTCGCCTGACGCGTCTCATCCTCGCTGCGGTGCTGGTGGCTCTCGTCTCGGGCTGCTCGCTGCTCGGCCCGTGGGGGCCGCCCCGCAATGCACCCACGCTGCCCGCCGAGCAGTTCCCTGCGCTCGCCGACCGGGAGCCCGACGTCCACACGAGCGTGGAATCCCTCGCCGCCGACGGCTCGGACGTGGTGGCGATCGCGCAGGTGAACGGCCGGGTCGACCTCGCCTCGTTCTGGTGGTCGTCCGACGCGGGGGTCACGTGGCAGGAGGGTCGGCTCTCCGACGAAGCGGCGGACGCGACGCAGATCGGCGAATCGGTGTGGGGGTTCGCCGCCGTCTCGGTGCGCGAGGCCGGACGCCTGTGGCTCGGCCTCGGTGCGAAGGGCGACGACCGCATCGCCTGGACGAGCACGGACGGGCAGACCTGGGACCGGCAGCTGATGACCGGCCTCGACCCCCGGCGGGCGTCCGTGGGCGAGGTGGTCGGCACCCCCGACGGCTTCCTGGCCGTGGGCTCGCTGTGGAACGAAGTGGAGCAGACGACCGCCCCGGCGGTGTGGCGTTCTGCGGACGGGATCACGTGGGAGGCCCAGCTCCTGGAGGGCGAGGGGTGGCTGGCCGACATCGCGGTCCATGACGGAACCATGGTGGCGGTCGGCTCGCACGGGTTCGACGCCATGACTGCGGAAGGCCGCGTGCGCGAGCCGTTGCTGTTCGTCTCGACCGACGCCGGCGGCACCTGGGCGCGGCAGGCCGTGCCCGAGCCCGCCTACTCCGGCGAGTTCGTGACCTCGTTGACGCACGTCATCTGGACTCCGGACGGCTACGTTGCCGGTGGACAGCTCTTCTCGGGGGAGCGTGGCAGCTACCGGGCGTGGACCTTGGAGAGTGCGGACGCCGTGTCGTGGTCGCCGGGCGACGTGCCGGAACTGACGAGCGACCAAGGGGTGGTGGGCCTCGCCCAGACGGAGAGCGGAACGTTCCTGGTCGCCACCGGCGTGCAGCAGAACACCACCCAGATCCAGTTGTTCAGCCGCAGCGCGCCGGGCGTGTGGGAGCTGCGGGTCACGCCCGAGGTGGTGGGGGAACGGTGGGTGAACGACACGCTCGGCGTGGGTGGCGCGCTCCTGCTCAGCGTGGGGGTGTCCGATCGAATCGTCGACGAGGTGCTCTGGCGCACCGACGACCTGGCGGCCACGGCGTGGACGCAGTTCCGCATTCCCGTCCCCGAGGCCTCGGGGGCCCGTACCGAGCCGGCCGCGCTGCTGCTGCGCGACGGCGTGCTCACGGCCTGGGGCAACGTCCAGGGGGCCACGGGGGTGTGGACCCGGGGTGAGGACGGCACCTTCGGCGAGCCGCGCATCGTGCGCGACGAACCGCGGGAGTCGTTCGGGGGCATCCACGCCGGCGAACCCGGGTTGCTGATGCTCGGGTCGCGGGCGGGTGAGGCCCAGGTGCTGTTCTCCGCCGACGGCGAGACGTGGGAGGAGTCGGGGCCGGGCACGTTCAACCGCGTCGCCCAGTACCACTCCTCCGAGGTCAGTGACGCGACATGGGCGGGGGACCGCTGGATCGTCGTGGGGACGCGCTCCACGAACGGTGATGTGCGTCAGCACGCCCTGATCAGCAGCAGTGCGCGAGGAGCCTCGTGGACCCCTGGTGCGGGCACCTCCGTCCTGGCCCGGGGAGACTCGTTCAGCGAGGACGACGCTGCCACCGACCTGGAGGGGTTGGAGAACATGGGGCGCAGCATCGGCGCGGTCGCCACCACCCCGAGCGGGTTGCTCGCGGTGGGCCACACGACCAGCGTCGACGGAGACCGCCCTGCGCTGTGGCGCTCCGACGACAAGGCGACGTGGACGCTCACGACGCTGCCCAGCGAGGGAGCCGCGGCGGCCACTGCCCACTCCGTTCGGGTCGAGGGCGACCGGGTGGTGGTGATCGGCTACGCCCGGTCCACAGGCAGCACGGATTGGGCTCCGATCGTCTGGACCTCCCACGACGGTGGGGCCACGTTCTCCCAGGGAACCTTGGGTGACCAGGGCCGCTCCGGGGCCACGCTGCTCACCTCATCGCCTGACCACGGTTTCGTGGTGACGGTGGGCGCTTGGGACGGGGGTGTCCCCACGGTGTGGCGTTCAGCCGACGGCGTGGCGTGGACGGCGGAGCCCGTCACCGTCCCGAACGCCGCCGACGGGGTCGAGGCCGGTGTGCAGACCGCCCTCATCGAGGGCGACACCCTGCACCTGCTGATGTACGTCACGAACCGGCTGGACTCCGTCCCCGTGATCGTGGACGTCCCGCTCGCCTGACCTAAGCTGACGCCCATGGCGGTCGCGATCAGGGTCATCCCGTGCCTCGACGTCCACGACGGGCGCGTGGTAAAGGGTGTGAACTTCCTGAACCTCCGCGACGCCGGCGACCCGGTCGAGCTGGCCCGGGCCTACGGCGAGGCGGGCGCCGACGAGCTGACGTTCCTCGACATCTCCGCCTCCTCCGACGCCCGCGCCACCACGTACGAGGTCGTGACCCGCACCGCCGAGACCGTGTTCATCCCGCTGTGCGTGGGGGGTGGCGTCCGCAGCGTCGAGGACGTCGACCGCCTGCTGCGCACGGGGGCAGACAAGGTCGGCATCAACACCGGGGCCATCGCCCGGCCGCAGACGATCGACGAGATCGCCACGCGTTTCGGCAACCAGGTGTGCGTGCTCAGCCTCGACGCCCGCCGCGAGGCGGGGCAGCCGTCCGGCTTCGGCGTCACCACCCACGGCGGCCGGAAGCCGGCCGGCCTCGACGCGCTCGAGTGGTGCCGCGAGGCCGTCGACCGGGGGGCGGGGGAGATCCTGCTCAACTCGATGGACGCCGACGGCACCACCGACGGCTTCGACCTGACCATGATCGAGGCCGTCCGGCGCGTCGTGGACGTCCCCGTCATCGCCTCCGGCGGCGCCGGCACCGTCGCGCACTTCGTGGCCGCCGCCCGCGCCGGCGCGGACGCGGTGCTCGCCGCGTCCGTCTTCCACTACGGCACGCTGGGCATCGCCGAGGTGAAGGCGGGCCTCGCCGAAGCGGGCTTCGAGGTCCGCACCTCGGTGGCCTGACCCGCCGCCCCGAGCCCATCCCACGGAAAGGACGCCCCCATGGCCGAGTGCCTCTTCTGTCGCATCGTCGCCGGTGAGATCCCGGCCAAGCAGGTGTACGCCGACGCGCACGCGATCGCGTTCCTCGACCTGGAGCCCTTCAAGCGGGGCCACACCCTGGTCGTCCCCCGCGTCCATGTGGGTGACGCGCTCGCCGACGCCGACGTCCTCGCCTCGCTCGCCCCGGCGATCACCGCCACGGGCAGGCTGCTCACCGAGCGGCTCGGCGCCTCGGGCATGAACATCATGGCCAACGTCGGCGCGGACGCGGGGCAGTCGGTGTTCCACCTGCACGTCCACCTCATTCCGCGCTACGCCGACGACCCCGGCCTGGCTGCGCTGCTCGAGAAGACGGGCGACACCGACCTCGACGCGGTGCACGCGGCGTTGACGCACTGATCCCTCCCGGGTGGCCCGATCCGTCCGCCATCCGGGACGCGGCGCGTCCACATTGCGGAGTCGGCGTGGCCCGCCCCTATAGTGGGGCTCGTGCAGTTCACCGCCCTCGTAGTCGTACCGCGCGTCGCCTGACGGCCGTCAGCCGCGACGCGCTCCCTCGCACGCCAGCACCGGCGTCGGGGGTTTTTTCTTGCGAGGACACCGACCTGCACCCCCCGATCGAAGGAGATGATCACCATGACCGACACCATCCAGGCCACAGAACTCACCGGAGCACAGGCGCTCGTCGAGTCGCTGGAGCGGATCAGTGTAGACGTGGTCTTCGGCATCCCCGGCGGGGCGATCCTGCCGGCCTATGACCCGCTCGGCCAGAGCAAGCTCGTCCGCCACATCCTGGTGCGCCACGAGCAGGGCGCGGCGCACGCGGCCGAGGGGTACGCCATGGTCACCGGCAGGGTCGGCGTCTGCATCGCCACGTCGGGCCCCGGCGCCACCAACCTCGTCACCGGACTCGCGGACGCCTACATGGACTCGGTGCCGATCGTCGCCATCACCGGCCAGGTCAACTCCACGGCCATCGGCACCGACGCCTTCCAGGAGGCCGACATCCGGGGCATCACGTTCCCGATCACCAAGCACAGCTTCCTCGTCACGCGGGCCGAGGACATCCCGGCCGCGGTCAAGGCCGCCTTCCACATCGCGGGCACCGGCCGGCCCGGGCCCGTGCTCGTCGACATCAGCAAGGACGCCCTCGCGTCCACGGCGCCCTTCACGTGGCCGAGCGAGGTCGACCTGCCCGGGTACCGGCCCAACACGACGCCCCACGCGCGGCAGATCCGGGCCGCGGCGGCGCAGATCGCCCAGTCCAAGCGCCCGGTGCTCTACATCGGCGGTGGCGTGGTGAAGGCCCAGGCGTTCGAGGAGCTGGCCGAGCTGGTGGAGATCACGCAGATCCCGGTCGTCACCACGCTCATGGCCCGCGGCGCGGTGCCAGACAGCCATCCGCTCGCCCTGGGCATGCCCGGTATGCACGGCACGGTGGCGGCCGTCGGCGCACTGCAGCGCGCCGACCTGCTCATCGCGCTCGGCACCCGGTTCGACGACCGCGTCACCGGCAAGCTCGACAGCTTCGCCCCGCACGCCAAGATCATCCACGCCGACATCGACCCGGCCGAGATCGGCAAGAACAAGCCGGTCGACGTCCCGATCGTGGGTGACGTCAAGAACGTCATCCGTGACCTGAACGAGGTGCTCCGCGGCGCCTACCTGCCGGACCACTCGGCCTGGACGACCTACCTGACCCACCTGAAGGCCAAGTACGCGCTCGATCCCGAGCCCACGAAGGACGGCCTGCTCAGCCCCGAGTACTGCATCAAGCGGCTCGGCGAGCTCTCCGGCGACGCCATCTACGCCGCGGGCGTGGGCCAGCACCAGATGTGGTCGGCGCACCTGCTGCCCTTCGAGAAGCCCGGCCGCTGGCTCAACTCCGGCGGCGCCGGCACGATGGGCTACTGCGTCCCCGCGGCCATGGGCGCCCAGGTGGGTGCGCCCGGCCAGGTGGTGTGGGGCATCGACGGCGACGGCTGCTTCCAGATGACGAACCAGGAACTCGTCACCTGCGCCCTCAACGGCATCCCGGTGAAGATCGCGGTCATCAACAACGAGTCGCTGGGCATGGTGCGGCAGTGGCAGACGCTGTTCTACGGCGGGCGCTACTCCAACACGAACCTTGAGAGCCGGCGCGTGCCGGACTTCCCGATGCTGGCCGAGGCCATGGGGGCGGTCGGCCTGCGCGCCGAGACGCCCGAGGAGGTCGACGAGGTCATCACGAAGGCCCTCGCGATCAACGACCGGCCCGTCGTGGTCGAGTTCGTCGTCCACAAGGACGCCATGGTGTGGCCGATGGTGCCCGCCGGTACGAGCAACGACGACATCATGATCGCCAGGGATCTGGCGCCCGACTGGGAGGATGAGATCCTGTGAACGCCCAAGAGACCTCCCTGAGCAACGTGGCCCCCGGCCCGCGCCGGTGGCAGACGCACACCCTCAGCGTCCTCGTCGAGAACAAGCCCGGCGTGCTGGCCCGCATCTCCGGTCTGTTCGCCCGCCGCGGGTTCAACATCGAGTCGCTGGCCGTCGGCCCCACCGAGCGCCCCGAGCTGTCGCGCATCACGCTGCAGGTCGGCGTCGACTCACCGGACGTGCTCGAGCAGATCACCAAGCAGCTCAACAAGCTCATCGAGGTGATCAAGATCATCGAGCTCGAGGACGCCTCGGCCGTGCGCCGGGAGATGGTGCTGATCAAGCTGAAGGCCGACCCGGCCACCCGCAGCCAGATCATCGAGATCGTGCAGCTCTTCCGTGGCAAGACCGTCGACGTCCACGCCGACAGCCTGGTCGTCGAGGCCACCGGTTCACCGGACAAGCTGGACGCGCTGCTGGAGATGTTGCGCCCCTACGGCATCCGCGAGCTGGTCCAGTCCGGCCTCGTCGCCGTGGGGCGCGGCAGCAAGTCGCTCACCGATCGGGCCACCAAGGGTGGCCGCCTGTACCACCACTGATTTCTCTCCACCACATCACACAGTGAGGAACACATCCATGGCAGAGATGTTCTACGACGACGACGCCGACCTGTCGGTCATCCAGGGCCGCACCGTCGCCGTGATCGGCTACGGCAGCCAGGGCCACGCCCACGCGCTGAGCCTGCGTGACTCCGGCGTCGACGTCCGCGTCGGCCTGCGGGAGGGCAGCTCGAGCGCGGCCAAGGCGGAGGCCGAGGGTCTGCGGGTGGTCAGCGTCGCGGACGCCGCCGCCGAGGCCGATCTCATCATGATCCTGGCCCCCGACCAGCACCAGCGGAAGATCTACGCCGAGGAGATCGAGCCGCACCTGCAGCCTGGCGACGCCCTGTTCTTCGCCCACGGCTTCAACATCCGGTTCGGCTACATCACCGCCCCCGAGGGTGTCGACGTCTGCATGGTCGCCCCGAAGGGCCCGGGGCACCTCGTCCGCCGCGAATACGCGGAGGGCCGGGGCGTCCCCGTGATCGTGGCCGTCGAGGTGGACGCCTCCGGCGAGGCCTGGCCGCTCGCGCTCAGCTACGCCAAGGCGATCGGTGGCCTGCGGGCCGGTGGCATCAAGACCACGTTCACCGAGGAGACCGAGACCGATCTGTTCGGCGAGCAGGCTGTGCTCTGTGGCGGCGCGTCCGCCCTCATCCAGGCCGGTTTCGAGACGCTGATCGAGGCGGGGTACCAGCCCGAGGTCGCCTACTTCGAGTGCCTGCACGAGCTCAAGCTGATCGTCGACCTCATGTACGAGGGCGGCATCGCCAAGCAGCGGTGGAGCATCTCCGACACCGCCGAGTTCGGCGACTACGTGTCCGGGCCGCGCGTCATCGACGAGCGGGTCAAGGCGTCGATGAAGGACGTGCTCACCGACATCCAGTCGGGCGCGTTCGCGCAGCGCTTCATCGACGACCAGGACGCCGGCGCCCCGGAGTTCACCGCCTTCCGCGAGAAGGCCGAGGCGCACCCGATCGAGAAGACGGGCAAGGAACTCCGCAAGCTCATGGCGTGGGTCAAGAGCCACGACGACGACTACGTCGAGGGCCACGCCGCGCGCTGACGCGGCCGCAGCCACGTCCGGCACGCACCGGACAACCAACCAGGGCACCCCGCAGCTGCGGGGTGCCCTGGTTCGTTGGAGGAGGGGGGCCGTCGGCGCCGGCCATGGGGGAGCCGGCACCGACGGGATCGTGGGGCCTCAGCCGATGACGACCTGCTGGCCGACGCTGATGCGGTTCGGGTTGGCGATGGTGGAGCGGTTGAGCTCCCACAGGGTCCGCCATCCGCCGGACACGCCGTGGGCGCGGGCGATCCTGGCGAGCGTGTCGCCCCGCTTCACGGTGACGACCTTGCCCGTGGCGGCCGGCGTCGCCGCCCGCTCGGCCGAGCGGGTGGTGGTGGCGGTGCGCGCGGTCGTGGTCGATGCCGTCGGGGCGGCGGCGGTGGTCGCCGCGCTGGCGGACGCGGCACCGCCGTTGGCGCGGGTCAGGCCGGCCCGCTTGCCGCAAGTCGGCCACGCGCCCGGGCCCTGGCCCGCCAGCGTGCGCTGCGCGATGACGATCTGCTGCTCCCGGGTGGCCTGGTGGGCGTTGGGGGCGAACTCGCGACCGCCGTATGCGCGCCACGTGGAGCTGCTGAACTGCAGCCCGCCGTAGTACCCGTTGCCGGTGTTGATGTTCCAGCGACCACCCGACTCGCACTGGGCGACGGCGTCCCACACGGAGGCGGCCTGCGCGGGAGTGGCGGCGAGCACGGGGGTGCCGAAGCCCACGGCGGCGGCGGCGACGAGGGCGGCTGCGCGCCGGGAGGTCTTGTTCATGTCGTTGCGTCCTTCATCGTTGGCGGGCCACCCTCCGGTGTGCCCTGACGGCGCCAGAGTAGGACCATACTGAGCGAAACCCAAGAGAAATCTGAAAGATTCTCAGAAGCGTGGCGGGTGGGGCGGCGTGCCGGCTCCGTCCCCAGGAGGAGCTGGGTCGCGACTCCAGGTCGGAATCGGAGCGGCGCCTGGTGTCGCCTGCCCCAGATCGTGGGCCGCGCGGCGCCCCTCTGGCATGCTGGCCCGCGTGACCAGCACCACGGCCGCCAGCGCCGGCCTGAGCCCGGAGGACGTCGCCGCCCGCGTGGCCCGCGGGGAGGTGAACACGCTGCCGCCCCGCAGCGGCCGCACCGTCGGCGAGATCGTGCGCGCCAACGTGTTCACGCGGATCAACGCCATTCTTGCGGTGCTGCTCGTCATCGTGCTCGCCACCGGCTCGTGGATCAACGGCGCCTTCGGGCTGCTCATCATCGCGAATTCGGCGATCGGCATCATCCAGGAGCTGCGTGCCAAGCGAACGCTGGACAGTCTCGCGGTGCTGGGTGAGGCCCGGCCGCTGGTGCGACGCAGCACGGGCGAGGCGCGCGTCGCGCGCGACGAGATCGTGCTCGACGACCTCATCGTGCTCACCCCGGGGGACCAGGTGGTGGTGGACGGGGAGATCGTCGAGGCCGACTACCTGGAGGTGGATGAGTCGCTGCTCACCGGCGAGTCCGACCCGGAGCCCAAGGGCGCCGGCGAGGCCGTCCTCTCGGGCAGTTTCGCGGTGTCGGGGGCCGGCGTCTACCGCGCGACCAAGGTGGGGGCGGACGCCTACGCCGCCCAGCTGGTCGCCGAGGCGTCCCGCTTCACGTTGGTGCGCTCGGAGTTGCAGGGCGGCATCAACCGGATCCTCAGATTCATCACCTGGCTGCTCATCCCGGTCGGGATCGCCACGGTGATCGTCCAGCTCCTCTACACCGGCTCCGACTGGCGCCAGGCCGTGCTGCGCATGGCCGGCGCCCTGGTGCCGATGGTGCCCGAGGGGTTGATCCTCCTCACCTCGATGGCGTTCGCTCTCGGCGTCGTCCGCCTCGGCAAGCGACAGTGCCTCGTCCAGGAGCTGCCCGCCCTGGAGGGGCTCGCCCGCGTGGACGTGGTCTGCGCCGACAAGACCGGCACGCTGACCGAGAACGGCATGCGCTGCGGCGACATCGTCGCCCTGGCCGACGTGGACGCCTCCCGCATCCGGGCCGCCCTCGCCCAGCTCGCCGCCGCCGACCCGCACCCCAACGCCTCCCTGCAGGCCATCGCCGAGGAGGTGGGGGAGCCGGCCAGCCTGTGGACGCCGCAGGCCCGTGCCCCCTTCACGTCGGCGAAGAAGTGGTCGGGCGTCACCTTCGCCGAGCAGGGCTCCTGGGTGCTCGGCGCGCCGGACGTGCTGGGGGACGCCGCCGCCGCGGCGCGCGCCGAGCAGATCGCGGTCACCGGCCTGCGGGTGCTGCTGCTGGGGCGCACCGCGGTTCCGGTCGACGCCGGGGACGCCCCCGGCGCCGTGGACGCGGTGGCGCTGGTCGTCCTGGAACAGCGCGTCCGCCCGGACGCCGCGCAGACCCTGGCCTACTTCGCCGAGCAGGGCGTCGACGTGAAGGTCATCTCAGGTGACAACGCGGGTTCGGTCGCAGCGGTGACCGGTGCGCTGGGTCTCGATGCCGGGCCGCCCGTCGACGCGCGGGGTCTCACCTCGCCCGAGCGGCTCGGCGAGGCGGTTACCACCCACAGCGTCTTCGGCCGGGTGAGCCCGCAGCAGAAACGCGGCATGGTGCACGCCCTGCAGGCCGAGGGGCACACGGTGGCGATGACGGGGGACGGCGTCAACGACGTGCTCGCCCTCAAGGACGCCGACCTGGGCGTCGCCATGGGTTCTGGGTCCTCCGCCACCCGCTCGGTCGCCAAGATCGTGCTGCTGGACGACCGGTTCGCCACCCTGCCGCACGTCGTGGCCGAGGGGCGCCGCGTCATCGGGAACATCGAGCGGGTCGCCAACCTCTTCCTCACCAAGACGGTCTACTCGGCGGTGCTCGCGCTGCTCGTCGTGCTGTGGCGGCTGCCGTTCCCCTTCCAGCCGATCCACGTCACGATCACCGGCTGGTTCACGATCGGCATCCCGGCCTTCCTGCTCTCCCTGGCGCCGAACCACGAGCGCGCACGACCGGGATTCGTCCAGCGGGTCATGCGGCTCGGGCTGCCCGCCGGCACCATCGTCGCGGCGGCCACCTTCACCACCTACCTGCTGGTGCTGCCCCCCACGGGCACCGCGGACGAACTCGTCCGCGAGCAGGTGGCCGCGGCCACGCTGTCCTGTCTCATCATCGCGGCCACGTGGGTGCTCGCCGTCGTGGCGCGGCCCTACGAGTGGTGGCGCGTGGCGCTGGTGGCGGCCTCGTTCGGGGCGTACGCGCTCATCTTCCTCAACGCGACCACCCAGCACCTCTTCCTGCTCGACACGTCCAATCGGCCGATGATGGCCGTCGGGCTGCTGTGCGGGCTGGTGGGTGCCGCGCTGGTGGAGCTCACTTGGTGGGTCCGCGGCTGGGTGTTCGGCGAGCGGCACACATTCTGGAGGACGCGCGAGCCGGACGCCCCCGCGCCGAATCCCCGCCGGGACGAGGACGCGCGCGCGGCCTGAACGGCGTCAGACGCGCGCCGCGATGGCGTCCCCGATCGCGCTCGTCGAGCGGCGGGACGCCCCGCGCTCGGCCACGTCGGCGTCCACGGCCGTCTCGATGCGGGCGGCGTCCTCGGGGCGTCCGAGGTGGTCGAGCAGCAGGGCCATGGAGCTGATCGTGGCGGTCGGGTCGGCGACGCCCTGCCCGGCGATGTCGGGCGCGGAGCCGTGCACGGGCTCGAACATCGACGGGTTCGTCCCCTCGGGGTTGATGCACGCCGAGGGGGACAGCCCGATGCCGCCGGTGACGGCGCCCGCGAGGTCGGTGATGATGTCGCCGAACAGGTTGTCGGTGACGATGACGTCGAAGCGCTGCGGATCCTGCACCAGCATGATCATCGTGGCGTCCACGTGCAGGTAGTCGGTGGTGACATCGGGGTACTCCTGCGCCACGGCGGTGAACAGCCGGTTCCACAGCCCGCCGGCATTCACCAGCACGTTGTGCTTGTGGACGAGCGTCACCTTCTTGCGGCGGCGCAGGGCGCGCTCGAAGGCGTCCCGCACCACGCGCTCGACGCCGCGCGCGGTGTTGACCGACACCTCGTTGGCGACCTCGAAGGCGGTCCCGGTGGCCATCGAGCCACCGACGCCGGCGTACAGGCCCTCGACGCCCTCGCGCACGACCACGAAGTCGATGGGCCCCCGGCCGACGACGGCGTCCGAGAGCGGGGTGACGACGCCGGGGTACAGCTTGGATGGGCGCAGGTTCACGTACTGGTCGAACGCGAAACGCAGCTTCAGCAACAGCCCGCGCTCCAACAGGCCGGACGGGATCGCCGTCGAGCCGGGCGCCGCGCCGACGGCGCCGAGGACGATGGCGTCCACGCCGCGCAACTCCTCGAGCACCGAGTCGGGCAGCACCTCGCCGGTGCGCTGCCAACGCTGGGCGCCCAGGTCGTAGGGCACGAGGTCGAACGCCGCGTCGCCGACGGTGGCGGTGAGCACCTTGAGGCCCTCGGCCACCACCTCGGGGCCGATGCCGTCTCCACCGATCACGGCCAGGGTCTGCTTCGCGGCCAGGGTCTGCTTGGGGTCAGTCACGTCGGCCCAGCCTACCGGTGGCCGCGTCCGTGGCGGCGTGGGCGTCTCAGGGGTGACGCCCGCGCAGCGGTATTCTGACGCCCATGTCCCTCTCCTTCGAGATCCAGCGCAGCACCGCCGCCCGGACGGACGCGGAGCGCGCCGCCGTCCTGGCCGACCCCGGCTTCGGGGTGCACTTCACCGACCACATGGTGCGCATCTCCTGGACGAAGGAGCGCGGCTGGCACGACGCCGCGGTGCTGCCCTACGGCCCGATCACGCTGGACCCGTCGGCCGCCGTCTTCCACTACGCGCAGGAGATCTTCGAGGGACTCAAGGCCTACCGGCACGCCGACGGGTCGATCTGGCTCTTCCGCCCCGAGAAGAACGCCGCCCGGCTGCAGACCTCGGCCGACCGGCTCATGCTGCCCCACCTGCCGGCCGACGACTTCATCGAGGCCGTCCGCCAGCTCGTGACCGTCGACGCCGCGTGGGTGCCGGAGGCGAACGGAGAACAGAGCCTCTACATCCGCCCCTTCATGATCGCCTCGGAACCGTTCCTCGGGATCCGCGCGGCCGAGGGCGTCACGTTCTACGTCATCGCCTCGCCCGCTGGCCGGTACTTCGGCGCCGCCGGGGTGGCAGGCATCGACATCTGGGTCACCGACGAGTGGGCCCGCGCCGGCATCGGCGGCACCGGAGCAGCCAAGTGCGGGGGCAACTACGCCGCCAGCCTGGTCGCCCAGTATGAGGGCTATGAGCACGGCTGCACGCAGGTGATGTTCATCGAGCCGGCGGGCAAGGACCGGGTGGAGGAACTCGGCGGCATGAACATCTTCCTCATCAGCGCCGACGGCGACCTCATCACCCCCGAGCTGACCGGCACGATTCTGGACGGCGTCACCCGCGACTCGATTCTCACCGTTGCCGCGGATCTCGGTCTCACGCCCCGCGAGGAGCGGCTCAGCGCCAGCGAGGTGCTGGGCGGCATCGCGTCCGGCCGTTTCACCGAGGCGTTCTGCTGCGGCACCGCCGCCGTCATCAGCCCCATCGCGGGCTTCAAGAGCCACCACGGCGAGTGGCGCCTGGCCGAGCAGTCGTTCACCCGCACGCTCGGCCTCCGCGACGCGATCCTGGACATCCAGTACGGTCGGTCGGAGGACCGGCACGGGTGGCTCCGCCGCGTCGTCTGAACAGGAGGGCACGATGACCAGTAACGCTCCCGCCCCACGCGGCAACCTCGCGCTCGGCGTCGCGTTGGGTGCCGTGGTCGGCATCCTCGTGGTGGTGTTCGCGTGGCTCCAGCTCGTGCCGCGCACCGCCGAGCCCGCGCCCGACCCCGTCACCTCCCCGACGGTGGCGACCACGCCGGACGCCACCACACCGGTCGCCACCACACCGGACGCCACCTCGCCGGCCCCCGAGCCGAGCGCGACCACGCCCTCACCCACGCCCACCGCCTCGCCGACGCCCACCCCGGAGGCGACGCCGAGCGCGTCCGCGCCCCCTGCGGGCGTCGTCACGGAGCTGCCCGCCGGGACGTTCGTGACCGTGCTGCGGTCGCTGCCGCAGGCCTCGGTCTCGGCTGAGGAGGCGATGGCCCAGGCGGCCGGCATGGGCAACGAGCAGCACCGCCCGGTCGTCCTGGACAGCAACGCGTTCGGCTTCACCCCCGACTACTGGGTCGTCGCCGTTCCGGGTGCCGCGAGCTCCCAGGCCGCCGTCGCCGTGTGCGACGACCTCGGCATCAGTGACCGCAACCAGTGCTACCCGCGCAGGGTCGGCGACTGAGGCGTGCAGCTCTCCCGCCGCCGCGTCCTCGCCGGGATGGCGCTGACCCCGCTCGTCGTCGGGGCGGACGCCGCCGCCGCGGCACCGCTGCGGCCCGGATCGCGGCCCGACATCGCACCCCGTGAAGCCTGGGCGAACGGCCGGGCGCCACGCGGGGCGCTCGCCATCGAGGAGGCCCCGCGGTTCCTCCTGGTGCACCACACCGCGACGTCGAACACGTATGACGCCGAGGGGGTAGCGCGGCAGCTGCAGTCGGTGTTCGCCTTCCACACCGGGCCGGAGCGCGCGTGGCCGGACGTGGCGTACAACTTCATCGTCGACCGGTTCGGTGGGATCTGGGAGGGCCGGCAGGGCAGCCTCGCCGGCCCGGTGCGTGGGGACGCGTCCGGGGGCTCGCAGGGCTTTGCGCAGCTCTGCTGCTTCCTCGGCGACTTCGCCGCCGCGCCCCCGCCGCCCGCGGCGATGGACGCCATGGCCGCGCTGCTGGCCTGGCTCGCCCAGCGCGACGGCATCGACCTGGGCGCGCCGGTCACGTTCACCTCCCGCGGGTCGAACCGCTGGGCCCGCGGCGTCGACGTCACCACGGACGCCGTCGCCGCCCATCGCGACATGTCCCTGACCGCCTGCCCCGGCGACGCCCTGTACCCCCTGGTGCGTACCGAGCTGGCTCCCGCGGCCGCTGCGCTCCTGGCGCCCGCCCCGGCCCCAACACCGACTCCGACCCCGACACCGACCTCGGCGCCGGCTGGCGGCGCTGTCAGCTCCACCGCGTCCACCACACCCGCCACCTCAGCGGTTTCACCCACGGCGGGCGCCATGGATCCCGCCGCCGCGACGCCGGCCGCCGGCGGGGGCCATGATGAGCGCGCGCTGTGGGTCGGCACCGGGCTGGGGGTCACTGCGGTGGGCGCCCTGGCCGTCAGGGCCAGCCAGCGGCGTCGCCTGGGGCGGGGGAGTTCCGGGGGCTCTGCGACGACGACCGGGTCAGCCGGCGAGGAGCCGGATCGCCAACGCGAGCCCGCCCCCCACCAGCGCGGCGGCCAGGCCGATGAAGAAGCCTCGCAGGGTCAGTGACATGCCCGGCGACGCCGAGGCCGGTGCGGCGACGGGGCGGGTCGGGGTGAGCCGGTCGTGGGCCGGGGGTGCCGCCACGGCTTGGGCGTGGTCGTCCCCCAGGGGAGCCCGCGTGGCTGCAGGCAGGGGAGACACCCCGGGCTGGCGGTCCTCGGCACGGTAGAGCTCCACCTCGTCATCCTCCGGACGGGGGGCTTCCGGCGCCGGGGCGGGCATCGCGGCCGTCGCGCCCGCGCCGACGGGTGCCGCCTGGAGCGCGACGGTGGCATCCGGGTCCGGCACATCCGGGGCCGGCACATCCCGGTCCGGTGCGCCCGTGTCGAGCGCGACGGTCTGGTCGGGGTCCGGCGCGTCCGGGTCGAGCGCGACGGTCTGGTCGGCGTCCGAGCCGGCCTGCTCCGGCGGCACCCCGTCGCCGTCCGGCTCGGCAACCGGCATCGCCTGCGTGGCGTCGGCGTCCACCGGGGCCTCGTCGGGCTGCCAGACGGACTCCGGTTCGGGCTCGACGGCCGGCTCCTGAGGTTCGACGGGCTCCTGGGGTTCGGGCGTGGCCACCACCACGGGGGCGGGCTCGCGTTCCGGCTCGGGGACGGTGCCGGTGCGTGCCGTCCCGGGGCGGGCGTCGAGGAGCCGCGCGACGGTCCGGCGCAGCTCGGGGGAGGACACGGGGGGGACGAGCACGGTGAAGTCGTCCCCGATGTCGAAGCGCACCCACTGCTCCCCGCCGAGGGTGAGCCCGGAGAAGTGGGCGTCCTGGCCGCCGAGGTCGGCGACGCGGTGGTGGTCGACGCCGCCCGCGTCCCGCCACACGACACCGGCGCGGGTGGTCTGGATGACGAGCGCGCCGTAGTCGATGCGTTCGTGCGGCAGGCCGACGGGCACCACGTACTGCACCGGCTCGTCGTCGGCGACCACGCGGGAGAAGCGTGAGGCGCCGCCGGCGAGCACCTGGCGCGAGAGGCGGGCGAAGCGGTCGTCGAAGGGGGCCAGGTCGAGGGCCGCGACGGCCCCGCGGCTGATCCGGTCGGCGAGATCGGGCATCGGGCGGGCTCCCTTCAGGTCTGCCCCCCGAGCATAGCCACGTGGCCCCGCGCCGCGGCGGCGCGACGCGGGACCGCGGGGCTCCGGGGCAGGAGACGGGCTCAGCCCAGGGCGGAGATGGCCGCGTCGTAGTCGGGCTCCTGGCCGATCTCGGGCACGAGCTCGCGGTGGGCGACGGTGCCGTCGGCGGCCACCACCACGACGGCGCGGGCGTTGAGGCCGGCCATCGGGCCGTCCACCAGCGCGGTGCCGTAGTCGTGGGGGAACGAGGAGCGGAACGTGGACGCGGTGACCACGTTGTCGATGCCCTCGGCGCCGCAGAACCGGGCCAGGGCGAAGGGCAGGTCGGCCGACACGCACAGGACGGTCGTGTCGGGCAGCCCGGCGGCCAGCTCGTTGAAGCGGCGCACGCTGGTGGCGCACACGCCGGTGTCGACGCTGGGGAAGATGTTGAGCACGACGCGGCGCCCCGCGTGGTCGGCCAGCGTCACGTCGGACAGGTCGGCGCCGGCGAGGGTGAAGGCGGGGGCGGGGCTGCCCACGGGGGGCAGTTCGCCGGAGGTGTGCACGGGGTTTCCACGGAGGTTGGTCTCAGCCATGCCTCCGTTCTAGCACGCCCGGGTGACAACCCGGCGCGGCCCGCCCGTCTCGCCCGGCGAGACGCGGAGTCGAGGGGCAAGACGCGATGGGCGATCATCGACAGGTTGACCGGGCGCCGCCCGGACCACCGCGAGACCCACGAAGGACGGACGATGACGACCCTCCCCGTCGCCCCCGACGCGTTCCACCTCTACGACACCACGTTGCGCGACGGCGCCCAGCAGGAGGGCCTGCGGCTGACGGTCGCCGACAAGCTCAAGATCGCCCGACTGTTGGACGAGCTGGGGGTCGACTTCATCGAGGGCGGCTGGCCCGGCGCCAACCCCAACGACACCGCCTTCTTCGCTGCGGCCGCGTCCGGTGAGCTCGAGCTGGAGCACGCGAAGCTGGCGGCGTTCGGCGCCACCCGCCGCGTCGGCGGCAAGGCGTCGAGCGATCCGCTCACCCGCGCCCTGGTGGACGCCCAGACCGAGGTCGTCTGCCTGGTGGCCAAGAGTCACGACGAGCACGTCTTCCGTGCGCTGCGGACCGATCTCACCGAGAACCTGGCCATGATCACCGACACCGTGCAGTTCCTCACCGGCGAGGGCCGGCGGGTGTTCGTGGACTGCGAGCACTTCTTCGACGGCTACCGCGCCAACCCGTCCTACGCGCTCGAGGTGGTGCGGGCCTCGGCGGACGCCGGCGCGGAGGTCGTCGTGCTGTGCGACACCAACGGCGGCATGCTGCCCACCTGGATGGGTGAGATCGTGAGCGCCGCCGGCGCCGTGGGCGTCGACCTGGGCATCCACTGCCACAACGACACCGGCTGCGCGGTCGCGAACACCCTCGCCGCGGTCGACGCCGGCGCCATGCACGTGCAGGGCACCATGAACGGCCACGGCGAGCGCACCGGCAATGCGGACCTCGTCACCGTGATGGCCAACCTGCAGCTCAAGTACGGCTGGAGCGTGGTGCCGCACCAAAACTTGGCCAAGGCGACGTCCATCTCGCACGCGGTGGCCGCCGTCACCCACGTCGCCCCCAACGCGCGGCAGCCCTACGTCGGTCACTCCGCGTTCGCGCACAAGGCCGGGCTGCACGCGTCCGCCATCAAGGTGGACGCCAACCTCTACCAGCACACCGACCCGACGCTCGTGGGCAACGACATGCGGATGCTGGTGTCGGACATGGCGGGGCGCGCCAACATCCAGCTCAAGGGCGACGAGCTGGGCTTCGACCTCTCCGACCGCGAGGTGGCGGCCCGCATCACCGATCGCGTCAAGCAGCGCGAGGCCGCGGGGTACAGCTACGAGTCGGCCGACGCGAGCTTCGAGCTGCTGCTGCGCGACGAGCTCGGCGAGTTGGAGGCGCCGTTCGCGGTGCAGAAGTGGCGGGTGCTCACCTCGAGCGAGCCCACCGAGGAGGGCGACTCCGAGGCGACGGTGAAGGTGGCCGTCGGCGAGCGGGTGACGAGCCGCGTCGGCGAGGCGTTCGGCCCGCTCAGCGCGCTCGACATCGCGCTCCGGCAAGCACTGACGCCGGCGTTCAAGGCCGTCGAGGGGTTCGAGTTGATCGACTACAAGGTGCGCATCATCGAGATGGGGCACGGCACGGACGCGATCGTCCGCGTCCTCATCGACACCAGCGACGGTGACCGCACCTGGACGACCGTGGGTGTCGGCACCAACGTCGTGGAGGCGTCCTGGGAGGCCCTGCACGACGCCTACCTGTGGGGGCTGCTGCCCCACCACGCGGCCGAGCCGGCCGGCGTCCGTTGAGCAGGAACGGTTGGGCAGTTGATGACATCGGTCCGGCAGGACGCCGCCGGCCCGCTGGGTAGTCTGGCGTCATGAGCACCCCGGACTCCGGCGCGATCCGCATCGGCCACGCCGAGCGGGAGCAGGCGGTCGAGACGCTCCGCGAGGCCGCCGCCGACGGCCGGCTCACGCTGGAAGAGCTGGACGGCCGCATCGAGGGCGCCCTGGCCGCGCGCACGCGCGACGACCTGCGCCCGCTGCTGGCCGATCTGTTGCCGCCGACCGACGTGGAGCTGGTGGTGAACACCGCGGCGCTGCAGGCCCGGCAGCGCGCCGGTGAGCCGGGCTGGGCGTGGCAGGATCCGCTGGTGCTGACGGCCCGGTGGGACGACGTGGTGCGCGCCGGCCCGTGGGAGGTGCCGCCGTTCCTGGAGCTGCACCCGGTGGCGTCCAACGTGAAGCTCAACTTCGTGGACGCGCGGCTGACCTCCGAGATCGTCGACGTGGTGGTGCACGGTGGCGCCGGCGACGCGATCCTCATCGTCCCCGACGGCTGGGGCGCCGACGTGAGCCGGGTCGAGAAGGGCCTCGGGACCATCAAGAGCGTCGTCGACACCCGGCCGGTCGGACGCGAACCCCTCCTGGTCGTGCGCGGCAAGGGTGCCCTGGGCACCATCAAGGTGCGCCACCCGAACCGTTTCGACGACTGGCAGCGCCAGCGCCGCCTGGACAAGGGCGGCGGCATCTACGCCAAGAACTGACGCGCGGTGAGGGCCGGTCGCGTGCGCCCTCCGCGCGCCGCCTCACGGCGCGGCGATGCGCTCCAGCACGACCGGCCCTGGCTCTGCGGCGTCCGCGCCGATCACGACCGCGTCGGCCAGCGCCTCGCGGGCCCGGTCGATGCGCTCGGGGGTGTCGGTGTGCAGTTCGAACAGCGGCTGCCCCTGCGTGACGGTGTCGCCGACCCCGGCCGTCCAGGTGACCCCGGCGGCGTCCTGCACCGGATCCTCCTTGCGGGCCCGTCCGGCACCGAGGCGCCAGGCGGCGACGCCGACGGCGAGGGCGTCCAGGGATTGGATGACGCCCGAGGCGGGTGCGGTGACGACCTCCACGTGCTTCGGGGTGGGCAGCGGGGCGTCTGGATCGCCGCCCTGGGCGCGGATCATCGCCCGCCAGGTGTCCATCGCGCGGCCGGACGCCAGCGCCGCAGCCGGGTCGGCGTCCACCCCCGCCGCCGCGAGCATCTCGGCGGCCAACGCGAGCGTGAGCTCGACGACGTCGGCCGGGCCGCCGCCGGCCAGCACCTCGACCGACTCCGCGACCTCGACGGCGTTGCCGGCCGAGCGGCCGAGCGGGGCGTCCATGGCCGTGACGAGGGCGACGGTCGTGACGCCCGCCGCGGTGCCCAGCTCGACCATCGTGCGGGCCAGCTCGGCGGAGCGCTCGCGGGTCTTCATGAAGGCACCCGCGCCGGTCTTCACGTCGAGCACCAGCGCGCCCGTGCCCTCGGCGATCTTCTTGCTCATGATGGAGCTCGCGATGAGCGGGATCGCCTCGACGGTGCCGGTGACGTCGCGCAGCGCGTAGAGCTTCTTGTCGGCCGGCGCGAGGCCCGAGCCGGCCGCGCAGATCACCGCGCCGACCTCCTCGAGCTGCCGCAGCATCGCGGCGTTGTCGAGATCGGCGCGCCAGCCGGGGATCGCCTCGAGCTTGTCGAGCGTGCCGCCGGTGTGCCCCAGGCCCCGACCCGAGAGCTGCGGCACGGCGACGCCGCACGCGGCGACGATCGGGGCGAGGGGGAGCGTGATCTTGTCGCCGACGCCCCCGGTGGAGTGCTTGTCGGCCGTGGGGCGCGACAGGGAGCTGAAATCCATGCGCTCGCCGGTCTCGATCATCGCCGTCGTCCAGGTGGGCAGCTCGCGGGCGTCCAGGCCGTGGAAGAAGATCGCCATCGCCATCGCAGCCATCTGCTCATCACCGACGGTTCCGGCGGTGTAGGCGTCGATGAGCCAGCGGATCTCGTCGTCGGACAGCACGCCGCCGTCGCGTTTGGTGCGGATCAGGTCGACGACGTCGAAAGTGCTCATGGAGGCGAGTATGGCAGGCGCGCGCCGCTCAGTCGGCGCGGACGAACCGCACCGTCGAACCGGGTGGGAGCTGGGCGAGGCGGTCGATATCGGCGTCGGCCACCACCGCGATGACGGGGTAGCCGCCGGTGACGGGGTGGTCGGGGCCGAAGACCACGGGCTGGCCGTCGGCGGGTACCTGGACGGCGCCCGCCACGACGCCCTCGGAGCGGAGTTCGCCGGTGACGACCCGGGTCAGGGGATCACCCGCCAGCCGCATCCCGATGCGGTTGGAGCGAGGCGTGACCGTCCAGCGCTGGGCCAGGAACGAGGTGAGCGCGTCGGGGGTGAACCAGTCGTCACGCGGGCCGAGGTGGACGCGGGCGTCGAGATGGCGGGGCAGGGATGGGGTGGCGTGCCGGGCCAGCGGGACCGCGGCGAGGCCGGTCGTGCGGCCGGCCGCGAGCACGTCGCCGGGGCGTAGGGGTGCCGGACCCTCCCCGGAGAGCAGGTCGGTGGCCGCCGAGCCGAGCACCCGCTCGGCGGCGAGGCCGCCGCGCACCGCCAGGTAGGCGCGCAGGCCGGCATCCGCCTCCCCGAGGGTGAGGGTGTGCCCGGCGTGCAGCACCAGCGGGGTGTCGGCGGGCGGCTCCGCGCAGGTGGCGGGCCCGGTGAGGGTGAGCCGGACGGAGGCGCCGGTCACGGCGACGAGCAGGGTCTCCCGGGCACGGACGGCCAGCGCGTCGCTCGACGGGTCGGCCACGCACTCGATGAGGGCGGCGTCCGGTGGGTTGCCCACGAGGGTGTTCGCGGCGGCCGCCGACGCCCGGTCGGTCGCGCCGGAGGCGGAGACGCCCAGATCGGCGAACCCGGGCCGGCCGCGATCCTGCACCAGCGCCTGCGCCCCGGTGGTGAGGATCTCCAGGCCCTGGTCTAGGGGCACGGGACGGGCCGCAGCCTTCTCGGCGGGGGTGGGGCGCAGCGTCACCGCCTCGCGCGCCGCGACGTAGCGCACGCGGTTGCCCGGGGCGACCAGCGCGGGCGGGGTGCGGGCGGCGTCCCACAGCACGTCCGGTGAGGTGCCGATCAGCTGCCAGCCCCCCGGGGTGGCGCGAGGGTAGACCGCCGAAAACTCCCCGGCCAGGCCCACCGCGCCCGCCGGAACCGAGGTGCGGGGCGTGGCGCGGCGCGGCACCGTGAGGGAGTCGTTCTCGCCGACGCAGTAGGTGAAGCCGGGCGCGAAGCCCCCGAACGCCGCGGTCCAGACCTGGCCGGTGTGCGCGGCGACCACGGCGTCGACGCTGAGGCCCGTCGCCTGGGCCACGTCGGCGAGATCGGCCCCGTCGTAGTGCACGCGGATCTCGACGAGCGCGTCGTCGCGCTGGGGGGCGGCCGTCAGGTCCAGAGTGGCGATGAGGGCGCGGGCCGCCGCGGCGGCGTCCGGATCGGCGGCGCGGACCAGCAGCGTGCGCGCGGCCGGGACGAGGTCGACCACCCCGGCCGGGCGCCGGGTCGCCAGCGCGGCGTGGAGGGCGAGCACCGCGTCCAACGAGTCCAGCTCGGCGAGGAAGGCGCGGTCGCCGCAGGGCCGAATCCTCATGCGAAGGCGGCGACCTGCACGCCGGCGTCATCCAGGGCGGAGCGCACCGCGCGGGCGATGGCGACCGCTCCGGGGGTGTCGCCGTGGACGCAGACGCTCTCGGGGGCCAGGGAGACGAGCGAGCCGTCGATGGCCTCGACCGTGCCCTGCGTGACCATCTGAACGACGCGGCCGGCGATGGCGGCGGGGTCGTGCAGAACGCTGCCCGGCTCGCGGCGGCTGACCAGGGTGCCGGTGGGGGTGTAGGCGCGGTCGGCGAACGCCTCGAACACCGGGCGCAGCCCGTGGGCCTCGGCGGCGCGGGCGATCGCGGAGTTCGGCAGGCACAGCACCGGCAGCCCGGGGCGCACCTCGGCCAGGGCGACTGCGACGGCCTCGGCGTGGACCTCGTGGTGGACGATGGCGTTGTAGAGCGCGCCGTGCGGCTTGCAGTAGGCGAGGTGCGTGCCGGCGGCGCGGGCCAGCGCGTCCAGGGCGCCGAACTGGTAGATGACCGCGTTCACGAGGTCGCCGGGTGCGACGTCGACGAAGACGCGGCCGAAGTTGGCCAGATCGCGGTAGGCGACGTGGGCGCCCACGGTGACCCCGTGCCGGGCAGCCAGGGCGGCCGTCGCCCGCATCACCGAGGGGTCGCCGGCATGGAACCCGCAGGCCACCGACGCGCTGGAGACGAGCGCCATCATCGCGGCGTCGTCGCCCATCGCCCAGCTCGAGAACGACTCCCCGGAGTCGGCATTCAGATCCACGCGCATCGCTTCTCCTCCCGGCGGCCACGCTAGACGATCAGCCGACAGCGTCTCGGGAGAGCCGCGCGACGAAAACGTGACACTCGATCCGCGAGCAGTCGCGCAACCACGCTCAGCACGCGAATGAGCGCCCACTCACTGTCGAGAAACCGTCGGTGCGCGGCCTGGCTGCTGGGAGGATGGCGGTCGTGACCCTCGTCCTGCACCGGTTCTCGGTGAAGCCCCACCACCTCGACACCTGGCGGGCCGCGTGGCCCGAGGAGGTCGCGCTGCGCCGGCGGCACGGGTTCGTGTGGCACCGGGCGTTCGTCGAAACCCACGCCGAACCCAAGGTCACCTGGCTGTACTCCCACGACGATCCGGCGGCGGGGGAGGCATCCCTGGCCGCAGACCCCGAGCACGTCGAGCTGGCCGAGCACCTGCGCCCCCACGTGTTCCGCAACGTGCTGGTGCGCCCGGTGCGCGCGGAAATCCTCACCGAGGGCGTCACCGACCGGCTCGCCATCATGCGGCGCTATGCCATCACGGGGTCGTGGGCCGAGTTTCTGGCGATCTGGCGCCGCATCGTCGCCGTCCGCGAGCGGCACGGCTTCGGTTGCCTGTTCGCCGTCGCCGACGAGCCGGCCAACCTCTTCACCTGGGCCTTCGACGTCGCTGGCACGTGGGAGGAGTTCCCCGCCGCCCAACGGCCCTACTACCGCGACCCGGCGCGGGTCGAGCTGCGCGGCGTCTTCGACTACATGGCCGACTACCAGATCACCCCGGCCGAACAGCTCCCCCTCCCGGCCCCGATAACCTGAGCCCATGCGTATCGCCCGCTTCGTCCACGACGACGACATCCACTACGGCACCGTCGAGCTCCCCGAGGACGGGGGCGAACACCCCGACACCGTCTCCGTGCTCAATGGTGACCCGCTCGTGACCGCCGTGCAGTACACCGGCGAGCGCCTGCTGCTGGACGACGTGCGGCTCGTGGCCCCGGTGATCCCGCGCAGCAAGGTGGTGGCGATCGGCCGCAACTACGCCGCCCACGCCGCGGAGTTCGACAACGACGTGCCGGCCACGCCGATGATGTTCCTCAAGCCGAACACGTCGGTCGTGGGCCCGGGCGAACCGATCGTCTACCCGACCCAGACGAAGGCGGTCGACCACGAGGCCGAACTCGCCGTGGTGATCGGACGCATCTGCAAGGACGTCCCGGCCGAGCGCGCCGCCGAGGTCATCTTCGGCTACACCTGTGCCAACGACGTCAGCGCCCGCGACCTGCAGTCCGCCGACGGCCAGTGGGGGCGCGCGAAGGGGTTCGACACGTTCTGCCCGCTCGGCCCCTGGATCGTCACGCACCTCAGCCTCGACGAGGCGTCCGACCTCGCGCTCGGCGCCACCCTCACCCGGGGCGGTCGCACCATCGAGCGGCAGGCGTCCACCACCGCGAACCTCGTCCACGGCATCGCCGAGCTCGTCGCGTTCGCCTCCTCGGTGATGACGCTGTTGCCGGGTGACGTGATCCTCACCGGGACGCCCGAGGGCGTCGGCCGGATCGAGCCCGGTGACACGGTGCACGTCACCATCGAGCAGATCGGCACCCTCTCCAACCCGGTCACCGCCGAGTCCGACGCGGACGCCGCCGGCGAGGCATGAGCGGCGCCACCGGTCTGCAGCGGTGGCCACGCGAGCCGGTGCCGCCGTCCGTCGACTACCCCCACGTGCTCCGGACGGGCACCGCCGGTCTGGCGCAGGGCGTCCTCGGCGTCGCGCTCGGGCTGCTGTCGTTCGTCGTGGCCGCGCCGCTGGTGATGCAGCTCTTGGCCGCCGCGTATTGGTTGGCCCTCGGGCGTCCGGACACCTTTGAGGCCACCTACCGGCTCCTCGTCGCCTACGAGGTTCCGTTCGGGTTGGTGGTCAGCCATCTCGGGCTCGCCGTGCTCCTCCCCATCGCCGTGCTGCTCGTGGTGTTGATCCACCGCGGCCACCCGCGCTTCCTGTCGTCGGTGGTCGGACGCCTGCGCCCCGGCTGGTTCGCCCTCTGCTTCGGCATCGCCGTCGTGACGCTGCTCGCCGTGCTGGTCGCGCAGAACCTCACCGCCCCGGGCGGGCCGAGCTGGGAGCTGGCGCCGCAGCCGCGGTGGTGGCTCTTCCTGCTCGTGATGCTCCTCACCACGCCCCTGCAGGCCGCCGCGGAGGAGTACTTCTTCCGCGGTTACCTCATGCAGGCGCTGGGGTCGCTGGTGGCGGCGCCGTGGTTCGGCATCGTCACCTCGGCGGCCGTGTTCACGATGTTCCACTCCTCGACGAACGCGGCCCTGGTGCTCGACCGGTTCGCCTTCGGCCTGCTGGCCGGCTGGCTGGTGTGGCGGACGGGTGGCCTGGAGGCGGCGATCGCCGCGCACGTCGTCAACAACGTCACGTCGTTCACCCTGGGGGCGCTGGCGTCCTCGATGGCCCAGGTGCGCGCCGTCACCGAGGTCACCTGGGTCGGGGCGGGCTGGGACGTGGCGCGCTTCGGGCTGTTCACCCTGGTCGTCTGGCTGGTCGCGCGCCGCGTCCGGCCGGCGCGGTTGACTGCGGCCGCCCCCGCTCGGGCGGCGCGGCGCCAGGGCAAGGGACGGGGCGAGGGACAGATCAAGGGCCAGGGCAAGGGACAGGGCAAGGGCAACGCAGGGGGCAAGGGACCCGCCGGGGGTCGCCCGGTTTGAGCGTGGCCGGTCATCTGGACTAGAGTGTTCTCTCGCTGGCCCGGCAGGGTCGGCGTTTCCTCAAGGGGACGGAGGGTCGGGCAACCGGCCAGCCAGCCGCTCGGGGGGATGAAGGGGTATGGGGTAATTGGCAGCCCGCCGGATTCTGATTCCGTCAGTCTAGGTTCGAGTCCTAGTACCCCTGCTGGGAGGCGATTTCGAGTCACCGAGCAGGTTCTGGTAACGTCTTCCAAGCGTTGAAAGCGCGCCTGGCCCCGTTGTGTAGCGGCCTAGCACGCCGCCCTCTCAAGGCGGTAGCGCGGGTTCGAATCCCGTCGGGGCTACCAGGAACAAGACCCTCTCCGCATGGCGGAGAGGGTCTTCTTGGTTCCAGGGGTGTGCGGGGCTCAGCCCTCGCCTCCGGTGCGGCGCAGCACCTCGGACAGACGCTCGGCGGCCGCCATCACGGCCGGGGCGTGGAGGCGTCCGGGCTGGCGCGACAGGCGTTCGATGGGTCCGGACACGCTCACGGCGGCGATCACCTTGCCGGCGGGGGAGCGCACCGGCGCGGAGACCGAGGCCACCCCTGGCTCCCGCTCGGCCACGGACTGCGCCCAGCCGCGGCGCCGCACGGTCGAGAGCGCCACGGCGGAGAACGTCGCGTGGGTCAGACCGCGTTGGATGCGTTCCGGATCCTCCCAGGCGAGCAGCACCTGCGCGGCCGAGCCGGCGCTCATGGTGAGCTGCGTGCCCACGGGGATGGTGTCCCGCAGACCGGCCGGACGCTCGGCGGCGGCGGCACAGATGCGGTACTCGCCCTGACGGCGGAAGAGCTGCGCCGACTCCCCGGTGATGTCGCGCAGCCGCGTCAGCACCGGGCCGGCGGTGGCGAGCAGCCGGTCCTCGCCGGCGGCCGAGGCCAGCTCGGTCAGGCGGGGGCCGAGGACGAAGCGGCCTTGCAGATCGCGGCTCACCAGCCGATGATGTTCGAGCGCGACGGCGAGCCGGTGGGCGGTCGGCCGGGCCAGCCCGGTGGCCGTGACGAGGCCGGCCAGCGTGGTCGGCCCCTGCTCGAGGGCCGTGAGCACCTGGGCCGCCTTGTCGAGGACGCCCACCCCTGAAGTACTGTCCATACTCTGATACTGCCGTCTCAGATCGTGACATGCAAGGCGTAGGCTGCCTGTTGCAGTACAAGGGGAAGGAACGAACAGATGGGGAAGACCCTCAGCGACAAGGTGTGGGCCGACCACGTCGTCCGGAGCGCACCGGGGGAGCCGGACCTGCTCTACATCGACCTGCACCTCGTGCACGAGGTGACGAGCCCCCAGGCCTTCGACGGCCTGCGGCTGGCGGGGCGTCCGGTGCGGCGTCCGGATCTGACGCTCGCGACCGAGGACCACAACACCCCCACCGAGAACATCACCCTGCCGATCGTCGACCCCGTGTCGCGGCTGCAGGTCGACACGCTGCGCAAGAACGCGGCGGAGTTCGGCATCCGCATCCACAGCCTGGGTGACGCCGACCAGGGCATCGTCCACATCATCGGTCCGCAGCTGGGCGTGACCCAGCCGGGCATGACGATCGTCTGCGGCGATTCGCACACGGCCACGCACGGCGCGTTCGGGGCGCTGGCGTTCGGCATCGGCACCTCCGAGGTGGAGCACGTGCTCGCCACCCAGACGCTCAACCAAGCGCCGGCCAAGCGCATGGCCGTCAACATCAACGGCGAGCTGCCCGAGGGGGTGACGCCGAAGGATGTCGTCCTCGCGCTGATCGCGAAGGTCGGCACCGGCGGCGGCCAGGGCTACATCGTCGAGTACCGCGGCACCACCATCGAGACTATGTCGATGGAGGGGCGCATGACCATCTGCAACATGAGCATCGAGTGGGGCGCCAAGGCCGGCATGGTGGCGCCCGACGACACCACGTTCGCCTACCTGCAGGGACGCCCGCACGCCCCGCAGGGCGAGGCGTGGGACGCCGCTGTGGCGTACTGGCGCACGCTGCGGTCGGACGACGACGCCGTGTTCGACGCCGAGGTGGACATTGACGCCGCCGCGCTGACTCCGTTCGTGACCTGGGGCACCAACCCCGGCCAGGGCGTGGGCCTGGGCGACGCGGTGCCCGCTCCGGCGGACTTCGCCGACCCCGTCGAGCAGTCCGCCGCCGAGCGCGCGCTGGAGTACATGGCGCTCACGGCCGGGACGCCGATGCGCGACATCAAGGTCGACACCGTGTTCCTCGGTTCGTGCACCAACGGCCGGATCGAGGACCTGCGGCTCGCGGCGTCCGTGATCGAGGGCCGCCGCGTGGCCGACGGCGTCCGCATGATGGTGGTGCCGGGTTCGGCGCGCGTTCGCAAGCAGGCGATGGACGAGGGGCTCGACAAGGTCTTCACCGCCGCCGGCGCCGAGTGGCGCGAGGCCGGTTGCTCGATGTGCCTGGGCATGAACCCCGACCAGCTCAAGCCGGGCGAGCGCTCGGCGTCCACCTCGAACCGTAACTTCGAGGGACGCCAGGGCAAGGGCGGACGCACGCACCTGGTGTCGCCGCCCGTCGCCGCCGCCACCGCGGTGCGCGGCACGCTGAGCGCGCCGGCCGACCTCGAGGAGAACTGACATGGACGCCTTCACCACCCACACCGGCATTGGCGTGCCGCTGCGGCGCAGCAACGTCGACACCGACCAGATCATCCCGGCGGTCTACCTCAAGCGCGTGACGCGCTCGGGGTTCGAGGACGGCCTGTTCGCCGCCTGGCGCGGCGATCCCGACTTCGTGCTGAACTCGGACGCCTACCGCGCAGGATCGGTGCTGGTGGCGGGCCCGGACTTCGGCACCGGCAGCTCGCGCGAGCACGCCGTGTGGGCATTGCAGAACTACGGGTTCAAGGTGGTCATCGGCAGCCGCTTCGGCGACATCTTCCGGGGCAACTCGGGCAAGGCCGGCCTGCTGGTGGCGCGCGTGCCCCAGGAGGTCGTCGAGGAGCTGTGGGCCTACCTCGAGGCCGAGCCGGGCGCCGAGCTCACCGTGTCGCTGGAGGACACCACGATCACCGCGGGCGATGACGTGCACCCGTTCGAGATCGACGACTACACCCGCCACCGCCTCCTGAACGGGCTCGACGACATCGGTGTCACGCTGCAGAGCGCCCACCTGATCGACGCCTACGAGGCGGAGCGCCCGAGCTGGAAGGTCGCCACCCTCCCCGCCAAGGTCGCCGACTGACCCCTCACAGGGGGTAGTTGGCATTTGGACCCGAGGAAATGGCGCCATGGCGCCATTTCCTCGGGTCCAAATGCCGATCACCGGGGCGGGCTGGAGTCGTCACGACGTTACGGGGCGACCGGCAGGTCGGTGCGCCGGAAGTCGTCGCCCACGCAGAGGAGGGTGAACCCGGTGTCGCGCGCGAGCGCGTACGAGAAGGTGTCGCCCAGGTTCAACCGGGCACGGTGGTGACCCCGGCCGTAGCGGCGGTGCCCCTCGGACGCCAGCCGTGCCTGTTTCGGCGTGAAGGCCACCACGTCGATCCCAAGCTCGGCGAGACGGCGATCGATGTCGTCCTCGGAGAGCTGCCCGCCCAGCACCAACCCCAGTTCCACGCGCGTCGCCGCGCTCATCTGGTGTGACGCCTCGCCTGCCATGGCGCGCAGGACCAAGGCTGCGGCCTCTTCTCCACGAAGCACGGCGACGAGCGCCGAGGTGTCGACGATCACCGCGGCAGCCCGTCCTCGTCATACAGGTCGTCGTCACTCAGCAGCGCAGTGACGTCGAGGTCCTCCCGCCACGCGTCGAACACGCGATGCAGGTGGGCCTCGCGGATTGCGCGTGCCTCATCGGAAACGTCGGTGAGGTCAAGTTGTGCCCGGACGGCCATGTCGATCGCTTCGGTGAGCGTCAGACCGGTGCGCGAGGCCAACGCGCGGACGGCCTGCTCGGTTTCCCGGTTGCGAATGCTGAGCGCCATGCGCGTGAGACTACCCGCGTCCATACGCAGTGTCTATACAGATGGCATTGCCGCACGAGGGTCAGGGGAGGGACGCCGCCACGATGGCACCGGCTCGCATGCGGGCGATCAGGCGCTGACCGGTCCTCAGGCTGACCAGGCGGGCGTCCAGGGCACTGCGGGCCAGCACCAAGGGGCGCCCGGCGTCGTCGACGACGCGCCAGCCCCCCTCCACCGGCGGGCCCACCGTCACAGCGCGTGTCTCCTCCACGAGCCGTGAGCCTACGCCGCGTCGGCGCTCGCTAGGGTGTGGTGGCAGCCATCCGAAAGGAACTCCACATGCGGCAGGTCTCCCGCACACGCGTCGCGATCATCTTCGGGGGCGTGAGCTCCGAGCATGACGTCTCCTGCCTCACCGCCGGCGGGGTGACGCGCGCGATCGACGCCGAGCGGTTCGAGGTGGTCGGCATCGGCATCACGCCCTCGGGCCGGTGGGTGCAGGTGTCCACCGACGAGATGGCGTCGCTCGCCGTCGAGGACGGCCGGCTGCCGCGCCTGGACGAGGACCGGCCGACGGCCGTCCTGGTCCCCACCGCCCGCGGTGGGCGCATCGCGACGCTGGACGGCGACACGCTCGTCGACGCCCGCGACTTCGACGTCGTGTTCGCCCTGCTGCACGGGCCCTTCGGGGAGGACGGCACCCTGCAGGGGCTGTTCGAGATGCACGGGCTGCGCTACGTGGGGGCCGGGGTGGCGGCGTCCGCCATGTCGATGGACAAGGACCTGATGAAGGCCGGGTTGGTCTCGGCCGGGCTGCCCACCTGCCCGTGGGTCACGGTCACGGCCCACGCCTGGGCGGAGGATTCCGCGCGCCTGACCCGGCGCATCGAGGACAACCTGGCCTTCCCCGTCTACGTGAAGCCCGCGCGCGGCGGCTCGTCGGTGGGCATCTCGCGGGCGGCCGGCATCGACGAGCTCGCGGCCTGCGTCGAGGACGCGCTCACCTGGGATCCCAAGGTGGTCGTCGAGCAGGGCTTCGTGGGGGCCCGCGAGATCGAGCTCGCCGTGCTCGACTCACTCGACGGCCCGCCGCGGGTCTCGCTGGCCGGGGAGATCCGCATGCACACCGCCGACGCGTTCTACGACTACGAGGCCAAGTACACCCCCGAGGGGCAGGTGGACCTCGACGTCCCCGCCGACCTCTCCGACGCCCTGCTCGCCCGCGTGCAGCGGATCGCCGCGCGCACCTTCACCGCCATGGGCGCCGAAGGGCTCTCCCGCGTCGACCTCTTTGTGACCCCCGACGAGGAGATCTTCGTCAACGAGCTCAACACCATGCCCGGCTTCACCTACCTCTCGATGTACCCGAAGCTGTGGGAGGCGACCGGCCTCGCGTACCCCGATCTCATCGCCGAACTCATCGAGCTGGCCCTCCACCGGCCCATGGGGCTGCGCTGATGGCGGCTCGCACGGTCGACGAGCTCGGCGAGTTCGGGCTCATCGAGGCGCTCACCGCCGGCCTGGCCACCTCGGACGCCCTCCGCGTCGGCCCCGGGGACGACGCCGCCGTGTTCACCCCGGACGGCGACGTCGTCGTCTCCACCGACGCGATGGTGGAGGACGTCCACTTCAAGAAGGTGTGGTCGGGCCCGCACGACGTGGGGCGCAAGGCCGTCGGCTCGGCGGTGGCCGACCTGGAGGCCATGGCCGCTCGCCCGGTGGGCATCGTCGTCGCGCTGAGCTGCCCCGCCGCCACCCCAGCCGACTGGGTGCTGGAGTTCGGCCGCGGCGTCGCCGAGGAGTGCGGCCTGGCCGGGGCCGTCCTGATGGGCGGCGACGTGACCCGGGGCGCCGCGATCGCGGTGGTCGTCACGGTGTTCGGCGACCTCGGCGGACGCCCCCCGTTGCTGCGCTCCGGCGCCCGCCCGGGCGACGTGGTGGCGGCCGTCGGCCGCTTCGGCATGGCCGCCGCCGGCCTCGCGGTGCTGGCCCGCGGGTTCCGGTCGCCGGGCGCGGTCGTCCGCGCCCACCGCGTGCCCGAGGTGCCCTACGGCCAGGGCCGCGTGGCGGCGGACGCCGGCGCCACGAGCCTCATCGACTGCTCCGACGGGCCGCTGGCCGATCTCGGGCACGTGGCCCGCGCGTCCGGCGTCCGCATCGACCTCGACAGCTCCGCCTTCGAGGTGGGGGAGGCCCAGCAGACGGTCGCGGCGGCGATCGGCGGGGGAGACCCCCTCGGGTACGTGCTCACCGGCGGCGACGACCATGCGTTGCTCGCGACCTTCCCGGACGCCGACGCCGTCCCCGCGGGTTGGTTCGTCGTGGGCCGCGTCCTGCCCGCCGAGGACGCCACGGACGCCGACGACCTGGCCCACCCCGTGACCGTGGACGGCGCTCCCTGGGACAGTGACGACAGCTCCGGCGGCTGGCGGCACTTCCGAGCCCACCCTGGTAGCCGGACGCCGCGACCGGCGGCGTGGACGCTCGACCGGGGTCCCGGGCCTTGTTAGGGTCGTCGCCATGGCGACCCGCGCGTCTTCCCCCACGCGGAGCCGATCGAACGCACCCCGTTCGTCGTCTTCTCGTGGCCGAAGCTCATCGAACTCCTCCAAGCGCGCCCCCGCGAACAGCGGGGGCGGCTTCACGGCCGTCCTGGCCGCGCTCGGACGCGGCATCGCCGCGGTCTGGATGGCGCTGGCCCACGCCACCGGACGCCTCGTGCGCAGCCTGGGCTCGCCGGATCGCCAGCTCGACCCCGAGAAGCGGCGCGACGGCACCGGCCTCGCTCTGCTGGTGCTCGGCGCGCTCGTCGCGGCGGCGTTCTGGTTCATGCTCCCCGGTGCGGTCGGGGACGCGCTGCGCGTCGGCATCGCCACGATCGTCGGCTCGGCCGCCGTCGCCGTCCCGCTCGCCTGCTGGGCCTTGGCGTGGCGCACGCTGCGCGACCCCGAGGCCAACGGCCCCGCCGGCCGCCAGCCGGTGGGGTGGCTGACCCTCGCCCTCGGCGTCCTCGGCCTCATCAGCATCGCCCGCGGGCTGCCCACACCGTCCCAGGCCGAGCAGATGCAGGCCGCCGGCGGCATCCTCGGCTTCATCTCCAGCTCGTTCCTCGCCGACCTGCTCACCCGGTGGGTCGCCGTGCCCGTGCTGGTGCTCATCAGCCTGTTCGGCCTGCTGGTGATCACCGGCATCCCGCTGCGGGAGTTCCCGCAGCGCTTCGCGGCGCTGCGCGCCCGGCTGCCGCAGCGTCCCGAGCGCCCCGAGCTCACCTACGGCGTGGACGAGGCCTACGACAGCCCGCTGGTCGAGGATCGGCTCCAGCTCGACCCCTCGGACGCCGACGTGGTCGACGGCGAGGTCGTCCCCGAGGAGCGCATCGCCGCGGTGGCCGCCCCGCCGGTCACGGCCGGCAAGGCGCCCGTGACGGTCGACCCGCCGAAGGACCTGCAGCCGCCCGAACACTCCAACGAACCGCTGCGCGCGGAGCAGCTCGTGCTCACCGGCGACGTCCAGTACGTGCTGCCGGAATCCACCAGCCTCAAGGCCGGCACGGCACCCAAGGCGCGCACGGAGGCGTCCGACGCCATCGTGGGGCGCCTGGCCGAGGTGTTCAGCCAGTTCGACATCGACGCCCAGGTGACTGGCTACACGCGCGGGCCGACGGTCACGCGCTACGAGGTGGAGCTGGGCCAGGGCGTCAAGGTGGAGAAGGTCACCGCGCTGGGCCGCAACATCGCCTACGCCGTGGCGTCGGCGGACGTCCGCATCCTCAGCCCCATCCCCGGCAAGTCGGCCATCGGCGTCGAGATCCCGAACACCGACAAGGAGATCGTCAGCCTGGGCGACGTGCTGCGCAGCAACCGCGCCCGCAACGACCACCACCCCATGACCGTCGGGCTGGGCAAGGACGTCGAGGGCGGCTACGTCGTGGCCAACATGGCCAAGATGCCGCACCTGCTCGTCGCGGGAGCCACCGGCTCCGGCAAGTCGAGCTTCGTGAACTCGATGATCACCTCGCTGCTCATGCGCGCGACGCCGGACGAGGTGCGCCTCCTGCTGGTGGACCCCAAGCGCGTGGAGCTCACCAACTACGAGGGCATCCCGCACCTCGTGACGCCGATCATCACGAACCCGAAGAAGGCGGCCGAGGCACTGCAGTGGGTCTGCCGCGAGATGGACGCCCGCTACGACGATCTCGCCGCCTTCGGGTTCCGGCACATCGACGACTTCAACAAGGCGGTCCGCTCCGGCGCCGTGACCGTGCCTCCCGGCTCCGAGCGCGTGCTCGCGCCCTACCCGTACCTGCTGGTGATCGTCGACGAGCTGGCCGACCTCATGATGGTCGCCCCGCGCGACGTCGAGGACTCCATCGTCCGCATCACCCAGCTCGCGCGCGCCGCCGGCATCCACCTGGTGCTGGCCACGCAGCGCCCCTCGACCGACGTCGTCACCGGCCTCATCAAGGCCAATGTGCCCTCGCGCCTGGCATTCGCCACCTCGTCGATGACCGACTCGCGCGTTATCCTCGACCAGCCGGGCGCCGAGAAGCTCGTCGGGCAGGGCGACGGCCTGTTCCTGCCGATGGGGGCGTCCAAGCCCGTCCGCGTGCAGGGCGCCTGGGTCACCGAGGCGGAGATCCGCGAGGTCGTGAAGCACGTCACCGAGCAGCTCGCACCGCAGTACCGCGAGGACGTGGCGGCGCCGGCGGAGTCGACGAAGGTGGCCGAGGACATCGGCGACGACCTCGAGCTCGTCCTCGAGGCCGCCCAGCTCGTGGTGAACCTGCAGCTCGGTTCGACGTCCATGCTGCAGCGCAAGCTGCGCGTGGGGTTCGCGAAGGCCGGACGCCTCATGGACATCCTGGAGACCCGCGGCATCGTCGGCCCCTCGGAGGGCAGCAAGCCCCGCGAGGTGCTCGTGAAGCCCGACGACCTGGACGCGGTGCTGTCCAACCTGGCGGAGGCCTGAGCTCCGACGCGCACTAGGGTGGGCTGCATGACCAAGCAGCGCACTCTCGGACAGTTCCGCGTGTCCCCCCTCGGCCTGGGGGCCATGCCGTTCTCCATGAACAACGACGGCACGACGACGCCCCGCGAGCAGGGGATCGCCACGGTGCACGCCGCCCTTGACGCCGGCGTCCGCCTCATCGACACCGCCGACATCTACGCCCCGAGTTGGGACGCGGTGGGCCACAACGAGGAGATCGTCGCCGAGGCGCTGGCCGCCTGGTCGGGCGACCGCAGCGAGGTCGTCGTGGCCACCAAGGGCGGCATCACCCGCCACGAGCCCGACGGCTGGGGCCGGGACGCCTCCCCCGCACACCTCCGCCGGGCGGCCGAGGCGTCCGCCACCCGCCTGGGGGTCGACACGATCGACCTCTACTACCTCCACCGGCCGGATCGCACCCGCGTGTACGCCGACGCCATCGAGGCGCTGGCGCAGCTGAAGGCCGACGGCCTCATCGCCGAGATCGGGATCTCCAACGCGAACGTCGAGGAGATCGACATCGCCCTCGAGGTGCTTGGCGAGGGTGGGCTCGCGGCGGTGCAGAACGAGTTCTCCCCGAAGTTCAACCACACCTCGTTGTCGGAGTTGGAGCACTGCGGTGAGCACGGCATCGCCTTCCTGCCCTGGTCGCCGCTGGGTGGCACCGGCGGGGGAGCGGCAGCGGTCGGCGAGCGTTTCGCCGCGATCGCCCAGGTGGCGGACGCCCACGGCGTCAGCCCGCAGCAGGTCACGCTCGCCTGGGAACTGGCCTTGGGTGACCACGTCATCCCGATCCCGGGTGCGTCCCGACCGGCCTCGATCACCGACTCGGCCCTGGCCATGGAACTGGACCTGACGCAGGACGAGGTGGAGCGCATCAGCGCCGCAGTGTTGCAGCGCTGAGCGAGCCCCTCTCGGACGCCCCGGCTCGTGCCGAGCCGGGGCGGTTTCGCCCCCTGATGGCCCCATGGGTGGGCCCAGGGGGGGCGCATGGGTGAATTTCTTCCTCCCCCGCCGTGTTCAACTTCACGCCGCGGATCGCTGTTGACTAGGGTGTGAATCACCCACACCGGTGACCGCCGCAGATCGTGTGGGCAAAGAACACTGAGTGATTGGGGAAAAAATGATCAAGCGTCTCGCGCTCGCCGCCACCGGCACCCTCGCCGCCGGAGCCCTGGCCCTGGGCAGTGTGTCCTACGCCCTGCCGGGCGGCTCGGCCCCCGATTCGGTCTCGTACGGCTCGGTCTCCTACGGCGCCGCCCCCTCCAGCTCGGTGTCCTATGGGTCGGTGTCGTACGGGTCGGTCTCCTACGGGTCGGTCTCCTATGGTTCCGTGTCGTACGGTTCGGTCTCCTACGGCGCCGCACCCTCGAGCTCGGTGTCGTACGGGTCGGTCTCGTACTGAGTGACTGGCCGCGGACGAGCGGGAGGCCCTGGGGGCTTCCCGCTCGTCGGCGTCCGGCTCGGGGTGGAGCGGGCACGCAACGACCTGCTCCTCACCCCGGATACCCTTGCGGCGTGACCTCCACCCGCGTCCACATCGTGTCCCTCGGCTGCGCCCGCAACGAGGTCGACTCCGACGAGCTGGCCGGGCGGCTGGAGACCGGTGGGTTCACCCTGGTCGAGGAGCCCGGCGACGCCGAGGCCATCGTCGTCAACACGTGCGGCTTCATCGAATCGGCCAAGAAGGACTCGATCGACACCCTCCTGGCTGCCGCCGACCTGAAGGGTGCCGGCCCGACGCAGCGCGTCGTCGCGGTCGGATGCATGGCCGAACGGTACGGACGCGAGCTGGCCGAGGCGCTGCCCGAGGCGGACGCCGTCCTCGGCTTCGATGCCTACGCCGACATCGACGAGCGGATCCGCCTCGTGATGGCCGGGGCGCACGTCGAGGCCCACACGCCGTCGGACCGGCGGCGTCTCCTCCCGGTGGCACCGGCCGCGCGCCGCCCGGCCGCGTCCGGGGTGGTCGTGCCCGGGCTGGGCGCGTTGCCGGACGGCCTCGCGCCCGCGTCCGGCCCGCGGCCGGTGCGGCGACGCCTGACCGGCGGGCCGTCCGCGGCGGTGAAGATCGCCTCCGGCTGCGACCGGCGCTGCGCGTTCTGCGCCATCCCGAGCTTCCGCGGCTCGTTCCTGAGCCGCGGCGTGGACGACGTGGTGGCCGAGGTGCGCCAGCTCGTCGGGCAGGGGGTGCGCGAGGCGTTCCTGGTGAGCGAGAACACATCGTCCTACGGCAAGGATCTCGGTGAGCTGGGCGCGCTGGAACGACTCCTGGGCGAGCTCGACCGCATCGACGGCCTGGAGTGGATCCGCGTGAGCTACCTGCAGCCGGCCGAGATCCGGCCGGGCCTGATCGAGACGATGTGCAGCCTGGAGAAGGTCGTGCCCTATTTCGACCTCAGCTTCCAGCACGCGGCGCCCGCGGTGCTCCGTCGCATGCGCCGCTTCGGGGATCCCGCGTCGTTCCTGGGCCTCCTGGACCGCATTCGGGCGCTGCGGCCGGACGCCGGCGTCCGCAGCAACGTGATCGTGGGCTTCCCCGGCGAGACCGAGGCCGACGTCGACCTGCTCGTCGATTTCGTCGAGCGGGCGCGGCTGGACGCGCTCGGCGTCTTCCCCTACTCCGACGAGGAGGGGACCGAGGCCGTCGGTCTCGGCGATCACGTGGCCGCGGACGTCGTGGCGGAGCGGTTCGAACGCGTCAACGACCTCGCCACCGAGCTGGTCGACCAGCGGGCGGCCGAGCGGGTCGGCGAGCGCGTCCGGGTGTTGGTCGAGTCGACCGACGGCCCGGACGCGGTGGGTCGCGCGGCCCACCAGGGCCCGGAGGTCGATGGGGTCTGCCTCGTGCCGGGGGGTGCCGCGCGCCGCGCGGTGGGCGACCTGGTGTGGGGTAGGGTCGAGGCGTCGGACGGCGTCGACCTGATCGTGCGGGAGGAGACTTCGCGATGAGCGCAGCACCCACCACACCGCCCAGCAACTGGAACCTGCCCAACGTGCTCACCGGCCTGCGGCTGGTGATGGTTCCGCTCCTCGGCTGGGTGCTGCTGGCCTTCCCCGCCGACCCCGTGATGCGCTGGGTGGCGACCGCCGTGTTCACCCTGGCGATCATCACCGACGCGGTGGACGGGCACATCGCCCGCAAGCACAACCTGGTGACGGACTTCGGGAAGCTGTGGGATCCGATCGCCGACAAGGCCATCACCGGCATGGCGTTCGTGGGCCTCAGCATCCTCGCCGAGCTGCCGTGGTGGATCACCGTGGTCATCCTCGTCCGCGAGTGGGGCATCACCGTGCTCCGGTGGGCGATCATCAAGTACGGCGTGATGGCGGCGAACCGCGGTGGCAAGCTCAAGACCGTCCTGCAGGCCGTCGCGATCATCCTGTTCCTGCCCGGGCTGGCGCTGATGCCGGTGTGGTGGGGGTGGCTCGCGTGGGCGGCGATGATCCTGGCTTTGGTGCTCACCGTGGTGACGGGGCTGGACTACCTGCGTGAGGCCGCGAAACTGCGGGCCCGCTACCTGGCCGAGCACCCGGAGGAGGCCCGGTGAGCGAGTTGGCGGCGAATGTCATCGCCACCTTCACCGAGCGGACCGTGACGCTGGCCACCGCGGAGTCCCTGACCGGCGGGCTCATCGGTGCGACGCTCACGCAGGTGCCGGGGGCGTCCGCGGTCTACCTCGGCGGAGCGGTGGCGTACGCGAGCCGGCTGAAGACGGACCTGCTCGGCGTCCCGGCAGAGGCGCTCGCGGCGCACACAGCCGTCAGCCAGGAGGTGGCGCTCGCCATGGCCGTCGGTCTGCAGGAGCGTACGGACGCCGACTGGGCGGTGGCCGTCACCGGGGTGGCCGGGCCGAGCGGTCAGGACGGGCACGAGCCCGGCGAGGTGTACGTGTGCGTGGTCGGCCCTCGCATCGCCTCCCTGCCGCAGCAGCAATTGGTGGAGCACTACGCGTTCACCGGCGACCGGGCCGCGATTCGGGCGCAGACGGTGGACGCCGCCCTCGCGATGCTGCTGCGCGTCGTCGCGCCCGTGTAGGGTCGGGAACACGGCTGGACGCCGGTGCGTTGAGGTACCGGTCGATGTGGCACCCGTTGAGGAGAGGAGGGGGACCGTGGCTGTTCTCATGCGCGAGATGCTCGGACAGACGCTGCGCGAACTGCGGCTGGAATCCACCAAGACCCTCCGTGAGGTCTCCGGGGAGGCCCGCGTGTCGCTGGGCTATCTCAGCGAGGTGGAGCGAGGCCAGAAGGAGGCCTCCAGCGAGCTGCTCAACGCCATCTGCGGCGCGCTGGACGTGCCGCTGGCCGACCTGTTGCGCCGGGTGAGCGACCGGGTCGAGGCCCACGGCGCCGTCACGACGCTGACGCTGCGGACGCCGCGCGCGGCGGCCTGACGCGTCGAGAGCCAGCCGACGCGTGCGGGAGACCGAACTCTGGCGACGCCTGGAGCACCACCTCGGCGCTCCGTATGCCCGCGTGTGGGCGGACCAGACCGTGTTGGCCGATCTCGAGGGCCGCACGGTCATCGAGGCACTGGCCTCGGGCGTCAACGCGCAGCGCGTCTGGCGAGCCGTGTGGGCCTTCCTGGAACTACCGGCCTCGGAACGCTGAACCGCGCCGCGCGTGTCGGCGCCCCCTTCGAACACCTGTTCGGTAGAGTTGTGGATGTTGGGCACGACGGCAGCTCGTTCTCCACAGCCCGCCACGGGGGTGACGGAATGTCGGAGGCACGGCCTAACGTGCTGGGTGAAGCGGGAGAGACCTCTCCCACCCGAGGGCCCACCCGGTGGGCGGGAAAGGTGAACGATGGCGGTAGCAGATCGCGAGAAGGCGCTCGAGGCGGCCCTCGCACAGATTGAGAAGGCCCACGGCAAGGGGTCGGTCATGCGGCTGGGCGAGGAGACCCGCCAGCCGATCGAGGTGATCCCCACCGGGTCGATCACACTGGACGTGGCGCTCGGCATCGGCGGGTTGCCCCGCGGCCGGGTGGTCGAGATCTACGGCCCGGAGTCCTCGGGCAAGACGACGGTGGCGCTGCACGCCATCGCCAACGCCCAGGCGGCAGGCGGCATCTGCGCGTTCATCGACGCCGAGCACGCGCTGGATCCGGAGTACGCGGCGAAGCTCGGGGTTGACACCGACGCGCTGCTGGTGAGCCAGCCGGACAACGGTGAGCAGGCGCTGGAGATCGCGGACATGCTCGTGCGCTCGGGGGCGTTGACCCTCATCGTCATCGACTCGGTGGCCGCGTTGACGCCGCGCGCCGAGATCGAGGGCGAGATGGGCGACAGCCACGTCGGCCTGCAGGCCCGTCTGATGAGCCAGGCGCTCCGCAAGATGACCGGTGCGCTCTCCGGGGCCGGCACCACGGCGATCTTCATCAACCAGCTGCGCGAGAAGATCGGCGTCATGTTCGGGTCGCCCGAGACGACGACCGGTGGTCGCGCCCTCAAGTTCTACTCCTCGGTCCGGCTCGACGTCCGCCGCATCGAGACCCTCAAGGACGGCACCGACATGGTCGGCAACCGCACGCGAGTGAAGGTCGTCAAGAACAAGGTGGCGCCGCCCTTCAAGCAGGCCGAGTTCGACATCCTGTACGGGCAGGGCATCAGCCGCGAGGGCAGCCTCATCGATCTGGGCGTCGACGAGGGCATCATCCGCAAGGCGGGTGCCTGGTTCACCTACGAGGGCGACCAGCTCGGGCAGGGCAAGGAGAACGCCCGCAACCACCTGAAGCGCAACCCCGACATGGCGAACGAGATCGAGCTCCGCATCAAGACGAAGCTCGGCGTGGGCGTCAAGCGCGAGGACGCCGCGGGTGACGCCGGTGCGGAGGCTGCTGAGGACATCGATCCGGTGACCGGCGAGGTCAGGTTCTGAGCGGGGGCAGGGGAGGGGGCGCGGGCGGCCGTCGCGGGCGTCGGCGCTCCTCCGAAGAACCGACCGACCTGGTCGGTGACCAGCCTGAGGCCGATCAGGAAGCCGTGGCCCGGGAGATCGGGCTGCGGCTGCTCGAGCTGCGCGCCCGATCCCGTGCCGAGCTGGCCACGGCCATGGCCCGCAAAGGTGTGCCCGCCGAGGTCGCCGCGCGCGTGCTGGACCGTTTCGAGGAGGTCGGGCTGGTGGACGACGCGCAGTTCGCCAGCTTGTGGGTGGAGGGGCAACAGCGCCGCATGAAGTCGGCGCGCGCCCTGCGCCAGGAATTGCGCACCAAGGGGGTCGACGCCGAGACCATCGACACCGCGCTGTCCGACACCCCGGACGACGCGGACTACGCGGCGGCGCGGGCCCTGGCCGAGAAGAAGGTCCGCTCCATGGCCAACCTCGAACCCCACGTCCGGTACCGCCGGTTGGCGGGGGCATTGGCCCGGCGCGGTTTCGGCCCCGGCTTGGCCCACCGCGTGGTGGGCGAGGTCACCGAGGGCCTGGACGAGCCGGAGCCCTGAGCGGGGCCGGCCGCCGAGCGGACGGAGCCGGGCCGCGCTGCCTGCCGAACCGTCCAGCCCGAGCCACTCGCGCGGTCGACTCAGGGTTTGGTGACCTTGTCGACGATGTCGCTGTCGGACTGATCCGTCGTGTCTTGGCCGTCCTCGTCGCCGACGGGCTCGCGACGCTCGCCGACGTCACCGGCTTCCGGGCCGTCGGGCTGCTCGTCGGCCACGTCCTGACGGGTGGTCGGATCGTCGATGTGTGCGGGGTGACGCAGCGAGGGATTGTCGGCGGCCTGCTCTTGGGAGGGCTTGGCGCGCGGGTCGATCTGGTCGTTGCTCATGGAAACCTCCTTCGCGGCCCGCCACCGGGAGGCGGGGCATGGGCCTCCCACCCTAATGACCCGCGTCGGCCACGGGGTAGAATCTGCCCTCGTCATGACGAACCAAGCCCTGCCGCGCACCTACGAGGTCATCACCTACGGCTGCCAGATGAACGTCCACGACTCCGAGCGGATCTCCGGTCTCCTCGAGGGAGCGGGCTACACCCGCGCGCCCGAGGCGTCCCGCGGTGACATCGTCGTGTTCAACACCTGCGCGGTGCGCGAGAATGCCGACAACCGCCTCTACGGCAACCTCGGCCACCTGCGCCCGGAGAAGCTGAAGAACCCGGCGATGCAGATCGCGGTGGGTGGCTGCATGGCGCAGAAGGACCGCGACACGGTGGTCAACCGCGCGCCGTGGGTGGACGTCGTGTTCGGCACGCACAACATCGGCTCGCTGCCGGTGCTGCTGGAGCGGGCGCGCGTGGAGCAGGCGGCGCAGGTCGAGATCGAGGAGTCGCTGACGCGCTTCCCCTCGACGCTGCCCACCCGGCGCGACTCGCCGTACGCAGCGTGGGTGAGCATCTCCGTGGGCTGCAACAACACCTGCACCTTCTGCATCGTCCCGCAGCTGCGCGGCAAGGAGGCCGATCGGCGTCCCGGTGACATCCTCGCCGAGATCCGGGCCCTCGTCGCCGAGGGCGTCCAGGAGATCACCCTGCTCGGCCAGAACGTGAACAGCTACGGCGTCGAGTTTGGCGACCGGCTGGCCTTCGGCAAGCTGTTGCGGGCCTGCGGCGAGATCGAAGGCCTCGAGCGCGTCCGCTTCACCTCGCCGCACCCGGCGGCGTTCACCGACGACGTCATCGCCGCGATGGCCGAGACGCCCAACGTGATGCCGAGCCTGCACATGCCCCTGCAGTCCGGCTCCGACGCCGTGCTCCGCGCCATGCGCCGCTCCTACCGCAGCGAGCGCTTCCTGGGCATCATCGACCGCGTTCGCGCCGCCATCCCCGAAGCCGCCATCACCACCGACATCATCGTGGGGTTCCCCGGGGAGACGGACGCCGACTTCGAGGCCACGATGGACGTGGTGCGCGCGAGCCGATTCTCGGCGGCGTTCACGTTCCAGTACTCCATCCGCCCCGGGACGCCGGCCGCCACGATGGCCGACCAGGTGCCCAAGCCGGTCGTCCAGGAGCGGTATGAGCGCCTGGTCGAACTCGTGGGAAACCTGGCGTGGGAGGAGAACAAGACCTTCCTGGGTCGCACGGTCGAGGTGCTCTTCGCCGACGGCGAGGGCCGCAAGGACGCCGAGACGCACCGCGTGTCAGGGCGGGCCCGCGACAACCGGTTGGTCCACGTGGCGGTCGACCCAGACGCACCCGCCCCGCGTCCGGGCGATCTGGCCGACGTCGAGATCACCCACGCCGCCCCCCACCACCTCAACGCCGACGGCGCGGTGACCAACCTGCGGCGGACCGCGGGTGGCTACGCGTGGGAGCGCTGGCGTGGCGCGCCACCCGCAGCCCCCTCGATCGGGTTGGGGATGCCGCTGCGCCGCCCCGAGCCGATGGCCCCGGCCACCGGCGGCTGCTCCCGAAACTGACGACCCCGACCCGGACCGCGACCCCGGTGCTCATCGGCCGGCCGGGTCAGGACGCACTCAGGGCCGCACCCGAATCGGGTGCGGCCCTGAGCGAGATAGCTTGCGTCCAGGACGGATCAACGAACGTCAGGCGTCCGCCACCGCTGTGTCACGCGCGCTCCTGCGGAGCGTTCGCGTTCTGGTCGGTCGTCCCCTCCGGGGCGCCGACCCAGTCCTTGGCGAAGTCCTGGGCCTGGTCGACCTGCTCGGCGTAGCGGGACCCGGTCTTGCGGTCCACGGCGTCGCCCGCCTTGTCGATCCCGGCCTCCACCTGCGCCTCGTGGGCGTCGGCGGTGTTCTTGATGTCGTCGAAGATGCCCATGAGACCTCCTCTCTCCCGTCCAGTGCCGGCCCTGTTGTCACCCGGCAGGCCCCACCGTACGCCGCCGATGCGGACGAGGGAACCCCCCGCCCGTGAGCCGGACGCCCCGGATGGGCCAAGATGGACCGGTGCCCCACCACCCCGCGCCCGAGGAGACTCTGCCGGTCATCGCCCTGAACGGGCCCACGGCGAGCGGCAAGTCCACCCTCGCCGTCGACGTCGCCCTCCACCTGGCCGCCCACGGCCAGCCGGCCGAGATCGTCAACGCCGATTCGATGCTCGTCTATCGGGGCATGGACATCGGCACGGCCAAGCCGACGCAGGCCGAGCGGCGCGGCGTCCGCCACCATCTCGTCGACGTTCTCGACGTCACCGAGGTCGCCACCGTGGCCGACTTCCAGGATCGCGCCCGCACGGCCATCGCGGACTGTCGCCGGCGCGGGGTCGTGCCCGTGCTGGTCGGTGGGTCGGCGCTCTACCAGCGGGCCATCCTGGACGTGTTCGAGTTCCCGGGCACCGACGCCGCGGTGCGCGCCCGTTGGGAGGCGCGCCTGGCGGACGAGGGGCCCGAGGCGCTGCACGCCGAGTTGGCCCGGCGCAGCCCGGCGGCCGGCGCGGAGATCCTGCCGGGCAACGGTCGCCGCCTCGTCCGGGCGCTGGAGGTGATCGACCTCACCGGCAGCCATGCCGCCACCTTGCCCGCGTGGACGTACGCGATCCCCGGGGTGCGCGCGTGGGGGCTCGAACTGCCGCGCGACGTCATGGATGCCCGCATCGCCGAGCGTGTCGACGCGATGTGGGAGGCGGGATTCGTCGACGAGGTGCGCCGGCTCGAGGCGGCCGGGTTGCGGCGGGGCCGGACGGCAGCGGTCGCCATCGGCTACGCCCAGGTGTTGCGCTTCCTCGCCGGGGAGATCACGCAGGACGAGGCGCGGGCCGACACCGTCCGCCGCACCAAGCGGTTCGCCCGCCGCCAACTCGGCTGGTTCCGGCGCGACGACCGCATCGCCTGGCTGGCGGCCGGGGATCCCGGTGCCGCCGCCACCATCGCCCACGACGCCTTGGGCCCCGACGCCTTGACCACCGACGCCCCGCAACAGCGCTGCGGGGGCGGGGAACAGGCCCACGGCCAGCGGCGTTGATCTGCTCGTGTGGGAGAATGACGCGGTGGTGAGCTTTGCGAAGGGGCACGGGACGAAGAACGACTTCGTCCTCCTCGTCGACCCCGACGACGAGCTCTTGCTCACCGACGCCGCCGTGCGCTTCCTGTGTGACCGGCGCGGCGGCATCGGCGGTGACGGCGTCCTGCGGGCTGTGCGCGCTCGCCATGTTCCGGAGTGGAGCGGCGACCCCGACCTGTGGTTCATGGACTACCGCAACGCCGATGGCTCGATCGCCGAGATGTGCGGCAACGGCGTCCGCGTGTTCGCGCGGCACCTCGTGGCCGAGGGGTTGGTGCCGGCCGGCACCACCACCGTCGGCATCGGCACCCGGGCGGGCCTGCGCGAAGCGGAGGTGCTGCCCGACGGCCGCATCCGCGTCGCGATGGGACGCCCCCGCCTGGCCGCCGCGGAGGTCGAGGTGAGCCTCGCCGCGGGCGTTCCCGAACAGCGCTGGCGGGCGCGCGCGGTCGACGTCGGCAACCCGCACGCGGTCGTCTGGCTGGAGGGCGACGACCTCGACGGGCTCGACCTGACGCGTCCGCCGGTCTGGACGCCGCGTGAGGCCTTCCCCGACGGCGTCAACATCGAGTTCGTCGCCCCGGTCGGGGACCATCACGTTCGCATGCGCGTGTTCGAGCGCGGCGTGGGTGAGACCGCCTCGTGCGGCACGGGCACGGTCGCCGTGGCCGCAGCGCTGGCTGACCGTGGCGAGAACCAGAGTGAAAGCACCTGGCGGGTGGACGTGCCGGGCGGCTCCGTGGAGGTCACCCTCCGCGACGGGGACGCCTGGCTGACCGGACCCGCCGAGATCGTGGCCCGCGGCGACGTCGCGTGGCCCCAGGAGGAAGCATGACGCACGAGCCGTATGGCGCCGATCCCGAATCCGTCGACTACGACGGTGACCAGCTCGATCTCGCCGAGCGCATCTCGCTGCGGCGCGTGGCGGGCATGTCGACGCAGTTGGCCGACATCACCGAGGTCGAGTACCGCGAGCTGCAGCTGGAGCGCGTCGTCCTCGTCGGGGTGTGGACGTCCGGCACGCAGGCCGACAGCGACAACGCGATGGCCGAGCTCAAGCTGCTCGCCGAGACGGCCGGTTCCGACGTGCTCGAGGGGCTGGTCCAGCGGCGCACCAGCCCGGACCCGGCCACCTACATCGGCCGCGGCAAGGTCGACGAGGTGCGCGAGGTGGTGATCGCGACCGGCGCCGACACCGTCATCTGTGACGGGGAGCTGGAGCCCGCCCAGCTGCGCAACCTGGAGGACCGGATCGGCGTCAAGGTCATCGACCGGACGGCGCTGATCCTGGACATCTTCGCGACACACGCCAAGTCCATCGAGGGCAAGGCCCAGGTCGAGCTGGCCCAGTTGCAGTACCTGCGGCAACGGCTGCGCGGCTGGGGCGGCAACCTCTCCCGCCAGGCCGGCGGCCGGGCGGCGGCCGGCGCGGGCATCGGCGGCCGCGGCCCCGGTGAGACCAAGATCGAGACCGACCGCCGGCGCATCGGCAGCCGCATCGCCCAGCTCCGCAAGCGGTTGCGTGACATGGACGCCGTGCGCGACACCAAGCGCGCCGAGCGCAAGCGCAACCAGGTGCCCTCCGTCGCCATCGTCGGCTACACCAACGCCGGCAAGTCGTCGCTGCTGAACCGGCTCACGGGCGCCGGCGTCCTGGTGGAAAATGCCCTGTTCGCGACGCTCGACCCGACCACCCGGCGCAGCGAGACCGCCGACGGGCGCGTCTTCACCCTGACCGACACGGTCGGCTTCGTCCGGCACCTGCCCCACGATCTGGTCGAGGCGTTCCGCTCCACGCTGGAGGAATCGGCGGACGCCGACCTGCTCGTCCACGTGGTCGACGCCTCCGATCCCGACCCGGCCGGGCAGATCAGCGCCGTCCGATCGGTGTTGAACGAGATCGGCGCGGGCAACCTCGCCGAGCAGATCGTGTTCAACAAGATCGACCTGGCCGACCCGGACGCACTCGTGCCGCTGCGCACCCTGGCCCCGGACGCGCTGTTCGTCTCGGCGCGCACGGGCGCGGGGGTCGAGGAGCTGCGCGCCCGCGTCGAGGAGCGACTCCCGCGTCCGCCGGTCGAGGTGCGCGCCATGATCCCGTACGCCCGTCACGACCTGGTGGATCGGATCCACAAGGCGGGGGAGATCCTCACCACCGAGCACACCGGCGACGGCACCCGGGTCATCGCTCGGGTGAACGCCGATCTGGCCGGCGAGTTGGCGGAGTTCAGCGAACGTTCAGCCTGAACGCGTCCGCTCGGGCGTCCGCGGCGCCTGCGTGGGCGGGCGGCGTCCGCCTACGATGGACCCATGACTGACGCACTGTTGGCCCTTGTCGGCAACGCCAAGGCGGGCACGATCTCCGTGGTCGCCGTGGACGATGACCACCTGCGGGTGGTCGGCACGAGCGAGGTGGGTGCCGGGTGCAGCACCTTCGCCGTGGACGCCGCCCGCAACCGCGTGTACACCGCCGTCAAGGAGCCCTCGCCGGGCATCGTGACGCTGGAGCTGGACCGGCTCACCGGCACGCTGAGCGAGCTGTCGCGCACCGAGGTGCCGGATGCGTTGGCGTACCTCACCCTGGCGCGGGGCGGTGAACTGCTGCTCGGTGCGTCCTACGGCGGGGGCTGGGGGGCGACGTGGCCGGTCACCGACGGGGTGGTCGGGGAGCGTTCCAAGCCGGTGCAGCACCGCAACGTCCACTGCGTCGTGACGGACGCCGCGGGGCAGCACGCCTACTTCGTGGCGCTCGGGGACGATCTCGTGGCCCAGTGCGCGATCTCTCGCGACGGGGCACTCTCGCCGCTCGAGCCGCCGACCGTCGGCCTCGACGCCGATGCCGGGCCGCGCCACCTCATCTTGTCCTTCGACGAGACGTCGGCCTACCTGATGACCGAGTTCACCGGCGAGGCCATCCGGTTCGACCGCGACACCGAGACCGGCACGCTGACCCGGGCCGAGTCGGTGCGCGCCCACGCCACTGACCGGGGGCTGTCCGACAGCGAGCTGGGGGCGGACCCGAAGGAGGGCCACCTCGTCTGGGGCGCCGATCTGCACCTGGCGCGTGAGGAGGCGTACCTCGTCTGCTCGGAGCGCACCGAGAGCACGCTGGCGGCGGTGAGGCTGGACGCCGACGGTCACCTCGGTGAGGTCGTCGCGCTGGCCGAGACCCAGACGCAGCCCCGCGGGTTCAACGTCACCCCGGACGGTGCCCAGCTGCTCGTCGCGGGTGAGGCGTCGGGCCGGGTCAGCCTGGTCGGCATCAGCCTGGACGGCCGGCTCACCGAGCTGGACCAGGTGGCCACCGGCGAGGGCCCCAACTGGGTGCGGTTCGTCTGAGCCGCTCCACCGACGCGCTGTCCACAGGCGCGGCGCCCCGAACTGGGGCGGCGCGCCGTCGTCCGTTACGGTGATCGGATGAGCACCCCGCAGCCGACGGCCACCACCATCTTGGCTGCGGCCGTCGACCGCATCGGTGGGACGCCGCGCGACGGCCAGGTGCGGATGGCGCAGGCCGTCGAGCAGGCCATGGAGCGCGAGGAGCACCTGCTCGTGCAGGCCGGCACGGGCACCGGCAAGTCGCTCGGCTACCTGGCGCCGGCGCTCGCTCGGCTGCACTCCCACCCCCGCGAGCGCATCGTCATCGCCACCGCCACGCTGGCGCTGCAGGCGCAGCTGGCCCACACCGACATTCCGGCCGCGGTGGCGGCGGCCGCCACGGTGACGGGACGATCGGTGTCGCACGCGATCCTCAAGGGCCGCACCAACTACGCCTGCCTCCATCGGGTGATCGACGGTGCGGGAGCCGACCAGGGGAGTCTTCTCGCCGGGGCCGATGTCGCGGAGAGTCTGCGCAGCGGTGCGCGGGCGGACGCCGCCACCGTGGTGGGCGCGGAGGTCGTGGCGCTGCGCGAGTGGGCGAAGGAGCAGCTCGACACCGAGGCGTCCGGCGACCGTGACGACGCCCCGACGCACACCGCCGCAGCCTGGGCGCAGGTCTCCGTGCCGGTGCGCGAGTGCCTCGGCGCCACCGCGTGCCCGTTCGGGGACGTGTGCTTCGTGGAGAAGTCGCGGGAGACCGCGCGGGCAAGCCAGCTGGTCGTGACCAACCACGCCCTGCTCGCCATCGACGCCATGCACGGCCACACTGCGTTGCCCGATCACGACCGGTTGATCATCGACGAGGCGCACGAGCTGGTCAGCCGCGTCACGGGCGCGGCGTCCGCCGAGCTGGGCCCCGCCCAGGTGGAGCGGGTCGCGCGTCGCTGCCTCGGGGCGGTCGACGACGACCTGGGTGTGCAGTTCCTCGAGCTGGCCGACGAGCTCACCGGTGTGCTGACGACGATCGAGCCGGATCGCATCACCGACCCCGAGGCGCCGGTGTTCGGCGTCCTGGCGCGTCTGCGGGAGGTGACGCGTGAGGTCGCAGGGGTGTTGGCCAAGTCCGACGACGCCACCGACAAGCAGGCCGGCGCGGCGGCCAAGGAGATCCTCGATGTGGCCGAGCGCATGGCAGTGCTCGGTGACGGGGACGTGTTGTGGTTGAGCGACCGGGAGCGTGGGGGGCGCTGGCTCGTCATCGCGCCGCTGGACGTCGCGCTGCTCATGCGCGACAAGGTGTTCGCGCAGACGCCGACCGTGCTGACCTCGGCCACGCTCAAGCTCGGCGGTGAGTTCGAGGGCGTGGCCCGCACCGTGGGCCTGTGGCGCAGCGAGCGGCTCGCCGACGGGGCGACCGCGGTGGGCGCGCCGCGCAAGCGGCACGACGAGGTCGGCCAGGAGTCGGGGGCAGCGGACGCCGGGGGAGCCGGGAGCGGCGCTCCCGCGTCGGCCCAGGCATGGCGCGGCCTGGATGTGGGATCGCCGTTCGACTACACCCGACAGGGCATCGTGTACGTGGCGGCACACCTGCCCGCACCCTCGCGGGACGGAATCGGCCCCGAGGCCCTGGCCGAGATCTCCGAGCTGGTGTGGGCGGCCGGCGGACGCACGCTCGGCCTGTTCGCCTCGCAACGCAACGCCGAGGCGGCGGCGCGCCACTGCCGCGCCGAACTGCCATCGTTCACCACCTTGTGCCAGGGCGACGCGCAGCTCCCGGAGCTGGTGCGCCGCTTCGTCGCCGAGCCCACCACGAGCCTGTTCGGCACGCTCAGCCTGTGGCAGGGCGTCGACGTGCCGGGGGACACGTGCCAGCTCGTCATCATCGACAAGATTCCCTTCCCGCGGCCCGACGAGCCGCTGATGCGCGCGCGCCAGCAGGCGGCCCAGCAGGCCGGGGGCAAGGGGTTCATGACGGTCGCGGCCCACCACGCGGCCCTGTTGCTGGCCCAGGGCAGCGGACGCCTCATCCGCCGGGTCAGCGACCGGGGCGTCGTGGCGGTGCTCGACCCGCGTCTGCGCACGGCCCGCTATGGCTCGTTCCTGCGGGCGTCGATGCCCGACTTCTGGCAGACCACGGACCGGGAGACCGCGATCGCTGGCCTGCGTCGGCTGGCCAGCGAGGCGGCGGGCTGAGCCCCCGGGCGACACCACGTCCGCCCGGGGGGTGACGCCGAGTCAGACGCGCCGCAGCACCGCGGTGACCTTGCCCAGGATGGTGGCCTGGTTGCCGTCGATGGGGGAGTAGGCGTCGTTGTGGGGCAACAGCCACACCTGCCCCGGCGTCCGCTTGAAGGTCTTGACCGTCGCCTCGCCGTCGATGAGCGCCGCGACGATCTCGCCATTGTTCGCGTCCGGCTGTTGGCGGACCACGACGTAGTCGCCGTCGCAGATGGCCGCGTCGATCATCGAGTCGCCCTTGACCTGGAGCAGGAACAGCCGCCCCTCACCCACCAGGTCGCGGGGGAGGGGAAGCACCTCCTCGACGTGTTCCTCGGCGAGGATCGGCCCACCCGCCGCGATGCGGCCCACCAGGGGAACCTGCACCGAGGCGCTCACGTGGACATCGGCGTCCGGCACGACCTCGTCCGCCTCCTCCTCGTGCGCGACGGCCCCGGTGGCCTCACCGGGCAGCCGCACCATGAGGGCGCGCGGACGCTTGGGATCCCGAAGCAGGAAGCCCTTCTTCTCCAGCACCTTGAGCTGGTGGGTCACGCTGCTGGGCGAGGCCAGACCGACCGCGTCGCCCATCTCACGGATGGTGGGGGGGAAGCCCCGCGCCTCGACCATCTCGCGGATGTGGTGCAGGATCATGCGCTGCCGGATCGTCAGCCCGTCCTCCCCGGCAGGGCCGTCGGGCAGGGGGCGAATCTTGCTGAGCTTCTCGAGATCGGCGTCGCTGGGCCGGCCGCGGTGGGACTGCTTGGGAATCTGCTTGCGGGGCCGCCCGCGGCGCGACGGGTTCGGGTTCGGTGTCGTGGTGGTCGCCATGGAGGTCACGCTAGCGCTCCGCACGGGGGGCATTCAAACATCTGTTCGACGTGTCGCGCGACTCGGTTCGAAAACTGTCGGAGGCGGCTGATGGACTCGTCCCCAGGTGAGCAGCACGCTCGAACAGATGTGCGATGGGTGCTTGCAATCGCTCGCCCGTTCGGTTCATACTGATCGAACAGATGTTCGACCGGTGCACCAGGAGAGGAAGCCACCATGAGTGCAGTTCTGATGGATCGCCCGGCGGTCCGGTCTGCCACCCCGCGTGACCCGATGGCGGCGGAACCCGCCCGCACCGCGCCGGCCCGCGCCCCTCGCCAGCTTGGCACGCGGGGGCCGGCGTCACGCTCGGACGCGACGGGCCCGGACCGGGCGCGGCCTGACGCAGGGCGGGTCGCCGCGGCGCGTGGCGCCGTGCGGGGTGTGGGAGCCGATCGACGCGGGCGCGCCTGGACGGCGTCCGGCGCGAGGGCGTGTGCGGAGGTGCGGTCGGTGACGTCGGTTGCGCGGCCGGCCGCTGCCCCGTCGGCGTCCGGCCGGCTGTACTGGACGCCCCGGGGTGTGGCGGTGATGGTGATGCTGGTTGCCGTCGTGGTGGGGGTCATGGCCACGACGTTGGTCGGGGCCTTCCTCGCCGTGAGCAATGAGCCGGTGGCCGAAACGGCCCTGACGGCGGCGTTCGTGGCTCCTCAGCCGGGGCGTTGACCGACGTCGGCGCGCCGCACCGGCGCGACGCGCCGACGAGCTTGCATCGTGCCCACCTCTGCTCCTAACCTCTACATGTAGTAGTTACATCGGTGTCGTTCATCCACAGATTGTGGTCGTGGCGCACAGGGTGTCCACGGGAGATCCACACCTTCGTCCACAGGGCGAGGCTGTCGCGGGAGGAGGGAGAGCCGTGCACTGTCCGTACTGCCGATTCACCGATTCCCGCGTCCTCGACTCGCGCGTGGCGGAGGACGGCACCTCAATCCGGCGGCGGCGGGAGTGCCGGTCGTGCCAGCGGCGTTTCACCACCCTTGAGCAGATGCAGCTCGTCGTCGTGAAGCGCTCCGGCGTGGTTGAGCCCTTCTCGCGCGAGAAGGTCGTCAGCGGCGTGCGGAAGGCCTGCAAGGGCCGTCCGGTGTCGGAGGGCGAGCTGGCTCGCCTCGGCCAGCAGGTCGAGGAGGCGCTGCGCGCCGCGGGCCAGGCGGAGATCCCGGCGGACGAGGTCGGGGTGGCCATTCTGGGCCCCCTGCGAGAACTCGACGCGGTGGCGTACCTGAGGTTCGCGTCCGTGTACCGCCACTACCAGTCCGTGGAGGACTTCGAGGCGGAGATCGACCGTCTCCGGGGGGAGCTGTCGTCCGTGGGTGCGTCGTCGGACGTGCCCGAACCCACTGAGCAGCAGCTGTTCTGAAACCACCCACCGGCGCCCCGCGGGCGCCGAACAACCCAGGAGGAGAAGGGTATTCCATGACCGAGACGAAGCAGGCACCCCGCAAGGGCGCGACGAAGGGCGGCGCCGGCCTGACCATCGAGCGCGTGTTCACCACCGAGGGCGCCCACCCCTATGACGAGGTGACCTGGGAGTCGCGCGACGTCGTCCAGACGAACTGGAAGACCGGCGAAACGGTCTTCGAGCAGCGCGACGTGGAGTTCCCGGACTTCTGGAGTCTCAACGCCTCCACCATCGTCACCACCAAGTACTTCCGCGGCGCCGTGGGGACGCCCCAGCGCGAGCGCAGCCTGCGCCAGCTGATCGACCGGGTCGTCGGCAAATACCGCACCGCGGGCGAGGAGAACGGATACTTCGCGACGCCCGAGGATGCCGAGATCTTCGACCACGAGCTGACCTGGATGCTCCTCCACCAGGTGTTCAGCTTCAACAGCCCGGTCTGGTTCAACGTCGGCACGCAGAGCCCCCAGCAGGTCAGCGCATGCTTCATCCTCAGCGTCGATGACTCGATGGACTCGATCCTCAACTGGTACAAGGAGGAGGGCTTCATCTTCAAGGGCGGCTCCGGTGCCGGCCTGAACCTGTCCCGCATCCGCTCGAGCAAGGAGCTGCTGTCCTCCGGTGGCACCGCGTCCGGGCCGGTCTCCTTCATGCGGGGGGCGGACGCCTCGGCCGGCACGATCAAGTCGGGCGGCGCCACCCGCCGCGCGGCGAAGATGGTCGTGCTCGACGTCGATCACCCCGACATCGAGGAGTTCGTCGAGACGAAGGCGCGTGAGGAGGACAAGATCCGCGCGCTGCGCGACGCCGGCTTCGACATGGATCTCGGCGGCAAGGACATCGTCAGCGTCCAATACCAGAACGCCAACAACTCGGTGCGCGTCAACGACACGTTCATGAAGGCTGTCGAGGAGGGCACCGAGTTCGGGCTGCGCGGTCGGATGACGGGGGAGGTGATCGAGGAGGTGGACGCCCGCGTCCTGTTCCGCAAGATCGCCGAGGCCGCGTGGCAGTGCGCCGACCCCGGCATCCAGTACGACGACACGATCAACGCGTGGCACACCAACCCCGAGACGGGCCGCATCACGGCGTCCAACCCGTGCTCGGAGTACATGAGCCTCGACAACAGCTCCTGCAACCTGGCCAGCCTCAACCTGCTGAAGTTCCTGCGCGACGACGACACCTTCGAGGTGGAGACGTTCGTGAAGGCCTGCGAGCTCATCATCACGGCCATGGACATCTCGATCTGCTTCGCCGACTTCCCGACCGAGGCGATCACGCAGACGACGCGTGACTACCGCCAGCTCGGCATCGGCTACGCCAACCTGGGCGCGCTGCTGATGGCCATGGGCCGGGGCTACGACTCCCCGGGTGGGCGCAGCCTCGCTGCGGCGATCACGTCGCTCATGACCGCGGCGGCCTACCGTCGCTCGGCCGAACTGGCCGGCGTCGTCGGCCCCTACGCCGGTTACGCGCGCAACGCGTCGGCGCACCAGAAGGTCATGCGCAAGCACCAGGCCGCGAACGACGACCTGCGTATCGTGGAGGCGGCGGACCGCCCGGTTCACGACGCCGCCAGCGCCGAATGGGCCCATGTCGTCGAACTGGGCGCGAAGCAGGGCTTCCGCAACGCGCAGGCGTCCCTGCTCGCGCCGACCGGCACGATCGGCTTCATGATGGACTGCGACACCACCGGCATCGAGCCGGACTTCTCGCTGGTGAAGTTCAAGAAGCTGGTTGGCGGCGGGTCGATGCAGATCGTCAACCAGACGATCCCGCGCGCCCTGGGCAGGCTCGGGTACTCCGCCGAGGTTGTGGAGGCGATCGTCGCCTACATCGCCGAGCACGGCCACGTCGTGGGGGCGCCCGGGCTGAAGACGGAGCACTACGAGGTGTTCGACACCGCGATGGGTGAGCGGGCCATCAAGCCGATGGGCCACGTGCGGATGATGGCGGCCGTGCAGCCCTTCCTGTCCGGCGCGATCTCCAAGACGGTGAACCTGCCCGAGTCGGCCACGGTCGAGGACATCGCCGACGTGTACATGCAGGGCTGGCAGCTCGGGCTCAAGGCCCTGGCCGTCTACCGCGACAACTGCAAGGTGGGCCAGCCGCTCAGCGATGCCAAGAAGAAGGTCGAGCCGGTCGTCGAGGTGAAGGCCGAGCCGGCGGTGCGCGTCGAGTACCGCCCGCGTCGGCAGCGGTTGCCCAAGCAGCGCATGTCGCGGACGACGTCGTTCACCGTGGGTGGCGCCGAGGGTTACATGACGAGCTCGGAGTACGAGGACGGCCGTCTGGGCGAGCTGTTCCTCAAGCTCGGCAAGCAGGGCTCGACGCTGGCCGGTGTCATGGACGCCTTCTCCATCGCGATCTCGATCGCGCTGCAGTACGGCGTGCCGCTGGAGACGTACGTCCAGAAGTTCACGAACCTCAAGTTCGAGCCCGCCGGCATGACCGACGACGTCGACCTGCGGATGGCGCAGTCGGTGATCGACTACGTCTTCAAGCGGCTGGCGCTGGACTACCTGAGCTTCGACGAACGCGGCGAGCTGGGCATCTACACCGCCAGCGAGCGGGCCCGGTACGTCGAGACCGGTTCCTACCTCTCCGAGGAGGACGAGGCCCAGCTCATCGAGTCGGAGTCGCTCAAGAACGACGCGATCGACGACATGCGCTTCGACGAGTCGGGCCCGAACCAGCCGAGCCTGGTCTCCGCGAGCCCGGACCTCACCGGTGCGCACACCACCGCCGAACTCATGGAGCGGGTCACCGGTCACGCCGTCGACGCGCCCCTGTGCTTCACCTGCGGCACGAAGATGCGGCCATCGGGCAGCTGCTACGTCTGCGAGGGCTGCGGCTCGACCAGCGGCTGCAGCTGATGCCAGTTCTCACCCGAATGTCACCGTAATGAGACGCTGGTGTCACCGCCGTCGCACGGTTTTGTCACCAGCGTCGCACCGGATGTCACCACTGCTTGTGCAGGTCGCAGGCGAGGAAGGCGTCATGGGAGGCCCGTGAGAACGGGAGTGACAAAAGGATGAGAACAGCACGACCGATTGCCCCGGGCCGAGTACGGTCCGGGGCTTTCGCGTCCCCCGAGTCGGGGGCGTCGTCTGTCTAGGTCATGGCGGTGCGGTCCTCGTCGAGCATCAGGGAGTAGGCGGTGTGCGGGGACAGGGCGGGGCCGTGTCCGGGGGTGAGGGCGCCGCGGTTAGTGAGGGCGGACATGTCGATCCGGTCCTGGCGGGTTGCGCGTCGCTCGGTGAGGGCGCCGGTGTAGGCGCGGTGGAGGACGCTCGCGGCGGAGCGGGACAGTGGCCGGTTCGCGGCGTCGAGGCGGTCGAGCGCGTCGATCGCCTGGGTGGTGTCGGGGTCGGTGCCGCGGGAGACGGAGACGGCGCCGTTGTTGGGGTACACGAGCGTGAGTCCGAGGGCGGCGAACCGGGGCGCGAGGGTGGCGAGGTCGTCTTCGAGCTGGTCGAGGGTGTACCCGAACACGATGCACAAGTGCTCGATGGGGGTGCCGTACCGGGCGGTGGTGAGGACGCGGGCCAGGACAGTCAGGCGGGTCTCGTCGGGCAGGTGCGTGGGAGCCCGGTCGGGCGTTGGCTGGTCTTGCTCGTCGTCGAGGAGCTCGGACCAAGTGATGCCAGCGGTCGTGACGATCGCCTGGACGTTCCCGATGGGCGTGGAGGGGTGGATGCCGTCGGCGACGATGATGTAGCGGAACGCGGACGGGGACAGGCCCGCGGCGCGGCACGCTTCCCGTTCGGACATGCCTGCGGCCCGGACGGCGGTGGCGAGCGCGGCACCGTTCGCGGGGACGTGCTTGGGCATTACCGGCTCCTTCCCACGGGCGTGACGGTGAGGCGCAGCGACTTGACCCACTGGTCGGGCTGGCTAGCGTGGGCAGTGCCGGACAGGTTCAGGTCTGACCTGGCCCACCGGACGGCGTCCGCGACGTCGCGGCCTGAGCGGGCCAGGAACGGGTCGTCGGGCCCGGCGCCTTCGAGGACGCGCAGGTGCCGTTGCGCGCGCAGGAACGGGATCGCGTCGTCGTGGAACGTCCACGCATCCCGTCGGTTCCCGGTGAGGGTTCCGTCCGGGGTGACGTGCCGGAGCCGGAGCCTGGACATGTTCGCGCCGTACTCCATGCCCGCGTCGTGGAGGAGGACCGCGGTCCCGACCCACGGTTCGGCGTACGCGCGCAGGGACCGGATCTCGTGCCCGTCGAGGCGGCGGTGCTCGTTGGCGCGGACGGCCGCGAGCGCGGCGTTCGTGACCAGGTTCAGGAAGAACCCGGACGTGAACATCGCGGCTTGGGTGGCACGGACGACGGTCACGCACTCGCCCGGGCCGGTCTTGTCCGCGAGCAGGCTGGCGATGGTGCGGGTGGCCGTGTCGGCGTCGCCGGGCGGGTCGGCTACCACGGACGCGAACACGGACCTGTAGAGCCGGTCGACGACCGCGAAGTCGGCGGGCGGTAGCGTGTCGCGGGCACGGGCGCGCCACACGTAGAACGCGGCCCGCGGCACATGCACCGGGAACGGACGCCCGGCACGCTCCGCGGGCGGTTCGTGGCCGCTTGCGCGGACGGTGCACAGTGACGGGTCGAGGCCAGTCTCGACCGGCATCCCGTTCGCGTCGCACCAGTCCGCGAACGGCCCGTCCGCGGAGTCGTCGGACACGAGGACGAGGTCCGCGCCCGCTGCCTCCACCGCGTCCGCGACGGGCCCGATCCACGCGGGGACGCCGATCATGTCCGCGTGCGCGAGGACGACCGTGTCCACCCGGTACCCGGCCAGCCACGACTCGACAAGCGCGAGCTCGCGACCCGCCCCGGAGCGGGCGGTCGCGCCCCGCACGTCGTGCCGCGCCCCGATCGCCGCGAGTACGTCCTGGTGGAACGTGTACGGGCGGCGGTGGGGGCGGACGACGGACAGGACCACGCCGTCGTCCACGGTCCCCGCGTCCCGGATCGCGCGGGAGTGGTCGGCGGGGTCGGCCCACAGGTACCGGCTGGTGGTCACGCGGTCCTCCTCGCCATGAGGACGCCGCGCGCCCACGCGAACCTGGGCCCGGTCACGGGCACGGACGGGTCGTCGTCGGCGAGGACGCGCGCGGTGTGCGCCCACGTGCGGATCAGGCCCCGGCACACGACCCGGTCGTGGACGAACACGTCGGCCGGGTCCGCGAGCGCGAACCCCGGGTGCAGGCGCCCGACGGCCGCTAGCAGGTCGTCCCCTTCCAGCGGCGCGAACGTCGCGGACGTGAGGACGCGCGATTCGAGCTGCGGGTACCGGGCGACCGCTTCGAGGACGTCCGACCCGACGGCCGCGAGCGCGAACCCGCCACGGGTCGTCTCGTGCAGCCACACCAGTTCCTTCATCGCGGACACCTGCGCGTTCTGGAGCTCGTCCACGACGAGCAGCCCGCCCCACTCGGGCAGGGTGTCGCCGAGCAGGTTCCCGAGGTCGTACCGGGTGAGGCGCCCGCACCGTTCCCCGGTGACCGCCTGGTAGGAGTGGCGTAGCACGTCGAGCGGGGCGGGCCTGTCGGACATGGTGACGATCACGGCTGGACGGGCGACCCGGTCGGCGGCGTACACCGCGCAGGTCGTCTTGCCCGTGCCGGGCGGCCCGTCGATCGCGACGATCGCGTTCTCCTCTGTCGCGTACCGGATTTTCGCGTACGCGTCGCGGAAGTAGGGCGTGACCGCGGGGTCGTCCCGCAGGATCGCGGAGAACGGGACCTGGGTCCGGTCGGTGACAGTCACGGGGTTGTTCCTCTCAGGGGGGGGGGGGGGTTCAGTCGGGCAGGTCGTCGCCGTACCGGTCGGGCAGCTCGGCCGGGAGGGCGGGGGCCGGGGCGGGCGGCTTCGCGGCGGGGGCGGTGCGGCGCTTGCGCCGGTCGAGCTTGACGACCGGCTCGGGCACGACCGGCGTGGTCGCACCGTCCGGGCCGTCGTCGTCCTGGTTGCCGTCCGCGTGGTGGGCGGCGGCGATCGCGTTGCCGGAGCGAGCGCGCTGCTCGCGGACGATCCGCAGGGACTCGTTCACGCGGTTCAGCTCCTTCGAGTCGCGGGCGCGCTTGGCGAGGATCGCGTCGCGTTCGGACTTCGGCACCACGTCTACCTTCCATGCGCGGGCCACGTGCTCCCCGGACGTGTCGAACACCTCTATGAAGTCGCGGGACCGTGCCATGTGACGGATGCGGTAGTCGGTGCCGACGCGCAAGTCCGCGGATACGTACTGGCCGTTGTCGAAGTGGATGCCGTTCTTCGTGGCCCGGCATGTGTCCTTCGCGGCCGGCATCATCGCTGCGCGCAGCTCGGCCGGGTCGAGGAACCGCTGTTCGGTCGGGTCGGCCGCGTACGCCTGCAGGCGCGTGAGCCCGCCGAGCTCCTTCACGGGGATGCCGGTGTTGATCTCGTCCACAACCTCGGTGAGGGCCAAGTTGAGCGCGTGCCACGTCCACACGGAGGACAGGTCGGTGTCCTTCGGCAGGTTCGCGACACGCGCCGCTTCCCGTCCTGTGTGGTGCCGACGTGCAGGGCGCCGGGGGCGCGCCCTGTGAGGCGGGAGTTCACGAGCTGGATCGCGCGTTCGGCCTTCCCGTTCAGCCAGGACGAGTACGGCGGGATGGGGGACACGACCCAGCCGAGCATGTCCGCCGACTTGTGCGTGACGGCGGCGTAGTTCTCGGCGCCGTTGTCGAAGACGACCTGCTCGGGGACGCCGCCGAGGGTCACGCCGTGGTAGTCGCGCTCGGTCGCGACCTCCGCGAGGGCGGCTGCGACCAAGTCGGTGTTCACTGGCGTCTTCCACAGGAACGCGTGGACAAGGCTCGTGGCGGCGTCCACGGCCACGGTCAGGTACGGGCGGATCGCGGTGCGCGCGCGGTGGTCGGGCAGGACGCGCACGTCCGCGTGGGTGTGGTCGACGTGGAGCGAGTGGTTGCGGTGCGGGGACGTGGTGCGCAGGTACACCCAGTTGCGGGACATGCCGGGGAACCCTTCAAGAGCGCCGTACCTGCGGGCCGGGTCGACCCGTGCGAGGGCCCGCGCGAACGTCGCGTACGAGCAGTCGACCTGCCCGTGCCGGGCGAGCTGCCGGTACGCCTCTCGGACGGACCGGCTGTCCGCGTACGCGAGGAGGTGCTCGGGCGTGATCTCGAACCTGGCCCGGGCGTTCGCGCCCGTGCGGGCGCCGTTGACGGGCGCCGTGGTGCTGCCGATGTCCACGACGGCACGTTCCGGGGCGTGGTGGGGGTCGGTCGTGAGCCAGCGACGGACCGTACGAGGGGTCACACCGAGCCGTGCCGCGGTGTCGCGGACGTGCTGGTTGGAGACCCGTCCGTCGACGGCGAGGCGGCGCAACCGGGCTATAGACGCGGCACGGTCGGTAGAGGAGACGGTCACGGCGTGGTCCTTCCTGCGAGTACGGCCGGGGACAGGTGGGTGTCCCACAGGGGAGTGGTGCGGCCGTCCGGTGCCATGAGCAGGGACGCGGCCGTGTTCCCGAGCGTGAGGAGGCGGACCCCGGCGAAGGCGAGCCCGTGCCGGGCGGTGCCCGCCGCCACGTACCGGGCGAGCTGGGTCAGGACCGTGGCGTCGCGGGCGGTTTCGGCGGAGCGGTAGGTCTTCAGCTCGTCGTAGAAGACGCCGGCGTGCGGGTGGTCCCAAGCGAGGTCGGCACGTCCGTGGCCGCGGGTGTGGACCTCCGCGCCAGCGAACGTGGCGGTGCGGGGGAGGAACACGCGGACGTACTGGTGGACGAGGCCGGACACGCGGACGCGCGCGACGGCGATGCGCCCGTTCTCGCGGCCTACGACATGTTCGGCGACGGCACGGCGGACCAGGTCGGGCAGGTCCTCCTCGGCGGTGACGGGCAGGAGCCCGGCGATGGCGGCGATGGCGGCGTGCGCCTGGGTGCCCTGCCTGCGGGCGGTGGCGATGTGCCGGTCGTTGAGGGTGGGCGAACTGTCGGCGACGGGGACGAGGGCGATGGGCCCGATGTCGTAAAGGGAGGTCACGGGCGGGCCTCCGTCCAGGTAGCCGAGGTGGGGACGCCACTGGGTGTGGGACAAGGAAAACCTCCAAGAGTGTCATAAATATAGGACACCCTCCCGTCCCGACCCCGCCGTGCGCAAGCCCGACACGGCGCGGACGGGCGACACCGTCCACGGGCCTCCGTAAGGTTGCCACCGTGACCGATCGACCGACCCCCGAGCGGAAGACGCGCACCCGGCGCCTGCCCCCGCGCGTGCAGCCCAACACGGGGCTGCCCGACTGGCCGGCCACCCCGAGCGACGACCCCGCCATCGAGAAGGTCCGCCAGCTCGCCGCCCGCCTCGCCGCCGTCATGGACGAGCGCGGGCTCGCCGCCCGCGAGGTCGCACGCCTCGCCGGCATCAGCGTGAACACCGTCCAGGTGATCCGCTTCGGCAAGGGCTGGCCCGACAGCCACGCCATCGCCCGGCTGGAGGTCGTCCTCGACACGGCGCTGTGGCCCGCCCACGGCGACCACGCCTGACCTTTCCGTTCGTTCTCGCATCACGTCGTCGACGATCACCGTCCGCCGCGACACGAACGTGGCGACAAAGTGACGACCACCCCCTCGCACTGGGACCGACCGGCTCCCCTGCTTGACCACAGAACCGTCGGACCTGTAGGCATGGCAACGTCAGGAACGCCTACCGGGAGAACGCCATGAGCACCTGTGCCAGCGGTTTGTCGTCATTTTGTCGCCACCCCGGGCCGTGACCTACTCCGCCGGTGGCCGCTGCCCGGACTGCCGGGACACGGGCCTGCCCAACGTGTGGCCGGCCCCCGGTAGCGCGTACTGCACCGCGCACGCCTACGCCCGCCGGGCCCACCAGAAGCGTCACCAGAAACGCGTCGAGAGAGCCCGGAAGGCAGGCTTGCCCATCCCGCCCGCCGAGACGTACGAGCCGCGTCCCGCAGCCACCTACCCAGGCGCGCACCTGACCCCTCGGCAGGTGCTAGAGGTCGTAGCGGCCGTGTCTGAGGTCCGCCGCGCGGAGGACGCGGTCAGGGACGCTATCCGCGCCAACGACACCCGTCGTCTCGGCCTCGCCGCCGACGAGCTGCTCGACGCCGGCGGCGCCCTCCGGCAGACCCTACGGCCCGTAGAACGGGCTGCTACGCCGGCAGGGCCATCCCGGTACGGTCACGGCCGGGGACGACGACGCGGAACGCCGCAACCGTGACAGCCCGTCCCTACTTGACCAGCCCGAACTCCCACAGCCTGGGCGTAATCACCTTGGCGTGGTAGGCAGCCAACAGGCCCTTCATCGTGTTGATCGCCCCGTTCAGGTCCGGGGAGTCCGCAATCTGGGTCACCTTCCCCTTCGCGGACGTGACCGGGTGGGTCGTGTTCAGCTCCAACGCGATCTGGTACAGGCCCCACGGGATGGACGGGTCGAACACCTTCTTGTCCGCGCCGTGCCGGCGGACCTTGGTGACCTTGCGGGCTTCCGCGAGGACCGCTTCCCACTGTGCGAGGAGCCCGTCCTCCTGCGTGGTCAGCGGGTGCGACTTGGCGAGCCGATCCAGCTCGCGGCGCGCGGCCGTGTCCCCGTCGAGGCAGAGCTCGTTGCGGTACTCGCGCTTGTCGGACCCGGTGAACGAAAGGCACTTGTTGTGGTACGCGAGCGCCGTGTACAGCAGGCACTCCTTGAGGAACCCGAGGTCGTGGGAGAAGTTGTCGCCGTTGTCGGCGCACCTGTTGACCACGCCCCGGATCCAGAACCTGCCTTCTGACGCCATCCGGCCGGCCACGAACAGCGGGAGCTTGGTGGCGAAGTTGTCGGAGCGCAGGTGGAACCCGTTGCCGTTGTAGGCGGTGCACCTGGTCAGTTGCGAGTACAGGTCGATGTTCTCGAACGACGTGCCGTAAGCGCGGAGGTAGCCGACGATGTTGGGGTTGTAGACGGCGGCGGTGATGGCCTTGCGGTGGGCCTCCCGCCCGTTCGTCTCGCAGTAGATGCCGGTCGTGTCGTCGGGGAACTTGCGGGTGTCGAACAGGGCGGAGAACACGGACGAGGTCTTGTGGACAGTGACGACGGGCACCCCGTCCGAGCCTGTGGAGATGTTCCCCGAGTCCGGGTCGAACCCCTTGTGCAGGGCCCCGGGGACGATCGCGTCGTCGCCGTGGTCGTACTTGTCGCCCTCGTCCACGTCGTACATCTTCAGTGGGAACTCGGTCCGGGTGGTGTCGTCGGTGTTGCCCCACAGGACGCAGGAGACGCCCGCGTCCTTGGTCGCGTGGAAACGTCGCCGGTTGAACAGGTAGCCGTCCACGAACTCCTTCTGCGCCAGGCCCTGTGACTTGAAGTACTTCGACGGTGAGTAGACGACGTAGGAGTCGGTGGGCAGGCGCAGGTAGTAGCGGAACGCGGACCAGATGAACAGGTTCGTCAGGTCCCGCAGGGGCTGGGTGCCGTTGGCCTTGATGTCCGGGTCGGCGGCCATCTGCTTCTTCACCCACGACGACTGCCAGCCGAAGGACTCCTTCTTCCCGCTCACGTTGGCTTCGACGCCGGCCACGTCCGCGTAGGGAGGGTTCTCGAACAGGATGATGGTGCAGTGCGGGTCGTCCAGGTACGCGCGCGTCGCGTTCGGCGCGCGGTGGTCGGCGGTGTCGTCCCCGTCTTTCTTGACGGGGGCGCCGAGGACGAACCTGTCGGAGAGCGCGTCGCCGTTCAAGAGGGTCCCGAAACCGGAGTCCTCGCCCGCGGCGACGGTGGGAGGTATCACGGCCCGGACCCGGCCGGCGAACTCGCGCAACAGCTCTAGGTACTCGAACTTCTCGTACGTGTTCACGATCGCGTGCGACAGGACCGTGTGCGGCTCGCCGTCTTCCGCGCCGCTCGCGGCCGCGCCGGGACAGTCGGGGTGGGGGCAGGGGATGGCGTCGAGGCCGCGTTGCAGGTTGCCGGTGCCGGCGCACCTGTCGATGAGGACGTAGTCGTTCCCCGCGGGCACCCTCCCGATCGCGGTCAGGAGCAGCTCGTAGGACTTCTTCACGTACGGCTCGGGCGTGTAGAACGCGCCGAGCTCGATCTTCTTCAGCTTGTCGTTGAGCCGGTCGAGGATGCGTTTGAACTCGGACCAGTCGTCTCCGTGGTAGGGCGTGACGAGGCCGGCGAACCGGGCAGGTTTGCGCAGCTCGCCGTTCGCGGCGAGGAGGTGCTCTTTGGTGGACCCGGGGACCTCTCGGTAGTACCGCTCGGCCCAGGGGACGACGCACTCCTGGGTGATGTCGACGGGCACGAACTCGTCGGACTTCAACAGCTCGACGACGCGGGCGGCGCCGCCCACGAGGAAGTCGTGGACGACCTCGGGCTCCCGGACGACGTGGAAGCCGGCGTTCTCGCGTGACGCGGAGATCGCGTAGGTCTGGTGGATCGCGTCCCGGTAGTCGAGGGCGTCGTAGACGCGGAGGACTTTGGCGTTCAGGTCGATGAGGAGGATGTTGCGGGGGACGTTCCGGCCGGTGAGACGGAGCTTGGACAGGTACTTGACGGCTTGGAACAGCACGGCCGGGGTGTCGTTGATGGCGAGCTTGAACTCCAGGAGGTTGCCCTTGACGACGCCGTCTGTGCTGGCGATCAGGATCTCTGGGAGCGCGGGCAGGTAGGGCTGGAACTCCTTGTAGAAGGCGAGCTGCCCGGCGGTCTCGTTGGGATAGCTGTTCGGCAAAGCACGTGCTCGTTTCCGTGAAGTGGCGGGTGGGCGCGGCCACCCGGCCAGCCTCACGTGAATCCTATCCGCGGTCGCCGGGGGCGGGCCGACCGTCGCTGTCCGCGGACCGAAGCCCCGCCTTGCCGTACTAAATCTAGGACGCTACGGTCGACCGGAGGCACGACCACGCGATACGGACTAGGGACACACAGGATGCTCGGTTTCGGCACGCCGGAGGAGGCCGCCCCGGACGGCGGGCACGTCCACGAGGTCTTCACGGTCGGCAACCGCCGCACTGGTGACATGGTCCGCTGGGAGCAGTGCGACACGTGCCCGCACACCCAGCCGACCACCACGTGGACCGGGCCCGACGGCACCCGTCACCTGCTCGCCGACGGGGTCCACCTGTCCGTGCCCGCCGGGACGAGCGTGGAGGAGTGGTGGGCAGCGCACGGCTGGGACCCGGACGACATCGACCACACGACCACGTACGTGCCCGCCGACTTCGACCAGCCACGCGAGCTCGACCGGGTGAACCGGGCGAACAAGAAGGCCGTCGACGACTACAACCGCAAGGTCGACCAGCACAACCGCCGCGAGATCGACCGGGTCAACCGCGAGAACAAGAGGGCCGTGGACGACTACAACCGCAGGGTGGACCGGCACAACAGGGAAGCGGACAGGCACAACCAACAGGTCGTCGCCGACATCAACCGTCAGCTCGCCGCAGCGCCGAGGACGAGGACCATCACTTACCAGCCGGTGGAACGCGAACTGGTCGAGCGCGTCCACGGGGCGATCGACTTCGACGACGGCCGGGACTACGACGTGTTCCTGAGCTACGCCCGCATCGACGGCGAGGCCACCGCGAAGGCGCTCGCAGCCGCGTTGGAGGAACGGGGCGTCCGCGTCTGGTTCGACGCCGTCGCGATCCAGCCCGGCAAGTCCCAGTCGCTGCAGATGGACGCCGGGCTCCGCAAGGCCCGCGCCGGCATCGCCGTGCTCACCGCCGCGTACCTCGCGGGCCGGTTCTGGACCCAGCGGGAGCTCGGCGCGCTCTTGAACAAGCCGACCCTGATCCCCGTCCTGCACGGGGTGACGTTCGACGACGTGAAGGAGTACTCGGGCATCCTGCCCGACCTGGCCGGGTTCACCACCGACCAGGACGACGTCGACACGATCGCGGACAAGATCGCGCCAGCCGTCGCCCCGCCACGATAGGGGACTGACAAGGCCCGCCTCCCGCGGACGACGGATGAGACGTAGGCGGGGTCCGGCTGCACGGCCGTGCGCAGGCTGCGATAGTTGGCTGGTTAGGAGGCGACGTGGCGTATACCCCCATCCTCGACGCGGTGCTGTCGACGTGGTCGACCGCGCGCTTCGCCACGTTCGCGAACGTGATGGACAGGGCGTCGGAGTCCGACAAGGGCCGCGCCCCGCACGTAGCGTTCGAGACCGTGTGGGTCAGCGACGGCCACCCGTTCGACCACCTGGGCGCCGCCGAGGTGCTCGCCGCCGAACGCCGCTCCGTCGGGGACGTGGAGATCCTGAAACTCGCCGACGACGAGGGCCCGTGGCAGGTCGTGGCGCTGCCGACCGTCCACGACGGCGTGTTCCACCTCGCCAGCGGCGTGCCGACCACGCACGCGCGGTGGAAGAAGGTCGTCCGCTGGGTCGCGTCGGCGCGCGACGTGTCCCGGTGCTTCCTCGACCACCGCGACTTTCGCGCGTTCGGCCACCAGCTGCAACAGTTCGGCGAGGTGGAGGTCGTGACGGCCACCGGCAGGTCGACCCGGGACCAGTCGTCGCTGTTCCGCGGCTTCCCGCCGGTCACCGGCTCCCTACGGCCACGCCCCGAGGAGGTCGTCGAGGAGTTCGAGCGCAACAGCGCGTACGTGCGCTCGTGGGTGCTGCGGGTCGGTGACGAGCTCAACTTCCACCTGCGCCGGGTCGCCGGGGCGACGTTCTACTCGGGCAGGTACCGGCTGTTCGAGGACCAGGTCCTCGCACCGCTCGCCGAGGCCGCAGCCGCCCGCCGGGCGCTGCTCACCGGCCGTCAGCGGCGCAGGTCCGTGCCGGTCGTGCCGCTGTCGGTCGTGCTCGCCGAGGACGTGTTCAACTCGCGCGAGGACACGGGCCTGCTCGTCGACCTGGCCCAGGGAATGACGGACATGAGCATGGCCGTGTTCCACCGCAACCCGTACCTGCACTTCGTCCTCACCGACGAGGGCGACGGCTCCAACTTCGACGTGATGGTCACCGTCCCCGACGTGGTGAACGTGTACCCCGGCTTCCGCGCGTCCCCGGCCTCGCTCGCGAGAGTGACCGGCCGGATCGCGGAGGCGTTCGGCGCGATCCGCATCGAGCAGGCCGAGCCCCGACCCAAGGTCAGCCTCACCGACCTCGTGGAGGCATGACGTGGCGCGCAAGGCACGGCCCGTGTTCGACGCCGACCGGCTCGTCGACGAGTTCAAGGTCTACGACCGGCACGTGGACGTGGTCTCCAGCTTCCACTGGCTGTACACGCAGGTGACCGAGCTGGCGGACACGGTCGCCCAGTTCGAGCGGTACCCGAGCATCAAGGTAGGCGACAAGTCGCTCACCCCCGACTTCACCGTCGCGTTCACCGACGGGTCCGGAATGGCCGGGGAGGTCGCGAACCTGTCCCTGCGGGACGAGTCGGTCGAGGGGCTGTGCCGCCAGTTGCAGGGCTACGCCGAGCTCACCGAGATGCCCGGCCCGCCCAACCAGAAGGGGCACCAAGCGCCGCTGCCAGTCTCCCCGGTGGACGTGTTGTTCCTCACGCCCGTCGCGGTCGCCGCGGACGCAGCGGACCGGGTGCTCACGCAACGCGTGGACGACCCCGAGCACTGGTTCTCCCCGCCCCGACGACCCGTCCTCGTCCACTACTCCCAGGAGCCGGACAAGTACGTGTTCCTGGTCTGGCCCGCAGGCAACGGCACTCTCCACCGCGGCCAGCGGGAGCACGTGTTCGGGGACAGGCACACGTTCCGTTGCCTGCCCGACCAGTTCGGCCCGAACAAGGTCCAGTACGGCTTTATGAACGACCAAGTGCCCGGCCTGTACATGGCGACCCGCCTGTGGACCCAGGTGCTCCCCAACTCGTTCTGGCAGGACGAAGCCACCGTCCCCCTCGCGGAGCTCGTGGCCGCTGTGAAGGACCAGCACGAAGGGCACGGCAACACGCGCGAGGTCCGGCTCGGCATGCAGGTCCTCGTCGCCGCCGGGCTCGCGAAAGAGACCGTGCCGGACAAGGAATGGGTCGTCACGCGCCGCAGCCTCCGCCGGAGCGACAAGGACGTGGCCGTCGCCATCGCCGAGCGGGTCCGCAAGGCGGCCGCCCCGTCCGCAACCCCGCCCGCCCGCAGGCCACGAAAGGCGACGCCCGGCGACGGGCAAGAGACGCTGTTCTAGCCCGACCAGCGATCCCAAAGCTTCGGACGGTCCCCCTCCGGGGAGCAAGGCGAGGGCAGGAGGTTAGGGAGGGGGCGTGACCCGCCCCGCCAGCCGTGACCCATCTCGTGCTTCGCTGCTCGCACTCGTCCTCGCGGTGGCACTGGCCCTGACGGTGACGCCGTTCTTCGCGCCCGTCACGGTGCACGCCCAAGGGGGCGGTGGGACGATCCGGGTCGACGATCCGCGTCCGGGACAGCCGATGACCTCGGGGGAGGAGCGACGCCAGCTCGCGATGCACGCCTTCCCGGACGCCTACACGGCACCGGCGCAGTACAAGTACGAGCTCTGGGAGCGCGACAACGACGGCCCCTACGTGTTGATCGGCAACACGGGCCCGAACGACCTGAAGGTCTACGGCTACCTAACGTCTCCGAACGTCAGCCCCTTCCACGTCTACACGTACCGCGCCCGGCTCCTATGGAGGGCCACCAGCTCGACGGGGTGGCAAGAAGTCGCGCTCAGCAACGAGGTCGCTGCCGTCTGGCAGCCGTACACGCTGAAGATCAACTTCGAGCAGGACGCGAGCACGGCGAAATGGGCCGCACGGGTCACAGCAGATGGAGTGTTCAACAGCTCCGACTCCCAAGTCGCCCTCTATCGAAAGGGGAGCCCGGACAGCTTCGCGTGCTCTAGCACCGACTATGGCACGTGCAAGTCGCCCGGTTTCCTCAAGTCGGAGATCCACGGCACGAGCTGGTACGCCGTGGTGGAGGACAGGCTGAACCCCTCGACGTCGCCGCCCATGTACCGGGTCGACCAAGACTGGTACGACCCGGACGCCCCCGACCCGGGCGAGAAGATCTACACGGCCAGCGACTTCCAAGACCCGACGCAAGGCCAGCACGGCGAGCCGGTCAATACCGCGACGGGCGTGTTCTGGGCGACCCAGACGGACCTGACGTTGACGGGGCGTGGGCCTGCGCACGACGTCCCGCGCACGTACGTGTCCGCGCGCGCGGAGCAGGACGGGCCGTTCGGGTACGGGTGGGCGTTCTCGTACGGTTGGCGGGCCGACAAGACTCCCGACGGGCTCAAACTGAACGTCACCGACCCCGACGGCAACGTCATGGTCATCCCGCGCAACGCCGCGGGCGACGGCTGGGTCGTACCCGCCCGGACCCGTCTCGACGTGGCCGACGAGGGCACCGGGATCGCCGTCACCACCCGCGACCGGACCGTCTACACGTTCGCGGCCACGGGCGAGCTCACGAGCGTCACCGACCGGAACGGTGAGGCGTTGACCCTGTCCTATACGGGAGGGAAGCTCGCGACCGTGACCGGCCAGCTTGGCAACACGCTGACTTTCACGTGGACCGGCGCGCACGTCACCAAGATCGCCGACGCCGCCGGACGCGAGGTCTCCTACTCATATGACACGGCGGGGAACCTGACTGGGGTGGACCTGCCGGGCCAGCCGTCGTGGACGTACACGTACGACACCGCGCACCGGCTCCTGGCGAAGAAGGACGCCCGGAACGCGACCCTGACCAACGAGTACGACACCACAGGGCGGGTGACCAAGCAGACCAACCCCCTCGACGGGATCACCACGTACGTCTACTCGGTGCCGTTCACGGGAGGGGTCCTCACGAAGGTCACCAACCCGGACGGCAGCCGCACCGACTACCTGCATGGCGACGGCGGCCTTCTGCTCCGCAAGACCCTGCGCGCGAACACCGGCAGCGCGACCGCTCTCCCGATCGACTACGCCTACGACGCCGCGCGACGGCGGACCGTGGTCTCCGAAGGCGCGACCACGGCAGCACGTGTCACGGTCACCCGCTATGACTCTCGCGGCAACCCAACCTCCGTCACCGACCCGGCCGGCGCGACGACCCGTACCACCTACGACGCCCAGGATCGGCCCCTCACCGCGACCGACCCGCTCGGCACGACCACCAGCTTCGAGTACGACGCGAACGGCAACGTCTCCAAGGTCACCACCCCCGACCCCTCCGCGCCTACGGGCACAGTCTCGACCACGTTCCAGTACGCGACGACGGCCCACCCCGGCGACCTGACCGGGACGACCGACCCGGCGGGCAAGACCACCACGATCGCGTACGACCCCGCTGGCCGGCCCACCACCGTGACGGACCGGACCGGGCGATCCGTGACGACCGGGTACGACACCGCCGGCCGGCCGACGACGACCACGGTGGACGGGAAGACAACCACGACCGGGTACGACGCGTCCGGTTGGCCGGCCACGGTCACAGACCCGCTCGGGCACGTCACGACGGCCGTGTTCGACGCGGCGGGGAACCCGACCAAGATTACCGACGCGGAGGGCAACGACACGAACCTCGTCGTCGACCTGGCCGGGAACGTCACCAAGTCGACGACCGGCACGAAGACGCAGGAGACCGACTACGACCCCGCCGGTCGGGTCACCGAGCAGCGCGACGGAGCCGGGGCGGAGACCGTCTACGCATACAACGCCACGACCGGCCTACCCTCAACGGTCACCGACCCCGCCGGGCGGGTGACCACGTACACGTGGACCAAGTATGGCGAGGCGGCGACGGCCAAGGACGCCGCGAACCGCACCGTGACGTACACGTACGACACCGTCGGCAACCGGACGCGACTAGCGACGACAGGGATCACGACCACGTGGGTTTACGACCCGGCGGGCCGGGTCGCGTCCATGACGGACGCGGGCGGCACCACCCTGTACGAGTACAACCGTCTCGGCAGCCTCACCAAACTGGACGCCCCCGGCGACCTCGCCGACGTGTCCTGGGCGTACGACCAGCGAGGCAGGCAGACCGGCCTCACCTACCCCGGCGGGCTCTCGATCACCCGAGCGTTCGACGACGAGGGCCGCCAGACGGGGCTGAGCGACTGGGCGAACCGGGCCCACGCGTGGACGTACGACCAGTCGGGCAGGCTCGCCACGCACACAAGGCCGGGCGGCACGGTCGTCACCACCAACACGTACGACGACGCGTCCCGGTCCACCAGCCTCGTCACCACCGCCGGGACCACGGCCCTCGCGTCGTTCGGGGACGCCTTCGACGACCGCGACACCATCTCCACGATTACCCCGACGGGCACGGCCGTCACCGGGGACACGACCCGCAACCTGTCATTCGACGCCGCAGAACGGCTCGGCGCCGAGGGGACGAAGACGTTCGGCTGGGACACCGCCAACAACCTGAAGAACGTGCCCGGCCAGACCGGGCGGACGTTCGGCCCCGACGGGCGCCTCACCGCCGCTAGCGTCGCCGGCCAAGCGGTCACGTACGGGTACTCGGCCACAGGCTCCCGCACGACCACGACCCGCGGGTCGGACACGACGACGTACGGGTGGGACGCCCTGAGCGGCTCACCTCCCACACCACCCCAGACGGCACCGCCACCACGTACGGGTACGACGGCAACGGCCTACGCAGGTCAAAGACGGTCGGTGCGAACCCGGTCGAGACGTTCGCGTGGGACACGTCCGGCGGCCTCCCGCTCCTGCTCGCCGACGCGACGAATCTGTACGTGTACGGGCCCGACGGAGGGCTCGTCCAGCAGGCCGACAAAGCCACCGACACCAGCGCCTACCCGATCCGCGACCTGACCGGCTCGATCCGGGGACTCGTTGACGGAACCGGGACCGTCAAGCTCGCCCGGACCTGGGACGCGTACGGCAACCAGACCGCGACCACGGGCACCGGCACGTCGTCGTTCGGGTACGCCGGGGAGTACCGCGACGCCGAGTCCGGCCTCGTGTACCTGCGGGCCCGCTACTACGACCCCGCCAGCGCGCAGTTCCTCACCCGCGATCCCCTCGTCGCACAGACCCGTGACCCGTACGGATACACAGCCGGCAACCCGTACCAGGACGGCGACCCGTCGGGCCTGATAGTCCCGTTGGTTTGGGGGGCTGTTAGCGTCGTCGCGGCATTAGACGCGTACCTAATCACCACGGACGAGTGTGACGTCGACGGCCGCGAACTTGTGCTCGCAGCAGCGCCAATACCGGGGTTCGCTAAGTTCAAACTCGGGCACTCCGTAGTCTCTGCGGTAACGCCGATCGGCGCACGAGGCCGCCACCTGTCCGTCGCGCTTCCAGTCGGTCAGCGTGCGTTGAACACGCAAGCCGTCATTCGCGGCAGGTCGTATTCCGGGCACGCACTGGACAGGATGCAAGAGCAGGGCATCATGCCATCAGTCGTGGAGAACGCTCTCTCCCCGGAGAATGCAGTAGCTGGCAAAGTCATGGGAACGACCGCCTACTACGACGAGGCCAACCGGCTTACGGTCATCGTGGACACAGGTTCTGGACGGGTTGTAACGGTCGACTATGGGAGGATCAGGCAATGAAACTGGCCTACTCGGGGCGTGACCTGCGCCAGGTCGCCCTCATGGAGGACCGGGTGGCTGGCTTCCGGGCTGGCGGTGTGGCCCTCGCCCGCCTCGTGAACGACTTGGACTCGCTGTGGAACGAGCTGGAGACGACCGCCGCGTGGGTCGATGACCTCCGCTCGCACTGGTGGACGTTGGAGCAGGTCTACGCGGTCGCGATCGACCGCGACGAGCTCGACGCCCTTCCCGCCGAGATGCAGCAGCTCGTCGACGAGGCAGTGGCCGCTATCGCCCTGCTCTTGGGCAAGGTCGAGCGGGACGCAGACGGGGACGGAGACGCCGACGATCCTCCGCGCCGTCCTGACACCGATGTGAGAACTGGAACGACAACTGGATGAGAACTGGCAGCTGAGAACCACTGGCCGCTCCCCACGCGGTGCGGTCGCGGCGACGGGCCCCCGGGATGTTCCCGGGGGCCCGTCGGCGTAGGGTGAACGCGTGGCTCCGGGACGTGTTGCACTGCTCGCGGTGGGCGCGGCGTACGGCGTCCTGCTCGGCTGGCAGGCGGTGAGTCTGCCGGCCACCGTGCCGGTCCACGTCGACGCCGGTGGAGACCCGACGCGGTGGGGCACGCTCGGGGGGCACCTCGCGTTCGCCGTCGTCATGGGCATTTCCGTGGTGGGAGTCTTCTGGGCCGTCCCGTGGTTGACGGGCCGGCTGCCGGCCGAACTGGTGAACCTCCCGGACGCCGAGTACTGGCTGCGTGCCGAGAACCTGGCCACGACCCGTCGGCGGCTCGCCGACGAGACGGGGTGGCTCGGAGCCGCCACGCTCGTGCTGGTCGGATACGCCGTCTGGATGCTCGGCCGCGTGGCGCTGGGGCGTCCGTCCCATCCGGCCGTCCTGTGGATGCTCGTGGCGGCACTGCTGGTCGGAGCGGTGGCCCACGCCGTCCGCAGCCGTCGCACCTGGCGTGCCCCCGAACAGTGACGTCGCCCCCGGGGTGGCCGAACGGGGCCGGAAGCCCCCCGTTTCAGCCCTTCCGCGCCTGCAGACGTCGACGCGACGCGGCCAGGTGGACGCGCATGGCCGCGCCCGCGCCGGCGGCGTCCCCGGCCTCGATGGCGTCCACGAAGGCGGTGTGCTCGGTCAGGATCTGCGCGAAGTGGGCACTGTCGGTGAGCGCGGCGGACTCGTCCAGCCCCGTGCGCTGGAGCAGCACCATGCGCGGCCCGAACGACTCCAGCGTGGAGACCATGAAGGCGTTCTGGCTCGCCCGGGCCACGGTGAGGTGCAGTTCGAAGTCGGCCTGCACGCCCCGTTCCGGCGACCGCTCGGCGCGCCCGAAATGCTCCAGGGCACGCCGCAGGGAGGTGAGGTGGGCGGCGGAGCGGCGCTGGGCCGCCAACGCCGCCGCCTCCGACTCCACGCCGATGCGGAAGTCCAGCAGCGCGGCAAGATCGTCCCGCGTCCGGACCGCGGCGAGCGGGCCGCCCACCGGCTCGACGGGCACGGCCAGGACGAAGGACCCGCGGCCCTGGAAGGTCTCCACCAGCCCGGACGCCTGGAGGTGCTGCAGCGCCTCACGCACCACCGTGCGGCTCACCTCGAAGGTACTGCTGAGTTCACTCTCGGTGGGGAGCTTGGCGCCGGCTGCGAGCTCGCCCGCCAAGATCTGCGCCCGCAGACGTGCCGAGAGTTCGTGGGCCAGCGCGCGGGAGCCGCGGGCGAGGGCAGCGGTGTCAGACATGGCCCTGTCGTACCAGCTGGAGACGTGTCTGACAACGTACCCAAGGCATCATACGAGTCGTTGACTTGTACGATGACGGCTGTTACTCTCGCCTCATCGACGGCAGCGGTGCCGCCGCACGCGCACTGGGAGGTCTCGTCCACATGACTCGTCGCCGCACCCTCGCCCCCGTCTTGGCCGCTGCCGTCAGCGGGCTGGTGCTGCTGAGCGCCTGTGGCGCAGGTGAGCCGGCCACCACCACGGCGGGGGGCGACGCCCCCTTGACCCTCCGCTTCACCTGGTGGGGCAACGACAATCGCCTGCAGACCACGAGCCGCGTCATCGAGGCGTTCGAGGCCGAGCACCCGAACATCCGCATCCAGCCGGAGCCCGGTGACTGGAGCGGATACTGGGACAGGCTGGCCACCCAGTCCGCCGCGAACGACACCCCCGACGTGATCCAGATGGATGAGAAGTACATCGTCGAGTACGGCAGTCGTGGGCTGTTGCTCGACCTGGCGGATGTCGACACGGGCGACTTCGCCCCGGGCACCGTGGAGCTCGGCGAGGTCGACGGCACCCTCGTCGGCATCAACGCAGGCATCAACGCACCGTCCATGGCGGCCAACCCGACCCTGTTCGAACAGGCGGGGGTTGAGCTGCCCGACGACACCACGTGGACGTGGGACGACTTCCAGCGCATCGCCCAGGAGATCTCGGCCGCCGGTGGCGGTGAGTCCTGGGGGGCCATGAACATGATGAGCACCGACGCCGTCCTCAAGGCGTGGCTGCGTCAGCACGGCAAGGAGCAGTGGACGGCCGACGGCATCGCCTACGAGGCGTCCGATGTGGCCGACTACTGGAGCTACTTCCTGACGCTGCAGGAGGACGGCTCGATCCCCCCGGCGTCCGTGACGGGGGAGGACGAGGGGCAGCCGATCGACCAGTCGCTGCTCGGCACCAACCGGGTCGCGCTCGGGTCGTTGTGGTCGAACCAGTACCCGGCGCTCGACCGCGCCACCGGGGAGTCGCTCCTGCCGTTGCGGCTGCCCCGCGCCGAGGGCACCGGCCGGGACGCCGAGCTCTGGTACAAGGCGTCGATGTACTGGTCTGCCTCGGCCCGCTCGGCGCACCCCGAGGAGGCCAAGATCTTCATCGACTACCTCGCCAACAACGTCGAGGCGGGCACGCTGCTGGGCACCGACCGGGGGGTGCCGGCCAACCTGACCGTCCGCGAGGCCATCGCCGGCGACCTCGGCGAGTCCGATCGCAAGGTGGTTGAGTACCTGGACTCCATCAACGACGAGTTGGGCGCGCCCTCCCTCGTGCCGCCGATGGGGGGCGGGCAGAGCCCGTCCATCCAGCTCCGCTACGCGCAGGCCGTCATGTTCGGCACCCAGGCGCCCGAGCCGGCGGCCGAGGGGTTCGTCACCGAGGTGCGGGGCGCGCTGGGCTGATCCCTGCACGGTGAGTCAGCCGAGCCGCCCCCGAGGCGGTCATCTCGGCGGAAAGCACCCAAGGGCGGGCCCGGTCAACGGCGACCGGGCCCGTTCCCCGGGGCGTTTCGAGGCCGGGTTCACCTCAGCAAGGTGGGGGTCTCCGCGTCGGGGGCGACCTCGGCGAGCGCTGCGCCACGTCGGTGACGCTCGACTTGGTCGCCGCCACGTCGAGCACGCGGGGCCGCTCGTCGACGATCGGCCGCCCACAGGCGCGTGCGACGTGGGCGGCGACGGTGAGCAGGGCGTCCAGTTCTGCCTCCACGGGCAACGTCTCCACGCCCCCCGCCTGTCAGGAATGATCACGGCTTCGTTAAATCGTGTGGACACGGACGGGAATTGTCGGCCGCGGGTGCAAAGATTCCGGCGAACACCATCGACCGGGAGGATCCCTGTGAACAACCACCGCCGCCGCACGCGGCTCGCCGCCGCCCTCGTGGCCGGCACCGCGGCGCTCAGCCTCACCGCGTGCGCCAACTACGCGAGCGCGCCCACCACGACCGCTGCCGGGGGCGCCACGGAGACCGCCGGGGCGGACGCCGGCGTCCAGCTGGTCAGCCCGGGCCACCTCACGGTCTGCACCCACCTGTCGTACAAGCCCTTCGAGTTCACCGAGGGCAACGAGGTGGTCGGCTTCGACATGGACCTGATGGATCTGGTGGCCGAGGAGCTGGGCGTGACCCGCGAGGTGATCGACATCGACTTCGGCCAGATCACGTCGGGGGCGGTCTTCACCGCCCAGCGCTGCGACGTCGGCGCGGCCGCGATCACGATCAACGATGAGCGGGCCGCAGCGACGGGCTTCTCCGAGGGGTACTTCAGCGCCACCCAGGCGCTGCTGGTGTCCGCCGACTCGTCGGTGACGGGGTTGGAGGACCTGCGCGGCCAGGTGGTCGGCGCCCAGACCGACACCACGGGCAAGTCCTACGTGGAGGAGCACGCGGCCGAGTTCGGCTACGAGGTGCGCATCTTCGAGGACATGCCGACCAGTGCGAACGCGGTGCTCGCCGGCACCGTGGCCGCCGCGGTGAACGACAACGGCGTCTTCTACGACTTCGCTCGGGAGAACCCGACCACCAAGGTGGCCACCGAGTTCCAGACGGGGGAGGACTACGGGTTCAACTACGCGCTGGACAACGAGGCGCTGGGCGAGGTGATCGACCAGGTGCTCACCGAGGCCCGTGAGGACGGACGCTTCAACGACATCTACCGCAGCTGGTTCGGCGTGGACGCCCCTGCCAGCTGATCCGCGCCCGCGGCGTCCGGCCCGGACGCCGCGGGTTCCTCACCGCGCTCTCGTCGGCGCGCCACCGTCATCTGCCAGGAGTGCCATGAGCTCGACCGCCACCGTCGCCCCGCGCGTCACCCGCGCCAAGATCTCTCCCCGCAAGCGGGCCCGACGCATCCGCCTCGTCCAGTACGCCGTGTTGATCGCCCTCGTCGTGCTCATGATCGCGACGGTGGACGGCCGCCAGGTGCAGTCGGTGTTCTTCCGCCCCGACCTGATCGTCCTGACGCTGCAGGGGGTTCCGCACGCGCTGTTCAACACGCTCGCCTACACGCTCGGGGCGTTCGTGGTGGGGCTGGTGCTGGGCACGATCCTCGCGTTGATGCGCCTCTCCCAGGTCGCGCCCTACCGGTGGCTGGCGAGCATCTACATCGAGTTCTTCCGCGGGGTGCCGGCGCTGATCGTGCTGCTGTCGTTCGGTCTGCTGTCGGTCGCCTTCCCGGGGCTCCGATTCCCCTTCGATCCGTACGGGACGGTGTGGGCCGCGTTGGGCATGGTGAGCGCGGCCTACATGGCCGAGACGATCCGCGCCGGCATCCAGGCCGTGCCGAAGGGCCAGGTCGAGGCGGCGCGGTCGCTGGGGATGCCGGCCGGCATGGCGACGCGCAAGATCGTCCTGCCCCAGGCGTTCCGCATCATCACCCCGCCGCTGACCAACGAGTTGATCCTGTTGACGAAGGACTCCTCGCTGGTCTACGTCCTGGGCCTGACGACCGCCGCGTTCGAGCTGACGAAGTTCGGGCGCGAGCTGTCCAACAGCAATGTGAACCTGACCCCGCTGGTCGTGGCCGGGTTCTGCTACCTGATCATCACCCTCCCGCTGACGTTCCTCGTCCGGCGCATGGAGGCCCGTCAGCAGAAGGCCCGGTGACCCCGTGACCACCACACCCGACGTCGTCCCCACCGGCAACCGCGCCGACGAGATCCAGATCTACGACCTCCACAAGAACTTCGGCGACCTCGCGGTGCTCAAGGGCATCTCCACGGTGGTGCGCCGCGGTGAGGTGGTGTGCGTCATCGGCCCCTCAGGTTCGGGCAAGTCGACGCTGCTGCGCTGCGTCAACCTGCTGGAGGAGCCGACCAGCGGCCGCATCTTCATCCTCAACGAGGAGATCACCGATCCGGACGCCGACGTCGACTTCATCCGCACCCAGATGGGCATGGTGTTCCAGCAGTTCAACCTGTTCCCGCACCTGACCGTGCTCGAGAACTGCACGATCGGGCAGACGCAGGTGAAGAAGATCCCCCGGTCGGTTGCGGAGGAGAATGCCCGCGCGAACCTCGCCAAGGTCGGGCTGGCCGACCGGACGGCGTCCTACCCGGCCCAGCTCTCCGGGGGGCAGCAGCAGCGGGTGGCGATCGCCCGCGCGTTGAGCATGGATGTCGAGATGATCCTCTTCGACGAGCCCACCTCGGCGCTGGACCCCGAGCTGGTCGGCGACGTTCTCGGCGTGATGCGCGACCTGGCCGATGAGGGCATGACCATGATGGTGGTCACCCACGAGATGGCGTTCGCGCGCGAGGTGGCCGACCGGGTGATCTTCATGGACGGCGGCGTCATCGTGGAGGAGGGCCACCCCGACCAGGTGATCGGCAGCCCGCGCGAGGAGCGGACGCGCACGTTCCTGCAGCGGGTGCTCGACCCCACCCACGCGTCGCCGGCGCCCCAGGCGGGCGGAGGCGACCGGTCGCAGCCGCCGGCAGCGGGCTAGGGTGGGGGCGTCCTCGACCGAGGGCCGAAGCGAAGGAGCACGATGAGCCAGAACGAGAACAGTCCCGCCAACGACATTGTCGTCACCTCCGACCCCGCCGAGGTCGAGCGCGTCCGCTCGCTCATGGCCGACATCGACGTCGCGATGCTGACGACGGTGGACGCCGGCGCCGACGACGGGCGCCTGACGAGCCGCCCGCTGTCGACCCAGCTCGCCGAGGAGGACGGCGACGTGTTGTTCCTCGTGCGCAGCAGCAGCCATGTCGTCCGTGACATCCGCGCCCATCCCCAGGTCAACGTGGGCTACACGTCGAAGTCGGCCTGGGTCTCGCTGTCCGGCACCGCCGAGGTGATCGAGGACCGCGCGCTGATCGAGGAGCTGTGGAGTGCCGGGGCGTCCTTCTTCATGGAAGGCGGCCCGGAGAACCCCGACAACGTCGTGCTCAAGGTGCACGGCGACACCGCCCAGGTGTGGGGCGGGGAGTCGCGGGTCGGCATGTTGGTGAAGGTGCTGCGCAGCGTCACCGGCAACTCCGACGAGACCTCCGACGCAGCGAAGGTCGTCGACCTTCCCTGAGCCCGGCTGGCCCCGGGGCTGCGATGCCGCGGAGCGACGTCAGTGCCGGTCGGTTCCCCGCGAGCCGGCCGGCACGTCGTCGGCGGGGACGGGCGGTCGGACGCGTCCGGCCCGGGCATCCTTGACGCGCCACACCACGAAGGCGGCGAAGGCGCCGACCAGGCTGACCCCGAGCGCCACGGCGAGCACGGGGGCTCGCTCCCACACCACCACCAGCGCCTCGACGCTGAAGAACCCCACCGTGCCGTAGATCGCGGCCCACGCCACGCACCCGAGAGCCACGGCGGGCAGGTAACGTCGCAGCGGCATGCGCGTGGCACCGGCCGCCACGTTGACGACGGTCTGCACCCCGACGGTGAGGAACGAGAGGGTGACCACCGGAGCCCCCCAGCGGTTGAGCCGGTCGGCGGCGGTTCGGTAGCCCGGCGAGGCCATCACCCGGCGGGCACGGGTCGACTCGGCACCGCGGGCGGCGAGGCGCCCAAGCCAGTAGGTGGCGTTCGCGCGCAGCATGACGATCACCCACAGCGCGCCGAAGATCACCGCCCACGGGGCGTCCCAGGTCCTCGGATCCACCGACGCTTCCCTCTCGTCCACCATCGCGGGGTGGCGCACACCCGTGGATGCCCGTGGGCACCTCCCCAGGTCAGCGCGCGCTCATCGGCCCCATTGTGCCACGCGGTGCCGACGCGGCTCCGCGTCCGCGGCACGCCCCATCAGCCACGAACCGACCCACACCAAGGCGACGGAGACGACGGACCAGGGGGCGGCGGGGTGCAGCACGGTGCCGCTCTGCCACACCCCGATGGTGCCGGCCGTCAGGAGCACGTACGCCCCGATGACGGCGCGGGCGTCCTGCACCTCACCGAGGCGGGGGATGAGCCGCAGCTCGAGGCGTCCGATGGGGCCGACGAGCGCGGCCACGAAGACCAGCCCCACGCCTGCCACGACGAGTTGGTTGAGCAGCAGGCCGTCCAGCGGTGGCAGCAGCAGTGCGAGCAGCACCAACGCGGTGCCGGCGAGCAGGATGCAGAAGATGTGCCAGAGATAGGTCGTCACCATGAGGGCGTTGACGACCGCGAGGGCGCGTTCGGTGCGGGCGGACACGTGGGCCAGCACGCCAGAGCGTTCCACGAGGGCGAGGGCCCCACACTGGGCGAGCGCGAGGCTGGCCATCGCCAGGGTCGGCGGCTGGATGTTGGCGATCGGCAGGTCGGCGAAGCCCACCGACGAGGGCGGGTAGCCCGCGCCGAACACCAAGAGGGCGACCCCCGCGCTGCCCGCGAGGAGGGCGAGCCACGGCGTGGCAGCGCGGCCGCGGCGGAACCAGCCGCGCTCGTAGGCGATGCCGAACTGGTGCACCAGCGGCCAGACGAACAACAGGTTGAGGTTGCGCCACGCCGGCTCACCGTGGGTGAACGAGACGGCGTCGACGACACCGGCGAGCAGGGCCAGAACGAGCATGGGCACCACACCCTGCCGGTCGTGCCAGGTGACCATCGCCGGCGCCACCGCGACGATCACCAGGTACACCGAGATGAACCACAGCAGCTGCATCAGGGCCCGGGAGAGGGTCACGGCCGGGCCGGGCAGGCCGGCCCACGCCGCGACGGTGGCGATGAGCGTGCAGAACGTCACGAACAGCACCAGCGGGCCCACCAGCCGGCGGCCGCGGCTGGCCAGGAAGTGCGCGTAGCTCGCGCCCTCGCGGCGCATCCGGTCCACGGTCAGGGCGTGCCCGAACCCACCCGCCACGAAGAACAGCGGCATGATCATGAGAACCCAGGTGAGCGGGTAGAGCCAGCGCGGCGCGGCCCAGGGGACGACCTCGGGGATGTCGCCGGCCAGACGCACCTGGTAGAGCAGGCCGTGGAACACGACGACCACGGCGACGGACGCCGCGCGCGCCACATCGATCACGTGGTTGCGCTCCCCGGCCATCGGGCTCAGCGTAGACCCGCACCGGCGGGGCCGGGCGCGGACCCGCCGGGGCAGCCCCGTGCTGCGGGGGCGTCCGCCGGTGGAAGGAGGGTGCCGGACGTCCTAGGGTGTGGGGGTGCAGGACGCCATCACCGGGATCGCGACGATCTGGATCGTGATCGCCGTGGGCTGGCTCACCGCCCACCTCGGCCTGGTGGACCACGGCGGACGCCGGCTCATGTCGCTGCTCGCGTTCAACGTCGGGACGCCCATGCTGATGTTTGCCCTGCTGTCGACGGCCTCACTCGACCACTTGTTCTCGACCACGGCGCTGGTCTCGGTGCTGGCCGTTGCGGCCACGATGGCGGTGTACTTCGCCGTCGCGCCCTGGGTGTTCCGCCCCGGCGTCCGTGGACTGGTCATTGGCGCGTTGGCCTCGGCCTACACCAACGCCAACAACTTCGGGTTGCCCGTGGCACTGGCGCTGCTCGGGGACGGGACGTGGATCGCGCCGATCCTGCTGCTGCAGGTGGGGCTGCTGCAACCGCTCGCCCTGGTCATCCTGGATGCGCGCAACGCCCGTTCCGCCGCCCACCGGCCCAGCCCCTGGCACTACGTCGCGATCCCGTTCAAGAACCCGATCACCGTGGGCATCCTGCTCGGACTGGCCGCCAACGTGTTGCCCGTCACGGTTCCCGCGCTGGTGAGTGAACCGGTGGCGCTGATCGGCAACGTGGCGGTGCCCCTGATGCTGCTGGCGTTCGGGGCGTCCCTGCGGCTGGACCCGCTGCCCGGCTCGGGCCCGCACCGGGCGCACGTGTGGTTCACGGTGGTGTTGAAGGTGCTCGTCCACCCGTTGCTGGCCTGGGTGATCGGACACCTCGTGTTCGGGTTGACCGGCCCGGCGCTGTACGCCGTCGTGGTGCTCGGCGCACTCCCGGCCGCGCAGAACGTCTACGTCGTCGCCACGCGGTACCGCGCGGCCGAATTGTTGGCGCGTGACGCCGTGTTCTGGACGACGATCCTCTCGGTGGCCACCCTGCTGGCGGCAGCGGCCCTGTTCGGGTGAGTCAGGGGCGGCCGCGTCGTCGGGCCCCGGTGCACGCCGCTGGGGGCGGGGGCCGGGTTCGTATACAGTCGTGCCTGTGACAGGCCCTGGTCATCTGCAACCGATTGCTCCGCAGGAGTGCCGCCAACTGCTGGCCGAGCGCGTCGTGGCACGGGTGGCGTGGCAGTCCTCGCAGGGGCTGCTCATCCTGCCGCTCAACTACCGGTTCGACGGGGACGCCCTCTGGTTCAGGGTCGACCGCGGCTCGGTGCTGGCCGAGCTCGCCGACGGCCGCGACGTCGCCGTCGAGATCGAGGACGTCGACGAGACCATGAGCAACGGGTGGACGGTGCTGGTGCAGGGCCGCGCCGGCGTCCCCACCGAGGCCCCCGACCGGGCGCCGCAGCCCTGGGCGCCGGGGGAACGCGAGCTCCTCATCGTCGTCGAGATCCACTCCATGAGCGGCCGGTCCGTCTCCGCGGCCTGACGCGGCGTCCGCCGCCGCGGGCGGTGTCGTGGCGTCCGGATGCGTCGCGCACCGGCCCTAGACTGGCGGCCATGCCTTCTCCGAAGACCCGCCGCGACGCGACGGTCGAGATGATCCACGGCCGCGAGATTGCCGACCCCTACCGCTGGTTGGAGGACGCCGACGCGCCGGAGGTCGCCGACTGGGTGGCCGAGCAGCGGTCCTTCGCGGAGTCCGTGCTCGGCGGCCTGCCGGGGCGCGCCTGGTTCGCCGACCTGATGGCGCGCATCGTCGCCCGGCCCCGCGCTGGCATCCCGGTCGTGCGTGGCGGCCGCTTCTTCCTCAGCCGCAACGACGGCACCCTGGCCCAGGATGTCTGGTACACCGCAGGCTCGCTGGAGGAGCTGGAGCGTGGCGGTTCGGTCGTCCTCGACCCCAACACGTGGTCGGACGACGGCACCGCGTCGCTGAGCACGTTCTCGGTGGCCCGCGACGGCAGCGCGATGGCCTACGCCGTGAGCGAGGGCGGCTCGGACTGGCAGAAGATCCGCGTCAAGGATCTGGCCACGCTGGAGGACACGTCCGACGAGGTGGTGGCGAAGTTCTCCTCGCCGGCCTGGCTGCCCGATCACCGATCCTTCCTGTACACGACGTTCGACCAAGCGGCGGACGCCCGCGGCACGGCGACGGCGGGGCTCGGGGTGGCGAGGCTCATGGTGCACCGCCTCGACGGCGAGGACGAGTTGTTGCTGAGCTTCCCCGACGAGCCGCACACGATGGCGTCCGGCGAGGTCTCCCACGACGATGCGTGGCTGGTGGTGACGATCGGGCGTGGCACCGAGCACGTCAACCGGCTGTGGGCCTACCCGTTGACGACGGTGGCCGGCCGCACCGAGATCGGTGAACCGGTCAAGGTGATCGACGTGGCGGACGCCGAGTACGGCTTCGTGCGCGTCGACGGCCCGCAGCTCTACCTGACCACCGACAAGGACGCACCCATGGGCCGCGTGGTGCGGGTGGATCTCGACTGGGCCGCGTGCGGCGACGTGGCGTTCGCCGAGGTGGTGCCGGAGCGCCGCGCCACCCTGATCGGTGCCGAGGCGGCCGGGGACGGGCTGCTGTTGGCCCATCTCGACGACGCCCAGCCGGTGGTCACCTGGTGCTCGCTGGAGGGCACCGACGAGGTCGAGCTGGCGCTGCCGGCCGGGGCGCTCGTGGGTCTGGACGGCTCCCCGCTGCGGCAGAGCGCCTTCGTGGGCATCAGCACGCTCGACCAACCGACCGCGGCGTTCCGGGTCGACCTGCCCGAGAGCCGTGACCTGGATCCGCGGGTGGAGCGGCTCGGGTTGGCGGGGGAGTCGACGTCACTGGCGCCGGCGTACCGCGTCCTGCGGGAGCGGGCACCCAGCGCGGACGGGACGGAGGTGCCGTACTTCTTGGTGATGCCCGACGACCTGGCCGAGGGTCCGCGTCCGACGCTGCTGTACGGCTACGGCGGCTTCAAGATTCCGGTGTTGGCCGACTACCGGCCCGGCTGGTCCGCGTGGCTGGCGGCCGGGGGAGCGCTGGCGATCGCGAACCTGCGCGGCGGCGGCGAGTACGGGACGCCGTGGTACGAGGCAGGCAGGCTGGGGAGCAAGCAGAACGTGTTCGACGACGCCATCGGCGTGGCCGAGCACCTGATCGCGACCGGGGTGACGGACGCCTCGCGGCTCGCCGTCCACGGCCGCTCCAACGGGGGCCTCCTCGTGGGGGCGCTGCTCACCCAGCGGCCGGAGCTGTTCGCGGCGGCGCTGCCGACGGTGGGTGTCCTCGATCTGCTGCGGTTCCACCGCTTCACCATCGGGGCGGCGTGGATGAGCGACTACGGCGACCCCGACTCCGCCGAGGGCTTCGAGGCGGCGTGGGCGTACTCGCCGCTGCACAAGGTGCGTCCCGGGGTGTCCTATCCGGCGACGCTGGTGTCGACTGCGGACCACGACGACCGGGTCGTGCCGCTGCACAGCTTCAAGTTCGGGGCCGCGCTGCAGGCGGCCCAAGGCGGGGACGCCCCCGTGGTGCTGCGCATCGAGACCTCGGCGGGGCACGGCGCGGGGAAGTCGCTGCAGATGGTGGCGTCCGAGTGGGCGGATCTGCTGGCCTTCGCCGCTCACCACACGGGCCTGGTGGTTCCCCCGGCGGGCCCGTAGGGGCGACGACACGCACACTCAGGGCTCAAACTCCAGCTTGGAAGCTGGAGTTTGAGCCCTGTGCGTGCGTGTCAGCCCGGGACGGCCTCAGCGGTCGCCGGCGAGCTTGACGTCGCTGCCGGCCCAGAACAGGACGCCTTTGAGAATCAGGGTGCCGTTCGAACCGTCTCCCTGGGCGAAGCGGTCGATGTCGTTGCCCGCCATGATCGCGACGCTCTGGTCGATGACGCGGACGCCTTCTGGGACATACAGGTTGTGGCCGGCCATGACCGCATGGAGGTGCAGCGTCACGACCCGGCCGGGGCCCATCGCTTCGCTCAGGTCGTAGTTGTTTCCGCCCCACCAGGCGAAGTCGGAGAGATCGCGCGTGCCCGATTCCACCATCACGTCACGTCCGGACATCACGGTGAGGCTGGCCCCGCCGTGGGCAGGCGCGGTCTCGGGCACGACCGAACGCCGAGGCACGAGCACGGTTGCGCCGGGTCGTTCGCCCAGATCGTCACCCTCCGGAAGGTCCGCGACGAGCGGGCGCAGTTCGTCGGTGTAGACGCAGCTCAAGGCACGGTCCTGGCGCTCCTGCATGTCGGTGAAGGTGAGACGGCCGGCCTCGTAGGCACGCTGCAGGATTTCGAGCGCGGCGTCGCGGTCGGCGTCGCCGGCGCGGTAGCGCGGGGCGGGGACCTCGGTCATGGCCCCATCGTAGGGTGCACCGGGCGCCACGGAACCTGCCCCGGGCCCGCTCACACTCCGGTTTCGGCATCAAACTCCGACTCCGGAACCGGAGTTTGAGCCCGGAGTGAGCGTGTCGGCGCAGGAACGGCGCAGGAACGGCGGAGCCGGGCGCGGGGGAGGGTCGGTAGGCTGGGTGGGTCATGGCGACCCCGCTCACGCTCACCTTCGACGACGCGCTGCCGATCTCGGCCGCCGTCGGGCAGATCCGCGACCTCATCGACGCCCACCAGGTCGTCGTCGTCGCCGGCGCCACCGGCTCGGGCAAGACGACCCAGTTGCCCAAGATCGCCCTGCTGGCCGGCCGCGAACGCATCGGCCACACCCAGCCCCGCCGGATCGCCGCCCGCAGCGTCGCCGAGCGCATCGCCGAGGAGATGGGCACCCCGCTCGGTGACGTCGTCGGCTACCAGGTGCGCTTCACCCGGCAGGCGTCGCGCCAGACCAAGGTCAAGCTCATGACCGACGGCATCCTGCTCGCCGAGATCAGCCACGACCGGGACCTGCGCGCCTACGACACGATCATCATCGACGAGGCCCACGAGCGCTCGCTCAACATCGACTTCCTGCTCGGCTACCTCAAGCAGCTCCTGCCGCGCCGCGCGGACCTCAAGGTGATCATCACCTCGGCCACCATCGACACCGCCCGCTTCGCCGCCCACTTCGACGACGCCCCGGTCGTCGAGGTCTCCGGGCGCACGTTCCCCGTCGAGATCGTCCACGAGCCGCTGGCCGAGGGCGAAGAGCTCGTGGACGGCATCACCCGCGCCGTCGCCCAGCTGCATGCCCTCGGCGAGGGCGACGCGCTCGTCTTCTGCTCCGGGGAGCGCGAGATCCGCGACGCCGCCGAGGCGATCGCCGGGCTCAAGCTGCGCAACACCGAGATTCTGCCGCTGTACGCCCGCCTCTCCGCGGCCGAACAGTCGCGCGTGTTCACCCGCCACAGCGGCATGCGCATCGTCCTGGCCACCAATGTCGCCGAGACCTCACTCACCGTCCCCGGCATCCGCTACGTCGTCGATCCGGGATACGCTCGTATCTCACGGTACTCGGCGCGCACGAAGGTGCAGCGCCTGCCCATCGAGGAGATCAGCCGGGCCAGTGCCAACCAGCGCGCCGGCCGGTGCGGACGCCTCGGGCCCGGCATCGCGATACGCCTGTATTCCGAGGAGAACTTCCTCGCTCGCCCGGAGTTCACCGAGCCCGAGATCCTGCGCACCAACCTCGCCAGCGTCATCCTGCAGATGGCCGACGCCCAGCTCGGCGCCATCGAGGACTTCGGCTTCGTCGAGCCGCCCGACCGCGGCCAGGTGCGCGACGGCGTCCGCCTGCTGCGCGAGCTGGGTGCCCTCGCCGGTGACGACGCGGCGGGCGCCACCCAACTCACCCGCACCGGACGCCTCCTGGCCCGCCTGCCCGTCGACCCGCGGCTCGGCCGCATGCTCGTCGAGGCCGGACGCCGCGGCGTCACCTGGGACGTCCTGCCGATCGTCGCCGCCCTGGCCATCCCCGACGTGCGGGAGCGTCCGGCCGAGAAGCAGGCCGAGGCGGACGCGCTGCACCGCCGGTTCTGGGCGTCCGGGGAGTCGGACTCCGACCGCGACGCCTCCGACATCGCCGCCCTGTGGCGGCTCTGGGAGTACCTGCGCAACCAGCGCGCCGAGCTCTCCGGCAACGCCTTCCGCCGGATGTGCCGCGACGAGTATCTCAACTTCCTCCGCATCCGCGAGTGGCAGGACCTGGTGAGCCAGCTCCGCGAGATCGCCGGCGAGCTCAACCTCGATCGCAGCGGCCCCCAGAGCCACGAGGACGTGAAGCGGCGCGCCGGCCGCGGCCGGTCGTCGCGCGCATCCGGCCCGCGGGACGCCGACGGCCCGCGCAGCCAGCCGAACCGGCTGGGCGACGACGACCAGCAGGGCACGGCGCCCGACTGGGACGCCGTGCACATCGCCGTCCTCTCCGGCCTGCTCAGCCACGTCGGGCTGCTCGACGAGCGCGCCCGGCAGCAGCCGGCGCCCCGCGGGCGGCGTCCGCTGGCGGAGTACGGGGGCGCCCGGGGCACGCGGTTCGCGATCCAGCCCGGCTCGGCGGCGGCCAAGGCGACACCGCCGCTGGTGATGGCCGTCGAACTCGTGGAGACCACGCGGCTGTGGGCGCGCACGGTGGCGCCGATCCGGGCCGAGTGGGTCGAGGACGTCGGCGAGCACCTGGTGAAGCGCACGTACTCCGAGCCCCGCTGGTCGGCGCGCGGCGGGCAGTGCGTGGCCACCGAGAAGGTGATGCTGCTCGGCGTCCCGATCATCGCCGACCGCACCGTGAGCTACGCGAAGATCAATCCGGAGGTGGCCCGGGCGGTGTTTCTCCGCTCGGCGCTCGTCGAGGGCGGCTGGCGCACCCGCCACCATTTCTTCGCCCGCAACGAGAAGGTGCGCGCCGAGGCGGCCGAGCTGGAGGAGCGCACCCGCCGCCGTGACATCGTCGTGGACGACGAGGCCATCTACGCCTTCTACGACGCCCGGGTGCCGGCCGACATCACCTCAGTCGCCGCGTTCGACCGCTGGTGGCGCGACCAGCGCCGCGCCGACGACGCCTTCCTCGACCTGCGCCTCGGCGACCTCGTCGGCGATGCCGCCGTCGACACCGACGCCTTCCCCGACAGCTGGACGGTCGGCCCCGCTGACCTGCCGGTCTCCTACACCTTCGACCCCGGCTCGGGCACCGACGGCGTCAGCGTCGACATCGACGTCGGCGTCCTCAACCAGGTGGACGCCGCCCCCTTCACCTGGCAGGTGCCGGGCCTGCGGGACGAGCTGGCCACCGAGTTGATCCGCTCGCTGCCCAAGGCCGTGCGGACGCGGTTCGTGCCGGCTCCCGACTGGGGACGCCGCGCGCTCAGCTGGCTGGAGGACCACCCGACCGACGGCTCGTTCCCCGAGGCGTTGGCCCGGGCGCTCACCCAGCTCACCGGTGACGTCGTCGACCCCGCCCAGTTCAACGATGCCGCGCTGCCGGAGCACCTCAGCGTCCGCTACGTCATCACCGATGGTCGCCGCACCCTCGGCGCCGGCAAGGACTTCGCCTCGCTGCGCGACCAGTTCGCGCCGCGTCTGGCCAAGCGGCTCAACGCGGCGGCGTCCGACCTGGCCCACCCGGGCGCGACCAGCTGGCAGTTCGGCACCCTGCCGCTCGACACCACCATCGCCCGCGAGCCCACCCCGCTGGTGGGCTATCCGGCGCTCGTCGACCAGGGCGCCAGCGTCGGCGTCCGCATCGCCAACACCGCCGCGCGCGCCCAGAAGTGGCATCCGCTCGGCCTGCGGCGGCTCGTCACGCTCGTGACGCCCGACCCGGCGCGCTCGGTGTTCGCCCGCCTCGCCAACGCCGACAAGGTGGCGCTGGCCTCCGGCCCGTACGCCCACCTCAACGCGGCGCTGGCCGACGCCCGCCTCAAGGCGACCGGCGACCTCATCGCCGCGCGCATCGCCGACCCCACGGCAGTCCGTGACGAGGCCGCCTTCACCCAGCTCAAGGACGCCGTGCGCGCCGACGTGGCCGACCGCATGCAGGCGGTGGTCACCACCGCCGCCCGCGTCCTCACCCGGCACGCCGAGGCGCGCCGCCTCGTCGACGCGCTGCCGGACGGCGACACCCGCGCCGACGTCACCGCCCAGCTCGACAACCTGGTGTTCGACGGGTTCATCGCCGCCACCCCCGAACCCCACTTCGGACGCCTCGAGCGCTACCTGCACGCCGTCGTCGTGCGCCTCGGCAGCCGCGCCACCCACCCGGCCCGCGAGCAGCAGGGCCTGGACGTCATCACCGAGCTCGAGGACGCCTACGGCCGGGTGCTGGAGCGCCATCCGGTCGGTGAGTTGCCGCCCGCCGTGGCTGACGCCGGTTGGCTGCTGGAGGAGTTGCGCGTCAGCCTCTTCGCCCAATCGCTCGGCACCGCCGCCCCGGTCTCGGCCAAGCGCGTCCGCTCGGCCCTGGCCGCGCTGAGCTGAACGCGTCGGGCTGACCTGCGGGCTGCGGCGGCCCACTAGAGTGGCCCGCATGCTGGATCCGAGGGAGCTGTACACCGTCCGCCCCGAGGTGAAGGAGAGCCTGGTGGGTGAGCAGCCGGTCATGATCCACCTGCTCGAGGGGTACGTGGACGCCGGCCAGGTCGCCCGGCAGCTGGGCGAGCACCTCCGCGACGACTTCACCGCCACCGAGCTCGCCGTCTTCGACCACGACCAGCTGCACGACTACCGCTCGCGACGCCCCGCCATGGTGTTCGACACGAACACCTGGACCTCGCTCGACGATGTGGCGCTGGTGCTGCACAAGGTGGAGGACGCCTCGGGCCGCGTCTTCCTGCTGCTGACCGGCCCCGAACCCGACACGCAGTGGAACCGTGCCTGCGCGGCGATCCTCGGCCTGGCCCGGGATCTCGGCGTTGCGCAGCTCGTCACCGCCCAGGGCGTCCCGATGGGCGTGCCGCACACCCGGCCGACCCTCGTGACCGCCCACGCCACCGATCCCCAACTCGCCCCGGACAACCCGGTCTGGATCGACCGGGTCACGGTCCCCGGCAGCTTCGCCTCCATGCTGGAATTCCGCGCGGGGGAGCGCGGGCTGCTCGGGCGCGGGTTCGTCGCCCACGTGCCGCACTACCTCGCGCCCGGCACCTACGCCCCGGCGGCGCTGGCCGCGCTCGACCGGGTGCGGGACGCCACCGGGCTCGACCTGCCGCCCGGCAACCTCGCCTCGATCGCCACGCAGTCGCTCGCGGCGCTGGAGGAGGAGGTGGCCGGCGACGGCGAGCTGGGCCCGCTGGTCGCCCAGTTGGAGCGCCAGTACGACGAGATGGAGGCATCCGAGCGGCCATCCGTGCCGTCGGTGGACGAGATCGGTGCGGCGGTGGAGCAGTTCCTCGCCGAGCAGGACGGCGACGAGCAGGGGGAGCCGCGGGGGCCGCAGCGATGACCCGCGCGCCCCGCCCCGCGCGGGATTCAGGGGGCAGCGGCGGGCGTGCCCTGGGTCACTGCTCCAGCCGACCGTAGAAGTCCGTCAGCAGCTGCCAGCGCTGGGCATCATCGGCCACGGCCATGGGGAGCACCACCGCCAGGGGCAGCGGCAGGGCGCGGAAGGCCCATTCCAGGAGTCCCGTGGCCGTCCGCATCGCGGTCGCGTGACTCAGCAGCACGGCCTCGGAGCGCAGGCGGCGGGTGGGCGGCTGCGGAGGATGCGCGCGCAGCCAGCTGATGAGCTGGGCCCGCATGCTCTCCACATCCAGCGGTGGTTCCGTCGGCACCGGCGGGGGGCAGGCGACGAGCGCGGCGGTCCGCCCCGTCGTGGAGCCGTTCGTCTCGACCCGGCCGAACCCCCGGACCCGCCAGGTCACGTCCTTCTCCGTGGCGCCGCGTCGGCTCTGGCTCTGGCACTCCAGGACGCACCCCGGCGCGTCCTCGCCCTCCGTGGCCACCGCGATGAAGGGCCGCAGGCCCCCGTGACCGGACATGTCCCAGGAACTGTCGGACCGGCTCTGCGTCACGGACGAATCGGGGCCGATGATCACCTGGGGCAACAACCGCACGGGCAACTGCAGTTTCCCGGACGCCTTGCGGTCGGCGTCCCTGTCCCCCTCGGTGCGCGTCCGCGCGTACCAGTCGTCGATGGGCTCCGGGTCAGCCTCCTCGACCCCGTCGGCGGTGATGGTGGGCATGCCGAAGCGCTCAGTCGGGCGGAAGTCCGCCGGTGCCGGCTGCGCGAACACCACGAAGTCCGGGCCGTCGGGGTCGTCGTGCCGTGTCACGGCGTGCACGCTGACGGCCAACGTCCCGGTGGGCAGGTCCACCCACCCCGAGTAGTTGCCGTCGCCGACACCGCGACCCTCACCAAGTTGATCGAACTCCCCGTTGCCCATGAGGAGCATCCGCCCGCTGGACTGGAGCACGAACTCGGCAGGGTCCGCACACGCGTGGCGGCTTCGTTCGTCCGGGTCATCGGTGATGACGACGGTGAAGAGGTTGTCCTCACCGGTGTTGAACACGACGACCTCTCCCGACTTGAGGAGCGCCGGGTAGAAGGACGGATCGAGGACGATGTCGGTGTCCAGCCCCGCCTCCGCACAGCGGCGCATCCAGGCGGGATCGGCCAGCAGGAGCAGCTGCATTTCCGTTCCGACGGAGAGTGTCTGTGTGGGCATTGCTCCACGGTAGCGAGCATGCCCGTACTGTGGCAGGACCATCATCACGGGGTGGGCGCACCCTGCGCACACGAAGGCGACGAGAGGGGAGGGTCCCCCATGGACCACATCAGTGAGGTCCTGGACCTTCTGGATCTGCAGCGCCTCGACACCGATCTCTTTGCCGGACGCCACCCGGAGACCGAGCAGCAGCGAACCTTCGGCGGCCAGGTGATGGCCCAGGCGCTGGCGGCGCTGTACCGCACCGTGCCGGAGGACCGGCTGTGCCACTCGCTCAAGGGCTACTTCCTGCGGCCGGGCTCGACGGCGTCCGACATCCACTACACGGTGGCGCGCACCCGTGACGGGGGGTCCTTCACCACGCGTCGCGTCACGGCGTCCCAGTCGGGGAGGGACATCTTCGTCATGTCCGCCTCCTTCAAGGTGGCGGAGGAGGGGCTGGACCACGCCGCGATGCCGAGCAAGCCCCCGATCCCCCCGGAGGAGTGCCCCCGGTTGTCGCAAGTGCTGGGGATGCGGTCGCCCCGCACCGCCGAGATGTGGGAGCGCGAGTGGGCGGCCCTCGACACCCGCCACGTGGGGTCCTCCCACCGCGAGCTGAGCCAGGGCCCCCGGTTGCAGGTGTGGCTGCGCGCGGTGGGGGAGATGCCCGACGATCCGCGGCTGCACCAGATGGTGCTCGCCTACGCCAGCGACATGACTCTGCTCGGCGTCACGACGCTGCCGCACCCCGAGGCGTTCGGCTCACCGCGACTGCAGATGGCCACCGTCGACCACTCGATGTGGTTCCACCGGCACATCCGCGCCGACGGCTGGGTGTTGTACGACCAGAGCTCCCCGAACGCCGCCAACGGGCTCGGGTTCGCCCGCGGTCAGCTCTACGACCAGGCCGGCGTGCTGGGGGCGTCCACCTCACAGGAGGGTCTGATCCGCCTGGTGGACGGCGAGGCGGGCTGAAGCCCACCAGGCCGGACGCCACGAGGGCCGGACGCCGCGCGGCCGAGCCCTCGGGATTGGCACTTTGGTGCCATGGCGCCCAGGGTCGCTCCCCGCTTATGGTGGTGCCTCCGCGAAGGCACGGCGAAGGAAGGGCTCAACATGAGTGGGACGTCGGTTCGGTGGCCGCGTGATGACGCGCGTGACAGCCGCCATCAGAGCCGACGTCTGGGGGGTTGCCGGTTCGCTTCGGTGAATGGGGTACGACGATTCAGCGCCCTGGCACTCCTGGGCGTCGTGGCGGTCGCTGGCTGTACCGGAGCAGAGCCAACGCCTCCACCGACGCAGGTGTCCCGGCCCGCCGACGCGGGTGCCATCGTGCAGCAATGCATGTTGGAGCGAGGCTGGGAAGTCACCGTCTCCGAGGACGGATCCGTTGACGGTTTTGCGCCGACAGGGCAAGAGCTCCAGTACGAGGCCGACTCCAATGAGTGCTGGGCGTCCGCCCCCGCACAGCCCACGTTCGACGAATCCCCCGAGGAGTACCGCCGCCAGGTCTACGACGCGTTCGTGAGCACCCGGGCCTGCCAGCTCGAGCACGGAGCCGCGCTTCCTGCCGCGCCATCGTACGAAGCCTGGACGGAGATCAAGGGGCAGTGGAACCCGTCCAGCGATCTGCCGCCGGACATGGGCAACCAGCAGGTGCTCGCACTTGAGCGCGACTGCCCGGTTGCGTACCCGTGAGGGCACGCCCCTCACGAGGCGGTCATCGGCGTCAGGTGCCCCTCCTCGTGACAGGTGCGCTCGCGCTGGGCGTGGCGACCGGCTGGGCGGGGGCCGAGTTGTTCCGTCCGTCGGCGGACGCCGTGGGAAGTGCCGATCACGTCCTCGTCGAAGTCACCGAGGGGGAGGTGGGCGCGTCGATCCACCTGAACACGGTGGTCACCTGGCCCGCCACCCACACGGTCGAGAACGCCGCGGCGGGCATGGTGACCGCCGTCGACACGGACGGGACGAGCCCGGTCGACCAAGGCCACACCCTGTACCGGGTCGACCTGCGCCCCATCGTCGCGGCGCGCGGCGTGGTGCCTGCCTTCCGCGCGATCGAAGAGGGCGTCCGCGGAGATGACGTCGCCCAGGTGCAGACCATGCTGGGCGAGCTCGGCTTCCTGGAGGGAGCTGCCGACGGTCGCGTGGACGCGCGCACCACCCGCGCGATCCGCGCGTGGCAGCGGTCGCTGGGGGTGCCGGTCACCGGCGCGGTGGCGCCGGGTGACGTCGTGTTCCTGCCCACGCTGCCGGCCCGGGTGCGGCTCGACCCGGCGGTCGTCCAGGTCGGTCATCGGCTCGCCGGAGGGGAGGCCGCCATCTCAGTCCTACAGGACGCCCCGGCCTTCACCCTGCCGGTCGCGGCGTCCCAGGCCGTGCTGATTCCTCCCGGGACGCAGGTGCAGGTGACGGCTCCGGACGGGTCCTCCTGGCCGGCGACCGCCGAGGCGGCCAGACCCGGTGAATCCCCCGATGTGTTCTCCATCGCGCTGACCGGCGAGGCGGGCGGACCGGTGTGTGCTGACGCCTGCGCGTCGGTGCCGGTGGCCGGGGAGAGCCGCCTGGCCGCCACCGTGGTCACCGTCGCCCAGCAGTCCGGCCTGGTGGTGCCCACCGCTGCCATCGTGACCGGAGCCGACGGCAGCCCCGCCGTCCTGGACGACCAGGGCGGGCTGCGATCGGTGCAGGTCATCGCGTCCGCACGCGGCATGTCGCTCATCGAGGGCGTTCCGCTCGGCACCCCGGTGCAGGTTCGGCGGCCATGAAACCGCTGACGCAGGGGCTCGTGGCACGCGACCTCTGTTTCTCCTACGACGGACGGCGCACGACCATCGTCGACTGGTCGGCGGTGCTCGCCCCGGGACAGGTCACGGCGATCACCGGCGCGTCCGGTTCGGGCAAGTCGACCCTGCTGTACCTGCTCGGCCTGATGCTGACGCCCGGGAGCGGCAGCGTCCTCATCGACGGGGAGCGGGTGGACACGCTGGGCGACACCCAACGCGCGGCCCTGCGCAGCGAGCTGTTCGGTTTTGTGTTCCAGGACGCCGCCCGGGACGCCACCCGAACCGTCGCGGACAACGTCACCGAACCCGTGCTCTACCGCCGCGGCGACCGGAAGGCTGCCAGCGGACGGGTCCCCGCCCTGCTCGCGGCCTTCGGTGTCGACGTGCCCGTCGATCGGCGCCCCGGCCAGGTCTCCGGCGGCCAGGCCCAGCGCATCGCCCTGTGTCGTGCACTCATCGGGGAGCCGAGCATCGTGTTGGCCGACGAGCCCACCGGCAACCTCGATCCCGAGTCCAGCGCCGTCGTGCTGGGCGCGCTGCGCCAGCACGCACGCGACGGGGGTGTGGTGGCCATCGTGACCCACTCGGACGCCGTCGCCGCCAGCTGCGACCAGGAAATTCGCCTGTGACCGCCCTCGTGCGCGAGGCGTGGGCCGCGGCCCGCTCGCAGGGGGTCGCCTCAAGCCTGACGTGCCTGCTCGTGGCGGCGGTGGTGGTGGCCATCACGCTGACGTCGGGACGCACGGTCGCGGCGCAGCAGGAGGTGCTGAGGAGCATCGACAGCGTCGGTACCCGGGCCATCGTCGTCCGGGCGGATACCGACTCGGGCCTCACCACCGGCTTTCTCCAGCGGCTCCGCGCGGTCGACCAGATCGCCTGGCTGGGCGGGCTCTCCCCGATCGTCGACGGGCGCAACGCCGGTGTGCCGGACGCCGCCGGCGTTCCGGTGCGCCAGCTCTACTCGGACGATCTCCGGGCGGCGGGCATGCCCGCCCAGCCGGTCAGCCACACGGCCTATGCCTCGGCCACCGCGCTGGACGCGCTCGGCATGCCGTACGGCGTCGGCGAACTCTCCCTGACCAACGGCGACACGCTCGGCGTCGCGCCTGCCGCGGGGCCGGCTCCCGCGCTGCTGGAGTTCGAACCGCTCGTGCTCGTGCCCGCCACGCCGCACGGTGATGAGCCGCTGGCCGTGGTCGTGGTGATCGCGGCCAGTCCGGACATGGTGGCGCCCCTCACCCCCGTGGTGACATCCCTGCTGGCACTGGACGACCCCCGGATGGCGACCGTGTCGACCAGCAGTGACCTCGCGGAGCTGCGCTCCCTGGTGGAGGCGCAGATGTCCGCGCTGTCCCGCTCCCTCATCGTGGGGTTGGTGGGCGTGGCGGCCGTGCTGGTCGCCGCGCTGCAGACGGCGCTCGTCCTCATGCGGCGCAAGGATTTCGGACGCCGTCGCGCCCTCGGAGCCTCCCGCAGGTTCATCGTGGCGCTGCAGCTCACCCAGACGGCCCTGCTTGTGCTGGTGGGGGCGGCGGCCGGGGTGATGGCGTCCGGCGTCGTCCTTGCCGTGACCGGCGCACCCCAACCCGGGGTGCGGTTCTCCCTGGCCGTCACGATCTGGACCCTGACGTTCGCGTTGATCGCCTCGCTGGCCCCGGCGATCCTCGCCAGCCGACGGGATCCGGCCACCGAACTGCGCGTGCCCTGAACCACGAACGAGCCGCCTCACCCGAAGGTGGAGCGGCTCGCGCGGTCGTGCGGGGTGGTGTGGGGTGATGGGGTGCCCGTCGGTGCCTGCTGGGGGTCAGGCCGCCAGCGTGTGGTTCTTCAACTTTGCGATCGCCTGACGCTCGATCTGGCGGACCCGCTCGGCGGTGATGCCCCAGACCTGGGCGATGTCGGCGAGCTTGGCCTGGCGGCCGTCGAGCAGGCCGTAGCGGCGGCGGACGACGTCGGCAGAACGCTCGTCGAGGCTGGCGAGCAGCGCGTCCAGGCGGCCGCGCTCCTCGGCGTCCAGCACCATCTCGTCCGGGCCGGGGGCAGTGTCGCGGGCGAGCAGATCGCCCAGCGCGGTGTCGCCGTCCTCCTCCACCGGGGCGTCCAGCGACACGTGCTCGCGGGCCAGGCGGAGCAGCTCGACGACGCGCTCGACCTCGAGGTCGAGCTGGGCGGCGATCTCCTCCACCTCGGGCTCGCGGCCGAGCTGACGCTCCAGGTCGCGCCGCGTGGCGGACACCTGGTTGATCTGCTCGGCGACGTGCACCGGGAGGCGGACGATGCGGCCCTGCTGCGCGATGCCGCGGCTGATCGACTGGCGCACCCACCACGTGGCGTAGGTGGAGAACTTGAAGCCCTTGGTGTAGTCGAACTTCTCGACCGCACGGATCAGGCCGGTGTTGCCCTCCTGCACCAGGTCGAGCAGCGGCATCTGCGAACGGCCGTACTTGCGGGCGACTGACACGACGAGCCGCAGGTTCGCGGTCACGAACTGGCGCATCGCCTGCTGGCCGCGCTCCGAGATCGCCTGCAGCTCCTCGGCGGACGCCTTGACGGCCGACCGGCCGCCACGCTCCTTGGAGGTGACCGTCTTCGCGAGAATGGCGTCGGCGTACAGGCCGGCCTCGATCTCGCGGGCGAGCCGCACCTCCTCCTCAGCGGTCAGCAGCGGCGTCTTGGCGATGCCGTCCAGGTACAACCCGACGGAGTCCTTGCCGTCGATCCCGTCGTTGGTGCGGGTGCGGTGGGAGCTCGAGATCATGTGGTGGTCCTTTCCCTTCGACAACCAGTACAACGCCAAACGCGTCGGATTTGTTCGGTCGACCCCCTGAACCACCCCTAGGAAGGGAGCCGGGGGTGCGATCGTAGACCGTGGTCGTACACGCAGATCTGTCCTGGGGTCACCCCGCGCGGGTGACCTGCGGCGCGGACGCCCCACGCCCCACCTGGTCGATGAGCCACGCCAGCTGCCACGCGCGCTCCCGCCAGGCCTTGTACCGACCCGACACCCCGCCGTGTCCACCGGCCATCTCGGTGCGCAGCAGGATGGGCCGCCCGGGCGGGTTGGTGGCCCGGTCGCGCAGGCGCGCCACCCACTTGGCGGGCTCGGTCACCTCGACCCGGGTGTCGTGGTAGCTCGTGGACGCCAGGATCGCGGGGTACGGCCCGGCGTCGATGTTCTCGTAGGGGGAGTAGGCCTTCATGTAGGCGTACACCTGCGGGTCGTGCAGCGGGTCACCCCATTCCTCCCACTCCATGACCGTCAACGGCAGCTCGGGGTTGAGGATGGTGGTGAGGGGATCCACGAACGGCACGATGGCGTGCGCGGCACGGAACAGGTCGGGAGCGAGGTTGACCGCCGCACCGATCAGCAGGCCGCCGGCCGAACCTCCCTCGATCGCCAGCCGGTCGGGCGCGACGTGACCGGCATCGACGAGGAGGCGCGCGCACGCGACGAAGTCGGTGAACGTGGTGGTCTTGGCCAGCTCCTTGCCGCCCTCGTACCACGGCCGCCCCAGCTCTCCACCGCCGCGGACGTGGGCGATCGCGACGACGAAACCCCGGTCGAGCAGGCTGATGCGGCTGGTGGCGAAGTGCGGGTCGTTGGGGATCTCGTAGCTGCCGTACCCGGTGAGCAGCCCGGGCGCGGTGCCGTCGACCGGGGTGTCGACGTGGCGGACGAGTGAGATCGGCACCGCGACGCCGTCCTCCGCGGTGGCCCACAGGCGCTCGGCGACGTACCGCGTCCGGTCGTAGGGCCCGTGCACCGGGTGGTCGCGCACCTCGGACTCCTTGAGGAGTCGACGCTCCCCGGTGGCGAAGTGGTACTCCCACACCGACGGCGGGCTGGTCAGCGATTCGTAGCCGAACCGGATGCGGTCGGTGTCGGCGTCCGGGGCGTCCTCGGCACCCACGTCGTAGAGCGGCTCGTCGAACTCCAGCTCGCGCGCCGGGCCGAGCAACCCGCCGGGCAGCCGGTCGCACACGCGGATGCCGGGCAACCCGGCCGTGCGGTGGCTGACGACGAGGGCGGCGTCGTAGACGGCCACGTCCACCAGCCGGGTGTCGGGGTCGTGGGCCAGCACGGTCTCCCACGGGGCGTCCGGGGTCGCGAGGGGGACGCGGGCGAGGCTGAACTGCGGCGCGTCGTGGTTGTGGAGGATCCAGAGCGCGTCGGGCCCGACCTCCACCGCGTACTCCACTCCGGGGCGCCGGGGGGCCACGCAGCGCGGCGACGCGGTGGGGTCGGCGGCGGGCACGAGATGGGTCTCCGACGTGGTGCGGCTCGCAGCTTCCACCAGCACCCAGGCGTCGTCACGGCTGGAGCCGACGCCCAGCCAGAACATGGCATCGGGCTCGGCCAGCACGAGGGCGTCGTCGTCGAGAGAGCCGATGCGGTGGCGCCACACCTCGTGCGGGCGCCAGGCCGCGTCCACGCGGGTGTGGAAGATCCAGTCGTCGCCGGCCCAGGCGCCCCCGGCGCCGATGCCGGTGACGGTGTCGTCGAGGACGACGCCGGTGGCGAGGTCGAGCACGACGAGGTCATAGCGCTCGTCGCCGGTGTGGTCGACGGCGTAGGCGAGCCGGCGTCCGTCCGGAGAGACCTCCGACCAGCCGAGCGCCGAGAAGTCGTGGCCCTGCGCCAGCGCGTTGCCATCGAGGATGACCACCTCGTCGGGGTGGGGCTCGGTGACGTCGGGGATGGCGTCGCGCGAGGTGGCCGGCAGCCGGCACGACAACGGGTAGTCCAGCCCCTCCACGGTGCGGCTGTAGTACCAATAGGCCGTGCCGTCGCGGTGGGCGACGTGCAGCGGCACCGACAGGTCGGTCTGCTTCGTGCGTGCGCTGATGTCCTCGTACAGCTCCTCGCGCAGGTCGCTCAGGTGGGCCGTGAGGGCGTCCGCGTACGCGTTCTCCGCCTCCAGGTGTGCGGTGAAGGCGGGGTCGGTCTTGTCGGCCATCCAGTGGTAGGGGTCCTCCACCGCGTCGCCGTGCACGAGTCGGGTGAACGGCCGCTGGGGGGCGTGCGGTGGGACAGGCAGGTTCGAAGACACCCGGACAGGCTAGTGGCCGCCTCCGACATTTGGGTGGGGGAGCTCGGCGTGACACAATGGCGAGTGCGCCAGCCGTTGACAAGACCCGGCCGACGCACGCCCTAGTAGCTACATCCCGGGGGAGGGGCCTAGGTGACTCCACGCGCCACGTCCGCAGCGTCCACCACGTCGTCCAGCAAGGCAAAGCCGACCCGCAGCCGCAGCAAGGCGGCGGCGGAGGCGTCCGACGACACCACCGACAACGTGACTGCGCTGCCGCAGCGAGGCCGCAAGCCGGCCGCTGGCAGCGCGCGTCGTGCGAAGACCGACGAGGCGGTGCCGACTGAGACGGGCGACGCCCCCGGAGAAGACGAGGCGCCCGACGACTTGGCGGACGAGGACATCGCGCTGGACGCGGCCGAGGGCGAGGAGGCCGACACGCCGACCGTCGCCGAGGTGCTGAGCCCCGAGCGGCTGCAGGACGTCAAGTTCGCCCGCGAGGGCGACGAGGTCGTGCTGACCGTGGGCGGCAAGAAGCGCAGCCTGGACGACGTCGACGAGAACACCTTCGACCAGAGCGAGGCCGCGAAGGAGGAGAAGGAGCTCACCGAGGACGAGGGCTTCGTCGTCTCCGACGCCGACGAGACCGACGAGCCGGAGCAGCAGGTCATGGTGGCCGGTGCGACGGCCGACCCGGTGAAGGACTACCTCAAGCAGATCGGCAAGGTCGCGCTGCTGAACGCCGAGCAGGAGGTCACGCTGGCCAAGCGCATCGAGGCCGGCCTGTTCGCCGACGAGTCGCGGACCGAGGGGCGCGTCAAGGCCAAGGACGCTGAGGACTTCGAGTGGATCGCCGAGGACGGCCGCCGCGCGAAGAACCACCTCCTCGAGGCGAACCTCCGCCTCGTGGTGTCGCTCGCCAAGCGCTACACCGGCCGCGGCATGCTCTTCCTCGATCTGATCCAAGAGGGCAATCTCGGCCTCATCCGCGCGGTCGAGAAGTTCGACTACACCAAGGGCTACAAGTTCTCGACCTACGCGACGTGGTGGATCAAGCAGGCCATCACGCGCGCCATGGCCGATCAGGCCCGCACCATCCGCATCCCGGTGCACATGGTGGAGGTCATCAACAAGCTCGCGCGCGTCCAGCGGCAGATGCTGCAGGACCTAGGCCGCGAACCCACCCCGGAGGAGCTCGCCAAGGAGCTCGACATGACCCCCGAGAAGGTCGTCGAGGTGCAGAAGTACGGCCGCGAGCCGATCTCGCTGCACACGCCCTTGGGCGAGGACGGCGATTCGGAGTTCGGCGACCTGATCGAGGACTCCGAGGCCGTCGTGCCGGCCGAGGCCGTGAACTTCACGCTGTTGCAGGAGCAGCTGCACGACGTGCTCGACACGCTGAGCGAGCGCGAGGCTGGCGTGGTCAGCATGCGCTTCGGCCTGACCGATGGCCAGCCCAAGACCCTCGACGAGATCGGCAAGGTCTACGGCGTCACCCGCGAGCGGATTCGCCAGATCGAGTCCAAGACGATGAGCAAGCTGCGGCACCCGTCGCGCTCGCAGGTGCTTCGGGACTACCTGGACTGACGTGCCCCACATCCGGCAGGCGACCCCGCTCGACCTGCACGCCATGGCGGTGATGAAGGACGCGGCGTGGTGCGAGAGCTACGCCGACCTGCTGCCCGCCGACGTCCTGGCGGGCCTGTCGTCCCGACGCCCCGGGGTCGTCGCACACTGGGAGAGCCGGATGCTCGACGGCGGCTACTTCTGGGTCGCCGAGGACGCCGCCGGCATCGCGGGGCTCTCCCACGCGGGCGCGGCGCGCGACGCCGAGGCCGGCATCGCCCTGGAGCTCGAGATGCTGTACCTCCGCGACCGGGTCAAGGGCACCGGGCTCGGCCAAGCCCTCCTTCACACCACCATCGGGGACGCCGACGCCTACCTCTGGGTGCTCGAGGGCAACGAGCGGGCGATCGCGTTCTACCGCCGCGAGGGGTTCGTGCCCGACGGGGGCATCCAGGACGTGCGCGGCCTGCCCGGGATCCGCGAGATCCGCATGGTGCGGCGGGCCGGCGCTGAGGCCGATTGACAAGCCCACCCACGGGTCTGAGCGGCAATCAAGGCCGCCGGTCAGCGCGGCGAGGTCGTCGGCGGGGACCGACGCCGCCCCGCGATGCTCCGCGCACCTCAGCTCCCTGCCCGCGTGGTCGCGTCCCTGCCCTAGCGGCTGCCTCCCTACCTGAGCGGTCGCCTCCTTGCCCTAAGCCGACCCCCCTAGCGTTGCAACAACAGGGTCGTGGAACTGGGATGGGGTGGCGACGGACTTGGCAGGGTGGCGACGGTTTTGGCAGGGTGGCGACGGCTTCGGCAGGGTGGCAGCCTCCCTTGGGGGACGCCCGTTCCCCACGATGCCGGGTTTCCCAGGCCGCGGACGATGGAAGAGCCGATCCCCACCGATCATGGGGTGGGGCCCAGGTCGCCAGCACCCCCGTCGGACTCGATCCGGGATCGCGCCCCTCGGCGGCACGCCCGGGCACGGCCTCGTCGGCAATGGACTGCCGATTTGCAGCCCGATTGGGCAACGGATCGCCGCGCCCGGAGCAAGGTCGTTCGGAGGTGAGACCATTTCCCCGGTGCCTCGACAGAGACGCAATGAACTCCGTGGCTGCCTGCTCAGCTGGAGTACGTCCACTCCCATCCGCCCGAGGTCTGCCCCGGAAGTCGGAGGATCACGGCCCCCGATGTGTAGGCCGTGTCGAGGACGACCTTGCCCTCGAGGTGCTGTCCTGGGTCGATCTGCCCGGGCAGGGACACCGCTTCGCCCAGACAGCTCCACCCGTTGCCGATCGAGCTGTTCTCCGTCGTGCCGTCCGGCCCGATGACGGTCCACGAGCTGGAATCGAAGAACACCGGAGACTCGGCTGGGTCCCAATCACTGGCCGTCGTCACGTCCAGCGAAAGCGCCAGGTAGTTGCCGTGCTCCGGTGCCTGCTCGAACGGGGACGTGCACTGCGGGTTCACCTCGATCTGGGTCACCGTGAAGTCGAGGAGGAGGTTCCCCGCCTCGTCCGTGACGTCCGCCCGCTGCCCGATCTCCTTCACCACGTCCCCTCGGGTGCTTGACGCGGAGGATGTATCGGCGGGCGTTGGCGTCGTTGCGACGGTGGGCGCTGGCGTCAGTGAGCCGGTGGGCATCGGGGTCTGCCCAGTCGATGCCGGCGGACGGGTCGTCATGGGTGCTTCTTCCGGCGCCGGCGTGGCTGACGAGCATGCTGCCAGGGCCATCAGCAGGCGGCCGCAAGGATGCGTTTCATGGTGAACTTCCCCCAGTGTTCGACGGTGACACCGCATCGTAGGGTGCGTGACCTCGCCGGGACCAACCCACCTCACCGCGTCCCGGCCCACAGATCCGACACCCGTCGCTGATCGCGTCACCCGGCGGGGCGCTCGGTCTCCGGATGGCCGGTCACCACGACCATTTCGACCGGCGTCACGGGCAGCTGGTGGGTCGCGGTCACGGTTCCGGAACTCGGGTCGACGACGCTCACCGTGTGGGCGGCGGCGTCCGTGACGTAGGCCAAGCCGTCGGCTGCCTTGACCAGCGGGCCGGGATCCTGCCACCTGGCCTTCTCCTCCCACGGGGCGATCACGGGCACCTCGTGCCGCACTGAGCCCTGCTCGTCCAAGACCTTGAGCTCCCCGTCATAGGTGAGCACCAGCGCCTCGCCCTGCGACCCGCGGGCGAACGAGCGGAACCAGTAGGGCGACCCGAGATCCACGAGATCGAGTTCGTTGGTCCGCGTGTCGATGAGGGCGATCCGGGTGGGGCGTTCGACCGGGTCGGCGTCCGGATCCACCTTGTAGTCGCCCAGCACGACCGACGAGGCCTCGTGGACGAACAGGTTGCCCGAGCGGGCGTAGGCGTCCGGCACGGCCACCTTGTGCCACGCCCCGTCCCGCAGCACCACCGGGCCGTTGGTGCAGCCGAGCGCGACAACGTCGCCGGACGCCGTCGGCGCGGCAGCGGCCTCGCCGTGCACGCCGGGGCAGTCGGTGGTCTCCGCGACGACCGCGCCGTCGCGCAGCACCTGGACGGTGCGCCGCTCGTCCTCGGTGCCCTGCGTGGTGAGCAGGCTGCCGTCGGCCAGCACCATCGCGACGCCGTGGTGGGGGTCGGTGGTGGCGTGGTGCTCGACCACCCGGAGCGGATCGCCCGCGAACCGGGAATCCATCACCTGGATCTCGCCGGTGCCGTCGGCGAACAGCGCCGTCCTGCCGGCGTGGACGACGACATGGCCGGCGTGGGGCGCGTCGAAGGTGGTGCCGGTCAGGCCGATCTCGGAGGTGTAGAAGTGGTGGTGATCGCCGTGGGCCCGGGCCTGGATGCCGGCGTCGAACAGGCGGAACACATCGCCGTCACTGACGAACACGTGCCGGCCGTCACCGGCGTTGTTGAGCCGCAGGAACCCGGGGTGCGCCACGTCGGCCACGATCTCTCCGGTGGTGGCATCCAGGGTGAGCAACCCGCCGTCGTGGGCGATCACGAGACGCGGGCCGATCGAGGACACCTCCTTCTGGGGCCGAGGTGTCTCCTCCGCCGTCGTGGGGGATGAGGCGGCGGTGGGTGCGATCGCGGTCGGCGGTGTGGTCGCGCAGGCGGCGAGCCCCAAGGCCCGTCGTCGCCACCCCAATGGCGAGCAGGCGCAGCGGCGTTGTCATGGCCAGGGGACGGGTGTGGATGGTCGCGGACGACGTGGAGAGGCGTGGCATGCGCCCCACCGTAGCTGCATATGAGAATCGTTATCAAGTGAGAGGACGCGACAGGATCACCCGGCCGCATGCCGGCGGAACGTCGCCAGGGCCTCCTCGGAGAACAGCACGAAGCGGACGTCATCGACCCCTGCCGCCACGGTGTGGCGCGCCGCGTTCACCGCAAGGCGGGCGACCTCAGCGGCGTCCCAGCCGTACACCCCGGCGCTGATCGCGGGGAAGGCCACCGACGCCGCCCCCAGACCGGCCGCGGCCTCCAGCGGCCGACGGAAGGCCGACGCGAGCAACGCGGGATCGGTCTGGCCCGCGTGACGGTTGGGGCCGACGGTGTGGATCACCCAGCGGGCGGGCAGGTCGAAGGCGTCGGTCGCCACCGCGTCGCCCACGGGCAGGCCGTCCCGCAGCGAGGTGCGCCGCAGGTCCCGGCACGCCGCGAGCAACCCCGGCCCGGCGGCGCGGTGAATCGCCCCGTCGACCCCGCCGCCGCCCAGCAGGGAGGAATTGGCCGCGTTGACGACAGCGTCGACCCGTTCGGTGGTGATGTCGCCGAGGTGGCAGGTGATGCTCCGCATGACGCCCATCCTGCCCCCTTCGTCGTTGTCGCGGTGGGAATGCGCCCGCCGGTGACGACGTTGCGGAAGGCATGTTCCCTGTTCCGCTCTCGGTCCTCGACCTCTCCACGGTGCGCGCCGGCGGCACGTCTGCGGACGCCTTCGCCGACACCTTCACCCTCGCGCAAGCCGCCGACCGGCTCGGTCTGGAGCGGTTCTGGGTGGCCGAGCACCACAACATGCCGTCCGTGGCCGCCACGACGCCCCCGGTGCTCATCGCCGCGGTGGCTGCCCGCACCGAGCGGATCCGCGTGGGCTCGGGCGGGGTGATGCTGCCCAACCACAGCCCCTACGTGATCGCCGAGCAGTTCGCCGCGCTCGAGGCCATGCACCCCGGCCGCATCGACCTCGGGATCGGTCGCGCGCCGGGCGCCGACCAGATCACCGCCTGGGCGCTGCGCCGCACCCAGGAGGGCCTGGGCCACGAGGAGTTCGACGAACACCTGCGCCTGGTGCGCGCGTGGCTCAGCCCGTCCGGCGTCCGCACCGGCATGGGCACCACGCTCACCGCGACGCCTGCGGCGTCCAGCTACCCCGACATCTGGCTGCTCGGCTCCTCGGACTACTCCGCCCGCCTGGCCGGACGCCTCGGCCTACGCTATTGCTACGCCGGGCACTTCGGGCAACTCGACCCGGCGGCCGTGATCGCCCTCTACCGCGACGCGTTTGTCCCATCGGCCGACCTGGCCGAGCCGTACCCGATGGTCTGCACGTCGGTCATCACCGCGCCGACGCCCGAGGAGGCGGACTGGCTCGCCGGCCCGGCGAAGGTCATGTGGCTGGGCTTGCGCACCGGACGCCTGGAGCCGATCGTCACGCCCGAGGAGGCCGCCCACCGGCTCGCCGCCCACGACGCCGCATCCCTGGTGGCCACCAAGTACGTCGGCACCCCGGACGCCGTCCGGGAGGGCCTGGCCGAGCTGGTCGCCGACGCAGGCCTGGCCGAGCTGATGGTCACCGCCACCGCGCACGACGTCGCCACCCGGGTGGCCATGCTGGAGTCGCTGGCGGCCTGATCCCGGCCCCCGACGTCGGCCTGCATGCAGCAGGGCCCGGCACCGCGTGCGGTGCCGGGCCCTGCCAGGTTCGGGGGACTCGTCAGGACAGCTTGCTGGTCTCGTCGTGGATGTTGAGCGCGACCTGCTTGAGCTTGTCGGAGTGGGCCCGTCCGTGGTGGCCGCAGAACAGCAGCTCGCCGCCGGAGGGGAGGGTGACGCGGACGTAGGCCTGAGCGCCGCAGCGATCGCAGCGGTCGGCGGCGGTGAGCCCGTCCAGAACGGTGGTGGTCATCGGCCTTCCTTTCATCGGCGGTCCAAGTCGGTGACACCGGGTTCAACGCCGCCGTGCGGAGGATTGTTCCCGACGCCCCTGACGGTACTCGCTGCGCACAACAATCCCGGCGACGACGCACGATCGTCACACGTTCGTGTCCTGGCGGACGCCGCCCCGCGGCCCCCGGACGGTCGCGGAGTGGGTCACCAAGGTTGTCGGAGAGCCCCGGTACGCTGCGGGGCGTGACGACGACCCAGACGAAGCCGAAGGCCGAGAGCCGCGAGTACGAGGCCCGGCACCTGTTGGTGCTGGAGGGCCTCGAGGCGGTGCGCAAGCGGCCGGCCATGTACATCGGCTCCACCGACACCCGCGGCCTCATGCACTGCATGTGGGAGATCATCGACAACGCGGTGGACGAGGCGCTGGCCGGGTTCGGGCAGCGCATCCGGGTCACGCTGCACGCCGACGGGTCGGTGCAGGTGGACGACGAGGCCCGCGGCATGCCGGTGGACATCGAGCCGCGGACGGGCCTGTCGGGCGTCGAGGTGATCTTCACCAAGCTGCACGCCGGCGGCAAGTTCGGCGGCGGCTCGTACAACGCGACCGGCGGTCTGCACGGGGTGGGGGCGTCCGTCGTGAACGCGCTGAGCGCGCGGCTGGACGTGGAGGTCGACCGCAACGGGGCGACCTGGCTGATGTCGTTCAGGCGCGGCGTCCCCGGCGTGTTCGACGGCGAGGGCCCGAACGCCGCGTTCACCCCCGACAACACCCTCCACAAGGGCAAGCGCGTGGCCAAGGGACGCACCGGCACCCGCATCCGCTACTGGCCCGACCGGCAGATCTTCCTGGCGGACGCCGAGCTCTCCGGCACCCAGCTCGCCCAGCGGGCCCGGCAGACGGCCTTCCTGGTTTCGGGCCTCGAGATCGCGGTCGACGACCGGCGCGTCGCCGGCGCCGAGCACGTCGACACGCACCTCCACACCGGGGGCATCTCGGAGTTCGCGGACTTCCTCGCCGAGGGGACGCCCGTCACGGACGTCTGGCGGCTCGGCGGCGCGGACCGCTTCACCGAGACCGTCCCGATGCTGGACGACGCCGGGGCGATGACCCCCACCGATGTCGAGCGCGACCTGGAGGTCGACGTCGCACTGCGCTGGAGCGACACCTACGACACGAAGGTGGTCTCCTTCGTGAACATCATCGCCACCCCCAAGGGGGGCACGCACGTGCTCGGCTTCGAGCGCGGGCTGGTGCGCGCCGTCGGCAAGGCGCTGGACGGCACCCGGCTGTTGAAGGCCGGCGAGGAGGTCGTCAAGGAGGACATTCTCGAGGGGCTGACGGCCGTGGTCACCGTCCGGCTCGCGGAGCCCCAGTTCGAGGGGCAGACCAAGGAGGTGCTCGGCACGCCCCCGGTGGCCCGGCTGGTCACCCGCATCGTGGAGCAGGAGTTGCTGGCCCTCCTCGCCTCCACCAAGCCGACGCAGCGTGGGCAGTCCCGCGCGGTGCTCGAGAAGGCGGTGGGGGCGGCTCGAACCCGCGTGGCCGCGCGGGCGCACAAGGAGAACCAGCGGCGCAAGAATGCGTTGGAGTCGAGCAGCCTGCCGCCCAAGCTGGCCGACTGCCGCAGCAATGACGGGGACCGCACGGAGCTCTTCATCGTCGAGGGTGACTCGGCGATGGGGACGGCCAAGATGGCGCGGAACTCCGAGTTCCAGGCGCTGCTGCCGATTCGGGGCAAGATCCTCAACGTGCAGAAGGCGTCCGTCGGCGACATGCTGAAGAACGCCGAGTGCGCGGCCATCATCCAGGTGGTGGGCGCCGGGTCGGGCCGCTCGTTCGACCTCGACGCCGCGCGCTACGGCAAGGTGATCTTCATGGCGGACGCCGACTCCGACGGCGCGCACATCCGAACGCTGCTGACGACCCTGTTCTTCACCTACATGCGCCCGCTGCTCGAGGCGGGCAAGGTCTACACCGCCGTGCCGCCGCTGCATCGGTTCGAGCTGACGAACCCGCGCAAGGGCCAGGAGAAGTACACCTACACCTACACCGAGGCCGAGTACCAGCGAAAGCTCGCCGAGCTCACCAAGAAGGGCACCGGCTTCAAGGAGCCGCAGCGCTACAAGGGTCTGGGGGAGATGGACGCCGAGCAGCTCAAGGAGACCACGATGGACCCGCGGTTCCGGACGCTGCGCCGCATCACCGTGGAGGAGGGGGAGTCGCTGCAGCAGGCCGTCGCGACCTTCGAGAAGCTCATGGGCAACGAGGTGGCCCCGCGCAAGGAGTTCATCATCGAGGGCGCCTACGCCCTCGACGCGGAACGCATCGACGCCTGAGGCAACAGGCCTCCGAGCGACGCCCTCCCGGGGTGGACGGCGGCTCGGAGCCTCCCGCCGCGTCGCTACGATCCAGCCCATGGAAGCCGAGCCGTTCGCAGATCTCCTCGCCGCCAACCGGCGCTACGCCAACAGTGCGCCCCGCGGTTTCGACGGCATCGCGCACGCGGGCGTCCTGATGATCACGTGCATGGACTCACGCCTCCAACCCCTGGAGATGGTCGGGCTGATGCTCGGCGAGGCGAAGTTCCTGCGCACCCCCGGGGCCCGCGTCACGCCCGACGCGCTGGTGGGCTGCGTGCTCGGGGTGCACCTGCTGCAGGTCGACCGCATCCTGGTCGTCCACCACACGAAGTGCGCTGCCGCAGCGGCCGACAGCGCGGGCATCCGGGAGCGCATCCTGCAGGCGTCCGGCCTGGACGCCGGTGACTTCGACTTCGGCACGGACCCCGACCAGGAGGGCCGGCTCGCGGCCGACGTCGCCATGCTGCGTGAGCACCCCCTGGTGGTGGGCCGCGCCGAGGTGGGCGGCTTCCTGTACGACGTGGACACCGGCCTGCTGGAGCAGCGGGTCTGACTCAACCGGCGGCGGGGGCGTCCGCCTCGGGGTGGCGCCGGGATGCGACGCCGGCAATCGGCTGGACTGCCGGAGTGCCTGAGCCGTCGCGCCGGCCGGTGGCGGGCGGCAGGTCGACCGGCGCACCGGACGCCGCCGCCGCGATCACCGGAATCGCCCCCACGTGGGCCAGCACGATCGCGTCCTCGCCCTTCAGGAAGCGGTGGCAGCGGACGCCGCCGGTCGCCCGGCCCTTGGGTGGGTACTCCGAGAACGGGGTGACCTTCACCGAGCCGGATTCGGTGCCGGGCAGCGCGGACGCGGCGCCCGACACCGTCACCACGACCGCGTCGTCGCCGACCGCGCCGAAGAACACCGCCTTCTGACCGGCCGCGAGCTTGATGCCCGCCATGCCGGCACCGGCGCGGCCCTGGGCGCGCACGGCCGCGGCCGGGAAGTGCAGGAGCTGGGCGTCGGAGCTGACGAACGTGAGCTCGGCGGTCTCGTCGGTCAGCTCGACCGCGCCGATCACGGCGTCGCCCTCCTCGAGGCGGATGACCTCCCAGGCGTCCTTGTTGGTCAGCACCTCGGGGTTGACGCGCTTCACGACGCCGCGCTCGGTGCCCAGCGCCCAGGTGGCGTCCGCCCCGAGCCGTGTGAGCGCCAACGGTCGCTCCCCGGCGGCGAGGTCGAGCAGTTCGGACGCCAGCGTGCCGCCCTGCAGATTGGGGGCGTCGGCGGTCAGCGCCACGCTCGGCAGCTCGATGGCGTGGGCGCGCAGCACCCGCCCCGCCGAGGTCAGGACGCCGTACTCGCCCCGCGCCGTGGTGCGGATCGCCGAGACGATGACGTCGTGCTGGGCGCGGCGTCCGCCGCTCGGCAGCGCCTCCGGGCTGTCGACGCGCGCCAGCAGGCCCGCCGAGCTGAGCATGACGGTGCAGGGGTCGTCGGCCACCTCCAGCGGGGCGGCGGCGGCGGTGACGGTGGTGCCGCCGCCGGCGAGCAGCACCGTCCGACGCGGCGTGCCGTGGGTGCGCGCCATCGCGTCGAGCTCGGCGGCGACGAGCGCCCGCAGCGCCTCGTCGCTGCCGATGATATCGTCCAGCTCCGCGAGCCGGGCCAGCAGGTCGTCGCGTTCGGTCTCCAGCTCGATGCGGCTGAACTTCGTGAGGCGCCGCAGCCGCAGGTCGAGGATGTAGGTGGCCTGCAGCTCGGTGAGGTCGAACACCTCCATGAGCCGGGTGCGGGCCGCCTCGGCGTCGTCCGAACCCCGGATGATCGCGATCACGTCGTCGATGTCGACGATCGCCAGCAGCAGACCCTCGACGAGGTGGAGCCGGTCGGCGGCCTGCTGATGCAGGTACCGCGTCCGCCGCAGCGTCACGTCGAGGCGGTGGTTGGCGTAGACGACCAGGGCGTCGCGCAGCGACAGCGTCTGCGGCTGGCCCTCGACGAGGGCCACCATGTTGATGCCGAAGCTGTCCTCCAGCTTGGTCAGCTTGTAGAGCTGCTCGAGCAGCGCGTCGGGATTGATGCCGTTCTTGACCTCGATGACCAGGCGGGTGCCGTTGACGAGGTCGGTGAGGTCCTTGATGTCGGCGACGCCGGTGATCTTCTTGTTCTGGTGCAGCGTCTTGATCTGCTCGATGATCCGCTCGGGGCCGATCATGTACGGCAGCTCGGTCACGACGATGCCGCGGCGGCGCGGGGAGGTCTGCTCGATGCGGGCTGTGGCGCGGATGCGGAAGACGCCGCGGCCGCTGGCGTAGGCGTCCGCGATGCCCTCCAGACCGACGATCTTGCCGCCGGTGGGCAGATCGGGGCCGGGTACGAACCGCATCAGGTCCTCCACCGTGGCGTCGGGGTGCTTCAACAGGTGCTTGAGCGCCTGGACGACCTCGACGAGGTTGTGTGGCGGGATGTTGGTGGCCATGCCGACCGCGATGCCGGTCGAGCCGTTCACGAGCAGGTTGGGGAACGCCGCGGGCAGGACGACGGGCTCGGTGCCGCGGCCGTCGTAGTTGGTCTTGAAGTCGACGGTGTCGGCGCCGATGTCGGCCACCATGGCGGACGCCGCCGTCGCCATCCGGCACTCGGTGTAGCGCATCGCCGCGGGGCCGGCGTCCAGCGAACCGAAGTTGCCGTGGCCGTCGACGACCGGCAGCCGCATCGCCCACGACTGCCCCATGCGCACGAGCGCGTCGTAGATCGCCGAGTCGCCGTGGGGGTGCAGCTTGCCCATCACCTCGCCGACGACGCGGGCGCACTTCACGTGCGGGCGGTCGGGCCGCACCCCCATGTCGTCCATCGAGTACAGGATGCGGCGCTGCACCGGCTTCAGCCCGTCGCGGGCGTCGGGCAGGGCGCGGGCGTAGATGACGGAGTACGCGTACTCGAGGAAGCTCGTCTCCATCTCGGAGGTGACGTCGATGTCGATGATCTTCTCGACCAGCTCGTCCTCGCTCGGCCCTCGGGTGACCACGTGACCCCTTCCCGGCGCCCGTTCGGCGCCCTCGACCGCGCCCGGGCGGGCGCGCGAACCATGGTAGGGGGCCCGGACGCCGGCGTCCGGACGCCGCACCGGGCGCCGGGGTGCCTCAGAGCAGCCCGAAGCGTTCGCGCGCCATCTGCAGCAGGCCGCGCCCATCGGGGGCGCGCACGACGGGGACCGGGGTGGGGCCCTCGTCCTCCAGCAGCGGCTCGGTCGTGCCGTGGGCGAGGACGTGCTCGGCGGGCGACAGCTGGCGCAGCGCGATGCCCAGCACGCGATGGGGGTTCGCGGAGGCGAACTCGCTGTAGATGTCCGGGTCGTGCTGGCCGTCGTCGCCGACCAGGAGCCAGCGCAGGTGGGGGAAGTCGACGCTGAGCTGCAGCAGCGACATGCGCTTGTGCTCCTGACCGGACCGGAACCAGCCCGTGTTGGTGGGCCCCCAGTCGGTCAGCAGCATCGGACCCTCGGGGTAGCGGTGGCGGCGCATGAAGCGGCGCAGGAAGCCGTGCGTGTTCCACGCGCCGGTGGAGAGGTAGAGCACCGGCGCGCCCGGGTGACGGGTGAGGAAGGCGTCATAGAACAGCGCCATGCCGGCCACCGCCTGGCGGGCCGATTCGGTGCGGATGAACGAGTTCCACGCCGCGATGAAGGGGCGGGGCAGCATGGTCGTCAGGATCGTGTCGTCGATGTCGCTCACCATCCCCACGGTCGCGTCGGGGTTGACGACGAGCACCGGCACCTGCGCCGACGAGTCACCGGACTCCACGGTGGCCATCACCCATCCGGGTTCGGACCCGTGGTTGCGAACCCGGTGGTCGACGTAGCCGCCCCGGTCGGTCGTGCCGTGCACCTCGGCGTCGCCGAGCCGGATCGTGTACCGGGCGTGGACGCAGGCGGCGTTGAGGAAGTTGCGCCAGCCCCGCCTGGCCAGGAACTCCTCGGCGACCTTGCCGAGTTGCGTCTCGCTGAACGTCGGGCTGAGCACCACCCGTGCCAGGACCCGAGCGAACCCGTCGTCGCCGTACGCCGTGTAGGGGATCACCTGTTCGGTCCACCCCAGCGAGCGGAAGAACTGTTCGGCACGGCGGTCGATGAACATCTCGACGCGGGCGGCGAAGAACGGGCGATTGCTCATGGGACCCCACCGTAACGGACGCCGTCACCCCCCGGACGCCGCCGCGTCCGTTTCGTCGCCACCGCGCGGGGTGCGAGAATGCACGCCATGACGACGCCACAACTGCCCCGCGACCTGCACGAGGCCATCGTCGCCTCGGGCTACTTCCCGGAGTTCGTGGCGGCCACGGTGCTCCAGGCGGTGGGCGACGAACAGGTGGTCGACTCCCTGGTGCACCACGAGGCCACGTTCACCGCCAGCGAGGTGCACCGCCACGTCACCGTCCTCGTCGTGACCCCGGCCCGGTTCATCGTTGCCCACACCGACGACGGCGACGGGGTCCCCGGCACGCCGGGCCAGGCGTTGACGACCACGGAGGTCGTCGGACTCTCCCGCGTCCGGTCGGTGGCCCTCACGCAGGTGGCGGCGCAGCCCGAGAAGTTCGGACGCGGCCGCGGCGGCATCGCCGAGGCGTGGCTCGTCGTGAACTGGGGGGCGGTGCGCCGCGTCGAGATCGAGCCGGCCGCCTGCGCCGACCCGACCTGTGACGCCGACCACGGCTACACCGCCCAGGACCTGACCGACGACCTGAGCGTGCGGATGAGCGCCGCCGCCGACGGGGACGCCGCGCTGGCCGGCCTCGTGCGCCTGGGCTCGCTCCTGCAACGCAGGTGCGTCTGACGTGGCCGAACCCGAGCCGAACGAGCAGCCCTGCGTGCCCGACTACGGGCGCTCGACCCTCGCCGACGTCTTCGGCAGCGTCGCCACGTCCCTGGGGGTGAGCGGGTGGCCCGACGCCTTGGGCCTGCCGCGGTCCGCACGCTGGGTGATCCTGCTCGTGGACGGCCTGGGGGACGCCAACCTGGCCGCCGCGGCCGACTGCGCGCCCTACCTGGCGGGGCTGCGCGAGGCGCAGGGTCGCACCCTCACCAGCGGCGCGCCGAGCACCACCGCGACGAGCATCACCAGCCTCGGCACGGGGCTGACCCCCGGGGAGCACGGCATCGTCGGCTATTCGTTCCGCAACCCCGTCTCCGGTGGGGTGCTGAACGCCCTGTCCTGGCAGCGGGGGCTCTCCGCGCTGGACGTGCAGCCGCGCCTGACGGGCTTCGAACGCCTGGCCCGTTCGGGGGTCGACCTCACCAATGTCGCCCTCGCCCGGTTCGCGGGCACGGGGCTGACCGAGTGCGCCCTGCGCGGGGCCCGGTTCGTGCCGGTGCCCGACGAGGGTGACCACGCGTCCCGCATCGGGTGGGTGGCCGACGCCGCGGCGTCCGGGGACGCGTCCCTGGTCTACTTCTACGAACGCGAGCTCGACCACACCGGGCACGGTGAGGGCTGGCAGTCCAGCGCGTGGCGCCACGCGCTGCGCCGCGTGGACACCTTGGCGCGGCGGCTGCGCGAGGCGCTGCCCGACGACGTCGCGCTGCTGGTGACGGGGGACCACGGCATGGTGGACTGCCCCCGCGACCGGTGGGTGGTGGCCGAGGACGTGCCCGGCCTGCTCGACGACGTCACCCTGTTCGCCGGCGAGGGACGCTTCCGGCAGGTCTACGCGGAGCCGGGCCACGTGGTCGGCGTCGCGCGGCGGTGGTCGTCCGTCCTGGGCGAGCGGGCCTGGGTCGTGACCCGGGACGAGGCGATCGACGCCGGCTGGTTCGGCCCGGTGCAGCCCCGCCTGGCATCCCGGATCGGCGACGTGCTCGTCGGCGTGCGCGACGACACCGCCGTCATGACGCGCCGCCAGCCCAACGAGTTCGGACTCGTCGGCATGCATGGCTCCCTCACCGACGCCGAAATGCGCGTCCCGCTGCTGGTGGGGTGACGTGGCCGCCCTGATCTACTTCACCGGGCCGATGAACTGCGGCAAGTCGACCCTGGCCCTCCAGGTGGACGACACCGAACGCTCCGCCGGACGCCGCGGCCTGCTGTTCACCTGCTTCGACCGCGGCGGCGAGGCCGTGATCTCCTCCCGCATCGGCCTGGCGGCGCCGGCGGTGGAGGTCACGCCCGGCCTCGACCTGTGGGCCCACGTGGCCGCCGAGCTGACCGCGGGGCGCCGCATCGACTACCTGGTCTGCGACGAGGCGCAGTTCTACACCGCCGCGCAGGTGGACGACCTTGCGCGCATCGTCGACGAGTTCGGCATCGACGTGTCGTGTTTCGGCATCCTGGCCGACTTCCGCACCTGCCTGTTCCCGGGCTCTGCGCGGCTGGTCGAACTCGCGGACCGGATCGAGATGCTGCCGGCGCGGCCGCGGTGCTGGTGCGGCGCCGTCGCGACGCACAACGCCCGGCTCGTGGACGGCGCCATGGTCACGGAGGGCGCCCAGATCGCCGTCGGTGACACCGACACCGTCGCGCCGGGGCGGGTCACCTACGAGGTGCTGTGCCGGCGTCACCACCGCCTGCGGCTGCCGCGAGCCCGCAGCGGGGTCGCGCAGCCCGAACCGCTCCCCTTCGAGGGGGGCTGAGCTCCGTCTTGAGGCTCAGTCCTGGGGCTCAGTCCTGGGGTTCAGTCCTGCTGGCGCGGGGTGGGGCCGCCGAAGACGATCTCGTCCCAACTGGGCACCGAGGCCCGCTTCTTGCGCGGGCGCGGCTTGGGCAGCACGGGCGCGGGGTCGATGTCGTCGATCAGGGACAGCTGCTCCGGTTCCTCCGACGACGCAGCCGGCGCCGGCAACTCGGTGGACGCCCAGACGTCCTCGGCGCCCACGTCCTCGGCCGCCACATCAACCGGCGGTTCGGGATCGTCGTCGGACTCCGTCTCCGCCTCGTTGCCGGGGCGGTCGTCGGCGTCGGCGGAGGGGACGGGAGCATCGTCCACCACGGGCAGGCTCTCCTGGATGGGCTGCACGAGGCCGGCGTAGATCTTCACCGAGTCCTCATCGAAGCTGGAGAGCATGTCGTAGAGCACGTCCATGTCGGTGTCGAGGGCCACGACGATGTCGGCGACGCCATCCACCTCGGTCAGCTCGGCCTCGAAGTACGCGTCGCGGGTCGGATCCTCCTCGGCCTCCCCGTCCGCCGACTCGGTCGTGTCGACCACGTCGGTGGGGGTGTCGTCGGTGGCGTCCGGCGCCGGGGGCGGGGTGTCGGCGACCGACGGGGTGGCGATGTCGGCGACGGCGTCCTGGGCGACGGGCGGCGCGAGCTCGGTGACAGTGGCCACGGCACCCGTGCCGGTCGCCGACGGCTCCGAGGGCGCTGCCGGCTCCTGGACCGCCCGCACCAGGGCCAGCTCGTCATCGAGCGGTGCAACGGCGGCCGGAGCAGCCACCGCGTCACCGATCAGTGCCCGGGCCTCGTCGTTCGCGGCCACGGCGAAGCGGCCGCCCTGGTCGTAGGTGAAGTCGGCGGCCGTTCCGGCGTCGGCGTCGAACACGGCGCGGACGCGCCAGCGCCGGTCCTCGAGCTTCCACGCGTCCCACGTAGCGGTGTCGGCGTCGATGCCGCGCTGGGCGAGGGCATCGGACACGGCCACGGCCAACGTGCGGTGGGAGGTCGTCTCGCCGCGACGCCGCACCGGGTGGGTGCGGGCCAGGCCGGCCACGTGCTCGCGCTCGGCGACCACCGGCAGTGCGAAGCCGGCGATCTGTTCGACGGGGACGCCGGCTGCCGCGGCGACCTCGTCGGGCGACTCTCCCGCGCGAATGCGCGCCTGGATGTCGCGGGGGCGCAGGGCACTGTCCATGTCTCTCGTTCTTCCGTGGGAGAAGGTTGCACCCGTAACCTACCCTGCACTCCGCAGCACTGGTTCCCAACACCCCGGGGCCGCCGACGGGCCCGCCCGGGTGGGCCCGGGTTTGACCAGTGTGATATATGTGCGTGCGACACACCGCCGCATCCGTCCACGATCGACCGGACAGAAAAGGAACCCATGGCCACCGACTACGACGCTCCTCGCAAGACCGATGAGGAGAGCGAAGACAGCATTGAAGAACTGAAGAGCCGGCGCAACGACAAGAACTCCGGCAAGGTCGACGAGGACGAGGTCGAGGCGGCCGAAGCCTTCGAACTCCCGGGGGCCGACCTCTCGCACGAAGAGCTCACCGTGCGCGTCCTGCCCCGGCAGGCCAACGAGTTCACCTGCGCGAGCTGCTTCCTGGTGAAGCACCGCAGCCAGGTGGCCGAGGAGCGCAACGGCCAGACGTACTGCGTGGACTGCGCCGGCTGACCACGGACCCATCATGCGCGCGGCCCCGCCCGGACGATCCGGGCGGGGCCGCGCGCGTCGGCGTTCCTGCTCAGGGGCTCAGAACTTGAGGTTGACCTGCCGGGCCGGGCTGGCCTGGCCGGTGAACGACGACCACCCCTTGGCCGCGACGCGGTTGATGAGCACCTGGGAGAGGCCCATGCCGAGAGCCACCACCACCACGCGCGCCACCGCCGCCCCGACCGGGGTCTCGGGGTCGTTCGGCTCCGGCGGATCGTCGTCGCCCGTCACGAACATCCAGGCGCGGTCCACGAGCTGCTTCGTCACGATGCCCGCGATGGCGGCGACACCGGTGGAGTAGAGGTTCCACACGATCTTCTGTGAGAGGTCCACGATCCCCGTCCTGCCTCGGGGAGGCCCGTGCGGCCTCCCGGTGGCCCCATCCTAGGGGCGACCCACCGCCAGCGGGTAGGTTGGGCGGGTGGCATATCGCGAGCGGCTCACCCCCCCGGTGTGGTGGTGGATCGTCGGCCTGGGCGTCGGCGTCCCCACGTTCTTCTTCATCGGATTCCTGGCCGGGCCATGGGTCGGCATCGCCGCCGGACTCGTGGCAGGGGTGGGCGTCGCCTTCGGCCTGGGGCTCATGGGCGCCACGGAGATCATGGTCGATGACGCGGGGGTGCGCGTGGGCCGCTCCCTGCTGACCTGGCCCTATGTCGGCGAGGTCACGGTGTTGGACGCCGCCGCCACCCGCGAGGCCCTGGGCACCGGGGCGGACGCCCGGGCCCACGTCGTCCAGCGGCCCTGGCTGGCCGAGTCGGTGCGCATCGCCGTGGCCGACCCCGCCGACCCGCACCCCTACTGGCTGGTGTCCAGCCGCTCCCCGGCGCGGGCCGCGGCGGCCCTGGGCCGTACGCGTCCGGTGGACGAGCGGGGATGAGCGGTGCCGAGCGGGTCGGCGTCCAGCTGCGCCGGCTGGACGCGGGCGTCCCGCTGCCGCGCTACGCCCATCCGGGCGACGCGGGCGCCGACCTGGCAACGCGCATCGACGTCACCCTCGAACCGGGGGAGCGCGCCCTCGTGCCGACCGGCATCGCCCTGGCCTTTCCGCCCGGGTGGGTCGCGCTCGTCCACCCCCGTTCGGGGCTGGCTGCCCGTTCGGGCGTCACGGTCGTCAACGCGCCGGGTACGGTCGATGCGGGGTTCCGCGGGGAGATCCAGGTCTGCCTGCTGAACACCGATCCCCGCCGCAGGGTGATACTGCGTCGGGGCGACCTGATCGCCCAGCTAGTCTTCCAACGCGTGGCGCAGGCGGTGTTCACCGAGGTGGACGACCTGCCGGCCAGCAGCCGAGGTGCGGGTGGGCACGGGTCGACCGGGGGAGTCGCCCACTGGGGTGCCCCCGGCACGCAGACGACGACGACGGAGGATGACGAGTGATCTTCGGACGCAAGGGCCGCAAGGACCCCGCGGGGGCCGGAACGGACGCGGACGTCGAGGTGACCCCGAACGACTCCGGGGTGGAGGCCGACGCGAACGAGGCGATGGAGGCCGACGCGGCACCGGACGGCCTCGCTGCCGAGGAGGCCGACGAGAGCGATGAGGTGACCGCCGAGGAGCGCGACGCCGTCAATCCGCGCGTCGACGGTCCGTTCGACCACGAGGAGGTCGACCTGGACGCCGACGCGGCGGAGCTGGAACGGCTCCAGGTGCGACGGGTCGCGTTCGGGCCGTTGATCGTCACCCAACCGCACGACCTGTTGCTGCAGGTGCAGGGGGACCAGAAGACGAACGCCGTCTACACCCTGCTCGCCCATCACGAGAACTCGGGGCTGGAGGTGGCGCTGTTCGCGGCCCCCCGCAGCGGCGGGTTGGCCGAGGAGCTCCGCGAGGACATCATCGAGGAGGCCACCCAGGCCGGGGGCAGCGCCGAGCGTGCCGAGGGGCCCTTCGGCACGGAGGTGCGGCGGGTGCTGCCGCTCACCGGCCCGGAGGGCGAACAGCTGTTCCACGTCTCACGCATCTGGCTCGTCGAGGGCCCCCGGTGGCTGCTGCGCGGCACGCTGATGGGCCAGGCGGGCCTCGTCGAGGGCGAGAAGCCGCCGGCCGACTTCTTCGTGGAGTTCTTCCGCAACCTCGTCGTGCGCCGTGATGACGCCCCCCGGTCGCCGGGGGAGATCATCCAGCTCGCCCTGCCCGAGGGCAGCGTCCGCGGGTAGGCACACCATGGGACTGTTTGACGGACTGCGCCGCGTCTTCGCGAGTGACGACGAGCTCACCTCGGCCGATCGGCACCGGCTGGCGGAGGCGACCGGCGCGGACGCGATCGCGGACGTCCGCGACCGTAGTGTCGTCACGCTGCGCGGCACCGTTGAGCAGCTCACCGTCCGGCCCAGGCGACCGCAGCCCTGGCTGGAGGCCCAACTGAGCGACGGCACCGGCCGGGTGACGCTGATCTGGATGGGGCGCCACGAGATCCCGGGCATCGAGGCCGGGCGCGAACTCCTCGTGCAGGGCCGCGTCGGTGTCAGCGACGGCGTCCGCCGCATCCACAACCCGCGCTACACCCTGCTCTGACCGCGGCTCACCCTGCTCTGACCGCGGCTCACCCTGCTCTGACCGCGGCTCAGCCCGCCGGGTCTCAGTCGTCCTCGTCGGGCGCCGGCTCGCGGCGGACGCCGGGGGAGAGGTACTGCGCCAACTCCGCCTCGAACTCGGGGTTGACCACGAACAGCAGCTCGTCGCCACCCTCGACGGCGGCATCCCGCTCGGGGGGTCGGGCGACGCCGTCGCGGATGATGGCGACCGGAACGGCGTCCCCGGGGAACCGCAGGTCGTCCACCCGGACGCCGACCGCCGGGCTGTCGTGGGGCAGGGTCATCTCGACGAGGTTCGACTTGCCGCCGTGGAAGCTGAACAGGCGCACCAGGTCGCCGACGGTGACCGCCTCCTCGACCAGCGCGCACATCAGGCGGGGCGTCGAAACGGCGACGTCGACCCCCCACACGTCGTCGAACATCCATTCGTTGCTGGGGTGGTTGACGCGGGCCACGGTGCGGGGGACGGCGAACTCGGTCTTGGCCAGCAGGCTGTGCACCAGGTTGGCCTTGTCGTCACCGGTCGCGGCGATGGCCACGTCGCAGCGGTCGATCCGCGCCTCCTCCAGCGAGTCGACCTCGCAGGCGTCGGCGAGCAGCCAGTCGGCGTCCGGAACGCTGTCGGTCTTGATCGCATGGGGATCGCGGTCGATGAGCAGGACGCGGTGGCCGTTGGCGAGCAGCTCGCGGGCGATCGATCGCCCGACGTTGCCCGCTCCGGCGATGGCGACGCGCATGGGGCCCCTTTCGGTGTCTTCGGTGGTGGTGGACGCGCGCGTCAGTGGCGCGGCGGGGGCGCGGCCAGGACGGACTCGATGCGCGAGACGTCGTCGTTGCCCGCTGCCACGAACAGCGTGTCGCCGTCCTGCAACAGGGTGGCGGCGTCCGGCACCAGGCCCTGACCGAAGCGCGAGAGGAAGGGCACCTTGGACCGGATGGCCGTCTCGATGTCGCCGATCCGTCGGCCCACCCAACCGTCGTGGGCGCCCAGGCGGAGCAGTCGGACCGTGCCCGCCGCGTCCCGCCACTCGGGCTCCGAGCCTTCGGGCACCAGCCGGCGCAGCACCTGGTCGGCCGCCCAGCGCACGGTGGCGACGGACGGAATGCCGAGCCGCTCGTACACCTCGGCACGCCCCTGGTCGTAGATGCGGGCCACGACGTTGTCGATGCCGAACGTCTCCCGGACCACCCGGGCTGCGAGGATGTTGGAGTTGTCGCCGCTGGAGACGGCGGCGAACCCGTCCGCCTGCTTGATGCCGGCGCTCACCAGAACCTTCTTGTCGAACCCCACGCCCTTGATCGTCCGGCCGTGGAAATCCGGCCCGAGCCGGCGGAAGGAGTCGGCGTTGATGTCGATGACGGCCACACTGTGGCCGCGCCGTTCGAGCGCCCGGGCCAACGACGATCCGACGCGTCCGCATCCCATGATCACGATGTGCACGTGACGAGGCCTTTCCCTGTCCTGCTCCCCACTCGTGACCCACGGGTGTGCGTCCGGCGGAAGCAGGTCTACAGTGTAGCCCCGTGAACGTCGCGGAATCGCTCAAGCGACTGCTGGTCGGCCGCAAACTGGCCAGCACCCAACTGGGGGAGACGCTGCTCCCCAAGCGCATCGCGTTGCCGGTTTTCGCCTCCGACGCCCTCAGCTCCGTGGCCTACGCCCCGGACGAGATCTTCCTGACGCTGAGCCTGGCCGGCATTGCCGGGTACGCCTTCAGCTGGCCGATCGCGGTCGCCGTCGCCGTGGTCATGCTCGTCGTGGTGTTGTCGTACCGCCAGACGGTGCATGCCTACCCCTCCGGGGGTGGGGACTACGAGGTGGCGACGGTGAACCTGGGCCGCCGCCCGGGCCTGGTCGTCGCGAGCGCGCTCCTGGTCGACTACATCCTCACCGTGGCGGTGTCGGTGAGTTCGGGCGTCCAGAACGCGAAGGCGATCTTCCCCCAGCTCGTCGGCCACGAGGGCATCTGGGCCGCGGCGCTGATCCTGCTGCTCATGACGCTCAACCTGCGCGGGGTGCGCGAGTCGGGCACGTTCTTCGCCATCCCCACCTACGGCTTCATGGTCGCCGTGATCGGGATGACGCTGTTCGGCGCCTTCCGGATCCTGGGTCTCGGAGAGGAGCTGCACGCCCCCACGGCCGACTACACGATCGTCGGTGACCCCTTCTACGGGTCACTGACGTCGATCGCCGTCGTCGTCCTGCTGGCGCGGGCCTTCTCGTCCGGTTGTGCCGCCCTCACCGGCGTGGAGGCCATCAGCAACGGCGTCCCGGCGTTCAAGGAGCCCAAGAGCCGCAACGCCGCCACCACGCTGGGGCTGCTCGGCGCGGTGGCGATCAGCATGCTCGGGGGCATCATCTGGCTGGCGAACGTGACCGGCACCAAGGTGATCGACGAGAGCTCCGGGGTGGTGCTGACCCGCGGCGAGGAGGTCGTCCGGCACACCGACACGATCATGGGTCAGCTCGCCGCCACCGTGTTCGACGGGTTCTACCCCGGCTTCCTGTTCGTCGTCGCCACGACGATGATCATCTTGTTCCTCGCCGCCAACACCGCCTTCAACGGCTTCCCCGTGCTCGGCTCGATCCTCGCGCGCGACGGGTACCTCCCCAAGTCGCTGCACACCCGCGGTGATCGGCTGGCCTACAGCAACGGCATCATCCTGCTGGCGGTGGCGGCGTCCACCCTCGTGCTGGTGTTCAACGCCAGCGTGACCGCCCTGATCCAGCTCTACGTCGTGGGTGTGTTCGTCTCCTTCACCCTCAGCCAGCTCGGCATGCTGCGTCACTGGACGCGGCACCTGCGCACGGAGGTCGACCCCGCCGCCCGCGCCCACATGGTGCGCAGCCGCGCCATCAACGCCGTCGGGCTCACCTGCACCGGCACGGTGCTCGTCATCGTCCTGGCGGCCAAGTTCATCTACGGCGCCTACCTGACGGTCGTGGCGATGGCGCTCCTCTTCGCGCTGATGTGGGCGATCCAGCGCCACTACGCGAAGGTGGCCCGGGAGACGGCGCTCGATCCGTCGGAGACGCGGACGCTGCCCAGCCGCGTCCGCGCCGTGATCCTGGTCAACGAGCTGAACAAGCCCGCGATGCGGGCGATCAACTTCGCCCGGGCCAGCCGCGCCAACACGATGGAGGCCGTCGTGGTCGCGGCCGATCCGGACGCGGTCGAGCAGCTCCGGGACGAGTGGGACGAGCTCAACCCGGGCATCACGCTCACCGTGATCGCGTCGCCGTACCGGCAGGTGGTGGCGCCGTTCCTGGCCTACGTGAAGGGCCTGCGATCGGGCAACCCGCGCGACGTCGTGATGGTGTACCTCCCCGAGCTGGTGGTGGGCCACTGGTGGGAGCGGCTGCTGCACAACCAGACGGGCCTGCTCATCAAGGCGCGGCTGGAATTCTTCCCCGGCGTGATGGTCACCGCCGTGCCCTACCAGCTGGCCTCCAGCCAGGTCGCGCTCGAACGGGCCGTGCGGTCGGACGCCGCCGCCTGGCGTCGTCCCGGGTCGGGGGCCGTCCACGTGGGAGCGCACCTTGACGACTGAGCTGGCCGTGGGGGACGTGGTCGGCCCGGTGCGGGTCGGACGCGTCGCCCACGGTGGGCACTGGGTCGCCCGCCACGAGGGGCGGGTGATCTTCGTGCGGCACACCCTCGAGGGTGAACTGGTGCGGGTGCGCATCACCGAGGTCGCGAAGCGGTTCGCGCGGGGCGACGCCATGGGCGTCGAGGAGGCGAGCCCCCACCGCGTGGCAGCGCCCTGCCCGGTGGCCGGGGTCTGCGGCGGGTGCGACCTGCAGCACGTCGCGCCGGCCCACCAGCGGGAGTTGAAGCGCCAGGTGATCGCCGAACAACTGGACCGGCTGGCCGGGGTGTCGTTCTCCGGGTCGGTCGAGGCCGTGACGCCCGAGGCGCTCGGGTGGCGCACCCGCGTCCGGTATCTCTCCGACGGCCGCGCCTGGGGGTTGCGCGCGCACCGCTCCCACACGGTGGTGCCGCTGCCCGAGCAGGGGTGCCTCATCGCGCGACCGCCGATCGCCCGTCCCGAGGTCGGCCCCGGGCCGGCCGGCTCCCAGCGCCTGGGCGTCGAGAGCCGCGGCGAGATCTCGGGGCCGGCCGTGCACTGGTTGGCTGCGGCGGGGGCGTCCGACGCCGTGCCCGATGCCGAGCCCGGCGCGGCGACGGCGCTGGAGGAGGGCGGGCCGGGCGTCGTGGTGGAACGCGCTGCGGGACGGACGTTCCGGGTGCGCACCGACGGCTTCTGGCAGGTGCACCCCGAGGCGGCGGACACGCTCGCAGCCGCGGTCGTCGCGGCGCTGGACCCGCAGCCGGGTGAGAGCGCCGTCGACCTCTACTGTGGGGTGGGGCTCTTCGCGGGGGCGCTCAGCGCGCAGGGGGTGGACGTCGTCGGCGTGGAGGGGTCGCGCGAGGCCGTGGCGCTCGCGTCCAGCAACGTGCCGGAGGCCACCTTTCGCGCCGGGCCGGTCGAGCGGCTGGTGCGCAAGCTGCCGCCCCGCGTCGATCTCGTCGTGCTCGACCCGCCACGCGCGGGGGCCGGACGCGCCGTGATGGAGCAGGTCTGCGCCCGTCGGCCGCGGGCCATCGCCTACGTCGCCTGCGACCCGGCTGCCCTGGCCCGCGACCTCGCGACCGCGGCAGGTCTGGGCTACCACGTGGCGGGCGTCCGAGCCTTCGACCTGTTCGGCATGACGCACCACGTCGAGTGCGTCGCGCTGCTCGTCCCGGCCGCTGCGGGGGCGTCCGATGAGTAGGATCGCACGCAGCGAGCCGGGTGACAGAGGGCGTCCGGTGCAGTAGTATCTCGACATCGAGATATTCCGAGCGAGAGCAGACGAGGAGAGCACCGCATGAGCGTGAACAGCTTCGGCGCCAAGCGCACCCTGGAGTCCGGCGGCAAGCAGTACGAGATCTTCGCCCTGGACGCCGTCGAGGGGGCCGACACCCTGCCCTTCAGCCTGAAGGTCCTGCTGGAGAACCAGCTCCGCACCGAGGACGGTGCGAACATCACCGCCGACCACATCACCGCCCTGGGCCAGTGGGAGGCAGACGCCGAGCCGACCCAGGAGATCCAGTTCACGCCGGCGCGCGTGATCATGCAGGACTTCACCGGTGTACCCTGCGTGGTCGATCTCGCCACCATGCGCGAGGCCATCACCGAGCTGGGCGGGGACGCGACGAAGGTGAACCCGCTGTCGCCGGCGGAGATGGTGATCGACCACTCCGTCATCGCCGACTTCTTCGGCACCGACGACGCGATGGCCCTCAACATGGAGGTCGAGTACCAGCGCAACCGCGAGCGCTACCAGTTCCTCCGCTGGGGGCAGACGGCGTTCGACGACTTCAAGGTCGTGCCCCCGGGCACGGGCATCGTCCACCAGGTCAACATCGAGAACCTGGCGCGCGTGGTGTTCCCGCGCACGGTGGACGGCGTGCTGCAGGCCTACCCGGACACGTGCGTGGGCACCGACTCGCACACCACGATGGTCAACGGCCTCGGCGTCGTCGGCTGGGGCGTCGGCGGCATCGAGGCAGAGGCCGCGATGCTCGGCCAGCCGGTCAGCATGCTCATCCCGCGCGTCGTGGGCTTTAAGCTGTCGGGCAAGCTCGGCGACGGCGTGACCGCCACCGACCTCGTGCTGACCATCACCGAGATGCTGCGCGCCCACAAGGTCGTCGGCAAGTTCGTCGAGTTCTACGGCCCCTCGGTGGGTGAGGTGCCCCTGGCCAACCGCGCCACGATCGGCAACATGAGCCCCGAGTACGGCTCCACCATCGCCGTGTTCCCCATCGACGACAAGACGACCGACTACCTGCGCCTCACCGGCCGCAGCGAGGAGCAGGTGGCGCTCGTCGAGGCCTACAGCAAGGCCCAGGGACTGTGGCACGAGCCCGACCACGAGCCGCGGTACTCGGAGTACCTCGAGCTCGACCTCTCGACCGTCGTGCCCAGCATCGCCGGGCCGAAGCGTCCGCAGGATCGGGTGGTGCTGGCCGAGTCGAAGGCGTCCTTCGAGGCCGCGCTGCCGACCTACACCGATGCCCCCGACACGGTCGTCCCCGTCACGCTGGCCGACGGTCGCAGCTTCGAGCTGGGCCACGGAGCGGTGACCGTCGCGGCGATCACGTCGTGCACGAACACGTCGAACCCGTCGGTGATGCTCGGCGCGGCCCTGGTGGCCAAGAAGGCCGCCGAGAAGGGGCTGGAGCCCAAGCCGTGGGTGAAGACGACGCTGGCACCGGGCTCGAAGGTCGTCACCGACTACTACGAGAAGTCCGGCCTGCAGGGCTACCTCGACCAGCTTGGCTTCAACACCGTCGGCTACGGCTGCACGACCTGCATCGGCAACACCGGCCCGCTGATCCCGGAGGTCAGCCAGGCGATCAACGACAACGACCTGGCGGTCACGGCCGTCCTGTCGGGCAACCGCAACTTCGAGGGGCGCATCAGCCCCGACGTGAAGATGAACTACCTGGCCTCCCCGCCGTTGGTCATCGCGTACGCGTTGGCGGGCACGATGGACATCGACCTCGCCACCGAGCCGCTGGGTCAGGGCTCGGACGGCGGCGACGTCTACCTGCGCGACATCTGGCCGACGACCGGCGAGATCGAGGAGGTGGTGGGCAGCTCCATCAGCGCGGAGATGTTCGCCGACCGCTACGCCGACGTGTTCGCCGGCGACGAGCAGTGGCGTTCCCTCCCCACGCCCGAGGGCGAGGTCTTCGCCTGGGATCCGGATTCGACCTACGTGCGCAAGGCGCCGTACTTCGACGGCATGCCGGACGCTCCCGAGCCCGTGACCGACATCGCGGACGCCCGCGTCCTGCTCAAGCTGGGGGATTCGGTGACCACGGACCACATCAGCCCGGCGGGCGCGATCAAGGCCGACACCCCGGCCGGGGTGTACCTCACCGAGCACGGCGTGGCGCGGAAGGACTTCAACAGCTACGGCAGCCGCCGCGGCAACCACGAGGTCATGATCCGGGGCACGTTCGCCAACATCCGGCTGCGCAACCAGATCGCCCCCGGCACCGAGGGCGGCTACACCCGGGACTTCACCCAGCAGGACGGTCCGGTGGCGTTCGTGTACGACGCGGCGCAGAACTACGCCGAGGCCGGCGTCCCGCTGGTGGTGCTGGCGGGCAAGGAGTACGGCTCGGGCAGCTCGCGCGACTGGGCGGCCAAGGGCACCTCGCTGCTCGGGGTGAAGGTCGTGATCGCCGAGAGCTACGAGCGCATCCACCGCTCCAACCTGATCGGCATGGGCGTCCTGCCCCTGCAGTTCGCCGAGGGTGAGACGGCCGACAGCCTCGGCCTCGACGGCACCGAGACCTTCGCCATCACGGGCGTGACCGCGCTCAACGAGGGGCGTACCCCGAAGACGGTGGCGGTGACGGCCACGGCCGAGGGCGGCCGCGAGGTGAACTTCGACGCGGTCGTGCGCATCGACACCCCCGGTGAGGCCGACTACTACCGCAACGGCGGGATCATGCAGTACGTGCTGCGGAGCCTGCTGAAGACGGCGTGAGCGAGAGCCTCACCCTGCGCGTCCGGGAGTCCCCGATCGGGGGCTCCCGGATCGCGTTCTCCTACCTGGCAATCGTCGGGGCGCTGCTGGTCACCGGGCTCGTCTGGTCGGTGTGGAGCCTGTTCACCGACCGCGTGTGCGGGCCGGATTCCGACGTGGTGTGTGGCCTGGGCTGGTGGTGGCTGGGTTGGTTCGTCGGGTTCGGGCTCGGCACGGCGCTGACGGCCTGGATCGTGCGGTTGGGGTGGGAGTGGTGGTTGGCCGGTTTCGCCGTGTTGCTCGCGCTGCCGGCGGTGATGGCACTGCCGGTGCCCGTGGTGATCGTGTGGCTGCTCGCCCTCCCCGCGATCGCGGCCGCCCTGACGTGGAGCGGCCCCGACCGGCCCCGCTGGCGTCCGTGGCTCGTCGTGGGCCTGGCCGTCGCGGCCGTGGCGGCCTCGGCGGTGTCGGTGTTGATCTGACCCGGTGGTGGGGGTTGACGTGGGTCTGATCTGCTCCTAGACTCGAACAAGCGTTCGAAAAGAAGGAGGGGTCATGAGCACCACGTGGGCACCGGCACAGCCGCAGGGCTTCACCCGCCACATCGGGGAGGATCGGCCGGCCGGTCGCACCCGGTTCCCCGCGCAGACGGCCCTGTACACCCCACCCGGCTGGCCGGACGCCGTGCGTCCACCCCATGCCCCGGACTGGGAGGCCACGGCCACCAACTTCCTGCTCGACTGCTCGCCACCGGAGTACCGCGGCTACCCGGTGCTGCGACGCCACTCCGTGGTGCTGGCACGGTTCGCGGCGGAGCACGTCGAGAGCCAGCTGATTGCCTGCCGTGAAGGCCTCGGGCGCGTGCGGGCGAGTCTGGGGGAGTACGTCTCGCCCGAGGTGGTCGAGGCCGCGACCCAGGCGTGGCAGGAGCTGGACGCCTCCCTGCGCCGCCGACGGCGCGAGGTGGCCCTGGTCGAGGAGGCCCTGCGTGGCAAGGTTTTCATCCGCAAGCTGTGACGCCGGGGCCCCGGCGTCCCGGGCATCGCCGCTGGTCACGGGTAGACTCGCACGCATGTCTTTGTTGGAGTCGGTGCGGGGGCCGCGCGACCTCCGGGAGCTCAGCGCCACCCAGCTCGAGCAGCTGGCGGGGGAGATCCGGAGCTTCCTGATCCGCAACGTGAGCCGCACCGGCGGTCATCTCGGGCCCAACCTGGGCGTCGTCGAGTTGACCATCGCGCTGCACCGCGTCTTCGACTCCCCGCACGACCCGATGGTCTTCGACACCGGGCACCAGAGCTACGTGCACAAGATCCTCACCGGCCGGCAGGAGGGCTTCCCCGGCCTCCGGCAGGAGGGGGGGCTGTCGGGTTACCCGTCGCGGCAGGAGTCCGAGCATGACTGGGTCGAGAACAGCCACGCCACCACGTCGCTGTCCTGGGCGCAGGGGCTGGCGAAGGCGTTCCAGCTCCGCGGGGAGGACCGCACGGTCGTCGCCGTGATCGGCGACGGCGCCCTCACCGGCGGCATGGCCTGGGAGGCGATGAACAACATCGCCGTCGACGCCGGGCTCAAGCTGGTGATCGTCGTCAACGACAACGGCCGCTCCTACACCCCGACGGTGGGCGGCATCGCGACGCACCTCTCCAGCCTGCGCACCGACCGCCGCTACGAGGCGACCCTCAACCTGATCAAGCAGCGCGTCCGGTCGGCCCCCGTCGTGGGCGGCCCCGTGTACGACCTGATGCACGGCTTCAAGACCGGCGTGAAGGACGTCCTCGCGCCCCAGGGTCTGTTCTCCGACCTGGGCCTGAAGTACATCGGACCCATCGACGGGCACGACATTGGCCTGGTCGAGCGCGCGCTCGAGTCCGCCCGTAACTACGGCGGGCCCGTCATCGTCCACTGCATGACCCTGAAGGGGCGCGGCTTCCGGGCCGCCGAGCAGGACGAGGCCGACCGTTTCCACGCCGTGGGCGCCATCGACGAGGAGACCGGCGAGCCGCTGACGGCGAATCCCAAGCGCACCTGGACCGACGCGTTCCGCGACGAGATCACAGAGATCGCCCGCACCCACCCGTCCGTGGTGGGCATCACCGCCGCGATGTTGCACCCGACCGGGCTGGACACGTTCGCCCGGGAGTTCCCCGATCGTGTCTTCGACGTCGGCATCGCCGAGCAGCACGCGGTGACGTCCGCCGCCGGGTTGGCCGCCGGGGGGCTCCACCCCGTCGTCGCCCTCTACGCGACCTTCCTCAACCGCGCCTTCGACCAGCTCCTGATGGACGTCGCCCTGCACCACCAAGGCGTCACGTTCGTGCTCGACCGGGCCGGCATCACCGGGCCGGACGGCCCCAGCCACCACGGCATGTGGGACACCTCGCTGCTCACCATGGTGCCGGGGGTGCACCTCGCGGCGCCCCGCGACGAGCGGCGTCTCGCCGAGGCGCTGCGGACCGCCGTCGGCATCGCGGACGCCCCGAGCGTCATTCGCTACAGCAAGGAAGCCCTCCCGCCCGAGCTGCCGGCCGTCGCGCAGCACGGCAGCGTCGACGTCTTGGCCCGTGCCACCGATTCCCAGGTGCTCATCGTTGCCCACGGCTCCTTCGCCGGCCTCGGCGTCGAGGCGGGTCAGCGGTTGGGGGCCCAGGGCATCCCGGCCACGGTCGTCGATCCCGTCTGGGCGTTGCCGACCAGCGACGACCTGATCGAGCTCTGCCGCACACACCGCCTCGTGCTGACCCTCGAGGACGGCGGGGTCAACGGCGGTCTCGGTGCCCGCCTCGCTCAGGACGCGGCCCGCGCCGGCGTCTGGACGCCCGTGCGCAGCCTGGGCGTGCCCGCGGAGTTCCTCGACCAGGGCAGCCGCGACCAGGTGCTGGAGCGGCTCGGCCTCACCGCGCAGGCTGTCGCCCGCGCCGCGGTCGAGCTGGCCGTCAGCTGCACCGAGGCCGGGACCGGGACGACCGAGCCACAGGACGCGGATCAACACCGCGCCGGTCAACACAGCGCCGATCAACACAGCGCCGATCAACACAGCGCCGATCGGCGTGCCGCGGAGAGCTGAGACTCAGGCGTCGGACAGCAGGGGGGCGACCACCGGCACGACGAGCCCGCGTTGCCAGGGCCGGGCGTCCAGCGCCGCGAGTGCGGCGTCCACACCCGCCTCGCTGACGTCCGCAGGCGGGGCCCACGCGAGCCGCCGGAGGGCGTCCGGGCTGAGGAGGTTCTCGGGCGGCAGGCCCTGTTGCTCGGCCAGGGCGTTCACCGCCGGACGGATCCGCTCCCAGCGCGCTGCCGCCTCCGGGTTCGCACGCGCCCAGCTCCGCGGCTGGGGCAGATCTCCGGACGCCGCCCGTCGCGGCGGCAGCTCGGCGGCGCTCAGCGCGTCCGCCCGGCTGAGGGCGTCCAACCACCGGGACTCGTACCGCTTGGCGAGCCGCCAGGTGAAGCCGTGGATCCGACGCAGCGTGTCGCGGCCGAGCGCGGCGCTCTTGGCGGCATCCACCGCCAGGCCGGCGTCCGTGATCGACGAGTCGCCGAGGATGCGCCCAGGAGCCCGGTCGAGCTCTTGGGCGAGGGTGTCGCGGGCGGTCCAGAGTTCGCGGACGGCGGCGAGCCCGCGCGGGGTGCGGACGGCGTGCAGGCCCGAACACCGCCGCCAGGGCTCAGCGCGGCGGTGGGGCTCGTCGCCGGCGTGCGCGACGAGGTGGGCGAACTCCTGCTCGGCCCAGGCCAGCTTGCCTGCTGCTTCGAGCTCGGCCTCGATCCAGTCCCGGAGCTCGACGAGCAGCTCGACGTCCAGGGCGGCGTAGGCGAGCCACGCCTCGGGCAACGGCCGGGTCGACCAGTCGGACGCCGAGTGCTCCTTGGCGAGGCTGACGCCGAGGGCGCGCTCGAGCAGCGCTCCCAGCGCCACCCGCGGCAGGCCAAGGAGGCGGCCGGCCAGCTCGGTGTCGAAGAGCCGCTCGGGCAGCAACCCCACCTCGGCCAGGGAGGGCAGGTCTTGGGTGGCGGCGTGGAGGATCCACTCTTCGTCGGCGATGGCGGCGCGCAGCGCCGAGAGGTCGGCGCGTGGGGCGCCGGCCTCGAAGGCGACCGGATCGATGAGATGGGTGCCCGAGCCGGCGCGCCGCACCTGGATCAGGTAGGCCTTGGGCCAGTAGCGGAACCCGTGGGCCCGCTCGGTGTCGAGGGCGACCGGGCCGGTGCCGGCGGTCAGCCGGTCGATCGTGCGGGCGAGGGCGTCCGGCGTGTCGACGACGGGCGGGATTCCGTCGGCAGGAACGGTGACCGGACGAGGGGGATCCGGCGTCGGGTCGGGTGGCGTCTCCGGAGCGCTCATCGGCGACGACGACCGGTGCGGTGCGGGTCGAGCGGCACGACCCCTTCGGGCAGCAGCGGCAGACCCGCCACCATGCAGAGCAGGTCCTGCCAAGCCAGCACGTGCGGGACGACACCGGTACCGCTGCTGAGCACGGGGGTCCATGAGGCGCGGATCTCGACCTCGGACTTGTCCGGATCGCCCTCCATCGAGCCGAAGGACTTCGAACTGACGGCGGTCACGGTGCCGCTCGGGGCGGTGTAGGTGGCGTCGCGGTGCTCGAGAGCGTCGGTCAGCCACGACCAGCCGACCTCGGCAAGCAGGGGGTCGAGGGCGATGTCCGCATCCACGACGGCGCGGGCGAAGGTCACGCAGCGGAACGTGCCGTCCCAGGCGGGGTTGCCCGCCGGGTCGTGCAGCAGCACCAGACGGCCGTTGCCGAGTTCTTCGTCGGCGATCTCCACCTCGGCCCCGATGGCCACCGCGTGGGGTGCGATGCGTTGGGGGGCGGGGATTTCCTCCACGATCAACTCCGGACGCCACGACAGCCCGAGCAGCGCCCTCACCGCGTCATCGAAGACGCCTGACTCCGGCCGGTTCACCCCCACGCCCGTCAGGCTACGGGGCGCGCGGCGGCCGGGCTCGCCCGACGCGCCGGGCACGGGCAGACACCGCCCGGGCCGGGCCGGCGCATCAGGAGTTCGGGGTGTGGACCAGGCAGATCGAGTTGATGCAGTAGCGCAGGTCGGTGGGGGTGTCGTAACCCTCGCCCTCGAACACGTGGCCCAGATGACTCTGGCAAGCCGAGCAGCGCACCTCGATGCGCGGGCGTCCGGGCAGGGAGTCGTCACGGATGTAGGTGATGCGCTCCTCGTCGGACGGGGCGTAGAAGCTTGGCCAGCCGCAGTGCGAGGCGAACTTCTGTTCGCTGGTGAACAGTTCGGCGCCGCACGCCTTGCAGGCGTAGGTGCCGGCCTCGAACGTCCGGTCGTACTCCCCGGTGAACGGACGCTCCGTGGCGCCCTCGCGGAGCACGGCGAACTCGAACGGCGTCAGCACCTCGCGCCACTCGCGCGGTGTGCGGAGGACGGTCGGGGCGGGGGTGTCGGGGCGCTGGTCGCTCACGGGTGCTCCTTGGTCGGCGGCTCGCCCAGCGTACCTCGCCGAAAAGTGGCCCGGCTTGCCCGAATGATCCCACCCGATACCCCTGCCCGGTATCATGGGGGGCATGGAGAAGCGCCGAATGCCCCTTCAAAGCCTGTCCCTCATCACCCTCGCCGGCGTCGTCACCCTGGCCGGTTGTGCCGCCACTCCCGCCGTCGACACCTCGGCTCCGACCACCCCTGCGGCGTCCGCCTCGAGCGTGGGGGGTGCCGCCGACACCGGTGACGTGCTCGCGACGGTGGGCGTCGCGGGCATGACGGCCCAGGAGGCCGTCGAGCACCTGGACCAGCTCGACGAGCAGCGTCCGCTCGACTTCCGTGGCTCCGTGACCGGGACGCAGCTCATTCTGGCCACCGACGAGGCCAACACGGTCGCGCTGCCGCTGCCGGACGACCAGTTCTACCTCTCGATCGCGCCCTACCAGAGCACCACCCACGACTGCTTCAACCACTCGCTGGCCACCTGCCGCGGCGAGATGGCGGGGGAGCCCGTCCGCGTCACCATCACCGGCGAGGACGGCACGGTGCTGGTGGACGAGGACGCCACGACCTACCGCAACGGCTTTGTCGGGTTCTGGCTGCCCCGCGGCATCGGGGCCACCGTCGAGGTGACGGCCGACGGCCGCACGGGCTCGGCCGAGATCCGCACCGACGACGACAGCCCCACCTGCCTCACGACCGTCCAGCTCACCTGAGCCGAACCGGTGGGCTGCGCCTCGGCTCAGGCGGACGCGGCCAGCCGGACCGGGCCGGCGATGTGCAGGTCGGCGTCGAGCAGGTCCATCGCGGCGTACGCGTACCGGGCGAGCAGCAGTTCGGTGAGTTCCCGGGTCGCCCCGAGCGGTTCGGAGACCGCCAGCGCGCCAGCACGCACCGCCACCTCGCTCTGTTGCGCGTAGGCCTCGTCCGGCGCCCAGAACAGCGAGCCGACGGCGATGTGTCGGCGTCCCTGTGCACGCAGCCCGGCGACCGCGTGGGCCACGGACGGACCCGTGCCGTCCGCCACCGCCACCAGGCAGGGGAGCCGGTGGTGGGTGGACCACTGCCGTGCGCGCCGCGCGAGCAGCGCCGCGCCGCGCGTGTCACCGTTGGTGGCGGCGCTGAGCACCAAGCCGTCGAGTTCCAGGATGCGGGCGGACGCCAGCGCACCCCGCAACCGCACGTCGAGCACCGCCAGCAGCGACGCCTCCGGGCCCACGGGTCGCGCGACGGCGACCGCGAGGCCGGGGTGATCGCGGCGGGCATCGTCGGCGGCCCCGTGCAGGCCGGGGTCGACGTCCACGGCGTGGGCGAGATCCAGCGGCACCAGGACGACCTCGGTGGCCCCTCCGGACACGGCACGCGACACCGCCAAGGCGATGCCGGGCTCGTCGGGGGCGCCGACGGCCACCTCGCAGGCAATGTCGGGGCGTGCCTGCCTGAGTTCGGCGCGGAGTGCCGTCGCCACGCGAGAGACGCGGGCTTCCCGGCTCCCAGGAGCAACCAGGACGAGTGCGGGTGCGGTCATGTCGGAACCTCCCTCATCGGTGCGTCGGCTCCGTTGCCGCTTGACATGAGTCATGGTGACTTAAATGGTGCGAGCGTGGCAAGAAGGACATTCCACGATGTGGTCATGTGTCTTGCATCCTGAGATCACCAGTCCCGGGCGCCGGCTGTATTGGGTGCCGCATCCGCCGGGGCGGCTTGCCTGGGGGCTGGGATTGCCGATCCGGCTGGGGTACGGCGAGCCTCCTGACACGAACCATGCTGCGCCGTGGGGGTGCTGTGCCGGTGCGGGTAGTGGTGCTGTGCGTTTCTGGTGCAGGCAGTGGTGCTGTGCTGGGTTGTGCTGGGCTGGGCTGTGGCGGTGTCGTGATGATGCCGTGGCGGTGCTGCGCGCCGCAGGGAGCCGCCCGATCGTGCCCGCGTCTCGCCGTGCCGACGTCGTGCCGCCACGCAGTTGCCCGGCTCGCTTGGCTGTGCGGATTCCCTGGTTCAGCGCGCTCCTCCCTGCCCTCGTGGCCGCCCCCCTGCTCAATGCCCACCCCCCTGCCGTTGCGACAGCAGGGGGTGGGCTTTGAGCAGGGAGGCGGTCGGAGGGGCAGGGTGGTGGACGGAAGGGCAGGGTGGCGCTGCGGGCAACAGGGCAGTGGCCGCAACGACGGGGTGGTCGGACGCCGCGGCGTCCGGCGCGGCAGCAGGCGCGTCGAGGAGGCGGGCTTGTGCTCGGGTTGTCGACGCTGGCGGACGGCGGGGTCGGGGAGCCGGGCTTGTGCTCGGGTTGTCGACGCTGGCGGACGGCGGGGCGTCGGGGAGCCGGGCTTGTGCTCGGGTTGTCGACGCTGGCGGACGGCGGGGGGAGCGGCGGCGTCCTCGACGATCGCCAGCTGGCCAGCAACACTCGGGAGCCGCTCGCGTCCGGGTGGCGACCGCCGCGGCGCGCCGGCGTGGCTCGGCCCGGCGGTTTGGACCCGAAAGATCCGTGCCATGGCGCCATTTTCTCGGGTCCGAATGTCGAACGGCGGTGGTGCAGCGCGCGCGGCACGGGTCGCCTGGGGCGCTGCGCACCCGACGGGGGGCGCGGGGCGGCGTCCCGAGAACGAAGCGAGCCGCCCGGAGAATCCGGACGGCTCGTGCGGTGGGCGATACTGGGTTCGAACCAGTGACCTCTTCGGTGTGAACGAAGCGCGCTACCACTGCGCCAATCGCCCGCGGTGAGACACCTTAGCCGAGATGGTGGCGCTCCGCACAATCGTCGCGACCGGCCGCCTTGACGTCCGCCACCGCTCGGCCCCCAGTCGTGCTCAGCCCCCGGAACCGCTCAGGCTCCCCGGGCGGCGGGGCACGCGGAGCCCTCGGGTCGGCAGACCCCTCGCCCGAGCTCGGATCCGGCCCCCTCCGGCAGCCGGGGCGGCCCCGGTTTGGACATCTGGGCCAGCCTTAGTATGGTGTTCCACGCCCCGAAACCGGGAGATCCGGTGGGCCTGGGCATGCGGACGTGGCTCAGTTGGTAGAGCATCACCTTGCCAAGGTGAGGGTCGCGGGTTCGAATCCCGTCGTCCGCTCGGAGAGGGTCTCGTACCTTGCCATGACGAGGCCGGTTCTTCACCGGTGGAGTGGCCGAGAGGCGAGGCAACGGACTGCAAATCCGTGTACACGGGTTCAAATCCCGTCTCCACCTCGGGCGGTTGGCGCAGTTGGTAGCGCGCTTCCCTGACACGGAAGAGGTCATCAGTTCAAGTCTGGTACCGCCCACCACGCACCTCCCGCTCCGGCGGGAGGTGTTGTCGTTTCCACCCGCGGACGCCCACCCGTCGACGAGCCGCCCACCACGCGTTCACGAGCCGCCCCCCAGCCGTGGCCCTCGCATGCCACCCCCGGCGACCCCGGCCCGGCGTGGCCGCATGCTGTCGGGGGCGTGCCGCACAACCGGGGGAGTAGGGCATACTCCGCGCATGGGAGCCGAGATCGAGACGCCGACGTTCACCCGGGAGCAGCGTCACCAGTACCGCCACAAGGTGCTCGCCTGCCTCGATGCGCTGGAGCAGATGCTGGTCGCTGATGCGTTCGTCGACAGTGAACCGCTCACCGGCATGGAGATCGAGCTGAATCTCGCCGCGGCCGATTACGGGCCGCGCATGAACAACGCCGACGTCCTGGCCGCCATCGCCGATGAGGACTTCCAGAACGAACTGGCCCGCTTCAACATCGAGTTCAACGTGCCCCCCGGCCCGTTGCGCGGCCGCAGCCTCGCCGATCTTGAGTCGAACCTTCGGGCGTCCCTGAACGCCGCCGAACGGCGCTGCAACGAGCTCGACACCCACATCGTCATGACGGGCATCCTGCCCACGGTGCTGCTGGAGCACTTCGAGGGCGACTGGATGAGCCCGAGCCGGCGCTACGTCGCGCTCAACGACGCCGTTCTGGCCGCCCGCGGTGAGGACATCGGCCTCGACATCGCCGGCCCGTCGGGGGAGCACCTGCAGGCCTGGGCCGACTCACTGGCCCCGGAGTCCGCCTGCACGTCGATGCAATTGCACGTCCAGCTCCGTCCCGCGGACTTCGCCCCCCACTGGAACGCCGCGACCGTCCTGGCCGGGCCCCAGCTCGCGCTCGGCGCGAACTCGCCGTTCGTGTTCGGCCACCGGTTGTGGGCCGAGAGTCGCATTCCCGTGTTCACGCAGGCGGCCGACACGCGTCCCGTCGAGTACGCCAACCAGGGCGTCCGGCCCCGGGTGTTCTTCGGCGAGCGCTGGATCACCTCGATCTTCGACCTGTTCGAGGAGAACTCCCGCTACTTCCCGGCGTTGCTGCCCGAGCTGTCGGACGAGGATCCCGCCGCCGTGCTGCAGGCCGGCGGCGTCCCGGAGCTGGCCGAGATGCGGCTGCACAACGGCACCATCTACCGCTGGAACCGGCCGGTGTACGACACGGTCGGGGGAGAGGCGCACCTGCGCCTGGAGAACCGGGTGCTCCCCGCCGGGCCCACCGTCATCGACACCGTGGCCAACGCCGCGTTCTTCCACGGCGTGCTCCACGCGCTCGCGCACCAGGAGCGTCCGGTGTGGTCGCGCATGGCGTTCAGCACCGCCCGCGAGAACTTCATCGCAGGCGCCACGCAAGGCATCGACGCGGATCTCTTCTGGCCCGGCCTCGGCCACCTGCCCGCCAGCGAGCTCGTGCTGCGGCACCTCCTGCCGCTGGCCCACGCGGGCCTCGAGGCCTGGGGGGTGGACGCCGACCTGCGCGACCGCTACCTCGGCGTGATCGAGGGACGCTGCCTGGCCGGCGTCAACGGGGCCGACTGGCAGGTCGCCTGCGTCGAGCGCCTGGAGTCGCGCGGAGCAGGCCGCGCCGAGGCGCTCCGCGCGATGACCCGCGCGTACGCCGAGGGCATGCACGGCAACGCGCCGGTTCACACCTGGGAGCTGCCCTCGGCCGGCGACCACGTCCACTCCAGCTCGTAGACCCCGAGGGGCGCGTCGAGCGTGACCGAGCGCAGTTCGCGTCCGATCAGCGCGGGCGCCCCCATCGAGAGCTGCGTGCCGCCCGGGGCGGTGGCCCGCACCCCGGGTGCGGCCGGCAGTTCCCCCGCGAATCGGACGCCCAGGCTCAGCAGGGCCACCGGGCCGGGCAGCGAGCGACCGACGCGATAGGCCTCGGCGTGGGTGTCGCCGAAGTCGACCTCGTACTCGATGACGGTGCGTTCGCCGCGCTGCAACGGCCGGGGGGTGAACACCTCGGCGACCTGGATGGAGGTGCCGGACACCGCCACCACGTCCCCGATGACGCACCCCGACACGGCCCGCAGGCCGCCGGCCTCGGCGTCGTCGTCGGCGTACACGACCACCGGCCAGCCGACGGCGTCGTCGACGAGTGCCTCCACCGTCATGCGCGTCCGTTGGCGCACCTCGTGGCGCTGGTCGTCGATGAACAGGAGGTCCTCCACCGCGATGCGTCGCCACCGGCGGGTGAGGTCGGTCGTGAGGTCAGCGACGATCGACTCGGTGATTTCCCGTTGGGGGAGGACGCTGAGCGGGTTCCACTCGGCCCGGCGGGTCTCGGGCAACACGTCGGTGAGGTGCCCGGGCGCGACGCCGAGGATGCGTTCCAGCTGGGTCACCGCCTCGAACGACTGCCGACGCCACGGCCGGGACCGCCCGGAGCGCCAGTAGCTGAGGGTCGCCGAGGAGACGGGGACGCCCGCGGCCGCCAGGTGGGCCTGGATGCGGTCCAGCGGCAGGTCGCGGGCGGCCATCGCGTCGCGCAGACGCGTGGTGAATTCTTCGGGTCCGATTTCACTCATCGGGCGTGATGATAGGCGCTCGGGGGTGGGGTCGGTGGAGCGCCCCGCTGGGCGGACATGACAGGCTGGGCGCATGACCCCTTCGGCCCGGACGCAGCACACGAGCGCCTGGGGGCTGGTGCCGGCCGCGGCTGTGGCCCTGGCAGCGGTGTTCCTGTTCGCCGTGCTCGACAGCTCGACCGGGTATCTGCTCATCGTGGCCGGCCTGATCGGGGCGGCCGTCACGGATGCCCGGCGGCTCTCCGACCGGCTGTTGCCCGACCTGGCCTGCGTCGCCGCCGGGCTCACCATCATCAGCCTCATCCCCCTCAAGGCCGACATCAGCTGGCCGATGTTCTTCACGTTCGGCGTGGTGCTCACCGCGGCGGTCGCCGTGCCGTGGTGGCTCTCGCACCGGGTGTTCGGCGTGGACGCGGTGCGCTTCCCCTGGGGTGGCTGGCGCTGGTCGGGCGCCCAGTGGGCCTACCTCGTCGGCGTCCTGACGGCCGCCTACTTCCTCCTGCCGTCCTACTTCCTGTCCTCCGGCGTCTATGAGAACTGGCCGGCGATCACCACCCCGAGCGAGATCGGACGCCTCCTCGTCGGCGTCAACGTGGTCGGGCTGTGGGACGAACTCTTCTTCATCTGCACCGTGTTCGCGCTGTTCCGCCGCCACTTCCCGACCTGGCAGGCCAACGTGCTCCAGGCCACGATCTTCGTCTCGTTCCTGTGGGAGCTCGGCTACCAGGCGTGGGGGCCGCTGCTCACCGTGCCGTTCGCGCTCATCCAGGGTGCGATCTTCGGCCTCACCAAGAACCTCACCTACGTCGTGGTGCTGCACCTGCTGTTCGACGTCATCGTCTTCCTGGTGATTCTGCACGGCCACAACCCGGCCTGGCCGCACCCGTTCCCCCTCGCGCCACCCCCCGCCTGAGCCGGACGCCCCCGGCGGGGGAATCACCCCACATGGGGCACAATGGCAGGCGTCCATCCACGACGAAGGGAACCCGCGTTGTCCGCCCAGATCACCGTCCTGCGATCCGACGAGAAAGAGACCAGGCCGCTGGAGACGACGACCACGGGGCTCGACCTGTTCGGCGGCGACCGCAGCGTCGTCGCCATGCGCATCGGCGGCGAGGTGCTCGACCTGGCCCGCGAGGTCAGCGACGGCGACGTCGTCGAGCCCGTGACCCTGGCCGAGCCCGAGGGACTGTCGATCCTTCGTCACTCCGCGGCCCACGTGGCCGCCCAGGCGCTGCAGGGCCTGCGGGCCGACGCGAAGCTCGGCATCGGCCCGCCGATCGTCGACGGTTTCTACTACGACTTCGAGACCGAGCCGCTCACCCCGGACGACCTGGCGGCGGTCGAGAAGGCCATGGGCCGCATCGTGAAGGAGCGGCAGCGGTTCGTCCGGCGCGTCGTGACCGACGCCGAGGCGCGCGAGGAGTTGGCGTCCGAGCCGTTCAAGCTCGAGCTGATCGGGCTGAAGGGCGCGGCGTCCGACACCGAGGGCGCCTCGGTCGAGGTCGGCGCCGGCGAGCTCACGATCTACGCCAACGAGCGCCGCGACGGCAGTGTCGCGTGGCAGGATCTGTGCCGCGGGCCCCACGTGCCGCACACCGGCTACCTCGGCAACGGCTGGGCGCTGACCCGCACCAGCGCCGCCTACTGGCGCGGCGACCAGAGCAACGCCGCCCTGCAGCGCCTCTACGGCACCGCGTGGGCGTCCAAGGAGGATCTGCAGGCATACCGCACCCGCCTGGAGGAGGCCGCTCGGCGCGACCACCGCCGCATCGGTGCCGAGCTCGACCTGTTCAGCTTCCACGATCTCGTGGGCTCCGGGCTGCCGCTGTTCCACCCCCGCGGCGGCGTCCTCAAGCGGGCGATGGAGGACTACGTGCGGGCCGCGCACGTCGCCAACGGCTTCGACTACGTCGGGACGCCACACATCGCCAAGGAAGAGCTGTTCCACACCTCCGGGCACCTGCCCTACTACGCCGAGGGCATGTTCCCGGCGCTGCTGGAGGACGCCGAGCGCGACGCGCAGGGCAACGTCGTCAAGGGCGGGCAGGCCTACCGGCTCAAGGCGATGAACTGCCCGATGCACAACCTCATCTTCGCCTCGCGCGGGCGGAGCTACCGCGAGCTGCCGCTGCGGTTCTTCGAGTTCGGCACCGTGTACCGCGACGAGAAGTCCGGCGTGGTGCAGGGGCTCACCCGCGTGCGCTCGATCACCCAGGACGACTCGCACAGCTACACCACACGCGAGCAGGCGCCCGACGAGGTGCGCCACCTGCTGCGGTTCGTGCTGGGGCTGCTCACCGACTTCGGGCTGACCGACGTGGTGCTGGAGCTCTCCACCCGCGATGTCGACGGCAAGAAGGCCGACAAGTTCATCGGCACCGACGCCCAATGGGACGAGGCCACGGCGATCCTGGCGCAGATCGCGGAGGAGTCCGGCCTGCCGGTCGTCCCCGATCCCGGTGGGGCCGCGTTCTACGGGCCCAAGATCTCCATCCAGGCCAAGGACGCCATCGGCCGCACCTGGCAGATGTCGACGATCCAGTACGACTTCAACCAGCCGGAGCGCTTCGGTCTCGAGTACACGGCCTCCGACGGCAGCCGCCAGCGGCCCGTCATGATCCACTCGGCCAAGTTCGGCTCGATCGAGCGCTTCATGGGCGTCCTCATCGAGCACTACGCGGGGGCGTTCCCGGCCTGGCTGAGCCCGGTGCAGGTCATCGCCGTGCCGGTCGCCGAGGCCTTCGCCGAGCATCTCGAGGGCGTCGCGGGGCAGCTGCGCGCGGCCGGCGTCCGGGTGGAGGTCGACGACAGCGACGACCGCTTCGGCAAGAAGATCCGCAACGCCGCCAAGGAGAAGGTGCCGTTCGTGCTCATCGCCGGGGGCGAGGACGTCGAGGCCGGCGCGGTGTCGTTCCGGTTCCGCGACGGCAGCCAGCGCAACGGGGTGCCGGTGGCGGACGCCGTCGCCCAGATCGCCGACTGGGTGGCGGGCCGCCGCAACGACAGCCCCACGGCGGAGGCCCTGGCATGACCGCGGAGCGTCCGGAGTCGTTCGCCGGCGTCGGCGACGCCTTCGAGCGGCTCTGGACGCCGCACCGCATGGTGTACATCGACGGGGAGAACAAGCCCGCCGACGCCTCCGCGGGCCAGTGCCCGTTCTGCCGGGCACCGGGCCGCAGTGACGCCGAGGGGCTCGTCGTCGGCCGCGGCGAGGTGGCCTATGCGGTGCTGAACCTCTACCCGTACAACCCCGGCCACCTGCTGGTGTGCCCCTACCGCCACGTCAGCGATTTCACCGAGCTGACCGACGCCGAGAGCGCGGAGGTCACCGCCCTGGTGCAGCGGGCCATGCGGGTGATCCGCGCGGTGTCCCACCCCGCGGGGTTCAACCTGGGTATCAACCAGGGCGAGGTGGCCGGGGCGGGGATCCAGGCGCACCTCCACGCCCACGTCGTGCCGCGGTGGCAGGGGGACGCGAACTTCCTGCCGGTCGTCGGCCGCACCAAGGCGTTGCCCCAGTTGCTCGACGACACCCGCACGCTGCTGGCCAAGGCCTGGGCGGCCGACGTCGCCGGGTGAGGGTGGACAGCGTCCGGAGGGGCCGGCGACGCGTGGATTAGACTCCCCCCATGCGCCCAGCCCCCAGCGTCGACGCGGCCGCGGACGACCCGGTGGACGCCCCCACGGATGCCCAGGGGCGGCGCCTGGACGCGTCCATGGACCTGCTGCGCACCCTGCGGCTGGAGGCGATCGACCCCGAGTACGCCGCCGTCGCCGCTCGCGGCCCGCGGCGCCCACCCCGGCCTGTCACCGTGGTGGCCCTGCTCGGCGTCGTGGGCGTGGTGCTCGGCCTCACCGTGGCCACGCAGCTGCGCGCCGCCCCGGCCACCGCGGTCGAGCGGGCGGATCTCATCGCCCGCATCACCCAGGCCGAGGCGGACCAGGACGTGTTGCGGGAGCGCGCCGTCGCGCTGAGCGTCGAGATCGACGCGCTCACCCGGGCCTCGGGCGGACTCGACGCCGCGACCGCGGCTGAGCGTGACCGCCTCGGTGTCCTGTCGGGCACGCTGGCCGTGACCGGCGGCGGCGTCCGCGTCACCCTCGAGGACGGTCCGGACGGCAGCGTCCGCGGCAGCCGGGTGGTGGACACCGACTTGCGCATGGTCGCCCACGGCCTGTGGGCCGCCGGGGCCGAGGCCGTCGCGATCAACGGCCATCGCCTGTCCACGCGCACGCCGATCCGCAATGCCGGGGACGCGATCACCGTCGACTTCCGCTCGCTGAGCGCGCCCTACGTGGTCGAGGCGATCGGCGACCCGACCACCCTGAGCGAGGCCTTCGCGGCGTCCGAAGGTGGGCGGTGGCTCGCCGGGCTGGCCGAGCACTACGGCGTCGCGTGGACGCTGACCCAGGAGCGCGCGCTGACGCTCGGGGCCGACCCCGGCCTGGGAACCGAGCGCGCGGAGCGGATGAGGTAGGAGGACGACGTGTACGCGATTCTCGGACTGGTGCTCGGCGTGGCGCTGGGCATCTGGCTGCAGCCGTCGCTGCCGCCCCAGGTGCAGCCCTACCTGCCCATCGCCATCGTGGCGGCGCTGGACGCCGTGTTCGGCGGGTTCCGCTCCTACCTCGACCGGTTGTTCGACGACCGGGTGTTCGTGGTCTCGTTCGTCTCGAACGTGCTCATTGCCGCGCTCATCGTGTGGGTCGGCGACCTGATCGGCGTGGGGGCCCAGCTCTCGACCGCCGTGGTCGTCGTCCTGGGCATCCGCATCTTCACCAACGCCGCGGCGATCCGCCGCAAGTTGTTCCATGCCTGAGGCGCCCGGCCCGGTCACGTGGCGCGAGTTGGGGCGCGACCTGCTCCGCCCCCGCCGCGGCCAGCTCGTCGTGGGTCTGATCCTGTTCGCGTGCGGCTTCGCCCTGACGGTGCAACTGAGCGGCGCCGACGAGCAGCGGTACAGCTCCCTGCGCCAGTCCGAGCTCGTCGCGGTGCTCGACGACGTGACCGCCGAGACCCGGCGGCTGGAGGCCGACATCGCCCAGCTCGAGAACACCCGGGCCCAACTGATCTCCGGCGCGGACGCCAGCGACGTGGCCCGCGACCAGGCCGAGCGGCGCCTCGAGGCGCTGCGCATTCTCGGCGGCACCGTGCCGGTCACCGGCCCCGGCATCCTCGTCGTCATCGACGACCCCCAACGCAAGGTGACCACCGAGATCATGCTCAACACGATCGAGGAGCTGCGGGACGCCGGCGCCGAGGTGATCGAGGTGAACGACCAGGTGCGGCTCGTGGCGTCCAGCTGGGTGGGCACCGCCGACGGCGGGCTGGTGGTGGACGGCGTCCGACTCACCCCGCCCTACCGGATCGAGGCGATCGGCGACCCGCAGACGTTGGCCGAGGCCACCCGGTTCCGCGGCGGCCTGGTCAGCACCATCGAGGGGGAGCGCGTGCAGGGCTCGGTGCGGGTCACCCCGGAGGAGCGGCTCGAGATCGGCTCGGTCGTCACGCCGCACACCCCGCAGTTCGCCCGCCCGGCCTGAGGCGTCCGAGCCGCGCTCCATCGTTTGGCGAACGGGGGGCGGCCCCAGTGGGTTAGGGTGAGCGTGGGACGCGTCCCCTCGGCGGGACACTCCCCGAACGGCAGGGGAGTCCCGCACGTCACCCCCCAGGCACGAACAGGAGTTGCACGGTGAACCCAGAGGACCTTCGCTACACGGACAAGCACGAGTGGGTCCGCGTCGGCAACGCATCGGTGGCCCGGGTGGGCATCACGGCCTACGCCGCGGACGCGCTCGGTGACGTGGTCTACGTCTCGTTGCCCCAGGTGGGCGAGGAGGTGGCCTTCGACGACTCCTGTGCGGAGGTCGAGTCCACCAAGAGCGTGTCGGACGTGTACGCGCCGCTGTCCGGGGTGATCACGGCCGTCAACGAGCAGCTCGCGGACACCCCGGAGACGATCAACGCCGACCCGTACGGCGACGGCTGGCTGTTCGAACTCGAGCTGTCCGACACCGACGAGCTCGACGACCTGCTCGACGCCGACGCCTACGGCGCGCTCACCGACGCCTGAGCCCGGCCCAGGCCCGGTCCCCGAGGTGGGCGGAGAACGGGTAGCCTCGACGTCCCACCGCGCAACGGTGTCCGAGAAGCGACGCGCGAGAAGCGACGGCAACGAAGGAGGAGTGATGGATTCGTGTCACCAGTGCGGCCAGCCGGTCGCGGACGGGGTCAACTTCTGTTCCAACTGCGGCGCGTCGCTGCGCACCAACACCGGCGACACCACCCGCGCGATCCCGGTGGCGTCGCACGACGAGGCCAGCGTCGAGCTGACGGACAGCCACCTCGTCGCCCTGCGTGACGTTGCGCCCGGCTCCGCCGTGCTGGTCGTGGTGCGCGGCCCCAACCAGGGCGCCAAGTTCCTGCTCGACCACGAGGTCGTCACCGCCGGCCGGCACCCGCAGAGCGACATCTTCCTGGACGACGTGACCGTCTCGCGGCACCACGCGAAGGTGAGCGAGCGGGGCGGCCACCGGTGGTTGTCGGACGAGAACAGTCTCAACGGCACCTATGTGAACCGCACCCTCATCGACGGCGAGGTGGCGCTGCGCGGCGGCGATGAGGTGCAGATCGGCAAGTTCCGGCTCGTCTACCTGGTGGCGCCGTCCGGGCGGAACTAGATGCCCCCAGCAACGCGGAGCATCGGGCAGGTCCTCAAGATCCTCAAGGAGGACTTCGAGGACGTCTCCATCAGCAAGATCAGGTTCCTGGAGGGTGAGGGCCTGATCACGCCGGAGCGCGCGCCGTCGGGGTACCGACGCTACTCCGCGGCCGACGTCGACCGGCTGCGCTACATCCTCGACGTGCAGAAGAACCACTACCTGCCACTCAAGGTCATCCGCGAGAACCTCGCGGCCATGGACGCCGGCGAGACCACCCCGGCCCCCCAGGCCCCGGCCCCCGCGGTCGCGCCCCCCGACGACACGGTGCCGGTCACGCCGGATCTCGCCGAGGCCGCGGCGCTGCCGCCGCACCGCATCCCTCCCGCCAAGCGCCCCATCCACATCACCCGCAAGGAGCTGCTCCGCCTCTCGGGGCTGTCCGAACCGGATCTGGCCGAGCTGGAGCGGCTCGCCCTCGTCGTGCCCCGGCGCGGCACGGTGTACTTCGGCCGGGACGCCCTCACCGTCGCGGTCGTCGCCCGCAAGCTCGGCCCCTACGGCATGGACGCCCGTCACCTGCGTGCCATCAAGCAGGCCGCCGAACGCGAGGCGTCCCTCATCGACCAGGCCGTCGCGCCGCTGGCTCGCCGCGGTGCCCCTTCGCGCAAGGCGGTGGCCGAGGTCATGCAGCTCATCCTCCACGCCCACGCTGCGCTGTTGCGCAACTCCATCGGCTAGGCGGACGACGGTGATCGCGCTGCAGTTCGTCGAGGTCCGGGTCACGGGGGTCGCCGACGAACCCTTGCTGCTGCTCAAGGAGACCGACGGGGTTCGCGTCCTGCCCGTGTGGACGACCGCCGTGGGCGCCAACGCCGTGCTGTCGGCGCTGGAAACCCCCGGTGACGAGCACCACCCGGGCACGCACGACCTGGTGCTGGACGCGCTCGCCGCCCTGGGTGGCGTCATCGACGAGGTGCGGGTCGTCGGTTACGCCGACGGGGTGTTCGACGCGGAGGTGGTCGTGGGCGGCACCCCGGTGCCGGCGCGCGTCAGCGACGCCGTGGCCCTGGCCCTGCGCGGCGGGGCGCCGCTGCTGGCACAGGAGGCGGTGATGGACGCGGCAGCCGTGGGCGGGCGCGCCGCCACCGGCCCCGACCTGCTGGGCGGCACCGACGCGCAGATGGAACGCTTCCGCGCCTTCCTCGACTCGATCAACCCCGACGACTTCGACACCGGCCCCGCCGCGCAACCCTGAGGTCGCGGTGGAGGGTTCGGCCCGCGCCCGGCGCTGGCGCGGCGTGTCGGGAGGGCCACGCGACGGGGCCGACTACCGTCATACTGGTCGTACGGGGAAACACGAAGCACAGGGGAAGTCGAGGAGGCCATGGTGAACGCACCGGAACCGCAGGTCCCGAGCCTGGTGGGGTTGCAGGACACGCTCTTCGAGGGTGACTTCGCTCCGCTGCCGGAGGACATCGGTTTCCGCGGGCCGGTCGCCTGCAGCGCCGCCGGCATCACGTACCGGCAGCTCGACTACTGGGCGCGCACCGGTCTCGTGACGCCGGAGGTGCGCACCGCCGGCGGGTCGGGCACCCAGCGGCTCTACAGCTTCCGCGACATCCTGCTGCTCAAGATCGTCAAGCGACTCCTCGACGCGGGCATCGCCCTCAACCAGATCCGGATCGCCATCGAGCACCTGCGGGCACGCGGCGTCGACGACCTGACGGCCGTCACCCTGATGAGCGACGGGGTGTCGGTCTACGAGGCGATCTCCGACGAGGAGGTCATCGACCTGGTCCGCGGTGGTCAGGGCATCTTCGCCATCGCCCTCGGCCGCGTGTGGCACGACCTCGAGGGCAGCCTGGCTTCGCTGCCGTCGGAGCGCCAGCAGGCACCCGCCGAGGATCCGATCGACGCGGTCGCCGCGTCCGACGAACTCGCGGCCCGCCGCCGGTCGCGGCACGCCGGCTGATGGGCGCGCCCGCCTTCGTCCAGCGCCACCTCGGGCCGGACGCCGCGGACCGCGCGCGCATGCTGCAGGTTCTCGACGTCGGCTCGCTGGAGGAACTCGTCGACGCCGCCGTGCCCGCCGAGATCCGCATGACCGAGCCGCTCGCCCTGCCGGCGGCGCTCAGCGAGGACGCGGTGCAGGCCGAGCTCGCCGCGCTGGCCGCGCTGAACGTGCCCGGCCGCGCCATGATCGGTCTCGGCTACCACGGCACCCTCACCCCGCCGGTCATCCGTCGCGGGGTGCTGGAGAACCCGGCGTGGTACACCGCCTACACGCCCTACCAGCCGGAGATCAGTCAGGGCCGGCTCGAGATGCTGCTGACGTTCCAGACGATGGTGGCCGATCTCACCGGGCTGGCGACGGCCGGCTCGTCCCTGCTGGACGAGGCCACCGCGGTGGCCGAGGCGGTCGGCGTGGCCCGCCGCCAGGTGCGCAAGGGCTCCGTGGTGCTCGTCGACGGCGGCATCCTGCCGCAGTCGCTCGCCGTCCTGCAGACCCGCGCCCTCGCCCAGGACATCACGGTGGTCTCCACCGACGACCTCGTGTCCGGCCTCCAGCGCCACGAGGCGTTCGCCGTCGTGGTGCAGACGCCGGCGTCCGACGGCTCCCTGCGCAGCGTGGAGGAACTCACCCTCATCGCCGCCAAGGCTCACGAGAACGGCGCCCAGGTGATCGCGGCCGCCGACCTGCTCGCCCTCACCCTGCTGCCCGCGCCGGGGGAGTGGGGCGCCGACATCGCGGTGGGCAGCACCCAGCGCTTCGGCGTCCCGCTGTTCTACGGCGGGCCCCACGCGGGGTACATCGCCGTGCGCGCGGGCATGGAGCGCCAGCTGCCCGGCCGGCTGGTCGGCGTGAGTCAGGACCGGCTGGGGACGCCGGCGTTCCGGCTGGCACTGCAGACCCGCGAGCAGCACATCCGCCGCGAGAAGGCGACCTCCAACATCTGCACCGCGCAGGTGCTGTTGGCCGTGACCGCCGCGGCCTACGCCGTGTACCACGGGCCGGACGGTCTGCGGGCCATCGCCGAGCAGATCGCGCGGAACGCGCGTCGGCTGGCCGCCGCGGTCATCGCGGCCGGGTTCGAGCTCACGTCCGACACCTTCTTCGACACCATCGGCGTCCGCGCGGAGGGTGACGCCGCAGCGATCGTCGCCCGCGCGCGGACGCGCGGCGTCCACCTGCGGCAGGTCTCACCGGACACGGTCGGCGTGAGCGTGGGCGAGGACGCCACGGAGGCCGACCTGGCGGCCGTCGCCGAGGATTTCGGCGCGACCCTCGGGGCCGAGGAGGCGGGCGCGACGGGCCAGCCTGAGCGCGCCACCGCGTATCTCACCCACCCCGTGTTCCACTCCTACCGCAGTGAGACGGCGATGATGCGGTACCTGCGCGCCCTGGCCGACCGCGACTTCGCCCTCGACCGGGGCATGATCCCGCTCGGTTCGTGCACGATGAAGCTCAATCCTGCGGCGGCGATGGAACCGATCAGCTACCCCGGTTTCGCCAACCTGCACCCGTTCGTGCCGGCGGCCGACGCGCGCGGTTACGCCGCGCTGATCCACCGGCTCGAGGAGCAGCTCGTCGCCGTCACCGGCTACGACCGGGTGAGCCTGCAGCCCAATGCGGGCAGCCAGGGGGAGTTCGCCGGGTTGATGGCGGTGCGGGCGTACCACCGCTCCCGGGGCGAACAGCACCGGACGGTGTGCCTCATCCCGGCCTCGGCGCACGGCACGAATGCCGCCTCGGCCGCGATGGCCGGCATGGACGTGGTCGTCGTCAAGACCGCCCCCGACGGCTCGATCGACCCCGACGACCTGGCGGCCAAGGTCGCCCGGCACGCCGACGAGCTGGCCGTGATCATGATCACCTACCCCTCGACCCACGGGGTCTACGAGGCCCGGGTCGCTGATCTGTGTGCGTTGGTCCACGACGCCGGCGGGCAGGTCTACGTCGACGGGGCGAACCTCAACGCCCTCATGGGCCTCGCCCAGCCGGGCCGCTTCGGCGCCGACGTGAGCCACCTGAACCTGCACAAGACATTCGCCATCCCGCACGGCGGCGGCGGCCCGGGCGTGGGGCCGGTCGCGGTGCGCGACCACCTCGCGCCCTTCCTGCCGGGCCACCCCGTCGTCCCGGACGCGGGCCCGGCCGGCTCCGCCGCCGTGATCGCCGCGGCGCCCTGGGGTTCGGCGGGCATCCTGCCGATCTCGTACGCGTTCATCGCGCTGTTGGGCCCCGACCTGCGCCTGGCGTCCGAGACCGCCGTGCTCAGCGCCAACTACCTCGCCCGCCGGCTGTCGGAGCGCTACCCGATCCTCTACACGGGCGAGAGCGGCTTCGTGGCCCACGAGTGCATCGTCGACCTCCGGCCGATGACCAAGGCGACCGGCATCACGGTGGACGACGTGGCCAAGCGCCTGATCGACCACGGCTTCCACGCCCCGACGATGAGCTTCCCGGTGGCCGGGACCCTGATGGTCGAGCCGACCGAGTCGGAATCGCTGGCCGAGCTCGACCGCTTTGTCACCGCCATGCTCGCGATCGCCGACGAGGCGCAGGCCGTGGCGTCCGGGCAGTGGCCGGCCGACGACAATCCTCTCGTCAACGCCCCGCACACGTTGGCGGAGGTCTCCGGCGACACGTGGGAGCACCCCTACCCGCGCAGCCTCGCGGCGTTCCCGGCCGGCGACGTGCGTGGTGCTGTCTCCGCGGGCGCCGTGGAGAAGTACTTCCCGGCGGTGGCCCGGATCGACCAGGCCTTCGGCGACCGCAACCTCGTGTGCTCGTGCCCCCCCATCGAGGCGTACGCCTCCTCCTGACGCGCTGAGGAGGTGGACCCATGGGCTGGGTGCAGCGGCTGCTCGCCCGGCCGGTCGTCGCGCACTGGGTGCGGGCGATCGACCGGTATCTGCTGCGCATGGGCTTCGCGCTCGCGGCCGGGCTGACCTTCTACCTGGCTCTCGCGATCGTGCCGGTGCTCATGGTGACGTTCGGCACCTTCGGCTTCGTGGTGACCACCTGGTTCCCGTTCCTGGTGGACGACGCCCGCGCCGCCATCGCGGCCACGTTCGCCGCGCAGCCCGCACTGGGTGACACGGTCACCGGAGTGATCGAGGACGCCTTCGACACCTGGCAGACCGTCATCCTCGTGGGCCTGCCGGCGTCCCTGGTGTTCGGGACGTGGTGGATCACCCGGACGCGGATGGCCGTCCGCGTCATGCTGCGGCGTGACTACGCCCTGCCCCGCGGCGCCGGGCTACGGTTGCGCCGCCTCGCCCACAACATCGGGCTGTTGTTCGCCGTGGAGGCGCTGCTCGTCGCCCTGGTGGTGCTGACGGCCGTGGCCACCGGGGCACGCGACCTCGTCCGGGGCTGGCTGCAGCTGGGAGCGACCCCCGCGGCCGACTGGCTGCTCTCCCTGGTGCCGCTCGCGGGCACGCTGCTCATCGCGTTCCTGCTGTTCGTGCTGATCTTCCTCGGTTTCCCGAGCCCGCGGCTGCCGTGGCGCGACGTCCTGAGCGCGGGCGCGCTGGGCGGGGTCGCGCTCACCGCCCTGCAGTTCCTCACCGGCTGGTTGCTGTCGGTCTTCGGCAACAATCCCGCGGCCGGCGTGTTCGGCTCGGTCATCGTGCTGATGCTGTACGTCAACGTGATCGGCATCATCCTCCTCGTCGTCGCGGCGTGGGTCGGCACCATCGACCGACCGGACGCCACCTCCCGCTCCGTCGAGCTCGCCGAGGAGTTGCTGCGCAGCGCGCCGCAGGCGTGGGCGATGCAGGCCATCGCCGCGCGGATCGGCGCCCCCAGCCCCGCCGCAGCGACTCCGGCCCCCCGCGTGGGAACGGCGGGGGAGGCCGCGGCGGGTGTCGCCGTCGGTGTGCTCGGCTGGGGGGCGCTGACCGGTGCGGCGGCGGTGGTGGCGAGCGGCGTCCACGCCGTGCGGTCCGCCCGGGAGCGGCCCCGACGGTCGGGGAGACGGCGATGAGCCCGCGTCACCCGGCGGTGGCGCACCTGGTGCGGGCGCTGCGGCGGTTCTCCGACCGGCTGGGCGGCCCGTTCGCCGCGGCCATCACGTACTTCTCGGTGTTGAGCCTGACCCCGATCCTCATGGTCGCGTTCGCCGCTCTCGGCTTCACCCTCACCCGCTTCTTCCCCGACGTGCTCGAGCTCGCCAAGAGCGCGATCGTCGACGCGGTGGCGGCCGATCCGACCCTGGGGGCCCAGCTGTCGGCGCTGGTCGACGGGGCGTTCACGCGGTGGCAGGTCGTCGGTGTGGTCGGCCTGCTCTCCGCGCTGTGGTCGGGCCACGTGTGGGTGCACAACCTGCGCATGGGCGTCCGCGCGCAGTTCCGCAGCGCGCTCGACGACATCTCGGCCGAGCCCAACCCCGTGGTGGGCATTGCGCAGAACATCGCCGTCCTCTTCGGCTTGCTGCTCCTGCTGGGGGTGGCCGGCGCGCTGTCCGCCGTCGCGACCGCCGCCCGCGGCCTGATCGCCGACCTGCTCGCGCTGCCCGACACGGCGCTGGTGGCGTGGCTGCTCTCCCTGCTCCCGCTCGTGGCGAACCTCGTGCTCGGTTTCGCGCTGTTCGCGTTCCTGCTCCGATTCCTGCCCGTGGGGCGGCTCGACACCCGTCGGCTGCTGCAGGCCGCCGCGATGGGCGCGGTGGGGATGGCGGCCCTGCAGTTCTCCACCGGCGCCCTGTTCGGCACCCTGGCGGCCAACCCTGTCACCGCGGCCTTCGGGTCGGTCATCGTCCTGATGGGCTTCTTCAACCTCTTCGCCCGCCTCGTGGTGTTCGTGGCGGCGTGGGTGGCGACGGCCGACGCGCCGGCCCTCGCCCGGCAGCTGCCCGTCCGCGCCGCGCCTTTGGACACTCCGACCGACTACGCCACCAAGCTCGTCCGGGCCCGCCTGGCCGGGGCCGGCGAGGCGCAGCTGCCCGCGCCGGACGAGCCGGCGCGGGCAGCTGGGTTGGGTGTGGGCGCCGCGTGGGGCACCGCGCTGGCGGGGCTGGTCACCCTGGCGGCGGCGCTTCGACGGCGTGGGCGCTGACGCGGGGGCCGGCGCCCGCGCGGGGGCGGACGCCGGCGTCCGGCTCAGTGCTCCGCGGGAGCGGCGGCCACCGGCGCCGGCTGGCCGATGGCGGCCAGCATCTCGACGAACCAGGGCTCGGTGATGTCGAACGGCTTGCCGCCCTTGATGCGGTCGAACGCGATGACCGACAGCGTGTCGCCGTTCTCCTCGTCGTGGCCGATGACGCCGGGCTCCTCGCGCAGTGCGGCGTCCACCGCCAGCTCGACCATCGTGTCGATGAGCTCGAGGTCGTAGGCGTTCGAGGCCGCCGAACGGCTGTAGTAGCCCGACTTCTGCACCAGCACCTTCTCGGCGTTCAGCTTCGCGGCGAACTGCTCGGCGAACCAGGCGCCCGGGTTGATCTCGTCGAGCCGGACGTGACCGAACGCGTCGCGCGGCACCTCCTCGCCGGCGGCCTCCATTTCGGCGATGATGCTCTCGACGCCGGCGCCCTCGGAGAGGAAGATGGTGACGTTGCCGACCTCGTCCATCACCTTGTTGAGCAGTTCGGCCTCCTCGGCGATGTCGATCTCCGCCTCGGGCACGAAGACCGCGTGGACGTCCCAGGCCTCCTTGCTCAGGCCGAGCTCCGGCAGCCACTGCTGGCTCTCCAGCCACTCGCGGTACTTGCGGGCGGTGGCCGCGGTCAGCCAGCCGCAGTTGCGGCCCATCACCTCGTGCACGATGAGCGTGCGGTTGGACGCGTTGTGCTCGGCCAGCACGTTCCTCGCGAAGCGTGCCCCCATCTCGGCCGCCGTGTCGGCGCCCAGGCTCTGCTTGATCGGAACCACGTCGTTGTCGATGGTCTTGGGCAGGCCCACCACGGTGAGCTCGTAGTCGTGCTCGTGCAGGTAGTGCGCCAGATCGGCCGCGGTGGTGTTGGTGTCGTCGCCGCCGATCGTGTGCAGGATGGTCACGCCGTCCTCGATCAGACGGTCGGCGGCGAACTTCAGCGAGTCCACGCCCTCCTCGATCAGGCCGCGCTTCACCAGATCCTTGGTGTTGGTCAGCTTCACGCGGCTGTTGCCGATGGGGGAGCCGCCGAAGTTGCGCAGCACGTCCGCGTTGGCGCGCACCTCGTCGGTCACGGTGAAGTGGTCGCCGCGCAGCAGGCCCTGGTAGCCGAGCTTGTAGGCGATGATCTCCACGTCGGGGGCGAGTTCGGTGTACCGCTTGATCAGTCCGCCGACCGCGGTCGACAGGCACGGGGCGAAGCCACCGGCGGTGAGCAGGGCGACCTTCTTCGTCATCTTGGGAGAACCTCTCGTCGAACTGGGGTCCGTGCGTGCGCACGGGTGGTGTGGACCGTTCCCCAGCCTACGGCGATCCGGACGCCGCCGCTGGCGGTTGCCCTGCCTGTGGATGGCGAGCGACGCCGCGCCCGCACCCCGGCCCCGGCGTGGCAGAATCGCCGTGCGGGCCCGCAACGGGCCCGGGGGGAAACGGGGGGACCGACCATGACTGCTCAGTCCGGGCGGAGGGACGCCGAGCGCGGTCACGCCCTGTCGAGCTTCGTGTCGGTCGTCGTCGTCGCCCTCATTCTGGTCGCCGGGCTCGTCGTCGACGGCGGGGCGAAGGCCAACGCGGCCCGCGCCGCCGAGTCCGGCGCGGCCCAGGCGGCGCGGGCGGCCGTGGACGCCGGGGCCACCGCTCGCGCCGGGGGAGCGGGGAACGGCGTCGAGGCGGCCCGCGCCGCCGCCGAACAGGAGCTGGCCGAGCGGGGCCTGGCCGGCACGGTCAGCATCCGGGACGGGCGCGTCCGCGTGGAGACCTCGACGTCGGCGCCCACGGTGTTCCTCAGCCTGATCGGCGTCGACGTGCTGGCGGCGTCCGGGTCGGCCGAAGCCGAGCTGCGCACGCCCTGACGCCCTGCGCGTCCGCGAGCACCCCCGCAGCGCGGAGTCAGGACAGGCTGGCCGCCATCCGCCGCACGCCTTCGGTGAGCATCTCCTCCGACGCCGCCAGGTTCATGCGCACGAACTGGCCGTAGGCCGGCCCGAAGTCCTCGCCGGCGTTCAGCGCGACCTTCCCGTGGGTCAGGAAGTGGTTGCGCGGGTGCGACAGGCCGAGTGCCGAGCAGTCGAGCCAGGCGAGATAGGTCGCCGGGCCGGGGACGTGGCGCACCTGCGGCAGGTGCTCGGCGAGGAGGTCGACCAGCAGCCGCTTGCGGGCGGCCACCTCGACCATCAGGTCGTCGACCCACCCCTGGGCGTGGGTGAGGGCCGCGGTGTGCGCGATCGTGGCCAGGTGCCCGGTGGACTGGTTGGCCAGGGGCGGCGCCTGAGCGAACACCTCCTCGGCCTGCGTGCCGCGGATCATGACGCCGCCCTTCAGCGCGGCGAGGTTCCAACCCTTGCCCGCCGAGAACGTCACCACGGCGTTCTGCGCCTGCGGCAGCGACAGGATCGGCACGAACGTCTGCCCGGGGTCGGTGAGCGGGGCGTGGATCTCGTCCACGATCAGCGTGACGCCGCGCTCGCCGCACAACTGCGCGAGCGCCGTCAGCTCCTCGGCGGTGTGGAGCGTGCCGGTCGGGTTGTGGGGGGAGCACAGCAGGTAGGCGGTCGGCCGGTCGGGCCCGTCGAGGGCGGCCTCGATGGCGGGCAGGTCGAGGCGGGCGTCCGCGGTCAGGGCCACCTCGGTGAGGTGACGCCGGTACCCGGTGACGACCTGCCAGAACGGGGGGTACACCGGGGGGTTGATGACGACGTGGTCGCCCTCGGCGGTCGAGCCCACGAGCAGCGCGAGCATGGTGTTCATCACGTCGCCGGAGCGCCGGATCTGCGCCGGCTCAGGACGCCAGCCCCACCGGTGCTCTGCCATGGCGGCGTAGGCCTCGGCGTACGCGGTGCCGTGCGGGTAGCCCGTGTCACCGCGGCGGATCGCCTCGGTCAGGGCGTCCACGACGGCCGGGTGCTGGTGGACGTCCATCTCCGCCACCCACATCGGCAACACGTCGGGCTCGAACGTGCGCCACTTCAGCGACGTCCGTTCGCGGAGTTCGGCCTCGGTCAGGGTGAGCAGCGCCATGCCCGGCATTCTTCCACGACCGGCGGGGTGCATCTTTGGCGCCCAGGCAGGCAGCGCCGCCGCGCCGTGGCCCGACCGTCGTAGGCTGACGGCCATGGCCCGCTACTTCGACGTGCACCCCGACAACCCGCAGCCGCGTGCGCTGACCCAGGTGGTCGCCATCCTGCGCGACGGAGGTCTCGTGGCCTACCCGACCGACTCGGGCTTCGCGCTCGGCTGCGTGCTCGGCAACCGGGACGGTCTCGACCGCATCCGCGCCATCCGTGACCTGGACCGGCACCACCACTTCACCCTGGTGTGCAGCACGTTCGCCCAGCTGGGCCAGTACGTCGAGATGGGCAACGACACGTTCCGCCTGCTGCGGGCGTACACGCCGGGGCCGTACACGTTCATTCTGAGGGCGACGCGGGAGGCTCCGAAGGCGATGCTGCAGGAGAAGCGGCGCACGGTGGGCGTCCGCATCCCCGAGCACGTCACCGCGCGGGCACTGCTGGACGCCCTGGGCGAGCCACTCATGTCGAGCAGCCTGATCCTGCCCGGGTCCGAGGACGCCGCCACCGACGGGTGGTCGGTCAACGACGAACTCGGCCACGCGCTCGACGCGGTGCTCGACTCCGGTGACGCCGGCCTGGGGCCGACGACGGTGGTGGACCTCACCGGGGACGCTGCCGAGGTGGTCCGGGTGGGGGTCGGCGACCCGGAACCCTTCGCGACCTGACCGGCGGGGTCAGAACCGCATCGGGTTGTAGCCCTGCTCGGCCATCGCGTACCAGGCCGTGGCGCCGACGTGCTGCACGCCGAAGTAGCCGAAGCCGAACCCGGAGTCGATCACGCTGGACGCCGCGACGACCCCGCCGCTGACCGGCTGCCCCCCGACGTGCTGGCCGAGGCCGAGGGATGTCTGGGCCACCCGCAGGTTGTCGAGCAGGGTGCGGGAGGTCTGCCGGTGTCGGTTGCCCGCCCGCGTGCGGGTGGCCAGGGCGAGCTGGGCGGACCCCTCGAACCACACGCCGTGCGGGTTGACCTGGATGCCGTTGTAGGACGCGGTGGAGCGCAGGCTGGCATCGGAGAAGGTCACGCCCGAGAGGCTGAGGCCATCCGGCAGCTGACTGTGTTCCTGCTCGGGGGAGTCGGTCGTCCCCAGCGCGTCGGTGGCCCAGCCGAGCGCATCGACGTAGCGGGGCTCGAGCAGGGTGAGCCAGCTCCACGTCTGCGGGTCGAGGGGGAGGACCGCGGTGTTGACCGTGGCGCCGTCGTTGGTGCCGGTGTAGAAGTACTGACCGGACCACATCTGGTCCACGAAGGCCCGTGCCCGCTCGGCCTGGCTGGCCCAGTCGCCCTGCTTGTCGATGCGCTGCAGCAGGGTGAAGAACGCCACGCAGTCGATGTTGTGCTCGGTGGATGCGTTGGTCTGGCGCTCGTTGCCGCCGTTCACGCCGAACGTGAAGCCGCCGAGGGCTCGCTCGTTGGTGGCGTTCTCCACGATCCACGTGGCGATGCGACGCGCGGCGTCGCGATAGCGGGCATCGCCGGTGGTGGCATACAGCCGGACGAGCGCGATGCCCGGCCAGGCCATGTCGCCGACCGCCGTGCCCAGGAAGCCGAACTGCCACCCGATGTTGGCGGTGCCGTCCGGCAGACGCAGCCCGTGCGGGTTCGGCGTCCCGTCGTAGAACGTGTAGGGGCCGACGTTGTAGCCCTGGCGCAACCGCCCGTCGGCGTGGGTCGGATCGTTGGCCTGGGCGAACACCAGGCCGTCGCCGATCGTGCGGGCGAGCCGGAAGTCGCCGACCGCCAGCGCGGCGCACACCGCCAGGGCGGCGTCGTAGACGAAGGCGGTGGAGAAGAGCCCGAGCTCATCGGCGTAGCTCTGGGGCAGGGTGGGGTTGCCGGCCTGGGGGTACGCGTCCGTCATGCGGCGGAGAAAGCCGCGCGCGGCGAGCACGCCCTCGCGCGCCTGCGGCTGGACGGCGGCGCGCGGGGACTGGCTGGCGGCGACGGCGGGCAGTGCCGGCACCAGGGTGCCGGCGGCGGCCAGGCCGCCGAGGGCGAGGGCGTGGCGGCGGGACAGGGGGAGGGAGGAAGACACCATGAACTCCTTTGTCGCGGTCTGGAAGCCACACTCTAGTGACCATGAGAGCGCTCTCACCAGACCCGGCGGGAAAATCGTGCGGGCAACCGGAAAGGCCCGGGTCGGGGGCCCTCAGTCGTCCTCGGGGTCGTCGTAGGAGGACGGCAGCTGCTCCTCGGTGAGGCTCTGCGCGTGGTGGGGCACCTCGAGCAGCAGGCTGCGGTCGGTGCGGACGTACCCGGTGCTCGGCGGACGCTCCGGCAGCTTCAGCGTGGGTCGTTCGACGTGGCTGTACGGGATCGAGTCGAGCAGGTGGTGGATCATGTTGAGCCGCGCGCTGCGCTTGTCCTCCGCCTCGACGACGTTCCACCGGGCGGGCTCGACATCGGTGTGCACGAACATCTCGTCCTTGGCGCGGCTGTAGTCCTCCCAGCGGGTGAGCGACTCGACGTCGGTGGGGGAGAGCTTCCAGCGCCGCATCGGGTCGTCCAGGCGGGAGCGGAAGCGCCGCTCCTGCTCGGCGTCGGAAACGCTGAACCAGTACTTGCGCAGCATGATCCCGTCGTCGATGAGCATGCGTTCGAAGATCGGGCACTGGCGCAGGAAGCGGATGTGCTCCGCCGCCGTGCAGTACCCCATCACCTTCTCGACACCGGCGCGGTTGTACCAGGAGCGGTCGAACAGCCGGATCTCCCCGGCGGCGGGCAGGTGCTCCACGTAGCGCTGGAAGTACCACTGCGTCCGCTGCCGTTCGGTGGGCGACGGCAGCGCGACGACGGAGGCGACGCGGGGGTTCAGGAACTCGGTGATCCGTTTGATCGCGCCGCCCTTGCCCGCGGCGTCCCGGCCCTCGAACAACACGACGATCCGTGCCCCGGACTGCTTCACCCACTCCTGCATCTCGACGAGTTCGCGCTGCAGGCGCGACAGCTCGGCCTCGTAGATCTTCTTGCCCAGCTTCGGAGTCTTGGCCATGGTTCATCCTGCCAGAGCGCACGCAACGCCCCGGGTCCCTTTTCCGGATGCATCTTGTTTCGATATCCGCAAGTGGTTACGTTGTGCTCATTAGTTTCCACGAGGTCCCGGGCAACCCCTCGCCCGTCGCGCCACCCCCCGCGCTCCCCCTACCGGCCGTCCTGGGCGTCCTCGCCCTGCGGCCCGTCCTCCTGGCCGTCAGCTGGCTGGTGCTCCTGCTCGCGGTCGGTGCCGCCGCCCTGCCGGGTGCGCTGCTGTGGCAGAACGTCGTCATCGTCGCGGTCGACCTCGTGTCGATCGCCGTGGTCGTGGCCCTGCTCCACCGTCACGGGCGCCGCGCGCGCGATCTCATCGCGCTGCGCGCCTCCGACTGGTGGCGCGCCCCGCTGACGTTCCTCATCGTGATGGTCGGCTTCGTGGCGGCCAGCTACGTGGGCAACCTCGTCGCCTACGCCGGCCCCCCGCCGGCCGACACCGAGGGTGGCTTCACGGTGCCGCTGTGGCTCGGCGTGTGGTCGCTGGCGCTGATGCCGCTGACCATCGGCGTGGCGGAGGAACTCGTGTACCGGGGCATCGGCCAAGGTGAGCTGACGCGCCGCTGGGGCCGGTGGGCCGGCTGGCTCGTCGCCGCCGCGTTCTTCGGTGTGCAGCACTTCTTCCTGACCCCACCCGATCCGCAGGCCTGGCTGGCCCGCTTCGTCACGACGTTCCTCGCCGGCCTCCTGTTCGGCGCCCTCTACTGGTGGCACCGCCGCCTGGCGCCCCTCATCATCGCCCACGTGCTGCTCGACGTGGTCGGGCTGGGCCTTCCGATGCTGTACGTCGCGCTGGCCGCCGGCGCCTGACCAGTCAGCCCGCCGTGTCGTCCTCGCTGGTGGGGTCGTCATCGCCGGGCTCGCCCAGGCCGGCCAGGAAGTCCTCGAACTTCGCGCCGATCTCCTCGGCGGTGGGAATCTCGTGGGCCCCGGGCAGCTCCTGCCCGGCCGGGGGCGCCGGGTTGAGCTTCTCGGTGAACGCGTCGAACTGGTGCTCCATCGCCTCGACCATCGCGGTCAGCTCCTCGCTCTGCGTGACCTGCGCGTCGATCTGTTGCCGCACGAGGGCGGACGCCAGGTCGAGCCCGTCGGCGGGCAGGCGCAACGAGGTGGCGTCCTGCAGCGCCTGGAGCACGGCCGCGGCCGCGGGCGGGAAGTCGTTGTCGGCGATGTAGTGGGGCACGTGGGCGAGCAGCCCGAGCACGGGGTGGCCCGCCTCACCCAGGCGCAGCGTCAGCACACCGGTGAAGGATGCGCTCAGGGTGAACGTGCCCAGGACGGGTTCGGTCGACACCAGCGCCGGGTCGCTCGCGTACTGCGTCACCACCACCGGGCGGGTGTGCGGGGCGGGCGCGGGCATGGTCTGCACCAGCACCGTGTGCTGCACGTCCAACTGGTCGACGAGGTGGTTCACCGCCGCGGCCATTCGCTCCCATTGCAACGACGGCTCGGGGCCGTTCAGCAGCAGGAAGTCGCGGCCGTCGGTGTCGGAGACCAGGTGCAGCGCGATCCGGTGCGGCGCGTAATCACTGAAGTGGTTCTTGTCGAACGTGATCGAGGGTCGGCGCGCCGCGTAGTCCATGAGCTGGTCGGCGTCGAAGGTGCCCAGCAGCCGGTTGGGCAGGTGCTGGAGCAGCTGCTCGTCGGTCTGCCGCTGGGTGTGCCCGGCGTCGGTGTAGCTGCCGAGGGTGACGATCATCGTGTCGGCGTGCACGGCACGCTGGTCGACGTGGGGCTCCCAGGCGAACAGGGTGGTCGGGTCGAGCATCTCGGGTTCCTCCTTCCCGAGCATCGTGCACGGGTCACCCGGGTCAACGCCGGGTGGGGGCTGTGCATTCCCTCGTGACCCGCCGTCTCCGGGGCCGATGCGTCAGCGAGCGGCCTTGGCGACCCGCTTGTCGGCGGTCCGCTCGCGGCGTCCGGTGGTGAGCCCATGGTCAACGGAGAACCGGCCCGCACCGGTGAAGAACAGCGGCAGGGCCAGCGCCGCGTACGCGAGCGCCGCCTCCCCGGAGAGCCCCCCGGTGGCCGGGTTCAGCACCGGCTCGGAGGCCAGCACCCAGAAGGCGTACACCGCACCCATCATGACCGCCTGCAGCAGCGCGCTCAGGCGCGTCATGGCGCCCACGGCGATCATGAGCGGCAGCAGGATCTGGCCCGCGACGATGGCGACCCCGATGATCTCGGGGGCCAGCGCGCCGATCGCGTTGCCCCGCAACGCCCCGGCGAACCCGCCGAAGTCCACCAGCTTGTGGATGCCGTGCAGCACCAGCGGGAGAGACAACAAGCGCAGGAGCAGCAAGCCGAAGTCCGTGCTCGGCTTGTTGTGGAGCCGCGCCATCTGCCAGCGCCAGGTGTCGCTGTCGTGCGGGTCGGTGTCGTCGGCGGCGGACGCCCCGGCGAGCCCGATCCCCGGGGTCGCGTAGGGCGCCGCGCCGGCGTCCGGGCCCCACGCCTGGGGTGCCGGCACCGCCACCGGTTCGCGCCGCGGCTGGAGCGGGTTCGCCGCAGGCTCGTCGTAGGTGGGCAGCTCGCGGGTCCGGTGCGCGTCGGACCAGTCGTCGTGGGGGACGACCGGAGGTTGCGTCGGCAGCTGCTGGGTCCGGTCGAAGTCGTAGGCCCGGGCACCGGAGAAGTCCTGCGTGCGGTCGGCGTCGGGGGAGTCGTGACGGGAGAAGTCCCGCGTCCGCTCCGCATCGGTGGTGTCGGGGCGCGCCGCGAACTCCTGCGTGCGCTCGGCGTCGTCCCCGCCGTCCCAGGGGCGGTCTGATGGCGTCATGGCTCCTCCTCGTGACGCTCCCACCCTAGAACAGCCGGACGCCGACGGCGCGGCCACCGCGCCGCCGCGGGGGCAGCGACGCGCTCAGCCGGTGGGGTCGGGGATCGGGATGACGTCCACGCCAACCTTCAGCGTGCTGCGCTTGCCCTCGGTGAAGATGACACCCTTCAACGGCGACACGTCGCGGAAGTCCCGGCCCCACGCCGTGGTGATGTAGCGGCTGTCGGCGAGGTGGTCGTTGGTCGGGTCGAGGTCGACCCAGCGGCCGCCGGGGATCATCACCGACGCCCAGGCGTGCGTCGCGTCCGAACCCGCCAGCTTCTGCTGCCCCGGGGGCGCATAGGTCTCGATGTACCCGCTCACGTAGCGGGCGGGGAGGCCCACGGCACGGAAGCAGCCGACGGCGAGGTGCGCAAAGTCCTGACACACCCCGGCCCTGCTCTCCAGAAGCTCCGGCAGGGTGGTCTTCACCGACGTCGCACCCTTGGAGTACGTGAAGTCGGTGTAGATGTCGTGGTACATCGCGCGGATCGCGTCACCCAGCCCGCGCTCGGGCCACAGCAGCGTCTGCGCGAAGGCGTGCACGGGCGGGGACAGCTCCACCAGCTCCGACGGCAGGGAGAAGATCGCACGCTCCAGCGGGTCGACCGTCTCGTCGGCCGCCACCGCGGCGGCCGCCTCCGCCACCGTCATCGCGTTGAGCCCGTCAAGGTCGACCCGGTCGAACTCGACCAGGACGGTGCTGCGCTTGGTCACCACCAGCGAGGTGTGCGGCGTCTGGATCTCCACGTAGTGGCTGTGGTTGCCGAACAGGTCGGTGTGCTCGTCGAGGACGTCCGGCTCGGGGGACACCGAGATCTCGTGGGTCAGGATGCGCTGGTAGGCCGTCTCGCGTGGGCGCAGGCACGCCCGACCGAACGAGCTCGTCACGTCCAGCTCGTAGGTGTACGCGGTCTCGTGGCGCACCTCGTAACGGTGCGGTGCGTAGTGGTCCGGCGCGTTGCGCTCGGGTGCGCTCATCCGTCCTCCCGGCTGAGTTCGGCCACGGCGAAGCTGCTCTGCGGAGCCTGCGTGGTGAAGTGCGTGGCGACGATGGCGTCCGACAACCCGCGCAGTCGGTCCTCCAGCTCCACGAGGGCGTCGACAAGGTCGAGCCGCAGCCCGGTGCTGGCCTCCTCGACCTCGATGTCACGGACGAAGCCGATGACCTCCCGAATGGACGCCGTGAGACGCGGGTCGGGCGCCTGGGCGAGATCCTCGCGGAGCCGCTCGAGCTGGAACACCACCGATCGCGGGTTGGTCGCGTCGGCGAGCAGCAGGTCGAGGGCCGCCGCCACGGGGCGGGCCGAGCCGACGCCGGCCGCCATGCGGCGCCGGTAGGTGATCAGCGAGTCGCCCACCCGCAGCACGGACTCCACGACCATGGGCTCCACCACCGGCGTCGCGGTGAGGGCGATCGTGTTGCGCAGCAGGCGGACGGTGGTCTGGGCACGCTCGACCCGGCGGCCGGCGTCCAGGAACGCCCACGTGGGGTCGCGCACCAGGCTCTCGGCCACGAGCCCCGAGAGGGCGAGCGTGGAGTCGAGCGTCCGCAGGGCCACGAGCTGGATCGGGACGTCCCCACCCTCGGCGCGGGCGTCGTCGATGGCCCGCTGCAACCGTGAGAGCACGCTGGAGGTGTCGAGGCTCAGCAGCTCGCGGACGTCGGTCGCCGCGCTCACGGCGCGCACCACGCTGTTGGCCACGGTGCCCGGCACGTAGCTGTCGAGCAGCAGCGCTGCCAGGTGCGGGAGCGGGTTGGCGAGCCGCTCCTCGCTGCCTGGCCCGGTGAAGCCGGGCCGCACCGTGGTGACCTCCGTGACGGACGTCAGCATGGCCCGCATGGCGGTGTGCCCGGGGGTGTGGGGGTGACGCGCGTGGTCCTCCACCATGTTGTCGGAGACCAGCAGCATGCGGGCGACGAACTCGGCGCGCTCGGCGTAGCGGCCCATCCAGAACAGGTTGTCGGCGGAGCGGGGGGTCAGGCCGGGCAGTTCGGCGTCCGACGGGATCGCGCGGGTGCGGACGCGGAGGTCGAGGTCGACGCGCGGAGCCTGCGTCCCGTCGGCCTCCAGCACCCAGACGTCCTTGCTCGTCGCACCCGACTGGTTGGTGACGATGTAGGCGTCCGGCTCGCTCGCGACGCGCGCCAGGCCGCCGGGCATGAAGTGGTAGGAGTCACCGAGGGCGACACCGAACGTCCGCAGCACCACGTTGCGCGGCTCGAGCCCGACCTGGGTGACGACCGGGGCGGTGGCGGGGGTGAGGGGTTCCTGCGCCGTCCAGGCCCACGGCTCGTCCTCGATGCGGGCGCGCAAGGCATCCAGCTCGGCGGCGCTCATGAGCCAGCCGGGTGCCGGCGCCGCCGTGAAGGCACGCGCGATCGGCTTGATGATGAGCCGGCCCAGGTTCGCCAGGACGTGGCGGCGCGATTCCGGGTCACCGCACCACCAGGTGGTCGGTTGCGGCAGCAGCAGCTCCTCGCCGAGCAGGGCGCGGCACGCGTCGGCGAGGAACGGGAGCAGCCCGGGGTTCTCGATGACGCCGGCGCGCAGCGGGTTGACGATGCTGACCACCCCGCGCCGCGCTGCGGCGACCAGGCCGGGGACGCCGAGGCGCGACTGGGGGAGCAGATCCAGGGAGTCCGACCATGCGGGGTCGACGCGGCGCAGCACCACGTCCACCGCCTCCAACCGGCCGGTCGTCCGCAGCCAGAGCCGCCCGCCACGCATCAGCAGGTCGTCGGACTGGGCGAGCGGGTGACCGAGCAGGATGGACAGCAGCCCCTGGTCGTAGCTGGTCTCGCTGCCGGGCCCCGGCGTGAGGAGGACGACGCGGGGGACGTCGTCGACGTCGGGCGGGGCGGCGTTCAGCAGCGCCGCCTGCATGACGTCGAACCAGCCGCGGAGGCGCCGCAGGTTCGTCTGGCGGTGCACCGTCTCGAGGGTCCGCGCGATGATGCGGCGGTTCGCCATCGCGTACCCCGCCCCGGACGGGGCCTGGGTGCGGTCGCCGACCACGGTCCACGACCCGTCGGCGGTGCGCGTCAGGTCGGTGGCGGTCATCGGGAGCTTGTGCACCCCCGGCAGCGCGACACCGTGCGCGGGCACCAACAGGCCGGGGTGGCCCGCGACGACCGCGGCGGGGATGACCCCGGTACGCAGCAGGCGGCGCGGACCGATCAGGTCCGCCATGACGGCGTTCAACAGCCGGGCACGCTGCTCCAGCCCCGCCTCCAGCCGCATCCACTCGGGGCTGTCGATGACCAACGGCAGCGGGTCGAGCAGCCACGGCCGGGGGGGCCGGTTCGGGGCGGTGCCGCCATAGGTGATGCCATCGTCGGAGATCAGTCGCTCCACCGTGCGGCGCCGCGTCTGCAGCCCGATGGTGCCGAAGCGACCCAGGGCGTCCACGATGGCCTCGGACCCGGGCCTCACCTCCCCGTCGGCGAGGAGTTCGTCCTGACCGCGGGGGGTGCCGAGGGGGAGGGAGGGGTTGGGGTGGGTGAGACGCTCGGCGTAGCCCTCCAGGAGCGCGTTGCCGGCCTCCATGCGTTCGGCTGTCATGAGGCGGCCCACCCTAGCGGGTGCGGGGGATGCATCGCGAGCCGTCAGTGACGGCCGCGGTCGAAGCGTCGCAGGTCCAGCGTTGCCGGGTACTCCCCGGTGGTGCCCGCCAGCAGGCTCGACGCCGATGGCCACGCGTCCATGTCCACCGCCCCGGTCGTCTGCTCCGGTACGAAGCGGCTGTTGCGTCGCGACTCGGCCTCGGCGGCGTTCACGGGGTAGCGGTCGTAGGACCGCCCACCGGGGTGCACCACGTGGTAGGTGAAGCCGCCCAGGGACTGGCCGTTCCAGGTGTCCACGAGGTCGAACCGCAACGGGCTGTGGATGCCGATCGACGGGTGGAGTGCCGAGGGCGGGGCCCAGGCGCGGAAGCGGACGCCCCCGACGCGCGCCGCCGGCGACGCGGCGACCCCCACCCCCCAGGTGCCGCCCGGGTTGGCGAGCGGCACCGGCACGCCGTTCACCGTGAGGACGTGGCGGCCCTCCACCAGGCCGGTGGCCGCCACCTGCACCCGCTCCACCGAGGAGTCGACGTAGCGCGAGGTGCCCGAGAGCGTGACCTCCTCGCCGAGCACGTGCCACGGCTCCAGCGCGCCCCGCAGCTCGAGATGGACGCCGTCGGCGTCCGTCTCACCCACGCGCGGGAAGCGGAACTCCAGGAACGGCGCGAACCACGCGACGTCGAACGTCTCGCCGATCAGGGGCTCCAGGTGGGCGTTGAGGTCGTCGACCACCGCGCACAGGTCGGCGGTCGCGAAGGCGGGCAGCAGGAACCGGTCGTGCAGGCGGGTGCCCCAGCGGACGAGCGGCTTGCGATACGGCTCGTGCCAAAAGCGCAGCACGAGCGCGCGGACCAGCAGTGCCTGCACCAGCGACATCCGCTCGTGCGGGGGCATCTCGAAGCCGCGCATCTCCAGCAGGCCGAGCTTGCCGCCCGGGCGGTCGCCGGAGTAGAGCTTGTCGATGCAGAACTCCGCCCGGTGCGTGTTGCCCGTCACGTCGGTGAGCAGGTGGCGCAGCAGCCGGTCGGTCAGCCACACCTGCGAGGTGCGCTGCCGTTCGATGCGCTCCTCGGGGTCCTCGTCCCACACCTGGTCGGCCCGGATGGCGGACTCCACGTCGTGGTTGACCGCCGGGTCGTTCTGCATCGCCTCCAGCTCGGCGAACGCGATCTCGAGTTCGTAGAGATACTCGTGCCGCCCCTCGTCCACGCGCGGCGCCTGGCTCGTCGGGCCGATGAAGCGCCCCGAGAACACATAGCTCAACGCGGGGTGGTGCTGCCAGAACGTGAGCATCGACTGGAGCAGGTCCGGACGCCGCAGCAGCGGCGAGTCGAACCGCGTCGCGCCACCGAGCGTGATGTGGTTGCCGCCGCCGGTGCCGGTGTGGGTGCCGTCGAGGTCGAACTTCTCGGTGGCCAGCCCGGAGCGCCGGGCGTCGTCGTACAGGGTGGTGGTCAGCTCCTCCAGCTCGGCCCAGGAGCGCGTCGGGTGCACGTTGACCTCGATCACGCCGGGGTCGGGCGTCACCGACATCGTCGTGAGGCGGTCGTCACCGGGCAGGGGGTAGCCCTCGAGGACGACCGGGACGCCCGCCTCTGCGGCCGCGCCCTCGACGGCCGCGACGAGGCGCACGGCGTCATCCAGCGCGTCGAGGGGCGGCAGGAACACGAACAGGTGCCCCTCGCGGGCCTCGACGGCGACCGCGGTGCGGGGCGCGGTGGAGACCGGCAGCTCGCGCGCGGCGGGGGCCGCGGCGGCCGGATCGCCGGCCGGCAGCGGGGAGTCGGGATCGGCGTTGTGGGTGACGTCGGGCTGGTCACCCCACGCCAGCGCGTTCAGGGGCAGACGCAGGCCGAGCGGTGAGGTGCCCGGCATGAGGAACAGGGCGCGACGGCGCGGCCGCCACCGCGTCGTCCCCCAGCCCCCCTCGGGGTGGGCGAACAGCGGCATGACCCAGCCCGCCGGACGCCCGGCGGCGGCGTCCAGCTCGGCGGCGAGCCCGGCCCGGCCGGCCTCGGTGGTCAAGGCGTCGTCGTCGGGCGCCGGATCGTCGGGCCGGTCACCGTAGGGTTGGCGCGCCTCGGCGAGGACGGCGTCGATCGGATCCTCGAACGCCGGGGTGACGAACTCCTCGCCCACCCCCAGCCGCGATGCGAGCGCGGTGGTGAACGCGCTCACGGTGGCGTCGGCGTCCGCCGTGTCGGCGGGCAGCACCGCGGGCCCCCACGGGTCGGCCAGGAGGGCCTGGTCCTGCCACAGCGGGACGCCGTCCGCGCGCCAGGCGAGCGCCATCTGCCACCGGGGCAGCGGCTCACCGGGGTACCACTTGCCCTGGCCGTGCTGGGTGAGCCCACCGCGGGCCCACCGCTCGCGCAGCCGGTCGGCCAGGCGTGTGGCGAGCTCACGCTTCTCCGGGCCGTCGGCCGCGGTCTCCCACTGGGGGGTGGAGGTGTCCCCGGCGGAGACGAACGTCGGCTCCCCGCCCATGGTCAGGCGGACGTCGGCGTCGGTCAGGGCGGCGTCGATCGCGGTGCCGAGGGCCCGCGCGGCCTCCCACTGGTCGTCGGTGTAGGGCTTGGTGACGCGCACGTCCTCGTGGATGCGCGTGACGGTGTTCTCGAACGCGAACTGGACGCCGACCACCCCGGTCGAGCCCTCGATGGGCGCCGAGCTGGACGGGTGGGGCGTCGCCGAGAGGGGGATGTGACCCTCGCCGGCGAACAGGCCGCTCGTGGCGTCCAGGCCGATCCAGCCGGCCCCGGGCACGTACACCTCGGCCCAGGCGTGCAGGTCGGTGAAGTCCTCACTCGGCCCGGCGGGGCCGTCGACGGGCGTGAGGTCGGCCGTGAGCTGCACGAGATAGCCCGAGACGAACCGGGCAGCGAGGCCGTAGCGGCGCAGCACCGAGACGAGCAGCCACGCGCTGTCGCGGCACGAGCCCAGGGCCTTGGCGAGGGTCTCCGCCGGCGTCTGGACGCCCGTCTCGAGACGGACGGTGTAGGCGATGTCCTGCTGGATCGCCGTGTTGACCGCGACCAGGAAGTCCACGATGCGCGTGTCGCCGGCCGTCACCCCCAGCGGGGCGATGCGGCGCTCGATCCAGGCGTCGACCTCGTCTTCCTCGGCGGACGCCTCACCCCCGGCCGGGACCGGGCGGAGATAGGGCGCCAGGTCCTCGCGCAGCGCGTCGGGGTAGGTGAAGGGGAAGTTCTCCGCGTACTCCTCGACGAAGAAGTCGAACGGGTTGATGACCGTCATGTCGGCCACCAGGTCGACCGTGATCGAGAGGTGGTCGGCCGGCTCGGGGAACACCAGGCGCGCGATGTAGTTGCCGAACGGGTCCTGCTGCCAGTTGAGGAAGTGGGTCGGCGGCGACACGGTCAACGAGTAGGCCTCGATCGGCGTCCGGCTGTGGGGTGCCGGTCGCAGGCGCACGGTGTGCGGATTGATGTTGACCTCGTGGTCGAACGTGTACTGGGTCGAATGGTGCAGCGCCACGCGAATCGTCACGGCCGACAGCCTAACGGGCCGGACCGACGATCCGGCCCGCGCCCTGTTACGGGTGTGTGACCGATCCCCGGCCGCCGCCTCGCTCCCCGGGCGCAGCGCGGCTCCCCGGCCGCAGCGCGGCTCTCCCGCCGAGGTCACCTCCCTCCTCCGCCGTAGCGGGGCTCTCCGTGCACGGAGAGCCCCGCGGTGGCAGGGGAGCGCAGTGGTTCCGGGGCCGGGTCCGGTGCCAGGGGCCGGGGTGAGTCAGCCCCGGAACGTCAGCGTGTCGACGGCGACGAACGCACCCGGTTGCCCGGAGTCGAAGGTCACGTAGACCCGCTGGCGACCGGTGAGGCCCGGGGCATTGAACGGAATGTCGCGCCACGACCCCCAGCCGCCGGTGTTGCCGACCGCCATGGAGCCGACCGGTGCTGCGGTCGGGCTCCCGACGCGCACCTGCACCAGCCCGGAGACCCCGCCCGGGGCGCCCGAGGCCACGCGGGCCACGACGTCACGCGACGTGCCGGCGCCGAACTCGACGTCGAACGCCAGCCACGCCCCCGTGGCGAGGGGGCCGGTGGTGCGCCCCTGCCAGGTGACGCCCGCGTGCGCCACCGCCGCCGTGGCGGCGATGGGGCTGAACGCGTCCACCGGGGTCGCCGGCGGAGCGGTGGGCGCCGGCGACGTGGGGGTCGGTGTGGCGGTCGGCACCGGCGTGGGTGCGGCGGTCGGTGCGGGGCTTGCCACCCGCCCGCGGAACTGCCCGGACGCGAGCCGCGCGAAGGGAGCCGGTTGGCCGGAGGTGAACGTGACCGTCACATCCCGGACGCCGGTGAGTGAGGCGTCCACGTTCAGCGGAATCGAGCGCCACGCGTCCCAGCCGCCCGTGTTGCCGACCGCCAGGCTGCCCAGCACCCGGCCGGTCGCCCCACCGTCACGGATCTCGACGAGCCCGGACGCCCCACCCTCGGCTCCCGAGGCGAGCCGCAGCACGGCGTCGGTGTACCCGCCCGAGCCGAAATCGAGCCGGAACGTCACCCAGTCGTTGTGACGCGCGCGGGCCGTGCCCGCGGCATCCGTTGCCAGGGAGGACGCCGTCGCGGTGTTCGCTGCGAACCCCGCGTAGGGGTCACCGGCCCGCGCCGGCACCGTGGGGGTGGGTGAGGGGGCGGGGGGTGTCGACGTCGGCACGGGGGTCGGCGTCGGAATCGGCGTGGGCGTCGGAATCGGCGTGGGCGTCGGGACAGGGGAGGGCGGCGATCCGGCCCGCCGCGCGTCGTCCCGCGCGCGTCCGGAGGCGACCACGGCGTAGAGGTAGGAGCGCGTGTTGCCGTTGTCGATGTCAGCATCGCTCAGCCGCGCCGCCAGGGCGGTCGCCCGCTGACGATCGGCGAGGGAGAGCAGCATGATGTTCCAGTCGATGAGATGGCTGCGGCCGCTCACTTGGGGGTTCTGGGCGAGCACGGCGTCGAAGGCCTCGGTGATGACGTCGCGTCCGAGGGCGCTCATCGGGGCGAACTGCGTGGGCCCCATCGGTATGACCTGGATGCCGAGGATGTCGCTGGCATCTGCGCTGAACCACGTGCCGTAGTCGGTCTTGCCGGCGAACATCATCGAGACGATGGTCTTGTCGAAGGCGCCGGTGCGGTAGGGCGTGAACCAGTAGGCGGACGCCGTGGCCATCTCGGTGCTCAGCATCCAGGTGGCCTGCTGGCTGAGCGCGGCGTCGCCGGACGCGCGGGCCCAGAAGTCGAGGCCGGCCCAGGCGTTGACGGCCTCGGAGGTCGACTCCTGGTCGTTCCCGTCGAACCCGCCGCCGGTGCCGTTCGCCCATGAGTGGCCGCGCCAGTCGTCGAAGGAGCGGCGCTTGATGGTGGTGGCGGTGTCGGTCGGGCTTGCGATGTCGGCGACGAGCGCGTCGGCGACGGGGGCGTAGCGGGTCACCAGCGCGGGGTCGTCCAGCCCGAGGACGCCGGCGGCGTAGAGGAAATAGCCGTAGTGGAAGTGGTGGTCGTTGACATTGTCCCCCGAGCCGAAGCTGTCCTTGTGCCCGACCACGGTCCGCAGCGTCGCGTCGTAGGTGAAGCACTTCTCCTGCACCGTCGCGCAGCGCTGCGGGTCGAGCCACAGGTCGAGCTGGCCCACCACGGCGTCCTTGATGGCGGCTGCCTCCGTGGTCAGCCCGAGCTGGACGGCGAGACGGTGGACGTTGACCGCCCGATAGAGCTCCTTGCCGCCGAAGTAGGTGTCGTTGGCCACGAAGTGGGTGACTTTCGGCAGGTCGGCCCGCACCAGGGCGGCCAGCTCGGTGCGTTGGGCCGCACTCAGCCCCGAGAGGTCGACGTCGCGCTGGCTGGTGTGGGCGGGCACGGAGAAGGTGAACGTGGTGCCGCGCACGGCGGAGGCCCACCCGTTCGGGTTCTCCCAGCGGCCGGTCAGCGTGGTCAGTCCATAGTTCTGGTGCGGCATCTGGGTGAACACGGTGGGCCGGCCGCCCTCGGTGGTGAGGGAGAACGTGGTGGACGCCTGCCCTCCCGCGACGGCGTGGCTCACCCGCGTCCCGGTGACGCGGACGGCGCCGGCCACCAGCGCCGCGATGTCGGCCGCGGTGGCGTCCCGCGGCTCAGCAAAGACATGGACGAGCCCACCCTGGGGCAGCGTCAACCCCCCGGCGGCGGCGCGGCTGGCCTGCCCGGCAACGACGTGCAGCACCTGGCCCGTGGGGGCCTGCCACGTCCAGTGCCCCGCACCAGCCGGGGTGAGCGCGCGGTTCGTACCGAGCGTCTGGGCCGACGCGGCGCGGTACTGCACGTAGGGCCACCCCTCGACGGCGGTCAGCGTGCCGACGGCGCTCGCCCCGGCGAACCAGGTGAGGTCGGCGCTGATGTCGTCGAGGCGGGTGAGTCGGTAGTCGGTGGCGCCGGCCGGCGCCAGCGTGAGGGCCTGGTTCTCCGAGCCGAGCGGATCGCCGTTGCGCACCCAGCTCGCGATGACCGCCTTGTCCCCCCACGTCCACACCTCGGGCAGGGCGACGCCGAAGGTGGTGGGTTGGGCGCGGAACGCCAGACCGCCGCCCACCCAGGTCGGGGCGAAGAGGCCGTCCTTGTTGAACACGGCCCCGCTGATCCAGGAGTTGGTGGGCGGCAGGATGCCCGGGCCGAGGCGGGGCGCGTCCGCCCCGCGGTAGAGGGTCGGGTGAACGGGCAACACCCGTGCCGGTTCGGTGGCGGCCGTGGCGGACGGGACGAACCCGACCAGCGTGGCCGCGGAGACGGCGAGGGTGACCAGTCCGGTCGCGAGGCGGTGGGGGGCGGTGGGGGCTGACATGGCGGGGGAGGTCCTTCCGGCGACTCTGGGGGAGGCGGGCAATGAGAGCGCTCTCATTTCCTCGCGTGACCAGAAGGTTAATAGACGGAGGCCGCCTTGGGAAGCTCGAGACGACCAATAAACCAAGTCACAGCCATATTGGTGTGGCCAACTCGACCAATATGACCCGTACGGCTTTTCACCATCACGGAGCCGGGAAAGGCCCGAGGAGGCGGGCCCGGAGGACCGGGCGCGAAACGACCCCGCCCCTGGCGGCAGGGGCGGGGTCGCGCGGTGTGGAGCCCGGCGCGTCCGGGTCAGGGGGCGGTCGAGCCCAGGTACACCACCGCGTCCGGATCCTCGGTCGGCAGACCCTCGTGGCGCACGCACATGACCTGCACGTCGCCGAACTCCACCTGACCGGACTGCACGGTGAGGAAGGCGGTGTCGGACGCGTCGCGCCCGTTCACGATGCGCACCAAGGACTGCCGCGGCGCCATGCGCGTGGAGTCGACCACCTGCCAGCGCCCCTCGTGGGCCACCTCGGCGACGGCGTGGAAGTCCATTGGGTCGAGCCCGGGCGCGTAGACAGCCACCAGCCGCGCGGGGAAACCGCACGCGCGCGTCATCGCGATGGTGAGGTGCGCGAAGTCGCGGCACACCCCCTGCTGGGCGAGGTAGGTGTCGACCGCCCCGTCGGTGGGAGCGCTGCTGCCCGACACGTAGAACAGGTTGTCGTGCACCCAGTCTGCGATCGCGTTGATCTGCTCCTGGCCCTCCAGACCGGCGAACCGCTTGGACGCGATGATGCCGAGTTTGTCCGACTCGGCGTAGCGCGACGGGCGGCGGAACTCGATCTCCTCGATGCCGGACACGGGCTCCGCCGACGCCGAGCCGTCCGTGGTGGCCCGGTAGTCGAAGGTGATCGGGCCGGCGGGGATCTTCGCCACGTGGAGGCGTCCACCGTCGGGCGCGGCCACCTCGCTGAGGTCGATGGGCTCACCACCGACCGTCAACGCGAGCACCTCGTTGGTGACGATCGGGCCGTGGGCGACGGCCACGGCGAAGACCAGTTCGGCCGGGGTCTCGGCCTTGGCCTCGATGTGGACGTTGACGTCGGTGCCCGTCTGCTCGGTCATGGTGGCTCCTGTCCGCTGGTGAGGCCCGGGGAGGTCGGGGACCCCACGCTAGCCCCCGCCTCCCCGGCCACCGCGGGGGCGTCACTGGGTGGACGCCCCACGCGGCCCCGGGATGCGTGACGCCCGGCCTCAGAGACGCGGTCACCGCGACGTCGTGGTGGCTGTCCGAACGGGCCGTGGGAACCTACGATGACGCCGGGGGCCGGGTGCCTCCGGTCACGTGGACCATCAACGAGGAGAAACACATGGACAGGCGAACGTTCCTTGGTCTGGGTGCGGGCGCGGGCGCTGCCCTCGCACTCGCGGGCTGTGGGCAGGGTGGCGCGGCCACCACAGGCGGGGACCCCGAGAGCGCATCGCTGCGCTTCTGCTGGTGGGGCAACGACACCCGCAACCAGCTGACCAACGAGGCCATCGCGGCATACCAGGCGGCCCACAGCGGGGTCAGCATCGCACCCGAACCGGGCGAGTGGAGTGGTTACTGGGACAAGCTGGCCACCCAGTTCGCGGCCAGCGACGCCCCCGACATCATTCAGATGGACGAGAAGTACCTTGCCGAGTACGGCCAGCGCGGCGGCCTGCTCGATCTGGAAGGCGCCGGCGTGGACGTGTCGGGCTTCGCGCCCGGCACGGCGGACACCGGACGCCTCGAGAGTGGCCTGTTCGGGATCAACGCGGGCGTCAACGCCCCCGTGCTGGTGGCGAACCCCACGCTGTTCGCCGAGGCCGGCGTCGCCCTGCCGGACGACACCACCTGGACGTGGGAGGAGTTCATGGCGCTGTCGGAGCAACTCACCCAGGGCATCGGGCGATCGGGGGTCTACGGCGCGGGCAACCTGTTCAGCCAGGACGGCCTGTTCAAGGCCTACGCCCGCCAGCGTGGCGGACAGCAGTGGACCGCCGACGGGCAGATGGGCTGGGAGCCCGCGATGCTGGAGGACTTCTGGCAGATGCTCCTGGACATGCAGGCGGCCGGGTCGATCCAGTCGCCGGCCGAGCTGGCTGAGGAGGACGCCAAGCCGTTGGACCAGACCGCCATCGCGACCGGCAACGTGGCGATGACGTACCTGTGGTCCAACCAGATCAAGGCCCTCGACAACGCCTCCGGGGTCGACATGGCCCTGTTGCGGCCCCCGAGCGTGGACGGGTCGTCGGAGGGGTGGCTCTGGTACAAGGCGTCGATGTACTGGTCGGCGTCCTCGCGGACCTCGAACCCAGCCGCGGTGGCCGCGTTCATCGACTGGTTGGCGAACTCGACCGAGTGCGCCCAGATCCTCACCGCCGAGCGGGGCCTGCCGCCGAACCTGGCGGCGCGCGAGGCCATCGCCCCCGACCTGCCGGCCTCGGACGCCAAGGTGGCCGAGTTCCTGAGCTCGATCGAGCCGGAGGTGGAGGACGCCGGCGGCATCACCCCGGTCGGTGGCAGTACCTTCCAGCAGATCCTGCTGCGCAAGAGCCAGGACGTGCTCTTCGAGCGGGCCTCCATCGCCGACGCCGTCGCGTCGCTGCGCACGGAGGTTGAAGCCGCGCTGCAGCAGTGACCCTGCTGAGGTGGGCACTCCGTCCCTGTGGCGGTGGCGTCCCTGTGGCGGTGGCGTCCCTGCGGCCCGTGGGGCGTCCGCCGAAACCACCTCGCTCCCCGCGCGAGGCGGCGCTCTCCTTGCCACGAGAGCGCCGCTATGGCCGGGGAGCGAAGTGGTTTGCCGGGGGAGCAGCGCTACGGCAGGGGAGCAGCGCTGCGGCAGGGGAGCGAAGTCGTCCTCGAAAGGACACCGTCCTTGAGCTGACACCGTGCCGCCGAGGGGGGATTCGGCGGCACGGAGTCACCCCAAGGTCACGACGACGGCGCGACGGGAGGCTCGACGAACGAGCGGTGCAGCACGAACAGCGTGACGCCGGCCACGAGCAGCAGCATTCCCTGGGCGCTCCCGGAGGCCATGCTTCCCAGTCCGACCAGGGCGATCACCACGGCGACGACCAGGAGCATCACAGGGTGATGTCCTTGCGGCGGGGGGCTCTGGGCGTCGTCGTGCATGGAGCCAAAACTATGGGCGGCCCCCCCACCTCTTCAATGTCATCATCACGCGAGTTTTTCGAAGTTCAGTTTGCGGTGGCGTTTCGGGTGGAGCGCCGCCTCGGGCGCTTCGGCGCCAGACGTCACCACCCCCGCTGAACGGGTCAGGACGCACCCGCGTGGCCCCGACAGGTACCGTGGCCACGCCGGCCGGATGAGAGGAGCACGCCCATGCAGGGTGCCGCGCGCGCCGACGCGCCGCTGCAGCTGGACGGGGTGGGCCGCCGCTTCGGCGATCACTGGGCGGTGCGGGACGCCTCGCTGACGATCACGCCGGGGGAGTCGGTCGCCCTGCTCGGCCCGAACGGCGCCGGCAAGTCGACCCTGGTGGCGTTGGCCTGCGGACTGCGCCGGCCCACACAGGGGGACGTCCGGCTGTTCGGACGCGACCCGCGCCGAGCCAGTGCCCGCCGGTGGCTCGGGGTGGTGCCGCAGGCCAACGCCCTGCCGGAGATGCTGCGCGTCGGTGAGGTGGTGGAGCTGGTGGCCCGCCACCACCGCGACCCCGTGCCCACCGCCGAACTCCTGGACGGCATCGACCTCGCCGGCGCCCGCCGCACGTTCTGCGGCGCACTGTCGGGTGGCCAGCGCCGCCGCGTCATGGTGGCCCTCGCGCTGGTGGGGCGCCCCCGGCTGCTGGTGCTCGACGAACCCACGACCGGTATGGACGCCGAGTCCCGCGAAGCGCTGTGGCAGCGCCTCGCCGACCACCACGCCGCGGGCGGGGCGATGCTCCTCACGAGCCACCACGTCGAGGAGGCCGAGCGTCTGTGCCGCACCGCCATCGTGCTGCGACGCGGCACAGTGGCCGAACGTGGGCCCATCGCGGCGTTGAAGCAGCGCTACGGCACCGCCACCGTGACCCTCGACACCCCCGTGCGGCCCGAGCGTCTCGGCGACCTGGCCGCCGTCCGCCACGCGGGGGCGCTGGGTCCCGGGCGGGTCGAGCTCGTCACCTCGGACGCCGACGAAACCGTCCGCGCGCTCGTGGGGGCCGGGGTCGAGTTCGCGCACCTGCAGATCAACCGGGCGAGCCTGACCGACGTCGTCGCCACACTCGGATCGGAGGAGTCGTGAGCTCGCATCCCCCCACGACGCAGGTCGCACCGGAGGGCGTGAGCCCCCTCACCCTGGTGGCCGCGCACACCGCCGCGCACCTGCGCGAGCTGGGCCGCGTCCCCGCCGCCCTCATCGCCAACACGCTCTACCCCGTGGCGGCCTTCGTGTTGTTCATCGTGCCGCAGCGCACGATCGCGGCCGATCCGGTGCAGTCGCTGGTGGCCACCGGCCAACTCGCCGTGCTCGGAGCCCTGTCCGGGTTCGTGTTCGGGTACGGAATCGCCGTGGCGGAGGAGCGCGCCAACCCGTGGAGCCAGTACGTCCGGACGCTGCCCGTGCCCGCCTCCGCGGCCGTCGGGTCGCGCTTCGTGGTCGCCGCGGTGCTCGTGGCCGCCAGCCTGGTGCCGCTCGGGCTTGCGGCCTTCACGCTCTCGGCCGCGGGGCAGCCGTTCTGGGCCGGTGACCTCGGCTGGTGGCGGATCCCGGCCGCCGGGGTGACGACCTTGGTGGGCGGCCTGCCGTTCCTGGCCCTGGCCGTCGGCATTGCGTTCTCGGTCGCGCCGCGCACCGCCCTGGCGCTGGCGCAGGTGGTCGTCTTTCCGCTCGGGCTCGTCGGCGGGCTGATCTTCCCACCCGGGTTGCTGCCGGGTTGGCTCGACACCGTCTCCCTGCTCACCCCGGCACGCGCCGCCCGGGACGCGACCGTGGCTGTCCTCACCGACGGCACCGTCGCGTGGTGGACGCCGCTCGTCTGGCTGGTCTGTCTGGTCGCGACCGGCGCGTTCGCCGTCGCGGCCCAACGCCGCGACGAGGGGCGCCGCTTCCGCTGAGCCACGTGGTGTCAGTGCCGGCTGACCAGCCGGTCCAGCGCGTCCACCGCGCGGCCGACGCCGTCCTCGGCCCGGAGCTGGCGCCCGAGCGCGGCCGCCGCGGCGTCGTGGCCACCCGCGGCCAAGCGCTGGAGACCCCGCGCCAGCGAGCGGACCCCGAGGCGTCCGAGCGGCACCGGTCGCGGCCCGGCCCCCAGCGCCCGAACCCGCGCGCCGTAGTACGGCTGGTCTCCCAGCAGGGGCGTCACGAACGTGGGGAGTCCCGCGGTCAGCATGGTCGCGGTGGTGCCCGCGCCGCCGTGGTGCACGACCGCGCGCACCCGACCCACGACGTCGGCATGGTCGGCCGCGCCGATCACCCGAACCCGGTCGGATCGTGGGCCGGTCGACGCGCCGGGGTGCTGCCACAGCACGTCGACGCCGGCGCGGTCGGCCGCGGCCACCACCAGCTCGCCCTCGCGGGCGACGTCGGTGCCCGGGCTGCTGCCGAAGGTCACGAGCAGCGGGCGGGTTCCCGCGCCGTCGCTCACCCGGGCGTCCGGCGCCGCGGCCCAGAACCCCGTCTGAATCACCCGGCCCGGCCACTCAGCGGCCGGCGGGCACACCGCCGGGCTGGTCGCCATCAGCACGGGCAGGGACGCCAGCGCCACGCGCGCGGGGCCGGGGGGTCGCCGCCCGGTGACCCGGGCGAATTCACCGGCCAGGGCGCTCGTGAAGCCGCTCGACATGCCCCACAGCAGCCCGCTGAGCGCCCGGTTGGCCGGGCCGTCGCCGAGGCGTCCGGCCGCCATGAGGGTGGCCCGGTGGTCACCGGCGGGCAGCAGGGGTGCGAACAGCGCCAGCGCGGCGGGGTGGCCGTCGCGCTGCAGCAGGGCCGCAACGCCCGCCCCCACCGTGCCGGCCACGACCACCGCGTCCGGCGTCACGGCCGCGGCGAGGGCCCGGGCCAGCCCCGGGGCGGCGCGACGCAGGGCCATCCGCTGGGCGACGTACAGCGCCAGCGGCTGCGACAGCGCGAGCCGCAGCGCGGCGCGTCCCCGGGGCCACAGGGTGCCCTCCGGGGTGCCGGGCAGGGGCGCGTGGCGCAACCCGGCGTCGGTCACCAGGGCGCGGTGGGACGCGAACGCCGTCACCGTCACGTCGTCCCCCCGGGCCGCGAGCCGCCGGCCCAGGGCCAGGAACGGCTGCAGGTCGCCGCGCGTGCCGACGCTCACCAGGACGTACTTCACCGGATCAGATCCTCCAACAGGGTGATCGCGAGCTGCCCCGAGTCGTACCGCGCGAACTCCTCCTGCAGAACCGCGGCGCGTGTGGCGTACTGCGGGTCCTCGAGCACCCGGCGCACCGCCCGCCTCACCGCGCGCGCACTCGGGCGCGAGGTTCCCAACCGGACGCCGGCGCCCGACCAGGCGACACGCGCCCCGATGTCGGACTTCTCCTCCGTGACACCCGCCTGCACGACGGGGACGCCGTGCGCGAGAGCCATCGTCACCCCGGTGAAACCGCCGTTGGTCAGGAGCACGGAGGCATGGGGCAGGGCCTGCTCGTAGGGCACGTAGGCGGCGGTCACGCCCGGCGGGGCCTCCGACGGGCGGGAGGTGAGCACCAGGACGTCGACGTCCAGCCGCGCGAGCGCCCGAAGCGCGGGGCGGATCAGCTCGCGTGGATCGTCGCGCAGCGTCCCCTGGGTGATCACGGCCAACCGACGCCGTCCGGCCACCAGCTCCGCCCAACCGGGCGGCGGCTCGAACGGCTCGGGCCGGAACGGCTGGATGGCTCCGATGAAGTGGACGTGCGCCGGCAGGTGCGCCCGCGGGTACTCGAATCCGGGCACCGCCGCGTGGAGGTGCAGGTGCGGTGACTGGTTGGCCTGGAGCACCGGGCCACGTTGGGGCGGCAGGCCGGCGTCCGCCCTCGCGCGGTCGTAGGAGCGCCGGGCGGGTCGCATGCCCCGACGGACCACGCCGGACACGACGCGGTTGCGCCGCAGGTGGCGGGGTTCCGTGCGAAAGGGCAGGCCGGAACCGAACGGCGGGGTGTCGGCCTCGGCGTACATCAGCGGGCCGTCCCCGAAGGACGCCCACGGCAGCCCGGCGGCCTCGGCGGCCAGGCCGGCGCCGAAGCACAGGCTCTCGGTGAACAGGGCGTCGGGGCGTTCGGAGTGGATGAGGGACGTCAGGTCGGACGCCCGCGCCGCGGCGTCGCCGATGAAGTAGGAGCGGAAGGCGTCGAGCACGTCCAGGGGTGTGTTGAGCTGGTCGAGGCCCCGGGTCGTCGGCTGGGTGGCGCGCCGGAAGGGCCGGAACTCCGCGCCGGTGCGGGCGACGTCGCGGGCGAAGGCGTCCCCGGCGTACCAGACGACGCGGTGGCCGGCGGCGGTCAGCCCGGCGGCGAACGTCTGGGCGTTCCACGTGTGCGCGGGCACCGGCGTGGTGGCGAACAGGAACGTGGCCATGTCCTTGACCCTACGCGGACGCCGACGGGGCATGATGGGGTCAACCGAGGGGAAGGCGGGCCGTGGACCCGATCATGGTGCTGTGGGCCGCGTTGGGGCTGGGCGCGGCCGGCGCGGCGATCTGGGGTGGCCTGCGCATCGCCCATGCCCGCCAGTTCACCGGCCGCGGGTGGACGTTCGAGCGCAACCCTGGTGAGCAGCCCGTCTTCGGGCTCAACCATCCGCCCTTCGGTCGCGACCTCGGCCGCCGCGTGGGCGAGGTGGTGCGCGGCACGGTCGAGGGGGTGGCGTTCACGGCGGTGGCCTACGAGACCGACCGGGAGCGGGTCACCGGGTACGCCGTCATCGTGGCGCTGCCGCGCTCGCTGCCGCCGCTGGTCGTCGGCTCGCCGGACGCGCTCCCCAGCCGCCTCGCCGGCGCCCCCGTCCCCGCACCCGCGGGTCGGGCGGCGTGGGCGTCCGATCCGGCGTGGGCGAGCGTCGCGCTGCCCATCCTGGCGCCGACCCTCGCGGCGCTGACCGCCGAGCGCGGTGCCGCCCTCAGCGTGGACGGCGCGGCGCTCGTGGGTCTCGGGTGCCCCCGCGACGCGGACGCCCTGGCCGCGTTCGTGCCCCAGCTCGGCCGGGCGGCTGCCGCGCTGGTGGAGGCCACGCCGGGTGCCGCGGGGGCGGCGGTTTCACCGGGCCTCCGGTGCCCCGCGAGCTGAGCTTCACCGACCACCCGAGCTGGATCTACCGGGCCCGCGACGACGCCAAGCTGGCCGCGGTGCGTGCCACCGGGGGCGGCTTCGACCACGAGGCGCACGACGTCGTCATCGCCCCCGACCCGGAGCTCGGGGCCATCGCCCTGCGACACACGTGGCGGACCAGGCGGACCGTCACCGAGACCGGCCCCGACGGCAAGATGCAGACCCGCACGGTCGTCGACGACCACGAGGAACACCTGTGCGAGCTGGTGCTCGGCTTCCCCTTCGTCGATCTCACGGTGAACACCCGCGGCGACTGGGGGCGGGGTCGCGTCCGGTTCGAGTCGGAGGACTTCAACCGCGAGTTCACCGTGCGCTGCGCGGACGGCCGGTTCGCGAGCGCCGTGTTCCACCCCCGCCAGATGGAGTACCTGCAGCGACGACGGCCCGCGGCGTTCCAGGTGATCGGCGACCGGTTCGAGGTCGAGCACGACGGCGACGTCGCCACGGTCGAGGCCTGGCTGTCGTTCGCCCGCGGCTTCTTCGGCCGGGTCCCCGGGTTCGTGTGGAAGGACCTCGGCGTCGAGCCCCCCTCGTTCGTGCAGCGGTGGTTGGCCTGAGCCGGCGCGACCGGGGACGATGGGGGCATGACGACGTTCACCCACGCGCGGCTGTTCACCGGACTCCTGGCCGACCCGACGGTCGACCCTGAGGCCCTGTGCGCCTTCACCGTGGCGGACGGACGCATCACCTGGGTGGGGCCGGTCGGGGACGTGCCGGCGGAGGCGGCGGCGTCCGACGACGTGATCGACCTCGGGGGAGCGCGCGTGCTGCCCGGGATGCTCGACGTGCACACCCATCCGCTGTTCATGGCGCTGCTCGCGGATGCGACCAACCTGTTGCCCCCGACCTGCCGGTCGAAGGCCGACGTCCTCGCCGCGCTGCGCGCCCACCCGGGGTGGGGCGCGGGGCCGGACGCCTGGGTGTCCGGTTTCGGCTACAACGAGGACGCCTACCCCGACGGCGGGCCCACGCGCGTCGACCTGGACGCGCTCACCAGCACCCAGCCGGTGCTGCTGCGCCGCGCCGACGGCCACAACGCGCTGGTGAACTCGGTCGCGCTGGCCCGGGCGGGCCTGGACGACGCGAGCCCCGACCCCGCCGGCGGACGCCTCGGGCGCGACGCCGACGGCCACCTCGACGGCCGTCTCATCGAGAGCGCGGCGGTCGACCTGGTGGCCAGGCACCAACCGGCGCCCACCGCGTCCGACCTGGCGGACCGGTTGGTCGCGCTGAACGACCACTTCCTCGGCTTCGGGCTGGTGGCGCTCGACGACCTGCTCGCGACGTTCGTCGACGATCCGCTGACGGTGTACCGGCTGGCCGTGGAGCGCGGCTTCCTGCCGCAGGTCGCGGTGTTCTTCGGGTGGGATCCGGACGCGATGCCCCCGGTGACGGACGCCGACCGCACCGGCCAGATTCGCATCGGCGGGGTCAAGGTCTTCATGGACGGGGCCTACTCCTCCCGGACGGCCTGGGTGGAGGAGTGCTACCCGGGCAGCCACGACCACGGCCTGGCCACGGCGACGGACGACGACCTTCGGGCCGCGGCCGACTGGGCGCGCGCGAACGGCGTCCAGTGCCGCATCCACGTGATGGGGGATCGGGGCATCACGCACCTGCTGGACCTCTTCGCCGACGCCACGCCGTGGCTGGCCGAGCGGCCCTCGATCGTGTTCGAGCACTGCACGCTCGTGACGCCCGCCATGCTCGCGCGGATCGCCGCCGCGCGCATGCGGTTCGGGCTCGTGACGCACACGATCTTCTTCTTCGCCGAGTGTGAGTCCTACCGGGCCAACCTGAACCCGAGCGCCGCCGAGCACGCCTACCCGCTGCGACGCCTGCTGGATGCCGGCGCGACCGTCGCGCTGGCGTCCGACTCGCCGGCCACGACCTGGGTGGACTGCGACAACCCGTTCACCTCCATCCGCGCGGCGGTCGACCGGCGGACGTGGGACGGCTCGGCGTTCACCCCGTCCCAGGCGATCGGCGTCGGCGAGGCGCTCGAGCTGTACACCGGCCGCGCCGCCCAGATCACGCAGCTGCGGGGCGTCGGACGCCTCGCGCCCGGCTACGACGCCTCGTTCGTGGTGCTGGACGCCGACCCGTTCGCCGTACCCACGGATGCACTCGGCGACCTCCGGATCCAGCAGACCTGGCTGCGGGGGGAGCTGGTTCACGGAGCCTGACGGGGCGGCGTGTCACCCGCGCGCGTTCTGGGTGAAGGCTCAACCACCCGTTACAGTGAAGCGACCGGAGGTCGCCGGGACCTCCAGCCCGAAAGGCAAGAACCATGCGCGTCGCGAACATCGGCGGCCCGATCACCCTGGCCGTGATCGGTGCCATCTTGTACTTCGCCCTGTCCGACAGGATCGAGGGCGTCGACACGGCCATGATCGGTCTCATCCTCATGGTCGCTGCGGCGATCTGGCTGGTGGTCGGTCTCCTCGTGAACCGCCCCCGCACGCGCGTCACGAGCGAGCGCACCGACGTGCAGGGCACCGGCGGCGTCGCGGGCGGGCAGGCCAACAACCAGGTCGTCGAGCGCGAGGTGCGCCAGGACGAGGTCTGACCGGTCTCGCCTGTCGATTTCGCCAGACACCAGACACCAGCAGGGCCCCGGGAAGCGCGTGCCGGGGCCCTGCTGCATGCTGGGCTCGATCCCGCTGCGCGCTGATCCTGCTGCGCCCTGATCCTGCTGCGTGCCGATCAGGTGGCGAACAGCTCGTGGCTCACCTGGTCGTCGGGGACGCCGGCCTCGAGCAGTTCCTCCTCCAGCGAGGTGATCATCGGCGGGGGACCGCAGAGCAGATACTGGTAGTCCGTGATGTCCCGGGGCAGGTTCCGCTCCAGCACGTCGACGTCCACCAGACCGGTCTCGCCGTCGAAGTCCGGCTCGTCGTTCAACACGTGGACGACCTGGACGTGCTCGAGGGCGTCCAGCTCGTCGCGGTAGGAGATCTCGTCGAACGTCTCGTTGGCGTAGAAGACGTGCACCTCGCGGTTCTGCCGCCGCTCGGCGTCCTGCCAGAGGCGGCGAAACGGCGTGATGCCGATGCCGCCGGCGATCACGACGAGGGGGAGATCGGCCTCCCGCGCCGGGCGCGTGAACACGCCGTACGGGCCGTCAATGATAAAGAGGTCACCCTCCTGGGCCTTCTGGAGTGCGGCCGTCTGGTCGCCCTCCTGCTTGGCGGTGATGCCGAGGCGCTTCCGCTCCTCGTCGTAGGTTGAGACGGTGTAGGGGTGCGAGTTCTCCGCCAGGTTGTGGCGCAGGTAGATGAACTGCCCCGGCGCGGGCACGATGCGGCGGTGCACGGCGTCCATCGTGATCTCGGTGGTGGAGTCGGCCACCGTCCGGGTGGTGGCCACGCGGTAGCGCGCGCTGAACAGGCCCAGCTTGTGCAGGATGCGGTGGACGAACAGGGCCGCGATGATGCCGGTGAAGAACCACCAGTAGTACTGCAGGAAGGTGCCCTGGATCGTCGGGCCGAGCAGGAAGCTGTGGATGAACAGGAACGGCGGCACGACGTAGGCCGACATGTGGGTGTAGAGCCACGGGTAGAAGCCCAGGCGGCCGCGGAACCACACGCTCGTCACGACGACGAACGCGATGACGGCCAGCGTGACCATGCCGAGCAGCACGAGCTGGGAGAAGCTGTCACCCAGGTCCAGGGCGTAGATGTTCTGCCCGCGCGTCCCGAGGTAGTAGAGGCCGATGAAGATGGGGTGGAGCAGGATGATCGGGACGCCCCACTGCCCGAGTGTCTTGTGAAGTTCGACGATCCACGTGAGATCGGGGAAGAACGACGACAGGGCCCCGCGGAAGCCCAGGATGAACTGCCAGATGAGCAGCATGCTGCCGACGAACGCGCCCGTCTTGGCCAAGTACTTGTAGACGTTGACCAGCAGGGGAGCGTCGTCGGGGGAGACGAACACCAGCGGGAGCAGCGACGTCACAGCGATCAGCGCGATGAGGACGCCCTTGGCCCGACTGATCTTGCGGCCTTCGATCGTGTCTTGGGCATGCCACATGCTCAATCGGGTCATGGGAGCCACTCTAATCGGCTCTGACAGCGGCGTCTTTCCTGACCACCCCGGTGTTGGCTCGGGGAGCGCAGACACGTCCCGGGCTGGGAGATGTCTCTCGGCGACGGGCTGCACAGGCCGGTGGGACGAGGGCGAGAGGCAGCGCTGTCAGGTCACCTGGTCGAGCCAGGCGAGCACCCGGGCGGCACAGTCGTGGGCCGACAGGTCGGTGGTCTCGAGCACGAGGTGCCGATGGCGGGCGAGGAGGTCGGCGGCGGCGTGCGTGTCGTCGGCTGACGTCATCGCCCACTGGCCTTCCATGTCGCGCACGTTCGCGTCCGACCAATCCAGATCGCGCTTGGACGCCTTGTGCGCCAGCCGAGCCTCGGTTCGGTTGCGGGCAAGACGGGTGTCCAGGTCCGCCCGGAGTTCGACGAAGGCGACGTCACCGTCAAAGATCTCGACGTAGGACGCCATGACGGCATGGTCGTCCTCGCTGTCGAGGGCCCAGACGACCGTGAACACGAGATCAATCCCGTGCACGGCCGCCTCCTCCAGGACCCGCCGCCGGAACTCGCTGTTGAGCGTGTTGAACGGCGGCGTCCCGAACCCGAAGGTCTCGAGCAGGGGCTCGATCGTCATGTGGTTGTGGAACAGCCGGAAGCGACCAGACTCGGCCAGCGCGCGGCCAACCGTCATCTTCCCCACGGCCGGCGGGCCGAACACCACGAGCAGCATGGACCGATCCTGGCACGGCCAGCAGGCAAGACGTGGCCCCGGCCGCGGAGATGGTCATGCTGAGATCATGGTCATCGACGCCACTATGGAACTCCGAGATGTTGAGAAACTCATGGCGCATGAGGGACCTTCAGCGCAACCTGTCGCTCTATCTCGCGAGCCACGGATGGGAGTCCCCCCGTGATCCGGGCGCTGCGGGGCGGCTGTGGGACCACGAGGCGACCGACCTGTCTGTCGCAGTGCCCCATGAGGTTCAGGTGGGCTCCCTTGACTGGCGCTCGATCACGACACGTCTAGCTGAGGTGGAGCGAGTCACGGTCGATGAGGTCATCGCAGACATCATGCTCATGTCGACCGATGTGGCCAACCTGCGCGTCGCCAATGACTTGGTGATTACAGACACCATCCCGTACGGAGCGGGAACGGCGACGATGCAGGGCGCGTGGCGGATATTCCGGTGCTGCGCAACAACGTCGGTGAAGGTCCGGGTGCAGATCAGGGGCAACTACAGCAAGGACGCCGACGAGATCGCAGGAACGGCCCGGATGGCTCACACGAAGCGGGGGTCGTTCATCATCCCGCTCCTGCTGCCAGTGAGTGAGCCGGTGCCGATTGATGAGGGGCTGGTCGATACCGCACCACCCGAGCCGGTCGAGCGCCGAGTCATGCGAACCTTCGCAGAAGCGCTCACGAAGGTCCACGAGGTGGTCGTCGTGCCTGAGCGCGAGCCCAGGCCGGGCGATGCCCTGAGCCTCATCTTCGCCGGGGTCAGCGCCGAGCTCGCGACGGCGCTGCACCACGTCCTCTCTGACGAGGTTGTGGCTGAGTTCGGGGCGGTGTTCCAGTGGGCTCCCATGGCAGGGCCGCAGCCCGAGAACCTCGGCGGGGTGTCCATCCCGGCTGCTGCCGCACCCCGTGTTGAGGCCGTCGAAAGGTGCTCCGTGAGGCCACCTCGGAAGCCAGCGTCGAGATTCTCACCGGACCTATCGTGGCTGCCGCCCGCGACCCCGAGCAGGGAGGCGCCGTCACCATCGACACCTTCCGGAAGTCACGCAGCACACACGTGAGTGTCCGGATGACTATCGATCAGCGCTTCGATGATGCTCTGGACTGGATGAAGCGGTGAACGACCGTCGCTCTGGAGGGCAAAATCAGCCATCAGGGCAACGTTCTGATGAGTGACCGGCCTAACGGCGTGGAGCCGCTGAGTGCGAGACAACTCGTCGCTGATGAGTGACCCTCACCAACTCAGGCGCATAGTTCCTTGGCGCGGTAGTTCCTGCCGAGTCGGTCCGCATAGCCGATCAGGCTCGTGACGAGCATCAGCACTTGGACGCAGTTGCGTTTGCTGTACTGCCTCTTTGAAGCGCCATGCACGCTGGCATGCCGGGAGAACGTGTAGGGAACCGCGTCTCCCTTGTCCTTCCAGAACTGCTCGTGCGCATTCCAGATGGGGAGCCAAACGTACGCCTCGCGCAACCCCATCCCCTCAATGATCTCTGGCACTTCCTTGCTGCCGGGCCGGCGATTGGTGATCTTTCGGCGCTGCTCCTGGTCTGGGTAGAACTCCATGATCATGGTGTCGAGGACTAGGGTGAAGATCGCTTGGGCAGAAGCGAAGTGGCCCCCACCTACTGCGCCCAGACCATCGCGGACGAAGTGAACCGCCGTCGCGACCATAGGGTCATCGCAACGGTCGATGACGGTGGTGCAGTCCTGGACGATGGCGTCGAACCGGTCGCTCAGCACCTGCCGTCTAGCCGCGCGGGTGGACGCACGCACGAGCCTGGCCCCGATGGAGGCACGAGGTACGAGGTACAGCGGGATACCTTCTGACTTTACGAAGTCGTGGACCTCCATCATGGTGATCTTGTCGCTCGCTGAACGCAAATTCGGTGGAAGTCGCCTGTTCAGACCGTCGAAGAGGCCAGGATCGATAAGCGGCTTCAGGTTGATCCGAAGGCCCGCGAGGAGCGCCTCGTACTGAGCGCCCGTCCCCACGGTGAACGCCTGGACGCTGTCGAATACGCCGGACGCGGCCAAGCCCCGCTGGAGGTTCTGGGAGGCGGGAGCGAGCACGGCCGTGAAGTTGGTGGCCACTACCCGCTGGAGACTTTCCAGGTGTGGCGCCAGGACTCCAGAGAAGTCGAGGTTGGGTATGATCCCTCGGAAGTCGAACGAGGGCATGAAACTTGCCGCATAGTTCCTGCCCCGTCCAAGGACTTGGGATGAGGCCGCATCGCTTCCGGGTTCTGGCCAACCGGACCCGTCACGGACTGGCTCTTCGGAAGCGGCGTGCTCTTCGCGCTCGTCGTCGGCTGGCGCGTCGTCAGGCTCGGTCATCAGACCGCCCAGTTCATGCTCGGGCTTCCCCGGCCTTCACCTGTTCGTGGCTGGCGTGCTGATCGACCTCTACCGAGATCGTCTCGCTTGGGAAGGCGTAGTCCACTGTGGCGAGGTACTTCCGGTAGCCGAGCATCTCTAGCAGGACTGATAGTGAGTGGTGGTTCTGGTCCTTCAGCAGCGCGGTGGTGAAGTCTGCGTTGTTCTGCGCCATGTCGATCACGGTGGTAAGAAAGGCTGCGACGACGCCGGGGTCGGAGTTGAAGTCCTGGTCCGAGTTGGCCTTGGCCTTCGCTACCAGATTGGTGTTCTCCTTGGTCTTGCGCAGGGTGAGTTCGAGTTGCTGCACTGCGTCATCGGCGGTGAGTCCGCTGTCCGCGAAGAGGCTGTTGATGGCGTCGATGATCTCGTCCCACTGCGCTTGGTCCCGCTCTCTCGCCTGAGCCGTGCCCATCTCGACCAGAGGCGTCAGTGGCGTTGCCTCGCACTTGGCGAGGTCGAGAGTCTGAGCACCCTTGTTGTCGATCTTGAAGCGTGAAAGGGCGATGTCGGCCACGCGCACCTTCACGCCCGACTGCTCATCACTCAGACGCTTGCCCAGGAGCCGGTAGTAGATCGCCCGCTGCTCCATCTCGACGCCGTAGGGGACGATCTGGGACAGGAAGTCGTACGCCTTGACGTAGTTGGACAGGTCGGAGCGGAAGCCCTCCAATCGCTGGACTTCCTCGTCGTCCTCGTCCTCGCGTGCTTGACGCAGGGCGGCAACGAAGCGCTTTGCCCCCGGGTCGATGGCCCCAGCGAGCATGCCGTGCAGGCCCTTGGTCAGGGCGTCGCTAGCCTCAGCCATCTCCTCCTCGTAATAGACGCGAGCCAGGCCCACGGCGTCCAACTTGGCTGCGATCCGGTTCACGAGGTCGGGGTCCGTGGTCTCGGTGAGTTCGGCTCCCTCGTAGTACGGCAGAAACGCCGCGAGGATGTCCTCACCGGAGTTCACGAAGTCGAGCACGTACACCTGGTCCTTGCCCGCCCACGTGCGGTTCAGTCGGGAGAGGGTCTGCACGGCCATCACTCCGTCGAGGCGCTTGTCGACGTACATCGCGCACAGCAGCGGCTGGTCGAAGCCGACCTGGTACTTGTTGGCGACGATCATCACCTGATAGTTCGGGCCGTGGAAGGCGTCCGCGAGGCTCTTGCCCTTGGTTCCGCTGTTGACGCTGGCCTCGGTGTACTCACCGACCCCCAGGAGGTCATCGGGTGCGATGTCGTGGTCATCGTTGCTGACGGTGACCTTGCCCGAGAAGGCGACCAGGGCGTGCACGTCGGTGTAGCCACGCTTGCCGACATAACGCTCGACAGCGTTGTAGTAGCGAAGGGCGGCCTTGCGCGAGGACGTGACGATCATCGCCTTGGCCGCGCCACCGAGCATGTGCGCCACATTGTCTCGGAAGTGCTCCACGATCAGTGCCACCTTCTGGCTGATGTTGTGCTCGTGGAGTTGCACCCACTTGACCGCAGCCTTGCGCGCGGCCTCCTTGTCGACCGACTTGATATCGTCGTCCTTGGTCTTCAGGGCGAGTTCGTAGGCGACCTTGTACTCGGTGAAGTTCTGGAGCACGTCGAGGATGAAGCCCTCCTCGATGGCTTGGCGCATCGTGTAGCGGTGGAAGGGCTCTGGCTTGGGGTTGCCCTCGTCGTCCAGCACATCGCGGTTGGGGGTCCCGAACAGTTCGAGTGTCTTCGACTTCGGCGTCGCCGTGAACGCCAGATAGGTGACGTTCGGGGTCTCTGCCCGCTGGCCCAGTTCTGCGGCCAGGACGGCCTCGGTGTCCACCTCGCCGCCGTCAGCCAACGACTCCTGCTCCTCGGGACTCAGGACAGCCTTCAACTTCGACGCAGCCATGCCGGTCTGGGAGGAGTGTGCCTCGTCCGCGATGACCGCGTAGTGACCACCCTTCGACTCGGCCTGCTGGCGCAGGTACTGGAGGGCAAAGGGAGCGGTTTGGATCGTCACGACGATGATCGGGGTACGCATGGCCAGCGCCTCGGCCAGTTCCTTCGATTTGGACGCGCCTGCGCCGTCAATGGAGACGACTTGGGTGCCTCGCGGGTCCAACTGACGCATGGCATCGGTCATTTGCTTGTCGAGCACGTTCCGGTCGGTCACGACGATCACCGAGTCGAAGACCTTCTTGTTGTCTGCATCGTGCAGGGCTGCGAGCCGGAACGAGGTCCACACGATGGTGTCGGTCTTGCCGGAGCCAGCCGAATGCTCGATCAGGTAGCGGTCCCCGACACCGTGATCCTTGACGTGGCCGACGATCTTCTCCACGGCAGAGAGTTGGTGGAACCGGGGGAAGCGCAGCGAGACGGAGGTCTCCTGCTTGCCCGTGACCGGGTTGGGCTTCTCCTCCTTCCGCGTGACCAGGTACTTGGTCAGGATCGTCAGGAACATGTCCTTGTCGAGGATGTCGGCCCAGAAGTATTCGGTGCGGGCACCCTTCGGGTTCAGGGGATTGCCCTTGCCGCCGTCATCGCCCCTGTTGAACGGCAAGAACGTCGTCTTCTGCCCGTCCAACTTCGTCGTCATCGAGACCTCGTTGTCGGTGACCACGAAGTGCACCAACGTCCGCTTGCCCCACGCCAGCAGCGTCTCCTTGCCGTCCGCGCCGGGGTTGCGGTCATTCTTGTACTGCACCTGCCCCCCGGTGACCGACTGGGTGAACTCGGTCTTCAACTCGATGGTCGCCACCGGCAGGCCGTTGAGGAAGAGCACCAGGTCGATGGACTTCTTTGCATCCGTCACGGAGTAGTGCACCTGCCGCACCACGCGCAGCCGGTTGTGCTGGTAGTCCTCGACCGTCTTCGGATTCAGCGTCTCAGTGGGCTTGGGTTGAGCCATCAGGAAGCGAGACCCGATGCGCCGGAACCCCTTGCGCAGGATGTTGAGCGTGCCCCCGCCGCTCTCCACGGGCTGGTTGAGCGCCGTGGCGAGTGCATCGAGGATGCCGTCGCGGGCCTTCATCTCCTGTGTGGAGTCCATGCCCGGCTTGATGAACTTCGCCAGTTCGTCACTCTGCGTGGCCTCCAGCCAGGCGAACACGTCCTCGGGGAACAGGGCACGCTTCTTGTCGTAGCGGGTGTTGCTGCCCTCCTCGTAGAGCCAACCCTTCGAGTGGAGGAGCGCGACGGCCTCGTTTTCCATCGCCAGTTCCTTGTGCGCCTCGGTCACGACGCCTCCTTCTCGGTCGTCGGGTCGCTCCGCTCGACGCCGGTCTCAGGGTTAATCCTGCCGGTCACAGCAGCGGTGATGAGTGCGTCGCGCCGCTCGCGGAGTAGATGCGATACATCCATTGCAGCCGCAACGAGTGCATCCGTGTGCGCGGTCGCTGCGTCTGCCTGGGCGGCCAGGGAGCGCTGGACTGGCGTGGGCGGCATTGGCACTCGGAAGGCGGCGAGGGCCTCACAGGTGAGGGCTCCCTTGGTGGCTCCATTCGCGTCGCTGATCCTGCGCAACTCGTCATAGGCCGTTCGCAGCAATAACGTCAGGAAGCGCGAGTCCCAGTAGGTGTTGTCTGGAATGATCGCGGCAACATGCTGATTGATCGTCGCGTGAAGACGCACTTCGGTTGCCTTGCCGCGCGTTTTCCCCTGTCCGGTCAAACCGATGAGGACGGAGCCGACCGGCACCTTGGGGAGATGGCATTCTGTTAGCGCGATCTGAGTAACGAACTGGTCAGCAACAGTCACAGTGTCTTGGTTCACCACCGAACTATTCAGCCAAGGGAAGTCGCCTCCCCAGTAGTCTTCACGCTCCCTCCGGGGCGTGGAGCCGTTTGTGATCTTGGCATGCCTCCTCAACTTTGGGGCATCCCACTCGACAGACCCAAACCATCTGTCGCTGCCGTCGGCTGGTTTGGCGACCTGCGGTAGCAGGACGGCAGCGAGGGCTGCTGTCCGACGTTCTTCCAACGACGCGATCATTGCCTCATTCGCTTCGATCATGGCGTCGATCTGCGCAGTCTCACGATCGAGGAAGTCAGCGATGGCCTCCTGTCCCTGACGGGACAGCAAAGGGACCCGGAATGCCTTCACCCAGTCCGTGGGAACGCGTAGAAGGTTGCCCACCCCTTCAACGACCGTCTCTCCCTCAGAGATGAATCGTCGGCTCTGCCCCAGATAGGCCATGTAGCGAGCACTCGATCTCGCGGTCTCGCGCAAGATGTGCACCTCAGTGCTGGCAGCACCTAGTGACGTGTCGATGGTGGCAACGGTCGCCCGACCAGCCTGGAAGGTCGGAGTCACCTTGGGTAACAACACGTCGCCCTTCCGAAAACGGGTGTAACCGTTTGCCACGCTTTCGACCTCAGCGCGGCGGGTAAAATCGGCTTGCCCTCGTGGCCAAACGCACTCCAAAGGCACGAAGGTCACCTCACCAGTCGCCCGTGCGAACTCAGGGGTGAGCGGATTGACACGAACCAACCTTCGCAACTGCACATCAGCCCTCACGCCTTCACCTCCGCGAAAAGGGCCTGCACGCGAGCGATGGCTGCCTGTACGTCGGCGTCGATCTCTGAGAGCGGTCGCGGTGGGATGTACTTGTAGAACGCTCGGGTGAAGGGAATCTCGTAGCCGATCTTGGTCTTGGACTCGTCCACCCAGGCGTCGGGAGCCCAGGGGAGCACCTCACGCTCCACATAGGCGTCCACATCCTCGGTGAGCGCGACGTTCTCGGTGTCGCGCAACCCCGAGTCGGCCTCGATCTTGCCGCGCGGCGTCTTGACGATCTCTCCCTCGGGGGAGGACTCCGCGAACGCGGCGACGACCGCCTTGCGGACGGCTGGCTTCAGCGCCACATCATGCGCACCAAGCGCTGGGCCGAGCACCTTCTCGAAGTCCGCTTGGCTCTTCCATGTCCGATGCTTCTCCAGCGTGTCCAGCGCCTTCCTTAGGTCGTGGCGGTGGTCCTTATCGAGGGCAGCAACCGCCTTGGCCTCCATGACCTGCTCAATCTTGTCAGCGTCAACGGAGAAGACCACGCGCAGCGGCTGTTCGACGGTGATGGTGCGGTAGCCGAAGTCGGCGGTGTTGAAGACCTTCGAGACCTCGGGGTCAGCGTCGGTGAACTCGCCGTAGAGCCCCACGATGGTCGAGATGTTGGCGGGGGAGAGCATCCGTCGCTTGGCACCGATGGACTTGCGCATCTTCACCCACTGCGCGGTGGCGTCGATCAACTGGACCTTGCCCTGGCGCTCCTCGGGCTTGTTGTTGTCCAGCACCCAGATGTAGGTCGCGATGCCGGTGTTGTAGAACATGTCGGTCGGCAGGCCCACGATCGCGTCCACCAGGTCGTTCTCCAGAAGCCAGCGCCTGATCTCCGAGGGCCCCGAGCCAGCCGCCCCGGTGAACAGGGCCGAGCCGTTGAGGACGATGGCTCCACGCGCGCCGCCTTGGGAGGCGGGGCGCATCTTGGAGACCAGGTGCTGAAGAAACAGCATTGCGCCGTCGCCCACGCTGGGAAGCCCCGCAGCGAATCGTCCGTCGTCGCCGTCTCGCTCCCGCTCGGCCCTGACCGACTTCTCCTGCACCTTCCACTCCTGCCCGAACGGAGGGTTGGACAGGCAGTAGGTGAACGTGCGCCCCTCGTGGCCGTCCTTCAGCAGGGTGTCCCCGAAGAAGATGTTCTGGGCATCCTGCCGCTTGATGATCAGATCGGCCTTGGCCATGGCGTAGGAAAGGGCATTGAACTCCTGCCCGAACAGGTTCAGGGTCGCGCCGCTGCCGTGATTCTGGAGCCACTCGTGGGCCTCCGAGAGCATCCCTCCGGTCCCGCAGGTGGGGTCGTAGACCTGACGGATGGCGTGCGGGTCGGACAGGTCGTCCTCGTCCGGGGCGAAGAGCAGGCTCACCATGAGGCGGACCACCTCGCGGGGGGTGAAGTAGTCACCCGCCACGTCCTTGGACGCCTCCATGAAGCGCCGGATCAGTTCCTCGAACACATCGCCCATCTCGGCGTTGCTCACCCGGTCGGGGTGCACGTCGAGGGCGGCGAAGCGTTTGACGATCTCAGGCAGCCGATCTCGGTCGTCCAGGTCGCGGATGATCTTGGGCATGTCGAAGCGCTCGAAGACCTCGAACACGTCCGGGTCGAAGCCCTCAATCATGGCCTGGAGGTTGGCCGCGAGGTTCGCCGGGTCGCCCAGGTTCTTCAGGCTGAACGTTGAGGTGTTGTAGAACGTCTGGCCCGAGGCCCGCCGCAACATCTCCTGTCGCACCAGCGCCGGGCTGTTCTCGTACTTCGCCGCCGCATCGAGCACCGCTGCCTTGGTCGGAGCCAGGACGGAGTCCAGTCGGGCGAGCACCGTGAACGGGAGGATCACCGTGCCGTACTCCTTGGGCCGGTACGGGCCACGGAGGAGGTCCGCGATGGACCAGATGAAGTTCGGGTCGGGCTTGGTCACGCTTCAACTTCCTTGCAGTCGGTCTTCTGATCGTATTGGGCCAGGTGAGTCCAACCCGCCAGGCTGGGCCGAGGGACCGGGTTCCGCTCGGTCGGCGTGCTCATTGGATGAAGTCACTGAGGGCAGCCAGCGAGCGCTGGCGGCGGACCTCAGCCTTGGACGGGGTGGCAAGGGCCTTGCGGGCGAGATGAGCCCTGTAGCGGGTGTGACCCTCGGCCAGCAGATCAGGGACGCTCATCGGGTACGAGGGCTCTGGTCCCTGCCTCGCGGCCTTCTGTACCCACTCCTCGATCTGCCGGGGACTGCGAAAGCCCTCGGAGTCCCACATGCCCAACCCGATGAGGACCGAGCGCGGGGAGTAGCCCGCTCGGAGGGCTGACCGAATGCCCGGCAGGAGAGCCTCAGACTTGACCACAGGAGTCCCGGCTTCCGTCATCGCCTCGCAGTAGGCAGCGAGAACAGACTGGGCCACCTCGGGGCCTCCTGGGGAGGGGGTTGAGGTCGCGTCTCTGGCCGGGAGCGCCACTGCTTCGCCCCCGCCCTTGCTTCCCGTAGAAGTTCTCCCGAAAGAACCCCCCGAACCGTCTGCGGAGTCCGATGACTCAGACTCCTCCGATTCCGTAGATGCTGACTCGTCGGACTTCGATGACTCAGACTCTTCGGAGTCCCTAGAGCCTTCGGATTCCGTAGAGTCTGCGGAGCCCGTAGACGCAGAGACCCACCCTCCCTGTGCGGCCTCCCAGCCCTCTGGCACGATCACCCGCACCCTGTTCTTGGCCTTGCCAACGCCGGGCCGGTACTCGATGAAGCCAAGTTCGTGCAACTCCTTCAGGACGAGCCCGATTGTTGACTGGGGTACGCCGCTGAAGCGGGAGAGCAGGGCTGCCGCCGACTGGGCCTCCAGCCGCTGCCAACGCAGCAGGTGACCCATCACCGCCATCAGGACGCGGTACTGGCGAGCAGTCAGTTGCGCCTGACAAGCGTGATGCGAGATCAACGCCTGCACCTTCAAGGCGTCCACCAGCCCCATGGCACGGTCTGCGCGTGGGGCAGGCAGCGTGGCGGTCTCCTCGTAGGCCCGCCAGCCGTCCTCACGGTGCTTCCACCGCCCCTGCGGCTGCTTGCCGCGAGTTGGGGAGCCCGACACGCCAGCGCTCGACTTGTTCGCCTGGTCGGGTCCAGGTGCTATCGTCATGAATGTCCTCCTTACGGACTTCCACGAAGCGCCCCTCGCCGCGAAACGAATGGGGCGCTTCGTCCTTGTTACTGGGCCTTCGCCCTCGCTGCTTCCTCACGTCGATGCTGCTTCTCCCAGCGGTTCACCCCGTCTTCGATGAGGGTCTCGATCTGCGAGGAGATCGAGCGTCGCTGGGCACCTGCCATCTCGGCGAGCCGGTCGTAGATGTCCGGCTCCATGGCGACGGTGCGCTTCACCTTGTTCACGAATGCAGAACGGCTGCGAGCCATTTGTCCACCTCCAAGTCGATGAGAAGAAGTTTGCTCCGCTCATAGCCATGACCTCTCTCGGTCGAAGGCATTTCTCTCGTTTGATGAAGGTGCTACATAGTTCTTGGCCTAGGTCGATGGTCTGGAACGTGTGGTTCATCTGTGTCTCGGGATTCGTTTCACGCTTGGGCGTGTCTCGGTCGGCTATAGCCAGCCCAGGGGAGTGGTGAGCCGCCCTAGACTGTGGGACAGAGAGACCGACGAGACCGGAAGGCCGGCCACCCATCCCATGCCCGTCACCCGAGAAGCCGTCCCGTGGCGCATCTACCTACTGATCGACCCGACCACGGGGCCGAGCAACCACGCCTTGGGGACGATCTTCTACGTGGGGCTGCGGCACGAACTTCCGCAACCCGTGGACCTCCGCGAGGCGAATGAGCCTGAGTCCCTCCCCGAGGGCGAGACCCCGGCTCGTGAGCGACTGGCACACCTCAACCACGAAGGGGTGCGCGTGATCGTAGAGGTCGTGCCGGAGCAAGGCTGGTCGAACGCTGACTCGGGCCACCTCGCACGCACGGTCGGCACGCTTTGCGCCTGCTTGCACCCTGCGCCGCTGAACGAGCGACTGAAGAGCGTCCGCTGGCCTGCTCAACTCGTACAGACTGTGGAGGCGGCAGAGGTCGTGCCACTGCCCGAGGAAGGGGCCATCCTCAGGACACACACCGGGCCAACTCCCATTGCCCAGTTGCCAGTCCTGGACGAGCAGACACTCTTCGAAGAGAGCCTCGCCGAGATCGAGGGGAGCACCGCCCCCAAGACGGTGGCCAAGGTTCTGAGGGAAGGTGGACCGCTGCCGTTGCTGCTGGTCGCGGATGGAAGATCAGGGCGCGGCGTGATCCCGGGTGGCTTCGTGTTCGGCGTGTGGGTGGCCGAGGCCATCGAGACGATCAACGATGGCGAGACCCAGTGGAGCGTGGTGCTCCATGACGATCCCGAGATGGTGGGTGCGTTGCGTCGTCGCTACCGACACCAGCGGGTGAGCCTGGACGACCTCAATGCGCTGAAACTGCGCAAAGCCTGACCAGTACCGCAGCACGTTCCACCGATCCTCGGGCACCCCGCCGAGCCATCGGGCGTCTCGCACAACGTCCTGGAGGGCCAGCACCGTGTCCCAGACCCGGGCGAGGGCACGCCAGTTCTCGGCATCCTCAGCGTCGGGAAGGATCGACCGCACCTCCCGCTCGACCATGGCCCGCTTCCAGCGGGCCGGAGACTCACGGAGGATCGCGTCGAGGAACGAGGTCCGCGACAGCAACCGGGCGATCTTGACGGTCTCCGGGTAGACCAGCAGGCCAGGGGAGGGGCGACCAACCCGTGAGGCCCGCTCCTCCAGGACGGCCTTGGAGATGCCGACCGTCGCGCACTCTTCAGCGAGGAGCAGCAGTGGGGAGTCCACGACTACTCCTCGGGGCGTGAGCCGCCCGCGCCAGTGCCGCTCGGCCACGAGCGCCTCCCCGAAGTTGGCGAGATCAGTTTGCTCGTCGTCCTGGGTCCAGCGCTTGTGCTTCAGGCAGACCCAACCCCGATCCCACACTCGGCCCGTGCCGTCTTCGAGATGGGGCATGCACCTGTCACAGAGAGGTCGGCTGATGACCCAGTTCCCGGCGACGACCTGGGGCTCGGTGAAGGCGCGCTCGTGCAGTCCGCCCAGAGCACGCCACGCCTTTGCCCGCTCGGGGTCTCGGGGCGAGCGGCTGGTCACGGCTCCTTGACGCCGAAGGATGGCGTCGATGTCCTTGACGCTGGTGCCGTTGTTCATGGCGTGACGGGGTGCCCAGGAGGTGACGACCTTACCGTGGCCTAGGCGTGTTCGGAAAGGGAGAGGCTCCAGCCTCACATTGCCCTCTTCCCCCGTGCGACGGACCCCTTGGCCGAGGCTGTACTCCGCGCCCTCGTCACGCGCTCAGCCTCCGCGTGGGCGTCGATCTTGATGCCATCCAGCACATCCCGGTCGATGTTCTCCGTCCCCGAGGAGATCGCAGCCCGGGCAGCACCCGCGAGCAGTGCACGCACGCTCCCGACCGCGCCCGAGGTCCGGTCCCAGATGTACGAACCCTCTTCGCGCAGACCCCCCGGCTTCTGCTTCAGCAGGGGCAGGTCGTGCTCCCACGAGTCGAGGAAGAGCAGCCACGGATCAGACTCGTCATTGGGCTTGGGTCGGGCATAGCCGAGCATGTCGTGGGAGCGCCTACGTCCATCGAGTTGGAGCCCCATCTCACCCTGGAAGAGTTCGGCCCGGTCGAGGTCGATGCCCGCGATGACGAAGGTCGCGTCGATCTCGTCGGTGAACATCTTCATGGTCGTTGCGGCCTCCATGCCCGCCTGTCTGTTGGAGCGGATGTTGTGCACCTCGTCCAGAATGACCAGCCTGGTGCTAGCCCGCTCCATGGTCTCCACCACCGCGCGCTTGATCGCCGTCCTGGACGCCTTCTGCGGACTCGTTGAGGAGGCACATGGCCTATCCGAACCCCTCACCGTCGTCGTCCCCACCTCGCTGGCCCAGAACCTCGCCGCATGCGGCTTCGCCGACCCCCAGATCATCATCGGAGCCAAGACAGGGCCGAACTACCTGAGCGAGACCCACCAGCTCGCCGACGCCTGGCGTGACCAGCAACCCGCCACAACCCGCGAGCGGGTTCTCGTCGTGGCCACCGACGCATCGGTCGGTTTGCGCACCGGCTCAGCCGCGATCGCTTGCATCAGCCAGGACGGCAGGACCAGGGAACTACGCCTCAGCCGCCGCCACGACGTCACCCTCTGTGAACTGCGAGCCATCCTGCTGGCCGTGGAGACCTACCACGGCGCACTCCATATCCAGTCCGACTCACTCACCGCGGTCACGTTGCTGACCAGCGGCAAGGTCGACCCTAAGGCTCGCCGCTACGCATCACTGCTCGCTCGGATCGAAGCCGCATCGGCTGGACGCACCGTCACCTATGAGTGGGTCCGTGGCCACAACGGTCACCCCCTGAACGAGGCCGCCAACCGGCTCGCCATCGCCACCCGCCGCGGTGCCGAACTGCACCTGCCACCCGGGATCCGACGCAAGGTCCGCACGCAGATCACCGCCGACCTCGCATGCGCCTGACACACCTCATGAAGGGACAACCACCCCATGCCTGACACCAGCCGCCTGCTCGACGTGTGCGACGACTGCGGCCGCCCTGCTCCCTCTGCGCTGTGTGACCGCTGTGCAGACCGCTACGAAACCAACCTGCTGGCCGATCTCGTGCAGCGGTCACGCCCGGACACCTGTTCTGAGTGACGAAAGGAGGGACCCGACGATGACCACCGGTTCCATCAAGGACATTGAGAACGACGACACCTTCTGGTTCATCATCTGCGGCTTCTTCGCCTTCCCCGCCCTCGCGGTCGGCGCCGGCCAGCTGTGGGCCCAGGGATCTGACTGGCTGGTCGAGCACCACATCCTGGTCCCGGAGAGCGCCTCACCGATGGTGTCGATCCCCGCGATGGGCGGAGCTGGGCTTGATCTTGCTCGCCTCAGCATTGCGGCCGGTTTGGTCGTGCTGCTCGGCGTCCTCACTGCGCTCAGCGTGCAGTCCATCGCTCGCCGGCGGGAATCGATCCAGTGAGCAAGGTCACCTACGGCGAACGAGAGGCCCGCGCCCAGGAGCTGGCCGTGCATTTGGCGTGGAACGGCGCGTGCCGTGAGGATCGCCAGCTGTGGGGGGTGGCTGAACGTGACCACGCATCCGCTACCACGAAGTGGACGGCCCGCGTTGCTGCAGCACCGGCCGTGGAGCTGTGTGCCGGGTGCCCTGTGCTGACTGTGTGTGCCAACTGGGCTGAGACCGACCGCTACACCGGCTTGGCCGCGGGTACGGCGTTGATCGATGGCAAGAGGCGCCCCACCGAGTGGCCCCGGAATCATCGCCACGGACAGGTGGCTCAGAGTGACGGTGCCCTCGCCAGCTGAGTTGGGGGGTGACAGTCGCACTCGCTGTGGGGGGTTCCGTCCCTAGCGTCGTGGGCAAGAACCATAGGACGGACACCCCCCATGAACTTCATCCCCGACGACCACCTCGACCTGATCGTCACCGCCGCGCTCGAGTGGAAGGTCTTGGTCGGCCCTCCGGCCGCGGCCCTCTCCATGCCTGGCTCCCTGACCTCGCTGGACGGTACTCGAGCAGGGACCCTCATCCGTCAGATGAACACGATCGTCCAGTGCCTTGGCTCGCCGGCGGAGTACACCTATCGTCCGGTGCCGGGGCCCTTGATCCCTGTCGAAGTCATCAAGGCGTGCCACGCCGCGATCCACACCTGCAGCCGGGCCCCCTACTGGGAAACATCGGTCGCCCACACACTCCTCACCAAGACGGCATGGGCGGCCGCAGTGCGCGTTCCCGGCTACGCCGAAGCTCCATGGATCTGGACACGCTCCCGCACCTCCCAAACCCTCGCGATCGCCGAGACCTGGCGGTCCGAACCCCTGGCCGTCAACTGGTCCAAGACCCACAGCATCGAACCGGAGACCTGGGCCAGCGCGGCAGCCGTGCTGGTCACCGAAGAAGCACTCCCCGCGGTCAGCGGCCTGCTGGCTGCCGGCCAACTGGCCGCTCGCCCGAACGTCTTCGCGATCTTGCCGGATCCCCACCTGGACCCCGCCCTGTGGGGTGGCGTCGCTGACCATGTCCTCATCTGGCCGGATTGCCGTCCCTGGCTCGATGTGCAACTCGGCGCGGCCTGGAGGCCCTGAACCTGCTCTGTCCTGGGCGGTCACGGACAGGTGCCCTCGAAGCACCTTGTCTGGCCATGAGAACACGAATGATCTGGGCCTCCCCAGCCTTGCAGCCTCCGAGCCCTCACATGACCGCCCTTGCACGGATAGACCGGGTCGAACCGTGAGCGAGCACGACATCTGGGTCAACGACTACACGACGTCCTCGGGCGTCCAGGTTGCCGGCCACTATCGACGCCGGCGTTCAGGAACCGCGGTGCTCGAACCGGCCGAGCCGGCAGCGTTGACTGCCGGCGGCTCGATCGAGTCGCCGGCGGCCGTCCACACTTCTGGTGCCCCGAACCGGACCGCAGGGTCGCACATTGCGCCTGCCTCGCCAGAGGATTCCCTCAAGGCTGCGGAGGCCCGCTACAACGCCGCACGGGTGGCCGTGGGGGTGGCGGCGTTGCGCCAGCGGCACGGTGCCCACGAGCAGAGCCTTCAAGCGGCACTCCGGGAACGTGCAGAAGCCAAGCAGGCGCTCGACACCCTGCACCGAGACCCGCACCCCTCCGCGACCGGGGATTCCCACGAGCTCGCGGCCGGCGAGGACGTCGACGATGCGGCGGCACAGGACCGGTGCTCCAACTGCGGCCAGTACCAAGGCAACGATCACAGGTGCCCGACGCCTGCGGGACTCCCGGCTGCCGCGTACGGCGACTTGAAGGGGGACGCCCGGGTCCACGCGATGGTCGCTGACCTCGAGCAGTCGGTGAAGTCGATCATGGAGTCGGGACAGCTGACCAGGTGGCTCAACGCGATGGCCTCCAACGGGCTGCAGCGCTGGAGCCCCAACAACCGGCTGCTGGCGGCCATGCAGATGCTGCAGCGCGGCAAGGACCTGGGCAACCTCCACATGATGGGGTTCAGGCAGTGGGAGGCCCAGGGCCGCAAGGTCAGCAAGGGCGCCAAGGCGGTCTGGATCCTCGCGCCGATCACACGGAAGGTCGTCGACGAGGCCGACGACGGCACCGAGGTGGAGCGCCACCGCGTTGTCGGGTTCAAGAGCATCCCCGTCTTCGACATCTCCGATACTCACGGCGACCCCCTCCCGCCCTCGCCAGCCGGTCACCAGACCGGCACCGTGGCTCCAGGCACCCTCGAGGGGCTTCGCGACCGCGTCGGAACAGCCGGTTACTCCTACGAAGAGACCGAGATCCCCGGCTTCAACCGTGCTGCGGGGACGGGTACCTACGGGTACACCGAGCCGGCCACCAAGCGGATCGTCGTTGACGCCCGCCAGACCTCCACGGAGAAGGCATCGACTCTCGCCCACGAACTCGCTCACGTCCACTGCGGACACGTCGACAATCTCAACGAGTACCGCCAGCACCGAGGCCGCATGGAAACCGAGGCCGAAATGACCGCCTACCTGGTCAATCGATCGCGCGGTATGACCGCGACGGACGCCGCATCCTTCACCCCTGGCTACATCGCCGGCTGGTCCAAGGGCGACCCCAAGGTGATGCACGCCGCAATAGACACAGCGGTCCGTGCCTACAACAAAATCATGGAGGGCTCATGGCCCGAAGGGAGCAAGCAACCGTGAATACACGCCACATCGCCGAGGTGACCGATCCACTCACCGACGCCGTCGTCGTCCTGACCGCGGGCACGTCCGCCGAGCTCGAGCAGCTGGTCGACCACCATCTGTCCAGCACGTTCCCCGAACCATCCGAAGATCTCCTCGATGTCACAGGCGTCCACCTGTTCTCGGTGAACGAAAGGACGCCCGATGACCACGAACCCCACCCCCGCAATCCTGACGCTGGCTGACCTGGTCAGTCGTCTGGACGGAATCGACCCCGACTCGTTGACCTACCAGCGCTCCCGCGGCTGGGTCATCGGATTCACCTCTTGCCAGGACTTCGAGGTCGCCGTGACCGCCTTCCCTGGCCAACGCGCCGACCGGGTCGACTACAACTTGGTGGCTAAGAGGTTCCTCGTGGCCGGGAACCACGACTTCGAGCTGAACCACCCGTGCCACGCACAGTTGCCCTGCTGGATGCACGTGACACTGGCCGACGTCGCCCGCCGGCATGCGGAGGGCTACCTGGACCTGACCCGTCCAGCTGACCGTGAACTGCTGCGTGCGCTCACCGAGGTTGTCGACGTCGCCCCACTGCCCGCTGCAGCCCGACTTGCTGAGGTCTACCGGACTGCTCTGCATCCCACCCTGACGAACTGCTCCGCTATCAGCACTGCGCTGGTGACCGGTCTCCGTCTCGAACCCGACTCCACACGTCATCAGGACCTGGTCGCGATCCTCACCACGGCCGGCGAGAAGGAGGCCTCCTGATGCGCACGTGGATCTGGGTCGGGGTGATCCTTGTCTGCTGGGATGGAGTCCGTCGATGAGAGTGATTGACCTGGACCTCGAGCGGCGGCGGCGCCGGCGCGGCTCCCGTCCGGCGGGCCCCTGTGGGGCCTGTGGGCGCCCCAGCGTCGCCGGCCTATGCCCGGCTTGCCTGACCGCGTACGGGGCCCTGTGCGGCGATTCCGCTTGGGACCACGAAGCCTGTGGTTTGGAAGGGACTCAAGGATGAAAACCGCCCAGCACCGGCCCGCCGTCAAGCGGCGTCGTTTCCGCCACGACGACCTGGTCGCGGTCGATCTGTTCGCCGGGTTCGGGGGGCTCACCGAAGGGGTCCGCCGAGCCGGGTTCACCACGATCATGGCCGCCAATCACAACCGCTACAAGGTCGAGGTCCACAAGGCCAACCACCCCTACGCCGAACACTGGATCGCGGACCTGGTCGACCCCACCTCGGCGGACTACCACTCAGCACGCGACCCTCCCGCCGCGGACCTGCTCGTCGCCGGTGTCTCCTGCGTCAACCACTCCCAGGCCAACAGCAAGCGCGCCTACGAACAGCAGGCCGACCTGTTCAGTTTGGAGGACCCCGACTATGAAGCGGCGGTGACGCGCTCCGAACGTGACCGGGCCACCGCCAACTGCGTTCTGCACTACGCCGACCAGCACCGGCCGCGGATGATCCTCATCGAGTGCACGACCGAGCTCACGTCGTGGGGCAAGGCGATCCCCGGCAAGCGGAAGGTCGGTGACGGCTCGACCTACCGCTGGTGGCTCAACCAGTTCGACAAGCTCGGCCAGCACTTCGCCCGCTTCTCGGCCGTGCAGCAGGACCTTTACCGCCGTTCGTGGAACGAGGACCAACGGGTAAACAGTGCAACAGTATTCGCCTGTGGGGAGGCGCCCGGCGAAGCCGAGCACCATGGCTTGTTAGCCCCACTATTGGCCCCCACTAGGGCGTGTCTCGTAACCGTTGGAGCCATCTGATGATCGCGTTCAGGACCGCGGCCCCGCGGTAGACGATGCCGAGTTTGTCGTAGCGGGTGGCGAACCCGCGCCATTGCTTGCCGTGGTTGAACGAGCGTTCGACGTGGTTGCGGTTCTTGTAGTCGACCGGGTCGAAGGCGGGAGGTCTGCCTCCGCTGCTGCCGCGGCGTTTCCGGTTCGCGATCTGGTCGGCCGGTTCAGGGATGGTGGTGGTGATCCCTCGCGAGCGCAGCAGCGAGCGGTGCCCGCGGGCGGAGTAGGCCTTGTCGCCCCGCAACCGGTCCGGGGTGGTGCGGGGCCGACCCGGTCCGATCCGGGGCACCGACAGGTGGTCCAGCAGGACCGGCAGCATCGGCGAGTCACCGGACTGGCCGGCTGACACGACCACGACCATCGGGGCACCGCGGCCGTCGACGAGGTGGTGGATCTTGCTGGTCAACCCGCCCCGGGAACGCCCGATGCCGTGGTCAGACGGTTCCAGTCGCAGATTGTTGTAGTTCGGTGGCGCCCCCTGTGTCCCGGGGCAGGTTGGTGCCGTGCTGGTGCGCCCGGTTGATCGTGGAGTCCACGTTCACCGACCAGTCGATCCGCCCGGCCGCGTCCGCCTGGGCCATCAGCATGGCGTGGATCTTGTCCCAGGTGCCGTCCTCGCTCCACGCTCGGTGCCGGGCCCACACGGTCTGCCACGCCCCGAACTCGGCGGGCAGGTCCCGCCACGGGCTCCCCGTGCGGTAGCGCCACACGATGCCCTCCACCACCAGCCGGTGATCCGCCCACGGCCGGCCACCCCTGGCACCGGCTCGGGGCATCAACGGCGCCAACCGAGCCCAGTCCTCATCGGTCAACACCGGCATCCGACTCACGGGACCTCACCCTGCCCGAGAAGCCCCTGCAGGGTAACGAGACACGCCCTAGACCCCGGCCACATCAACAGCATGACCACGGGTACTACAGCCGACTCGTCTGGCGAGTGGTCCGGTTCCTCGCCTGAGGCTGAGCGCCGCCCCCATCGAGATGCGCCTCGGTTGTGGCTTGAGGATGTGTCTGCTGGCAGATGCGGCTCGACTCAGACATCGACTACACGTGCCAGTTCGTTCTCGATGGCCCGCCATCCCGACGACACGGTGGTTCCATAGCGTCGGCTGAGGCCTCCGATAGTGGCGAGGTGTGCCCAACGTCGTTCTGTGACCACCACATCGCAGTAGGGGATCGCAACGGACAGCGCCCACAGATCCGTCCAGTCGTGCTGCTCCCAGGGGAGGTTGGCGTCCCTGTGCTTCAGGAAGCGGAGGGTTGACCAAGTGTTAGCAGAAGGAACGGCATCTACCAGATCGCGCATCGCCTTCGCGCTGAGAGGACCCCAGTTGCCGTACCGAAGGTGAACGGGTGGTGGCACGCCGGCTTCGATGCAGGCGTCCTCGACATACTCGCGCAGGGACGCGTACTCCTCAGCAAGGATGATGTCCTTTAGCTCTGCGGCCTGGAGGGGATGGGCACGAAGCCACTCACGTACTGCCAGCTCACGCCTCAGTTCCACCGACCCGTAGCGGTGCTCGGGTGTGCGATCCAGTCCCCACTCGACTTCAAGGAGCGCCTTGATGCCCGCGAGCTGAAACCACTCCCACCCCGGGTGAGCCTGCAGTTCGCTCCACCCGGGTGGAGGCTCGACCGGCGAGCCTTCGGGTACTGAACCGTCGCGCGAGGCCGTGCTCTCGACGAAACGAAATCTGCCCTCCGGCCGTCCGAAAGCATGCGCCGCCCCGCGGCCGACAAGATCGCTCGACGTGAGCCCGGCACTCTCACCTCCGGCCCAACCCCGAACTAGTACTTGGGCCTCGCGAGTACGAACGACGTGCGCGGACGGGATCGAGGCGTAGCCGGTCACGTCACGCATTAGCCGAGCTACGCGTTCCCGGGAGGGAGTGTCGCGCCTATGCCACAACTCTAGGTAGTGGGCGGGGGAAAGTGGTACGACGAGATGTCCGGCATCGACCGCCCGGAGCAGGCGATCTCGAATTCTCACCCAAGTGGGAGCAGCGTTCAGGCAACCGCGAGCCATGTCGACCCAGACGTTCATGTCTAGGTACAGAACCCGCGGGATGAGAGCGCGCGCACTCTGCTGTTCCCCAGGCGCTTGAGACGTCTGCACATCGTCAATGCTGACACCCGCGCTGACGAAACTGCCATGGCACTCGTCTACGAACCCGGCTCCGGGTCCGTTAGCGGTTATCGGGTCTGCTGCACGGGGAGGTGACTCCTGATCTGGCTTGCCGTTCCGGCGTGGCCCCCGGCAGGGCCCCCGGCGTGACGAATCGAGCGCCGGTGAGGCGCAGTTCGGCGTCCGCGATCGGGGCGAGCATGCCGAAGGCCCGCGGTAGCGCACGCCAGGAACTGGTCGTGGTGAGGAGAGGCAGAGGAGCCCACGCTGCGGGTCCGAGGAGTTTGACGCCAGGTCTCGTCGTGATTGAACCTTTCGCTCGTGAATCGTCGCTGGGCGCCCGTTGCGGTGCTGTGGTTGTTCCCCTTGGTCGCCGTGGCGCTGCTCGTGGGGGTCGTCCTCGCCGTGGTCGCCCTCGGCGCGCAGATCTTCGGCGGGTACGCGACGCGGGCGCTGCTCCAGTGGACGGCCGTCCCCTTGGCCGTCGCCATCGGGATCGGCGCCTGGCGGGCCCTGCGGATCAAGCCCGAGCCGGCCGAGGGCATCGAGCTCACTCCCGCGGAGCATCCCGCCCTGTGGGCAGAGGTGAATCGACTGGCCGCGGTCGCCCAGACCGACCCGCCGGAGCGCATCGTCGTCGTCGCCGAGGTGAACGCGTCCGTCGCGGAGGTCGCCGGACGTCGTGAGCTCGAGCTCGGCCTGCCTCTGGTGGCCACCTTCACCATCGGGCAGTTGCGCGCCATACTCGCCCACGAACTCGGCCAGCACGCCGGCGGCGACACCGCTGCGGGTGCGCGTGAGCTGCGTCGCGTCGCGTTCCTGGCGTACGTGCGGGCGAACGCCGACGTCCTGTGGCGCTGGTTCTTCACGGCGTACCTGCATCTCTACGCACTGGCTGCCGGGCCGTCCTCGCGCGCGGCCGAGCTCCGCGCCGACGCGTTGTCGGCGGCGGTGGCGGGCCCACGCGTCGCCGCCGAGTCGCTGCGCGCCCTGCGCCGCGCCGATGTCGCGTGGGAGCACACCTTCGACGCATACGTCCCCCTCTTCGAGCTGTCAGGACGCCGTGCGTCGCTCGGTGAGGCCATGCGCCGGATCATCGAGGCCAACCGCGGCGATGTCGACGAAGCCGTGGACGCTCTCATCGCCGAGGAGTCCTCGGCGGCCGCGGACACGCACCCGCCCCTGCGCGAACGCATCGCCCGGTTCCAGGCGCGGATCGCGACCGATCCCTTCCAGCCGGAGGATCCGGCCGCCGACCGGCCCGCCACCGAGCTCTTCACCGGAGGGACCGCCTGGCTGGACGTCGCCGAGGGCGAGCTCCTCGCGCAGGACCGGCCCCTCGTCGGCTGGGACGCCTTGATCGCGGCCGGGATGCGCGGCGCCGTGGACGTCGAGGCCGAAGAGCTGGGCGCGAGCATCCGCAGGCTCGGCCTCGGCGACGGCGGCCTGGACAGCGTGCTCCGCCTGATCGATGATTCGTCCGAGGGTGGCGTGGTGGCCCGGGTGGGCGGTGACGATCCGGACGCCCGTGAGACCACGATCGAGTTGGTGGCGAGCCCCCTCCTCAGCGCCCTGATGGACGCCGGTGCCGCGCGCGTCGAGCCGTCCTGGAGCCGCCCGGCCGAGTTCGTCGCCCCCGACGGTGCTCCGCTCGGTCTGGAGGAGCGGCTCAGCGACGCGATCGACCGGACCGACAGCGCGGAGCTGCGAAGCTGGCTCGCCGAGCGGGGCGTCGACGTCGGGAGCGCGCGTGTGGCGTCCGGAGCCAGCCCGGAGCGGTGGCTGGCTGCGATGAGTCACATGAAAGGTCCCTGGGACGGCCGGCGCGACGTGCATCTGTGGTCGTCGGGCATCCTCGCCCTTCCCCCGCTCGACAAGGCGACGGTGAAGGCGAACAAGGATCAGATCTCGGAGAAGCATCAGCACCCGCGCCTGTATCAGGCGGTCGGCGCGGGGCCCGTGGCCGGAAGGTCGTTGCCCGAGGCGCTGTGGTGGGACGCGTCCCGCATCACCGGCGGCGACGTGAATGGTCGGCTCAAGCTGGCGGTCCGCTTCGATCTCGACGACGCCGAGCCGCTGCACCTGACCGGCACGCTGGAAACCGCGACGATCGACTCGCCGGACGACGTGGCCGCCGCGATGCTGTACCTGATGGCCCCGAAGGGCTGACCCGTCCCGTAGCGGCGTGGTGGGCATCCGGGTGCGGCCTGCGTCCGCCTCCTAGCACCACTCACCCGGACGCCAACACAGTAGGTCATTGATCCGGTATTCGGGAGGCTGAAGTCCACTAGCGCGCGCACGTCCCTTGAATTGACCATGTGTACCCCCGGACCGATTGCGACGATCCTGGGCCGCCTGCGGGGGGCAAACCCGGACGCCGCTCTGCACTGGGAGGGCCGAGGTTACCGGGGTGTATCCCCGTGGCGCGCGACCGGTGTTCTGGTTGGCGCGGATGCTCGAAGCCGGAGCCTCAGTTCATCGCCCGCCGGATCGTCGTGAACGCGGCCGAGGACGTGGGCATGGGGTGCCGCCGCGTCTTGGCCATCCCCCGCAGGAGCGAGAAGGCGGCTGGCCGGGTGCAGGGCGCGTGGCTCCTACGTTCGGTCGGTTCTCGCCGGAACGGGCCGGATGGGTGGGCTGGTGCGTGTGTCGAACCGGGTACTGGCGAGGCGGCGTTCCGCCCCGGTGATCAGGTCGAGCACGTCGAACGCCTGGTAGTAGCGCACGCCTCGACGCCCGTGCACCGCGAGAACGTTGCCGTCGACGAGCTCGGCGAGGGCGCGGTCGGCGGCAACGTGCGAGACGCCGTAGATGCGTTGGACCGTGGTGCTCGTCAGCACGGGCGTGGCGGGCAGGTCGCGCAGGATCAGCGCGGTGGCCGAGTCGCTCCGCACGCCCCGCACCTTCCCCTGCCGCGCCCGCGAGGCGGCGAGGCGTTCCTCCCATTCGGTGCGCAAGGAGACGAGGTCGACGGCGAGGCGTGCGGCCTGTTCTGCCGCGGTGCTCACCGCCGACACGAACACCTCGATCCAGGCGGCGCGCGCGGCGTGAGCCGGGGCCGAATCGACGGCGTCCGAGTGTCGGTAGGAGGTCAGGCCGCGAACATAGTCCTCGCGCAAGGTGGACAGCACCAGGCTCACGGGCAGGACGGCCTCGGGGGTCAGCCCGCGGCGGGTGAGCACGGTGTGGATGAGGGCGCGGCCGACGCGGCCGTTGCCGTCGGTGAACGGATGGATGGTCTCGAACTGGGCGTGCACGAGGGCGGCCTGGACGATGGGGGAGTGGCTCGCGCCGTTGAGGTAGGCGACGAGGTCGTTCATGGACGACGCGACGCGCTGGGGTGCCGGAGGCACGAAGTCGGCGTCCAGCGGGTGGTGGTTCGACCCCCCGATCCAGTTCTGCACCGAGCGAACCCCGTGGTGGTGCGGTTCGTCGGGGAGCAACGCCGCATGAAGATCGATCACGTGACCCAGCGTCACCGCCGGCGTGGAGGCCAGGGTCGTCCGGGCGTCCTGCAGCACGGTCATGTTGTTGGCGACCAGCCGTGCCTGGGCGGAGACGTCGGGCACGGACTCGTGGGTCCCGAGTTCGGCCAATGCGACCCCCTGCACTCCGGGGGCGATGCCCTCGATGCGGGACGAAGCGATCGCCTCCGAGCGCAGCAGGAAGCGGGCGATGCCCGCCAGGTCCCGGGCATCGCCGGCGAGGGTGCGGACTGCCTGCTCAGCTGTGGCCACGGTCGCGTCGACGCCGGGGGGAAGGAGGAGCGGGGTCTCCTGAAGCTGGTCGGGCACGTAGGCGAGGTAGGCACCGGATCGCCGATCGCGACGCGGCAGGCCGGACTCGATCGTCGACGTCCAGTAGTCCTCATCCCACGTGGCCACGGGTTCCCCTTGTCGTTACTCCCACTCGCGGTGGATGTAACTATAGTTCATTATCGTTACATGCGGGCCGCCGGGGCGTAACGATAGCGAGGAGGCGCATCCGGGTTGCCGCGGTGCGTCAGAGCTGTTCGTAGCGGCCGCGCAGGGCGCAGAACGCGCCGTAGGCGATGAGGCCCACGCCGACCGCGCCCACGGCCCAGGGGCCGAGCGGCGTCCCCATCAGGGCGTGCAGAGCGGCGTCGGTTCCGCCGGCCTGGCTCGGGTCGACGCGCACGGACGCGACGATCAGCAGGATGCCGACGACCAGCAGCGCGACCCCCTTGGCCAGGTAGCCGACCACGCCGAGCGTCCGGACGGCCGTCCCCGCCGTGCCTGACGGGATCGACATGTGCTTCTCGAAGCTGCGCATGACCCCCATGACGCCGAAGGCGATGCCGCCGGCGACGACGCCGGCCCCGACGATGCCGAGCACGATCGGGCCTCCGGGGAGCGCCAGCTCGTCGCCGCTCGCCTTCTGCGCGGAGGCGTCCCCGCTGGAGGACCGCCCGCTCAGCGCGATGCCGGCGGCGCCGAAGCCCAGCACCGCGAACACCACGGCCTTGCCGAAGCGCCCGACGCGGCGTCCCCACTTCTTGGCCTGCTCCTTCGCGTCGCCCTCGCCGTGCTCGAGGAACCCGTCCAGCACGTTCCAGAGCGCGAGCCCCCACAGCGCGACCGCGAGCACCCACAGCACGACGTTGCCGAGCGGGGCCTGCGCGATCTGCGCCATGGCGCCGGACTGGTCGCCCTGGCCCTCCCCGCCGGTCGCGATCGCCAGCGCGATCACGCCGATGAGCACGTGCACGGCGCCGTTGGCGACGAAGCCGGCGCGGGCGATGCGCGCAGCGGTCCGCTGCGGCTCGCCTGGTGCGCGGTGCGCTTCGCCCCGTCCTTCGCGTCGCCGAATGCCTCGCTCGCTGCCATGGGTGCCCTCGCCTTCTGCTCTTCCGCCGACCGCGTCCCCGACGCCCGTGGCGTCAGGTTCGTTCGATTCGTCGCGGATCGTGCGCCGCTCGGCGTCACACGACCAGCGTTATGAGTTGCGTCACCTTACCCCTCCGCAGCGCGGTCTCGCGGGGGCTGGTGGCGCCGGCCCGTTGGGTCGGTGCTGAATCTCCTGTTGCCCGACGGGGGCTCTTCGGCCCTCCGTGGATCGGGCATCGCTGCTTGTCGAACCCGGTGGAGGGGCCGAGGTGTGTGACCCGGAGCAAAAGTTCAGGTACCTTAACTTCTGTGGATAACCGGCTGCTCGCCGCTCGAGCGGAGGCGCCTTCGTCACCGCCGGCGCGGAGGCGCGCGGGCGTGCGCTCGTGGCTGTGGGGGCCCGCATTCGTGGCCGCCATCGCCTACGTCGACCCCGGCAACGTCGCCGCCAACCTCACCGCCGGTGCCCGCTACGGCTACCTGCTCGTGTGGGTGCTCGTCGGCGCCAACGTCATGGCGCTGCTGGTGCAGTACCTCTCGGCCAAGACCGGGCTCGTCACCGGGGCGAGCCTGCCCGAGCTCCTCGGACGCCGCCTGCGCCGCGGGCCCCGCATCGCCTACTGGTTGCAGGCCGAGCTCGTCGCCGCCGCGACCGACCTCGCCGAGGTGCTCGGCGGCGCGATCGCGCTGCAGATCCTGTTCGGGCTGCCACTGGTGTGGGGCGGGCTGATCGTCGGCGGGGTCTCGATGCTGCTGCTGATGGTGCAGTCGCGCCGCGGGCAGCGTCCGTTCGAGTTCGTGGTGATGGGGCTGCTGCTCGTCATCACCGTCGGGTTCATGGCCGGGCTGTTCGTCAGCGACGTGTCCTGGCCGGACGCGGCGTCCGGGCTGGTGCCGCGGTTCGCGGGCACCGAGTCCGTGCTGCTCGCCGCCAGCATGCTCGGCGCCACCGTGATGCCGCACGCCATCTACGTCCACTCGGCGCTGGCCCGCGACCGGCACGGCCACCGTCCCGCCGAGCTGCCGCGCCTGCTGCGCGCCACCCGCTGGGACGTCGTGGCGTCCATGCTGCTCGCCGGCGCGGTCAACGTGGCGATGCTGCTGCTGGCGGCGTCCAGCCTGCAGGGCATGGGCGGCACCGACTCGATCGAGGGCGCCCACTCCGCGATCAGCGGCACGCTGGGGCCGGTGATCGGGACGCTGTTCGCCGTCGGGCTGCTGGCGTCCGGGCTGGCGTCCACCTCGGTCGGCTGCTACGCCGGGGCGACCATCATGTCCGGGCTGCTGAAGGTGCGCGTTCCGATGCTCGCGCGTCGCGCGATCACGCTGATCCCGGCGCTGGCGATCCTGGCCACCGGTGTGAACCCGACGTGGGCGCTCGTGCTGAGCCAGGTGGTGCTGAGCCTCGGCATCCCGTTCGCGCTCGCGCCGCTGGTGCGGCTCAGCAGCGACCCCGAGCTGATGGGCGGCTACGCCAACCCGCCGGCGCTGCGCATCGTGGCGTGGATCGTCGTGGGGCTGGTCGTGCTGCTCAACCTGGCCCTGATCACGCTGACGCTCACCGGGGGTGGCTGATGGAGGCCGACGAACTCACCCCCGTCATGCAGGACTACCTCAAGGTGATCTGGTCGGCGGTCGAGTGGGGCGACCCGCCCATCACCACGACCGGGCTCGCCGACCGCTTCGGCACGTCGCGCGCCAACGTCTCCGACGTGATGCGCCGCCTCCAGGCCCACGGCCTGGTCGACTACGAGCCGTACCGTCCCGTCGCGCTCACCGCGCTGGGGGAGCGGCTCGCGCTCGCCATGGTGCGGCGCCACCGCCTCATCGAGTGCTTCCTCGCCGACGTGCTGGGCTACACCTGGGATGAGGTCCACGACGACGCCGAACGCCTCGAACACGCGGCGTCCGAGCGGTTCCTGGGCCGCATCGACGTCCTGCTCGGGCACCCGGACGCCGACCCGCACGGCGACCCGATCCCGACCGCCGAGGGCCACTGGCAGCCGCCCGCCGGCGTCGTGCCGCTGGCCGACGCCGAGCCGGGCGCCCATCTCGTCGCGCGCGTGTCGGACGCCGACCCCGCGGCTCTGGCGCGCCTGGAGGCGCTCGGCCTGCGTCCCGGGGCGCCGGTGACGGTGCGCGACGGGGCGCCGCGCTACACGAACGCCGTTGGCGTCCCGCTCGAGCTGGGCGAAGCCGAGGAGCGCGGCGTTCGCGTCCGGCCGGCCCGCGACTGAGGGGGCTCACCGGGCGTCGAGCAGAAACTGCACAGTCGATGCGTTGCCGGCCCCCCGCGACTAGGGGGAATGCCGCGGGCGACGCAATCGAGAGTGCGGAAAACGCCGAACAGCCGTCATGACGCCTGCAGATCCTTCAGCACCGCCGGATCCTGGGCGTCCAGCCAGTCGCAGAGCCACCGATGGCTGACCAGCTGCACGTCCGGTGTCCGGCCGAACTCGGTGATCAGCGCCAGCAGGTTCTGCTGGTAGGCGCCCCCGATCCACGGGCTCATGTGGTTGCCCAGGATCAGCGGCGCCCGGTTGCCCTCCCGGCACAGGCGCAGCGCGTTGCGCAGGGCGGCGAGGTGCTCGTCCTTCCACGCCTGCCGCTGGGACGCCGACCCGCCGTTGGTCTTCCCGCCGGCCTGGGCGGCGAGGAAGTTGTAGTCCATCGGGATGATGCGGCTCTTGCGGAACGGGATCTGGAACATCGACATGTCGTACAGCCCGTAGCTGTCCTTGGCCGGCCAGGCCTGGCTGGAGCGCACTCCGGAGGAGTCGTAGCGCCAGCCCCGTTCGGCGATCGCGGGCAGGAGGGTCTTGCGGCCGGCGAGCAGCGGCGTCCGGCCGCCGACGCATTCCCGGGCGTGGTCGAAGGGCAGCGGGTCGATGTCGGTCCAGCCGGTGATGGTGCGCCAGGTGGTGACGAGTTTGTCGACCTGGCTGAGTTCCTGCTCCCAGTCGGCGGTGCTCCACGACGGCACCCCGTTCGGGTCGGGGAAGTGCCCGAAGAAATGCGTGCCGACCTCGTTTCCGTAGGCCCACGCCGTGGCGATGTCGATGATGGTGCGGCGCACTGTGGGGTCGGACATGTACGGGATGTAGGAGTCGCCCGCCGGACGCCGCGGCGGCTTGTACTGCGTCCGTTTCGACTTGGGCAGGAAATAGAGCGCCGAGAGGAACATCGTCTGCGTGCCGCCGACGTCGTGCGCCGCCTGCACGTAGTCGAGGATCGCGTCCTCGTTGCCGGAGGCGCCGTCCCAGCTGAACACCACGAACTGGGGCGGCGGCTCGCCGGGTTCGAGCACCGTGATCGGGCGCTGGAACGGCTGCGGGTCGGGCGAGGGGGCCTGGGAGCCGTCCCCGATCGGGGCGCCGAGCCGCACCTGCGGCGTCCCGGTGGGGGAGGGGGACGCCGTCGGCGTCGGCTCGGGGGTGGCCGAGCCCGGCGCGGGGGCGGGGCTGCCCGGCAGCGGGCCCGCGGTCGGCGGGGCGGGGCGGGCGACGGCGCAGCTGCTGAGGCCGAGCCCCGCCGCGAGGGCGAGGAAGGCGCGTCGGTCGAAGGGGTTGGGGTGGTCCGCGGTCATGGCGGGTTCCGTTCGACGGGGGTGTCGGTCCGTTCAGGGTAGTCCGGGCGCGGGTCGCGGGGGCGAGGCGCGCGGTGGCCGTACCGATCCCCGGCCGATGGCGCCGGCGTCCGGGGCGGGATCGGCGATGGGATGACGCGGCGCGGCCGGGCGGCCGGCAGGAAAACCCGGGGCAATTCCTGAATGCCGCCACGCGGAGAGAAGCGTCCCGACATACTTTTCTCATAAGCAACGGTGCTGATTATTCGAAGGTTTCTACACATGACCAACCCCGCTGACCTGGCGACCATCGTCGGGCGCGTCGATCTCCTCCTCGGGCGCGCTGTCGCCCTCACCGCGAGCCGCTGGGACATCCCCGCCGAGCTGATCGGGCGCGCCATGCAGTTGTCGCTGGCCGCCTCCGACGATCTGCCTCCGGCCGAGCGCGTCCACCTGAGCGCCGACGAGCTGCGCATGGGCAGCGCCGCCGACTACCTCGAGGCGGCCTTGGAGGCCCTCGACGAGATCCCCGCCGACGAGCGCGCCCACCACTTTGACCTGGGCGAGCTGCGCACCGCCGTGCTGGACGCGCGCTGCGCCCTGGAAGTGATCGAGCGCCAGACCGTCTAGGGACGCTGCGGGCTCCGGCCCGACACGCACGCAGCCGTGCCCGCCGACCCCTTGACGGTGGGGCAGCACGGTGCTGGGATGTGCGGATCACAAGGCTGGATGGAGGCATCATGGCCGTCCGCGTCGATCTGAACATCTCCCTGGACGGGTTCGCCACCACGACCGACCAGACCCCCGAGAACCCGTTCGGGGAGGACTGGGGGCGCCTCACCGGCGCGTACGCGGCGACGCGCACGTTCCGCGAGCGCGTCCTGCAGGACACCAGCGGCGGCGGCACCACCGGCGTCGACGACGACTACGCGCGCGCCTACTTCGCCGAGTTGGGCGCCGAGATCATGGGTGCGGGCATGTTCGGGCTGCACGATCACCCCGATGACCCGGACTGGCGGGGCTGGTGGGGCGACGAGCCGCCGTTCCACGTCCCGGTGTTCGTGCTCACCCGCACCGCGCCGCGCCCCTCGATCGCGATGGCCGGCGGGACGACGTTCCACTTCCTGGCGGCGTCGCCGGCCGAGGCGCTGGAGCGGGCGACGGACGCCGCCGGCGGCAAGGACGTCCGCATCGGCGGCGGCCCGACCGTGGTCCGCGACTTCCTCAAGGCCGGCCTGGTGGATCAGCTGCACGTGGCGATCGCGCCGATCCTGCTGGGCCGCGGCATCCGGCTGTGGGACGACCTGCGGGGTTGGGAGTCCGGCTACGACGTGGAGGTCGCCGGCGCGGAGAGCGGGACGACGCACGTCACCTTCCGCCGCTGACCAGGTGGGCTGACCGCGGGCGGCGCTGCCGTGGCGTCCCACCGGACCCGCCTGACCGGCTGCGGGCCGGCCTTCTCTTCCGGGTCTCGATCCCTCGGTGCCGGGGTCCTCGCCCGGAGGGACGCTATACGTCCGTCGCAGCCCGGTGATAGGGCGAGGGGCAACGCTCGGGGAGTACACCCACCACTGTGAGGAAGGGATCCCCCATGAGTCGATTGTTCACGTCCGAATCGGTGACCGAAGGCCACCCCGACAAGGTCGCCGACGCCGTCAGCGATGCGGTGCTCGACGCCCTGCTCGCCCAGGACGTCAACAGCCGCGTCGCGGTGGAGACACTGGTCACGACCGGATCGGTGACGGTTGCCGGTGAGGTCACGACATCGGCGTACGCCGATATCTCCGGTATCGCGCGGGAGCGGATCACCTCGATCGGTTACGACCATGCGGGGGCCTCGTTCGACGGCAAGTCCTGTGGTGTGTTGGTGAGTCTGGGCAATCAGAGTCCCGACATCGCTCAGGGCGTGGATCTGGCCGAGGAGGTCCGTGATGGTATGGCCTCGGACGTGTTGGATCGGCAGGGCGCCGGCGATCAGGGGTTGATGTTCGGCTATGCCTGCACCGACACTGCGACGCTGATGCCGCTGCCGATCGATATCGCGCACCGGCTGTCGGAGCGCCTGGCGGAGGTGCGCAGGAACGGGGAGCTGGGGTGGGTGCTGCCCGATGGGAAGACCCAGGTGACCGTGGAGTACGACGGCGATGTGCCGGTGCGGGTCGACACGGTGGTGGTCTCCACCCAGCACACCGAGCAGGCGTGGGCCGACGGGGTGGTGAAGGATGCCATCGCGAGGCTGGTGATCGATCCGGTGCTGGCGCGGTACGACATCGCCTCGGCCGGGCACAAGACGTTCGTCAACCCGACGGGGAAGTTCGTGATCGGGGGGCCGATGGGGGACGCGGGGGTGACGGGCCGCAAGATCATCGTGGACACCTACGGCGGGATGGCGCGCCACGGCGGTGGGGCGTTCTCGGGCAAGGATCCGTCGAAGGTGGATCGGTCGGCGGCGTACGCGATGCGGTGGGTGGCCAAGAACGTGGTGGCGGCCGGGCTGGCGGATCGGTGCGAGGTGCAGGTGGCATATGCGATCGGGCGGGCGCATCCGGTGGGGTTCTACACCGAGTGCTTCGGCACCGAGAAGGTGCCGCTGGGTCAGATCAACGATGCGGTGTTGGCGGTGTTCGATCTGCGGCCGGCCGCGATCATCCGCGATCTGGACCTGCTGCGTCCGATCTACTCCCAGATCACCAACTACGGCCACTTCGGCCGCGAGCTGCCCGTGATGACGTGGGAGCGGACGGACCGGGCGCAGGCCCTGGCCCGGGCCGTCCGCGGCTGACGCGACTCTCGCTCACATGGCCCGCGCCATCAGGGCGCGGGCCGTTGTCGCGCGGCGGCGATGCAGCCAGGCGGCCACCAGCAGCAGACCGACCAGTGCCCAGGTCGCCAGCGCGATCACCGATCCGGTCACAGACTGCCCGGTCGCCCACGCCGAGGCCGCGTCCAGGGCGGGCGACGCCGGGGAGGCCGGGAGCAAGGGCTCGACGAGCCCAGCCACGGTCCGGGTCAGCAGGGGCAGCGTGGGAATCAGCCACATCGCCCCCGACAGCACGCGACCCCACGGTCCCAGCCACATGACCAGCGCGAGGTTGACGACCGCGAAGGTGAACCCGGCGGCCGCCATCAGGCCCATCAACCCGACGACGCGCACTGCGTGAAGCCCGAGCACGGCGCCTCCGACGCCCCCGAGCAGGACGCCCAGGGTCACCCCCACCGCCGCAACGGGCGCGAGCGTCGCACCCAGGATCCGGGCCGAACCGACATTGGAGCGCACCAGCGCGGAGCCCTGGGGGGCGCGGGCCGCTGCCAGAGTGCCGACCCACAGCGCGGCGATCATCACCAGCGCGGCCAGGCCCGTCCCCTCGGAGCCGCCGGCGTTCTCGATCTCGATGGGTGAAGCGGCGACCTCGCTGAGGGTGCTGCGTTCCTGCTCGGAGTAGTTCGGAACGCCGGCGACCGCCTCGTCGAGCCCGCCCGCGAGATCCCGGGTGCCCTCACCGAGCTCGGCCGACCCGCTGCCGGCCTGCTCGAGCCCCTCGGTCAACTGCTTGGCGCCGTCGCCCGCCTGGCGGACCCCGTCGGTGTACTGCGTGATCCCCACCGTGTACTGCTGGACGCCCCGGGCCATGTCGGCTCCGCCGCGGGCCGCGTCCGCGACTCCCTCGGCCAGAGTCGGTGCGGCGCTCGACAGTGCGCCGGTCCCCTCGGCGACCGCGTGGGTGCCGGACGCGAGTCGGCCGAGCCCGTCGGCGAGCTGGTGCGAGCCGTCGGCGAGGGAGCCCGCTCCGTCTCGCAATTGCTCGCCGCCCCGCTTCAGCGAAGCCGAGCCCGAGACGAGCATCGGCCCGGAGTCCAGGAGCTGCTCCCCTCCCGCGATCAGCTGGTCGAGCTGGTCGCCCTGGGACGTGTCGGCGCCGGGGATCTGGCCGCGCATGTCCTGCCACGTCTTCTTGGCCGACGCGGTCGCCTCGGCGAGTTTCCGGACGCCGTCGCTCACGCCGGTCAGGCCAGGCCGGACGGCCGCGTTGGTCTTCGTCACGGTGGCCGCTGCCTCGGCGACGGCGGCGGTCGGAGCCTTGGACAGCGCCTCGCCGCTCGCCTGTCCGCCGGCGCGGACGCCTTGGGCATAGGCCTCGCAGGCGCCCGCTGTGTCGCGCAGCGAGGCGGGACAGGACAGGGTCTTGTCGCCCTTGGCGAGTTGCGTGGCCGTGGCCTGGGCGGTCTTGACCTGCTGCACCGTCGCCGCCGCGGCACTGGCGAGCGCATCGCCGCCGTCCAGCGCCGACGAAGCGCCCTTGAGCGCCGGCCCCGCCTTGTCAGCGAGACTTCCCGCCCCGTCGGCCGTCTCGCCGACCAACGTGTCCACGCCGCCCACGAGAGGCGCCAGCGACTCCTGCCCGGCCGACGCGACCCGGAGGGCCGCATTCGCGTTGGTCACGTACGACTTCGTGCCCTGCACATACTGCTGGACGCCGGCGTCCAGCTTGGTGGTTCCGTCGGCCAGATCCCCCGCGCCCTGGCTGAGGCCGTTCGTTCCCTGGGCGAGCGCCCCACCGGCGCCCGCTGCGGCCTGTGCCGCCGCGGCGAGCTCGCCCGCGCCCGATGCCAGGGCCTGGGTGCTCCCGGGCAGGTCGCGCACCGCCGCGTCGAGCTCACCCAGCCCGGTCGCGAGCTGCTCGCTGCCGGTGCGGAGCTGGTCGCCCCCGCCGTTGAGCTGGTCGTTGTTGCCGACCAGTTGACCGAGCCCCTCATCGAGCTGCGACGCGCCCGAGCCCGCCTCGTCGAGCCCGGAGGTGAGTTCCTGCTGCCCGTCGGCGATCTGCCGGGCGCCGTCCGCGGCCTTGCCGAGTTCTCCGTGCATGGTGCTGAAGCCGAGGTAGATGTTGTCCAGGTAGACGGTCGCCAGCTCCTGGTTGAGCGCGGTGACCGAGGCGTCGGCCAGGGACTGCCCCAGGCTCGACTCCGATAGGGCGCTTCGAGGCGACGTCGTGACCGACACGGTGGCCCGCCGCGCCTCTCCCGGCTCTCCCGTGGTGGAAGTGGCCGCGGCGGAGAAGTTGGTCGGGACGGTCACCACCGCGGCGAAGCGGCCCGAATCGAGTCCGGTCGCGGCGGTCTTCTCGTCGGCGAGGACCCAAGCGAAGTTCTCCTGCCGGTCGTTCGAGGTCAGTTCCGCGGCCAGTTGCCGGCCCAACGGCACCGGTCTCCCATCGATGGTCACCATCTCGTCGAGGTTGACGATCGCCGCCTCGACGCGTTGGGCACGGGAGGAGAACCCGCCCTGCACGGCGAGGATGGCCCCGGCCACCAGGAGAGGGGTCAGGATGAATGCCGCCAGCCGCTGCCAGCGGGGCCGTGTCTTCATGTCGCGTCTCTTTCTCAGGTGGGGGTGGCAGCCAGAGACCGCGGGCGATCGGCGTCCTCGGGGCGTGCCTCGGTCAGGTTGACGGTCAGTGGGGTGCGGGCCGGTGCCAGCAGGTCGGCGGAATCGTGGTCGCCGGACAGGACGACGGTCCGGTCGCCGCCGGCCATGACGGCCTCCAGTCGGTCGCGGGCGGGTCCGTGCAGGGCGTCCGCGTCCAGCACGAACACGATCTCCCCCAGGGAGTCCTCGAGCGCGGCCCAGGTGTCCGGGGAGCCGCCGTCGACGAACGTCGAGCGTGCCCGCAGCGTCCTGGTCTCAGGGGGGAGGACCAGGCCCAGAACCCTGACGCGGCCGGCGTCGGCGCGCAGGCGTCCGGACAGTGCCAGCAGCAGGGCGGTGCGCCGCAGTTCAGGACCGGTGAGCAGGACGGTGGCGCCCCAGGGTGCATGGAGTTCGGCCACGTCGAGCAGCGTGGTCCGACCCCGTCTGAGCTTCAGCCCCTGGACATGGACGGCGCCCGGAGCCTCCGACGCCGGCCAGTCGCGCGTGGCCAACTGGTGCGCCAGCGCCTCGCCCTCGATGTCGAGGGACGGCAGCACCCGGTCCAGCCACGACGGCAGCCACCACGCGCGCCGCCCGAGCAACTTCATCACCGCCGGGCCGAGCACCATGCGGACCACGAAGGCGTCGACGGCGACGCCGACCGCCAGGCTGAACGCGATGGGCTTGATCATCCCCGAGCCGACCGGCACGAAGGAGGCGAAGACCGCGAACATGATGACCGCCGCCGCCACGACGACACCCGACGTGGCGCTGAACCCGTCCTCGAGCCAGTGCTCGGAGTTGCCTCGGCTGTACTCCTCGCGCATCCGGGAGGTGAGGAAGACCTCGTAGTCCATCGCCAACCCGAACAGGATCCCCATCAGCAAGATCGGAAGGAAGCTGATGACGGGCAGCGGCTCGGCGAGGTTGATGATCTCCTTGCCGTGCCCCTGGTTGAAGACCAGCGTGGTCGCACCGAAGGCCGCCCCGACGCTGAGGAGGTAGCCGAGCACCGCCTTCACCGGCACCCAGATCGACCGGAACACCAAGGTGAGCAGGACGAGCGAGAGCCCGACGACGAAGAGGCCGAACGGTAGAAGGGCGGCCGCCAGTCGCTCGGACACGTCGATCGAGACGGCCGTGAAGCCTGTCACGGCCGTGTCCACTCCCAGGTCCCGCTTCCACTCCGGGGCGCGATCACGCAGGCGGTGGACGAGATCGGCCGTGCCGGGGTCGTCCGGCCCGGTGGTGGGCACCAGTTGGATGACGGCCGTGTCGGCGTTCTTGTTGGGGGTGGCCAGCACGATGCTGCGGACGCCCGGCATGGCCTCGATGTCGGCTTCGAGTTCGTCGATGATGGCCATCGGGTCGTCGGTCTCCAGCACGGGGGCCGTCACGATCAGGGGCCCGTTGGCTCCCGGGCCGTAGTACTCGGTGATCAGGTCGTACGTGACGCGGTCGGGAGCCCCCGGCACGGACCGGCCGGCGTTCGGGAGCGCGAGTTCCAAGTCCTTCGCGGGGAGCGTCAGCGCCCCGAGCAGGCCGACCACGATCAGGACGACCAGCAGCGGATACCGCGTGACGCCACGAATCCAGCCGCGCGCCACCCGGTGCGGCGGGCGGGCCCGTCTGCTGCCGGCCCGCGGACGCAGCCGCTCGCCCAGGAAGCCCAGCATGGCGGGCAGGAACGTCAGCGCGAGCGCGATCTCCAGGCCGACGGCGGCCGCGGCGAAGGCACCCATTGAGGTCAGGAACGGGATGCCGGCGATGCTCAGCCCGAGCAGCGCCACGATCACCGTCAGACCCGCGAAGACGACCGCGGATCCTGCGGTGGCCGTCGCGACGGCGGCGGACTCCTCCACGTCCATCCCGTCGCGCAGTTGAGCGCGGTGGCGCGACACGCTGAAGAGGGTGTAGTCGATGCCCACGGCCAGCGCCAGCATCAGGGCGAGGATCAAGGTGGTGGAGTTGATCGGCATGATGGCGGTCGAGGCCAGGATGAGCAGTGCCGCCATGGCGGCGCCGCACACACCGGACATGACGGGGATCGCGGCCGCCCGCACTGAGCCCAGCGCCAGGAACAGCACGATCGCCGCGACGATCACGCCGATGCCCTCGACGATGGAGACCTCCGGAAGGTCCTCGGAGTAGACCTCGCCACCCATCCGGACGACGCTGCCCGGCAGTTCGGCCTCGAGGTCCTCACCGGCGGCGTCCAACTGCGCGGCGGCGGCGTCGGTGAAGCTGTATACGCCGCCGGCGATCCGCACCTGGGCGTAGGCGGCGCGGCCGTCGTCGGCGATCATGCCGGTGACGTACTCACCGAAGGGGGAGTCGGTGCCGGTGACCCAGTCGAACGTGGCGATGTCGGCCAACGAATCCTCGAGGGCCCCCTTGACACGCGGGTCGTCCACCCGCGTTCCGGGCGGGGCCACGACGACCATCAGGGCGGCGGTGTCGGCCGTGGCGGGGAAGGTCATCCTGAGTTGGTCCAGGGCCTCCTGCGAACTCGCGCCTGGGACCCGGAACTCGTTGTCGAAGGACCTTCCGCCACCGAGCCCCAGCACCGCAAGGGCGGCGAAGATCACGAGCCACAGTCCGACGATCCGCTTTCGAGCGCGGTAACACGCCCGAGCCATCAGGTAGATGGTGGTCGACACCGGGCCTCCTCGTGCTGGGGGGACGCTCGCGCGGGTGCGTCGGGCGCTGCTCCCATGGATGGGTTCCACCACGAAAACACGGCCGACTTCGGTGAGGCTTTCGCCCGTCTATACCCCGGCTTTATCGGGTCCCGGAGGCGTTCCCGCGCCGTTAGCGTCGCCTTCGTGAAGACAATTGATTACCGGGTGGCAGACCTGAACCTCGCCGATTTTGGGCGCAAGGAGATCACGCTGGCCGAGCATGAGATGCCGGGGTTGATGGCGATGCGGGAGCGGTACCGCGACTCTCAGCCGTTGGCCGGTGCGCGGATCGCGGGTTCGTTGCACATGACGGTGCAGACGGCGGTGTTGATCGAGACGTTGGTCGAACTCGGGGCCCAGGTGCGGTGGGCGTCGTGCAACATCTTCTCCACCCAGGATCACGCGGCTGCGGCGATGGTGGTGGGCCGCGACGGAACACCTGAGGAGCCGCGGGGTGTGCCGGTGTTCGCGTGGAAGGGTGAGACGTTGCCGGAGTACTGGTGGTGCACCGAGCAGATCTTGTCGTGGCCCGATGGGGGGCAGCCGAACATGATCCTCGACGATGGCGGGGATGCCACCTTGTACGTCCACAAGGGGGTGGAGTTCACCAAGGCCGGCGAGGTGCCGCAGCCCTCGGCGTCGGATTCGGGGGAGTACAAGGTGATCCTCGAAACGCTACGTGTCTCGGGTCTGGACTTCGTGGCGTTGGCCAACAGCGTGCGCGGCGTCACCGAGGAGACCACCACCGGGGTCCACCGGTTGTATGAGATGGCGCGGGAGCAGGCGTTGTTGTTCCCGGCGATCAACGTCAACGACTCGGTGACCAAGAGCAAGTTCGACAACAAGTACGGGGTGCGGCATTCCCTGATCGATGGCATCAACCGGGGCACCGACGTGCTGATCGGCGGCAAGGTGGCCGTGGTGTGCGGGTACGGCGATGTGGGGAAGGGCAGCGCGGAGTCGCTGGCCGGGCAGGGCGCGCGTGTCATCGTGACCGAGATCGATCCGATCTGCGCGCTGCAGGCCGCCATGGACGGCTACCAGGTCGCCCGCCTGGACGACGTGATCGGGATCGCCGACATCGTGATCACCGCGACGGGCTGTCGGGACGTGGTGAGCGCGGCGCAGATGGCGGCGATGAAGCACAACGCGATCGTGGGCAACATCGGCCACTTCGACAACGAGATCGACATGGCCGGGCTGGAGGCGTGGCCGGGTGTGGAGCGCCGGACGGTCAAGCCGCAGGTGGATCAGTGGGTGTTCACCGATGGGCATGCGGTGATCGTGTTGAGCGAGGGCCGGTTGTTGAACCTGGGCAACGCGACGGGTCATCCCAGCTTCGTGATGAGCAACAGCTTCACCAACCAGGTGCTGGCCCAGATCGAGTTGTACACCAAGCCGCAGGACTACCCCACCGGGGTGTACACGCTGCCCAAGCACCTGGATGAGGAGGTCGCCCGGCTCCACCTGGACGCGCTGGGCGCCCACCTCACCGAGCTGACCGACACCCAGGCCAGCTACCTCGGCGTCGGCGTCGAGGGCCCCTTCAAACCCGAGACCTATCGCTACTAGGCGAACGGCCTGACCAACCGGGCATTGCGTGCTGAGCGACCAAATATAGGCCGCCGATAGTCACCCCGACCAGGGTGAGTGATGCACACCCAGAAGCAGTGCGGACCGACCCACCCCGAAGGAAGAACGCGATGACGGATACGCTCCCCGCCGACCTGGCGGGACTGGACGCCGACGAGCGCCGCGCGCTCCTGGCCCGCACGTTGCGCGCGCGGCGAGGCTCCGTCCCCCGCACCGGCGAACTGTCGTCGTCGCAGGAACGGCTCTGGTTCCTCGACCAGCTGACGCCCGGGAACACGTCGTACAACATCCCCAGCGCCGCCCGCGTGCGCGGCCCGATCGACCTGACCGTCTGGCAGCGCGCCCTTGATCTGGTGGTCGGGCGCCACGATGCCCTGCGCACCGTGTTCGCCTCAGGAGCGCACGGTCCGCGGCAGAGCGTCGACCCCGCCGCACGGATGATGATCCAGGTCATCGACTGCAGCCACATCGACCCGGACGCCAACCCCGAAGCCGTCGGCGTGCTCGCGCAGGCCGAGTTCGCCCAGCCGTTCGATCTGGCGACGGGCCCGCTCATGCGCTTCGTTCTGCTGCGCTTCGCGCCCCAGGACCACCTCCTGCTGTTCACGGTCCACCACATCGTCGCGGACCTGTGGTCCAGCGCGCTGTTCCTCGGCGAGCTGTTCGAGGCCGCCAGGGCGTACACAGCCGGTGTCCGACCCGACCTCGCTCCCGTCCCGGTCCAGTTCATCGACTACGTGCGATGGCTGCGTGCGCGCGAGGCGAACGACGACGGATCGGGGTTGGATCACTGGGTCGCCACGATGGACGGGGCGCCACCGGTGCTCGACCTGCCCACCGACCACCCGCGTCCCCGCATGCTCGGGTTCGGCGGGGGATCGCATCCCATCGAACTGTCCCGGCCGGTCATGGACGCCGTGCGGGCCCTCTCCGGCCGCGTGGGGGTCACGCCGTTCCAGGCGTTGCTCGCCGCCTATGCCGTCTGGCTCGGGCGGGTGGGCCGGACCGACGACGTGGTGCTCGGCGTTCCGGTCGCCAACCGGCTCCATCCCGAGTCCGCGGGCCTGGTGGGCTACCTGGCCAACATGGTGCCGATCCGGGTCGGCATGGCGACCGGGGCGTCCTTCCGGGACGTCCTGGTCACCGCCCGCTCCGCGGTGCTGAACGCGCTCGCGCATCAGGAGGTGCCCTTCGAGCGACTCGTCGAGCGGCTCAGCCCCGAACGGGACGCCTCCCGCTCCCCGCTGGTCCAGGTGTCGTTCGTATTCGAGGACATCGCCATGCCCACGCTGGATCTCCCGGGCGTCGAGGTGACCCCGGTCAGGTTCCCGAGTTCGGCGGCCCGGTTCGACCTTGAACTGCAGCTGTACGACGGCCCCGAGGTCACGGGCACGTTCGAGTTCAACGCGGAGCTCTTCGAGTCGGCCACCATCGCGGGCTGGGCCGCGTCGTTCGAGACGCTCGTGGCCGAGCTGGCCGCCCACCCCGACCACCCCCTCGCCTCCGTGCAGTGGCTGGCGCCGGCCGAGGCGCAGCGTCAGCTCACGGCCTGGAACCCCACCCCCGTTCTCGACGGCCTCGAGGTGGGGCTGCCCACGCTCGTCCGCCGAACCGCGGCGGAGCATCCGGAACGCACGGCCGTGACCGACGCGACGACCCGCCTCACCTACGAGGAACTCGTCGACCGCACCGACCGCTACGTGCGCGGCCTGGCCGCCGCTGGCGTCGCGTCGGGGGACCTCGTCGGGGTGTGCCTCGACCGGACGGCCGCCCTGGTGCCGCTGCTGCTGGCGGTGCTCGAACTGGGGGCGGCCTACGTCCCGCTCGACCCGGAGTTCCCCCCGACGCGGCTGGCGTACATGGTCGAGGACTCTCACCTCCGCGTGGTGATCGTCGACGAGACCACGCGGCGCCTGGACTGGGCCGATGGCGTCCGGCTGGTCGGCATCGACGGGATCGATGTGCCCGGAGATCGGATGGGGACGGTCCCGGTCGATCCGGACAGCGCCGCCTACGTGATCTACACCTCCGGCTCGACGGGCAACCCCAAGGGCGTCGTGGTGCTGCACCGCGGCGTGACGAACTTCCTGCGCTCCATGGTTCAGCGCCCGGGATTGCAGGCCGACGACAACCTGCTCGCGGTGACCACCCTCTCGTTCGACATCTCGGTGCTGGAACTGTTCGCGCCACTGTTGTGCGGCGCCAACGTCGTCCTCGCGGGCGCCCATGACGCCGGGGATCCCCGCGTCCTCGCCGAGACCATGGAGCGCGAGCGCATCACCGTGATGCAGGCGACGCCGTCGACGTGGCGGCTGCTGCTCGAGTCGGGCTGGCGGCGTGAAGGCCTGAAGGCGCTCACCGGCGGCGAGGCGTTGCCGGCGGACCTCGCGGCGGACCTCCTGCGGGCCGGTGCCGAGCTGTGGAACATGTACGGGCCCACCGAGACCACGGTCTGGTCCTCGGTGTGGCGCGTCACACCCGGCCCCATCGCGCTCGGCGACCCGGTGGCGAACACCGATCTCTACGTGCTCGACGATGCTCTGCTGCCCGTGCCGCAGGGGGTGGCCGGCGAGCTGTGGATCGGTGGCCAGGGTCTGGCTGCCGGCTATCTCGATCGGCCCGAGTTGACCGCGGAACGGTTCCGTCCGTCGCCGCACCCGGGCAACGGCGAGCGGATCTACCGAACCGGCGACCTCGTCCGGCGCCGTCACGACGGAGCCCTGGAGTTCCTCGGGCGCATTGATCACCAGGTGAAGCTGCGCGGGCACCGGATCGAGCTGGGCGAGATCGAGGCCAGGCTCGCCGAGGTCGACGGCGTGGGAGCGGCCGTGTCCGTCGTCCGCGAGGACTCCCCGGGACAACAGCAGCTGGTCGCCTACGTCGTGCCCGAGCCGGACGCCCACGAGAGGGGCGTCGTCGAGGGGTGGGCGGAGATCTGGAGTGCGGCCTACACCGGCGACGACGTCACGTCCGAGGACGACTTCTCCGGCTGGACGAGCAGCTACACCGGTGAGCCGCTGCCCGCCGAACAGCTGGCGGCGTGGGCGGACGCCTCCGCCGCGCTCGTGCTGGACGGGCGTCCCGGCTCCGTCCTGGAGATCGGCGTCGGCACCGGCCTCATCCTGGGTCGCGTGGCGCCCCGGGTGGATCGGTACTGGGGGATCGACGTCTCCGCACGCGTGCTGGAGCAGCTCGGACGCCGCGTCACCGGCCTCGGGCTCGATGCGGACGTGCGCCTGTTCGAGTGCCCCGCCGACGGCCTCGCCGACCTCCCCGAGGGCACCTTCGACGCCGTGGTGATCAACTCGGTGGCGCAGTACTTCCCGTCCGGCGACTACCTGGCCCGCGTCGTGGCGGCCGCGTACGACCGCGTCGCCCCGGGAGGCTCCCTCGTGCTCGGCGACCTCCGAAGCCTGCCGCTTCAGCGCGCCTTCCGCCTCGACGTCGAACGCCTCCGCCTCGGCCACAACGCCACGCCGGCCGAGCTGCGGGCGGCACTGGAGAGCGGCGTGGAGAACGACCGGGAGCTGACGGTCGCGCCGTTGTTCATCCAGGAGATCGCCGACTCGCTTCCCGACGTGCGTGACCTGCGCATCACCCCGCGCCGCGGCCTGGACGAGCACGAGATGAACGCCTTCCGCTTCGACGCCGTCCTGCGCCGCGGCGACGGGCCCCCTGCCGCAGCGTCGACGGCCAGAGCGCTTCAGCTGACCTGGCACCGGGGCGCCGAGGCGGAGTTCGCCGCGATGATGCGCGACCCCGACGTGCCGGCCCTGGAGCTCCTGGATGTCCCGAACCGCCGCACCGCTGTGGCCGCGGCCGCCGTGGTGCTTCTCGACGGCGAGCAGCTGGTCTCGGCCGGTGACGGAGAGCACCCCGACGAACTGGTGGCCCGACTGTCGGCCCCCGGCTGGAATGTCTTCGCCGAGTGGTCGGCCCCGGGCCCGCTGGGCGAATTCTCCGTCGTCGCGCAGCGTCGCGGCGCGGAGGTCGACCGTGAGCCCCGGCGCCAACCTGCCGATGCGCCTCGGTTCCGCGACGGCCGCCGCTCCGATCAGGCGCTGGTGGCCACGGTGCGGGCGTCCCTGGCGGAGACACTGCCCGACTACATGGTCCCCAACGCCTTCATGGTCCTGTCGGAGCTGCCGCTGACCCCCAACGGCAAGGTCGACCGACGGGCGCTGCCCGCCGTCGTTCTTCGCGGCCGGGCGCAGGATCACGTGGCCCCGCGCTCGGAGGAGGAACGGCGCCTCGTCGCCCTCTTCTCCGAGGTGCTGAACGCCGAGAGCGTGGGCGTGCTGGACAGCTTCTTCGACCTCGGCGGACATTCGCTTCTCGCCACCCGCCTGGTCGCCAGGATCCGGGATGCGTTCGGCGTCGACCTGCCCGTGCGCGCCGTGTTCGAAGCGCCCACCCCCTCGGGGCTGGCGCGCCGGCTCGCCCGCTCGAGCGAGGGCGGCGGGGCGCGCCCCGTCCCGGTACCGCGGGACGGAGATCTGCCGCTCTCGTTCGCCCAGCAGCGGCTGTGGTTCCTGCACGAACTGGCCGGCCCGTCGGCGACGTACAACATGGTCGCCGCCCTGCGCTACCGCGGAGCCATCTCGGTCGACGCCCTGTTCGCGGCGCTCGGGGACGTCATCGCCCGCCACGAGGTGCTCCGGACCGTCTATCCCGTCCAGGACGGCACGCCCCGGCAGCGCATCCTGCCGGCGGCCGAGGCCGCCCCCGCCGTGCGGGTCGTGGACCAGCCCGAGGCCGACCTCGACGCCGCCGTCACGGCGCTGGCGCGCGAGACGATCGACGTGACCGGCGAGCCCCCGCTGCGGGCGACGGTCCTGCGGATCGGGGAGCGCGATCACGTGCTGGTCCTGGTCGTCCACCACATCGCCTGCGACGGCTGGTCCCTGGCCCCGCTGCAGCGCGACCTCGAGACGGCGTACGAGGCCCGGGTCACCGGGCTCGGCCCCTGGACCGGCGATCCGCTGCCGGTGCAGTACGCCGACTTCAGCGCCTGGCAGCGCGCCCAGGTGGGCGACCGCGATGACGCAGAGTCGCTCGCCGCCCGCGAGATCCGGCACTGGCGCGCCCGCCTGGCAGACCTCCCCGAACGGCTCGAGCTCCCCACCGACCGGCCGCACCCCACCCAGGCGTCCGGCGAGGGCGGCAAGCTCGGGTTCGCGTGGGGCGCGGCGGATCTGCCGGGATTCGACGAGGCGGTCCGTGCGCTGGAGACGACCCCGGCCATCGCCGGGATGACGGGGCTCGGCCTCGCGCTGGACGGCCTGGGAGCCGGCTCCGACATCCCCCTCGGCTTCGCCGTGGCGGGGCGCGACGACGAGCGGCTCGACACCCTGGTGGGCTGCTTCGTCAACACGCTGGTACTCCGACTCGACACCGACCAACCGACGCTGCGACGGGTGTTCGGGATGGCCCGCGCACGCATGGTCGAGGCGCTGGACCACCAGGACCTCCCGTTCGAGATGCTCGTGGACGCCGTCAGCCCGGAGCGGACGCTGAGCCACCACCCTGTCGTGCAGGTGCTGGTCGCCTGGCAGAACTACGAGGACGCCGCCTCACGCATCTCCGACGTCCAGCAGGAGGTGCTGGACGTCGACACCGGATCCTCGCGGATGGACCTGGTGTTCACCATCACCGAGCGGCGCGAAGGCGGTCGCCTGAGCGCCCTGGCCGGCGAGGTCGAGTACAACACCGATGTCTTCGACGCCGCGACGGTGCGGAAGATCGTGGAGACGTGGCGCCGTGTGCTGGTGGCCGCGCTGGCAGCGCCGGACGCCGCACCCTCCGAGCTGCCGCTGATCGACGAGGCGACGCGCGAACGCGTCCTGCACGGGTTCAACCGGGCCTCGGACGGCCGTCCTGGGCTGGTCACCGACCTGTGGGCCGCCACGGTCGCACGGCACGGCTCCCGACCCGCCTTGGAAGGGGCGGACGGGGTGCTCACCTACCGTGAGGCGGACCAGGCCGGCAACCGACTGGCGCGCGTGCTGGCCGCCCACGGCATCGGCTCGGGCGACGCCGTGGCGCTGCTGATGCACCGTTCGGTCGATCTCGTCGTGGCCGAGTTCGCCGTGCTCAAGCTGGGCGCCGCCTTCGTCCCGATGGACGCCGAGGTCCCGGCCGAGCGGCTCGCGGGGATGATCGAGGACGTCGAGGCGTCCCTGACGTTGGCGCACGCCGACCTGGTCGATCGGCTGCCGGCAGCGGGCCCCGTCCTGATCCTGGACGCGCCCCAGACCCGTGGTGAGCTCGAGGCCGCCTCGGACGAGGCGATCACCGACGCCGAGCGTCGGCGCCCCGCCACGGCCGAAGACGCCGCCTACGTGCTCTTCACGTCGGGATCGACGGGGCGGCCCAAGGGCGTCGAGGTCCCGCACCGGGGCCTGGTCAGCCTGGCTCACCACCAGGTGGAGCGGTTCGGCGTGCGGCCGGACTCGCGCGTCCTGCAACTCGCCTCACCGGCGTTCGACAACTCCTGGGCGGAGATCGGAGCGGCGATGGCGGCCGGCGCGACGCTGGTGGTGCCGCCGTCCGACCGGCCCCTCTACGACCTGGACATGGGGGCGTTCCTCGCCGACCGAACCATCACCGAGATCCACCTGTCGCCCAGCATGCTCCGTGCGCTCGGAACACCGCACCTGCCGGCCCTGGAGCGGATCATCGTCGGGGGCGAGGCACTCACCCCCGATGTCGTCGATCGCTGGGGCCGCCACGGACGTCTGTTCAACACCTACGGGCCCACGGAAGCGACGATCACGGCCACGGTGGCGGGCCCGATCGAGGCTCCCGAGGATCACAACAACATCGGTGTCCCTGTGCCGGGGAACACCGCCTATGTCCTCGATCGCCTCGGACGGCCGGTCCCGCCCGGCATCCGCGGGGAGCTGCACCTCGGCGGGGTGGGTCTCGCCCTGGGCTACGTCGGACGCCCCGACCTCACCGAGGCGGCGTTCGTCCCGAACCCCTTCGGCGCAGGGACGCTGTATCGGACCGGTGACCTGGTCTCCTGGACCGACGCGGGGGAGCTGCTCTTCCACGGGCGAGTCGACGACCAGGTGCAGATCAACGGTCAGCGCGTCGAACCGGCCGAGGTCCAGGCCGCGGTCGCCCGATGCCCGGGGATCTCCGGCGCCGCGGTGGCCGTCCTGGACGCGCCGTCCGGGGGTCAGGCTCTGGTCGCCTACGTCGTACCTGCCGGTGGCGACGTCGACGTCGACGACCTGCAGGCCAGGGTTCTTGACGATCTGGCCGTTCGCCTGCCCCGCTACATGCTGCCCGCTGCGGTCGTGGCGCTGCCCGCGATCCCGCTGACCGGCAGCGGCAAGCTCGACCGGCGCGCGCTGCCGAGCCCCGAGGCCTGGACGGGAGGGCGAGGACGCGCCGCCCGCGGAGAGCCGGAGGAGCGCGTCGCGGCCCTGTTCGCCGAAATCCTGGGGCGCGAGAGCGTCCCGGCGGACCGCTCGTTCTTCGAACTCGGCGGCGACAGTCTTGCGGTGGTACGGCTCGTGGCCGCGGCGCAGCGTGACGGCCTGGGCCTCTCCGCCCGGGACGTGCTGCTCGACCAGACCGTCGAGGCGCTCGCCGCGCGGGCGTCCGGGCACGCCGCTCTGGTCATCCCGCGGCGGCCCGCCGCCGCCGACGCGCCCCTGACCCTCGCCCAGGAGAACGGCCTCCACGAGCCCTACCCGCTGGAGGATCCGCAGCACAACATCGTGACGGGCACCCGGCTCACGGGACCGCTCGATCGTGAGCGGCTGCGGACCGCCTTCGATCGCGTGGTCGCGCGTCACGAGGCGCTGCGGACACGGTTCGTCCGGTCGCACGCCGGGGAACTGCGTCAGGTGATCGACCCGGCCGCGGGCTGGCCCTGGCACACGACCGACCTGAGGGCCGCGACCGCGTCGCAGCGGGACGCCGCCGCCGAGGAACTGCTGTGCGCGGAGCTCGCGCGCCCCTTCGACCTGGCGGGGGAGTGGCCGATCCGCGCTCATCTCCTGCGCTTCGGCGACGCCGAGCACGGCCTGGTGATGAACCTGCACCACAGCGTCGTCGATCCGTGGGCGATGGAGCGACTGCAGCGCGAGGTGGAAGAGGTGTACGCGGCGCTCGGGGGGGGCCGTGAGCCGCGCCTGGCCGAGCTGGGCATCCAGTACGCCGACCTGGCGGTCTGGCAGCGCTCCGAAGAACGCTCCCGGGCCGTCGCCGCGAACGAGGCGCACTGGCGCGCGGTCCTCGACGCCCACGACGCGTTGGAGTTCCCCGCACCGGGGGCCGGCGACGGCTCGCCTCGAAGGGTTCACCTCGACGACGGCCTCGTGTCGGCCGCGCGCGCCTTCGCCGCCCGCGAGGGTGGGACCCTCTTCACCACGCTGCTGACCGCCTACGGGATGGCGGTGGCCGGCGTGGCCGAGCGCGACGACCTGATCGTCACCCACCCGGTCGCGGGCCGCGAGCACGCGCAGACGCACCCGCTGGTCGGGTTCTTCGTGCACCTGGTCGGCGTGGGGATGCGGGCGCTGACGACGGCCAGGCCAGTCGCGCTGCACGCCCACGTGGCGGAGGGCGAGCGGCTGGCGCAGGTGCACCAGGAGGCGTCGCTGCGGGCCATCGCCGCCGAAGGTGGGCGGCTCGACTCCCTGCGCGTGGTCTTCAACCTGATCCGCTACGCCGAGCCCGGCCTCGCCCTGGCGGGCGTGGAGGCGACTCCGGTGGCCGCCCCGAACGCGGGGGACCTGCTCATCCCGCACCTGGTCGGGGAGATCACCCCCGAGCAGTTCGACCTCTACCTCATGCTGCACGAGGACGGAGAGGGCGGGGTCGCCGCGCTCTGGATGCGCGACCCCGCCAGCATCGACGACGCCACCCTCGACCGTCTCGTGGACGGCTTCGAGGGTGCCCTGACCCGACTCGTCGGCGCGCCCGCCGAGTCACCCACCCCCCTCGCCCAGGAGATCCGACCGTGAACCACCCTGAGTCGAACCCCGTCCACACGTTCCTCGACAGCGCGCGAGAGCAGTTCCTGACCGATCCGCGGCGGGCGACCTACCGTGCGCTGGGTCCCGACGACCCCGCCGCGCCGCTCGGGATCGGCGTCCAGCACCTTCCCGACGGCGACCTGGACACCCGCGCCAGGGCGCTGGCGGTCCGGCTGCGGACGCGGGCCCGGGTCGGCGATCGGGCCCTCATCCTGTGCGAGCCCGGGCTGGGCTACATCACCGCGTTCTTCGCGTGCCTCTACGCCGGGGTCGTCGCCGTTCCCGCCTACCCACCGGTCGGGGCGACCGCGCACCGCCTGGGGCGGATCGAGGCGGTCAGCCGCGACTGCGCCGCCTCCGTGATGATCGTCGACGACGCCACCGACGCGGAGATGGCCGCCCACGCCGACTCCGGTGCCGCGGCGCTGCCCCGATTCAGCGTCGCGGCGATCGACACCGCCGACGCATCGTCCTGGCGACGCCCCCCGATCGTCGGCGCCGACCTCGCCTTCCTGCAGTACTCCTCGGGGTCCACCGGAACCCCGAAGGGTGTCATGGTCACGCACCGGAACCTGCTGGCCCAGACCGCCGTGGTCAACGACCGCTTCCTCAACGGCGTCGACGAGGCGTGGGAGACCTTCACCTGGCTGCCGCCGTACCACGACATGGGCCTGATCGGCTCCCTGCTGACGTTCGCCGTCAGCCGCTCCTCGGCCACCCTGATGACGCCGATGGCCTTCCTGAAGCGTCCTCTGCGCTGGCTGGAAGCGGTGACCGCGATCCGGGCCCGACTCACCGGTGCGCCCAACTTCGCCCTCGACCTCTGCGTCCGGAAGGCGACTCCCGAGGCGATCGCCCGGCTGGACCTCAGCTCGCTCGACGTGTTGTTCTCCGGTGCCGAGCCAGTCCGGGCCGACACCCTGGAGCGCTTCGCCGAGACGTTCGGCCCCGCCGGCTTCGACCCCGCGGCGCTGCTGCCGTGCTACGGGCTGGCCGAGGGCACCCTGGCCGTGACGGCCAAGCCGCGCCCCGGCCCGTCCCGGACGCTGACGGCGTCCCGCGCCGGGCTGCTCGCGGGCGAATCGCGTGCCCCGGAGTGCGCAGAGGACGAGCGACGGCTCGTGTCGTGCGGGCGCGCGATGGAGGGGCATACGGTGCGCATCGTCGACCCCGCCGAGGGCGCGGAGCTGGCGCCCGGGCTGGTGGGGGAGATTCAGGTGGCCGGCCCGTCGGTCACCGACGGCTACTTCGGGCAGCCGGAACTGACGGCCGAGACCTTCCTCCCAGACGCCGACGGCACCGTGTGGCTGCGCACGGGCGACCTGGGCTACCTGGACGCCGGCGAGCTCGTCGTGGTGGGGCGGCGCAAGGATCTGCTGATCGTGAACGGCCGCAACCACCACCCCCACGACCTGGAGGACGCGATCGTCGCGTCGCACCCCGGGGTGCGCCCAGGGGGCGTCGCCGCCTTCGCGCTCGAGGAGAGCGAGGACGTGGGCCTGGTCGTGGAGGTCGAGGGCCGTATCACCGACGAGGACGCCTCCGCGATCGATCGCGGCATCCGCGAGGTGCTGGGTGGCGAACACGGCGTCGCCCCCGCCGAGCTCGTCCTGGTGCGGCCGGGCACGGTGCCCAAGACGTCCAGCGGCAAGGTTCAGCGGAGCGCCTGCCGTGCGGCGCTGTCGCAGGGTCTGCTCGACGGGCGGATCCGCTGGCGCTTCGGCGGACGCTCGCCCCGCCCCGAACTCGCCGGGGCGGTGCGGTCATGAAGCCCGTCACCTCCGTCGCGCTGACGACGCTGCTGCAGGAGATGGTCGCCGCCCGGACGCCGCTGCCGTGCGCCGAGGTCGCCACCGACGCGCCCCTGACGTCGTTCGGGCTCGGATCGGTCGACCTGGTCGGCATGGTTGGCGAGCTGGAGTCGACGCTCGGCCGCCCCGTCGACGCGAACGTCGTGTGGCGCCACCCGACGATCGCGGCCCTCGCGGAGCATCTGGCGGGCGACGTCGCGGCTCCGGAGGCGCCGAGGCGAGTCGCCGAGGCGACGGTCGACCCGGTCGGCCCGGCGACCCGCGTGCCCGTCGCTCTGGTCGGCATCGGCTGCCGCCTCCCGGGCGGGGTGAGCGATGCGGCCGGCCTGTGGCGCGCATTGACCGAGGGCACTGACGCCGTGGGCTCCGTGCCTCCCTCACGGTGGGACGGGGCGGCGCTGCGCGGGGATCCTCGGCTCTCCGGAGCCCTGCTGACCGACCAGGGGGGCTTCGTGGCGGACGCCGACCGGTTCGACCACGCGTTCTTCGGCATCTCGGGGCGGGAGGCCGCGCGCATGGACCCGCAGCAGCGGCTCCTGGTCGAAGTCGCCTGGCACGCCCTGCAGGACGCCGGCGTCCGGGTCGCCTCCCTGGCCGGCACGTCGAGCGCCGTCGTCATGGGCCTGTCCAACGCCGACTTCCCGCGCAGCGCGCCGCGGCAGGACGCGGACGCCCACACCGCCACCGGGTCGGCGGGCGCCGTGGCGGCCAATCGGCTGTCGTACCTGTGGGACCTGCACGGGCCCAGCCTCACACTCGACACCGCCTGTTCGTCGTCGCTCGTCGCGATCCATCAGGCCGCCGAGCTGGTTGCGAGCGGGGCTGTGCCGGTCGCGCTCGCAGGCGGGGTCAACCTCCTGCTGGAACCCGATGTCAACGCCGCCTTCACGAAGATGGACGTGCTCTCCCCGGGGGGTCGCTGCCGGCCCTTCGCCGCGGACGCCGACGGCATCGTCCGCTCCGAGGGCGCGGTGGTCGTCGTGCTCAAGCCGCTGCCGGCGGCGCTGGCCGAGGGCGATCGGATCTACTGCGTCGTACGGGGCGGGGCCGTCAACTCCGACGGCCGCACGAACGGCCTGACGGCCCCCAACCCCGACGCGCAGGAGGAGGTGCTGCGCGCCGCCTACCGCCATGCCGGCGTCGACCCGCGCACCGTCGGCTACGTGGAGGCACACGGCACCGGCACGCTGCTCGGCGACCCCATCGAGGCGTCCGCGCTCGGTGCCGTGCTCGGCTCCGCGCACCAGCCCGTCGCGATCGGATCCGCCAAGTCCAACTTCGGACACACCGAGGCCTGCGCCGGCGCCGTCGGGGTCGCCAAGGCGGCCCTCATGCTGCACCACCGCCGCTTCGTGCCGACCGTGCACCTGCGCCGGCCCAACCCGCGCATCGACTTCGCGGCGCTCGGGCTGCGCCTGGCCGATACGGCGGCCTGGGACGCCGCGTCGCCCCGCGTGGCCGGGGTCAGCGGGTTCGGCTTCGGCGGGACGAACGCGCACCTGGTGCTGGAGGAGGCTCCGACGCCCGAGCGCGCCGTGCCGACCGCGCCGGGGCCCGTCGCCCTGCTGGTCTCCGGCCGGGACGAAGCCGGCCTGTCCGCCGCCGCGTCCGGACTCGCCGAAGCGGTCGCCGCGGCCGGCCCGGACGACCTGGCGGCCTTCGCGGCCGCGACCGGCACCCGCCGGGACCGCCACGAGCACTGGGCCGCCGTGTGCGGGGACACCGCGGACGAACTCGCGGCCACCCTGCGTGCCGTCGCCGACGGCACCGCGACCCCTCGGGCGGCCCGCGGGGCCGAAGGGGCGGCGCGGCGCGGTGACCCGATCATGGTGTTCGCCGGCCAAGGCTCGGCGTACTGGCCCGTTCCCGGCGACGTCCTCGCCGCGGAGCCGATGGCTGCCCTGCTCGGGCGCGCACAATCCCACCTGGAGCAACTATGGGACGGTGACGGCGCTGCCCCCTCCCTCCCCGACCTCTTGAGCGCCCCCGCCGACGATCACCGGCTCAGCGATCCCGCGATCGGTCAGGTGGCCTTCGCCGCCTACCAGATGGGCCTGTTCGAACTGTGGCGCGCCTGGGGGCTCCGACCGGCGGCGGTCGTGGGCCACAGTCTGGGAGAGGTGGCGGCAGCGTACGCGGCCGGGGCGCTGGATCTCGGCCAGGCGGTCGAGGTGGCGCTGCGGCGCGGCCGCGCGATCGCTCCCGAGTTGGGCAGGGGCGCGATGTGCGTGGTCGGGCTGACGCCCGAGGCCACCGCCGCGGCGCTGAGCGTCACCGGCGAGGAGGAGCTGTGGTTCGCGGGGGCCAACGGCCCCACGACGTCCATCGTGAGCGGGACGCCGGCGGCGGTCGCGCGGCTGGTGACCCGGCTCGAGGACGAGGGGGAGTTCGTCCGTCGCATCATCGCGGACGCCTCCTACGGCTCCCACTGCCCGCTGATGGCCGCGGCCGCCGGACGGCTCGCCGCCTCCCTCGCCGGCCTGCGGCCGCACCCCACCACGCTGCCCCTCCGGTCGACCGTCACCGCGGAGACCGTCGAGGGCGAGGCGCTGGACGCCGCCTACTGGGCCCGCAATCTCGCCTCGCCCGTCGCTTTCGACCGCGCCGTGGAGGCGCTCCTCGACGACGGTGCGGACTGCTTCCTCGAGGTCGCGGCGCGCCCCGGCCTGGGCCTCGCGATCCGTGAACGGCTCGAGGCGTCCGGGCGGACCGGCACCAGCCACTCCACGCTGCCGAAGGAGCCCCCGGGCCTGGCCGGCGTGCTGCTCACCGCCGGCGAACTGCACGCGTCCGGCGTCCGGCTGGACTGGGCAGCGGTCCACGGCGGTTCCCGCCGCCACCGCGACCTGCCCCTGCAGCGGTTCGCCGACACCCGCCACCCCCTGCACGGGGCGGGGACGGGGGCCGCGCCGGTCACGGGCCATCCGCTCCTGCGCGGCGGCATCACCCCGGCCGACCGCCCGCACCAGCGGCTGTGGTCCGCCCGGCTGGACGCCGCGGCGTCGTCCTGGCTCCTGGACCACCGGGTCGGTGGCGCCGCCGTGGTGCCCGGGGCACTGTGGCTCGAGACTCTGGCCGGCGCCGCCCGACGGCTCCTCGGTGACATGGCCGTCCTCGAGCGGGTCCGACTGCTGCGGCCCGTGCCCGTGGAGGCCGGCGCCGACGACGGAGACACCGTCCAGGTGTGCGTGAGCCGCACCGGCGGCGAGCTGGAGCTGACGCTGCACGCCCGGATCGGTGAGGAGTGGGTGTGCGCCGTCAGCGCGTCGGCGCGCACCGCCGCCCTGGACGCCGACTCCGACGCCCTGCTGAGCGGCCGGTCACGGTGCCGCGAGGATGTCGCCGTCCCCGCCCTGTACACGAGGCTCGCGGACGCGGGCCTCGAGTACAGCGAGGCGTTCCGCGGGCTGAAGGAGGCCTGGAGCGGTGCCGGGGAGGCGGTCGTCCGGCTGCGGGCCGTGCCCGAGCTGGTCGCCGATCCCGCTTCCTACCTGCTCCACCCCGTCGTCCTGGACGCCGCCCTGCAATCCGTCGCCGTGGCCCTGTCGAGCGCCGATCGTGGGCCGCTGGTCCCGGCGGCGTTCGGCCACGTCCGCCTCACCGGCGGCCCGGCCGCGTGGGCTCGGGCGGTGATCGAGGACGACGCCTGCGACGGGGTCACCGCTCGCCTCGAACTGTTCGACGAGGACGGCCGGACCACGGGTATCCTCGCCGGAGCGAGGTTCGTGTCACCCTCGGGGGCTGCGGCCGGCCTGGAGGGCAGCGTGCTGCGGCTCGCGTGGGAGCCGCCCGCCGAGCTGCCGCACCGCACGGGACTGCACGGCGTCTGGCTGCACGTCCACGCGGGCGCCCCGGACGCCGAGGCTCTCGCGGAGGTGCTCGCCGCGGCCGGGGCGACCGTGAGATCGCACGACACGCGCTCCGGCACCGATCTGGCCGACTCGCTCTCCTGCCGCCCCGCCGGGATCCTGCACACCGTCGGCCTGGGAGCCGCTCCCGGTGTGGCACCGGCGACCGACGCGGTGGTCGCCAGCCTCCTCGGGCTGGCCCAGGGGGTCGCCCGCGCCGGGTGCGAGCCGCAGCGGACCGTGGTGTGCACCCGCGGCGTCCACGGCCCGGGGAGCGCCGAGACCTCCGTCGCGGGAGGAGCGGCCTGGGGGTTCACCCGCGTGGCCTCGCTCGAGGTGCCGGCCCTGCGCCCCGTGCTGCTGGACCTCGGGGACGCCGGGCCACGTGCGGGAGCCGACCTGCTCGTCCGCGTCGCGGGCGCCGACACGGGCCGGCACGCGGAGTGGCTCGCGACCGCCGATGGCCCGCGCGTGGCACGCCTGCTTCCCCTCGAGGTCGGCGACCCGCTGCCGTGGCCCGGCGGCGAGCACGCCTCGGCGATGGGGAACCGCACGATCCTGGCCGAGCATCCGGGCATCCTCGACTCGCTGTGCCAGGTCGCGGGCGCCCGGATGGCCCCCGCGCCCGATGAGGTCGAGATCGAGGTGGCCGCCGCCGGGCTCAACTTCAACGACGTCCTCAAGGCCCTCGACACCTGCCCCGGCGTCGCGCCAGGGGTGAGCCCCCTGGGTGCGGAGTGCTCCGGCACCGTGACGCGGGTGGGCGCCGCCGTCACCCACGTGCGCCCCGGGGACACCGTCATGGCCGTCGCCCGCAGCGCAATGAGCGCGTTCGTGACCGCGCCCGGCAGCCACGTCGCCCCGCTGCCCGGCGCCGTGGACGTCGTCGCGGCAGGCGGCGTCCCCATCGTCTTCCTCACCGCCGTCTACGGCCTGGAACACCTGGCGCGGATCCGGCCCGGCGAGACCGTGCTGATCCACTCCGCGACCGGAGGTGTGGGAGCCGCGGCGCTCCAGGTGGCGGCCAGGCGCGGTGCCCGCGTCCTCGTCACCGCCGGGTCGCCCGAGAAGCGAGCCGAGTTGGAGGCGCAGGGGCTGGGGCCGGTGATGGACAGCCGATCGCTGGACTTCGTCGATCAGGTCCGCGAGCACACGGGCGGCCGGGGCGTCGACGTCGTGGTGAACTTCCTCACCGGCCCCGCGCTGCTGGGCGGGCTCTCGCTCCTCGCACCGGGCGGCCGCTTCATCGAGATCGGCAAGCAGGACATCTACGCCGATACTTCGATCGGGCTGGGGCGGTTGCGCGGCAACCGGTCGTTCCTCGGCCTCGACCTGGAACAGGTCATCTCCGACGATCCCGAGCTCCTGAGCGAGCTCCTCACCGACGTGGTGGACGGCCTGGCCGCGGGGGACTTCACCCCGCCGAGGACGGAGGTGTACGGCTTCTCCGCCGCCCAGGAGGCGTTCGGGCGAATGGCCCGCGCCGAGCATCGCGGCAAGATCGTCCTCGTTCCCGACGCCGCCGCTGAGCCCGTGCTGCGACATGGCCCGAGCGGACGCCGCGGCGCGCGCCTGATCACCGGCGGCCTGGGCGCGCTGGGGCTGCGGACGGCGGCGATGCTCGTCCAGGCCGGCGCCCGCCACCTGGTGCTCGCCGGGCGCAGCGCCCCCGGGGGCGCCGCCGCGGCCGCCATCGACGGCTGGCGCGAGGACGGCGTCCGGGTCGACGTGGAGCGCCTCGACGTCTCCGATTCCGACGCGGTGAGCGCCTGGCTCGCGACCCTCGACGCGCCGCTCGTGGGCGTCTATCACGCCGCAGGCGTCCTCGACGACGGCGCGGTCGCCGGCCTGGACGCGGAGCGGTGCGATCGCGTTCTGGCGCCCAAGGTCGCGGGGGCCTGGCACCTGCACGAGGCGACCAGGGGGATGCCCGTGGGGGAGTTCGTCCTGTTCTCCTCGGCGGCGGGGCTGCTGGGCTCACCCGGTCAGGCCAACTACGCGGCCGCGAACACCGCGCTCGACGCGCTGGCCCACCACCGGGCCGCGCTCGGGCTGCCGTGCCTCAGCGTGCAGTGGGGGCCGTGGCTCGAGGCGGGCCTGGCCGCGGGCCCGGACGGGGGCGCGTCAGCGCTGTCGGCGATGGGCGTGCGGGGTATCCGCCCCGAGCAGGGCGTCGCCATGCTGGGAAGGCTGGGCGACTCCGGCCTGACCCAGGCCTGCGTCCTGCCGGTCGACCCGGCGGCGCTGGCCGCCGGCGCCGACACCGGGATGCTTCCGCCGCTGCTGGCCACCCTGGCCGGCCCGGCCGCGCGTCCCGTCGCCGCAACGGGGTTGCGTGAGGAATGGGAGGCGCTTCCGATCGGCCGGCCGCGCCGACGCGCCGTCCAGCGCCACCTGTGCGAGCAGATCGGCCTGGTGCTCCGCCGGGATCCGGACAGCGTCGTCACGTCGCGGCCGCTGTCGGGGATGGGCTTCGACTCGCTGATGTCGCTGGAGCTGCGGCGACGTCTGGAACGGACCTCCGGCGTCGAGCTTCCCGCCACCCTGGTGTGGCGACACCCCACGGTGGACGCCCTCACCCCGGTCTTCGCCGAGCTGGTCGGCGTTCCCCTGACCGTCCCCGACGCCGACGCGCACGCGCAGCCGGCGCCTCCCACCGCCGACGTGGTCGTCGAGGACGACCTGGACCTCATGACGAACGAGGAGCTCGAGGCGCTCCTTCGCAGCACGATTGAAGAGGAGTCATCCCGATGACCGCAGATCAGCAGACCCGGACGCCGGCGCCCAGCGACACCCTCAAGCAGGCCTACCGCACGATCCGGTCTCTCCAAGCGCAGGTGGCCGAACTGCGGCGCCCCGCCGCGGCCGAGCCGATCGCGGTGGTCGGCATGGGATGCCGGTTCCCGGGCGCGGAAGGCACCGACGCCTACTGGCAGCGGCTCCGCGACGGTGTCGATGCCGTCTCCGAAATCCCCAGGCGGCGCTTCGACGTCGCGCCGTACTACGACCCCGAGCGCGGAGCGCCGGGCAAGACCCGCACCCGTTGGGGCGGGTTCCTGGATGATCTCGACTCCTTCGACCACGCCTTCTTCGGGATCTCCCGCCGCGAGGCGGAGGCGATGGATCCCCAGCAGCGGATCGCCCTGGAAACCGCCTGGCTGGCGTTGGAGGACGCCCAACTCCCCGCTGACGTGCTGGCCGGTTCCCGTGCCGGCGTCTACGTGGGCGTGTCGAGTTCCGACTTCGCCACCGAGGGCTCCCGCAACCCCGCCGACATCACGGCCTACTCCAGCAGCGGGACCGCACACAGCGTCGTGGCGGGCCGGATCAGCTACGTGCTGAATCTGCAGGGTCCGGCGCTGGCCATCGACACCGCCTGCTCGTCGTCGCTGGTCGCCATCCATCAGGCCTGCCAGGCGCTGCGCGCCGGCGAGTGCGACGTCGCTCTGGGCGGGGGCGTCAACGTCGTCATGTCGCCGCTGCCGTCCATCGCCTTCTCCGCCTTCGGGATGATGTCGGGCGACGGGCGGGCCCGCGCGTTCGACGAGCTCGGCGACGGATGCGTGCGCGGTGAGGGGGCGGGCATCGTGGTGCTCAAGCGACTGTCCGACGCACGCCGCGACGGCGATGCCGTGCTCGCCCTGGTGGTGGGCAACGCGGTGAACCAGGACGGCCGCTCCGCCGGCTTCACCGCCCCGAGCGCCGCCTCGCAGGCGGCGTGCATCCGCGAGGCGCTCCAGCGTGGCGGCGTCCGGCCCGGCGATGTCCAGTTCGTCGAGTGCCACGGCACCGGTACGCCCCTGGGCGACCCCATCGAGGTGGAGGCGCTGGCCTCGGTCTACGGGGACCGGGCCGAACGCTGCTTCCTCGGCTCGGCCAAGACGACCATCAGCCACCTCGAGGCGGCCGCCGGTGTGGCGGGCTTCATCAAGGCCGTCCTCGCGCTGCAGCACCGCGTCGTGCCGCCGAACCTGCACTTCGATCGCCTCAACCCGCACATCTCCTTCGAGGGGACCTCCTTCGCCGTGCCCACCTCGCCGCAGCCGTGGCCCGAGGTCGACGGTCCCCGGCACGCCGCGGTCAGCGCGTTCGGCTTCAGCGGCACCAACGCCCACGTCGTTCTGGCGGAGGCGCCCCCCGTCGACGCTCCCGTGCAGGACGGGGCGGGCGACTCGGACGGCGCGGGCGTGCTGGTCATCTCCGCCCGCAGCCGCTCGGCTCTGGAGGGGCTCGCCGGCCGCTACCGCGACATCCTCGACGATCCGGAGACCCGCTTCCGGCCGCTCGCCCGCGCTTCGGCGACGGGACGCAGCCATCTGAGCCACCGGCTGGCCGTCCTGGCCGACGATCGAGCCTCCGCGCTCGATCACCTGGAGCGACACCTGGAGGGCTGGCCCACCGAGCAGGTCTTCGCCGGCGTCGCCAAGGAGCGGCCGGTGGCCTTCGTGTACTCCGGCCAGGGCGCCGAGTTCGCCGGGATGGCGCGCGACCTGCACCGCGACGAGCCGGCGTTCGCCTCGGCGCTCGACGAGTGCGCCGGCCTGCTGGAGCCGCACCTGCGGCGTCCGCTCTACGAGGTGCTGTGGCCGGACGACCCCGCCGACGCGCCGCTGGTGCACTCGATGACGTACGCGCAGCCGGGCCTCTTCGCGGTGGAGTACGCGCTGACGAGGCTGCTGGAGAGCTGGGGGATCCGGCCCGACCTGGTGCTGGGGCACAGCATCGGCGAACTGTGCGCCGCCACGGTGGCGGGGGTGTTCCCGCTGGAGCGCGCGCTGCCGTTCGTGGCCCTGCGCGGGCGCCTGCTCGACCGCGTCATCGGCGGCGGGATGGGTGCCATCGGTGCGCCCCTGGACGAGGTCCTGGCCGTCCTGGAAGGCTTCGGGAGCGTCTCGGTCGCCGCGCGCAACAGCCCGGGCTCGGTCACCGTCTCGGGCGCCGCCGACGGGGTGGCCGCCGTGTGCGCCCTGTTCGCCGAGCGCGGCGTCCGCACCAAGGTGCTCCCGGTCACCACCGCTTCCCACTCCGCGCTGGTCGCCCCGCTGATGGGCGAACTCGTCGCGGCGGCTCGCTCCCTGGAGCCTCGGACGCCCACCCTGCCGCTGGTGTCCAACGTCACCGGCGCGCCGTTCTCGTGGCTCACTCCGATCGCACCGGAGTACTGGGGTGAGCACCTGCGGCGGCCCGTCCAGTTCGAGGCGGGCATCCGGACGGCCCGCGACCTCGGATTCTCGACCTTCGTGGAGATCGGGCCTGCCCCGCGACTCTCCGCCGCGATCGTGGAGACCTTCGAGGACGAAGAACTCACGGTGATCCCGACGCTGCGGAAGGGGCAGCCCGACCGGGAGGCCGTCCTCGCGAGCGCCGCCCGGCTCCACGTGGCCGGGACTCCGGTGAACTGGGCCGCCGTTCAGGGACCCCGCCGCGCCGACGCGCCCCGGCTCCCGGCCTACCCGTTCGACACGACCCCGTGCCCGGTCGTCGTTCAGCGCGGCGAGCGCAGCTTCGGGCCGGCGGGCGCCCCCACGGCGCCCCAGGTCGTGCACACCGTGGCGTGGGAGCCGCTCGGCGGACGCCTTGACCCCGCGTCCGCGGGGCCGTTCCTCGTGGCGGGCACCGACGCCGACGCCATCGTCGCCGCTCTGGGCGCCGGCGCCGAGCCGGTCGAACCGGCGCGGCTCCCCGCAGCGCTGGCCGCCGCCGAGGACGGCACCGTGCTGCTGTGGCTCCTCGACGCCGTCGAGCCGGAGCCGTCCGGCGAGGCCATCTTGGAGGAGACCGTCGCCGCCACCGGACAGGCTGCCGCCCTGCTTCGCGCCGTCGCGGCGGCCGACGGCCGCGTGACGACCTGGTTCGTGACGCGCGGGGCTGTCCAGCCGGGGACGGGCGACATGCCTGGACTGGCCGGGGTGGCGCAGGCCGGTGTCTGGGGCATGGCACGCGCGATGGAGCAGGAGTTGGCCACGGGCTGGGGAGGCATCCTCGATCTCGACCCGGACGCCGACCCGGCGCCGCAGCTCACCCGAGCCCGCGACACCGGCCTGTTCCAGGCGGGCGAGACCCAGCTGGCGCTTCGCGACCAGCCGCTCGTGCCGAGGCTCGTCGCCGACCCCGTGGCCGACGGTGCACTGCCGCTGCGGCCAGACGCCGCCTACCTCGTGACCGGCGCCTTCGGCGGGCTCGGCGCCCACACCTGCGATTGGCTGGTCGGGCAGGGGGCACGGCACCTGATCCTGGCGGCCCGTTCCCCGCTGCCTCCCCGCGCACGCTGGACGGAGCACCACGACGTCGGGACTGCCGCGCGGATCGCGCAGGTGCGCCGCCTGGAGGCCGCCGGGGCGTCGGTGCACGTCGCCACGCTCGATGTCGCGGACGCCGCCTCCCTGGCGGGGTGGCTCAGCACCTACGACAGCGAGCAGCGCCCGCCCGTGCGGGGTGTCGTCCACGCGGCCGGCGCGGGTGGCATGGTTCCGCTGGCCGAGGTGTCGCTGGAGGTTCTGGACGCCCACGCCCGCGCCAAGGTGGCCGGCGCCTTCAACGTCGCGACGGCCGTCCCCACCGAACAGCTCGACTTCGTCGTCCTCTACTCGTCCCTGGCCTCGGTGCTGAGTGCGCCCTTCACGTCGCCCTACGCGGCCGCCAACGCCGCGTTGGACGGACTGGCGGCCGCGCTACGGGGACGCGGCGTCCCGGCGCACGCCGTCAACTGGGGCCTGTGGGACGATGTCGGCCTTGCCGGCGAGCGCGACACCGCCAGCCGGGGCCGCGGCGTCCGGCCCCTGCAGCCCGACCGGGCCCTCGCCGCGCTCCCTGCGGTGCTCGGGGCCGGGTTGGGTCAGGCCACCGTCGTCGACATCGCCTGGGACGAGTGGGCGCCCGCCTACCGCTCGGCGACCGGCTCGCGGATCCTCGATCTGCTCGCCGACGGTCGGGAGCGGACCGGTGGCCGCGACGTGCTGCCGACGCCCGAGGAGGTACTGGCGCTGCCGGAGACCGAACGCGAGGCGCTCGTGTGCGACCGCATGCTGCGCGCCATCGCCCAGACCCTCGGCGCCAACGCGGCCATGACCGCCGACAGTTCGCTGTTCGACCTCGGCATGGACTCACTCATGGCGGTCGAACTCCGCAACCGCCTCGAGCGTCGGCTCGGCGTCCGCGTCCCCGTGTCGACCTTCCTGAGCGGCGACTCGGTCGCCGCACTGGCCGCTGAGGTGGTCGCGTCGCTGACGGCACCATCCGAGCAGCACGAGATCATCGTCGCCGACGACGTCGAGGGGGACGACGCCATCGCACGGATCCTGGCGCAGGCGGCCGGAACGACGGTGGGGGTGACGGCATGACCGCGCTGCAGGGCCTGGAGGGCGCCTGGCTCCAGCTGGGCGAGGCGCAGCGCGAGGCCGTGCTGGCCCAGCTGGCCGACCAGGGCCTGGGCCGGTCGGAGGCGATGGTCTCGCCGGGGCAGGCCTCCATGCTGTTCCTGGAGCAGCTGCGACCCGGCAACCCGGGGTACCGGGTCGCCGCGGTGATGCGCGTTCACGGGCCGCTGGACCCCGACGTGCTGCGGGCCGCCCTCGACCGCGTGGTCGCCCGCCACGACGTGTTGCGCAGCAGCTTCCGGCACGCAGGCGGCACGCTCACCCAGGTGGTGGAGCGCTTCGCCAGCGCCCGGCTGCGGGAGCACGACCTGAGCGGTGCGACGGCGTCGGAGGTGGAGGAGTACGTGGCGGAGCTGACCGCGCTGCCGCTGCCGGTCGACGAGCCGCCGCTGTGGCGCATGCACCTCGTGCGCACCGCGCCCGCCGAGGCGCTGCTGGTTCTGCATCTCCACCACCTGATCTGCGATGGCTGGTCGATCGGGCTGCTGGTGAGTGAGATCGGTCGGGCCTACCGCGCGCTGCTGAGCGGCACGGAGCCGGAGCTGCCCGAACTGAGCATCCAATACGGCGATTACGCCGCCTGGCAGCGCCGCCGCCTGGACGCCTCCGTGCCGGCCGACCCGGCGCGCGCCTGGTGGCAGGACCACCTCGCCGGCATGCCGGCCGCGCTCGCGCTGCCCACCGATCGCCCCCGACCGGCGGTGCAGAGCTTCATCGGCGGCGCCGAAGGCTTCTCGCTCGACGCCGCCACGATGGTGAGCGTGACGCGCTGCGCCCGCGCGCACGGCGTCACGGCGTTCATGGTGTTGCTGACCGCGTTCCAGGTGCTGCTCTCCCGGTTCAGCGGCCAGACGAAGGTGGTCGTCGGCGTCCCGGACGCCGGTCGTCGCCGCGCCGAGGTCGAGCCGCTGATCGGCTTCTTCGTCAACATGCTCCCGATCGCCGCGGATCTGGGCGACGCCCCCAGCTTCGTCACCGCGTTGGCGCGCACGGCTGCCGCCTGCAAGGGGGCGTACGCCAACGCCGAGGTGCCGTTCGAGACGATCGTCGAGGACGCCCACGTGGACCGCGACCTCAGCCGGCCACCGTTGTTCCAGGCCGCCTTCTCCTACCAGTCCGAGCCGTCCGCAGGCATCGACCTGGGCCCCGGCGTCGCGGCCGAGCGGGTGGCGCGCCCGGCGAACGGGGCCCGCTTCGACCTCGAGATCCAGTCCTTCGCCACGGAGGCCGGCCTGTCGGGCTGGTTCGAATACGACGCGGCCCTGTTCGACGGGCCGTCGGTCGCCCGCCTGGCCCGCGCGTTCGAGTCACTGGTCTGGGGGCTCGTGGCCGACCCGAGCCGTCCGATCGACCGGCAGCCGCTCATGTCCGCGTCCGAGCGGGACCGCGTCATCGCCCTGGCGGGCGGCCCGCGCGTCGCGTGGCCGGCGGCCGGGCTGATCCCCGAACTGCTGGACGCCGCCGCCGCGGCGCGGCCCGACGAACCGGCACTCCGCGACGGGGAGCGTCTCCTGGACCACGCGGGTCTGGCCGCGCTGCGTCACCGCCTGGCGCGGCTGTTGGGGGAACGCGGTCTCGGCCGCGGCTCCGTGGTGGCCGTCGCGCTGGAGCGCTCGCTCGAACTCGTCGTCAGCCTGCAGGCGGTGATGGCCGCCGGAGCCGCCTACCTGCCCGTCGACCTCGACGCCCCGGCTGAACGGCTCAGGGACGTGCTCGCCGATGCCGACCTCCTGATCTCGACGGCGGACGTCGCCCATCGCCTGGGCGACGGCGAGAGCCTCGCCGCGTGCCCGGAGTGGCTGTGGGATCGGGACGGCGCCGAGATCGACGGCTTCGACAGCGCGGCGCCCGACGTGGAGATCCTCCCCGACGACCTCGCCTACGTGATCTACACCAGCGGCTCCACCGGGCGTCCCAAGGGAGTGGCCAACACCCATCGCGGGCTCCGGAACCGACTGCTGTGGATGCAGGACGCCTACCCCATCGGCCCCGGCGATCGGATCGCCCAGAAGACCCCGTACACCTTCGACGTGTCGGTGTGGGAGTTCTTCTGGCCCACCCTGGCCGGAGCCGCCCTCGTCATGCTTCCGCCCGGGGACCACCGCGACCCGGCGGCGGTGGCACGGCTCGTCCGCGACGCCGCCATCACCACGATGCACTTCGTTCCGTCGATGCTCCGGCTCCACCTCGCCCAGGGCGAGGCGGCGCAGGCCACCGCGCTGCGGCGGGTGATCTGCAGCGGAGAGGCGCTGCCCCGCGAGCTGGTGCAACAGTTCCACGCAGTCTTCCCCGGGGAGCGCGTGGCCCTTGAGAACCTGTACGGCCCCACCGAGGCGGCCATCGACGTCACGGCCTGGCCGTGCCGCGCCGGCGAGGACGGGCCGGTCCCCATCGGACGTCCGATCGCCAACACGAGCGTGCACGTCCTGGACGCGCACCGCGAGCCGGTTCCACTCGGGGTCGTGGGGGAGCTCTACCTGGGGGGTGACAACGTGGCGGCCGGCTACGTGGGGCGTCCGGACCTCACCGCGGAGCGATTCGTGCCCGACCCCTTCGAGCCGGGCGGACGCCTCTACCGCACCGGGGACCTGGGCCGGCTCGTCGACGACGGCGGTCCGGTCGCAGTCGTGGAGTACCTGGGCCGTGCCGACCGGCAGGTCAAGCTGCGCGGCCTGCGCGTCGAGCTGGGTGAGATCGAGGCGGTGCTCGTGACGCATCCCACGGTGGCGGGCGCGGTGGTCTCCGCGCGGACGTTCGGCACCGGCGACGTGCGCCTGGTGGGCTACGTCCAGCCCGCGCCGGGCGCCGAGGTGGATGGCGCCGAACTGGGGTCGCACCTGAGGCGCTACGTGCCCGACTACATGGTGCCGGGGATCTGGCTGTCCGTCGCAGGCTTCCCGCTGTCGGCCAACGGCAAGTGCGACGAATCGAAGCTGCCGCAGCCGGACGTGACGCCCACGCAGCGGACCGTCGTGGCGCCGCGGGACGACCTCGAGCGCCTCATCACCGGCGTGTGGGCCGAGACACTCGGCATCGAGCAGGTGGGCGTCGACGACGCTTTCTTCGACCTCGGCGGCCACTCGCTGCTGCTCATCCAGGTGCGCGAGCGCCTCGGCGAACTGCTGGGACGCGAGCTCAGCATGGTGGAGCTTTTCCAGCATCCGACCCCCGCCGCTCTCGCGGCCCATCTGCGGGGGACCAGCACGAACTCGGCGGCGACGGCCGGTCGTGGCCGGGCGGATCAGCGCCTGCGCGCGCGGTCCGGGCAGCGCCGGGCCGACCTACGGCGCACACAGCATCGACAGGAAGGGTGACAGCCATCATGAGCAGCGAGATCAACCCCAACGCCATCGCGGTGATCGGCATGGCCGGTCGGTTCCCCGGGGCGGACAGCGTCCCAGCGCTGTGGCGGCGACTGCTGGCCGTCGAGGAGGGGATCCGGCGGCTGGGCGATGAACCGGTCCCGCAGGGGCCAGGGGCCGAGGGCCACATCGTTCCGGCGAAGGGCGTCCTGGAGGACGCCGACCGCTTCGACGCGGCGTTCTTCGGGTTCTCGGCGCGCGAGGCCGACGTCCTTGACCCCCAGCACCGCGTGTTCCTGCAGGAGGCGTGGCACGCCCTGGAGGATGCGGGCATCGACCCGGCCGCCGGCGGGGGTCGGATCGGTTGCTTCGCCGGCGCGAGCATGAACTCCTACCTGCTCACCAACCTCACGACTCGACCCGACGTGGTCGACCTGGTCGGGCCCTACCAGGTGCTGCTCTCCAGCGACAAGGACTTCCTCGCCACCCGCACCTCGCACCGGTTGGGCCTGACGGGCCCCAGTCTCACCGTGCAGACGGCGTGCTCCACCTCCCTGACCGCGGTGCACCTGGCGACGCAGAGCCTTCTGGCGGGCGAGTGCGACATCGCGCTCGCCGGCGGCGTCTCGATCTCCAGCCCGCTGGAGGAGGGCTACCGCTTCGTACCGGGTGGCATCCTGTCCGCCGACGGCCACTGTCGCCCTTTCGACGCGGCGGCAGGCGGCACGGTCCCCGGCAACGGGGTGGGTGTCGTGGTCCTCAAGCGTCTCGCCGACGCGCTCGACGACGGGGATCGCGTGGACGCCGTGGTGCTGGGAACGGCGGTGAACAACGACGGGAACGACAAGGTCGGTTACACGGCACCCAGCGTCAACGGGCAGGCCGAGGTGATCGCCGAAGCGATCGCTGTCGCCCAGGTGGACCCGGCCAGCATCGGGTACGTCGAGACGCACGGCACCGGGACCGCGCTGGGGGACCCCATCGAGGTCACCGCGCTCAACCAGGCGCTGGGTGGCGGACGCGATGCGTCGTCGGCCACCTGCGCGTTGGGAGCGCTGAAGTCCAACATCGGCCACCTGGACGCCGCCGCGGGCATCGCGTCCTTCATCAAGGCCGTCCTGGTGGTGCGTGAGGGGCGGGTGCCCGGCATCGCCCACTTCACCGAGCCCCACCCCGCTCTCGAACTCGAGCGCACACCGTTTACCGTGAGCGGCGAAACCCGCCCGTGGGTGGGTCCCCGGGGTCCGCGGCGCGCCGGCGTCAGCGCCTTCGGCATCGGCGGCACCAACGTCCACGTCGTGCTCGAGGAGCCGCCCGCCGCGCCGACCGTCGCGGCCCCGGAAGCCCCCAGCCTCCTGCTGCTGAGCGGCGACGCCCCGGACGCCGTCACGCGGTACGGCGAGCGGCTGGCCGGCGCCCTGACGGGGGAGGCGCCCCTGGAGCGGGTCTCGGCCACGCTGGCCGGCCGCCGCGCACGGCCGCACCGCGCGGCCGTGGTCGCCACCGATGCCGACTCGGCGGTGCGCCGGCTGGCGTCCGTGCCGCCGGCACCGGCGAAGGCCCGTACGGACGCCGGCGCCGTGTTCCTGTTCCCCGGGCAGGGGGCCCAGTACCCGGGGATGGGGCGAGATCTGCATCGCACCGACCGCGTCTTCGCCGAGACGGTCGACCGGTGCGCCGACCTCCTCACCGGGGTCCTCGGCCTCGACCTGCGCGACCTGCTCCTGGCCGGCCGTTCGGACGAGGAGGCGGCGGCGATGCTGGCCCAGACCCGCATCACCCAGCCCGCGTTGTTCACCGTCGAGTACGCGCTCGCCAAGGCGTGGCTGGCCCGTGGCGTCCGACCGATCGGCATGATCGGCCACAGCGTCGGCGAGCTGGTCGCAGCGACGCTGTCAGGCGTGTTCGACCCCGATGCCGCCGTGGCGCTCGTCGCCGAGCGCGGCCGGCTGGTGCAGGCGATGCCGACTGGCTCCATGCTGGCGGTCCGTGCGGCCGCCGCCGTCGTCGGCCAGGAGCTTCCCCCCGCGCTGTGCGTGGCGGCCATCAACGCGCCCGACCTGTGCGTGGTGTCCGGGCCCGCCGACGAGATCGACGCCTACGCCCGGCGGGCGGAGCGGCGCGGTTGGACGACATCGGCGCTGCGCACCTCGCACGCCTTCCACTCCGCCAGCATGGACGCCGCGGCCGCGGCGTTCGCCCGGCGCGTCGCGCAGGAGGCGCTCGCCGCCCCCGAACTGCCCTACTGCTCCAACCTCACCGGCGACTGGGCCACACCCGAGCAGGCGATGGACCCCGAGTACTGGGGACGGCATCTGCGGGGCACCGTCCGCTTCGAGGACTGCCTCACGCGGGTGCTCGCCGATGAGCGCGCCGTCCTGGTCGAACTCGGGCCGGGCGACACGCTGCGTTCGTTCGCGTCCGGGCACGCCGCGCTGGGGGCCGGCCGCGTGCTGTGCGGCACCCTGCCGCACCCGAAGAATCCGGTCCGCGACGACGTGACGTTCCTCGAGGGCGTCGGCCGAGCCTGGGCGGCGGGCGTCCCCGTCGAGGTCGCCGCCCCGGTCGGCCCGCCGCTCAGCCTGCCCGGCTACCCGTTCGAGGCCGGGCGGCACTGGATCGAGCCGGGTGCAGCGACCCCGTCCCACGAGGAGCCCGCGGCCGAGCGTCCGGTCGAGGATCGCGTCGCGGCGCCGACGTGGCAGCGAGTCGTGCTGGGCGGCGCGGCGGCGCCCGCCACGTTCGACGTCGAGGGCGACTCGCCCCTTGCCCGGCGGCTGCGCGGTGCGCTCCCGACCGACACCGACGCTGCGGCCCCGAGCACCGTGGTCATGATCGCATCCCGCGGAGAGGGGCCCCAGGACGCCGCGTCGGCCGTGGAGGCGCTGGTCACGTGCGTCAGGCAGTTGGCCGGACGTGCCGCCGAGACGTCCCCGATCCGGATCGAGCTGATCACCGCCGGCGCGCACGACGTCGTGGGTGACGAAGTGATCGACCCGGTCGCGACGGCGCTGGCCTGCGCCGCGGCCGTCGTCGGTCAGGAGTTCGACCACCTGACCTGCCGCGCGCTCGACCTGGCCGACGACGATCCGGCGTCCGGGACGCTGGCCGCGCTCGCCGGGGTGCTCGCGCATCCACAGGTCCCCGGCCCGCTGGCGATCCGCGGAACGCATGCGTGGCGCCAGGACTTCGAGACCGTGCCGGCGGGCCCGGCGCGGCCGCTGGTGCGTCCCGACGGCGCCTACCTCGTCACCGGTGGCTTCGGCGGAGTCGGGCTGTCGGCCGCCCGGGAGCTCGTGGACGCCGGCGCCCCGGTCGTCGGGCTGCTGGGACGCCGGGTCCCGCCCGCGGGTAGCGCGTGGTCCGAACTCCGCGGCGACCCGCACTGGGGAAGGACGGCGGAGGAACTGGTGTTGCTGTCCGAACGGGCGACCATCGTGCCGCTGGCCGCCGACGTGACGGACGCCGAGGCGGTGCGGCGCGCCGTGGAGGTGCTGTCGGCCCATGCCCCGCTGCGCGGCGTCATCCACGCCGCCGGCGTGCCCTCCGCGGGTGTGATGCTCACCAGGACGGACGAGGCTGCCGCCTCGGTGCTCGCCCCCAAGACGCTCGGCACGCACGCGGTGGCCGACGCCGTCGGCACCGACCTCGACTTCTTCTGGGTCACCTCGTCGGTGACGGCGCTGGTCGGGGGCCCGGGTCAGGCGGATTACGCCGCGGCGAACGGCTATCAGCTGGGGTGGGCCGCCGCCGCGCGACGCGCGGGGCTGCCGGCGACGGCCATCGCCTGGGACACCTGGCGCGGGCTCGGCATGGCGCGTGGGCTGGCGTCCGCGCTGACCGGCGGTGAACCGGTCGCGCATCCGCTGCTGCAGAGCCGAACCACCGACGGTGACGGCGCCTCGATCTTCGAGGCCGAACTGACCACCGATGACCACTGGATGCTGGCCGAGCACCGGCTGCAGGGTCACGGCCTGATGCCGGGAACGGCGTACCTCGAGATGGTTCGGGCGGCACTGCACCTCGACCGGCCCGGCGAGCCCTTCGAACTGGGCGACGTGCTGTTCCTGCAGCCCGTCATCGTGCCGGACGGCTGCAGCGTCACCCTGCAACTCAGGCTGGTCGAGGACGCCGGCGGTGGCACCTTCGTGGTGCGCAGCCGCCACGAAGGCCGGTGGGCCGAGCACGCCACCGGGCGGTTCTCGCCGGCCCCCACGCCTGTGGACGCCCTCAGGCGTCCGGCGGGCTGGTCGGCGGAGTGGCCCGAGGAACTGGTCGACCAGGACGAGATCGCCCGCCGGCTCCGACTGGACGCCGTCGAGGCGGGCACGTTGCTGACGTTCGCGTTCGGGGAGCGCTGGCGCTGCCTGGAACGGATCCGCCTCGACGGCGACTGGCTCGAGATCGACCTTGCGTTGCCGGAGCCGTACGCCACCGAGACGGGCACCTTCGCGCTGCATCCGGCGCTGCTCGACGTGGCCGGTGCCGCGGCGCGCGTGCGGGCCACCGATGTCTACTACCTGCCGCTGACCTACCGGTCGCTGCGCTACCTGGCGCCGCTCACCGGAGCGCTGCGCTGCCGCGTGCGGATCGCCGAGGGAGAGGATCGCGGGGAGACCATGAGCTGTGACATGGACATCCTGTCCAGCCAGAATGAGCTTCTGGTGCAGTTCCGCGGCTTCTCGATCAAGCGCATCAACGACGTGACCGCCCTGGTGGGACAGGTCGACGGTCTGGTCGCCGCGGCGCGTTCCCGGGACGACGGCCTGCGCTCGGATGCGGGCGCCTCCCCGCTCGGGCGGCTCGCCCACGGCATGCCGGCAGCTGAGGCGTCCAGCGTGCTGCGGCGACTCCTCCACGAGGGGCGGCTCCCCGACGTGGTGGCCGCGACCAGCCTGGAGGTCGGCACGCTGCGCGACCTGGGCCGGTCGATCACCCCGGCGGCGGTCCGCGCCCAGGTGGAGTCGCTCGCGACGGAGCCCTCCGGCGAGCGTCATCCGCGGCCCGACCTCGACACCGGGTTCGTGGCGCCGCGCGACGAGGAGGAGCGCGTGATCGCCGAGATCTGGCAGGCCGCTCTGGGGGTCGAACCCGTGGGGGTGCATGACGACTTCTTCGCCCTCGGCGGCCACTCGCTGGCCGCGGTGCAGATCGGTGCCCGGATGCGGGCGGAACTGACGGTGGACCTGGACCTGAAGGACTTCTTCGAGGACCCGACGGTCGCGGGCGTCGCGGACGCGGTCCGGGAACGCCGTGACAGCCCGGTCGCCGGCGCGGCCGCGTTCAGCGTCCAGCGCTGGGCCGAGTCCGCCGACGATGTCGAGGACCTGACCGACGACGAGGTCGAGGCCCAGCTGAGGGCCCTTCTCGAGGAGGGTGCGCGGGCCGATGGTTGAGTTGCTGAGGTTCCTGGCGCGCTCGGCCCCCCGGAACTTCGCCTTCGCCACAGTGTTCGGCGTCCTCGGGGGCGCCCTGGGGGCGGGGCTGATCGTCGTGGTGAACGAGGGGCTGCGCTCCAACGGCGTCATCCCGGCTTCCCTGCCGTGGTTGTTCGCGGTGGTCGTGGTCGCGAGCGTGACCACCCGGACCGTGGCGCAGGCGATCGTCCATCGGGTCAGCCACCGCTCGATCGTGCGGCTCCGGCGCGACCTGATCGACGCCATGCTGGGGGCCCGGCTGCGGCGCGTCGAGGAGGTCGGCCAGGCGTCCGTCTATTCGGCGCTCGCCGACGATGTGGTGCTGGTCGCCAACGCGCTGCCGGGCATCCCTCTCGTGATCGCCGGGGCCGCGTTCGTCACGGTGACGCTGGTCTACCTCCTGGTCGTCTCGCCCCTGGTCGGACTCGCCACGGCGATCGCGATCGCGCTGGGCGTGGCGCTGTATCTGGCCTGGTCGGTGCGCGGCACCCGGCACCTCACGGCCGCCCGTATCGAGCAGGACGCGCTGTTCACGGCGTTCAAGGAGGTCACCGAGGGGGTCAAGGAGTTGAAGCTGAACGCCGAGCGGCGCCGGCTGATCGCGGGCCGCATGCTCGACCGCACCGCCGAGGTGCACCGCCGCGAGAGCGTGACGGGGCTCACCTTGTTCCTCGGGGCCGGCGCGAGCGGCCAGCTCGTCTTCTACGCGCTGTTGGGCGTCCTCATGTTCGGGCCGCTGGGGCTGCCGTGGGAGGTCGTCTCCGGCACGGTGCTCGTGCTGCTGTTCGCCGTGTCGAGCCTGGACGCGGTGCTGACCTGGGTGCCGACGCTGGCCAAGGGGGCCGTCGCCCTGGAGGGCATGCGGGGGCGCGCCGCGGCTCTGAGCGAGGGCGTCGACGAGGGCGCGGCGCCGGTCACGGGCGCGTTCGCGGCCTGGGATCGCATCTCCTACGAGGGCATCCACCACACCTACCCGGGGCCACGCAACGAGCGCTTCGTGCTCGGCCCGCTCGACTTCACCCTCGAGCGGGGAGAGGTGGTCCTGATCAGCGGGCCCAACGGCAGTGGCAAGACCACGCTCGCCAAGCTGGTGACGGGCCTCTACCTACCCGAGGAGGGTCGCATCGCGGTGGACGGGACGCCGGTCGACGAGGTGCACCTGGCCGAGTTCCGGTCGCTGTTCTCGGCCATCTACGCCGATTTCCAGGTGTTCGAGACGCTCGTGGGGCTGCCCGGAGCCGGGGACGCCGACCGCGTCCAGCACTACCTCGAACGTCTCCAGCTCGCCGACCGGGTCCGGTTGCGGCCGGACGGCACGTGGTCGACGACCAAGCTGTCGACGGGGCAGCGCAAGCGGCTGGCGCTCGTCTGCGTCCTCCTGGAGGACCGCGACATCTGCCTGTTCGACGAGTGGGCCGCCGACCAGGACCCGGTCTTCAAGGAGGTGTTCTACCGCGAACTGCTTCCCGAACTGAAACAACGCGGCAAGACCGTGGTGGCCATCACCCACGATGACCGCTACTTCGGAGCGGGAGATCGGCTCCTGCGCATCGAGAACGGAAGGATCGAAGGAGCGCGTACCTATGAACCGAGCTGCTGACTGGATCCTGGACGACCGGGCTCCCGGGGCTCAGTGCGAGCTGTTGTGCCTCCCGCATGCGGGCGGCAGTTCGCTGAGCTACCGGGAGTGGCAGGGCTGGGCGCCGGACTGGATGACCGTCCGGGCGGTCGAGCTACCGGGGCGCGGACGCCGGTTCGGCGAGCCACCGTTGCGCCGCATGCACCTCGTGGCGGGCCGGGTCGCCGCCGCGATCGCGGCCCAGGTCGACCGCCCCTTCGCGCTGTTCGGGCACAGCATGGGAGCACTGATCGCCTTCGAGACGGCGCGGGTGCTCGCGGACCGCGGCGGCCCCCTCCCGTGCCGGCTCTTCCTGTCGGCCATGGCGGCTCCCGTTCGGAACGCCGGCCGGGGCGAGGCCCTGCATGCGGCGTCCGACGGGGTGCTGATCGAGCGGCTGCGCTCCTACGACGGGACGCCGCCGGAGGTGCTCGCCAATCCGGACCTGCTGGGACTCGTCCTGCCGATCATCCGCGCGGACTTCGAGATGCTCGAGACGTACCGGATCGGCGCCGGCGAGCCGCTCGACGTGCCGGTGACGGTGCTGGGCGGGCGCGAGGACGCGCTGGTCGGGCCGGCGGACCTGCTGCGGTGGCGGGAGTACGCGCCGCTGGCGGGGGTTCGAACCTTCGACGGCGGGCACTTCTATCTGACCGAGCACGGGCCCGGCGTCGTGGACCACATCGCCGCCGAACTGGCGGGCTCGCTCGTCGGGACTCCCGCGTGATGCTCGACGACCTCCTCCCGGCGGGGTTCCACGCGTCGCAGACGCGCGGCGACGTGGCCGGGGTGGTGCTGTTCGACGAGGAACGGGCCGCGGTGGAGGGCGCGGTCGCCGGGCGGCGCGCCGAGTTCGCGACCGGCCGTCACTGCGCGCGGCAGGCGCTGCGCCGCCTGGGGGCGTCCCCCGTGCCGCTCCCGGTGGGGGAGGACCGGGCGCCCGTGTGGCCCGACCGAGTGCTGGGCAGCCTCACGCACTGCACGGGGTTCCGCGCCGCGGCCGTCGGCTGGGCCGGCGGGGAGGTGCTCGGGATCGGCATCGACGCCGAACCGGACCGTCCGCTGCCTGCCGAGGTGATCGAGCACGTGTTGCGGACCGATGAGCGGCTCGGGACCGGCGCCCATGACCGGCTGGTGTTCAGTGCCAAGGAGGCGGTGTTCAAGGCCTGGTGGCCGCTGGAGAGGCGCTGGCTGGACTTTCACGAGGCGCGCGTCACGGTGGAGCAGGGCGGTGTGTTCGCGGTGGACGTGCTGGCCGACCGGACGGTCGCGTGTCGCTACGAGGGCCGCTGGGGGGCCGCAGGCGGCGTTCTGTTCACGTTGGTGACGGCGGTGAGAGCCTGAGCGAGAGCACGACGAAGCCCTGCGACCAGCTTCGATACATAGTGTACTGAATTTTCGCGGCTTCCCAGCGCGGGCGATTCTTCGCTGTTAGCGTGGCAGACACCACCCACCGGACCCGCAGCGAGACATCAGCCCAAGAGACGCGGAGGAAGCATGCGCGTTGCTCTACTCGGACCCATCTCCATCACCAACTCCGCCGGCCTCCCCGTCGAGATCCGCGGAGCGAAGGTCCTAAGCGTTCTCACGGCGCTGCTCTTCCAGCAGCGCGTCTCCGACGAGGCGATGACCGCCTACCTCTGGGGCGAGCGGCCGCCCGCGACGGCGAAGGCGCAGGTGTACACGTACGTGTCGCGGCTGCGCGCCGTGCTCGGCGAGGCCCCCGCCATCGATCGGCAGGGCGACAGCTACCACCTGGATCGGTCGGATGCCTGGTTCGACGCCGCCGAGTTCACCGCGCTCGCCCGGCAGGGCCATCGCGAGCTCGCCGCAGGCGAGCTCGACCGGGCCGAGCAGACACTGACGGGCGCGCTGGGCCTGTGGCGTGGGTGCATCCTGACGGAGGTCACCCCCGAACTGCGGGACATCCTGCTGCCCTCGCTCGACCACACCCGCCTGTCCGTCGCAGAGGACCTGGGGGCGGCCATCCTGGGGCTGGGGAAGCACCAGTCGTACCTGCCCTCGCTGGAGCGGCTGGTGCGGGAGAATCCCACCCACGAACCGCTGAGCGCCCAGCTGATGCTCGCGCTGCACCGCTCGGGACGCCGGGCCGAGGCGCTGGACGCCTTCCACCGGCTGGAGGCCGGCCTGCGCGACGAACTCGGCCTGGATCCCTCCCGCGAGGTCATGGATCTCCATGTGACACTGCTCCGGGGCGAGGAGCCGGGGTGGCGGCCCGCGCGGCCGTCCCCGGTGTCGCACGACGCGTCCGTTCCCGGACCTCCTCCGGCGCCGGCCGCCGCGACGGTCGTCCTCGACCCGCCCCCGGTGGTGGCGTCGCCGCTGCCGCCGCCGGTGGCCGGGGCGGAGCTGGACGGGCCGGACCTTCGGGCACTCGCGGCCCGGGTCGATCACCTCCGCTCCGCCCATCCACGGCAGGTCCCGACCGTGTCGGTCACCGGGATGCCGGGGCTCGGCAAGTCGACGCTCGCGGTGGCCGTGGCCCGAGCCTGGCCGCTGGACGGCCCGCGCGTGCTGGCCTCGCTCGCCGACGAGGAACACAGGCCGATCCCGCCGCATCGCGTCATGACCGACATCCTGTCGGTGCTGCGCCAGCCGACCGACGTCTGCGGCAGCATCGAGCGGTGCTATCAGGAGGCGCTCGCCGATCGTCCGGTGGTCCTCGTCCTGGAGGATGCGGTGGACGCCGAGCAGGTGGATCCGCTGCTGGCCATCAACCCCCGCTCCCTGGTGGTCGTGACCGGCCACCGGATGGTGACGCCGCCGGAGAGCTCGGTGCGGATCCACCGAAAGCCACTGAACCGGCAGCAGAGCAAGGCCTTCCTGCTCCGCCTGCTGGGGCCGAAGTACCGCGACATGATCGACGGGCCGGCCTTCGCCCGCATCATCGGTGTCTGCGCCGGCATCCCGGCACTGCTGCGCGCGGTGGCGACGCGGATCCCCGATCCGTCCATGTCGCCGGGCCGCCTGTGGGCGCATCTCGTCGACGATCAGCTCCGTGGCCTCGAGTTCGACAAGGTCGGCGGGCTGCCGGTGCAGTTGGCCCGGGAGCAGGTGGCGACGCTGACCCCTCTGGAACGCACCCTGCTGGGCGTGGCGCTGCAGCTGCCGTGCCCGTTCTCGGTCCGCGCGCTGAAGGACGTGCTCGGCTGGCGCGCAGGGTCGACCCGGGTCGCGCTGGAGGGGCTCGAGGAGCTCGGCCTGGTCGGGCGCGCACACTGCGCCGACGGCGGGCCGGGCTGGTCGGTCAGCTGGCTGCTTCGCGCCGTCCAGCCGCTGGCCTGAGGCATCCTTTCCGATCCCGACGCCCGATCGGCCCCGCGCGGGCCCGACCGGGCACGGCGAAGGGCCGGCACCCGCCCGGTGCCGGCCCTTCGCCGTGGATCAGCGCTTCCAGGAGGTCACGAACTCCAAGGTGACCTGCTTCTCGATGGAGAACATGCCGCCCTCGGACGGCGGCGTGACACCCCACTGGGTGACGTCGATGGAGGTCGTGCCGAGCAGGGCGAGCTCGTCTGCGGCCGTCGCCTTGGGGGTCACGGTCCATGTGACGGGGTGGGACTGACCGTTGAACGCCAGGGTGCCGGTCACCTCCAGGGGCTTGCTGTCCTCCAGGCTTCCGATGCCCTCGGCGGTGAACGTCGCGTTCGGTACCCGCTCGGCGTCCACGACCGTGCTGGTCGCGGGATGAGGCTTGCCGTTGACGATGAAAGCGGTGAGCGGCACGGTCACGGTCGCCTTGGTGAGGGCGCCTCCCTCGGCAGTGGCGGTGCCCGTCACCTGGTCGGTGCGTCCGACGACTTCGTGGCTGACGCCGAACGCTTCCTCCTTCGCACGGTAGCCCACCTCGCCACCCGTCGTCTGCCACTGCCCGTCGACGGAGGACAGGGTCGCCGCCGGGGTGTCGGGGAGCGAGAAGGGGGCGGGTCCGTTGTCGCTGGTGAACGACACCGCGGTCCAGCCGCCCGCCAGGGCGATGGCTCCGACGACGATGCCGGTGATGATGAGGCCGATGCGCCCCTTCCTGGGCTTCACGTTCATGTCTTCGTTCCTTCGGGGTGTGGGGGTTTGTTGGCCACGGGGTCGACGGCTGCGTCATCGCTTCCCGTCCTGCCTCGAGCCTGACACGAACGCGGGGTCATTCCCGGCCGTCATAGGGCAATCAGGGATACCTCAGGGAGAGCCCCCGGCGGGGACGGCAGTCCGTGCTAGATGGGTGATAGACCCAGCATCGACCGGCGAGAGATCGAGGCGTCGCCGCCCGCACCGGGCGGCGGTGCTGCCGCTCCGAGGCCGTCCGCGCTCACGACCGGGCCCTGATGGCGAGGCCGGTCCGCACCGGGCCGACGGCGACCAGCTCGGGAGGTTCGGTGGCGTGGGGCACGACGTGGGCGGCGGCGAGCGGGGCGACGGTGCGGCGTCCGGCCTCGGCGGCCTCGCGCGACTCCCACAGGTTGACCAGCAGCCGGCGGCCGCCGTCCTCCTCGATCTCGAGGGCGCCGATGAAGCCGGGGCGGCTCTCGTGCACCCGGCGGAAGTGGTCGAGGTCGCGGGCGTCGTTCTCGGACAGGTCGGGCGGCAGGGTGATGCGGCGGACGATGGCGTACATGCGGCTCTCCCTCGGCTAGGCGGCGACCAGGTCGTCGCGCGTGGGGCTCGGGCGGTGGGCGGCGGCCAGGAGGGCGTCCAGCACGGGCCGTAGGCCGGCGCGCACCGCGGCGTCGTAGCCGTCGGCGTCCAGGTGGAGATGAGCCTCCGCGACGCCGAACGTCGCCTCGACCGGTGCCGCGTGGGCGATGGCCAGGCCCCGGATCAGCGCCTCCCGGGCCGCGGCCGTCGCGCCGGGGGTGGGGGTGGCGCCGATCACCGCGGCGGGCATGCCGGCGATGGGGGCGTCGCGGCGCGGCCGGGACGCGTGGTCGAGCGCGTTCTTGATGAGGCTCGGCGGGCCGCCGTTGTACTCCGGCGTGACGAACAGGATCGCGTCGCTGCGTCGCACCGCGTCACGGAAGCGGTCGAGCGTGGCGTCCTGGCCGGGCTCGTCCAGGTCCTCGCGGAGGTGAGGGAGCAGGGCCAGGGCGTCGAAGGTCTCGGCGCGCCAGCCCGGGGCGAGGAGCGCCTCGGCCGCGCGGGCCAGGGCGTGGTTGAAGCCGTCGGGACGTTGCGATCCGACCAGTATCAGCAGGGTGTTCATGGTGCGCCTCCTTGATGGTCAAGCGGCTAGACGACTTCAGTCTGAGCTGGTGTTACCCGGAAGTCAAGGGGCTAGACTAAATTCGTCCGGGCTGGGGGAGGGGAGCCGATGATGAAGGGGTCCGCGAGGCGTGGAGGGCGTGCGAACGGCCGTGGCCAGAGGGGCGACGGGGCCGACGGCCGGCGCGCGCCGGCGCCTGCCGCTCCACCTGTGGTCGCCGGTTCGGAGCTCGGCCCGCTGCCGGGCCCGCCGCTGCCCGCGCTGCTGGACGCCGCCCTGACGCGGTTCGTCGACCGCTTCCAGGCGCTCATCGAACAGACGCCGCACGCGGAGCTGCGCCTGGCCCACTCGTCCAACGTGCTGCGTTGGCTGCAGGGCGGGCCGCAGCGTCCGGCGGACCTGGTGGGGCTCAGCGGCGTGAGCAAGCAGGCGATCAGCCAGCAGGTGGCCCGGATGATCGAGTTGGGCTACGTCGAGGCCGCCGCCCACCCCACTGACGGCCGCGCTCACCTCGTCCAGCTGACGCCGCGCGGCGAGGACGCCCAGCGCGTCGTCCACGAGTTGTTCGAGCGGATCGAGGCCGAGTGGCGCGCCCAGCTGCCCGGCCCCGCCTGGGACGCCTTCCGCACGGGCCTGGTCGAGGTCTCCGGCACAACCGCCCCGACGACATGAGTCCTGGACGCCGTAACCCGAAGTCCTCGGCGCAGACACGCGCCGAGGACTTCGGCTTAGCCCGCCGAGGACTTCGAGTCTCACCGCCGAGGACTTCGAGTTACCCCGCCGAGGACTTCGGCCGGACGCCTCCAGGACTCGGCTCGGCGTCCAGGATCTGGCCCCGCCGGCCGGGGAACGCTCAGCGGAGGTAGCGCTCGGTGCGGCGGGGGAGGCGCTCCTGCCAGGGGGTCGCCGACGCCGCGGCCATCTGGACGCCGAGGCCGTGGGCGATCGTCGCGGCGAACCGGTCGCGGTCGGCGACCTCGGGGATGATCGCGTCCACGATGCCGTCGCGGGCCAGGTCGCGTGCCGAGATGCGCTGCCGGCGGGCCAGGTCGGCGGCGAAGGAGGTGTCGCCGTGGTGGGTGATCGCGCTGGCGCCCTCGGGCGGCAGCGGCGCGAGCCACGCGTGCTCGGTGGCCAGGACGCGGTCCGCGGGCAGCAGCGCCAGCGCCCCGCCGCCGGTGCCCTCGCCCAGCAGCAGCGACACGATAGGGGAGCGCAGCGCCAGCAGGTCGGCCAGGCAGCGCGCGATCTCGCCGCCCAGCCCGCCCTCCTCGGCGGCCGCCGACAGGATCGCGCCCGGGGTGTCGATGACCGTCACCAGGGGTAGGTCCAACTCGCCGGCCAGCCGGAACCCGCGCCGCGCCGCGCGGAGCTCATCTGGCCCCAGCGGGGTGTGTTCGCGCTGGGAGTCGCGCTCCTGGCCGACGATCACGCACGACGTGCCGGCGAGCCGGGCCAGCCCCACCACGATGCCGGAGTGGCGGGCGTCCAGCACCGTCCCCATCAGCGGCACGAATCCCTCGGCGGTGTGCCGGAGCAGGTACTCCAGCCCGATACGTCCGGGCTGACGGGTGCGCAGCACCGAGTCCCAGGTCGGGTCGCCCGAGGCGGCCTCGGGTTCGGGGTGCGCACCGGCCGTGGCAAGGGTGGACGCCGGCGGCGGCGTCGAGGTGCCCGGGGAAACCGCGACCGGACGCTGCGGCACGTCGAGGATGTTCAGCACCCGCGCGAGGTGTCCCGGCAGCGCCGCGAGCCCGACCACGTCGTCGACCAGGCCGCGGCGCGCGAGATTCTCCGCCTGCTGGACGCCGCGCGGGAATGGGACGCCGTGCAGCGCCTCGAACACCTTCGGCCCGAGGAATCCCAGCAGCGCTCCCGGCTCGGCGAGCGTGACCTGGCCCAGCGACGCCCAGGACGCGAACACGCCGCCGGTGGTGGGGTGGCGGGCGTAGACGAGGTAGGGGTGGCCCGCGTTCTTGTGGTCGACGACCGCCGCCGTGATCCGCACCATCTGCACGAACGCCAGGGTGCCCTCCTGCATGCGGGTGCCCCCGGACGCCGGCGCCGCGAGCAGAGGGAGTCCCTCCGCGGTGGCGCGGCGGACCGCCGCCTCGACGCGATTGGCGGCGTCCACGCCGATGGAGCCGCCCAGGAAGCCGAATTCGCTCACGATCACCGCGACCGCGTGGCCGCCGATGCGGCCGGTGCCGGAGATGACCGCTTCGTCCTCGCCGGTGGCGTTGCGTGCCGCGGACAGCGCCGCGCGGTAGTCCTGGCTGATGCCGTCGCGAAGCGGGATGGGGGCGTCCCACCCTTGGAAGCTGCCGTGGTCGAGCACGGCCGCCAGGAACGCGCGTGCGCTGAGTCGTCCCGCCATGGTGGGCCCCTCGCCGGTCGTGCCGCGGTGCGAGCCGCAGCGGGAGGCGCGTGGCCCCGGATCGACGACTACCTGGAGAACGCCGAGGCGCGCACGGTGGGCGACTCCCACGCCGAGCCCATGCCGCGGCACGGCATCCTGGCCACCATCTTGGGCATCATCGACCGCGACGGCTCGGTGTGCGTCCTCCCGGCCACCTGGTCGCGGATGGGCGAGGAGGCCGACATCAACCTGTCCTTGGCGGCCAAGCAGCTGGAGGCCGACCAAGTCCTCGTCCGCTCCACGAGCGCCGCCAAAAAGGGCCGCGGCACCACCTTCCAGTCCCTCCTGCAGCTCGGCCGGGGCGCTACAAGCCGCAAGCTGATCCGCTGCTACCGGCTCTTCATCCCCGACGAACTGCTCGAAGACCCCACCGACGACACCCCCGAAGGGCCTGTAACAGGCCCCCAGCAGGCCCTGCAACAGGAACCCCCCCAAACTGCAACAGGTACCAATGAGCCGGTGACTACGCCTGTAACAGGTGTAACAGGTGTAACAGGTGATCTCACGCATGGCGCGCGTAAGGAGACCAACCAAGCCATGTCCGCGACCCGACTCTTCGACCGCGGCGGCCACGAGGGCTGGGCAGCCCTGGCCCCGAGCCAGCCCTGCGTGCTGTGCGGCCAACCCGCTGCGCTGACGGTGGACGGGCTGTCGATCCACTCGGCCTGCTGGCAAGGATCCACCCGCGCCGAACGAGCCGAACGCCAGGTCAGCGCCACCACCGAGACGTGGGTCACGCTGCCCGAGCACCAGCCCTGCGTGGTGTGCGGCGAGCCGGCCGGTCGCGCCCTGGCGGACCTCCCGCTGCACATGGGCGAGTGCGCCGGCAAGGTCGGCGACCGTGCGCAGCCGGTCACCCTGCCCAGCGCAAAGCCATCCCCCAGCACGCCGCCGGCACCCCACGGCGAACGCTTCGTCAGCGACAGCGTGGTACTCGACGTCGACGCCGCATGGCTGACCAACGGCACCCGCATCGAGCTCCCCGACCAGGTCAGCCACGCCGGTGACCTGGTCGAGTGGGCCACCACCAACCGCATCGGCTGGGGCGGAAACCGCAACCACCGCCCCGAAGCTGGCCGCATCTGGCTGGCGCCCGCCGTGTGCGACCGGCTGGGACTCCCCGCTGTCGCGATCGAGTCGATCGACGAGGCCGAGGCCACACTGCGCGCCATGCGGCAGCTGCCGTTCTTCACCGCGGCAACTGCGGCCGGCTGGCACGTCACCGGCGCCGACGAGAAGCCGTGGATCAAGCTGTACCGCGGCAACCAGAGCGCGGTCATCACCGGCATGACGTGGGGCAATGGGCGCTACGACTCCCTGCTGATGGGCGATCCCGACGCCGGCGAACTGGCCCAGCGACTGGGCTTGTGGTGCCGGACGGTCAAGTTCCCCTACTCGGTCACCCCCAGCCAGACGGGCCTGCAGTCGATCGCCTACGCCACCAGCGATGGCATGCCCCCTGTCGCCATCCCCGACATCCAGCTCAACGACGCCGGCGCGAACCCCCAGTGGTTCGACCAGGACGCCGTCGAAGCATTCCTCGCCGAACACGGCACCGGCTTCGCGCACGTGTTCGACCGGCGGCGCTCCTACCTCGCCTCGGCCGGCAACGCCGTCTTGGGCAGCGGTGACCCGACCCACCACCCGCAGGGCACCGACTTCGACCGCAAGGTCGCCGGCCTCTACCGACTCGGCCCCCTCCCCGCACAACCCCTGCCCTGGTTGCGCGGCTTCGACGCTCTCAACCCGGCAGGAAACCCCGCCGGCGTCTCCGGGTGGACTTGCAACGCACGACTGGCGTGGCTGCTCGAGAACGGCATCCACGTCGACATCCTCGAGGCCTACACCTGGCCAGCTGCCGCTAGCCGCCCCCAGCTCAAGCAGTGGCAAGCAACCATGCGCGAAGCCGGCGACGCGCTCGACCGCCTCGCCCACGAGGGCGACCCCCACGCCCAAGCACTGGTGGCTACTCGTGCCTTCAAAGGCATGTACGCCGGCGGGATCGGCGCCCTCGCCCAGACCAACGGCAGGGACCCGCTGCAGCCCGCCCAGCGGTACTACCCGCACTGGCGCGCCGAGATCGTCGGCTACCACACCACCAACACGCTGCGAGCCGTCCAACGGCTCCACGACAAGAACCCCGCCCACCCCATCCCCGTCGCGATCGGCGACACCGACGCCGTGGTGTACCTGGGCGCCTCCACCGACCCCGCCGACGTGTGGCCCGGCACCGACACCGACTCCCTCACCAGCCAGTCGCTGGGCAAGTTCAAGCCCAAGGGCTACATCGCAGTCGACCGCTGGCTCGACGCACTGGCCGCCAACCAGAACGCACCCCGCCCGGTGTCTGTGATGCGCCTCATCACCGATCACGGCACCACGTGGACTGACTAGCCATGGCCGACACGCCCTCGATCAGCGACCGGATCAACGCGCTGTTCAAGACCACCGAGGACGGCTCCGCGAGCATCCACGGGGCGTCCCGCGGCCTGGGTGTCTCCCGCGACACCGTGCGCCGCATGCTGGCCGGCCAGCACAGCCCCAAGGGCCTCCAGGCGCTCCAGGCCGCCGAGCGCACCGAGAGCCGACGCCCCGCCTGGGTGGGCGGCCACGACAGCGGAACCTCGATCGGAGCCCTGTTCGCCCACGACCAGCGGCCCACCGACCTCCCCGGCTCCCGCGACATCCGCGGCCAGCTGGAGTTCATCGCCGCCCGCAACGCCAAGGGCGGCATCGACCGCGAAGCCACCGGCCGAGCACTCGGGGTGTCGGGACGGACCATCGGCCGCTGGCTGACCGGCCAATCACGACCCAAGCAGGCGCACCAAGAAGAGATCAGACGCGAGGTGCGCGCCACCAGCCTCGCCGGCAACGATGCCGCCATGGACCGTGCATACACGACCACGTCGTTGAAGATCCGCTTCAACTCCCGGATCAGCAACGACGTCCGCAATCGCGTGGTCAGCCGACGATTCGACCCTCAGGCAATGCGTGAGGCCCAGCTGGCATGGATCAACTCCGGCGACGAAGGCCTCAGCGAGTTCCTCGCCCGCGACCTCGAGCTCAACTACTTCGGCCCAAGCGCACCCGACGCCGAGGTGACCGACATCCTCGACACCTCCAGCTGACCGGCGACCCAGGGATTGTCTGTCAGGGATGCCACGATGGATCTCATGACTGACCAGACCCCCCTGGCGGCCGGCTTCCACGCCTCCGTCCGCGTCCAGCTGTTCTACGCACCCGATCCGCGTTTCAAGGTCGACGCCGAACTCGAGGCTGCTCTCATCGCCGAACGTGTCGCCTTCGCCCTCCCCCCGGCCAAGGGAGACCGCTTCATCCCCGGCCAACTCAGCCAGGCACTCTTGGGCGCCCAGCTGACCCCTGTCGTCGAGTACGTCGAACACGCGCCGGCGCTGCCCTTCCACAACGACTATGCCGAGGGCGGCTACGCGGTCGTCGTCATCAACTGCACCTCCCCGCGCGTGCCCTCCGACGAGCTGCTCGCGGAGCTGCGCGAGGAAGGTTGGACGGTTCGTGACTTCCGCGACTTGGCCGGCCACCGCAGGGAGGAGGCCGACGATGGGATGGTTTGATCGACTCCGCGGCCGCGCAACCGACCCCCTGGACATCCGTCGTCGCGGCGACAGCGCTGCCGAGCACCTGCGTGCTGGCGCCCCCTACACCCACAGCCACGACCAACCATTGCCGTTCGGCGGATACCACGGGACGGCCACGGTGGCACTTGATCGGGTGTACGCGTCGATCCGTGACCACTCCACCGTCCATGTGATCACCCCCACCGAGCATTACGGCCGCAACATGGTGAATCAGGTCGAACAGGTCGCCGAGCTCGTGAAGCGGTCCGACCACCGCTTGGCCGGGCTGGTCCTGTTCTGGCCCAGGGATGACCACCAGCGCGAAGAGTTCCTGGTTCCGCTGTTCAAGATCTCCAACACCGACATCACCATCGGCCAAGGCCGGCTCACGGTCATGACCGATCACGGCACAGCCATCGACCACACGCGCACCAGCCCCCTGATGACCCGCTACACAGACCCGGACTTCGGGCACTGCGCACCCCAAGAGTTGGCGAAAGCACTCCAGATCCCGATCACCGAGCTGGCCCTCCTGCTGCCCGAGATCCACCAGCGGGCCGGCGCAACCCCAGGCTGGTGGGAAGCGTGCGCGGCCGCCGATGAACGCTCCGACGCCGCCTATGAGGACTTCATGTCAGTGCTGCGGGAATGGGACGCCGGCTGACGGTCACAGCGCTGCACCTTGTCTCGGTGTGAACACGTCACCTGCCCCCCAACCCATCCGAGTCCTGGAGACCATCGAAGACCACGGCGTCGGCGTCTGCATCACCTGCGGCGACGCCCTGGAGCGCGGCCAGAGCGTCGTCCACAGCGCCGCCGGCATCGAGCACGCAGACCACGTCGACGAGCCTCTGCAGCCGGCTCTGCCGGCCTGCTAGCGGCGCTTCCACCGCCGGACCGTGCTGACGGAGACCCCGAGCTTCGCGGCAATCTGCTGATCCGACGCCGTCACGTCCTTGGCGTGCACCACCCGGGTCCGCAACCCCTGCGGGACCTCGATCTCCAAGATCCCCGTCGACGTGAACTGCAGACCGATTGGGGGGATGCCGGGCCACTCCACCGTCAGGTGCGCAGGGTGATCCACCGACTCCACCGGGATCGGGTCACGATCGATCAGTCCCTGGTGACGCAGTGCCAGCTCGCCAGTCAGCCGCTTCCACGCCGCGGTGTCCCGCCCCGTCGTCGTCGGCCGCTCGTAGCGCTCACGGTAGCTCTCGCTGTCGACGTACCTCGAGCCGCGGGCCTCGCCCTGCTTCCACGGGCCACCCGGCTGCCCGGTCCCCAGCATCGCCGACCACTCAGTCGCCGGCTTCACCTCAAACCGGATGGTCTGATCGGGCTGCTGCTCCCACCCGACGATGTGGTAGATCGACACGACCTGGGCACCAAAGCACCCCACGAGCACGTCACCATGCTGTCGTGCGCGTAGATCCGTGATCCGGAACCAGTCGCCGGCAGTGATCCTTGCCAACGGCCGCAGATCACGCATCAGGACCTCGTTGGGCTCCTTCCTTCCGCTCTGGGCCAATCCGGTCTGGCTCTGGGTCATGCGATTGGTCACCGCGAGGTCATACTGAGGGAGGTTGAAGAACGCTGCCAAGGACTGCATGAGGCTCTTGGGAGTGGTCGCGGGCTCGACACCGACGTAGACGATGGGCACGAACTCCACATCGTCCTGGCGTCCCTGCTGCCTGCGCCAACGTCGGTCGTAGGAACGCCCCAGGGCTTGGACCGCTGTGCTCTTTCCCATGCCTGAGCGGCCAGAGACGGAGAGCATGTGCTTGGCGACGGAGGTGTCCTCCATCTGGTCGGCCAGCAGGTCCGCGAGCATGACCTCCAGTCGGTGCAAGTCAGGGGTCTTCAGCACCCGGTCCTGAGCGATCACGCGCAGGCGCAGGTCGTTGTAGTCCTCACGCTCCTCCACGCTCATCCGCATCAGGTCGCGAGGGCTCACCACCTCACAGGTGAGTCGCTCACGTTGGCGGAACTTCTCCCAGCGCGCCAGTGTGTTCGGGACGGCCATGGATCACTCCTCGTCAAAGTGGCCCATGAGGTGGGCCGTGCTGGGGGCGGGCTTGCTCGGTCGGGGAGGCGAGGGTGACTGCACGGGCTCGCCCGCATCCACCATGGGGGCATCGGGATCAGGGTCGGCTGGCGGGACCAGGGGAGTGGCTTGCCGCCTCTTGGCTCGCTTCTCCGCAGCGGTGAGCGGCTCGGTCATGATCCGATTGGCCTCCCGCAGGATGGACTGACCGGAGACGGGCTCGCCTCTGCCCCGGATGATTCGCCGCGCCAGCGCCAGCGTCTCGCGCGAGAACGGCATGACTGCCTGCTTGGCCATGGTCCAGTCGGCCTGGATGTACTCGCGCTTCTCATGGTCATAGAGCCAGATGCAGTTCATCCGGTAGGGGTCCGCGTGCACCTGCCAGAGGTCCGGGTGCGGCTCTCCTCGACCCGAGGGGCGGCGACGGTAGGGATGCAGTGCTGGGGAGTCAAAGCGCATCTGGTCCATGGTGATTCCGTCCGCGTTCACGGCACGGAACTCGCGGGGGAGAAGCCCGATGAACTGCTCTCGGGCCAGCGGCATCGGCACCGAGGGAGTGACCCCGGAGAGGATGGAGTACATCTCACCAGGGGTGAGGGTCCGCTTGGGAAGGGCAGGATGGCGCAGTCTGTCGTGGGGACGGTGCATCCACTCCTGCGCGATCCACAGGTCGAGCAGGACGGAGACCTGGGCCGCGTTGAAGACGGCCTCCCCATCGGGGTCATGTCCACGCAGGAGGACGTTGGACCCCTTGTAGCCACCGAGGAACTGGGTGAACAGCGTGTTCAGCGAGCGGAACCACCGCTCGATGTGGGGCTTGTCCGTGGGGCTTCGAGGCGCGGCCATGGTCACCGAGATGCCCAGCATCTCGCAGCCGTTGAGGAAGGTGGAGGAGGCGTAAGCCTTGCCTCTGTCGATGGTGATGGACTCGGGGACGATAGTGGGCCTGGACGCCATGATTCTGAGCACCTCGTCCTGGTCGGGGATCACCCCGGCGCGGATCGTGTCCCGTGCATAGTCGACCGTGCCGAGCCATCCCGGCTGCTCGGGAACCGGGGTGAGCATCCTCGCCAGCAGGATGGCAGCATCAGCGGCTTTCGTGGAGGGCCGCAGCACTGCGGCCAGAGGCACGCGGGTCGCCACGTCGATGGCGACGGTCAGTTCCATGCTGGAGGCAACCACGTTGCCCTTCTTGTCGTACTCGACCGTGGAGACCGTGCCGTCATCGAGGAGCAGGCGCACGTCCAGGGGAGTGGAGTCGATCTCCACGAGTTCCCCGGGACGCTGAGGCGTCTGGCCTCCGAACGTCCGGTCCGGGCGGTTGGCCGTGGAGCGGCGGGTGGTTGCGTTGCCAAAGGTGTGGCGTCCTCGTTCGAGGCGCTTCAGCAGCCGGTACATGGTGGCCTCGTGGGGCACCGTGATGTTCTGCTCCTCGGCCTTCCAGCGAACCTCTTGGATCAGCCGGGAGCGCGTGCCGGTGGACTTCAACTCCTGACCCGTCATGGCTTCCTCCAGCAGAGCCACGATCTGCTCGGACTGGAACCCTGTGCCAGCCTGCTGGCGCAGGACCCGACCGTCGACCAGGCCCTTGATCCCGTCCTTGCGATAGGCGGCGATGTGGCGCTTCAACGAACGCACCGAGATCGGGGTCCCTGCCTCTCGCAGGCGGGCGCTCTTGACCTCCAGCCGTTCACCCAGCGTCGTCGTGGCGAGGTCGTAGGCCGGGTCCGGCTCGAAGTCCTGGGGCAGCGCGCCCGGGGGTCTGCCGGTGAGCACCTCGAAGACAGCCCGGTGGAGGAACTCGGTGCGGGCACGGTCCTCGGGGTCGAGGTCCTCCAGTATCGAGGCGTCGCTGAGATTGGGCAGGGTTGTGGGCTTGGGCTGGGGAATGGCAGGAGTTACGTCCTGGAGCAGGTCGACCCCGGCCACGGTGCGGAACTGGGCGTCCGCGAGGTTGCGCAGCACCACCATCGCGTCCTCGTCCACCGAGACGACCTGCCAGCCTTGCCCGTCGTACTCGATCAGGTCCAAGGGCCTCACGAAGCGCATGAGACCTCCGCGAGGGTGATGTGGGAGTCCATGGACAAGGGTTGGCCCAGATCGACGCTCAGCGTGCCGAAGAACATCAGGTGGAGGATCGCCGCGTGCACGCGGTCCTTGTCCTCACCGCTGGACTTGACCGCCCGGCGTAGGCCGGGGGCCAGTTCGGTGCCAGGGGAGAAGGAGTTGAGGATGATCCGGCGCAGCGCGTCGTCAGGGGCGAAGCGGTCGAGACGGTAGCCGTGAAGCCAGCGCAGGTTGGCCATGTTCACGGGCGGTAGTCCGGTCCACACCTCGTACTGCCATCCCTGCCCCTCGCACACCTCGCGAGTCAATGCGAACTGCTTCTCTGCGGCTTCAACGCGGTCGGGGTGGCGCACGTCCACGACCCGGGCACTCCCGTCGCGCAGGCGGAGGAAGAAGTCTGGGTAGTGGAACTTGCCACCTGCTTGGCCCCGTGGCCAGATGAGCAGGAAGGGCTGCGCCGCGACGGCGAGTACGGCAGGGTCGGCGTCCACGCTAATGAGGTAGTCGTGCTCCAGGTGGCTCTCGAAGACGACGTGCCCACCTGTGGTGGCGCTGAAGTAGCGGCCCTCGTAGTTCCGCTTTCCCTTCCAAGCAAAGAAGGACCGGACCGGCGTGGCCGTCTCCACGACAAGATGGTCCAGCCCGTCGCTGACGAAGCGAGAGACACGCTGGCCTCCGATCACGGCCTCGAACAGCGTCTCGGTCGCAGAGAGGTTCGCGGGGACCTGCTGCGCTGACGCGGTTCGCGACATTGACGGTCCCTCCTGAGCGATGCCACGCGGTGCCAGGTATGTGCGAGGCGGTGCGACTTACTATAGCAGGTGCCAAGTGAGTGCGAATAGTGCCAGGTCGGGGACGAGGGGACACAGACTGATCGACACCCCCGTGGCAGTCCTGGTGGAATCTGACATAATGTGCATTATCGGACAACCGCCGGTGGGCGTCGGCGGCCGCGGGCACGGCCACCGAAGCCCACCGTGGACGTCTTGGCGGTCGGCTGATTCCTACATCGCCCCGTACTGACGCAGGAGCGGCCCGATGACGGTCCGGTCCAGCCGCCGCTGAACCGGCCGCGGCACCGGGAACTTGGCACCGTCACGCGCTCGCACGGCGGCGTCGACCAAGGAACGCACGTCGTAGGTCGATGCGAACACCTCCGGCACGCCCCGCTCGATGTCGAGCAGGGTGTAGACCGCCTCCATGGCGGTGCGCACCGAGTACTCCGTCGTGAAGATGCAGTCGCGCTCCGTCTCGGCGAACTGGCCGACGAACGCGGCGTTGGTCACGGCGTCCGGAACGACGTTCGGACGATCTCCCGCCCGGCGGGGCTCGAAGAAGGAGGTGACGAACGGCATCATGCACGGGAGGCAGACCACGGCGGAGGCAGCAAGTTCGGCGATCTGGTCCACCGGCACCCCCAGGTGGAACAGCCACTCGGCCGCGATTTCCTCACCCGTGCAGTCGCGCATGGGTTTCTTCACGAAGTCGCCCACGGCATCACAGAACAGGCCGTAAATCCACACCACAGCGGTGCCCTCGGGCTGGCTCGCGAAGTGCGGCTGCCGGTTGATGGTCCAACTCATCAGCCAACTCGAATCCTGCACGGTCACGATTCCGCCGGTCACGACACGCCCCGACAACGGGTCGCGTTGACAGATCGCCTGGATGTACGGCAGCACCCGCGCGTCGAGGGTGGTCAGCGTCGCCGACTCCCACGTGGTTTCCTCGGGGTGGGTGCAGAACACGTCCGGACGCCCGAAGCTCGGATCCTGCCGTGCCACGGCCCGCCACAGCGCCCAGAGCCCACCCTCGTGAATCTCGGGATCGTACTCCGGGGGTGTGTGATGGTCGCCCCACCGCGAGTTCTCGACGAGGCTCCCGTTGGTGATGAAGACGAGGTCGTCCGGTCCCAGATCGGTGCCGCCGGTCTCCCCCGCCCGTAGCCAGTCGATGCGCCTGGCGGTCTTGCGTTGAGCCGTGATGTCGAAGGCCACGTTCGTCACGCGAGTGTCGTAGGCGAACTGGACGCCGGCGTCCTTCAGCCATTCGACCAGGGGCAGGACCAGCGATTCATACTGGTTGTACTTGGTGAACTTGAGCGCTGAGAAGTCCGGCAGCCCACCGATGTGGTGCACGAATCGCTGCAGGTACAGCTTCATCTCCAGGGCCGAGTGCCACTCCTCGAACGCGAACATGGTGCGCCAGTACATCCAGAAGGTGCTGGCGAGGAAGTCCCTGCCGAGCACCTCATTGATCCGCTTGTCGTGCAGATCCTCGTTCCGGGTCAAGAAGAGCTTAGTGAGGTCCTTCTGCGCCCGCTTGGTGAGACGGAACTTCCTGTCGGCATGGGCGTCCTTGCCCTGGTTCTCGGTCGCTCGGAGCAGCGAGTAGTTCGGATCATCCTTGTTGAGCCAGTAGAACTCGTCCAAGACGCTCGCGTCGGGCTTCTCAAGGCTCGGCACCGAGCGGAACAGATCCCAGAGGCACTCGAAATGGTCCTCCATCTCCCGCCCGCCGCGAGCCTTGAAGCCTCGGTGTGGATCCTGGATCCCGTCCAGGGCGCCGCCGGGGATGGGCGCAGCCTCCAGGATGGTGATCTGAGCTCCCGGCACCTGGCCGTCGCGGATGAGGAACCCGGCTGCCGCGAGTCCGGCCAGCCCGGACCCCACGATGTAGACGGTTCCGATGCGCTCCGCGCGCTCCGGCTTGCGCGGGCGGGCGAAGGCTTCGTAGTTGCCGCTGCTGTAGTACATGACTCCTTCTTTCGGTGACGTTTCTCAGGGGAGGACGACGTCGAAGAACGCCGCCACGATGTGGGTGACCGTCGACGCATCGACGGTCTCGGGGGCCGCTGCGTGCTCCAGGGCGAGCGCGTTCACCAAGGTGAGCAGCACGAGCACCGAACGCTGCAGAGCGGCCGGCGCCAAGCGGGCCAGGTAGGCGTTGGAGCTCAGCAGCTCGACGAGGACAGCGACGCGACGCGCGGACAGCTTCTGATAGGCCGCGTCGACGGCCGGGTCGCGCAGCGCCACGCTCCGGAACTCGTTGAGCAGCAGCTGCCACCGCAACGGGGTGTCCAGGGTGGCGGCCACGACCGCCTCGGCCAGGGGCCGCACGAGCTCGTCTCGCTCGCCCCCCGCATCGAGCACCGGCGCCACCCGTTCGAGCAGGTCGGCGCTGATGGCGGCGAGTCTCTCGGCGCAGGCCTCGGCGAACAGCTCGGGTTTGCTGCCGAAGTTCGAGTAGACAGCACCCTTCGTGTACCCCGCGGCCGCCGCGACGGCGTCCACGGAGGTGTCGGCATAGCCTGCGGATTCAAAGGCTGACGTGGCGGCCGACACGATGTCGGCGCGTACTTGGGCTCGCTTCGGCCGGCTGGGCCGCCCTGCCCCTGTGCCCTCTGTCATCCGAACTCCTCGATACCACTGGGATTCGATACTGATGGTATCGTAGCTGACAGACGCCGCAACTCCCGGAGATGACGATGAACGACAGTGAGCCTGCTGACGACGGGCCCGAGACCTCACCCGATGCCCTGCCCGAGCCGGCCTCGGACGACACTCCCCGCGAGGTGCCCGCGCCCGAGGCCACTCCTGAGGCCAGCAGTGAGCCTGCTGCCGATCACGCCAACCGATGACGACCGCATCTCCAGCGCCGAGGACGGCGCCCCGGCATGCTGCACGGGGCGTGACCCCTGAGGGTCAGGCGCTCGTGGCGCAGGGCCTTGAACTCACCACGCCGCACGGCCGCGTCTTCGGCCCTGTCGATTGGGTACTGCCGCCGCGCACCCACGGGGCCGTGCTCGGGGTGCAGGGGTCGGGGAGGTCGGCGTTCCTGCTCGCGATCACCGGGCGCATGCGTGGCCTGACGGGCACCCTGCGCGTGGGCGACCTCGATGGCCTGCGCCAACCCCGGCTGCTGCGCCACCGCTCCGCGGTCGCCAGGATCACCGACCTCGTGGAGCTCGAACCGGATCTCACCGTCGCCGAGGCCGCCGACGAACACGCGCTGGCCGACGGCATCGGGGTGCGCCGTGGGCGGGAGTCGTTCATGGCGCTGCAGGAGGCGATCGACCACCACTTCGCTCCGTCGGCCCGGGTCGACACCCTGAGCGCCTACGAGCGGACCCTGTTGGCTGCACTCCTGGCCTGCCAGCGGCCGGCCCACCACATCGTCCTCGACGACGTCGACGACGCACTCACCGTGCCGCAACTCCAGGAGCTGTATCGGGCCATGGATCTCCTGGGCACGCTCGGGCACTCCTTCGTGGTGAGCGCCTTGGAGTCCTCCCCGCTCCCCCGCGGCGCAGCCGTCCTGCACCTGCCACCCCCGCAGACGCGGGAAGCCCTCTCCCTCTCGTTCGGGCACCTGCGCCCCCGCGTCATCACCCAGGAGTCGTGAATGCTTTCGCGCTATGAACTTCGCCGCTTCCGCGGCGTCCTGCCTGTCCTGGCGCTGCTGTTCGCCCTCCTGGTGCCCGTGATCTACGGCGCGGTCTACCTCTACGCCAACTGGGATCCGTACGGGAACCTGACGAAGCTGCCCGTGGCGCTGGTGAACGAGGACTCCCCCGTCACCCTGAACGACGAGACGATCGCCGCCGGCGACGACGTCCAGCGGGAGATTCTCGAGCAACACACGTTCGACTGGCGGGTGACCTCGCGCGCCGACGCCGAGGCCGGTCTGGTCGAGGGCCGCTACTACCTCGTCATGGAGATTCCGGAGGACTTCAGCGAGGATCTCGTGAGCGGCCAGAGCGCCGACCCCCAGCGGGCCCAGATCACGCTTCGGCGCAATGACGCCAACGGCTTCGTCATCGGGTCGGTGACCGGATCGGCGCAGACCAAGATCGAGAATGCGGTCGACAAGGCGGCCGTGGACGCCTACTTCAAGGCGGTCTTCAAGAATCTCGCCACGATTCGACGAGGCATGGATTCCGCCGCCTCCGGGGCCGACCAGCTGGCGTCCGGGCTCGCCGACGCCCACACCGGCTCGGCTGACCTGACGACCGGATTGGAGACCGCCCAGTCCGGCTCGGGCGACCTCCTCGCCGGCCTGCGCCAGGCGGACGCCGGCGCCGGCCGGCTCGCGGCGGGCGCGTCCGAGCTGGATCGCAAGCTGCCCCAACTGAAGTCCGGCGCCGACCAGGTGCACACCGGGCTGGACCAGCTGACGGCCGGCTCCTCGACGCTGGCCGACGGTGCGCACCAGGTGGCCGACGGCACCCAGCGGCTCAATGACACCGTGCTCCCCGTGCTCGACACCGCGATCTCCGTGCAGCAGACGGTGGCGACGGACGTGCAGGCCATCGACGCCCGCGTCCAGCAGATCAACGACACCGTCCAGGGTGACTGCGCGGCCGCAGCGCTCTCGGCAGAACTCAGCGCGGCGTCCGCGCGGCTGGACGCGTTGGCCGAGGCCAACCCCGACATCGCCGACTCCCCCCAGTTCGCCGACGCCCGGGCCGCGCTCGAGCGGGCAGCTGACCGGGCGGGCACGATCGAGAGCACCGTGGCCACGGTGGCGGCCGACTCGGCCACCGTGAACCAGAAGGTGCAGTCGTTCGTCGCGGACGACAAGGCCCAGCAGGCCCGCGACGATCTCACGGCGCTGAACGACGGGGCCCACCGGGTCGCGTCCGGTGCCGACGACCTGACGGCGGGCGCCGGCCGGGCCGCCGACGGCGCCGGCTCGGTGGCCTCTGGCGTGGGCCAAGTTGCGGACGCTGTGGACCAGCTGGCGGACGGCTCGGGCAGCCTCGCGACGGGGTTGGACCGGCTCGTGGACGGCGGGCAGCAACTCGACGAGGGCCTCACCCGCCTCGTGACGGGGTCTGAGCAACTGGAAACAGGGCTCGGCCGCCTGCTTGAGGGGGCCCAGACGTTGCGGGACGGACTCGCGTCCGGCGTCCGACAGATTCCGCTGCTGACCGAGGACCAGCAGGACGCCGCCGCGCTCGTCCTGTCCTCCCCCGTCCAGGTCGGCATGGACGTGCTGAACCCGGCCACCTACTACGGCCGCGGCCTGGCGCCCCTGTTCTTCTCGATCGCCATGTGGGTCTTCGGGATCTCGGGCTTCCTCGTCATGCGACCGATCTCCGGACGCCTGCTGGCCGGCCGGCTCCACCCCCTGCGCCTCGCGGTGAGCGCCTGGCTGCCGTTCGGAACCGTGGCGCTGGCGGGCGCCCTGCTCATGCTCGGCATCACCTGGTGGGGCATGGGGCTCGACCCCGTCCACCCCGTGGCGACCGTGCTCCTGACGGCCCTGGGAGCCCTCGTGTTCTCCGGCATCGCGCACCTCATGCGCATGGCGCTGGGGTTGCCCGGTTCCGCGCTCCTGCTCGTGTGGCTGGTGTTGCAGCTTTCGGCGACCGGGGGAACCTATCCGGTCGAGGTGCTGCCGCCCTTCTTCGCCTGGATCCACCCGTTCATGCCGATCAGCTACACCATCGACGCCTTCCGCGTCGTCATCTCCGGAGGGCAGTGGGCCCATCTGATGGGTGACGTCGCGGTGCTGGCGGGCATCGGGGCGGCCGCCCTCGTGCTGGACGTGCTGGCCGTCATGGCTCGCCAGCGGTTCCGGATGAGCGACCTGCACCCACCTCTGGAGCACTGACCCCGCCTGCGCCCACCTCCCGCTAGGTTGCCGCCATGACGACGAACCGCCCGAGCTTCGACGAACTGGGTATCGCGACGGCCCGGCTGTGGGCCTCCCGCAGCGCGGACGCCAAGGTGCGCGTCGGCGCCTGCCTGCTCGACCACTTCCACCGCGTGGTGGGCGTCGGCTACAACGGCCGGGCCGCCGGCGAGCCCAACGAGCGCGAGTCGCTCGACCAGGGGCTCAGCGGGTTCATCCACGCCGAGGTGAACGCCCTGCTCGCGGCCAACTGGAACGGTGAACAGCACACCCTCTACGTCACCCACGAGCCCTGCGCCACCTGCGCGCGGCTCATCGTCAACAGCCGCCGCGTCCGCCGGGTCGTCTTCGAGACCACCTACACCGAGGAGGTGCGCGCGACCTCCGGCCTGCCCTCGGGCGCGGCGATCCTCACCGCTGCGGGCGTCGGCGTCGAGCGCTGGGACGCCCCCGGCGCCGGCTGAGCTCCGAGCCTCATTCCCAGAGCACATACTCCGGCTGCGGGGTCAACGCCATGACCTCCTCGGCCGTCATCAGCGGGCCGTGGCGGGCGTCCTCCTCGAAGAACAGCTTGAACCCCAAGTGGACGTACTCGGGCGTCGTCGCGACGATGCGCTCGTAGGTGTTGGTCTTGGCCCGGGGCGTCCCGATGCCGTCGATGGACTTGATCAGCACCACACCCTCGTGCGGCACGAGCGCTGCCTCGTCCGACACGATGTTCTCGTGGAGCTGGTGGTACAGCAGCACCTTCTCCGGCAGGTCGTGCTCGGCGACCAACGCGGCGGTCCAGTCGGCGATCTCGTTCAGCTCCGCCCCCGTGGTGTGGCCGAACACCCGCCCGGGAATCTCGTCGCCACTCACCGCCCACTCCGGGTCCAGCGCCAGGCCCACGTCCGGCTCGACCAGCCACTTCTCCAGGTGCTTCACCTCGTCCAGCATCGACGCCCGGCCCGGCTGGATGTTCAGCAGCAACAGCGCCTCGTGGCGCCGCGCCGCGTCCAGCCAGCTCTGGATGATCTCATCGGACGTCCTCGTGCGGTACAGGCCGTCGGCCTGGGGCGTCCCGTGCACCGTGACGGCGATGAGCTCCATGACCGGCAGCAGCTCCCTGTCCCCCACATAGTCGGCGCCCGTCTGCTCGATCTCGGTCATCCGCTCGTCGAGGTCACCGGTGCCCAGCCGTCCGAGGGCCGACGAGCCCGGGTAGCCGGAATAGCCGTACAGGCGGTACTCAGGGAAGATCGTGCGGCCCCCGCGCGGCAACTCGGCCGGACGCGGCGCGGTCACCACCCCGACGAGGGCCGAGACGCCCCAGATGCCGAGGATGAGGGCCACCAGCACGCCCAGGATGACGAAGAACCGCGGTTGCAGCTGCCAGCGGTAGTGGGTGGTCACCTCGACAGGCTAGGGACAACTCCCCCGGCCGGCCCGGGCCGACACGCGGACGCCCCCAGCAGCTCAGCCCCAGCAGCCCAGCCCTCAGCCGATCAGGCCTCCCACTCCAGGTCGTCGTAGCCGGCGCGGCGGAACCGGAGGTACTCCCCCACCACCGCGGCGCCGAGGTCGTCCAGCTCCGGCGCGATGACGCGGCCGCCGACCCGGTCGGCCAGCTGGTCGAGGAAGTGCCGCAACCCTGGGTCGTCGCCCAGCCGGAAGAACGTCGTGCGGGTCCCCCGTCGGGTCACCCGGTCGAGCTGCGTCACCGTCCGGCGGATCGTCTCCGGCTCCGGGGGCCAGGAGAACCAGGCATCGCCGTAGCTCTCCAAATGCGCCGTCGGCTCGCCGTCGGTGACCACGAGCAGCACCGCATCCATGCTCGGGTGGGCGGCGAAGAAGCGCTCGGCGAGCAGCAGGGCGTGGTGCAGGTTGGTGCCCTGCTCGCGCACCGGCGGCAAGGCGGTCAATTCATCGATGCTGCGGCTCTGGGCGAGGCGTCCGAAACCGATCAGCTGGAGCTGGTCACCCCGGAAGCGGGTCGAGACGAGGTGGTGCAGCGCGAGCGCCGTCCGCTTCATTGGCACCCAGCGACCCTCGGCGGCCATCGAGTACGAGGTGTCGACGAGCAGCACGACCGCCGACTGCGTCCGCGCCTCGGTCTCGACCACTTCGACGTCGCGCACGTCCAGCCGGACGCCCGCGCCCGGGTCGCCGCCCTCCGACGCGGTGCGCAGGATCGCGTTGGTGAGGCTCCGCGTCACGTCCCAGGGCTGGGCGTCGCCGAACTCCCACGGCCGTGTCGCACCGGTGGCTTCGCCCGCCGCGCCCGCCGTCCGCGCATCACGGGCGCCCGTGCGCGCCGACAGCTGCTTCGCGGCGTCCGCCAGCAGCGCCTTGCCGAGCCGGCGCATCGCCTGCGGTGACAGCCGGAGCGAGCCGTCGGCCGAGCGGCGCAACAGCCCGCCCTCCCGCAGCGCCCGTTCGAGCTGCGCCAACGTGCGCGCCGAGACGGCGGCGTCCTCGCCCAGCTGGCGCATCACGGCGTCCACGTCGATGTCGGAGGCACGCGCGCCGCTGTAGTCCTGCTGGAGCTGCTCGGCCAGGGCATCCAGCTCGGCGAGGTCCTGGACGACGCCGGTGCCGTCGCCGAGCCCCATGCCCTCGTTGCCGCGGAAATTCTCCGAACCGGTCCAGTCCAACCCGGGGCGCAGCGCCTGCAGGTTGCCGTCGAGGGCGTCCAGTTGTGCCATGAGGGACGCCGAACCGAACGCCTGCGCCGAGAGCTCCATGAGCTCGCGCCGCTGCTCGGGCGTCATCGAGTTCAGCAGGCGCTGCGCCGCGGCCGCCCGCTGGGCGAGGGCGTCGATCAGCTCGTCCACGGTGCGGGGGTTCTCGGGGAAGTGCTCGCCGTGCTTGGCCATGAAGGCGTCGAAGTCCTCGGGCGTGTCCTCACCGCGGCGGTGCTTGTCGAGCAGCTCGTTCAGGTCACCGAGCATCTCGGCGACGGCCTGGCGGTCCTCGTCCGTGGCGCTCTGCAGGGCCTGCTTCATCCCGGCGAACCGCTGGTCGAGCAGCTCGCGTCCCAGCAGGTCCTTGATCTGCTCGTAGGACTCCCGGGCGTCGCTGGACTGCCAGTCGTAGGACGCGAGCTCGTTCACCGCGGCGGCGGTGGACGCAGGCAAGTTGTCGAGCCGCATCTCGCGGAAGGCCCGGTCGTCGTCGTCCATCATCGCGTCGCGGGCGAGCTGCTTGCGCTCAGCCAGGACGGCCTTGTCGAGCAGCTCCTTCACCTGCTGGAACGTGCCGTCGAGGTTGTGCCGATTCAGCAGGTCGCGTCGGCGCTGCTGGACGCGGCGCGCCAGGTCGTCGAAGCCCTGCTGCCGCTCCCCGCCACGGCGCAGGAACTCGCGCAGCGCCCGCTCCGGGGAGTAGCCGGCCATGACGTCGTCGGCGATGGCGTCCAGCGCCTCCGCGAGATCGACCGGCGGGGCCAGCGGATCGGGACCGCCGGCGTAACGCCCGTACCGGGCCCGGTGGTGCTGGGGACCTGCCATCGGTTCACCTCCTGTGCGTGGGTGGCCTCTGCGTGAGTGGCCCGTGCGTGGGTGGCGTGCGGTGCGCGACGCGCTGACCAGCGGCGGGGGTCACCCGTAGATGGTCTCCCCGTCGTCGGACTCCTTGCTGATGCGGCGGGCCAGGTACAGCCCCTCCAGCGCCAGCTCGATCGCGCTGGCGCGTTCGCCGTCGTTGCCCGCGTCGAAGCGCTCGGCGACGGCGTCGTACAGTCCGCCGGGCACCTCGGGCAGGGCGTCCAGCAGTTCGCGGGCGGTGACCTGCTCCCCCGTCACCACGGTGCGGGAGCCGTCGAGCGCCGCGACGAGGGGCCCAAGGTCGAGCCCGCGCAGGTGGGCGCGCACGGCGTCCGCGGTGGCGGTGCGCAGCAGGTGGGCGAGCACATCCCACTCGCGGCCCTCCTCGCCGGACTCGAACTCGATCTTGCCGCCGAGCACGTCGACGGCCGCCTCGAGGTCGACCAGGCGGGCGACGGCGTCCGGCTCACCCCGCACGGTCGCGCGGTGGCGGGCGGCGGCCGCGACGGTCTCGGCGCCGGCGATCGAGAACCGCGCCGACACACCGGAGCGCTGGTTCACCGACGGCGACTCCCGCAGCGCGCGCGTGAACCGGCCCAGGATCTCGAGGATCACCGGCGGCACGGTTGCCACCAGTTCGGCCTCCTGCTCGATCACGGCGACCTCGTCGGCGAGTTCGATCGGGTAGTGCGTGCGGATCTCGGCGCCGAAACGGTCCTTCAGCGGCGTGATGATGCGGCCGCGGTTGGTGTAGTCCTCCGGGTTGGCGGACGCGACGACGAGCACGTCGAGCGGCAGCCGCAGCACGTAGCCGCGGATCTGGATGTCGCGCTCCTCCATCACGTTCAGCATGGCGACCTGGATGCGCTCGGCGAGGTCGGGCAGCTCGTTGATGGCGACGATGCCGCGGTTCGAGCGCGGGATCAGGCCGAAGTGGATGGTCTCGGGGTCACCCAGGCGGCGGCCCTCGGCCACGCGCATGGGGTCGACGTCGCCGATGAGGTCGGCCACGGACGTGTCCGGCGTCGCCAGCTTTTCGGCGTACCGCTCGTCGCGGTGCACCCAGACGATCGGCAGGTCGTCGCCCTCGGCCTCGATGCGGGCGCGGGTGGCGTCCGTGATCGGGTTGAACGGGTGCTCGCGCAGCTCGGAGCCCTCGACGGCGGGCGTCCACTCGTCGAGCAGCCCGACGAGCGTCCGCAGCAGGCGCGTCTTGCCCTGCCCGCGCTCGCCCAGCAGCACGACGTCGTGCCCCGCGATGAGGGCTCGTTCGAGCTGCGGCAACACCGTGCGGCTGAGGCCGTGCAGCCCCGGCCAGGGGTTCTCCCCGGACGCCAGCCGCGCGAGCAGGTTGGCGCGCAGCTCCTCGCGCAGGGTCTTCACGGTGAGGCCGGAGGCTCGGAGGGCGCCGGCCGTGCTGATCTGGGGGCGTTCGCTCACACCGCCAACCTAACCCGGGGCGCAAGAGGCTGGGGGGTTCCAGCGGTACCCCGCTGGTCAGGGCCTTCCCCCTCGCGCGCCCGGGCGCGACGCTGGTGGAACTGGTGGATTCAGACCCTTCGGCGCGAGGAGCACGCATGACCATCTCGACAGTCCTGCTGGTGGGCGGCACGGGCAGCATCGGACGCCTCGTCGCCCAGCAGGCGGTGGACGCCGGCCTGCGGGTGCGCGCGGTGGTGCGGGACGCGGAGCGCGCCGCCCGCACCCTGCCCGACGCCGTCGAACTGCTGGTGGGCGACCCCGGTGATCCCGCCACCGCCGCCGCTGCGGTGGAGGGGATGGACGCCGTGGTGTTCACCCACGGCACCCACGCGAGCGCGGCCGAGGTCGAGCGTGTCGACTATGGCTTCGTGCGCTCGGTGCTGGACGCGGCGCGCGGCCGGGACATCCGCATCGCGCTGATGACCGCGATCGGTGTGACCGTGCACGACTCGCCCTACAACCGGCAGCTCGGTTCGCACGACCAGAAGCGGCGCGCGGAGCGGCTCGTCCGGCGCAGCGGTCACCCCTACACCGTCGTGCGGCCGGGGTGGTTCGACTACAACGACGCCGATGAGCGGCACCTCGTGTTCCTCCAGGGTGACGGTCGCAGGGCCGGGGACTCCAGCGACGGCGTCATCGCCCGCGACCAGATCGCCCGCGTCCTGCTGGCCGGCCTGACAGCGGACGCCGAACGGCTCACCCTCGAGCTGGTCGCCGAGCGCGGCCCCGAGCAGGACGACCTGGCACCACTCTTCTCGGCCCTGACCCCCGACGCCGCCGATGCGACCGACGGCGCGCTCTACCCCGACACGCTGCCGCTGGCCGACGAGCCGGCGTCCGTCCGGGAAGACCTGGCGGCGCTGAGCTCGTGAGGGGGTAATCTCCGGAGCCCATGAGCACCAACCTGCCGACCCTCCTGCTGCTCGTCCGGCACGGCGTCACCCCGACGACCGGGCAGGTGCTGCCCGGACGCGCCCCGGGCCTGCACTTGGCCGAGGCCGGGCTCGCCCAGGCCGAGAAGGTCGCCAAGCGGCTGGAGAAGCTGCCGGTGACGGCGATCTACACCTCCCCGTTGGAGCGCACCCGCGAGACCGCCGCGCCCACCGCGGCCCGCTTCGGGCTGGAGGCGTCCGGGCACGACGGCCTGCTGGAGTGCGACTTCGGTGACTGGACGGGCGCGCGTCTGGAGGAGCTGGCGAAGCTGCCCGAGTGGCAGACGGTGCAGCAGAAGCCCTCGGAGTTCCGTTTCCCCGGCGGGGAGAGCTTCACCGAGATGTCCGAGCGCATCGTCGGCGCGCTGGACGCCATCGCCGCTGCGCACCCCGGCGAGGTCGTGGCCTGCTTCAGCCATGCCGACCCGCTGAAGGCGGCCCTGGCCCACGCGCTCGGCACGCCGTTGGATTCCTTCCAGCGCATCTGGGTCAACCCGGCGTCGGTGTCGGTGATCGCGCGTCACGCGGACGGCAGCGTCGGCGTCCTGCACACGAACACGACCACCGGGTCGCTGCGCGAGCTCCGTCCCGCCGCTCCTCCCGCGGCGGACGCCTGAGCCCATGACCCGCCCTGAGCCGCCGTTCACCCGCGAGCTGGACCTGCTGGCCACCCAAGAGCTGACCATCATCGGGCGCGTCACGGAGAGTAGCAACCTGACCTTCGTCGTCGAGTTCGGCAGCGACGACGACTACGCCTGGGGCGTCTACAAGCCCGAGGTGGGTGAGCGCCCGCTGCACGACTTCCCGCCCGGCCTCCACGCCCGCGAACGGGCAGCGTTCCTGCTGAGCGAGTCCCTCGGCTGGCACCTCGTTCCCCCCACCGTGGTGCGTTCGGACGCCCCTGCCGGCGTCGGGTCGGTGCAGTGGTTCGTGGAGAACGACGGCGAGCACTACTTCACCTTGTGGGACGGCCACGCCGACACCCACGACGCCTTGCGCCGCTTGGCCGTGTTCGACGTCATCACCAACAACACCGACCGCAAGAGCGGCCACGTGTTGCTGGACGCCGACCGTCGCGTCTGGGGCATCGACCACGGGCTGTGCTTCGGCGCGTTCGCCCGGCTCCGCACCGTGATCTGGGACTTCGCGGGCGATCCGCTCCCCGACGACGTGCTGGTGGATCTCGCCCCCTTGGCCGACGGGCTGCCGCCCGAGGTCGCCGAGTTGCTGGACGACCACGAGGCCGAGCTCGTGCGCCGCCGCGTCCGACGCCTGCTGCGCGACCCCGTGCTGCCCTACCCCACCACCGACTACGCCTATCCCTGGCCCCTCGTCTGAGGCCCGCCGTTGCGGCTTCCCCGGTAACGTGCCGGCCATGGACCTCCACGATTTCCTTGCCCACATCAACAGCGGCGCGCCGGTGATCGGCGGCTCGGAGGAGCACGCGTTCATGCACGCCGCCGCCCAAGAAGCGTTGGCGGTCACGGCCAGGCTCAACTCCGGGTACGTCGCCCCCGATCAGGTGCGCGCCCTGCTCGCCGAACTGACGGGCAAGGAGATCCCGGACTCGGTGGGTCTGTTCCCGCCCTTCTACACCGAGTTCGGCAAGAACCTCACGCTGAGCCCGGGTGTCTTCATCAACATGGGGTGCCGGTTCCAGGACACCGGTGGCATCACCATCGGTGAGGACGCCCTCATCGGGCACGGCTGCACCCTGACCACGTTGAACCATCCCGTCGACCCGGCGCGGCGAGCCGACACCCTGCCCGCACCCATCCGCATCGGACGCATGATGCTGTCTTGGCAGCGAGCACTGATGAGGTTGGCATGCGCAAGATCGATCTATGAAACGCCTTCTTGTGACCGGTGTCCTCCGGGCTCTCCTCGCCGGAGCCTTCGGCGTCATCGCCTTGATCCAGGTCGTGGTCCTGCCCTTGCTCTCCGGGGAAGTGGCTCGCGACCTGCCCGCAGAGGCCTACATGCGCTGGCCCATCCTGACCTTCGCGATCCTCGGCCTGGGCTGCGTCCAGGTGGGGATCGTCTGCACCTTTCTCCTGCTGGGCCTGACCTCGCGCGACGAGGTCTTCACCCCGCAGGCGCTGCGCTGGGTCGACGGGCTGACGCTGGCCTTCCTTGGCGGCGGTACGGTCTGCCTGGCCACGATTGTCTACCAGTCGTTCACCGTCGGCGGCCCACCGCTGTGGATGTTCATGCTCCTGTGCGGCGTGGCGATGGGCGTCGGGTTGGCGCTGCTCATGCGCGTCATGCGCTCCCTGCTCGTGCAGGCCACCGGCCTACGCACGGAGATGGAGGCGGTCATCTGATGGCGATCGTCATCCGGATCGATGTGGAGCTCGCCCGGCGCAAGATTTCGGTCGGCGAGTTCGCCGAGCGGGTCGGCATCACCCCGGCCAACGTGGCCGTCCTCAAGAACGGGCGGGCCAAGGCGGTGCGCTTCAGCACCCTGGAGGCGATGTGCGAGGTGCTCGACTGCCAGCCGGGCGACCTCCTGGAGTGGGTGCCGGACGATCCTGCCAGAGCGATGCCGCACGACAAGCGCTGACCGGGCTCCAGTAAGAGAGATGTCACGACCGCATGGGCCGCAAGAAAGGCGACCACACGTGGTCTCCTGCCCGCCGGGCCGGGCCGCATCTGTCGACCGACCCTGCCAGCGCAGCTGCGCTGTGGTGCGCGAGTCGGTCGCGGCCCCATCCTCAGAAGTTGATCATGTGCCCGCCGACGCCCTCGGCGGCCTCCTTGATGGCCTCCGACAGCGTGGGGTGGGCGTGGATCGTCCGGCCGACCTCGTCGGCAGTCAGATCCCACATCTGGGCCAGGATCAGCTCGGGGAGCAGCTCGGTCACGTCCGGCCCGATCATGTGGGCGCCCAGGATCTCGTTGTGCTCGGCGTCCGCCACGATCTTGACGAAGCCGACGCCGTCGCCCAGGCCCCAGGCCTTGCCGTTCGCCGAGAACGGGAACTTGCCGACCTTGACGTTGAAGCCCTTCTCCTTTGCCTGGGCCTCGGTGTAGCCGAACGAGCCGATCTGGGGCTGGCAGTAGGTGGCGCGCGGGATCATGTCGTAGTTGATCGGCAGCGTCTCAGCGCCGGCGATCGTCTCGGCAGCGACGACGCCCTGCGCCTCGGCGGTGTGGGCCAGCATGAGCTTGCCGGTGCAGTCGCCGATGGCGTAGATGCCCTTGACGTTGGTGCGCATGAAGTCGTCGATCTCGATGAGGCCGCGCTCGGAGACCTTCACGCCCGTGTTCTCCAGGCCGTAGCCCTCCAGCCGCGGGCTGAAACCCATCGCCTGCATCATCTTGTCGGCCTCGAGGATCGTCGAGTCGCCGCCCTTGGCGGGCGTCACCGTGACGCGGACGCCCGAGCCGGTGTCGACCACCGAGGTGACGGCCGTGGAGGTCAGGACCTTGATGCCGAGCTTCTTGTAGGCCTTCGCGAGTTCTTTGCTGATCTCCGGATCCTCGTTCGGCACCAACCGGTCGAGGTACTCCACGATCGTCACGTCGACGCCGTAGCTGTTGAGGACGTAGGCGAACTCCGTGCCGATCGCGCCGGAACCGCCGATGATGATCGACTTCGGCAGGTTCTCGGTGAGGATCTGCTCCTTGTACGTGATGACGTTCTCGCTCAGCTCGGTGCCCCGCAACAGCTTCGTGGTGGCGCCCACGGCGAGGATGGCGTTGTCGAAGGTGACGGTCTGCGTCGAGCCGTCCTCGGCCGCGACCTCGATGGTGGTGGCGTCGGTGAACGTCCCCCAGCCGGAGAACTCGGTGATCTTGTTCTTCTTCATCAGGAAGTGGACGCCCTTCACCATGCGCGCCGACACGTCCCGGCTCCGGGAGAAGGCCTTGCCATAGTCGACGGTGATGTCACCGCCGATGCCGAACTGGTCGGCCTCCTGGGTCACGATGTGGGCGAGCTCAGCGTTGCGCAGCAGGGACTTCGCGGGGATGCACCCGACGTTGAGGCACACCCCGCCCCAGTACTCCTTCTCGATGATGGCGACCTTCTTGCCCAGCTGGGAGGCGCGGATCGCGGCCACGTAACCACCTGGGCCGGCACCGAGCACGACAACGTCGAAGTGAGAGCTCATGGCTCCAACTCTAGAGCACGGCCCGCGCGGCGGGCGTCGAGTAGCATGCGTCAACGTGACCCAGAACACACCCGCCAGCGTGGGCCGCCTGATCCGCGACGCCCGCCTCCAGCGCGGCCTCTCCCCCGAGCAGGTTGCCTCGGCCCTCGAGGTCGAGCCCACGGTCGTCCGCGACATCGAGCACGGCACCCAAGAGCTCGACGTCGGCGGCATCGCCCGCATCGCGGACGTTCTGCAGGATCCGGTGCTCGCCCCCGTGGGGCGCACCATGCACCTGCGCGTCAAGGGTCCGACCAAGCTGTCGGGCAGCATCGACGTGCGCAGCTCGAAGAACGCCGCCGTCGCGTTGCTGTGCGCCTCCCTGCTTAACAAGGGCCGGACGGTGCTCGAGGGCATCGCCCGCATCGAGGAGGTCAACCGTATTCTCGAGGTGCTGGAGAGCATCGGCGTCCGGGTGACGTGGTCCGACGACCGCAGCGAGCTCGAGCTGGTTCGCCCCGAGGTGCTCGACCTCGGCGGCATGGACGTCGACGCCGCCCGCCGCACCCGCAGCGTCATCATGTTCCTCGGCCCGCTGCTCCACATGCTGCCCGACTTCCAGCTGCCCTACGCCGGCGGCTGCAACCTGGGGGCACGGACCGTGACGCCCCACCTGCAGGCGCTGCAGTACTTCGGGCTCGACGTGAAGGCCACAGACGGCTGGTACCACGCCCACGTCCGCGAGCCCGCCGAGGGCGTCCGCCACATCACGCTCACCGAGCGGGGCGACACCGTCACCGAGAACGTGCTCATGGCCGCCGCGCTCTACCCGGGCGAGACCGTGATCCGCAACGCCTCGCCGAACTACATGGTGCAGGACGTCTGCTTCTTCCTGGAGAGCCTGGGCGTCGCGATCGAGGGCATCGGCTCGACGACCCTGCGCATCCGCGGCGTGGAGCGCATCGAGGCCGACGTCCGCGTCGCGCCGTCCGAGGATCCCATCGAGGCCATGAGCCTCATCACCGCCGCGGTGGTCACCAAGTCGATGGTGACCGTGCGACGGGCGCCGATCGAGTTCCTCGAGATCGAACTCGCGATCCTGGCCGACATGGGCCTGCGGTTTGACCTGAGCGAGGAATACCCGGCGGCCAACGGGCGCACGCGGCTGGTGGACATCACGGTGTACCCGAGCGACCTGGTCGCGGCGCAGGACAAGATCCACCCGATGCCGTTCCCGGGGTTGAACATCGACAACCTGCCCTTCTTCGCGGTGATCGCCGCGGAGGCGCAGGGGCGGACGCTGATCCACGACTGGGTCTACGAGAACCGCGCGATCCACCTGCTCGATCTGAACAAGCTCGGCGCCCAGACGCAGCTCCTCGACCCGCACCGCCTCGTCGTCGACGGGCCCACCCGCTGGCGCAGCCAGGAGCTGGTCTGCCCGCCCGCCCTGCGGCCGGCGGTGTGCCTGTTGCTGGCGAGCCTCGCGGCGCGCGGCGTCACCGTGCTGCGCGACGTCTACGTCATCAACCGTGGTTATGAGGACCTGGCCAACCGGCTCACCAAGCTGGGAGCCGACGTCCAGGTCTTCTTCGACTGAGCCCGGCCCGCCCCTCCGCCGCGCGCTCCCGGCGTGCTCAGCGCAGCCGGGAGACCTCGAAGCCGAAGCGCGGGGCGACCAGGTCCTCCTGCGCGGCCACGAGGGCCAGCTCCCGCTGGTCGAGGTCGGTGGTGCGCTCCAGCACCGAGTAGACGATGTCGGCGGTCCGGCCCACGGCCTGCTCGGGTGAGCCCGTCTCGAGCAGCGCGGCGAGAAACATCGCTGCGGTGAGGTCGCCCGAGCCGGTGAACGTGCGGCCCAGCAGCGGCGTGGTGACCGACCAGGCGCCGGCGTCCGTGACCGCCACCATCATCACCGTGTCGGGGTCGGCGCCGTCCACCACCACCGAGGTGACGAGCACGACGTCCGGCCCGGCCGCGCGCAGGGCGTCCGCCGCCTCGAGCACCTCGGGCAGGGTCGAGGCGTCGCGACCGGTGAGGAAGTTCAGTTCGAAGTGGTTCGGCGTCAGCACATCGGCCGCCGCGACGACGTGGTCGCGCACGAACTCCGGGATGCCGGGCAGCACGTACATGCCGCGCCCGACGTCACCCATCACGGGGTCGCAGCAGTAGATCGCCGCCGGGTTGGCCTGCTTCACCCGCTCCACGACGCGCAGGATCTCCGCCCCCATGGCCGGCGCGCCCTGGTAGCCCGTGAGCACGGCGTCCACCCGGCCGAGCACGCCCAGCTCGTCGATGCCCTCGACGACCTCGCGGACGTCTTCTGGCCGCAGCAGCGGGCCGCGCTTGGACGGGTAGGAGGTGTTGTTCGAGAAGTGCACCGTCAACACCGGCCACACCTCACACCCCACCCGCATCAGGGGGAACGTCGCGGCGCTGTTGCCGACGTGGCCATAGGCCACGCTGGACTGGATCGAGAGAATCGTGGTCACGGTGGGCCATTCTGCCCCGGCACGGGCCGCGACGCACGCGTGTCGAACCCGCCGTTCACCCCAGCGTCAGTCGCGCTCCCTATGCTGACCCCCATGGTTGCGCGCCGGGCGGACGACTTCGCCTACTTCGAGGGACGCTTTGTCGCCCTGGCCCACCGTGGCGGCGTCACCGACGACGAGCCCGCCGACGTCGAGAACAGCCTGCGCGGGTTCGCGGCGGCGTGGGCGGCGGGCTTCCGGTACCTCGAGACCGACGTGCACGTGACCGGCGACGGCGTGCTGGTCGCGTTCCACGACGAGGTGCTCGACCGGGTGACGGACGCCGCCGGCCGGCTCGCCGACCTGCCGTGGGCCGAGGTGGCGCGCGCCCGGATCGGTGGGCAGGAGCCGATCCCCCGGCTCGACGAACTCATGGACGCCCTCCCGGGCGCCCGCTTCAACATCGACCTCAAGGCCAGCGGGGCCGTCGACGCCCTCGTGGCGACGCTGGACCGGCTGGGCGCCCACGACCGGGTGTGCGTGGGCAGCTTCGGTCAGGCGCGCATCGAGCGCTTCCGGCGGCTCACGCAGGGCCGGGTCGCCACCGCGGCGTCCCCGGTCGAGTCGGCCGTCTTCGGGCTGGCGCCAGGGTTGCGCCGGGTCTGGCCGCTGCGCGGGCAGGTGTTCCAGATTCCCGAGCACCACCCGCAGACCGGCCTGCGGCTCCTCAGCCCGGGGATGATCGCGGACGCCCACCACCGCGGCGCCCAGGTGCACGTGTGGACCGTCAACGACAGGCCCACCATGGAACGGCTCATCGACGCCGGCGTCGACGGCCTGGTCAGCGACGACCTGGTGACGCTGCGCTCCGTCCTGATCGACCGCGACCTCTGGGAGGGCCAGCCGTGACCGAGATCGCACCCGAGGGCTCGGCGCTCGCGGTCACCAAGCAGGTCCCCCGGCGCTCGGTGGCGGCCTGGGCGATGTGGGACTGGGGCACCCAGCCCCTCAACACCGTCATCATCACCTTCGTCTTCAGCGTCTACATCACCAGCGCCGCCTTCGGCGACCGCAACGTCACCTCCCTCGCGCTGGCCGTGTCCACGGCCTTGGCCGGCCTCGTGGTCGCCGTCATCGCCCCGGTGCTGGGGCAGAACTCCGACCGCACGGGCCGCACCGTGCGCAACCTGCGCTGGCAGACGTGGGTCATCGCCGCCCTGGCGGCTGCCCTGTTCTTCGTGCGCCCCGATCCCACCTTCCTGTGGCTGGGGCTGGGCATCCTCGCGGTGGCGTCCATCGTCGGCGAGATCGCGAACGTGAACTACTACGCCCTCATCGACGAGGTCTCGACCAAGCAGAACGTGGGGCGGGTCTCCGGGTTCGGCTGGGGGCTGGGCTATCTCGGCGGCATCGTGGCCCTCCTCGCGCTCAACTTCGGGTTCATCGCCCCCGAGGTCGGCCTGTTCGGGGTGTCGAGCACCGACGGGCTCGACATCCGCGCGTCCATGGTGGTCTGCGGCCTGTGGATCGCGGTGTTCACGCTCCCCACCTTTCTCACCCTGCGCGACCGGCCGAAACCGGCGCCGCCGCGCGTCAGCGTCGCCCAGTCCTACGTACTGCTGTTCCGCTCCCTGGTGGACCTCTGGCGCCAGAGCCCGCACACGGTGTTCTTCCTCGCCGCCTCCGCACTGTTCCGCGACGGCCTGTCTGGGGTGTTCGCCTTCGGGGCCGTGATTGCGGCGGGCACGTTCGGGTTCGAGCCGGGCGACGTCATCATCTTCGGCGCGCTCGCCAACGTCATCGCCGGGGTCTCCACGATCGCGTTCGGGGTCGTGGACGACCGGATCGGCCCCAAGAAGGTCATCCTGTTCTCCCTGACGGCGCTGGTGGCCCTGGGGCTCGGGATCTTCTTCCTCCACGACCGCGGCCAGATCGTCTTCTGGACCCTGGGCATGGCGATGACGGCGTTCGTGGGGCCGGCGCAGGCGGCGTCTCGCTCCTACCTGGCGCGGCTGATCCCCGAGGGCAAGTCCGGCGAGATCTTCGGGCTCTACGCCACCACCGGCCGCGCCATCTCGTTCCTGGCGCCCACCTTCTTCGCCCTGGCGATCCTGCTCGGTGCCTGGGTCACGGGTGAGGAGAACACGCAGTACTGGGGCATCCTCGGCATCGTCGTGGTGCTGCTGGCCGGCCTGCTCGTGCTGATCCCCGTGCGGGAGCCCGCCGACATCGTTCCGGGCGGCTGACCCACCACCGGGAACATTGCGGCGGCCCGGTAGCGTTGAGGTGCGAACGAAGGAGGACGCATGCCAGACAAGACACTCCGGGGCCAGGGCCTCGGTGGCAAGAGCTTGGCCGACTCGGCCGGCGTCGAACTCGCCGCCCGGCAGGACGTCGCATTCATCTGCCCCAATGACCATGAGTTCAGCCTGACCTTCGCCGCCGAGGCAGAGCTCCCCACCCTGTGGGAGTGCCCCCGCTGCGGCACCGAGGCACGCCGGGCCGACGGGGTCGAGCCCGAGGTGAAGGAGGGCAAGGCCCCCCGCACCCACTGGGACATGCTGCGCGAGCGGCGCTCGATCGAGGAGCTGGAGGGCATCCTCGCCGAACGGCTCCAGGAGATCCGCACCCAGGACTGAACGATGCCGGCCCTCCTGGCTCCCGCTCAGTCCCGGGTCAGGGCTCGATCTCGCCGCGGATGACGGTGGGGTCGTCGGGGCGGGGCCGATGCGTCCGGTCGTCGGCCGCGGTCGCCCCGCCGCCGTTGCCCGTCGACTCGCCGCTGACCGTCTGGCCCGGCACCACGGTGTCGGGTCGCAGGTGGAGGTCGATGAGGTCGGCGCGGTCGCGGTAGGGGCGCGTCAGTTGCCCCACCAGCGCCTGGACGCCGCGCCGCGCGATCGCCCGGGTGAATGGCACGAGGCACATCAGGCCGAGCACGTCACTGATCAGGCCGGGCAGCAGCAGCAGCAAGCCGCCCAGCATCACCAAGAAGGTGTCGGTGACCCGCTGGCCGATCTGGTCGGGTTCCGGCGGAGCCTGGAGGAGCGACGCGAACGTCCGGACGCCCTCGCGGCGGAACAGCAGCACCCCGACGACGGCGCTGATGACGAGCACGAGCAGCGTCCACCCGGCCCCGATCGTGTCGGCCAGCCACCACAGCACCGCGATCTCGAGCACCGCCCCGCCCAGCAGGGCGGCCACGACCAGCCAGAACCGGCTCATGGCCGATCCTCCGGGCGCTGGGCCGGGACGGTCGGGTCCGGTCGGGCGTCGCGGTGACGTGCCGCACCGAGGGCGGCGCCGGCCGAGCGGGCGAGGGAGCCCGCGACCCGCCTCGCCGTCTCACCCGCACGTTGGGCGCGCCGACCCAGCTCGGTCGCCAGGGCACGGGCCTGCCGCCCGCGGTGTTCCACACCCAGCCGGGTGGTGGAGCGCATCGCCTCCTTCACCACCGCGCCGCTCATCTTGGACGCGCCGCGCTGGCGCTCGCGAAACTCGATGGGCACCTCGACGATGGTCTTGCCGAGCCGGTGGGCGTGCCACGTGAGGTCGCGCTGGATGCCGTAGCCGTGCTGGTCGATCCGTTCGCTGAGGACGGCGCGCAGGGTGTCGGCGTGGAAGGCGTTGAACCCGCCCGTGATGTCCTTCACCGGCACGCCGAGCATCAGGCGGGTGTAGATGCTGCCGCCGCGGGACAGCAGCTCCCGGTGCAATGCCCAGTCGACGACGCGGCCGCCGCGGACCCAGCGGCTGCCCTTCACCATGTCGGCGTGGTGGAGGGCCGCGAGCACACGCGGCAACTGCTCCGGTTGGTGGCTGCCGTCGGCGTCGAACTCGACCAGGACGTCGTAGCCCGCCTCCAGGCCCCAGGCGAACCCGGCGAGGTAGGCGGCGCCGAGGCCCTCCTTGCCCGCGCGGTGCAGCACGTGGATGTGGTCGTCGGACGCGGCCAGGGCGTCGGCGCGGCGACCCGTGCCGTCCGGGGAGTTGTCGTCCACGACCAGGATGTGCACCTCGGGGGTGGCCTGCCGCAGGCGCGTGGTGATCATGTCGAGGTTGTCGATCTCGTTGTACGTCGGGATGATCACCAGGATGCGGCCGAGTGACGCGTCGGCGTCCGGCATGGGGTTGTTCTCCTCACTCGCCTGCGTCGTGCGCCGGCGTGCGTTCCATTCTTCCACCGTGGTGCCCGGTTCCACCGCTCCGCGCCAACCCGCCGCGCCGTGGGGCCTTGGTCGCCACCAATCCGAGCGCCAGCGCCACCGCCGCGGTCAGCACGACGAGGGCCTCGGGCAGGCGACCCAGCACCATGGCCGGGGTCTGGGCCCGGGCCAGGGGCATGGTCTCGACGCCGAAGGCGCCGACGGACTCGGGCACCACGGTGAGGACCTCCCCGTGCGTGCCGATGCGGCCCGAGACGCCCGACGTCGTGACGACGAGGACGTCGCTGCGCATCTCGGCGGCGCGCACCCGGGTGGCGGCGAACTGCTGGTCGATCTGGGTGGTGCCCTGGTACATCGCGTTGCTGCTCTGGACGATGAAGACCTCAGCGCCCGCCCGGGCCGCCTCGTACAGCGTCTGGGGAAAGATCACCTCGTAACAGATGGCGACGCCGACGTCGACGCTCCGCCCGTCCGGCAGGCTCACCGGCAACACACCGGGCTCCGTGCCGGGCACCGACTGGTTTCCCACGTAGCGCAACTCGGGCACCAGGGGCAGCAGCAGCGAGCGGAACGGGATCCACTCCCCGAACGGCACCAGGTTGCGCTTGGCGTAGCTCGCCTCGACGCCGTCGGCGTCCCACCACAACGCGACGGTCTGGCGTTCCTCGCGCTCGGGGTCCTCGTAGATGGAGCCGACCAGGATCGGGACGCCGGCGTCCGCCACCGCCTGCTCCACGAGCCACCGGGTGGTGGCGTCCGCGCGCGGATCCATGTCCGTGGAGTTCTCGGGCCACACGACGAAGTCCGGGGCCGGGAACTGCCCGGCCGCGACGGCGTTCATGAGGCCCGCGGTCTGGGTGGCCTGGTTGGTCGTGATCGTGCGGGCGGGGCCCAGCCCGTAGACGCCCCCACCGGGCGCGCCGCCCTGCACCCAACCGACCTCGACCGTGCCGGCACCGGAGCGGGGCGCGTCCCAGCGCGTGCCAAGCCAGCCCACACCCAGCAGGACCACCACGACCACCGCGGTGACGCCGAGCGGCCGGCGGCGGCCGGCGCGGAGGCGTCCGGCCACCACCGACTCGGCCACCCACGCCAGCAGGTGCCCGATGAGGGCGACGAGGAAGGACACGAAGGCCGCCCCGACGAACGGGTAGAAACCCGCGAGCGGGCCGTCCACCTGGGAGTAGCCCAGCCGCATCCAGGCGAAGCCGTCGAACGGGAACACCGAGAGCACCCACTCGCCGAACCCCCAGCCCGCCGCGCCCCAGACGGGGGCCCCCGGGAGACGTCGGGTGACGCGGATGACGCCCGCGATCCCGGCGTAGACGGCGGCGGTGGCAAGGGTGAGCCCGGTGTAGGAGAGAAGGAGGATCGAGGTCTGCCACAGCAGCGACGTGCCCATGAAGGCCAGGCCAAAGGCGTAGCCGAGCGCGATGGCCGTTCCCAGGCGGCGGGCACGTCCGACGACCACGGCGAGCGCGGCGACCGCGACGAAGGCGAGTGGCCACCAGCCGAACGGGGCGAAGGCCAGGGTGGCCAGCAGTCCCCCGCCGATCGCGCCGGGGAGCAGCAACCAGGTGGGGAGCGGCTCCTTCACCGGGCGGGACACGATCACGCGCTCAGGTTACCCGCGGCTGCGGGCCGTCTGGGCACACGCGCCCGCCAGGGGGTAGCGTCGCCGGGGTGAATGACCTGCGCCGCACCGTGTCCGACCTGCTCCCCGGCGTCCTCGCCGACCTCACCGACCTCGTCGCCATCCGCTCGGTCAGTTCGCTGCCCGCGCACCACGGGGACGTGTCCGCCAGCGCGGACGCGGTCGCCGGCCTCCTGCGCGGGGCCGGCTGCCCCGACGTCCGGATCGTCGCCGAGGGCGGCCAGCCCGCGGTGATTGGCCGCTGGCCGGCTCCCGAGGGCGCGCCGACGGTGTGTCTGTACGCCCACCACGACGTCCAGCCCACCGGTGACCCGGACGCCTGGACGTCGCCCCCGTTCGAGGTCACCGAGCGCGGCGGACGCCTGCACGCCCGCGGCGTCGTGGACGACAAGGCGGGCGTGGCCGTGCACCTCGCGGCGCTGCGCGCGTTTGGCGGCACGCCGCCGGTCGGCGTCACCGTCTTCGTCGAGGGCGAGGAGGAGGTCGGCTCCCCCACGCTCGCGGCGATCCTCGAACGCCACCGCGACCTGCTCGCCGCCGACGTCTACGTCATCTGCGACTCGGCCAACTGGGCGGTCGGGACGCCCGCGTTCACCACCACGCTGCGCGGGCTGGCCGACCTTGTGGTCGAGGTGTCGACGCTCGACCACGCGCTGCACTCCGGCCAGTATGGGGGCGTCGCGCCGGACGCCCTCACCGCGCTGGTGCGCCTGCTCGCGACCCTGCACGACGACGCCGGGGACGTCGCGGTGGCCGGCCTGGTGCGCGACGACGGCTTCCCCCTGGAGCACGACGCCGACCGCCTGCGCGCGGAGGCCGGAGTGCTCGACGGGGTGGAGCTCCTCGGTACCGGCCCGCTCGCCGACCGTCTGTGGACCCGGCCGGCCATCACCGTGCTCGCCGTCGACGCGCCGAGCGTGGCGCAGGCGTCCAACACGCTCACCGCGACGGCGCGGGCCAAGATCAGCGTGCGGCTCGCGCCGGGCCAAAACGGGCCGGCCGCGCTCACCGCGCTCAAGGACCATCTCACCGCCCACGCCCCGTGGGGCGCCCGGCTGACCTTCGGTGCCGAGCAATACGGGCACGGGTCGCAGATCCCACTGGAGGGGCCGGTGGCGGACGCCGCGGTCGCCGCGTTCACCCAGGCGTGGGGCACCGACCCGGTGCAGATGGGGCAGGGCGGGTCGATCCCGATGGTGGCCGACTTCCAGCGGACGTTCCCGGACGCGACCGTGTTGGTGACCGGTGTGTGCGACCCCGACTCCCGGATGCACGGCATCGACGAGTCGCTCGACCTGGGCGACTTCAGCAAGGCCTGCCTGGCCGAGGCGCTGCTGTTGGCCGAGCTGGGCGCTGCGGTCGGGCGGGGGTGACGAGCGGGTCAGACCAACGGACGGTCGGCGTAGGGCACCGACAGCACCAGCGTCGTCTCGGTCGAGACGCTCGCGGCCTGGCCGACCTCCTGCAGGAGCCGCTCGAGATCCTTCGGCGACTCCACCTGCACCTTCAGCAGGTAGCTGTACCGCCCGGCCACCGAGTAGCAGGAGACGATGCCCTCGATCGGGGCGAGCTTGGCAGGGATGTCCTCGTCGTCACCGGGGTTCGGCACGTGTAGGGACACGAAGGCGGTGAGCATCCTGTCGAGCGCCTCGGCGTCCACCACCGCCCGGTAGCCGGTGATGACGCCGCGCTGCTCCAGCCGGCGGACCCGCTGCTGCGCGGCGGACGTGGACAGCCCCGTGGCCTTGCCGATGTCGGTGAACGACATCCGTCCGTCGCGGGCCAGCAACGAGAGAATCTGCTGATCCGTGCTCTCCATGGACGTCATCGTTTCACATCGTGCGCCGATCGGGGCAGGTGCTCTGCCACACTGGCCGGTGTGACCGCGCCCCGCACACTTCTGCTCGACACCGCGTCGTTGTATTTTCGGGCCTATCACGGCCTGCCGGACGCCCTGACCGCGGCCGACGGGCGACCCGTCAACGCGGTGCGGGGGCTGCTGGACTTCCTGGCCCGCTTCATCACCGAGTATGCCCCGCAGCGCCTCGCCTGCTGTTGGGACGACGACTGGCGGCCCGCCTGGCGGGTCGACCTCGTCCCGACCTACAAGGCGCACCGCGTGGCCCACGGCCACGTCGAGGAGGTGCCGGAGGCCCTCACCGGGCAGGTGCCGCTCATCCGCGCGGTGTTGGACGCCCTCGGCCTACCCGTGGTGGGCGCCCCCGACCACGAGGCCGACGACGTGATCGCGACGCTGGCCACGGGCGCCCCCGGCCCGGTCGACGTGGTGACCGGCGACCGTGACCTCTTCCAGCTCGTGTCGGACGGCGAGGGCGTCCGGGTGCTGTACGTGGCGCGCGGCGTGGCGAAGCACGAGCGCGTCGACGACGCGTGGCTGGCCGCGAAGTACGGCATCTCCGGCGCCGGCTACGTCGACTTCGCCGTGATGCGGGGGGATCCTTCGGACGGACTGCCGGGCGTCAAGGGCATCGGGGAGAAGACGGCCGCGCAGCTCATCGCCAAGTACGGCGACCTGGACGGGATCGTGGCCCACGCCGGGTCGCTCTCCCCCGCCGTGTCCCGGGCGCTGACGGCCGCGATCGACTACCTCGGCCCGGCACGCCAGGTCGTCGGCGCCGTCCGCGACCTCGACCTCGGGACGCCCGACCTCACCCTGCCCACCGCGCCGGCTCGGCCGAGTGAGTTCGCCGAGCTCAGCGAGCTGCTGAATCTGGGCGGCAGCGCACGACGCATCCTGGAGGCCATGGCCCGCTGAGGCCGTCAGGCGCGCGTCCGGCCGGCATCGATCGGGCACAACACGTACACGGCAGCGCCGGCGGCCCAGTTCGACAGACGGCCGTACATCCGCAGGCGGCGTCCGGTCTCGGTGTAGGTGAAGCGCCGCTCGATGCGCAGGCCGAGGCGGTCGAAGAGATCCTCCAGGTCGGCCAACGTGGTGAAGCGCAGGTTGGGCGTCTCGTACCAGGAGTACGGGATCTCCTTGCTCATGGGCATGCGGCCCAGCAGCAACCGGAAGCGGTTGCGGTAGTAGCCGAAGTTCGGCACCGACACCACGAGGCGCTCCCCCACCCGCGCCATGCCCGCGAGCACCGTGGCCGGCTGCAACATGGTCTGCAGGGTGCGGGAGAGAACGACGACGTCGTAGGACCGGTCGGCGAGGTCGTCCAGCACGCTCGTGATGTCGCGTTCGATCACCGGGACGCCGCGGCGGATGGCCCCGAGCACGGCGTCGGGATCGATCTCGACGCCCGTGCCCGTGCAGTCCTTGGCGTCCATCAGGCTGCGGAGCAGGTCGCCCTGCCCGCACCCCAGGTCGAGCACGCGCGAGCCCGCCGCGATCTGGTCGGAGACGAGCGCCAAGTCGGGGCGCAGGGACGCGGGGCGGGCCGCACCGCGCCGCGGAGAGGGTGCGCTCACGTGCCCACCTCCAGCGCCCGATCCAGGAACGCGCGCAACGTCGCGTGGTACACCGGGTCGGCCAACAGGAACGAGTCGTGGCCGAACGCCGAGCTGATCTCGCGGAACGTCACCGGCAGGCGCGCCTGCTCCAGGCGGCGGGTGATGCGCAGGGCGTGGTCGGTCGAGAACCGCCAGTCGGAGTCGAAGGACAGCACGAGGTGGTTCACCGGGCGCTGTTCGACGGCGGCGAGGGCGTCCGGGCGGGCGAAGGGGTCGAAGTAGTCCATGACGCGGGTGAGGTAGAGGTAGCTCAGCGCGTCGAACCGCTCCAGGAACGTGGTGCCCTGGTGGTCGAGGTAGCTCTCCACGGCGAAGTCGATCCCGAACCCCCGCCGCCGCGTCTCGAACTGCGACGTGCGGCCGAACTTGGCGGTGAAGGCGTCCTCGGAGAGGTAGGTGATGTGCGCCATCATGCGGGCGATCGCCAGGCCCACGGCCGGCATCGTGCCCTCCGCGGCGTACTGCCCGTCGCGGAATTGTCGGTCGGACATGATCGCCCGCCGGGCCACTGCGGAGAACGCGATGTTCTGCGCCGTCAACCGGCTGGACGCCGCGACGATGAGCGCGTTCGCCAGATCCTCGGGGTGGTCGAGGGACCACTGCAGCGCTTGCATGCCGCCCAGCGAACCGCCGAGCACGGCGAGCAGGCGCTCGATGCCCAGGTGGGCGAGCAGGGCGCGGTGCACGGTGACGAAGTCAGCGACCTCGAGCAGCGGGAAGTCCAGACCGTAGGCGCGGCCCGTCTCCGGATGGGGCGACGACGGGCCGGTGGTGCCCTGGCAGCCGCCCAGCAGGTTGGCGCACACGACGAAGAAGCGATCGGTGTCGAGCGGACGCCCCGGCCCGATCAGGTTGTCCCACCACCCCGGGTGCCGGTCGCCGGCGTGCCAGCCGGCGGCGTGGGCGTCCCCGGTCAGGGCGTGGCAGATGAACACCGCGTTGCTGCGGTCGGCGTTCAACCGGCCGTAGGTCTCGTAGGCGACGTCGACGGGGCCCAGGGTGGCGCCGCTGACCAGCACCAGGGGCTGCGCGGCGGTGAAGAGCCGCACCGTCTCCGTCTCCACGAGGCCGACGGAGCCGGCCATCACGTCGGCGGTGGGGGTCACGGGGCTCGTCACGCAGACAGCGCCTGATCCAGATCGGCGATCAGGTCGTCGGCGTTCTCGATGCCGATGCTCAGCCGGACGCCCTCGGGCGCCACCCCGGCGTCCACGAGCTCGGACTCGGTGAGCTGCGAGTGCGTCGTCGTCGCGTTGTGGATCGCCAGGCTCTTGGCGTCGCCGATGTTGGCGAGGTGGCTGAACAGCCCGAGGCTCTCGATGAACCGGGAGCCGCCCTCGCGGCCGGTCTTCAGCCCGAAGCTCACCAGCCCGCCGTAGCCGCGCCCCTCGAGCACCCGGTTCGCCACGTCGTGGTAGCGGTCCTCGGCCAGGCCGGGGTATTGCACCCACGCCACGCGCTCGTCGGCGGCGAGGTACTCGGCGATGGCCAGCGCGTTGCTGCTGTGCCGCTCCATGCGCAGGTGCAGGGTCTCGGTGCCGAGCAGGGTGAGGAAGGCGTTCATCGGCGCGATGGCGGCGCCGGTGTTGCGGAGCATCACGGTGCGGGCGCGGGTGATGTAGGCGGCCGGGCCGGCGGCGTCCGTCCACACGGTCTCGTGGTAGGCGTGGTCGGGCCCCGTCAGCTGGGGGAAGCGCTCGGCGTGCGCCGCCCAGTCGAACCTGCCGCTGTCGACGATGACCCCGCCCATCGACGTGCCGTTGCCCGACATGTACTTGGTGGTGGCGTGCACGGCGATGTCGGCCCCGTGGTCGAGCACCCGGCAGAGATACGGCGTGGGCACCGTGTTGTCCACCACCAGCGGCAGCCCGAGGGCGTGCGCGGCGTCCGCCCAGGCGGGCACGTCGAGTACGTTGAGCGCCGGGTTGCCGATCGACTCGACGAAGACGAGCCGCGTCCGGTCGTCGACGTGCTCGGCCAGCGCGTCGGGGTCGTCGGGATCCACGAACCGCGTCTGGACGCCGAACTGCGGCAGCGTGTGCGCGAAGAGGGCGTACGTGCCGCCATACAGCTTGGCCGAGGCGACGATGTTGTCGCCGGCCCCGGCCAGCGTCAGCACCGCGTAGGTGATCGCCGCGGCACCTGAGGCGGTGGCCAGCGACGTCAGGCCCCCCTCCAAGGCGGTCACGCGCGCCTCGAGCACGCCCTGGGTGGGGTTCATGATGCGGGTGTAGATGTTGCCCGGCGTGCGCAGGGCGAACAGGTCGGCGGCGTGCTGGGTGTCGTCGAAGACGTAGCTCGTCGTCTGGTAGATCGGCACCGCCCGCGCGTTCGTCGCGGGGTCGGCGTGCTCCTGGCCCGCGTGGACTGCCAGGGTCTCGAACCGGCGTTCGCTCATCGTGGCTCCTCGGTGCTGGTGGTGTCGGCCCTCAGGCTAGTGGTATCGGCTGGCGGCAGGGTGAAGCGTTCCACGACCTCGTAGCGGTTGGCCCGATCAGCGAGGTGGGATTCGATGAGCACCAGTTCGTCGGCCACCCAGCCGTCGGCGTCGAAGGTGTCGAACACCGCGCGGAGCCGCCGCAGGTCGGCGTGCCGGGTGCCCCGCGCCAGGGTCAGGTGCGGCACGAAGTTCGTGCCGTCGGTGCGGACACCGGCGTGTTCGGCCGCGTTGCGGCAGCGGACGGCCAGCGCGGCGAGGGCGTCCGCTCCCCGGGTCAGGCCCAGCCACAGGTGGCGTGCCGCCTCGGGCGGGCCGAAGGTGCCGCCCCCGCCGAGCCGGATCGCGAACGCCGGCGTGCGGGCAGCCGCGGCTGCCAGGCCCTCCACCAACCGGTCGTGGTGCCGGGCGTCGACGTCGGCCATGAAGGCGGTGGTCAGGTGCCAGGTGTCGGGCCGCGTCCAGCGCAACTGCGGGACGGCCTCGCGCCTCGGGCGGCAGAAGGCGTCGAGCTCCTCGACGAGCTCGGGCGGCGGAAGGACCGCGGTGAACAGGCGTGCTCCCATGCCCACGGACTCTACGGCGGGCCTGTGACAGAATCGAACGCGACGAAAGGACGAGACGCATGGGAACCCTCGAGGACACGTTGCACGGCGACATGGTCGCGGCCATGAAGGCCCGCGACGGGGAGCGCACGACCACGCTGCGGATGGCGATCGCGGCGATCAAGAACGAGAAGGTGGCGGGCAAGCAGGCGCGCGAGCTGAGCGAGCAGGAGGAGATCGCGGTGCTGCAGCGTGAGGTGCGGACGCGGCGCGACTCGGCGCAGGCCTACACCGACGGCGGCCGCCCGGAGCTCGCCGAGAAGGAACTCACCGAGGCCGAGTTGCTGGCCGTGTACCTGCCCGCCTCGCTGAGCGACGACGAGCTGGATGCGCTGGTGGCCGAGGAGGTCGCGGCCGCGGAGGCGACGCTGGGCGAGAAGCCCGGCATGCGCCAGATGGGTCAGGTGATCAAGGCCGTCAACGCGCGCGCCGCGGGCCGGGCGGAGGGCTCGGCGGTGGCCGCCAAGGTGAAGGCCGCGTTGCAGTGAGCGGCGGCTGACGCTCCGTGACCCGGCAGCGTCAGCGGTTGACCCCGGACACGAAAGAGCCGCGCCGGTCAGGCGGTGCACCAGGGCATCACCTGACCGGCGCGGCGGTCGTCGGGGTGGCGTCAGGCCGCAGCGTGCTGCAGCACGGGCCGGGTGGCCGCGCACCAGGAGCACCAGGCGAAGGTCTCGCCGGTGCGGACGGCCAGGGTGTGGCCGCAGGTGAGCGGGGTCTCGGTGAGGCGCCAGTGCGCCGTGTTCGTGATCATGCGTGCTTTCCTTCTTCTTTCCTCAGCCCGGGGTGAGCCGGACAGTGCAATGTGGCCCCCGGACGCCGGCATGCGGCGTGGCGCCACGAACGGCGCAGGTGACCATGTCTCTGGTTCGTGCGGACGGGGCCGTGCAGTGCACCCAGCTGTGGGCTGTGCTGCGGCCCCCGCGCCGACCGTGGTGGTCGGCGACAATGGTTCATGGTACACGGCCGCCCAAATCCTGGCGGGAGCGTGATGGGGCGGGTGCGGTTCAGCCGAGCAGCACGGGAACCCGGGCCCAGCCGCCGAGGGGTGCGACCTCGCGCTCGGGCTCCTCGCCGGGCGCCGCGGTGATCCACGTCGTGGCGGCGAGAGCTTCCTGCACGGCGATGCGGAGTTCCATGGTGGCCAGGGGACGCCCCGGGCACACGTGCGGGCCGGTGCCGTACACCAGGTTCGCCGCGGCATGGCCGTGGGGATCGCATCGATCAGCGTCGCCGAACACCTCAGCGTCGCGGTTGGCGGACGTCCAGTGCAGTTTGACGTGTGCGCCCTCGGGAATGTCGGCGCCGCCGATGTGGACCGGGCAGGTCGTGACCCGACGGTTCGACACGAACGGATCGTCGATGCGCAGCACCTCGTCGATGACGGCGTCCAGCTCGGCGTCCGACACGCCCGCACGCAGCCGGCGTTGCTCGTCCGGATGGGTCGTCAGGAACGCGAACAGGACGCCCACGCACAACGCGATCGAACCCAGGTCTCCCCCGGTCCAGTTGCGCAGCACGGAGACGATCTCGTCGTCGGTGAACGGGCGCCCGTCGACGGTGTCGCGCATCAGCCGCGCGGTGACGTCGTCGCCGAGCACGCCGTCGCCGGCACGCCGGGGCTGGAGCACCGAGCGGATGATCGCGTCGAAGTCGGACGCCACCACCGCCGTCCGCGACCGGTCACCCGACCGCGTCGCCGCATGGTTCTCCGCCATCCAAGTCAACAGGTGCGGCTCGATCTCGGCGGGCCACCCCAGCCAGGCGCTCTGGGCACGGACGGCGAACGTGGCGCCGATGTCGTTCACCGCGTCCACCGCCGTTCCACGCGCGAGGCGTGCGAACAGGGCCCGGGCGATGCCACGGAACGCGGGCTCGAAGGGCGCCAGCTCCTCTGCGTCGAAGTAGCGGTCGAGCGTTCGCCGGGCCGCACGGTGGGCGTCCCCGTCGAGACCGTTCGGCACGTGGACGTGCTGGGAGACGCCGCTGGCGAAGCGCTCGGGGTCCTGCGCCACGGCGACCACGTCCTCGTGGCGCAGCAGCACCCACTCGCCCCGCGCGTTGCGAACCATCCGGTGATCGGGGCGGAGTTCGTCGGTGTAGGCGCGCAGGTCACGCCCGGCAGGGTCGAGATCTTCCGGAATGTGGTCGTTCACTGGACGCGCGCGAGCTTGAGCGTCCAGGCCTCCGGGCCCTCGTCCAGGTAGGAGACCTCGATGGCTTCACCGTGGGCCTCCCTCACCTGCGCCAACAGGGGCAGGGGGTTGTGCGGGGCAACCAGAGCGAGAGCCTTCCCCGGCGCGAGGGACGCGACCGCCCCAAGAATGGCCGCATGCCGGAGAGCATGCGGAATCACCCGGGCATCGAGGACGGGCAACTCCTCGTCGTGGTCGCCGCATCCGCAGCTGACCTTCTCGATGATGGGCAGGTCGGTCATGGTGTCTCCTCGATCTGGGTTCGGCGGGCAGGCTGCGTCCGGCGCTGCAAACTGCCCACGCGCTATTTTCACACATCTACGTGTAACTAATCCACCTCAAGCCCGTCCCGGAAGCGACTCGCTACGCCGTGTCGCGATGGCCAGCAGGCAGACGCCTCACCGGCATCTCCTCACCCACCGTCCGAGAACTCGACTCTGCGGTCGCGGCGATCGAACAAGCGGTCACCCAAGCCGCCTACGGGCCTCGTCTCCTGGTGGGCCGACAGGCCGCCGCGTTTTACGCGGCGGCGTTGCCGTTGTGCCGCTGGGTTCAAGTGATTCAGCTGGGCCGGATCGGTACGGCTACTGCACCGGATGGCTGTGTCGCGCCCTCGGCGCGTACTCGCGCCATCTCGGAGCGAGCTTTGCGGCTGTGGTCGGACTCCAACGCACTCATCCAACCGATCATCGACAGCGGCAGGGAGATGGCCGCGAGGGCGATCGCCAGGATCGTCGCGCAGAGCCCGTAACCACCGCGATACGCCACGGCCGCCACGGGCCAGAACAGCATCTTGGTCAGCTCATCGAGTCCGTGACGGTTCGCGATGAGGTGCAGCACACCGAAGACAAGCAGCCCTGCGATCGTCCAGCCTGCCGCCGCCACAGCCGTGTCTGCCCAGCGCTGGAGCGTCGAGATGATGTCGCCTTGCTGCGCCGCGATGAGCAACAGAATCCAGATTGTGGATGCCGCCGGTGAGCCAATCAGGCGTAGGGGCTCATAGCTGAACGTCTGATTGTCGTCGTGACGACCCAGCCAGAGCGGGACGATCACCATGCCAGCCACGAGCAACAGGACAGCAGACAATGCGACCGACTGCACCGTCGGACTACTCCCGGCCAGCACCGGCGGTGCGTTCGTGCTCAACCAGTTCGCGACGGGGGTGATCCCAAGCCCGTGAGCGACCGCCGCGAGGGAGTCCGACGGTCGATTCCCGCCGGCAAGCGCGGTCACCACGAGTGCTGCTGAGATTCCCGTGACGAGTTGATACAGCATGACTCGGTTCTCTCGCCAGTTCTTGATCGTCTCCGGGATCGCTCTGATCGCTCCCAGCATGTCTTCCTCCGTCCGCTCCCGCATGCCTCCACGATCGCACCCGGCACTGACATTTCTCTGGCCGATCGCGCGCACCCTACCCACAGACCATCTCAGGAGGGAACCGCGATGCCCCCGCTTCGAGCCCTCTCGCCAATGCCTCTCGTCCGAATTCGGAGAAGACGACGTTCAGTGGAGGCTCGCAAGGTCAGCAGGAGCATCCCTCATCACCTTGTCACCGCTGACCCCCACGGGCTCCGCCACCGTGCGGCACCCAGATTGGGTCCGCGCATGAGATTCCGAGGCGGGCCGGGGTTGACCGGGTCAAGGGCGCTCAGCCGCACCTTCGAACCCACTTGCGGCGTGCTATGAACCGAATCCACCCGCCGCAGATGTCTGGGCGCCCTTGCGATTCCTCGATAGCACCACAATGCGGCTCTTCTTACTTGAGGTGGGGGCTGGATAGGCCGCCGGCGATCAGGAGCATGTGTAGCCGGTAGTTGTTGCGGTTGCGGAAGCCGCGGGTGATGCGGCGGTGGAGCTCGATGAGGCCGTTGACGACTCCGGTGCCGCCGTTGCTGGCGCGGTCAGTGTCGAGGTAGGCCAGGAACGCTTCACGCCACTGCTTCAGCGTCCGGCCGAGGCAGCCATCTCGGGCACGGGGCAGGTCGGGAAGGAGTCGATGACCTTCTCGGCGATCGTGCGGCCCTCGGCTGTGCGCTCGTGCCGGTAAGCCGACCGGAGCTGCTGCGCGCAGGACCAGGCCAGCCACACCGGAAGGTGTCGCTCGTCGGCGTCGAAGGCGGTCTGCAGCCGTGCCCACTGCCGGTCGGTGACATTCTCCGCGCCGGCTCGCAGCGTGGTGCGGATGCCGTAGAGCGGATCGTTGTTGCGGCCGCGGTGGCCGTGGATCTCCTGGACGCGGCGCCGGCAGCGGTCGACCGCGTCGGTGCCGAGCTTGACGACGTGGAAGGCGTCCAGCACAGCGGTGGCGTCCTCCAGCTGGTCGTCGAATGCGTTCTTGTAGCCGTTGAAGGGGTCGAGGGTGGCCACCTGCACTCGGGAGCGGAACGCGTCGCCGCGGGCGTTCAGCCAGTCGGCGTAGGCCTTCCCCGACCGTCCCGGCACCAGGTCCAGCAGCCGGGCCCTGACACGTCCGTCGGAGTCACGGTGAGGTCAACCATGCCGGTCAGCTCCTTGCGGCCCCGGCCGCCCTCGGTCTCGGGCTTGGTGGAGACGTAATGCCAGATGTGCTCGTCCACGCCGAGGGAGGTGACGCCGGCGAAGTGGGTCTCGTCGGCGGCCATCGCCTCCAGCAGGGGGCGGATCGACCGCACACCGTGCGCCAGCTCGTGCCCAGCTGGCGGCGATCCCGGCGACCTAGGCCTGCTCGCGGCGCAGCTGCCAGACCGCCCACCAGGCCGCCCGGGTGGTCAGCAGCGCGCGCGGCGGGGCCAGGTCGGCGTGCTGCTCGGTGAACGCTTTGCCGGTGCACGCGTCCTCCGCGCAGCGCCAGGTCCGCTTGCGCCACACCAGGCGGACCGGGCGGCCGAAGCAGTGCACGTCGATCAAGGCAACGTCGCGGCGACCGCGGCTGCCGACGAGAACCCCGCAGGCAGGTCAGGCGGCCCATCGGCACCGGCGTCGACTCGACCACCACCTTCATCCGGCCGGGCTGCTCGGCGACCTCCAGGACTTGGAACCCGTCCAGGCCGACGAGCAGATCGCAGCGGTCCCAGTACGAGGGATCAGCGGATGGATCGGGACGAGAGCGCGCGCGAGAACACGCCGTAAGCTCGGACGCCGTCGAGGCCTTCCGGAACGGGTGGCTTGGTCGCTCCCGATCTTGAAAGGCCTCGACCCCTTCCCGGCCTCAGCTCACACGAACGAGTCCCTCACACCCACCGCAGGTACGAAGAGCCCACAATGCCCGGACCTCATGTTGCGACCGAAGTCTCGATCAAGCCCTGCTTATGTGGCTCATCACAGTTGAGGGTGTAGCGGCGAGGTGAGGGCGGACGGCGCGTCGGTGCCGTGGTGAGGGTCGAGGTCTTCCGATGATGGAGGTTCCTACGCCTTCCATCCGAAAGACCTCGACGTGTTCAACGCTACCTTCGTTCGTCCCGACCTGACTACGTTCACCCGCCTCGACGAGCTCGGCCTGGAAGCCGTTGGTCAACACGTGGAACGTGAGCGGGCCGTGCTGGCGTGCCGGGTCGTTGATGATGACCGGTGGTGCCGCCGGTGCGGGTGCGAGGGGACCCCGCGCGACACGGTCACCCGCCGGTTGGCCCACGAGCCGTTCGGCTGGCGACCGACCGTCTTGGTGGTGACGCTGCGCCGTTACCGCTGTGGTGAGTGTGGACACGTGTGGCGCCAGGACATGGGCAAGGCTGCCGAACCACGCTCCAAGCTGTCCCGCCGCGCGTTGCGGTGGGCGCTGGAAGGCCTCGTGGTCGCACACTTGACCGTCGCCCGGATCGCCGAAGCCCTCGCGGTGTCGTGGAACACCGCCAACGACGCCGTCCTCGCCGAGGGCCAACGCGCCCTGATCGATGATCCCGAGCGGTTCAACGGCGTGAGCGTGGTCGGCGTCGACGAACACGTCTGGCGGCACACCCGCAAGGGCGACAAGTACGTGACGGTCATCATCGACCTCACTCCGGTCAGGGATGACACCGGACCGGCCCGCTTGTTGGACATGGTCGAGGGCCGCTCCAAACAAGCCTTCAAAACGTGGCTCGCCGCCCGCCCCCAGACGTGGCGGGCCGGGGTGGAGGTCGTAGCGATGGATGGGTTCACTGGCTTCAAGACCGCCACCACCGAAGAACTCCCCGACGCCACGCCGGTGTTGGATCCGTTCCACGTCGTCCGTCTGGCCGGCGACGCCCTCGACCGCTGCCGCAGGCGGGTCCAACAAAACCTTCATGGCCACCGGGGTCGTGCTGGTGATCCGCTCTACCGCGCCCGTCGGATGCTGCACACCGGCCTGGACCTCCTCACCCCCAGGCAGAAGACCCGCCTGGAGGCCTTGTTCGCCGGCGATGAACACGTCGAGGTCGAAGCCACCTGGGCCATCTACCAGAAGATGATCACCGCCTACCGAGAACCCGACCGCGCGAAGGGGCGCACGCTCATGCAGGCCCTCATCGACGCCATCAGCAGCGGAGTCCCCCGCGCCTTGACAGAGATCATCACCCTCGGCCGCACCCTGAAGAACCGGGCCGCCGACGTCCTCGCCTACTTCGACCGGCCCGGCACGTCGAACGGGCCCACCGAGGCCCTCAACGGCCGACTCGAACACCTCCGCGGCAGCGCCCTCGGCTTCCGCAACCTCACCCACTACATCGCCAGATCGCTACTCGAAACAGGCGGATTCAGACCCCAGCTACACCGTGGATTGTGATGAGCCGGTTTGGCTCATCACAGTTGAGGGTGTAGCGGCGAGGTGAGGGCGGACGGCGCGTCGGTGCCGTGGTGAGGGTCGAGGTCTTCCGATGATGGAGGTTCCTACGCCTTCCATCCGAAAGACCTCGACGTGTTCAACGCTACCTTCGTTCGTCCCGACCTGACTACGTTCACGGCTCTTCACAGTTGCGGTGGGGGTGAGGGGTCGAGTCCGCCGGCGATCAGGAGCATGCGGAGGCGGTAATTCTCGCGGTTGCGGAAGCCGCGGGCGATGCGGCGGTGGAGTTCGATGAGCCCGTTGACTGCTTCGCATCCGCCGTTGCTGGCGCCGTCGGTGTCGAAGTAGGCCAAAAACGCGTCCTTCCATTGTTTGAGGGTACGGCCGAGGCGGGCGACCTCGGGGATCGGGCAGCTCGCGAAGCCGTCGACAACCTTGATGGCGAGGGCCCGTCCGGCTTGGGGGGTCTCTTGGTGGTAGACGGCTCTGAGTCGTTGGGCACACTGCCATGCCACCTCGACTGCCAGGTGACGTTCATCGGCGTCGAACGCTGCTGCCAGGCGGGCATGTTGGCGTTCGGTGAGGTGTTCCACCCCGGCACGCAGCACGTTGCGGATCCCGTAGAGGGGGTCGCCGGATCGTCCGCGATGGCCTTGGGTGTCTTGCTGGACGCGCCGTCGCACGTCATCAACCATGCTGGTGCCGAGCTTCACGATGTGGAAGGCGTCCAGGACGGCGGTGGCGTCGTCGAGTTGGTCATCGATGGCGTTCTTGTACCCGCGGAAGGGGTCCAGGGTCGCCACCTCCACCCCGGCGCGGAACTTCTTCCCCCGGGCCTTCAGCCAGGTCTTGTAGACGGTCCCGGACCGGCCGGGTACCAGGTCGAGCAGACGTGCGTGAATGTTTCCGTCCTTGTCAGGAGTGAGATCGACCATGCCGGTCAACTCCTTGGGGCCACGCTTGCGTGGGCTGACGTGGTGCCACAGGTGCTCGTCCACCCCCAAGGTGGTGACCCCGTGGAAGCGGGACTCGTCGGCCGCCTTCGCAGCGAGCAGCGGGCCGATCGCAGTCCAGACGGTGTTCCACGCGACTCCCAGCTGGCGGGCCAACCCGGCCACCGACGCGTGCTCGCGGCGCATCTGTCCGATCGCCCACACGCACGCCCTGGTGGTCAGCACCGATCGTTCGCCCGCGACCGCGGGATCCTGCTCGGTGAACACCCCCATCGGACACGAGGACTCGATGCACTCCCATGTCCGCTTGCGCCACAACAACTTGGTCGGTGCACCGAACGCGGGGGTATCAACCAGCGCCACGGTACGGCGGCCGTGACTGTGTGCCACCACGCCGCAGGCGGGACAGCCCATCACCGGCACCGCTGATTCCACGGTGACCCTCAACACGCCGCCGTCGTCCCGGTCCACCCCGACCACGTGCAGACCGGGCAAGCCGACCAACAAGTCACAGTTGGCGCAGTAACAGGAATCGTCAGTATTGGCGTGCCAGGCACACGCCATAGGATCAGGCACAGTCGAGGTCCTCGTGGAATGGGTTCTTGGTCGTTCCTGATCCTGAGGGCCTCGACCCCCACCCCGAGGTCACCCCCGCTCACGGCGTGTCGCCCTCACCCCCACCGCAACTGTGAAGAGCCACGTTCACCCGCCTCGACGAGCTCGGCCTGGAAGCCGTTGGTCAACACGTGGAACGTGAGCGGGCCGTGCTGGCGTGCCGGGTCGTTGATGATGACCGGTGGTGCCGCCGGTGCGGGTGCGAGGGGACCCCGCGCGACACGGTCACCCGCCGGTTGGCCCACGAGCCGTTCGGCTGGCGACCGACCGTCTTGGTGGTGACGCTGCGCCGTTACCGCTGTGGTGAGTGTGGACACGTGTGGCGCCAGGACATGGGCAAGGCTGCCGAACCACGCTCCAAGCTGTCCCGCCGCGCGTTGCGGTGGGCGCTGGAAGGCCTCGTGGTCGCACACTTGACCGTCGCCCGGATCGCCGAAGCCCTCGCGGTGTCGTGGAACACCGCCAACGACGCCGTCCTCGCCGAGGGCCAACGCGCCCTGATCGATGATCCCGAGCGGTTCAACGGCGTGAGCGTGGTCGGCGTCGACGAACACGTCTGGCGGCACACCCGCAAGGGCGACAAGTACGTGACGGTCATCATCGACCTCACTCCGGTCAGGGATGACACCGGACCGGCCCGCTTGTTGGACATGGTCGAGGGCCGCTCCAAACAAGCCTTCAAAACGTGGCTCGCCGCCCGCCCCCAGACGTGGCGGGCCGGGGTGGAGGTCGTAGCGATGGATGGGTTCACTGGCTTCAAGACCGCCACCACCGAAGAACTCCCCGACGCCACGCCGGTGTTGGATCCGTTCCACGTCGTCCGTCTGGCCGGCGACGCCCTCGACCGCTGCCGCAGGCGGGTCCAACAAAACCTTCATGGCCACCGGGGTCGTGCTGGTGATCCGCTCTACCGCGCCCGTCGGATGCTGCACACCGGCCTGGACCTCCTCACCCCCAGGCAGAAGACCCGCCTGGAGGCCTTGTTCGCCGGCGATGAACACGTCGAGGTCGAAGCCACCTGGGCCATCTACCAGAAGATGATCACCGCCTACCGAGAACCCGACCGCGCGAAGGGGCGCACGCTCATGCAGGCCCTCATCGACGCCATCAGCAGCGGAGTCCCCCGCGCCTTGACAGAGATCATCACCCTCGGCCGCACCCTGAAGAACCGGGCCGCCGACGTCCTCGCCTACTTCGACCGGCCCGGCACGTCGAACGGGCCCACCGAGGCCCTCAACGGCCGACTCGAACACCTCCGCGGCAGCGCCCTCGGCTTCCGCAACCTCACCCACTACATCGCCAGATCGCTACTCGAAACAGGCGGATTCAGACCCCAGCTACACCGTGGATTGTGATGAGCCGGTTTAACTGTCCACAGGCGAGCGCTCGACGTCACCCCAGGGGGACCAGAGGGGGACCACGGAAGTCCATCCTTGGACAGGACAAAGCCCCGGTGAGAGCCCCACTCTCACCAGGGCTTATTGTCGGGCTGACAGGATTTGAACCTGCGACCCCTTGACCCCCAGGTGCCGGAATCGACGGCTCTACCGCCCCTGACCTGGTGTTTTCCGTATCAGCCGCTTGCTCTGGGCATTTCGTTTTGCAGCGTTTGCAGGCTGTTGGTCACTTGATTGGTCCACTTCGGTTGTCCGCGTCACGCCGAGGTCGGCGCACTCTCAACTCGCTGCCTTTCGGATGTTGCAGATCAGGTGGGCGAGGACCGAGTTGCCGCGAGTGTGGTCCCCACCCTTCGACAGGGGAACGACGTGGTCCAAGCTCGCGCTCATGGCATCGGGGTGTAGCACTTGTGGATCGACCCTCCCTCCACAGATGCCGCAAGTCCAAGCGTCTCGTTCATACACCTCCACTGGATCAAACCGCTCGATGGTGGCTTCTGAACGGGCCCGGCGCTCGTGCTTTGCCGCATTGCTGCTGACTCGGCGACGACGATCCATCTCCGCTCGGTAGCGCGACGAGTGCATCGGCTCGGGGTAGGCCGGCGCGTCAACAGGGACGGCGGCGTAGCACTCCCAGAAGAAGTAGTCCACGCCGTCGGGCTGTAGATCCGTGATCCGCTCGCGGCGCCATTGACACAGGACGCCGTTTATGCCGAAGGTGTGGCTGAATAGCCGACCCTCAAGGCGTTCGCCTCCTGGACCGTGCGGTCCGATCACCAGGGACGAGTAGTAGCCATCATCAGTCGCCCCTGCTACGAACATGTCACCGCTCTCGGCAACGGCTACGACGATGCGCGAGGTGAAGTAGCCATCGGGCATGTCCTGGACGAGGTACTGGGTCAAGATGCCGTGGCGCTCGACCACATCACCTGGATGCGGCCCGTACCCCTCCCACTCGATAGGCAGTTCGGGCGGGCGCGCATCCGGCAGGGTGCGGAAGACACGAGGGCCGCTGGTTCGTGGGTTCGGTCGCGGCCCGGTGGCTTCGACTGCCGCCGCCACTCGTTCGGCGTTGATGCTCGCGCTTCCGCGACCGTAGCGGCGACGCAGGAGGTTGTTGCACCGTCCGGAGCACACATGTCGGTCTCGTTGCACCCAGTGGGCGCTCGCCGGCACCGACTTGCCACAAATCACGCAGGGCTCTCCGCCCTTGGCTCGGCCATCTGGATGTTTCAGTGCCTCATCCATCACGCGGAAGTGAGCGTCTTGATCTGCCATGAGAGTCTGTCTTTGCGTCGGTGATGACGGTCGAGTCGCGTCTACTGCGCGAATCTGAAGTCGCGATAGGTGCTTCTCACGTTGAAGCGGCGTCCTTGCTTCCTGCGTTCCAGGAAGCCCGTGATCGTCTCGATGTCGTTGGGCCGCATCTTCAGCTCACGGCACTTGGCTCGAACTTGCTCAACGGTGATGGGGGCCCATCGTTCCGGGCAGTTCATCATGTCCGCCTTGAGCTTGTCTTCTTCGTTCCACTTCAGACCCGAGTCGTATCCAGCTGCCCAAGCGGCGATGTGCTCCAGGATCTCCCCGACGCCGTTCGGCAACGGCTCGGCCGCTTCCACGGGTGCCGGCTGAGGTCTGGGCTGCACAGTCTGACCGGGCAGAAGTCGCACTGGGTTCGCGTCCTCGATCCACGTCGCAGTCTCGGCCCTCCCCCACTCGATGACGACAAGCGCATCTGCGTCTGCGCCCCAAAGATCGTTGAGGTGCTTCCGGTCCGGCCAGGCATAGAGCACACGGTGATTCGCGAGCGAGCCCGTGAACAAGCCGCGCCAGGTGATGTGTGTGACTCCTGGACGAGCAGCAACGCGCCGGAGGATGTCGCTGTCGAACTGCTTCTGCGGCGTTACGACAACGATGGAACCGCCACGCTGTTCCAGAAGCCACTGGACGGCGCGGGCGTTCTGAGACTCACGCGAGTCTTGCTCGCCCAGTTGCGACACTGCAACCGGAAAGGAGTACTCCGTCGATGACATGCCGCCACTCCTTGCTTGAGAGTCCTGTCACTAACCATGACGTGACACGAGGACCCGCCGGTCAGGCTGCCGCGTCCGTCCCCTCAGCGTAGTACAGTGCTCCTGCCGCCCAGGTGCGAACGTAGTCTTCGTGCAGCTCGTACTCCTGCTTGTCGTACCTTCCGCTGACCTTCGAGAGTGCCATCAGCTCGGTCAGCCGAAGTCGGTCGATCACGACGCCGTAGTCGTTCTCACGAAGTCGGGCTTTCTCCGAAGCGACGGTACGAAAGTCCAGCTTCTTCTCCTCGGACTGCTCATGGTGCTGTGGGAACGGTACGAAGAGCATCTCGATGTGCTTGTGCGACGGCGCCTTGTCGAACCAGGGAAGAAAATGGCCATCAATGAAGGACTTGATGGGCTTAGCGGTCCAGTTCCGGCCGGAAGCCACTTGCCCGTACGCGACGATCGAGGCTGCCTGTCCATCGAGGAATGCACGCCACGCGACGATGTCCACGGTGCCGTCGGCGGCATTGGCAGAGAGACCCAAGGGCCGCTCTTCCGGCGCCACTGCGGTGCCCATTGAGGACGCGAGGTCCTGGATCGCTTTGAGCATTCCCGAGCCATCGGGCCGTGGGGAACCGAACCAGTACGCGCGGCCGCCCAGCACCTCGGCTGCCGTCAGATATGACTCGACCTGTAGCGCTCTCGCGCTTGACTTGAACACCTCGTGGTCGCTCTTCGTCGGCAGAAGCTCGGAGTGGATCGCAGAGATCAGGAGGCAGCAGATGTAGCAGTCGTGTGCTGCGACCTCGGCGTCACTCTCCGCTGCGCGACGCCGGAGGGCCCACTTGCCGTACTCCGACACAAGCTCGAACGGATACCGAGCGCCGAGCACTCGCTCGCGGTAGGCAAGCTCCTCGTAGACACGCTCGGAAAGCTCGTCGTTCTCGGGCTCCAGAATCTCCTCGTCGACCAGCTCAGCGTCGATGTCAGTCAGGAGGCTGCCATGGTCGGGTTCCCGTTGAACGGTCTGGCTTCGGATCAGGCTCTGTTCATTCGCGACGGACGCATCCAGCAGGGCATGCAGTTCCACCCAGTCGGCCGCGACGCTCCTCGTCGAGCGGTCCAGAGGCGCATTAACTCTCATCGGAAGAGCGGCCTCCGAGGTGTGCCTCTTTCATCGCATTGACCACGATGGTCACCACGCGAAGGGTTGCTTCCGCGTCGTCGACCAGATCGGACTTCGGGTCGTAGCGAGCGATGATGCGGGAGACGTCTTCGGCGGAGCTGGCGAGCTGGTAGAACGCCTTCTCGAACGCCTTTGCCTTGTCTTCGACGACATCGAAGGCGCGGTCCAGGTCACGGTTGGATTCGAGCACTCGGATTGCCCGCTCGCTGCCCAACACGTTGATGAGTCGTCCGAGATCTGGGTTCTGGCTCCTGATCAGCGATGGCTCGTCTTCTTGACCATAGAGCCACGACAGGAGGTCACGTAGATGCGCTCGGTGCGATGCTGGCACTGGCTGGGACGGAAGCACCGAGTTGTCGCTCTCAGGTAGTCCTAGGAACTGGCGGACGTTGGCTGTCGAGAGCGCGGTGTAGAGGTGGGAGAAGTAGAACGATTTCTTAGAACGGAGTTCGCGGTCGAAGAGCTTGGTGTTCTCCGCTTGCTCTAGCACGACGACGCCGTTGACGAGTCTGCTGACGGTGTTGTGTCCGTCGCCCAGCCTGCGGCTGACTTCGTCGATGTCGTCTCCGTCTTGGAGCCATGAATGCGCGAATCGCGCCTTCGCGTAGGAGTCCCATTTGAAGGCGCCGTTGACGTGCTTGAAACCGATGAAGTCGCGTGCTTCTTTGCGGCTACCGACGTAGTTGACCTGGATCTCGGTCGGTATGGCGTTCGCGTGTAGTGGCTGCGGCAGCGTCACTTTGAACTGCTGCTGGAGGCGGGGGCTCGCGATGATGCGCAAGGCCGCGAGGCGCCGGTTGCCCTCGACGACGGTCCGTGTTGATTCCTCGACGATGAGAGGCTCGAAGTCGAGCCACCCTGAGTTGCCGATGGACTGGATCAGCTCGCCCAGGTCGGCCTGTGCGTAGAGGTAGGCGATTGCCTCTTCCTCGTCAGTGAACTTCGCGTCGGGGATGCGCGGGTTCGCGAGGTCGAGAGAGAGCGTGTCGGGTGATGCTTTGTCCAGCCGCGCCATCAGCGTGCTCCTTCTGTAGCGGCGTCTGCCAGCTGCACGAGGCCGGCATGGGCAGACTCGATCTCCTCGGGAATAGACAGTTCCGTCGAGAACACCATGATTTCGCTGGCTTTCATCACACGGTGAGCCGAATAGTTCAGTGCGAAGAGTCTCCTGCGCAGATCTGCGTAGAGTTCTGCGACCTGCGGCACGTTGTCGTAGGTGAGAATCCACTTTGCCCGCTGCACACCTTTGAGGCAGTCAGCGAGAGCGCGGTGGTCGGAGTCTTGGAAGGCGTTGAGATAGAGCGATCCTGCCTTCTCGAAGTAGGGCGGATCGGCGTAGATGAAGGCGTCGTCGCGGTCCGAGTACCGCTCGATGACACGCAGACCATCCTCGTTGGTCACGGCTATGCGGTCTGCGTGCAGCGCGATCAGACGAATGCGCTCGGCCAGACCCTCGCGGTTGAAGCGAGCGTCGATCTTGTAGTTGCCCGTCTGGTCCTTCCCGCCGATGGGTCCTCCGTTGAGGACGCCTGAGCGGTTGGTTCGATTGAGATAGAACGTTGCGAACCCGAGCGGGAGGTGGTTGTCGCGGGCGGAGGTCAGATAGATCTCGCGCTGTCGTTCCCACTCATCGACGGAGAGTTCGACGCTATTGACTAGCGCGGTGAACTCGTCGGGCTGAGTGACGACTGCGTTCCAGAACGCGAACACGGCAGGATCAAGGTCGTTGATCGCGATCCGCTCGACCTGACCGGAGACGAGCAGGGCAAGAGCCGCGCCCGCACCCCCTGCGTAGGGTTCGACGTACACGCTTGAGGTGAGGTTGTTCTCTCGGATGATGGTCCGCAGGCGTGAGTAGAGCAGGCCTTTGCCACCGGGGTAACGCAGCGGTGAGATTGTCACTCGTTTACGTGCAGATGTCGCTGTTTGGGTCATGGTTTGAGGACCGCCTTCATGACTCCTTCGATGGTCGCCCAGCATTCACGAACGTCGTCGGGTGTAGCAAAAATGTGATGGTTGTGGTTGGTGGCATCGAGGTGTGCTTTGGAGCCCACGAAGCCGTAGCGTCCACCTCGGATCTTCTGAACGGGCTGGATGAATGCGGTCTGTCCGGTGGACTTGAAGTGCTGTTCGAGCCAGACGAGGCAGTTCGAGAGGTACACGAAGCCTTGCTCGTTCGAGCTCTTCTTGATCTCCTCGCCGAGCACCTCGCCGTGGGCCTTGATCGTCTTTTCCAGGAAGGTCCGGAGCAAGTCAAGTGTCGCGTTTGGGAAGCGCTGGATGTTGAGCGCCGACAGCTCCTTCACGATCTCGTGTATCGAAGCGGGGAACGACGTCGGGACGGTCAGGTTGTCGGTGTTGAGGTAGTTCCTCTTACGCGGAAGCGGCTTCGGCTTGTCCCGTCCAGCGTCATTTGATTCGGGAGAGTCGCCATCTGCGCCGTCACGAGCCTGCGATCTCTGCTCCTGACCGTCGGAGCCCGAGGGCTGACTGCCGTTCGCCGCGGGGTTCGACGCGTCGGAGTGTGTGCTGTCCGGCTCGCCGTTGGCTGGCTCGTCGTCCTTATGCTCGTCGAGCAGGTCGCGAAGGTCGTCCATGTACTCGACGTATCGGTCGCTTGAGGTCTTGTTGAGGGTACGCGTGTTGATCACGCCGTCGCGGATGTCGCTCACGATCTTTGTCGCGACTCGCTTGAACAGGCCGGCGCTTGAGACGAGGGTGACCTCTCCTGTGCCGTTCTGGATGTGGATTCCGACGAGGTCGAGGAACCTCTCGTTCTCGTAGAGGCGCGCGAGGGTCGACACCGGGAAGCGGCGTTTGCGTGCGTAGTCGCCCAATGACGGGTCGTCGTAGGTGACGTTGCGGAAAAGTTCGAGAATCTTGCTCCGCGTGATGAACTTGCGGACGTCGATCGTTGGATACTGGGCGATCAGCTCCTCCGGCGATTTGCCGGCGTCGAGCTGCGCCTGGAAGAACGCGGCCTGCCTGGCGGGACCCCACGCCACGCGTTGATTGCCGGTGTGAAGTGCTGCGACGAGTTGGTCGGCATCGTCCTGCGAAGGCGCTTTCTTGACGGTGATACGGCGGATCGCGGCACGATCGGGCACGGACTGCGCGAGCTTTCCGATGCGCGCTTGGTGATCGGGCGCGAGGTACGGGTTCTGGATGGCCTTCAGCGCGGCGACACGTCGATTTCCCTCGACCACGATCAGTTGACCGTCACGCTCCAGGACGATGGGAACTTCGTGTGTCAGCAGGCCGACCTTGGCGATACCTTCGACGAGGCTCAGTGCCTTCTCGTTGGTGAACAAGTCCTGGACGATGTCGGATTCCGGAACGCCTTCGGGGATGTCGAGTCGGACGTTGCGCGGGTCGAGTCGGACGTCGTTGACAACGTCGACGACCAACTCCTCCCACGTAGACATGTCGATCATGACGTCCCCCGTTCAGCGAGAGCGTCTCGATTGGCAAGGGACGTGCGGACGGTATCGCGTGCTGTCACTCAGTCCCCCACACTCTTCGCGGTGTCCTTGCTGCCTCGGACCACTGCGAGAACGTCGCTGCGGAGGAAGCGCCAGGCCCGTCCGACTTTCTCGCCGGGCAGGGAGCCTTCGCGGGCGAGCGCGAGCACGGTCTTGGTGCTCACGCGCAGCAGCGCGGCAGCCTCCTCCGTCGTGAGAACTTCGTGTTCTTCCGCCATCTTCTCGCACGCTCCTCTTGCGGGGTCTAACGTCAGGCTATCAGCGACGGCCGTCAGTGACGTCGGTCCGCGCGGAGTGGCGGTGCCGCCCGTGCTGCCCGCGAGGGAAGGCCTGCTCCTCGCGTTAGGGAACGAGGAAGCCCGATCGGCATCGAGAGCCTCCTGGTCGCCGCGGTGTCCCCGTGACTGGCCGACCTCTTGCAGCGTGAGGCGGATCAGGGCTTCGCTGAGCTTGTGCAGGTCGGGCGGGGCACGGTGCACCGCGCGGACGGCGAACTGTCGTTCGTCGTAGCGGCGCCGGGCGGTCTTCTTCACGTACGCGCCCATCACGCACCTCCCCCTCCTACGCGGCGACCATGGGCCGGTGGTCGGCACATTGCTCGCGGCGGCGTGTGGCGTGCTCGCGGAGGCGGGCGCGGAGCAGGAGGACGAGGCTGACCGGTCCCATGATGGCGAACTTCATCGCGTTGTAGATGAACAGCAGCACGAGTAGGTGCAGCCAGCCGGGACCGCCGCCGGCGATGAGTTGCACGCAGAGGTTCGCGGCGTACAAGTACGGGATGGCCAGGAGCATCGCCGGCAGGCCCCAGCGCAGTCCGCGGCGGGTGCGGATGGTGTCGAGCAGGATGTTGGTGGGCATGTAGCGGCGCAGGAAGTAGCGGGTGTGGACGCTGAGAGCCCAGATGAGTCGGAGCATGGACAGACCTCTTCAAGGGTTCGGCAACAAGAACCTGAAAGGACCGTCCGTTCCCGGGAGGGTCATACCGTCGCAAGGAGCGACAGCGCCGCATAAGAGGCCGCCTCAGGAGTCAGTGTACGACGCCGCGCAGACATCGGGAAGAGGCGAAGGTGCCTGGCGCCCGCGCTCGCTGGGGTGTGCGGCTCGCGTGTGCGCTCCGCGTCTGGGCGTGTCCGTGGTGGACTTGAGGCATGGATGATGCGTCGTTGCTGATCGACCAGCGCTCGGCCTCCCTGGCTGGCGCCGGGGAGGATGTGCGGGCGTGGGCGCGCGGGCGGCGGGTGTTCGTGTCCAGCCTGATCACCGACATGCCCGACGAGCGGGCCGCGGTGCGGGCAGCGATCGAGTCGGTCGGGGCGACGGCGGTGATGTTCGAGGATCTCGGAGCGCAGGACATCTCGGCCGAGCAGGCCTACCTCTCCGGGGTGCGCAGCTCCGAGGTCTACGTGGGCATGTGGGGTTCGCGTTACGGCGTGCGGATGCCCGACGGGTACTCGGCCACGCATGCGGAGTTCTTGGAGGCCGAGCGCAACGGCCTGCGGCTGTGCCTGTTCGTGCACGGCGAGACCGGCGGGGAGATGGACGGTGCGCAGCGCGATCTGATCCAGGGTGCCCGCAACCTGTACACGACGAGCCCATGGAGTGACCCGGACGACCTCGGTCGGCGGGTGCGGCGACGTCTGGAGGAGCTGGCTGCGGAGGAGCTGGCCCCCTGGGTGCGGGTGGGCCGGACGCTGTTTCGTGCGCGCGAGATCACCAACGACGGGAAGACGATCTCGCTCACCGCGTCGGTGCGCGGCGACGCGGTCCATGTGGGCCGCCCCCGTCATTCGGTCCGGACGGTGTGTGAGTCGTCGGTTTCGATTTGATGGGTGCATTGCCGAGCGTACTCGGCTGGGGTTAGGTAGCCGAGCGAGGAGTGCCGGCGGTGGTGGTTGTACTCGTCCTTCCAGTCGCCGATCACGACCTGTGCGTGCAGTAGCGAGTAGAAGCTGTTGATGTTGAGACACTCGTCGCGGATCCGGCTGTTGAATGACTCGACGTACCCGTTGCGCCACGGCGAGCCCGGCGGGATGTAGGACAGGCCGGTGCGGGTGCCGGCCCAGTCGGCCATCGCCTCGCTGATGAACTCCGGCCCGTTGTCCGACCTGAGCACCGCCGGGGCGCCCCGGGCGGCGACGAGGTCCTCGAGGTGGGCGGTGAGTCGGTCGGCGGTAATCGAGCGCTCCACGAGGCCGCCGATGCACTCCCGGGTGTGTTCGTCGACGATCGAGCAGATCTTGATCGGTCGTCCGTGCTCGTCGGCGTCGAACTGGAAGTCCACCGCCCACACCACGTTCGGCGCGTCCGCCGTCGGCGCGTCGACGGTCGAAGATCCGACGCGCTTGCGTCGACGCCGCTGCGGGACCCGGAGCCCTTCGTCACGCCACAGGCGTTGGATCTTCTTGTGGTTCACCACCCACCCCTCGGCGCGGGCGTCGTGATACGCCCGCCGATACCCGTAGCGGGGATGGTCCTTCGCCCAGGCGCGCAGCCACTCCCGCAGCGCCCGATCCGGGTCCGCGACCGTGTCGCCCTTGAGCGGTCGCCGGTACGCGGAGCGGCTCAGCCCGACCAGACGGCACGCCATCCGCTCGCTCACCTGCAGTGTCCTGATCAGGTGCGCGACGGCGGCACGGCGCCTGCCCGGGCCTAGAAGTTTCCCTCAGCCAGCTCCTTGAGCGCGGCCTTCTCCAGCTCCGCTTCCGCGAGCAGACGCTTCAGGGTCGCGTTCTGCTTCTCCAGCTCCTTCAGGCGCTTTGCGTCGTCGGCCTTGAGGCCGCCGTACTGGTTCCGCCACCGGTAGTACGTCTGCTCGGACACCCCCAGCTCCCGGCACACCGCCGCGACATCCTGACCATCGGCGAGCATCCTGTCGGCCTGCCCGAGCTTACGGACGACCTGCTCCGGAGTGTGACGCTTCCTACTGTTCGTCATGATCTGACCAGTCTCCCTGCCCGCCACCGCGGGCAACAGGACGACTCTCATAACGACCGGACCTACGAAACGGGGTCAGCCCACATGCCGAGCTGGTGCGTCTGCGGGACAGCCGGGCCGGCGGTGTCCCGTTCGCCTCCCCTCATATCGCGCTGCCCGTGCAGATCGCGGAGCTGTCCACCAGGACCGTCTCGACGATCGGTCATGAGGAGCGGTTGACGTTGGTCATCCAGGAGCAGCGGGGCTCGACCATGCGCGCGTCCATCAACGGGATATCGGCCGACGAGGTGGTCCAGCAGGCGCTTTCCGATGGGCTGTTCGGCACCTCGCTGCTCGGCCAGCAGATGGGGTGGATGGTGCGGCCGATCGATCCCCTGGCACCACTGCGCGGGCTGGGCCTGGACGACAGCGTCCTGCGGTCGGTGGCGCGACTGCTGTTCACTGAACGGCTGGTCACCGACCAGGCCGCATCCAGAATCGACTCGTTCGCGCTCGGCCCCTCCCACCAGGGCACGCGACGCCTGCGGGCCACCTGGACCCCGCCGCAGCTCTATACGAATGGACCGGACCCAGCACCCGTCTCGATCGACGGCGCCGTGACGGGCCTGTGATGGAGACGGTCGCTCAGAGGATGGACCTGCGTGGCGCGGGTCTTGTGGATCGGCCAAGCCTGCTTCAGGTTCATGTGATTACAGACTGAGCGGGTCCCGCTCCTGCGTGCGACGCGTCGTGGGCTCATCCGCGCTGTTGATGATTCGGCCGGCGTGGTCGAGGGCGGTCTGCGCGCGGTCGGCGTCGATCTTCTGCGCGGTCGACGCGGCCGGGGCACCCAGGGGTGTGTCGTCGGTGATGCCGTATCGGTCGCGGTAGGCCGCGACCGTCCTGGCCTGCTGGCGCCATGCCCGCCGCTGGGCTGCCGTCCGCGGCGGTGTCCCAAGGAGTGTGGTCCAGGCGGCGCCCCGGTCGAGAGCGGTGTCGAGGACGGCATCGGCTCGCTGCTCGATCAGCTCACGTCGCTCATCGAGGGCGTGGCGCATGTCGTCGCTCATCTCGCCCCGGGCAGGCGGGATGAGCCCCGCGATCAGCCGGGGACTCTTGCGGGTGCGTCCGGACCCGGCCGGGCGAGCGGTGGCGCGGGCGAGCCGGTGGTGCAGGACCGAGGCGAGGTCGTCAGCGTCTGCGAGGTCGCGCGCGGCGACCAGGCGCGGGAACAAGCGGTCCAGGTCGCGGTGGTTGGCCTCCGCCCTGCGCAGCTCGGCGGTGAGTGCACCGAAGGTCTCCGACTCCACGACCGCCTCGGCCTGCTCCGACGTGAGGCCGGCGGCGCGAATGAGGGTCACCCAGCGGTCGTGTTGGGCTGCGCCGGCGATGGTCTCGTACTCCGCGGCAAGCTGGGCGATCGTGCCCCACTGCTCGTGTTCGGCGGTGACGGTCTCGTGCGCGGACAGCTCGGCACCCACATGGTGCAGGACGCCGTAGAGCACCGACCTGCCGGTGGCGTCGGGGTTGTCACCGGGATGCGGATGGGCGTGGTCGTCGGCGCGGTCGAGGATCACGTAGGCGCGGTTGGAGTGTTTGCCGCGAGTCATCGCGACGTAGAGGTTCTCCCGCGTGGTCGTCGGCTCGACCAGGACGTGCGCTGTGTCGACGGTGACGCCCTGTGCGCGGTGGGCGGTGATCGCGTAGCCGAGGTGCCCCAAACACATTCACCCGTGATCGTGCGCGTGTGCGCGGTTCCAGGATATCCATGCCGCCGTCAGTGTGGCTGAGGGAGCGCAGTGGGCACGCGAATTCTCGCGGGTGGCGCGCTGATCGGCCAGCGAAGGAGATGCGCGGAACCTGAAAGTAGCACGTCGTGCTAGTTTCAGTGTATGGCGTATTCGGGTCACGAGGAGCGGCGGGAGCGGATTCTGTCGGCTGCTGCGGGATTGCTGGCAGAGTCCGGGATGGAGCGATTGTCAGTGCGCGCGGTGGCCGATGCTGCGGGCATCGGGATGGGGACGCTTCGGCACTACTTCCCTAACCAGAAGTCGCTGCATCAGGCGCTGATCGCGAAGCTGGTGGATTACGAGACCGAGGACTTCGAGATTCATAACCACCGGCTCTCGGCGGCGGATGGGCTGGAGCGGTGCATGTTGCAGTTCGTGCCGACATCGGAGGAATCAGCGCATTTGCTCGACGTGTGGTTCGGGATGTACCGGGTCGGCCTCGATCCTGCGGGTGCGCCGTTCGCACACGAGTTCCTGGAGACGTCGACCGTCAGATCCCGCGAACGCATCCGTGAATGGTTGGAAGCCCTCGCGAAGGAAGGACACCTTGACCCCTCCGAGATTCGCACACGAGCACTCGAACTGAGCGCTCTCATCGCTGGAGTGTGCTTAGAGCTGGTCACACCCGGTTCAGAAATGACGTTGAACGATGCGAACAGCATCGTGCGCCGCGCCGCACGCGCGATACCGAAAGAAGACCACGAATGACGAACGCGCGAAACACTGAGACGACGAACGGCAGCATGCCTCACGACGCTTGGCAACGGCGGCGAAGTGCTCTCGCGAAGAGTCCTGGCGTCGCCACGGTCACTCGTGAACTGTCGGATGACCGGGCATTGTCGCTCGCGTATGTACGCAGCGGCCCCCGGGCCTCAGCTCCGGTGCTGGTAATCCCCGGCGGTCCTGGCCTGGGCTCAGTTTTGCCCTACCAACGGTTCCGCGCCGCCGCGACCAAGCACGGGATCGACGTGCTCATGGTCGAGCATCGCGGCGTCGGCATGTCGCGTAAAACCAAGGACGGCATCGACCTCCGCCCGGAAGACATCACCATCCGCGACGTGCTCGGCGATCTGACCGCTGTACTCGACGCCGAGGGCATCGAGCAGGTCACCGTGTACGGGTCGTCCTACGGCAGCTACCTGGCGGGCACGTTCGGCGCGCTGTATCCGAACCGGGTCAGTGGCATGATCCTGGACTCCCCGATGCTCGACGCCTTGAGTAAACACGAAACCGCGCGGGAACTGAACCGCCTCTACTGGCACGGAACCGAGACGACCACCGAACACGCATCGCGCGTTCGTGAACTTGTTGACCGCGGAACGATCCCGGTAGGAGATGCCGGATTGCCGATCCAGTTGCTGCACGAGTCCGGCGGACCAGAACTCGTCGCTACGATGCTCACCCTGCTGGAGCGAGGGAAAGGTGCCCGTGTGTGGTCATGGCTGAACCGACTCGGCGCTACGGACGTCATGGAGACCCGCCCGTTCCTCATGGAGTTTGATCTGGTCGCCCGCAGCGCATTCACCGAACTCGGCTACGGCCTCCCGCACGAACCCACTTTGGGGCCGTTGCGCAGCGATGAATCGTTCGTAGGACTCGCCGACAGGTTCCCTCCGTTCGCGGCCGACCCCGTTGACATCCGTGGAGCGCTTGCGGGCTTTGACTGGCCGATGCTCGTGCTATCCGGCGACCGGGACGTGCGCACGCCACGGACGGTCGCGGAACATGTCATAGCTCACGCCGCCAACGCGGTTCTCGTACCCATCGAGCAGCACGGGCACAGCGCACTTGACACCGCGCAACACCTTGCGATCAACGCGATACGGAATTTCGCGAACGTACAAAGAACGTCGCCAGCCCCTGGTGCTGCGAAGCAGACGGCGCAACGATCGATAATCGCTCGCCTGATCTCGTTCCGGCTTGCGCTCGCCAAGGTTCTCCCGAAAGCAGCAAGCTGACGGTTACCCGTTATACCGTCAGGGTGGAGGGTGGTCTCGTTCGACTCTGGTGGCGATTTTGTCGGCTCGACCAAAGTTGTAGCCGAGCGTGTGCACGGTCACGACCCGTGATCCATCATGCGAGACACCGATGAATGCTCCGTGATCGCGGTTGTGGCCGTTGTGCCACCACAGTGTGGGATCGTCCATCCACCCGAACGGCTTCACGCCGGGTGACTGTGCGGCTATAGCGATGGCGTACTGTTCGAGCGCGTCGAAGGTGCCATGCACTCCGCCCGCGCCGATGAACGGGCCGGTGTCCGCCCACTGCTGGCGGATGCCACCCGCCCAGGTGCGCAGCACCGGCACGCGCTCGGGGTCCGGGCGGATCGCCACGTCGGTGATACCGAGCGGCGTGAATACTTCCTTGGTGGCGAGTGTCCACCAATCACGTCCGGTGACGACTTCGAGCAGCCGGGTCAGCACGGCGTATCCCAGGTTGGAGTAGTCGGACGTGCCCACGGTGCCGCTGTGCTGTTCCGCGAGAGTCGGTAGCACCTTGGCGTCGAAATACGCGGTCGTGTACTTCGCGTACGGGTCGCGCGCTTCTGCCACGGTCGTGACCATGCCCTTCGGGACTCTCGGCAGACCGGAGGTGTGCATCACTAGGGATCGAACATCGACCGCCGTCGACAGCTTCGCCTCTGGCAAGTACTCGCTGACGGGCGCTGAGAGGTCGAGGGTGCCTGCGTGAGCGAGTTGCTCGGTGATCCGGGCGGTGACGGTCTTGCCGATCGATCCCCATTCGAGCATCGGGGAACCCTGGTGCAGCGGCCCGATCTGCTCGGCTGTGATGTCGCCGTCGTCGCGGAGCCGGTACGCCTGACTCTTCCGACGTACCAACCAACTCATGCCATCAAGCCTATAGACCTCGACTGACGCCGCCCTGTCCAGGGGTGCTCCGCTGCTGCCCGAACTCCTGGCTGGCGCGCTCCCGCTCGGCCCTCTCAGCAGCGAGCGCGGCTTGCGCGGCACGAGTCTGCTCGATCCGCACTGCGGCTTCAGTCGGGGTGAGCGAGCGCAGCATCTCAGCTTCTTCCTTCGCCCGCCTCGCGGCCTCTGCTGATCTCACGGCCTGCTGCGCGGGGTTCGCGCTCAGGTACGCCTGCCGATTGCGGGTCACAGCCTCCGCGCCGAACACTCGCGCGTAGGCCGCGACCCGTGCTTCCTGTGCGCGTTGAGGTCTGGACAATAGCGCGTCACGAGCTTCCTGCTGTTGCTGCTCAGCATCGGACACGCGCGGGTCGTCATCGACCCGCGAACGGGTGACTCGCTGGACCCAGCTGTCGGCTGCTTCGTTCAGCGTTGGAATCTCACCCCACTCGTTGGCCAGGCTTTGACGCGCTGTGGATGCTCGTGCTCTGGCGTGTTCGTGTTCATCGCGGGCACGCCGTTTCGCGAACCACGATGCCGTCCGCGCCTGCTCTCCTGCCACACGCTCGGCGCTGACAGCCTCCTGCCATTTGGCGAGAGCATCTCTCGCTGCGGCGGAAACAGGCGCGGAGACCTCGTCGCGTACCTGCTCGGCCCGCTCTCGCGCATCCTGCTCGGCTATACGCGCTGTCTCGCGCCTGGTGCTCTCCGCGGCACGGAGGTCTGCAAGAACCGTAGCGACCTCTTGCCAGCGTTCAGCCTGCGCCTGAGCAAGCTCCGCGCGCTGCACAAGAGACACAATTTCCTGGTTCACGAACGACACGGGGCCGCTCTTGACGATGCCGCGCACCGCTTCGGCGGCTCGTGCGGTGGCGCGGTCGAGGCCTCGGTCTGCGTGGTCGCGTTCCATCGCTGCGACGAACTGCACCCGCGCATCAGCCATGCTCTCAGCGACGACGTGCAGCCGGTTGTGCTCGCGGCCTCGAGTCATGCCGACGTAGACGCCAGCCGCGCTAGTCGCGTCGGTGAGCATCGTGTGCGAGGTATCGACGGTTGCGCCTTGGACGCCGTAGGCGGTGGCCGCGTAGGACAGGTGCGCGTGCTCGCTCACGTACTCAGGCGGAAGGGCGACCGTGCGCGGGTTTCTGCATCTGCTGGCGGCTTCTCGCGCGTAGAGGGTGCCATCGTTCTCGACGTGTTGGACGATCCACTGTTGCCGGTTCGCCACGCCGAGCGCGGTGTCGTTCTTCCGCGTCTGGATCAGATCACCCCGACCGATAGGCAGATCGTCGCTGCCTGTCGCCGTGATCGTGTCATCGACCTCGCCTCGTTCGACTCGCCCCGCGCGGATGCGGTCGTTCAACGCGGCGGCCTCGTCGTTCGAGGCAACCGTGATCGCCTCCCTCTCGCGGGCGTGGGTGGTGATGTGGTCGCGGGACTGCTCCTCGTCGGTGTGCAGGGTGATGAGGCCCATTGCGGCGAGTCGGTCGAACACGTCGCCGGGGTTCTCCCGGTCGCGCATGGTCAGCGTGAGCGCCGCGTACTCGGCGTCTGCGAACCGGTGCAGTTCGGTCATGTCGTAGGTACGGCCACGAATCTGCGCTGCCATGTCGAGTACCCCGCCCCGTCCGACGGCGGGGAGTTGGGCGCGGTCGCCGACGAGCGCAACCGTCGCGCCCGCCTCGGCGGTCACAACGAGGAGTGCGCGGGCGGTGTCTTGGTCGAGCATCCCGGCCTCGTCCACGATCACCCGCTCACCCCGACGCAGCACTGCATCGTGCGGCGGGCCGGCGTAGGTGCGTCCTGTGTCGGGGTCTGTGTCGCCAGTGGCCAGGCGGGTCCATACGCCGTCACGGTTCCACCGCCACCCGTGCGAATGCACCAGTGCAGCAACGGAGGTAGCGGGGATGCCGAGTTCTTCGTGCGCGGCCTGCGCCGCACGCAGCGTCGGCGCAACCACCCGCGACCCCCGCCCATGCTCGGTGGCGACGTCGATGGCGGTGCGCAGCATCGTCGTCTTCCCGCTGCCCGCAGCGCCCTCCACGATCACCAACGGATCAGACGACGCAACCGCAGCAGCAGCCACCGTCTGCCCTTCGTCCAGCCCCGCCGCGCGTGCGGCCTCGCTCACGTCCGGATGCTCCGGCCCTTGCTCCCGCACAGCAGCGGTGAGCCGGTCACGCAGCGCGGTTTCGGCGGCGACCACGGTGAGGCTGGTCAGGTGCGCGACATGCTCCGGCGTCGCCGCATCCGGCGGCAGCACGGAGAAGCAATCCGATATTGCAAGCTCGGTCGCTATCGTGATGAACTCCCGCAACTCAGCCGGTGCTGCGTGCACGCCGTGCTCGGTGATGATGCGGGTGACATGCTCCTGCACCGTGTGCCGTGTCCATGCTGATGACGCGGCGGCGCAACGATCCAGTGCCCTTGATGCAACCTCCTGCACAGCAAGATCATCCAACAGCACCAGGCGCTGCACGGTGCTGCGTTGCCGCTCAGCGGGGTCGTATCCGGCGTCGGCGAGTTCCTGCATCCACCACTGCTCATCTTTCAGATCGGCGGGCTTCTTCCCAGGCCGCTGGTGCGTCCAAGCGATGCCCTGCAACCTCGCGGTCATGACCGGGCCGAGCGCTTCGCCGGGGTGCTCGGTTTCCCATTCGGCTTCGAGCCGGTCGAGGTTGCGTCTGATCTGCGCTGACCGCTTCGACATGACCGCGTTGAACGGCTCCAACTCCATCACCTCGCCACTTACCGGGTCGAGAGTCAGCCCGCGCTCTGCGAGGGTCTGAGCGAGGTGCGGGTGCGCGGCGATGACCGCGGTGCCGAGGGCGCGGATCGCGCCTTGCTGCTTGAACAACGCGGCTGTATCGAGTGCTCGCCACTTCCCAGCCGCCCACACCCGAGTGCCGATCTGCATATGGATATGCCGGTGGGGATCACCGGCCCGCGAGGTCTTGTGCCGGATGCCGACGACTTGCATGTGCTCAATGGGCGCGACCTCCCGAGCATCACGCGGGCCGACCCTGGTGACGGAGTGCTGACCAAGCCACCGGCGAATTTCCCCGAGCGCATCGTGCTGGGCGGCGTCGAGGGCTTCGGAGACCTCGGGATGGAGGGCAGCGGCTACCGACAAGGATTTGGGCGCGTTGATCGTCATCTCCGCGAACAACGGCGAACCCTTCGTCCCCTCAGCGGCCGCACGCGGGGTGCCCATCGACTCGCCTGTGATCGGCTCTGTCCAGTCCACCCACGCCTCATACTCCTCGGCGGCCAGGGAACGGGTGGCCATGACCTCACCACTGCCGTCAAGCACGCTGTACTCGGCTACGGCGTCGTCCGCGCCGAGGTAGTAATCGTCCGCGCGGGAGCGGTCGGCCTCGACATACCGGCGTGCGGCAGCTCCGCTGCCCCGGAACAGGATCACCCCACCCTTCATCTGGGCCTCCCTCATGAGTCGTCTCATGAGGGAGGTGCGCACGCCCCACCCACGGTGGCATACGTGCATACTCATTTCACTTTGTCGGTTAGGAAGACAGAAGCGTGTAAGCGAGTGACTGAGCGGGTTGGCGCTGATCTGGTCGGAGGATTCAGGCGCGGTTACTGTGCGTGCTGGGGATGATGAGTCGGTGTTCGTAGGCGGCGATGACGAGTTGGGCGCGGTCGCGTGCGGCGAGTTTGGATAGCAGGCTGCTGATGTGGGTCTTGACGGTGTTGTGGGAGACGGTCAGTTCGGCCGCGATGTCATCGTTGGAGAGTCCGCGTCCGATAAGGGTGAGCACTTCGGTCTCGCGCGCGGTGAGTTGTTCGGGACCGCGTGATCTACCTGACGTGCGGTGGTCGAGGTAGTGCTCGATGAGGCTGGTGAGGATCGTCGGCGCGAAGAGAGATTCGCCGTGGTGGACGCGGCGGATGGCGTCGATGAGCTGGTCGGGTCGGGCGTCTTTGAGAACGAACCCGCTGGCACCTGCCCGCAGTGCACCGTAGACGTAGTCGTCGAGTTCGAACATGCTCAAGACCAGTACGCGTGTGTGTGCGAGTTCGGGGGTGTTCGTGATCTGCCTGGTGGCCTCGATCCCATCCACCTCGGGCATGCGGATGTCCATGAGCACGAGGTCCGGCCGCAGTTCGCGGGCAGCAGCGATGGCCTCAGCACCGGTTCCTGCTTCACCGACGACCGAGAGGTCGGGTTCCCGGTCGATGGCGATGCGCAGGGCGTGCCGGAGCAGGGCTTGGTCATCGACCAGGAGCAGGCGCACACCGGGTCCCGGTGACGAGGGCGCGAGGGGAGTCATGCGGCTTCCTCGGGGATGTGTGCCATGAGCCGGAAGCCCGCTCCCGTCGATCCCGTGGTCAGGGTGCCGCGGTGCACGGCGAGCCGTTCGCGCAGTCCGCGGAGCCCGTTCCCGGTGCCGCTATGGGGGCTCCAACCGGGGATGGGGCCGTCGTCGCGGGCATCGACGGCGATGCCGGTCGCGTCACGCTCGATCGAGAGGCGAACGGTCGTGGTCCCGGCGTGCTGGAGGGCGTTAGCTAGGGCTTCGCGGACGGTGGAGCAGACGGCGAGCTGCACGCCGGCTGGAACAGTGCCGAGGTCGCCTTGCTGGAATTCGACCGTGAGCCCGGCACGCTGCGCACTCTCGATGATGCCCGGAAGATCGGTGAGCGCGTCGACCGGCCGCAAGGGAGCAGTGCCGTCGTCGCCTGTCCGCAAGAGCGCGAGCATGCCGCGCAGTTCGGTGGTGGTTTCGCGTCCCACGCGCTCGATGTCGCTGAGTGCCTGGCGTCGCTCGCCGTCCTCCTTGTCGTCGGTGAGGTTCGCGGTGGCGGCACGCACGGTCATCAGTCCCAGCCCGTGGGAGGCGAGGTCGTGCAGGTCGCGGGCGATCCGCAGCCGCTCAGCCTGCACGGCCTTCTCGGCAGCCCACTCGGTCAGACGTTCCTCGTAGGACCGACGCGCAGCGCGGGTGCGCAGCAACGCCCATGTCGTCACCCCAACCGCCGCCGCGAGGATGAGAGAAAGCGCAGCGATCAGATAGGGGGCACTCGGCTCCAGCGCGAGCAACACGAGCAGGAGCACGACGAACACGCCCGCAGCGATCAGCCATGCGCGCGACCCCCAGGAAGAGGACGGCTTTTCAACGTGCTCCATGCTCCTCAATCTTAGGAAGCGGGCTCGGAGCTGTCCTCACCCCGTGGTGTGAGAACAAGCGGACAAGACCACCCCTGACTGTGGTGTGCCTGCTCGCGTGCCCTGCTGGCATGGAGTGCATGCTTACCTTCGAACATGTGAACAAGCGCCGCGGTGCCCGCGACATCCTCACCGACATCACCTTCCATGCCCGTCCCGGCCGGGTCACCGGATTCCTCGGCCCGAACGGCGCAGGAAAGTCCTCGACACTGCGCATTCTGCTGGGTCTGGACCGTCCCACCTCCGGGCAGGCGCTCGTGGACGGGCAACGATTCGCGTCGCTGCGTGACCCGCTGCGCAGTATCGGGGCGGTCCTTGACGGGTCCGGCGCGCATCGCTCGCGCACGGGCCGGGCCCACCTGCGCTGGGTCGCTCGCTCGGCAGGTATCGGCAACGCCCGTGTCGAAGAGTTTCTGGAGCTGGTCGGGATCGCCGATGCCGGGAACAAGCGGGTGTCTACCTACTCGCTGGGCATGGGCCGACGTCTGGGACTCGCCGCCGCGCTGCTTGCCGACCCTGGGGCTCTGGTGTTGGACGAGCCGGTAAACGGCCTGGACCCCGAGGGCATCCGCTGGATACGGCTGTTCCTGCGAGAGCAGGCCCAAGCTGGACGGACAGTGTTGCTGTCCTCGCATCTGATGGGCGAGCTGGCCGAGACCGTCGATGACGTCGTGGTCATCGTGGGTGGGCGCATCGTCGCAGACGGCACGCTGGCCGAGGTCACCGGGAACCACAAGAATCTCGAAGACGCGTTCTTCGCGCTCACCGGCGACCGGGGTGCACGATGAGGGCGCTGCGCGCGGAGCTGTCCAAGCTCGCCACGCTGCCTTTTGTGTGGCTCGCCGTCGCCGCAGGCCTCATCGTTCCCACCGGGATCGCCGTCATCACCAGCCTCACGACCACACCAGGATCGGACACAGGTTTCTCCGAACTCGCCATCGGCGTGCTCGGCGCGATCATCCTCGGCGTCGCCGCGATCGGCAGCGAGTACACCGCCGAGGGCGAGGAGTCCGCGGGCAGCCGACAGATCACCACCACCCTCACCGCCGTTCCCTCCCGAGTCCGCTTGCTGCTCGCCAAGGTCATCGCGGTCGCCATCGCCACCGCGGTCCTCGCCGTCGTCGCCATCGCTCTGGTGTTCGCAACTGTCCACCTCCTGCTCGGCCCGGATGCTCCCGCGCTCGACGGTGACACCTTCGCCCGAGCAACTGGGGCGGTCGTCTACTGGGTGCTGATGGCGCTGCTCGGGTTCGGCCTGACCGTGCTCACCCGCAACGGCATCATCCCGATGGCCGTCCTGGTCGCGAACTCCTCCGCAGTCACCGTCACCTACCTACTCGCGCAGAGCATCCCCGCTGCCAACTATCTGCCGGACCTGGCCGGGATGCGCATGTTCACCACCGTGAGCACCAGTGTCGAGATCGCCCCGCTCACCGGCGGGCTCGTGATGGCCGCCTGGGTCATCGCGCTTCTCATCGCCGCTGGAGCCGTGTTCACCCGGAGAGACGCATGACCACGACCACCGACTTCCGCACCCCCGCGACAGCATTCACCGACGCCGTGCGCGCCGAGGCATCCAAGCTCTGGTCGTTGCCTGCAACCTGGCTCGTGCTCGGCGGGACGCTCGCGCTCACCATCGTGCTGTCCATCGCGTTCGGTACGAGCGCGAACATCGGCCCCGACCAAACGGTGAACATCCTGGACTACGGCGTCACCGCCGTCACCTGGACACAGTGCGGCTTCTTCCTCCTCGGCGTCATCGCCAGCACCTCCGAATACATCGGAGGGCAGATCCGCACCACCCTCATCGCCATACCCGACCGAATCACTTGGCGACTGGCCGCGACCGTCGCACTCGTGCCCATCACGTTCGCCGCCGCTCTGCTCATCGTCGCGACAAGCATCACCACCATCCTTCTCACCACAGGCGTCCCCATCGCCGAGGCCGACCTCGACGTGGCCGCGCGAATCATCCCCAGCGCCGCTGGCTACCTCACCCTGATGGCAGTCCTCAGCTCAGCTCTCGGGCTGCTCATCCGCAAAGCCATCCCGGCCGCAGCGATTCTGCTGGTGTACCTGCTCATCCTCAGCCCACTCCTGCAAGGCCAGAACTGGTACTTCCTCCCCGACATCGCCTCCTACACCCTCTGGTTCGCCAGTGTCCCCGACACCGCACCTCCCGCGATCGCCTCCTGGGCCGTCGTCCTCGCCTGGACACTCGGGTTGCTGATCCCGTCAATCATCATCGCCAACCGACGCGACACATGAGACACGGGACGGGGTAAACCTCCGCAGCAAGGCGTTGGCAGGGCCGTCGGACGGACTTTCCGGCAAGCCGTCTCGCACCGACAGGACGGCCGAGCATGTCGCGCTTCCACTGATGGACGGCGGGTGTAGGGGCGCTGTGGCGCGCGTCCTGGTTTGGGTGCTGGTGGCGCACCTCCTTCACGGGAGGCGTCACCGTGACCGAACACACCCCACCCGACCCGAGCGACGATGCTGCGGCCCCGACCGACTCAGCCAGTAGGAAGTTCGAGAGCCCCGAACGGCTGCGTGCCCTGCTGATCCGGCTGCACCAGACCGGGCCTGGGGCCTGGCAGGGCGATCGTGAAGCAGCGGAGCTGATGCGATACACGGCAGCCAGGTATCAGCGGCTGGCCCGTAAGCACGGGCTGGATGCCTGGGAGGTTGCCTCGGCGGCGTTCGAGGTCATGCTCGCCCCCTCAACGCGGAAAGCCTGTAATCCCTGGGCGGTGGTCACTCGCGCCGTGCAGATCACCTGCGGCGTCGAGGTTCGGGCTGCTGGGATGCTGGTCTCCACTGGCAAGGTCCGGCACACCTCCCGGATCGCTGGATTCCACGACGCCATCCGGTTCACTGAACGAGAGCACCTGGCCGACTACCACCCTGCCTTCGCCGTCACTGCCGAGACCGACGACGAAGACGAGTCACAGGACGGCGACCGCGTCCGGGTCGCTACAGCCCTGTCGGACACAGTGGAGTTGTTCGCCTCGACGGGGTGGGATGCCGGGATCGTGGCCGACTGCGTAGAGCATGTCGCCTACCGGCTTGGCGATCTGACCTCACGGGCGAACGCGGTGGAGGTGCTACGCCGCGACCACACGGTTCCTGCGCTGCTGGGTGTGCCGCCGAGGTCATGGTCCGCGTTGTTGCGGATCGTGCTGGGGCACCCCGACCCAAAGCACGCCGGTACTGCGACCGGCGACGGCGTTCTGCTTCGTCTACTCAGTGGCGAACCCCTGGACTCGCTGCGCTGTGACACCGGCCTGTTGGCCGCGATCTGGGCCGCGAAGCCACACGAGTAAGCCGGCCCCTGCGCCTTGACGGTGCGCGGGCGGGCGGGGCGTCGCACCTGTCAGTATGAGAACCCCGACCGCCACCCCCGCGACCTTCTCCCCGCCACCGACAGGACCGACCGGCTCGACGCCGGGCGCCCGCCTGGCAGCCGCCTCCCGCCACGCGCAAGGCTTGCCCTCAAAAGTGAACGATCCGGCTGTGCTGGCCGAGCTACGGGGGCTGTGCGCGGCACCTCGGTCCACGGCAGGAGCCGTGACCGGGGCACAGGAGAGCTCCGTACCCTGAACCGCTTATCGGTCAGGACGCGGGGCCGACAGCGCCCTGCGAGATCCAGTGGCTAGGCGCGCCAGACGAACTCGACCCTGTGCGCGAGAACGTCGGCACGGTACGCGGCACGACGAACATGGAACGCCTCGACACTCTCGTTGCGGCGACGAGCTGGGGTCGCACCATTCGTACCCTCTGGTAGCGCATGAACGAGCACGGCCTCCAAGATCAGGCTCGCCGCCTGGTACTGCCACAGCGGGGTGCGACCAGTCCACTCTTTGGCGACGGTGGTCCTGTCGATGCCTGGTCCGGTCTGTTCAGGTAGGGCGGCGGCGTACTCGCGCCGGGTGTGTTCGATCCGCTCGGCGATCCGCGCGCGCTGACGCACCCACATGGCCTTGTCGATCAACCCGTCGTAATGGTCATCGTCTAGTCGGGCCAAGCGTTCCCGGTCGGCGTCGAGCCTCGCGGCAAGTCCGACTCGCGCCCCCATGTCAGCAGCGGGCGTCGCTCGCTTCGACGGGCTGAGGGTAATCTGCTCGAACGTCGCCAACACCGCCTCCTCCACGAGCTTGGAAATCTCGGCCGAGCGGATCGAACGATTGCAGCCGCCACGCGTGGGCTGGATGCACTGATACACCACGCCTCGGTGGAGCATCGCCCGCCCGCAGGCCGAGCAGCGGATCAGACCTGAGAACGGGTACATGCGCTTCGCCGCCCCAGTACCGGGCTGATGGAAGTTCCGGGCCTGTTTCCTCGCGTCGAGCACGTCGGAGACTTGCTGCCAGGTGTCCTCGTCCACAATCGCAAGCCACGCCGCCTTCACCTGCATCTTCGATGTCTTCGCACGGCTTCCGTCCGGCATCACGGGTCGGTACTCGCGCACGCCCTTGTTGGAAGGGTTGCGGAGCATCAGTTTCAACGTCCGATCCGACCATGCACACTCTTGCGTCGTTCGGATGCCGCGCTCGTTCCAGTCCTTCCGAATCCTGTATAGCGAGTCACCGGCCAGCACCCGCTGGAACGCTTCAACCACCAGCGGTCCCGTCACCGGATCGATGACGAGGACACCGTTCTCGGCGCGATATCCGAACGGCACCCGGCCGCCGTGCCAGGCACCCTCGATGGCCTGCTGCTTCGCCGCCCTCGCCACACGGCGAGCGGTGTCTGCTGAGGACTTGTTCGCCATCGCCACCAGCACCCGCGCCATCGCTACATCCGAGTCCGTGTCCAACCGCAGCGAGCCGGTCACGGAGCGGACGGAGAATCCGCTGAGCACCTTCGCATCAATGAGGTCTTCCAAGTCCCTGGGGTCGCGCACCGCCCGATCCAAGTCATACGCGATCATCACCTGCGCCTCACCAGCGTCAAGGTGTTTGAGCATGGCGCGGAACTGCGGGCGGATCACTCGTCGCACCCGCTCACCTGAGGCCAGCGTGATCGTGCGCTGCTTGAACGCCGACGTGTCATTCTCACGGAACACTCCCGCGACTTCCCACCCGTGAGCTGCGGCGTAGGCCCGGCAGTCCGCCTCCTGCCGATCCACGCCGCGCTCGGTGCCCTCCGGGTCGTCGCTGATCCTGACGTACACCACCGCCCGCAACTGTTCCGTGGCCTGTGCTTGCTCGTTGTGGCCCATGCTTCGGCCCCACCTTCCTACTTGTGTGAGAGGTAGGTGCGTTTACAGAACCTCGGCTACGCCTCCACCATCCACACCGCCCAGGGCATCTCGGTCGACACCACCCACGGCGTCCTGTCCGGCGGCGAATCCCGCCAGCTGCTGTACACGATGATGACCCGCGGCCGCGAAGCCAACCACGCCTACTTGGCCGTGGTCTCCGATGGCAACGAACACACCACCTTCGCCCCAGAAACGGTCAGCCCGCTCACCCCCACCGACATGCTGGAGAAGATCCTCGGCCGCGACGACACCCCCGTCTCAGCGACCACGCAGACCCGGATCGCCGCCAACCCGGCCACCCAGCTGGCCGATGCCACCCGCCGCTACGCCGACGCGATCGGCGTAGCGGCCGCGCAAATCACCGACCCCGACCTCCTCCGCCACCTCACCCGCCGCATCAACACGATGGTGCCCGGCATCACCGACTGCGACGCGTGGCCCACCCTGGTCAACCGGCTCCTCCTCATCGCCGCCGACGGCCGCGACCCCTTCGCAGAAACCCAACACGCCCTCACCAGCAGCCCGCTCGGCGACGCCCGCGACGAAGCGTCCGTCCTCGTCGCCCGCCTCCAGACCCGCACCCGCGACCGGGGACCGTTGCCGTGGCTGCCCGGCATCCCGACCCGACTGGCCGACCACCCCACCTGGGGTCCCTACCTGAGTGCTCGCAGCACCCTCGTCGGCGCGCTCGCCGACCACGTCCGGCAGGCGACCCTCAACGGTGCGAGCCAGCCCGCGTGGGTGCGGTCCTCCAGCTGGACGCCGCCAATCGCTCTGGTGGCCGATGTCGAGGTGTTCCGCGCCGCCACCGGTGTCGACGCCGCCGACCTGCGGCCCACTGGGGACCCGCAGTTCCAGAGCACCATCCGCCGCTACCAGACCGGCTTGGACCGCCGCCTGCGTGAGGACCACTCCCCCGCCCTGGCCGAATGGGGACCGCTGCTGGCCGACCTGTCCGCGACCATCACCGCCGACCCGTACCTGCCCCAACTGGCCCGCCAGCTCGGCTACCTGTCCAGCCACGGCACCCAGGTGCGGCCCCTGCTGGAAGCCGCCAGCGTGCAGCCGCTGCCCGATGACCACCCCGCTGCCGCCCTGTGGTGGCGGATCGCCGGCCAACTCGACCACGCCCAACGCACCGGCGAACGGCGCACCCCCGACCAGTGGCTGCCCGAACTCACCACACGACTCGGCGCCCACGCCGCAGCGATGCAGGCCAGCCCGTGGTGGGTCACGCTCGTGGACGCCGTGGACCGCGGCCTGCAGCGCGGCTGGCCCCTGGACGCCCTCATCAGCCCACACCAGGTGGGCGACATCCAGACCCTCATCGAGGACGTCACCCGCCTCGCCGACAGCCACGACACCCCCGCCGACGCCCTCGAGACCGACGCGCCACCCGCCGACCTGTGGGACGACTGGACCCCCGCCAACCCGATCCTCGTCGCCAACCCCCACGAACAGCACGCCCCGGGCGAACTGGCCGCCAGCGAGCCCGCCCACGTGCCCGAGCCCCCGCTGGAATGGGACGGCGACGACCTCACCGTGGAGGCGCTCATCCGCACCGGCCTACGCCTCGACGCCGACCCCGCGGACACGATCCGTCTGCTCGACCAGGCCGACCAGTGGCACGACAGCCCCGCCAGCCAGGAACGGCTCGAACTGGTCAACGAGCTCACCGCCCGCTTCTACCAGCACACGTTCACAAGCAGTTGGGCGCGCGCGTACCTCACCGACCGGTTCGGCGTCGACGTCCACGACCACCCCGACCTGCGGCCCGGACTCGCACCAGCCGGCTGGACCAACCTGGTCGACCACCTGCGTGGCCACGGCATCACCAACCAGGAGATGCTCACCGCCGGCGTCGCCACCACCGCCCGCAACGGGAACCTGATCGACCGGTTCCGTGACCGGGTCATGCTGCCCATCCAAGACGACCAACACCGCGTGCTCGGGTTCGTCGGACGCCGCAACCCCAACAGCACCGACGAGCAGGCACCCAAGTACCTCAACACCCCCGACACGCCCCTGTTCCACAAGGGCAACCAGCTCTACGGCGCCACCCACCTCCTCACCGCAGACCCCACCCGCATCCCCGTGCTCGCCGAAGGCCCCATGGACGCCCACGCCATCACCCTCGCCAGCCACGGCCGCTACATCGGCCTGGCCCCCCTCGGCACCAGCCTGACCAACCTGCAAGCCACCCAACTCGCCAACCTCGACCGCACCCCGATCATCGCCACCGACGCCGACCTCGCCGGACGCCTCGCCGCCGAACGCGACTACTGGATGCTCACCCCCCACGGCCTCGACCCCCGCTACGCCATCCTGAACCCCGGCACAGATCCCGCCGAACTGCTGGCCACCGGCCAAGCCGCCGCCCTCAACCACGCGCTCACCCAGGCCGGACCGTTGGCCGACGTGCTCATCAACGAGCGGATCAGCAACCTGCCCACCCCCGACGCCGCCCTCGGAGCCGTGGCCGTGCTCGCCGCCCAGCCCCCGACCGGTGGGAGGACGGCGTCCAAGCCCTCGGCGACCGGCTCGGCCTGCCCGCCGGTTTCCTGCGCGGCACCCTCAAGGACCACGTGCGCGCGTGGAACACCAACGCCCGCCGTGCCGCCGACAGCCAGCTCGCCCGCCTGCACGACGTCAAGCAGCGGCTCACCCCCGCAGAAGAGACCCACGAAACCCCCGCCGACCGGCCCCAAGCCGCCACACCGACCATCGAACGCATCCCGACCCGCCCCGGACACGACCCGCGCGGACGCGGTCGCTGACCTACCCTCAGACCAACCCCCACAGGAGCACACCCCATGGACGCCCCCACCCTCACCGCCACGGCGGCCGCCACCATCAGTGGCGTCCTGCTGGGTGAGTACCAGCGCCGACGGCTCACCACGCTCACCTACCGCTACCCCGAAGAGACCACCCAGGCCTGGCCCGAGCCCAGCCCCCGCCGATGGGTACCCCTCGCCCTGGCCGGCGTCCTCGGGGCGCTCACCTTGGGCTACACCGCCACGGGGGAAGCCGTCCACCTGCTCCACCTGTACCCGCTCGCGATCGCCGCACCGTGGCTGGTTGCCGTCGACGCCGACGTGCACCGCCTGCCCTACCGCACCACCATGCTCACCCTCATCGCCAGCGTCCTCGGCGTCGTGGCCACCGCAGCACTGACCCGAACATGGCTGCTCGCAGCCGTCGCAGCGCTCGGCTGGGCGATCAGCTACGGCCTGTTCTGGGTCCTGCACAAGGCCGGTCGGGGTGGTCTCGGCTACGGCGACGTCCGCCTCGCCGGCCTCATCGGACTCACCACCGCCCCCCTCAGCGCCTCAGCCACCTGGCTGGCGTTCCTCCTCGGCACCCTCACCGCCGCCGGGTGGGCGTTCACCCGACCCCGCCAGCCCGGCAGCCGCCACGCCTACGGCCCCTGGCTCCTCCTCGGCTGGCTCGCCGCCACCCTCATCCCCCTCCCCTAAGACAGAACAGAAAGGGGTCACGCGCATGACCACCGACTGGCTCGACAGCCACGACATCTACACCACCGTCCGCACCAGCTGGGCCACCCGGCTCACCCAACCCACCGAGTACGGCATCGCCGACGCGCTCGGCCAGGACACCACCCGCCAGGTCCTCACCCGGCCCGCCTTCGCCGCGGTCTACCTCCAAGCCGCCACCGTCGGCGTGTGCGACGCCATCCTGTCCCGTGGCCACGACCACGCCCGCACCGTCATCCAGCAGCCGCGCCTCCCCCAGCCCACCGTGGACGACTTCGACCTCACCACCGAGATCCCCACCGTCCACCAATGGATCCTCGGCAGCCTCACCGGGAACAACCAACAGACCGAAGCCGCGATCAGCCACACCCTCACCACCGCCCCCAACCCCACCGATGCTGCCGTCCGGCACGCGATCGCGCTCCTCCACGTCGGCAGCCTCGCCGCCACACCCGCCACCCGACGCGCGGATCAGCCCCACACCCCCGGCACCGCCGACGGAGCCGCCCAAGCCATGGCCCCGCTCAACGCCAACATCGCCGAGCTGCGCCGCCTCGGCGGACTCCCCCCAGCACCCGAAGAATCCAGCCCGCACGGCCACTGAACCCCGCCGCCATGAGGTTGACCCCGAATCCCGGACAGGTGGTTGTTTGGTCAGGCGGCTTGGAGGGCCGTCTGGTCGGCCTGTCGGGCCAGGTGGTGTTCGTACTGTAGTGGGCTGAGGTAGCCGATGCTGGAGTGGCGTCGGCGGGCGTTGTACCAGGCGTCGATCCAGGTGTAGGCGCCGCGGCGGGCGGCGCCGATCGTGGCGAACACGTGCCGGTGGTAGTACTCGTTCTTGAACGTTGACCAGAACGATTCGGCGGCCGCGTTATCCCAGCACACCCCGGTGCGTCCCATGGAGCGGAGCAGGTCCAGCTCGCCGCACAGGTCGGCCAGCTGCTGGCTGGTGTACTGGCAGCCCCTATCGGCGTGGAAGATGACTTTGCCGGGCAACTCGCCGCGTAGGGCGACGGCCTGGCGGAGCGCATCCTCGACCAGGTCGGCCCTGAGGTGGTCGCGACGGTGCGGCCCAGGACCCGGCGGGTGTGGCCGTCACGGACGGTGCACAGGTAGGCCCAGCCCTCACCGGTGGCCAGGTAGGTGATGTCGGAGAACCAGGCGGCATCGCGGCGGCCTTGGTCGAACCGGCGCTTGACCAGGTCGGGTGCCGGGTCGGGGTTCGGGCCGGGCACCGTGGTCGGGGGATGCCAGGTACGCGGGCTGATCCCGGCTATCTCGGCTTGCCGCATGCATTTCGCGACCGTCTTGACCGACACCGTCTCCCCGGCGTCGCGCAGGTCGTGCAGGATCCTCGGCGCCCCGTAGGTGCCATCAGAGGCCTTGTGGAACTCCACGATCTTGCTGGTCAGCTCAGCCCGCCGTTGCTCGGCCCGGGTACGCCCGGCCGCTTGGCGCCGACACCATTCGAAGTAGCGGCGCCGATCAACCTTGAGCAGCCGGCACATCCGGCTGATCGTGTAGTTCGCCTTCTCCGCGTCGATCACCTCGAAGCACTCCTGCCGGGAGTGTTCTTCGCTGCGAAGAAGGCTGCGGCTTTTCCCAGGAACTCGTTGTCCAACCGCAGCTCGGTGTTCTCCCGCCGCAGCCGCTCCAACTCGGCCCGCTCCGAGGCGTCCAGCGGCGCCTCCGGTGGGGCACCGATCCGGTCGCGCTCCTGCTGGACCCAGCGGCCCAACAGCTGCGCACCCACGTTGATCTCGCCGGCGACCGTTGCGATCGTCCGGTCGGTGTCGATCACCAGATGCGCGGCCTCCCGCCGATACTCCGGCGTGTACGTCCTTCTCTTCCTCGTCGATCCCATCGAGGACATCCTCTCCGGCGGTCCCCGACAAGGGAACCCGCCAAGACGGTGTCCGGGTTACGGGGTCAACCTCACGTGGGTCATCGGATGAGAAAGATGAGGATGGCCAGGCTCGCGGCGGCTGCGGTGAAGTACAGCGCGGCGATCTTGCCGCTGGGCTTGGTGTGACCGGTGGCGTAGCGGTTGTAGAGGGTTTGCAGCCGGGCTCGGAGGCGGTCTTGGTAGAGCAGGCCGATGATCAGGACCGCGAGGGTCGGCAGGGCGTAGATCGCGGTGTAGCCGATCAGCACGGGCACCGCGGTCTCGGGGCCGATGCCGGTGTCGATGAGGCGTTCGACGGCCAGGAACATCGGGAACGCGTTAGGGATGTCGCTGATCGTGGCGACCAGACCGAGCGGAAGCGCGGTCCAGGCGTTCACCCAGGACGGCAGCCCGTACCCGCGCCGGGGGCGCGCGGTGAACCGGCGGACGCCGAGAACGATGAAGACCACCGTGATGATCGTGAACAGGATGCGACGCAGCCACAGCGTCAACCCGTCCAGCCAGGTCTCGGCGGCGTTGAGCCCGAAGTAGAGCAGCAGCGTGAAGGTCCCGAACGTCACGAACGCCCCGACCGCGTACGCCCACCCGGTGGCCGCGGGCCGCTTGGCGGCCAGCAGGATCACCACGACGATCCAGATCGTGGAGACGTTGACCGAGTCCAGCAACGCCAAGCCCACCAGGGTGAGCAGCAGCCCCACAGTCACCGCGGATCACGTGCGCCGCCCCCGCCGGATGTGCCGGGTGCACTGGGGGTCTCGGTCGTGTAGGCGAGGGTGGTGAGGTGGTTCGCGATCCTGGCCCGCATAGAGGGGTGCAGGGGTGTGGTGAGGGACTCGATGAGCCAGAGCCCGTCGGCGGCCAGGCGGGCGATGAGCTGGCTCAACTCACCCGGGGAGATGTCTGCATGCTCGGGCAGTGGCGGGGTCCACCGGGCCAGGACCCCGTTCCAGGGGGCGTGCATGGCGGGGTCGTTGACGGTTTCGAGCATCAGCAACAACTCGGCCCGGGTCGCGCTGTGGGTCGCGACCTGGGCGTAGGCGGCCAGACGCTCAGCATCACTGGCCCGTTCGGCGGGTTTGCCCGCGGCCTCGGTGAGAGCGGTCTCCCACTGTTCGGCGAGGTGCTCGTGCAGCGCCTGCAGCATGACCTCGCGGGTGCCGAAGTGATACAGCAGCCCGCCTTTGGTCATGCCCGCGGCCTCGGCCACGGCCTCGAAGGTCACCGCGGTGACCCCGCCGGCCTCGATCACCCCCAGGGCCGCATCGAGGATCTCGGTCCGCTTGCTGGGACGCATAGCCTCTGCCTCCACTCCCGCCCGGTCAGTGGTTGCCCGAGAAGGCCTGCGACTGAGTCCCCGGCCCGTGGTGGCGCAGCAACCGTCCGGTGACCGCGGCCCCGACCGCCAGGACCACGGCGAGGATGATCATCGTGACCAAGAACCCGGTGTCGAAGGCACTGCTCGCCGCCTCGATGATCGCCCGGTCCCCGCCCGCTGTCGCCAGCGCATCCGACAGGCTCTCGTGCGCACCCTCCGGCGCGCCGGCCGGGAGCCGCACGGTGGTGGTGTAAACGAAGGTGAGCAGGCTGCCCAACAACGCGACAGCGGTCAGGGACCCGAACTCATACGACACCTCCTCGACCGAGGACGCCATCCCGGCACGGCGGGCGGGCACATTGCCCACAATCGCGGTCGAGGCCACCGACATCGCCCCACCCAGCCCGGCGCCGGTAACCAGCAGCCCGGCAACCAACACACCGAACACGTCGGCCTGCACACCGATGAGCACCACGACCACCCCGAGCGAGGCGACCGCAAGGCCCCCGGCGATCAACGGCAGCAGGCCGATCCTGTGCAGGAACGCCCCGCCCAACAGCGCGGTGGGCAGCGACCCGATCGCGACCGCCGCGACCAGCAGCCCGGCCTCCAGGGGGGTGAAACCCTCCACAAGCTGATACCGCTGGGTCGTGACCAGCTGGGACCCGCCGATCGCGAACATCGAGAACGCCGCCGCCAGCACCCCGGCGCTGAACGCGGGATTGCGGAAGATCGAGAACTCCAGCAGCGGCTGCTCCAAGCCCCGCTGACGGCGGACGAACAGCACCGACCCGACCACCGCGGCCACCAAGCCCGCACCAACGATCACCCAGTTCTGCGGGGAATGCGCGAGCTCCTTGATGAAGAACACCGCACCCACCAGCGCGACCATCGCCTGCAACGACGACACCAGGTCCCACCTCTTGGACGGGTCGGGGTCGTTGGGCGGTGCGATCAGCACCGCCGCGATCAACGCGGCGATCACCACGGGCACGTTGATCAGGAACACCGAGCCCCACCAGAAGTGCTCCAGCAGCACCCCGCCCACGATCGGGCCCAGCGCCGCACCCACCACCGCAAGGCTCCCCCACACCGCGATCGCGAAATTGCGCTCACGCTCAACCTCGAACGAGACCCGGATCAGCGCCAGCGTGGCCGGCATCATCGCCGCCGCGCCCACCGCCAGCACCGCACGCGCCGCGATCAGCAGACCCGCCGACGGCGCGAACGCCGCCCCCAACGACGCCACCCCGAACACCACCAGACCGATCAAAAACATCCGCCGGTGCCCGATCCGGTCCCCCAGCGTGCCCGAGCCCAGCAACAGGCCCGCCATCACCACCGGATAGGCGTTGATGATCCACAAGCTCTGCGACCCCGACGCCCCCAACTCCTCGGTCAACGTCGGCAACGCCGTGTACAGGATCGAGTTGTCCAGAGTGATCAACAGCAGCCCCGCCGCCACCGTCACCAGCAGACCCCACCGCTGCCGCTTGCTCAAACTCACGTCATCACACCTTTCCGGAACCGAACTATCACCACCCGTAACTATACCATACGTACGGTACAGTTACGACTGGTGATAGGTGGCCGGGCTCCACACCAGCCTTGAACGCACAACCCGGACCCTCAGAAAGACACCGAAGCGGACAGCGCGCACGCTCCCCGAAGACTGGCCTGAGCATCACCACGACCAGATCGACGCCTTCCGGAAGTCGCATGCGCAATCACACCCAGAGTTGATCGCTGCAACCACCCACTGGCCTACGGCCAATGCAACCATCCGCACCACGATCCTCACCACCCTGACCACCACCGCCCCGTGGCTGGTCCGCCACTTGGTTGAGGCCCTCCTCGCCCTCGACCCCACCGACGACGAGCGGGCCCAGGCCCGCACCGCCATCCTCACCACCCTGACCACCACCCCGGAGATGGTCCGCGACTTGGTTGCTGCCCTCCCCGCCCTCGACCCCACCGACGACGAGCGGGCCCAGGCCCGCACCGCCATCCTCACCACCCTGACCACCACCACCCGCCCGTGGCTGGTCCGACGCCTGGTTGAGGCCTTCACCGCCCTCGACCCCACCGACGACGAGCGGGCCCAGGCCCGCACCGCCATCCTCACCACCCTGACCACCACCACCCGCCCGTGGCTGGTCCGACGCCTGGTTGAGGCCTTCACCGCCCTCGACCCCACCGACGACGAGCGGGCCCAGGCCCGCACCGCCATCCTCACCACCCTGACCACCACCACCCGCCCGTGGCTGGTCCGACGCCTGGTTGAGGCCTTCACCGCCCTCGACCCCACCGACGACGAGCGGGCCCAGGCCCGCACCGCCATCCTCACCACCCTGACCACCACCACCGCCCCGTGGCTGGTCCGCCGCCTGGTTGAGGCCTTCACCGCCCTCGACCCCACCGACGACGAGCGGGCCCAGGCCCGCACCGCGATCCTCACCACCCTGACCACCACCACCCGCCCGTGGCTGGTCCGACGCCTGGTTGAGGCCCTCACCGCCCTCGACCCCACCGACGACGAGCGGGCCCAGGCCCGCACCACGATCCTCACCACCCTGACCACCACCAACCCGGAGATGGTCCGCCACTTGTTGGAGGACTTGCGACTGCTCACAGCGGCTTCAGAATTGCTCACGCTTCTGCCGCTAGAGAGTTGACCGATACGGCGTCGAGTCGTGCTGATCTGAGCGAGCAGTGGTGGGGGGACGGCGTCCAGAACCGACCGGTTGTCCGATCGTCGACAAGATGAGACGTACCTCCGCTCAGCGGTACGTACATGCGACGACCACCACGTGGGGAAAGTGAGACATCCACCGGCTTCTCGAACGAATCAGGTCTCGACCATCTTCGACCCTTCGGAAATGTCGGTCCCCTCCAAGATGATGGCCTTCATGACCTTGAAGGATTCGGGCTTGCCCGTCTAGGTCACCCTCGCTGGCAGTGGCGACCCGACGCATCTAGCGAGCGCTGCCCATCACTGAAGCAGCAGTGCGCGATTCATGTGGCATACTGAAGTCGGGCAGGCCGCCCGAGGCCTCAGCCAAGGCTCAAGGAGGCCAACTGATGGTTCCGAACTCTCCTACCCATGCACTCGGCGATCAATCCGACGGCGTCCGGGCCCTGATGATCGATGTCGTGCGCGACGCGCACGACCGCTTTGCCGCAGCGCACCAAGCTTCGGGAACAAAGTACGGGATGGCATTTGGTAGCCAATGGCGCGACCTCCTCGACGATGCTTGCGATGCACTAAGCGCGCGAGGGTTCAACTCCCACAAACTGCCTCCTGGCGGCCACAAGGTCGGCATCGTGAACGGCTGCCTGATCTACGTGTGGCGCGTCCCCGAGGACTCGAACGCGATCGCGAACTTCGCCTCCAGCCCCACGCGTCAGAACGGATTCTTTGCCCCCACGCCCCCGGCGATGCTGTGGGAGCCCACCTTCGACGAAACCATTCCCCTTGAATCGTCCGTCGACGCGGACGGCACGGAGTCCACTGCCACATTGATGGCTGCCGTCGACGACCCGATGCCAGTGGTGCTGATCTTGGTCCGCTCCGTTCCATGGCAGCTCCAGAAGATCGAGTGGGCAGTCGCGGGGCTCAACGCCGATGGAACGGTTGAGTTGCACGGCCTCGAGGCCATCTGGGAGCCGGAGCTCGACGCCGGCGATCCCACGTCCGACGTGGAGGCTTTCGACAGCGGTGCGCCGACCGAGCCTGTCGTGGAGCTCCAGAATCAGGATCGGCCGGGGCCCGATGCGTGAGGATCCGCCCAGCCTATTCGACCTGCCAGTTCCCACTGGCAGCAGGTTCGAGCCCGCCCGACTGACCCAAGCCCGGGTCCGGCTCGGCATCAGCAAGGCTGACCTCGCGGCCGAGGCGAGCGTCTCTCCGGCCGCTATTGGCCAGTACGAGGCCGGGATCAACTCCCCCCGGCCAGAGGTCATCGTGCGGCTCGCCAAGACCCTGCAGGTGCGCCCCGAGTTCTTCTCCGTCGGCCGCCCGTTGGCACGCATTGACAGCGTGAACCCGCATTTCCGTAGTCTTCGCGCGGCCCGGGTCAGCGACCGACAGAAGGCAATAGCCACAGCAACCCTGATCTGGGAACTCGCCTTTGCTTTGGAGCGCTACGTCAAGCTCCCTCAGGGCGACCTACCGAGCATCCCGACTGGCTCAACGCCTGCAGAGGCGGCGGCCATGCTACGTCACCACTGGAGCCTGCCGGATGGTCCCGTGAAGCACCTCGTTGCGACCGCTGAATCCCACGGCATCATCGTGGCGGTACGTCCCCACAGCGAGGTCGCCAACGTCGACGCCTTCTCGGTCATGATTCTCGAACGGGCGATCATCGTCACAACGCCTCGCCGGACCGAGAACGTCTTCAAGCATCGCTTCTCCGTAGCGCATGAGATCGGGCACCTCCTCCTACACGGCGATGTAACCGAGCCAACAGCCATGATCGAGAAGGAGGCCGACGCATTCGCCGCAGCGCTCCTGACCCCTGCGTCAGCGATGGACGCCACCCTGCCACAACGCCTCGATATTGCGGCACTGACCAAGCTCGGCCGAACCTGGGGTGTTGCACCAACATCGCTGGTCCGGCGCATGGTCGAGCGGGGCCGCACGACCGAGTCTTCGGCACGACGGGCGTACCAGCGCCTGTCCGCCGTTTACGACGGTCAGGCGGATCCAGCTGCTTCATACCCGGGGGAGGTGCCGACACTGCTGAAGAAGGCCGCCGAACTCGCCGGGGACCATGGCGCACCGTTGCCTGTACTCGCCGACGCGTTGAAGATCAGCCCGGTGCTGGTGCGCGACTTACTCGGGGAGCCGGATCAGCGGCCAGCCCTGCGGCTCATTGTGGGATAGCGACACGGCACCACGGTTCGAAGGCATGTGGCAGCGCCCGCCAGAGGGTCAGATCATGGGAGTGAGCCCTATTGAATCGCGGAGGAAGGCCACCCTATATGTCCCAGTCCGGTTGAGGCTCAATCCCGATCGCCGCGAGTTCCACCTCGTCCAGTTCCAAGCCACAGACACCACACAACAGCTCCATCGCAATTGCCCACTCCAGGCTGGTCTCGCCAGGCCCTTCGTACTCACCCCAGACGTCAAGTTGGCCCAAAAGCCACGCCTGACTGTCGCAGGCAGGGCAGCCAATCTGCTCCAAGTAATCGTGCCTCGGAGCCTTAGCTAGATCCTCCTTAGCCGCGCGAATAAGGGCCTGTTGCGTTGGATTCTTACCGTCGAACCAAGAGTGAAACCTATCGCCCGCCTCCTTGATCTTCTTCCTGGTGCGAACCTGCAGATCTCCGAATGCTTCTGCCATGACCTTCGCGACTTCCTCTCCCAAGAAGTCGTCCTCAGTGAGCCCGACGACTGGGAACACCATGCGAATCCATGCAGCAAGAAGATCCGGAATCTCGAGTTCGTCAGCTGGAGTGATGGCCATGTGAACGGCGCCGTTGCGGAGACTAAGGATCCTTCGCGCCGCCTCTGACTTAGGGCGACACGTGGCAGCCTCCGACATCTGAAGCGCTCGCATCGCAGCGATCGTTCGCATGTTCGCCATCGCGGTGGGATCGACAGACCCACCTAATCGAAGAACAGCGGCTTGGGACTCAAGATCGTTTGGTTCCACGAGTAGAGCAGGCGCAACTGCAGCAACTGTAGCCTTGCTGAGGAATTCGACGAACGCGCCGGCGTGGTACGCGCGCTCCAAGCCGACCGCCATGGCCTCGCCGTCGAATCCCATGAAGCAGCCACGTGCGTGGTGGACTGCGGCGTCGAGCAAGTGAGCCGCTAGGTGCGGTGCCGGACGCCCTGACAACCGAGAGGGGCCGAAGGGTTCCTGGCCCATGGACGTCATTGAATCCTCTCTTCATCGGGCTCGAGACTCACGATCCACTCGGCACGGGCTAGGAGTTCGTCGAAGGTAACCACCTCGGGCGAGTTGAGGCTTCGACGATATAGCTCAAAAGAACGAATTTTGTCCAACCGGTGACCTCCTTGATCACCAACGAACTCCGAGTGGGTACCGATCACGAGGAAGGACCTGGGCTGGTACAAGTACGTCCAGTCTCCTGGAACTTCCGCCCCGTCTGGGCCCAAACTCGCAATCCGATGTCCGATGTCGGAAATGGCCGCGTGTACTGTCGCTTGGACTTGGCTGACTCCCCCGGTCAGTTCTTTCGAAGGGGGCCAGCACCCTGGGCGATACTCTCGAGCTTCCAGCAGACCAGATCTCGCGGTCTTGAACTCCGCGAAGACCATTGAGCGAATGATGCCTGCCGTGCGGAGAAGGCCGTCGGTTCTCTTTCCTCGGCCCGAGATCGAGTAGCCACTGACCACTTGCTCAAGACGATCAGCGTTCCATGAAGTGAGAAACTGGGTGGAAAGACCCACTCCTAAGATCCATGGGTTGTCTTCGAAGAAGCGCTGCCAGACGGGCTCGTCTCCATGTGCGCCCAACCGTTCCCGTTCAGCTGCGAATGCGTCCTCATCCTGGAGGAGATTACGGAAGTGGGCCACTGCGGCCCGGCGACCAGCAGTGGCAACAATGTCCTTCGCATTCGCGTCCTGAGCGATCAGAGTCCTCAGGACCTCTGGATCCAGGTCGTAACCGGCGAGCGCAGTGGGATCGGCGAAGAGCCTGCGGACGACATCATCATCCAGTCTCGTTGTGAGCTCACCCTCGATCGGGAAGTAAGGAAGGTTGCGAAAGAGCTGCGCGAGCGCTTGGGCGTCTTCGCTTCTTAGGTGCAGCACGCTCCCAGCCTTGGTCGCGCCGTCCTTGGTGGTGGTCAACTTCTGAATCCATAGGTCCTTGATCCGGTCAGAAGACCCCGCCACCAGAAGCTTCACCTGCGAGCGACCAGCCGGGGACGACGCCACGGGCCAGACAGCGCCATCAACTTCGACGGTCCCAGATTCGCAGCCATCGCCATCAAAAACCTTGGTGATGAATCGAGCCGGCTTGCCGTCGTCGTCGGACCCTGACCGCTTCAATGGGAAGCCCCGGGAGACGTATGTGTGGCCGCTGAGTCGCCCCTGCATCCACGTCGTTTCATCGGCGTCATCGTCGAACGAGTCGAGGTCCCACGACACGGTGGCCATCCTTTCCCATCTGGATGGCCAGCGGGAGCACCTGACAGGCGTTACCGAGCCAGGGTCGGACCAGGTGCGTCAGTGTCATCGCCCGAATCCCTTCATCTGGTCCCACGATCCTTGCGCATCGCTAACGTCGCGCTCCGCCAGCAGCAGATAGTGCCACTCGACGTCCCGGACTTCAGGCGATGAGTTGACAACGTTTGTCCACCGGCGGGCGCCCCGACGTTTGCCAAGGACTTCTTCGGTTGTGATGTCTTTGTCAGCCTTGGTTTCGACGAGCCATCCGTGGGGGCGTCCGTCAATTTCCTCGATGACGACGAGGTCGGGGTTGTACTGACGTCCGTCTGCGGTCCAGGTGATCGGGATGTCGTTGCGGTGAAGCCGCGCCCAGACGATCACGCTCTTGGCCTCGTCGATCGCGTTCGCCGCTCGATACTCGGGCTTGGTGTCGAACCACGCGTTGGAGTACAGGTTGCGTTCCCAGCCGTTGAAGGCGACGTTGCGGTCAAAGCCGCCGTCCGGGTGTCCGTCGAGTTGGCGCTTGCGAGCGGCGCGGACCTTCTCGAGGGGGACGAGTTCCACCTTGTCCTCGTAGCTGACCTGGGCGTTGCTGGCATCGCGTAGCGCCAACGAGACTTCCGCTTGGAGGCGTTGCGCGCAGCGTTCCCCGAACGCGGAGAGGCTGGGCGCGGCGTCCTCGCCCATCGCGTCGATGACGCGCGCGACGATGCGTTGGGCTGCACCGATCTCCGCGGGGCGTTGCGCGACGCCCTTCACGGCCATGACGTGTTCCAGGAGCATCTGGCGGGATGCCTCCAGCGGGACGTCCATCACGAAGGTTGCGCTGATCTCGTCAGTCGCTGCCTCCACTCCGACCTTGACGGCACGATCGCTGACACGTTTGGCCACGATCTTGGTGCGTCGCAGGTCGGTGGACAGCTCGGTGGTGAGTGCTTTGCCGAGCCGGTCGAATCGTGTGTACTCGTCGGTGTCGATGTCGTTGAGGCTCACGTGGGCGGGCACCGGAACCGACTTCACCTTGGGGATCAGGATCGGTTCGCGGCCCACCAGAGGAAGGTACTCGCGAAGTTGAGCTTCGTCCTGCGCCTCATCGTCGGCTTGGGCTTGGCGGGTGTCGCTGTCGACGATGGACGTCGGCTGCGCCGCGCCGGGGGACGAAGGCGAAGCCGTAGTCCGACCGGACTGGGCTGCGAGGGGTGAATCGAAGCCGGGCAACACGTCAGCGGTGACTTCTTCGACCTTGGTGGTGACGGTCAATGTGCCGTCTGGTCGGGTGCGGGTTTCGGCGTAGGTGTAGTAGTCGACGAAGCTTTGATTCAGGACGTTCCGCTTCTCCAGCAGAGCCTCGTAGCGTTCGTGGGCGAGGACCTCGAGGGTGTCGAGGAACTCGATGCCTGTGTAGCTGCCGAACGGCAGCCGTAGGCCGCGCCCCAGGGTCTGCTCGGTGAGGACCTCGGACACCGAGGCTCGCATGGAGGCGACGACGTAGACGTTCTTGACGTCCCAGCCCTCCTTCAGCATTCCCACGTTGATGATGACTCGTACCGGCGAGTCGGGGTCTTCAACGGCGTCCAGGTCAGCAAGAGCCTGCTCCTTGGCGTCGCCGGTCAGTCTGGAGTGGACCAGAAGGGTGCGGTTCACCCAAGCGCCCCCGTCGAAATCGGCAGAGTCGAGTACGTCGCGGAATTCGTGAGCCTCTTCGATGTTGCGCGCTACTACGAGCATCACCGGGTTCACCGGATCGAGCCCGTTCTCCTCGCAGTATCGGCTCAGGACGCGTTCCTTCTTTCGCAGCAGGCTGACACCGTCAAGGAGCTTCGTCTCTGCGTCGTTGCGGTCGTCCCGCCGGCCGACCACGACGGGTGTCTTGACGAGTTGGTCAGCGATCGCCGCAGCCAGCGGGTATCGGTAGACGACCAACTTCTCGTCAGCCCTTTCCGGGGTCGCGGTCAGTCCTACGACGAGTTCGGGATTCAGCTCGCGAATGGTGCGAGAGAACGCTGGTCCGCGGTAGCAGTGGTGTTCGTCAGCGAAGATGACCAGGTCGTCCTGCCGTGCCAGCCACTCGTAGAATGACGTGCCCAAGCCCTCCTGGAACTCGTGGGTGGCTCGTCCCTCCCCCGTTGCAGACGTGAGCGCCTGCACCGTGAACACGTACACCTTGGTGCGCGTCGGATCCTCCATCACAGCACGAGTTGCGGGACTGTCGAAGTTGTCGGCGGTAACCAGGAAGGGCACCGATCGCATGCCCGGCGTAAGTGACTTCTTGTCGCCCGGAGTGAAGTTTCGGATCGTCTTGTTCCTGATCGTTCGGCCTGGCGCCATCACGAGAAAGTTGCGAGCCGGCGGGTCCGCCAACGCCAGGTACTCGATCAATCCGGCCAGAACGTATGTCTTCCCGACACCGGTCGCGGCGTCGACGATGCACTCGAACACACTGTCGTTCCCGTCGAGGTCGTAATGCAGCGACGTTCGAAGAAGGACGGTCTCGACAGCGCGCCGGTTCGTTTGACGAAGATCGAGCCGTTCCGCGACCTCGTCCAACAGTTCGCGGTCCACGTTCAGGTCGCCCATCAGCCCTCCTCCACTCGCTGCCCGCCGAACGGCGTCCTGTCGGCCTTGCTGCGCCGGTATGTGTCCAGCACGGCGCTCGGGATGCGGTAAACGCGCGAACCCGGACGCAATTCCTTCAACCGTGTTGCCGCACCGTCGTCGATCTGAGTGGCCCACACTTCGACGTTCTCACCGTCGGCCAACTGCTCGACGATGGCGTCGATGGTGCCCACGCCGACCATGCCGTCGATTACTGCGAGCCGTCGTCTGCCCTGCCGGCCTGCAAAGATGCCGTCGGGTTCGTAGCGCGCGCTGAGCTGGGCACACATTGCCTCGGACAGAGCGCCATGGGTCGCCCACTCGGCCAACATGACCATGCCACCGATCTCCTCGAACATCGAGGGTCCAACCTCGACGTGCGAGAATCCACCTCCGCCGTGCCAAACCACCGAGGTCACATCGTGTGTGCGGGTCGCGGCTCGGATGGACCGGAGGACGTCTGGCGTCATCTTCACAAACTCTGATTGAAGAACTCTGGTCAAGAGACGATTGAACTCGTGCGCCTGTGCGGCGCTCAGTCCGTCGGGCAACTCTACGTCCGAGTCAGCCTCCCGTCTGGTCACCCGGCTCACGCCCCCCGTATCTGTCCCCTCGATCACCATCCGTAAGCGAGGCTTGGTGAAGGCTTTCACCGTCGCTGCGTGGAGTTCGCTGGTGACCCAACGTCGTCCAAGCTTGTGCGCTACTGCGGCCGTAGTGCCAGATCCTGCGAAGCAGTCGAGCACGAGGTCCCCAGGACTTGAGGCGATGTGGATGATGCGCTCAAGCAGTTCCTCAGGCTTCGGGGTGGCAAAGACGCTTTGGTTTGGGAAAAGGCTGCGGACCTGGTTCTTTCCTCTCAGGGAGCCGCCAACCTCCGATGACTGCCAGAGGGTCTCCGGCACGCGGCCCTCGTCGACCAGGTGCTTCTTCCTCTGAATGCGCTCCTTCTCGATGTTCAGGAAGACCAGCTCAGGCCACATCCCCTCGGCGTGCCGCGCCCTCGCGCTGCGCGCCGAGTCCTCGACCGGGTCCAGGAGCATGATGGCTGGCACCCCGGCCTTCACCAGGTCCGGGGTCGTGCCGCAGATCATTGCCCTCTGGGTTTCGTCGCCGATGTCACGCAACTCGTAGTTCGCATACTCGTTCATCTGTTCGAGGAACCAGGACTGGGCTTTGCCCCAGCATCGGCCAGGTGTCGGGTACATGAGGCCGCCGGTGACTGGGTGTTGGATCGCATAGACCATAGGGTGGTTAGTCGCCGCCTTGCCCGCGGTGGCATCGCCATCGCGCCACGGCACCGGGTCACCGTCACGCGATCGGTAACGTGTCGTATTCGACGCAGCGAGACGAGCGACACGATTGGGCCGCCAAGCATCCGTGGCGCGGTAAACCAAGATGACGTCGTGGGATCCCGAGATCCCGGTGCTGTCGTTTCGGGGGGAGGTGACCTTCTGCCACACCACTTCAGCGACGAAGTTCTCGGATCCCAACTCCTCGTCCATCACGACGCGACAACGATGGACCTCGGTGTCATCTAGGTGGAGCCAAACCGACGAGTCCCGCGCCAACAGCGGCTTCAGCTGCTTCAGACGGTCTCGGAGCATGGTGAGCCAGATCGAGTGCTCGATGCCGTCCTCGTAGTTGGCGAAGGCTTGCCCGGTGTTGAAGGGCGGGTCGATGTAGACCAGCTTCACTTGGCCGAGGTACCGGTCGGCGTACTCCGGAATCTTTGCTAGTGCATCGAGGGCGTGCATCGCGTCACCCGTGATGAGCAGATTGTCGGAGGTGGGAGTCGGCAGCTCAGAGGGGCGTTCCGTCGGGGTAGGCGCTTCAACCCGGTCCACCTCATGCAATAGGCGGACCTCGGCTACGCGGCGGTCCGACGGGTCGACGAACGTGTAGTCGTAGCGGCCGTCGCCGGTGGACAGGAGCGTTTTGTCTTTGTTGGTCCACGTCAGTTCGAGACGCCCCTCATGCCTACCCATGGGAGCCACTCTGCCAGTCAGCACCGACAGCCTTTGGACGCCGTCTGGCCGTGCTACTGGTCATGTGGATCCTTCCGCGAGGCTGCTGGCACTTCCGCGGCCAAGCTCCGGTACAGCGTGGTTCGATCAACGCCGAGTTGCCGCGCGATGTGTGCCTTGGGGACGCCGAGCGCAATCTGCTCGCGAGCGTGCACCACTTGGTCTGGGGTCAGCGCGCGACGGCGGCCCGCGTACTTGCCGGCCTCTTTGGCGAGCTTGATGCCTTCAGCTTGGCGTTCGCGGATCAGGTTGCGTTCGAACTCGGCAAAGGAACCGAGGATCTGGAGCAGGAGTCGGCCCATGGGGTCTTGGTTGGCGCGGCGGTAGCTCTGCTTCTCCTTGAGGAAGGTGACGGCTGCGCCTTTGGTGAGGATCTCGTCGACGATCTGCTGCAGGTCGATGAGAGAGCGGGCGAGGCGGTCCATGGAGGCCACCAGGACGGTGTCTCCATCGCGGATGTAGGCCAGGCAGTCGCGTAGTCCGTTGCGGTCGGCGCGGGACTTACCGGTGATCTTGTCGTGGAACAGGCGGTCCACCTTGCCGATCGCTTCGAGCTGCCGAGCAAGATTCTGGTCAGTGCTGGAGACGCGGACGTATCCAACCGTCTCTCCGTGTGGCGGCATGTTTAGACCTTCGAGCAAGTGTGTGGCTTTGACCTTGCTGGGGACTCTAGCGCAACACTCAGCGGCAACGATGGAGGTGAGGCTGTGGCTTCGTTCGCTTGGTGGCGGGGTTTTTGCAGCGCTCCGTGGCGGTCTTGTTGCCGCGATCACGCAGGACTGGCTGCAGGTAGGTGTCGCGGTCTGAACCGAGAGGGGTGCGCCCGGTCGGGGCCGTTTGAATCGGTGCCGCTACGTCAGAGTCCGAAGGCTCCGCCGCTGACGAGGATCACGATGCCGAGGCCGATGAGAACGATGGGGAAGAGGATGTGCTCCCAGCGTTCGAGCACTTCGGCGATCGGGGGGCGGGTGGCGACGACCTTTGCCAGGGCCACCAGGACCGCGACGAGCGCGAGGAAGACGATGCAGTAGGCGACTACTGCGAGAGGTTCCACGCTGAGGAAGACAGGGGTGTAGACGCCGATGTTGTCGCCGCCGTTGGCAAGGGTGACGCCTGCGACTGTCCACACGCCGACCTTCTTGCCGGCAACCTTGGCCTCGTCGTCATCGTCGTCATCGTCTCCGCGCCAGGCCTGCCATGCGGCCCAGAGGCCGAGGCCCAGAGGGATGAGACCGAAGTACGGGATGGCTGCCGAGGGCAGGAATGCTCCGGCACCGATGGTCACTAGGACCGCGGCACCGAGGATGCCGGCGAATCCGAGGTACTGGCCGGCCAGAATGCGGGCGGTAGTGCCGCGCTGGCCTGCCCCTCGCGCGAAGAAGAGGGAGAGCACGATGATGTCGTCGATGTTGGTCGCTGCGAACAGGCCCATCGCCTGCAAGACCGAGGTGAGGATCATGCGCCCACCCCAGCTGCGTCGCATCCGGGAAGCGAGCAGGCGGGATCGATGCACGGGGCGTCTTCGTCCACTGCCAGGGTGGCATCGACCAGTGCCGTCAGCGCCTGCGCCAGGTGCGAATCGGCGATCTCATATCGTGTCCGACGACCCTCGGGCTCGGAGACGACGATCCCGCAATCGCGCAGGCATGCCAGGTGGTTGGACACGTTCGGGCGTGTCAGGTCCAGATCTCGGGCCAGTTCCGCCGGGTAAGCGGGATGGTCGAGCAGGGTCAAGATGATCCGGGATCGAGTGGGGTCGGCCAGTGCACGACCCAGGCGGTTCATCACGTCGAGACGCGAAGCAATAGTCAGCATGGACTGAACTATACAGCGCGCACTGAACACTCGGTCACAGGCGTCAGCCCAGATCGCATGCCCGTAAGGGGAACCTTCACCGTACGTCGAGAGAGCTTCCTCCTCGACGACTCCTTACGAGGGATCGCCATGTACGCAAGACCCGTACGGTGACATGGGCGGTGAAGGGAGGCTAACTGCAACAATGGGGACATGCATGTCGGCTACGCGCGCGTCTCGACTCTCGAGCAAGATCTCTCCGCCCAACGGGAAGCGCTTGAGCGCCTCGGAGTCGAGAGCAAGAACATCTACTTCGACCACGGCCTGACGGGAACGACCCGCGCCCGGCCCGGGCTGCGCGAAGCGCTGGCCGCGACCCGGGACGGCGACACCCTGGTGGTGACCAAGCTCGACCGGCTGGCCCGCTCGCTCCCGGACGCGAGGGACATCGCGGACGAGCTCACCATCAAGGGAGTGGCGCTCAGTCTCGGAGGCAGCGTCTACGACCCCAACGACGCCGTCGGCCGGTTGCTGTTCAACGTGCTCGGCATGGTGGCCGAGTTCGAGGCGGACCTCATCCGCCTGCGCACCCGCGAGGGCATGGCCATCGCCAGATCCAAGGGCAAGCTCAAGGGCAAGAAGCCCACGCTCTCGCCCTCTCAGCGCAAGCATCTGTTGACGTTGCACGCGGCTGGCGAGCACACCCAGGCCGAGCTCGCCGAGCTGTTCAACGTCTCCCGCACCACCATCTACCGCGAGCTGCACCGCACCACGGCGGACACCTGACCGCGCCTGCACCGCCACTGAGCGATCACAGAAGCCCGCCACCAAGCCATCACATCCACACACGGGAGGCTTGGGTTTACGTTCAAGCCAGCAGCCGTTTCGGGGCGTCCATGGAGTACACCCCGTTGGACACCCGATCAGCGGGCCGAGCGGCCCAACACAACATCAGGAACAGCGCGCTCATGCCGCGAGGTTCAAGCGCGTTTGGAGACCGATGGTGGCGGCGCGAGGTTGGGCACCGCTCGCCTCGCCGCCACGCTGCTCGGCGATTGCAGCCCCACCCGCCGTCGGAAGCGGCAGAATGTCGGGTATGCGACGGATGGACACCGTGTGACGCACGAGCTTGGCTTGCCTGTCACCCCCACAACGAGCCGAATGCAGGACGCAGTCCGGCTGCTGCTCCTCGTCGACGGCGCCGCTGAGCCACTCGGCGACCCGCCGCCACCTGCTGCGCCCGACGGGGCGGTCGGAGTGCTGCGTACGCAGGTTCTGCTGCAGAAGCTCGATTTCTGGCTCCGCAACCCGGACTACTTCGCGAACATGCTCCTTGACCGCTTCGAGGAGGGCGGTGACGTCGCGCTTCTGGATCATGCCGAGCGAATCCTGACGTCGGAGGAGCCGGAGGTCCGCCGATACCCGATGCTCCGTTACCGATTCGGCGCGTACGAGCCCCTCGACTCTGCACTGTCCGTGCTCGCCGGCGCGGGTCTGGTGTTCCGGCGTCGCGAGGGAACTCCTGGCAGGACCCGGCAGCATAACTACTACTTGACGGGGCTAGGCCGGCAGGTCGCCCGCGACATCGTCGCCCAGGAGCCTGTGCTGCAGTACTACGTCGACCGCGTGGCGCTGCTCGTTGAGGTGACCGCCGGGCGGGGCGGCACCGAGCTCAAGGATGAGCAGTATCTGCAGCAGGAATACGCCGACACGACGTACAACACCCGGATCGGGGCGATCTCGAGCCGGGTCCGCGGGCGCCTCATCGCGATCCGCCATGCGGGTGCCGCGTGACGGGGCCGCAGCACCCGCCGCTAGCCGGTCGGGTCGCGGCGCGCAGCGGGGCCGATCCGGCCCTCGTCGAGGCGGTTCTCGCTGCGCACGCGGTCCCCAACTCGCACGTGCCCGCGACCGTCCGGTCCCTGAGAGTGGCCCGCCTCCGGCTGCGCGGTTCGAAGGCCGGTCCGCAGGGCACCGGCCCGTTTGACGCGACGTTCGCCTTTCCCTCGGGGGTTGTTATGGCCGTCGGCGCGAACCTGCGGGGCAAGACGACGCTGCTTGAGGCGATTGCGCTGTGCCTGCGCGGCGAACCCCGCGAGCTCCAGCGAGACGTCGCCGCGTGGCTCAGCGACGTCGAGTGCGACGTCGAGATCAACGGAAGACCGACCGGATTCCGTGTCGCGATGCGCGATGGCGCGGTCGCCGGTGGTGCCATCCTGGAAGCTGACGACCTCGCCAGTCTGATACCCGGGTCGTCAGGATCCCGGAGCGTGCTGACGGCCGGCTCGGCCGAGGAGTACGCCCGCGCGGTGGATGCGTTCATGCTGGATCGCCTGTCGCTGGAGCCGCTACTCGCGGCGATCAAGACAGGCGGCGTGCAGACCCACCGGTGGGCGTCGTACTTCGGCGCGCTGTACCTGCCCGCAGGGCGCGACTCCGCCCTCATCGGCGAGACCGTCATGGCGGGACTGGCCGGACGGCTACTGACGGTGTTTCTGGACTTGCCCGGCGCTGCGCTACTCACCCGGGTGAAGGCCGCTCGCGACGCGGCGCGCAACCGCACGAAGGAGGACGCGGCTGCACAGGCGGCGGCGGCCGTAGCGCGTAACGCCCGCCGCGAGCAGCTCGAAGCGCTCGACCGTGCGCGCGCAGGGCTGGACCATCTCTCGCGGCGGTTGCCCGCGCGGTCGGCGTCCGCGGCCGCCGCCGACGTGACCGCGCTGGCCGGGCGGCTGGCTGACGCGGAGGCAGACTGGGCCGGCGCCAGCGCGCTGTGCCGGCAGGCCCGCGCGGCCCGACAACACGACGAACGAGCGCTCAACGACTACCGTGAGTCAGCGGTCGCGTGGGCGCTGTTTCATGGCCTCGACCCGGCGGCTTGCCCCAGGTGCGAAGCGCCGGTCGCCGCCGAGCGCAAGGCTAGGGAGGCGGAGAGCCACGCCTGCGCCGTATGTGCGCAACCGATCGCCGCCGACGATAACGTCGAGGCCGCGCGCGAAGCCGAAGACGAGCTGGCTGCCGCGGTCGAGGCGTCATCGAGGGCCGAGGCTGCCGCACTTGAGGCGCTTGAGCGCGCCCAGGCGGAGGCTGCCGAACTCTCGGAGCGACTTGCGGAGGCAGAGGCAGAACTCCGCCAGGCAAGGGAAGCCGCCGAGGTCGACGAGCGCACTTCGCTAGAACTCGCTGTCGCTCGTGCGGAAGGAGCGCTCGCCGTCTTGCCCAAGGACGACCTCGCGCCGGTCGACCCGGCTGATGCGGTCCTCGCCGCGCTCGTCAAAGAGCTCGAAGACGACCTCGTCGAGGCGTCCCGCGAGTTGTTCGACGAGCTAGGCGAGGAGATCGCCGTCTTGGCGCGCAGCTTCGGCATGGAATCGGTGACCGAGATCCGGATCAACCGCTCGGCGGCGCTCAAGGTTGCCAAGGGCGGCACCGAGGCGGGCGGGTTCTCCGCGCAGTCGCCCGGCGAGCGGCTGCGGCTGCGGATCGCCACGGTCCTCGCGCTACTGCGCGTCGGTCACCGGCGGGGCATCGCGACGCATCCCGGGCTGTTGATGTTGGACAGCCTCAAGGCTGAGGAGGTTCAGGACTCGGATGCCGCCGCGCTGTTGGACGCGCTCGTGGGGGCCGCCGCGGACACGCCCGGGCTGCAGGTTCTGACGACGTCCGCGGACCAGTCACTTCCGCTGGGAAGGTTGCCGCAGGACGCGGTCATCGCCCCGACCGGTCACGACGAACCGCTCTGGTGATTGATCCGACCGGCGGGCGTAACAGGAGGTGGCGCGGCGTGGACCACCCATTAGTGATCGCGCTCCTCGACGCCGAGCATGCTGGCCGGACAGCACACCCATCCGCACTGGGCAGCGCCGACGACGCCGGTCCGGTCCTCGCCGCGCTCGCCAGCGACCCACTCGCGCCGTTGGCCGCCCGCGCGCTCGTCTCGGCGTCAGACGCCGACCCAAACGACTGGCGCGATTTCGTGCGGGAGTTCGCGGCCGGCCTCGATCTGCAGACGAGCGTGCTCGCGCTTCAGGAGTCCGTTGGCCAGGGCGGCGAGTTGGCGGGCCTCGATGGAGACCTCGTCAGCACGCGCACGCTCGACGATGGTGCGGGTGGCGTCGAGTTCGGCCAACAGTTGGCGTCCGGTCTTGCCCTCGATGCAGCGCGACAGTTTGGCGATGATCGGGGGTGCGTTCTCGGGGACGACGAGGGCCTGCTTGGTGGGGATCTGCCGGACTTCCTCGGGTTTGAGGATGGCCATGTCCTCCCCGCTGACGCTGCGGCCACCCTTGCCGCCGGTCTGCCAGGTGGTGCGGGCGACGCGGACGCTGCCGACGAGTTCGGAGATCTCTCGGTTGAACCCGCCGTCCTTGCTGCCGCCGAACATGACCAGCACGTTGGTCAGGCCGAGCAGGGCGCGGGCTTCCTGCTCGCCGTACAGGGCGGCGAGCTGCCGCCACGTCTGTGCAGCCCAGATGAACGAGATGCCCAACGCTCGTTCGTTGGCCATCCGGATGCGGAGGGTGGGCAGGGGTGCGGTCGAGGGCAACTCATCGAGGCAGGCCAGCATCGGCGGGCACAGCTTGTTGTGCTCGCTGGCCGTGGCGAGGGCGAGGGCGGTGTCGAGGACGTGTTCGGCCAGGGCGGTCATCAGCGGGCTGGCGCTGGCGTAGGGGTCCTCGCGTCCCAGCAGGTAGATGGTGCCCCCGCGCCGGATGATGTCGGCGATGTCGGTGGCCGGATGCCCCGGACGCAGCATGCAGCGACGGCGGATGTCTGGCTGGAAGAACAAGGTCAACGCTTGCTGGACGGTGGTGATCGTGTTCCCGGCGGTGCGGTCGTCGCCGGTGAGCGCGCCGGTGAGCAGGCCGTGCCAGAACGGGGCGGCGTCGGGGTGCTCGCGCAGGATCTCGGCGGGTTCCTGAGTGGCGAGCGGGTTCGCGACCCAGCGCAGGACGACGTCGAGGGTCTGCCCGGTGAGCGCGGCCGCGTGGAAGTAGCCCTGCAGCACCTTGGCGGCCTCGGCGGCGTAGAACCGGGCTGCGGCATCACCGCTGCCGGAGGCGCCGGCCTTGACGGTGCCGGCGGTGAACGCCTTCGCCCGGCGTTCCGCCACGAGCGGGTCGACGCACCCGTCGATCGGGTTCCACACCAGTTCGGGCAGGCCAGGGACGGCGCCGAACGGGTCCAGGACGTGGCAGGGCCGGCCGTCGCGGGTGCGGGCCTGCCACGACAGCAGCAGGTCGGCCGGTTTGGTGAGGGTCACCAACGCTGCACCGGGGGCGGTGAGCAGGGCGGGGACGAGGATGTCGAGGGTCTTGCCCGAGCCCTGGGGGCCGATCACCCCGCAGGTGCGGTCCCACGGGCACCACAGGTCCCCGGCACGCGGGTGGTGGGCGCGGCCGATCCGCCACCCCACGTGGTGGGGGTCGAACCGGGGCCGACGGGGGCGGGGGGCGTGGTGCTGGATGAGGCTCATCGGAGTGCTCGCTTCTTGGGGTACAGGTCGGGGCGGATGACGTGGCGGACCTTGCGCAGGCGGCTCACGCCGAGGACGTGTGGTCCGCGACGCCACCAACTGGGACAGCATCGTCGTGAAGCTCGGACTGCCCGACCTCACCCGCCACGGCCTACGCCATACCGCAGCAACCTGGTGGCCGGCGCCGGCATCCCGCTGCACGTCCTCCAAGACATCCTCGGCCACGCCTCGATGGAGACCACCCGCGGCTATCTCCGTCCGGGCGACCGGCATCTTGCGTCGGCAGCCGAGCAGGCCAACGCCGTCCTGTCCGCCGCCGGGACAGCGCAAACAGGCCCGGAGCAGCGGCCCCTCAGCCAAAGGCCTGTGATGTGCGCCGGCGACAGCGCGGGTGGCTGCGCGGGCGTTCTGGTCCCCTTTTGGTCCGCCTATCCAGAGGACAGCGAGTCGAGGCGGTTTAACTGTCCACAGGCGAGCGCTCGACGTCACCCCAGGGGGACCAGAGGGGGACCACGGAAGTCCATCCTTGGACAGGACAAAGCCCCGGTGAGAGCCCCACTCTCACCAGGGCTTATTGTCGGGCTGACAGGATTTGAACCTGCGACCCCTTGACCCCCAGTCAAGTGCGCTACCAAGCTGCGCTACAGCCCGCCTGGCGAAACCCGGAGGTCTCACCGGCGTCCTACCTTAGCGGCTGGTGCGTCGGTTGTCGCATCGAGATGGCGTCCGCCCCGGGCACGGTCACCGCGACCGCGACGGACGGCGTCCGATGCCGGCCAGGTTCCACCCTTGACAAGGGCCGACGACTTGGAAAGGCTGGCCATCCAGTGCACACGATGCCAAGGGAGGCACCATGACCGGAAACCATCCTGAGAGCGACGCCCTGGCCGCCGGGGTTGCGGCCAACCGCCGCGACACCCGTGATGACGGCCTCATCGACGACGGTCGCCGTGATGACGCCGTCCGCGACGACCGCGGGGTGATCGACGGGGACACAGGCTTCCTCAACACCGACGACACCGTGGCGGACGACCGCGTCGACCGCGACGTGGAACCCGGCGAGGACGCCGACCTGGTGGCGCGCGACCGTCCCGATCCCTCCGAGGGTGCCGTGGTGGACGGCGTCGCCAGCGATCCGCTGCTCAACGTGGTGGACGGCCGCCCGGAGACGGTCGGCGTCGACCCGATCGACGACCACAGGGGCACGACCACCACGACGCGGACCACCGACCGTGACGTCACGACGAACCCCGACCTCGTCGCCGCCGATCCCGACCTCGCCGCGAACGGACGCGACCTGCGCGCCACCGATCGAGGCAACGACGGAGGCGCCACGGCCGCCGGGTACAACCAGGAGCAGCCGCGCCGCTGAGCGACAGCCCTGACCCGCAGCGCCCCCGCAATGCCGCCCCCACGGCCTTGCGGGGGCGTTGTGCGTGCTCAGGAGTTCATGCCCCGGGCGGAGACCGCCCAGGTGTCGACGGGTTCTCCGCCGTGCACGATCACGAACTCCTCGGCCAGATTCGCCGCGTTGCAGGCGTGGTTGGGCACCAGGCGCACCGTCGACCCCAGCGCCGGCAACGCCGCCCCACCGAGGTCAGCCACCGCGTGGTGCTCCGAGAGCAACACGATTCGGGCGTCCGGGAAGTCCAGCAAGCGCCCGAACCCGGACGCCCACGCCGCCCGATCCGCGCCCAGCGCCTTCGAGCCGGCGTCCAGCACGAGGCGTCCGCCGGCATGGCTCACCACCGTGGCGTGACAGGTCAGCGCGATCTGTTCGGGCGCGCAGGCACCCAACTCCCACTGCTGGGCGTCGTTGAACACGTACACCCCGGGCCGCAGCTCGGTCGCCCCCTCCCCCGCTGCCGCCAGGCTGGGCGTTGAGCCGCCGCTGATCACGTCCGGCTCCACCCCCGCAGCCCGCAACGACGCGGCGGCGGACGCCAGCGCCTCGGCCTCCTGCGCCGCAGCGGCCTCCCGGGCCCCCAAGCCATAGGAGTGTCCCGGAAACGTGAACACCCCGGCCACGGTCAAGCCCGCGTCCTGCGCCCGCGCCGCCAGCTCGCCCGCGGCGTCCGGCGCCACACCGGTGCGGTGATGACCGGAGTCGATCTCGACGACGCCGATCGCCCCCGTCCCGGCGAGGCGGCGTGCGGCGTCCAGCGAATCGAAACCGACGCGCACGGCCGCGCGCTCGCACAGCCGCACCAACCGCCGACGCCGATCGTCGTCCACCCACAGCGGGTAGGCGACGAAGAGGTCGTCGAAGCCGTCCTGGACGAACACCTCGGCCTCCCCCAGCGTCGCCACCGTGATGCCGTGCGCACCGGCCTCCACCTGGCGGTGGGCGATCTCGGGCGACTTGTGCGTCTTCACGTGCGGGCGCAGCGCGACCGCTCGGGCGTCCGCCCAGGCCGCCACGCGCTCGACGTTGGCGTCCAACACGTCGACGTCCACCGCGAGGAACGGCGTCGCCGGCCAGCGGCCACTCACCGCTTGCGCTTCTCCCGCGCGCGGAGCTGCACCACCACGGGGCTGCCGACGAAGCCGAATTCCTCACGCAGCCGGCGCTCGACGAACCGCAGGTACTGCGGGTCCATCTGGCCGGAGGTGAACAGCACGAAGGTGGGCGGGCAGTTCTGCGCCTGCGTGCCGAACAGGATGCGCGGCTGCTTGCCGCTGCGCACCGGGTGCGGGTGCGCCGCGGCGATGCGGCCGAGGAAGGCGTTGAGCTGGCCGGTGGTGACGCGCGTCTCCCACCCGGCGAGCGAGGCGTCGATCGCCTTCTTGAGCTTGTCGACGTTGCGTCCCGTCAGTGCTGAAATGTTCACCGTCGGTGCCCAGGCGAACGCTTGCACGTCCCGCTCGATCTCGCGGGTGAGGTAGCGGCGGCGCTCGTCGTCGGTCAGATCCCACTTGTTGTAGGCCACGACCATCGCCTTGCCGGCCTCCTCGGCCATGGTCAAGATCTTGAGGTCCTGGTCGGAGATCGACTCGGCGGCGTCGATGACGACGACGCACACCTCGGCCCGCTCGATCGCCTGCTGGGTGCGCAACGACGCGTAGTACTCGTGGCCGGACGCCTCCTTGACGCGGCGGCGCAGCCCGGCCGTGTCGATGAAGCGGTAGACCTCGCCGCCCAGCTCGACCAGCTCGTCCACCGGGTCGACCGTCGTGCCCGCGACGTTGTCGACCACCGAGCGCTGCTGCCCGGTGAGCTTGTTCAGCAGCGAGCTCTTGCCCACGTTTGGCTTGCCGACGATGGCGATGCGGCGCGGCCCGCCGGTCTCCTCGAACGTCTCCGCCGGTGCCTCGGGCAGGGCGGCGATGACGGCGTCCAGCAGGTCACCCGACCCGCGGCCGTGCAGCGCCGAGACGGCGAACGGCTCCCCCAGCCCCAGGTTCCACAGCCCGGACGCCTCGGCCTCGAGCCGCTGGTCGTCCACCTTGTTGGCGGCGAGCACCACCGGCTTCTTCGAGCGGCGCAGCACGCGGACGACGGCTTCGTCCTCGTCGGTGGTGCCCACGGTGGCGTCCACCACGAAGAGCACGGCGTCGGCGGCACCGATGGCCAGCTCGGCCTGCTCGGCGATCTGCGCGGCCATGCCCTCCGCGTCGGACGCCCAGCCTCCGGTGTCCACGATGACGAATTCGCGACCGTTCCAGTTGGCGTCGTAGGAGACCCGGTCGCGCGTGACGCCGGGCAGGTCCTGCACCACCGCCTCGCGGCGGCCGAGGATGCGGTTGACCAGTTGCGACTTGCCCACGTTGGGGCGGCCGACGACGGCCAGGACGGGTTTGAGGCTCACGAGGTGGACTCCTTGACGAGAGTGAGGATGGCCTCCACGACCTGGTCGAACGTCAGGTCGGAGGTGTCGAGCAGCAGGACGCCGTCGGCGGCGGTCTGGAATTCCACGAGGGCCGAGTCGTCGCGGTCGCGGCGCAGCACCTGGTCGCGCAGCTCGCTGGCGCTGAGGCGTCCGCCGAGCTCGGTGCCGCGGCGGGCCAGGCGGGCCTCCTCGGACGCGGTGAGCAACAGGCGCACGTCGGCGTCCGGGTAGACGACGGTGGTGATGTCGCGGCCCTCGGCGACGACACCGCTGGGGGCGGCGTCCATCAGGGCGCGCTGGCGGGCGACGAGATCGGCGCGGCACTGCGGGATGCGGGCGACGGTGGAGACGACGGCCGAGGTGCGGGGTTCGCGGATCTCGGCGGTGACGTCGCGGCCGTTGACGCGGACCCAACTCTCGTCGGGGTCGAGGGACAGCTCGATGTCGGCGCCCGTGGTGGCCGCGATGACGGCGTCGGTGTCGGCAGGGTCGACGCCGGCGTCCAGAAACGCCACGGCCACCGCGCGGTACATGGCGCCGGTGTCGAGGTAGGCCAGGCCGAGCCGGCGCGCCATCTCCCGGGAGGTCGACGACTTGCCGGACCCACTGGGCCCGTCGATGGCGATGACGAGTCGATCGGACGGCACCGGAGCAGTCTACTGGGGCGGCGCACCGGGGCGGCACGCCGCCCTGGGCGGCGACGTGCGTCGGCCGGTGTCAGGGGCGCACGGACCAGCCCGCGTCGGTGAGCGCGCGGCTGAGGCGGGTGGCGGCCGTCGGCTCGACGTGGACGGCCAACCAGCCGACGCGGCGGTCGACGTCGTGGTCGATCGTCACGTCCTCGACGTTGACGCCGGTCTCCTCGATGTCGGTGAACAGCTTGGCGAGCGCACCGGGGGCGTCCGGAATCTCGACGACCACCTGCACCCAGGCCGTCGCCGCACCCTGCTTGCCGGGCAGCGCGCGCACGCCGCGGCGTCCGCGATCGAGAAAGGCGTGGACGGCGTCCGGGTCGTCCAGCACCTCGATGAGCTCGCCCAGCGAGGCGTGGATCTCTTGCAGCTCGATGCGGACGGCGCCGGCGTTGGCGGCGATGATCTGCTGCCACAGATGGGGGTCGGAGCCGGCGATGCGGGTGACGTCGCGCAGGCCCTGACCTGCGAGGCGGAGGTGCTCGGGGGGCAGGTCGAGCAACCCGCCGCCGACCAGCGCGCTCACCAGCTGCGGCACGTGGGACACCTGCCCGACCGCCTCGTCGTGGTGCTGGGCGCCCATCGTCACCATGCGGGCGCCGCACAGCTCGGCGATGCGCTCCACCGTCAGCACGGACTGGGCGGCCGAGGTGTCGTGCGGGGTGATCACCCAGGTGCGGTCGACGAACAGATCGGCCCGCGCCGTGAGGGGGCCAGCCTTGTGGGAGCCCGCCATGGGGTGCGAGCCGCAGTAGCGGGCGAGGTCGAGACCGGTGGCGCGCAGGGCAGCCAGCACCACGCCTTTCACCGAGCCGACGTCGGTGACGGTGGCGTGCGGGTAGCGCTCGAGGGCATCGGCGATGACGGACGCGAGCGATCCGGGGGGCACGGCGACGACGACGAGCCGGCAGGCCTCGGGGTCGATGGGCTCGATCGTGCCGGCGCCGCGGGAGGCGGCGACGAGCGCGTGGCTGGCCCGGGCGTCCGTGAGGTGGACCTCGACCCCGGCGTCGGTGAGCGCGTGGGCGACGGACGCGCCCACCAGGCCGGTCCCGATGACCAGGGCGGGCGAAAGGGTGACCTCGATCACTGGCCGCCCTTCTGCACGAATGAACGGACGTATTCCTCCGCGTCGCTCTCGAGCACGGTGTCGATCTCGGCGAGCAGGGCGTCGAGACCGGCGGCGTCGCCGGTGGACGTCAGCGGTTGGGGGATCTCCTGCTCGGACGCCCGCGCCGTCGCCCGACGCTCGCGCTGGATGCGTTCGCTCACCTGGATCCTCCCTGTGCGAGGGCCTGCTGTTCGGCCCGGATCAGTGTAGCGATGGACGCCGACGCCGCCCGATCGGTGGGTGCCGGTGAGCTGACCCCGGCGGCGAACGGGTCGGGCAGGCCGAGGGTGTGCAGCGCGCCGCGGTCGTCGCGCAGGAGCAGCGAATCCCAGGTGGCGGCGAGGACGGCTTCGGGGTGCTGGCCGATCCACCGGCCGCGGACCGCGGCGCGGGTGTCGTGGGGTGGGTGGGCGGTGGCGTGGCGGACGGCGTCGGCGTCCGGCGGAGGCACGAGGCGTCCGGCCGTGCGGACCGTGTCGACGATGCCACCAGGGGTGAGGGACGCCCAGGCGAGGTCGAGGGCGGTGAGTTTGGGATCGCTCCAGTCGAGCTGGTCGCGGGCGCGAAGGGCGTCCAGCAGGGTGCGCTTGGCGATCCAGTCGATGCGGTCGGCGAGCGTGGCGGGATCGCGCCGGAGGGCGTCCAGGACGTCGATCCAGGCGTGGAGCAGGGCCTCGCCCTCAATGAATTCCCGGCGGTAGAGTAGGCGTCCTGCCGCGTCGGCCAGGCGCTCCTGGATGTCGATCGCGGTCGCCGAACCGTCGGTGAGCGGGAGCGGGGCGGTGCAGGTGGGGTCGCGGGAGACCGTCCGGAACGCTGCTGTGGGGTTGGCCAGGGTGAGGGTGGGCAGCAGGCCCTCCTCGAGCGCGGCGACGCACAGGCCGAGGGTGCCGACCGACAGCCACGTCGCGAAGGTGCTGCGGCGCGCGTCGCCGGTGATGACGTGCAGGCGGCGCCAGCGGCTCGGGCGGGCGTGGGGTTCGTCGCGGGTGTTGACCAGGCCGCGGTCGCGCGTGGTGTCGAGGCTGGTGGTGAGGACGAAGAAGTCGGCGCGCTGGCTGAGCTGGAAGCCGGCGTCCTCGCTGCGCTGGCCGAGCCCGACGCGTCCGGCACCGGCGAACAGGGTGCGCGTGACGAGCACCGCTGGCAGGGCAGCCTCGAGGGCGGACCATGCCACGGCGCGGCTGACCAGCAGGTTCTCGTGGTAGCCGTAGCTGTGGCCCTTGCCATCGGTGTTGTTGCGGTAGAGCGTGACGGGGGCGCCCAAGGCGGCGGACGCCGACGCCGCGGCCTCGGCGAGCAGGGCGTCCCCGGCCGCCTCGTAGAGAACGATGTCGGACGCGGAGCGCACCTCGGGCGTCGCATACTCGGGGTGGCCGTGGTCGACGTAGAGGCGTCCGCCGTTGCCAAGCGTGCGGTTGTGGGTGTCGCTGACGGGCGTCGTGGCGGGGACGGCGGCGTGGTCGACGACGAGGGCGGCCAGCGCGTCGGCGTCGAGGTCGGGGCGTCCGGGGGCGGCGATGCCGTACTCGAGCTCGGTGCCGAGCAGCGGACGCGGCTCGCTCGGCTGGGGCATGGGTCCAGTGTGCCGCAGGGGTGCGCGCGCTGGAGCGGGCGCGGGGTCTCGCGGGTGGCACATCGCTCCCCGGCCATAGCGGTGCTCTCCGGACTGAACCACATCGCTCCCCGGCCATCGCGGCGCTCTGCCTGCACGAAGGGCGGCGCTACGCACGGGGAGCGAGGCGACCCACGCCGGCCCCCGCCAAGCTGGTCACTGCAGCAAACTGATCGCCGCCACCTGCCAAGTCAGCACACGGGATCCGGCCACGATCGTCACCGAGCCTTGGCGCCCTGCGGGGCAGCCCTTCCCGCGCCGCCAGCTCGAACTCCACTTTGGGCATCAAACGCCGTCACCGGAACCGGAGTTTGAGACCGGAGCGTGCGTGTCGCGGCCCTGCCGGGGGCGACTAGCATGGCCGGGCCCCCGAGGAGAGGAGTCCCGCATGGGACGCGTGACCGCCGCCGCCCTGGACGCCGTGTGCGTCGTTGCCTTCGCCGCGCTCGGACGAGCGTCCCACAGCGAGGCGCTCGACCTGGTGGGGGTGACGACCACGGCGTTCCCGTTCCTCATCGCGGCCGCGGTGGGCTGGGCGCTGGTGCTCCTCCGCAAGCGCGACGGGGTGGCCCCCACCGACGGGGTCTGGATCTGGCTGGTCACCCTGGCCGGCGGCATGGTGCTGCGCCGCCTGCTCGGCGACGGGACGGCCTTGGCCTTCGTGCTCGTCGCCGCCATCGCCCTCGCGCTGCTGCTCATCGGGTGGCGCGGCGTCGCGCGCCTAGTGCGGCGGACGCCGGCCCCCCGGGCCTGAAGCCCGGCAGCGCCGGCGCCCAAACACTCAGCACGCAAGCCAAGCACTCACGAGCCCAGCACTCACGAGCCCAGCACTCACGAGCCAAGCCCCCACGTGCCCAGCGCTCAGAAGCCCAGTTCCTTCAGCGACGCCCGCAGGGTCGTGGCGGAGTGGCGGAACCGCTCCAGCTCTCCGTCGGTCATCGGCACGTCCAGCACGCGCTCGACGCCCTTGTTCGACACGATCGAGGTCACCGACAGCGCCACGTCCGAGACGCCCTTGTAGTCGGTGAGCACGCTGGAGACCGGCAGCAGCCGCCGCGTCGGGCTGTGCAGCGCCTCGGTGAGGCGGGCACCGGTGAGGCCGATCGCGTAGTTGGTCGCGCCCTTGCCCTCGATGACCTTGTAGGCCGCGTGCATGGCCTCGTCGGCCAGCTCGTCCAGCAGCGCGTCGTTGAACACCTGCTTGCCGTGGTCGTCGGTCCACTCACGGATCGGGATCTGCCCGATCCGGGCCGTCGACCAGACGGGGAACTCGCTGTCTCCGTGCTCGCCCAGGATGTTGGCGTGCACGTTGGACTGGTGGATGCCACAGGTGCGCGCGATGCCCCACCGCAGCCGGGACGTGTCGAGCATCGTCCCGGTCGAGAAGCAGCGCCCGGCCGGGAGGCCGGAGATCTTCTGGGCCACGACGGTCAACACATCGCACGGGTTGGTCACGAGCACGTAGATCGCGTCGGGCGCCTGCTCGAGCAGCTGGGGCATCAGCGAGGAGAGGATCTTGACGTTCGTGGCCGCCAGCTCCAGCCGCGTCTGGCCGGGCTTCTGCGCGGCGCCGGCGGTGATGATGACGACCGAGCTGTTCTTGACGACGGAGATGTCCGCGCCGCCCATCATGGCGTTCGTGGGGGTGAACTGGGTGCCGTGCTGCAGGTCGGCGACCTCGGCGTTCACCTTGGCCTCGTTGATGTCGTAGAGGGCGATCTCACGGGCCGAGCCGCGGGTCAGTGCCGCGTAGGCGAGGGAGGAGCCGACCGCCCCCGCGCCGATCACGGAGAGCTTGGAGGGCTTCGACGAAAGTTCAGGACTCATGGCTTTAGGCTAACGACGATTCCGCGCCCGCGCGGCCCCTCAGGTCACCTGTGGCGAACTCTGCGGGTCGCCCAGCGTCCGCAGGTGGACGACGCGCTCGCCGCGCCGCCCCGACAGCCGCGCCCACGCGTCCGGGTGGGACGTGTTCGGCAGGTCCTCCCCCGCGGCCACCTCGGCCCGCACCCCCGCGAGCACGTGGGTCACCCGGAGGCCGTGGCCACCGGAGGTCAACTCCTCCTTGATCGCCGCCAGACGCGCCCGCCGGGCCACGTTGGCGAGCAGCGCCCCGGAGACGAAGTCGCCGGCGTACAGGGTCTCGGTCGCGCCCGAGGCGTAGGTCACCTCCACGAAGGCGTTGCGCGCGTCGCGGGCGAACAGCTCGGCCACCGCCTCGCTCACCGCCCGGTTCCGCAGCGCCTCCGCACCGCCGGCGTCCGCCGCCTCGCCCGCGTGCCACGGCCCGTCAGCGCCAAGGTGGCGCGCCAGGATCGCCGCCGCACCCGCCGGGGACGGCCGGTCGAGGCGGATCTTCACGTCGAGGCGTCCGGGGCGCAGGATGGCGGGGTCGATGAGGTCCTCGCGGTTCGTGGCGCCGATCACCATGACGTTCGGCAGCGCTTCGACGCCGTCGATCTCGGCGAGGAACTGCGGCACCACGGTCGACTCCACGTCCGAACTCACCCCCGAGCCGCGGGTGCGGAACAGCGCGTCCATCTCGTCGAAGAACACGATGACGCCGCGGCCGGCGTCCGCCAGCTCCCGCGCCCGGGCGAACGTGAGCCGTATCAGCCGCTCGGTCTCCCCCACGTACTTCGTGAGCAGCTCGGGGCCCTTCACGTTCAGGAACGCCGAGCCCACCGCGCGGGCCACCGCCTTGGCCACCATGGTCTTGCCGCACCCGGGCGGCCCGTAGAGCAGGACGCCCCGCGGCGCTCCCAGCCCGTAGGCGTCGAACAGGTCGCGGTGGGTGAACGGCAGCTCGACGGCGTCGCGCACCTGGGCGATCTGCGCATCGAGCCCGCCGATGTCATCCCACGTGACGTCGGGCACCTCCTCCAGCGTGAGCTCGGCCACCGGCGTCCGCTCGACCCGCCCGTGCGCCACCAGGGCGCGGGCGTCGACGAGCAGCGAATCCCCGGCCTCCACCGGGACCAGGCCGTCGGCCAGCACGACCACCAGCTCCTGGTCGGACGCCCCCAGCACCAGCGCGCGCCCGGCGTCCAGCACCTCGCGCACAACGGCGACCTCGCCGCCCGCCGGGGTGTCTGGCACTCCCACGACCGTCAGCGCCTCGTTGACCAGCACCGTCGCGCCCCGGACGAGCCCCGAGACACCCGGCCCACCGGCCGCCTCCACCAGATCCGCGGCCACTGGCACCCGCACCAGCCGGCCGCCGACGAACACGTCCATCAGGCCATCGCCCGGCACACCCACCACGCGCCCGAATTGCTGCGGCGGGCTCGCCAGCGCGTCCAGTTGCTCGCGCAGCGCCACGATCGTCGAGCGCGCCTCGCGCAGCGTCACCCCCAGCCGGTCGTTCGCGGATGCCAGCGCCCGGGCGTCCGACCGCGCCTCGGCGAGCCGGCGCTCGACCTGTTCGATGGCGGCGTCGGGGGTCATGGCGTCATGCTAACCCGCGTCCGGCTCCACCTCGGGAGCGGCCACGGGCTCCGGCAGGGGGTCCACCCACGGCGGACGCGGGCCGTGATAGTCCGGCCCGTAGGCCCCGGGTGCCGGACGCCGCCGCTTGCGCGGAGCCGTGACGCCGGGCGCCAGCCGCCGCGCGAAGATGAGGAAGCCGGTGTGGCCGCTGGTGGAGTGCCCGGGGCGGATCGCCAGCCCCTCGGCGTGCCAGTCGCGCGCCGAGTACTCCCGGCTCTCGGGCTCGGTGAAGCCGCCGTGGGTGCGCAACGTCTCGACCGTGCGCCCCAGCTGGGTCGCCGTGGCGACGTAGCAGGTCAGGACGCCGCCGGGCACCAGCCGCTCGGCGACCGCGGTCACGCACTCCCATGGCGCCAGCATGTCGAGGATCGCCCGGTCGATCTCCTCGGGCCCAATCGTCTCGACCAGGTCACCCAGGCGCACCTCCCAGGCCGGGTGGGGCGCGCCGTAGAAGTTCTCCACGTTGGTGCGCGCCACGGCGGCGAACTCCTCGCGCCGCTCATAGGAATACAGGTGTCCTCCCGCGCCGATCATGCGGAGCAGCGCGATCGAGAGCGCCCCCGACCCGACGCCGGCCTCGAGCACCCGCGCGCCGAGGAAGATGTCGGCCTGCATGAGGATGTGCGCGGCGTCCTTGGGGTAGATGACGGCGGCCTCGCGGGGCATCGACACCATGAAGTCGTGCATCAGCGGCCGGAACGCGAGGAACTCCGCGCCCCCCACCGAGGTCACCACGGTGCCCTCCGGCTGCCCGAGCAGGTCGGCGTGCGGAATGCCGCCCTTGGTGGTGTGGAACACCCCCTCCTCGCGCAGCCGCACCGAGTGGCGACGCCCCTTGGCGTCGGACAACGTGATGCGCTCGTCGGCCACGAACGGGCCGGTGCGCACTCCTGAGAACTCATTCATCGGCGAAAACTCCACAATCCCAACTGCCACCCGGGGCCGAACGGGCTGCCCTCCACGGACACGCCCTCGGCCATGAACACCACCTCGTCGCCCACCGCGATCGGCACCACCGTGAGGTCGACCGCGGCCTGCGCCTGCACCTCACCGAGCAGCGCCTCGCGCTCCAGCGGATCGGTGGTCGCGCGCGCCGCCTGCAGCAGCGTCGCGACCTTCTCCGCGCTGCCGGGCAGTGGGGCGTCCACGTAGGGCTGCAGCCAGCCGAAGGCGGTGTTCACCCAAGCCGAACCGTCCGCCAGCACCAGATCGGCGGACGCCGCGTCGGTCACCAGCTGCACCGACATGCCGCCCCGGGCCTCCAGGCGATCCCGGACCAGCCCCGCGAGATCACGCTGGTCCGGCGCCGCCGGATCGTACGCCAGCGTCAGCACGAGCCGCTGCCCCGGGATCTGCGGCACCTCGGGCGTCCCGCCCACCGCGAACGTGGCCGCCGAACCGGCGACGGCCGGGGGCACGAGCGAGCCGACCGTCCGGTCGGGCTGCAGCGCCGTGGCGACGGCGGCGCGCAGCGTCGGGTCGTCGCGCCGGGCGCCGGCGGGGTTGAACGCCAGGGTCTGCAACCGCGCCTGCTCCAGCGTCAGCCGGGTGACCCCCGGTTCGGACGCCGACGCGGCGGCCAGCCGGTCCCGCGCCGCCGCGTTCAGGCTCCGCCAGGCGACGTCCACCGCGTCGTCGACCAGCAGCGCCTCGGCCGCCGCGGAATCGGCGACCATGCGCAGCTCGACCGTGTCGATCACCCCGGTGGTCGCCCCCCGGTACTCCTCGTAGCGCTGGAAGACGAGGCGGTCGGCCGCCGTCGTCACCAACTGGTAGGGCCCCGAGCCAACGGCCTGGCCCTCGTTGGGCCGCACGGCGTCGGGGTCGTAGAGCTCCTCGTCGACGATGCTCGCCGCCGGGGTCGCCAGCGCGTAGCCGAACTGGGTGTCGGCCCACTTGAGCACGAAGTCGATTGTCTCGTCGTCCACGGCCTCCACGCGCTCCAGCGCGTCGAGCAGCCGCACCGACGACGCCGGCGCACCGAGGCGGTAGGCGCGCTCGATGCTGAACTTCACATCCGAGCTCGTCAGGGCGTGCCCGTTGTGGAACGTCAGGTCTTCGGGGAGCTGGCAGCGGTAGGTGGTGGGCGAGGTGTAGAGGCAGTCGGTGGCCAGGTCGGGCTTCAGGTCGGACGCCTCGGGGTGCACCACCATGAGCCGGCTGAAGACGTTGAGTGCCACGATCGCGTCCGCCGCCGTGGTGGCCGCGGCGGGGTCGAACGTCGCCGGGGCCTGGGTCGTGACCACGGTGAACGGTCGTTCTGCGGACGCCGTGGGGCTCGGCTCGGGGGACGGTTCGGGCGCGGGCGCCGGCTGCGTGCACGCGCCCAGCGCCACGGACGCCAGGGCCGCCAGCGCCACGGCCCGGCCGGTCGCGCGCGCCTCACGCATCGGTCAGCTCCCGCCACAGGGCGGACGCCTCGGCGAACCCCACGCCGTCGAGGGTGCGCACGATCCGTTGCCGCTCCCCCGGCGCCAGTTCCTGGGCGAACGGGATGCCGAGGCTCGGCACGCCCGCCGCCTCGGCGGACGCCAGGCCCGGTCGGGAATCCTCCAGCGCCAGGCAGGCACCCGGCTCCACCCCGAGCGCGGCGGCACCACGCAGGTAGGGCTCGGGGTGCGGCTTGCCATGGGTCACCGTGTCGCCGCCGATCACGGCGTCGAAGCTGCCCTCCGGCAGCTCCCGGGTGGCGCGCCGCAGGATGCGGGTGGACGAGGCGCTGACCAGCGCGCACGGCACGCCGGCCGCCCGCGCGTCTGCCAGCAGCTCTCGCGCGCCGGGCCGGAAGGGCACGGGTTCGGAGGAGATGACCTCGAACGCGTACCCCTCGACAAGCGCTCCCGCCGCGACCGGGTCGAAGTCGTCGCGTCCGGCCCAACCCAGCATGCGCGCCGCGCTCGCCTCGGTGCTCAGGCCGATCAGCTCGGTCTGTCGCGCGGGGTCGACCTCGACGCCCAGCTCGGCCAGGAATCGGCGCTCGGCGATGCGCCAGCTCGGCTCGGTGTCGGCCAGGGTGCCGTCGAAGTCCCAGAGCAGGGCGGCGGGGGCGGCGTCAACGGGCATTGAAGTACTTCGCCTCAAGGTGGTGGACGACGAGCGCGTCCGTCGACTGCTCGGGGTGCAGCTGCAGCTCCTCGGAGAGCTCGACGCCGATGCGTCCCGGCTCGAGCAGCGCCACGAGCTTCGCCCGGTCCGCCAGGTCGGGGCAGGCGGGGTAGCCGAAGCTGTAGCGCGAGCCGCGGTAGGCCTGGTCGCGGATCATCGCCTCCACGTCGTCGTCGCCGGCCCCCAGCCCGAGGTCGGCCCGGACGCGGGCGTGCCAACGCTCGGCCAGCGCCTCGGTGAGCTGGACCGACAGCCCGTGCAGCTCCAGGTAGTCGCGGTACGCGTCGCCGGCGAACAGCCGTGCCGTCTCCTCGGCGACCCGGCTCCCCATCGTGACGAGCTGGAACGCGATGACGTCCGGGCCGTGGGCTGCGGCCTCGTCGGCGTCGCGGAAGAAGTCGGCCAAGCACAGGCGCCGCTCGCGGGACTGGCGCGGGAAGGTGAAGCGGGTGAGCTCGCGCCACGGCTGCCCGAGCGCCTCCCCGGGCATGGGCGCGTGGGTCGCCGGATCCTCCGCGAGCTCGTGCACCACCAGGTCGTTGCCCTCGCTGTGGCAGGGCCAGTAGCCGTACACCACGGCGAATTGGGCGATCTGGTCGGTCGCGATCCGGTTCAGCCACGAGCGCAGCCGCGGGACGCCCTCGGTCTCGACGAGCTCCTCATAGCTCGGCCCGCCGCGCGTGCCGCGCAGCCCCCACTGACCCATGAACGTCGCGCGGTGGTCCAGCCACCCCGCCACCTCCGCGAGCGGAATGCCCTTGACCACCCGGCTGCCCCAAAACGGCGGGGTCGGCACGTCGATGCCGCGCGCCACGTCCGAGCGGACGCCCTCGGCGTCGGCCCCGCTGTCGCCCCCCGCCGCGTCGGCGTCGGCTGCCCGGGCGGACGCCGCCCGCACCCGCCGCTCGCGCGGCGCCGGCAGGGCCTCGGCCTCGCCGCGCTTGACGGCCATGACGGCGTCCATGAGCGAGAGCCCCTCGAAGGCGTCGCGGGCGTAGCGGACCTCGCCGGCGAACAGGCCGTTGAGGTCCTGCTCCACGTAGGCGCGGGTCAACGCGGCGCCACCGAGCAGCACGGGCGTCTGCACGAGGCCGCGGGATTGCAACTCGAGAAGGTTGTCCTTCATCACGACGGTCGACTTCACGAGCAACCCGGACATGCCGATGGCGTCGGCGTTGTGGGCCACGGCGGCCTCGATGATCGTGCCCACCGGCTGCTTGATGCCGAGGTTGACCACCGTGTAGCCGTTGTTGGTGAGGATGATGTCGACGAGGTTCTTGCCGATGTCGTGCACGTCGCCCTTCACCGTGGCCAGCACGATGGTGCCCTTGCCGGACTCACCGGAGGACTCCATGTGCGGCTCCAGGTGCGCCACGGACTTCTTCATCACCTCGGCGGACGCCAGCACGAACGGCAACTGCATCTGGCCCGAGCCGAACAGTTCACCGACCGTCTTCATGCCGGCTAACAGGTCCTCATTCACGATCTCCAGCGCGGGCTTCTCGGCCAGGGCCGCGTCCAGGTCGTCGGTCAACCCCTTGTCGTCGGCGTCTACGATGCGCCGCTGCAGGCGCTCGGCCAGCGGCAGGGCGGCCAGCTCGGCGGCCCGCGCCTCCTTGGTCGCGGTGGTGGTGACGCCCTCGAACAGCTCCAGGAACCGGGCGAGCGGGTCGTAGCCCTCGCGGCGCCGGTCGTACACCATGTCGAGCGCGACCTCGCGCTGCTCGTCCGGGATCCGCGCCATGGGCAGAATGCGGCTGGGGTGGACGATCGCCGACGTCAGCCCGGCCTCGACGCACTCGTGCAGGAACACCGAGTTCAGCACCGCGCGCGCCGCCGGGTTGAGCCCGAAGCTCACGTTCGAGACGCCCAACGTCGTCTGGACGTCGGGGTACAGCCGGCGGATCTCCCGGATCGCCTCGATGGTCTCGATCGCGTCGCGCCGGGTCTCCTCCTGGCCCGTCGCGATCGGGAACGTCAGGCAGTCGACGATGATGTCGGGCACGGCGAGGCCGTAGTCGTCGACGAGGGTGTCGATCAGCCGTGTCGCGACCCGCACCTTCCACTCGGCGGTGCGCGCCTGCCCCTCCTCGTCGATGGTGAGCGCCACCACCGCGGCGCCGTGCTCGACCACGAGCGGCGTCACGGTGCGGAACCGCGAGCCCTCGCCGTCGCCGTCCTCGAAGTTGACCGAGTTGATGACGCAACGGCCGCCCAGCGACTCCAGGCCGGCCTCGATGACGGGCGGCTCCGTGGAATCCAGCACCACGGGCAGCGGCACGGCCGTGTTCACCCGGGACGCGAGCTCCCGCATGTCGGACACGCCGTCGCGTCCGACGTAGTCGACGCACAGGTCGAGCAGGTGGGCACCCTCGCGGGACTGGCCCTTGGCGATGTCGAGGCAGGCGTTCCAGTCCTCGGCGAGCATCGCCTCGCGGAACGCCTTCGACCCGTTCGCGTTGGTGCGCTCGCCGACGCTGAGGTAGCTCGTGTCCTGCCGCAGCGGCACGTCGGCGTACAGCGACGCGACGTTGCCCCCGGCCGGGCGCGCGGCGGCGTCCGCTTTCTGGGTGAGCGGGCGCCCGCCCACGGAGGCCACGAGCTGGCGGATGTGCTCCGGGGTCGTGCCGCAGCAGCCGCCGACCACGCTGAGGCCGAAGGCGTCCACGTAGCCGGTGAGGGCCGTGGTGAATCCCTCCGGGCCCAGCGGGTAGACCGCGCCGTCGGCGGTCAGCTCGGGCAGACCGGCATTCGGCATGCAGCCCACGCCGATGCGGGCGAAGCGGGCGAGGTGGCGCAGGTGTTCGCTCATCTCGGCTGGGCCGGTGGAGCAGTTGAGGCCGATCACGTCGATGCCGAGCGGCTCCAGCGCCGTGAGCGCCGCGCCGATCTCGGAGCCGAGCAGCATGGTGCCGTTGGTCTCGACGCTGACATTCACCATCACCGGAATCTCGCGCCCCACCGCGCGCTGGGCCCGGCGGGCGCCCTGGACGGCGGCCTTGGCCTGCAACAGGTCTTGGCACGTCTCGATCTGGACGCCGTCGATGCCGCCGGCCAGCATGGCCTCGACCTGGCGCTGGTAGGCGTCCCGGAGCGCCGCGAACCCGATGTGCCCCAAGCTGGGCAGCTTCGTGCCCGGCCCGACCGAGCCGACGGCCCAGCGCGTCCGCTCGGGGGTGGACGCCGCGTCCGCCGCCCGCTTCGCGATGGCCGCGCCGGCCTCGGCCAGCTCGGCCAGCCGGTCGACGATGTCGTACTCGCTCAACGCCGACAGGTTGGTGCCGAACGTGTTGGCGGTGACGAAATCGGCGCCGGCGTCGAAGTACGCGGTGTGGATCGCCTCGACGACGTCCGGCCGCGTCACGTTGAGGATCTCGTTGCAGCCCTCGAGCCCGGCGAAGTCGTCCAGGGTGAGGTCGTAGCCCTGCAGCATGGTGCCCATGCCCCCGTCGGCCACGACGACACGGCTCGAGAGGGCTTCACGCAGCGGCTGGGTCACCGGGCAAGGATAGGCGATCCGGCCGTGCGCTGGGCACCGGCGATAGAGTGGCGGGCATGGTTCCGGTTGACCTCCGACACCTCCGCCGCCCCGTGGTGCTCGCCGCCTTCAGCGGTTGGAACGACGCCGGCGACGCTGCCACCGGTGCCGTCGACCACCTGTCGGGCCTGGGCGACACCGAGCTGGCGTTCGCGCTCGACCCGGAGGACCACTACGACTTCACCGAGACCCGGCCCGTGCTCGTCCGCGACGAGAGCGGCGAGCGCACCCTGCAGTGGGCCACCACCGAGGTGCTCGTCGTGCACCTGGAGGAGCGCGACCTCGTGCTGATCAACGGGCCCGAGCCGAACTTCCGGTGGAAGGCGTTCTGCTCCTCGCTGGTGTCGCTGGTGCGCTCGGTCAACCCCGAGCGCGTGATCGCGATGGGGGCCATGCTGGCGGACGCCCCCCACTCGCGTCCCACGCCGGTCTCGGAGAACGGCACCGACTACGAGGGGCCCACCGGCATCGTCGGCATCTTCGCAGGCGCCTGCCGCGACGCCGGGTTCGACGTGACGTCGCTGTGGGCGTCCGTGCCGCACTACGTCTCCGACCCGCCGAACCCGAAGGCCACCGTCGCGCTGCTCAGCCGGGTCGAGGACCTCATCGACCAGACGATCGAGCTGGGCGACCTGCCCGAGCACGCGACGGTCTGGGAGGGCCGGGTCAACGAGCTCGTGGCCGAGGACCCGGACATCGCCGAGTACGTCACCGATCTCGAGGAGCGCTACGACACCGCCGAGGCCACCGGCGACGAGATCGCGCTGCAGTTCGAGCGCTACCTGCGGCGTCGGGAGCGCTGAGCCGTCAGGGGGACGCCCCCGGACGTTCGGCCACCGAGAGGCGCCACGGGCCACGGCCCAACCCGTACGGCTTCAGAGGATTGCTTGCCCCGGGTGATTGGAAGTCAGCCCTGGGAGCGGCTTGGGTGTGGGAAGGGACCGACCGGATTCGATCTGGCCACCTTGGGTGCCGATCCATGCTGCGGGAATTGCAGTGAGCAGCATGGCCCACAGTGGCCAGTACTCGACTGCGGTGGGTGTGCCTTGGCCGAACCAGCTTGCGGTCCACGCCACGTTGAAGACCACCGCCGCGGCGACCCAAGCTGCGATGGCACGCCCTGGGACAGTTGACGGCCGGAGCCCAAGGTTGCGGCGAGGAGAACGGTGAGGCGGGTGGCTGAGGACCGCGACGTCGTCAAGCATGGGCAAGAACTCACCCACCGTCTTGGCTGCCATCACGGCGGTGAGTCGCTGATCGTACTCGTCGTGATCGAGGCGACCCTCGGCGAAAGCGGCCGCCAAGATCTGCGCGGCGGCATCTCGATCAATGTCACCGGCCCTGACTGTCGGATGGACGTGAGGGTCAACGGTGAACGACGACCACGGGTACCCAGCTTCACTCGTCATGGACGTTCCTTCCTCAGGTGCGCAGCATAAAGCAACGGGGTATCGAACCCGAGTGGACCCAGGAAGTGCTGGACGATCCCGACATGGCGTCGCTGGAGCCACATCCCAAGTCGCGGCGCACTGTCATGCGGCTCATCACAATCCACGGTGTAGCTGGGGTCTGAATCCGCCTGTTTCGAGTAGCGATCTGGCGATGTAGTGGGTGAGGTTGCGGAAGCCGAGGGCGCTGCCGCGGAGGTGTTCGAGTCGGCCGTTGAGGGCCTCGGTGGGCCCGTTCGACGTGCCGGGCCGGTCGAAGTAGGCGAGGACGTCGGCGGCCCGGTTCTTCAGGGTGCGGCCGAGGGTGATGATCTCTGTCAAGGCGCGGGGGACTCCGCTGCTGATGGCGTCGATGAGGGCCTGCATGAGCGTGCGCCCCTTCGCGCGGTCGGGTTCTCGGTAGGCGGTGATCATCTTCTGGTAGATGGCCCAGGTGGCTTCGACCTCGACGTGTTCATCGCCGGCGAACAAGGCCTCCAGGCGGGTCTTCTGCCTGGGGGTGAGGAGGTCCAGGCCGGTGTGCAGCATCCGACGGGCGCGGTAGAGCGGATCACCAGCACGACCCCGGTGGCCATGAAGGTTTTGTTGGACCCGCCTGCGGCAGCGGTCGAGGGCGTCGCCGGCCAGACGGACGACGTGGAACGGATCCAACACCGGCGTGGCGTCGGGGAGTTCTTCGGTGGTGGCGGTCTTGAAGCCAGTGAACCCATCCATCGCTACGACCTCCACCCCGGCCCGCCACGTCTGGGGGCGGGCGGCGAGCCACGTTTTGAAGGCTTGTTTGGAGCGGCCCTCGACCATGTCCAACAAGCGGGCCGGTCCGGTGTCATCCCTGACCGGAGTGAGGTCGATGATGACCGTCACGTACTTGTCGCCCTTGCGGGTGTGCCGCCAGACGTGTTCGTCGACGCCGACCACGCTCACGCCGTTGAACCGCTCGGGATCATCGATCAGGGCGCGTTGGCCCTCGGCGAGGACGGCGTCGTTGGCGGTGTTCCACGACACCGCGAGGGCTTCGGCGATCCGGGCGACGGTCAAGTGTGCGACCACGAGGCCTTCCAGCGCCCACCGCAACGCGCGGCGGGACAGCTTGGAGCGTGGTTCGGCAGCCTTGCCCATGTCCTGGCGCCACACGTGTCCACACTCACCACAGCGGTAACGGCGCAGCGTCACCACCAAGACGGTCGGTCGCCAGCCGAACGGCTCGTGGGCCAACCGGCGGGTGACCGTGTCGCGCGGGGTCCCCTCGCACCCGCACCGGCGGCACCACCGGTCATCATCAACGACCCGGCACGCCAGCACGGCCCGCTCACGTTCCACGTGTTGACCAACGGCTTCCAGGCCGAGCTCGTCGAGGCGGGTGAACGTAGTCAGGTCGGGACGAACGAAGGTAGCGTTGAACACGTCGAGGTCTTTCGGATGGAAGGCGTAGGAACCTCCATCATCGGAAGACCTCGACCCTCACCACGGCACCGACGCGCCGTCCGCCCTCACCTCGCCGCTACACCCTCAACTGTGATGAGCCTGTCATGCCGATGAGCGAGTGGTCGCCCGTTCCCTCGATGACGGCTACGAGGGGTGCAGCTCCGCCCTATGAATGAATCGTGGCCAGCGACAGCCGACCTCCACCGCACGCGTACGTCCTCTGGAGGGGCAGGCGACCGGCTTTGGTGGTCCCCTGAGTATGCGATCGGCAAGGGTGCTCGCTTCGGGCGTCGTGACGGCGCCACATGGATCGCTTCAGCTGGGCCTGCCATAGGAGATGTCGAGGTGCACGACGCGTACCTGTGCTCCTTCTTGTTTCAGCGCCGACGCAAGTGCGGCGAGCTCGGCCTTGACAGCGTCACGATCGAGGGAGGCGAGCGCCGAACGCCGCGTGTCGTTGGTGTCTTTCCAGCTTTCCAAGTCCGGCCAGGCCACAACGTAGATCCCGATGTTGATTGCCAAGTCGCTCATGTAGCGCTCGACGAGCTGCTCGCGCATAGCCGTGCCGAGCTCCACGTTCCAAGCCCCCTTGACCTCAATTGGCAGCGACAGCCTGCCCGTGTCGGGTCCGACCAAAGGTGCGGCGTCGACGAGCAGATCGGTTCGCTCGCCGATGCCGCTGGGCCGGTTGCGCCGGACCTGCACCTCGCGATTGACGATCACACCTCCGGCGGACAGGGCGCGGGTGAGCTCGTTGGCTAGGTAATCCGAGATTTCGTCCTCGGATTTCGGCCTTCCTGCGTAGGTGTCCCACAGGTAATGCGACTCAGGCGTAGCACCAGTCAGTCGCGTCTGAGCCTCCTCGAGCGCGAATGCCACCGCATCGGTAAGGGCCCTCTGGTCATTGACCACGAACGTGCGGCGGTCCCTCGCGAGCTGAAGCAGTTGCGGCAACGGAGTTGGCTGCCATTGGTTGCGGCGCAGAGCGGCTTCCGCCGTCGCGAGCGTCCGAGGCAGCCATCGGTCGTCCGGCAGGGCCGTCACGATCGCGCGGACCGCGTCCACGGCATCAGGGGACCCTTCGTCCTGCAGCCGCCGCAGTAGGCTGTCGCGCCAGCGCCCGATCTCCTCGCGGGGCCCGACAAAGTGGGCGGCGTCATCATGGAACTGCGGGTCCGACTCGGGTGGGAAGTGCGAGCGTAGCCAGAGATAGATCTCGGCGAGGACGGCTGCGGGAACGTGATCGATCTGCTCGTAGCCGCGAACCGCCAGTGTCTTCCCGAGTACCTGTTCCGCGAACGCCAGACCGGCGTCGAATAGCGTTCGTATCGCGGGCCAGCTCCGCTCCAGGTCGTGCTCGATGAGCGTTCTTGCTGCCAACTCCTGCCTCTCCGCGTCCGACGGATCCTCGAGCCACTCCAGCAGCAACTCTCGCAGTCGCTTGAAGTCGTGGTTGGCGAGCGAGGTGACGATCTCTTCGCGCGGCTCTGCGTCAGCCGTCCGAGCCAGTGACAGGTACTCGGCCGCCACGGTGTCGTTCCACAAGTAGCTGGCTTCGTTGGATGCGATCGGCCGCGTGCCGGCTAAGACTGCGGCGTCCACACGCGTCAGCAGGGCGAAGCGGGTCGCCTCACGCGCTTCTGCGCCGGCGAGCTCGAGCAGCTGCAGCTTGTCGTCCCACTTGGCGCCGTTCGCGAATCCTGAGGACCATGCTGCCAAGACCGGCGCCCACTCGATCCACGCAGATAAAGGGAGCCGGTGAAGTTGTTCGGGTGCCACCCTAAGCAACAGCACCATCGCCCGGTATCCAGCCTCCGAGGGGTAGTGGCGGATCTCAGGCTTGCGGAGCCACTGCTCCGGCTGGCAAGGGTATGACCGCAGGTAGCGATCGGCCGCATCCACGAGGCGTCCGCGCGTACCCTCGCTCAGCGTTGGCCACCGCTCCATGCCGACGACGTCCGGATCGAACTCGGCGCCGAAATGCTTCGAGCCCGGCGCGACCGTCAGCAGCCTCGTGCAGTACCAGAAGCCCACGGACTCGCCCTCGTCGAACCGTGTCAGCAGTTCCTCGATCTGTTCGTTGACGTCGTCGTCCTTCTCGGTGTTCTCGCGCCTTGGCCGGTGGGCCATGTCCCACCAGCGGCGCATCTCGTCGGCCCTTGACGAGCCGAGCTCGATCGGCTCCACCCAAGAGTGGACCAAATCCACATACAGGCGGTGGTCACGTGGCATGGCTAACACCAGGTCGCGGTGGTCGGCGTTGTCATCATCGAATGTCAATTGGAACAGCGAGCGCACGACATCCTGCTTGCTGCTGTCCAAGTCTGTGTAGAGTTCGGCAAGCCACGCAAGGTCCTCGGCGCGTACGATTCCGAGGTAGTCCGCCGTGAATCCAACGACTTTCTGCATCAGCTTGCTCGCGTCCTCGGTGTCGAGTGCGGCGATGGCGACCGCCCGCCTCAGCGCCGGGTCGGCCAGAGGATCATGAGGCTTGTCGCGGCGGAAGTCCTCGAACAACAGACGTCCGTGGTGTTCAGCCCGTGTGAGAACGACACGTGTGAACGCCTGGACGACAACTCGGTCGGTCGGCCTACTCGCTGCCAACGCTAAGACACGGTTCGCCAGAGCACCCAGAACGTGGTCTTCGACCGGGGCGTCGAGGTCGTGGAGAAGCCAACGAAGGCCGTCGCTGATGTCGACCTCGGTGATGCCGTCACGGAAGCTGTCGAGGAACATCGCGTAGGAGCCATGGAGGTTGCGCCGCCGACGGGGCGTGAGCACGGAAAAGACCTCGGCATTGGACAGCGCCTGCGGCCAGGACGCCAACAGCACGACGCCCTTTAGGTCGTCCGCCAGGTCATCACCGCGCAGAGCTTCATTGAACGCTAGCGAACGCAGTGCCGCGGTGCGGTGCCGACCTTCGAGCCGTGATAGCGCCCAGCCGGCGGCGACCCGGTCCGACATCTCGGCGGTGGTGTCGAGAACGATCGTTACGAGATCGTCCCTCAGCTCAATCGAGGCACATTCGTCGGCCAGATCGAGGGCCAACCGGCGGCGGTCAGGGTCCGGGTCGTGCAGTCGAGGACGAATCTGCTCTGCGATTTCGGGGTATCCGAGCGCGTGGTAGGACCGTTCCCACCGCGAACCAGTGAGCTCGCTTGCGTTCGAGAAGAGCCCCTCGACCACGGCCGCCCGCAGCGCATCGCTCGGGAGCTCAACCTCGCCCTGGAATGCCCCCGGATCAGTGACGGCAAGGAATTTGAACCGCTCCGGAGCGATAGCAACCGCCCACGCGGCCGCAAGACGCGTCTGCGGCCAGCACCTGCCATCCGATCCCAAGAACAAAGTCCTTGCCTGCTTCTCGGACAGCTGGTTGGCGACTACCCAGTCGGCAGCAAGGTAGTCAGCAAACGTCGCGTGCGCCCATCCAAGACGCTGTTCACCGCGACCAGTGAAGAGGCCTGTCCGCGTTGCCTCGAGCACCGCCGAGACCGTGACGGCGATCGGCGCCCCAGGAGTCGGTTCCGACGAACCGGCGAGCCGCTCGACGCTGATGTCCTCGCTGTTGACGTCTACATCGGGGCCAGTCCAAACCGCCGATGCGCCACCGAACAACGTCGCGGCGGCGATGCGGCGGGCAACTGCGACCCGCTCATCCAGCGAGAGAGAGCCGCCCAGTCCCGCATCGCGGCGATTCCGGCCTTGCTCCTCGCACAAGGAGCGGATTCCCACGGCGTACAACGCGGCACCCCGCTCGGGAAGTGTTCCCACTTCCTCGAAGCTGCGAGCGAGCAGCCGCAACGTCAGTGGGCGGGCAGCCAGCGGGCCCGCACCAGCCCGAGCCACCTCGTCAAGAAGCCGAACCGGATCACACCATGAGGCTGTGATCGCCGATGCATCTTCCCGGCGAAGTGGCAGAATCTCGACAAAGACAACCTCGCTGAACAAATCCCTTAGCGCCTGCCCGAGTCCCGCGGGCCAGTCCCCCGTCCTGCAGGCGACGCGCAAGAACAAGCGGTCACACGGAAGCCTGCCGACCCGGCTGGCGATGACCCTCCCCAGGTGGGTGACACGCGCTTGCGCTTCGTCGAACGAATCCAGGACTAGACACAGCTCGCCCTCCCCGTCTATCCATTCGAGGATCGACGGGTGACCGAACAACTCACGCACCAAGGTGTCTTCCGACCCGTAGTCGGCGAGGTCGAACGACTGAATCGATACCCCAGCAGCAACGAGACTGGGCGTCGTCCTCACCACCGTCGACTTGCCCGCCCCAGGCTCTCCGAGGAGCACCAAGCAGCGATGCTCGCTCAAGGCATCGCTGCGTACCGCGCCCGGGTTTGCGGACTGGTTACCGAACCAGACAGCGTCGGGATCGCTCAGAAAACCGTCGCTGTCAAGCGTGTACGCGTCGTCGAGACGGCACCAGAACCGCTCCACATTCGCTGCCGACGCAGATTCCCCGGAACTCACGCCCACATCCTGCCAGTTCTCCCACGGGGCTCTTCGACTTCTCCTGATGAACCGGTCAGGACATCCTCGAATGCCGCACTGCGGTTGTAGCCGGCGAAGCGGCAGTCGGGTGTCCAGCAGGGTGTACTCGGTCCGCCTCAGTGCGGACGAGCAGGCCCGGGTCGAGGCGGTCGCCGAGGCGCGGCACCTGCCCGCCTCAACGCTCGTGCGCTCATGGATCGTGGACCGGCAGGATTCGGAGAAAATCGCCTGAGCGCCAAGTGACCTATCTGCGCGCCTCGAGGGCGGCATGCTCCACCCGAGTGTCAGGACGGCGAGTGGCGGCCGCCTTTGGTGCCATCCCAGACACCGGCGGGAGGCCGCCTCTCGCCGCGAAGATCCTCCACCTGGCGCGTGATCGCCTCCATGATGCGGTCGGTGGCCTCGCGCAGGGCGGCGGCGTCGTCCTGGCGTCCGATGAGGTCGTCGAGCGGAACGGGATCGCCCATCACGACGCGGATCGTCCGCTTCGGCCACACCCTCGGCACCGTGAGCCGCCGGCCGGGCATCACCTCGTGGGTGCCCCAGTGGCCCACCGGGATCACGGGGACGCCGGTCGCCAGCGCCAGGCGTGCCACGCCGGTGCGGCCCCGCTGGGGCCACAGCTCGGGATCGCGCGTGCGCCCGCCCTCGGGATAGATCGCGACGCACTCCCCCGCCTCCAGCGCGGCGCGCGCGTTCGCGAGACCGTCCTTGGCGCGCGAGGTGTAGCGGTCGATCGGGATCTGCCGGCAGCGGCGTCCGAGCCAGCCGATGGGCCAGACGTTCCACAGCTCGGCCTTGCCGAGGTAGCGCGGCCAGCGGCCCGACCAGATCAGGTAGCGGCCGACGGCCAGCACGTCGAGATAGCTGACGTGGTTCGCCACGACGAGGACGCCCTCGCCCTGGGGCGGCAGCGCGGCCGCGTCGTCCCACACCTCGCGCGTACCGAGGCGCATCACGAAGCCGACCAGTTGGCCGAGGTGGCGATAGGTGGGGCCCTCCCCCGGCGGGGTGGGCGTGCGGAGCGGCTCCCGGCTGCGGGCGGCGCCGGACGCGTCCGCTGCGGCGTCGCGCCGCCGGCTCAGTCGGCCGCGCACCGGGCGTCCGCGATCTCGGTGAGGTGACGCACCATGGCGTCCGGGTCGTCGGCGCGGAAGACGGCGGAGCCGGCGACGAACACCTCGGCGCCGGCGTCCACACACCGCTCGATGGTGGACTCGGACACGCCGCCGTCCACCTGGATCCAGATCTCCTGCCCGGACGCCCGCACCAGCTCGCGCGTGCGGCGGATCTTGCCGAGCTGGTTGTCGAGGAACGACTGGCCGCCGAAGCCGGGGTCGACGGTCATGACGAGCACCATGTCGAACTCGGTGAGCAGGTCGGCCAGCGGCTCGACCGGGGTCTGCGGACGCAGCGCGATGGCCGCGCGCGCCCCCAGCTGCCGGATCTGCCGGGCCGTCCGGATCGGCGCCGCCGACGCCTCGAGGTGGAACGTGACCGACTCACACCCCGCCTCGGCGTAACCCGGGGCCCACCGGTCGGCCTCTTCGATCATGAGGTGGATGTCGAGGAAGAGCTCCGGGTGGTTGGCCCGGATGCTCTCCACGACGGGTAGCCCGAGGGTGAGGTTGGGCACGAAGTGGTTGTCCATGACGTCCACGTGGATGCCGTGGGCGCTCGGGATGCGCGCCAGCTCGCCGTCGATGCCGGCGAGGTTGGCGTTGAGGATGCTCGGGTGGATGCGATTGGCCACCCGAGCAGCCTAGCGATCGCCGCGGGTCAGGAGGTCACCCTGGTGGGCGACGCCTCGCGCCACATGTCACCGGGGACCGCCTTGTCCAGCTTGCTGCCCGGTTCGATGACCAGCGTGCGCTCCATCGGGGGAAGACCCTTCTGGGCGTCGAAGTCCTTCAGCGCCTCGACGGCGCGCACGCCCAGGAAGGCGAGCGCGGTCAGGTTGATGACGGCCATGACGGACATGGCGACGTCGGCCAGCGACCACACGGTGCCGAGCTCCTGCAGCGCGCCCCAGAACACCGCGCCCACGGCCAGGGCCCGCGTCGCGTAGTTCGCCACGCGGCCGCCGCCGATGAAGTCCTGGTTGACCTCGGCGTAGGTGTAGTTGCCCAGCACCGAGCTGAAAGCGAACACAAAAATCAGCACGGCCATGACCGGCGCGACCCACGTGCCCAGCTCGGACGCCAGCGCCGTCTGCGTCAACGTGGCCGAAACGTCGCGCTGCGTGACACCGGGGGTGTAGACGTCCGGTGCCGACAGCAGGATCATCAGCGCGGTCGCAGTGCAGATGATGATCGTGTCGACGAACACGCCCGCGGATTGGATGAGGCCCTGCTGCACCGGGTGGGACGCGTTGGCGGTGGCCGCCGCGTTGGGTGCGGAGCCCATGCCGGCCTCGTTGGAGAACATGCCGCGGCGCACGCCGTTCAGCAGCGCGGCGAGGATGCCGCCGGCCGTGCCGGCGAGCGCCTGGTCCAGCCCGAACGCCCCGGCGAAGATCTGGCCCACGGCCTCGGGGATGTCACCGGCGCGGACGACGAGGACGGCCACGGCCAGCAGCACGTACACCAGCGCCATGCCCGGCGCGAGGAACTCAGCGACGCGGGCGACCGACTTGATGCCACCGAAAATGATGACGCCGGCCAGCAGGGTGAGCACGATGGCCGTCCAGAGGGGCTCGATGCCCCACGTGCCCTGCACCACGCCGGCGATCGTGTTGGCCTGCACCATGTTGAAGGCGAAGCCGAACGTGAAGATGAGCGCCACCGCGAAGACGATGCCGAGCCAACGAACGCCCATGCCCGCCTGGATGTAGTAGGCCGGGCCGCCGCGGAAGGTGTGGTCCTCCCCGTGGCGGATCTTGTAGAGCTGCGCCAGGGTCGCCTCGATGAACGCGGTCGCCATGCCGAACAGGGCCATGACCCACATCCAGAAGATGGCACCCGGGCCGCCGAGGGTCAGCGCGACGGCGACGCCGACGATGTTGCCGGTGCCGACGCGGGAGGCCAGCGAGATGGCGAAGGCCTGGAAGCTGGAAACTCCCTGGCCGGCATTGCCACGGGAGGAGAAGATCGTGCGCCACATCGTGCCGAAGTGGCGGAACTGCACGCCACGGGTGAGGACGGTGAAGAGCACACCGGCGGTCAGCAGGGTGACAATGAGCACCCAGCCAAGCGATTCGTTGAGCCAGGCGATGATCTCGTCGATCATGAGGGCACCCCCTTTCAGGAAATCGTGGGCCGGACGTCGGACCGTGGAGAAACGTTAGACAGACCGTGTTCCGCTCATGTTTCAGTCCGCAGGGTGAGCATCGACGCTTTCCGTGGCCTTTCTCCCGGGGTGCCGTCCCGTCATCGCTGGTCCGAGGCTGCCGTGCCGTGGCCACAGAGCCCTGTGGTGTGGTGGGGACACCCTCCCAGACTCACCCGGCGCACGCCACCCCCACGTGGCGCACCTGGGGATCATCTGGCGCAGTGGAGCTCACGTGGAGGGCCTTGGACGGGCCGCCACGTGAGCTCCACTGCGCCAGGTGGCTCCGAGGTGCGCCACGTGATCCCCAGGTGCGCCACGTGATGGGGTCGTGGGGCGCGTCCGGGACGCCTCCTTGCACGCTGGTGCCGGTCGAATCGCCCCAGATACAAGGCAACGGCGACGAAAAGGCTGCACTCGATCACACGAGCGGGCCACCAACATCAGTCCCACTGATGTGGTGCAAAATCGAGTGCCGCCTTTTCGTCGCGCGGCCGTGTCGCCGCACCCGACGGGGCGACAAGGTGAGCTGACGGCGGCGCTCCCGGGCGGGGTCGACGCCGACGGACGTGCGGCACCAGCGTCAGCGCGCGTCCTTGCGCAGCATCGCCAGGAACATCGCATCGGTGCCGTGCCGGTGGGGCCACAGTTGCACGAACGGCCCCGACGCGGTGTGGGCGACACCGGGCAGCAGGGCGGGGGCGTCAAGAATCGTCACGTCCTCCCGGGACGCCGTGACCGCCGCGACCACCTCGCTGGTCTCGGCTCGGTGCGGCGAGCAGGTCGCGTACGCCACCACACCGCCGGGGGCGGCGGCGTCCAGCGCCGAGCCGAGCAGGGCGCGTTGCAGCGGAACGAGATCAGCCAGGTCGGCGGGGCTGCGCCGCCACCGCGACTCCGGGCGCCGGCGCAGCGCTCCGAGCCCGGTGCAGGGGACGTCGGCGATCACCCGGGCGAAGGTGGCCGGACGCCACGCCGGCCGCGTGCCGTCGGCGGCGAGCACCACCGGCACGTTCGGCTCCGGGTAGGCGCGCAGCGCCTGGGCGACGAGCTGGGCGCGGTGCGGGAGCCGCTCGGCGGCCAGCAGCAGCTCGTCGCGCTCGCGGGCGAGGCCGGTGAGCAGCGCCGCCTTGCCGCCCGGCCCGGCGCACAGGTCGAGCCACGGGCCGGCGGGGGCGTCCGCCTGGGCCAGCGCCCACGCCACCAACTGGCTCCCCTCGTCCTGGACGCCGGCGCGGCCCTCGCGAACGGCGGGGACGTCCGCGGGGTTGCCGGCGCGGCGGGCGCCGAAGGGTGAGTACGTGGTGGGCTCGCCGTCGAGTTCGTCGACCCGGGCCAGACCGGGCCGCACCACGAGATGCGGCACGGGGGTGACGTTGTTGGCGGCCAACGCGGCCTCGGCCCCCTCCCCCAGGAGGTCGACGTGGGCGTCGACGATCCAGCGGGGGTGGTGGGTCCGCAGGGCGAGGGCGTCCAGGGGGTCGAGGCCAGCGGAGAGGTGGTCGATCCACCCCGGCAGGTCGCGGGCGGCGACCTTGCGGAGCACCGCGTTGGTGAGGCCCGCCACGCGCTCGCCGACCTCGGCCGCGGCCAGGTCGACCGTCGCGGCGAGAGCGGCGTGGCTCGGCACGCGCATGCCGAGCAGCTGGTGGGCGCCGAGGCGCAGGGCGTCGCGCAGCGGGGGGTCGAAGGTGTCGCGTCCCGAGGCGGCGGTGAGGATGCGGTCGTAGGTTCCCTGCAGCCGGCACGTGCCGAACACCAGCTCGGTGACGAAGGCTGCGTCGCGAACCGGCAGGCGCGCCTCCCCCAGCACCTTGGCGGTTTCGAGGTTGGCGTAGGCGCCCTCGCTCACTGCGCGGAGGGCGGTGAACGCGGCCCGGCGCGCGGCGTCCGGACGCCGGCGGCGCAACGTGCGGTTCGGCATCAGGCCCTCGCTTCTGCCGGGCCCGCTGAACCGGGTGCGATGTCGAAGCCGCGCCCGGATCCGTGCAGGCCGCGGCCCCAGTCGGCTCCGGCCATCTCCTTGCGGCCCTGGGGCTGGACGCGGAGCAGCTCCAGCGCGCCCGCGCCGGTGCCGGCGAGCACGCGGCGCTTCTCGGCGCGGATCTCCCCCGGCGCGAGATCACCGACGTCGACGGGCCGAGCCAGCGCCACGGTGAACCGCTGGCCGTCCAGGGTCGTCCAGGCCATCGGCTCGGGTGAGCAACCGCGGATCAGCCGGTCGAGATCGATGGCCGGACGCCGCCAGTCAAGCTCTGCCTCCTCGACGCTCAGCTTGGGGGCGACGGTGACGCCGGCGTCTTCCTGCGGACGCGGCTCGGCGTCCCCGAGGGCGTCGATGGTCTGCAGCAGCAGGCGGGCCCCGGAATCGGCCAGGGTGGCGAGCACGTCGCCGGCCGTCTCCGTGCCGGCCAGCGGAAGCTCGAGGGTGTGGTGGACGGGGCCGGCGTCCAGCTCGCGCACGAGTCGGAACGTCGTGGCACCGGTGACGGTGTCGCCGGCCATGATGGCCCGTTGCACGGGGGCCGCGCCCCGCCAGCGGGGCAGCAGGGAGAAGTGCAGGTTGATCCAGCCGTGGGCCGGGATGTCGAGGACGTGTTGCGGCACGAGCGCGCCGTAGGCGACGACGGGGCAGGCGTCCGGCGCGAGGTCGCGGAGCGTGGCGACGAAGTCGGCATCCTTGGGATGCACGGGCTTGAGCACGGGCAATCCCTGATCGGCGGCCCATTGCGCGACGTCGCTGGGCACGGGACGGCGGGACCGGCCGCGGGGGGCGTCCGGCCGGGTGACGACGGCGACCACCTCGTGTTCGGAGGCGAGGAGGGCCGCCAGCGACGGCACAGCGACGGCCGGGGTACCGGCGAAGACGAGACGCACGGCGTCCACCCTAGCTGCGCTGGTTCGTTCTCCCCTCCGGGAGCAGGTGGTCGATGCGTTCCACGACCCAGGTGGGGCGCTGGTCGGGCGGCCGGGCCGCGACGTCGTCGCGGGTGGACTCGCCGGTGAGCACGAGGGCGGAATCCATGCCGGCGTCCAGCGCCATCTGGATGTCGGTGTGCAGCCGATCGCCCACCATGAGGCAGCGCGACGGGTCGAGGTCGTGGCCCCGGAGCGCCTCGGCGAGCATGAGCGGCGACGGCTTGCCGAGGCTCACCGCGCAGGTGACGCCGGTGCAGGCCTCGATGGCGGCCGTGATGGCCGCGCAATCGGGCTCGCCGCGTCCGCCGGGAAAGGGGCAGAACCGGTCGGGGTTCGTCTGGATCAACACCGCCCGGCGATGGAACCACAGCGCGTCGAATGCGATCTGGAGCTTGCGGTAGTCGAACGTGCGGTCGTAGGACGCGACGACGACGTCGATCTCGGCCGGATCCTCCGACAGCCGGAAGCCCGCCTCGCGCAGCGCCCGGCACAGCGGCTCCTCGCCGAGGACGAACAGGACGGCGTCCGGGTGGTGCTCACCGAGCCACCGCGTGGTGGTGACGAGGGTGTTGGCGATGTCGGCCACCGGCGTGGGCAGGCCCAAGCGGGCCAGCTTGTCGGCGTACATCGCCGGATCGCGGGTCGGGTTGTTCGACAGGAAGCGGACCAGCTTGCCCCGCTCCCGGAGCGTCTGCACCAGATCGGACGCGCCGGGCAGCAGCTCGTCACCGAGGTAGATCGTGCCGTCCAGGTCGAAGACGTAGGCGTCGTAGAAGGTGGTGGGTCGCATGGGTCCTCCGTTCGGGCACCAGCCTGCCAGCCGCACCGCCGCGGGCCCACCACTGGCTAGGCTGACCCCGATGAGAAGGGAGCCGCCGATGGCCTACGTCACGACTGTCATCGAGGTCGGTCACGACGCCGATGCCACGCTCGACGAGGGCCTCGCGCTGACGTTCGGAGCAGATGTTCCCGACGCGTTGCGGCCGTTCTGCTTCATCGTCGAGAACGCCGCGATGGAGGGGGATCTCGTCGCCGGCCAGCAGGTGCTGATCGGCGACCAGGCCTGGACGCTGACCGCGGTCGGCTCCGTGGCCCGCAAGAACCTGGCCGACCTGGGGCACGTCACGATGGTGTTCGACGGCAAGGAGTCTCCTCGCCTGCCCGGCGCCCTGCACCTCGGGGGGGTGGACGAGACACCCGCGCTGGGTCTCGGCGTCACGGTGGTGTTCGGTCATGAGTGACGCCCTGGACGCTGCGTTGGCGCGGGCGACCGACACCCGGGACGTGGTGGTCGGCCGCGGCGTCCTGACGGAGGCGGGACGCCGGATCGCCGACGTCCTCGGGCAGGGGCCCTACGTGGTGGTCGCCGACGAGAACACCTGGGCCGTCGCCGGCGAGGCGCTCACCGCCTCGCTGCGCGCGGCAGGGTGCGCGCTGGCCGAGCCCCTGGTGTTCCCGGGCCGCCCGGCGCTGTACGCCTCCTACGACAACTGCCTCACCGTGGGCGAGCGGCTGGGGGACGCCACAGCGATCGCGCTCGGGGCGGGAACGCTCAACGACCTGAGCAAGCTGGCCTCGCACGAGCACGGCCGGCCCTACGCCGTGGTCGGCACGGCGGCGTCCATGGACGGGTACACCGGTTTCGGTGCGCCGATGGAGGCGGACGGCGTCAAGATCACCCGGCCCTGCCCCGCTCCGGCGGTGGCGGTGCTGGATCTGGACGTGGTGGCGGCCGCGCCGGGCTTCCTGACGGCGTCGGGGTATGGGGACCTGGCGGCGAAGATCCCCGGCGGCGCCGACTGGATCCTCGCCGACGTCACGGAGGTGGAGCCCATCGACACCGCCGTGTGGGGCATGGTGCAAGGTGGTGTCGCCATGGCGTTGGCCCGGCCGAGCGATCTGGCGGCCGGCGATCCGGACGCCTTCGCCGGCCTGGTCGAGGGGCTCGCGCTCTCGGGTCTGGCGATGCAGGCCTACGCCGGAACGCGACCGGCGTCCGGTGCGGAGCACTACTTCAGCCACCTGTGGGAGCTGGATCACCTGGGCGCCGACCTCGACCCGCCGCTGTCGCACGGGTTCAAGGTGGGTATCGGGTCGCTGGCGATGTGCGCGTTCCACGAGGTGCTGGTGGAGCGCGATTTCGCTGCCATCGATCTGGAGGCTGCCGCCGCAGCGCGGACGCCGTGGGACCGGATCGAGGCCGACATCCGCGACACGTTCACCGGGGCCCTGGCCGACAATGCGGTGAAGGAGACGCGGGCCAAGTACGTGACCGGCGATGATCTGGTGGCGCGGCTGCGCCCGCTGGTGGATGACTGGCCCTCGGTGCGCGAGCGGCTCCGGACCCAGCTCGTGACCAGCGCCGAACTCGCCGGCATGCTGGCCGCCGCCGGAGCCCCGTCGCGTCCGGAGGACATCGGCCTGACGGCGGCCGACGTCCGGGCGACGTTCCCACGCGCCATGTACTACCGCTCCCGGTACACCGCGCTCGACGTGGCCTGGGAGCTGGGGTTGTTCCAGGAGTTGGTGGACGACACCTTCACGCGCCTCTGGGTCTGAGCCCACCACCCTGCTGACCCGATCTCGGATCAGCCGATCGCCGCCGGATCGACGCGGAGCCGGACGGACCCCGGGGCCTTGCGCGACGAGCGCTCGGCCAGGTAGCCCTTCAGGGCGCCAACCAGCTCGGACGCCTCGGCCACCGGGGCCCGCAACGTCAGCCGCCAGGCGTCGTCCTCCGGCAAGGGCACGGGGCCGAAATGCTCCACCCCCGTCACCGGACGCCATGCCGCCTCCGCGTCGGTGAGCGCGGCCTGCGGACCGTCCAGCGTCACCAACCGCGCCGCGGGCGGAAAATGCGTCTCAAAGCGCTCGGCAAGCTCGCGCTCGGCGAACCCGGCCGGATCCAGGCGCACCAGCGCCTGCACGGCGCGGGCCTCCGGCTCCCCGACCACCGTCACGGTGCCGCCCTCGGCCGCCGGCCGCACCAGCGCGCACACCGCCAACCAGCGCCGCAACGCCTCCTCTGCGGCCCGCAGGTCGGGACGCCCCAGCATGAGCCCGGCGTCCATCAGCACCGCCGCCGCGTACCCCGCCGACGGGAACGGCTCGGCGCCCGGTGTCGCCAGCACCAGCGCCGGGGCGTCGTCCACCGCGTCCACCAGGTGCCCCGACCACGACGTCACCACCCGCACCTGCGGGAACGCCCGGCCCAGTTCTTCGGCCGTCCGCGTCACCCCGACCCGTGGCGCCCGCAGCCGCCCGTCACCGCACTCCGGGCACGCCCACACCCCCTCCAGTGGCCCGCACAGCGCGCACGCCACCGCGAATCCGTCCCGAGCCCGGTCACCCCGCAGCGGCTGGGAGCAGTTCGGGCACCGCGCCAGCGTCCGGCAGCGCTGGCACGCCAGCGCCGGGGCATACCCCGCCCGCGGCACCTGCAGCAGCACGGGTCCGGACGCCAACCCGGCACGGATCACGCCGAACACGTCCCTCGGCAATCGGGCGGCGTGGGCATCCGGATCGCGCTCCAGCGCACGGTCGGTGTCCGCGGCGACGCGCACCGCCGGGCCCAGCCGGCGCGCCTCCTGCGCCGGCACCCCCAGCGGCACCAGCCAGCCGCGCTCCACGAGGGCCTGCACCTCCGCCGTCCGCCCGAACCCCGCGAGCAACAGCGCGCACCGCTCCCGGGACGCCCGCAGCACGGCCACCTCTCGGGCGTGCGGGTAGGGCGCGCGCGGCTCGGCCAAGGAGTCGTTGCCCTCGTCCCACACCACCACCAGCCCCAGGTCGTGCACCGGCGCGAACACGGCCGCGCGCGTCCCGATCACCAGCCGGACATCCCCGCGCGCCACCGCCAGGAAGTTCCGGTACCGGGCCGCCGGGCCGGCGTCCGCAGCCAGCGTCGCGAAACTCCCCGCCCCCAACACGTCGGTCAACCGCGCCGACAGCCGGGCCAACGCGTCGGCGTCCGGCACCACGACGATCACGCCGCGCCCGGACGCCAGCGCCGCCCCCCCCGCGTCGGTCAGCCCCCCGGCCCAGTCCCCCGGCCCCCCGAAGACGCCGACCGGGTTCCACACCGCGCGCAGCGGCTCGCCGCGCCGCACCCCGGCGAGATACCGCTCCCCCGCGGCCGAGCCACCCAGCACCCCCGGCAGCACCTCCCACCGGGGTTGCGGACGCTCCGGCGGCTCAGCCTTCTCGGTGGCGGCGTGCCGGGGCGGCACGGCCAGCCGCACGACGTCGGAGAACGTGCCGCCCCAGTGGTCGGCGACGGCTCGCACCAACCCCGCCACCGCCGGGCTCAGCACCGGCTCCGGTGACGTCACCCGCTCCAACGGCGCCAGCTTCGCGTCCACCTCGGTGGTGTCGGCGACCTCCAGCACCCAGCCGTCGCGCAGGCGTCCGGCGAACTTCACGCGCACCCGCACGCCAGGCGTCACGTCGGCGGCCATCGCCTCCGGCACGAGATAGTCGAACGGACGGTCCAAGTGGGCCAACGGCACGTCCACGGCCACGCGCGCGATGCGCAGGTGGTCGGGTTCGGTGGGCATGCACGCGATCCTAGGCTCAGACTCCGACAATCGGACGCCGGCGCCGATCCGCCCGCGGGCTCAGCCCCGGACGGCCGCGGCGAGGGCGTCCGCGCGGTCGGTCCGCTCCCAGGTGAACTCGGGCAACTCGCGGCCGAAGTGGCCGTAGTTGGTCGTCTTCGAATAGATCGGCCGCAGCAGGTCGAGGTCCCGGATGATCGCGGCCGGGCGCAGGTCGAAGGTCGCCAGCACGGCGTCGTTGATCTGCTCCACCGGCACCTGCTCGGTGCCGAAGCACTGCGTGTAGAAACCCACCGGGTGGGCGCGGCCGATGGCATAGGCCACCTGCACCTCGCACCGCTCGGCGAGCCCCGCGGCCACCACGTTCTTCGCCACCCAGCGCATCGCATAGGACGCCGAGCGGTCCACCTTCGACGGGTCCTTGCCCGAGAACGCCCCGCCCCCGTGGCGGGCCATGCCGCCGTAGGTGTCGACGATGATCTTGCGGCCCGTGAGCCCCGCGTCGCCCATGGGGCCGCCGATGATGAACTTGCCCGTCGGGTTGACGAACGTCTTCTTGTCACCAGAGGCGATCGCGTAGTCGGCCAGCACCGGGTTCACGACATTCTCGACGAGGGCCGACTTGATGATGCCGTCACGCCACGCGTCCTCGGTGTGCTGGGTCGACACGACGACCGTGTCCACCCGCACCGCCTGGTCGCCGTCGTACTCGATCGTCACCTGCGTCTTGCCGTCGGGCAGCACCCAGGGCAGAATCCCCTCGCGACGCACGAGGGCGAGCCGCTCCGACAGCCGGTGGGCGATGTCGATCGGCAGCGGCATCAGCGACGGCGTGTCGGTGCACGCGTAGCCGAACATGAGGCCCTGGTCACCGGCACCCTGCAGGTCGAGATCCTCCACCCCGGTGCCGTCGCGCGACTCCTCCGCCCGGTCGACGCCCTGCGCGATGTCGGGGCTCTGGTTGCCCAGCGACACCAGCACGCCGCACGACTTGCCGTCGAATGACGCCCCGGCGTGGTCGTAACCCGTCGCCAGGATCCGCTGCCGCGCGATGCCCGCGATGTCGGCGTACGTCTCGGTCGACACCTCACCGGCGACCACCACGGTGCCCGTCGTCACCAGCGTCTCCACCGCGACCCGCGACCGCGGGTCGTCGGCGAGCAGCGCGTCGAGGACGGCATCGCTCACGGAGTCGGCCAGTTTGTCGGGGTGGCCTTCGGTCACCGATTCCGACGTGAACAGACGGCTCAACGGTCCTTCTCCTTCTCCGACGCCACGACGGCGTCCCAGATGCGGTGGGCGATCACGGACTTGTCGCCGGCGGCCTCGCCCACGACGCCCTCGGCGGACACGATGACCACGCTGTTCTCCGCCCGGCCGAACACCGCGCCCCCGCTCACGTCGTTGCAGACGAGCAGGTCGCAGCCCTTGCGCGCCAGCTTGGCGCGGCCGAGCGCGACCAACGCGTCGGCCGACGCCGCGGTCTCCGCCGCGAAGCCCACGATCGTCTGCGGACGCGGCCGGTGACGGCTCAGCGTGGCGAGCACGTCGGTGGTCTGCACCAGGTCGATGCTCAGCCCGGCGTCGCCGTCCTTCTTGATCTTCCCCTCGCTCGGCCGCGCGGGGGTGAAGTCGGCCGGCGCGGCAGCCATGACGAGGGCGTCCGCCTCGCCGGCCAGGCCGGTCATGGTGTCTGCCAGGTCGGCGGTCGACGACACCCGCTGCACCTGCACCCCCGCGGGCAGCGCGGCGGTGACGTGCGCGGCCACCAGCGTCACCGTCGCGCCGCGCAGCGCCGCGGCGCGCGCCAGGGCGACGCCCTGCAAGCCGCTCGCGGCGTTGCCGAGAAAGCGGACGGGGTCGAGAGCCTCGTGGGTGCCGCCGGCGCTGACCACCACATGGCGGCCGTCCAGGTCGCGGCGCCGCACGGCGTCCACCGTGGCCGGGTCGTCCAGCAGCGAGGTCGCCACCGCGACGATGTCCACCGGCTCGGGCAGCCGCCCCGGGCCGGAATCGGCGCCGGTCAGGCGTCCGTCGGCCGGATTCATGACGATGACACCCCGCTCCCGCAGCGTCGCCACGTTGGCCCGGGTCGCCGGGTGCAGCCACATCTCGGTGTGCATCGCCGGCACCATGAGCACCGGGCAGGACGCGGTGAGCAGGGTGTTCGTCAGCAGGTCGTCGGCCCGTCCGGACGCCGCCCGCGCGAGCAGGTCGGCGGTCGCCGGCGCCACGACCACCAGCTCGGCCTGCCGGCCCAGCCGCACGTGGGGCACCTCGTGGACGTGCTCGAAGACCCCGGTCGCCACCGGACGCCCCGACAGGGCCGCCCACGTGGCCTCGCCCACGAACATCAGCGCGTTCGGCGTCGGCACGACCGTGACCTCGTGGCCGCCCTCGGACAGCCGACGGAGCACCTCGCACGCCTTGTAGGCGGCGATTCCCCCGGAGACCCCGAGGACGATGCGGCTCACGCTGGCGTCAGACGGCCGGCGCTCAGGCCAGGTCGTCGGGGTCGAACGGGTCGAACGAGAACTCGGGGTCGCTCTCGGCCGCGGCGCGGGCCTGCGCCTCGGCCTCGGGGTCGATGTCGCCGCACTCCAGCAGGTCGGAGTTGATCTCGCGCAGCGCGATCGTCAGCGGCTTCTCCTGCACGGTGGTGTCGACCAGCGGGCCAACGTTCTCCAGCAGGCCCTCACCGAGCTGGCTGTAGTACGCGTTGATCTGCCGCGCGCGCTTGGCGGCGAACAGCACCAGGCGGTACTTGGAGTCGACCTTGGTCAGGAGCTCATCGATCGGGGGATTCGTGATCCCCTCGGGAACATGCGTGCTCATTCAACCTTCTCGCAAATGTGGGATGGGGGGCTTGTGACTACAAGCCCAGCAAGCTTACCAGCTGCCCGACGGTGCCCTCGACATCGTCGTTGACGACCACGTGGTCGAACTCCTGGGCCGCGTCCAACTCCACCTTGGCGGTCTGCAACCGGCGCTCCACCTGTTCGCTGGTCTCCGTGCCCCGGCCGGCGAGGCGCCCCACCAGGGTGTCCCAGTCCGGCGGAGCCAGGAACACCGAAAGCGCCTCCGGGAGCGCCTTGCGCACCTGGCGGGCCCCGGCCAGGTCGATCTCCAACACCACGACGCGGCCGGCGTCCGCCGCGCGACGCACCGGCTCCGCCGGCGTCCCGTAGCGGTGGCGGCCGTGCACGACGGCCCACTCGAGCAGGCCGTCGCCGGCGACGAGCGCATCGAAGTCGCTCTCGCTGACGAAGTGGTAGTGGCGGCCCTCGACCTCACCGGGGCGCGGCGGGCGCGTCGTCGCCGACACCGACACCCAGATCTCGGGGTGCGCGGCGACGAGGTGTGACACCACGGTTCCCTTGCCCACACCGGCGGGCCCGGAGATGACCGTGATGCCGGAACTCACTTGAATTCGGCCTTCAGGCCGGCCACCTGGTGGCGGCCGAGCCCGCGGACGCGACGGTTCGACGCGATGTCGAGCCGCTCCATGACCGCCGCGGCACGCTTCTCCCCCACGCGCGGCAGCGACTTCAGCAGGTCGACGACCTTGACGTGGGCGAGCACCTCGTCGCCGCCCGCGACGTCGAGCGCCTCGGACAGCGACAGGGCGCCGGTGCGCACCTTCGCCTTCAGGTCCGCTCGGACGCGGCGCGCCTGCGTCGCGGCCGCACGGGCAGCCTGGAGTTGTTCAGTGGTGAGCTGCGGAATGGACACGTCGGGCTCCGTCATGGTCGTTCTGGGGCTGTTCTGGCATCCCACCCGAAAGGGCGGGTACCCGAAAGGGTAGCAATCACTGTGCCCCGAAGGCGCGCGCCCGCGCCACGAGCGCCGACGTGTCGGGCCCGGCACCGAGGATGCCGCGCCCCACCATCGGCAAAACGTTTGCATACGCCGGCCCGAACAGGTCGGGCAGGTCCGCCACGGCACCGCCCTGCGCCCCGATGCCGGGCACCAGGATCGAGCCGTTGAAGTCGCCGACGTCGCACCCCAGCGAGTCGTGCGTCCCGCCCACCACCAGGCCGATCGCGCGCGTCCGAGCCGAGGTGTTGAGGGCCTTGGCGGCGTCGATGATCTCCTGGACCACCGACCCCTCCTGCCCCAGGGCGAGCTGGACGCCGGCCCCCTCCGGGTTCGACGTCCTGGCCAGCACGTACACACCCCGGTCGGACGCGATCGCCGCCTCGAACGCCGGCATGAGGGAGGCGAACCCCAGGTAGGGCGACAGGGTCACCGCGTCGCCGGCCAGCGGGGAGTCGTCGGTCAGGTAGGCCTGCGCGTAGGCGCGCATGGTGGAGCCGATGTCGCCGCGCTTGGCGTCCACGATCGAGAGCGCCCCGGCGGTGCGGATGTCGGCCAGCACACGCTCCAGCACGGCCACGCCTGCCGAACCGTACGCCTCGAAGAAAGCCGACTGCGGCTTGAACACGGCCACCGACCCCCCGAGCGCCGCGACCACGCCCCGGGCGCACTGCTCCAGGCCGGCCACCGACACGGGCAGCCCCCACGCCTGCAACACCCCGGGGTGGGGGTCGATGCCGACGCACAGGTTGCCCCGTTGGGCCGTGATCTCCTTCAACCGCTGCCGATACGTGGGCACGGGTGTCACCTCCTGGCGTTGATGCCGGCGATGAGCGCCGGCCCGGCGTAGACGAAGCCAGTGTAGAGCTGCACCAACGACGCGCCGGCGTCCAGCAGGGCGACGGCGTCGTCGGGCGTCATCACTCCGCCCGAGCCCATCACGGGCAGGTCGGTGTGCGCGGCCACGTGCCGCACCACGGCGCGGGCACGCTGCGTCAGGGGGGCACCCGAGAGCCCCCCGGCCTCGTGGGCGAGCGCCGCATCGGCCGGCGCCAGCCCGTCGCGCGACAGGGTCGTGTTGGTCGCGATGATGCCGGACGCCCCCGCGTCGGTGGCGGTGGCGAGCACCTCGTCGACCTGGCTCCAGCTCAGATCCGGGGCGATCTTCACGAACACCGGCACCGGCCGGGCGGCGTCGAGGGTGCGGGTCTCGGCGACCAGTGCCCCCAACAGCTCGGCGAGCGCGCCGCCGTCCTGCAGCGAGCGCAGCCCGGGCGTGTTGGGGCTGGACACGTTGATCGCCACGTAGTCGGCGTGCGGGGCGACCGCGCGCAGGGAGAACAGATAATCGCCGACCGCGTCGTCCAGCGCGGTGTCCTTCGACTTGCCGATGGAGATGCCGAGCGGGATGCCGGCCGGGCCGTTCTCCCGGCTGCTGTTCCGCACGATCCCGACCGACGCCAGTCGGGCGGCGAGGGCGGCGGCGCCGCCGTTGTTGAAGCCCATGCGGTTGACGAGGCCACCGGACGCCGGCGCCCGGAACATCCGCGGGCGTGGGTTGCCGGGCTGCGGCCGTGCCGTGACGGTGCCGAGCTCGGCGAACGCGAAGCCGAGGTGCTGCCAGGCGAGCGCGGCGCGGCCGTCCTTGTCCATGCCCGCGGCCAGGCCCACCCGACCGCCGAAGGTGATGCCGGCCACCTCGACCGGGTCGGACGCCGTGCGCGTCAGCGCGCCCACCGCGGCGCGGACGCCGGGGGTGTCCCCCAACCGGGCCAGGCCGGCAATCATGTCCTCGTGGATGCGCTCGGGATCCCCGCCGCGGGCGCGGAACAATACCGGCCGCAGCACCCGCCGGTACCCGTGGGCCACGACCGCGGCCCGGACGCCGGCGCTTCGGCCGGCGCGGCCGACGTCACCCGCTGAACCACCGACGTGCTCGGGGGAAGCCGGGGTCGCGGCTCGGAAGGACTCCGCGTGCGCGGCGATCGTCTCCACCAGCACGGCGGGATCGGCGTCGGCGGTGTCCACGGCGAGGGTGGCGAGGAGGGCGTAGGTGGCGCCGCGCTCGGCGAGCATGGCCTCGAGCCGCGCGACGGCGTCCGAACCGCTGAGCAACGGCCGGTTCGGGTCGTCGCCGACGCGGCGGGCGGCGGTGGCCGGGTCGGCCTGCAGCCACACCACCGGGTGGCCGGCGAGGGCGTCCGCGACGGCCGGCGTCATGGGGGCGCCCCCGCCCAGGCTCACCACGGCGTCGCCGGCGAGCGACTCCCGCGTGCGATCGCGCTCCAGCGCCCGGAAGTGGGCCTCGCCGTCGGTGTCGAAGATGGCGCGGATGCTGCGGGCCTCGCGGCGCTCGATCGCGGCGTCCACGTCGATGTGGGGCACCCCGAGGCGCTGCGCGAGCAGGGGGCCGAGCGTGGACTTGCCCGACCCGGAGAGCCCGATCAGCGCGACGGCGACCATGAGTGATGACTCCTTCTCACCGGGGGACGGGCGCACGCACCACACGTGCGCGAGCCTGGGGGAAACGCCGGAAAGCCTAGTCCATCGACAGGCGGGCCAGGATCGGCTTCAGCTCCGCGAGCGGCAGCTGCCCCGGCGCGGACGCCCGGCCGAGCATCGCGAACGTCGCGCACGAGCCGACCACCGGCGCCGCCATGCGCGAGAGGGCGCCGAGCTCCCCCATCGCCATCGTGATCACCGGGGTGGCGCGGTGCGCACTGGCCATCGTCCAGGTCGCGTCGAGCAGGGCCAGCACGTCGCCCGGGTCGTGCGGCATCACGGCCGCCTTGACCACGTCGAAACCCCGGTGCTGCATCGCCGTCAACAGCGCGACGAGCGCGTCGGCGTCCGGCGTGGCGGCGAAGTCGTGCGCGCTGCCGATCACCGCGACGCCGGCCGCGCGGGCGGCGGCCAGCACGGCGTCGCCGGCCGCGACGTCGAACCGGTGCTCGACGTCGACCGCTTCCACCAGGCCCGCGGCGATCACGGCGGCGTGCAGCGCCACGTAGGCCTCGGGCGCGATGACCCGCGCGCCCCCCTCGGCCGCGGTGCGGAACGTGAACAGCAGCGGACGCCCGCCGAGCACGTCCACCACCGCCGCCGCCGCGGCCAGCACGGCGTCCGGCTGCGCGGAGCCGAAGCCGTCGACCCGCCACTCCACGATGTCGGGCCCGGCCGCGGCGGCCGCAGCGGCGGCGTCCACCAACTCGGCGGTGGTCTCGCCCACGATCGGAACGATCACCTTCACCGGGCCGCGCCCCAGCGTGACATCGCGCAGCGTCACCGGGGCGTCGGTCTCCGGCGCCCAGGACGCCCCGGCCACGCTCACCCCTCGGTCGCGCCGGTGAGGGCGGCGTTCCAGGACTGCAGTGAGCGGACGCCGATGCCGCCGGACTGCGCGGCCTCGATGCCCTGCACCGTCGCCGCCAGCCCCTGCACGGTGGTGATGCACGGGATGTCGCGCAGCACGGCCGCCGAGCGGATCGCCCAGCCGTCGCGGCGCGGCTCACCGCCCGCCCCGGCGCCCTGCGGGGTGTTGAAGATCAGGTCGATCTCGCCGCCAAGGATCGCCTCGAGCACGCTCTTGCGACCGTCCTCGGCCTCGCCGGCGTTGGCCTTGCGCAGCTCGGTGACCTCGATGCCGTTGCGTCGCAGCACCTGCGCCGTGCCGGCGGTCGCGACGATGGTGAAGCCGAGGTCGGAGAGCCGCTTGACCGGGAAGATGGCGTGCCGCTTGTCGCGGTTCGCGACCGACACGAACGCGGTGCCGCTCATCGGCAGCCCGCCGTAGGAGCCGGTCTGGCTCTTCGCGAAGGCCACACCGAAGTTGCCGTCCAGCCCCATCACCTCGCCGGTCGACTTCATCTCGGGCCCCAGCAGCGACTCGACCGACGCGCCATCGGCCGTCCGGAAGCGGTTGAAGGGCATGACCGCCTCCTTCACCGCGATCGGCGCCCCCGCCAGCTCGGTCGCGCCGTCGCCGACGGCCCGCAGCACGCCGGCGGCGCGGAGGTCGTCGATCGACTCCCCCAGCATGAGCCGGGCGCAGGCCTTCGCCAGCGGCGTGGCCGTCGCCTTCGACACGAACGGCACGGTACGCGACGCCCGCGGGTTCGCCTCGAGCACGTAGAGCACGTCGGACTGCAGCGCGAACTGGATGTTGATGAGCCCCCGGACGCCCACGCCGCGCGCGATCGCCTCGGTGGACTGGCGGATCCGGTCGATCACGTCGGCGCCGAGCGTGATGGGCGGCAGCGAGCACGCGGAGTCGCCGGAGTGGATGCCGGCCTCCTCGATGTGCTCCATCACGCCGCCGAGGTACAGCTCGGTGCCGTCGTAGAGCGCGTCGACGTCGATCTCGATCGCATCGTCGAGGAACCGGTCGACCAGCACGGGCGCCTGCGGGGTGATGAACGTGGCCCGCTCGATGTACTCGGTCAGGCTCGCGTCGTCGTAGACGATCTCCATGCCGCGCCCACCGAGCACGTAGGAGGGGCGGACGAGCACCGGGTAGCCGACGCCGTTGGCGATCTCGATCGCCTCGGCGGCCGACTGCGCCATGCCGTACTTCGGCGCCGGCAGCCCGGCGGCGGTGAGCACGTCGCCGAACGCGCCGCGCTCCTCGGCCAGGTTGATCGCCTCCGGCGGGGTGCCGACGATCGTCACGCCGTTGTCCTTGAGCGCCTGGGCGAGCTTGAGCGGCGTCTGCCCGCCGAGCTGCACCAGGACGCCCGCGATCGGGCCCGCGGCCTGCTCGGCGTGGTACACCTCGAGCACGTCCTCCAGGGTGAGCGGCTCGAAGTACAGCCGGTCGGAGGTGTCGTAGTCGGTCGAGACCGTCTCGGGGTTGCAGTTCACCATCACCGTCTCGTAGCCGGCCTCACGCAGCGCGAGCGCCGCGTGCACGCACGAGTAGTCGAACTCGATGCCCTGGCCGATGCGGTTGGGCCCCGAACCGAGGATCAGCACGGCCGGCTTGGTGCGCGGCGCGACCTCGGTCTCCTCGTCGTAGGAGGAGTAGTGGTAGGGCGTCTTCGCCGCGAACTCGGCGGCGCAGGTGTCGACGGTCTTGAACACCGGCGTGATGCCGAGCGCCCAGCGGACGCCGCGGATCACGTCCTCGCTGCTGTGGCGCAGGGCGGCCAGTTGGGCGTCCGACAGGCCGGTCCGCTTGGCGCGGCGCAGCAGCTCCGGCGTCAGGGCGGGCGCCTCGGCGACGGCGTTGGCGACCTCGCCGATGAGCTGCAGCTGGTCGCAGAACCACGGGTCGATGCCGGTGGCCTCGTGGAGCTGTTCGGTCGTGGCGCCCAGGCGGATGGCCTGCATGAGCAGTGAGAGGCGGCCGTCCTGCGGGCGGGCCGCGGCGTCCAGCACGTGGTCCAGGCTGTCGGGCAGGTCACCGGTGAAGTCGAACGGCGCCTTCGGGTCCTCCAGCGAGCGCAGCGCCTTGTTGAGGGCCTCGGTGAAGTTGCGGCCGATCGCCATGGCCTCGCCGACCGACTTCATGTGCGTGGTGAGCGTGTCCTCCGCGCCGGGGAACTTCTCGAACGCGAACCGCGGCACCTTGACCACCACGTAGTCCAGCGTCGGCTCGAAGGAGGCGGGATAGAACAGGGGGGTGTCGGCGGGGGGTGTCCCCCCTCCGTGGGTGTCCGCGGGGGTCACCCCGCGTGACGTGATGTCATTGGGGATCTCGTCGAGGGTGTACCCGACGGCCACCTTCGCGGCGATCTTCGCGATCGGGAAGCCCGTGGCCTTGGACGCCAGCGCGGAGCTCCGGCTCACGCGCGGGTTCATCTCGATGACGACCATGCGGCCGTCGTCGGGATTGATGGCGAACTGGATGTTGCAGCCGCCGGTGTCGACGCCCACCTCGCGGATGACCGCGATCGCGACGTCGCGCATCGCCTGGTACTCGCGGTCGGTCAGCGTCATCGCCGGCGCGACGGTGATCGAGTCGCCGGTGTGGACGCCCATCGGGTCGAAGTTCTCGATCGAGCAGATGATGACGACGTTGTCGGACCGGTCGCGCATCACCTCCAGCTCGTACTCCTTCCAGCCCAGGATCGACTCCTCCGCCAACACCTCCGTCACCGGGGACGCCGCGAGGCCGGTCGTGGCCATGGCGCGCAGCTCGTCCTCGTCGTGGGCGAAGCCCGAGCCCACACCCCCCATCGTGAAGCTCGGCCGCAGCACCAGCGGGTAGCCCAGCTCGCCGGCGGCGGCCAGCACCTCGTCGAGGGTGTGGCAGATGAACGAGCGCGCCGACTCCGGGTGGGCGCCCGGCACGTCGAGGCCGTTGACGATCTCCTTGAACTTCTCCCGGTCCTCGCCCTTGTGGATCGCCTCGAAGTTTGCGCCGATCATCTCGACGCCGTACTTGGCGAGCGTCCCGTCCTCGTGGAGCGCGACCGCGGTGTTCAGCGCCGTCTGCCCGCCCAGGGTCGCGAGGATCGCGTCCGGCCGCTCGGCCTCGATGACCTTCGCGACCATCGCGGGGGTGATGGGCTCGATGTAGGTGGCGTCGGCGAACTCGGGGTCCGTCATGATCGTGGCCGGGTTGGAGTTCACCAGGATGACCCGGAACCCCTCCTCGCGCAGCACGCGGCACGCCTGGGTGCCCGAATAGTCGAACTCGCAGGCCTGGCCGATGACGATCGGACCGGAGCCGATGACGAGGATGGACTCGATGTCGGTGCGACGGGGCATGTCAGTTCGTCTCCTGGTCGTCTGCACGGTGGTCGGCCATCACGGCGAGGAAGCGGTCGAACAGGTAGGCCGAGTCGTGCGGGCCGGCGGCGGCCTCGGGGTGGTACTGCACGCTGAAGCCTCGGACGCGCCCGCTCGCGTCGCGCAGTTCGAGGCCCTCCACCACGTCGTCGTTGAGGCAGACGTGGCTGACCCACGCCTCGCCCCAGCGGGTCGGCGTCCCGACGCCGGCCGGGGCGTCCACCGCGAAGCCATGGTTCTGCGAGGTGATCTCGACGCGTCCGGTGCGCAGATCCATCACGGGCTGGTTGATGCCGCGGTGGCCGTACTTGAGCTTGTACGTGCCGAAACCCAGCGCGCGGCCGAAAATCTGGTTGCCGAAGCAGATGCCGAAATAGGGCAGGTCGGCGTCCAGCACGTCGGTCAGCAGGGCGACCGCCTCGTCGGCCGCCGCCGGGTCGCCCGGGCCGTTGCTGAAGAAGACCCCGTCGGCGCCCAGCGCCGTGATGTCGGCCAGGGTGCTGCTCGCCGGCAGCACGTGCACCTCGATGCCGCGCCGGCTCATCTGCTCGGGGGTCATGGACTTGATGCCCAGATCCACCGCCGCGACGGTGAAGCGCTTCTCCCCCTGCGCCTCCCACACCACCGGCTCGTCGACGGTGACGTCGGAGACGAGGTTGGCCCCGGCCATCGGCGGCTGCTCGCGCACGCGCCCGAGCAGGGCGTCGGCGTCCAGATCGGTCGTGGAGATGCCGACGCGCATGGCGCCGCGCTCGCGGAGATGGCGGGTGAGCGCGCGAGTGTCGATCTCGGCGATGCCGACGACGTCCTGGGCGCGCAACACCTCGTCCAGGCTGCGGTTGCTGCGCCAGTTCGACCGGACGCGGCTCACGTCGCGCACGACGTAGCCGGCGACCCAGATGCGGCTCGACTCGTCGTCCTCGTCATTCCAGCCGGTGTTGCCGATGTGGGGGGCGGTCGCGACGACCACCTGACGGCGGTAGCTCGGGTCGGTCAGCGTCTCCTGGTAGCCCGACATGCCGGTGGCGAACACCGCCTCGCCGAACGTCTCGCCGGTGGCCCCGAAGGAAACCCCTCGGAACGCCCGGCCGTCCTCCAACACGAGGAGGGCGGGGGTGTCACTGTGGCTCGCCATGAGGGTGATCCTTCCCTATCGGGTCACGGGGCGGGTGCGTCTCCCGCCCCTTGGGCCGCCACCGGGGGCGTCCCGGCCTCGGCCGCGGGTGCGTCGTCGTCGGCGGCGGGTGCGTCGGCCACCGCAGGGGTGGCCTCGGCACCCTCGCGGTCGCGCGCCACGCGGGCGAGGAGCGCGTTGAGGAATCCGGGCGAGGTGGGGGTCGAGTACTCAGCGGCCAGGTCGACGGCCTCGTTCACCACGATGGCGGCCGGGGTGTCGGTGTGGGCCAGCTCGAACAACCCGATGCGGGCGAGGCAGCGATCCACCGACGGCATGCGTTCCACCGACCAGCCCTCGGCGAGGGCGTCCCGCAGGGTGGCGTCCAGCGCCTCCCCGTGATCGGTGACGCCCTGGACGATCTCGATCGTGAACGGCCGGACGGTCCGCTCGCCGAGCGCGATGCGGTCGGCGAGCATCTCGCGGGGGTCGGCACCGCGCACGTCCGCCTCGTACAGGATGTCGAGGGCGTGCTTGCGGGCCTTCCCGCGCGTGGTGTTCTGGCGGTTCTTGGTCACCCGCTGATCCGGCCGAGGTAGCTGCCGTCGCGGGTGTCGACCTTCACGCGGGTGCCCTGCTCCATGAACAGCGGCACCTGGATCTGCTTGCCTGTCTCGAGGGTGGCGGGCTTGGTGCCGGCGGAGCTGCGGTCGCCCTGCAGGCCCGGCTCGGTGTAGGTGATCTCGAGCTCCACGGACGCCGGCAGCTCGATGTAGAGCGGGTCGCCGTCGTGGGTCGCGACCGTGGCCATCTGGTTCTCGAGCATGTAGTCGGACGCGTCGCCCACCACCTCGTCGGCGATGGGGAGCTGCTCGTAGGTGCTCGTGTCCATGAACACATAGGCGTGGCCGTCGTGGTAGAGGTACTGCATCTCACGCTTGTCGACGTTCGCGCTCTCGACCTTGGTGTCGGAGTTGAACGTGCGGTCGACGACCTTGCCGCTCAGCACGTGCTTCAGCTTGCTGCGGACCACGGTGTTGCCCTTGCCCGGCTTGTGGTGCTGGAACCAGATGACCTGCCAAAGCTGGCCGTCCAGGTCGAGAACGGTGCCGTTCTTGAGATCGTTGGTGGAGATCGTGGGCATGCGGCGTCCCTTTCGACGTGCGTGTGGGTTCGGCGGACCATGCTACCCGGGCCAGCCCCCGGGCACGAAACGCCCTGCGGTACCGCGCCGCGATGCCGGACGACCCGCCCCGGGCGGCCCAGCCCGGCTCAGGCCTCGCCGCGCGTGGCGGTGACCGGCGGCTCGGCGCTCCAGGGGAAGGCGATCCACCGGTCGGTGTGCGCCCAGACATAGTCGGGGTGGCAGATCGTGGTCGGCTTGGCGTACAGCACCGCGCTGCGGGCCTCGGCCCCGACCTCGCGCAGCAGGTCGAGCACCAGCTCGAGCGTGCGGCCGGAGTCGACCACGTCGTCCACCACGAGCAGCCGCTTGCCGCGGATGTTCTCGGTGTCCAGCATCGGAGCCAGCAGCACCGGGTCGGGCAACGTCTCGTGCACGTCGGTGTAGAACTCGACGTTGATGGCGTCGGACAGCTTGCAGCCCAGCGCGTAGGACAGGCCGCCACCCGGCAGCAGTCCGCCGCGCGCCACGGCGATGATGACCTCCGGCGCGAAGCCCGAGTCGGCCACCTGGTGGGCCAGCTCGCGGCAGGCGCTGCCGAAGCGCTCCCAGGTCAGGACCTCCTTCTCGGGCAGGTCGGTCGAGTCCGCGTGGAAGGCCGTGGTCATGGATGAACGTTACTCGGCCGCGCCGATCAGGATCGGCCGGTCCGTGACCCGTCCGGTCGCGCCCACCACCCGGTGCACGAAGTCGAGCTTGCGGACGACCGGCTCCGGCAGCGTGAACGGGTAGAGGTCACGGCGTCCCATGGCGCGGCTGGCCCGGTTCAGCAGCAAGGAGAGCCAGTGCCAGTCGTCCACCATCTCCTCGGTGGACGCCTCCGCGTAGCTCACGCGGGGCACGACGTCGCGCTCCAGGACGCCGTCGGAGCGCTCCCCCTGCAGCACCACGCCGCCCAGCGCCACCGTCGACAGCGTGTCGGTGATGTGGAGGTAGTGGGCGAACGTCTCCGCGAAGTCCTCCCAGGGGTGCATCGTGGCGTATTCGGAGATGAACGACTCGTGCCAGTCCTCCGGGGCGCCCTGCGCGTAGTGCCGGTCGAGCGCGTCGCTGTAGGAGGCGCGCTCGTCACCGAACAGCGCGCGGCTCTCGCCGATGAAGTCGGTCTGTTCCACCAGCTTCCACTGGTAGTAGTGCCCCACCTCATGGCGGAAGTGGCCGAGCATCGTGCGGTAGGGCTCACCCAGCTGGACACGCAGCTTCTCCCGGTGGTCGTCGAGGCTCTCGGCGAGGTCGATCGTGATGACGCCGTTGGAGTGCCCGATCGTCACGTTCTCGCCGCTGGACTTCGACGACAGCAGGTCGAACGCCAGCCCGCCCTTCTGGTCGCGGAACGTCTCGACGGGCAACCCCAGCACCGCCAGCTGGACCAGCAGCCGCCGCTTGGGGCTGGACGCCTGCGCGAGCTTCTCCCAGGCGGAGTCCTGGTCGGCCTCCGGACGCCGGCGCACGACATGGCAGGCGAAGCACTCCTCGGTGTCGAGCGCCAGGTCGCGCAGCCAGTTGCAGTTCAGCCGGTCGCGCTGCGAGCACCACACCCAGCGGCCGTCGTCGGTCGTGGTGCCGGTGGGGCCGCACGTCACCATCGTGAGGCTCGGCGGGTGGAACCCCAGCTCGGCGCCGCACTGGCAGCACATCAGATCGTCGAGTTCGGCCACCTGGTCGCACCGGGGGCAGCGAAGGAGGATCATGCGGGCAACCGTAGCGCCAGGGGGGCTGCGAACGCAGCCTGACTAGGGCGGTTTGACCAGGGCAACGCCATTTCGCCGATCTCTGGGGACGGTCTGAGGGACGACGTCGACCCGGTGGACTGACCGGGAACGTTGATCAATCGTGGCGAGGACGGCCACGTGCCACAAGTCGTGTGCGGACGATGCCGGTTGTACTGGTGAAGCCAGGCCTGCATGGCGTCGCGGCGATCCTGCTCACTGCGGTGGCAGCGGGCGTAGGCCCACCGGCCACATACCACCCCAACGACGTCACCCTCGCCAACGGCATGCTCGCAAGCTCAGCGCCCTACCACCGGCCATCCACGCCTCCTGACCCAGACACATGCGATCTCGTGCAGGGCTGGTCGAGGGGCCCGCGGCCTGGGCGTCGGCACGTGCCTCACCTATTTCCCCCGGGAGGTACTGCAAGAAGAGTTCCGGCCCGGGATTCTGAGGCGCCAACAACGTTCGACTCGGTGGCCTCAGTGCTTGTCCAGCGCGACGGCAGCGGTATCAGTGGACGCTTCCCGGGGGCAGGTAGAACGAAGGACGCGCAAACTCCGGTTACGCTGGTGGCGTGGATGACGCAGCCCAGCGACCAAGAGCGCCGTATGGGGGCCGAACACGAGAAGAGTACGCCGACTTACTTCGCGAGAAGCTGACCCCTCCGAGCTTGCGGTTCACCCTGGCTTTTGCGGGCTTGTTTCAGCTAACGCATGAGTTGCTGAAGTCAGCGATCTTGGACAAAGTTCGTGAGTACTATTGGAGGGGCTTCGACGGGTCCACGCAGCTCTACGATGAGGATGCATACACACGCGACGTGCTTGAGCCGTCGCTTCAGGGCGGACGACCGAACCGCTTCCGCGGATCGGTGGCGTGGCTCGTCAGAGCTGAGGCCATCACCTCAACTGAGGCAGACCGGCTGCAATCCATCTACTCGCATCGTCACGAGCTCACCCACGAGCTGGGCAAGTACCTCGTCGACATCGACAAGAATCCTGACCTTGACCTCTACGTTGAGGCCCTAGCCCTGCTTCGCAAGATCCAGAATTTCTGGGCCCAGATGGAGATCGACACGGGTGGGCTGATCACTTTGGAGGGGGAGGATATCGACGCAACTGCAGATGCAGCGGTACCCCTGAGTGCCTACCTCTTGGAGCTGTGTATCGAAGCAGTTGACGAGAGCCGTGTATCCGCGCCAAACGCGCCTGATCCCTCAGGCATGCAAGAGAGACGGTCCTGAAGCTCCACCGGCAGGCACGGTCCACCATCAATAGGACCGGGTCCATGCGCGGCAGTTTCGGTTGTGCGCCTCCTTGTCGTGCGAAGTCGGGTGTGCGTTCGTGGCCCGCGACCGTGCCGCTGGCGATCAGGTAGGCGACCCGGTGGTAGCCGTGCCGAGCGATCGAGACGACGGCGTGGCTGTCGACGAAGCAGGAGGCGACATTTCCGGCATCGTCACCAGGGGCCATGGGGACGCGCACCCTCACCGCGGCAGTTTGAGGCGTTACGCGACGGCGTGGAAGGTGAGCTTGAGTCCAAGAGCTTCGCAGACCTTGAGGACGGTGGACCAGGTGGGGTTGCCGTTGTCGGACAGTGCTTTGTAGAGACCGTCACGGCTCATTCCGACTGTGCGGGCCAGTTCGCTCATGTTGCCCGAGCGGGCGATGACACCCAGGGCGCGGGGCACTGCGCTGGGGTCGTCGGCCGAGTCCTCCAGGGCGATCTGCAGGTATGCGGCGACGTCCTCGATGTTCTCCAGGTAGTCGGCCGGGTCGAAGCGGCGGAACTGCTCGGTGGTCATGATCCCTCCTCCTTGGTGTGCCATTCGGTCGCGAGCCGCTGTGCTGTGGCGATGTCGTTCGGCTGCGTGGACTTGTCGCCTCCGCACAGCAGGAGCACGACGCGGTTGCCGCGTTGTGCGTAGTAGACCCGATAGCCCGGTCCATAGGTCAGGCGAAGCTCCCAGACCCCGCGACCCACGCCCTTGACGTCGCCAGGATTGCCGTGGGCCAGACGGTCGATCCTGGACAGGATCCGCAGCCGACCTTCGCGGTCTTTCAGCTTGCGCAGCCACCTGTCGAAGTCATCGGTGCTGTAGACCTCGACCATGTGTCGATTTTAGTCGACACATGGTCCAACTGCAAGACTCAGGGCACATCCGGCCACCGGCACGATCGACCCGCGGCAAATGTGCGTGCGGGTGGCCGCCCGTCCGCGTGTTCGCGTTGTCAGTGCGGCCCACAAGCGAGTGTCTATGCGTGCACATTGTGCTGGATGGTGGCGACGCCTCCCCGGTCAGGGAGACCTTCGGGACCTGTCGCCGGCGTCAACCGGTCTGCCGGTCAGCGGCACTAGCTCGGGCACCCGGGGTCTCCACGCCGTGCGCGGACGTCGGCCACGAGGGTCTCCCGCGCCCGCGCGTGCGGCAGGCTGATCTCCTCCATCTGTGCGGCCAGCTCGGCACCACCGACGGTCCGCAGCCCGGCCACCGCGCCCTCGATGTCGGCGGGCGTCCGGTTCTGGTTCAACTTCGCCTTGGCCTCGATCCGGCGCATCGGCAGCTCCAGCCCGACGATGGCCCGCAGCATGCGCTCGAACGCGCCCGCTTCGACACGGCCAGCGTCATAATCAAAGCGCTCCGACATCTCCTCCACCGCCGCGCGCACCCACGCGGGGTCGTCGTGCACCACCAACCGCCCGTAGGCGTGCACGGTCACGTAGTTCCAGGTCGGGACGCCCGGGCTGGCCGCGTTCGAGGCGTACCAGTCGGCGTCGATGTACCCGTGGGGTCCCGCCAGGATCGCGAGCGCATCCCCCAGGCCGACGTCGCGCCACACCGGGTTCACCCGGGTCACGTGGAAGATCAGCGAGCCGAACCCCACCCCGTCCGGATCCGGCCGGTGCGTGAGCGGTAGCAGGGTGGCCACCGGCCCCGTCGGGTGCGCCGTCACCAGCTCCGCGGTCTCGGCGGAGGCGAGCAGGGCGCGGGTGCCGGCGTCGTCGAGCGCGAAGTGCTTCGGCGTGTACATCAGGCGGTGAGGTCGGCGTAGGCCGCCTCGAGCACCCGCTCATCCGGCGCCTCGGCGATGAAGGGCGCGGCCACGGCGTCCAACAGCACGAAGCGCAGCGCGGCGCCGCGGGTCTTCTTGTCGAGGTTCATCGTGGCGCGCAGTTCGGCGAAGGCGTCCGGCGCGTAGGTCAGCGGCAGCCCCACCGAGGCGAGGATGTCGGTGTGCCGGGCGACGAAGCCGTCGTCGGCGTGGCCCAGCCGCGCCGAGAGCAACGCGGCGTAGCGGACGCCGACGCTCACGGCGTACCCGTGGCGCCAGCGGTAGTGCTCGCGCCGCTCGATGGCGTGGCCGAGGGTGTGACCGTAGTTGAGCAGCTCGCGGCCCACCCGGCCCCCGACCGACGTCGCCTCCCGCAGGTCGCCGCTGACCACGGCCGCCTTCACCGCGATCGAACGCGTCACGGCCTCGGCCAACGCGTCGGACGCCGGGTCGCGCATCGCCGCCGGGTCGGCCTCGAAGAGCTCCAGGGTGCGCTCGTCGGCGATGAAGCCGTGCTTGACCATCTCGGCCAGGCCGCCGCGCAGGTCATCGGCCGGCAGCGTGCCCAAGAAGTCGAGGTCGCAGAACACCGCTGCCGGCTCCCAGAACGCGCCCACGAGGTTCTTGCCGTGCGGCAGATTGATGCCGGTCTTGCCGCCGACCGCGGCGTCCACCATGGCCAGCAGGGTCGTGGGAACGCTCACGTAGCGGACGCCGCGCAGCCAGCTGGACGCGACGAACCCGGCGAGGTCGGTGGTCGCTCCCCCGCCGAAGCCGACGATCGCGTCGCCCCGGGTGAAGCCCGCCTCGGCGAGCCGGCCCCAGAGGTCGGCCAGCACGGCGGCGGTCTTGGCGTCCTCCCCCGCGGGCACCTCCAGCAGGCTGACCTGCGCCGGAACGTCGGCGGTCAGCCGGCGCGCGGCGTCGGCCAGCACGGGCGGGTGCACGACGGCGACGCGGGTCGCCCCACCGAGGGCAGCGGGCAGGCCGGCGACGATGCCCCGGCCCACGGTCACGTCGTAGGGACGCTCGGCGTTGACCTGGACGACCGTCACGCCGCCACCCCCAGCAGCGCCACGATGTCGTCCACCACGGCGTCGGGGGTGCGGGCCGAGGTGTCGACGGTGTGGGTCGCGAGCGACCGGTAGACCGGCGTCCGCTCGTTGAGCAGGGCAATCAGGCGGCCGCGCAGCCCCACGGGGGCGCGCAACTCACTGCCGCCGTCGTCGACGCCGATGCGCTGCAGGGCGTGGCGGGCGTCCACCTGCAACCACACCACGGTGTGGGACGCCAGCGCCTCGGCCACCGCCGGGGTCAGCGGCGCACCGCCGCCCAGGCTCACGACGCCGGGACGGGCGAGCAGCGTGAGGGTGGCGTCGCGCTCGATCGCGCGGAACGCCGCCTCGCCGTCGGCGGCGAACAGGTCGCGGACGCGGCGTCCCTGCGCCGCCTCGATCCACTGGTCGACGTCGACGAAGTCCAGTCCCAGCCGGGCCGCCAGCAGGGGCCCGACCGTGCTCTTGCCCGCGCCGGGCGCGCCGATGAGGGCGAGCGTGCTCACGCCAGGCCCCGCTCGGCGAGCCGGGCGAGGTAGGCGGCGTGGTTGCGGGCGGTCTCGGCCACCGAGTCGCCGCCGAACTTCTCCAGGCACAGCTCGGCCAGCACCAGGGCGACCATGGCCTCCGCCACCACCCCGGCGGCCGGCACCGCGCACACGTCGGAGCGCTGGTGGTGGGCCTGCGCGGCCTCGCCGGTGGCGACGTCGACGGTGCGCAGCGCGCGCGGCACAGTGGCGATCGGCTTCATCGCGGCCCGGACGCGCACCACCTCACCGGTGCTCATGCCGCCCTCGGTGCCGCCGGAACGGTGCGACAGTCGCCGGATGCGTCCGTCGTCGGTGGCCATCTCGTCGTGGGCCAGGCTGCCGCGGGTGCGGGCCAGCTCGAACCCGTCACCCACCTCGACACCCTTGATGGCCTGGATGCCCATGAGCGCGCCGGCCAGGCGGGCGTCCAACCGCCGATCCCCCGACGCGTGGGAGCCGATGCCCGCGGGTAGCCCGTGCACCACCACCTCGACGACGCCGCCGATCGTGTCCCCCTCGGCCTTGGCCGCGTCGATCTCGGCGAGCATGCGGGCCGAGCTGGCTGCGTCGAAGCAGCGCACCGGGTCGGCGTCGATGGCGTCACGGTCGGCCGCCGTCGGCAGGTGTTCCCCGTCGGACGCGACCGGCCCGATCTCGACGACGTGGCTCACCAAGGTCACCCCGAGCGCCTGCTCGAGGAAGTTCGAGGCGACCCGCCCGATCGCGACGCGGGCCGCCGTCTCCCGCGCCGAGGCACGCTCCAGGATCGGCCGAGCCTCGTCCCAGTCGTACTTCTGCATGCCGGCCAGGTCGGCGTGGCCGGGCCGCGGCCGAGTCAGCGCCGCGTTGCGGGCCTGGGCGGCGATCACGTCGGCGTCCACCGGATCGGACGCCATCACCGTCTCCCACTTGGGCCACTCGGTGTTGTCGACCATGATCGCGATCGGCGAGCCCAGCGTCTCCCCGTGCCGGACGCCGGCGAGCAGCGTCACGGCGTCCGCCTCGAACTTCATGCGCGCACCCCGGCCGACGCCGAGCCGGCGCCGCGCCAGGGCCTCGGCGACGTCGTCGGACCTCAGCCGGACGTGGGCGGGGATTCCCTCGATGGTCGCGACGAGCGCGCGGCCATGGGATTCCCCGGCCGTCAGGTATCGGAGCATGGGATTCAGCCTTTCCGGGGGCTCACTGGCAACGGCCGGGTGCCTGCGTCTGGCACCACTCCTGCAACTTGTTGACCGAGGCCTGGTGCGCCTCGTAGGTGTCGTTGAACTCGGTCTCCCCCGTGTCGAGGTTCACGACCACGAAGTACAACCAGTTGCCCTCGGCCGGGTGCAGCGCCGCGTCCAGGGCGTTGCGCGACGGGGACGTGACCGGCCCCGGCGGCAGGCCGGTGTTGAGGTAGGTGTTGTAGGGCGAGTCGATCGCTCGCTCCGCGTCGGTGGTGAACACGCGCCCGGTGATGTTGTTGGCGTAGGCGATGGTCGCGTCGGACTGCAACGGCATGCCTTCGGCCAGGCGGTTGTAGAACACGCGCGCGACGCGGTACCGATCCTCCTGCCGGTTGGCCTCCCGCTCCAAAACGCTGGCCATGATCAGCGCCGTGTAGGGATTCTCAGCGGGCGACGCCGCAGCCTGGTTGGCGAAGTCGAGCTCGTTCGCGACCGTGGAGAAGTGGGTGGTCGCCAGCCGCGTCACCGACAGGGCCGTCCGGTCCGTCGGCAGCTCGTAGGTGTCGGGGAACAGGAATCCCTCCGCATTGTCGGCCGGCGCCCACTCGGGCAGGCCGAGCTCGGCGATGCGGTTCGTGACCACCTCGGTGAACTCCTCGGCGGGGATGCCGGTGGCCTCCGCCATGAGCGCCACCTGCTCGGTGAGCCGCTGCCCCTCGCGGAACTGGATCATGTCGCGCACCTGGAAGGCCGGATCGAGCAAGCGCTCGAAGGCAGCCGCCGCAGGCATCCGGGTCAGCATGCTGTACGTGCCGGCCTGGACGCGGGCCGCGTCCTCCGAACGGGAGTTCGCGACGCGAACGAACGTGTCGGCCGAGCTGACGACGTCCGCCTCCGCGAGCAGATCGCCGATCTGACGCATGGTGGCGCCGGTGGGGATCTGGATCTGGACCTGCTCGGCGCCCTCGCCCTCGTAGTCCTCCGCGGTGCGGAACTCCTGCCAGGCGTCCCACGCCCGGGTTCCGACGAACCAGAGCCCGCCGAAGACCACCGCCAGCGCGACGGCCACGGCCACCCACCCCCGCAGGTAGTGCCAGATCTCCTTGCGGTTCCACTCGCCCGTCTCCGGGTCGCGCAGGCGACCCGGCTGGACCCGACGTTGGCGCTCGGTCATTCCGGCGTCCTTTCGTTGATGGGCTCCCCGGCGCGACGTCCGGTGGCGCGCTCAGTGTCCAGGGCTGCGTTCAAGATTGCCACGGCGGCCGCCTGATCGATGACACCGCGCTGCTGGCGCGCCGTCCGTCCCGCCGCGCGCAGCTGGGCGCTCGCGGTCACCGTGGTCAGGCGCTCGTCCACGAGCCGGACGTCCACCTCCGGGAACTGCGCGGCCAGCCACGCCGCGCTGTCGCGCACGAGCCTGGCGTTGACGCCCTCATGTCCGTTCAGATGTCGCGGCAGCCCGAGCACGAAGCCGGTGGGCTCGTACTCGGCCACCAAGGCCCGCAGCCGCGCCAGCACCTGGCCGCGGTCGCGCGCGTTGAGCGTCTCGACGGGGTGCGCCAGGGTGCCGCGCGCGTCGCACGCGGCCACGCCGATGCGCGCCTGCCCCCAGTCCAGCGCCAGGCGGACGCCCTGGATCGGGGGCGCGGCGTCGGGCCGGGCCGCGTCGGCGTCGCTCATGCGGTCAGAGCGGTGCGGACGGCCGCGAGCGCACGTTCGGCGCCGGAGGCGTCCGTGCCGCCACCCTGGGCTAGGTCATCCGAGCCGCCGCCGCGGCCCCCGAGCTCGGCCGCGGCCGTGCCCACGAGCCGGCCGGCCTTGGCGCCCCGCTCCCGCGCCGCCGCGGTGGTCGCCACCGTGACGACCGGCTTCGCGTCGCCGCCGACGAGCGCCACGACGCCCGCGGCGTCGCCCAGTCGGGCGCGCAGGTCGACCGCGAGGGTGCGCAGGTCGCCGCCGGCCGTGCCGGGCAGGTGCCGGGCGACGAGCCGGTACCCGCCGGCGTCCGTCGCGGCGGCCAGCATCGCGTCGGCGTTGCCGAGCAGTTCCTTGGCGCGCAGGTCGGCGATCGTCTTCTCCGCGGCCTTGAGCTGGGCCAGCAGCTTCTCGACGCGATCCTCCAGCTGGTCGGGCTGGGTCTTGAGGGTGTCGCTCAGGGTCGCGACGAGGGCGCGCTCGGCGGCGAAGGACGCGAAGGCGTCCGCGCTCACCAGCGCCTCGACGCGGCGGATGCCGGAGCCGACCGAGCCCTCGCCCACCAGGTTGACCAGCCCGATCTGCGCGGTGGAGGCCACGTGCGTGCCGCCACACAGCTCGCGCGACCACGGGCCCGCCAGCTCGACCATGCGGACGACGGCGCCGTACTTCTCGCCGAACATCGCCTGCGCGCCGAGCGCGCGCGCCTCGTCGAGGGCCATCTCCTGCGCGGTGACGGCGAAGTCGTCGCGGATCGCCGCGTTGACGATGCTCTCCAACTCGTTGCGCGCGCCGGCCGAGAGGCCCTGGGCGGCGTTGAAGTCGAACCGCAGGTAGCCCGGCTTGTTGTAGGAACCGGCCTGGTGCGTGCCCTGGCCCAGCATCTGGCGCAGCGCCGCGTTCACGACGTGCGTGGCGGTGTGGGCCTGGCAGGCGCCGAAGCGCGCGGCGGCGTCCACCTGCGCGAACACCTCCGCGCCCGCCTCGAGCTCGCCCTCGTTCACCCGCGCGGTGTGGACGATTAGCCCCGGCACGGGCCGCTGGACGTCGAGCACCTCCAGCTCGACGCCGTGGGCGGTGAGGAGGCCGCTGTCGGCGTCCTGGCCACCCGCCTCGGCGTAGAACGGCGTCTCGTCGAGGACGACCTCGACCAGCTCGCCGGGCCGCGCCGCGGCCACGAGCTGCCCCTCACGGACGATGCCGCGCACCGTCGAGGCCACCCCGAGCTCGGTGTAGCCCAGGAACGGCGTCTCGCCGGCCTCGCGCAGGCCCCGGTACGCCTCGGTGTTGACCGCGCCGCCCTTCTTCGCCTTGGCGTCCGCCTTCGCGCGCGCCTTCTGCTCACCCATGAGGCGGCGGAACTCCGCGGCGTCCACGGCCAGGCCCGCCTCGGACGCCATCTCCAGCGTCAGGTCGATGGGGAAGCCGTAGGTGTCGTGCAGCTGGAACGCCTTGGCGCCGGCCAGCGTCGTCTGGTGGGCTGCCTTCGCGTCCGCCACCGCGACATCGAAGATCTGGGTGCCGGAGGCGAGCGTCCGGCGGAAGCTCTCCTCCTCCGCGTAGGCGGACGCCGACACGCGCTCCCACTGCTCGCGCACCTCGGGGTAGCTGGTGGCCATCAGGTCACGGCTCACCGGCAGCAGGGTGGGCAGCACCGGATCGGCCACCCCCAACAGCCGCATCGAGCGCACCGAGCGGCGCAGGAGGCGTCGCAGCACGTACCCGCGCGCCTCGTTGCCGGGCGTGACACCGTCGGTCATCAGCATCAGGGCGCTGCGCACGTGGTCTCCCACGACGCGGAGCCGGACGTCGGCATCCGCGTCGTCGCCGTACCGGATGCCGGCCAGCTCGGCCGCCCGCTCGATGACGGGGAAGATCTCGTCGATCTCGTACATGTTCGCGCGGCCCTGCAGCAGGTAGGCGATGCGCTCCAGACCAGCGCCGGTGTCGATGTTGCGGCTCGGCAGCGGGCTGGCGATGTCGAAGTCGTCCTTGGCGCGCACCTCGGCCAGGTCCTCTGTCTGGAACACCAGGTTCCAGATCTCCAGGAACCGGTCCTCGTCCACCACCGGGCCGCCGTCGGGGCCGAACTCCGGGCCGCGATCGATGTAGATCTCCGAGCAGGGGCCGCCGGGGCCGGGGACGCCCATGTGCCAGTAGTTGTCCTTGAGGTTGCGCCCCTGGATGCGCTCGTCGGGGATGCCGACCGAGCGCCACAGCTCGCGCGCCTCGACGTCGCCGTCGGGGTAGTCCGGGTGGTGGCCGGGCCCGAGCACCGTCACCCAGACCTTCTCGGGGTCGAAGCCGAGCCCGCCCTCGTCCTGGGAACCCGTGACGAGCGACCACGCCATCTCGATGGCGCCGGCCTTGAAGTAGTCGCCGAAGGAGAAGTTGCCGAGCATCTGGAAGAACGTGCCGTGGCGGGTGGTCTTGCCGACGTCCTCGATGTCGAGGGTGCGGACGCACTTCTGGCACGACACGGCGCGCGGCGCGGGCGCGGGCTCGTCGCCGACGAAGTAGGGCTTGAACGGCACCATGCCGGCGTTGACGAACAGCAGCGTCGGGTCGGGGTAGACCAGGGACGCCGAGGGGATCAACAGGTGCTCCCGGGCGACGAAATGGTCGAGGAAGCGGCGCCGGATCTCCGCGGTCTTCATTCGAGGCGTCCTCTTTCGGTGGTGGTCAACAGACCCATCAGTTCGGTGTGCTTCGCGCGGCGGGCGCGGGCGTCGGTGGTGGCGAAGTCAGCCACCCAGGCGCGGGGGCGGACGGCTGCGACCAACCCGGCGATCTCCCCGACACTCATGGCACGCAAGCCTAGTGCACCGGCCTCAGCCGTCGTCCGCACGCCCGAGCAGGGCGCGGATCGCCCCCAGCCGCTCGGCGATCAGCGCCTCGTTGCCGTGATCGGTGGGCGTGTAGTAGCGGGCGGACGCGAGGTCGTCCGGCAGGTACTGCTGCGATGCCACGCCGTGGGGAAAGTCGTGGGCGTACCGGTAGCCCTGCCCGTGGCCGTGCTGCTTGGCGCCCGCGTAGTGGGCGTCGCGCAGGTGGGCCGGCACGGCCCCGCCGCGGCCGGCCTGGACGTCGGCGCTGGCCGCCCCGATCGCGGTGGTGACCGCGTTCGACTTGGGCGCGGTGGCGCATGCGACCACCGCGTGGGCGAGCGTGAGGCGTCCCTCGGGCATGCCGATGAGCTGGACGGCCTGCGCTGCGGCCACGCACGTGGTGAGCACCGAGGGGGCTGCCATGCCGATGTCCTCGCTGGCGAGGATGATGAGGCGGCGGGCGATGAAGCGGGGGTCCTCGCCGCCCTCGAGCATGCGGGCCAGGTAGTGCAGCCCGGCGTCCACGTCGGAGCCGCGGATGGACTTGATGAAGGCGCTGATGACGTCGTAGTGCTGGTCGCCGTCGCGGTCGTAGCGCAGGGCGGCGCGGTCGACGGCCAGCTCGACGGCCTCACCCGTGATCGTCGTGCTGCCCAGGGCGGACGCCGACGCCGCGGCCTCCTCGAGGTACGTCAGGGAGCGCCGGGCGTCGCCGCCGGCCAGGCGGACGAGGGTGGCGCGGGCGTCCGTTGCCAGCGTGTAGGGGTCGCCCTCGGGCGTGCGGAGGCCGCGCTCGTCGGTCAGGGCCCGCTCCAGCAGCCCGGTGATGTCGTCGTCGGTGAGCGGCTTGAGGGTGAGCAGCAGCGAGCGGGAGAGCAGCGGGGAGATGACGGAGAACGACGGGTTCTCCGTGGTGGCGGCGATGAGCGTGACGAGGCGATTCTCGACGGCGGGCAGCAGGACGTCCTGCTGGGCCTTGTTGAAGCGATGCACCTCGTCGACGAACAACACGGTGCCGCGGCCGCGGGCCAGCTCGCGCTTGGCGGCGTCCAACTCGGCCCGCACCTCCTTGACGCCTGCGGTGACACCCGAGAGCTCCACGAACCGTCGGTTGGTGGCGCGGGAGACCACCGAGGCGATCGTCGTCTTGCCCACCCCCGGGGGGCCCCAGAGAAAGACGCTCATCGGCTGGCCGTCCGCGAGGCGGCGCAGCGGCGAGCCGGGCCCGAGGAGGTGCTGCTGGCCGACGATCTCCTCCAGGGTGCGCGGGCGCAGGCGCACCGCCAGCGGGAGGTGCTCGTGGGCCGCGCCGGACAGTGATCCCCCCGTGCGCCCCGCGACGCCGGCGGGTTCCGGATCAGGGTTGCCGAAGAGGTCGCTCACCTCCCCGACGCTACCCTGCCTTGTCGGGGCACCTACGGTGGAAGGCATGAACAAGAAGTCACTCGCAGCAGCGACCATTGTCCTCGGCATGGCCGTCACCGGCTGCGCCTCCTCAACCTCCGACACCGCTCCCGCGGCCAGCACCCAGCCGGTCGTCACGGATGCCGCCACGACGCCGGCCGCTGATTCCACGGCCGGCGCCACCGACGCCGACGCACACAACGCGGCCGCCACGGCCGCCATCGAGACCGCTGAGGCCCAGCTCGACGGCCGCGTGGTCGACCTCGAGTGGGACGACGCGCTGGCGACGGACGACGCCCACTGGGAGCTGGACGTGCTCGTGGGTGACCAGCTCCACGAACTCCAGGTCTCCGGTGACGGCACCGCCGTCACGCGCACCGACGACGACCCCGACACCATCGACGCCGGCGACGTCGCGTCGTACGAGGCCGCCTCGGTGACCATCACGCAAGCCATCGAGACCGCCCTGGCCGAGCGCCCCGGCACCGTCACTGACGTCGAGTTCGACGAGTCCGACGTCGAGTGGGAGGTCGAGATCGACGGCGACGGCCTGACCGACGACGACATCGTCGTGGACGCCCGGACCGGCCAGATCGTGCCCTGACCCACGCGCGCTGACGGGCCGAGCCCATGGGGCGGCTCGGCCCTCAGCGGCGGGGATCGACCAGCACCACGCCGCGCGAGGCAGCGTTGCCCAGGCGCGGCAACGCCGCGGCGGCTTCGGCCAGCGTGAGCGGCTCCCCCGGTGCCACCAGGGCGCCGAGGTCGAGCCGGCCGTCCGCCACCCAGGCCAGCAACTCGGCGTACGCGGACGCCGCCATGCCGTGGCTGCCCAGCACATCCAGCTCCCGGGCGATGACCGGACCCATCGGCACCGGCGTCGTCGCGTCGGGCAGCAACCCGATCTGCACGTGACGCCCCCGCCGCCGCAGGGACGCCAGCGAGCCGGCCAGCGCCTCGGGCGAGCCGAGGGCGTCCACCCCCACGTGCGCACCACCGCCGGTGAGCTCGGGGGCACAGGCGAGTTCGGCCGGTGAGAGCGTGATCTCGGCGCCCAGCTCGCGGGCCCGCGTCCGTGAGGCGTCCGCGACGTCGACGGCCACGACCCGCGCGCCCGCGGCCACCCCGATCGCGACGGCCGCGAGCCCCACACCCCCGCAGCCGATCACCAGGAGCCACTCCCCGGGGCAGACCCTGCCGCGGTGCACCACCCCGCGGAACGCCGTCGCCACCCGGCAGCCCAACCCCGCGGCCTCCCGGACGCCCACCGCGTCCGGCAGGCGCACGAGGTTGGTCTCCGCGGCGTGGACGACCACGCGCTCGGCGAAGCAGCCCGGATCGCTGAAGCCCGGCTGACGCTGGTGCGGGCAGACCTGGCCGTCGCCGGCGGCGCACGTGGGGCAGTCCCCGCACGCCTGGACGAACGGCGCGGTCACCCGCTCGCCAAGCGCGAAGCCGGTGACGCCGTCGCCCAGCGCGGCGATCCGGCCGGCAAACTCGTGGCCGGGCACGTGGGGGAAGGCGGCGATGTCGGCGTCGTGGCCCTGCCAGCCGTGCCAGTCGCTGCGGCAGAGCCCGGCCGCCTCCACCGCCACGACGACCCCGCGTGGCGGCGGCGTCGGCTCGGCGATGTCGGAGACGATGATGCTGCCGCCGAAGCGGTCATAGGTGAGCGCGCGCACGCGTCCATCCTGCCGCGCGTCCACCGGTGGCGCGGTGGCGCGGTGGTGCTGAGGTGCATGGACTTGCTTTAGAGCTATCTTCGATATATCGTTAGTGACATCTCCTGACGAAAGGACATCCCCATGGAGTACGCAATGAACCAGCCCTGGTGGCTGGGCATGACCGATGATGACGGCCGCGAGCGCGGCCGCGACGGACGCCGCGGCAAGCGGCGTGGCCGGGGCGAGCGCCCCGACGACGAAGGACGCCCGCGCGGGCGCCGCTGGGGCTTCGGCCCCCAGGCGAACATGGGCCACGAAGGTCCCGAGGGTCACGGACGCCGCCCCGGCGGGTTCGGCCCCGGCGGGCCGGGCGGGCCCGGCGGACACGGGCCGATGGGGCCGGGTGGCCCTGGCGGGTTCGGCCCGGGAGGCCCCGGTGGGCCCGGTGGGTTCGGCCCGGGCGAGCACGGCCCGATGGGCCCCGGCGGGCCAGGACGCGGCGGCCGTGGCCGAGGACGGGGCCGGGGTGGCCGCGCCCGGCGCGGCGACGTCCGCCAGGCCATCTTGGCGCTGCTCACCGAGCAGCCCATGAACGGCTACCAGATCATCACCACCCTCGCTGAGCGGACCCAGGGGCTCTGGAAGCCCAGCCCGGGCGCGGTCTACCCCGCCCTGGCCCAGCTCGTCGACGAGGGCCTCATCACCGAGACCGAGGTGGACGGCCAGCGCGCCTTCACCCTCACCGAGGCCGGCCGCGAGCCAGCCGAGAACGCCGACAAGCCGTGGGAGGCGGTCAACGCCGAGGCGCAGGCTGCCGAGGCCGCGTTCGACCCGACCGCCTGGCAGGCCTACCAGACCCTCGCCACCGCGGTGCAAGCCGTCTCCCAGACCGGCACGCCCGAGCAGGTCGCGCGCGCCGCGTCCGCGCTGGGCGAGGCCGAGAAGGCGATCTACCGCCTGCTCGGTGAGCCCGAGGACGCACCCACCGAGTGACGCAACGCACCAAGGCCGCCCCGGGGCATTCCCGGGGCGGCCTTGCTGCTGGGTGCGGCCTTGCTGCTCTGTGCGGCCTTGCTGCTGGGTGCGGCCTTGCTGCTCTGTGCGGCCTTGCTGCTCTGTGCGGCCTTGCTGCTCTGTGCGGCCTTGCTGCTCTGTGCGGCCTTGATGCTGGGTGCGCCCTCGTCGAGCGCGGCCCAGCTCAGCTGGCGGGAGCCTCGGCGTCCGCCTGCTTCTTCTTGTCCGCGGGACGGGCGTCCACACCGGCCTCACGCCGCTGCTGCGGCGTGATCGGCGCGGGCGCCTGGGTGAGCGGGTCGTAGCCGTTGCCGGTCTTCGGGAACGCGATGACCTCGCGGATCGACTCCGCACCCGCGAGCAGGGCGACGATGCGGTCCCAGCCGAAGGCGATGCCGCCGTGGGGCGGCGCGCCGAACTTGAACGCGTCGAGGAGGAAGCCGAACTTCTCCTGCGCCTGTTCCTCGTCGATGCCCATGATCGCGAACACGCGCTCCTGGACGTCGCGGCGGTGGATACGGATCGACCCGCCGCCGATCTCGTTGCCGTTGCACACCATGTCGTAGGCCCACGCCAGCGCGTTGCCGGGGTCGGTGTCGAAGGTGTCGACCTCCTGCGGCGCGGTGAACGCGTGGTGGACGGCCGTCCAGGCGCCCTCGCCGACGGCGACGTCACCCTCCGCCGTCGCCTCGTTCGCGGGCTTGAACAAGGGGGCGTCCACCACCCACAGGAAGCTCCAGCTGCCGGGCTCGATGAGGCCGCACCGCTCGGCGATCTCGTTGCGGGCCGCGCCGAGCAGGTTCTGCGACGCGGTGCGCGCTCCGGCGGCGAAGAAGATGCAGTCGCCGGGCTGGGCGCCGGTGGCCGCCGCGAGGCCGGCGCGTTCGGCGTCCGTGATGTTCTTGGCGACCGGCCCGCCGACCTCGCCGTCGTCGCCGACCGTGACGTAGGCCAACCCGCGGGCGCCGCGCTGCTTGGCCCACTCCTGCCACGCGTCGAACGTGCGGCGCGGCTGGGACGCCCCACCCGGCATGACGACCGCGCCGACGTAGGGCGCCTGGAACACCCGGAACGGCGTGTCGGCGAAATACTCCGTGAGCTCGGTGAGCTCGAGGTCGAAGCGCAGATCGGGCTTGTCGGAGCCGTAGCGGTTCATCGCGTCGGCAAACGTCAGGCGCGGGAACGGCGTCGTCAGCTCGACGCCGATGAGCGCCCACACCTCGGCGGCGATGGCCTCGCCGAGCGCGATGACGTCGTCCTGGTCGACGAAGCTCATCTCGATGTCGAGCTGGGTGAACTCCGGCTGGCGATCGGCGCGGAAGTCTTCGTCGCGGTAGCAGCGCGCGATCTGGTAGTACCGCTCCATGCCGGCCACCATGAGCAGCTGCTTGAACAGCTGGGGGCTCTGCGGCAAGGCGTACCAGCTGCCCGGCGCGAGCCGCGCGGGCACGATGAAGTCGCGCGCACCCTCGGGCGTCGAGCGCGTCATGGTGGGCGTCTCGATCTCGACGAAGTCGCGCTCGCCCAGCACGCGGCGGGCGGCGGCGTTGACCTGGCTCCGCAGCCGGATCGCCGCGGCGGGGGCCGGACGCCGCAGGTCCAGATAGCGGTAGCGCAGCCGCGCCTCCTCGCCGACGTTGATGCGCTCGTCGATCTGGAACGGCAGCGGCGCGGACGGGTTGAGCACCTCGAGCTCGCTGATCGCCACCTCGATCTCGCCGGAGGGCAGATCGGGGTTCGCGTTGCCCTCGGGGCGGGCCTCGACGACGCCGGTGACCCGGATGCAGAACTCGTTGCGCAGGTCGTGCGCGCCCGAAGAATCGAGGATCTCGTCCCGCACCACCACCTGGGCGACGCCCGAGGCGTCCCGCAGATCGATGAAGGCGACCCCGCCATGGTCGCGGCGCCGGCCCACCCAGCCGGCGAGGGTGACGGTCTGTCCGACATCGGTGGCGCGCAGGGTGCCCGCCTCGTGGGTCCGCAGCATGACGCAGTCTTCCTTTCTCAGCCCCGCATAGACGGTGCGGGCGCAACGGCGACCATCCTAGCCCGGACGCCGGCGTCCACCCCGCACGGCCTGCCCCGCCGTGCGCCTGGCCCGTGTGCGGGGGCATTTGGACCCGAGCAAATGGTGCCATGGCGCCATTCCCTCGGGTCCAAATGCCGTGTGCGGAGGCGGCCGATGGGCGGCAGCCGCCGGGCGACGCGCCGAGGCGTCAGGCGTCGTCCTGGGGCACCGCGAACTCCTCCGGCGCCCCCAACTCGGCCGGGGGGCGTACCACGAGGACGTCGCACCCCGCCGTGCGGACGACGTCGGTCGCCACGTCGCCCAGCACGCGATTGGCGATACTGCGGTCGCGAATCGCCCCGATCACGAGCAGCGCGGCCCCGCGCGCCTCGGCCGTGCGCACGAGTCCCGCGGCCGGCTCACCCTCCACGAGCAGGGTGGACGCCACCCGCGCGCCGAGCCCCTGCGCGATGGCCGCCCCGGCGGCGAGGGCGTCCGTGGCGGCCTGCCGGCCGAGGACGGCTCCGCGGCGGGCGTCGCTCGGGCCCTGGACGCCGCGCGCCTCGTCCCGCTGCGACAGCTCCGAGAACGCGCAGACGATCAGCAGGTCGGCGTCCGAATCCGCGGCCAGCACGGCTGCGCGCGCGATGGTCGGGCCCGCCAGCGGCGAGCCGTCCGTGCCGACGACGATGCGGCCGTAGTGGGTCATGCTCGCCATGGCTCAGCCCTCCCGCGACAGCGAATCGGGAACGGTGACGGAGACCTCGTCCATGTCCTTGACGATGGGCGGCTCCTTGATCCACAACATCGCCACCGCGGCGAGCCCCAACAGGATCGCGGCGAAGGTGATCGCGTTGCCGGGGACGCCGCCGAGCAGGTTGTACACCCAGCCGAAGGTCAGCGTCTGGATCAGCATGGGGATCACGATCATCATGTTGATGACGCCCATGTACACGCCGTAGCGCGACGACGGCACCATGCGGACGGCCATGATGTAGGGCACCCCCATGATGGACGCCCACGCGATGCCGAGGCCGATGATCGGCACGAACAGCAGGAACCGGTCGGTGATGTGCGGGAAGACGAGCAGGCCCACCGTGGCGCACAGCAGCGCACCGATGTGCACCCACTTCGCGCCGTAGCGGCGCGCCATCGCGACCAGCGCGAACGCCACGCTGAAGGTGACGATGTTGTAGGCCCCGTTGACCAGACCCGTCCAGGCGACGGCGTCCTGGTACTCGGCCGAGTGCGTGTCCGTCGTCCCGAACACCGAGTCGGCGACGGTGAGCGCCACGTACTGCCAGTAGCAGTTCATGGCGTACCACTGGAAGAGGTAGACGAGCGCCAGCTTCCGCAGCTCGACGGGCATCTCGACGATGGCCTCCCCGATCTCGCGGAAGGTGCCGACCACCGGGTTGCCCGCCTCGCGCTTGCGCTTCAGCTCCGCCAGCTCCGACGGGCTGGGCGGCAGCTCCGGGGTGGAGATCACGGAGACCAGCACCGTCGAGATGGAGCAGACGGCACCGAGCATGAACGAGCCGAACACCCAGTACGGGATGCCCGCCGCGGTGCCGCCGGCGATGAGCGCCTGGAAGACCGCGAGCGACAGGTTGGCCAGCGTGATGCCGAGCCCGGTGAAGAACGACTGGGCGAGGAAGCCCTTGCCCACCTGGGAGGGCGGCAGCCGGTCGGCGATGAAGGCGCGGTAGGGCTCCATGGCGGTGTTGTTGCTGATGTCGAGCAGCCACAACAGCACCACGGCCATCCACACCGCGGCGACGAACGGGAAGAGGAACAGGCAGATCGAGCAGCCGATGGCGCCGATGATGAAGAAGGCCTTGCGGCGTCCCCACTTCTCGCTCCACACCCTGTCCGACCACGCGCCGATGATGGGCTGGATCAGCAGGCCGGTGATGGGGCCGGCCATGTTGAGCAGCGGCAGGTCGTGCGGGTTCGCGCCGAGGAAGCTGTAGATCGGCGTCACCGCCGTCTGCTGCATGCCGAAGCTGTACTGGATGCCGAAGAAGCCGAGGTTCATGAGCAGGATCTGCTTCATGTTCATCAACGGCTTGGTGCGCACCACGGTCGTCGCGGCGGTCATCGTGCCTCCTCCCGTGCCAGGTACGCGTCGAGGCGTCCGAGTTCGGCCTCCCAGCCGTCGGCGTGGTACTGCGCCACGGCCGGGGCGTAGGGGCCCTGGATGATGCGCACCAGGGTGGCCTGCTTGCCCTGGGCGGTGAACTCGACGCGGAGTTCCAGCGGGGTGTCGGGGTCGATGTCGGCGTCCCCAGTGATGCGCTGCTTGGCGACGAAGACGTCGGGGTCGAAGAACTCCGTGAAGACGGCGTCGGTGGTGACGCGGACGCTCGGGTCGTCGTCGCGCACCTTCACGTGATGGTGGCGCCCACCGAGCGTGAGGTCGGACGTCACCGTCTCGGCCTCGACGTGCCAGCCGGGGCTGCCGCGCCACTGCGCCATTTCTTCGGGGGCCGTCCACGCGCGGAACACGCGGGGTCGGGGATGATCCAGCCTTCGCTCGACCACCACGATCACGTTCGCGGTCATCGAGAGCCTCCTCTCTGGGGCGGGGTGCGTCGGAGGGCCGAAGCGGTCACGACGCGCGGGATTGCCGCAGGGGAAGCGTGCCACACCTGTCCATCGCTGGACAGGGTTTTCTGAAGATTTGGACCCGAGGAAATGGCGCCATGGCGCCATTTCCTCGGGTCCAAACGCCCAGCCCCGGTCGTCCGGAGCCGCGTGGCAGCGGGGGCGTCAGCCCGCGGCGACCGTGGGGCGCAGGTCGGACGCCGGCGGCGTCCACGTCTGCGGGTCGGCCGGGACCTGCTCACCGGAGCGGATGTCCTTCACCGAGCCGTCGCTGAACCACACGTACGGGATGCCGCGGCGGTCGGCGTAGCGAATCTGCTTGCCGAACTTGTCCGCCTTCGGCGCCACCTCGGTCGGGATGCCCCGCGCCCGCAACTGCGCCGCCACGGCGGACGCCTGCCCGCGCGTCTCCTCCGCGTCCACCGCCACCAGCACGCACGAGGGCACCGAGCGCGACGCCGTCAGCGCCCCGCGGGCCACGAGCGGCGCGACGATCCGGCTCACACCGAGCGAGATGCCCACCCCGGGCCACGTCCGCTTCCCGTCGGAGGCGAGCGCGTCGTAGCGTCCCCCCGAGCAGATCGAACCCAGCGACTCCAACCCGGTCATCTGCGTCTCGTAGACGGTGCCGGTGTAGTAGTCGAGGCCGCGGGCGATCCGCAGGTCGGCGACCAGCCGCCCGGGAACAGCCTCTGCCGCCGCGGTCACCACCTCCGCCAGGGACGCCAGCCCCTCGTCCAGCAACGGGTGCTGCACCCCGAGGGCGCGGACGCGCTCCACGAACGAGGTGTCGGCGGTGCGAATCTCGGCCAGGTCGAGGCACGTGGCCGCCACGCCGGCGTTCAACCCCAATTCATCGACGAGTAGCCTCTGGACGCCGTCGCGTCCGATCTTGTCGAACTTGTCGACGCGCTGCAGGACCGCAAGGTGGTCCTCGATGCCCAGCCCCGCGTAGAACCCCTCGGCGAGCTTGCGGTTGTTCACGGCCATCACGACGGGGGGCACGCCGAAGCGCTCGTGGAGCCGCTCCAAGGCCTCGAGCATCACGAGAACGACCTCGACGTCGTGGTGCTCGGCGAGGGTGTTCTCGCCCACGATGTCGATGTCGGCCTGGCAGAACTCGCGGTAGCGGCCCTCCTGGGGTCGCTCGCCGCGCCACGCCTTCTGGATCTGGTAGCGGCGGAACGGGAACGTCAGGTGACCCGAATTCTCCAGCACGTAGCGCGCGAACGGCACGGTGAGGTCGTAGTGCAGGCCCAGCTCGGCGACGTCGTCGGACGCCGCGTGCAACCGCCGGACGACATAGACCTCCTTGGTGATCTCACCCTTGCGCGTCAGGGAGTCCATCGTCTCGACCGCGCGGGTCTCGATGGACGCGAAGCTGTGCAGCTCGAAGGTCTCGCGCAGCGTGTCGAGCACGGCCTGCTCGACGATGCGTCCGGACGGCAGGAACTCGGGGAAGCCGGAGAGCGGCTTGGGTCGCATGGTCACCTTCAGTGGGATCGGAGGAACGGATTGGTGGCCCGCTCGTGGGCCAGCGTGGTCTCTGGGCCGTGGCCGGGCAGCAGGGCCGCGGTGTCCGGCAGGGCGAGCACCACGTCGGTGAGCGTGGCGAGCATGGTGGCGTGGTCGCCGCCGGGCAAGTCGGTGCGTCCGATGGCGCCGGCGAACACCACGTCGCCGGTGAAGACGAGCTCGGTCAGCTCGGGGGCCTGGGCGAACGGCTCGGGCAGCTCCACGCGCCACAGCAGCGATCCGGGGGTGTGCCCCGGCGCGGCGACCGTGGTGAAACGGGCGCCCGCGGCGTCCACCGTTTCACCGCCGGCGAGCAGGCGCAGGTCGGCCGGTGCGGTGTGGTTCACACCGAAACGCTCGACGATCTCGCGAGCCCAGTCCGGCAGCGTGGCCGGGTCGAGCATGGGGGCGTCCGCCGCGTGCAGATAGGCGGGGACGCCGTGGCGGTCGGCCACGTCCGCGGCGGCACCGACGTGGTCGGGGTGGCCGTGGGTGAGGAGGACGGCGTCCAGGGTGAGGCCCTGCTCGGTGAGGATGCTGTGGACGCCGTCCGCCGCGTTGACGCCCGGGTCGACGACGACCGCGTGGGCGTCGTCGGCGGACCAGACGTAGCAGTTGGCCTGCAACGGGCCCGCCGGGAAGGACGTCAGGAACATGGCTCCCACCCTAGCGATTGGGACTCGGCGCGACCGCGCGCGCGTTATGGGGCAAGATGGGGCGCATGACTGATGCACAGGGTCCGGCGAGCTTCGGTCGGGTCGATTCCGACGGCACCGTCCACGTGACGACGGCGGACGGCGAACGCGCCGTCGGCCAGGTGCCCGGCGTCTCGCCCGAGGAAGCGCTGGCCTTCTTCGTCCGCCGCTACGAGGCACTCGAGCTCGAGGTGACGCTGCTGGAGCAACGGCTGAACTCGGGGCTCGTCTCCCCCGACGACGCCCGCAAGGCGATCACGTCGGTCACCAAGTCGGTGACGGGGGCCAACGCGGTGGGCGACCTGGCGTCGCTGACGGCACGGCTGGACGCCCTGGCGCCGAAGCTGACCGAGGCGACGGAGGCCCGCAAGGCCGAACGGGCCAAGCAGAACGAGGCGACCCGCGCCGCCAAGGAGGGCATGGTCGCCGAGGCCGAGAAAATCGCCCAGGGCAACGACTGGCGCGGCGGCGTCAACCGATTCCGCGCCCTGCTGGACGAATGGAAGGCCCTCCCCCGCATCGACCGCGCCACCGATGACGCCCTGTGGCACCGCTTCAGCTCCGCGCGCACCACGTACACGCGCCGGCGCAAGGCGCAGTTCGCCGAGCAATCGGTCAAGTGGGACGCCGCGAAGGCCACGAAGCAGGAGATCATCGCCGAGGCCCGCAAGCTGGCCGACTCCACCGAGTGGGGGCCGACGGCCGGCGCATTCCGCGAACTGATGAACCGCTGGCGTGCCGCCGGCTCCGCCCAGCGCGACGCCGACGAGAAGCTGTGGGCCGAGTTCCGCGGGCTGCAGGACCAGTTCTTCAACGCCCGCACCTCGGCCCAGTCGGTGCAGGACGAGGAGTTCGCCGGCAACCAGACAGCCAAGGAGGAGCTGCTCACGAAGGCGGAGGCGGATCTGCTGCCCGTCACCGATCCCGTCGCGGCCCGCACGGCGTACCGCGCGTTCCTGGAGGAGTACAACGCGCTCGGCAAGGTGCCGCGCGACGCGATCCGCCCGCTCGACCAGCGGCTCCGCAAGCTGGAGAGTGCCGTCAAGGAGGCCGAGGACGCCGAGTGGAAGCGCACCGATCCCGAAGCGCGTCAGCGCGCCGAGGAGACGGTGAACATGCTCAGCGCCGAGATCGAGAAGCTGCAGGAGCGGATTGCCAAGGCCGAGGCCCGCGGGGACGCGTCCGCGATCAAGAAGGCCCAGGACTCCGTCGCGGCCTACACCACCTGGCTCGATCAGGCCAAGGCCACCCTGGCCGACTTCACCCGCTGAGCGGACGCCCGTCCGCGCGCTGCGCGCTGGGGCGTCCGGCGTTGCCGGGACGCAAGCAACGGGCGTCCGGCGTTGCCGGCATGCGTGCGGCTGACGTCAGGCATTGCCGGGACGCGTGCGGCCGGCGTCAGGCATTGCCGGTACGCGTGCGGTCGGCCGCTCGGTCTGGATGCCGCCGAGTCCCTCGTTGGGGGCGTTCCCTGGGGTTCTGGGCCACCGTTGGGGGCGCCACCCTGTCGAGAGGTCCCACCACCCTGTCGTTGCGACGGCGTCCTTGGCGGTAGGGCCCGCCACCCTGTCATTGCGACGGCCACCCTGTGGCTGGCCCCGCCACCCTGTCGTTGCGACGGCCACCCTGTCGCTGGGCCCGCCACCCTGTCCTTACGTCCGCCGCCCTGCCAGAATCCCACCACCCTGCCTTCGCAACAGGCTTCTGGTCGTCTTCGGGCAGGGCGGCGGCGTCAAGGACAGGGAGGTGTGTCCCCGGCCAGGCACGAGGACGCCGGGGGTCACCTCGTCGGAGCCCACGTGGCGCGCGTCCGGGGCACGTGGCGCAGTGCAGCTCACGTGGCGGCCCGTCCAAGGCCCTCCAGGTGAGTTGCACTGCGCCACGTGCATTCGAAGTGCGCCACCTGCCTCCGAGGTGCGCCAGGTACCTCCGCTTCGGGCCACGAGCAGGCCAGGCATCGAGCGTCCGCCACCCCGGGGCCGCTCCCCTGCCTGCGCGGCGCTCAAACGGGGGTGATCACGCGCCCTAGAGGAGGGTTTGAGACCGAAGTGTGCGTGTCGGCGCCGATCACGGCCGCGGGGGCGCAACCGCCACCACCGAGGATCCCGACCCGGATCAGCCCCAACCAGTCCGACCAGCCCCCACCAGCCCCGAGCAGTCCCGATCATCCCCGGATCAGCCCCGAGCAGCCCCAACCAGCCCCGGAGCAGCCCCGGATCAGCCCCGACCAACCCCGACCAGCCCCCATCAGCCTGGCTTCACCCGGTTGACCTCGTAGACACCCGGGAGGCGCCGCAGGCCGGTCATGACGGTCTCCAACAGGCTGGGGTCGGCCACCTGGAACGTGAGCTGCATGGTGAACACGTGGTCCGGGGTGGCGTTCGCGCTCACCGAGGCGATGGAGGTGTGCAGCTCCGAGAGCACCCGGGTGACGTCGGAGAGCATGCCCTGCCGGTCGATCCCCTCCAGTTGGACGGCCACGGTGAATGCCGCGTCCGTGGTGGGCGCCCAGGAGACGTCGACCATCCGGTCCGACATCCGCCGCAGGGCGGTGACGTTCGTGCAGTCCTCGCGGTGCACCGAGATGCCGTCCCCGCGGGTCACGAAACCCACGATCGGATCCCCCGGCACCGGCAGGCAACACTTCGCCAGCTTGGTCTGCAGGCCGCCGTCCCCCTGCACGACGACGCCGGTGTGCCCGCGCGGCAGCTTGCGTCCGGGCTGCAGGAGCAGCGCCTCGTCCACCAGGGACGCCTCCGCCGCGGCCACGCCCCCGCCCATCGACTCCACGAGCTGCGCGATCACCGCTTGCGCGCCGATGGTGCCCTCCCCGACGGCGGCGAGCAGCGACTGGCTGTCGGACACATGGAAGTGCTGCGCCAGCCCGACGAGCACCTCGCTCGTCAAGAGCCGGGACGCCAACTGCTGACGCCGCATCTGTCGCGCCAAGGCGTCCTTGCCCGTCTCGATCGCCTCGTCGCGCCGCTCCCGGCTGAAGTGCTGCCGAATCTTCGATCGCGCGCGAGGCGTCTTGACGAACCCCAGCCAGTCCCGGCTCGGCCCGGCCGTGGGCGCCTTCGACGTGATGATGTCGACGCTCATCCCCATGTCGAGCGTCGAGTCCAGCGGCACCAGGCGACCGTCCACGCGCGCGCCGATGCAACGGTGACCGACCTCGGTGTGGATCGCGTAGGCGAAGTCCACCGGCGTCGACCCCGCCGGCAGCGAGATGACGTCGCCCTTGGGCGAGAACACGAACACCTCGTTCTTGACGATCTCCTCGGTGAACGTGTCGAGGAATTCTCCGGAGTCCTCGGTCTCCTTCTGCCACTCCGAGATCGACTGCACCCACGTGATCTCGTTGCCGGCGCTCTTGCCCTCCTTGTAGCGCCAGTGCGCCGCGACGCCGTACTCGGCCTGCCGGTGCATGTCGTGGGTGCGGATCTGGAGCTCGACCGGCTTGCCGCCCGGGCCCAGCACGGTCGTGTGCAACGACTGGTACAGGTTGAACTTCGGCATCGCGATGTAGTCCTTGAACCGGCCCGGCACCGGCTTCCACCGGTTGTGCAGGATGCCGAGGACGTCGTAGCAGTCGCGCTTGTCGTCCACCAGGATGCGCAGGGCCACGAGGTCGTAGATGTCGTAGAAGTCCCGACCCCGCACCATCATCTTCTGGTAGATCGAGTAGTAGTGCTTCGGCCGGCCGTACACCACCGCCTTGATCCGGTTCGCCGCGAGATCGGCGTTCACCTGGTCGATGACCGTGCGCAGGTACTGCTCGCGCAGGGGCGCGCGCTCGGCGACGAGCTTCACGATCTCGGAGTACACCTTCGGCTCGATCACCGAGAACGCCAAGTCCTCCAGCTCCCACTTGATCGCGCTCATGCCGAGCCGGTGGGCCAGCGGCGCATAGATCTCGAGGGTGTCGTTGGCGATGCGGATCTGCTTGTCCTGCCGCAGCGAACCCAGCGTGCGCATGTTGTGCAGCCGGTCGGCCAGCTTGATCACGAGGACGCGGATGTCGCGGCTCATCGCCACAACCATCTTGCGGATCGTCTCCGCCTTGGCCGTCTCGCCGTACTTGACCTTGTCGAGCTTCGTGACGCCGTCGACCATGCGGGCGATCTCCGGGCCGAAGTCGGCGCCCAGCTGTTCCAGTGAGTAGTCCGTGTCCTCCACAGTGTCGTGCAGCAGGGCCGCGCACACGGTCGCCTCGTTCATCCCGAGCGTCGCCAGAATGGACGCCACCGCCAGCGGGTGGGTGATGTAGGGGTCGCCGCTCTTGCGGAGCTGGCCGTCGTGGTACTGCTCGGCCACCCGGTAGGCGCGCTCGATGAGGGCGGCGTCCGCCTTCGGGTGGTGCTGGCGCATGGCGGCGAGCAACGGCTCGAGCTGCACCGCGCCCACCGGCTTGGCCGAGCCGAGGCGCGCGAGCACCTTGCGCATGCTCAGGCGTTCGGGTGCCCGGTCCGGCGGCGGGGGCGCGGCGGCCGCGGACGTGGCCTCGCCGAGGGCCTGGTCACCCGGCATGGTCTCACTCATCGCCCCACCTCCCGCTCGTGGCCCGAGTCTAGGCCCTGCCCGGCCCCCACGAGCGCCCGGACGCCGCCGGTGCGCCTAGTCGCTGTCGGCACGCTCCGAACGCCCCGCCTGCGCCCGCGCGCGCGAGGGGCGGACCACGATGAGCTGGTCACCCGTCTTGAGGGTCGAACAGCTCGGGTCGTAGAAGCGCCGCAGCAGCCCACCGCGCACCACGCCGAGCACCTGCTCGCCGGTGATGGTTTCCGCGCCGGCGCCCACCTCGTCGGGAGCCACGTTGCGCTGGGAGATCTCCAGCCCCTCGCCGTGGGTCAGCAGGTCGTCCATGAGGTTGCCCATGTCGGGGCTCAGGGTGGCCAGCCCGACGAGGCGACCGACGGCGTCCGAGGACGTCACGACCCCGTCGGCGCCGGACTGCCGCAGCAGGGAGATGTTCTCGGCCTGGCGCACCGACGCCACGATGTGCGCGTGCGGGTTGAGTTGGCGGGCGGTCAGCGTGGCGAGGATCGCCGTGTCGTCCCGGTTGACCGTGATGATGATGTGCTTGGCCTTCGGCAGCTCGGCGCGCCGCAGCAGATCTCGTGACGTCGCGTCGCCGTGGAAGGCCGCGATGCCGTCGTGGTTCGCGGCGTCCACCGCGATGGGGTTGGCGTCCACCACGACCACGCGGTCGCGCTGCGCCCCGCTGCGCAGCAGCGTCTGCAGCGCGCTGCGCCCCATGGTCCCGTAACCCAGCAGCACGGTGTGATTGCGCATCTTCCTCCTCCAGCGGGCGTCCAGGATCGACTGCCGGCCCTGGTTGGCCAGCACCTCCAGCGTCGTGCCGACCAACAACACCAGGAACGCGATGCGCAGCGGCGTCACGACGATGGCGTTCAGCAGGCGGGCGTGGTCGGACACGGGCGTGATGTCACCGTAGCCCGTGGTGGTCACGGTGACGGTGGCGTAGTACACCGCATCGATCAGGCTGATGCCGTCCTGGTTGATGTTGTCGGCATAGCTGGCGCGGTCGAACCACACCACCGCGGTGTTGAGGGCCATGATCAACACCACCAGCCCGATGCGCCGGGCGATCTCGCGGAAGGGGTCCTCGCGCAGCCGCGGCAGCCGGACGAGGGCCTCCGCGGGCCCACGCGCAGGGGCGGGCGCGGCCACGCCTCAGACCGTCACAACCGCGGACACCGCATCGATGCCCGTCTGCGCGAGCGCCTCGCGACCGTTCAGGAAGCCCAGCTCCATCAACACCGCCACGTGCACCAGCTCGGCCCCCTGCCGCTTGATGAGGGACGCCGTGGCCCCGACGGTGCCGCCGGTGGCGAGGATGTCGTCGACGACGAGGACGCGCGCCCCCGGCCACAGGGCGTCGGTGTGCATGGCGAGGGTGGCGTGACCGTACTCGAGCGCGAAGCTCTCCTCGATGGACGCCGACGGCAGCTTGCCCGGCTTGCGCACCGGGACGAAACCGGCCCCCAAACTCAACGCCACCGGCGCGGCGAAGAGGAAGCCCCGCGCCTCCATCCCCACCACGATGTCGATCGGGGTGGGGGCCAGCGCGGTGATCTGGTCGACCGCGAGCCGGAACCCCTCGGCATCGGCCAGGAGCGGCGTGATGTCCTTGAAGACGACGCCGGGCTTGGGCCAGTCGGGGACGTCGCGGATCAGCGCCTCGATCCGAGCGACCGGGTCAGGACCCAGCGGCAGCGGCGCGCTCACGGCTGGTCCTGGCGTCGCTGGGATCGGGTGGTGCGCTTCGGCTGGGTCCGCGGGCCCATCTGCTCGGGTCGCAGCTCGTCGGGACGAACCGCCCCCAGCGTGCGCGGGTCGACGGCGGACGCCCCACTGAGCGCCGTGGCGTAGCCCACCGGCTGCTGCGTGGCCGGCTCGTCCGCGTCGGCGCCCACCCGGGACGCCCGCTCGGACTTCCGCGCCCGGCGGCGCTCGAGGCGGGCCTCGTGCTCCACCATGTCGGCGTCGCGCTGGCGCAACTCCACGAACAGCGGGGCGGCCAGGAAGATCGAGCTGTACGCGCCGGCGATCATGCCGACGAAGAGGGCGAGACCCAGATCCATGAGCGGGCCGGTCCCCAGGATGAACGTGCCGGTGAACAGCAGCGCGGCCACCGGGAGGACGCCGATGATCGTCGTGTTCAGCGAGCGGATCAACACCTGGTTGACGGCCAGGTTGACCCACTGGGCGAGCGTGCGGTCGGAGCCCTTCACCTCGCGGAGGTTGTCCCGCACCCGATCGAACACCACCACGGTGTCGTACAGGGAGTACCCGAGGATGGTCAGGGTGCCGATGAGGCTGGCCGGGCTGAACGTGAACTGCAGCAGGGCGTAGACACCGATCACCACGATCAGGTCGTGCGCCAGGGCGATGAGTGCTGCGACCGACATCTTCCAGTTGCGGAAGTAGGCCCAGATCATCAACGCCACGAGCACGAGGAACACCACCAGGGCGATCAGCCCCTGCTGGGTGATCTGCTGGCCCCAGGATGACCCGATGAGGTTGTTGGTCACCTCGGTGGTGTCCACGCCCGCGTGCTCGGCCAGCGCGGCCGTCATCTGGTTGATCTCCTCGGCGTTCAGGGCGCGCGTCTGGACGCGGACCTGGTCGTCGCCGATCGTGTTCACCCGCACCTCACCCAGGTCGGGCAGATCCGTGTCCTGCGCCACGGTGCGGTACTCGTCCACCGTCGTCGCCGTCACCGGGGTGGGCACGTTGAACTCCGAGCCGCCGGTGAAGTCGATGGACAGGTTCAGGCCGCGCAACCCGATGAAGGCCAGGCAGGCCACCAACAGGACCGCCGAGATCAGGTACCAGCGCTTGCGGTGACCCACGAAGTCGTAGCTGACCTCGCCGGAGTAGAGCCGGTGGGCCAGGCTCGAGCGGGCGTTCTTCGCCATCACGCCTCCTTCGGGGTGGCGAGCGCACGCCGGCGGGAGAGGCCGCGTCCGCGTTGGGTGGCACCGAGGTGCTCCGGCTCGAAGCCCGAGAAGCGGCGTCCCTCGCCGAAGTAGCGGGTGCGGCCGAGCAGCGTCATGAGCGGCTTGGTGAACCAGAAGACCACGGCGATGTCGATCAGGGTCGTGAGCCCGAGGGTGAAGGCGAAGCCGCGCACCGATCCGATGGCCAAGATGAACAGCACCACCGCCGACAGCAGCGACACGGCGTCCGCGATCAGGATCGTCTTGCGCGAGCCCACCCAGCCGGTCTCGATCGCGCTGCGCAGGCTGCGGCCCTCCCGCACCTCGTCGCGGATCCGTTCGAAGAAGATGATGAACGAGTCGGCCGTCATGCCGATGGCGACGATGACGCCGGCGATGCCGGGCAGGTTGAGCGCGAAGCCCATGCCCTCACCCAGCAGCACCATGAACTGGTAGGTCAGCACGGCCGCCACCGCCAGGGAGCCGATGACCACGGCGCTGAGAGCGCGGTAGTAGAAGACGGCGTACCCGATGACGAGGATCAGACCGATCGCGCCGGCGATGAGGCCGGCGCTCAGCTGCTCGCCGCCCAGGGTCGGCGACACGTTCGAGACCTCGGACAGGTCGAAGGCCAGCGGCAGCGCGCCGTAGCGCAGCACGTTCGCCAAGTCGTTCGCCGTCTGCTGGGTGAAGTCGCCCGAGATCTGCGCCTGCCCGTTCGGGATCGGCTCGTTCATCCGCGGCGCGGAGATGACCTGGGAGTCCAGCACGATCGCGAACTGGTTCTGCGGCTCGGTGCGAGCCGCCAGATCCGACGACACCGTGCTGAAGATGCCGGTGCCCACGTCGTTGAACTGCAGGTTGACGATCCAGCTGACCTGGCCCTGCGGGATGCCGGCCTGGGCGTTGGTGAGCATGTCACCGGTCAGCAGCGCCGGCCCGAGCAGGAACTTCGTGGTGCCCTCCCGGTCGCAGGTGATCAGCGGCTGGTCGGTCACGTCCGGGAAGTCGTCGCCGCACTGGTAGGCGGCGAAGTCGGAGAGGTCGCGGCTCGACGGCTGCCAGGCCAACGCCTCCTCGGTGGTGGGCTGGACGGCCGCCGGTTCGGTCGGGCGCGGGGTGGCGGCGGGCGTCGGGAGGCCGGGCGCCGGCCGGGGGTCGACCGCGGCGGGCGACTCGGTCGACGTCGGCTCCGCAGACGCGTCGGGGGCCGCCGGCGCCGCGGTGGCGTCGCCGGAGGCGTCCACGCTGGGCTCGGTGGGCGCCACGGCCGCCTGGACGGCCTCCATGCTGTGGACGCCCCGGAAGTACAGCTGGGCGGTCTGGCCGACCATCTCCTGGAGCTGGGCAGGGGCGACGTTCGGCACCGAGACCTGGATCTGGTTGTTGCCGACCGTCGCGACCTCGGACTCACCGACGCCGACGGCGTCCACGCGCTGCTGGATGATCGTGCGCGCCTGCTCGAGGCTCGCCTGGTCCACACCCCCGCCGCCCGTGATGTTGCGCGCGGTGAGCGTGATCGTCGTGCCGCCCCGCAGGTCGAGGCCCAGCTTGGGCGCCCACGCCCCGCTCAGGGCCATGATGCCGAACAGCACCGCAATGAATGCGAAGAAGATGATCAGGGTGCGCAGCGGTCGCTGCCGATGCCTGGTCTCGGTGGCCACGGGTGAACGTCCTCGGAGGCGATGGGGAAGAAAGGGGTTACTGCTGTTGGGGGCGCTCGTACGTCGTCGGCTCGTCGCGGGCCAGCGTGGGGTCGGCGTACCCGTCGAGGGGCTGCACCGTCTCGTCGAGGAGCACCTCGTCGGTGAGCGCCGCGTCGTCGGCGTCGACCGCGTCGACCTCGTCGTAGACGAACTCGTCGTCGGCCGGGTCGACGGCCTTCATGATGGCCTGCTTCAGCACGGTCATCTCCACGCCCGGGGCGATCTCGATGACGGCCTGGCGGTCACCGAGCTGCGCGATCGTGCCGTAGACGCCCGACGTCGTCATGACGCGCGAGCCCGGGCCCAACTGGCTCACCATCTCCTGCTGCTGGCGCTGCTTGCGCTGCGCGGGGCGGATCAGCAGGAAGTAGAAGGCGGCGACCATCAGCGCGAGCATCAGGAGCGTCGACATCAATTGTGGGTCAGGCATGATTCCTTCGAGCTTTCGATCGGCTGCACCCCCGGCCGGGGGCTGAACACCGGGCAAGACTACCTTCTACTCCTGCCCGGTGCTGAACAGGTCCGTGTGCGTCGCGGGAACGGCGAGCCCCAGGTGGTTCCAGGCCCGCCGGGTGGCGACGCGGCCGCGCGGCGTCCGCATGAGGAACCCCTGCCGGATGAGGTAGGGCTCGGCAACCTCCTCCACCGTCTCGGTCTCCTCCCCCACGCTCATGGCCAGCGTGGAGAGCCCGACGGGGCCGCCGCCGAAGCGCACACAGATTGCGTCGAGCACCGCGCGGTCGAGCCGGTCGAGGCCCAGTTCGTCGACCTCGTAGAGCTCCAGGGCGGCGGCCGCGACCCCGGGGGTGATGCGGCCGGACGCCTTCACGAGCGCATAGTCGCGGACGCGGCGCAGCAGGCGGTTCGCGATGCGGGGCGTCCCGCGGCTGCGGGATGCGATGACCTCGGCGCTCGGCGTGTCGAGCTCCACCTGGAGCAGGGTTGCGCTGCGCGCGACGATGCCGACGAGCGCGCCGGCCTCGTAGTAGTCGAGTTGGCCGGTGAAGCCGAAACGGTCGCGCAGCGGGCCGGGCAGCAGACCGGCGCGCGTCGTGGCGCCCACCAGGGTGAACCGCGGGATCTCGAGCGGGATCTCGGTGGCGCCCGGGCCCTTGCCGACGATCACGTCGACGCGGAAGTCCTCCATCGCGAGGTACAACATCTCCTCGGCTGGCCGGCTCATGCGGTGGATCTCGTCGAGGAAGAACACCTCCCCCTCGGTCAGCCCGCTGAGGATCGCGGCGAGGTCCCCCGCGTGCTGGATCGCCGGGCCCGAGCTGATGCGCAGGGGTTGGCCGAGCTCGTGGGCGATGATCATGGCCAGCGTCGTCTTGCCCAGCCCGGGCGGGCCGGACAGCAACACGTGGTCGGGCACCTGACCGCGGGCGCGGGCGGCGTCCAGCACGAGGCCGAGTTGCTCGGAAACCCGTGGCTGGCCGCGGAACTCGGCCAGCGAGGGGGGCCGCAGCGCACCCTCGGCGGCGGAGTCGTCGAGGTGGGCGTGCGGGTCCAGCGGATCCTCCGACAGCGTCGCCACCTCAGCGCGCCAGACTCTTCAGCGCCGCCCGCATGAGCTCCCCGATGCCGACGCCCGGGTCCTCCTCCTGCAGCGGCGCGACGCGCTCGACCGCGGCGGCGGCGTCCTTGGCCGACCAGCCGAGCGACTCCAACCCGGACGCCACCTGCTCGCGCCACACCTCGGACGGCGCCGGCACCGGCCCGGACGACAGGTCCGGCGTGGCACCGAGGGCGTTGACCTTGTCCTTGAGTTCGATGACCATCTTCTTGGCGCCCTTGGGGCCGATGCCGGGCACCTTGGTGAGCGCCACGACGTTCTCAGCAAGGATCGCGGCGCGGAACTCCCCCGGAGGCAGCACCGAGACCACCGCCTGGGCGATCTTCGGTCCGACCCCGGACGCCGACTGCACGAGCTCGAACGCGTCCCGCTCCTCGGGTTCGGCGAAGCCGTAGAGGGTGAGGGAGTCCTCGCGGACGATGAGCGAGGTGTACAGCGTGGTCGCCTCCCCCACCCGGACGGACGCGACCGTCGCCGGGGAGCACAGGGCGCGCACGCCGAAACCGGAGAGATCGAGCACCACCCAGGTGCCCCCCACGGAGACGACGGTGCCGGTCAGCTGGGCGATCATGCGGGCTTTCTCCGTTCGGCGGCGAGGGCACGGGCTCGGGCGCGCCCCTCGGCGAGGTCGCGGCGCTGCTGCGCCTGGGCGATGCGGGCGATGGCGGGCGCGCGCCACAGGTGGCAGACGGCCAGCGCGACGGCGTCCGCGGCGTCTGCCGGCTTGGGGGGTGCGTCGAGGGCGAGGATCCGCATGACCATCTGCCCCACCTGCGCCTTGTCGGCGCGGCCATTGCCGGTGATGGCGGCCTTCACCTCGGTCGGCGTGTGCTGGGCGACAGCCAGCCCGGCCCGCGTGCCCACGAGGAGCACGACGCCGGACGCCTGCGCCGTCCCGATGATCGAGCTCACGTCCCGGCGCGCGAAGACCCGCTCGACGGCGAGGGCGTCCGGGCGGTACTCCGCCACGTACCGCACGAGCGAGCGTTCGACGGCGGCGAGCCGCTGACCGGTCTCCATGGCGGCCGGGGTGCGGATCACGTCGGCCAGGAGCAGCGCAGGCTTGCGCCCGGGCTGGCCCTCGATCACCCCGATGCCGCACCGGGTGAGGCCGGGGTCGATCCCCAGAACGCGCATGAATCCCCTTCGCCGAAGGTCACACCCACCGGGATGCTCCCGGGGGCACGACCGTCCGTCTGCTGCCGAACGTCTGTTCGGATCCTAGGCTCAGGCGTCGAGGGATTCGAGGATTTCCTCCGGCACGTCCTCATTGGAGTAGACGTTCTGCACGTCGTCGACGTCCTCGATGGCGTCCAGCAGCTTGAACAGCTTGGCCGCGCCGTCGGCGTCCGACACCGCCTGGTCGTACTGGGGGCGGAACTCCACCTCGGCGGCGTCGTAGTCGAGCCCCGCGTCCTGGACGGCCTTGCGCACCTCGACCAGGTTGGTCGGGTCGCAGACGATCTGGAAGGACTCGCCGCCGTCGACGATGTCCTCCGGCTCGGCCTCGAGGGTGGCCTCGAGCAGGTCATCCTCGCTGACGGGCTTCGCCTGCTGCTTGGCGACCGTGACGACGCCCTTGCGGTCGTAGATGCGGCTCACCGAGCCGACGTCGGCCTGCGTGCCGCCGTTGCGCGTGATCGCGACCTTCACATCGGACGCCGAGCGGTTGCGATTGTCGGTGAGGCACTCGATGAGGATCGCGACGCCCCCGGGGCCGTACGCCTCGTACATGATCTCGACGTAGTCGACCGCCTCGCCGCCGACGCCCGAACCGCGCTTGACGGCGCGATCGATGTTGTCGTTGGGAACGGAGTTCTTCTTCGCCTTCTGGATGGCGTCGTACAGCGTCGGGTTGCCCCCGGGGTCACCACCACCGGTGCGCGCCGCGACCTCGATCTTCTTGATGAGGTTCGCGAACAGCTTGCCGCGCTTGGCGTCGATCGCCGCCTTCTTGTGCTTCGTGGTGGCCCACTTGGAGTGACCGCTCATGCTTCTCCCGTTGGTTCTGGGTTCTCAACTTTCCCGATTCTAGTGCGCTCGGCGCGTTCCGCTGCGCGCGGGCGTCCGGCGCGCGGGCGCCGTAGGGTCTCGGTTGCTGACGCCCCGGCGTCGACGAGGCGTGCATGTGCATGGGTTCTCGACGTGCGCGGGCCGTCCAGCGTCGACAAGGCGTGCATGTGCATGGATTCTCGACGTGCGCGGTCCGTCAGGCGTCGACAAGGCGTGCATGTGCATGGGTTCTCGACACCACCGACCGTCCGGCGTCGACAGGACGCAGGTGCCTCCCGGCGGATGGCGTCCACGGGTGCCGGCCGTGGGAGCCGCTCCGACGGCGCCCATTCCTGCGATCAAGCCGGGTCCACCGATGGGTCACCCCCATCCCCGCCACCCTGCCGGTAGCCCCGCCACCCTGCCGGTAGCCCCGCTCCCCTGCCGCCGCCCGCGCCTCCCTACCGGTACCGTCGCCTCCCTACCACCACCGTCGCGACCCTGCCCGCAACCCACCTCCCCAGCGTTGCAGCGGCAGGGTCGTGGGTTTGGGATGGGGCGGCGACGCGTCCGACAGGGACGCGACGCGTCCGACAGGGAGGCGAGGCGTGCGACAGGGAGGCGACGCGTGCGACAGGGAGGCGACGCGTCCGACAGGGACGCGACACCAGCGGAAGGGAGGCGCCCCCCGGGGGCAGGCAGGCGACGCCAGCGCCAGAGGGGCGACGCGGGGCACCCCAGCGGGAGACCACTCCCGGATGGCAGCGAGGAGTCAGGACCTCAGTCGCCGGCGACAACCAGGGCGTCGGTGAGGGTGAAGTTGCCGACGTAGAGCGCCGTGCCGATGATCGCACCGGTGATGCCAAGCGGCACCAGCTCCCGGAGTGCCCGGAGGTCATCGAGCTGGGCGATGCCGCCCGACGCGATGACCTCGGCGCCGGTGCGAGCCGCGACCTGCTGCAGGAGATCGATGTTCGGGCCGGTGAGCATGCCGTCCGAGGCCACGTCGGTCACCACGAAGGTGGAACAGCCGGCGGCCGTCAGCTCGTCCACGGCCTGCGCCCAGTCTCCCCCCTCACGCACCCAGCCGCGCGCCGCCAGCTTGGTGCCCTTCACGTCGATCGCAATGCCGATCCGGTCGCCGTGCTCGCCGATGATCTTGGCGCACCACTCCGGGTTCTCCAGCGCCGCGGTGCCGATGTTGACCCGGCGGCAGCCGGTGGCCAACGTACGCTCGAGGGAGGCGTCGTCACGAATGCCACCCGACAGCTCCACGTTCAGCTCCATCGCGGCGGTGATCTCGGCGATGACGTCCGCATTCGAGCCGCGTCCGAAGGCCGCGTCCAGGTCGACGAGGTGCAGCCACTCGGCGCCGGCGTCCTGCCAGCGGCGGGCGGCGGCCAGCGGATCCCCGAAGGTCTTCTCCGACCCGGCGATGCCCTGGGTGAGCTGGACGGCCTGGCCGGACTGGACGTCGACGGCGGGCAGCAAGGTGAGCGACTTCACCTGAGGCAGGTTACCGGCTGGCCCCGGTTTCCGGCCGGACCGCCCGCCTCGCCGCCGACTCGGCAGACAGAGCAGCGCTCTCGGCAAACAGAATCACCAGCTCGGCAAACAGAGTCACCGGACGCGCTGGCGAACTGATCCGCGAACGGATCAGTTCGCCAGCGACCGATGCGCACTCTCCCACCCCGCGGTCAGCGGAGAGGAGAACCACCGTCAGGGCTTGACGTCGCGATCCCAGAACCGCAGCTCGCCGCAGCGGGTGAGGAACGTCTCGGCGGCGCCGGCGTCCAGCGGCAGGACGCCGTCGTCCGGGTCCACACCCGCGGCCACCAGCAGCGGGCCGGCGTCCGCCCCCAGGCCGATGAACTTGCGGTGGGCGAAGGCGTCCGCGACGAAGTCCCGGGCCGTGGAACGGCCGACCAGCTGCGTGGCGCCGTCGGCGCTGGGCAGGAGCGCCACCGCGTCGAACAGCACCGACGGGCCGCCGTCGACGGCGTGGTCGGCCGTCACGGGGGTGCCGTCACTCAGCGTGATCGGGCCACGCGTGGGGGCGATGAGCTCCACGGTGGCGCCCGCCGCGGTGAAGGCGTCCCGCACCGCGGCGACCACGGCCCCGTCGGCGCCCTTGGTCAGCAGGATGCCGAGCTTGCGGCCCGCGAACGACTCCGGACCGTTCTTCAGGATGCTCAGCGCGTCCGAGGCCGGCAGGTCGGTGCGGGGCTCCAGCGCGGCGTCGGCCGGCTCGGGCAGCTCCATGCCCAGACCGTCGGCCACACCCTGGGCCAGATCGGGGTGCACGTTGCGCAGGTGGGCGACGATGCGCTCGCGCACCGACTCCTCGTCGCACTTGCTGAGCTCGAAGGTGTAGGCGTTGACGATGTGCTCCTGCTCGACGTCGGTCTGGGAGATCCAGAACTGCCGAGCCTGGCTGTAGTGGTCGGCGAAGGTCTCCGAGCGCTCGCGCACCGTGGCCCCCTCGAGCGGGGTCGCGTGCGAGGTGAAGCCGGACGCCGCGTCCGCACGGGGGCCGCGCTCGGCCCCGGACCAGCCGTTGGGCTCGTAGTTGGCCCGACCGACCGGCACATGGCCCTGCATGTGACCGTCGCGCTGGAAGTGCGCGACCGGGCACCGCGGCGCGTTCACCGGGAGCTGGGTGAAGTTCGTGCTCCCCAGCCGCGAGAGCTGCGTGTCGAGGTAGGAGAAGTTGCGGCCCTGCAGCAGCGGATCCTCGCTGAAGTCGATGCCGGGCGGCACGTTGCCGGTGTGGAAGGCCACCTGCTCGGTCTCGGCGAAGTCGTTGTCGACGACCCGGTCGAGCGTGAGGCGTCCGACGATGCGCACCGGCACCTGCTCCTCGGGGATGAGCTTCGTCGCGTCGAGCACGTCGAACTCGAAGCTGTCGGCGAACTCCTCGTCGAACAGCTGGACACCAAGATCCCAGCTGGGGAAGTCACCGGAGGTGATGGCGTCCCAGAGGTCGCGGCGGTGGAAGTCCGGGTCGGCGCCGTTGATCTTCACGGCCTCGTTCCAGACCACCGACTGCAGACCCTGGACGGGCTTCCAGTGGAACTTCACGAACGTCGCCTTGCCGCTGGCATCCAGGAAGCGGAACGTGTGGACGCCGAAGCCCTCCATGAACCGGAACGACCGCGGGATGGCGCGATCCGACATCTGCCACAGCGTCATGTGAATGGCCTCGGGCATCCAGGAGACGAAGTCCCAGAAGTTGTCGTGGGCCGACTGCGCCTGCGGGAACGCGCGGTCGGGTGCCTCCTTGACCGCGTGGACGAGGTCGGGGAACTTGATGGCGTCCTGGATGAAGAAGACCGGGATGTTGTTGCCGACGATGTCCCAGTTGCCCTGCCGGGTGTAGAGCTTCACAGCGAAACCGCGGACGTCGCGCGCCAGGTCGAACGATCCCTTGGCACCGGCCACGGTGGAGAACCGCACGAACGCCTCGGTTTCGCGCCCGACCTCCGCGAAGATGTCGGCCGTCGTCACGTCCGCGAGGCTCTCGGTGGTCGTGAACGTGCCGTGGGCGCCGTAGCCCCGGGCGTGGACGACGCGCTCCGGGATGCGCTCGTGGTCGAAGTGGAAGATCTTCTCCCGCATCGCCATGTCCTCGAGCAGCGTCGGACCGCGGCGGCCCGCGCGCAACGAGTTCTGGTTGTCGGAGACCGGAATGCCCTGGGCCGTGGTCAGCGCAACTTCGCCCCGCACCTCTTGGTGGAGTTCGCCCCCGGTGCCACGGGTGCCGGCCGCGCCGGCGTCGTCGTGCTGCTGCTGCTGCTCTGCCATGGTGAAACCCTCTCGCTGTCGGATGGTGCCGCTGTCGGATGGTGCCGCTGTCGGTTGGTCATGACGCTACGCGCCCGGCAGGCCGTCCAACAGGCGTCCGCCGCAGTCGTACCCCAAAGGGTGCCTTCAGACGCCGCCGCCCCCACCGCCGGACGCGCTGCGCGGTGCCGTGGCGCACCCTGCTGACAGGTGGCGCACCTCGATGACACGTGGCGCAGTGCAGCTCGCCGGCCTGCATGATCTTGAGCGTCACAGGGAAGGTGGCCGCCTGGCCGGAAGCGCCCGAAGCGCCGGAAGCGAGCGGACCGGCGCCACGGTCGCGGCGCTGAGCGCGCAGGAGGCCACCGACATCGAGGTGAACGACTTCGCGTCCCACCCCGACGTGCTGGAGCTGGGACGGTCTCAGTCCGGGCTGCTGGCGTTGATCCCGCTCACGGTCGCGATGACCTCCTCGCGCGCCTGAGCCGTCACGGGCGTCCCATCGAAGTGCAGCACCAGAGGATCGATCCGGTGCCCGTCAGGTCCGAGTGAGTCGGCGTACCGGCGTGCTTGGTCCACGTCGTCGAACTTCAGCAGGGTGAGGTACTCGTTGCCCACCGCCTGAACGCAGTCGACTGGTGCGGCACAGACCTGCGCGGTGCGATCCTCGGTGTCGAGGTACGGCCAATCGGGGTTGGGCTCGCTGTTCACGAACTCTGCCACTAGGTCGAGCTTGCCCCGATTCGAGGCGTCCGACCACGTCACCAGCGCGGAGGACAACCGGACGATGCCGAATCCGCCCACCATGATGACCGCCACCAGGGCGAGGGGCAACACCCAACGCCGCTTCGGATGCTGACCCAGCTGCTCCTCAGACACGTATCGGCCCACTCGTCAGTTCCCGTTGCATCGGTGGTCTGAGACGTTCGTCCTGTTCCAGACGCCGCATGGACTCGTGAGTCGCGGAATCCAAGGCCTGTTCGCAGGGATGCGCCCCGCACTGGGTCCGGTCCGGACAACGAAAGCCGCGGTAGGAGCAGGGAATGAGGCAAGGGAACTGGGGGCCAGTGTGAGGACGCCGGCCGGACGGGCTGGGCGGAGTCCGGACATGGTGTCTCCTGTGCATCGTGCGCGAAGTGAACGTTGGGGGGCAAGGCGGATCGAATGCTACGCCCTCTGAGGAAAGTCCCGCGCCCTTCGAAAGTCTGGATCCTCTTCTCATCCCTCGGTGCCTACCGCAGGTCTTCTCGGGAAAGGTGTGGAGGCCCCTTGGGCGGGCAGCGGAACGCCGGGGGCCAGGACGTGACTCAGAGCGTCGCGAGCCAGTTGCGCAGCAGGGCGGCCCCGGCGGCACCCGACTTCTCCGGGTGGAACTGGGTGGAGCTCAGTGCGCCGTGCTCCACCGCCGCGACGAACCGGTCTCCGCCGTGCTCGGCCCAGGTCACCGCGACATCGTCTGGCCAGCCCGACACGGACGCGGCACGCACGCCGTAGCTGTGCACGAAGTAGAACCGCTCCGCCGCGATCCCGGCGAACAACGCCGACCCGCCGGGGGGCGACACCGTGTTCCAGCCCATGTGCGGCAACCGGGTGGACGCCAGCGCCTCCACGACGCCGGGCAGGACGCCGACGCCGTCGGCCTCCACCCCGTGTTCGACCCCGCGCGCGAACATCACCTGGTGCCCCACGCAGATGCCCAGCACGGGGCGTCCGGACGCCAACCGCTCGCGAATGACGCGGGGGCCGTCCACCGCCCGCAGGCCCGCCACGCATGCGGCGAACGCCCCGACCCCGGGCACGACGAGCCCGTCGGCGTCCCGGCAGACGTCGGCGTCCGCCGTCAGCACCACGTCGGCACCCGCCGCCGTCAGCGCCCGCGTCGCCGAGTGCAGGTTGCCCGACCCGTAGTCGAGCACCGCCACCCTCACAGGGCGCCCTTCGTGGAGGGCACGACACCCTCGATGCGTGGGTCGGGCTCGATCGCGAACCGCAGCGCTCGGGCCAGGGCCTTGAACTGCGCCTCGACGATGTGGTGGGGGTCGCGTCCGCACACCAGCTCCAGGTGCACGCACAGCCCCGCGTTCAACGCCAGGGACTCCACGACGTGCCGGGTCATCGACCCCGCGTACGGGACGCCCGAGCCGCCGATCAGCGCGTACACCTGCCCCTCCGGCTCACCGGTGCACACGACGTACGGACGCCCCGCCACGTCCACGACGCAGCGGGCGAGCGCCTCGTCCAGCGGCACCAGCGCATCGGCGAAGCGGCGGATGCCCTTCTTGTCCCCCAGCGCCTCGCGCAGCGCCTGGCCGATCACGATGGCCGTGTCCTCCACCACGTGGTGCCCGTCGATGTGGACATCGCCGACGGCGTCCACCGTCAGGTCGATCAGCGAGTGCTTCGCCAGCGCCGTCAGCATGTGGTCGTAGAACCCCACACCGGTGCTGATCGTCGACGCCCCCGTCCCGTCGAGGTCCAGCTCGACGGTGATCGTGGATTCGCTGGTGGATCGCTCGATGCGCGCGGTGCGCCCCATCACTGCTCCGTTCTCGGCGCGTCGACCCGGGCCAACGCGGCGTGGAAGGCTGCCATCTCCTCCGGCGTCCCGGCGCTCACGCGCAGGAACCCGGCCGGGCCAGTCTCCCGCACGAGGACGCCTGCGTCGAGCAACTGCTGCCACGCGAGATGGCGGTCGGCCCACCGTCCGACGAGTACGAAGTTCGCGTCGGACTCCACCACCTCGTAGCCCAGCTCCGGCAGCGTCCGCAGCAGCGCGTCGCGCTCGTCACGCAGGTCGGCGACGCGCGCGAGCATCTCGTCGGCGTGCCGCAGGGCCACGGACGCCACCGCCTGGGTCTGGGCCGAGAGATGGTAGGGCAAGCGAATGATGCGGCAGGCGTCCACCACCGCGGGGTGCGCGGCGAGGTAGCCGAGGCGTCCGCCGGCGAACGCGAACGCCTTGCTCATCGTGCGGCTGACGATGAGGTTGCCGTGCTCGGCCAACAGCGTCAGCGCGGTGGCCTCCGGTGTTGAGCTGAACTCCTGGTAGGCCTCGTCGATCACCACCAGCGCGTCGGTGCCGGCGAGCACCTCCTCGATCACCGCCAGCGGGGTCGAGGTGCCGGTCGGGTTGTTCGGCGTGGTGATGAGCACGACGGTGGGCGCGTGCGCGGCGACGGCGTCCAACACGGTGGCCGCGTCGAGGGAGAAATCGGCCCGGCGCGGCACCGTGACGTAGTCGGTGTGGGTGTTGCGGGCGTACTCGGGGTACATCGAGTAGGTCGGCGTGAACGTGAGCAGGCGGCGTCCGGGGCCGCCGAACGCGCCGAGCACGTGTGTCATCACCTCGTTGGAGCCGTTGGCCGCCCAGACGTGGTCCGGCGTCAGGCCGTGGCCGAGGTAGGCCGCGAGCTGGGCGCGCAGGCCGCGAAACTCCCGGTCGGGGTAGCGGTTGAAGGACGCCGCCACCACGGCCTCGGCCATCTCCGCGGCCACGGCCGGCGAGGGCGGATAGGGGTTCTCGTTGACGTTGAGGCAGACGGGGACGTCGAGCTGCGGCGCGCCGTAGGGCTCCTCCCCCACCAGCTCCGGGCGCAGCGGCAGGTCGGCCAGGGTGAGGACGGGTTGGGTGAGATCGGCCCGAGCGAGATTCACCACCGGTCCCCCCGCGGCTCCTCGGTGCGGATCGTGATGGCCGCGCGGTGGCCGGGAAGGTGCTCGGCCGTGGCGAAGGCCGCCACCGTGGGCCCCACCTCGCGCAGCGCCGCCTCGTCGTAGTGGATGAGGTGCACGGTCTTCGTGAACGAACGCACCGTCAGGCCCGAGCTGTGGCGTGCCGCGCCCGCGGTCGGCAACACGTGGGTGGAGCCGGCGGAGTAGTCCCCGAGCGGCACCGGCGACCACGGCCCCACGAAGATCGCCCCCGCGTTGCGGACGCGGTGGGCCACGGCGTAGGCGTCCCGGGTGTGGATCTCGAGGTGCTCGGCGGCGTAGGCGTCCACCACCGCCAATCCCTGCTCGAGGTCGTCGGTCAGCACGATGGCTGACTGCGGGCCGGTGAGCGCGGTCTCGATGCGTTCGGTGTTGGCCAGCGCCCTGACCTGCCCGGCGAGCAGCGCGTTCACCGACGCCGCCAGCTCGGGTGAGTCCGTGACGAGGACCGATCCGGCCAGGGGGTCGTGCTCGGCCTGGCTGATGAGGTCGGCGGCGACGAACGCCGGGTCGGCCGAATCGTCGGCCAGCACGGCGATCTCGGTGGGGCCGGCCTCGGAGTCGATGCCCACCACCCCGCGCAGCAGCCGCTTCGCGGCGACGACGTAGATGTTCCCGGGGCCGGTCACCAGGTCGACCGGCGCGCACAGCCCGTCCACGCCGTGGGCGAACAGGGCGATCGCCTGCGCGCCACCGACGGCGTACACCTCCTCGACGCCGAGCAGGTGGCACAGCCCGAGGATCGACGGGTGCGGCCAGCCGCCGTGCTCGGCGCTCGGCGGGGACGCCACGGCCAGGCTCTCGACGCCGGCCACCTGGGCCGGCACCACATTCATCAACACGCTGGACGCCAACGGCGCGAGCCCGCCGGGCACGTACAACCCGACGCGCGCGACCGGGACCGTCTTGGTCTCCACCACGGCCCCGGGGGCGACCTTGGCCGAGGTCAGCGGCGCGGCGCCCTCGGTCTCGGCGACGGCCCGGCGGCGGCGGATCGACTCGACGAACGCGGCTCGGACGTCGGCGTCCAGCTCGTCGGCGCACCGTTCCAGCACGTCGGCCGGCACACGGAACGAGGGCGGCGTCACGCGGTCGAACCGCTCGGAGAACTCGGCGAGGGCGTCCGCACCGCGCTCGGCGACGGCGTCACAGATGGGCCGGACGACGGCGACGGCGTGCTCGACGTCGACGGCACCGCGGGGCACCACGGTGCGGTAGTCGGGGGACGTGCCTCGGACGTCGATCATGCGCAGTTCCACGAACGTGATTGTATGGGCGCCATGTTCATCGGCTTCGGCACGGTCGCGAACGTGGTCACGGTCGCCGTCGGCGCCCTGCTGGGGCTGGTGGTGGGGCACCGCATCCCCGAGCGCACCCGGACCACGGTCACCGACGTGCTCGGGCTCGTGACGATCGTGCTCGGCGTCCAGTCGGCCCTCACGGTCGCCTCCCCGGCGCTGGCCGCCGAGGTCGGGTCCGCCGGCGTCCTGATCGTGCTGGGATCTCTGCTGCTGGGCGCCCTGACCGGCTCGACCCTGCGCATTGAGGACCGGCTGGAGGCGGTGGCCGACCGGTTGCGCACCCGCTTCGCCGCCGAGGAGGACGCCGGCACCTTCGTTGCCGCCGTGGTCACGCCGACGCTGCTGTTCTGCGTCGGGCCCCTGACCATCCTGGGATCGCTGTCGGACGGTCTCGGCCGCGGGGCCGACCAGTTGCTCGTCAAGGCCGTGCTGGACGGCTTCGCCGCGATCGCGTTGGCGACCACGCTGGGCTGGGGCGTCCTGCTCTCGGCAGTGGCGGTTGGCGTCATTCAGGGCGCGCTGACCCTGGCGGGCTTCTGGTTCGGCGACCTGTTCACCGCCGGTCAGATCGACGCGCTCACCGCGACGGGCGGCGTGATCCTCCTCGGGCTCGGGCTGCGGCTGCTCCGCATCCGGCAGATCCCCGTCGGAGACCTGCTCCCCGCGCTCGTGTTCGCCCCGCTGCTGGTCGCCCTCGTGGCCGCACTCTGAACCTGGGCGGACGCCCCGCGCGCGGCTAGGGTCGAACGCGTGAGCCGCACCAGCCCCTCTTCGCACACCCCGCCAACCGGCGGTACACCCGCCACCGAGGCCCTGACGGCTGCCGGGGTCGCGTTCACCGCGGTGGCCTACACCCACCACGACGACGCCACCGACTTCGGGGCCGAGGTGATCCGCGAGACCGGCCGCGACCCCGAGCAGGTGTTCAAGACCCTCGTCGTCGCCACCGGGCCGCGCAGCCTGGCCGTGGGTGTGGTCCCGGTGTCGGGACGCCTCGACCTGAAGGCCCTCGCGTCGGCGCTCGGGGTGAAGAAGGTGGAGCTGGCCCCGCCCGCGGCGGCCGAGCGGAGTTCCGGCTACGTGGTAGGCGGCGTCTCCCCCCTCGGCCAGCGGACGCCCCTGCCCACCGTGATCGACGAGACCGCCCAGCTCTTCGACACCGTGCTCGTCTCCGGCGGCAAGCGCGGGCTGCAGGTCGAACTGGCGCCGGACGATCTCGCCGCCGTCACCGGGGCCACCTTCGCCCCCATCGCGCGCTGACGCCCGCTCACGCCACCTCGCACTGACCACCACGCACTGAACACCGCACACTGAGCCATCACCGGTGCGTCGGGGGACGCGCCGCGGCCCCGGCCCTAAGCTGCGCGGGTGAACGTCCTCGACATCGTGCGCGTCATCGGTGGTCTGGTGTTGCTCGTGGGCGGCGGTGAGGCCCTCGTGCGTGGCGCGTCCGCGCTGGCCACCCGTCTCGGGCTGTCTCCCCTCGTGGTCGGCCTGACGGTCGTCTCCGTGGCCACGTCCGCCCCCGAGCTGGCGGTCACCCTGGGCGCCGTGCTCCGGGGAGAGCCGGAGATCGCGGTCGGCAACGTGGTGGGCAGCAACATCGCCAACGTACTGCTGGTGCTGGGAATCACCGCGGCCGTCGGGTCGGTGCTCGTCAAGCGCGACATGCTTCGCTTCGACCTACCGTTCCTCGCCGGGCTCAGCATCCTCGTCCTGGTCTTCAGCGTGGACGGCCGGGTCGGCCCCGTCGAAGGCACCTTGCTGCTCGTGCTGTTCGTGGGCCACATGGCGTGGTCGGTGTGGCGCGGCCGGCGGGCAGGCCACGACGGAGCGGACCTCAACGGGGCAGCTCAGGACGGGGCAGCTCAGGACGGGGCAGCTCAGGACGGGGCAGCTCAAGACGCTCCCGATCCGGACACCTCGGGCCCCCGCCCGTCCGCCCTGGTCGCGGCGCTCCTCGTGGCGGCCGGGGTGGGGCTGCTCGTGCTCGGCGCCAACTTCTTGGTGGACGGCGCGACCGCCATCGCCACGGCCTTCGGGGTCAGCCAGCTCGTCATCGGCCTCACGGTGGTCGCGGTCGGCACCTCGCTGCCGGAGCTGGCGGCGTCCGTCATCGCGGTGCGTCGCGGCGAACGCGACATCGCGTTCGGCAACGTCGTCGGCTCCAACATCGCCAACATCGGCCTGGTGCTCGGCCTGCCCTCGCTGCTGAGCGGCGGCATCGGCGTCCCCGAGAGCGCCGTGGCGTTCGACATTCCGGTGATGGTGGCCGTGGCCCTGTTGTTGCTGCCGGTGGCGTTCACGGGTTCGCTGATCCACCGCTCCGAGGGGTTTCTGTTCGCCGGGTTCTACGTGGCGTACACCGTGTACGTCCTGCTGCTGGCCACCGACCACGACGCCCTGCGCGGCTTCACCATCACGATGGTGGCCTACGTGCTGCCGATGTTCGGCATCCTCCTGGCGGGCCACGTCCTGCTGGATCTCTGGGACCGCCGCCACCCCGCCCCGTCACCCCCCGAGGCCCACCATGACAGAAGCCGGCCCGGGGCACCCCCGGGGTGAGCCCCTCCGCGCGGCCCCCGAGTCGGCATTTGGACCCGAGGAAATGGTGCCATGGCGCCATTTCCTCGGGTCCAAATGCCAACAGGGGGGGCAGAGCGACCCAGCGAAGTTGCGAAAGCGGGGGCCCTCAGCGGGTGGGGGTGAGCGCTGCGTCCAGCGCTGCCCGGCCCTCGGCGAGAGCGGCCGTGCGCCGGTCGGTCTGGATGTCGGCCAGCACCGCCCAGTCTTCGGTGGCGTCGGTGGCGTCGGCCAGTTCCTCGATCAGTTCCGCGGCCACCACGGCGTCCTGCAACGTGCCGAACGCCTCGGTGACGGCCTCCCACCGCGCGGCCCGCGCGGAGCCGTCCGACCCCAACACCTCAGCCAGCGCCTCGGTGCAATAGCGCACGGCCTTGGCCGCCTTGCGCACCCGGTGCCACCGCTCGAGCTCCCCTGGTCTGCGCCGGGCCTTCTGTGCCAGCCGCTCGGTGCGTGCCTCGGCCGCCTCGAGGCCGGCGAGCAGGTCGGACGCCGGCCCCGCCGCCCGCGCGTCCAGCGGCGGCTCCGCCAGCAGGAGCGCCAGGGCGGCCCGCAGCGCGCGAGCCCGCCGCGTGTCCCAGGCCGCGACCAGCGCGGCGTGGCCCCAGCGGTGACGATCGGCAAGGTGCCCCAGCACCGCGCTCCGCACCCCGTCCGCCACCGTGCCAGGGCCCAGTTCGGCGAACAGGTCGCCGAACTCCTCGGCCAGCACCTCGGCGTCCCGGGGCTCACCCAGCAACGCGGCGAGCCAGCGCAGTTCCTCGCGCGGCGGCTCGGTGCGTTCGGCGTCCCAGAACGGGGCGAACGTGGTCAGCAAGCTGCGCAGCCGCCGCGTCGCGACGCGCGCCTTGTGCACCGCGTCGGGGGCGTCGACCCGGACGCCGGCGTCCATCGCCTGCAGCATGCCCACCTGCCGGCCCGCATAGTCGAGCAGCGCGGCCGCCGCGCTCCCCTCGGTGGGGGTCGGCCGGGTCGCGAGGATGCGGCTCGCCTTGGACGCGTGCGCCGCCGGCCGGGCCCCCTCGGCCAGCATCGCCGCCGTCACCTCACTCAGCAGGGCCGGATCCGCGCCCGTCACGAGCTCCACCTCGAGCTCGCGCCACGTCTCGGTGCGGGCACCGGCGCGGGCGGTCACCCGGTCGAGGGCCACCAGCGCCCGCGGCACCCCGTCGACCACCAGCGGCGTCTCGGTGCGCTCCGTACGCACGGTGGCCAGCGGCACCAGCGGCGCCGCGCCGATGATCGGGGACGCCTCCGCGCGCAGCGCGGCGGGCAGCTCATCGGCCAGCGGGAGGCGCAGCTCGAGGCGTCCCGGCTCGGACCCGCGGGGTCGCTTGAGGTGCCACCCCTCGTCCGACCCGCCCTCGCGCCGGCGCAGCGACCAGCCGGCGGCGGCGAGGGCATGCTCGGGCGTGTCGAGGTAGGTCGCCGTCAGCGTGAACGAGCGCGGCTCGCCCCAGGTGCCCACCGTGGCCAGCGAGGGGGTGAAGCCGGGGTCAATCTCGAACTTCTGCTCGATCTCGGCCTCGCGCTCCATCACGCCTCCTCGACCACCGGCTCGGACGCCCCCGCCTCGACCGCCTGGCGACGCCGCCGCGTCCGCTCGCCGACCTCCGGCCCCAGGGCGGAGGCGAACAGGCAGACAGCCACGGCGGAGAACGGCCACAGGGCGAGGGCGGAGAGGGCGTGCAACCGCAGGGCGACGGGCACCGCCTCGCCGGCGGTGGCGGCGGCCATCCGCGCCGCGAACGGGGTGGGGCCGAGGGTCTCCCCCACCAGCCAACAGGTCACGGCCGCGATGGCGGCGGCGCCCACGGCGACGAACGCCACGGGCCAGCCCCAGTGCCGCAGGCTGGCCCACACCCCGACCCCCAGGCCCAGCCCGCCCACCACCGCGAGCACGGAGAACCACCAGTCGGCCGAGGCAACCTGCGCCATGGCACGCTCGGCGATCGTGGCCTGGCCGTCGGCCCCCACCACGAACGCCGGCAGCTGCGTGAGCGCCACCCAGAGAAGCGCGGCCAGGGCGCCGACGAGCAGCGCCACGGCCACCACCAGGCCGACGCGGTTCACGAGTTGGCGTCCACCCACGGGGTTGATGCTAGGCGCTGACACAGGACGGCCCCAACAGTGCCTTGAGATCGGCGACCAGCGAGTTGGACGGCCGGACGCGCAGCTGGTCGTCCAACCGCCACACCGTGGCGCGCTGCGGGCTGATGAGCCGGACGCGGACCTCCGCCAACCCGGGGTGCTGCCGCAGCGTGAACTTCAGCTGGTCCACCACTTCGGGCGTGCATCGCGTGGTGGGCAGGGAGATCGTCACCGGGCCGTCCTCACGCTGCGTCACGTCGGGGAACGCCACGTCCTGCGCCGTGATCTCGACGCCGTCGTCCTTCTCGCGCAGACGGCCGCGGATGCGCACCACCACGTCGGTGCCGAGCGAGAGCGCCACCGGCAGATAGGCCTTGTTGAAGACGAGCACCTCGATGGACGCCTCCAGGTCCTCCACCGTCAGGATCGCCCAGGCCTTGCCGTCCTTGGTCTGCTTGCGCTGGATGCCGGTGATCATGCCGCAGATCGTGACCATGCCCTCGCGCGGGTGCTCGTCACCCGCCAGTGCGGCGATGCTCAGGTCGCGGTTGGCGGCCAGCACGTGCTCCAGGCCCTGCAGCGGGTGGTCGCTGACGTAGAGGCCGAGCATCTCGCGCTCGAACGCGAGCCGCGTCATCTTCTCCCACTCGGGCAGCTCCGGCACGGGGGTGGCGACGAGCGAACCGCCGGCGTCGGCGTCCGCCCCGCCGAAGAAGTCGGCGAACAGGTCGTCCTGGCCATTGGCCTGGTTGCGCTTGAGATCCACCACCTCGTCGATCTTGGTCTCGAAGCACTCCATCAGCCCGCGCCGGGTGTGACCCATGGAGTCGAACGCGCCCGCCTTGATCAGCGACTCGATGACGCGCTTGTTGCACACCACCGCCGGCACCTGGTCGAGGAACGCGTTGAAGTCGGACGCCGACCCGTGCTCAGTGCGGGCGGCGATGATGCCGTTCACGACGTTGTCGCCGACGTTGCGGATCGCGCCGAGCCCGAAGCGGATGTGGTCCCCCACCGGCGTGAACCGGCCCTGGGAGGTGTTGACGTCCGGCGGCAGCACCTGGATGCCCATGCGGCGGCACTCCGACAGGTAGATCGCCATCTTGTCCTTGTCGTCGCGCACCGACTCCAGCAGCGCCGCCATGTACTCGGCCGGATAGTGGGCCTTCAGGTAGGCCGTCCAGTACGACACCAGACCGTACGCCGCGGCGTGGGACTTGTTGAAGCCGTACGCCGAGAACGGCACCATCGTCTCCCACAGCGCGGCGATCGCGGCGTCGGAGTAGCCCTGGGCCTTCATGCCCGCCTCGAAGTTGACGAACTCGGCCTCCAGCACCTCTTTCTTCTTCTTGCCCATCGCCCGGCGCAGCAGATCGGCCGCGCCGAGGGTGTAGCCGGCGAGCTGCTGGGCGATCTGCATGACCTGCTCCTGGTACACCAGCAGGCCGTAGGTCTCGCCGAGAATCTGGTCGAGCACCTCGGCCAGTTCGGGGTGGATGTGCGTGACCGGCTGCTGCCCGTTCTTGCGCATCGCGTAGTTGACGTGGGTGTTCGTCCCCATCGGGCCGGGGCGGTACAGCGCGCCGAGCGCCGTGATGTCGGCGAACTGGTCGGGTCGCATCAGGCGGCACAGCGAGCGGTAGCCCGAGCCGTCGAACTGGAACACCCCGAGCGTGTCGCCGCGGGCCAGCAGGTCGTAGGTCGCGGCGTCCGTGGTGTCCTTGGCCAAGGCGTCCAGGTCGAGTTCCAGCTCGCGGTTGATCTGCACGTTCTTCACGGCGTCGTCGAGGATCGTCAGGTTGCGCAGGCCGAGGAAGTCCATCTTGACCAGGCCGAGGTTCTCACAGCTCGGGTAGTCGAACTGCGTGATGATCTGGCCGTCCTGCTCCCGCTTCATGACGGGGATGACGTCGAGCAGCGGCTCGCTGCTCATGATGACGCCGGCCGCGTGGACGCCCCACTGGCGCTTGAGTCCCTCGATGCCGCGCGCGGTGTCGACGACCTGCTGGACCTCGGGGTCCTCTTCATAGAGCTGGCGGAACTCGGTGCCCTCGCCGTAGCGATCGTGACCGGGGTCGAAGACCTGCTTGAGTGTGACGCCCTTGCCCTGCACGTCGGGGGTGTAGGCCTTGGTCAGCTTCTCGCCCAGGCCGAACGGCTTGCCGAGGACGCGGCCGGCGTCCTTGATCGCCTGCTTGGCCTTGATCGTGCCGTAGGTGACGATCTGGCAGACCCGGTCGTCGCCGTACTTGTCGGTGACGTACTTGATGACCTCACCACGGCGGCGCTCGTCGAAGTCCACGTCGAAGTCGGGCATCGACGGGCGTTCGGGGTTCAGGAACCGCTCGAAGAACAGGCCGTGGGGCACCGGGTCGAGATCGGTGATGCGCATGGCGTAGGCGCACATCGAGCCAGCGCCCGAGCCACGCCCGGGGCCGACGCGGATGCCGTTCGCCTTCGACCACGTGATGAAGTCGGCAACCACGAGGAAGTACCCCGCGTAGCCCTTGTTGATGATGATCTCGGCCTCGTAGTCGGCCTGCTTGGTCGCATAGTCGGGCACCGCGCCGTCGAACCGGTCCTCCAACCCGCGGCGCACCTCGGCGACGAACCAGCTCTCCTCCGTGTGCCCGGCCGGCACGTCGAAGCGCGGCATGTACGTGCCGGTGCCCTCGTGGAAGTCGACCTCGCAGCGCTCGGCGATCGCGAGGGTGTTGTCGCAGGCGTCCGGCAGGTTCGAGAACAGCTGCCGCATCTCGGCGGGACTCTTGAGGTAGTAGCCGTTGCCGTCGAACTTGAAGCGGCCCGGGGTGTCCTTGTTGGAGCCCGCGGACACGCACAGCAGCGTGTCGTGCGCCTCGGCGTCCTCGGCGCGCGCGTAGTGGAGGTCGTTGGTCGCCACCAGCGGCAGGTTGAGTTTCTTGGCCAGGCGCAGCAGGTCGTCGCGCACCCGGGTCTCGATGTCGAGGCCGTGGTCCATCAGCTCGACGAAGAAGTTGCCCTCGCCGAACAGGTCGCGGAACTCCGCGGCCGAGCGAACGGCCTCGTCGAACTGGCCCAGCCGCAGGTACGTCTGCACCTCACCGGAGGGACACCCCGTCGTTGCGATCAGGCCGGGGGCGTAGCGCTGGAGCAACTCCCGGTCGGCCCGCGGCTTGTAGAAGAAGCCCTCGATCGAGCTGAGCGAGGCCAGGCGGAACAGGTTGTGCATGCCCTCGGTCGTGGACGCCCACATCGTCATGTGGGTGTAGGCGCCCTTGGACGCCACGTCGTCACCCGTGCCGTCGCCGAACTGGACCCGCTTGCGCTCGCTGCGGTGGGTCTTGGGGGTCAGGTACGCCTCGAGCCCGATGATCGGCTTCACCGGGCTGCCCTGGGCCGTCTTGTACCACTCGTAGGCGCCGAACACGTTGCCGTGGTCGGTCACCGCGAGGGCCGGCATGCCCATGTGTTCGCAGCCGGTCACGAGATCTTTCAGGCGCGCCGCGCCGTCGAGCATCGAGTACTCGGAGTGGCAGTGCAGGTGTACGAATGCGTCGCTCATCAGTGGTGGTCAACCTCCCGGAGGCACCACCCTAGTCGCTGCCCCCGACAGTGCTGCGTCGCCCCGCCGGGTCGGCATTTGGACCCGAGATTGTGCTGCCATGGCGCCACAATCTCGGGTCCAAATGAGCTGCCACGGCAGGATTTGCACCCAGCTCGCCGCATGGCGACACTGATCATCGAACGTGGTCGACGAGGAGGAACCCATGGAGCTGTCCCTGATCGGTGCACCCACCGACATCGGTGCCGGCGTCGCCGGATGCCGGCTCGGCCCGGGCGCCCTCCGGGTGGCCGGTATCGGACGCGGCCTGCGCGGCCTGGGCTGCGACGTGGTCGACACCGGCGACATCGACGGCCCGCCCAACCCCATGACGCCCCCCGTCGACGGCTACCGGCACCTGCCCGAGGTCATCGCCTGGAACGTCGCGCTGCGCGACGCCGTCGCCGCCGAGCTGGCGTCCGGACGCCTGCCCGTCGTGCTGGGCGGCGACCACAGCCTCGCGATCGGCTCGATCAGCGCCGTCGCCGCCCACTGCCGCGCGGTGGGCAAGAAGCTCCTCATCATCTGGGTGGACGCCCACGCCGACATCAACACCTCCGCCATGACGCCCACCGGCAACATCCACGGCATGCCGGTCGCCTGCCTGCTGGGCCACGGTCCCGACGAACTCACCGGCCTGTCGGACCAGCGGCCGGCGATCACGCACGACCAGATCCACCAAGTGGGCCTGCGCAGCGTGGACGCCGGCGAGAAGCGATTCCTGGCTGAGCTGGGGATCAGCGTGTACGACATGCGCTACCTCGACGAGGCCGGCATGCGGCGCGCGATGCGCCGGGTGCTCGCAAGCGTGGACGCCGACACCCACCTCCACCTCTCCCTCGACCTCGACTTCGTCGACCCGGCGGTGGCACCCGGAGTGGGCACGCCCGTCGTCGGCGGGCCGACGTACCGCGAGGCGCAGCTCTGCATGGAGATGATCGCCGACACCGGACGCCTCGGCTCGCTCGACCTCGTGGAGGTGAACCCGGCCCTCGACGTCCGCAACACCACCGCCGAGCTGGCCGTCGACCTCGTGGAGAGCCTCTTCGGCAAGTCGACCCTGCTGCGCGTGACCGATCTGGCCAACCCACCGCTGGGCTGATCTGGGACGCACCCGTCTGGGATGCACCCGTCTGGGATGCACCCGTCTGGATTGTCCCGTGAGGAGCCGCGTCGAGAACCCATGCGCATGCGCGCCTGGTCGACCCGCCTCTTGGTGCGCCTCGGAGGTGAGCTGGGTGATCACGAACCGGTGCTGCCCAGCCACTCGGCGCGACTGAGATGAAAGTTCACCGGTCCGACGCATCCTCCTCGACGCCGACGCGGACGCTGCGTCCGTTCAGTTCGACGACCTCGCCACCGTGGAGCTGACGCCCGCGGCGGGTCTCCGGCTCGCCGTCGACCCGCACCTCACCGGTCAGGATCACCTCCCGGGCGTCCGCGCCGGTGTCCACCAGGCCCGCGACCTGGAGGAACTGACCCAGACGAATCGTGCCCCGCACCTCGACCGACTCCATGACCTCTCCTGCCTGACGACGACATTGTGGGAACCAGTCTTCCCGACACCGGGCCGATCTCAGGAAAGATCGTCACCGGCGAGCCCCGCCTCAGCAGCCGGAGCCGCCTCCCCCTCGTGCTCCCGCTCCAGCGGGCCGCCGCCGCGGCCGTGCCGGACGAGGTCAGTGAGCTGGCTCCAGGACGCCACTTTCACCCGCGACCGGCCGGACGCCTCACCCCGCGCCCGTTCCTCGGCGTCGATGGCCTCCCAGTCGGCGAAGCTGGACGCCTCCAACCCGTGGGAGGCCAGCAGAGCGTCCACCTCCGGCCCCCGCGCCGCGTCTTTGACGCCAGCCTCGGCGGCCAGGTCGTCCAGCAACAGGGCCACCGTCTCGGCGGCGTCCGACTTGTTGGTGCCGATGACGCCGACCGGGCCGCGCTTAATCCACCCCACCACGTACTCCCCCGGGCTCGGCGTGCCGTCGGGACGCACCACACGCCCACCCCGGTTCGGGATCACGCCGGCCTCGTCGTCGAAGGCCACGCCGGCCAGCGGACGCCCCCGGTACCCGATGGCGCGCAGCACCAACTGGCACGCGATGGTCTCCTGCTCCCTCGTCCCCACCACGGACGTCCCGCCGGCGGGCAGCGTGCGTTCGAGGACGACGCCGCTCACGGCGTCCTCGCCCAGGACAGCGACCGGGCGCCGCCAGAACCGCAGGTGGAGGCGCGCGTGGGCGTCCGGCACCGAGCGGTCCGCCGCCTCCCGCAGCGCGGCGAGATTGCCCCGCACGCGCCGGTCGAGGTCGGTCTCGTCGATGCCCGCCACGTCTGTGGGGTCAATCACGGGCTGGACGCCGTCGAGCCCCAGCAGCTCGCGCAGCTCCGGGGTGGTGAAGCTCGCGTGCTGGGGCCCGCGGCGTCCGACCACCCACACGTCGCGGACCGACGCCCGGCGCAGTTCGGCGAGCACGTCTCCGGGCATGTCGGTGCCCGCCAACCGGGCGGGCGAGGCGGCCAGCACGCGAGCGACGTCCACGGCCACGTTGCCGACGCCGAACGTGACCGCCGCCTCGATGCCGGCGAGCTGCTGCGCCTCGGCGTCCGGATGGCCGCAGTACCAGGCCACGAACTCCCGCGCGGAGCGGCTGCCCGGTAGCTCCTCGCCGGGGACGTGGAGCCGGCGATCCTCCGACGCACCAGCCGCATAGATCACCGCGTCGTAGCCGGCCACCAACTCGTCGCGGGTGATGCTGCGGCCCAGCTCGACCAGCCCGAAGAACCGGACGCGCTCGGACGTGAACGGTGCCACCAACGCACGCTGGATGCCCTGCATGCTGGCATGGTCGGGGGCCACCCCGTAGCGCAGCAGGCCGAAGGGCGCCGGCAGGCGGTCGAGGACGTCGATGCGGACGCCCTCGTGACCCCGGAGCAGCGCCTGCGCGGCGAACAGTCCGGACGGCCCGGCACCGACGATGGCGACGTGGGGCGTGTGCGTCATGGGTGGCATCTTCGCATGGCGGGTCTGCCGACATGCGGCGCGCACAGAGACAAGCCCACGGCGAGGAGGCCCTCTGAGCCTCCAGTCGAGAGGCTGAGAGCATGGACGATCCTGTGAAGGCGCTCACTTGCGAGGGGTCGCCACGTGCAAGGCGTCAAGGCTTGCCACGATGGGCAAGCACATCGCTGTCTGCTTCCCCCGAGCGTGACCGCTGAATGCCAAGCGCTCGGAGTTCCAAATCTTGAATGAATGTGCGCATCCTGACCCCAATGGGCCCCAAGCCTAAGTGCACGGCAGGGCGGGGACTGCCACTATCCGGTGGACCTGTCTGTGCCGAATCGATGCCGTACCGTGCGTGCCTGGCAAGCCCTGCTGAGAGCAGGGTAGAGTCACCACCGTCCTGGCCGACCTGTCGGTAAGGGGCCACTCGGGTCGCCTACGCGACAGCGGAAGTGAGAAGGGCAGGAAGTAGACCCCGGTGGTACGCCAGGTCCCAACGCACGTTTGGCGCTTTCCAGGTCGGAGTTGCGTGGGGTGGGGGCGAGTTCGGTTTCGCTCGAAACGGGCAGCTTGTATTGGTTTGTAAGCACATCACAATCCACGGTGCAGTCGGGGTCTGAACTGTGGGTGGCCGCGTGTGGCTGCGCCCACACGCTCGCACTCACGACCGAAGGCCTGCTGGTGGTTGGCCCCTCCCCAACTCGGCTTTCCCTCTCCTGAGGTGCGTCCGAATCCCGCCGGACATCAGTGAGCGGGAGGCGTCCGGATGGCCGCAGTACCAGGCCACGAACTTCGGGCGGCCCCGCGGGGACGAGGACGGACGTAGAACCTTGGCTCCCCTTGACAGCTCGACGCGGGTCGGGCACCGTCGAGACACCCCTCGAGGAATGGACGACACCCCATGACAGACCTCCGGATGTCCGACCTCTGGCCTGCTGTGGCCATCCTGGCCCTGTGCATCCCGGTGGGTGTCCTCTACGCCCACGCGGCGCTTCCGCGCGTGCGCCCCATCCTTTACGCGGCCGCGATCGCGGGCAATGCACTGCTCGTCTGGGCGGCCTTCACCCTCGTCGCTCGGCCGTCCTGGGTGGGGCTGCCCGCCTTCGCGACGCTCATGGGTGCCTACCTGCTGGCGGGTGCGCATCTGCTCGGCGACCATCCGGCGCTCAGCTCTGCGTCGCTGCGCCAGCGCGTCGCTGTGCTCCTCCGGAATCCCCGGCTGCGGGGCCTCGACGCGGACGCGTGACGGCCGCCATCTGATGACCGACAACGACACGAGCACACCCAAACAGTTCGCTCTCGCGTCGGCGGTCTACCTCTGCTGCGGATTGCTCGTCACGCTCGTCGGTCTGATGGTCGCCCGGGACCTCAGGAGCGCGCTGCTGGGCGGTGTCCCCCTGTGTGCAGCAGCCGTGGCCGTGCTGACGCAGGCGGCACGTACCAGGGCAGGCCCCCGGACACCGTCGGCCTGGCCGTCGATCGCCGTCTTTGCCCTCGCCCTGATCGCTGGTCTCGGGGGGCTCGCTCTCCTCCCGTAGGTGCACCTGGAGGTGCGGCTCAGACCACCAGCGGACGCTCGGTCGGGTTGATCGGACGCGGCAGCGCGGAGCTCCCCTGCAGGTAGGCGTCCACTCCCTGGGCGGCGGACCGGCCCTCGGCGATGGCCCACACGATCAGCGACTGGCCACGCCCGGCGTCCCCGGCCACGAACACGCCGGGCACGTTGGTGGCGTAGGAGTCGTCGCGCGCGATGTTGCCGCGGGCGTCCAGCTCGAGCCCCAACTCCTCGACCAAGCCGGTCTGCTGCGGGCCGGTGAAGCCCATGGCGAGCAGCACCAGATCGGCCGGGATCTCCCGCTCCGTGCCCTCCACCGGCGCGAACCTCCCGGCGTCGAACTTCACCTCCGACAACCTCAGCGACGTGATGCGCCCGTCGGTGCCGACGAACTCCGAGGTGGACACGGCGTACTCGCGCGCCACGTCGCCCTCCTCGTGGGAGGTGCTGACGCGGAACAGCATCGGGTACGTCGGCCAGGGCTGGTTGCCCGGGCGATCCGACGTCGGGGTCGGCATGATCTCGAGCTGGGTGACCGAGGCGGCCTCCTGCCGCAGGCTCGTGCCGATGCAGTCGCTGCCCGTGTCGCCGCCGCCGATCACCACGACGTGCTTGCCCGTGGCGGTGATCTGGCCGTCCACCTGCTGGCCCACCGCGACGCGGTTGGCCTGCGGCAGGAACTCCATGGCCTGGTGGACGCCGTCCAGCTCCCGGCCCGGAATGGGCAGCTCGCGCGGCAGCGTGGACCCGATGGTGAGCACCACGGCGTCGAAGCGGTCCAGCAGTTCCTCGCCCGTGATGTCCACACCGATGTTCGTGCTCGGCTTGAAGACCGTGCCCTCCTGGCGCATCTGCTTCAGCCGCCGGTTGAGGACCTTCTTCTCCATCTTGAACTCGGGGATGCCGAAGCGCAGCAGGCCGCCGATGTCGTCGGCGCGCTCGTACACCACCACGGTGTGCCCCGCGCGCGTCAGCTGCTGCGCGGTGGCCAAACCCGCCGGGCCGGAGCCCACGACCGCGACCGTCTTTCCGGTGTGCCACTCGGGCACGACCGGGACGACGCGCCGGTCGTCCCACGCCTTGTCGGCGATGGCGACCTCGATGTTCTTGATCGTCACCGGCTCACGGTTGATGCCCACGACGCAGGCCGTCTCGCAGGGAGCCGGGCAGAGGCGTCCGGTGAACTCGGGGAAGTTGTTGGTCGCGTGCAGCCGGTCGGTCGCCGAGCGCCACAGGTCGTGGTAGATGAGATCGTTCCACTCGGGGATGAGGTTGCCCAGCGGGCACCCCTGGTGGCAGAACGGGATGCCGCAGTCCATGCAGCGGCTCGCCTGCTGCCGGATGATCGGCAGCACGGCGCGCCCGGGGCTGCCGGGGTACACCTCGTCCCAGTCGTGGACGCGCTCGGACGCCGGCCGCCGCTCGGCGACCTGGCGCTCGACCTTCATGAAGCCCTTGGGATCAGCCATGAGCAGCCTCCATCATCTTCGTCACGGTCTCTTCCTCACTGAGCCCCTCGGCCTCGGCCGAGGCACGGGCGGCCAGCACCCGGGCGTAATCACGCGGCACCACCTTGGTGAACCGGCCCCGCCATGCCTCCGGACCCTCGTCGAGCAGCCCGCGGGCCACGGCCGAGTCGGTCTCGGCGGCGTGACGCCCCAGCAGTTCGGTGATGCGCGCCACGTCGTCGTCGTCCAGCTCCCAGGCGTCCACCATCTCGGTGTTGAGCCGGCCCTCGTCCAGGCCGAGCACCCACGCGACGCCGCCGGACATGCCGGCCGCGAAGTTGCGGCCCGTCGCGCCGAGCACCAACGCCTCACCGCCGGTCATGTACTCACACCCGTGGTCCCCGACGCCCTCGACCACCGCGGTGGCGCCGGAGTTGCGCACGCAGAAGCGCTCGCCGACCCGGCCGCGGATGTAGAGCTCACCCGAGGTGGCGCCGTAGCCGATGACGTTGCCCGCCACGATCTGCTCCTCGGCCGCGAAGGACGCCTCGGGGTGCGGCCGCACGGACAGGCGTCCGCCCGACAGCCCCTTGCCGAAGTAGTCGTTCGTGTCGCCGATGAGCTTCAGCGTGACGCCCCGGGGCACGAACGCCCCGAAGCTCTGCCCGCCCGTGCCGGTGAACGTGATCTCGATGGTGTCGTCGTTGAAGCCCTCGCCGCCGCTGACCTTGGTCACCTCGTGGCCGAGCATGGTGCCCACCGTGCGGTCCACGTTGCGGACGTCGACCGCGAAGCGCACCTTCTCGCCGCGCTCCAGCGCCGGACGCGAGCGCTCGATCAGCTCGACGTCCAGCTTCGCCTCCAGCCCGTGATCCTGCGTCGTGACGCGGTGCAGCGGGCCGTCGACGGCCACCTGGTGCAGCACCGGCGCGAGGTCCAGACCCTGGGCCTTCCAGTGGTCAACGGCCGCCTTGGTGCGCAGCACCTCGACGTGGCCGACGGCCTCCTCGATCGACCGGAAGCCCAGCGCGGCCAAATGCTCGCGCACCTCCTCGGCGATGTACTCGAAGAAGGTCACGACGAAGTCGGCGTGGCCCGAGTACTTGGCCCGCAGCTCCGGGTTCTGCGTCGCGACGCCGACCGGGCAAGTGTCCAGGTGACACACGCGCATCATGATGCAGCCGCTGACGACCAGCGGCGCGGTCGCGAAGCCGAACTCCTCGGCACCGAGCAGGGCGCCGATCACGACGTCGCGGCCGGTCTTGAGCTGGCCGTCCACCTGCACGACGATCCGGTCGCGCAGGCCGTTGAGGAGCAGCGTCTGCTGGGTCTCGGCGAGGCCGAGCTCCCACGGGCCGCCGGCGTGCTTGAGCGACGTCAGCGGAGCCGCACCGGTGCCGCCGTCGTGGCCGGAGATCAGCACGACGTCGGCCTTCGCCTTCGAGACGCCGGCCGCGACCGTGCCCACGCCCACCTCGGCGACCAGCTTGACGTGCACCCGGGCCACCGGGTTCGCGCACTTCAGGTCGTGGATGAGCTGCTTGAGATCCTCGATCGAGTAGATGTCGTGGTGCGGCGGCGGGCTGATCAACCCCACGCCCGGCGTCGAGTGCCGCGTCTTGGCCACCCACGGGTAGACCTTCTGGCCGGGCAGCTGGCCGCCCTCGCCGGGCTTGGCGCCCTGGGCCATCTTGATCTGGAGGTCGTCGGCGTTCGTCAGGTAGTCACTCGTCACGCCGAACCGGCCGGACGCCACCTGCTTGATCGCCGAGCGACGCCGCGGGTCGTGGAGCCGCTCGTGGTCCTCCCCGCCCTCGCCGGTGTTCGACTTGCCGCCGAGCCGGTTCATGGCGATCGCGAGGGTCTCGTGCGCCTCTTGGGAGATCGAGCCGTAGCTCATCGCGCCGGTGGAGAACCGCTTGACGATCTCGCTGACCGGCTCGACCTCGTCGATGCTGATCGGCTCGCGGGCGTCCGTGTCGAACTCCAACAGGCCGCGCAGCGTCATCAGCCGCTTGGCCTGGTCGTCCACCCGGCTCGTGTACTGCTTGAAAATGTCGTAGCGCTTCTCGCGGGTGGCGTGCTGCAGGCGAAACACCGTCTCGGGGTCGAACAGGTGCGGCGGGCCTTCGCGGCGCCACTTGTACTCCCCACCCACGTCGATGGTGCGGTGCGGCAGCGTCCGCCGGTCGACGGGGTAGCCGACGTCGTGGCGCGCCTGGATCTCCCTGGCGATCTCCGGCAGGCCGATGCCCTCGATGCGGCTGGTGGTGCCGGTGAAGTAGCGCTCGACGAATGTGCTGTTCAGGCCGAGCGCCTCGTAGATCTGGGCCCCGGTGTAGGAGGCGATGGTCGAGACGCCCATCTTGCTCATGACCTTCAGGACGCCCTTGCCGAGCGCCTTGCGGACGTTCTTGACGGCCTTCTCGGGGTCGACGGTGACGAGCACCTCGCGGCGCGCCAGATCCTCCGCCGACTCGAACACCAGGTACGGGTTCACGGCCGCGGCGCCGTACCCGATGAGCAGCGCGACGTGGTGCACCTCGCGCACGTCACCGGCCTCGACCACGAGCCCCACCTGGGTGCGCGTCTTCTCCCGCACGAGGTGGTGGTGGACCGCCGCGGTGAGCAGCAACGAGGGGATCGGCGCGTAGTCGATGTTGCTGTGCCGGTCGGACAAGATGATGATGTGCGCGCCCCGCTCGATGGCCCCGCTCACCTCGGCGCAGATCTCCTCGAGCCGGCGCGCCAGCTCATCGGGCCCGCCGAGCAGTCGGTACAACCCGCGGACCACGTGGGCGTCCAGCTGCGGCATCGAGCCGTCCCGGTTGATCCGCACCAGCTTGGCCAGCTCGTCGGAGTCGAGCACCGGGTACCCCACCACGACCTGCTGGCACGACTGCGGGCCGGCCTCCAGGAGGTTCGCCTCCGGGCCGAGCGAGGACGCCAACGAGGTGACGAGCTCCTCGCGGATCGCGTCCAGCGGCGGGTTCGTGACCTGGGCGAACAGCTGGCTGAAGTAGTCGAAGAGCAACCGCGGGCGGTCCGACAAGACGGCCACCGGCGTGTCGGAGCCCATCGAGCCGATGGGCTCGGCACCCGTCTGCGCCATGGGCGCGACGATCTGCTTGAGCTCCTCATGCGTGAAGCCGAACACCTGCTGCCGCCGGACCACCGACGCGTGGCTGTGGACGACGTGCTGGCGCTCGGGGAGATCCTCCAGATCGACGCGCTGCTCCAGCCACTCCGCGTACGGGTGCTCGGCGGCGAGGCCGGCCTTGATCTCGTCGTCGTTGATGAGGCGGTGCTCCTCGAGGTCGACCAGCAGCATGCGGCCGGGCTGGAGGCGTCCCTTCTCGACCACGCGCTCGGGCTCGATGGGCAGCACGCCCGCCTCGGACGCGAACACCACCAGCCCGCCGTCGGTCACCCAGTAACGCCCCGGACGCAGGCCGTTGCGGTCGAGCGTGGCGCCGATGAGGGCACCGTCGGTGAAGCAGACCGCGGCGGGGCCATCCCAGGGCTCCATCACGGAGCTGTGGAAGGAGTAGAACGCGCGGCGTGCGGCGTCCATCTCGGTGTGGTTCTGCCAGGCTTCGGGAATCATCATGAGCACGGCATGCGGCAGCGAGCGTCCGCCAAGGTGGAGCAGCTCGAGCACCTCGTCGAAGGACGCCGAGTCGGAGAATTCCGCCGAGCAGATCGGGAAGAGCCGATCCAGGTCGCCGGGGATCAGGTCGCTCTGGAGCAGCGCCTCGCGGGCCCGCATCCAGTTGCGGTTGCCCTTGACCGTGTTGATCTCGCCGTTGTGGGCGATGAAGCCGAAGGGGTGGGCGAGCTGCCAGCTCGGGAACGTGTTGGTCGAGAACCGGCTGTGCACCAGCGACAGTGCGGACTCGGTGCGCTCGTCGAGCAGGTCGGGGAACGTCTCGGCGAGCTGCTGGGTGGTGAGCATCCCCTTGTAGACCGTGGTGCGGGCGCTGAGCGACGCGAAGTAGACCGACGCCTCGTTGCGCACCCGCTTGCGCAGCGGGTAGACGAGCCGGTCGAGGTCGATGCCGGCGGCACCGCGTCCGGTGACGAAGAGCTGCTCCATGTGCGGCATGACGGCCAGCGTGACCGGGCTGAGCGTGTCGGAACTCATCGGCACCTCGCGCCAGCCGAGGACGCGCAGACCCTCCTCGATCGCGATGTACTCGATCGAGCGCTTCGCCGTGGCGCGCTCCACCGCATCCTGCGGCAGGAACGCCATGCCCACGGCATAGCTGCCCGCCGGGGGGAGGTCGAAGTCGACGGTGTCGCGGAACAGCCGGTCGGGGATCTGCAGCAGCATGCCCGCCCCGTCGCCGGCCGCCTCGTCGGCACCGGTGGCGCCGCGGTGGTCGAGGTTCTCCAGGGCGAGCAGCCCCTGCGCGACGATGTCGTGGGACGCCTCGCCGCTCAGTCGGGCGACAAAGGCGACACCGCAGGCGTCGTGCTCGAAGTCATGGCGGTACAGGCCCTCATCGGGCCGGTGGGTGCGTGCGTTCACTTGTTCTCCTGCTCCAACGGGCTCTGTGGCAGCCATCCAACGGACAACCTTCCTGGCCACACCGCATGGTGCGCAGTGGCAGCCTAGCGACGGGTCCCCCACGCGGGCGACCATCGCCGCGCCGGTCCGCCATCCGGACGCCCGCGCCGTCCGCGTCCACCGCCACCCCATTCACGGATCGCCACCCTGCCGTGCTCAGCCCGCCCGGTGCCGCAGCGCCCCGCCCATGCCGACCTACCGCGTTCAGCCCACCCGGTGCCGCCGCGCCCCGCCCTGGCCGCAGCTTCCCCGCCCTGGCCGCCGCAACCTTGTTGCCTCCGCCGCGCCCCTGTTGCGTCCGCCGCGCCCTGTGGCGTCCGCCATGACCCTGCCCTTGCCGCCGCGACCCTGTTGCGTCCGCCGCGCCCCTGTTGCGTCCGCCATGACCCTGCCCTTGCCGCCGCGACCCTGCCGGTACCGTCGCCTCGCTACCCCAACGACCGCCGCCCTGCCAAGAGCACACCTCCCTGCCGTTGCAACGGCAGGGGGGACGGCGCCGGACAGGGGGGCGGCTCCAGCGGCAGGGAGGCGACGCCAAGGACAGGGAGGCGGGCCGGCGCCGGCTGCTGCTGGCGGGACCGTTGGCTGTGGTGGACGCGATCAGCGGCCCCTCTGCGGGCCACCGGTCGGCGATGGTGCTCCCTGCGCCGCTCCCATGCGGCCTTGCGCAGCCCGACGGGGCGCACCTTGACTCCACGTTGCGCACCCCGACTCCACGTTGCGCACCCCGACTCCACGTGGCGCAGCTTCTCTCCACGAGGCGCAGCAGAACTGCACGTGGCGCAGCGCAGCCCACCTGGCGGGCCTTGCACGGGCCTCCACGTGAGCCCCACTGCGCCACGTGACACCAAGGTCCGCCACGTGGGCCCAGAGTGCGCCAGGTGAACATCGCCACGGGACCGCCACCGCGCCACGTGTGCCCAGATTGCGCCAGGTGAACATCGCCACCGGGACCCCCACCGCGCCACGTGACGTCAAGGTGCGCCACGTGTCCGAGGGTGCGCCAGGTGAGCATCGCACCGGCCACGACGCTGCACCGAGTGCTCCTCGGCGCGCCCAGAAGTCGTTGAGCGAGAACCAGCGCCGCGTCGACCGGGTCCCGAGGCCGGGTCCCGAGGGCGTCCCCCGGGGGCGTCCGGCCGACCGTAACAGTCGCCGGAGGTCCTGCTCAGGAGGCGGCGGTCGCGCCCCCACCGGTGCCAGTGTCGGCATCGGCATCAACGCCGGAATCGGCGTCGGCGTCGACATCCGGATCGGCATCGGCCTCCGCATCCGGGCCGCCGATGCCGCGGCGCTCCACCCACGGTTCGCGTCCGGGGCGCAACCGGGTGAGGGTCACGAACAGCAGCGCGCCACCCAGCAGCACCAGCAGGGCCGTCACCTGGTTGGTGCGCAGCGGGCCGAGCTGGTAGCTGACGTCGGTCCGCAGCCCTTCGATGAAGAACCGCCCCGTGCCGTAGATCACCATGTACAGCGCGAACACCTTGCCCCAGCCCAGCTTGAAGCGCCGATCGAGCCACAGCAGCAGCAGGCCACCGCTGATGTTCCACGTCATCTCGTAGAGGAACGTCGGTTGGAACGTGGCGACGTCGGCGTACTCCGCGGGACGGTACTGCGGGTCGATCTCCAGGCCCAGCGGTCCGTCGTCCGGCCCGCCGAACAGCTCTTGGTTGAACCAGTTGCCGAGGCGTCCGATGCCCTGGGCGATGATCAGGCCGGGGGCGAGGGCGTCCGCGAAGGCGCCGTAGCGCGCCCCGAGGTGGCGGCACACGAGGAACGCGGCCAGCGCCCCGCCGATCAGTGAGCCGAAGATGGCGATGCCGCCCTCCCAGATGTAGAGCGCGCTCCACGGGTTGCGGCCGGGGCCGAAGTAGTCGCCCCAATGGGTCAGCACGTGGTAGATCCGGGCGAAGACGATGCCGATCAGGATCGACCACAGCGCGATGGTCTCGAACGTCTCCGGACGCCCCCCGCGCGCGACCCAGCGGCGCGAGCCGATCCACCACGCCGCGGCCATGCCGGCCATGAGACACAGCGCGTAGATGTGGATGGTCAGCGGCCCGAGGGAGAAGGACCGGATGTCGGGGCTCGGGATGGACAGCAGCACGCCGCCATCTTGCCCCATACCGGTTCGCACGCGCCCCACGTTGATGGGCGTGGACACGGGGCGGGCGACGAGCGGTAGGCGGCGGGCAGCAGGCGGCGAGCGGCGCCAGCGTCAAGGGACGGTGATCGCGAACGGCGATACCCTCGGGCGGTGAGCTCCCGGACACCCCTGCTGCGCCTCGACCACCGCGCCACCCTCGCCGGGTCGTACGTCGGCTTCGTCACCCAGGCGATCGTGAACAACCTGGGCCCGCTGCTCTTCATCATCTGGCACGACGCGTTCGGCATCGGCTTCGGCGCGATCGGGCTGATCGTGAGCGTGAACTTCGGGGTGCAACTGCTCACCGACGCCGTCTCTCCCCCGCTGATCGACAAGGTGGGCTATCGGGCGGCGATGGTGGCCGCGCACGTGGTGGCCGCGGCCGGGCTCGTCGCGCTGGGCACGCTGCCCTTCCTGCTGCCCAGCCCCTACCTCGGGCTGGTGCTGGCGATGGTGATCAGCGCGGTGGGCGGCGGCCTGCTGGAGGTGCTGGTGAGCCCCGTCGTCGAGGCGCTCCCCACGCAGAACAAGGCCTTGCACATGAGCCTGCTGCACTCGTTCTACTGCTGGGGCCTCGTGGCCGTCGTTGCCCTCTCCACGGTGGGCTTCCTCACCCTCGGCGAGGATCGCTGGCCGTTGCTGTGCTTCGCCTGGGCCGCCGTGCCGGCGCTCAACGCGGTGCTGCTGTGGTTCGTGCCCTACCACCGGCTCGTCGAGGAGGGGGCTGCCATGGGGTACCGCCACCTGCTGCGCGAGCCCGTGTTCTGGCTGCTCGTGCTGCTCATGGCCGCGGCGGGGGCGTCCGAGTTGTCGATGAGCCAGTGGGCGTCGGCCTACGCCCAGGCCGGGCTGGGGCTCGACAAGACCACCGGCGACCTCATGGGCCCCATGGCGTTCGCCATCACGATGGGCCTGGCCCGGGTGCTGTTCGGCGCGCGGGTCAGCGTCAAGAACGTGCGCCACATCATCACCGGCTGCCTCGTGCTGTGCATCGCGTCCTACCTGGTGGCGGCCTACGGGCCGTGGCCGTGGCTCGGGTTGGCCGGGGTGATCGCCTGCGGCTTCAGCGTCGGCATCCTGTGGCCGGGCACGTTCACGCTGGGCTCGTCGGTGTTCCGGCGCGGTGGGACGGTGCTGTTCGCCCTCCTGGCGCTCGGTGGGGACGCCGGCGCCGCGCTGGGGCCGGCGGTGGTGGGTCAGGTCGCCGAGCTGACGGGGTCCTTGGCCGACGGCATCGCGGTCGGCACCGTGTTCCCCGTCGTCATGCTCGCGGCAGTGCTCGTGCTGGGACGCCGCCTCTCACGTGGGCCCGCCGCGGCGTCCCGCCACCCCGGAGCCTAGGAGCGGACCCCGGCGGCGAGATCGGCCACCACGCTCCGCAGCCCCGCCAGATCGGCCGGGTTCCCGGCGTCCTCGGCGGCCAGGAGCGTCTTGACCAACGCAGATCCCACGATCACCCCGTCCGCGAACGTGCCCACCTCGCGCGCCTGCTCACCGTCGCTCACGCCGAGGCCGACGCCCACCAGCGTGTCCGGCGCCAACCGACGCAGCCGCTCCACCAGCGCGGGCGCGGCCGAGGACGTCTGCTGCCGCGCGCCGGTCACGCCCATGACCGCCGTGGCGTACACCCAGCCGCGGCACGCCGCGGTGGTGGCGATGATCCGTTCGTCGGTCGAGCTGGGCGCGACGAGGAAGATCCGGTCGAGGTCGTGCTCCTCCGAGGCGACGAACCACTCCTCGGCCTCGTCGGGCGTCAGGTCGGGCGTGATCAGCCCGGCGCCCCCGGCGTTGGCGAAGTCGCGGGCGAAGGCGTCCACCCCGTAGCGGTCGACGAGCGCCCAGTAGGTCATCGCCACCGCAGTCCCCCCGGCAGACGCCACGGCCTCGACCGCCGCGAACACGTCGCGGGTGCGGACGCCGCGGGCCAGCGCCGTGGTGCCCGCGCGCTGGATCACCGGGCCGTCCATCATCGGGTCGGAGTAGGGCAGGCCCACCTCGACCAGGTCGACGCCCGGGTGGTCGCCGTCGCCGCACAAGGCGCGCAGGGCGTCCAGGGACGTGGGCACGTCGGGGTAGCCGACCGGTAAGTAACCCACCAGCGCGGCGCGGCCCTCGGCCTTGGCGCGCAGGTACACCTGCCCGGAGCGGCCGGCGTTGCGGGCGCGGACGTCCGACATCAGAAACCCCCCACCGTTTCGTTGGGGACGCCGGTGAGACCGAACCAGTCCAGGGCGGTCGGCACGTCCTTGTCCCCGCGCCCCGACAGGCAGATGCAGATCAGCGGCTCGCGGTCGGGTTGCTCCTCGGCGAGCCGACGGCCCAGCCGCAACGCCCCGGCGATCCCGTGCGCGGACTCGATGGCCGGCATGATGCCCTCCAGCCGGGTGATGAGGCCGAACGCCTCCATCGCCTCGGCATCGGTCACGGGCTCGTAGTGACCGCGCCCGGTGTGGGCCAGAAACGCGTGCTCCGGGCCGACGCCCGGGTAGTCCAGCCCCGCCGAGATCGAGTGCGACTCGATGGTCTGGCCGTCCTCGTCGGCCAGCACGTAGGTGCGCATGCCGTGCAGCACCCCCACCGCCCCGCCGGTGATGGACGCGGCGTGCCGGCCCGTGTCGATGCCGTCGCCCTCGGCCTCGAAACCGTAGAGCTCCACCTCGGGGTCGTTGATGAAGTCGGCGAACATACCCATCGCATTGCTGCCCCCGCCCACGCACGCGGCGACGGCGTCGGGCAACTGGCCGTGGCTCTCGAGGAGCTGCGCGCGCGCCTCGGTGGAAATGATGCGCTGGAACTCCTTGACCATGAGCGGGAACGGGTGGGGCCCGGCCACCGTGCCGATCAGGTAGTGCGTGGTGTCAACCGTCGACACCCAGTCGCGCATGGCCTCGTTCATGGCGTCCTTGAGCGTTGCGGAGCCCGACTCCACGGCGATCACCTCGGCGCCGAGCAGCTGCATGCGGGCCACGTTGAGGGCCTGCCGGTCGGTGTCGACCTTGCCCATGTAGACGCGGCACTCCAGCCCGAGCAGGGCTGCGGCCGTCGCGGTGGCGACGCCGTGCTGGCCGGCGCCGGTCTCGGCGATGACGCGCGTCTTGCCCATGCGCTTGGTCAGCAGCGCCTGCCCGAGCACGTTGTTGATCTTGTGCGAGCCGGTGTGGTTGAGATCCTCCCGCTTGGCGACCAGCCGCGCCCGGCCGGCGTGCTCGCTCAACCGCGGCAGGGGGGTGATGGGGCTGGGCCGACCCGCGTAGTCGCGGTGCAACCGGGAGAGCTCGGCGCGGAAGTCGTCGTCGCGCAGCGCGGCGACGAACTCGTTCTCCAGCTGCACGAGCGCCGCATTGAGTGCCTCGGGCACGAACTGGCCGCCGAAGATGCCGTAGTGGCCGTGCTTGTCACCCCCGCTCCCCTCGCCCGCGACACCGGGGTGCGGATCCGCCGGGCCCGTCGGGTCGGGGGTCGTCGTCGCCAGACCGGCCAGCTCCCCGGCGGGCTCCGTGGGGGCGGCCTGGGTGGAGGCGGGTTGGGTGGGATCGCTCACGCGTGTCCTTCCTCGGGCGGTGACGTGCGTCACCGCGGTTGCGCGGCGGTGCCCGCCGCGATGAAGTCGGCAACCGATGCCGCCGGGTCGCCGTGGCGCACCAGGGCCTCGCCGACGAGAATCACGTCGGCACCCGCGGCGGCCACGCGCTCGACGTCCGCGACGTTGCCGATGCCGGATTCGGCCACCTTCACGCGGTCGTCGGGGATGAGGCCGGCGAGCCGCTCGAACTGCGCGAGGTCGACGTCCAGCGTCTGCAGGTTGCGGTTGTTGACACCGATCAGCGGGGCGCCGGACGCGACGGCGCGGCGCGTCTCCTCCTCGGTGTGCACCTCCACCAGGGTGGTCAGGCCCAGCTCGGACGCCAGCGCCGACAGCTCGGCCAGCTCGGCGTCGGTCAGCGCGGCAACGATGAGCAGCACCAGGTCGGCGCCGGCGGCCCGGGCCTCCCAGAGCTGGTAGGGGGTCACGATGAAGTCCTTGCGCAGCAGCGGGGTGGGCACCGCGGCACGGACGGCGACGAGATCCTCCAGCGAGCCACCGAAGCGACGCCGCTCCGTGAGCACGCTGATCGCGCTGGCTCCCCCGGCCGCGTAGGCGCGGGCCAGGGCAGCGGGATCGGGAATGTCGGCCAGCGCCCCCTTGGACGGCGAGCTGCGCTTCACCTCGGCGATGACGCCGAGCCCGGGCGCGCGGAACACCGGCAGCACCGGCTGCGTCGGCGGCAGCGCCGCCACCACGTCGGTCAACTCGCCGAGCGGACGCACGGCCTGCCGTGCGGCAAGGTCCTCGCGCACGCCCACCACGATGTCGTCGAGGACACCCATGTGTTCTGTCTCTCCTACCCCCGCGCGCGCCGTGGCGGCGCGCGACGCGTCAGATGCGCTGCCCGTAGCCCATCGAGCGCAGGATCGCGCCGACGATGGGCGCGACCAGCATGAGGGCGAGTCCGGCGCCGATGACCCACCAGTTGATGCCGGGCAGCACGAATCCCACGGCAGCCACGATGGCACCGACGGCGGCGATCGCCGAGCCGGTCCACGCCGCAGGCGTCTTGCCGTGGTGGCCGTACTCGACCCGCTCGTCCAGGTCCCCGTTCGCGGCCTGGCGACGGTCGGCGGCCTTCTGGTCGGTGTCGCTCATGAGTGCTCCTGTCCGGGTCCATCCTGGGTCGGGTCGATCCCTGAGTCCATAGCTTTCCAAGAAGCCTGCGAATCCGCCACCTCCAGCGACGGCGCTTCGTGATCCGGACGCCGCCGCGCGGCCATCGGGCGGGCGACGAGCCACCCCGCCGCCACCACGCCGAACACCCCGAGGGCGGCGGCGACTCCCGGCCAGACGGTGGCCGTGGCGGTGACGTCGGTGGCCAGGGTCGCGGCCGGTTGGGTCGCGGCCAAGCGGGCGGCGTCCGGGCTGAACGCCGCGATCCCGACCGCGGCGATCCCGGCGCACAACAGCCCGAGCAGGACGCCGACCACGCGGCGACCGGCCTGGCGCAGCGTGAGCGTGAGCAACAGGCCGCCGGCCGCCGCGACGACGAGCACCTGGGCCAGGCCGCCGGTGCCGGTCGCCCCGTCGATGGCGGCCGTCCCCGAGCCGACGGCCCCCTGCCACTCCAGGGTCCACCACGGGGCGAGCGCGACGCCGAACGCGGCCACCAGGCAGAGCGCCAGGGCCGGACGCGGCGTAAACCTCATCGCGTCACCGCGCCAGCCGCCGCAGGCCGGACGCCACCGTGACGGCCCGGAGCGCGGCGGCGGCCTTGTTGCGGGACTCGAGATCTTCGGACGCCGGCACCGAGTCGGCCACGATGCCGCCGCCCGCCTGGACGTAGGCCCGCCCGTCCTTGAGCACGGCGGTGCGGATCGCGATCGCGACATCGGAGTTGCCCGCGAAGTCGAAGTAGCCGACGACGCCGCCGTAGAGCCCCCGCCGGGAGACCTCCAGCCGGTCGATGATCTCCATGGCGCGCACCTTCGGCGCCCCGGAGAGCGTGCCGGCCGGGAAGCAGGCGAGGGTGGCGTCCAGCGCCGTCCGCTCGGGGGCCAGGGTGCCCACGACGGTCGACTCGAGGTGCTGGATGTGGCTGTACTTGCGCACCTTCATGAACTCCACCACCGTGACCGTGCCCGGCACGCAGACCCGGCCGAGGTCGTTGCGGCCGAGGTCGACGAGCATGAGGTGCTCGGCGCGCTCCTTGGGGTCGGCGAGCAGGTGGGCCTCCAGCGCGGCGTCCTCCTCAGGCGTGGCTCCGCGGGGCTGGCTGCCGGCGATGGGATGGGTGAGGACGTGGGCGTCCGAGACCGTGACGAGGGCCTCGGGGCTGGAGCCGACGATCGCGAGGGCGTCCAGGCGCAGGAGATACAGGTAGGGGCTGGGGTTGGTGACGCGCAGGACGCGGTAGACGTCGAGCGGGTCGGCGTCGCAGGGCGCCTCGAAGCGCTGGCTCACGACGATCTGGAACGCCTCGCCGGCCTTGATGTCCTCCACCGCCGCGCGCACGGCCGCCTCGAACTCGGGCTGGGTGCGTTGCCGTTCGACGGCGTGCCCGGACGCCTCCGGCGCCGGCAGCGATGCCAGGGTCGCCATCGGCTCGGCGAGCCGGGCCGCCATCGCCTCGACGCGCGCGACGGCGTCCGCATAGGCCTCGTCGATGCGCTCGCCGGTGTCGTCGTAGTTGACCGCGTTGGCGATGAGCCACACCTCGCCGGTGTGGTGGTCGAGCACCGCCACGTCGGCCGCCAGCATCATCACCATCTCAGGGATGCCGAGGTCGTCGGGGTTGGCGTCCGGCAGCTTCTCCAGGCGGCGGACGACGTCGTAGCCGAGGTAGCCCACCATGCCGGACGCGATCGGCGGCAGGGCCTCGTCGCGGGGGGTGTGGAGGTGCGCCAGGGTCGCGGCCAAGGCCTCCAGCGGGTCGCCGCCCGCGGGCAAGTGGGCGAGCGCGCGGCCGTCCCAGTGGGCGCGCCCGTCCCGCTCGGAGAGCACCGAGGTCGCGTTGACCCCGACGATCGACCAGCGCGCCCACACGCCGGCCTCGGCCGACTCGAACAAGAAGGTGTTGGTCCGCGTGCCGCACAGGTGGTGGTAGAGGCCGACGGGGGTGATGTCGTCGGCGAGCAGCTTGGCCCAGACGCTGACGACGCGCCGACCTTCCTGGGCCGCCGCGGCCGCGAAGCCGGCGGCGTCCGGGGTGATCGCGAGCTCGGGCGTGGTGGTCATGCGTCGTCTCCCAGGAGCAGGTCGGCGTCGAAACAGGTGGCGTCACCGGTGTGGCACGCGCCGCCGAGCTGGTCGACGACGAGCAGCACGGTGTCGCCGTCGCAGTCGAGCCGGACGCTGCGCACGTGCTGGGTGTGGCCGCTGGTGGCGCCCTTCACCCACAGCTCCTGCCGCGAGCGCGACCAGTAGGTCGCCTCGCGCGTGGCCAGGGTGCGGGCCAGTGCCTCGTCGTCCATCCAGGCCTGCATCAGGACGGCGCCGCTGCCGGCGTCCTGGACGACCGCGGCGACGAGCCCGTCGCCGTTGCGCTTGAGGCGCCCAGCGATGGCGGGGGCGAGGGTCACGGGCATGGTCTGCATTGTTCCACGCCGCACTGACACGGCTGCGACTAGGCTGCCGTCATGGGATTCGCCAAGGACGAACGCAAGGCACTGGGTGACGCGCTGCTCGAGGCGGGGCCGGAATCGCCCACCCTGTGCGAAGGCTGGGACGCCCACGACCTGGCGGTGCACGTGTGGATCCGCGAGAACGACCCCCTGGCCGTCTCCGGCGCGTTCATCAAGCCGCTCGCGGGGGTGACCGAGGCGCGCAGCGACGCCGTCCGCTCGCGCTGGACGTTCGCCGAACTCGTCGAGCGCATCCGCCGCGGCCCGGGGCTGGCGTCGGTGTTCGCGATTCCGGGGCTGGACGAGCTGGCGAACACCGGGGAGTTCTTCGTGCACACCGAGGACGTCCGCCGACCCGCCGGGCTGCCCCCGCGCGACCTGGGGTCGGAGTTCGAGGGGTACGTCGCCGCCTCCCTGGAGAAGATGGCCAAGCCCCTGATGCGGGACGCCACCTGCGGCATCGTCTTCGAGCGCACCGATGTGCCGGAGACCCTGCGCGTGAAGCCCGGTTCCAGCACCGTCACCGTGGCCGGCAAGCCGTCGGAGCTGCTGCTGTTCGCCTTCGGGCGCATGGCGGACGCCGACGTCGAGCTCATCGGCGAACCCGCGACGGTCGCCAAGCTGACCTCGACGCACCAGGGCTTCTGAGCCGGACGGGCCAGCGCGGCGCCACGCGCCGTCGTCGACAACCCATGCACACGAAGCCCTTCTCGACGCAGAACGGCCCGTCGGCGTCGACAACCCATGCACAACCCCGCGTTCTCGACGGCCCGGGAGGAAGGCGGCGGCCTTGGTGCGGGGCGGACCGCTGACGATGTCAGAGCGTCCCCCTAGGATGCTCGCGTGACGAACCCGCTGATCGAATCGCTCCTGCGCGCGCTGGCCGCAGCCCCGGACGATCTACCCCTCCGGCTGCATGTGGCTGAGCTGCTCGTGATGGACGGCCGTGGCGGCGAGGCGGTCAGCCACTGCGCCGTGGCGCTGCAGGCCGACCCGGGCAACGAGCAGGCCCGCGCCCTCATGGGACGGGCCCTGGGCGCCCAGCCGGGGCCTGCCCCCCACCCGTCCCCCGACACCTCCAGCACTCCGCCATCGGATGCTCAGCCGCAGCCCTCAACCCCGTCGGGTTTGCCCACGGCCCCCACGACGCCGCCGGGTGCGCCGGTGCCCCCGGCCGGGGCCGAATCGGCGGACTCGTCGCAGCCTGACGACGAGCCGGCCCCGGCGTCCGGCTTCGACTGGTCGCAGGCCGAGGAACAGTTCCGGCGGCCCACGCCGCCGGGCTTCATCGACAGCGACGAGGACGACGACGACCCCATCCTCACCGACGAGGGCGAGCCCGAGGCGTCCGACCTCTGGGAGATCGAGAACCCTGGGGTGACGCTGGACGACGTGGGTGGCCTGACCGACGTGAAGGAACGCCTGCAGGTGTCGTTCCTCGCGCCGATGCGCAACCCGGAGATGCGCGCGCTCTACGGCAAGAGCCTGCGCGGCGGCATGCTGCTGTACGGGCCGCCGGGGTGCGGCAAGACGTTCATCGCGCGCGCGATCGCCGGTGAGATGCGTGCGCGCTTCCTGAACGTGACGCTCACCGACGTGCTCGACATGTACGTCGGAAACTCCGAGGGCAACCTGCACGGGCTCTTCGAGGCGGCCCGGTTGCGGACGCCCTGCGTGGTGTTCCTCGATGAGCTGGACGCGATCGGCGCCAAGCGCAGCCTCACGCGCAACACCGCGACGCGGGGTGTGGTGAACCAGTTGCTGCAGGAGATGGACGGTATCGGCAGCGACAACGAGGGCCTGTACGTGTTGGCCGCCACCAACACCCCGTGGGATGTGGACCCGGCGCTGCGGCGTCCCGGACGCCTCGATCGCACGCTGTTGGTGTTGCCCCCGGACGAACCGGCCCGGATGGCGATCCTGACCAACCTGCTCGCGAAGCGCCCGATCGAGAACATCGACGCCCGCAAGCTCGCCCGGCTCACCGAGGGCTTCACGGGCGCCGATCTCGCCCACCTGTGCGAGAGCGCCGCGGAGACGGTGATGATGGACAGCGTGCGCCGGGGCACGGCGCGGCCCATCACGATGCGCGACCTGGAGGCCGCGCGCAAGCAGGTGCGGCCGTCGTCCGGCCCGTGGTTCGACATCGCCCGCAACGTCGTCGAGTACTCCGACCGCAGCGGCGAGTACGACGACCTGCGCGCCTACATGAAGAAGAACCGGCTGCTGTGAGCGACACCTACGAGCGGGATCTCGAGAAGGCCCAAGAACTGATCGCGCTGAAGCGCGACGCCCAAGCGATGGAACTGCTCATCCGGCTGCTCGCCGAGCACCCGGACGCCGCCGCGCCCGTCCACGTGCTGCTGGCCGCGGCGCACGCCCGTGCCGGACGCCGCACCGAGGCCATCGAGGCCGCGCGGTCGGCGGTGCAGGAGGAGCCTGCCTGGCCGGTGGCGCTGTTCATGCTCGGCTCGACGCTGCGCGAGGCCGGCCGCGGCCGCGAGGCCCTGCCCTACCTCGAGGCGGCGGCGGAGGCCGACCCTGCGTGGAGCGACCCGCACCAGCAGCGGGCCCAGAGCCTCATCGATCTCCGCCGGGGCAAGGAGGCCTTGGCGGCGGCGCAGCAGGGTCTCAACCTGGCCCCCGACGACCCCGATGCGCACTTCTCATACGGGTACGTGCTCCACGAGCAGAATCCGGCGGCGGCGGCCGAGGCCTACCGCGCGGCGTTGGAGCTCGATCCGCAGCACATCGAGGCGCTGAACAACCTGTCGTCACTGTCGTTGCAGCGGGGGAACTGGGACGAGGGGGTGCGCGGCATGGCGAACGTCCTGGCCGGCGCCCCGCAGGCACGGCTCCCCCTGACCGTGCTCGACCAGGCGCTGACCACGGCGGTCCAACGCGTCCACCTGTTGACGTTCGGCGCGCTGTGGGTGCTCGGTGCCGTGTCATCGCTGTTCCTGCGCGACGCTGGCTCGCCATGGCTGGCGGTGGTGCTGCTGGCGGTGGCGTTCGCGGCCCTGCTCGCGTGGGCGGTCTCGATCCTGCGGAAGCGGCTGCGCCCCATCCGGCAGCAGTTCCCCCACCAGGGCGAGCGCTACCTGCGCCAATACGCGCGGCGCGACCCGCTGGGTGCCGCGTGGGCCGCGCTGTTGCTGCTCGTGTGGATCGGCCTGGGTGTCGGGCTGGTGATGAGCGTGATCCTGGCCGTCGGAGGGCTGTCGGGCTCGGGCACACCGCCGAGTCTCGTGGCCGTGACGGCGGGGTTCCTCCTCCTGTTCGCGGCCGTGGTCGTCAGCTGGGTCCGCGTCCCCCTGGTGAAGCGGCGGCTCCGGCGGCAGCAGTTCTTGGAGTGACCTCAGCCCACCAGCCCGAGAAGATTGGCGCCAAAGAGCAGGGTGAAGCCGATGAGGAACGCCAGCCCGGCCCAGGCCAGGACGCGCATGGCCACGGAGAGCCGACCGCGGCGCACCAGGGAGAAGTTGAGCCACGCAAACACCGGGGCGGTGACGAACGCGCTGATCATCGCGAAGTTCAGCATGGCCGCGAGCGAGGACGCCATGAAGAGCACGATGACCAGGCCGACCAGGGCGATGCCGACCGTCCAGGCGCTGAGTTCGCCGCGCGACATGGCCGGACGCCCGCGCAGCAGGCGCACCGCTTCGGCGTTGGCGCGGGCGTAGCCGTCGACGACGGTGATGGTGGTGCCGTACATGACGAAGAAGGCGAGCAGCGTCATCATGGGGGCAGCCCAGGGCCCGATGGTGGCGGCGTACATGGCGATGAGCTGGGCGATGTAGGCGCCGCTGGCGGTCGAGATCTCGGTGCCGCTGCCGTACTGGACGAGCGCGCCGAGCGCGACGAAGAACAGCGCGAGAACGGCGGAGGTCACGAAGCCGACGTTGAAGTCGAACAGGATGTCCTTGGGGTTGGCGTCCCGGTCGCGGACCTTGGCCTTGATCCACAAGGAGTTGAGGGCAGACACCTCGATGGGCGCCGGCATCCACCCCATCAGGGCGATGAGGAAGCCCAGCGTGGCGAAGTTCCACGGTGAGGGCTCGACGAAGCCGGGTTGCATCTGCGAACCGGCCATGGCGGCGAAGACGACCGCCACGACCGTCACCAGCGCCAGGACGGTCACGATCAGCTTGCTGATCCAGTCGAGCGCGCGGTAGCGGCCGGTGAGGAGCAGCACGAGCGTCGAGCCGATGACGACGACGGCGAGGACGGGCACGCCCAGGCCCCAGCTCGCCGGCACGGCGAAGGCGAGGATGGACGCGGCCAGCAGCGCCACGCCGGCGGTGGACACGACCGACGACACGGCGCACAGCGCGAAGAACACCCACAGGTAGGCGCGGCCCTTGTCGGCGTAGCCCTCCACGAGGCTCTTGCCGGTCTCGGCCGTGTACTGCGGTCCGAACCGAAAGAACGGGTACTTCATCACGTTGGCGATGATGACCAGCCCAAAGAGCTGCCAGCCGAAGTTCGCGCCGGCCTGCGTCGACGACACCAGGTGCGAGCCACCGATCGCGGCCGAGGCCATGAGGATGCCGGGCCCGAGGGTCGCAAGGCGGTGCCGGGCGGGCGGTGGCGTGGTGGAGGCGCCGGGAGCGGTGTCGGCCGCGCCGGAGCTGCGTCGCTGGGTGGGCATGGTCCTCAGGCTAGGACGGCCGCCGGGCGTCCCGCGAACCGGGACGCCGGCGTCCGCATGCCGGATCAACCCTCCGGGGACACGGCTGGCCCCCGAGGGCGCGTCGAGGTCAGCGCTGGACGCGCGCATTCCCCTTCCACAAATCCCAGACCTGCTTCTCGTCGGCCGGCTGGCCGTAGTCGTAGAGCGAGGTGGCGGCCAGCGCCCCGGTGGCCCAGCCGAACTGGGCGCACTTCTCCACGTCCCAGCCCTGCAGGATTCCGTAGAGCACGCCGCCCACCGAGCCGTCGCCGCCCCCGATGCGGTCCAGCACATCGATGTCGCGCAGCGGCGCCAGGTAGAACTCGCCGTCGTTCCACAGCAGGATGCCCCACGTGTGGCGGTTGGCGGAGACGACCTCGCGCAGGGACGTGCCGATCCAGTGGGCGTTCGGGTACTTCTCCTGGATGCGCCCGATCATCGCCTTGAACTCGTCGATCTCGGAGTCGATCGACTCACCGCCGGCCTGCGGACCTTCGATGCCGAGGCAGAGCTGGAAGTCCTCCTCGTTGCCGTAGAGGATGTCGCAGTTCTCGGCGATGGTGTGGAACGCCGCGGACAGCTCCTCCTCGCGACCCTTCCAGAAGGTGGCGCGGTAGTTGAGGTCCATGGCCACGACCGTGCCGTGAGCCTTGGCCGCCTTGGCCAGCTCGACGCAGAACTGCGAGGTCGACGGGCTGAGCGCGGCGATGAGACCCGACAGGTGCAGGATCTTGACCCCCTCGTCGCCGAACAGGCGGTCGAGGTCGAACTGGTCGACGCTGAGCTCGCGGCCCACCTCACCGGCGCGGTCGTTCCACACGCGCGGGGCGCGGCCACCGAAGCCCGAGTCCGCGATGTTGAACTGGTGGCGGTAGCCCCAGGCATCGCCCTGCGGGATCTCCGGACCCTCGTACGCCATCCCCCGCTTGCGCAGGTCGGCCTTGATCAGCGCCGCGATGGGCGACCCCTCGACGAAGGCCGTGAGCACCTTGGCGGGCTCCCCCAGGTAGGAGACGACGCTCGCCACGTTGGTCTCGGCACTCGTGGCCTGCAGGAAGAACCGGTCGGCGCTGTGCACGCCCGCCCGGTTCTCGGGGGTGATGCGGACACCCATCGACGTGGGCACGACCAGGGACCACTGTGCGTCGTTGCGGAGTTCCATGGCTTCTTCTCCAGGGATCGGGGACGGATGGCGCTTACCATCCTAGGGGTGGTCGAGGTGGCCGCGCCGGGAGTTGCCGTCGGGTGCCACGGAGCTTGGGCAGGGTCCTCCCGGCGGCCCTCACGAGCTCCTCTCCGGAGCACCGCGACGAAAACACGACACTCGATTTCACACCGGCGGTGCATGCACGCTCAGCGCGCGAATGAGCGCGCACTCACTGTCGCCTTTTCGTCGGTCTAGCGCCGGCAACTCGCTGCTTGGCCTGGGAGCAGCCCCCTGCGTGGCCGGGCGGGCATGCCTCGTGGCGGCCCAAGCGAGGGCCGCATGACAGGCCCGGCCTAATGTGAAGAGAGTGTGAAGAAGCACTGACCCTGGCCCTGCATGCCGGGCACGGCCTGATCGTGAGGCGCGATCATCCGCGGCTCGCCAGCCAGATCGACCGAGCGCTGCACGCCGGCACCCTACAGCGGGTCGCCTCAGGCATCTACGCGCCCCCAGGCGAGATCAGCACTGCACTGCTGGGTCGCGCGGTGGCGCACCTGGCACCGACTGCCGTGATCACGGGGCGGGCGGCGGCCGCGCTGACGTGGTGGCCGGAGCTGCCGGCACCTCTGGTCCACATCGCCTGCGCCAAGCACCGCACCGACGCGGGCGCCCTGCGCTGGGAGCGGCGAGAAGTCCCAGCCGAACTGGTGTGGGAGCGCAAGGGGATCCGGGTCACCAGCCCGCCGCTGACGGTGCTGGACCTTCTCTCCGAGCTGGGCGGCACAGTCATCGACGAGGCCCTGCGCCGTGGGGCGGTCCGGCTGGAGCAGGTGAACGCCGTCTTCGCCGGACTCCCTGCGCGCCGCGGCGATGCCGAACGGCGACGGCTGCTGGTGGATTCACGCGACGAACCATGGTCCGAAGCCGAGCGGGAGCTGCAACGGCGGTTCCGCTCACTCGACTGCGGCTATGCCCACCGCACGAACCACCGCGTCGTGCTTCCTGACGGCAGCGTGCGCTACTTCGACCTCGCCCTCCCGGATCTGCTGCTCGGTTTCGAGGCCGACGGCTACACCTACCACGGCGGACGCATCCCGTTTGTTGCGGACAGGCTCAGCGATGCCGCGGCCGCAGCCCTGTCATGGCAGCGCATCCGGTTCGCCGCCGTCTCGGTGCTGGCCCCCGACGACACGGTCACCGAACTGATGTGGGCGGCCATCACCGCACGGGCTGCTCTGCTCCGCGGCACGCGCCCGGTCACCGGACGGGTACGGCGCGCCACCCGGCGCACGAGCTGATCGTGGGGACAACTCGCCTCGCCGACGAAAACACGACACTCGATTCACAAACGGGCGCGCAAGCACGCTCAACGCGCGAATGAGTGCGCACTCACTGTCGCTTTTCCATCACTCCACGCGCCACAGCCACCGCTTCGTCGATGGCGCGACGTTGAGTCCAGCGCCACAGCGCCCAGCCCAGAGCGATGCCGACCAGGTCGGCCACGGCGTCCCACACATCGGCGGAACGGTGCGGCAACAGCGCGCCCTGCACGAGCTCGCTCGCCACCACCTGCACGGCCATCAACCCGAGCGCGCCCCACGCGGGCAGCACGCGCAGTAAAGCCCACGTCGCGAGGAGGAAGAGCCCGACGTGCACCACCTTGTCGGCGTGCGGAAGGGCCAGACCGTCGGGCGCCTCCACCGGATCGGGCCAGTAGAGCGCCAGCGTCTGGGCGACCACGGCCAGCACCGCGACCGCCCAGCGCCAGCTCACGACAGGCGCTCCAGCAGCAACTCGCGCACACGGGCCGCGTCGGCCTTGCCCTTCATCTGCTTCATCACGGCCCCGATGAGTGCCCCGGCGGCCTGCACCTTGCCGGCGCGGATCTTGTCGGCCACGTCGGGGTTCGCCGCGATGGCCGCATCCACGGCCTCGCCCAGCGCCCCGTCGTCGGAGACCACCGCGAGGCCCCGGGACGCCACGACCTCCTCCGGCGATCCCTCACCGGCCAGCACGCCGTCGAACACGGAGCGGGCCAGCTTGTCGTTCACCGTCCCCGCGTCGACGAGCCCCTGCACTTGGGCCACCTGCTCCGGCGTGACGCCGACGGCGCCGAGCTCGACGCCGGCCTCGTTCGCGCGCCGCGCCAGCTCGCCCAGCCACCACTTGCGCGCCGCGGCCGGCGGCGCACCGGCGGCCACGGTGGCCTCGATCAGGTCCAGCGAGCCCTCGTTGCCGAGCACGTCGCGCATCTCCAGGTCGGAGAAGCCCCACGCCTCCTGCAGCCGGGCCCGACGCCGGGCGGGCAGCTCCGGCAGCGAGGCCCGCAGCTCCTCCACCCAGGCCGGGTCGGGCGCGATCGGCACGAGATCGGGCTCGGGGAAGTACCGGTAGTCCTCGGCCTGCTCCTTGTTGCGGCCCGGGGAGGTGTACTCCCCATCCTCGTGCCAGTGCCGGGTCTCCTGCACCACGCGGCCCCCCTCGGCCAGGATCGCCCCCTGCCTGCGCATCTCGTAGGTCAAGGCCGCCTCCACCGAGCGCAGCGAGTTGACGTTCTTCGTCTCGGTCCGGGTGCCGAGCTCCGCGGTGCCGGTGGGCATCAGCGACACGTTCGCGTCGCAGCGCATGTTGCCGGCCTCCATGCGCGCATCGGACACCCCGAGGGCCCGCATCAGGTCGCGCAGCATCGCCATGTACGCCCGCCCCACGGCCGGGGCCTTCGCGCCGAGCCCGCGCACCGGGCGGGTCACGATCTCCATGAGCGGCGTGCCGGCCCGGTTGTAGTCCACCAGCGAGTACTCCGCTCCCACGATCCGGCCCGTGCCCCCGCCGACGTGGCTGAGCTTGCCGGCGTCCTCCTCCATGTGGACGCGCTCGATCTCGATGCGGAAGGTCTCCCCCTCCACCTCGACGTCGACCCAGCCATCGAAACAGATCGGCTCGTCGTACTGCGAGGTCTGGAAGTCCTTGGTCATGTCGGGGTAGAAGTAGTTCTTGCGCGCGAAGCGGCACCACGGCGCCACCTGGCAGTTCAGCGCCAGCCCGATCCGGATCGCCGACTCCACCGCGTGGGCGTTCACCACGGGCAATGACCCCGGCAGGCCGAGGCACACCGGGCAGGTCGTCGTGTTCGGCTCACCCCCGGGGGTGTTGTCGCAGCCGCAGAACATCTTGGACGCGGTGTTCAGCTCCACGTGCACCTCGAGCCCGAGCACCGGGTCGAACCGCGCGAGGACGGCGTCGTAGGTCAGCAGGTCGTCCATCTCAGGCCTCCTCGGCGCGGTCACGCGCGGTGTCGTCCGGTGCGGAGCCGTCGGGCGCCGCGCCCGCCGTCCACCGCTCGGCGATCCGATCGGTCAGGACGCCGCCGCCCAGTGCGCGCTCCAGCGCGGCCCCGACGCGATACACGCGGTCGTCGGCCAGCGGCGGGGCCATCACCTGGAACCCGACGGGCAGGCCGTCCTCGGGGGCGAGACCGCACGGGAACGACCCCGACGCGTTGCCCGCCATGTTGGACGGAATGGTGCACAGGTCGGAGGCATACATCGCCAGCGGATCGGCGGTGCGCTCCCCCAGGCGGAAGGCGGTCGTCGGCGTCGAGGGGCTCACCAGTACGTCGACCTGCTCGAAGGCCGCGTCGAAGTCGGACGCGATGAGCCGCCGCACCTTCTGCGCCGAGCCGTAGTAGGCGTCGTAGTAGCCCGAGCTCAGCGCGTACGTGCCGATGATGACGCGGCGCTTCACCTCGTCCCCGAAGCCCTCGCCGCGCGTCAGGTTCATGACCTCCTCGGCCGAGCGGGTGCCGTCGTCGCAGGCGCGCAGCCCGTAGCGCATCGCGTCGTAGCGGGCCAGGTTGCTGGACACCTCCGACGGCATGATCAGGTAGTAGGCGCCCAGCGCGTACCCGAAGTGCGGGCAGCTCACCTCGACGATCTCGGCGCCGGCCTGCGCCAGCAACGCCACCGCCTCGCCGAAGCGCTGCTCGACCCCGGGGGCATACCCCTCGCCGGAGAGCTCGCGGACCACGCCGATCCGCAGGCCTCGGACGTCGCCGGAGCGGGCGGCGTCCACCACCGGCGGCACCGGGGCGTCGATCGAGGTCGAGTCCATCGGGTCGTGGCCGGCGATCACGGCGTGCAGGAGGGCGGCGTCCAGCACCGTGCGCGCGCACGGGCCGGGCTGGTCGAGCGAGGACGCCATCGCGATGACGCCGTAGCGCGACGTGCCGCCGTAGGTGGGCTTGACGCCGACCGTGCCGGTCACCGATGCGGGCTGGCGGATCGAGCCGCCGGTGTCCGTGCCGATCGCCAGCGGCGCCTCGAACGCGGCCAGCGCCGCCGACGAGCCACCCCCCGAACCGCCGGGGATCCGGTCGAGGTCCCACGGGTTGTGGGTGGCGCCGAACGCGGAGTTCTCCGTCGAGGAGCCCATCGCGAACTCGTCGAGGTTGGTCTTGCCGAGGATGACGATGCCCGCGTCCAGCAGCCGCTGGGTCACGGTGGCCGAGTACGGCGGCCGCCACCCGGTGAGGATCTGCGAGCCCGCCGTCGTCGGGACGCCCTCCTGGCAGAACAGGTCCTTCAGCGCGAGGGGGACGCCGGCGAGCGGCCCCAGCTCCTCCCCCGCGTCCAGCCGGGCGTCCACCGCCGCGGCCTGCGCGAGCGCACCCTCGGCGTCCACGTGCAGGAACGCGTGGACGTCGGCGTCCACCCGTTTGATCTGGCCGAGGAACACCCGCGTGACCTCGACCGACGTCAGCTCGCGCGCGGCGATGCGGCGCCCCAGGTCGGACGCTGTCGCTGTCAGGATCGCCGCGCTCACGCGCCCTCCCCCAGGATGCGCGGCACGCGGAAGCGGCCGTCCTCCACCGAGGGCGCACCGGCCAGCACCGCTGCGGCGGGCAGGCTGGGGGTCACCACGTCGTCGCGGAACACGTTCGTCAGCGGCAGCGCGTGCGACATCGGCTCGGTGTCGGCGGTGGCCACCTCGGAGACGGACGCGACGGCGTCCAGGATGACGTCGAGCTGGGGCGCCAGGCGCTCCAGCTCCTCGGGTGTGAGAGCGATGCGGGCCAGCTCGGCGAGCCGGGCCACGTCGGCGGTGGTCAGCGCCACGATCGGGAGCTCCTGGTGTCGGACGGTCACGGACCCGCCCATCCTACGGGTGGGGACGGGCGGGTCCGTGCCGGTGTCTCGGCCGGGTGTCTCGGCCGGTTGGTGGCCTCAGCCCTGGAACTGGATGGTGAGGGTCTTGTCGACCGCCGACAGTGCGGCGCTCACAGGGCAGTTGGCCTTCGTGTCCTCGGCGAAGCGGCGGAACTCCTCCTCCGACAGGCCGGGCACCGTCGCGGAGACCGCGATCGCGGCGCCGGTGATGCCGGTGCCGGGCACGAAGTCGATGCCGACCTCGGTGTCGATGCGCTCCGGCGGGGTGTCGTTGCCGGCGAGCGCGTGGGAGAGCGCCATCGAGTAGCACGTCGCGAGCGCCGCCGCGATGAGCTCCTCGGGGTTGGTCGTGCCCTCGCCCGACTCGGCCCGCTTGCCCCACGACACGTCGAAGCTGGTGACGCCGGAGGTGACCAGCTCGGTCGTGCCCGAACCCTCGGTCAGGCTGCCTTCCCAGTGCGTCTTCGCGGTGCTCGTGGTTGCCATGAATCCTCCTCGGTTCCGCGCCGGCTTCGGACGCCGGCGCACCGCCTCCCATCCTTGCCCACGCCCGGGCGCCAGCCAACCCCCTCCCCGCCCGGGCCCTCGCCGCAGCGTTGGCCCGCGGCACACTCACCGCAGCTCGGCGGCGTCGTAGCGCTGCAGGAACGCGGCCATGGCGTCGCGGTTCACCGGGTTCACCGGGCGGAACTGTCGGCGCGGGCCGTCCACCCAGCCGGTGGTGATGCCGTGGTGGGCCAGCCAGGTGATCTCGGAATAGAACGCCGTGCTCGGGGTCAGGTCGGCGAACGGGGACGCCGCGGGTGGCGTCCACACCGGGGAGCCGGCAAACCGGTAGAGGAAGGCCGCCATCGCGTCCCGGTTCACGGGCGTCAGCGGACGGTAGTAGCGGCGGCCCCCGGTCTCCCAGCCGGTCGTGATGCCCTGTTCGGCGAGCCACGCGATCTCCTTGTAGAACTGCGCCGTCGTCGGCACGTCGGCAAACGGCGAGATCGCGGGCGGGGTGTAGGCGGGGCTGCCGGCGTACCGGTAGAGGAAGGCCGCCATGGCGTCGCGGTTCACCGGCGACACGGGCTGGTAGGTCAGCCGCGGCGGCGTCCCGTAGCCCGTGGTGAGGCCACGGACGTACATCCAGCAGATCGACTCCAGGTGCTCGGTGCCCACGGGCACGTCGTCGAACACGCTGCCGGCCGCGAAGCTGCCGGCCCAGCGGGTCGTGCCCGTGAGCACGTACCCGGGCAGGGCCCGCGCCTCCACGATGACCTGCCCCCGCGCGGGGTGGACGCCGGCCGCGGCGGTTTGGCCACCGATGAGGTAGCCGACGCCGGGCGTCGCCGGGATGGTCACGGTGTCGGACCCGGTGCCGCAGCGTTCGGCGAACACCGGCGGCACCGCGGTGACGGCCGTGGTTCCGGACCCCACCCGGGTGGTGGCCTGCGGCGCGGTGGGCGTCGCCGAGCGGAGCCCGGCGGCGTCCGTGGCGATCGCGTAGAACCCGTAGGCGTGCCCCGGGGCGCCAGTGAACGGGCGCGAACCGGTCGCGTCGGTGACCGTGGCCCACGGCGTCGGCGCGCCACCGTCGACGGCCACGAACAGCTCCACCTGACGGACGCCGGCGTGGGCGTCGCTGGCCTGCCAGGACACCGCAAAGGTCGGATTCGGGGAGCTCGGCGGCAGCGGCGCGAGCCCCGCCTGCGGCGCGACCCCGTCGATCAGGTTGCTCCACGTGTTCGTGCGGATGGCCGGGTTGAGGTCGAACACGATGTCGGAGATGCTTGAGGTCGCCGTCCCGCTCGCGACGTCGCGGAGCGGCACGTCGAACCACACGACGCCCTGGCCTCGCGTCCCGTCGGTGTTGGGCGGCAGGAAGCCGCGCAGCGGATCGTCGGGCAGCTCGCCGGTGAGGGGGTCGACGGTGATGAGCGTCCAGGTGATCGTGCCGGCCGCCGCGTCCACGGTGGCATCCACGTCCACCACCAGCGCGTCCGGGATCGTGAGGCGCTCGTCGAGCTCTCCACTCGGTGAGACGGGTGTCCAGTGGGTGGCGCCGAACTGCACGTCGGAGAACCGGACGTCGCCCAGGTCGTAGTGGGCCGGGTCGATGTGGTGGGTGATCCGCACCTCCTGGGCGGGGGCCGTCGCGGTGGCGAGGTTCTCGAAGTAGATGCCGAACCGGTGGCGTCCACCGGGCGTCAGCGCGTGCGCCGTTCCGCCGCCGCGGGGCCCGACCAGCTCGTTCGGATCGAACGAGGCGACCGGCACCATCGTCGCCGAATCCTGCTCGGGCCAGCATTTCTCGAGGGCCGTGAACACGGTGTTGGCCTCCCCCAGCGCGCCGAGGACGGCCGCCAGACCCTGCCCTCCTGGGATCACGGAGGACACGCAGGCCACCGAGCCCAGGCCGGACCAGAACAGGTCCGACGCCGAGGCGGCGCTGAACGGCGGCGCCTCGTTGGCGACGTTCCGGGCGATCGCGGCGGCAGCGTCCGCGGCCAGACCGGCGCACGCACCGCCCGGCACGGCGTCCATCACGATCTGCTTGAACAGGTCGAGCAGCGCGTCACCGCACCCACCGGCCCCGAACCAGCCCCAGGCGTCCGGTTGGGCGCTCCCGGCAGAGCGGCCCGATTCGGCAACGCCGGCCCCGGGGCCACCGGGAGGCTCGGTGACGAGGCAGCGCCCCGCCGACACGTTGAGCGTGAACGGGGCCGGCTGCGGCACCTCCAGGTTGAACTCGTAGGAGCGGGTGCTCCCGGCGGGCAGACTGCTGAGGTAGAGCGGGATGCCGCGGACGCCGTCACGCACGAACGTGTCACGCTCCTGCGACCAGTCCGATCGCCCGGTGGCGGGGAGCTTGGGATCGACCAGACTGAACCGCGGGCTGACGTTGCTGGCCGCGGGCAGACCGGTGATCATCAGCAGCACGCCCCCCGCGTCGACATTGCCGTGGTTGGTCACCTCAACCGTGAACCTGGTGGAGCGGCCCCAGCGGAAGGCCCCCCGCGTCAGGAGCCGGGCGTTGACGATCGGCTGTTCGGGCGCCTGGACCGTCAGCCCGGCCAGGAGGCGGGCCGTTCCCTCAGTCGCAGAGTGCGCCACCACGTCGTAGGATCCCAGCGCTGCGGACGCAAGGTCGAACCGCACGGTGGCCGAGCGCGCGTCGGCGGACCACGAGGTCACGGTGCCCGGCACGGTGGTACCACCACGCACGAGCGACACGGTCGTCCCGGGCAGGAGCACCCTTCCGCTCACCTCGACGCTGGTCGTGGCTCCCGCGCCGACCACGGCTGGCGTCACGCGCGCCAAGGAGAAGGCTGCCGGACCGCACACCGGGTTCCAGCAGGCGAGCCCGAACGTCACGCGCCCCAGCGGCACGGTGCTGCGCGCCCAGAGGACGGCGGTGAGGTCGCCGCCGGCCCTCACCGCGCAGTTGGGGTCCGTCCTGTCCGTGCGGGGCTTGCAGGCATCGGTTCCGTCCGCCTGGAAGATGCCGTACGGGAGAGTGGCCGGCGCGTCCGGGTTGGACGCCGTGGCATCCAGCTGGTCCCCCGCGCCCGCCACGAAGCGGACGCAGCGGGCGGCGTCCACGGCATCCAGGCGGGTGGCCCAGCTGGCACCGGTGACCAGCGAGTCCAGGCGTTCGCAGCCCACCGGCGCGTTGATGCGGCGCACCGCCACCTGCCACGACCCGACCGCGCCGGGTCGGCTGGCCGTGACCACGGCGCGGAAGGGTGCCCGCCCCCGGAGGCGACACACACTCGCGTTGGCCGCGGTGCTGCACTGCTCCTCGCCTGCGGCGTCCACGATGTAGCCCGCCAGCGCCGCGACATCGGCCCCCGTTAGGGAGAACAGGGCCGTGTCGCCCGTGCTCAGGCCCAGGGTGAGGCAGCGGACGCCGGCGGTCGCCGGGGCGGGGAAGCTGGCCGCGGGTTCGGCGAACGACATGGTGCGGGACGCGTCCGCGCAGGCCTGCCTGGACGCCATTGACGCCCAGGAGGTCGTGCCACGCGCCTGCTGCTCGTTCGCCGACTGGGCAAGGACGCGGAAGGGCGCAACGCCGGTGAGCCGGCACGCCCCCGTGCGGAAGGACCCCACCGAGAAGCGCGTCCGGGTCCTGCAGACCTGGCTACCCACAGCGTCCACCACCGTGAAGACGGGGCTGCCGGTCAGGTCCAGGTGGGACCACCACAGCGTGCTCCCGGCCGGTGAGGTGAGTTCTCGACAGTCCCAGAGATCGCCCGGATCGAGGGCGGCGGTCCACGGCGCGGTGTCCCACCGATCGGAGTCCAGCACCGGGCAACCGGTTGATTCCATGACCGGAACCACCCCCACCCGATAGGTGGTGTCGGCCGCTGCGGCGGGGCTGGTGACGACGACCAGATGGGGCGCGTTGACTGCGAGCCCGACCACCGCCGAGGGTTCGTCGACGCCGTCCGTGGCGAAGGCCGCCACCCGCGCTCCCCGCGAATCGTGCACGGTGACGGACAACCGTGCCGCCCCGGTGGTGCGATGGATCCGCAGCGCCTGCGCTCCGCTTGCCGTGGGCGTGTACACGAAGCACTCCGGCGGTCCGGTGCGCACCGCGGAGGTGGGCAGGGGGGTCCGCCACGCGGCGGTGCCGAGCGGCGCACATCCGGTCGGTGCGGTCAGGTCGCCGATCCACACGGTGGTCTCACCCGCCGCCGGGGTGCCACGCATGAGCAGGAGCCGACGCGGCCCGAGGTCGGCTGCGCCGCAGGTCATGGGCTCGTTCGTCGTCACCTCGCAGATCTGCCCACCGTCCGGGCCGAAACCCAGCGCCACGAAACCGAGCGCGCCGAGGGACACCAGGAGAGGGCCGGCACGCTCGGCCGTGGGCTGCAGGCAGTCGACCTCGGCACCGGTCGCGGCGACGAACGGCCGGGCGGGGGCGTCCCATCGGCCCAGGCCGCTCTCGCACCCCGGGGTGCCCATGATGTCGAGGAGCCCGATCTGGTAGGTCTGGGGGGTTGCATCCACGGGGCCGACGGTCACCACCGTGTGGGTGGTCCCGCCCTGGAGACGGAGCACCGCGTACGCGTCGGGGCCGAGGTCGCTGGTGTCGTGCTCACCCACGAGGGTGCGCGCCGTGTCGAAGACATACGTCTGCAGCCGCCGGGCGCCCGGCTGCAGACGCATGACGTAGGGCCCGGTCGAGGTGGTCGTGACGAGGCGGCACTCGGCCAGCCGCGTGCGCGTGGTGGCGGCCGGCAGCGGCGAGCGCCAGGAGCCGAGCGGCGCCGTGACGCAGCCGCGATCGTCGGACAGCGACCGCACGCTGATGGTGCTCGTCGCGTGGTCGTCCGACGCGGGCTGCAGGATGACGACATGGCGCCCCGCGGCGGCGAGACGGCACGCGAAGCCGGTGATGCTGGCGTAGCACTGCTGCGCGCCGAAGGCGTCGTAGACCAGCGCGTCGACCGGGTGACCGGTGGCGCTCAGCCACAGGGTGTCCGGGCCGGCTGCGGTGAGCTGGCGGCAGTCGAGCTGGCCGCGGGCGGTGGACGTGATGGTTTCGTCCGGGGCGTCCCAGGCGGTCGAGATGGAGCGACAGGCGGTGCCGAGGAGGTCGAACACCCCGACGGTGTAGGCCGGGTCGGGGGCCACGGCGCCCCCGCCGACGATGAGCCGGTAGGTCACCGCCGCGGTGAGCGGGGCGACCGCGCCGCGGTTCCATGAGTCGAACCGACGCACGAGCGTGCCGGCCGGATCGTAGACGGACAGTTCGGTGGGCATGCCTGCACCCGGCCGGCCGTAGCGCACCTGGTGCGGGCCGGTGGTGCGCGTGGTGAACGTGAAGCATTCCGGGAGTCCGGTCCGCACTGCCGCCACCGGCAGGGGCGCTGCCCATGCCGCCAGCGGCATCGCGATGCAGGCGTCGGTCTCGGGAAGCGCGTTCGGGGCCCCGGCGTCCGGGGATTCTGCCACCGGGCCAGCCGGGTTCGCGGCATTCTCCGGGGCAGGCTCCGGCGCGACCTCAGGTGCCGGGTCGGGTGCCGGTTCCGCCGGCGGGACGGGGGTGGGTGGGGGGTCGGCGGACGGCTCCGGCCGCAAGAGGGGAGTGGGTTCGGGCGTGGGGTCGGGCGACCGTTCCGGCGTCGCGGCGGGTGGCGCCTCGGGCGTGGCGGTGACGGTGGGCGTCGGCGTGGCCGGGGCGACGGCCGGGTCCCCCACCTCGGCGCGGGCCGCGGGACCGAGGCCGAACACGAGCGCCCACGCGAGAACCAGCGTGACCAACCAACGGAGCGGACGAGCCATGGGAGCACCCCCTGCCGAGGTCCCGCTCTGCCACGGGACGCATCGGTGCAAGGAGTCCGGTTGCCGCCGGCCTGATACGCGGGCGTCAGCGCACGGTGAACTCCGCGACGGCGTCCGGAAGGCCCTCGGCGGTGATGCGGACGCGCACCGTCCCCGGCCCGGTGGTGCGCACGATCGCCTGGGCCCGGCCGTCGTGCGGCGTGCACGTCGTGGCGTCGAACCGTTCCTCGGTGCGCCAGGCACCGGTGCCGAACCCGGCCAGCTCGGCCGGCCCCTCCACGGCGACCGACACGGGACGCCGATCGGTCACGACCACCTCGCCCTGCGCATCGGTGAGCGCGACGGCGACGTAACCGAGGTCATCGGTCCCGTGGAGCTCCGCGCGTTCGGCGTCCGCACGGACCTCCGCCACCGGCCCGGCCGAGCGCAGGGTCGTGCGCCCCACCTCCTGGCCGTCGGTGTGAGCCACCGCCGTCAGCTCCCCGGGCCGCCACACGGTGTCGAAGGACGCCACCAGGGCCCGCTTCTCCCCCACGGCCGCGCGGCCGAGCGATTCACCGTCGAGCAGCAGCTCCACCTCGTCGGCCCGCGCGTACACCTCGACGCGGACGGGCGCGTCCTCGAACCCCGGCCACGACCAGCTCGCCACCGTGTCGCTCCACTGCCAGGCGTTGGGCTGGGGCCGCGTGTGGTGGTAGCGCTCCGGGCGCTGCACCGCCAGGAACGGGCCGTCGGCCAGGCCGAACGCGATCTCGCGGTAGTGCGACACGGTCTTGCGGTACCCCGTGATGTCGATGTCGCCGCACCCGGCCAGCAGGTTCGGGTAGCCCAGCCCGTAGGGGGCGACGGCGCCGTCCTCGGCGTAGGCGTGCCCACCAATGCCGGCCTCGCCCAGGTAGTCCCAGCCGGTCCAGGTGAAATCGCCGATCACCTGGTCGTGGGCCATCACCTGCTCCCAGTTGTGGGCGATCCGGGTCGGGAAGGTCTCCGAGCCGACGCTCACCCGCTGCGGGTGGTGTTCGGCATCGTAGGCGTAGCGGTCCTCGGCGTAGTTGTAGCCCATCACGTCGAGCACGGCCGCCGCCTCGTGGACGGCCGCGTCAGCGTCCGGCGTCGTGGCCGCGGCGTTCTGGCCGGCGGCGAAGTTCTGGCCGTCCTCCCCCGTGCGGTCGGTGAGCCCGCCCATGAACTCGTTCAGCCCGCCCGCCTTGGCGATGAGATCGGCGACGTCGACGAGGAACAGCATCTGGATGCCGTTGGTGACGGGCCGCGTCGGGTCGAGCGCGCGCGTCCGCTCGGCCAGGGCGCGGCCGAGCAGGCGGCCGTCGCGGCGTCCGAGCTCGAGGATCTCGTTGCCGATCGAGTACATCACCACGCTGGGGTGGTTGACCGAGCCCTCGACCATCGATGCCAGATCACGCTCCCACCACGTCGCGAAGTCGCGGCTGGCGTCGAACGGCGTCTTCTCCACCGCCCACATGTCGAACGCCTCGTTCATGACCAGCATGCCGACCTCGTCGCAGGCGTCCAGCAGCACCTGGGACGCCGGGTTGTGCGCGCTGCGGATCGCGTTGAACCCCGCCTCCTTCAGCAGCCGGACGCGGCGCCGCTCGGCCGCGGGGTGGGACGCTGCGCCGAGCAGCCCGTTGTCGTGGTGCAGGCAGGTGCCGCGCAGCTTGAGCGCCTCCCCGTTGAGGCGGAAGCCGCGGTAGGGGTCCACCGACACCGTGCGAACGCCGAACCGCACGGCGAGTTCGTCGGAAACGGCGGCCTGCTCCTCGAGTTCGTCGTCGAGGACGCGGACGATCGCGGTGTGCAGGGCCGGGTCGTCGAGGGACCAGCGGTGCGGATCGCGGATCCACTGGCGCCGGCGCACGACGGCGGGGGTGCCGGGAGCGACCGTGACGGGCTCGGTGACTTCGACCAGAACCGCACCGTCGGGGCCCCGCAGCTCGGTGTGCAGCCGCACCTCGCGGACGGAGCGGGTGTCGTTCACCACGCGCGCGACGACCTCCACCGCGGCCAGGTCGTCGTCCACCTCGGGGGTGGTCACGGTGACCCCGTCCGGGGCGAGGTGGACGCCGCCGGCCACGGTCAGGTGCACCTGGCGGAACAACCCGGCCCCGCTGTACCACCGGCTGTCGAGATGGGTCCGGACGTCGACGCGGAGTTCCTGGGTGTGGCCCGGGCGCAGGTGCGGCGTCAGATCGACGTGGAAGCGCGCGTAGCCGCTCGGCCGGTGGGCCAGCTGGACGTCGTCGAGGTAGACGCGGGCCCCCGCGTAGGCGCCGTCGAAGGTGACGTTGATGAAGCGATCGGCCCAGTCACCGGGCACGTCCAGGCTGCGCAGGTACCGCCACACCCCACCCGGGTAATAGCCGGATGACCCGCCGGAGGGGGCGTCCGGGGTGCGGTCGGCGTCGCGCATGGCATCGTGCGGCAGGCGCACGTCCCGCACCTCGGGTTGCTCGCCGGTGAAGCGGGCGAATGGCCCGGCCGGCGTCGTGACTCGCCAGCCGTCGTTGAGCGGGACGCGGGAGACGGGGTCAGCCATGGTTGCTCCAAGGAGGATCGGCGACGGTGCGGACCACCCGATTCTAGGTGCGAGAGCCGGTGTCGTGAGGTGTCCGGCGACACGCACCGCCGTGTTCCAATCGCGCTACAGGTGCTCGCCGGCACGCCGGGCCGCGGGCGGCGTTGGGATTCATCGGCCACACTGGCGGGGTGTTCCTGCTCCGCGTGATGCTGCCCGACCGCCCCGGTTCGCTGGGGGCGGTCGCCACCGCGCTCGGCGAGGCGCACGCCGACATCAACGCCGTCGAGATCATCGAGAAGGGCGCCGGCCACGTCATCGACGACTTCATGCTGACGCTGCCTCCCGATGCGCGCCCGGAGGCGCTGATCACCGCATGCGTGGGGCTGGCCGATGTCGAGGTGATGTGGGTCTCCTCCTACCCCGACAACTGGGGACTCACGGCCGACACCGACGTCCTGGAGGACATGGTGGCCGAGCCGGACCGCGCCGAGCACGTCCTGCTGCACGCGGCCCCCGTGGTGTTCCATGCCACGTGGGCGGTGCTGGTGGAGCGCTCGGGGGCCGTGGTGGAGGCCACTGCGCTGGCCCCGCCCGAGGCGGTGTTCGACCACGCGCACCTCGGCGACCTGCGGACGCCGCACGTCGCCACCCTGCCCACCGCGTGGATCCCGAACTGGGGGGAGCACACGGTGGCGGTCACCCCGTTTAGAGGCAGTGAGCACTCCATCCTGCTCGGACGCCCCGGGCCGGAGTTCCGGCAGTCCGAGCTGGTCCGGTTGCGTCACCTCGCGATGCTCTCCGACCTGCGGCTGCCCACCCCCTGACCCGGGGGGGTGGCCGGGGGGTGGGCGCCGACACGCTCACTTGTGGCTCAAACTCCGGCTTGGGAGCCGGAGTTTGAGCCACGAGTGAGCGTGTCGTGCCGGGTTCCACGGCCGGTGTGCTGCCAGGGACGCGGACCCCGACCGGGCATCTTCCCAGACGCCGAGGGTCCTCGGCGCCTCAGGACAGCTCAGGTCACGTGCGCACTCTGGTGCCTCCTGACGCAGCCTGGAGGCACGTGGCCGCCCATGGCATCACGTGGCTCGCCTTCGCTCCACCTGGCGCAGCGCAGCTCACGTGGCGGGGTGTGCACGGCCCTCCAGGTGAGCCGCGCTGCGCCACGTGATCCCGGCGTGCGCCACGTGGCCCTGGACCACCTCCGCGGGTCGGTCGATTCACCAACCCTCGCAGTAGAGCGTTCCGAAACCGCAGTGTGAGCCACATGTGTGCATGTCACCGCCGTCGGGGTGATTGATCCCCGGAGGAACCTGACTCCCCACAGGACACCCCAAGGGGGGTTGTCTCAAGGTCCGGCTTGGGCAAGGCTGCCCCGAGGAGGAATGCAATGAATGACACCCTGTTGGGCCGGGCCGCAGCCGCCGTCGAGGACGCCGAGGGCCTGGACGCCCCGGCAACCATCCTGAGAGATGTGGCCCCCAAGCTGCCCCGCCCCCTGCTCGACGTACTCACCGGACGCGCCGTGGGCAGCCCCCTGCACCCCGCCCTGGTGCACTTGCCGATCGGCGCCGCGATCAGCGCGCTGGTCGTGGAACTCGTGGGCGGTGAGACACAGGCGTCGTCGGCGCGCCTCCTGGCGGGGTTGACTGTCGCGTCCGCCGTACCGGCGGCGTGGACAGGGCTCGCCGACTACGCCTCGGCGTACGGCGCGGGTGCGAGACGCGTCGGCGCGGCCCATGCCCTGCTCAACGCGGCGGGCACCACGTTGGCTCTCGCCGCTGTTGCCACCGGCGGGGCAACACGACGCCCCATCCCCACATTGCTGATCGCCGGCAGCGTGGGCGCCTACCTCGCCGGCGGGTTCCTGGGCGGCCACCTCGTGCATGCCCGAGAGCAGACGGCTCCCGGGGCCTGAGCCGACGCGCCGCAGCGCCGGCCCCGGGCTGACACGCACACTTCGGCCCCAAACTCCGGCTCCCAAGCCGGAGTTTGGGGCCGAAGTGTGCGTGTCGCGCTTCTCCCCGGCGCCGCAGCGCTCAGAAGCCGCGCAGCTGGAGGTAGGCGTAGTACCCGAACGCGACGACGGCGGCCAGCACCAGCACCGCGACGAGGATCGCCCACCAACGCTGCCGCTTCTTCTGCCGCGTCGTGGGGACGTCGGCCGGACCCCAGTCGCCGATCCGTGGCATCGCCCGCGGGGAGACGCGGCCGTTGAGGTTCAGGTTGCTATTCAGGCCCTCCACGGCGCCCAGCCTACGCGTCGTCCCACCCTCACGACGCGACGGCGTCCGCGCCGCGGGTGAGCAGGTCGTCGAACTGCTCGGCGGGCAGGATCGGCACCCCGAGAGTCTCGGCCTTGGCGTACTTCGACCCGGTGGTCTCCCCCGCCACCAACACCGACGTCTTCTTCGACACCGACCCCGCGGCCTTCCCGCCGCGGGCGGTGATCGCCTCCTGCGCGGTCTCGCGGGTGTAGCCGGGCACCGCCCCGGTGACCACCACCGTCAGCCCGGCGAGCGTCTGCTCCATTGCTTCCTCCACCGCCACGGTTTCGCTCGCCATCACGCACCCGGCCGCCTGCCACTTGTCGACGATGGCCCGGTGCCAGTCCTCGGCAAACCACTCGGTGATGGACGCGGCGAGCGTCGGCCCGATGCCGTCGACGGCCGACAGCTCCTCGGCGGACGCGGCGCGCAGGGCGTCCACGCTCGGGAAGGCGCGCGCCACGTCGGGTGCCACCCCCTTGCCGATGTGGCGGATCGACAGCGCGACCAGGAACTTCGGCCAGGGCCGCGTCCGGGCCGCCGCGAGGTTCTCCAGCAGCTTGGTGCCGTTGGCGGTCAGCGCGCCGCCCTTGGTGCGGAAGAAGTCCGACCGCAGCAGGTCGTCGGAGGTCAGCGAGAACAGGTCGCCCTCGTCGGCCACCAGCTCGGCCGCGAGGAGGGCGTCCGCCGCCTGCCAGCCGAGGGTCTCGATGTCGAGCGCGGCGCGCGAGGCCACGTGGAACAGGCGCTCGCGCAGCTGGCTGGGGCACGAACGCGTGTTGGGGCAGCGGAGGTCCTTGTCCCCCTCCTTCTCCTCCCGCAGCTCGGTGCCGCAGCTTGGGCAGTGCGTCGGCATGACCCACGCGGGCAGTCCCTCGGGGCGCAGGGGCAGCACGGGGCCGAGGATCTCGGGGATCACGTCGCCGGCCTTGCGCAGGATCACCGTGTCGCCGGGACGCACGTCCTTGCGCTCCACCTCGTGGGCGTTGTGCAGCGTCGCCATCTCCACCGTCGAGCCCGCCACGACCACGGGCTCCATCACCCCGTAGGGCGTGACGCGTCCGGTGCGGCCGGTGTTCACTTCGATGCGGAGCAGCCGGGTGTTGACCTCCTCCGGGGGGTACTTGAACGCGATCGCCCACCGCGGGGCCCGCGAGGTGAACCCCAGCTCCCGCTGGCGGGCGATGTCGTTGACCTTGAGCACCACGCCGTCCATCTCGTGCTCGAGGTCGTGCCGGCGGTGCTCGTAGGTCTCGATGTAGCCCAAGGCCTCGGGCAGGCCGGCGACGACCTCGTTGTGGGGGCTCACGGGCAACCCGTAGCGGCGCAGCAGGTCGTAGCCGTCGGACTGGCGCGGCACGTCAGGCCCCGAGTGCGCACCCAGGCCGTGGCAGTAGAACCGCAGCCGCCGCGACGCCGTGACGCGCGGGTCCTTCTGCCGCAACGACCCAGCGGAGGAGTTCCGCGGGTTGGCGAACGGCGCCCGCCCAGCCTCGAGCAGCGAGGCATTGAGCGCCTCGAAGTCATCGGGCCGCATGTAGACCTCGCCGCGCACCTCGACGAGGTCGGGCGCCTCGTCGCTGAGCCGCGCCGGGATGGCATCGATCGTGCGGGCGTTGGCCGTCACGTCCTCACCAAAGCGCCCGTCACCACGCGTCGCCGCGGTGACCAGCCGGCGGTCGCGGTAGACCAGGTCGAGCGCGAGCCCGTCGATCTTCACCTCGCACAGCAGCTCGGTCGCTCCCCCGAGCCGGCCGTACCAGCGCTCGAGCTCCTCGACCGAGAAGGCGTTGTCCAGACTCATCATCGGCGCCAGGTGCTCCACGGGCGCGAACGTGGCCGACACCGCCCCGCCCACCTGCTGGGTGGGCGAGTCGGGCGTCCGCAGCTCGGGGTGGGCCTCCTCCAGGGCCCCGAGCTCGGCGAAGAGCTGGTCGAACGCGGCGTCGGTGAGCGTGGGACGGTCCAGCACGTAGTACTGGAAGCGCGCCTCGCCGATCTGCTGGGCGAGGTCGGCGTGGCGGGTCCGGAGGGTCGCATCGGTCACGCTGGGCAACCTACCGTGCGCCCCCGACGTTTCGGCGCGGCCACGTATCACCGCGGGGCCCACCGCCTCCTTCGTCACGTCCACCGGAGCACCCGCCCCGGACCCCCGAAGGAGCCACCATGACCGTCCCGCCCACCCCCCGCCGCACCGACACCACCCCCTGGACACCCGACCAGCGCGCCGGCACGTGCGCCATCGCCCCCAGCCCCGAGCTGCGGGAGCGCTGGACGCGCGAGCTCGGCAACCGCGTCCGCCGCCAGCGCGACGACGCCGTCCCGATCGCCTTCGAGGGTGACCCGCACCGCGTCGGCTTCAACGACGGCGTCATCATCCCGCCCGACGCGTTCCCGGCCGGCACCCCCGAGACCACCATCCGCAACGCCGCGGCCGATCGCGCTCCGCTGCGCGGCAGCGTGCGGGCCGCCGTCGTCCTGGTCGACTTCTCCGACAAGCCCATGCAGGCCTCCACCGGTCAGCTCAACGACCTGTTCTTCTCGACCGGCGTGCTGCCCCACGGCAGCGTCACCGAGTACTTCACCGAGGTCACCGGCGGCCTGGTGTCGCTGACCGGTCAGGTCGTCGGGCCCTACCGCATGCCCCACACCCTCGCCTGGTACGCCAACGGCGGCGCCGGCATCGGCCGCAACGGCACCGACTTCCGTTCGCCGATCCTCGCCCAGGACGCCGCCGCGGCGGCGACGGCCGACCTCAACTTCGCGCCGTACGACAACGACGGCAACGGCTACGTGGACGCCTTCGTGGTCGTCCACGCCGGCCGCGGCGCCGAGGAGACGGGCAGCATGGGCGACATTTGGTCGCACAAGTCGACGCTGCCCGCCGAGTACGCCACCGACGGCACCCGCATCTACGGCTACCTCACCATCGGGGAGGACGCCAAGATCGGCGTCTCGGCCCACGAGCTGGGCCACCTGCTGTTCGGTTTTCCCGATCTGTACGACACCGACGGCTCCTCCGAGGGCGTCGGCGAGTGGTGCCTCATGGGTTCGGGCAGCTGGGGCGGCGGTGGCGACATCCCGACCCACCCGGGCGCGTGGTGCAAGGCGCAGCAGGGCTGGGCGCCGGTCACCAACGTCACCACCAACGGCACGCTCACCATCGCATCCGTCGGGTCCGGCGGCGGGGTGTTCCGGTTGTGGCGCGACGGCGCCCCCGGGCAGGAGTACTTTCTCGTCGAGAATCGGCAGCGCACCGGGTACGACCAGAGCCTGCCCGGCGACGGGCTCGTGCTGTGGCACGTCGACGACGCCAAGTCGACCAACCGTGACGAGAACCACTACAAGGTCGGCGTCCTGCAGGCCGACGGGGCCCGCCACCTCGAGACCGGGGCGAACCGTGGCGACGCCGGCGATCCTTTCCCGGGCTCGTCGGGCACGACCACGGTGACCAAGGACAGCTCCCCCGGCACCCGCTCCCACGCCGGGGCGGACACGCTGGTGTCGCTCGCGAACGTCAGCGCCTCCGGCGCCACCATGACCGTCGACGTGACGGTTCGGGAGTTCGTCAAGAACGCCAAGGAGATCCAGAAGGAGGTGAAGGAGTCCCTGAAGGACGGGAAGGAACTCCGCAAGGATGTACTGCCCGACGGCAAGAGCCGCGCGAAGGACATCAAAGATGCCCTCAAGGACGCCAAGGAGGTCGCCAAGGACGCCAAGGACGGCCGCAAGGATCTCAAGGAGATCGCCAAGGATGCCAAGGACCTCCACAAGGACGTCAAGGAGGCCGCCAAGGACGCCAAGGACGGCCGCAAGGAGATCAAGGAGGCCGTCAAGGACATCAAGGAGGCCCGCAAGGAGTTCCGCGAGCTTCCCCCGATCGGCCGACCCCTCGCGGTGAGCGGTGCCGACGACGGCGGCGACCTGGCCGGCCGCGTGGCCGCGCTGGAGGAGGCTGTCGCCACGCTGCTCGGTGAGCTGGCTCCCGAGCCCTGGGAGCCGTTCATCGGCGCGGACCTGCGGCCCGATCTCATCGGCTCCGGCTCACCAGCGGATCCGTCGCTGGAGCAGCGCCTGGCGGCCGGGGACGCCGGCGCCAAGCGCGAGTTCGACGGCGCGGCGGGCTGATCGCCATGCCGACGACGCGACGGCCCCTCGTGACCATCGTGGCGGACGCCGACGACACCGGCGCCAGGGCCACCGCGCAGGCGGTGGCCCTGGCCGCCGGGTGCGGCACGCGTCACACCGTGTGGCTGGTGCCCACCGACGCCCTGGCCCGGGGGCGCTGGCACCACACCGTCGACCCCGACGGCACCCCGCGCACCCACGTCGAGCCCTGGCCGCACCGCCGATCGCTGGCCGACGACCAGGTCGGCGTCGTGTGGTTCCGGTCGCGGTGCCCCGCAGTCACGCCGAGCCACGGCGCCGGAACCGCCGCCGACCGGGCGTACGCGGCGACCGAGCTGGCCGCGCTGTTCAGCAGTTGGCTGCTGGGCCTGGGTGACCGGGTGGTCACCCGGCCCGAGGGCACCAGCCCGGCGGGGGCCGCGTGGGATGCCACGGTGTGGCGCGCCCTGGCCGCCGCCCGGGGCGCGGCCGTGTCCACCGATCCCGCGAGCCGGCGGGTGCTCGTGGCCGGCGACCGAGTCGTGGGCGCGGCCACGGACGCCGAGGCGACCCTCGCGCGCGACCTCGCTGAGCAGGCCGCGTCACGCTGCTTCGAGCTGACGCTCGACGCCCACGGGCGCGTCGTGGACGCCGGCGTCACCCCCGCCCTGACGGGGCCGGGGCACGTGGCGGCGGCGGCGGGCCTGCTGCTCCGACTGGCCGCCCGGGGGGTGGCGGCATGATCTGCTTCCACGGCTATGGCGACGACCCGGCGCTGGCCCGCGCCGTGGCGGCGGCCGAGCGGGCCGGCGTCCACCACGTGGTCGTCGACCAACAGCAGCTCACCGGCGTCGAATTCGAGCTCGCCGACGACGGCACCCACGGCCAGGTGCGCCTGCCGGGCCGGCGCGTCGCCCTGACCGACCTGACCGGGTGCTATGCCCGCCCGCTGGCCCCCCTACCGTCCCCGGACGCCGCGACCGCGGCCCGCGAGGCCGAGCTCGCCGGCCGGATGGTCGCGTGGCTGGACGCCGCCCCGATCACCGTGTTGAACCGGCCCCGCGCCATGCACTCCAACGGCAGCAAGCCGTACCAGGCCCAGCTGATCGCGGCGGCGGGGTTCGCCGTGCCCCGTACCCTGGTGACGACCGACCCCGACGCCGTGCGGGCGTTCGTCGCCGAGGTCGGCCCGGTGGTGTTCAAGTCGGTCAGCGGGGTGCGGTCGGTGGTCCGGGTGCTGGACGAGGCGGCGGCCGAGCGGCTGGAGCAGGTGCGCCACCTGCCCACCCAGTTCCAAGCGCGCGTGCCGGGCGTGGACGTCCGCGTGCACGTCGTGGGTGAGCGCTGCTTCGCGACCCGCATCGAGAGCCCGGCCGTCGACTACCGCTACGCCGAACGGGACGGCCTGACCGCCGAGCTGACGGCCTGCGAGCTGTCGGACGAGCTCGCCGAGCGCTGCGTGCGCCTGGCCGCCGCGTTGGGCCTCGTCCTCGCCGGCATCGACCTCAAGCTGGCCCCGGAGGGTCACGCGACCTGCTTCGAGGTCAACCCCATGCCCGGTTACAGTTTCTTCGAGGCGCACACCGGGCAACCGATCAGCGAGGCCATCGTGCAGCACCTCGCTGACGTCCCGGCCCTGGTCTGATGCGGCGCCCAACCCGGGAGGATCGATGACAGCTCCGATCGAGAACCGCACCCGCCTCCGCGGCACCGTGCTCGGGCGACGGCCGCACCCCGACGTGGCGCGCTGGGACGTCCTCACCCTCGACGCCGCCGCGGCCGAGCCCGTCGACGGCTGGACGGATCTCCTGAGCGGTGCGCGCGGGCAGGTCGAGGTCAACGTCGACGCGTCCGACCTGCCCGAGGGCGATCTCGTGGGCTGGATCTTCGTGGGCGTCGTGCGGGTCGTGGGGAGCGGTGCGATCGCCGCGCTGCCCGCGGCGGCTCCCGGCGCGTCGACCACGCTCTCGCCACCGGACGGACCAATTCTCCACTGATCGGTCGCCACGAGCACAGCAAGTGAAAATGTAAGCCTTTCTGAGGCCGGGGCGGTGCTGTTAGCGTCAGCAGGATCATCCCGCCGGTGAAGGATTCCTGCTCTGCCCCTGCTGCGTCCGGTCGCCCTCGTCCTGGCCACCGTGGCGAGCCTCACGCTCGCCACCTCCACCGCCGCGGCGGCGCCCGCGACCACCCACCCCAGCGCCCCCGCGGACACCGTCACCTTCACCTGGGGAGCCAAGAACGAGCTCACGGTCACCGTGCCCACCCGCAGCACCGACGGGTGCACCGACGTCGTCACCGTTGAGATCCACCCCGCAGGCGGCGGCGACCCCGTCGTGGCCCAGCCGGTCGACACCGACCCGCGCGCGACCGCCTTCACCGGCGCTGTCGGGGCGTGGACGGGCCGGGAGCCGGCCTACGTGGCGGTCGATCGCGCGGCGACGTGCGGCACATCCCACGGCACCCACCCGGGCGCGGCTGCCGAACGCCCCGGCCCGTGGTGGTTCGGTGGCCTGGACGCCAACCCGCGCCTGTCCTCGGCCAAGCTGGCCTGCCCGTCGGGCCTCGAACGGTCGCCGATCCTGCAGACACACGCCGCCTCCCACTTCCACGACTACGTCCTCCCCACGGTCGACCCCCACACGCCGATGCTGGTCGACCACGGCGAGCTGGGCGTCGCCGTGGAGAGTTCCACGAGCCGTGACGGATGGAGTGTCACGCTCGCCACGGCACCCCCCAAGGATTTCTGCGGCAACACTGTTCGCGGGCCTGACCCGTACGTGCCGCCGGCCACCAGCGCCTTCATCGACGTCCGCGCACCGCAGCAGTTCGCCAAGGAGATCGCCTGGATGGCCTCGGCCGGCATCTCGACGGGGTACCGATCCGGCAGCAGCGCGCGCTACCTCCCCCTGGAACCGGTGGAGCGCGGCGCGATGGCCGCCTTCCTCTACCGCGCCGCGGGCAGCCCGGCCTTCACCCCACCGGCCGCGACGCCGTTCGCCGACGTCGCCCCGAACCACCCCTTCTATCGCGAGATCACCTGGCTGTACGCCGAGGGCATCTCCACCGGCTGGGTCGAGAACCGTCGTCGGACCTTCCGCCCCGACGCCTCGATCAAGCGGGACGCCATGGCCGTCTTTCTCTACCGCTGGGCCGGCCGTCCGGCGTTCGACGTGCCGGTGCGCTCCCCGTTCACCGACCTGTCACCCCGCCAGGACTTCTACGCGGAGATGACGTGGCTGGCGTCCACCGGCGTCTCCACGGGCTGGGCCGAGGCCAACGGCACCAGCATGTTCCGCGCCCTGGAGCCCATCCGGCGCGACGCCATGGCGGCCTTCCTCTTCCGCGTCAACGCTCGCTGAACCGTCCAACGACGGACGCGGGCCGCCCAGTGTTCGCGCGACCGCGACGCCTCACCCCCGCAACTCATCGTCGACCCGCCCCGCGGTGACAGCGAGGGCTGAGAACAGCGCCGGCACCTCGCTGGGCGGCCAGCCGGCCAGCCCGCACGAGGGGGTCAGCACGATCCGCTCGGCGGCCACCGGCCCCAGTTCGAGCGGTCGCAGCACCTGCAGCACCCGGCGCGTGAGGGCGTCCGCCGCGGGCGCGACCGGCGGATGCGTCGGCGCGCAGCCGAGCCACAGGTCATGCCCGGCCTCGAGGTGGGGGGCGACGGCGTCCCACGTCGCCGGCGTCAGGTGATTCTGGTCGAGGGCGACGCCGCTGAAACCGGCCCCGCCCGCGCCGAGCACCAGCTCCACGTCGAGACCGGGGGCGCAGCAGTGCAGCACGTCGCCCCCCACCTCGCGCAGCAGCTCGGCGGCCTCGGACCGTTCGACGGACCGGTGGCGGAAGTAGCCCCCCTCCGTGGGCACGGCACCGGCGAGCACGGCCGGCAGCGAGGGCTCGTCCACCTGCAGCACGACCGCCACGCCGGGCAGGCGCCGCTCGATGTCGGCCCGCAGGTCCGCCACACCGGCCGCGAGGGCCTGGGCCACGTCGCGGCGCGCCACCCGATCCCCCAACACCCGCCCGCCGTGGGGCAGCAGCACGGACGCGGCCAGCGTCCACGGCCCCGCGACGGCCACCTTGAGGGGGCCGGTCAGCCCCTGGGCGTTCTCCTCCAGCAGGTCGAGGTCGTCGCGCAGCGCGGCCCGCGCGCGGCGCAGGTCGAGACCGGGCGCTGCGGTGAGGTGCCACGCGCCGGCGACCACGTCGGCGCCGAGGCCGACCGCGATCCCGAGACCCCGCCCGATCATGCCCGCCCACGGCCCACGCGCGGGGAACTCCGGCAGCCACGGCACGCTCACGGACTCCAGCGCGAGCCGGACGCCCGCACCCACATCCACCCCGGGCAGCGACCCGATCGCCGAGGTGCGCATCAGGCCGCCGCCGCGATCGTGGCGGCGCCCACGACGAGATCCCCGTCGTACGTGACGGCGGCCTGGCCGGGAGCGATGCCGAAGGCAGGCTCGTCCAACGTGATCCGGACGCGGTCGGCGTCCGCCTCGATGGTGGCGGCCATGGGCTCGCCGTGCGCGCGCACCTGCACCAGGCCGCGCCACGCGCCCAGCCGGGGCTCGGCCACCGCCCACGTGGGGCGGATGGCCTCGATGTGAGCCACGGCCAGCGCGTCGTGCGGCCCCACGGTGACGGTGTTGGTCACCGGGCTGATGCCCAGCACGTAGCGCGGACGCCCGTCGGGCGCCGGTGTGCCGAGGCGCAGGCCCTTGCGCTGGCCGACGGTGAACTGGTGGTGGCCGTCGTGGCCGCCGACGACCGCGCCGGCGGTGTCAACGATCTGCCCGGGTCGCTCCCCGAGCTCGCGCCGCAGGAATCCGGCGGTGTCGCCGTCGGCGATGAAACAGATGTCGTGGCTGTCGGGCTTCGCGGCCACGCGCAGCCCCAGCGCGGCGGCCTCGGCCCGCACGTCGGCCTTCACCGACCCGTACAGCGGGAACAACGACCGGGCGAGCTGCGCCTGGGTGAGGACGCCGAGCACGTAGCTCTGGTCCTTCGCGGCGTCGGCGGCCCGGTACAGGCGAGTCTCACCACCGGTCGTCTCGAGGCGGGCGTAGTGCCCGGTGGCCACGGCGTCGAAGCCCAGCGCCAGCCCGCGGTCGAGGACGGCGGCGAACTTGATGCGCTCGTTGCAGCGCAGGCAGGGGTTCGGCGTCCGTCCCGCCGCGTACTCGGCGACGAAGTCGGCCACGACGTCGGCGGCGAAGCGCTCCGAGAGGTCCCAGACGTGAAAGGGGATGCCGAGGGTGTCGGCGACCCGCAGCGCGTCGTTGCTGTCCTCCAGCGAGCAGCAGCCCCGGGCGCCGGAGCGATACGTCTGCGGATTGCGGTTCAGGGCCAGGTGGACGCCGGTCACCTCGTGCCCGTCCCCCACGAGACGCGCCGCCGCCACGGAGCTGTCCACCCCGCCCGACATCGCCACCAGTACCTTCACGGTCAGCCAGTGTAGGGACGCCCCGAAGCCGCGCCGCGCTCAGCCCGCGGCGGCGCGGGCGCGGGGAACGAGGTCGCCCAGCGCGGCGAGCAGAGCGGTGACGTCATCGGCCGTGGTCGACGGGCCGAAGGAGAAGCGGAGCGAGGCGGCGGCGTCCGCCTCGGAACGTCCCATGGCCAACAGCACGTCGCTGGGTTGGTGGACGCCGGCCGCGCACGCCGAGCCGGTGGAGCAGTCGAAGCCCTCGGCGTCCAGGAGCAGGAGCAGGTCGTCGGCCCGGCAGCCGGTGACAGTGGCATGGCAGATGGCCGGGCTCACCCGATCCCCACCGTTGACCACGACGCCGTCCAGCGCGGTCAGGCCTCCCACGAGGTCGGCGCGCAGCCGGCCCAGGCGCTCGGCCTCGCCCTGTTGCTCGGCCACCGCCTCCGCCGCCGCCGCCGCGAACCCGGCGGCCAGCGCGACCGGGACGGTTCCCGAGCGCAGTCGCGCCTCCTGGCCCCCGCCGAACGTCACCGGTGCCAGGCGGACGCCGCGCCGCACCACGAGCGCCCCGACGCCGACCGGCCCGCCGATCTTGTGGGCCGAGAGACTCATCGCGTCCAACCCCGACGCCGCGAACACCAGCGGCACGTGGCCCAGCGCCTGCACCGCATCGCTGTGCACCAGCGCTCCGGCGCGGCGTCCGGCGGCCAGGACGGCGTCCAGTGGCTGGAGCGTGCCGGTCTCGTTGTTCACCGCCACGACGGAGACGACGGCCACCGAGGCGTCGAGGGTGGCCAGCGCGCGGGGAGTCACGACGCCGTCGGCGTCCACCGCGAGCCAGTGCGCGCGGTCTGCGCCCAGGGACGCCACGGCCTGCGCCACCGCCGGATGCTCCACCGTGCTGGCCGCCACGCGCGGCCGCCCCAGGGCGGCGCCCGCCGCGGCGCCGCCGAGCACCGCGAGGTTGTCGGCCTCGGTGCCGCCGGAGGTGAACACCACCTCGGTCGGGTGGGCGCCCACCGCGTCGGCGAGCTGCTCGCGGGCGTCCTCGAGCCGCGCACGGGCGCGTCGGCCGGACGCGTGGGTCGAGCTGGGGTTGCCGACGAGCGATGCCGCCGCGGCCCACGCCGCCTCGGCAACCGGCCGCAGGGGGGCGGTCGCGGCGTGATCGAGGTGGCGGCGCATGAGGGGCAGCCTACGGTGCGGCCAGGGCACCGACGTTTCGCTGTGCGGCCCTCCTTTGGCACTATGGATGCCCCGCCCCCGGTCTCCCGCCGAACCGTCGAACCGTCGAAAGAAGTCCATGTCGCGGCCCACGCTGCCCCGCCCGGTCGATTCCGGCACCCTTGGTGCGCACGTCAACGCCGAGGGAACCCGATTCAGCCTGTGGGCACCCCGCGCCCACCGGGTCGAGCTCGTGCTCGTGGACGACCGGCTCCGCCAGGCCAACCTCGATCTCGAGCACGCCGACGACGGCGTGTGGAGCACGTTCGTGCCCGGTGTCGGCGACGGCCAGCGCTACGGCTACCGGGTCCACGGCCCGTGGAGCCCAGAAGACGGCGAGCGCTTCAACCCGGCCAAGCTGCTCCTCGACCCCTACGCCCGCGCGATCACCGGCGGCGTCGACTACTCCGGGCCGATCCTCGACCACACCGCCGAATCCGACTACCTGCCCGACCCGACCGACTCGTTCGGTGCGGTGCCGCTGAGTGTGGTCGTGGCGCCCTCGCCCGCCCCGACGCCGCTGGAGCGGCCCCTGCGCCCCGACGAGCTCGTGGTCTACGAGACCCACCTGAAGGGCTTCACGCAGCTGCACCCCGCCGTCCCCGAGCACCTGCGCGGCACGTACGCCGGGTTCGCCTACCCCGCCGTCGTCGCGCACCTGGTGGAGCTGGGCGTCACCGCCGTGGAGTTCCTGCCGCTGCACCACTTCGTCTCCGAGCCGTTCGCCGTCGGACGCGGGCTGGTGAACTACTGGGGCTACAACACGCTGGGGTTCTTCGCCCCCCACGGCCAGTACTCGAGCTCCGGCACGCTGGGCCAGCAGGTCGCCGAGTTCAAGCAGATGGTCTCCGCCCTGCACGGGGCGGGCATCGCGGTGATCCTCGACGTGGTGTACAACCACACCGCCGAGGGTGGCCACGAGGGGCCGACGCTGTCGTTCCGCGGCATCGACCACGCCGGCTACTACCGCCTCACCGACGACCTGCGCAATGACTACGACGTCACCGGCTGCGGCAATGCCGTCGACACCTCGGTGGGCGGGGTGCTCGACCTGGTGCACGACTCGCTGCGGTACTGGGTGACCGAGATGGGCGTGGACGGCTTCCGGTTCGACCTCTGCACCACGCTGATCCGCGACGAGCTGCACCACGTGCGTCAGGACCACGCGTTCAAGCAGACGTTGGCCGACGACCCGGTCTTCGCCGACACGATCATGCTGTCCGAGCCGTGGGACCTCGGCCCGTACGGCTACCAGGTCGGCCGCTGGGGGCGCGGCTGGGGCGAGTGGAACGACCGGTTCCGCGGCTTCACCCGCGACTTCTGGCGCGGAGCCGTCGGTGGCGTCGAGGAACTCGCCACCCGGCTCGCCGGCTCCGCCGACATCTTCGACCACGACGGACGCCCCGGCACCAGCAGCGTCAACTTCGTGACGGCCCACGACGGCTTCACGATGCGCGACGTGGTCACCTACGACCTCAAGCACAACGAGGCCAACGGCGAGCGCAACCGCGACGGCACCGACGACAACCGCTCGTGGAACCACGGCTACGAGGGCGAGACCGACGACCGCGCGATCATCGCCGCGCGGCACCGCACCGCCCGCAACCTGATGGCCACCCTGGTGCTGAGCGTCGGCACGCCGATGGTGCTGGCCGGTGACGAGATGGGCCGCACCCAGGGCGGCAACAACAACGCGTACTGCCAAGACACCCCGGTCTCGTGGGTGAACTGGCGCTCGGCCGGTGAGTGGGCCGACCAGACCGAGCTGACGGCGACCCTGCTGCGGCTGCGCGCAGCGCACCCGGTGCTGCGCCCGGCGGCGTTCCGCCGGCGCAGTGAGGTGACCGACGCCGAGGGCCACGGCCTGGGCCGGTGGGAGTCGGCCTGGTTCTCCGAACACGGCACGGAGATGTCCATCGAGCAGTGGCACGACCATGGCCGGCGCTGCCTCGGCATGTATGTGAGCGACGCCCACGAGGCGTTCTTCATCTTCTTCCACGCCGGCCACGAGCCCGTCCCGGTGACGCTCCCGGGCGCACCGTGGGCGTCCGGCTATCGCGTGGAGGCCCACACCGGCGAGCCGGGAGAGCTGCCGACGACCCGCCTCTCCCCGGGCCGCACCGTCGAGGTGCCGGGCCGCACCGTGGTCGTCTTCAACGCCACCGTGCCCCGCCGCGCCCGCCGCGCCACGCGAGCCGGCTGAGCTGGGCCCGGACGCGGCCGCGGCTGCGCGCGGACAGGTGGGTGCAGTAGTTTGGCCCCTGTGACGCAGACCCCTCAGCCCCAGCCCGCACCGGCTCGCGCCGGCTCCCCGAAGGCCGCTCACCCCGGGCGTGTCGCTGTCGACCTGACCCCCACCCGCACCGTCCCCCGCGGGTTCGGCCGCATCCCGGTGACGAAGGTGTCCCCCGTCATCGAGGGGGGTGCCTACCCCGCCAAGGCGGTGGTCGGCGAGGCCGTCCCCATCCGCGCCAAGGTGTTCCGCGAGGGCCACGACGCCGTCAACGCCTCGGTGGTGCTCACCGACCCGGACGGCAACGAGACCCGCCACCCCATGAAGCCCGTGGCGCCCCGCGGCCTCGATCCGTGGGAGGCCTGGGTGCGCTTCGACACCGAGGGGCCCTGGACGTTCCGCGTCGAGGGCTGGTCGGACCCGTGGGGAACGTGGCTGCACAACGCCGAGACCAAGCTGCCCGCCGGCGTGGACGTCGAGCTGGTGTGCCTCGAGGGCCGCGACCTGATGGAGCGCACCGCCCGGGCCGCCGAGCAGGCCGGGGAACCGGTGGAGGCGTCCATCCTGCGGGCCACCGCCCAGCTCATGATTCCCCAGCGACCCGTCGCGGACCTGCTGGACGTCGCCGCGGGCTCCGGCCTCGCCCGCGCCATGGAACTGCACGGGCCGCGTGAGCTCGTCTCCCCCACCGCCGACTTCCCGGTGTTCGTCGATCGCAAGCGGGCCCTGTTCTCCTCGTGGTATGAGTTCTTCCCCCGCTCGGAGGGAGCGACGTGGGATGCCGACAGCGGTACGTGGACCTCGGGCACCTTCGACAGCTGCCACGCCCGCCTCGAAGAAATCGCCGCGATGGGGTTCGACGTCGTGTATTTCCCGCCCATCCACCCCATCGGTGAGGCGTTCAGGAAGGGCAGGAACAACACCCTCGAACCCACGGACGTCGACCCGGGCTCGCCCTGGGCGGTCGGTGGCGCGGCGGGGGGCCACGACGCGATCCACCCCGACCTCGGCGACTTCGAGAGCTTCGACCGCCTCGTGGCGAAGGCGAACGAGCTGGGCCTCGAGATCGCCCTCGACTTCGCCCTGCAGGCCTCGCCCGACCACCCGTGGGTGACGGAGCACCCCGAGTGGTTCACCACACGGCTGGACGGCACGATCGCGTACGCGGAGAACCCGCCGAAGAAGTACCAGGACATCTACCCCATCAACTTCGACAACGACCCCGAGGGCATCTACAACGAGGTCCTGCGGATCCTGAAGCTGTGGATGGGCCACGGCGTCCGGATCTTCCGCGTCGACAACCCGCACACCAAGCCGGTCGAGTTCTGGGGCTGGGTGTTCGAACAGATCCGCGCCACCGACCCCGATGTGCTGTTCTTCGCGGAAGCCTTCACCAAGCCCGAGATGATGCACGCCCTCGGCAAGGTCGGGTTCCACATGAGCTACACCTACTTCACCTGGCGCGTGACGAAGGAGGAGCTCGAGGAGTATCTCGGTGAGCTGAGCCGGGACATGGACGCCTTCTACCGGCCCAACTTCTTCGTCAACACCCCCGACATCAACCCGTTCCACCTGCAGACGGGCAACCCGGCGATCTTCGCCATCCGGGCCATCCTCGCCGCCACGCTGTCCCCGTCGTGGGGTGTGTACTCCGGCTTCGAGCTCTTCGAGCACGCCGCGCTCGCGCCCGGGCGCGAGGAGTACCTCGACTCGGAGAAGTTCGAGTACCGCCCGCGCGACTACGCGGCCGAGCCGAACCTCAACATGCTCCTGGGGACGCTCAACGCCATTCGGCGGGCCCACCCCGCGCTGCAGCAGCTGCGGCAGATCGACTTCCACTTCGCGCCCCACGAACGGCTGCTCGTGTTCAGCAAGACCGACGGCGACGACCGGGTCATCGTGCTCGTCTCGCTGGACCCGGACAACACCGTGGAGTCGGAGGTGCAGCTCGACCTGACGACGCTGGGTCTGGCGGCCGACGCGCCGTTGCGCGTCCGCGACGAGCTCACCGGGGCGACGTTCACCTGGGGGGCGCGCAACTACGTGCGCCTGACGCCGGCGCAGCCGGCCCACATCCTGGCCGTGCTCTGAGCACCGCCCGTCGGAGAGGAACCATGACCGCGCTTCACGACGCCTGGACCGCCCACCTCGAGACCGTCCGCTGGTTCGGCGGCAAGGGCTCGGGAGCACGGGTGGTCCACCTCGAGCCGCTGGCGTGGTGGACGCCGCCGGACGCTGACCCCGCCGTCCGCAGCGAGATCGCCACGCTGGAGGATCCCCGGGGCCGCACGGAGCACTACCAGTTCCTCGTCGCCCACCACGGCGGGGCCGCTCCCGACGGTGCGACCGTGCTGGGCGCCGACCCCGACACCGGGGCGGCCATCACCGACGCGACGACCGACCTCGTCGCGCTGGCCGCGTTCGTGGCCGCCACGGCCCCCGACTTCGCGGGTGTGCCCGTCGGCGTGTGGGCCGGGGAACAGTCCAACACCACGCTCACGCTCGGCGACACCGACCTGTACAAGCTGTTCCGCAAGGTCGAGCCCGGGCCGAACCTCGACACCGAGGTGCTGGTCGCGCTCAGCGGCGGGGCCGTGCCGGAGGTCCGCCACCGCCTCGTCGGTGACTGGCCGGCCGGCACCCTCACCGACCTCGGGAACATCTGCGAGCGCATCGCGGGCGCCACGGATGGCTGGGTGCTCGCCACCCGCGCCTGCGCCGACGAGCGGGACTTCGCCGACGAGGCCCACGCCCTGGGCGTCGCGCTGCGGGCCGTCCACGACCAGTTGCGCGACGCGTTCGGCGAGCAGACGGCCTCCGGTGACGTGCTCGCCGGCGTCATGGGCGAGCGCCTGGACGCCGCGCTGGATGCTGCGCCTCAGCTCGCGGAGCACGCGGACGCCCTGCGCGCACGCTTCGACGCGCTGCGCGGCAGCGAACTGCGCACGCAGCGCGTCCACGGCGACTTCCACCTCGGGCAGACGCTGGCCAGCCCCGCCGGCTGGACGATCATCGACTTCGAGGGCGAACCGGCGAAGACCGCGGCCGAGCGTCGCGCCTTCGACTCGGTGTGGCGCGACGTGGCCGGCATGACACGCTCCTTCGACTACGCCCGCTCCGCCCACGCCGACCCGTCCGGGCCAGGTGCCACACGATGGGCAGATCGGGCCCGGGAGGGGTTCCTCCAGGGCTACTGTGAGGGCACCACCCAGGCGGCGGTGCTCACGGCGTACGAGACGGACAAGGCGGTCTACGAAGTGCTGTACGAACTGCGCAATCGACCCGACTGGGTCGACATCCCCCTGCGCGCCGTCAGCGACACGGGCTCCGGCCACCACCCGGCCACCCACCACCCGAGCATGACCGACCACAGGAACACCGAGCACAGCAACACCGAGCAGAGCAAGGAGCGATGATGGCGCACGATCCCTTCGGCGGATTGACCGGCCGGGACCTGGAGGGGTTCCACAACGGCGGCGACACGGAGCTCTGGAGGCGGCTCGGCGCGCACGTCGTCACGCTCCACGACGACGAGCGCGGTGAGGTCACCGGCACGCGTTTCGCCGTGTGGGCGCCGAACGCGCGCGAGGTGCGCATCAACGCGGACTTCAACTGGTGGACCGGCGATGCCATGCAGCTCGTGCCCGGCTCCGGCGTGTGGTCGCTGTTCGTCGAGGGCGTCGGTGAGGGGACGCTGTACAAATACAACATCCTCGGTGCCGACGGTCAGTGGCACGAGAAGGTCGACCCGATGGCGTTCTTCGCCGAACAGGCGCCGGCGAACTCCTCCATCGTCTACGCCTCCCGATTCGGGTGGGGTGACGACGCCTGGATGGACGAGCGTCGTGCGAAGAACCAGCAGCACGAGCCGATGAGCATCTACGAGGTGCACCTGGGCGGCTGGCGCAAGGGCAAGACGTACCTGGAGCTCGCCGAGGAACTCGTGGAGTACGTCCAGTGGCAGGGCTTCACCCACGTGGAGTTCCTGCCGGTCACCGAGCACCCGTTCGAGCCCAGCTGGGGCTACCAGGTGACGAACTACTTCGCGCCGCAGAGCCGCCTCGGCAAGCCCGACGAGTTCCGCTACCTGGTCGACCGGCTCCACCAGGCGGGCATCGGCGTCATCCTCGACTGGGTGCCCGGCCACTTCCCCAAGGACGCCTGGGCGCTCGGCCGCTTCGACGGCACCGCCCTGTACGAGCACGCCGACCCGCGCCAGGGCGAGCACAAGGACTGGGGCACCTACATCTTCAACTACGGCCGCAACGAGGTGAAGAGCTTCCTGGTCTCCAACGCGCTCTACTGGGTGCAGGAGTTCCACATCGACGCCCTGCGGGTCGACGCCGTGGCGTCCATGCTGTACCTCGACTACAGCCGCGAGGCCGACGAGTGGGTGCCGAACGAGTTCGGCGGCAACCACAACCTGGAGGCCATCGACTTCCTGCGCTACGTGAACCGCCACCTGTACGAGCGCGTCCCCGGCGTCCAGCTCATCGCGGAGGAGTCGACCAGCTTCGCCGGTGTCACCCAGCCCACCAACCTCGGCGGCCTCGGGTTCGGCTTCAAGTGGAACATGGGCTGGATGAACGACTCCCTGCGCTACCTCGCGCTGGAGCCGATCTACCGCCAGTGGCACCACCACGAGATGACGTTCGCAATGGTGTACCAGTACACCGAGAACTTCATCCTGCCGATCAGCCACGACGAGGTCGTGCACGGCAAGGGCTCGATGATCAACAAGATCCCCCAGGACGCCTGGCGCCAGTTCGCCACCCTGCGCGCCTTCTACTCCTTCATGTGGGCCTTCCCGGGCAAGCAGTTGCTGTTCATGGGCCAGGAGTTCGGCCAGCGCAGCGAGTTCAACGAGGCCGTCAGCCTCGAATGGTGGGTCTCGGACCTGTGGGGTCACCAGGGCCTGCAGCGCCTCGTGAAGGACCTCAACGAGCTCTACGTCGCGCACCCCGCGTTGTGGCAGCTGGACGCCGACCCCGCCGGTTTCCGGTGGATCAACGCCGACGACGCCAGCCGCAACACGTTCAGCTGGGTGCGCCGCGACGCCGACGGTCAGCAGATCGCCGTCATCGTCAACTTCAGCTCCGAGCCGTGGTACGACTACGAGATCGGTCTGCCCGAGCTCGGGCGATGGACCGAGGTGTTCAACTCCGATGCGGACGTGTACGACGGCTCGGGCATCGGCAACATGGGCGAGGTCATCGCCACGCCGGGCCAGTGGGAGAACTTCCCCGCCGCCGCCTCGGTGCAGGTGCCCCCGCTCGCGGCCGTGTTCCTGCGCTACGACGGACCCGTCGACGAGAAGCCGGCCGCGGCCAGCGAACCCGTGGTCGAGTCCTCCTCGGCGGGCGGCGGCACGGGCGAGCTCTCGGCGGTGGACGCGCTGTCGGCGTCCGGCCCGATCACGCCCGCCACCGACGCCGACGTGGAGCCGACGGCCTAGGTGGAGCCGCCGCAGGTGATGGTGTGGCTCCTGCGTGAGGGATCCGAGGGGATCCTCACGTGGGAGCCGACCGACGACCGCGCCGGGCTCGAACGCGGCCTGGCGAAGGCCGTGCAGGAGGGCTTCGGCGTCGCGCAGCTGCACCGCCTGAGCGCCAAGGTCGACCCGTCGGACGCCGTCGGACGCCGGGCGCTGCACCGGCAGGGGTTCCGCCTGGAGGGCCGGCTCCGCGGCGCCGTCCCCCACCCCGACCAGACGTTCGGCGACGCGGTTCTCTACGCCCGGCTCGCCGACGACACCACGCAGGGCCGCGACGGCTTCACCGCCGTGATGAACACCGTCACCCCCCGCAAGAGACTGATCGCCCACGCGCTGGTGACGGACGCCGCCGGCAACGTGCTGCTGTGCGCCACATCGTTCAAACCCGACTGGGAGTTGCCCGGCGGCATCGTGGAGCCGTTCGAGTCCCCCGTCACCGGGTTGCGCCGCGAGATGGCCGAGGAGATGGGGTGGGCGCCGACCGTCCACGGCCCCCTCGTCGTGGACTGGCTGCGTCCCTACCTGGGCTGGGAGGACGCCGTGGAACTCGTCTTCGCCACCGAACCGGTGGCCGAGGCCGAGCGCGGGTTGGCGACACCGGACGGGGTCGAGATCTTGGCGCTGCACTGGGTACCACCGGCCGTCCTGGACGCCCACATGACCCCCTTCGGTGCCGCCCGCGCCCGCTCGGCGCTCCGCGCGCTGGCCGAGGGCACGACGCTCTACACCGAGGGCGGCGAGCTCCTCGGGCCCTGAGGGCGGGCCGGGGCGGGCGGGGCAACCGACCGCGCGTCCGGCGTCCGGGTTGGGCCACCGAGGCAGCCTCGGTAGACTGAGGGCTTCCCCCACCCGTTTCGTCCACCGTTCGAGCCAAGGGGATCCACCATCTTCGACCGCACGCCGCTGTTGGGCATGGCCGTCCTGCTTCTCGCACTGGGCGGCTGCGCCGTGACGCCGCCACCGGCACCCACGCCCGACGTTGAGCCTCCCGAGCCGACCCCGTCGGCCACGGCGACGCCGACCCCGACCCCCGAGCCGCCGCAGGACGGCGTCTTCCCCACGCGGATCTTCGCCGACGACTCGCCCTTCTACCAGACGCTGCCGGACGACACCCCGGTGGCCGAGTACTCCGACGAGCTCATCAGCGGCGTGGTGCGGATGACGCAGGAGTACTACGGTTCCCCGAGCAACCCGACCGTGGACATGAACTACCACCGCTACGCGCTGCCCATGTATCTCGCCACGAACGACGATCCGATCGCCGAGTTCACGGGCTACAACTGCCAGGACAAGTCCGACGGCTGGGACGACACGCTGATCGGCACGCACCTGGCCGACGTGCACATCCCTGCCGACGCAGTGCCGGATGACTCGACCGACCGCTCCATGGTCATCTACAACGTCGACACCGACCGGCTGACCGAGACGTGGGTGACGGCCAAGGAGGACGACGGCACGTGGTCGGCGTGCTGGGGCGGCAGCATCGAGGACGCGAGCACCTCCCTCGGCCAGTTCGACCGGCCCTACGGCGTCGCGGCGGCGGGCGTGTCCTACGCGGCGTTCCAGATCCGCCCCGAGGAACTCCAGCGCGGGTACATCGACCACGTCATCGGCATCGCGCTGCCCGAGGTGAAGGCGGACGTCTACTCGTGGCCGGCCAACCGGACCGACGGCACCGTGCACGGCCTCGCGATCGCGGAGGGCCAGCTCCTGCGCCTGCCCGCCGATCTCAACCTCGACGACTACAACCTCTCCCCCCTGGCCCGCACCATCGCCCGGGCAGCGCAGGAGTACGGGATCATGGTGGTCGACGTCGCCGGGTCGGTGACGTTCATGGCCCAGCACGAGATCTCGGCCGCCCCGGGCGCCTACGACGACCTGTTCCGCGACAGTTCGCCCCGCTCCGAGCTGGCGGGCCAGGAGGGTGAGGATCCCTTCCCCATCGACCAGCTCGAAGTGCTGCCCCGCGACTACCGGGCACCCGGGACCCGCGAGGACGACTGACTAGTTGACGCGCTGGCCGCGCAGGTCGGGGTGTGTCCGGCGCCAGCGCTGCCCGCGCGCCGCGACGACCCGGCTGGCCAGTGGCCCCGGCAGCTGCGCCAGCACCGCCAGGCGCAGGGCCTCGAGGCTCGGACGATCGCGCAGCGCGGCGCGGGCAGCCCGACGAGCCACGCCCGCGTCCCCCAGGCCGATCGCGGCCCGCGCGAGACGCACGTTCAGGATCGCTCGGGCCGACTCGACGTCGGCCACCCCCTCATAGGCGCCGGATTCCAGCGCGTGGGCCAGGGCGCGGCTGGAGCCGCACAACTGGCGCACCAGGCCGGTCGAGGTGTCGGCGGCCGGGTGGAGGCGGTAGTCGACGAGACGCTCGGCGACGTGGTGGCCGGCGGCGTCGTGGCCGCACAGCTCCAGGACGATGTGCAGGTCGAACGCCGTCGCGGTGTCCTCCGGCACGGCATTCCAGTCGACGAGATCACGGCGGAAGACGGTGGCGTTGAGTGGCACGACGCCACGGATGGCGTACGGCGCGAGCGGCCGGATCAGACCGGCGGGCACGTAGGCCAACTGCTTGGAGGCGTCGATGCGCTCCTGGGCGCCGTCGAGGTGCTCCCCCGCGGGCCCCACGAAGCGCATGTCGGAGAACGCGAGCACCAACTGGTCGTCGGCCAGCAGCGGCGGCATGACGCGCGCGAGGAACTCGGGGTGCCAGGTGTCGTCGTCGTCGAGCTTGGCGGCGAACGGCGTCCGTGCCGCGCCGAAGCCCTCGACCGCGTTGCGCATGAGCCCGATGTTCTCCGGACGACCCACGTAGGTGAAGCGCGAGTCCTCCAATTCACCGATCATGGTCTTCACCTCAGGGTCATTGGCGTTGTCACAGACCAGGACGACGAAGTCCGTGTAGGTCTGCGCGCGGAGCGAGCCCAGCGCGATCCGGAGCAGATCGGGCCGGCGGTAGGTGGGAACCACGACGGTGAGCTGAGGCATGGCGACTTCCTGTCCAAAAGATGGTGACCCCGCCATCGTAACCCGCAATAGCGTCGCGGAACCGGAATGGCCACGACATTTTCACCTCCGTCACCCCCGTGGGTGACAAGGGCGCGACCCACCCCCGGGCGGGTGACATCCCCAGCCCATTGCTCGAGGATTCCGCATCCTTTCCCGAGTCCCCCGAGGGGGTGACTTTGCCGCGCAACCACGCTCCAACCATGATCCAGACGCCTCTTTGATGTGGAAATGGCACCCCGGTGGGAGTAGTGTCCGTGATGAGATCGAATGCGACGACGAGCCGCCGCAAATGACAGTTTCTGGGGGGAAACAATGGTCCACAACACCCATCCTGCGCGCCCGGACGCCGAGGGGGCGTCGTGAAGGCCGTGATCCTCGCCGGGGGCCTCGGGACCCGGCTGAGCGAGGAAACCGGCACGCGCCCCAAGCCCATGGTCGAGGTGGGCGGCCTGCCCATCCTCTTCCACATCATGTCCACCTATGCCAGCCACGGCATTGAGGACTTCATCGTGTGCGCCGGCTACCGCCGCGAAGTCATCACCGACTGGTTCTCCAACTACCAGATGCGGTGCTCGGACGTGACGTTCGACCTGCAGACCGGGGAGCGCACCGTGCACCGCACGCACGCCCTCCCGTGGCGGGTGACGGTGGTCGACACCGGCCCGGCCACCATGACGGGCGGGCGCCTGAAGCGCGTCCGCGACCACATCGGCGATGAGACGTTCTGTTTCACGTACGGCGACGGCGTCAGTGACGTGGACGTCACCGCGACGATCGCCTCCCACCGTGAGCGGGGCGGGCTGGCGACGATGACCGTCGTCCAGCCGCCCGGGCGCTTCGGGGCGATTGCGCTTGCCGAGGGCGAGACCCGCATCGACAGCTTCCGCGAGAAGCCGGACGGCGACGGCGCGTGGGTGAACGGCGGCTACTTCGTCTGCGAGCCCGGGGTCATCGACTACATCGACGGCGACGCCACCGTCTGGGAGGCCGAGCCGCTGCAGCGCCTCGCGTCCGACGGGCAGCTCAACGCCTACCGCCACCGGGGCTTCTGGCAGCCGATGGACACCCTGCACGACCGCACCAAACTCGAAACGCTCTGGAACGAGGGCCGCGCGCCCTGGAAGGTGGAACTCGCCTCATGAAGATCCTCATCACCGGCACTGACGGCTACCTCGGCTGCCTGCTCGCCCCGCTGCTGGCCGCCGACGGCCACGAGATCGTCGCCGTCGACACCGGCTTCTACCGCAACGGTTGGCTCTACAACGGCCTCGCCTCGATCCCGCAGACGCTGTCGAAGGACATGCGCCACCTGACCGAGGCCGACTTCGAGGGCGTCGACGCCGTCGTCGCCATGGCCGAGCTGTCCAACGACCCCGTGGGTGACCTGGTGGGGCCGATCACCTTCGACATCAACCACAAGGGGTCGGTGCACGTCGCCGAGACCGCCAAGCGAGCCGGCGTCGAGCGCTTCGTCTACATGAGCTCCTGCTCGGTGTACGGCGTGGCCGACGGGGAGGTCGACGAGACCTCGGCCGTCAACCCGCAGACCGCGTACGGCGAGTGCAAGCACCTCACCGAGCTGGACCTCTGGAAGCTGGCCGACGACTCCTTCCACCCCACCGCGATGCGCAACGCGACGGCCTTCGGCGCGTCGCCCCGCCAGCGCTTTGACATCGTGCTCAACAACCTCTCCGGCCTCGCGTGGGTCGAGAAGAAGATCGCGATGACGTCGGACGGGACGCCGTGGCGTCCGATGGTGCACGCCCTCGACATCGCCAAGGCCATCCGGCTGGCCCTGGCCGCGCCCGTGGAGAAGGTGCACGCGGAGGCCTTCAACGTGGGCAGTTTCGCCAACAACTACACGGTGCGTCAGATCGCCGAGACCGTGGCGGACGAGTTCCCCGGCTGCGAGCTCAGCTTCGGGGCTCCGGGCCAGGACAACCGCAGCTACAAGGTGCGCTTCGACAAGATCGAGGAGACCCTCGGCTTCTCGTGCGACTGGGATCTGGCGCGCGGCGCGAAGCAGCTGCACCAGGTCTTCGAGGCGATCCAGCTGGACGCCGACACGTTCTACGGCCGCGGACACACCCGGCTGAAGCAGATCCGCTGGCTGCTCGAGACCGGCCAGGTGGACGCCCAACTCTTCTGGAAGCAGGTTTCCGCATGAAGTTCACCCCCACCGAGGTCGAGGGCTGCTGGATCATCGATCTGGAGCCCCACTCCGACGACCGCGGGTTCTTCGCCCGCTCCTACTGCGCCGACGAGTTCGCCGAGCACGGCATCCACGACACGCCCGTGCAGGCGAACACGTCGTTCAACCACGCCAAGGGCACGATGCGCGGCATGCACCGCCAGATCGCGCCGGCGTCCGAGGGCAAGCTCGTCCGCTGCACGGCCGGCCGCCTGACCGACTGCTGCCTCGACCTGCGTGAGGACAGCCCGACGTTCGGCAAGCACGTCATGGTCGAGCTCTCCGCCGAGAACCACCGCGCCCTGTGGGTGCCGCCCTACTGCGGGCACGGGTTCGTCACGCACGAGGACAACACCGAGGCCACCTACATGGTGACCGGCCGGTACTCCCCCGAGCACGAGCGCGGCAGCCGCTACGACGACCCGGCGTTCGGGCTGCAGTGGCCCGAGGAGATCGTGGTCGTCTCCGACAAGGACGCCAGCTGGCCGGACTGGGACGGGAAGCCGATCCGATGATCATCACCGACACCTTGTTGGCCCGGCGCCAGGCCGAGGGCCGGCCGGTGCGCGTCGGCGTGGTCGGCCCGGGCTTCATGGCCCGCGGCATGATGAACCACATCCACCACACCACGCCCGGCATGGAGATCGCGGCCGTGTTCGCGCGGTCGGTCGACAAGGCACACGCGGCACTCGAGTACGCCGGCTACGCCAAGGGCGAGACCACGGACGCCGACAACGCGGCCGGTATCGACCAGGCCGTGGCCGCCGGCCAGGTGGCGGTGACCGACGACTTCACCGCGCTCACCGCCGCCGACAGCGTCGACGTCGTGGTGGACGCCACCGGTCACGTCGAGTTCGGCGCCCACCTGGCCCTGTCCGCGATCGAGAACGGCAAGCACCTCGTCCTGCTCAACGCGGAGGTCGACGCCACGATCGGCACCGTGCTGGCCCGGCGCGCCGCGGCGGCCGGGGTGGTCTACTCGGGCATGGACGGCGATCAGCCGGGCGTCCAGATGAACCTCATCCGGTTCGTCCGCGGCCTCGGCCTCACCCCGGTGGTGGCCGGCAACATCAAGGGCTTGCAGGATCGCTTCCGCAACCCCACCACCCAGGAGGGCTTCGCCCGCAAGTGGGGGCAGGACCCGCACATGGTCACCAGCTTCGCCGACGGCAGCAAGGTCAACGTCGAGCAGGCGCTCGTCGCCAACGCGGCCGACCTGTCGGTGCACCGGCGCGGCTGCCTCGGGCGTGACTTCCCCGGCCACGTGGACGACCTGACCACCGAGTACGACGTCGAGGAGTTGCGCGCCCTCGGTGGCGCCGTCGACTACGTCGTGGGCACCAAGCCCGGCCCGGGCGTCTACGTGCTCGCCACGCACGACGACCCCAAGCAGCAGCACTACCTCAACCTCTACAAGCTCGGCGAGGGGCCGCTGTACAGCTTCTACACGCCCTATCACCTGTGCCACTTCGAGGTGCCGGCCACGATCGCCCGCGCCGCGCTGCTCGGTGACAGCTGCATCGCGCCGCTGCTGGACGACCACGGCCCCCGCGTCGAGGTCGTCACCGTGGCCAAGCGCGACCTCAAGGCCGGCGAGACGCTGGACCGGATCGGCGGCTACACCTACTACGGCGAGTGCGAGAAGGCGTCCGTGCAGCGCGCCGAACGCCTGCTGCCGCTCGGCCTGGCCGAGGGCTGCGTCCTCACCCGCGACATCGCGACCGACGAGGTCATCTCCTACGCCGACGTGACCGTGCCCCAGGGGCGGTTGTCGGACGCGCTGCGCGCCGAGCAGGACGCCGCCGCGTCCCCGGTCGCAGCCGGGGAGGGAGACCGATGACGCAGCGACCGTACGACTTCTGCGTCATCGGGGGCGGCATCGTCGGTCTGGCGACCGCGCTCACGCTGCTCCAGCGGCGTCCGGGCAGCAGCCTGGTCGTCCTGGAGAAGGAGGACCGCGTCGCCGCCCACCAGACGGGGCACAACAGCGGCGTGATCCACGCGGGCATCTACTACACCCCGGGCAGCATGAAGGCGCGCTTCTGCAAGGAGGGCGCGGCCTGGACGCGCCGCTTCTGCGACGAACACGGCATCGCCTACCGCAACACCGGCAAGTTGATCGTCGCGACCAACGACGTCGAGGTGACCCGGCTGGACGCGCTGTACGAGCGCGCCCGCACGAACGGCCTCGACGTCGAACTGCTCGACGCGGCGGAGATTCGGCGCCGCGAGCCGAACGTGGTGGGCCGCAAGGCCATCTTCCTGCGCGACACGGGCATCGTCGACTACCGCGCGGTCTGCCGGCAGATGGCGACCGAGATCGAGCGGCTCGGCGGGGAGATCCGGCTCGGGACGCGCGTCAGCGGCATCCACGAGTCCCTCTCCGAGGTGGGCGTGACCACCGGCACCGGGGACGCGGCCCACACGCTGTACGCCACGCGTCTTGTGGTGTGCGGCGGCATCCAGGCCGACCGGCTCGCCGCGATGGCCGGGCTGGAGCCGGACTTCCAGATGGTGCCGTTCCGCGGCGAGTACTACCGGCTGCGGCCCGAGCTCAACGACATCGTCGGCACGCTCATCTACCCGGTGCCCGACCCCGACCTGCCGTTCCTGGGCGTGCACCTCACGCTCATGATGGACGGCGGGGTGACGGTCGGCCCCAACGCCGTGATGGGCTTCGCCCGCGAGGGCTACCCCAAGCTGTCGGTGAACGCCCGCGACCTCGTGTCGTTCGCCCGGTTCCCCGGGTTCTGGAAGCTCGTGCCCGGCGTGCTGCGCACGGGCCTGGCCGAGCAGTGGGACTCGCTGTACAAGCCGGGTTACCTCAAGCGCGTGCAGAAGTACTGCCCACAGGTGACCCTGGCCGATCTCCGGCCCGAGCCGGCCGGCATCCGCGCCCAAGCGGTCAATGCCGACGGCACGATGATCGAGGACTTCCGCTTCCTGCAGACCGACCGGATGCTCCACGTGGTCAACGCACCCTCCCCCGCGGCCACCTCGGCCATGCCGATCGCCGCCCACCTGGCCGACCAGGTGCTGGGCGGGGCCACGGCCGACTGACAGCCACCCCTGCCCCGGCGTTTCCGGCCCCGCGTCCTCACGGACCGGGGCCGGTTCGCTTCCTCGGGTGGGAACGCTCAGGACGCCTCGCGCGCCGGGGAGGCCCCGGCCCGGACGTCGTCGGCTCCGAACAGGGTGGCGTAGGCGTCCACCATACGGTCGAGGGTGAACAGCGACGCCCGTTCCAGACCCCCGCGGACCAGCTGGGCGCGCAGCTCCGGCGAACCGGCCAGGCGGTCGAGCGCCCGGGCCCACCCGGCCACGTCGTCGCAGTCGACGTAGAGGGCCGCGTCGCCCATGATCTCGCGGTTGAACGGCTTGTCGCTCGCCACGACCGGCAGGCCCTGCGCGGCGGCCTCGATCAGCACCAGCGGCAGCCCCTCGAGCCGGCTCGGCAGGACGAAGGCCGTGGCGGCCGCGTACAGCCGCGCCAGCTCGTCCCGGTCGACCATGCCGCGGAACTCCACGGGCGCGTCCAGCTCGGACGCCAGCGCGCGCAGGTCGGCCTCCTCCTCGCCATCGCCGCACACGACCACGGTGGCGGGCACCTGCAGGCGGGCGGCCGCGCGCACGAGGGTGTCGACGTTCTTGAGCGCGACGAGGCGCGCCGCGCAGATGAAGCGCGGCCGCTCCTGCGTCAGCCCGTCGATGCCGGCGGCGTCGGGCAGCCGGATGCCGTTCTGGATCACGGTCGAGCGCGACGCGACGGCCGCACCGAGGTGGGCGAAGGAGTCCCGCACCGTCTGCCCGCAGTGGACGACGTCGGTGATCACCCCGGTGCGGCACCCCAGCCAGAGGGCGACCTGCTTGGGCCGGCCCAGGGTCTCCGCGAGCATGTGGATCACCACCGTCCGGCGCCGCACGCCGGCCAGGCGCGCGGCGGTGAGCGCGAGCACGGCGGTCATCACCGCGTGCGCGACGACGACGTCGGGCGCGTCGGCCCGCCACCGCGACACGAGAACTCCCAGCAGGCGGGCCGCGCCGCGCAGCCGTGCGAAGGCACCACCAGACGTGGCACCGGGTGACGGCGCCAGGGTGCGGTCCAGGGTGGCGCCGTGCTCGGCCAGGCACACCACCTGCGAGGCGACCCCGCGGGAGGGCAGGCCGTCGTGCAGGGCCAACGCCACCTCCCGCATGCCCCCGGGCCGGCCGTGGGGCAGGACGTGCACGATGCGCAGACCGGCCGCCGCCGGGCGCGGCGTTCCCACGCCCGCGCCACCCTGTTCTGGTTCAGCCGACACGGAGAGCTCCTTCAGGTTCGTTGACGGCGGCGGCCTGCTCGGCACGACAGGCTCGCACCAGCAGCCAACCCCAGCCGCACGCGATCAGCACCATGGTGACGGCCAGCCCGGTCGCCGCGCCGAGAGCACCGTTCAGGGCCCCGAGCGCGACGATGGCGACGATGACGGGCACGAACAGCAGCCGCAGCCGGATCTGGTCGCCCAGGCGGCCGAGCGCACGCAGCGCCACGCCCTGGCAGGCAGTGAGCGCTCCGAGCGCCGCGTAGACGGCGAGCAGCGGCACGAGGACGCGCGCCTGGCCCCAATCCTCACCCACCAGCACCGCGACCACCGAGGGGGGCAGCAGCGCCACGCCAAGGCCGAGGGCCAGCGCGAAGCCGGCGATGACCGCGCCGAGGCGGTGCGCCAGCCGCGCGATCTGGGCGGCCCTGTGCCCCGCGGCGACGCGGCGCACCAACCCGGGCTGGGTCACCGAGATCAGGCCGTTGGTGATGACGTTGACCGGGGCCAGTGGGATCTGCGCCTTGCGCAGGAGGCCCGCCTGGCCTGCTCCCGCCAGCATCGAGATGAGCAGGAAGGACGCCTCAGCTGTCACCTGCGTGAGCCCGAAGTCCACGAGCAGTTGGCGGGTGAGGCGGGGGTGGCGTCCGAACCAGGGACGCAGCCCGGCGAGGCGGGGTGCGACGCCGTTGAGCAGCATGCCGATGGCCGTGCCGGGCACCGTCGCCACGACCCACGCAGCCAGCAGGCCGGCCGGGGTCAACGGCCAGACGCCGGCATGGGCGGCGGCCAGCAGGGCGAGGAGGCCCAACGTCCAGGCGGTGCTGTTGGCACACGCGTTCACTGGCCGGCCGGTGCCGTAGGCGATCGCTCGCTGGAGCTCTTGGGCGACGAGCAGCACGGTGCCGCCGCCGAGGACGCCGGCCAGTGCCGCCGCCGTGGCTGCACTGGCGCCGGCGACGAGCAGGACGCCGAAGAGGATCCCGAAGACCGCGGGCGCCACGAGGAGGCCGGTCAGCAGTGCGGCGGACGTGGCGTCCGCCACCGCTGCCCGATGATCCTGCGGGGCGTCGGCGGAGTGGCGCAGGATCAGCGGGTCACCGAACAGGGCGCGCGAGAGCCCGACGAGGACGAGGCCGCCGAGCAGCGTGGCCGACATCAGCCCGAACTCGGGCAGGGAGAGCGTCCGGGCCGCGAACACGCTCAGGGCCAGATTGCCCAGGCTGGACATGCCGGTGTCGAGGATCGCCGACGAGCGGCGGCCCCAGCGCAGCAGCGTCTCCCCTCGCCCGGCGTCGTGGCCCGGAGCGGCGTCGGTCACGCCCGCGCCCCGGCTCCGGTCATGGCACGTCGCGGCCGGGCGGTGCGGCGCGGAACGAGGTCGTCCACGATCTGCTCCACGGCGCTCACAGCGGCCGCCGTGGCGGCGGCGTTCCGGTGCACGGACGCGACGCCGGGGTCGTCCAGGATCGCGTCGAGGTGGGCGATGAAGGTTTCCTCGTCCTCGCTGAGCAGCACCGCGCCCTTGGCGGCGAGGTAGCGGGCGAAGCGCTGCTGGTGTCCGTCCACGTGCTCACCGAGCGCGGGGTTGCGGGGCACGCACACGGGAACCCGGCCCTGGCCGCGGGCCTCGAAGATCGTCGCGGGGCCGCCGTGGGTGATGACCACGTCGGCCTCCCCCATGAAGCGGACGAGTTCGTCGTAGGGGATGAAGGCGGAGCCGCCGGCCACCAGGGGTGCGGGCGAGTTCCCGTGCTGCACGACGCAGAGCTCGGCCAGCCCCGGGCGGTCCGCGACGTAGCGGTCCAACCAGGCGATGGGCCGGGCGAACAGGTGCATGTCCGTGCCGATGGTCAGCAGGATGCGGATCGGAGGGGTCACAGCAGTGGTCCAATCAGTCGGGCGTGGGGATAGACGTCCAGCTGCTCCTCGAGCTGGACGCAGAAGACGGACGAGATGGAGCGGCACAGCCGGCCGCTGAGGGTGGCGGAGTCCACGCGGTCGATGACCTCGATGTAGACGCGCGGGATGCGGAGCAGGAAGCCCGCGACGAAGAACGACACCGCGACCGCCGCACCCGTGCTGAGGATCACATCGGGACGCCGCTCGCGCAGCACGCGGAAGGCCAGGAAGAAGTTGCGGACCGCGTTGCGGGCGTGGCGCGTGGTCGGGTAGTGCGCCCAGACGACGTCCTCCTCGGCGAGCCGGGCGCGACTGTCCGGCAGGTCGAACGTGACCCACCGGCGGTCGTGCTTGGCCCACCACTCCCGCATGGTCATGAAGTGGGCCAGGTGGCCACCGCTGGAGCAGACGAACAGCAGATCACGCCGGTCGTGCTCGTGGAGCGCCGCGTCACCGTCATCGTCCAGCACCGCCCGGGCGGGGGCGATGGCCTCGAGGGCGAGTTCGGCGCGCACTGCGCTCGGCAGGTGGGTGGGGATGGACAGGTCCGGCGCGCCGAGGTCGGCCGGGGTGATCTCGAGAGCGGTCATGCCGCCACCTCCTGGGTCAGACCACGGGACGCGCCACCGCGGCGGCCCCGGACGAGGACGAGGGCGGTGCGGCCCCCGAGCGCCTGGAGGACGGCGGCCCGCTCCTCGACGTCGGCCTCCGTGGTGCGGCCGGCCTCCCCGACCAGGACGACCAGGCTGGGGCGCCGGGAGGAACGCTCGACGTTTCCTCCCTCGGGCAGCACCGTCACGTCCCCACGGCCGGCCACCCGGTGGCTGAGCCGCTCGGTGAAGCCCGCGGTGACCGCGGTGCCGGACAGATCGGCCGTCATGAGGCGTCCGCCGGAGTCCCCGGCGAGCGCCCGGAGCCAGGCGGTGACGTCCTGCTCGTCCAGTGAGCCGTCGGGCGTCACCCCGACGGTGCGGGGGTAGATCTCCACGTCGTCGGAACTGAGGACGGCGTAGCGGGGGTCCAACAGCGGACGCCGCACGGCTCCCCACAGGATGACCAGGACGATGCCGCCCAACAGGGCCGCCACGCCCGCCATCACGGCGTTGCGGACCAGCGACGCGCTGACCTCGGGCTCGCCCGTCCACAGCACGCTGGCCAGCAGCATGGGGTCGTTGCGCTCGATGACGCTGGTGACGACCGCCGCGAGGCGGCGCTCCGCCTGCTCCGCGTCGTCTCCCTCGGCGGTGACCTGGAGCACGTCGTTCTGGGTGCCGAGCGTCACGGTGAGGTGCTCGCGCAGCTCTCGGGCATCGGTGCCGTCGGCGAGGCTGACGGCGGCCGGCGTGAGAACGGCGTCGCTCAGCACCACCTGGGCCTGATTGCCCAGGAACCGGTCCGGAGACACCGCCCGCTCGGTCACCTGGGTGTCGAGGGGGCGGACGACGAGGTGGCTGGTCGCCTCGTACGAGCGGTTGGAGTTGAGCAGGGCGAGCGCGGCCAGGGCCACGATGAGGATGCCGGCGAGCAGCCACGGCAGCTTGCGTCGGACGAGCGACAAGGCGTAGGCGAGGTGCACTAGTTTCCCTTTCGACTGAGGATGGCAGAACCCGCGACGAGGACGACCCACGTGACATTCGTGAAGCCGACCACTTCGGTCGCGTTGTACGACAAGAGCACCACCACGAGCGCGAGCAGCCAGCCGACCGGTGCGGTCGGCTCGGCCAGGAACTGCGGGAGGGTGCGGAACAGGAGGGAACCCACGAACACCAACGCGAGCACCAGGCCGACGATGCCGATCTGGGCCGCCAGGTCGAGGTAGCCGTTGTGGGCGTGGTGGAAGGGCACGTCGTAGTGCATGGCCCAGAAGCGCTGGGTCGTGGGGCTGCCCGCGATCCAGAGCGCGTCCCAGCCGTACCCCGTGACGGGTCGCTCGGCGATGGCGAAGCGCACGACGTTCCAGATGGGCACGCGCCCGGTGAGGGAGGGGTCGCGTCCCAGGAGTTCGAGGATCGCACCGAAACCGGTGGACAGCAGGTACGCCATGGGGGCGACCACCACGGCCGTCACGGTGAGTGGAACGCCGTACGGACGCCGCGTCCGCGACAGGGCGACGAGGAACCCGCCGACGGCGACCCCCAGCAGCGCCATCGACAGCGCGGTCTTGCTGGTGGTGGCGAGGATGGTGGCCAGGGCCGCGAGCGTGGTGAGGGCGGGCACGAGCCGGGCGCGACGGTCCTGCCACACGGCCACGGTGTGGGCTCCGGCGGCGAGCAGCCCGAAGACGGCCCAGTAGCCGAGCAGGTTCTTGTCCTCCACCAAACCGCGCAGCGCACCGGCGTGCAGGTCGGTGTGGATCGCCGTGCCCGGGGAGACGATGCGGGCCGTCCAGTGCAACGCCAGAACCACGGTGACGGCGCGTGACACCACGGTGAGCAGATCGCCCAGGTTGCGGCCGACCGCGATGAACAGGCCGAAGACGACCCACAGCGTCAGGTAGGCCACCCCGAGCAGGGAGCGGGCCGGTTCCACCGACCAGCTCACCGAGAGCGCCAACCACAGCAGGTACGGCACCAGCGAGACCGGCACCCACACGTGACGCAGGTGGGGACGCCGGCCGATGAGCGCGCCGCCGACCGCCAGCACGCCGAGGCCCCACATCAGGTGGTCGGGTTGGAGGGGCAGCGCCACGTCCACACCGAGCTGCCACCACTTCAGCGGCAGCAGGGAGCAGAACACGAGCAGGGCGGTGGCGACGGGGTCGGAGAGCAGGCGCGGGGTACCGGCCGGGGCCGAGGTGCGGGGGGCTGGCGCCGACGCCGCCGTCGCGCCGCCGGTGCGGGGCCCCAGGAGGGTGGTCACGCCGCCCCCCGGCCCAGGCGCAGCGTCAGCGGGCGGGCGAGGAAGCGAGCGACGTCCCGCAGCCGGGGGCGTCCGGTGAGCGCGACGGCCGCGATGGCGAGGTGGGCGGCCAGGCCGGCGCGTCCCTGCGCGGCGCCGCGGGCCACCTCGGTCAGCACCAGGGCCGAGAAGGCGCGCGGCCCGAGATCCTCGGCGCGGTCGAGCGCCCAGGCCAGCGAGACGCGCCAGCGGTTGCCCTGGCTGCGGGACGCGCGGCGCGGGCGGGCGTCCACGTCGACGAGCGGGTCGAGAACCACGTCGAACCGGGCGCCGTGCTTCTCGAGCTCGAGCATCCAGTCCCACTCCTCGTGGGTGCGCAGGTGGGTCGGCATGGGGCAGGTGGCGGCCAGCGCGCGCGGCAGCAGGATGCGGGGGGTGGGCAACATGCCCTCCCCGGCGCGGTCGCGGACGAAGAGGTACTCGCCCACGGTCTCCCCCGGCCGGGGGGCGCGCAGGGGCCAGGTGTGCGTGGCGCGTCCGGTGTGCCACACGGTGCCGGTGCCGAGGACGGTGCGTGCGGCGTCGGGTCGGCTCGCCAGGGCCGCCAGCTGACGCTCGAGCTTGGCCGGCCGCCAGGTGTCGTCGTCGTCGAGGAAGGCGATCCAGGCGCCCTTGGCCGCGCGGACGCCGGCGTTGCGGGCCCCCCCCGCACCGACGTTCTCCGGCAGCACGAGCAGCCGGAACCGGGGGTCGTCGACGTCGCGGACGCCCTCCTCCGTCACCGGGTCGGGGCCGTCGACGACCAGCAGCACCTCCCACGGTGAGCGGGTCTGCCCGAGCGCGGACCGGACGGCCGCGAGGGCGAGCTCCGGACGGCCGCGCGTGGGAATCACCACGCTGACGCTCCAGGGGTCGCCGGTGTGTTCGGCGGTGTCCTGCCGTGGATCCACCGGGTCTGCGGGTCGCACGGGCACAGCGTCGGCCGGGATGTCGCGCATTCGGGGATCCGTTCTCGGGGGAAATTCAACAACCGAGGCGAGATTAGGAAGGAATTGAAATCTGGACCATCCCCCGCGCGGGTGACGCGCCCCTCCCGCGGCTTCGCAGGCGAGGCCGCTCCACGCCTACCAGGCCTGCGACAAGGCCATTCGTGGAGGGTCTCCCATTCCGCCGGCTGACATTGTCACCCCGGTGAGGGACAGGGAAAAGGCGTGCGGCTGACCACGCGGGTAACCGATTGCCGTTGCCCGTCCCCTGCTGGGGTGACACCCGGAAAGGGGACCCCGGCCCCCCTTGCGGGCGACACAAAGATGAGGGGGGAACGCCGTGTGCGATCCGGCGGGGGGCACCCCGGGCGGACGGGAAATCGCCACCCCGCCGGGAGCGAAGCCCGGCCTCACACCGTGGGACCGGACACCTCAGGGGGAACGGGGCACCTCAGCAGGCGTGGCTCAGAAGAGCGCGGACGTCAGGTCGCGCCGCGCCTTGAGCACAGCCGGATCGGTGCCGCCGACGGTCTCGAACAGCTCGAGCAGACGGGTGCGCACGGTGTCGCGCTGCTCCCCCGTCGACGCACGCACCAACTCGATGAGACGACCGAAGGCGGCAGCGACGTCGCCGTTGGCCACCTCCAGATCGGCCACGGCCAACGCAGCCTCGACGTCGTTGGGATCGGCGTTGAGCCGCTCGACCACCCCGGCGGCGTCCACCTCCTGGATGCGCACCAGCAGGCGCGCCTGGGCCCGACCGGCCGAGGCCTCCGCGTCCGCCGGGTTGGCCGCCAGCAGACGGTCGAACTCCGCCACGGCGCCCGCGAAGTCGCCGGCAGCCAGCTTGGCGTCGGCGGCCTCGAAGCGCGGGTCGGGGCCGGCCGTCTCCTCACCCGCGGCGGGCGCCAGGGGCTGGGCATGACCGGTGAGGCCGTTGGCGGCGGCGACCTGCAGCAACTGGTCGATGGCGGCCTTGGCGTCGGCGGCGTCCGCCGTGCCCTGGAACAGGGGGGCGAGCTGCCCGCCCACCACGCCGACGACCATCGGCACCGCCTGGATGCCGAGCGCCTGAGCGATGCCGGACGCGGCGTCCACGTCGACGCGCACCAGCAGATAGGCGCCACCGGCCTCGTTGGCCAAGGTGTCGAGGACGTCGCTGAGCGCTTGGGCGTTGGCCCGCGGCGAGGTGAACTCCACGACCAGCGGGTGCTTCATCGACAGGCCGAGCACGGACTCGAAGGTGCGGTCGTCGGCGGTGGTCACGTAGGTGGCGCCGGCGGGCGCGGGGGGCGCGGGCTTGAGCGTGGACAGGTCCATGGCACCACCGGCGAACGGGAGAGACGTCATGCCTGCCATTGTTCCACCCGGACGCCGACCGCCCGGAATCGGGTTCGCCCAACCGCGGGCGGGGGGCCGCGCGAGGGGGCATGATGGGGCCCATGGTGCACGAACGAGCAGGACACGTCGCCGAACCCGGCGACCTCACCGACATCGACGCGCTGATTGCGGCCTACTACGACCTGGTCCCCGACCCGGCCAACCCCGACCAGCAGGTGGTGTTCGGCACGTCCGGGCACCGGGGGTCGAGCCTGAAGTCGGCCTTCAACGAGGCCCACATCGCGGCGACGACGCAGGCGATCGTGGAGTACCGCGCATCCCAGGGGGTGACCGGCCCGCTGTTCATCGGCAAGGACACCCACGGGCTGAGCCTGCCGGCGTGGAAGACGGCGCTGGAGGTGCTGCACGCGGCCGGGGTCGACGTGCGCGCCGAGCGCGAGGACGAGTACACCCCCACCCCGGCGGTGTCGCGGGCGATCATCGTCTACAACCGCGATCACGACGGCCCCCGCGCCGACGGCATCGTCGTCACCCCCTCCCACAACCCGCCCACCGACGGCGGCTTCAAGTACAACCCGCCGCACGGCGGCCCGGCCGACTCCGACGCGACCAAGGTCATCGCCGCCCGGGCGAACGAGCTGTTGGCGGGCGCGGCGTCGGCCAAGCGGACGCCCTACGAGCGGATCGCGTCAGAGATCACGCGGCACGACTACCGGACGCCCTACTGCGACGATTTCGCCACCATCATCGACCTGGACGCCATCCGCAACGCGGGGCTCTCCATCGGCGCCGACCCGATGGGTGGGGCGTCCGTGCAGTACTGGGAGTACATCGCGGACAAGCTCGACCTCGGGCTGTCGGTGGTGAACCCCACGGTCGACCCGGCCTGGCCGTTCATGACGCTGGACTGGGACGGCAAGATCCGCATGGACTGCTCCAGCCCGTACGCCATGGCCTCCCTCATCGGCAACCGGGACGCCTACGACCTCTCCACCGGCAACGACGCGGACGCCGACCGGCACGGCATCGTGACCCCGGACGCCGGCCTGATGAATCCCAACCACTACCTGGCCGTGGCGATCCAGTACCTGTTCAGCCACCGCGACGGGTGGGGGCCGGACACCGGGATCGGCAAGACGCTCGTGTCGAGCTCGATGATCGACAACGTCGCCCGCAAGCTCGGCAAACGCCTGGTGGAGGTTCCCGTGGGGTTCAAGTGGTTCGTGCCGGGCCTCTCGGACGGCACGATCGGCTTCGGCGGCGAGGAGTCCGCGGGGGCGTCCTTCCTGACGCTGAAGGGCGAAACGTGGACGACGGACAAGGACGGGCTGCTGCTCGACCTGCTCGCCTCGGAGATCTTGGCCGTCACCGGCAAGACGCCGAGCGAGCACTACCGCGAGCTGGAGGCGGAGTTCGGCTCCACCGCCTACGCACGCGTGGACGCCCCGGCCAACCGGGAGCAGAAGGCCAAGCTCGGGCAGCTCTCGCCGGCGGATGTGACCGCGACCGAGCTGGCCGGTGAGGAGATCACGGCCAAGCTCACCGAGGCGCCCGGCAACGGTGCGGCCATCGGTGGGCTGAAGGTCGTGACCGAGAGCGCCTGGTTCGCCGCGCGGCCGTCCGGCACGGAGGACGTCTACAAAATCTACGCCGAGTCCTTCAAGGGCGCCGACCACCTCGCGCAGGTGCAGAAGGAGGCCAAGGAGGTCGTGGACGCCGTGCTGAACTGACGGCATCGCCGCAGGTCAGCGGCGAGGGCCCGGGCGATCCGCCCGGGCCCTTGCTGCGTCACGGCCCGGGTCGCCAACCCATGCACAAGCCCGCGTTCTCGACGCCGCAGACCCGATTTCCGTCGACAACCCATGCTCACGTCGGGCTTCTCAACGCTACAGGCCCCAATCCTGTCGACAACCCATGCACAACCCGTCCGTTCGACGCCGCAGGCGCGATCTGCGTCGAGGAGGCGCGCGGGGCGACGTTCTCGGCCCGAATCTCAGCCGTGATGGAGGTGCGGTCTTGTGCAGGGTTTTCGGTCCCGATCCATTTCCGAGCCGCGTGACCCTCAATGCGATTTCACCTCACCTCAACCTTGCCGCGCCGCAGGGTACCCGCCACCCTGCCGTTCTCGGCGCCCCCCTGGCGCTCTTTCCGCCTCCCTGCCTGCGGTCCACCACCCTGCCGTTGCACCCTGCGTGTCAGCCTGTTGTGGGACAGCGGGGTGGTGGAGAGGATTGATGATGGATAACGATGATGTTCCGTTCCGGCCGTCTCGTTCGAGCAAGTTCACCCCGCAGCAGCGTTGGGCGTTGTTGTTGGAGTATGACCAGTGTCTGGAACGAGGGAGTCGGGTGGCGTTTTGTCGGCGAATCGGGGTGTCGTCGTACACGATGAACTCGTGGGTGCAGCAGCGGGCGGCTGGGTTGATCACGGAGCCTGACCCGGCTCGTTCGCGTGGGGATCGGAGGGGCGTGTTGACGTATGAGGAGCGGCAGGAGCTGGAACGGCTCCGCCGGCAGAATGAACGCCTCAAGGTGGAGTTGGAGCAGTCCAGAGCGGCTGCTGACATCTTGGGAAAAGCTGCCGCGTTCTTGGAGGGGTTGGCCAAGAACGCGGATCAGAACCAGACCCAACCGGAGCCTCCACCGGTGCCGGGCCGGCCGGCGTGGCTGGCCGATTCCGATACCTCGAGTTTGCCCTCGATACCGCCACGTCCCTCGAAGGGGTTGGGGTGAGCGTGGTCCAGGCATGTCGCTGGCTCGGGGTGTCGCGGTCCACGCTGTATCGGTATCGCAACCCGAACCCGGCTGGTGGGGTGGTGGTGCCGCACGCGGAGCGGAACTATCCCCAGCGGCTCGCCCCTGCCGAGACTGAAGCTGTCGTGGCTAGGTTGAACGCTGAGGACGTGGCCGACATGTCGATCAGGGAAGGGTTCTACCATCTGCTCGATCGCGGGGAGTACCTGTGCTCGCTGGCCACGATGCACCGGATCATGCGGCGAGCCGGGCAGTCCACCGATCGTCGTCGACAACGGACCCGGACCGGTGTCAGGGGCCGGCGTCATGCGCCACGCCTGCACGCGACCGCGCCCCGGCAGGTGTGGTGTTGGGACATCACCAACGTGCAGGGCCCGGGACGGATCTGGTTCAAGCTGTATGTCGCGATCGATCTGTACTCCCGCTACGTGGTCGCGCACCGGGTCGAACACCACGAACGGCCCGACCTGGCCAAAGACATGTTCCAAAAGGCGTTCACCGACCAACACTGCGTTCCTGCGGTCATCCACGCCGACAACGGCTCCCCGATGCGTGCCGGCACCCTCACCGACATGTTCAGGTTGTTGCACATCACCACGTCCCACTCCCGGCCCCGAGTGTCCAACGACAACCCGTTCGCTGAAGCCGTCTTCAAAACCGTGAAGTACGACCTCGCCTACCCCGGCCGGTTCGACACCATCGACCAGGCCCAAGCCTGGTTCACCGCCTTCTTCGACCACTACAACAACCACCATCACCACGCAGGCCTGGCCGGTCACACCCCCGCCCGCGTCCATGACGGCACCTGGCCCACCACCCACGACCTGTGGACCACCACCAAAACCGCTTACGCCGCCAAACACCCCACCCGCCACCCCAAACCCCCGAAAACCCCCACACCCCCAGACCACGTCTGGATCAACCAACCCCCAACCCAACTGTCCCAAACAGCTTGATTCATTCCGTGCAACGCTGGGGAGGTGGGCTTCGAGCAGGGGGGCGACAGGAACAGTAGGGAGGCGGCGGAAACGACAGGGAGCCGGTGCTCCCAGCAGGGCCGCGGGGCCAGCAGGCCAAGGACACGAGGGTGGACAGGAAGGAACCTGCGCGAACGGCTGGGCCGCGGGGCGAGCAAAGGCAGGGATCAGGCGCGAACGTCAGGTGCTGTGAGCCAGGGGGCGCCTGCAACGTCGGGCGGATCCGTAAGCCGACCAGGGACGCCAGCGCGCAGCGTCCGCTGGGCATCGTCGCGTGCTCAAGGGCCCGCGGGACCCGAGCTCAGGCGCGTCCCGCTCGGGGCTCACGCGGTGATGACCGGGTGCAACGCGGCCTGCTCCGCCCACCCCGGACACGTCAGACGTCGGCCCAGTAGTCGTCCCGGCTCATGCGCGCGCGCAGACCGGCGCGCTGGATGATGCGCTGGATCTCGCGGTCACGGGTCTCGATCTGAGGGACGAAGGTGATCTCCTTCAACCCCTGGTCCTGCGCCGCGGACTCGAAGACGAAGTGGCCGTAACCGAACAGTTGGCCCCAGAAGGTCTGGCGCACGGAGATGTCGAGGATGCGCGCGATGGGCATCGTGGCCATGTGCTGGTCGAAGATGCCGTGCACACGGAAGACGCGCATGTTGGTGATGACGAAGCGGTCCATGAACTCGGCGTGCAGCCGATAGAACCCGTAGCCGCCGACGCCGAGGCCCGCCGCCAGGCCGAGCCACCAGCCATGACCCAGCAGGGGCATGAGGAGGAGCAGCCCCATCGCGCCGAACACGATGAGCGTCGGCACCACCCGGGTGATCGGGTGCTTGACGACCTCGTCGACGATGAACTCCCCCTCCTCGGTGAGGAGGCGGCGCTGCGTGCGCGGCGAGGTGTAGGCCGCGAACAGCGCCATGTCAGCGAAGGAGCTCGTTGAAGAACCGGCCGATCGCGTCGAAGATCCCGAAGATGGCCTTGACGAACTCCGCAGCCGCCTCCGGTCGGGTGTACAGGTAGAAGATCAGGAACATGACGATCAGCGCACTCACGATCGTCCTGATGATCTTGCTCATGGGGCCTCCAGGGGGAAGACTGGCTGACGACACACGTGCAGGGGACCGTGCCATTGTGCCCCCTGCCGGCCCCCCGTGCACAGCCAACGCGCCGTGACCCGCGGCGTCCGCCACCCAGAGCCCGGGAGTGTGGCGAAGTCCTGCCGAACGCCCGCCGGCCGTAACGGCCCGTGGCAGGCTGTCAGTCATGGACAATTCGGATCTCTTCGTCTGCATCGACCACGTCGGTTACGCCGTTCCCGACCTCGACGAGGCCATCAAGCTCCACTGCGACACCTTCGGCTGGCGCGTGCTCCACCGCGAGACCAACGAGGAGCAGGGCGTCGAGGAGGCGATGCTGGGCACCGGCGAGCAGGGCGCGCAGAATGCGCAGATCCAGCTCCTGGCCCCGCTCAACGACTCCTCGACCATCGCCAAGTGGCTCGAGCGCAACGGCGGACGCGGCGGCGTCCAGCAGGTCGCCTACCGCGTGGAGGACATCGACGCCGTCTCGGCGACCCTGCGGGAGCGCGGCGTCACGCTGCTCTACGACGCGCCCAAGATCGGCACGGGCGGCTCGCGCATCCAGTTCGCTCACCCCAAGAGCACCGGGGGCATCCTGCTCGAGATCGTCGAGCCCCCGGCCGCCGCCGCCCACTGATCGCCAGCCGCTGATCGGCCACCCACAAAGTGCCCCCGGGCACTCCCCCTTCGACACGCGCCGCCGGGCCACCGTCCGGCGGCGCGCGTGTCGGGCCGCCTTGTCGGTCGCGGTCGGTAGCATCGGAACAGACACCCCGAGCTTCCCCCGAGAGGACGACCGATGACGCAGGATCCCGAAGGCAGCGGCCTCGACCTGTTCGACGAGAACGCCAGCGCCGTGCGCGGCTTCCCCAACGCGATGCTGGGTTACGACAAGAAGGCGGTGGATGACTACATCCGCGACATCGAGCGGCAGCTGTCGATCGCCAAGCACCAGCTCCGCGAGGTGCAGCGCGAGCTCACCGCCGCGAACCTCCGCGTCGACGACACCGACTTCAGCCGCCTCGGCACCCACACCGCCCAACTCCTCAAGGCCGCGGAGGCCCAGGCGGGCGATCTCGTCCAGCGCGCCGAGCTGCGGGCCGAGCGTCTGCTCGGTGATGCGCGCGCCGAGGCCGAGCGGGTGCAGCGCGAGGCGTCCCAGCACGCCCAAGCGGCCCGACAGGAGGGCATCGACTCCCTCCGGAGCCTGCGCAGCGACCTCGAGCGTCAGACGACGGTGGAGCTGGACGCCGCCCGCAGTGAGGCGGCGGGCCTGCGGGAGGCTGCCGACACCCATCGCGCCACGGTCATCGAGGACGCGCAGCGGCGCGCCGAGTCCCTGCTCGCCGAGGCGCGGGCCGATGCCGATGCCGTGCGCCAGAGCGCCGAGCGCGAGGCCGCCGACCTGCGGGCCGCCCTGGCCCAGGAGCGCGAGGAGGCCCTCACCGCGCTGGCCGCGGAGCACCGGGCCCAGAACGAGGCACTCGCCCAGGCCGCCGATGCGGCGACCAGCCACTCCCAGGAACTGCTGGCTGCGCTGGCCGACGCTGCCGACCAACTCCGCGGCCGCCAGCAGGCCGCGCTGGCCGAGGCCGAGAACACGAAGCTGGCGGCCCTCGACGAGGCCCGGGCGATCCTGAACCAGGCCCAGGTCGACGCCGAGGCCCGGCTGGCCGACACGGATTCCGAGCTCGTCGCCCGCAACGACCAGCTCAAGCGCGAGTTGCGCACGCTTCGGCAGCGCAAGCAGGCGCTGCTGACCCAGCTGACCCAGCTGTCCAGCCTCGCCACCGAGACCACCAGCGAGTTCCCGGAGGACGAGCACACCGGCCCGGTGCTCGCCGCGTTGGCGGGGCTGACCGACCCGTCGGCCGGCGACGAGACGCCGGACGAGCGGCCGGCGTCCTTTGACGAGGCCGTCTCCGGACACGAGGAGCAGTGACGCGCGACCCAGCGGATCGCCCCCCCGACCCGCTTCCGACCACCTCGCGCAGCGCGGACGCCCCCGCGAGCGGCGACCCGTCCCCGCTCGCGCCCGCCCCGGCTGTGCCACCGGGCGTGACGGCGCCGGCCCCGATCGCGGGGGCGGACGCCGTCGCCCCGGAGGGTGCGGCGTCCCCCGGCGTCGCGGCGCCCACCGAAGCGCGTCGGTGGCGTCGGTGGTTGCGCCGCTTCACCGCAGCGACCCCGCCCGAGGTTGACCGGTACGATCCGTTGGCCGACGAGCCGGCGTCCCCCCGATCGAACCTGCTGGACAAGTCGCCGTTCGCGATCGGCTTCTTCGCCACCCTGGGTGGTCTGCTCGCGTTCGCCCTGGTGGCCACGCTCGGCGCGCTGCAGTGGGTGTTGCTCCTCGTGATTCTCGCGCTCTACCTGGCGCTCGGCCTCAACCCCGGCGTGGAGTGGCTGCACCGCCACGGCGTCCCGCGCCCGATGGCGGTCACCCTGGTTGCCCTGCTGCTCGTGGCCTTCATCGTTCTCGGCGCCTGGGCCGTGCTGCCCGTGGTGACCCAACAGGTCAATGCGCTGGCGCAGAACATGCCCAGTTATCTGGAGGACCTGCGCGCCAACGGGGCGTTCGCCGACATCGACGCACGCTTCGGCATCGTCGATCGCATCAGCGAGACCGTGCTCTCCGGGGCGTGGATCGAGGGCGTCTTCGGCGGCCTCCTCGGGGCCGGGCTGGCCATCGCGAACGTCGTCGTGAGTCTCGTCATCACCCTGGTGCTCACCCTCTACTTCCTCGCCTCGCTGCCTGCGATCAAGGCGGCCATCTACGAGCTGGCGCCCGCGTCGAAGCGTCCCCGGGTGCGCTACCTCGCCAACCAGGTCTTCGTGCGCATCGGTGGGTACATCCGCGGGCTGTTCATCGTCGTCGGGTGCGCCACGCTGGCGGCCTTCCTCTTCCTGAACATCGTGGGCCTGGGCTCGCTCTCGCTGGCGCTGGCCGTGGTCGTGATGGTCTGCGCGTTCATCCCGATCGTGGGCCCGTCGACGTCCATGGTGATCGTGTCGATCGTCGCCTATTCCGTCTCACCGGCGATCGGTCTGGCCACCCTGGTCTTCTTCCTCATCTACCTACAGGTGGACGCCTACCTGCTGCAGCCCCGCATCTTCCAGCACTCGGTGCAGGTGCCCGGCGCGTTGGTGGTGCTGGCCGCGCTGAGCGGGGGCGTCCTGTTCGGCATCGCAGGCGCGCTGATCGCGATTCCCACCGCGGCGTCGTTGTTGCTGCTGTACCGCGAGGTGCTGATCCCCGAGCTGGACCGCCGCTAGAACAGCCGGTCCTCCGCGTGGTCGATGCCGCGCAGCGCGTCGTAGTCGACCGTCACGCACGTGATGTTGCGGGCCGCGGCCATGACGCGAGCCTGCGGCTTGATCTGCTGGGCGGCGAACACACCTTGGACGGGCCGCAGGTGCGGGTCGGCGTTCATGAGCTCCAGATAGCGGGCGAGCTGCTCGACGCCGTCGATCTCACCGCGCCGCTTCACCTCCACGGCCACGTGGGCACCGGTGTCGTCCCGGAACAGCAGGTCGACCGGGCCCACGGCCGTCGGGTACTCGCGGCGCACCAACGTCCACCCCGCCCCGAACGTCTCGGGATTCTCGGCCAGGAGCGCCTGCAGGTGGGCCTCCACGCCGTCCTTGACCAGCCCGGGGTCGAGGCCCAGCTCGTGGGTGCTGTCGTGCAGGATCTCCTCGATCGCGATGACGAGCTTGTCGCCCGTGGTGTTCGCCACCTCCCAGACGGCGTTCAGGCCGGCCTCAGCGTCCATGGCGGGGTCGGGATCGCGCGTCGTGAGGCGGCAGGGCGGGCTCATCCAGTTCAGCGGCTTGTAGGCGCGGTCATCGGCATGGATGGACACCGACCCGTCCGCCTTGAGCAGGATGAGTCGGTTCGCCACGGGCAGGTGGGCGGAGAGCCGGCCGGCGTAGTCGACGCGGCACCGGGCGATCAGCAGACGCACCACGACAGCGTACCGGCCTATGCTGGCAGCCATGGCCCGCCGACCGAGCAAGCACCTGCGCCCCGCGCGGCCGCTGTCGGCAGCGGGTTTCGCCCGCACGGAGTCGCGGCGGGACGGCCGCTGGCAGGTGCAGTCCCTCCCCGCAGACCGGTCGGTGAAGCCGTACGTGTGCCCCGGCTGCAGCCACGCCATCGCCCCGGGCCAGGCCCACGTGGTGGTGTGGCCGGTCGAGCCGCCGCTGGGCCAAACGAGCGCGGTCGACTCCCGCCGGCACTGGCACGGCGCCTGTTGGGCCCGGCGGCACTGATGGAACTCCACGTCACCCACGTCGGGTCCGGGACGCCGCGCGTCGCCTTCCTCCACGGCCTGCTTGGCCGCGGCAAGAACTGGGCGACCGTCGCCAAGGGGCTCTCCGACCGGTGGCCCGCCCTCCTCTACGACCTGCCCAACCACGGCCGCAGCCCGTGGACCGACGACCTCGCGTATCCGGCCCAGGCGGACGCGGTGGCCGCCGATCTGCGCGCCCGGGGCCTGGTCGACGGCTCACTGGTGCTGGTGGGGCACTCCATGGGCGGCAAGGTGGCGATGGCGCTGGCCCTGCGCCATCCGGAGCTGCTGCGCGGGCTGGTGGTGGTCGACATCGCCCCCGACCATTCGGAGAGCGGGTACGGCTTCCGTAGGTATGTGGACGCCCTGCGCGGCGTCGACCTGGACGCACTGGAACGGCGCACGGACGCCGACGCGCAGCTCGCGTCGGCGGTGACGGCGCCGGCCACGCGGGCGTTCCTGCTGCAGAACCTCCATCGCGACGGTGGACGCTGGCGCTGGCTGCCGAACCTCGACCTGATCCGCGATCAGATCGCCGAGATCAGCGCGTGGCCGTCCGACCTCGGCGAACCGTGGGACGGGCCGACGCTGTGGCTGCGGGGCGGCGACTCCGACTATGTGCGCGATGAGCACCTGGATCCCATGCGAGCGCTGTTCCCCCGCGCGCGACTCGTCACGATCAAGAACGCGGCGCACTGGGTGCATGCCGACCAGCCCGACGCGGTGACCCAGACTCTGGCGATGTTCCTGGCCGGGCTGGACGCCGACGACCCCGAGGTCAGCCGCTGACGACCGAGGTGATCTCGGTGGGAGCGTTCGGCACGCCGTCGCCCGCGCCGCGGGCCGCATCGTGCCCCTGTTCGGCGATGTTGGCCACCACGTCGACCGATGCCTGATCCAGGTGCCCGAAGATCGTGTAGGCGGGCGGCAAGGTGGAGTCCTCGTAGACGATGAAGAACTGCGAGCCGTTGGTGTTCGCCCCCGCGTTCGCCATGGCGAGCGTGCCGGCCGTGTACTCCCCGTAGCCGGCGGCGTCCCGCGGAATGGCGTCGAGCTCGTCGGCGAAGGTGTAGCCCGGCCCGCCACGCCCGGTGCCGGACGGGTCGCCGCACTGCAGCACGAAGAACCCCTGCGTGACGAGTCGGTGGCACGAGGTGCCCTCGTAGTAACCCTGGGCGGCCAGGCTCTCGAAGGACGCCACGGCGCAGGGCGCCGCCGCGCGGTCAAGGGTGAGAGTGAGGGGCTGCCCACCCAGCGACAGCGTCACCGTGGAGGTGCCGGAGGCGGGTACGGCCTGGCCGTCCGGGAGATCGACGGCGCGGGCCGGCGAACCGGAGGGCAGGTAGGTGCACGTCACCGTGCCGGCGGGCGCAGCGGTGTCACCCGACGTGGTGGCCGTCGTCGGCGTCGTGGTGGCTGCCGACGTGGTCGCGCCCGTGGGGGCCGCGTCCGTCGGCGCGGCCGCCGGGGTGGTGGCGCAGCCGGTGGCCAGCGCCGCGGCCGCGAGCAGTGTGAGGGGGAGGCGGGAGCGAGAGATCACCGCTCCACTGTGCCACACGATCACGGTGCCCCATCATCGCAGTGCCATCGACCGTCGGGCCGACCGCTCGGGGACGCCCACGGGACGGGGTCGGACCACCCGGGGGCAGCGTGGGGGCCTAGGGTGGTGACCATGGTGAACCTCACGCGGATCTACACCCGGACCGGTGACGCGGGCCACACCCGGCTCTCCGACATGAGCGAGGTGCCGAAGACGGACGCCCGCGTCGAGGCCTACGGCGCGGTGGACGAGGCGAACAGCATTCTGGGCGTCGCGCTCACCACCGCGGGGGTGCCTCGCGCGATGGCGGATGCGCTCGCCGCGATCCAGAACGAGCTCTTCGACGTGGGCGCCGACCTGTCCAACCCGGTGGTGCCCGACCCGGCGTGGCCGCCGCTGCGCATCGAACAGGCCTCGATCGACCGTCTGGAGGAGTGGTGCGACACCTTCGGTGAGCCGCTGCCCGACCTGGTGTCGTTCATCCTGCCCGGGGGGACCCCCGCCGGGGCCCACCTGCACGTGGCGCGCACCGTGGTGCGCCGCGCCGAGCGGGCCGGGTGGGCGGCGGCGCAGGAACACGGACTCGCCCCGGAGCACGGCGGGGTGAACCCGCTGGCGCTGACTTATCTCAACCGGCTCAGCGACCTGCTGTTCATCCTGGCTCGCGCGGTGAACAGCGACGCCGGCGATGTCTTGTGGGTGCCGGGCAAGGACCGCGCCCCCGTCGGTGCCCGTGCCGAGCGGCAGCGGGCCCGCATCGAGCGCGCTGGTGGGAACAAGGCGGACGCCGACACGGGCGCCTGAGCCGGGGAGGTCAAGCCCCGCGCAGACCACCCCCGGGGGCGGCGGCCTCGGCCCAGCTGAGGAAGGCCGTCAGGTGGTCACGGTCCATCGCGATCTGCGTGCCACCGTGCCGCCCACCCAGGTCGACGACGATCGAATCCGGCAACAGGTCGCGCTTCTCGTGCGCCGTCGCGGGATGGACGCGGACCACCTCGATCTCGTCGCGGCCGAGCTCGACCCGAGGCCGGATGGCGAGGCTGTAGGTGCGGTACCACGACAGGCGGTTGGCGCTGTAGCGCGCCGTGCCCAGCATCCAACCGGAGCCCCGGGGGTGCGGGCCGCGGCGCAGCGCGCAGTCGAACACCCGTCCGCGACTGGAGAGCCACCGACGCCGGGCGAACAGGCCGACGACGGGCACCACGATTGCCGCCAGGACGACGAGCAGGGCGATCTCGGTCAGGATGACCCAGTCGCCCATGTGTGCCCCTCCAGGCTGTCGTCAACGCCGCTCGGCCGCCAGGGCCGGGCCGCTGCGGATCAGTGGCGCCCCGCCATGCGGTGCGCGGCCTTCACCTGGGCCGTCGCGCGGTCGAAGTGGTGTTTGGTCGTCTCGTCGTTGTGACCAGCCTCGAGGTTCTTCGTCGCCTCGGCGAGCTCGACTTCGGCGTCCGCGAGGGTGATCTCCTGGGCCATCTTCGCATAACCGCTGAGGATGGCGACGCGGTTGCCGGCGACGGACAGGAACCCGCCGTCCAGCGCCACGATCTCGCGGTTGCCCTCGCTCGACAGCACTTCGGCGGCCGACGGGACGAGCACCGCGAGCAACGGCTCGTGGTTGGGGAGGATGCCGATGTCACCCTCCGTCGTCCGGGCGATCACGGACTCGGCCTCACCCTCCCAGATGACGCCGTCCGCGCTCACCACCTCGACGCGCAGCAGGCTGTCCGGCAACGCCATGTCAGCCCTCCTTCTGGATGCGGTCCCAGTTCTCCATGACCATGTCCATGCCGCCGACGTTGAAGAACGCCTGCTCGGCCACGTGGTCGACCTCGCCGTCGCAGATCATCGTGAACGACTCGATGGTGTCGGCCAGCGGCACCGTGGAGCCCTCGATCTGCGTGAACTTGGTCGCCATGTAGGTGTTCTGGCTGAGGAACTGCTGGATGCGCCGGGCGCGTCCGACGACGATCTTGTCCTCCTCGGAGAGCTCGTCGACACCCAGGATGGCGATGATGTCCTGCAGTTCCTTGTTGCGCTGGAGGATCTGCTTGACGCGGGTCGCCGTGTCGTAGTGCTGCTGACCCACGAACTGCGGGTCGAGGATGCGCGAGGTCGACGTCAGCGGGTCCACGGCCGGGTAGAGGCCACGGCTGGCGATGTCACGGCTGAGCTCCGTGGTGGCGTCCAGGTGGGCGAACGTCGTGGCCGGAGCCGGGTCGGTGTAGTCGTCGGCCGGCACGTAGATTGCCTGCATCGAGGTGATGGAGTGGCCACGGGTCGAGGTGATGCGCTCCTGCAGCTGGCCCATCTCGTCGGCCAGGTTGGGCTGGTAACCCACGGCGGACGGCATGCGGCCCAGCAGCGTGGACACCTCGGAGCCCGCCTGGGTGAACCGGAAGATGTTGTCGATGAACAGCAGCACGTCCTGGTTCTCGACGTCGCGGAAGTACTCGGCCATGGTCAGCGCCGACAGGGCGACGCGCAGACGCGTGCCCGGCGGCTCGTCCATCTGGCCGAACACGAGGGCAGTGTCCTTCATGACGCCGGCCTCGATCATCTCGTGGATGAGGTCGTTGCCCTCGCGGGTGCGCTCCCCCACACCGGCGAACACCGAGGTGCCGCCGAAGTTGTGGGCGATGCGGTAGATCATCTCCTGGATGAGCACCGTCTTGCCGACGCCCGCGCCGCCGAACAGGCCGATCTTGCCGCCCTGCACGTAGGGCGTCAGGAGGTCGAGCACCTTGATGCCGGTCTCCAGCATCTCGGTCTTGCTCTCGAGCTGGTCGAACTTCGGGGCCTGGCGGTGGATCGGCCAGCGCTCGGCGATCTCGACGCCGGACGCCGCGAGATCCTCGTTCAGGCAGTCACCGGTCACATTCCAGACGCGGCCCTTCGTGACGTCGCCGACGGGCACCGAGATCGGGGCGCCGGTGTCGACCACCTCGGTGCCGCGGCGCATGCCGTCGGTGGGCTTCAGCGAGATGGCGCGCACGATGTTGTCGCCAACGTGGAGGGCGACCTCGGCGGTCACCTCGCGGTCGAGCTCGCCGGCGTCCGTGATGCGGATGCGCAGGGCGTTGAGGATGTCGGGCATCTGGTCGGCGGGGAACTCGACGTCCACCACCGGACCGATGACGCGGGCCACGCGGCCGACGCCGGCAGCGCCCCGGGCCTCGGTCGGGTTCTCAGCAGTCAGGGTCATGTCTTCTCGCTTCCTCGGTCCTAGCTCGACTCGGCCAGCGCGCTGGCGCCGCCGACGATCTCGGTGATTTCCTGGGTGATCTCGGCCTGACGCGCCTGGTTGGCCTGGCGGGTCAGGGTCTCGATGAGTTGGTTGGCGTTGTCCGTGGCCGACTTCATGGCCCGCTGCTGGCTGGCCAGCTGCGAGGCTGCCGACTGCAGCAGGTAGAACCACACCCGGCTGCGAATGTAGAGCGGCATCAGCGAGTCCAGCACCGTCTCCGGGTCGGGCTCGAAGCTGTACTGCGGGGTGTACTCCACCGTCGGCGTCGCATCGGTGGCGGACGCCTTCACGACCTCGAGCGGGAGGAGGCGACGGACGGTGGGCGTCTGCGTCAGCATCGACTCCATGCGCGTGTACACGGCATGGATCTCGTCGACGCCCCCCTCCTCGTAGGGCTTGAGGAAGTCGGCCATCAACCGGTCGGCGATCTCGTGCGCGTGCGCGTAGGTGGGCGAGTCGGAGAAGCCCTCCCACGTCGCCACCATGGGGAGGCTGCGGAACGTGTTGTACTGGATGATCTTGCGGCCAACCGCGTAGCGGTACACCTCGATGCCCTGGGACTCCAGCCGCTTGCGCATGCGGGCGGCCGCCTTGATGACGTTGGAGCTGTAGGCCCCATTCATGCCCCGGTCCGACGTGATCATGAGCAGCGCGACGCGCCGCACCTGGGGCACGGGGTTGATGAGCGGGTGATCGATCTGACCGGGCAGGGCCACGGCCGCGGCCGCCACCGCGGAGGTCAGCTCCTGGGTGTACGGCGCGGCCCGCCGGGCCGACTGTTGCGCGCGGATGACCTTGGACGCGGCGATCAGCTCCATGGCCTGGGTGATCTTCTTCGTCGAGGTGACCGACTGACGCCGCTGCCGCAGCTCCCTGAGACTGGCTGCCATGCGCTCAGCCCTCGACCACGATCTGCTCGGACTCCAAGGAGTCCTCCTCGATGGCGCGTGCGTGCTGCTCGTCGTCGGTCACGCCGTGTCGATCGGCGTGGAACTGCTGCTTGACGACGGCGATCTCCCGCGTCACGGCTGCGGCCGTGTCGTCGTCCCACACGTTCGTCTCGGCGAGGGTCGCGATGATCGGCGTGTTCAGGCGCAGGTGCTCCAGGAGCTCCTGCTCGAAGCGCAGCACGTCGGAGACCTCGATGTCGTCGAAGTGGCCGTTCGTGCCCGCCCACACGCTGACGACCTGCTCGGCCACCGGGTACGGGGAGTACTGCGGCTGGCGCAGCAGCTCGGTGAGCCGCGCCCCGCGCTCGAGCTGGCGACGCGAGGCGGCGTCCAGGTCGGACGCGAACATGGCGAACGCCTGCATGTCGCGGTACTGGGCCAGGCCGATCTTCAGGGTGCCGGCGGTGTTCTTCATCGCCTTCACCTGCGCGGCACCGCCGACGCGGGACACCGAGATGCCCACGTCGATGGCCGGACGCTGGTTGGCGTTGAACAGGTCGGACTGCAGGAAGATCTGGCCGTCGGTGATCGAGATCACGTTGGTCGGGATGTAGGCCGACACGTCGTTGGCCTTCGTCTCGATGATCGGCAGGCCGGTCATCGAGCCGCCGCCGAGCTCGTCGGAGAGCTTCGCGCAGCGCTCCAGCAGACGGCTGTGGAGGTAGAAGACGTCGCCGGGGTACGCCTCGCGGCCGGGCGGACGGCGCAGCAGCAGCGACATGGCGCGGTACGCCTCGGCCTGCTTGGTGAGGTCGTCGAAGATGATCAGGACGTGCTTGCCGGCGTACATCCAGTGCTGGCCGATGGCCGAGCCCGCGTACGGGGCGATGTACTTGAAGCCCGCGGGGTCGGACGCCGGGGCGTGCACGATCGTCGTGTAGTCCATCGCGCCCGCGTCCTCGAGCGTCTTGCGGAGGGCCGCGATGGTGGAGCCCTTCTGACCGATCGCCACGTAGATGCAGCGCACCTGCTTGGTCGGGTCACCCGACGCCCAGTTCGCGCGCTGGTTGATGATCGTGTCGACCGCGATGGCGGTCTTGCCCGTCTTGCGGTCGCCGATGATCAGCTGGCGCTGGCCGCGGCCGATCGGGATCATCGCATCGATGGCCTTGATGCCGGTCTGCAACGGCTCGCGGACCTCCTGGCGATCCATGACGCCGGCGGCCTGCAGCTCCAGGACGCGGCGCCCCTCGACGTCGGCGATGTCGCCGAGGCCGTCGATCGGGTTGCCCATCGCGTCGATGGTGCGGCCCAGGTAGCCCTCGCCCACGGGGATGCTGAGCACCTCGCCCGTGCGCCGCACCGTCGAGCCCTCCTCGATGCCCTCGGAGTCGCCGAGCACGACGACGCCGATCTCGCGGACGTCGAGGTTCTGGGCGATGCCCAGGGTGCCGTTGGCGAACTCCAGCAGCTCGTTGGCCATCGCCGACGGCAGGCCCTCGACGCGGGCGATGCCGTCGCCGGACGTCGTGACGACGCCGATCTCCTCGCGGGTCGCGACGTCGGGGGTGTAGTTCTGGACGAACCGGTCGAGCGCGGCCCGGATCTCGTCGGGCCGGATCGTGAGTTCCGCCATGGCTTGGTGTCCTTCGCTTCTTCGGATGGGTTGGTACGTGAGTGGGGTCAGCCCAGCTTGCGGTGGGCGTCGTGCAGGCGTCCGGCGACGGTGCCCTCGATGACCTCGTCACCGAGCGTCACCCGTGCCCCGCCGATCACCGACGGATCGACGACCACCCGCACGGTGACGTCGCGCCCGGCCTGGCGGCTGAGCGCGGTGGTGAGGCGGTCAAGCTGCTCGTCGGTGAGGGGTCGCGCCACCTCGACGGTCGCCACGGCCCGCGAACGCAGGTCGGCGGCGAGGGTGAGGTACTCCTCCACCGTCAGCGCGAACGTCCGGCGGTGGGCGGCGACGGCGCGCCTCGCCAGTTGCGCGACGACGGGGAGAACTCGCCCGTCCACCAGACCGCCGATCAGGTCGGCCCGGGCGGTGAGGCTGCTGCGTCGGTCGCTGATCGCCGAGCGGAGGTCGGGGTGCGCGTCCACCAGCCGCTCGATGTGGAACAGCTGGTCCTCCACCTCGTCCAGCTCGCCGTTGCCCTGCGCCGTCACGAGCAGGGCCCGGACGGCCTGGCGCTCGAGAGCGGCGACGAACTCCCGCGGCGTCGACCAGCGCGTCCGCGCGGTCTCGGCGAGCACGGCCACGGCGTCCGGCCCCGTGCGGGGGCCGAACAGCGCCCCCACCAGGTCGGCACGCGCGTCGTCCGGCGTCCCGGGATCGGTCAACGCACGCCGCAGCGCCGGCTGGACGGCGATGGCGTCCGCCAACTCGAACAGCTCCAGGGCGAGCGTGACGCTGGGCGTCCGCGCGTCCAGGACGCCGTCGAGGGCCGAGAGCCGGGAGGCGGCGGCGGCGCTCATGCGTGCTCCACCCCGGCGGGCTGCTGCTCGAGGTCGGCGATGAAGCGGTCGACCGTGCGGCGGGCGCGCTCGTCGTCGTCGAGGGACTCCCCGACGATCCGGCCGGCCAGTGTGGTGGCCAGCCCGCCCACCTCGGTGCGCAGCGCGTTGACGGCCGCGGCGCGCTCGGCGTCGATCTGTGCCTTCGCGTTGGCGAGCATGCGATTCGACTCGTCGGCCGCCTGCTGGCGCATGTCGGCGATGATCGCCGCACCCTGGGTCTTGGCCTCCTCACGGATGCGGGAGGCCTCGTCGCGAGCGGTGGCGAGCTGGGCGCGGTACTCCTCGAGCGCGGCGGACGCCTCGGCCTGCGCGGCCTCCGCCTTCTCGATGCCGCCCTGGATGGCGGCGGTGCGCTCCGCGTACGTCTGCTCGAACTTCGGGACGATGAACTTCGCGATCGCGAAGTACACGATCGCGAAGAGCGCCAGCCCGATCCAGAACTCCTCCCAGTGTTCGGGGAGGAGCGGGCCCAGCGGTGATTCTCCTGCAAGGGGCAGCATGGGCGATCCTCAGATCACTGCAGCACGAAGGCGAGGGCGATGCCGATGATGGCGAGCGCCTCGACCACGGCGAAGCCGATCCACGCGGTGCCCATCATGGCGCCACGGGCCTCGGGCTGACGCGCCGTGCCGTTGATGACCGATGCGAAGATCCACGCCACGCCGATGGCCGGGCCGAGGGTCGCCAGCGCGTAGCCGATCATGTTGATCGAGCCGTTGATGTTGATCTCCAGCAGAGTGGGGAGCATGGGTGTTGGTTCCTTTCGGACGGTTTCTTTCGGGCGAAAGACGGGTTGGGTCAGTGGTCCTCGGCGATCGCCGAGGCCACGTACTGGGCGGTCAGGACGGTGAAGATGTACGCCTGGATGGCACCGATGAGGAGCTCCAGGGCGAAGATCGCGAAGCTGAACAACAACGAGACGACGCCGGCGGTGGTCAGCAGCGGCACGGAGAACCCGGCCAACGGTTCCGTCGCCGTCAGCAGCAGCGTGCCACCCACGACGAACACGACGATGACCAGGTGGCCGGCGAACAGGTTGGCGAACAGACGCAGACCGAGGGTGAGCGGCCGGACGATGATGTTGGACAGGAACTCCAACGGGATGATGAGCCACCACAGGAACTTGGGGACCCCCGCCGGCAGCGTCGCATGCTTGAGGTAGCCGAAGAACCCGTGCTTGCGGATGCCCGCGCCGTTGTAGACCAACCACGCGATCAGCGCCAACGCCCAGACGTAGCCGATCTTCGACATCGTCGGGAACATGAACAAGAAGAACTGGCCGAACAGGTTGTTCACCCAGATGAACGAGAACAGCGCCACCAGGAAGGGCAGATAGGCGCGGAACTGGGGGCCGAGAATGTCACGCGCGATGCCGTTGCGGATCAGGTCGTAGAGCATCTCGCCCACCGCCTGCTTGCGCCCGGGGACGATCGTCTGACGACGCGTCATCCACCACCAGAACAGAATCACGAGGACGACGCTGAAGACGGCCTGGAACGCGTGGTTGTTCACCCAGTCCGGCAGCACGCCGGGCAGCAGGGGGCGTGAGTCGAAGCTGTGCTCCCCCGGCGGCCAGAACTCCGCCTCCAAGGGAGGGATCACTCCGCCCATGCTGCCTCCTCGACCCTCGTGGTGTGCGCGCCCAACCGAGCGCAACTCTGAGCGCCCTGCCTGGAGCAGGCGGTGCATGCGCGACACCCGCGCGGCGGGCGTGCGGGCAGACCGCCCGTCCATCGGGAGAAACCCTAGCAGCGCCCCGGAGCGGAGTCACATCAGCCGGGCGGAGATTCAGCCATCGTGGCGAGGCTCGTGGTAGGTGGGGATGCGGAGGCGGGAGTACACCCACACCTCGGCCACCAGCCAGCCCAGCAGGGCCCCGATGGTGCCCACCACCAACGCCACGTCATCCACCCAGGCCAGGGCGTCCACCCGGGTGAGCGCGACGCCGAGGAGGAGGCCGAACACGCTCACGCGCAGCACGTAGGACGCCAGGGATGCCCACAGCACCGTCCGCGGTGGGGCGTCCGCGACGGCGACCTGGACGCCGAGCCCGACCGTGTAGAACACCAGCGTGGCCCCCGCCCCCAGCAGGGCCGACGCCGCCGCGGAGGCCCCACCGGCCACGGCGAACCCCGCCACCACGGCCAAGGCGACCAGGTGGCCCCCCGCCAGCCCGCCCACCAGCAGACGCTGCGCGCGCCGGGCGGCGGGGCTCATCGGCTTGTCAGACACCCGCACCCACCTCGCGTCGGCGGAACGTCAACCCGGCCGCGAGGACGATGCCGCCCAGCAGCAGGGCCCAGGCCCACCACGCCTCGGTGATGCCGATCGCCACGACCCCGAACGCAATGACGGCCGACCACAGCCACAACAGCGCGACGGCGGCACCGTGGGAGTGCCCGCGCTGGAGCATCCGGTGGTGCAGGTGCTGCTTGTCGGCCTGGAACCACAGCTTGCCGGCGATCGTGCGACGGACGTACGCGCTCACCAGGTCGATGAACGGCAGCGCCATGGCGGCGACAGGCAGGATGAGGGGCAGGTAGGCGCTGGTGAACGCGGCCTCGTGGGCGTCGATGCGGGACGGGTCGAGCTGCCCCGTGAGCGAGATCATCGAGGTCGCCAGCAAGAAGCCCAACAGCATCGACCCGGAGTCGCCCATGAACATGCGGGCCCGGTGCACGTTGTGGGGCAGGAACCCCAGGCAGACTCCCACGAGCCCCACGGTGAGCAGGGAGCTGGTCGTCGCCCGCACGAGACCCTGTTCGAAACTCAGCAGGTACGCGTAGACGAAGAACGCTGCGGCGCCGATGGCGACCACCCCGGCGGCGAGCCCGTCGAGGCCGTCCATCAGGTTGATGGCGTTCACGCAGAAGACGATGACGAAGACGGCCAGGGCGATGGCGCTCACGTCGTCGAGGGAGATGATGCGGCCGGGCAACGGGATCCAGTAGAACTTCACGCCGTTGAGGACGACGATGCCGGCGGCCAGCACCTGCCCCGACATCTTCGCCAGCGCGCCCAGCTCGAACATGTCGTCGACGACGCCGACGGTCACGATGAGCACGCACGCCCAGAACACCGCCCACGCGTCGCGCTGCACCAGCTCGAACCGCCCCAACCAGGGGAGGTTCGTGGCCAGCACCAGCGACGCGGTGGTGCCGGCCAGCATCGCGATGCCGCCGAAGTACGGGATGGGCTTGGTGTGCACGTCCCGGTCGCGCACCAGCGCGACCGCCTGGTAGCGGAAGGCGACGCGGCGGGCCAGGCTCGCCGTGACGTAGGTGACCCCGGCGGCCACGAGGAGGACGAGCAGGTACTCGCGCACTCAGGCGCTCCCCTCCTCCGGTGCGGCCTCCCCCTGTGCGACCTGTTCGGGTACGGCCTCTGCGGGCACGGACGCCTCCGGCTCAGCCGCCCCCGGCTCGGGTTCGGGGATGAGCCCCGGTACGGCGTTGTTCAGGTCGGCCACGGTGATGCGCCCCTCACGAAGCACCCGCGCCTGCTCGCCGGTGAGGTCGACGATCGTGGACGGCACCGGCCCACTGCCGGGGCCCCCGTCGAGGTAGACCGCCACCGCATCGCCGAGCTGGGCGGCGGCGTCCTCGGCGGTGAGCGCGGCGTCCGCGCCGTGGACGTTGGCGCTGCTGACCGCGAGCGGGCCGGTGCGGCGCAGCAACTCCCGCGTGAGGTCGTGGTCGGGCACGCGGACGGCGATGGTGTCGCCCCGATCCCCCAGATCCATCCGCAAGGTGGGGGCCGACCGCAGGACGAGCGTCAGCGCGCCCGGCCAGAAGGCCTCGGCCAGCGCCCGGACGCGGTCGTCCACGCCCTCGGCGAGCGCCCGGAGCATGGGCACCTCCGCCACCAGCACCGGCGGGGGGAACTCCCGGCCACGCTGCTTGGCGTCCAACAGGCGCTGCACCGCCTCGGCATTCAGGGCGTCTGCCCCCACCCCGTAGACGGTGTCGGTGGGCAGCACGATGACCTGCCCCGCGGCCACGGCGTCCGTGGCGGCGTCGTAGGCCGCCTCGAGATCGGCCCCGGTGCTCCAGATGCGGTCGTTCACGGGGCCATCCTGCCAGCCCGGACGGCCGTGACGAACCGCGGCCTGCCGAGCAGGTCGCGCTCATCGCGCACGCGGACGAAGCCGCCGTGGCGCACGAACACCTCCGGCGCCGAGCGCTCCTGCACCTCCGCGTGCTCGGCACACACCCAGCCGCCGGGCCGCAGCAGGCGGGCCGCCACCCGGGCCACCACCCGCATCGCGTCCAGGCCGTCCTCACCCGAGACGAGCGCCTCGAGGGGGTCGTGGTCGCGGACGTCGGCCGGCATGTCGGCCCAGTGCCCGACCGGGACGTAGGGCGGGTTGGCGATCACGAGGTCCACCGTGCCGTCGAGCTCGCCGAACGCGTCGGCCATGTCACCGTGCGCCACCGTGACGCCCGTCCCGGCCAGGTTGCGCCGCAGGTAGCCCACGGCGTCCGCGCTGAACTCGACGGCATGCGCGTCGAGCCCGGGTCGCTCCGTGACCAACGCGAGGCTGATCGCGCCGGAGCCCGCGCACAGCTCCACCACGCGGGGTACGGCTGTATTCCCTTCGGCGAGCCGGTCGAGCGCCCAGCCGGTCATCACCTCGGTCTCGGGCCGGGGCACGAACACCCCGGGCCCCACCGCGACGCGCACGGTGCGGAAGAACGCCTCCCCGGTGAGGTGTTGCACCGGCTCCCCGGCGTGGCGGCGTCCGACCAGCGCGTCGAGCCGGTCGATCTGGGCGGGGGTGGCGTCCGGGGCCAGCGGAAGGCGAGCGGGCTCCGTGCCCAGCGCGTGGGCGACGAGCGTGCGCGCCTCCGCGGCCGACCCCAGCGCGGCGCTCACCCGGGCGACCAGGGCGGAGGGGCGCACCTCAGCCCTCCACGGCGCCGAGCCGCTCGGCGAGGTCGGCCGCCTGCAGGGCATCAATGACGGCCTGCAGGTCGCCGGCCAGCACCTGGTCGAGGTTGTAGGCCTTGTAGCCGACGCGGTGGTCGGCGATGCGGTTCTCGCCGAAGTTGTAGGTGCGGATGCGCTCGCTGCGATCCACCGTGCGCACCTGAGAGCGGCGGCTCGCGGACGCCTCCGCAGCCGCCTGCTCCTCGGCGTGGGCCACCAGCCGGGCGCGCAGGATGCGCAGCGCCGAGGCCTTGTTCTGCAACTGGGAGCGCTCGTTCTGGCACGTCACGACCACGCCCGTGGGTAGATGGGTGATCCGCACCGCGGAGTCGGTCGTGTTGACGCCCTGCCCGCCCTTGCCGGAGCTGCGGTACACGTCGATGCGCAGGTCGTCGGGGTCGATCGCGACCTCGGTGTCGTCCTCCAGGTCGGGCATCACGAGGACGCCGGCGGCCGAGGTGTGCACGCGGCCCTGGGTCTCGGTGACGGGAACCCGTTGCACGCGATGGACGCCGCCCTCGAACTTCAGCACGCCGTAGGGGCGCGGCCCCGCCCCCGAGCCGGTTGCCTTCACCACCAGGGTGAGCGACTTGTAGCCGCCCAGGTCGGTCTCGACGGCGTCGAGCACCTCGACCTTCCACCCCTGTTGCTCGGCGTAGCGGGCATACATGCGGAACAGGTCGCCGGCGAAGAGCGCCGACTCCTCACCGCCCTCGCCCGACTTGATCTCGAGCAGGGCATCGGCGCTGTCGTGCGGGTCGCGGGGGGCCAACAGGGCGGCCAGCCGTTCGGTGACACCGTCGAGGGCAGTCGCCAGCGAGGCTGCCTCGTCGGCGAACGCGGCGTCTTCGGCGGCCAGCTCCCGGGCCGCCGCCAGGTCGGCGGTCACCTGCTCGTGCTCGGCCAGGGCCGAGACGATGGGCGTGAGCTCGGCGTAACGACGCCCCGCGCGGCGCGCCACCGCCAGGTCGGCGTGGGTCGCGGGGTCGGCGAGCTGGCTCTCCAGGGCCGCGTACTCCTCACGCAGCCCGGCCGCAGCCTCGAACATGACCCCTCCTGTGTGTCGCTCGGCTCCCGATGGCGTGCGCCCGGTCGCGCAAAGCGCCGGGGGTGGGGATGCTCCCCCACCACCCGGCGCCCAGACGACGGCTTACTTCTTGTTGCCGTAGCGCTTCTCGAAGCGGGCCACGCGGCCGCCCGTGTCGAGGATCTTCTGCTTGCCCGTGTAGAAGGGGTGGCAGGCGGAGCACACCTCGGCGCGGATGGTGCCGTCGCCCTTGGTGCTGTGCGTGGTGAAGGTGTTGCCGCAGGTGCACGTGACCTGCGTCTCGACGTACTCGGGGTGGATACCCTGCTTCATGATTTCTCCTGGTGTCTCGTGCGGCCCGGGTCGCCTCAGTCGAGCTGGGCCCTGCGGAGAGCCGCGGCGTGAACCGGAACCGACCTCCCATTGTGCCGCACGCCGCGGCATTACCCAAACGCGCCGCTCACAGCTGCGGCATGCGGCGCAGGACGGTCAGGGGACGCGGCGCGGCGGTCAGATCCGCGACGCCCTCGGCGTGCTCGGGCGCGCCCACCGCGTCCGCCCCAGCCCCGAGCACCTCATCCAGCTCCGCGGCGAGGCGGCGCCCCGATCGCGCCAACCGGTAGCTGGGCGGATCACCGGGGTCCAGGTCGGCCATGGCGGCCCGTCCCGCCCCCCAGGACGTGAGCCAGCGCGGCAGCGTCCCCAGCAGCGCCCGGTAGCGCACCCAGCGGTGGTTGTCCCACCCCGTCGTACCCCCCGCGTAGTGGGGCTCGGTGAACATGCCCACCAGCCCGTCGGCCGCCGCCCCCCCCCGCGCGGCGAGGGAGGCGATGGCGGCGTCCGGCATGTGCAGATTGAGGCCGCCCTCCGCCGGGGTCTGCAGCACCCGCACGATGCGATCCCGCAGCCCGGGCGTCCCGAGCTGGCTCGCATCGGGCCACTCCCGCGACGTGGCGAACGCCGCGGCGAAGAAGGCCGTCAGCCCGGCCCAGCCGGCGGCGGGGATGGGGCGGTGGCTCGGCAGCAGCGGCCGGTTGTCGGTGGCGTACTCGATGTTCGCCGACTCGTCGGCGTCGGGCTCCCGCCCGGGCAGGAACGTGCCCAGGTGCACGGCGAAGGTCGGCCGGGTGGGCAGCGCCTCGTCGAACAGGTGGACGGGAAAGTTGCTGGTGAAGCCGCCGTCGGTGAACCACAGCTCGCAGAACTCCGGCGCCGGGCCGACGGCACCGCGCCGGAACGCGGCCACCGCCTCGGTGGTGACAGCCGATCGGCGGTCGACCGTCCACAGCGGCACGGCGGAGACCAGCAGGGGGAAGCTGACGCTGAGCCGCACCGAGACGACGACGGGCAGGTGGGCCGGATCCGGCAACCGGCGCAGCGGACGCGGCCGCGCGGCGGCCGCCGCGTCCTCGAAGGCCCAGGCGTCGTGGCGGTCGGCCGCCGCGGGGCGCGCGGGCGGCGCGGCATCGAGGGCGGCCATGACGTCGGGGCCGAACAACCGCTGCCAGGCGGCCGGCTCGTAGAAGAAGGCGCGCGACTCCCACGGCATCTCGTAGGGGCGCCCCTGGCTCAGGCAGGTGCTGACGGTGCGCAGATCGACCTCGCGCTGCCCCGGCGGCCGGAAGGCGGCCTCGTCCGAGCCCGTCCACAGGTGGCCGTGGAGCAACGGCCCCCGCCCCGTCCGGCCGGCCAGGGCGTCCAGGCGTTCGGCGAACCAGTCGGTGAAACCGGGCCCGTCGTGGGCAGCCTCGCTGCGCCCCGTGCACACCCCGAAGAGGTTGGCCGGCACCGCGCGCCCCAGCGTCGCCGCTGCGCCGACACCCACGACGACCACGACACCCGCCACGAGCACCACGCTCGCCAGCGCGGCCGTGCCCACCGTCGCCCAGCCGGTGGTGGCAGCCAGCGCCAACCACCAGCCGAGCAGGCCGGGAACGGCACCGAGGACGGCGTGCAGGGGCCACCCGGCCAGCAGGGCCAGCGACGCGCTCCCCCACCGCGCCAGACCGGACGTGCGGCGTCCGTCGCGGCCGTGCCCGCTCAGGGCGAGCAGCACCGGCAGCAGCGGGCGCGTGGCGGGCTGTGGCTGGAACAGGTCGGCCAGGCGCCCGCCGGCCAGCGTGTCGGGCAGCGCAGCGAGCCCGGCGAAGCCGCTGCCGGGAGCCCCGCAGGCGCGGCCATGTTCGGCCGCGGCGGCGAGGGCCGCCGCGATGCCGCCCGCCGACGAGCCACCCAAGCAGCGCAGCCGGTAGGTCTGGGCGAACCGGGCGAGCGCGCGGGGGTAGACGACGCCGGAGGTGACGCCGCCCTGCATGATGACGTCGCACTCGCGATCGGGGGCGGCCGGGCTGTCGGGGTCCATGCCGGCGATCCTGTCACGGGGCCCCGACAAAACCCGCCCGGACGCCAGCGCGCCCGCCCCCGGAGGATCGGGAGCGGGCGCGCTCAACCGGCGCGGCGGGCGCCAGGTCGCTTCACTCGGCGCTGGGCGTCGTGCGGCTGATGACGTGGAGGAACTCGAGGTTCGTCTGGGTCTTCTTGAGCCGGTTGATGAGCATTTCGAGGGCCGCCTGGTCCTCCAGCCCACTCAACACGCGGCGGAGCTTCCACATGATCGCGAGTTCCTCGCGGGTGAGCAGCTGCTCCTCCCGCCGCGTGCCGGAGGCGACCGCGTCGATGGCGGGGAAGATGCGCTTGTCGGCCATCTCGCGCCGCAGGCGCAGCTCCATGTTGCCCGTGCCCTTGAACTCCTCGAAGATCACGTCGTCCATCTTGGAGCCGGTCTCGACCAGCGCCGTGGCCAGGATCGTCAGCGACCCGCCGTTCTCCACGTTGCGCGCCGCGCCGAAGAAGCGCTTCGGCGGGTAGAGCGCGGCCGAGTCGACACCGCCGGACAGGATGCGGCCGGACGCCGGGGCGGCCAGGTTGTAGGCACGCGAGAGGCGGGTGATGCCGTCCAGCAGGATCACCACGTCGCGGCCGCTCTCCACGAGGCGCTTCGCGCGCTCGATCGCCAGTTCGGCGACGGTGGTGTGGTCGTCGGCCGGCCGGTCGAACGTCGACGCGATGACCTCGCCCTGCACCGAGCGCTGGAAGTCGGTGACCTCTTCGGGGCGCTCGTCCACGAGCACCACCATGAGGTGCACCTCGGGATTGTTCTGCGCGATGGCGTTGGCGATGGACTGCATCACCATCGTCTTGCCGGCCTTCGGCGGGCTGACGATCAGGCCACGCTGGCCCTTGCCGATGGGGGCCACCAGGTCGATGATGCGGCCGGTCATGTTGGTGGGCGTCGTCTCCAGCCGGAGGCGTTCCTGGGGGTAGAGCGGGGTCAGCTTGTTGAACTCGGGCCGGTCCTTGCCCGACATGGGGTCACCGGCGTTGACCGTGTCGATGCGCACCAGCGGGCTGAACTTCTGCCGCTCCCCCTCGCGCTGGGCGCGCATGGCACCGGTCACGATGTCGCCCTTGCGCAGGCCGTGCTTGCGCACCATCGACAACGACACGTACGCGTCGTTGGGGCCGGGCAGGTAGCCCGAGGTGCGCACGAAGGCGTAGCTGTCCAGCACGTCGAGGATGCCGGAGACGGTCACGAGGACGTCGTCGTCGGTGACGGTCGGGTCGGATTCCATCCGGTCGAACTGCCCCGCGCTGCCGCCCCGGCCGGTGCGCCGGTTGTTGTTGCGGTCGCGGTTGCGGCGCCGACGGTTGCGGCGGCTGTTGCCCCCGAGGTCATCGTCACGCCCGTAGTCGTCGTTCGCCCCCGCGTCGGACGCGGTCGCCTCCGTCCGCGCCTCACGGCTCTCGCGGTTGTTCTCGCCGCGGCCGCCCTCGGAGCGGTTCGCATCCGACCGGGCGTTGTCGGAGCGGTTGTTCTCCGAGCGGTTGTTCTCCGCGCGATTGCTGTCGGATCGGCCGTTCTCGGACCGCCCGTTTTCGGTTCGGGCGTTGTCGGAGCGCCCCCCACCGTCCCGGCCGCTCTCCCGGCCGCCGTCACGCTGCGCGTCGTCGCGCTGGTTGCCCTCACGCTGACCACCGTCGCGGTTGCGGCGTCCGCCCTTCTCCAGGGCGGCCAGGCGGGACGCGACGTCGTCGCCGGCACCGTCGGCGGGGGCGTCCCCACCCTCGGAGCGGGAACCGAGCCGGTCGAGGCCTGCCAGGCGGGAGGCGAGGTCATCGGTGGAGCGGTCGTCGGCGCCGGATCCGGGGGCACCCTGCTCGCGGCGGGCTCGGCGGCGGCCCGACGGCGCGTCCTCACGCTCGGCGACGGCCACGGTGCCGGCGGAGGTGGCCTGTTCGCGCGAGCCGTCGTTGTCGCGGGCACCGCCCCCCTGGGCGGAGCGGATCGCGGAGACGAGCTCGGCCTTGCGCATCCCGCTGGCGCCGCGCAGGCCCAGCGATGCGGCGACCTTCTTCAGGTCGGGCAGGAGCATCGAGTCGATGTTGGTCACGAAAGTCCTTTCGGGCACCGGCGTGGCCGGGCGAGGTGGAGGGGTTCCACCCGGGGGTAGTGGATCAGATCTTCGGCCGCGTCGTCAGGGCCGGCCGGGCCCGATCTGTGGGGCACCGCGCTCGTGCGCTCGCCCCGATGCTAGCACGGGCCTCCGCAGCGCCGTCGAATCACCCCGGCGCGCCCGAACGGCGAGCACACCGCACCACCCGATGAAGACCAACCCCAGCACCACCCCGAGGTTCACCACCACCTGCTCCCCGACCGAGTACGCCAACTCGGCACCGTCGCCCCCCGGGAGCCGGTGGAACGGCGCGTTGCACACCCACAAGGCGTAACCGAGGCCGAAGACGCGCAGGCCCGCGTTCAGCCCGGCATCGGTGAGCAATAGCGCGGCCAGCGGCACGATCCACACGTAGTGGTGCGACCAGCTGATCGGGCTGGCCAGCAGACTGGTGAGCCCTGCGACCAGGATCCCCAGCCGCTCCTCGGACGCCTTGTGCAGCAGCACGGCGATCGCGATCCCCAGCACCGCCACCACGGCGCTGACCACGAGCCCGCCGCGGCTGAGCTCACCGAAGAGCCGAGCCCACACCCCCATCACCGACTGGTTCGTCTTGAACAGGATCCCGCTGTTGATGCCCGAATCCCCGGCCAACAACCCACCCCAGTAGTGGAGTGAGCCGGCCGGCATGAGCGCCACCCCCAGCGCGGTCGCGCCCACGAAGGTGGCGAACGCCACCAGACCGGGGCGGCGGCGTCCGGCGAAGAACTGGTAGGCCGCCACGGTCGCCGGGGTCAGCTTCACCGCGGTGGCCACGCCCACCCAGAATCCCTCGGGCAGGAGACGGCGCCGGAAGACGCGGGGGCCGGGCATGACGTCGAGCACGGCGGCCGCCACGAGCAGACCGCCCAGCTGGCCGAAACCGAGGGTTTCGCCGACCGGCTCGGCCAGGAGCACCGCTGCCGTCGTGGCGAGCGAGAGCGGCCAGCCGCTGAGGCCCATGCGGTACAGGATCGCCATGAGGAGCACCACGGTCAGGGTGATCCACACCACCTGCGCCGCCGCCAGCGGCAGGAGCGTCAAGGGGACGGCGAAGAAGGCGGCGAACGGCGGGTAGATCCAGGGCAGCCCCTCGGCGTCGTAGATGTCCGTGCCCGCGAGGACGCCCTCGCCGGCGCGGCGGTAGACGTCGAGATCGATCATCCCCGGCGCCCACGGGAAGGCGGACCCCCCGGCGATGGTCGTCGCCCCCACCCACAGCCCTGCCACGAGCGGGGGCAGCAGCAGAATGACAGCCGCGCCCCACGCGCGCCGGGTCAGGCCCGCCTCACCCGACACGCCTGGCCGCCTCGTCGAAGGCCGCGCGCAGAGCGGCGTAGTCCCGCGCCACGGGGTACTGCGGGAACTCGGCCACGACATTGTCCGGCGGGCTGAAGAGGATCCCCGCCTCCGCCTGGGCCAGCATGCCCGTGTCGTTGTAGGAGTCCCCGGTGGCCACCACCGTCAGGTTCAGCGACTGCAGCGCGGCCACCGCCTTCGTCTTCTGGTCGCGCTGCCGCAGGCGGTAGCCCACGATGCGGTCGTCGGCCACGTCGAGGTCGTGGCACAACAGCGTGGGGTGCCCCAGCTGCGCCATGAGCGGCATGCCGAACGGGTAGAAGGTGTCGGACAGGATCACGACCTGGAACCGCGCGCGGAGCCAGTCGAGGAAGTCCGCCGCCCCGGGCAGCGGCCCCATGCCGGCAATCACGGTCTGGATCTGGCTCAGCGTGACGCCGTGGGCATCCAGCGTGCGCAGGCGGTGCCCCATGAGCTCGTCGTAGTCGGCGATGTCGCGCGTGGTCAGGCGCAGCGCGTCGATGCCGGTCGCCTCGGCGACGTTGATCCAGATTTCCGGGACGAGGACCCCTTCGAGATCCAAACAGGCCACCAGCACGGTTCACTCCCCCTCGACGCGCAACACGCGGATGCGTCCGGAGACGTCATCGGACGCCTCGAGCTCGGCCACGACGGCGCCCAGGTCGGCCGTCGACGCCACGTGGGTGGTGATGCTGAGACGCGCGTGCGCCCCGTCACCGGGCAGCGGCACCTGACGCACCTCCTGGATCGAGACGCCGCTGTGGGCCATGGCCGCGGCGACACGGGCCAGCACGCCCGGCTCGTCGCGGACGACGAGCGCCAGGTGGTGGCGGGAACGGACGCGTCCGGGGTCGGTGATGCCGGGGGTGCTGTAGGCGGACTCCCCCGGCCCGGCGACACCGCGGACACGGTTGCGCGCGGCGGTCACCACGTCGCCCAGCACCGCCGACGCGGTCGGCGATCCACCGGCACCGGGCCCCATGAACATGAGCTGACCGGCATTGATCGACTCGACGAAGACGGCGTTGAAGGCACCCCGGACGCCGGCCAGCGGGTGGGTCGCGGGCACCAGCGTGGGGTGGACGCCCACGGCGATGGTGCCGTCGGCGCTGAGCGTGCAGCGCGCCAACAGCTTGACCACACAGCCGATCTGCTCGGCGGCCTCGATGTCGGCCGCGCCCACCTCGGCGATGCCCTCGCAGTCGACGTCGTCGAGGTGCACGCGGGTGTGGAACGCCAGCGAGGCGAGGATCGCCGCCTTCGCCGCCGCGTCGTGACCCTCGACGTCCGCGGTCGGGTCCGCCTCGGCGTACCCCAACGCCTGCGCGTCGGCGAGCGCGTCGGCGTACTCGGCGCCGGTGGTGTGCATCTGGTCGAGGATGTAGTTGGTGGTGCCGTTCACGATGCCGGTCACGGCCGTCACCGCGTCCCCGACCAGCGACTCACGCAGCGGCCGGATGATGGGGATCGCGCCGGCGACGGCCGCCTCGTAGTAGATGTCGACGCCGGCCCGCTCCGCGGCCTCGAACAGCTCCCCGCCGTGCTGGGCGAGCAGCGCCTTGTTGGCGGTGACCACGGACTTGCCGGCGGCCAGGGCGTCCGTCAGCAGTTCCAGCGTGGGGTGGATGCCGCCCATCAGCTCCACGACCAGGTCGACATCGGGCCGCGCGACCAGCGCTGCGGCGTCCGTGGTGAGCAGCGCCGGGTCGACGCCGGGCCGCTCGCGTACGGTGCGTGTCGCGATGCCCACGAGGTCGAGTGGACGCCCCACGCGGGCGCGGAGATCGGCGGCCTGCTCCACGAGGATGCGCGCCACCTGGGAGCCGACAGTGCCGCACCCGAGCAGCGCAACCCTCACCGGAGCGCCCGGAGAACTCATCATGTTCGGTCTGGTTCCTTCGTCACAGTGGTCAGTCCTGCAGGCCGGCGTCGAGGGCCAGCAGGTCGTCCAGGGTCTCGCGGCGGACGAGCGGTGTGATCCTACCGTCCCGCACCGCGACGACGCCCGGGCGCGGGGTGTGGTTGTAGTTGGACGCCATCGAGCGGCTGTAGGCACCCGAGGCCGGCACCGCGAGCACATCACCGGGCGCGACGTCGGCGGGCAGGAACACGTTGCGGACGAGGATGTCGCCCCCTTCGCAGTGCAGCCCCACCACCCGGGAGAGCACGGGGGCGGCGTCCGACGTGCGGTTGGCGAGCACCGCCGAGTACTCCGCGGCGTAGAGCGCGGGGCGGATGTTGTCGCTCATGCCGCCGTCCACGCTCACGTAGCGGCGGGTCTGGCCCCCGCCGACCTCCACGGACTTCGTCGTCCCCACGGTGTAGAGCGCCGTGCCGGCCGGCCCGCTGATCGCGCGGCCGGGCTCGATGGAGAGGTGGGGCCGCTCCAGCCCGAAGGCGCGGCACTCGTGCTCGACGATGTCGGTGAGGTTCGTGGCGAGGTCGTGCACCGTCGCAGGCGTGTCGTCGATCGTGTAGGCGATGCCGAAGCCGCCGCCGAGATCGAGCTCGGCCAGCATGAGGCCGGTGGCCTCACGCACCTGGGCCATCAGGCGCAGGGTGCGACGGGCGGCGACCTCGAACCCGTTGGTGTCGAAGATCTGGCTGCCGATGTGGCTGTGGATGCCCCGCAGGTCGATGTGCGGGCTGTGGAAGCACCGGACGAGCGCCACCAGCGCCTGCCCACCCGTGATCGAGAAGCCGAACTTCTGGTCCTCGTGGGCGGTGGCGATGTACTCGTGCGTGTGGGCCTCGACGCCCGTGGTGACCCGCACCAGCACCTGGGCGTGCACGCCCAGCTCACCGGCCAGGCGTTCGAGGCGCCCGATCTCGTCGGAGGAGTCCACGATGATGCGGCCCACCCCCGAGGAGAGCGCGAGCCGGAGCACCTCCTCGGACTTGTTGTTGCCGTGCAGGCCGATGCGCTCGGCCGGGAAGCCGGCGCGCAGGGCGACGGTGAGCTCCCCGAGGCTGCTGACGTCGAGGTTCAGGCCCTCCTGCTCCACCCAGCGGGCAACGGACGCGCACAGGAAGGACTTGGCGGCGTAGTAGACGCCCCACCCCGCGAACGCCGATGCCCACGTGAGCGCGCGGCCACGGAAGTCGAGTTCGTCGATGACGTAGACCGGCGAGCCGCACTGCGCGAGGATCTCGGCTGCCGCGAGGCCACCGATCCGCACCTGCCCGTCCTCCTGACGTGCGGTCGTGGAACTCCACAGGCCATCCGCGAGCACGTTGGCGTCGGTCGGCTTCACCAGCCACACCGGCGCGGCGGACGTGGCGTCGGCGTGGATCGAGCCGGCGACGTGCATGTGGGTCATGGCCGTCCACTCTGCCAGACACGCCGGGCCCCTCGTGACGCACGTCGCCCGGCGGACGCCCGGTCCGGCCCGTTCCCGCCCCCCCCCACCGCAGTGCTAGTCTGGCCCACGGCCCGCTCGCGCGAGCAGCCGGCCCCCATAGCTCAGGGGATAGAGCACCGCCCTCCGGAGGCGGGAGCGTAGGTTCGAATCCTACTGGGGGCGCCATCGGCGCATGCTGGGGTCAGCCCTGGCTGGCGCGGGCGTAGCGGGTCGCCACCTCGGCCACGTTGGCGACGTAGGCATCGGAGCGGTTGTAGGTGAGAATCGCGCGGCGCCAGGACTCCGAGGTCGTCAGATCCCCGCTCGCGCAGAGGTAGCGCGCCGCGGCGAGCGCCGCATCGTCGATGTTCTGCGGGTCGGCCACACCGTCGCCGTTCGCGTCCGCACCCCACCGTGCCCACGTCGCGGGAATGAACTGCATCGGGCCCACGGCCCGGTCGAGCGCCGCGTCACCGTCGAGCCGCCCGCCGTCGCTGTCGGGGATGTGGGCCACACCCCCACCGTCGAGCGCCACGCCGACGATGGGGGGACGCACGACGCCGTCACCCCCCAGGACGGAGCCTCCGAAGGAGCCGTGCCGGGACTCGATGAAGCCGATACCGGCCAGCGTGTTCCACCCGAGCGAGCAGTTCGGCCGCTCGGTGGCGACCGTGAGGTCGGCCGTCCCGTAGGCGTCCAGGGCCCGCGCGGGGATGCCGGTGGCCGCCGCCGTGGCGAGGAGCCACCCCTCGTCCACGAGCAGCACCGGCCCCGACGTGGCCACGGGTTGGGTCGGTGCGCCCGTCGAGGCCGGTCCGCCGGGCAGGGGGGCACCGGTCGCCGCGCTGGTGGGCGTCCCGACGGTGCCTCCGGGCGCCACCGGGGTGCCGGGGGTGGATCCGGGAACGGGGGCGCCGCCGTCACCGGCCTCGCCATCTGACGCCTCGGAATTCCCCGCCGACTCCTCGCCCTCGCCCGCGGCGGCAGGTTGCGGCTCGTCGGGCAGCGGTGGCCGCTCGGGTGGCGGCGGCGCAGGCGTGGCCGACGAGGGAGTTGGCGACGGTGCGGGCGTGGCCAGGTCGGTGGGGCCGGGCGCCTGCAGGGCGAGCGCACCCCCCAGCAGCACCACGAGCGCCACCACGCCGACCACCACGCCCCCGCGCTGGGCCGCGGCGCGCCGCCGGGTCGACCGCGCGGCACGGGGGGGCTGCGCCTCGGCTCGTCGAGCGTGGGGGTGCATGGGCCCGACACTACCGCGGCGCGTCCCTCGCACCGGATCGGCGCTGGGCGGCTGGGCCGGGTCGGTTGGGGCGGGGGCGTCCGCCTCGCTAAGCTGCTCGGGAAGGAAAGCGCATCCGCGGTGCGTGCCATCCGACTCACGACACGGAAGAAGGCGAAAGTGGCGACGGCGCCCGGCGAGAGCCCACGAGACGACCTGTCCGAATTCGGTGCCAACGACTGGCTGATCGAGGAGATGGAGGCGCAGTACCGCACCGACCCCGACTCGGTCGACGAGGCGTGGCGCACCTTCTTCGAAGGGCGCGCCGGCGATGGCCCGGACGCCCCGGAGACCACCGACGGCGCCACCCGTGTGGGAACGGACGAGCGCCCGTCCCCGGCCGGCGCGACCCCCGATGCCGCACCCGCGGCCCAGACAGAGGCCGGGGCCCCGGGCGAGGAGGAGACCGCAGAGGAGGGGGAGACCGCGGCCGAGGAGGAGGAGCCGAGCACCGACACCACCGACCCGGATCTCGCCGTGGCCACGCAGGCCGCCACCGGCGAGGGGGATCCCCCGGCCGAGAGCGAGGGCGAGGAGGCACGCAAGCCCGCCCCGTCCGACCGGCAGCGCCCCGCACCGGCGAGCTCGCCCGCCTCCCCCGCGCCAGCCCCGGTGGCACCTCCGCGGGTCGCTCCCCCGGCGGGCCAGGACTCCGACTTCGTGCAGCACCTGGGCACCGCCCCGTCCGCGCCGCCCTCCACCCCGCAGCCCACCCCGCGAGCGGAGCCGTCCGCGGGGCCGCGCAACCCCGGCTCGGGCGGCAAGCTCTCGGCCAACCGGCCGTCCCCGACCGGCCCCGTCGGGGAGGACACCGAGCCCACGCGCACGGTGCTCAAGGGCGCTCCCATGCGTACGGCACGCAACATGGAGGCCTCACTCGCGGTTCCCACGGCGACGAGCGTCCGCAACATTCCGATGAAGCTGGTGATCGACCAGCGCGACATCATCAACAAGCACCTCGCCCGCACCACCGGCGGCAAGATCTCGTTCACCCACCTCATCGGGTACGCGATGGTGAAGGCCGTCGCGATGGTGCCGGAGATGAACAACGGCTACCTCGAGGTCGACGGCAAGCCGACGCTCATCACCAACCACCAGGTCAACCTCGGCCTCGCCATCGACCTGCCGAAGCCGGACGGCACGCGCCAGCTGCTGGTGCCGAACATCAAAGGCGCCGACCGGCTGAAGTTCCGGGAGTTCTGGCACGCCTACGAGGCACTGGTGCGGCGCGCCCGCGCCGGTGAGCTCACGGTCGACGACTTCGCGGGCACCACCGCATCGCTCACCAACCCCGGTGGCATCGGCACCAGCCACTCGGTGCCGCGCCTCATGGCCGGCCAGGGGCTGATCCTCGGCGTGGGCTCGATCGACTACCCGCCCGAGTTCCAGGCGGCGTCCGACCAGCGCATCCTCGAACTCGGTGTGTCCAAGATCACCACCTTGACGTCGACCTACGACCACCGCGTGATCCAGGGCGCGACGTCGGGCGAGTTCCTCAAGGTGATGCACGAGCTCCTGATCGGTGAGCACGGCTTCTACGACGACGTGTACCTCAGCCTCCGCGTCCCCTACGTGCCGCTGCGCTGGGCGTCGGACGACTCCGCCCACCGGCCCTACGAGGTGAGCAAGGGTGCCCGCGTCCTGCAATTCATCAGCGCCTACCGCGCCTGGGGTCACCTCATGGCCGACATCGACCCCCTGGAGTACCAGCAGCGCTGGCACCCCGACCTCGACCTGGACGCCCACGGCCTGAGCATCTGGGATCTCGACCGCGACTTCCCCGTCGGTTCGTTCGGGGGCCACTCGAAGGAGACGATGCGGCTGCGCGACGTGCTCTACACCCTGCGGGGAAGCTACTGCGGCCACGTCGGCGTCGAGTACATGCACATCCAGGAGGCCGAGAAGCGCCGGTGGCTGGAGGCCTACTTCGAGTCGCCGTTCGTGCGCTGGGATCGCGACGAGCACCTGCGGATCCTGGACAAGCTGAACGAGGCGGAGATCTTCGAGACGTTCCTGCAGACCAAGTTCGTCGGTCAGAAGCGGTTCAGCCTCGAGGGGGCCGAGTCCACGATCGTGCTGCTCGACGAGATTTGCGACATGGCCGCCAACTCCGGCCTCGACGAGGTCGCCATCGGCATGCCCCACCGTGGCCGCCTCAACGTGCTCGCGAACATCGTCGGCAAGAGCTACGGGCAGATCTTCCGCGAGTTCGACGGCCGCGTCGACATGACCCAGACCATGGGCACGGGCGACGTGAAGTACCACCTGGGCGCTGAGGGCCAGTTCACCTCGCTGGCCGGCAACACGATCCGCACCTCCGTGGCCGCCAACCCGAGCCACCTGGAGGCCGTCAACCCCGTGGTGGAGGGCATCGCGCGGGCGAAGCTGGACGCGAGCAAGGAGCCCGGCCGCTTCGGTGTCCTGCCCGTGCTGCTCCACGGCGACGCGTCCTTCGCCGGGCAGGGCGTGGTCTACGAGACGTTGCAGATGAGCCAGCTGCGCGGCTACACCACGGGCGGCACCATCCACATCGTGGTGAACAACCAGGTCGGCTTCACCACCGCGCCCAGCGAGTCGCGCACGTCGGTGTACTCCACCGATGTGGCCAAGGCGGTCGGCATCCCGGTCTTCCACGTCAACGGCGACGACCCCGAGGCCGTCGCCCGCATCGGACGCCTCGCGTTCGACTACCGCGAGAAGTTCCACTCCGACGTGGTGATCGACCTGGTGGCCTACCGCCGCCGCGGCCACAACGAGGGCGACGACCCGAGCTTCACCCAGCCGAACATGTACGACCTGATCGAGCAGAAGCGCAGCGTCCGCAAGATCTACACCGAGTCGCTGATCGGGCGCGGCGACATCTCGACCGAGGACGCCGAGGCGGTGATGGCGAAGTTCCGGGCCCGCCTGGAGGGCGTCTTCACCGAGGCACGGCAGGCCGAGGAGGACGACGAGGCCTACGCGCGGGTGCCGTTCTACCCCGCGAAGCTCGGCAAGAGCCAGGGAACCGCGGTGGACCACGCGGTGCTCGAGCGGGTCGCCCGGGCCCAGGTCACGTTCCCCGAGGGGTTCACCGTGCACCCGAAGGTGCTGCCGCAGATGCAACGGCGGGCCGAGGCGATCGTGGACGGTCCCATCGACTGGGCGACCGCCGAGCTGCTGGCGTTCGGCTCGCTCCTCCTGGAGGGCCGCACGGTGCGCCTCACCGGTCAGGACAGTCGCCGCGGCACATTCAGCCAGCGGTTCGCGGCGATCATCGACCGCAACACCAACGAGGAGTTCATCCCGCTCAAGTACCTCTCGACCGACCAGGGCCAGTTCCACGTGTTCGACTCGCTGCTCAGCGAGTACGCCGTCCTGGGCTTCGAGTACGGCTACTCCATCGCCTCCCCGCAGGCGCTGGTGTTGTGGGAGGCCCAGTTCGGCGACTTCGCCAACGGCGCCCAGACCATCACCGACGAGTTCATCAGCTCCGGCAACGCGAAGTGGACCCAGAAGTCCGGCGTCGTGCTGTTGCTGCCGCACGGGTACGAGGGCCAGGGCCCGGACCACTCCTCGGCGCGCATCGAGCGGTGGCTGCAACTGTGCGCCGAGAACGCCCTCGCGGTGTGTCAGCCGTCGACGCCGGCGTCCTACTTCCACCTGCTGCGGACGCACACGTACGTGAACTGGCACCGCCCACTGGTGATCCTGACCCCGAAGTCGATGCTGCGCCACAAGCGGGCCGTGTCGATGCCGGAGGACTTCACCGGTGGGTCCTGGCAGCCCGCCATCGCGGACGCGTCCATCACCGATCCGGCGGGGGTGCGCACCGTGCTGCTGTGCTCGGGGAAGATCAGGTGGGATCTGGAGGCCGAGCGGGAGCGGCGTGGGCTGGAGGGTGCGGTGGCGATCGTCCCCGTGGAGCGCCTCTACCCGCTCGCGACCGACAGCCTCGCCGCGGAGTTCGACCGATTCCGCCACGTCGACGACGTGCGATGGGTGCAGGACGAGCCGGAGAACCAGGGCGCCTGGCCGTTCCTGTGCCTCAACCTCCCCGGGCCGGTGAACGAGGCCGTGGGCGAGGGGTACGAGCTGCGCATGCGTCCGGTCGCGCGTCCCGCGTCGTCCTCCCCGTCCGTCGGCATGGCGTCGGTGCACAAGGCCCAGGAGGCCGACCTGCTCGACCGGGCCTTTGAGGGGCTGTAGATGTATTTCACCGATCGGGGCATCGAAGAGCTCGAGTCGCGCCGCGGGGCCGAGGAGGTCACGCTCGGCTGGCTGGCCGAGGAGTTGCGCACCTTCGTCGACCTGCACCCCGATGACGAGGACGCCGTGGAGCGGCTCGCCACGTGGCTGGCCCGAGGGGATGATGACGATGAGTGAGCCGATGACCGGTGAGGGAGCGCTCGGTGTCGCGCCGGGCCGGGTCAACCTGATCGGCGAGCACACCGACTACAACGACGGATTCGTGCTGCCGATCGCGCTGGGCGCGCGCGCCCGCGTCCGGGCCGTGCCCCGCCGCGACGACACGGTGGTCGTGTCGTCGACGCAGCTCGGGGAGACGGTGCAGCTGACCGACCTCTCCCCCACCCCCGGCCAGTGGTGGGGCTACGTGGCCGGCGTCGTCTGGGTGCTGCGGCAACGCGGCCACGCCACCGGGGGCGTCGAGCTGCACCTCGACAGCCGCGTGCCGCTCGGCGGCGGTCTGTCCAGTTCGGCCGCCATCGAGGCCGCCTCCGCGTTGGCCCTCGACGCGCTGTGGGGGTTGGGCCTGGACGCCGACGCGCTGGCCGAGGTCGCCCAGGCCACGGAGAACGACTTCCTCGGCATCCCCACCGGCCCGATGGACCAGCGGGCGTCCCTGTGGTGCACCGCCGGCCATGCGCTGCTGCTCGACTGCCGCACCCTGCGCGGCACGCAGGTGCCTTTCGCGCTCCCCGATGACCTGACCCTCGCCCTGGTCGACACCCACAGCCCGCACGTGCTGGCCGACGGCGCCTACGGCGAGCGACGCGCGGCCTGCGCCCGAGCCGCCGAGCGGCTGGGGGTGACCGCGCTGCGCGACATCGACGACCTCGACGCGGCGCTGGGCCGCTTGGACGACGACGTGCTCGTGCGGCGCACCCGCCACGTCGTGGGTGAGAACGCCCGCGTGTGGGACGCGGTGGCGGCCCTGGAGGCTGCTGACTGGCCCCGCTTCGGGGCGCTGATGACGGCCTCGCACGCCTCGATGCGCGACGACTACGAGATCACCGTGCCGACGGTGGACCAGGCCGTCGACTCCGCGTTGGCCAGCGGCGCTCTGGGCGCCCGCATGACCGGGGGTGGGTTCGGCGGCACGGTGCTGGCGTTGGTGCCGACCGGGGCCATGGCCGACTTCACCCGGCGCGTGGCCGACGACTACGCCGCACGCGGCTTCGACGCCCCCAGCGTCAGCACGAGCGTCGCCGAGGCCGGCGGTCTGGAACTCCGGGACGCCGCCGACGCCTGAGCCTCACCGGTTCCTCGGCCGGCTGCCCCGCCTCCGCTCCACCAGGGGCGTCACCGCCGGCCACAGCGCACCCACGACGGCGGCGAGACCCGCGGCCGCCCCCAGGACGGCCCAGGGCTGCACGAGCGTCGACTGGCCGAACGCGAGCAGGTGCAACAACCCGGCCGCGACCACGGGGCCCCGCGACCACCATGCCCGGCGCAGCCAGGCGATCCCCAGACCCACCACGACCGCGCCCCACACCGCGAGGCCCACGGCCACGTGACCGCTGAACTCGCCGTGGCCACTGGTCAGGGCGAGCAGCGCCAGCACGACGAAGAAGACGCCGAGCGCCAACGTCGCCCCACCGGCGACGAGGGCGCTGGCGGGGCGGCGGGCGGGGCCGGGGTCGGGGGGCGTCGTCGATGCGGGTGTCGTCATGGCGGGCCCACTCTAGCCGGGGGAAATCGGGGCCGCAGACCGGGCAATACGCCGCTGCCCCTTGTTTTCGGTGCCCGATCTTGGCAGCCTTGACAGGCGCACCGCTCCCCGCCCCGGGTGCGCAGATTGTTTTTCATCATCCGCACTCAAGGAGTGGTATCACCATGGACTGGCGCCATCGCGCGGCATGCCTGACCGAGGATCCCGAGCTGTTCTTCCCGGTCGGGAACACCGGCCCGGCGATCATGCAGATCGCCGAGGCCAAGAAGGTGTGCGCCCGCTGTGACGTGCGCGCTGAGTGCCTCGCCTGGGCCCTGGAGGCGGGTCAGGACCACGGAGTGTGGGGAGGACTGTCGGAGGACGAGCGTCGCGCCATGAAGCGTCGCAACGCCCGAGCCCGCGTCCGCGGCTGACCTGCCCGCCGGGGCGCGTCTCAGAAGCCGCCGCGTCCCCCGGGCCCCCCGGGGCCGCGGCCGCCGCCGTGCGGGCCGCCCCGCGGGGGCCGCTGACCCAGGAACCCCCCGAACCCGTTGCCCTGCCCGAACCCGTTGCCCTGCCCGAACCCGTTGCCCTGCCCAAACCCGTTGCCCTGCCCAAACCCGCTGCCTCGCCCGAATCCGTACCCGGAGCCAACACCACCAGGCCCCCAGCCGCCACCCGTCATGGTGCGCCGCCGCCCGAGTCCGAGCAGCCTGCTGAGCAGACCCGGCCGGCCGCCCAGACCGTCGCCCCCGGTGAGAGCGCTGAAGATGCCGGCTCCGATGAAGCCACCGGCGACGGACGTCAGCAGCGTGCCGCCCGCGGTCTGCTGGGCACCGAACAGACGCTGGAGCACCCCGGGTTGCTGCATCTCCAGGCGGGTCGCCGAGCGCGCGAGGCCGGACGCCGACGTGTCGGTGGGGGTGGCCCCCGCGCGACCCAGGGCCGCGAGCACCGTCTGCCGCTCGGCCGGCGTCATGGCGGCGAAGGCCTCGGTGTGGGCCTGCTCGATCTCGTCCGGGGACGCCGTGCGAAGCAGGTACTGGTAGCGCGCCACGGGGTCCTGGGCGCCGTACGCGGGTGCGTTCATCGTGATTCCCTTCGATCGGTCACCACTCCAGCATCGGGCTCCGACCTCGACGGCACCCCGGTGGTCGCTGTGCGCTTCCTGTGGGTGTTTCGCCCACGGCACCACGGCACCACGGCAGCACGGCGCCGGGCCCCGGGGCGGGCGGTCAGCTCAACGGCAGGGTGATCCGCGCCAACGTTCCGGCGGTGTCGGGCAGCGCGCTGAGCTCGAAGGTCCCCGACAGATCCTTGACGAGCGCCGTCACGATCGACAACCCCAGGCTGTGCGACGACGCCAGGTCGAACCCGTCGGGCAGCGGCAGGCCGTCGTTGGTCACGTCCACCACCAACATCTCGCCGCTGCGCCGTGGCTGCACCACGACATGCCCGGCGGATTCCCGGACGCCGTGCTCCAGGGCGTTCTGCAGCACCTCGGTCAGCACCAGCGACAGGTGCGTGGCGACATCCGCGGGCACCAGGCCGAACGACCCCCGGCGCTCCATGGCCACGGCGACGCCCGTGTTCGCGACGTCGCGCACCATCGCCATCAGCCGGTCCGCGACGTCGTCGAACCGCACCGAGGCGTCGAACCCCTGCGAGAGGATCTCGTGGACCACGGCGATCGCGGAGACGCGCTTCTGGGCGTCCGACAGGGCCCCGATGGCTTCGGCGGACGACGTGCGGCGCGTCTGCAGCCTCAGGAGGGCGGCGACGGTCTGCAGGTTGTTCTTCACCCGGTGGTGGATCTCGCGGATCGTGGCGTCCTTGGTGACGAGCTGCCGCTCGCGCGTCCGCAGGTCCGTCGTGTCGCGGCACAGGACGAGCCAGCCGTGGGGGGCGTCGTGGACGCACAGCGGCATGCTGCGCAGACGCACGATGCCGGCGCGCGTCTCCACCTCGGTCTCCCGCGCGCGGCGCGCTCCGAGCAATGGCCCCGTCACCTCTTCGACCGGTTCACGCCGCGACGCCATGAGGGCGGTCAGCATGCCGGTGAAGTTCTCGCCCAGGACGTCACCCGCCCAGCCCAGACGTCGGAAGGCGCTCACGGCATTCGGGCTGGCGAACGTCACGGTCCCGTCCTCCGAGACGCGGAAGGCGCCGTCGCCCACGCGCGGGCTGCTGAAGGGAACCGGGGCGTGCCCCACCACCGGGAACTCGGCGCGGTGCACCATGGCCAGCAGCAGACCGGCCACCTCGAGGTAGGTGTCCTCCAGGGCGCCCGGCGCGCGGACGCCCATGCGGTTCGTGTGGAGTTCGACAATGCCGATGCAGCGGCCCTCCCGCAGGACCGGCACCGCGTGCACGTCGACCGGGATGCCGGCGTGCAGCTTGTTGCCGCTCGTCATCGCGATCTCCCGGCTGAGGTAGGCCTCGGTGACGAGATGTTCGGGGTCGTAGGCGATCTCCTCGCCGACCACATCGTCCTCCAGGGCCGTGGGGCCGGTGGTGGGCCGACACTGGGCGGCCGCCCAGAACACGTTGTCGTCGACGTCGGGCACCCAGAGGATGAGGTCGGAGAACGACAGGTCGGCCAACATGTCCCACTGGTCGGTGAGCCCCACGAGCCAGCCGGTGTCGTCGTCGGACAACGCACAGTGCTGGGCCACGACGTCCGTGAGGCTGAGCATGCGCGCCATGATAGGACGTCCGCCTGGTGCCGCCCGCACCGCGCCACGTCGATTTCGCGGGCCCGGACGGGCATGACACAATGGCTCCTTGCGCCGTTCGGCGCGATCGACGTGAGGAGGCCCACATGGGTAAGGGTGGCCGCAAGCGCAAGGCCCGCAAGAAGAACGCAGCCAACCACGGCAAGCGTCCCAACTCCTGAGGCGACAGCCCGGGACGACGACGAAGGCCCCTCCCCGTGCGGGGAGGGGCCTTCGTGCGTCCCGGGTGTGTCGCGCGGGTCAGCGCGGCTCGTGGAACTCGATGCGCGTGTAGCTGACCTGGGTGATCTGGGTGACGATGCGGGCGCGCAGCGCGGGCGGGGCCACCTGGCCGGTGCAGGAGCGGTGCACGATCCGCTTCAGGGCGTCGACAAGATCGGCGACCTCCAGACAGTGCTCGCAGGCGTCGATGTGGTGGCGCAGTTCGTCGGCGGCCGTGTCGTCCAGCTCACCGTCCAGCAGGGCTTCGACGCGCCGGGCCACGGCGCGACAGTCGACGGGTTCCTGCGTCATCAGCGGCCCCCCGTCCCGATGCCCAGGGAGGCGGCGTGGTCGGCGAGCATGGAGCGCAGCTGCGTCCGGCCGCGGTTGAGGCGGCTCATCACGGTGCCGATCGGCGTCCCCATGATCTCGGCGATCTCCTTGTAGGAGAACCCCTCGACGTCGGCGAGGTACACGGCGAGCCGGAAGTCGTCCGAGAGCGCGTTCATCGCGTCCGTCACCACCGAGTCGGGCATGCGGTCCAGGGCATCCATCTCGGCGCTGCGCAGGCCGGTGGACGTGTGCTGCTCCGCGCGGGCGAGCTGCCAGTCCTCGACGTCCTCGCCGAACGCCTGCTGCGGTTGGCGCTGCCGCTTGCGGTAGGTGTTGATGTAGGTGTTCGTCAGGATGCGGTACAGCCACGCCCTGAGGTTCGTACCGGGGCGGAACTGGTGGAACGAGGAGAACGCCTTGGCGTAGGCCTCCTGGACGACGTCCTCGGCGTCGGCGGGGTTGCGCGTCAGTCGCAGGGCCGCGCCGTACAGCTGGTCGAGGAAGGGCAGCGCATCGCGCTCGAACCGGGCGGCGCGCTCGGCGTCGGTTTCCGTCTGGACGTCGACCACGGGGGTCTCGTCGGTGCTCGGGAGGTCCATCAGGTACGAGACTACCCCGGAGGTCGGCACCGGCGCGCGCCCCGGCGCGGCGGTGGGTGCGGGTGCCAGCGTCATCACGCCTGTCGCAACGGCCACGGGCACGCGGATATTCCGTTCGGTGTTCCCGGTCGTCAGTGACGGATGGTAGGAATGGGGCATGAACCTTCTGCGTGGTGTCGGCCGCATGTTGCTCGGCGGCTTCTTCATCGCGAACGGCGTGAAGGCCGTTCGCGACCCCGGTCCCTTCGTCGAGGCCGCCCAGCCGCTGGCCGACCGGGTGGTCCCGCTCGTCCAGGGCGCCCTGCCCCCGGAGGTGTCCGCCTACGTGCCGCAGGACACCAAGACGCTGGTCCGCGTCAACGGCGTCGCCCAGGTGCTCGGCGGCCTCGGGATGGCGACGGGCATCTCCAGCAAGGGGGGCGGCACGCTCGCGGCCCTCTCGATGCTGCCGCACGTCGTGGCGGCCAAGGAGGCCGGCGCGGACGCCGCGACCTCGCGCAGCCTGTTGGTGCGGAACCTGGCTCTGCTCGGTGCCGCCCTCGTCGTGTCGCAGGACACCCGCGGCAAGCCCAGCCTGCTGTGGAAGGCCAACGCGACCCGCGTCCAGCTCTCCCGCGACGCCGAGCGGGCCAAGAAGTCGCTGGCCAAGGACGCCTCGCACGTCGCCGAGCTAACCATGAAGGACTTCAAGCGCCTCAAGCGCGAGGCCCAGCTCCAGGCGAAGGCCGCCCGCAAGAGCATCGAGGGCGCTCTTCCGTGAGGCCCTGGGTCGCGCCGACCCCGGCCGGCCCGGTGACCGGGAGCCTCACGGTGCCCGGCTCGAAGTCCGCCACCGCGCGCGGCTACGTGTTGGCCGCGCTCGGTGACGGCCCGTCGGTGCTCACGGGCGTCCTCGACGCCCGGGACACGCGGCTGATGCGCGCCGCCCTCGCGTCGCTGGGCGTGGACGTGACCGACCTGGCGCCCGGCGTGGTGCGCGTCGCACCGCCGGCGGTCTTCACCCCCGGTGACATCGACTGCGGCTTGGCGGGCACGATCATGCGGTTCGTGCCCGCGCTGGCCGCGCTGGCCGACGGCCCGACCCGGTTCCGCGGCGATCCTGAGGCCTCCGCCCGCCCGGTGGCACCCCTGTTGGACGGCCTGGGGCAGCTGGGCGTCCGGGTCGACCACCCGGCCTCCGTGCCCTTCACCGTGCACGGCACCGGTGCGGTTCCGGGCGGCACGGCGCGCATCGACGCGTCCGCGTCCAGCCAGTTCGTGTCGGGGCTGCTGCTGGCGGCCGCCCGGTTCGACGCCGGGCTGGAACTGGTCCACGCGGGCGCGCGGGTGCCCTCGCCGCCGCACATCCGGATGACCCTGGCCATGCTGGCCGACCGCGGGGTCGTGGCGTCGGCGTCCGCGAACGACACCGCGTGGCGCGTGGCCCCCGGCCCGATCGCCGCCCGCGACGAGACCATCGAACCCGACCTGGTGAACGCCGCGACCTTCCTGGCCGCCGCGCTGGTGACCGGCGGTGCCGTGACCGTGCCCTGGCCGCGGCACACCGTGCAGGCCTCGGACGCGATCCTCGGCACCCTCGCCGCGCTGGGCGGGGAGGTCGACGCCCGCACGGACACGGTGACGGTGAGCGGCACCGGCACCGTCACGGGCGCCGATGTCGACCTCACCCTGGCCTCCGAGCTCACCTGCGTGGTGGCCGCGCTGCTCGCGCTCGCCGACCGACCGGGCAGCATCCGCGGGGTGGGGCACGTCCGCCACCACGAGACCGACCGGCTGGCCGCCCTCACCGCCGAGCTCGGCGCGCGGGGGGCCCGCGTGGCCGAGACCGCCGACGGGCTCACCATCGCCCCGGGCCGGCTCACCGGCGGGCCGTGGCGCACCTACGCCGACCATCGCATGGCCCACGCGGGTGCCGTCCTCGGGCTGGCCGTCGCCGGCGTGGAGCTGGACGACGTGGATGCCACCACCAAGACCATCGCCGACTTCGGCACCCTGTGGCACACCTTGGTGGCGGCGTGAGTCGCCGCCGCGCCGAGCGGGACGAGCAGGACGGCTACGGCCGCCCGCCGCGGCGGACGCGTCCCCGCACGAAGGACCGGCCCGACTACTCCGAGGCCGCGGTGGGGACGGTCGTCGGCGTCGACCGGGGCCGGTACACGGTGGTGCTCGGTGCCGAGGACGGGGGCGGGGACGGGGACGCCCCACGCACGGTGCTCGCCACCAAGGCGCGTCAGCTGGGGCGCAAGGGCGTCATCGTCGGTGACCGCGCCCGCGTCGTGGGCGACACCTCCGGCGAGGAGGGCACGCTGGCCCGGGTCGTGGAGGTGGTCGACCGCACCACGGTGCTGCGGCGGACCGCGGACGACAACGACCCGTTCGAACGCCCCATCGTGGCGAATGCCGACCAGCTCGCGATCGTCACAGCGCTGGCCGACCCACCGCCACGGATGGGCATGATCGACCGGATCCTCGTCGGCGCGTACGACGCGGGGCTGGAACCGTTGCTGGTGCTCACGAAGGCCGATCTGGCCTCTCCGGACGCGTTGCTGGCGGCCTACGACGGGCTCGACGTGGGCGCGGTCGTCGTCGAGCCGGGAGCCGACCTCACCGATTTGCGCGGCCTGCTCGCCGGTCACACCACGGTGCTGGTGGGCCACTCGGGGGTCGGCAAGTCCACCCTCGTCAACGCGCTGATCCCGGACGCGGCCCGTGCCGTCGGGCACGTGAACGAGGTGACCGGACGCGGGCGGCACACCTCCACCTCGGCGGTGGCGCTGGCGCTGCCCGAGCCGGGTGGTTGGGTGATCGACACCCCGGGCGTCCGGAGCTTCGGCCTCTCCCACGTCACGACGGAGTCGGTGCTCGCGGCCTTCGACGACCTCGCCGCGCTCGTGACCGAGTGTCCGCGCGGTTGCCGGCACGACTCGACCGCCCCCGAGTGCGCCCTCGACGAGGCGGTGGCCGACGGGCGGTTGCGGGCCGAGCGGCTGGCGTCCTTCCGGCGCATGGAGCAGGTCTGGATGGCCGAGCCGACCTACACGTAGGTCCGGGAGCCTCCCGCGGCGCGGGGGCGTCCGTGCGTAGGCTGGCGGCCATGCCCGAACGAAGCTACGTGGACGACCTGCGGCTGGGCCATGTGCTCGCCGACACCGCCGACCAGATCACCACCGCCCGCTTCCGTGCCCAGGATCTGCAGGTGTCGACCAAACCGGACCTGACGCACGTCACGGACGCCGACACGGCCGTGGAGGACGCGCTGCGCAAGGTGCTCTCGCGCTCCCGGCCCCGCGATGCCGTGCACGGCGAGGAGCGCGCCGACACGGGCTGGGGGCCGCGCCGGTGGGTGATCGACCCCATCGACGGGACCGCGAACTTCGTGCGCGGCGTCCCGGTGTGGGCCACCCTGATCGCCCTCATGGAGGGTGACGAGGTGGTGGTCGGGGTCGTGTCGGCGCCGGGGCTGCAGCGGCGCTGGTGGGCAGCCCGGGGCGCAGGGGCGTTCACGGGCAAGTCGCTCGCGAGCGCGACCCGGCTGCAGGCGTCGTCGGTGGGTGCGGTGTCGGACGCCTTCTTGTCCTACAGCTCGGTGCGCGGCTGGGTGGAGTCGGGCCGCGGGCAACAGTTCGTCGACCTGATGCGCGACGTGTGGCGGACGCGCGCCTTCGGGGACTTCTGGAGCTACCTGCTCGTCGCCGAGGGCGGCGTCGACATCGCCACCGAGCCCGACCTGGCGCTGCACGACATGGCGGCGCTGGACGTGATCGTCCGGGAGGCCGGCGGCCGGTTCACCAGCATCGACGGGACGCCCGGCGTCGCGGGCCCGGGGGCGCTGGCGACGAACGGGCACCTGCACGACGCCGTCCTGTCCGCCCTGGCCCCGGTGGAACCCACCCAGCCCCTCGAGCTCTCCGACTGACCGGTGCGCCGGCTGCGCCGGGCAGGCGCCGGGCAGGCGCCGGGCAGGCGCCGGGCAGGCGCCGACACGCTCACTTCGGCCCGACACGCCGGGTTGTAACCCGGCGTGTCGGGCCGAAGTGAGCGTGTCGCGGCCCCCTGCGGGACGCGGGAGGCCTCAGGAGACGTCGACGCGCACCGTCGCGGGCATCGCCCGGAGGGCCGCGAGGACGGCGTCCGACGGGGTGTCGGCGATGTCCAGGACGACGTAACCCACGTCCCCCCGCGTCGCGAGCGTCTGGTGCTCGATGTTCGTGCCGTGCTCGGCGAGAATCGTGTTGATCGTCGCCAGCACGCCCGGCACGTTGCGGTGCAGGTGCCGGATGCGGTGCGCCCCCGCGCGCGGAGCGGGGACCCCGGGCAGGTTCACGCTCAGCACCGTCGAGCCGTTCTCGGCGAAGTCGGAGAGCTTGCCGGCCACGAAGGAGCCGATGTTCTCCTGTGCCTCCTGGGTCGACCCGGCCACGTGGGGGGTGAGGATGACGTTGGGGGTTCCTCGCAGCACGTGCTCGAAGGTGTGGCCGTTGCGCCGCGGCTCGGTCTCGAAGACGTCCACCGCCGCCCCCGCGAGATGGCCCGAGTCGAGGTGCCGCTTGAGCGCCGCGGTGTCCACCACGAACCCGCGCGACAGGTTCAGGAACAACGACCGCGGGCGCATCATCGCGAACTCGCGCTCGCCGAAGAAGCCGCGGTTCGTGGGCCGGCCGTCCACGTGGAGGCTGATCGTCTCGGCCTCGGCCAACAGCTCAGCCAGGGAGCCGCACCGCACCGCGTTGCCCAGGGCGAGCCTGTCGACCACGTCGTGGAACAGCACGCGCATGCCGAGCGACTCCGCGACGACGGAGAGCTGCGAGCCGATGTTGCCGTAGCCGACGATGCCCAGCGTCCGCCCCCGCACCTCGTGGCTGCCGATCGCCGACTTCACCCACTCCCCCGCGTGCATCCGCGCGTTGTGGTCGGTCAAGTGCCGCGCCATGCCGATGATCTCGGCGATGGCCAGCTCCACCACGCTGCGCGTGTTCGAGTAGGGCGCATTGAAGACGGCCACGCCGGCCGCGGTCGCGGCGTCCAGCGCGATCTGGTTCGTGCCGATGCAGAAGGCACCGATGGCACGCAGGTCGGGGGCGTTCTCCAGCACGCGCGGCGTCACGTGGGTGTTGGACCGGATCCCCAGCAGCGACACCCCGTCCAGGGCCGCGATCAGGTCGTCCTCCGCCAGGGCGGATCCGACGGTCTCCACCTCGAAGCCGCGCTCGGTCAGCAGATCGACGCCGGACGGGTGGATGTTCTCCAGCAACAGGGCTTTCACTGCCCTGATTCTAGGGCCCGCCCGCCGAACCGGGGAATCGCGCCCACGAGCGCCCGGGTGTAGGGGTGCTGCGGCGCGGCGAACACGGACGCCGCCGGCCCGGCCTCCACAAGCCGCCCGGCCTGCAGCACCACCGCGTCGGTGCACACATGCCGCACCACGGCGAGGTCGTGGCTGACGAACACCAGGGTCAGGTCGAGCTCGGCCACCAGGTCCATCAACAGGTTGAGCACCTGCGCCCGGACGGACACGTCCAGCGCGCTCACGGCCTCGTCGGCGATGAGCACGTCCGGCCCCGGTGCCAGCGCCCGGGCGATCGCGATGCGCTGCCGCTGCCCCCCGGAGAACTCGTGCGGGTAGCGGGCCGGCGCGTCCGCGGGCAGCCCGACGGCGTCCAGCAGCTCCGCGACGCGGGCGCGGGCGTCCACACCCCCCAGCTCGCGGCGGACCGACCGGGCCCGCAGCGGCTCGGCGATGATGTCGCCCACGTTCATGCGGGGGTTCAGGGACGCCCGCGGATCCTGGAACACGATCTGGACCCGCGAGCGCAGGAACCCCAGCTCCCGCTCCGGCACGCCCGTGACGACGCGGCCATCGAAACGGACCTCGCCCGCCGTCGGCGTGTCCAGCCCTGCCATCAGCCGGATGAGCGTCGACTTGCCCGAGCCCGACTCCCCCACGATCCCCAGCCGCTGCCCGCGCCCGACCTGCAGGCTCACCTCGTCCAACGCGACCACCCGGCGCACTCCCCGGCCGTACACGCGACGCAGCCCGCGCACGTCGAACAGCGCGTCGGACGCCTCCGCCCCGCTCATCGCGGCCCTCGGCTCCGGGCGCGTCCGACGTGGTCGGCCACCGTCGGCAACCGCGAGCCGGGTACCACCAGGTCGAGCCGGGAGGTGGCGACCAACCCGGCGGTGTAGGCGTGGGCGGGGGCGTCGAACACCTGCTGGGCGCTCCCCCGCTCCACGACCGTCCCGTCCAGCATCACCGCCACGTCGGAGCAGAGTTGGGACACCACCGCCAGGTCGTGACTGATGAACAGGCAGGCCGCACCCTCGGCGTCCAAGACCTCATCGAGCACGCGCAACACCGTGGCCTGCACGGTGACGTCGAGCGCCGTCGTCGGCTCGTCGCAGAGCACCAGCCGTGGCGAGTTGATCAGGGCCATCGCCGTCATCACCCGCTGGCGCTGGCCCCCGGAGAGCTGGTAAGGGTAGGAGTCGGCGATCCGCGCCGCATCGGTGAAGCCGACGGCGGTGAGCATGGCGAGCACCGCCTCGCGCGCGCGGCCGGCGTCCGCGCCGCGGTGCAGCCGGAACGCCTCCGCCACCTGGCGGCCGGTACGCATCGTCGGGTCGAGCGCCGTCATGGGCTCCTGGAAGATCATGCTCACCAGATCGCCGCGCAGGCGGGCCATCTCCTTGTCGCGCAACCCCACCAGCTCCCGGCCACCCAACCGGATCGATCCGCGGACGCGTGCCGTGTCCGGCAGCAGCCCCATGACGGCCAGCGCCGTCACCGTCTTGCCCGAGCCGGACTCCCCGATCAGGCCGAGCCGCTGACCGTCCTCGACCACGAGGTCGACCCCACGCAGGGCCGGTGGGCGGCGTCCGAACGCCACGGTCAGGTCGGTGATCTCCAGCAGGGCGCTCATGCCACCTCCGCCAGCCGCGGATCGAGAAAGTCGCGCAGCCCGTCGCCCACCAGGTTGAACCCCAGCACCGCCACCGCGATCGCCACGCCCGGCCACCACGCCTGCAGGGGGTCGCTGAAGAGGAAGGTCTGGGCGTCCAGCAGCATCCGCCCCCACGACGGGGTGGTGGGCGGGGTGCCCAACCCCAGGTAGCTCAGGGCCGCCTCGGCGAGAATCGCGAGCGCGAACGACACCGATGCCTGCACCCCGATCAGCGGGGCCACGTTGGGCAGCACGTGGCGCACGGTGATGGCCGGGCGCGACGTGCCGCAGGAGCGCGCCGCCAGCACGAAGTCGGACGCCAGCACCGTCACCGCACCGGCGCGCGTCACCCGCAGGAAGGCGGGCACGGACGCGATGCCGATCGCGGCCATCGCCGTCTCGGTGGAGCCGCCGAGGGCGCTGGCGAACAGGATGGCCAGCAGCAGCGCGGGGAACGCGTACATGATGTCGGTGGCCCGCAGCACCACCTCGGCCGCGGCGCGCGGGAGCTGGGCCGTCAGCAGGCCAAGGGGCACCCCCACCAGCGCGGCGACCCCCACGGCGATGACGCCGACGTACAGCGCGGAGCGGGCGCCGACGAGCAGCCGGCTGGCGATGTCGATGCCCATCCCGTCCGTACCGAGCACGTGCGGCCAGCCGGGACGCTGCAGCGGCGGGGCCGACAGCACGGCGGTGGGGTCGAACGGCGTCCAGACGAACGAGACCAGGGCCATGGCCACGACGAGGCCCACCAGCGCACCGCCGATCATGAGCTCGAGGCGTTTCACCGGTCGGCCCCCGTCCGCAGCCGCGGGTCGATGAACACGTAGCTGATGTCGACCAGCGCGTTGATGAGCAACACCGCCAGCACCAGCAGCATCACGATGCCGCGCACGACGACCAGGTCGTTGGAGATGACCGAGGTCAGCAGCAGCGACCCCAGGCCGGGCAGCACGAACACCCGCTCGATGACGATCGCCCCCACCAGCACCGACGCGAGCTGCAACCCGATGACCGTGACCAGCGACACCGCGGCGTTCCGCAGGCCGTGCCGGGCAAGCGCGCGCCACGGCGTCCAGCCGATGGAGCGGGCGGTGCGGAAGTGGTCCTCCCCCAGCACCTCCAGGAAGGCCGAACGCACGTAGCGGATCAACACGGCGGCCTGCACGAGGCCGAGCGAGACGACCGGCAGCACGAGGTGGGACGCCCACTCCAGCGGGTCCGAGCGCAGCGGCACGTAGCCGTTGGCCGGCAACCAACGCAGCCCGATGGCGAAGACGACGACCAGCAGGATGCCCGCCCAGAAGGCCGGCACCGCCATGCCCACCTGCGCGAGGGCCGAGGTGAGGAAGCCGGGCCAGCGCCGCCGCTTCAGCGCCGCGAGGGCGCCCAGCGGCAGGGCGATCGCCGCCGCCAGCAGCAGGCCGAGGCCGGCCAGCCAGGCGGTCACGCCGACCCGCGGGCCGATGAGGTCGCGCACCGGCAGCCCCGAGAGCCACGACTGGCCGAAGTCGCCCCGCACCATGCCCCCCACCCAGGCGAGGTACTGCTCGGGCAGCGGACGGTCGAGCCCCAGCTGGGCCCGCCGCGCAGCGACCTGGTCGGCCGAGGCACCGTCGCCCAACAGCACGCGCGCGATGTCACCGGGTAGGGCCTGGGTGATGGCGAAGATCACGACGGACGCCACGACCAGGCCGAGCGCGAAGACGCCCAGCCGGACGCCGATGGTCCGCAGCACTCCGGCCGACCTCAGGCGCTCGCCATGGTGGTGACGTCGAACGACAGGGTCGTGGCATTGGGCGGCACGCCGGTGATCCCGGCTCGGGTGATGACGAGGTTCGGCAGGACGAACAGCCAGATCGCGGCGGCGTCCTCGCCCAGGAAGCGGGCCGCGGCGCGCATGCCGTCGACGTAGTCCGCCGGGTCGGCCTCGTCGGCGGCCCTGACGAGCGCGTCGAACTCGGGGTTGGCGTAACGCCAGTAGTAGTCGGGGTTGGCGAACGTGATGAGGTCGCGGGCCTCCACGTGGGAGACGATGGTGAGGTCGTAGTCGGCGTTGCCGTACACCGTCTCGATCCAGCGGGCGGGGAACTGCACCTCCTCGACCTGGGCAGTGACGCCGACCGCGGCCAGCTGGCTCGCCACGAACTGGGCGGCGCGGGTGGCGTACGGCAGCGCGGCGGGGCGCAGCCGCAGGGTCAGGGCGGGGTGGCCCGCCTCGGCGAGCAGCGCCCGGGCCGCGTCGGGATCATAGGCGTGGAGGCCGGAGAGGTCCTCGTAGTAGGGGTCGGTCGGCACCGACATGGTGCCAATGACCGTGCCCTTGCCGGCCCACACCGTGTCCACCAACGCCCGCTTTTCGATCGCCATCGTGAGCGCCTTGCGCACGCGGGGGTCGGCGAGCACGGGGTTGGCGTTGTTGACGCCCAGCACCACCTCGCCGTTGGTCGTCCCTTCCACCACGGTGAAGCGCGCCGGGTCGGCGAACTGGGGCAGCGCGTCGGGCGCCTGCAGGTTGGCGATGACGTCGATCTGCCCCGACAGCATCGCGGCGTTGAGTGCGTTGGCGTCGAGGATGTAGCGAATCGTCACCTCGTCGAAGTTGGCCGGGGTGCCCCAGTAGTTCTCGTTGCGGGCCATGACGATGGCGTCCCCCGGCGTCCAGCGCGTGACCGTGAAGGGCCCCGAGCCGGCGGTGGCGCTCGCGGCGCCACCGAAGCCGGCGGGATTGATCACGACCCCCGGCGTGGAGGACATCTCGTACAGCCACAGGTTGGACGGCCGCGCGAGCCGCACCTGGAGCGTCCCGGCGTCGACCGCGGTCACCTCCTCCACCACGGCCATGACGCCCTTGAGCCGGGACGCGATGCCGGGATCGGTGCGAATCCGGTCGATGTTCTGCGCCACCGCCTCCGCGGTGACGGGGCTGCCGTCGGAGAAGTGCGCGGCCGGGTTGAGGGTGAAGGTGTAGGTGAGCCGGTCCGGCGTCAGGTCCCACCGTTGAGCGAGCAGCGGCCGGAGCGCGCCCTCGGCGTCCACCCGCAGCAGCGTCTCGTACACGTTGTACAGCAGCGCCTGCGGGATCGCCGCGGCGGGGCTGGCGGTGGGGTCGAGCGTCGGCGGCTCGGCGGTCGCGCCGATGACCAAGGTGCGACCGCCGGCTCCGGGCGCGGACGTCTGGCCCGGGGCCGGTGACTCCGACGGGCGGGCGGAGCACGCTGACGCCGTGGCCGCGGCGATGATGCCGGCGACCAGGGGCAGCGACCGGCGGGAGAACCGCACCGGATCCTGGGGCGCTGACGGGGCCATGTGATCTCCTTGGACGAGAGCGTGGCGAGCGCGGTCAGCCTACCGTGCAGCGCGACCCGGCCGACGCACCGGCGAGAGGGGCTTGCAGGACGTGGCGCCGGCTCCCGGCCACCCGGCTGTCCGGCTGCTCTGGCCCCCTGCTGCCGGACCCCTGCTGCCGGCCTCCTGCTCCTGGCCCCCGGCTCTTGCCCCGCTCCTGTCGCCCCGCCGGGCCGGCTGGCCCGCGGGGGTCACTTCCAGCATGCATCAACGCGCCGATTTGGTGTGGGCGGGGATGGGGAGTAACGTTGCTCCAGCACCGCGGGGTGGAGCAGCTCGGTAGCTCGCTAGGCTCATAACCTAGAGGTCACAGGTTCAAATCCTGTCCCCGCTACGAAGATCGGAACGGCCCGCCCCCACCAGGGCGGGCCGTTTCGGTGTGAGCAGGGAATTTCCGCTCCCCCGCGTGCCCATGGTGCAATGTCGGTGTCCCCCGTGGGGGTGAACGACACCAACATCGCGGGGACTTAGGCTGGGCGGGCACATGTGTACGTCTGGGGTGGACGAGAGACTCGGGGGTCGAGGCGCCGGTGACTGGGGCAAAGGCACGTACCCGCACGCGGGTTCTGCTGGCTTCGTCGACGCTTGCCGCGTGCGGCGCGTTCTGTGTTGCCGCGCCCGTTCTGGCGGCCGGCACCGAGCCGACGCCCCCCCTCACCGCTGCCGCCCCCACCAGCCCCACCACGGACGAGTCGGCTTCCTCACCCACGCCCTCACCCTCCCCCACGCCCGAGCCGACGCCCACGGTCGACCCCGCGCGTGCGCCCTCCCCCAAGCACGTCCCCCCGCCCGCCAGCACGACCTCCCCACCGACGCCTGCACCCACCCCCACACCCGCCAGCCCCACGACGTCGGCGCAGCCCGACCCGGGGCGCCCTGCGTCGCCCGGGGACGGTGAGCCGGAGCCGGAGGCCGAGCCCACGCAGACCCCCGAGCCCGACGCTGGGGCTGAGCTGGGCGGGGACTTCGTCGCGCGTCCGTCGGCCCAGCTGGCCATCCCGGTGGAGGATCCTCGAACCGGGGTGGCGATCGCGATCGGCCCGCCGGCGGGTCTCGACCCCGCCCAGGAGTGGCCGCAGGTCACGGTCATCGACCGCGACGGCGACGAGCTCGCGCGGGCCGTGGTCGATTTCCGGGTGTGCGCCGCCCTGGACGCCCAGGAGCTGTGCGCGCGCGCCTCCGGCGCGCTCAGCAGCGACGTCCGCACGATCACCGGCCACAGCGACCTGATCGGACGCACCGTCCGCATCGCCGGCGCGGCAACGGGGTTGCGCGTCTGGGCCGGGGTGCAGTGCGGCCCCCCCCCCCCCACCCACCTGAAGGTCCAGGCGCACTGGATCGCCGGTGAGGGCTGGAGTGACAACGATTCCACTCCCCGCGACGGCCTCCTGACCCTGGTCAGCGACTGCCCGTCACCGTCCGTGATCGATCCCGAGCCCGAGCCCCCGCAGCCCACCCCGACGGTGACCCCCCGGCCCCCGGACCCGGCGCCGACCACCGCGGCGCCACCCCCGGTCACCACCCAGGGCGTCGGGCCCGCACCGGCCCCGACCACATCCGTGCCGCAGGATCCCCGCACGCCCGATCCGGCTCTGCCCACCTCCCCCGAGCCGGACGCCCAGGAGCCGACCCCGGCGCCCGCCCCGGCCCCCGTCGACGAGGGGACCGCTCCCGCACCGGCCACCCCGGCTTCCCCCGCTCCTGCCCCCACCGACTCCCCGGCGCCCACCCCCGTGGCCCCGACCCCCAGCCTGCCGCCGGGGGGCCCGGCCGCCCCCGGCTCCCTCCCGGACCAGTTCGCGAACTCACCCCTCATGCCCGTGCTGAGCGGCGGCATCGTCATCGCCGGCCTCCTGCTCGCGCTCGCCCCACCCCTGCGACGGCCGACCCCCTGAGGCATGACGGTTCCCGCGCGCCTCGGCTACCCCATCCACACCGCAACCCTCCCCAACGGCCTGCGGGTGGTGGTGAGCCCCGACCATGCCACCCCGGTCGTCGCGGTGAACCTGTGGTACGACGTCGGATCGCGCGACGAGGAGGCCGGGAGCACGGGCCTGGCCCACCTGTTCGAGCACGTCATGTTCCAGGGCTCGGAGCGCGTCGCCAGCGGCGAGCACCTCAACCTGCTGCAGACGGCGGGGGCCACCTGCAATGCGACGACCTGGTTCGACCGCACCAACTACTTCGAGACCGTCCCCACGGGCGTCCTCGACCTGGCCCTCTGGCTCGAGGCCGACCGGATGGGTCGCCTCCTGCCGGCCCTCACCCAGGAGAATCTCGACAACCAGCGCGACGTGGTGAAGGAGGAGAAGCGGCAGCGCTACGACAACGCCCCGTACGGCGATCTCATTGAGCGCCTCCTGGCCCTGTCGTTCCCCCCCGACCACCCGTACGCGCACCCGGTCATCGGGTCGATGGACGATCTGGATGCGGCCTCACTCGAGGACGCGCACGCGTTCTTCACGCGATGGTACGCCCCGGGCAACGCCGTGCTGACGCTGGTGGGCGACATCAAGCCCGCCGACGGCATCGCACGGGCCCGCGCCTGCTTCGGTGACGTGCCGGCGCGGCCGCTGCCCCCGCGGCGCCGCGCCGAGCCGCTGCCGCCGCACAGCGGGGTGCCGCGGGCCACCACGGTCGCGCCGGTCCCGGCCTCCACGCTCTATGTCGCCTGGCGGACGCCGGCGCTCGGCTCGCGGACCAGCGACGCGGTCGAGCTCGCGCTGGAGGTGCTGGGCGGGTCGGACACCTCACGCCTGCACCGCCGGCTCGTCCGGACCGATGCCACCTGCTCGGCCGCCGGCTCGGGCGTCATCGGCCTCGCCCGGGGCAACTCCCTGGGGTTCGCGCTGGCCCGCGCGCTCGAGGGCGCGGACCTCGCAACCATCGAGGCGTCCTTCTGCGACGAGGTCGACCGGCTGTGCGACGAGGGGCCCAGCGAGGCCGAACTCGCGCGCGTGCGCGTCCAATACGAGCGAGCCTGGCTGGCCGAGTGCTGCCGCGTGGAGGCGCGCGCCGACCTCATCAGCGCGAGCATGCTCCAGTTCGATGACCCGGATCGGATCAACCGTCGCCTCGCCGACATCGCCTCACTCGGGCCCGACGAGGTGCGCGATGCCGCCCGCGCCCACCTCGCCAGCAGCCAGCGCGCCGTGCTGGAGTACCACCGGGGCGCCCTGGGAGGGGGGTCCTGATGGTCGGACGCCCCCGCATCCGCGCGCCGCGCCGCTGGTCGCTGCCGCCCGGCCGCGCCCTGCGCCTCGACAACGGCCTGCAGGTGCTGGTGTACGACCGTCCGGGCCAGTACGTCGTCTCCGCAGCGCTCGTGCTCGACGCCCCGCTGACCAGCGAGCCCGCCGACCGGGAGGGCGTCGCCGCGCTCGTGGCCGCAACCCTCGACCAGGGCACCGCGCTCCACCCCGGCACCACCTTCGCCGACGCGGTGGAGGCCTGTGGGGCCCTGATCGGCGCCACCGCCGCCCACACCCACACCGTCGTCCACCTCGACGTGCCTGGGGCTCGGTTGGCGGACGCCGCCCCCCTGTTCGCCGAAGCCGTGATGGCACCGCAGCTCGGCGACGATGACATCGCCCGGCACGCCCGCCTGCGGCTCGCCCACCTCGACCAGCTGCTGGCCTCGTCCTCCGACCGGGCCAGCCTGGGGCTGCGCCACGCGGTGCTGGACCCGTCCAACCGCGCCCAGCGGCTGGCCGCGGGCGAGCGCGGCACGGTCACGGCCGTCACCGGGGCGGACGCCCGCGCCCACCATGCCCGCTGGTACGGCCCGAGGGGGGCGACGCTGGTGGTGGCCGGCGACTTTCCCGCAGCGGGCCTCGACGCCCTCCTGGCGGCGTTCGCGCCTTGGCAGAACCCCGGGCAGCCGGCCCCGCTGCACGAGACGCTGCGCCCCGGTCAACCCGGCGCGTTCCTGCTCGACCGGCCCGGGTCGGTGCAGGCGGACATCCGGTGGGGCTGGTTCACCGTGGATCGGCTCGATCCGCGCTGGTTCGCCCTGCAGATCGCCTCCCACGCCCTGGGTGGGGCCTACCTCAGCCGGTTGAACAAGGTGCTGCGCGAGGAACGCGGGTTCACCTATGGGGCGGGGCTGATGAGCTCGCCGCAGCGCGGGGGCGGGTTCACGACCACCCACGGTTCCTTCCGCAACGAGGTCGTCGGGCCGACGCTGGAGCTCCTCGGGCCCCTCCTGGACGTGGGCGCGGCTCCGATCACGGCGGCCGAGGTGGCCCGGGCGCGCGACTACCTGGTCGGCGTCACCCCCCTGCGCTACGCGACCGCCGGTGGCCTCACCGACGCGGTCGTCACCCTGCTGGGCGCCGGCCTCGGGCCGAACTTCATCGACCTCCAGTTGGACCGGTGGCGCAGCGTCACCCCGGAGGATGCCACCCGCGCCGCCCACGAGCTGGTGCGCCCGGACGGCGGCACGCTCGTCGTCGTCGGGGACGCCGCGGCGCTCGCCGCGCCGATCCGTGCGGCCGGCTGGAACCCCGTCGTCCTGGGCCCCGACGCCGCCTGATCGGGCCCACCGCCCCACGTCGGTCGATCCCCGAGGTCGCTGCCCGGCGCTGGGCGGGCGGTCACGCGCCGCCCCGGCAAGCCAGTACGGACTCGACGGCATCGATCGTGAACGCGATGATTCGTTCGGGCGCCTCGCCCCGGTCGAGGGCGCTCACGCCGGCGCTGAGCAGCGCGCCGATCGCGCTGCGCACAAGGTCGGCATCGCCCACCCGCAGGTCATCGAGGGCGGCGCGCACGAGGCTCTCCACCTCGGCGTGGCGGGCGGCGATGCGGGCCCTCGCCTGCGGTGAGAGGGAGGCGCTGGCCAGGGCGGCCCGCCAGGCGTGGCGGCCGCCGACCGCCTGCTCGAGGTTGACTCGCACGTAGGCGCGGATCCGGGCGCGGGCGTCCTCCCCGGCCTCGGCGACCGCGCTCGAGACGGCCCCGACCCACTCGGGCAGGTGCCTGGTCGCGACCGCCTCGATGAGATCGTCCGGGCCGTTGACGTACTTGTACATCCCGTTGCGGGAGAGGCCGACGCGCTGCGCGACGAGGGCCACCGTCAGCCGCCCCGACTCGAGGAGCAGCTCCTCGGACGCATCGATGAGCGCACTCTCCATGCTGGCGCGGTGCTCGCGCACCGTGGGGCCCGTGATGCTCGGCATGCCCGCCCCCTCATCCGGTCGTGCGGGCAACCCGTTGCAACCCGTCCCCGCGAGTGTAGGCTGTGACCGTCTTGGGGACAGGGTGTCCCCAAAAAAGCGGAGGTCTGACACCTCCCAGGAGTCCTTCGTGCCCAAACTCTCTGTCCCCGCCGGTCACGTCTCCGGCCGCCGGAAGTGGTACGGCCTGGCAGCCCTCGCCGCCGGCCTGTCGCTCATCGTGCTCGACGGAACGATCGTCGGTGTCGCACTTCCGGCGATCATCGCCGACCTCGGGCTCGACCTCGTGGACGCGGAGTGGGTCAACAGTGTCTACGCCATCGTCTTCGCCGCCCTCCTGCTGTCGTTCGGCCGGCTCGGGGACCGGACGGGTCGCCGCCGCGTCTTCGTCCTCGGCGTCGCCCTCTTCGCCGCGGCCAGCGTCACCGCCGCGCTCGCGACCGACGTGGGCGGCCTCATCGCCTCGCGGGCCGTGCAGGGAATCGGGGGCGCGATGGTGTTGCCCGCCAGCCTGTCGAGCGTCAACGCCACCTTCCGCGGCAAGGACCGGGCAGCCGCCTTCGGCGTGTGGGGCGCGGTGATGGCCGGCATGGCCGCGGTCGGCCCGCTGCTCGGTGGCTGGCTGACCACCGCGCTCGACTGGCGGTGGATCTTCTTCGTCAACGTGCCGCTCGCCCTCATCGTGGTGGTCGCGGCCCTGCTCGTCGTCGACGAGACGCGGGCCGACGGCCCCCACCCGCCCGGCTCCGACGTGGTGGGGTTGCTCACCTCCGCGCTCGGCTTCGGTCTGCTCGTCTTCGGGCTCATCGAGGGCAGCGACCTGGGTTGGTGGCGCCCCACCGCGCCGCTGGAGCTGGGGCCGGTGACGTGGCCCACGACCGCACCGATCTCGGCTTCTCCCGTCGCGCTGGCGCTGGGAGCGGTGTTCATCGTGGCGTTCCTCCTCAACGAGCACCACCGCGCACGGCGCACCCTGTCGGCGATCCTCGACCTACGCCTCTTCGGCATCTCGACGTTCTCCTGGGGCAACGTGACGGCCCTCACCGTCGCCGTCGGCGAGTTCGCCCTCGTGTTCGTCCTGCCCCTGTACCTCGTCAACGTGCTCGGGTTGTCGATTCTCGGGGCCGGCGTCGTGCTCGCCGTCATGGCCGCCGGCGCCTTCGTGGCAGGTGCCTCCGCCCGTCACCTCGCCGCGGCGATGAGTCCACAAGGCGTCGTCGTGCTCGGCCTGGGCCTGGAGGTCGTCGGAGTCGGGGCGTTGGCCCTCCTCATCAACGCCACGACGCCGCCGTGGCTGGTTGCCACCTGTCTGGGGGTGTACGGCGTCGGCCTGGGGCTCGCCGCCGCGCAGCTCACCTCACTGATCCTGGCCGACGTGCCGACGGCGCGCTCTGGCACGGGCTCCGCCACGCAGAGCACCGTGCGGCAGGTGGGCAGCGCGCTCGGCAGCGCGGTCGCTGGAACCGTCCTCGCCGCGCGGCTCTCGAGCGTCCTGCTGGCCCACGTGACCGCGGTGCCCGGGGTGCCGGGGCCGGTCGCCCAGCAACTCGCGGACGCGACCACGCACTCGGCCGGTGGCGCCATCGCCGCGATGCGGGCGTCCGGGACCGACGGTACCCTCGGGGCGCTCGGGCCGCAGGTCGTCGACGCCCTGTCGGCCGGCTTCGCCGACGCCGCCAGCACCTCGATCGGGGTCGCCGCCGGGTTCCTCGTCCTCGGACTCGCCGGCGCCCTCTTGGTCGCCCGGCGTGTCGACCGCGCCGCACCCCGACCCGAGGAGACGCGGGTGACGACCGCCCCGTAGGGGGCGGCCGTCCGGGCGGTCAGCGGCCCATCGAGCGCAACGCCTCCGCGAGCGCGGCCTTGGCCTCGTCGGTCCGGGCCTGGTACTCGGCCAGGTCACCGTCGCGGAGTGCGGCGTCCGCCGCCGCGAACGCGTCCTCGGCGCGGCGCAGCGCAGCCACGGCCGCCGCCTCGTCCACCGGACCGGTCGGTGCCTCCTCCGCGGTATCGGTGCCGTCGCCTGCCGCCACGCCACCCTCGCTGCCGTCGACGGGCAGCTCGCCGGTGTCGGCGCCCGCGTCCCCGCCGAACACGGCGTCCAGGGCCTCCTGCAGCGTGCTGCCGATGCCCACGTACTCGCCGAAGCGCACCACCACGAACGTCAGGGCCGGGTAGGCGCCAGCCGAGCCGCTCCGCTCGGTGTAGATGGGCTCCACGTACAGCAGTCCGTTGCCCATCGGCAGCGTCAGCAGGTTGCCGAAGCGGACGGCCGCCGAGCCCCGCGTCTGCTGGTAGGGCAGCAGACGCTCCGCGACGGCAGGGTTCTGGGTGATCGCGTTCTGCGTCTGCCCCGGCCCGTCGATCTGCTGGGTGTCCGACATGCGCAGGATGCGCAGTTGGCCGTAGTTCTCGTGGGAGGCGTCGGCGTTGACCGACAGGTAGGACGCCAGGTTCTGGCGGTTCCGGGGCACGAACACCGCCGTCTGGCTGAAGATCGGCTCCGCGTCCCCCGGCCAGCGGATCGACAGGTAGTAGCTCGGCTCGCGCTCCTGGTCGGAGGTCTGCACCGGGTCGACGGGGATCTCCCAGACGTCGGTCGAGTCGTACCAGACCCGCGGATCCGTGACGTGGTAGCGGCTGAGGATCTCGCGCTGCACCTTGAACTGGTCCTCGGGGTAGCGCAGGTGCGCCAGGAGGTCGTCCGAAATGTCCGCGCGCGGGCGCACCGTGCCGGGGAACACCTGCTGGTAGGTCCGCAGCAGCGGATCCTCCTCGTCCCAGGCGTAGAGGTCGACCGTGCCGTCGTAGGCGTCCACGACGGCCTTGACCGAATTGCGCATGTAGTTGATCGGGGCGTCGAGCTGGGCGACGAGCGAGGTCGTCTGCGTGTCGGTCGTGGCGCGCTGCAGCGACACCCGCTGGCTGTTGGGGTAGGTCGACGACGTCGTGTAGCCGTCGACGATCCACACCAGCCGGCCCCCGACGATCGCCGGGTAGAGATTGCTGTCGATCGTCAACCAGGGCGCCACCTTCTGGACGCGCTCGCGCGGCGTCCGGTCGAACAGGATGCGCGAGTTGGCGTTCACCCGATCGCTCAGGAGGATGTTGAGGTCGGTCATGCGGGTGGCGAAGACCAGCCGGCGCCAGTAGTCGCCCATCGGGACGCCGCCCAGTCCCTCATACTGGTTGTACTGCTCCCCGCCGCCCTGCGCACCGCCCGGGGTGTCGAGCTCGATGGGGTCCTGCTCGGGCAGGCGCCCCACGATGGCGAAGTTGCTCGACTGCTCACCGAAGTAGACGCGCGACTGCGTCTCCTCGATGGCACCGGCCGGCGGGATGTCCCGGGTGATCCAGACCGGCTCGCCGTTGCTCTGACGGCGGTTGCCGTACGCCGAGACGAAGCCGTGGCCGTGGGTGAACACGGTGTGGATGTTGTTCCAGTTGGGGTCGGGAATCGCCTGCGGGTTGATCTCCCGGGCGGCGATGACCACGTCGGTCGCCTGGTCGTCGATGGTGTAGCGGTCGATGTCGAGCATGCTCGGGAACGTGTAGTAGCCGCGCACCTGCTGGAGCTGCTCGAAGGTGGGCGCCACGACGTTCGGATCCATCAGGCGGATGCCGGGCAGGGCGGCCGCGTCCGCAGCGAGCTGGCCGGGCTGCACCTGGGTGACGGCCTCGTACTCGGTGATCTCGGCGTCCGCCACGCCGTAGGCCGCCTTCGTGGCGGCCATGTGGTCGGCGATGTAGGGGCGTTCCAGGTCGGGTTCGTTCGGACGCACCTGGAGACCCTGGACGACCATCGGGTAGATGAGCGACAGGATCAACCCGGACACGAGCATGAGGACGACCCCCGCCAGCGGCAGGATCGACCGGTGCGCGAATGCGTTGACGAAGAACAGCGTCGCCACGAGGAACGAGATCACGGCGACGACCAGCTTGGCGGTGAGGCGGGCGTGGGCGTCGGTGTAGTGCAGGCCGGTGAACAGGGTGCCGGAGTCGAGGAGCAGCCCGTAACGGTCGAGGAGGTTCTGCAGGCCGTAGACCACGAGGATGGCGGCCGCCAACAGCGACAGGTGCGTCGACGCCGCCCCACCCTGCTGTTCGATGGTGTTGCGGTTGGGCGTGAGGTTGCCCATCGCGAAATGGACGGCCGCAGCGGCCACGAGACCGAAGAGCAGCGCGCTCATCAACAGCGAGGCGCCGAGGCGCCAGATCGGATACTCCAGCATGTAGAACGACGCGTCGAGGCCGAAGACCGGATCCGTCACCCCGGCGGGCTGGCGGTTCAGCCACGCCAACACCGGCAACACCTGGGTGGCCGCGGACAACCCCGCCATGCCGCCGAACAGGAGGGCCGGGACCACCATGGTCATGGTGATGTTCTGTTCCAGGAGTTCGCGGTAGCGGTCGAGCACCGCGGACGCCCCACTCCGACGATCCGTGGGCCGCAGGCGGTGGGCGAGATACATGTTGCCGAACAAGGCGCCGCCCATGAGCAGCGTCGCGACCGCGAATAGGGCCACCTGCGTGAGGAGTTGCGTGGTGAACACACCCGTGAAGCCGGTCGAGTCGAACCACAGCTTCTCGCTCCAGATGCTGGCATAGGCGATGAAGGCCGCCACGAGGAGCGCCACCGCGACGACGGTGGGCAGCAGGGGGCTGCGGCGGGTGGTGTTGTTCGCTGGCACGGGTCGGGCTCCTCGGGTCAGTCGTGCGCGGTCAGGAGGGGTGGGCCTGGGTGGCGGGTCGGTGGGGCGGCCGGTCAGGCCTGCAGGGTGGCGGCCAGGGGTTCGACCAGGCCGGGGACGAGTTCGGCTCCTCCGAGGAGCTCCTCGGGATTGCTGCGCAGGCGGGCCAGGCCGTGGCGGGCCCCGTCGCGGGTGACCCCGACGACGACGCGGATGTCCTGGCGGGCGGGGTGAGCGGCGACGAACGTCGCGGCGGCGTCCGGGTCGTCGGGCAACTCCCCCTCGAGGGAGGCGGGCAGGAACGTGCGCTCCAGGCTCAGCGCGACGCCGGCCACCGTGGGGGGCCACGTGATGTGCGCCAGGGCGTCCACCACGTCGTCCCCGGCGTGGAAGCCGTCCTGCTCGACGGAGCTGAGTGCTCCCTCGGGGAGGTCGTCGGAGCGGGGCAGCTGGCCGGCCAGGGACGGTTCGGCCGCCAGCAGCTCGGCGGTGGGCACCAGGGCGAACAGGCGCGCCGGGGCGTCCCACCCGCCATGGGCGACGTGCCGCTCGATCTCCAGCAGCGCCGCGATCAGGGTGTCGGTCATGCGCAGCCCTCCACGGCTCCGGTGTCGTCGCCGGCGGCGAGGGCGTCCAGCGCGGCGATCGCGTCGTCGAGGTTCGCGACGCTGACGAGGCGCAGGGGGGTCGGCGTGTCCGCGATGTCGGCGCAGTTGGCGGCGGGCAGGACGAACACGCTGGCACCGTCGCGCTCGGCCACGGCCAGCTTCTCCACGACACCGCTGCTGCGACTCACGTTGCCCGCCCCGTCGAGCACCCCCGTGCCCGAAACGCTGAGATCGCCGACGAGACCCCCGTCGGTGACGCGGTCGAACGTCGCGAGCGCCAGCATGAGGCCGCCGCTGCCACCGCCGATCGTCGGGTCGAGGTGGAAGATGACCTCGGGGGTGTAGCTGAACCCCATGGTGAGCGTGCCGCCCCACACCGGCACGGTGGGAGACGTGTTGGACGAGGTGGTGTCGATCGTGACCGACAGGTTCTCCTGCCCCCGCAGCACCGTGAGCGTGACGGGCGCACCGACAGGCCGGTTCTCGATGGCGGCACGCACCTCGGCGTCCGTGGCGCGCGGCACGTTGTCCACCGCCAGGACGAAGTCGCCCGGAACCAACAGATTGACGGCCGGGCCGGCCTGGGCGACCGTTTGCACCATCGGGATCTGTCGGACCTCGACGCCAGCGGCGCGGAGCGCGGAAGCCGCGGCGTTCGTCTGGGCGGCGGCGAGGCGCTGGACGTCGCGCTCGCGCAGCTCGGCGATGGTGGTGCGGGTCGGGTAGTGCCATTCGCGGAGCACGGCGTCCCGGTCGCGCGCCCAGTGGGCGTAGAGCACCTCGGGCAGGGTCACCGTGCCGTCGAGGGGGGTGACGCTGACGGTGGCGGCCATGATCTTGCCGGTCGCCGGGTAGGTGGGCACGCCATCCACTTCGACGATCGGCGCCCCCTCCGCGGTGCCCAGCAGGTCGTGGCTGGTCCCCGGAGCGTAGGTCACGAAGGGCGTCGGGCTGAGGGCGATGGCGATCGCGAGAACCAGGAACCAGACTGCGGACACGGCGGCCGTCCACGTCTGCTGGGTCATGGGCGCGATCCTACCGTGCGCGCCACGGGCCCTCCGGGCGCCTTGCGCGGTGCGCGAGAATGGGGCTGGAACCGAGTTCCGGAACCGAAGCGAAGGAGAGTCATGCCCGACCGCGACGAGCCGAACCCGATGGAGGAGTTCTTCAAGCAGTTCGGCCTGCAACCCGGTCCAGACGGCAACTACGACCTGAACCAGCTCATGGGCCCGCTCCAGCAGGCCATGCAGCAGTTCAGCCGGCAGATGGATGCGATGGGCTCCGGCGACGGCAGCCACGGGCTGAACTGGACGTTCGTGCGCGACATCGCGCGCAAGGTGACGGCCGCGTCCGGCCCCGATCCCTCGCCCACGCCCGGGGACGCCTCGGCCGTGCGCGACGCGGTCGGTCTCGCCGAGCTGTGGCTCGACCAGCACACCGCGTTCGGCCGCAGCGCCGCCACGGCGGCCGCGTGGAGCCGCGCCGAGTGGGTGGAGGCGACCATGGTCACGTGGCAGGAGCTGGCCGGGGGCGTCTCGGCATCGCTGGCCGAGGCCATCTCGGGGGTGGTGCAGCGCCCCGAGCCCGAGTTCGCCGGCATGGCGGGCTTCATGGAGCCCCTCATGCGGCAGGCGGCGGCGGGCATGCTCGCCGCGCAGGTCGGGCAGGGCATCGGGCAGCTCGCCACGGACGTGGTGAGCGTCTCCGACCTGGGCTTCCCCCTCACCGAGCGCCCCGTGGTCGCGCTGCTGCCGGCCAACGTCGCGGCCTTCGCCGACGGTCTGGACCAGCCGCTGGAGGACGTGCGGCTGTACCTGGCGCTGCGGGAGACGGCCCGCCAACGGTTGTTCGCCAACGTCGGCTGGCTCGGGCCGCAGATGCTCGCCCTGATCGGCAAGTACGCCCGCGACATCACGATCGACGCCGCCGCGTTCGAGGAGGCCATCGAGTCCCAGCTGTCGGGCGGGATGACGCCCGAGGCACTGCAGGAGTTCGGCTCGACGGTCGCCGGGCGGCTGTTCCAGCCTTCCCTCACCCCCGACCAGGTGGAGACCCTCGCGAGGCTGGAGACGCTGGTCGCCGTGGTCGAGGGATGGGTTGACGACGTGGTCGCGCAGACGACCGCCGGTCTCCTCCCCCGCGCCGAGGCGCTGCTCGAGGTCGTGCGCCGGCGTCGGGCGTCCGCCGGCGCGGCCGACGCGGCCCTGAAGACCCTGCTCAACCTGGAGCTGACGCCCCGCCGGGTGCGGGACGCGGCGAATGCCTGGGCCGCCCTGCGCTCCGCGCGCGGGGTCGAGGAACGCGACGCCGTGTGGGCGCACCCCGACCTCATGCCCACCGCCGCCGACCTCGACGACCCGCTGGGCTTCGCCGAGCGCGGCAGCAAGCCGGCCCCGGCGGGAGACGACCTCGACGCCGCACTGGCTGCGTTGTTGGAGCAGGAGGGCACCCCCGGCTCGGACTCCGGGCCCGACTCCGACCACTAAGACCCGGACGGCCGGGCTCGGACTCCGGGCTCGGCCACCCGGGCTCGGGCGACCGCGCTTGGGCAACCGCGCTTGGGCAACCGCGCTTAGACGACCGGACTTGGGCGACCGGGCTTGGGCGATCTGGGGCGCGGACGATTCTCTCGCTGCGAGAGCCACGGGCAGGTCTCAGGGTGCCAGGTGCTGGTGGGCCACCTCCCATCCCTCCAGGAAGCCCCGCGCCCGGTCGACCTCGGGGTAGGACCGCTCGAGGCGGCGGAAACGGGCGCTGTGGTTGGGCTCCTCGAGGTGGGCGAGTTCGTGGACGAGGACATAGTCGACGACCCAGGCCGGCATGACGGCGAGGCGATCGCTCACCCGGATCTCCCCCGTGCCCGCGGTGCAGGAACCCCAGCGTTGGTGCATGTTGGACACGAATCGCGCCCCGAACACCGGCTGGGGTCCGCGGGCCATGGGGGCGATGTGGCGGGCATACAGGGCTCGGGCCCGCTCGGTGAGGTCGTCGTCCGCCCGCGGCGCGCGGCCTCCCAGCTCCTTGGCGAGGAAGCGTTCGACCAGCGCCGGCACCGCCTCGTCGCGCTGGCGGGGGCTGAGCCGCGCGGGGACCACGACGACGAGGCGCCCACCCTCCCGGAAGGCGCTCATGGTGCGCGTGCGGCGCGCGCTGGTCCTGATCTCGTAGCCCTCACTGGTCACGCCGCTCACTCTAGGAGCGGCCTCCGACGTTTTCTGCGACGCATGTTTGACCCGCTGCGCAACCGGCGGGTAGGTTGGGCGCCAACAGGACCCCCGGGGCACCGGGCAGCGCGCAGGGGAAGGCGCGCCGCTCGACACTCCGGGGGTCTTGGCCCATCCTTTGCCGGTCGGGCACCCGTGGGTGCCCTATGCTGGCAGCGACAAGCCGGCCGGCTCGCCGGGCGGAACCACGAAGCATCAGGAGGACCACGTGTCGGACACCTACAGCGGAAAGTTCTACTGCGTGAAGTGCAAGGACCACCGCGAGGCCGAGGGCGCCGTGTCGGTGAATGAGAAGGGCACCCGCATCGCGAAGGCCAAGTGCCCCGAGTGCGGCACCAATCTCACGCGCTTCCTGCCGAAGTCGGCCTGAGACAGCGCGCACGGCGCGGGCGTCGGGGATCTCCCCGGCGCCCGCGCCGTTTCGCGTCCGGCTTCGGCAGCCCCCACCGCCCGGATCGACGAATCGGGATGGCCCCCGCGTGCCGCGACGCCCGACCAGGTGTTGGCCGTCCGGGCCCCGGTGTTGGCAGTGTGATCAAACCCCTGGTCCCCAGCGCCGCGACCGGCCACGCTGGCGTCCATGAGTACGCTCCTGCGGTTCGCCTCACCCGTGACGGTCGCGATGCGCAGCCCGACCGACGTGCAGGTCGGCCTCGACGCCGCCGTGTCCCTCATCCTGCCCGACGCCCCGGCGGACGCCGACCGCGCGGTGCGCGCGTTCAGCACGTGGTGCACCCCCGGCGGGGCGGCCGCGGCGGCGCCGGCGGTGGATCCGGGGTGGATCGACCAGGCCGTGGACGCCCTCGAGGCGGCCGGGCTGCTCGTCGCCTCCCCCGCCCCCACCGCCGCCGTCACCCTCGTGGGCTCGGGCCCGCTCGGCCCCGCATGCGCCGAGATGCTGGCGGCATCGGGCATGACGGTGGTCACGCCGGCCGACGCCCACCCCGACGCCTGCGCGCCGGGCCGGCCGGTGGTGGTCCTGGGGGAGACCATCGAACCTGACCGCACCCTGCTGCGTGGGCTCGTCGAGGCCCGGCTGCCCCATCTGGTCGTACGGTGCGAGCCGGAGCGCACCGTGGTCGGGCCGTTCGTCGACCCCGGGCGGTCGGCGTGTCAGCGCTGCGTCGACCTCGTGCGCCGCGACCACGACCGTCGGTGGCCCTACCTGCTCACGCAGCTGTGCCGCCTCCGGGTGGTGCCGGACGCCGGCGCCGCGGCCTGGGCGGGCGCCACCGCAGCGGCCCAGCTCCGCGCCTGGTTCGCGTCCGGTGCGCCCGACACGCTCGGCACCACCCTGGAACTGGACCACCAGTCGTGGACCCTCGGTGCCCGCCGCTGGCCCCGGCACCCCCGCTGCGGGTGCGGTCGGGACGCGGAGGCTCAGCGGTGGGCGTCCACCACGGCCAGCACGGCGTCGCCGTAGCGGGCCAGCTTGGTCGCTCCGATCCCCGCGATGCCGCCCAGGGCGTCCCGGCCGCTGGGTTTCTGTTCGGCGACGGCGAGCAGCGTGGCATCGGTGAACACGACGAAGGCGGGGACGCCGGCGCCGTCCGCCTCCGCCTTCCGCCAGCCCCGCAGCGCCTCCCACAGCGCCTCGTCGAGGTCGGACTCGCACGTGGTGTGGCGCCCCAGCTTCCGCTCGGCCCCGGTGGCCAGGCTCCGCCCGCAGACGCGGCACGTGCGCGCCTGCGCCGATCCCTTGCCCCGTCGCCGACCGGTGGGCCGATCGGACGCCGCCGGCGCCGCCACCAGGCCGTCCAGGAAGCGCGTCGGCGACCGGCGTTGCCCGGTGCCGCGGCGCGTCGTCGAGCCCGACACGCGCAGGTGCTCCCGGGCGCGGGTGACCCCGACGTAGAACAGCCGGCGCTCCTCGGCGATGTCGTCGGGGCTGGTGGCGAGCACGAACGGCAGGCTGCCCTCGTGGGCGCCGACGATGGCGACGGCGTCCCACTCGAGGCCCTTGGCGGCGTGAAGGCTGCTCAGCGTGACGCCCTGGCCGTCCGGGGAGTGCTGGGCCACGGCGCGGGCGTCCAACTCGGCGAGCAGGTCGTCGCTGGTGGCGTCCGGGTGCTCCTCGGCGAACGCCGCCCCCAGCCCGGCGAGGGCGTCCCAGCTCTCCCAGCGCTCGCGGACGGCACCCTGGCCCGAGGGCGGGTCCGGCGTCCAGCCCAAGCCGGCGAGCACGGTGCGCAGGGCGTCCGCCGGCGGGTCGTCGGTCGTCCGCGCCGCGGCGGCGAGGCCGCGCAGGGCAGCACGCACCTCCGCGCGCTCGAAGAACCCCTCGCTGCCGCGGGTGACGAACGGGATGCCCGCGTCCGCCAGGGCGGCCTCCAGCGGCGGGCTCTGGGCGTGGATGCGGTAGAGGACGGCCATCTCGGGGTAGGGGGTGCCGGCGGCGTGCAGACCAGCGAGCCAGGCGGCGACATCGGCGGCCTCGTCGGCCTCGCTGGCAGCCATCGTGAGGATCGGTTCGGGGCCGGGGGGACGCTGGGCGCGCAGGTCGACGCGCGGCCCGTGACCCGCCATCACGCGGTTCGCCAGCCCGACCACCTGGGGGGTCGACCGGTAGTCGCGGACCAGCTCGATGCGGGTGGCGTCCGGATGACGCCGGTGGAACCCGGTGAGGAAGGACGCCTGCGCGCCGGCGAACGAGTGGATGGTCTGGGCCGGGTCGCCGACCACGCAGATCTCCTCCGAGTCGCCCCGCCACAGGTCGAGCAACGCCTGCTGCAACGGGCTGACGTCCTGGTACTCGTCGACCACGAAGTGGCGATAGGTGCGTCGCACCTCCCCCGCCACGTCGGCATGTTCGGCGAGCAGGCCGGCAGTGCACAGCAGGATGTCGTCGAAGTCGATGACGCCGCGGGCAGCCTTCACCGCCTCGTAGTGGGCGAAGACCCGGCCCACCTCGTCGGGGGCGAGGCTCGCGACGCTGCGGCCCCGATTCGCCGCGAGCGCGGCATAGTCGGTCGGTGTCACGTTGCTGACCTTGGCCCAGCTGATCTCACCGGCCACGTCGCGCAGCAACGCCGTGTCGGGGCTCAGCCGCTGCCGGCGCAGCGCTGCGGCCACCATGCCGGCCTTGTTGGACTCGACGGGCGGCAGGTCCGAACCGTAGGCGCGCGGCCAGAAGTACTGGGCCTGGCGCAGCGCGGCCGAGTGGAACGTCCGCGCCTGGACCGACGGGACGCCCAGGCGGCGGAGTCGCCCCCGGAGCGCGCCCGCCGCGCGCGTGGTGAACGTCAGCGCCAGCACGCTGTTGGACGCGAACGCACCACTGGCCACGCCGTAGGCGATCCGGTGCGTCATCGCGCGCGTCTTGCCGGTGCCGGCACCCGCGAGCACCACCACCGGGCCCTCGAGCGCGCTTGCCACCAGGCGCTGCTCGGGGTCGAGTCCGTCGAGGATCTCCGCGGGGTCCGCCGTCACGGGAGCACAGCCTAGTGGCGCCCTCCGACAACCCGGTCGCGACGGAGCGGGCCGCGCAGGATTGTCGGTGGGGCCGTTTAGGGTGGTGCGCACGATGAACGAGTTGGTCCTCCACACCGCCGACGACGCCGCGACGCTGGCGTCGGAGTTCGTCGCGCGCGTGGCGATTCCGGGGGACCCGTTCGCCCGGCCCCTGGTGCTCACCCCCGGCGCCGGGATGGCGCGCTGGTTGAGCCAGCACGTGGCGGTGCACAGCGGGGCGGAGGGCATCAGCGCCGGGCTGGACGCCCAGCGGTTCAGCGCGCTGGAGTCGCTGCTCGGTGGCGTCCCCACCGCGGACGACCCCTGGGCGCCCGAGCGCCTGGTGTGGGCGATCCTGGACGTGGCGTCGTCCAGTGATCCCGAGCTGGCTCCGCTCGCCGCCCACCTCGACGCCAACGACCAGCGCTACGCCAACGCCCTGCGGCTCGCGCGCATCCTCGCCCGGTACGCCGACCACCGCCCCGGCCTGCTGCGCGACTTCACCTCCGACCCGGACGCGGCGGCCGGCTGGGGTTTCGACGGCTGGCAGGTGCACCTGTGGCGACGCCTCCACTTTGTCATCGACGGGCCGGACCCCCTCGCCCGCCGGGCCGCGCTGGCGCGGCGGCTGACCGAGGGCACCGCGCTGATCCCCTGGCCGGCCGTGCACGTGTTCGCCCCGCGCGCGGTCACGCCCGTGCAGTGGGGGCTGCTGCGCACGGTCGCCGCCTCCGTGCCCGTGGAGGTCTGGCTGCCCTCGAGCGGGCCGGTGGACACCGCGAACCCGGTCGGCCGCGCGCTCGGCCGGCGGGGCCGAGCCTGGCGGACGGGCTGGGAGCGGATCGCCGACCGCACCGAGCACCACCCCGGGGCTGCGCCGCCCGAGACCGCGCTGGGGCGGCTGCAGGCCGCGCTGAGGGCCGGCACCGCCACGGTGCCCGGCTGCACGGACGCGTCCGTCAGCCTGCACGGCAGCCACGGCCCGGCGCGGCAGGTCGAGGTGCTGCGCGAGGTGGTCACCGGCATCCTCGCCGACGACCCGACGCTCGAACCACGACACGTGGTGATCGCCACCCCGGATCCCGCGGCACTGGCACCGCACCTCGCGGCCACGTTCGGCTCGCCGACGTCGACGGGCGACGAGCCCCACCCCGGGAGCACCCTGCGGGTGCAGGTCGCCGAGGGGTCGGCCGCCGACGCGAACCGCCTGTACGGCCTCCTGCTCGACCTGCTGCGCCTGCCGCATGCCCGCGCCACGGCCTCGCAGCTGCTGGCCCTGGCCACCCACCCGTTCGTGTCCCGTCGTTTCGGGATCGACGCCGACGACGCCGAGCGCCTCGAGGAGCTCTTGGAGCGCTCGGGCGTCCGCTGGGGCATCAACCCCGCCCACCGGGCCGGTTTCGGCCTGGCCGGCGTGCCGCAGAACACCTGGCAGCTCGGCGTCCAACGGCTGGCCCTGGGGGAGGCGTTCAGCGGCGACCGCCCGACCACCGTGGGGGTGGTGGCCACGGTCGACGACGTGACCTCGACCGACACCACCTTGATCGGCGCTCTGGCCGAGCTCGTCAGCCGGGTGTCGCGCATCGTGCGGGCGTGCTCCGAGCCAGGCACCCTGGCCACGTGGGCCGAGCGTCTGCGCGGCGCGGTCGACCTGCTGGCCGATGTGCCGTTTACCGAGGGCTGGCAGCTCAGCCAGGTCTGGTCCGCGCTCGACGCCATCGAGACCCGCGGTGCCTCCTCGGCCACCCCGGTGGGGTCGGCGGACGCGCTGGCGCTGCTGGAAGGCGAGTTCGCCTGGCGGGTCACCCGCCCCACCTACGGCAACGGCTCGCTCGTCGTGTGTTCCCTGGAGGCACTCGCCCAGGTGCCGCACCGCGTCGTCTGCCTCGTGGGCCTCGACGAACGGACGTTCCCCCGCCGCTCGCTCGGTGACGGGGACGACCTCCTCGTCCGGCACCCCGAGCCGGGTGACCCGGACCCCGGTGCGGAGGACCGTCAGGCGATCCTCGACGCCGTCCTGGCCGCATCCGAGCGCCTCGTGGTGGTGTACCAGGCACACTCCGCCCACACCAACGAGGACCACCCGCCGCCCGCCGGTGTCCTGGACCTCATCGAGGCCTTCGGCCCGGACGCGGTGTGCGACGAGCCGCTGCAGTCCTTCGCGGCGGCCAACTTCTTCCCCGAACCGCGTTCCTTCGACCGGGGGGCGCTGCGCGCGGCGCGTGCCCTGGCGGGGCCGCGGACGACGGGCCCGGACGTGTGGGCGGTTGGCCACGTGCACCGCCCCGAGGAGCTGACCGCGATCGACCTGCCCGCGCTGGCCGCCCTGCTCAAGCACCCCGTCCGGTCGTTCCTGCGCCAGCGCACCGGGCTCACCCTCGGCGAGGACGACCCGACGGCCGAGGAACTGCCCCTGGACCTCGACTTCCTCACCGAGTGGCAGATCGGCAACCGCATGCTGGACGCGTTGCGCGCCGGCCAGCCGCTGCCCGAACTCGTCACCGCCGAGTGGCTCTCCGGCGACGTGCCGCCGGCGCGCCTCGGCGGGCGCGCCATCGAGCGCATCTCCGCGACGGTGGAGCGGATCCACGCGGACTTCGCCCGTGCGGCCGACGGCGCCACGGACGCCCACGTCGTCGACCTCCCCGTCGACGGGGTGCGCGTCACCGGCCGCGTCACGACCCGCGGCGGGCGGGTCGCGGACTCCCTGTACGCCCGGGTGGGCCCCCGGCACCTGGCGGAGGCCTGGGTGCGCTGCCTGGCCCTGACCGCTGCCACCGATGAGCGCGTGGACGCCGTGCTCGTGGGGCGCCGCGGCCCGGAACGACTCGTCGCGCCACCACCGGAGCTGGCCCGCTCGCTGCTGGGTGACCTGGTCCACCTCGCCCGCCACGGTGGGGAGCGCATCCTCCCGATGCCCCCGAACGTGGCCCACCGCTGGGCGGTCGTCCGCGCCCGGGGTGAGGATCCGTTGGCCGAGGAGCGGCTCCTGCAGCGCGACTGGCAGCGCGACCGCGACTCCGCCTGGTCTGCGGTGCTGCCGGCGGGGCACAAGCCTTGGCGCGTGCCCCGGGAACCCGATGATCCGTGGGGTCACCCGGAGGAGGAGTCGACGCTGGGTGCGCTGGCGGCCATCGCCTGGGCCCCCGTGGTGAGGGCGAGCGCATGAGCGGGTTCAACGAGGCCGCGACGTTCCACCTGACCGGGCCCCTGCCGCGCGGGGTGACGGTGCTGGAGGCCTCGGCGGGGACGGGGAAGACCCACGCCATCGCCGCGCTGGCCACCCGGTTCGTCGCCGAGGGCGCGGTGGACATCTCCGCGTTGCTGCTTGTCACCTTCTCCCGGGCCGCGACCGCCGAGCTGCGGCTGCGGGTCCGCACGCGCCTGCGGGAGTCGGCCGAGGCGCTGCGCGCGGCCACCAGCGGCGTCACGCCCGGCGACGCGGTGGATCGTGCCCTCACCGACGGGGTGCCCCCCGAGGAGGTCGCGATGCGCGCGGCGCGCCTGGAGGCCGCATTCGCCGACGTGGACCGGGCCACGATCATGACCACCCACGAGTTCTGCCACGCCATGCTCCGCGGCCTCGGCATCCTGGCACCGCAGACGCCCCAGTCGCACCTGACCGAGGATCTGGGGTGGCTCGCCGACGAGGTCGCCGCCGACCTCTACGTGCAGCGCTACGCCCAGGGCGACACCCCGCCCCCGTTCCCGTTCGCGGGCGCCGCGTCCGAACGCGACGATCCCGGCGCCCGGGAGATCGCCCGCGCCGCCGTGCACGACGCGGCCCTGCTCGGCGGCACCGACGCCCCGGGCGCGGCGGGCGAGCGGGCGGCCTTCGCGGCGGCCGTCCGGGCCGAGGTCGATCGCCGCAAGGGCCGCCTGCGTCTGTTCAGCTTCGACGACCAGCTGACCCGGCTGGACGCAGCGCTGGCCGACCCGCGCACCGGAGAGCTGGCCCGCACCCGGCTCGCCGAGCGGTTCCCGGTCGTCCTCGTCGATGAGTTCCAGGACACCGATCCGGTGCAGTGGAGCGTGCTCCAGCAGGCGTTCGCACCCTCCTCCACCGTGGTGTTGATCGGTGACCCCAAGCAGGCCATCTACGGCTTCCGCGGCGGCGACGTGCACCTCTACACGAGCGCCACGCGGGAGGCCGGCGCCCTCACGACGCTGCGCACGAACCACCGGTCCGACCCGGGTGTGGTCGCCGGCGTCGCCACCCTGTTCGAGGGCATCGCCCTGGGTGAGGACATCGACGTGCCGGCCGTGGCGGCCGCCCGAGCGCCCCGGTTGCGGGGGCGTCCGGGCACCGCCTGGGAGCGGGGCGTGCAGCTGCGCACCCTGGAGGCCGAGAAGGCCATCAGCCCGTGGCAGGCCGGTGACGCGATCGCCGCCGACCTGGTGGCGGTGGTGACGGACCTGCTCGGCCCGGACGCCCCGCTGCGCCGGGCGGACCCCGCTGCCGCAGGACTGCGGCCGAAGGACGTCGCCATCCTCGTCCGCTCGAACGGGCGGGGAGCCGATCTCGCGGCCGCCCTGACGTCGGTGGGGATCGCGGCGACATTCTCCGGCACGTCGAGCGTGTTCGCCTCCGACGCCGCCCGCGACTGGCTGACGCTGCTGCAGGCGCTGGATCGCCGGCGGCGTCCGTACCTGCAACGCGCCTGGTTGACGTCGTTCGTGGGGGCAACGGTGGCCGATCTGGCCCGCGCCGACGACACCCGGACGGCGGCCTGGTCGCTGTGGCTGCACACCTGGGCCCGGGTGCTGGGGCGCGGTGGCGTCTGGGCGCTGCTCGCCGCGATCGAGCGCGACACGGACCTCTCGGCGCGCCTGCTGGCGTGCCCGGGCGGGGAGCGCAGGGTGACCGACCACCACCACCTCGCCGAGATGCTGCACGAGCGGACCACGGCCGGCACCCCGGCCCGCCCCCGGGAGCTGGCCCTCTGGCTGGCGCGCGAGATCGAGCGCGCCTCGGGTGACGCCGAGCGAACCCGGCGCCTGGAGACCGACGCCGACGCCGTCCAGATCATGACGATCCACCGGGCGAAGGGCTTGCAGTGGCCGGTGGTGTTGCTGCCGGACGCCGGGGCCTCGCGCAAGGAGCCGACCGACCGGGGTCAGGCGCTGATCGTGCCCGGCACGGACGGCCGCACGCTCGACGTGGGTGGGCGTCGCGGCGCGGGGCGTCCGGATCGCTGGGAGCGCTGGCTGGTCGAGGAGGGCGATGAGGCGCTGCGGGCCCTGTACGTCGGGCTGACCCGGGCCGAGTCGCACGTGGTGGCCTGGTGGGCGCACCACTGGAACACCCCGACGGCGCCGTTGCACCGGCTGCTGCAGGCCACGCGTTCGGCCGACGCACCCACCCGGCCCCGCCTCGCCTACCCCACCGACGACCTGCCCGCCGGGGGCAGCCCGCGCTTGGTGGACTGGTTGGCCGGCACCCAGGTCGGCGTCACCCTGCTCGGCGACTCCGTCACCGTTTCCGGGGCGGACGACCAGAAGTCACCCGCCACCGCGGTCGCCTGGCCCGGGGCGGCGGAGCGTCCCGCGCCGTCGGACCTCGCGGTTCGGGCGTGGCGGCGCACGATCGACCGGGGGTGGCGCCGCACGTCCTACTCGGGCCTGACCGCCGATGTCCACGAGCTCGCGCACCCCATCGCCGAGGGACCCTTCGTCTCCGACGAACCCGACGAGGCGGGGCCGCCGTCCGGACCCGGGACGCCCGGCCCGGCGGAGCCGACTGCCCCGTCGGCCGATCCCCGCCTGGCGCAACCCTCACCGATGGCCGCGCTGCCCGCGGGCCCGGCGTTCGGCAGCCTCGTGCACGAGGTGTACGAACACGTGGACGCCACGGGCGTCGATTGGCGCGACCGGCTCGCCGGCGCCGTCGAGGCGGCGCTAGTGCGGTGGCCGGTGGGCGGGGTGGATCCGGCGGAGCTGGCCGAGGCGATAGCCCCCACCTTGCTGACGCCGCTGGGAGATCTCGCCCCGGGTGCGGTGCTGCGCGACTTCGGACCGGGCGACCGGCTCAGCGAGCTGGACTTCGAATTTCCCCTGGCCAACCCGCGCGCCACCGTGGCCGACCTGGCGGAGCTGCTGACAACCCACCTGGGCGCCGGCGATCCGCTCGCCGGCTACGCCGAGCGGTTGGCGCACCCCCTGCTGGCCGAGCAGCAACTGCACGGCTTCCTCACCGGGTCCATCGACGCGGTGTTGCGCCTGGCCGGGCCCACGCGCCGGCCCGGTTACGTGGTCGTCGACTACAAGACCAACCGGCTGTCGGCGCCCGGGGAGGCGCTGACGCTCGGGCACTACACCCCCGCCGCGATGGCCGAGGGCATGATGGCAAGCCACTACCCCCTGCAGGCCCTGCTGTACTGCGTCGCCCTGCACCGCTTCCTCGCCCAGCGGCTGGCGGGTTACGACCCGGAGCGCGACCTCGCCGGGGTCGCCTACCTGTTCGTGCGCGGCATGGCGGGTGCGGACACCCCCGTCGTGGGCGGGGCGCCGCTGGGCGTGTTCACCTGGCACCCCCCCGCGGAACTGGTGCTCGCCGTCTCCCGTCTGCTCGCCGGAGGTGCATCGTGACCGACACCGCAGTCAGCGCCCGTGGCCTGCTCGCGGAGTTCTCCGCGGCAGGCGTTCTCGCCTGGGCCGACGTCCACCCCGCCCAGCAGCTCACCCACCTGTTCGGCGAAACCGACGAGCGCGTCCAACTGGCGATCGCCCTCACGGTGCGGGCCCTGCGCTCCGGGTCGATCTGCCTCGAGTGGTCCCGCATCCGCGACCTCGGGCTCGGCGAGGACGCCGTCGCGGAGGTGCCGCCGGAGCTGTGGCCGGAGGAGGCCGGGTGGCTGGCCGCCCTGCGCGCCAGCCCCGCCGTCCGGGTCGGCGACGGCGGGCCGGGTGAACGCCCCCTGCGCTTGGTCGACGACGCGCTCTACCTCGAGCGGCACTTCGGCGACCAGGAGAGCGTGCGCCTGGCGCTGTTGACGCGCCTGGCCGGCACCGGTGACGACACGGGTGCGACGGGGCAGGACGACGCGATCACGCTGGCGCTCTCCCACCGGGTGTCGGTGATCGCGGGCGGCCCCGGCACGGGCAAGACCCACACGATCCGCCGGCTCATCGAGCAGCTGCGGGTCGACGAGCCGGACGCCCTCGTGGCGCTGGCGGCCCCGACGGGCAAGGCGGCCGCCCGCATGACCGAGTCCTTGGCCCCGAGCGCCTTCACCGCCGTCACCCTGCACACGTTGCTGGGGTGGCGGCCCGGCTCGCGCAACCGATTCGTCCACGACGCCACCAACCCGCTGCCCCACGACGTGGTCGTCGTCGACGAGACGTCTATGGTGTCGATGCTGCTCATGGCGCGCTTGCTGGCGGCACTCAAACCCGCCGCGCGCCTCGTGCTCGTCGGGGACCCCGACCAGTTGGCCTCCGTTGACGCCGGCTCGGTGCTCGCCGACATCACGAAGGCCCCCGCCACCCGCGGCGTCGTGGCCCGGCTCGAACGCAACTACCGGTTCGACGGCACGATCGCGGCCCTCGCCCGGGCGATTCGCGCCGGCGAGGCCGACGCGGCGCTCGGCGTGCTGGCCGACGGGGGCGAGCACGTCTCCCTGGTCGACGGAGCGGACGCCGCCGCGTCCCTGCGCGAGCGCGTGGTGGGTCCCGGCGTGCGCCTGCTCGAGGCCGCGGCGTCCGGCTCGGTCGGGGCCGCCCTGACGGCGCTGGAGGAGCACCGGTTGCTGTGCGGCCACCGGCGGGGGCCGTTCGGCGTCCAGCACTGGACGCGGCAGGTCGTGTCCTGGCTGGCGGAGGCCGCGCCGGGGTGGGCCGCCGACGGCGAGCTCGCCGTGGCCCGCCCGGTCATGATGACGGTCAACGCCCCCGAGTTCGGCCTGCACAACGGCGACACCGGCGTGGTCATCGCGGGGCCGGACGGCCCACGCGCCTGGTTCCGGGAGGGGACGACCGTCGTGAGCCACTCACCGTTCGTGCTGGAGGGGCTCGCCACGCTGCACGCCATGACGGTGCACAAGGCCCAGGGCAGCCAGTTCGGTCACGTCAGCGTGGTGCTGCCCCCCGTCGGCTCGCCCTTGCTCACCCGCGAGCTGCTCTACACCGCGGTGACGCGCGCCGAGCGCTCGGTGCTGCTGCTGGGCAACGAGGACGCCGTCCGCGAGGCCATCGGCCACCCGGCCCGCCGCATGAGCGGGCTGGCACGCCGACTCAGCTGAGGTCGCCCTCCCGCCACGCGGTGATGATGCGGCTGGCGATGGAGGCGCTCGTCGGCAGCGTGATGTCTCCCGACGCCACCGCCGCCTCGAGCTCGTCCCGTGCGTAGAACCGCGCCCAGGCGATCTCGACGCCGTCGACGCGAATCTGCGCGTCGGCCGTGTGGGCCACGAAGCCGAGCATGACCGAGCGTGGGAAGGGCCAGGGCTGGCTGCCCACGTAGCGCAGCGCCGTCAGCCGCAGCCCCGCCTCCTCGGCGATCTCGCGGTGCACGGCCTGCTCCAGCGATTCGCCGGCCTCCACGAAACCGGCCAGGATCGACACCCGGGTGGGCTCCCACACGTTCTGGTGGGCGAGCAGCAACCGGTCGTCGGGGTCGAGCACCGCGACGATCACCGCGGGATCGGTGCGGGGGAACCGCTGGCGCTCACACGTCGGGCACCACCGCAGGTGGCCCCCGTCGTGCACCTCGGTGAGGGTGCCGCACTGCCCGCAGAAGGGCGCCACCCGGTGCCAGTTGACCAGGGCCACTCCCGTGACGGCAACGTCGGTCAGGGTCTCGTCCAGCTCCGGCGCGAGATCGCGCAGCGAGGCGGTCTCCCCCACGTCACCGAGCACGTCGGCCTCGGTGACGAACCAGGCCCGGCCCTCGACGAGGCCGACGAGCAGGTGGTGCTCGGGGACGTACGGGCCGGACGGTCGCTGCCAACGCAGCCCGACACGCCCAGCGGTCGTGGTCGAGGCGGTCGTGGTCGAGGCCGTCACGGTCGAGCGCGCGTCGACGCCGAACACGCGGCTCTCCGGATGCGCCCACAGCGCGGCGACCCAGGCCGGGTCGGACCGCCCGTCCGCTGCGCGATCCAACACACTGCTCGGCACCCAGGGCTCCATGACGCCCCAACCTAGTGCCGGCTCTCCACCCGGCGCCGGATCTCAGGCCCGTGCCCCGCCACCGCCCCGTGCCGCCCCGGTCGTCCGGGCGACCATCGCGTCCAGCGCCTCCCGCCCGGGCAGATTCGTGGGCCGGATGACGGCACCGGTGGGCACGTCGTGGAACACGGCGTCGACCTCGGCGACGTCCACGCCGGTGATCTCCGCCCAGGCGAGCCGGTAGACCGCGAGCTGCAGCGGGTCGGCGCCGGCCGCATGGCCGGTCTTCCAGTCCACCACGCAGGCGCGGCCGTGCTCGTCGAACACCGCGTCGATCCGGCCCCGCACCACCTGTCCACCGAGGAACAACGCGAAGGGCACCTCGGTCGCGATCGGCGTCGCGTCCGCGTACGGACCCTCCTCGAACGCCGCGATCAGCGCCGCCAGGTCCGCATCGGTGTCGGCCTCGTCGTCCGGGGCGTCGACCAGCAGGCTCGCCGCGGTCGCGAAACGGCGCTCCAGCCACGCGTGGAACCGCTCGCCCGTCCGGGCCGCCGGGCGCGGGGGCCGCGGCATGGGGCGGTTCACCTGCTCAAGGTACGCCGGGGCGTCGCGTCCCAGCGCGATCAGGGCCGTGGCGGACAGGTACGGCGGCCAGACCGTGCCCCCGCCGCGGCGCCGCGCGCGTGCCTCTGCGAGCAGGACGTCCGCGGCCGCGTCCCACGTCGCCACCTGCGCCGCCTCGTCCAGGGGGAGCGGCTCGTCCTCGGGCATGCGCGCACCGGAAGAACTCTCGGCGCGGTACCGCGCCACCGCTTCGGCCGCCCGCAGCCGCCGGGCGCGGGACTCCGGGTCGAGCGCGACGGGCCACCCCACCGCCCGGGCCTGACCGGCGAGCGGGTTCTCCGCCGACACCTCTCGATGGTCGACCTCGGTGGCGAAGCGCTCCAGCACGCGGAGATAGGGCGAGTGCGCCCGGGCGCGGAGCAGGTCGGTCCAGGCGTGCGTCGTCGCCACCAAGTGCTGCCGGGCGCGGGTGACGGCCACGTACGCCAGCCGGTCATCGGCCCTGCGCGCCTCGGCCTTCAACGCCTCGGCGTAGTCCTTCGCCGCGGCATCGCTCATCTCGGACACCTGGGCGATGTTGGCGGCATCCCCCCGGAGGTCGGCGGGCAACACGGCGGCGTTCTTCAACCAGTTGCCCTGCACCCGGTCGGACGGGAACACCTTGTCGGCGAGGGCCGGAAGGAACACCAGCTCCCACTCCAACCCCTTGGCGCGGTGAATGGTGAGCAGCTTGACCGAGTTGTCCGCGGTCGGCACCGCCTGCTCCAGCCCGACGCCCCTCTCCTCCTCCGCGCGCAGCCAACCCAGCAGGCCGACCAGCGAGCCGTCGCCGTCGATGTCGGCATAGCCCGCGACCTGCGCCACGAAGGCGTCCAGCTGCCGCAACCCGTCCGGCCCCCGCAGCCCACACTCCACCTCCAGCCCCAGCGTGGCGATGACGCGGCGCACCAGATCCGTCACCGGGGCGTCCGCCCGCGCGCGCAACGACGCGAGCTCGGCTGCCGCGGTCGCGAGGCGGCGGCGCCCGTCCTGCGAATACGGGCCGTCGCCGAGATCGGCGAGCGCCTCGGCCAGGCTCGGCGCCCGGGCCGAGGTGGTCTGGTCGATGATCGCGGCGATCTCCTCGGCGGCCGATGCGTCGTCGTCCGGACGGTCGGCCCCCGCGAGGTCGCGCGCCCGGCGGCCCAGCACGGCGAGATCCGCCGGCCCGATCGCCCACCGGGGGCCGGTCAGCAAGCGGATGACGTCGGGGTTGGCGGTCGCGTCGGCCAGGACGCGCAGCGTGGCCACCACGTCGGCCACCTCCGGCACCTGGAGCAGCCCGTCCAGGCCCACGATCTCGACCGGGACGTCCCGGGCGGCGAGCGCCGCGTACAGGGGCCGGATGTGGGCGTTGCGCCGGGCGAGGACCGCGATGTCGGACCAGCGCCGCACCAGGCCGGCGTCGACGGCCCCGGCGATCCGGTCGACGACCCAGTCGACCTCGTCCGGCCACGTGTCGAACGAGGCCACCGCGATGTCCCCGGGCGGGGTGCCCTCGGGGGCGACGAGGTCGACGTCGATGCCGTCCCACTGCAGCTCCTCATCGGCGCGCAGCGGGGCGGCGAGGGCGTTGGCGGCGTCCAGGATCGTCTGGCCCGAACGGCGGTTGACCGTGAGGGCATACCGGGTGGCGGGGGTGCCGTCGGCCCGCGGGAACTGCTCGGCGAAGGTGATGATGTTGGCCGCCGCGGCCCCGCGCCAGCCGTAGATGGCCTGGCACGGGTCACCGACGGCCGTCACGGGGTGGCCGCCGCCGAACAGCTCCGCCAGCAGCTGGGACTGCGCGCTGGAGGTGTCCTGGTACTCGTCGAGCAGCACCACGGCGAACTGGGATCGCAGTGCCTCGCCGACGGCGGGAACGGCGCGCGCCAGCCGGGCGGCCACCCCCATCTGGTCGGCGAACTCCACCGCGCCGAGCGAGCGCTTCAGGTGCTGGTAGTCGTCCACCAGCCCCGCCAGTTCGACCCGTTCGGCGGCCATGGACGCCGCCGTCCGCATCGAGGCGTAGAGCTCCTTGCGCCGCGACATCGGCGAGCCCGCGACGCCCGCGGCAACGTCCTCGGCGTGCTCGAGGAGGGCACCGGTCGGGACGAGGTGGGCGGACAGCTCACCGTCCAACCCCAGGACGCGCTCGGTCACGCTGTCGGGCCGCAGGCGTGCGACGTGCCGGAAGGGGCCGGGCGCGGCGGAGACCGCCCGTGACGCCAGCCGGAACCGGGCCGCACCGGTGATGAGCCGGGCCTCCCCCTCCACCCCGATCCGCAGGCCGTGGTCGGCCACCAGCCGGGCTGCGAAGGCGTCGTAGGTCATGATGAGCTGCTCGCCGGCGTCGTCCAGTCCCTCGGCGTCGACCACCTGGGCGCGGGCGAGCGCGGCGCGGACGCGGCCGCTCAGCTCGGCGGCCGCCTTGCGCGTGAAGGTCAGGCCCAACACCTCCTCGGGCCGCACCCGGCCGGAACCGACGAGCCACACGACGCGCGCCGCCATTACCGTCGTCTTGCCCGAGCCCGCGCCAGCGATGATGACGCCGGGTTCCAGCGGCGCGGCGATGGCGGCGAGCTGCTGCTCCGAGAACGGGATGCCGAGCGCCTCGCTCACCTCGGCCGGGTCGGTGAAGCGCCTCATGCGATCACCTGGCCGCTGCGTGCCGGGCAGCTGGACCGCACGGGGCAGTAGGTGCAGTGCTCCCCCGCCTGGGCGTCGAACCGCCCCGCCTCGAGCACCGCACACGCCCGGGCCACCTGGTGGTGGACCCAGGTGGGGTGCGCCAGCTCCTCGGGGTCGTCGGTCAGGTGCGGTTTCTCGGTCAGCGACGGCTGGCGGAACTCCTTGGGCCACCCCTCGCCGTCCTCCACCCGCAGGTACACCAGGCTCGCCCCCGCGCTCGTGGTGCCGGCGTCGCGGAAGCCGCCCGCCTCGATGGCGAGCTGGTAGACCCCGATCTGGGGCGTCACCTCGGCGGCCTTCTGCGTCGGCGCGGAACGGCCGGTCTTGAAGTCGACCACCTTCAGCGCACCGTCGGAGCGCCGCTCCAATCGGTCGACCGCGCCGACGAGCTGCACCGGGCGGCCGTTCACCGTCACGTCGGCCGAGAACGGCACCTCGACGCCCACGAGGTCGGCGTGGTCGTGGCCGGCCTGCCAGTTGAGGAACCGCCGCACGGCGGCGTCCGCCTCGGCCCGCTCGGACGCCGACAGCCACGCGGCCGGGAACGGGATGGACGCCCACACGGCGTCCAGCGCGGCCGCGACGTCGTCGGGCGCGAGCTCGCCGGACGCCGCCCGCTCGGCCACGGCGTGGATCACGGAGCCGAGGATCGTGCGGATCTCCCGCGGGGGCTCGGCGCGCGCCTCGCGGCTCAGGAAGTACTTGCGCGGGCACGTGAGCAGCGACTCCACCTGGCTGGGGCTGAGCCGGATGGGCCCCTCCCGCGCCGGGGCCACGGTGCTCGTGGGCTCGTGGACGCCCCACCACCGCGCCGGATCGGCGTCCGGCGCCAGGGCGAACCCCTCGTCATCGGTCGCGTCGGCCAGCACCGCCAGGCGCGCTGCCGCGGCCTCGCGCAGGGCCGGGGACGCCGCGTCGTCCTGCGCGGTGCGGCGCAGCTCGGCCACCAGCTGCCGCAGGGTGTGGAGCGCGGGCGGCGTGGACACCAGGTGGCGGGGTGCGACGCCGAGCTCCGCGAGGAACCGCGAGGGGCGGTCCTCCTCGCCCTCGGTGCCCTCCACGGCCGTCACGATGAGGCGGCCCTCCGCGCGCGAGCACGCGAGCAGGAACAGCCGGCGCTCGGTGGCCACGAGATCGCGCGTCGTCAGCCCCAGGGCCAGCTCGGGCCCCGCCGCGGACGCCCCCAGCCGCTGCGGGTCGAACACCGAGCCCCGCCGCCGCACGTCCGGCCAGATCCCCTCCTGCACCCCGGCCACGACCACGAGCGACCAGTGGCGCCCCTTCGCGCGGTGGGCGGTCAGCAACCGGACGCCGCGCCCCCCGACCGCCGACTCCCGCTGGGAGTCCGCCGGGATCTGCTGCTGGGCGACCTCGGCGGCGAACCAGGAGACCCCGGGCCGCCCTCCGGGCCCCTGTGAGGTGCGGGCGAGGTCGAAGAGCGCGCACACGGCGTCCAGGTCGTGGTGGGCGCGGGCCGAGGCGTCGCCGCCACGGACGGCGTCCGCGCGCAGCCGCTCGGGCCAACCGGTGCCCGACCACAGTTCCCACAACACGGCCTCGGGTCGCTGCTCTCGGGCCACCAGCGCGGTGGCCCGGGCCAGCAGGTCCCGGCGCGCGGCGAGCTCCTCGTCGGCCTCGGGCACCGCCCGCACCCCGGCGAGCGCCTCGGCCACCAGCGTCTCGGTGGGCGTGCCGGCGGCGGCCGGGTCGGCCGCCCGCAGCCGGCGGCCGACCGCGCGCAACCCCACCGCGTCGTACCCGCCCCACCCCGAGAGCAGCAGCCGGGTCGCCTGGTCGCCGTCGGGCAGGCCGCCCGCCCCGGCGACCTCCAGGCCGAGCAGCAGCGGACGCACGGCCAGCTCGGAGGCCAGGCCGATCTCGTCACCCGCGACCTCGACCGGGATGCCGGCGTCGATGAGGGCTCGCGCCAGCGGGGGCAGCTGGGTTCGGCCGGCGCGCACCAGAACGGCCATGTCGCCCCACGGCACCTGGTCGTCGAGGTGCGCGGCGCGGAGCTCGGCCGCCAGGTGGCGGGCGTGGGTGGCCTCGTCGGGGAAGGTCATCACCTCCACCCGCCCGGCACCACCCCCGGTGACCCCGCGATAGGCCGCCAACGCCTCGCGCTCGACGGCGGGGGCACCCAACCGGCGGGCCACCGCGGCGCAGGCGGCCACCTGGGCGGGCGGCCGGCGGTGGGCGTGCGGCAGCGTCACGACGCGGGCCGCCGGGAAGAGGCGAACGAACTCGGCCGTGGCCCGCGGGTGGGCGCCACGGAACCGGTAGATGGCGGTGTCGGGATCGGCCAGGGCCACGACGGGCACGGCGTCACCGGCCAGCGCGCGCACCAGGCCGATCTGCGCGGCGTCCAGCTCGCACCAGTCGTCGACGAGCACGGCGGCGTACTCGGCGCGCACGGCCTCCAGCACGCCCTCCTGCTCCAGCAGCAGGCGGGCGCGGTGGACGAGCTCGGCGTAGTCGATGACCCCCTCCGCGTCCAGCACGTCGAGGTACTCCCCCATGAACGCCCCGACGGCCGCCCAGCCGAACTCGCCGGACGCCGCGCCGGCACCCGACAGGTCCTCCGGATCCAGCCCCAGCTGCCGTGCCCGGGCGAGGACGGCGCGCACCTGCTGGGCGAAGGCGCGCGTGCCCAGGGCCGCGTCCAGCTCACCGGGCCACGGGGCGGGGCTGCCGCGGAGCAGTTCGCGGATGCGGAACTCCTGCTCGGGCGCGGTGAGCAGCCCGGGGCCGGCGTCGTCGGGGGCGGCGAAGCGCGCCACGAGCGTGAGGCAGAGCGCGTGCACGGTCATGACCTGCGGGGCGAGCGTCGTCCGGCCCGCGGCCCGCACGATCCGGTCCCGCAGCTCCGAGGCCGCCTGCCGGGTCAACGCCAGCACCAGCGCCGGCCGCTCCGCCGCGCGGATGCGGCCCGCCACGGCCTCCACGAGCAGCGTCGTCTTGCCCGTGCCGGCCGCACCCAGCACGAGCACCGGACCGGTTGGCTGGGCCATCGGGTTGCTCACGCCTGCCATCCCACCACACGCCCCTGACAGTTTCCGCGCGCCCCCGCCCGTAGGCTGCCCCCATGGCGGACGTGATGACCGAGGTGGACGGCCAGACCCTCAAACTGAGCAACCTCGACAAGGTGCTCTACCCGTCGGGATTCACCAAGGGTGAGGTGATCGCCTACTACCACGCCGTCGCGCCGACCATGCTCCGCCACCTGGCCGGACGCCCCGTCACGCGCATCCGCTTCCCCAACGGCACGCAGGCCGCGTCGTTCTTCGAGAAGAACGTGCCCGCGGGCACGCCCGACTGGGTGCACGTGCACCACGTCGACGGCCACCGCGAGGACATCGACTACCCGGTGGTCGACTCGCTCGCCTCGCTCGTGTGGCTGGCCAACCTTGCCGCGCTCGAACTCCACACCCACCAGTGGCGGGTGGCCCCGGGGGCGACCACCACCGAGCTCACCGACGCGCTGCCGGTCGACCAGCTCGTCGTCGACCTCGACCCCGGGCCCGGCGTCACGATGCCCCTGATCGCCACGGCGGCGCTGCTGGTGGCCGGCGAACTCGGCGCCGACGGCCTCGCCTGCGTCGTCAAGACCTCGGGCAGCAAGGGCCTGCAGGTGTACGCCGCCCTGGAACCCGCGCCGGCGGGGGCCGTCATCGCCTATGCCCGGGCCCTCGGGACGCGGCTGGCGTCCGCCCACCCCGAACTGTTCCTGACCGAGATCGCGAAGGCTGCCCGGCCCGGAAAGATCCTCGTGGACGTCAACCAGAACCTGGCCGGCCGGACGACCGTGTGCGCCTACTCCCTGCGCGCGAAGGACGCCCCCACCGTCTCCACGCCGCTGAGCTGGGACGAGGTCGAGGACGCCACCGACGGGGCACCGCTGCGCTTCGAGGCCCGCGACGCCCTGGCCCGGATCGACGAGCGCGGCGACCTGTTCGCGCCCTTGCTGGACGGGCCCCGCGGAACCCTGCCCGGCTGACCCACCCACCCCCGCCGCGCCCCGCCGTTCGCCGCGGGCGAAGCGGGGCAGAACTGTCCCGGGCCGCGGCTAAGGTGGCGCTCGAGCTTAAGGAGGGCCCATGGAGGTCAAGGTCGGAATCAGCCACGTCCAGCGCGAGGTCTCGTTGGAGACGAAGGCCACCGCGGCCTCCGTGGAGGAGGCCCTGGGGGTCGCGCTGAAGGACAACGGTGTGTTCACGCTCACCGACGACAAGGGGCGGAAGGTGCTCATCCCGGCGGCACAGATCGCCTACGTCGACCTTGGCTCCGAGCACGCCCGCCCGGTGGGGTTCGGCGCCGTCAGCGCCTGACACGGTAGGATGGCTCAGGCGCGCACACCCGCGCGCCCCCGCCACCGTGCGTGCCCCGAGTGAGAGCACCGCGTGCGGCGGTGTTCGTGCCGGCCCACGCCGGTGAAGAGTGAGGCACTGAACTGAGCGAGAGCGCCCTGCCCCAGGCAGAGACCCAGACGACCTTCGACGAGTTGGGCGTCCGGCCCGAGATCGTCGAATCACTGGCCCTGAAGGGCATCATCCACCCCTTCCCCATCCAGTCGATGTCCATCCCCATCGCCCTGGCGGGCACCGACATGATCGGTCAGGCCCGCACCGGCACCGGCAAGACGCTGGCCTTCGGTGTGTCGCTGCTGCAGCGGGTCGCCGTCCCCACCGACGAGGCCTACGCCGACCTCGAGCACCCGGGCAAGCCCCAGGCGCTGGTGATGACGCCGACCCGTGAGCTGGCCCTCCAGATCGCCGACGACCTCGCGGACGCCTCGCAGGTGCGCAAGGCCCGCATCCTCACCGTGTACGGCGGTGTGGGGTACGAGCCGCAGCTGGATGCGCTGGCGTCCGGCGTGGACGTCGTGGTGGGTACGCCCGGCCGGCTCCTCGACCTGGCCAGCCGGCGCTCCCTCGACCTCTCGCACGTCCGCGTGCTGGTGCTCGACGAGGCCGACGAAATGCTCGACCTCGGCTTCCTGCCCGACGTGGAGCGGCTGATCGCGCGGACGCCGGCCTCGCGCCAGACGCTGCTCTTCTCCGCAACCATGCCGTCGGCCATCGCCGGCCTGGCGCGCATGCACATGAGCCAGCCGGTGAACATCCGCGCCGAGGCGCACGACGCGAAGGCGACCGTGCCGGACACGACCCAGTTCGTGTACCAGGCGCACGACCTCGACAAGCCGGAGATCGTCGGACGCATCCTGCAGGCCGACCACGCCGGCAAGGTGATGATCTTCACCCGGACGAAGCGCGCCGCGCAGCGCCTGGCCGATGACCTGGAGGAGCGCGGGTTCGCCGCGACGTCGATCCACGGCGACCTGTCGCAGGTGCTGCGCGAGAAGGCGCTGACCCGGTTCCGGGAGGACCGCGTCAAGGTGCTCGTCGCCACCGATGTCGCCGCGCGCGGCATCGACGTGGCCGACATCACCCACGTGATCAACTACGAGTGCCCCGACGACGACAAGACCTACGTGCACCGCATCGGACGCACCGGCCGCGCCGGCGCGAAGGGCGTCGCCGTGACGTTCGTGGACTGGGCCGACGTGACCCGCTGGAAGGTCATCAACAAGGCGCTGGAGCTCGACTTCCCGGAGCCCCAGGAGACCTACTCCACGAGCGAGCACCTGTTCACGGATCTCCACATTCCCGAGGGGACGAAGGGACGCCTGCGCGACGCGAAGCCCCGCGAGCCGCGCGACGAGAAGCCCCGCGAGCGCAAGCCCCGCGAGGAGCGCGCGCCGCGCGAGCGCAGCCGCCGCCGCACGCGCAACGGCCGCCCCGTGGACGCGGGTGAGGCCCCCGCGGCAACGCCCGCCGTGGCCCAGGCCGATGCGCCTGACGCCTCCGCGTCCTCTGCCCCGACCGGCGGGGCTGGCGAGGCCGCCGCCCCGGCAGCGAGTGCGGGGCGTGAGGGCGCCCCGCGCCGGCGTCGTCGTGGTGGCCGCGGCCGTAGCCGCGGTGGCGAGTCGTCCGGCGCCGAGGCCGCTGCCCCGACGGAGTGACGTCGACACCGTGAGCCCGACGCAGTGACCCGGTTCAGAACCGGTCGGGCTCCTCGGCGTTGAACACCAGTTTGGCGCCGTCGGCGGTCTCCACGACCAGGCGGTCGAACCCGCCGGCTCGGCCCGGCACCACCCGCACCGTGTGGTCCTCGAACAGCCGCCCGACCTGGGTCGCCGGATCCACCGAGCGTCGCTTCTTGGTCTGGCGCAGCCAGCGGCGGCCCTGGGCCACGACGCCGAGAACCAGACCGTGACGCGCGTAGAGGGCGACCTCCTCGCCGGACGGCGTGACCCCGTAGTCGAGGCGCACGGTGTCCACCAGCGTCCCGAAACCGAACGGCACCCGCTGGCGGGCGAGGGGCTCGCGTCCGCTCGTGGCCACGACGACGGCGGCGGCCCGATCGGCCTCCGCCTCGGCGTGGGCCCACCAATCGGCCGGCACGACCACCTCGGCGAAGCCCGGGAGGGCCCCGGCCCGCGCGCGGAGCGTGGCCACGACCCGTTCGGTCTCGGCCTCGGTGAAGCCGGCCAGCACGTCCTGGTCGACCGGGTCGTCGGCCTCGCCCCGCACGGCGACGACCGCAGCGTCGCGCCCCTCGATGCGCCCGGTGCCCAGCGCCAGCACGTCCGACCAGGGACGCCGACGCCCCAGCATGGCGTAGCCCGCCGAACTCACCTGCACGATGCCGGACGCGACCGCCTCCGCGGCGAGCACCACGGCCATGGCCAGCAACGACACCACGATCACGGCCAGCACGATGCTCGGCACGTTCGGGGCGCGCACGGCGTCCGCCACGGCCGCCACCGCGGCGGCGCCGAACCCGAACACGGCCACGGCGCTCCACACCGCGCGCCGGGTGGTGGCGGTGCTGATGAGCCACTCCGCCTCGGTTGCCACCGACGTCGCCATCAGTACGCCATCCCCATCGCCTCGCGCACCTCGCCCAACGTGGCGTCGGCGATGGCGTTGGCCCGCGCATTGCCCTCGCGGAGCACGGCCATGACGTGGTCGGGGGCGGCCTCGAGTTCGGCGCGCCGCGCCCGGATGGGGGCGAGGGTCTCGTTCAACACCTCGATGAGGTACTTCTTGAGTCCCCCGCCGCCTCCGTTGCCGATCTCGGCGGCGATGTCACCCGGGTCGCGACCCGTGCACAGGCCGGCGATCGTCAGGAGGTTCGCCACCTCGGGGCGGCCCGCGGGGTCGTAGGTGATGAAGCGGTCGGAATCCGTCACCGCGCGCTTGAGCACCTTGGCTGTCTCGTCGGCGGTCATCCGCAACTCGACGGTGTTGCCCCGGCTCTTGCTCATCTTCGTGCCGTCCGTGCCGAGAACCAGGGAGCCCGACGAGAGCAGCGCCTCCGCCTGCGGGAAGACGGGTGTGTCCGCCTGAATACGCCCGTATCGCTCGTCGAAGCGCCGGGCCACCACCCGAGTCTGCTCCAGGTGCGGCAGTTGGTCCTTGCCGACGGGCACGAGGTTGGCCTTGCAGAACAGGATGTCGGCGGCCTGGTGGACGGGGTAGGTGAGCAGCAGCCCCGACATGGGCCGGCCGCCCGTGGCCTCGTGCTCGGCCTTGACGGTGGGGTTGCGGTACAGCTCGGAGTCGGTCACGAGCGACAGGAACGGCAGCATCAGCTGGTTCAGCGCCGGCACCTGGCTGTGGGCGAAGATGGTGGTCCGGGCCGGGTCGATGCCGATCGACAGGTAGTCGGTCACAAGCGACTGCACCCGCTCGCGCAGCGGGCCGGTGCCGTCCCGGTCGGCGATCACCTGGTAGTCGGCCACCAGGATGAGGGTTTCGACGCCCGCCTCCTGCAACCGCAGCCGGTTCATCAACGAGCCGAAGTAGTGGCCGATGTGGAGGTGCCCGGTGGGCCGATCCCCGGTGAGCATCCGGAAGCCCGATGGGTCCTTCGCGATCTGCTCCTCGATGGCGCGGCTGCGCTGCTCGGAGCGCCGCAGGGACGCCTCCGACGTCGAGGACGCCAGCGCGTCGGCCGCGGCGTCCGCCTGATGGGCGTCCTGGGTCGCGTCCTCGGTGGTGTCCTGAGTGGTGTCCGTCGTGGTGACCTGGTCGGTCATGGAAGGTCTCCTGTTCTGGAAGTCCCGCGAGCATGCGAAACGGCCGCCCGCTGGACGGCCGTCGTGCAAGGTCGATCAAGCAGCCGTCATCACGGCTGCCACGCACCCCGCTGCTTCATGACAGCCACCCTACCGGGTCGCCTCACAACACGAGGGCCGCAACCCACCCGGCGAGCAGGAGCGGGATATTGTAGTGCAGAAACGTCGGGATCACCGTGTCGCGCACATGGTCGTGCTGCCCGTCGGCCGCGAGCCCCGCGGTGGGCCCCAGCGTCGAGTCGGACGCCGGCGACCCGGCGTCGCCGAGCGCCCCCGCGGTGCCGATGAGCGCCACCGTGGCCAGCGGCGAGAACCCCAGGGTGAGGCAGAGCGGCACGTAGATCGTCGTGATGATGGGGAGCGTCGAGAACGACGACCCGATGCCCATCGTGACCAGCAGGCCCACGAGCAGCATCGCGAACGCCGCCATCGCCTTGTTGTCGCCGAACACCTGGGCGGTGGCCGTGACGAGGGGCTCGACCTGCCCGGAATCCTGCATCACCTGCGCGAAGCCCTGGGCGGCGATCATGATGAACCCGATCATCGCCATCATCTGGATGCCGCGGTTGAAGACCGAACCCGACTCGCCCCAACGCACCACCCCGGTGGCCAGGAACACCGCGAAGCCAACGAGCGCCCCCAGCAGCAGGGAGTCCGCCACGATCTGGATCACCAGCGCCAGCACCACGGCCACCAGCGCCACCGCGATGCGGTACCCGCTGACGGGGCCCACGGCGGGGGTGTCCTCCTCCCCCGCGACCGGCAGGTCGGCATAGGCCCGGGGCCGCCGGTAGGTGACGAAGACCGCCACGAGTAGGCCCGCCACCATGCCGAGGGCGGGGATGCCCATGGCCTGGAGGATGTTGATCCCCGTCGTGTCGAGCCCGGCCTGGGAGATGTTGCCGAGCAGGATCTCGTTGAGGAAAACGTTGCCGAAGCCGTAGGGCAGGTACATGTAGGTCGTGACGAGGCCGAACGTCAGGATGCACGCCACCGCGCGGCGGTCGATCCCGAACCGGTTGAACGCCACCAGCAGCGGGGGGATCAGCAGCGGGATGAACGCGATGTGGATCGGCACGACGTTCTGGCTCATCACCGCGGCGGCGAGCACCACGCCCAGCAGGCCCCACTTCAGCCACCGCGTGCGTCGGACGCCGGCGTCCGGACCCGCCTGCCGGGTCACCCAGCCCGCGAACGCCTGCGGCAGACCCGAGTGGGCGATCGCCACGGCGAACGCGCCGAGCACGGCGTAGCTGAGCGCGATCGATGCGCCGTTGGCGATGCCGGCCGTGAACGACTCCATGGTCGCAGCCAGCCCCAGGCCGGCCAGCAGGCCGCCGACGATGGCGCCGATGATCAGCGCCATCACGACGTGGACTCGTGCGAAGGCGAGCACGAGCATGAGCAGGACGGCGAGCACGACAGCGTTCATGCGGGGCTCCAGATTCGTGGATCGGGGCAGGGACGGAGGGGTAGGTTCACGGGCGTCCGCCCCGCGACCGGATGCGGCGCACCACCTCGGCGTACGTCTCCTCGGGCGTCGTCTCCACGCCGAGGGGGTTCCGGGTCTTGCCCAGGCCGTGGTAGTCGCTGGAGCCGGTGGCCAGGAGCCCCAGGCCGGACGCCAACGTCCGCAACGCGGCGCGGGTCTCGGCGTCGTGATCGGGGTGGTCCACCTCGACGCCGTCGAGCCGGTGCTCGTAGGCCAGCTCGGTGAGGTAGGGCGCGGGCAGGTCGGCGCGCCGGCCGCGTCCCCACGGATGGGCGAGCACGGCGACACCGCGAGCGCCGTGCACCAGGTCGATCGCGGTCGTCAACGGCGTGCTGTACCGGTCGACGTAGGCCGGCCCGCCCTCGTACAAGAACAGCTCGAACGCCTCGTCACGGCCTGACACGTACCCCTTCGCCACGAGGGCGTCGGCCAGGTGGGGCCGGCCCAGGGAGGCCCCGCCCGCCTGGGCCAGCACGTCGTCCACGGTGAGCGGCATGCCGAGCTCGGTGAGCTTCGCGACCATGGCCGGCACCCGGTCTGAACGCCCCACCCGCACCCGTGCGAGCTCGTCGAGCAGCGCATGATCGTGCGGATCGCAGCCGTAGCCCAGCAGATGGACCGACTTGCCGCCCAGCTGGGTGGACATCTCCAGGCCGCCCAGCACCTCCACGCCGACGGACTGCCCCGCCAGCTTCGCCTCGCGCAACCCGTCGAAGGTGTCGTGGTCGGTCAGCGCGATGGCGCCCAGCCCGGCCTCGGCCGCCTTGCGCACCAGCTGGGTGGGGGTGTCCGTGCCGTCGGAGACCAGCGAATGCGTGTGGAGGTCGATGCGCATGCCCCCAGTCTCCCCGATGACCGCGCGGCACCCCGCGGGGGCCCACGGCTCGGAAACCGCCCCCGCCTACACCAACAGCGTCCTGATCGTCCGCAGCGCCACCGACATCCGCGCCAGCGTCGTCTCCTCCGCCGTGATCTCGCGCAATTCGGACGCCTCGCGCTCCACGCCACCGGCGGTGGCCTCCCAGGCGGCGACGATCGCGGCGGCGTCCGCCCCGGCTCCCCCCACCCGGAGCGCGGCGCCGGTCAGGTCCGCCTGCAGGCGGGCGAGGTCGTCGCGCAGGGCGGCGCGGGCCATCGTGTCCCACCGGTCGACCCGCGGCAGCTCGTTGACCCGCTCCAGCACGAGGTCGAGCCCCAGCCGCTCGGCCACCGTGAAGTACACCCGGGCGACCAGCGCCAGGTCTCGCCCACTCTCGCGGGCCAGCTGGGCGATCGACAGGGCCAGGTGCAGGTAGCGGGCCTGGGCCACCCGGGCCGCGAGCGCGTCGGGCACGCCTGCGCCGGCGAGCGCGGCGCGCTGGGCGTCGATGTCGGCGCGCTGCCGGGGGGTGCAGACGTCCGCCAGCTGCTCCCGCAGCACCGTGACGGCCTCGGTGAGCGCCGCCGCCTCACCCTTGATGTCGAGGTCTCCACGCCGGTTGTGCAGCAGCCACCGGGTGGTGCGCTCCACCATCTGCTGCAGCTCGACGCGGATCCGCAGCTCGGTGTCCGCGGCCACCCCCAGATCGGTGAGCGCCATCTCGTCGCGGGCGACGGCGAGGATCGTCCGCGCCGCGAGCTGCGCGCGGATGATCTCGGTGACATCGGACGCCGTCTCCTCCGCCAGCCGGTGGTAGGCGCTCGGCCCCTGCGAGTTGACGAAGCGGTTCACCGTCACCATCGTCACGATCTCGCGCCGCAGCGGGTGCGCCGCCATGGCGTCGGCGTACCGCTGGCGCAGCGCGCGCGGAAAGTAGGTGACCAGCCGGTCGGCCAGGTAGGGGTCGTCCGGCAACGGGGAGGCCAGCACCAGGCCCTCGAGCCGGATCTTCGTCCAGGCGAGCAGGCTCGCCAGCTCCGGCCGGGTCAGCGCCTCGCCGTGCTGGAGGCGGCGCTCCATCTCGGCCCGGCTCGGCAGTCCCTCCAGGTCACGGTCGAGGAGGCCGTCCGCCTCGAGCCGCCGCATCCACGCCTCGTGCGCGCCGGCCATGCCCGGCCCCAGCGCCGCGACGGTCGACAGGGCGATGTTGGAGTCCACGTTGTGGGCCAGCACCAACTGCGCCACCTCGTCGGTCATGGACGCCAGCAGCTCGGCCCGCGCATCGGGGCTGAGAGCGCCGCGCGCCTCCTCCGGCTGCAGCAGGATCTTGATGTTGACCTCGTGGTCGGAGGTGTCGACCCCGGCCGAGTTGTCGATGAAATCGGTGTTGATCCGGCCGCCGGCCCGGGCGAACTCGATGCGGCCCGCCTGCGTCCACCCGAGGTTGCCGCCCTCGCCCGCCACGCGCGCCCGCACCTGACACCCGTCGAGGCGCACCGCGTCGTTGGCCTTGTCGCCGACGTCGGCAGGGGACTCGCCCGACCCCTTCACGTAGGTGCCGATGCCCCCGTTCCACAACAGATCCACCGGCGCGGCGAGCAACGCCCGGATCAGTTCGTTCGGCGTGAGCGAGCGGACGTCGTCGGCCACCCCCAGCGCAGCGCGCGCCTCGGCGCTGATCGGCACCGACTTCGCCGTCCGGGGCCACACCCCACCCCCGGGAGAGATCAACGCCGCGTCGTAGTCGGCCCACGACGAGCGCGGCAGCGCGAAGAGGCGTTCGCGCTCGGCGAAGGACGCGGCGGCGTCCGGATTCGGGTCGAGGAAGACATGGAGGTGGTTGAACGCCCCCACGAGCCGCGTGTGGGTGCTGCGCAGCATGCCGTTGCCGAACACGTCACCGGCCATGTCGCCGATGCCCACGCAGGTGAAGTCCTCGGCCTGGCAGTCCACCCCGAGCTCGAAGAAGTGCCGCTTCACCGACTCCCACGCCCCGCGGGCGGTGATGCCCATCTCCTTGTGGTCGTAGCCGACCGAGCCGCCGGAGGCGAAGGCGTCCCCCAGCCAGAAGCCGCGCTCCACCGACAGAGCGTTGGCGATGTCGGAGAACGTCGCCGTACCTTTGTCGGCCGCCACCACGAGGTAGGTGTCGTCGCCGTCGTGGCGCACCACGTCCGGCGGCGGCTCCACTTGGCCGTTGACGAGGTTGTCGGTGAGGCTCAGCAGCGAGCCGATGAAGATCTCGTAGCAGGCGACCCCCTCGGCCAGCCAGGCGGCCCGGTCGATGCGCGGATCGGGCAGGTGCTGGGGCACGAAGCCGCCCTTGGCGCCCACCGGAACGATCACGGTGTTCTTCACCATCTGGGCCTTGACGAGACCGAGCACCTCGGTGCGAAAGTCCTCGCGACGGTCCGACCACCGCAGCCCGCCGCGGGCCACCGCGCCGAACCGCAGGTGCACGCCCTGCACGCGGGGGCTGTACACGAAGATCTCGTGCGCCGGTCGCGGCTCGGGCAACAGGGCCAGCTCGCGCGGGCGGATCTTGAACGCCAGCGCCGGCCGGTCGGCCGCGAACGCGTTGGTGCGGACGATGGCCCGCAGCACGGCGACGAACATCCGCAGGATGCGGTCCTGGTCGAGCGACTCCACCGCGTCGAGGGCGTCGAGGATGCCGGCGATCTCTGCCTCGAAGTCCTCGACACGGGCCGCCTCGGTGGCGTGCTGGGCGGGGTCGAACCGCGTCTCGAAGGCGGTCACGAGGGCGCCCGCAATGTCGGGGTTGGCGTTGAGCGCGGCGGCGACGTAGACCTGGCTGTACGGGGTGCCCGCCTGCTGCAGGTAGCGGGCCATGCCGCGCAGCCACGCCACCTGCTGCCACGCCAGGCCGGCCCGCATGACCAGCTTGTTCAGCTCCCCGGCGTGGCAGACCCCGGTGTAGGACGCCTCGAACGCCTCCGCGAACCGCACGCGGTCGTCCGACCGCCAATCCTGGAGCGTCTGCCCGGCGGGAAGGACGAAGCCGAAGTCGTAGAGGTAGACGCGGCGTCCGCGCAGGTCCCATTCATAGGGGCGCTCGTCGGTCACGTCGACGCCGAGGGCGTTGAGGTGCGGCATCACGCGCGTCAGCGACATGGGCTCCGCGGTGATGACCTTGAACCGGAGGTCGGCGGGGTCACCGGGATCATCGGGGGAATACAGCGCGAACCGCAGATCGCCGGGCGCGGCCAGCTCGTTCGCGAGGCGCAGGTCGGCCAGCGCCTGCTTGGCGGTGTACGCCGCCTCGTACGCCTCCCCGAACTCGACGCCGCGCTCCTGGGCGGGCAACTCGTCGGCGGCGTCGTTGAAGTCGTCGTCCCAGATGCGCGCGGCGTGGGCCACCTCGGCCTCCAGCGCCGCGAGGTCGACCGCCGGCTCGGGCGCCCCGTCGGGCCGCTTCACCACCAGCAGCAGGCGAGCCATCGAGCTCTCGTTGACGAGCGCCCGGAACTCGACCGATTCACCGCCCAGGCGCTCCCGCAGCAGCGCCGTGATGCGCTCGCGGATGACGGTGCGGTACCGGTCGCGCGGCACGTACACGAAGCAGGACCAGAACCGGCCGTGCGGCGCCCGCTGCACGATCAGGCGGGCACGGCGCCGCTCCTGGACGCCGGCGATCTGCCGCACCAGCGCCGCCAGGTCGGGCACCGCGTCGGCGAACCAGTGGTCCCGCGGCAGGCTGGCCATGGCATCGCGGGCGAGTTGCCCCGAGTGGGAGTCCTCGGCCAGGCCGAGTTCCTCCCACACCCACGCCGCCTTGTCCCGCACCAGGGGGATCCGCTCGATCGGCTCGAGGTAGGCCCGGGTCGTCCACAACCCCAGGAAGCGGCGCTCGCCGACGAGCACGCCCCCGCGGCTGTAGGTGCGCACGGCCACGTAGTCGAGGTGGTCGAGGCGGTGCACGGGCGCGGGCCGGGAGTCCTTGGTGACGACCAGGATCTCGGGGCTCTGCGTGATCTGGGTGGCGTGGAAGGGGTCGGGCGCCTCACCGCGCAGGATGCCCAGCCCACTGCCGGGCACGGCGGTGAACGTGTCCCCGTCCACCGTGTAGTCGCGCGCCCCGATGAACTCGAAGTGGTCGTCCGCCAACCATCGCAGCAGCTCGGTGACCCGCCGCACCCAGGCCACACCGACGGGCTGGGGCGTGTCCTCCAACCGGGCCACCGCCTCCGCCAGCCGGGTCGCCATGGCGGCGGTGTCGGCATGGACCACGCGGGAGGCGGCGAGCCCGGCGTGCAGCCGCTCGACCAACCCGGGGAGGAGCTCGTCGGCCGCGGAGCCGAGCGGCGGGTAGGCCTCCACGGTCAGCCAGGACTCCGGGCGGGTTCCGGCCCCGCCCACCGCGCGGAGCTCACCGGCGTCATCGCGGCGCACGGCCAGGATCGGGTGGTGGACCGATCGGATCGTCCAGTCCGCATCGGCGAGCACGGCCGTCACGGTGTCGACCAGGAAGGGACGGTCGTCGGTCACCACCTGCACCACCGTCGAGCCGCCCGCCGACCAGCCGTCGCGCGACTCCAGCGGGGTGAAGGCTGCCACCAGGTCCTCCTCGGGTCCCCGACGGGAGCCGGCCTCCGCCTGCGCGGCAAGCAGGCGTCCGGCCACCTCCGCCGCGCCGCCCGGGGGTGTGTCGGCACCCGCGAGCCACGCGCGGGCGAGCGCGGCGGGACGGGGCCGAGCACCGTCCCCCGCGAGCACCGCAGCCCGCGAGAAGATTTCGGCCACTGCGGCCTCGATGTGGGAAAACTTCTCGCCGACGTTCATTCTGGCGCGCCTCCTTGCGTGTCCCGACCCAATGAGCCTACCGCGTCGCGGCGGCTGCGGCGGCGCGACGCCCCCGCGTTCGCGGCGCTCCCGCTTGTGCTCGGGGTGGGCGACCCGGTAGGCAGAGGGGCATGAAGCTGTCCGCACGCCAGACCTACCCCGCCACCCCCGCCGAGGTGCACGCGATGCTCACCGACGAGGCGTTCCTCACGCAGATGGCCACCGAAGCCGGTGCCGTCGAGCAGCGCGTCGTCGCCACCGCGGCACGCACGGCCGTGGAGGTGGCCGTCCCCTCACCCGCCGAGGTCAGGACCTTTCTCGGCCCCCACCTGACGCTGGTGCTGGACACGGCCTACGGCGACGCGGACGCCGACGGCGCGCGCAGCGGTCAGCTGACGATCACCGTGCCGGGCGCGCCGGTCACCGCAGGGGCCGCGTTCCGCCTCGTCCCGACCGCGTCGGGCACCGAACTCACCTACGACGGCGACCTCACCGTGAACGTCCCCCTCATGGGCCGCTCCATCGAGAAGAAGGCGGCCCCGGAGATCCTGGACGCGCTCGCCGCGCAGGAGCGCGCCGGGCAGCGCTGGCTGCAGGGGCGCTGAGCCGCGCGGCGGCGTCCGCTCAGCCCATGTGGGGGTAGGACGTGGACGTCGGCGCGACGAAGGTCTCCTTGATCGCCCGCGGGCTCGCCCAGCGGATCAGGTTCCACATCGAGCCCGCCTTGTCGTTCGTGCCGGAGGCGCGCGCCCCGCCGAACGGCTGCTGGCCGACCACGGCGCCCGTGGGCTTGTCGTTGACGTAGAAGTTGCCCGCGGTGAACCGCAACCGCTGCGCCGCCAGCTCGATGGCTGCCCGGTCGGTCGCCAGGATCGACCCGGTCAGCGCGTAGGCACTGGCGCCGTCCACGAGATCGAGCACGGCCTCGAAGTCGTCATCGTCGTAGACGTACACGCCCAAGATCGGGCCGAAGTACTCGGTGACGAAGATGTCGGCGTCCGGGTCGGTCGAGGTCACGATCGTGGGGCGGACGAACCAGCCCACGGAGTCGTCGTAGGTGCCCCCGGCGACGACCTCCATGCCCTGGTCGGCGTGGCAGGCGTCGATGACCTTGCTGAGCTTGCGGAAGGCCCGCTCGTCGATCACGGCGCTGGTGAAGTTGGACAGGTCGCGGACGTCGCCGACGGCGAGGGCGTTGGTTTGGGCGACGAGGTCGTCCTTGATGGTCTCCCAGAGGCTGGCGGCGATGTAGGCACGCGACGCGGCGGAGCACTTCTGCCCGGAGTACTCGAACGCGCCGCGGATCAGGGCGGTCACGGTCATCTTCGGATCGGCGGACGGGTGAGCGACGATGAAATCCTTGCCGCCCGTCTCCCCCACGAGCCGCGGGTAGCTGCGGTACTGCGCGATGTTCGCTCCGACCTCCTGCCAGAGCCCCTGGAAGACCGCCGTCGAACCGGTGAAGTGGATGCCGGCGAGGTGCGGGTCGGCCAGCACGACCTCGGACACGTCCTTGCCGTGACCCGGAAGCATGGTGATGACACCGTCCGGGAGGCCCGCCTCGCGGAGCACCTCCACCAGGAAGTGGGCGGCGTACGTCTGCGTGAGCGCCGGCTTCCAGACGACGGTGTTGCCCATGAGCGCCGCCGACGTCGGCAGATTGCCCGCGATGGCGGTGAAGTTGAACGGGGTGATCGCGTAGACGAAACCCTCCAGTGGCCGATACTCCATCCGGTTCCACACCCCCGGGGAGTTCTCGGGCTGTTCGGCCATGATCTGCTGGGCGAAGTGCACGTTGAAGCGCAGGAAGTCGATGAGCTCGCAGGCGGCGTCGATCTCGGCCTGCTGGACGGTCTTGCCCTGCCCGAGCATCGTCGCGGCGTTCATGGTCGCGCGGTACGGCCCGGCGATCAGCTCAGCCGCACGGAGGAAGATCGCGGCCTTCTCGTCGAACGGCAGCGCCTCCCAGGCGGGCGCGGCGGCGAGGGCGGCGTCGATCGCCGCGCGGGCGTCCGCCTGCGTCGCGCCGCGGAGGGTGCCGAGCACGTGGGCGTGGTCGGACGGCATGCACACCTCGAGCTCCTCGCCCGAGCCCGGGCGCCGCTCCCCGCCGATCCAGGCGTCGAGCGCCACCGGCGGTGCCGCAGCCAGTTCCGCGAGGCGCACCTCGAGCGCTGCGCGCTCGGCCGATCCGGGCGCGTAGGTCAGCACGGGCTCGTTGACGGGCAGGGGAACTCGGGTCACGGCGTCCATGGGCCCATGGTACGGCGCACGGCGCCCCACGCTCCCCGCTCTCGACCGCCTGAGGTGGACATTCGCGCGCGAGCCGGCATCCCGACGCCAAATCAGCCCGTCTTGGCCGCCTGTTCGCGACGCTTCTTCGCCGCCTCGACCGACGCTTTCAACGCGGCCACCAGGTCGACGACATCACCGCCACCGGTCTCGGCCTCGGCCGCCTCGGGGGCCGGAGCGTCCCCGAGCTTGGCCGCGACGACCTGCTCGAGGGCCTCGCGGTAGGAGTCCGTGAACGCATCCGGTTCGTAGGGGGCGGTCAGCTGGTCGATGAACATCTTCGCCATGTCGACCTCACCCTTGGACGCCTTGATCTCGCTGTCGGGCGCCGCGAACGACCCGTCGCGCAGCTCGTCGGGCCACAGGAGGGTCTGCATGACGAGCAGGTCGTCCGTGGCGCGGATCAGCGCGAGGGACTCCCGCGAGCGCAGCGCCACCTTGACCACCGCAACCTTCTTGGCCTTCCGGAGCGCCTCGCGCAGCAACACGTACGGCTTGGCCCCGGGGCCCTCGGCCTCGAGGAAGTACGACTTGTTGTGGGCGGTGGGGTCGATCTCGCCGTCCTCGACGAACTGGACGATCTCGACCTGCTTGGCCGTCGGCAACGGCAGGTCCTCGAAGTCGGACGCCTCGAGGATCACCATGCGACCGTCGGCGGTCTCGTAGCCCTTTGCGATCTCGGAGTAGGGGACCTCCTCGCCGCAGACCTCACACACGCGCTTGTACTTGATGCGGCCGCCGTCGGCAGGGTGCACCTGCCGGAACGTGACGTCCTTCTCCTCCGTCGCGGAGTACAACTTCACCGGGATCGTGACCAGGCCGAAGCTGACCGCGCCCTTCCACAAGCTCCTGGGCATGGTGCCTAGTGTGACAGGCGTTCCCACTCGGTGGAACCGTGCCAGAGCAGGTCGACGTCGGCCAGCAGCGGACGGGTCGCGTCGGCGTCCCAGGCGTCCGCCAGGTTCAATCCGGCCACCTGGTCGCGCACCGACGCCGCGAGCGCCGCGCCGTCGGCGTCGTCGGTGAAAAGGCTGGTGACGCGTCCGTAGCCCGTCGGCGGCAGGGTGACGGCGCCGAGGTCGGCGTCGGCGCTGTCGTCGACCGTCAGGGTGGTGGTGTCGCACACCGCGACGAGGCGGACGCCGTGGTGCAGCAGACCGTCCAGCGCCGCGATCTCCAGCAGCGTGAGGTCGGCGTCCTCGTCGTCGCCGCGCGCGATGCCGAAGGTGGCCAGGAACCCCGGCGTCGCGGCGAACCCGCGCCCCGCGCGGTCGTCGCCGGACGCCCAGGCGGCGAGGTCGGCGGGGGCCAGGGGCACGAAGACGAGCATGGCCCCCAGCATGGCACGTGGGTGCGCCGGAAACGGCGTACCGTTCCCGGGCATGGGGTCCGTCACGCGTCCGATGCACCCGGCATTGCGCCCATACGTCGCCAGCTGCGTGGGGTACGACTACCGGCTGCCGACCGACGCCGTGCACCACGGCTTGCCGTCCTCGGCCCTGACCGTCATCTTCGCCTTCGACGAACCCCTGGACTGCGGGTGGGGGACCGAGGCGGCGTCCGCCCGGTTCTGGACGCTGGCGGCGGGCCTGCACACCCGGCCGTCTCTGATCCGCACGCACGGCAGCCAAGTCGGGTTGCAGCTCGGCCTGACCCCCCGTGGGGCGCGGGCGCTGCTCGGCGTCCCGGCGGCACCACTCGCCTCGACCCTGGTGTCCGGTGACGAGCTCGGCGCTGCCCTGCCGCGGTGCTTGCACGAACGGCTGGCTCCGCTGAGCTGGGCGCGACGCTTCACCGTGCTCGAGGAGCATCTGTTGGAACGCCTCGGGCGCGCCGGACGGGCGGGCCACCGTACGGCGGAACTGGGGTGGCGACGGCTGACCGGTGCGCCGCGTCGTGTCGAGGAGGTGGCGCGCGAGCTGGGCGTCAGCCGCCGCCACCTTCGGAACCTGTTCATGGCGGAGTTCGGCCTCAGCCCCAAGGAGGTGGCCCAGGTCGCGCGCTTCGACCGGGCCCGGACGCTGGCGACCAACGGTGTCCCGCTGGCCGAAACCGCGGCCGCGGCCGGCTACGCCGACCAGGCCCACCTCACCCGCGAGTGGCGTCGCTTCGCTGGCCTGACCCCGACGGCCACGCTTGCTGAGTTCCCAATCGTGCAAGAACCGCTGATCGGGTGAGGGCACAGTGGTGCTCATGACCACACCACAGCTCTATGCCTGCCTCAGGTACCGCGACGCGGACGCCGCCCTCACCTTCCTCCACGCCCTCGGGTTCACAGAACGGCTCGTCGTGCGCGACGACACCGACGCCTCCGTCGTCCACCACGCCCAACTCCAGTGGCGCGACACGGGCGGCGTCATGTTCGGCTCGGCCGGCGTGGGGGCGGATTGGATCAAGCCGGGCAACGCCACGGTCAACCTGGTCGTGGCCGATGACGCCGAGGTGGACGCCGTCCTCGCGGCGGGGCTGGCCGCCGGCGGGCGCGTCCTCAGCGAGCCCGACGCGGCACCGCACGGTGGCCGTAACGCGGCCTTGGCGGACCCCGAGGGCAACGCCTGGAACTTGGACAGCTACCCCGGCGTCTGAGGCTCAGGCGCAGACACGGCGAACGCCCCGGTCCAGGTGGACCGGGGCGTTCGGGTGAGCCGTGGTGCGGACGCCTCAGCTTCAGGAGGAGGCCTTCTCCTGCTCGTCGGCGTCGCGGGAGGCCTGCTTGCCCGCCGTGCGCAGCGCATCGGTCACCGTGCGGACGTTGCTCGTCAGCCGCCCGTTCCAGTCGTTGCGGAACCGCTGCGCGTCGTTGCCGACCCACTTCACGGAGTTGAGCTGCTTGGTGATCGCCTTGGCGGCGTTGTCGATCTCGTCCGCCTTGCTGAGCATCAGCTTCGACAGCGCACGAACGCCAGCAATGTCCATTCCGACCATGCCCGACATGGTGTCTCCTTTCGTCTGTCGGCCCCCCACCGGACCCACTGGTTCTGTCTCTCGATCGCGACCCGGTGTCGCTTCGATGAATTCAACCTACGAGGGGTTCGCCGATCGCACCGTGGGGAGCACTCCCCCGGCCCACGCGCCGACGGCGCACCGGCCTGCGGGCAGGTCGGGCCGGCAGGAGCCGGTGAGGGTCAGCGGCGCCCGCGCACCTGGGCCCAGACGCGGCGCCGGTCGCGCCATGCGCTGGTGGACCACAGGGCCCAGAGCACGAGCACGGGCTGGAAGAACAGCCGGGTGAAACGCGCCTGGTCGGTGTCGAGGCCGAACCCGTCGGTCTGCGTCACGTACTGGGAGATGTTGCCGGGGAAGACTGCGACGAAGAAGGCGGCCACGATCCAGCCGAGCGCCGGCCGGAAGCGCAGCGGAACGAGCACGAGGGCGGCTCCCAGCAGAAGCTCGACGACGCCGGAGGCCACGACCACGAAGTCGGGGTCCAGGGGGATCCACGGCGGCACCTGGGCCTGGAACTCCTGGCGCTGGTGCGTCAGGTGGCCGAAGCCGGCCCCGAGGAGCGACAGGCCCAGGGCGATCCGGCCGATGTAGCGCACCACCTCTCCCAGCCCCCGCCGCGGGGGGGGCTGGTTCTGCCCGGCGGGGTGGGTCTCGGGCGGCGTGGCGCCGCGGGTGTGGTTGGGCTCATGCGTCGGTGAGATCATGCGAAAAGTGTTGCGCACAATTGGATTGCGCACAACACAAACGGCGTGTGACCATGGAGCCGTGCAACCCGACCTCCGTCTCGACCAACAACTCTGCTTCGCCCTCTATGCGGCCTCCCGTGCCACCACCTCGACCTATCGCACCGCTCTGGCCGACATCGGGCTGACCTACCCCCAGTACCTGGTGATGCTCACGCTGTGGGAACAGGACGGGGTCACCGTCAGCGAGCTGGGCGAGCGGCTCCATCTCGATTCGGGCACCCTCTCCCCGCTGCTGGGCAGGCTCGAGGCGGGGGGCCTTGTCTCCCGGTCGCGCAGCGCGCAGGATGCACGGCTGGTGCGCGTCAGCCTCACCCCCGCGGGGTCGGCACTGCGGGCGGACGCCGAGGCGGTGCACTGCGCCCTGCTGGAACGCATCGACATGGAACCCGAGGAACTCCTGACGTTGCGCACCCTGGCCCGCAAGCTGATCGACTCGATCGAGGCGAACTCCGAGTGACGGCGACCCACGGCGTCCCACGGGGGCCGGGCCCTCACGCCCAGTCCGCAGGTCAGTCCGGCACCGCCACCTGACCCAGCTCGGTGCGGCCCAGGGCGACGAGGAAGCCGCGACCCGCCGGGAACTGCGAACTGCGCGCCCGCATGGGGAAGTCGGTGCGGTAGACGAGCTGGCCGTCGCCGGAGTCGGGCTGCAGTGCCAGTCCGCGTCGCGACACCTTCACCGCCGCCATCAGCCCGTAGCTGCCGCCCAGCGCCGACACCTCCCCCTCGCTCACCACGAACACGTCGTTGGCCAGCGCCAGCGCCACCAGCTCCGACAGGGTCGACTCGGCGTCGGAGTTCGCCAGCTCGTCCACCGCCTCGAGCACGAGCACGAGCTTCAGCGGCGACCCTGCGCCGGACGCCTCCAGCTCGCGCAGGTCGTCCATCAACTGGGTCGCCATCTCCGCGACCTTCTCGGTCCCGACCGCCGCGTGCGTCCAGTTCTCACCCTGCGCGAGGCCGACGCGGCGCCCGGTGAGCAGCACCGTCCGCCAGGCGGGGTCGCGCCGCCGCAGGGCCCGCACCAGCGACCGGACCGCCGTCGTGCGCCCCGACCCGGGCGGACCCGAGACGATGAACGAGCCGGTCGGGTCGAACGTCCAGGTGCCCAGGTCGTCGCTGCGCACGCCCAGCACGGGACGACCGTCCACCTCGGCCGGCAACTCGCCGAACCACACCTGCTCCGGCAGCCGCCGGATCGCCGGGGCGGGCGTCACGCCTGCGCGCTCCATCGAGTTGCGGAACCCGCGGGCCGCCCCGGCCCGGGCGGCCACGTCGGGGCTGTCGCCGAGCAGCGCGACCTGGATCTCGCGGTCGGCGTAGATGCCCCGCCCCGGCGGCGAGTCGGGCGTGAGGATGTCGTGGGGGACGCCGACGAAGCCGTAGTCGTTGACGTCGGCCATGCGCAGCACGACGCGGCTCTGGATCGCCGCAGCCAGCGCGGTCGGCACCGAGTTGAGCCGATCGGCGGTCACGAGCAGGTGGACGCCCAGCGGCCGACCGTCCCCGGCCACCTGGATCAGCGTGTCGAACACCCACGCGTTGCTGGACACCTCGTAGGCGTTGCGCATCGCGCCGACGTTGTCGAGCAGCACCAGGATGCGCGGCTCCTCGGAGGCGTCCGCCAGCCGGCGGTACTCCGTGATGGTTGAGGCGTTCACCGCCGCGAACCGCGCCGCGCGGTCCTCGCACACGTCCCGCAGCCAGGTGACGAGGCGCTGCACCCGCTCCTCGTCGGAGCCGACGATGATGCTGCCCACGTGTGGCAGGTCCTCCAGCATCGCCAGGCCGCGCGAGCCGAAGTCGAGCCCGTAGACGTGGCAGGGCCCACCCCGCACGGTGTATCCCGCCGCGATGGCCAGCGTCCGCAGCAGCGTCGACTTGCCCGAGCCCGACGCCCCGAACACCGCCATGTTGCCCTCCACGTCGGGGTGGAAGGCGATCGTCGGCTGGGCCTGGGCGTCCGCGTCGTCGGCGATGCCGAACACCAGGGCGTCGTCTCGGCGCCGGCTCGGCAGGGAGCCCAGCGCGTAGTGGGGCAGCAGATCGGGCAGCCACGGCTTGCGGGGCGCCGGCAGCTCGGCGCGCTCGTGGGCAGCGGTGATGGTGTCGACGATGCGCGCGATGTCGTTGGGCCCCAGATCGTGGGTGCCCGGCTCGTCGAGGGGTTCGTCCGCGCTGAACGGCCGCTCCCACGGCACGGACCGGGAGAACCCCAGCTCACGCACCGCGATGTCGGGGGCCGCGACCACCTGGCCGGTGTGCCCACCCACGTAGCCGGTCTGGAACGTGATGAAGCGGCCCGGGCCCGTCTTCGAGATGGCCCGGCCGGGGGTGTCCTGGTCGAAGTAGGCGGCGTTGGGGATGCCGAGGACGTCGGTGGAGTCGTCGATGTCCGCCACGCGCAGCGCCACGCGCAGGTTGGTGTTGGCCAGCAGGTTGCCCTTGATGACGCCCGCGGGGCGCTGCGTCGCGAGAATCAGGTGCAACCCCAGGGAGCGCCCCCGCTGGGCCACGTTGACGACTCCGTCCACGAAGTCGGGTACCTCCTGCACCAGCGCGGCGAACTCGTCGACGATGATCACCAGGCTGGGCGGGGCCGCCGCCGGGTGGGTCTTCTCGAGGGTGACCAGATCCTTCGCCGCGTACCGGTGCAACACCTCCTCGCGGTGGCGCAGCTCCGCGGCCAGCGAGGTGAGCGCCCGGCGGACGCCGTTGGAGTTCAGGTCGGTCACCAACCCCACGGTGTGCGGCAGGTCGTTGCACTCGGCGAAGGCCGAGCCGCCCTTGTAGTCCACGAGCAGGAACGTCAGTCGCTCGGGGCTGTTGGACGCCGCCATGCCCAGGATCCACGTCTGCAGCAGCTCCGACTTGCCCGAACCGGTGGTGCCGCCCACCAGGGCGTGCGGCCCGTCGGCGCGCAGGTCGAGCTGGTGCAGGCCACCCGCGTTGACGCCGAGCGTGGCCCGCAGTTGGGCCGGCTTGCGCGGCAGGACGGCCGGTGCGTAGGGCCCCGAGAACACCGACCGGTTCTCCAGCCACCGCTCGACGACGAACGACGGCTCGTCGCCCAGCCCGGTGCCGACCAGGTTCAACCACGAGATGCTGCGCGGCAGGTCCGAGCTGTCCTCCGACAGCCCCGTGATGTCCTCCACCGGCGCCAGCCCCCGCGCGAAGGACGCCGCGGCGTCCGCCTCGAGGGTCTCCAGCCGCACCGGTGCCACCAGGTCACCGGTGCACAGGTAGCCGACGTCGCCACTCGGGGCGTCGGTGACGTCCACGAACGTCCGGCACGCCGCCGGCAGCTGCGCGACCTCTGGCGCGACCCACACCACGTGGACGCCCTCGCGCCAGCCCTTCTCGGCGAGTTCGGTCAGCCGGGCGAACTCCACGGGGGCGTCGTGCTCGACCACGAGCACGAACACCGGCGTCTTGATCGCGACCGAGCGGAGGTTCTTGTCGGTCGCCCGGCCGGCGGCGAGCTCCGTCAGGGCCGACACGAGCTGCGTGGCCCCGCCGTCGGTGGCCGCGAGGTGGGGCACGTCGACCGGGCTGCGCGGGCCGTCGGTGTGCGGCAGCCACTTCAGCCAGTCCCAGTCGGGCGCGGTGCGCGCCGACGCCACCACGCCGATCGCCAGTTCCTCCGGGGAGTGCAGCGCCGCGGCCTGGACGACGAGCGCGCGGGCCAGCGCCGCCGCGACCGGCCGGGGGCCGGCGACGCCGACGCCGCCTTCCTGGGCGGGCTGGACGATGACCGGCACGTCGTGGACCTCGCGCACCGGTTCGAGCGCCGCGCCCAGCTCGTTGAACAGCTCGCGCGGCGCCTTCTTCGCGCTCGGCATCTCGATGACGCTGCGGTGCGGCACCGTCCCTGTACCCACGCGCAGTTCGGCCCAGCCGGGTGAGTCGGTCCGGCGCGACCACAGCAGCGGGCTGCGGTCGGACGCCGCCGCGACGCATTCGCCGGCCGAGGGATTCTCCAGCCGCCGGCTCATGATCTCGCGCTGGTTCGCCTGCCCGACGTCGTGACGCAGGGTGGCGATGTCGAAGCGGAAGAGCCGCAGCGCCTCCCGGTGGTCCCGCCGCCCGGAGGCGCGCGTCTCCAGCCAGTGCGCGATCATCATCAGCGGCATCATCATGATGAAGATGACGGTGATCCACGTCTGGGTCACGGCGAAGAGCACGGCACCCATCAGCAGCGGCACGAGCACCATCGCGAGGGGGAAGTGGTCCGGACGCGGCCGCTCGGGTGGCTCGGGGGCCTCGAACTTGTCCCCCGGAAAGATCTTCACCAGGCGCGGGGAGCGGATGAACGGCACGGCGCTGCCCTCGGCCCGCCCCTCGGCTGCCTCGTTGCGCAGCAGGCGCACCACGAAGTCGGTGTCGCCGACGCTCACCCGATCACCCGTGCGCAGGTGTTCCCGGACGGCGGGGGCGTCGTTGACGGCCATGCCGTTCGCCGAGCCGAGATCGGCGACCTCGACGACGTCGCTGACGTTCAGCCGCACGTGCTGGCGTGACACCATCGGGTCCGACAACCGCACCTGGCAGCCCCGTCCGCGACCCACGACGTTGGATCCGGTGTGGAGCGGGTGGTCGCGGCCGGCGTCCGGCCCCGCCACCACCCGGAGCACCGCCGCCGGCGCGCTGCGCTCGGCGACGAACTGGTCCCCCGCCCGGGTCAGCGACACCCGTTGGCCGGAAAGCAGGCCACTGTCGACGATGGGCAGGCTCGGGTCGAGGCCACGCCCCCGGGCACCGCCCAGCGAGAGCGTCAGGTCCGCGGGTGGCACGGCACCCTCGGGGGTCGCCGGATCGGCCACGGCCAGGAACTCGGCGACATCGTGCACCGTGGCGGTGCTGTCGCAGGTGAGGGCCACGTCGACGGGGTCGGTGGTGCCGCGGTCGAGCTGCAGGCGGAGCTTCACGGACGCCTCCCGGTGGGCGGGGTCTCAGGGGCAGGAGCGGACGGGGACGTGCGAACGCGGCGGGCCCGCGCCTCCCGGGCGAGCGGGACGAGCGAGCGGGGGTTGAGCGCGGTGGCCCACCGGCGCCACCAGGGCAGCCCGGCCACGGCGGCGGCGCGGGAGGCCATCACATCCTCCCAGTAGCCCGCCGTCGCGTCGGCGTCCGGTTCGGCCGAGCCGAACACGACCCGGTCCGCACCCTGCGCCAGGGCGACGGCCTCCGGCGAGCCCACGGCGCTGGCTTGCTGCAGCCGCGTGGCCTGCGCCGGCACGGTGGCGCCGAGATCGCGCGCCCGGTCGACGTACTCCATCCAGCCGCCGACGACGCGGGTCGACTCGGCGCCCCGGGTGCGGCGGCGGTGCCGCCGCCAGGCCTTCAACCCGAGGACGGCGATCGCGAACGCCAGGATCACCGCGAGCGGTGGCCCGACGACCCGGAGCACCGCGACGACCAACCCGAGCCAGTCGTAGGGCAGGTCGGGTCGCTCCAGCAGGTCGCCCGGCGCGCCGGTGTTGAACAGCGAGTCGAACGAACCGGGCGGCTGCACCGGCGCCGGCGGCGGCACGTTGACGGCCGGGCTCTGGTCGGTGGTGCGGGGCGGTGTGGTGTTCGGCTGCTTGTCGCGGCTCGGCGTGAACGTCTCGGTGGGTACCGTCACCCAGCCGCGGCCGGCGAGGCTGACCTCCACCCACGCGCGGACGTCGCGGCCGCGGATGATCTCGTCCTCGCCCACCGCGCCGCCCAGCACGACGCGGGCGGGGTAGCCCAGGGCGTTGAGCATGAGGGCGTAGCTGGCGGCGTAGTGCTCGTCGCTGCCCACCAACTCGGTGGTGAAGGTGCCGAGCCGCCCGAGCCCGTGGCCCGGCAGGTACTGCTGCTCCCCCGCCCGGGTGCCGTTGCTCCAGAAGCCGTCGGTGCGCAGCACCCGGGCAATCTCGGTGGCCCGAGACCAGGGGTCGCCGGCGGCCGCCCCGATCCGGTCCGCCGCCGGGGCCATCGCGTCGGTGAAGGCCGGTGGGACGACGACGGGCCCCTCGGGGGCGGGCAGGCCGTCCAGATCGGTGGGCAGGGCGACCGACGTGACCGAGATCTCGTCGCCCTCCTTCAACCGGTCGGGCACGACCCCCTGGCCGGTGCCGATGTTGTAGCGCACCGAGGCCCGGTGGTCGCGCGCGTTCTCTCCGGCGAACTGGATGTCGGTGGCCGGGCCGGCGGCGGGCAGCCACACGTTGAGGTCGCTCGTGGCGGCGTACCCGGCCAGCACCGTGATGAGCACGGTGTTCGTCGGCCGGTCCGGTGCGCCCGGGATCACCGAGCCGATGCGACGGAACCCGCTGCGCGGGTCGCCCGGCGCGCCGCCCGAGGCGCTCCACACCGTGCCGGCGTAGTCGTCCAGCACCGCCATGCGCACCAGCGAGCCCGGCGCCGCACCCGCCACCCGGAGCAGCGGCTCGTCGTACAGGCGCTGCCCGTCGGAGGAATACTTGCGGAAGCCGGCGAGCGGGGAGGGGAACTTCTCGACGTCCAGCGGCGGCTGCACGTAGGTCCGCAGCACCACGCGCGGCGTCTGGTGCGGCCCGGGCAGCAGCGCCGCGACGCCGACGCCACCGGCGACCGCCACCGCCAGCAGCAGCGCCGCGCTCACCCACCGGGTGGTGCGCGCCATGCCGGTGCTGGCCAACGTGCGGCGCCGGCGCTCGCGCACGACGAGCCAGGCGAAGCCGAGCACGGTCGCGCCCACGCCCACGAGGCCGCGGTTCGCGCCCTCGAACGTGCCGACGAGAATGACCAGTGCCAGCAGGGCGACCGGCACCACCAGCGCGGCCCCGGGGGCGCTGGAACGCCGCGCCAGCAGATACCCGGCCACGCCGGCAACCAGCCCGCTCACCCACACCAGCACGACGTACGGCCCGTCGCCAGCCACGGGCGGCACCGTGGTGAGCAGGTCCTTCCAGCCGGTGACAGGCAGCGTGGTCAGGCCGGCGATCGTGGCCGGTGACGGCAGGACGCCGGCCACCAGATCCTCACGCAGCGCCACCGCCCCACCCAGCAGGTAGTTCGTGACCAGGGCCAGGCCGAACGCGACGGGCCACGGCCACCGCAGCCGGTTCGTGAGGTGGGCGAGGGCGGTGCCGAGCAGCAACGCGAGCGCGGCGACGGCGAGGTAGCGGCCCGAGCTGAACGTGGTGGCCAGCCCCAGGAAGGCGACGAGCCCCAGGGCGAGGCCGAACGCGGCGTCCACGAGGTCGTCCACGCCGGGCCGCAACAGCGTGAGCGTCTGCGACAGGGTGCGGCCGGACGTCGTGCTCGCGGCCGCACGCTCGCCGCCCGGGCGGATGACCTGCATCACTGTGTCACCCCGCCCAGCAGGACGAGCGGCAGGTCGGCCAGGTCGGCCAGGGTCACGACCGTGATGCCACCGGTGTCGCGCAGGGCCGGCTCCGCGGCGGCGTCCACCCGGACGACGACCATGCGCACCTCGGGCGCCAGGTGGGCCCGGGCGCGCTGCAGCGTCTCGAAGGGGGTGTGGGGGCCGGTGACGAGGACGACGGCGCTGACGTCGGGCGCGAGGGTGTTGAGCCGTGCGGTGGACGCCTGGAGCGTGGGCAGGCCGAAGTCGGCTCGGCTGTAGGTGTCGAGGGCGAGGTGGGGCGCCGGCGCGATGGCGGCGTGCTCGCCGCACACCACGGTGGTGTCCATCTCGTCGGCCAGCGCGCGGAGCGTCACGGACGCGCCGACCGACAGTGCGATCTCGAACTCCTCGGGGTCGGCGTAGGACGCCTCGGCGACGTCCACGACGATGGCGAGATGGGTGCGCCGCGTGTCGAGGAACTGGCGGACGAGGAAGGCGCTCGTTCCGGTCGCTCCGGAACGCTTCGCCGAGCTCCGCCAGTGGATGTAGCGGCGGTCGTCGCCCGGCACGTACTCGCGCAGGGTGTGGAAGGCGAGGTCGCTCATCGAGACGTCATTGGTGGTCTGGCCCTCGAGGTCGCGCAGCAGCCCGGCACCCAGCGAACCGAGCGCCACCGTGCGGGGGTGGACGAACAGCTCGATCCGCTCCGTCCACGCCAGCTCGCGGCGCAGAAGGCCGAAGGGGTCACCACGCTGGGTGCGGACGGGCCCGACGTCGATCACCCCGCGGCGCGAGGTGGGGATGACGACGAGGTCGTCGAACGCGCCACCGGGCCGCAGCGCCGGCAGGGTGAACCGGGCCGCGGACAGGCCGACCGGCACCTCGAGTCCGACGGGCAGCAGCGGCGTCCGGGCGACGTTCACCACGTGCAGGCGCCCGGCGGCCGACTCCCCCACCCCGAGCCGCACGGGGTCGAGCTCGAAACCGACCTCCAGCTGGGTGCGTCCGAGGGTGAACAGCACCGCCAGGCCGAGCAGGACGAGCAGGCTCGCGCCGAGGATGCGGAACTCCTGCCAGCCCAGCGCCCACCCCGCCACCAGGGCCCCGACGCCGAGGGCCAGGCAGGCCCAGCCCAGGCCCGACACGATCGTCAGGCCGCGGCGCAGCGCGGCGACCCCCGGCCGGGCGGCCTCGGCCGCGCGCGTGGCGCCCGTCGCGACGCGACGGGCCAGGGGCGCGAGCCGGGGCGGCAGGAGTGTGGCGGGCACGGGCTTCCTCAGTGGACGCGGTCGGCCGGGGCGGCGACGGCGGCGAACAGGTCGTCGATGACGCTCTCCGGGCTCACCCCGGAGAACTGCGCCTCGGCGTTCAGCAGGAGGCGGTGGCTCATGATCGGCACCGCCAGGTCGGCGATGTCGTCGGGGATGACGTAAGAGCGTCCCTGCGAGAGCGCCCACGTCTTCGCCGCGCGGACGTAGGCCAGGCAGCCGCGCACCGAGATGCCGAGTTTCACGTGGGTGTGGCGGCGGGACTCCTCCGCCAGGTGCCCGACGTAGGCGAGGATCGCCTCCTCCACGTGCACCTGGTTGGCGAACGCGGCCATCTGCGACACGGCGTTGGCGGCGATGACCGGCGCGACGTCGGCCGCCCTGTCACGGTTCGCGGCCTGGGCGAGCAGCTCCACGGTGACGTCGAGATCGGGGTAGCCGACCGAGCTCTTCATGAGGAAACGGTCCAGCTGCGCCTCGGGCAGCCGGTAGGTGCCGGCCTGCTCGATCGGGTTCTGCGTCGCGATCACCATGAACGGACGCCCCACGGCGTGGGTCTCTCCGTCGACGCTGACCCGGGACTCCTCCATCACCTCCAGCAGCGCCGACTGCGTCTTCGGCGAAGCGCGGTTGATCTCGTCGGCCAGCACGATGGTGGCGAACACCGGCCCCTGGTGGAACTCGAAGGTTTGTTCCTTCTGGTCGTACACCGTGACGCCAATGAGGTCACTCGGCAGCAGGTCGGGGGTGAACTGGATGCGGGTGTGCGTCCCGTCCACGGTCGCGGCGAGCGACTTGGCGAGCACCGTCTTGCCCGTGCCCGGGTTGTCCTCGAGCAACAGGTGCCCCTCGGACAGCAGACACGTCACGGCGAGCCGGATGACCCGTTCCTTGCCGCGGATCGCCACGCCCACGTTGCCGACCAGCTGGTCGAACGTCTGCGCGAACCACGTCGCCTGCTCGGCGGTGATGCTCATGAGTCCTCACTCCGTCTCCTCGATCAAGATTTACCACTTGACGCTGCCGATGACGCCGCCGCAGTTTGCGTAGACGTAGGTGTCGTAACCCGTGTACGGCGCGGGGGTACCGTCGTAGTTCCCCGTGAAGGTGTATCGCCAGCCAGTTCCCCCGCTGGCCAGATAGATGTGGCACTGATAGCTCTGGCCCTCGAACCCCGTCGTGGTGATGCCGATCCTCCGGCAGCCGCCTCCTAGGTAGTACCCGTTCGGGCACCCGTCAGGGAAGCCGACGTCAGGGCCCTGCCACACCCGGACCGTCTTGGGCGGGGGCGGAGGCGACCCGGTCGTGACCCGCTGCGTGACGGTGCGCGACTCGCGTCCGCCGGCGGGGTCGGACAGCGTCGCGGTCACCGTCACGGTGCGGTCGTACCCGACCTCGCGGGAGCCGACGCCGGCCCGCAGCGACCCGGCGCCCTGATCGCGCGCCGAGCCCCCCGCGTCGTCGGAGACGGTGAGCACGGCGGTGCGTCCGTTCCCGCTGCCGGTGGCCGACCAGGTGACGGTGTTGCCGCTGGCGCTGGCCTGCAGCGTGGGGGCACCGAGGGGGCCGTACGGCGTCGCCGAGACCGGGGCCGACTGGCTGCAGGCGTTGTTCTCGTTGCAGACCTTCAGGTACATCGAGTAGCCGGTGCCGTTGGTCAGCCCGCCGACGGTGATGCCGTTGAAGGAGGTCGACGAGGTCGCGCTCCCCGAGGCCATCGTGCGTGGACCGCCCGCGCCGTGGAGCGTCACGGTCGAGGTGGAGCCCCGCGGGGGGGGCACGGTGTAGGAGACGCGCAGGGTGCCATCGGCGCCCGTGGGCGTCGCCGTCCACCCCGCCCAGGCGGCCGGCTTGCCGGTGGCCCGGAACTGGGTGCTGACCGGCGCGGACGTGTGCGCCGCCCCCCCGGTGGCGTTCGTCGCGGTGACCGCATAGGTGTAGACCGAGCCATCGTAGGCCACCTGGTCTCCCAGCGAGGTGCCGGTGACGCCCGTCCACGTCCGCGCCCCGGCGCTGCCGCCCGAGCGCGTCACCGTGTACGTCACCGGACGCGGGCCCTGCGGGTCGGCCCCCGGCCACGACACCGTCACCTGCGCGCTCGACCCGAGGTCGCTCGAGCCCACACTCACCCCGGACATCACGGGACGCCCCGAGCTCTGTCCCGTCGTCGAGGTGGGCTCCTGGCTCGTCCCCGCGTTGTTCTGCGCCACGATCGTGAAGGTGTAGACGGCGTTGTTGTTCAGCCCGCTCACGACGGTGCTGGTCGACCCGCCGGGCACCGGCTGGCTCTGCCCGCCGTAGGTGATGACGTACCGCGTCACCGGGGAGCCGCGGTTGAGCGCCGGCTGCCAGGCGAGCGTCACCGAGCCGTCGGTGGGGTTGGACGCGGTGAAGCTCGGCACGCGCCCCGGCGCCTCGTCCGGAGTCACCGACGGCCCCGGGTCGCTCGGCTCCGACCAGCCGGCCCGATTCCGGGCCCGTACCTGGAAGCTGACGGGAACCCCGTTGGCCAGCCCGGTGATGTCGCAGCGCGTGGCGCGGCCGCAGTTCACCGTCTTGCCCCCGCCGGTCACCTCGTACTCCAGGATCGGCGCCCCGTTGTCGGCGGGCGGGCTGAACGTCACCGAGGCGGCCTCGCTGCGCAGTTGCATCGAGGGTTGCGGCGGAGCCATCTTGTCCGGCACGCCGAACACGGTGACGCGCAGGGTCGCCTCCACGTGGCGGTCGGTCCGGCCACGGTCGGCGAGGTCGCTCGCCACCACCCGGAACACCATGACGCCGTGCGAGCTCTCCCGCGGTGTGACGGTGAAGCGACTGCCCTGGAACGACGTGTCGGCCTCCATGCCGCCCACCCGCTCGAACGAGACGATCGTCGGCTCGGGCTCGGCCAGCGGCGAGGAGAGCTGAATGGTCTGGCTCACGGCCGTGCCGGCCTGCACGTCGGTGATGTCGGAGACCACCAGCCGCGGGCGCGGGGCGGCCACCACCTCGATGCCCATCTCCTTGGCGGTGTCGGGGAAGCCGTCGACCGCCACCCGCAGCACCCCCAGGTCCCCCGGACGCGCGTTCGAGCCGGCCACCACGGTGACGACCTGGCCCTGCGCCGTCGCGGTGACGTCGCGGACGCCCTCGGCCCAGTCCGCGGTGAACGCCAGGCCGGCCGCCTGGGCCGGGTCCGGCGTCCACACGCTGCAGATCGCCGCGATACGCAGGTCGACCGCCGGGCCACCCTGCACGAGCCGCTGCTGGAACGGCGGGCAGCGGAGCACCGGCGTGGCGGAGCCGACCTGGACGGGAATCGAGATCACCGCCGTCTGCGTGAGCGGGTCGTCGGGGCCGCCGTCGCGCACCTCGAAGGTGACCGCCGCGGGGCCGGAGTAGTCCTCCACCGTGGTGAGCGTCAGCCGCGTGTCGCTGTCGGGCGTCACCGTGACCTGCCCCGGTGAGGACGCGAGCGACTCGGCCACCGTGATCGTCACCGGGGTGCCGCGCGGGGCGCGGACGTAGTCGTTCACGTCGAAGGAGAAGGTGCTGTTGGGCGCCACCTCGATCTGGCTGCCGTCGACCAGGTGCGGGACGCCGCTGCCGCCGGCCGGCACGAACAGCACCGACGCCGACGACGCGCCCGTCGCGTCCGTGACCACGTAGGTCACCGCCTGGGGCCGTTCCCGCAACGGGATCGTCACCGTGCCCCCGTCCACCGTCGCCTCGGGGTTGCTCACCGCGCTGATGCGCATCGCCGACTTGGGCCCGTCGGGGTCCCACGTGCGGCGCAGGGCGTCCACGGTGGCGTTGACGCCGTCGGCCTCCGCGACCTCGTCGTAGGTGCGCGGCGGGTTGAGGTAGCCGTCCTGCGCGCGCACTGTCACCTGCGCCGCGGGCCCCACCCCGCCCGAGTTGCGCAGCGCGTAGGCGAACTGGGTGGGGGCGTCCGCACCGCGGGGCGTCCGGGCCAGGATCGGCCCGGCCGGCCCACCCAGGGACACGCCCTCGGGCACCTCGTTGCCCATGTCCTCGAACGGGACGACCGTCGGCGGATCGACCTCATCGAACATGTCATTGCTGAGCGCGTGCAACTGCACCTCGGTGTCGGGCGCGGCGATCACGGTGTCAGCCACGGCCACGGGCGCCTGGACGGCCCCCGGTTCGGTGATCGCGACGCGCACGAGGCCCGTCTCGGTGGCCCCGTGGGCGTCGGTCACGCGGTAGCGGAACACGTCGGTGCCCCCGTTGCCCTCACCCGGATAGGCCTGGTAGGTGAGCGCGTTGGGGCTGAACCCGAGCACGCGGCCCTTCGTGGGCGCGCTCGCCAGGCCGAGCACCGTCACCGTGTCGCCGTCGGCATCCTGCCGCCACGGTTCGATCGGGATCTCGATGGTCTGCCCCGCGCTGACGCGGGCCTCGAGGTTCTGCGGCTGCGGCGCGGTGTTGGGGTTCTCCTCCGACGGGGCCGGGGTGACGGTGACGTTCAGCACCCCCGTCTCCGGGGTGCCGGCGGGCGCCTGGGCCTGGTACTCGACGCGCACCTGCCGCTCGGCCGCGAGCTCGGCCGGCGCCACGTAGCGCACCTGGTCGTTGACGACGTAGGCGTGGCCGACGTCGCCCTGCTCCTGGCCCTGGGGCACGTTGGGGTCGATGACGCGCAGTTCGCCGCCCGGCAGGTCGGGCGCGTTGCGATCCAGCTCCAGCGGCTCCCCCGACGTCGAGGAGTCGTTCTCGAGCACCGGCACGAGCACCGAATCCCCCACCCGGACCGTCGTGAAGTCGTCGTTGACCACCGCGGCGTCCTGCGGCGGGCGGGGCAGTTGGGTGACGACCACGCTGCCGGTCACCGGCTCCGAGAGGCCGTTCGTCATCGTGTACGTCACCACCTGGGTGGCGGGTGACAGCGTCTCGACGCGCGGCATGATCCGCAGCCATCGGCCCTTCAGGACGGCCGCCTGCAGCTGCCCGCCGTCGGCCCCCGTGTCCTCAGGCACCGCGGCCAGCACCGTGAGCACCGAGCCGGTCGGGTCGGTGTCGTTGGCCAGCACGTCCACCATGACGCCCGCCTGGCCGCGCACCGTCACGTGGTCGGGGGCGGCGGTCGGCCGGCTCGGGCCGGGCTCGGCCATGTCGACGCGGATCTGGCCCTGCGCGAACTGGGCCGAGCCGAACTTCGCCGTGTAGTCGAGGAAGTAGGTGCGGGCCGCGGCGGCGGTCACCGTCACCTCGCCGGAACGCAGGTCGGTGTCGACGGTCAGGCCGTCGGCACCCTGCACCGGCGCGGCCAGCTCAAGGACGGCCCGCGGGTTCAGCGGGTCGGCTCCGGGCAGGTCGTTGCCGAGCGGCGAGATGACCAGCGGCTTGCCCACCTCGCCGCGGACGGCATCCGGCTGGGGGACGGGGGCGTCGCCCTCCGTCGCGCGATGGCCGAGCACCTTGACCTGCGCGACGCTCGGCACCAGCTCACCGCGTCCGTCGGACAGGTTGACCGCGAGCGGCACGAGGGTGGTGTCATCGGCGCGGTCGGCCGTGAACGTCACGCGGCCGTCGGTCGTGATGCCCGCCACACCGAGCGAGGGCGCCTCGACGCTGTGCACCGCCACGGGGTCGCCGTCGGGGTCGCGCCAGTCGGCCGTCACCGGCATGACGAGGGTGCCCCACGAGGCAACCGGATGGGTGCGCTCGGGCGCGCCGGGCCGCAGGTGGGGCTCACCGTTCTCGGCCTCGGAGCGCACGTCGACGGTCACGGTGGCGCTCGCCGACGTGCTGCCGTTGTCGATGCTGTACTGGAAGCTCGTGGCCGTGGCGTCGGACGGCAGGGTCACCAGCACCGTCTGGCCGTCGGGTGCCACCTGCGCGGACGCCCCCGACGACGGCTGGGTCACGCCCGTCACCGTCAGGATGCGGCCCAGCGCATCGGTGTCGTTGTCGAGCACGTGCGCGACGGTGGTGCGGCCGGGGCGGGCGCCGATCGTGTCCGGGTTGGCCGTGGGCGGCTCGTCCTCGTTGGGGCGCGCCTCCTGCTCCGGATCCCCGTCGTCGGTAGCGGGCAGCGGTTGGGCGTCGGTCCAGTTCTGGACGAAGCGCTGCTCCTCGAAGCTGTAGACCTTGCCGTCGGAGGTGTCGTTCAGCAGGATCAGCCCGTGGTTGGTGCGGAAGACCGGTGCCACGAGGGGTACCCCCTCCAGCCCGCCCTGCGCGACACCGGGCTCGCCGTCGCAGGAGCGGACGACGACGCCCGGCTCCCCCGCCCACGCGGCGAACGTGCAGCCGCCGAGCACCACGGGCACCGCCGGTGCGTTGCCGTTGCCGTCGGCCAGCGGGGCCAGCCCCGAGCGGTCGGCGGCGAACAGCCCGGACGCCGTCGCCACCGCCACCGTGTCGGCGGCCTCCGAGGCCCGCTGCAGCCGGGAGCGGGGGTCGGCGTCCACCGCGACGACGGCGCCATCGGGCAACGTCAGGGCGCCGGCCTCGGCGTCCAGCACCGCGACACCCTCGCCGACGGCCGCCACCTGCACCGCTGCGCGCGGCGCACCCTCGGCGTACTGGGGCTCGGCGAACGCGAGCCCGTCGGGCCGGAGGGTCACCGACCGGCCGTTGCTCGACACGGCGTGCACGACGCCGTCGACGCCGATGCTCAGCCCACCCTCCTGGCCCTGCACCGCCCCGGGGGCGGCCCCCCCCAGCTCGGCGACGACCTTCTGGTTTGCGTCCACGGCACCGAGGTCGACGGTGGTGTCGTCCTCACCGAAGCGCCCCGCCCACACGTTGCCGGTCACCGGGTCGAGCACCGCCACCGACCCGGCGCGCAGGTCCAGCAGCGAGGTCGGCGCCAGCGTGATGCCCCGCTCGATCTGGTGGGCGACCCCCGCGGCGTCCACGGGCGTCACCCGCCCCGAGAGCAGGTCGCGGGCCACCACGCGCGACTCGTCCTGCACCACGTCCAGGGCGAACGAACCCGCCCCCTGCGTGCCGCCCGCCGGCCCCAGCAGCCCATCGAGGGACTCCACTGACTTGTTGAGCCGGCCGTAGAGCGCCTCGGCGTTGTTGGTCACCCAGATGCCGGAGTCGTTGAGGTTGAGTTTGCGGACGGGGTAGCCCGGGGAGAGCAGCGCGAACGTCGCCAGCACCACCAGCACGGTGACGAAGGCGGCGGCGGGCAACCAGCGCGTTGGGGATTTCACGGTTCAGGTCCTCGGTCGGGCTCGGTCACTGTAACCCAGGCAGCAGGTCGAGGTCGTCGGCCGTCACGATCCGGGCCGCCATCGCGTATTCGACGAGCCGCGCCTTGCGCGAGGAGGCAAGCTTCGTCGGGCCGCCGTGGAGTCCGCGGACGCCGAGATCGGCCAGCTTGCTGCACACGTTGTCGAGCTTGCGGTTGAATTTCGTCACCGGCCACCCCAGCCGGGCCGCGGCGGCCGCCGACTGGGGCACCGCCCCCGCCCCGCGGTCGCCCCGGCGCAGCACGTCCTCGCACAGGGCGACGATCAGCAGCTTCTGGTCGGGCGTCAGGCTGACGCGTCCGATGGTCGTCGAGCCGTCGTCGGCCGGCTCGGGCTCGGGCCCGGTCGGCGTCAGCACGGCCTCGTCCAGGTGCAGCTCGAACTCATACGTCGTCGAGCCCGCCGTGAACCACACCACCGTGTCGCGGAACACGATCGGCATGGACGCCCCCGGCGCCAGCCAGGCCTGCACCCGGCCCTCGTCGTGGCTCACCGTCGCCGTCAACTGGGAGCCCACGTTGGTGAGCCACCACAGCTGGTGGCTGTGCACGAGCGACAGGAACAGGCGGTGCAGGAACGGGTTGTCGTCGTCGATGACGACGTCGGCCTCACGGCCGATCGTGAACGGCACCTCGGGGTCGGGGGTGTAGAGCTCGCCGCAGAAGTCGAGGGTGATCGTGGTCATGCGCAGGTCTCCTCGGGCCAGTCGCGGGTGAAGTGGCTGCCGTCGACGCGCAGCACCTTGACGGCGATGCAGGTCTCGGTGGGGGCGTCCAGGGTGATCTCGGGCACCTCGACGTCGCGGGGGGCGTCCTCGCCGCGCACCTGCACCAGAAAGGTGTCGCTGTCGAGGGGGTTGTCGTAGGTCCAGGCGAAGTGGACGCTCTGGTCGGCCCGCTGCCCGCTGACCACCGGCATCCCCGGCCGGGCCACCTGCCCCAGATCGGGACGCGGCGCGCTCGGGGTCGCCGTCGGCTCGCCCACCGCCTCGAGGCGGTTGCCCCCCACCGCCCAGAAGGCCACGACGGCCACCACCATCAGAGCCATCGCCCCCAGCGCCGCCAGCCCCCACCGGAATCCTGCGGCGCGGCGGCCCGCGCCGTCGTCCGCCGGGTCGGGCAGGGCGGCGTGGTCGTGGCTGGCCGGGCGGCGGTACGCCGTGTCCGGGTCGGGCTCGGGCGCGCGTTGGGCCGACCGGACGACGCCGCCACGCAGCAGCGTCGCGGGGTCGTCGTCCGGCGCGGTTCCCCCGCCAAGGGTTTCAGCGCGCTGGGTGGCAACGCGTTGCGCTGCGCCCTGCTGGGTGGCAACGCGCTGGGATTCGACACGCTGGGGTTCGACGCGCTGGGGTTCGACACGCTGGGGCTGGCGCAGGCGGGTGGCGTCGTCGCCGGGCCGCGGCGGCCGTTCCGGCGAGGTGACGCGCGTCGTGCCGTCGTCGGGTGCGGGCACGGCGGCGGCGTCCTCGGCCAGGACGATCTCGGTGCGGGCCAGGCGCAGCTCCTGCTCGATGGCCTGCAGCGAGCGCGCCAACGCCAACGCGGATGCCGGCCGCACGTGGGCGTCCTTGGCCAACGCGGTGCGCAGCAGCCGTTCCAGCGAGGTGGGGACGTCGGAGCGTCCGGTGGAGGGGGCGGGCACGTCGCGGATCCGCTTCATCAGCGCGTAGGTGGAGTTGTCCCCGCCCGGCACCTCGAACGGGGAGCGCCCCACCAACAGGTGCCACAGCGTCGCCGCCAGCGAATAGACGTCGGAGCGCACGGTGGCGGGCCCGGTCACGTAGAGCGTCTCGACGGGCGACCACGGCACGGACACCCCTGCGTCGTCGTCGTCCACCTCGCTCACCTGCGCGGCAATGCCGAAGTCGGTGAGGCCGGGCGTGCCGTACTGGCTGGTCAGGATGTTGGCGGGCTTGATGTCACGGTGGAGGAGCCCGGAGCGGTGGGCGGTCTCCACCGCGGAGCTGATCTGGATGCCGATGCGCAGCACCTCGGCGACGGAGAACCGCTCCTTGCGGGCCCGCTCGGCCAGGCTCGCCTGCGGGTAGAACATCATGACGAGGTAGGGGTGCCCGTCGCCGGTCGTGCCGGCCGCGTACACCGGCACGATGTGGGGGTGCTCGAGCTGGGCCATGGCGTTCGCCTCGGCGGCGAAGCGGGCGGCGCGTCCCGCCGACAGCCCGGCCTCGCGCAGCACCTTGACCGCCACCTTGCGGGCCGGCATCGCCTGGGAATAGAGGTAGACGTCGGCATAGCCGCCCGAACCGAGTTTGTCGAGGAACGCGAGGCCGGGGATCTCGGGGGGCGGCAGGGTGGCGCTCACGGTTCCACCTCGAAGGTGAGGTCGAACACGCCCGCCAGGATCACCCGCGTCCCCGGCTCGATGGCCATCGCGTCGTGCGCCCGCAGCGTGACGGGCTCGGCACCGGGTAGCACGACCTCGGTGCCGTTCGTGCTGCCCAGGTCCGTGACCAGGACGTGCCAGTAGTCGAGCCGGATCGCGACGTGCTGGCCGGAGATGTCCCGCTCCGGGTCGGGGATCTTGACCAGGTTGGGCTGCTCGTCGCTCCACCCCTGCGGCAGACGCGGGTGCCGGCCGAGAATCGCGCCGCGGTCGAGTCGAACGGTGTCGCCGTTCGCCAGGCGCAGGACGCCGAGCGGCGGGCGGGGCACCTCGAACGGCTCCTGCGCCGCGAGCGCCTGCCCGCAGACGCGGCAGTTGCCGGCGTGAGCCGGGCTGAGGTGGCCTCGCGGACACCGCGCCGCGACGACGAGCGGGCCGGTCGCAGCGTGGTCCGGCAACTGGTCGCGGTCGACGGTGAGTTCCGGCGACGCCGCCGCCTCCGGTTCGACCGGCCCCGACCCCGAGGGTGGGGCGCCGACCGGCGCGGCGGGTGGGGCACCGACCGCCCGGTCGGGCGGCGCGGCGACCGGGGCGGCACCCATCTCCCACGGCAGGCCGGCGATGAAATCGGGCCGGCTCGGCACTCCCGAGGAACGGTTCGCGCTCTGCGGTGGGTCGGCGTCGGGGTCGTCCCCGACCGGAGTGGGAGTCGCGGGGGGGGGAGTCCCAGGGGCGGGAGTCGCGGGAGGGGGGAGCGGTGCCTGGTTCTCCGGCAGGTTGCCGGTGTGCGGGCTCGCCATGGTCTGCCCGGCGTGCTCGCCCCTGGCGGGCACACCCTTTACCGCACCGACGGACGCCGCCTCCCCCGGTTCGGTCCCGGGCACCTGGGTGGCGCCGAAGAGGTGGTCGAAGTCCGGAACCGGGCCGGAGGCGTCCTCGACCCCGGCCTCGTCCTGGCCTTCCGAGGCGTCCTCGACCTCCGACCCGTCCTCAACCTCCGGCCCGTCCTCAACCTCCGGCCCGTCCTCGCCGCCCGACGCCTCCTCGGCCCCCGATCCGTCCTCGACCCCTGATCCGTGCGGGGACTCGAGTCCGTCCTGGAGCTCGCTCGGGGAATCGGGGGCATCGGGCGCGTCCGCCGGTTCGACCGGCGGGGGCGCGGCGGGTAGGGAGGCGGCGGTGGCGACGGTGACGGACGCCGCCAGGACGACCCCACCGATCAACGGCAGGGTGGGGCCGTCGTGGTCCGCCACGGTGACGGTCGCGGAGTCGGCGCCGTCGAGAAAGCGGTTCTCCCACAACCCCACGGGGGTCACGACCCCCGCACCGGGGACGTCACCGCGGGCGCGGCCGCGCACGACGACGCGCACCCCGGCCGGCGTGGCCTCGGCGACGGCGAAGGTCGCGACGGTCCGCAGCCCGAGGCTGACGAGCACGTCGAGCACATCGTCGACGGTCGCCTCGGGGCGGGCGAGCGCGGCATGCACGGCTGGCACCAGCTCGTGGCCCGGGGCCAGCCCCAGCAGCGCCACGATGCGGCCGGCGCACACCGCCGTCGCGGTGCCCGGGACGTAGGTGAAGGACGCCATCAGCGCTCCTCCCCGTCCGACGCGCTGGTGGCCGGTCCGCGATCCCGCGGCTGGGTGTCGTCGTCGGCGGTGTCCCATTCCCCCTCGACGTTGACGACGATGGCGGTCACGTTGTCGCGTCCGCCATGCCGGACGGCCGCGTCGACGAGGGCGCGGGCCGCAGGCTCGGCGTCGGGGTGGGTGGCGAGGACGTCGGCGATCACCAGGTCGTCCAGCTCGGAGTTGAGCCCGTCGGAGCACACCAGGAAGCGTTCCCCGGGCGTCTGGGGCAGCAGCCACAGGTCGACCTGGGGCTCACCGGGCATGCCGAGGCTGCGCGTGATGACGTTGCGCGCCCGGTGGGTGCGGGCCTCCTCGGGCGTGATGACGCCCTCGAGCACGAGCTCTTCGGTCTCGGAGTGGTCGATGGTCGCGCGGGCGAGCTGCCCGGCGGCGGCGCGGTACACGCGGCTGTCGCCCACGTTGAAGATCGCCCAGTGCGGCTCGCCCGCCACCGTGACGACGGCGACGCCGGTCACGGTCGTGCCCAACCCGCGGGCGTCGTCGTGGCGGCGTCCGTGGGCCACGACCGCCCCGTTGGCGCGGGTGATTCCGGCCACGAGATCGGCCGGGCGCAGGTCGCCCTGCGCGTCCAGGGTGCGGAGCTCCTCGATGACCAAGCGGCTGGCGACATCGCCCGCGGCATGGCCCCCCATGCCGTCGGCGACGACCCACAACCGCTGCCCGGCGAACGCATTGTCCTCGTTCAGGCGTCGCACGCGCCCCACGTCGGTCGCGTGCGCACTCCGGATCGTGAGCATCGATCGTCCCTCTCCACCGCCCGGCGGCCCTGCCCTGGCCCGTCTTCGCCCCGAGGCTATCAACAGCCACCGACGAATTCGGCCTCCGCGCATGGGGAGGACTCCCCATGGGGCATTTGGACCCGAGGAAATGGCGCCATGGCGCCATTTCCTCGGGTCCAAATGCACCAACAGCGCTGCCGCCCCCAACAACTGCTGCCCGCGGCGTCGGGGATCCGCTAGCGGCGTCGGGCGAACCAGCGGCCCAGGAACTCCGTGCGGTAGGCGTCGAACTCGCCTCGGCCCAGCGCGTCCCGGATCGCGTCGACCAGGCGCACCGTGAACCGTTCGTTGTGGATCGTCGCCAGCGTCGAGGCGAGCATCTCCTTGGCCTTGAACAGGTGGTGCAGGTACGCCCGGGTGTAGTGGGCGCACGTGTAGCAGTCGCACCCCTCCTCGATCGGGCCGAACGCCCGCCTGCTCGCCGCCGTCAGGAGGTTGTACCGGCCGTCCGCGGTGTAGACCGCCGAGTTGCGCGCCACGCGGCTCGGGTTGACGCAGTCGAACGTGTCGGCCCCGTTTTCGATCGCGGTGAAGAAATCCTCCGGCTCGGAGATGCCCAGCAGGTGCCGGGGACGCTCGGGCCCCAGCTCGTCGGCGCACCAGCCGACGATCGTGCCCAGGTTCTCCTTCTCCAACGCGCCACCGATGCCGAAACCGTCGAACCCGCGCCCGTCCACCTCCAACTCGGCGAGACCGCGGGAGGCCCGGCGCCGCAGGTCTTCGTACTGCGCTCCCTGCACCACGCCGAACAGCGCCTGGTACGGCCGGTCGGCGCGGGCGTCGGTCAGCTCCCCGTGGGCCCGCAGGCAGCGCTCGGCCCAGCGGTGCGTCCGCTCCACCGAGCTCTCCTGATAGGCGCGGGTGTTCTTCAAGGTGGTGAGTTCGTCGAAGGCGAAGATGATGTCGGCCCCCAGCTCGTGCTGGACGCGCATGCTCACCTCGGGCGTGAAGCGGTGCCGGTCGCCGTTGAGGTGGGAGGTGAACGTCACCCCGTCCTCGTCAACCCGCGCCAGGCGCTCCTTGCCTGCGGCGATCACGTCGTCGTCGGCCACGCCGGCGGCGTCCATCGCGAGCACCTTGCGGAACCCCACGCCGAGGCTCATCACCTGGAAGCCACCCGAGTCGGTGAACGTCGGGCCGGGCCAGTTCATGAAGGCCCCCAGGCCGCCGGCGGCGTCCACGATGTCGGCGCCCGGCTGCAGGTAGAGGTGGTAGGCGTTCGCCAACACGGCCTGGGCCCCCAGCTCGGCGACCGACTCCGGCAGGACGGCCTTCACCGTCGCCTTGGTGCCCACCACGACGAAGGCCGGGGTGCGGATCGTGCCGTGGGGGGTGGTGATGACGCCGGTGCGGCCGCGCCCGTTGGGCAGCTCCGCTCCGCGGGTGAAGCCGAAGGCTGCGCTCACTTCGCCTTGCCCACGCGGCGCTGCAACGCCTGCAGCTGCGCGACGGCCACGACGCCGGCGCTGGAGGTGCGCAGCACGGCGTCGCTGATCAGCACCTGCCGCCCGCCCGCGGCCTCGAAGGTGGCGATCTCCGCGTCGGTCAGCCCACCCTCGGGCCCGACGATCACGAGCACGTCACCCTCCTCGGGCACCGCGACGCGCGGAAGCGGCGCGCTGGCACCCTCGTGCAGGATCAGCGTGAGGGCCACCTCGCGTGCCAGCTCGGCCAGCTCGCGGGTGGTCATGGGGGCGGCGATGATCGGGACGCGGAGGCGCCGGCTCTGCTTGGTGGCCTCGCGCGCCGTCGAACGCCACCGGCCGGCCTGGCGCTCCTCGCGGTCGGGCGACCACTTCACGACGGAGCGGGACGCCTGCCACGGGATGATGCGGTCGACGCCCACCTCGGTGAGCATCTCGACGGCCAGCTCGGCGCGGTCGCCCTTGGCCAGGGCCTGGGCGACGATGTAGCGCACCGTCGGTGCCTGGGCGGTGAGCACCTCGGCGACCTCCAGGGTGACGGACGCCTTGTCGGTCGCGGTCACGGGGCCGCGAATCGCGGTGCCCGCCCCGTCGGAGACGACGATCGTCTCCCCCACGCGGATGCGACGGACGGCCGCCGCGTGACGCCCCTCGTCGCCACCCAGGGTGAACGTGTCACCGACCCGGCAACGGGTGAGATCGGCGAGGAACAGCGCCTCGGTCATCGTCTCGGGTTCCTCTCGCGTCGGTGTCTGGGTTCGTTGGGTTCGACCTCAGCCGTCGAAGGCGTCCTTCAGGCGGCTGAAGAAGCCCTTGGGGCCGCGGTCCACCGTCGCCTCGGGCCGGTTCTCGTCGCGGGCCGTCGCCAGTTGGCGCAACAGCTCGCGCTGGTGCTCGTCCAGCGACGTCGGGGTCTGCACCAACAGGGTAACCCCGAGGTCGCCGCGGCCGGCGCCACGCAGGCGCGGCACGCCGCGGCCGTCCAGCACCAGCCGGGTGCCCGACTGGGTGCCGTGCGGCACCTCCAGCTTCACCCGCGCGTCGGCGGCATCGGCACCCTCTACCTCGGCGTCGATCGTGTCGATCCACACCTCGGTGCCCAGCGCCGCCGCCGTCATGGGCAGCTTCGCGACCATCTCGAGGTTGTCGCCGTCCCGACGGAACACCGGGTGCTGGCTCACCGCCAGCTCCACGTACAGGTCGCCGGCCGGTCCGCCGCCGGGCCCGACCTCACCCTGGGAGTCGAGGTGCACCCGGTTGCCGGTGCTCACCCCGGCGGGAATCTTCACGTTGATCGTCCGCGTGCTGCGGACGCGGCCCTCCCCGGAGCACTCGCCGCACGGGTTGGGGATGACCGTGCCGTAACCCCGGCACGTCGGGCACGGCTGCACCGTGCGGATGTCGCCGAGGAAGCTGTGCTGGACGCTCTGCACGTCGCCCTGCCCGTGGCAGGTGCTGCAGGTGACCGGCTCGCCGCCGTCCGCCGCACCGCGGCCGCTGCACGAGGGGCAGACCACCGCCGTCTCGACCCGGACCGGCTTGGTCACCCCGAACGCGGCCTCGGCCAACGACAGCGAGAGGCGGACGAGGGCGTCCTGGCCCTTGCGGACGCGGCTGCGCGGGCCGCGCTGACCCTGCGCGCCGAACATGGCGTCGAACAACCCGCCGACGTCGAAGCCGCCCGCGCCACCGGGGAAGCCGAAACCACCCATGCCGCCGGCCCCGCCCCCGCCGCCCGAGCGCAACGGGTCGCCGCCCAGGTCGTACATCTGGCGCTTGGAGGAGTCCGACAGCACGGCGTACGCCTCGCCGATCTGCTTGAACGTCTCCGCGCTCGCCGGGTCGTCGGCCACGTCCGGGTGGTACTTCATGGCGAGCTTGCGGTACGCCTTCTTGATCTGCTCGCTCGATGCGTCCCGGGGCACACCCAGGACCTCGTAGTAGTCGCTCAACGTCGTCCTTCTCGGGTATCAGCCTTCGGCCAGGAAGCGGCCCACGTACCGCGCGACGGCGCGCACGGACGCGATGGTGGACGGGTAGTCCATGCGGGTGGGGCCCACGATGCCGAGGGTCGCCCACACGTCGGAGTCCGCACCATACGCCGACGCCACCACGGACGTCGACTGCAGGGGTGCGTAGGGGTTCTCGTGACCGATGCGCACGGTCACGTCGTTCGGGGTGCTGGTCTCCCCCAGCAGGCGCAGCAGGACGACCTGCTCCTCCAGCGCCTCCAGCACCGGCTTCACGGTGGTCTCGAACTGGTCGCCGAACCGGGTCAGGTTGGGGACGCCGCCGACCACGACGCGCGTGCTCGCGTCGGCGCTCACCATCTCCAGCGCGGCGGCCGTGACGGTGGCCGCCAGTGGCCCGAGCGTCGGCGGTAGGGCGTCGGCGAAGGTCGCGAGGCGTTCTACGGCCTCCCGCGGGGACGCGCCCAGCAACAGCTCGACGAGTCGCGCCCGGACGAGCGCCAGGTCGGCGTCGTCCACGTCGCCCAGCAGGATCGGCCGCTGCTCGATGCTGCCCGTGCTGGTGACCACCATGGCCAGCCCGCGGTCGGGCCCGAGCCGCACGATCTCGACGTGGCGGATGGTCGAGGTCGTCAGCACCGGGTACTGCACGATCGCGACCTGCCGCGTCACCTGCGCCAGCAGCGCCACCGTGCGGCGCACCACGTCGTCCACGTCGAGCGCGCCCGAGAGGAACGTCGTGATGGCCCGCTTCTCCGCCAGCGTCAGCGGCTTGACCGCGGCCAGCCGGTCGACGAAGAGGCGATAGCCCTTGTCGGTGGGGATGCGGCCTGCCGAGGTGTGGGGCTGGGTGATGTAGCCCTCGTCCTCCAGCACGGCCATGTCGTTGCGGACGGTCGCCGGGCTCACGTTGAGGCTGTGGCGCTCGACGATGGCCTTCGAGCCCACGGGCTCCTGGGAGGAGACGTAGTCGGTGACGATGGCACGCAGGATCGCCAGCTTGCGGTCGTCCAGCATGTCGCCCCCTCTCGTGACCCCTCGCGGTGTCCGTGCCGCAGGCCCGCCCCGGGTCGGGGCTGGCACTCGCGCGCAGTGAGTGCCAAGCTTACGCCACCCTCGCGGTGGCGCCGGTTACGCTGGCCGCCGTGCCTGCGTCCACCCCGTCCCCCGCCGCGCTCCTGGGGGCCACGACCGCCGTCTTCGGCGCCCCCGTGGCCGCCGCCGCGTTCGGACGCCTCAGCTACGGCGACGCGTTCTGGTGGGTGTGGCTGGTCGCGGTCGTGACCGGCGGGTGGGCCCTCGTCACACTGACCGCCCGGCGCGCTGCCGGCGTCACCCGCATCTTCCTCGTGGCCCACCTGCTCATGTTCCTCGGCATCCCGGCCGTGCTGTACGGCTGGCTGCTGGGGCGGCAACTGCCCCCCGTGCAGGCGCCGGTCCTGCTCGTGGCACTCGGGGTCGCGTGGGTGGTGCTCCACGGCTGGGCCACGCGGCCCGACCGGCTCGGCCCGCCGGGTTTCGCCGGCACCCCGATGACCACGGGTGCCCTGGTCGCCCTCCATCTGCGGCCCTACCCGCGCGTCGTGGTCGTCTACGCGGCCGTCTTTCTCGCCCTCGCCGTCCCCGGCGTGGCGCACTTCGACGCCGCGGCCGCCGACCCGGACGCCGCGCGGCCCGCCACGCTGGCCCTGCTGGTGGGGTCGGGACTGCTCGAGCTCCTCCTCGCGTCCGTTCGGATCGGACGCGGCCGCCGGCTGTCCGGGCGGCCGGGGCCGGACGCCACCTCGGTAGGCTGAGCGGATGCTGTTCAGCCTGGGCCCCTTCATCCCGGTCGCCGACCGGGTGTTCGTCGCGGTCGCCGAACCCGAGGCCGTGAACATCGGCCTGGTGGTGGGCACCACGGGCGCCCTCGTGATCGACACGGGCAGCACCCCTGCCCAGGGTGCCGCGATCCTCGCCGCCGCGCGGGCCGTCGCCGGCGACGTCCCCGTCACCCACGTCGTGGTCACCCACGCCCACGTCGACCACCACGGGGGCCTGGGCGGTTTCGCGAGCGTGTCGTCCCATGCGCATCGCGGCCTGGCCAGCGCCATCGCTCGCACCGGTGAACAGCACGACCTACTGCGCGATCTCGGCCTCACCGCGGACGACCTCGTCGCACCCACCCACACGTTCTCCCTCGCCACCACCCTCGATCTGGGCGACGCCCACGCCGAGGTCGTCCACTTCGGGCGCGGGCACACCGACCACGACGCGGTCGTGATCGTGCCCGCCCGCAAGGTCGTGTTCGCCGGCGACCTGCTGGAGCAGTCGGCGTTTCCGTCCGTCGGGGAGGATTCCTTCCTGGCCGAGTGGCCCCGCACGCTGGACGGCACGCTCGGCACCCTGCGCCGCGACACCGTCATCGTGCCCGGGCACGGCAGCGTGATGGACCAGAGCGGGGCCTTCATCCAGCGCGCCGAGCTGGCGTGGCTGGAGTCCCAGGCCGGCACGCTGTGGGACGCCGGCACCGCCGCCGCGGACGCCTGGCCCACCACCGACGAGTGGCCGCTCACCCGCCAGGAGGCCGAGGCGGCCCTGACGGTTCGGTTCGCCCAGTACGCCGCGGCCGGACGCCCCCGCGCCCGCACGCTGCCCCTGCTGGGCCGCTGACGCGGAAGCCGCCCCTGGTGGGCCGCTGACGCGGAAGCCGCTCCTGCCGGGTCGCTCAGGTGCCGGCCGTCAGCGCGTCGCCGCGTGCTCCTGCAGGGCAGCGAGCACGTCGTCGCCAGCAGCGGCCAGGAGGTATCGGCCGTCCTGCCCGGGACGCCACGGCGGCTCGGCACCGGACGAGGCCGCCACACCGCCCAGCTCGGTGAGCATGAGCGTGCCGGGCAGGTGGTCCCACGCGTGCTGGCTGGTGTAGACCAGCGCGTCCACGTCCCCCTCCAGCAGGCGCGGGTAGTCCACCGCACAGGCGCCGCGTGTGCCCGTAAACTGCAGGTCGGGGTGGCCGTCGCCACGGAAGCGCTTGCGCGTCGCCACGCGCCACGGCCGGTCGGGGGGCGTCAGGGCGGGCAGGGCCACGCCGTTGCGCGTCACTCCGGCCCCCTTCTCCACGGCGTACATCTGTTGGTGCACGGGCTGCCAGATCCAGGCTCGCGTGGCCTCACCGTGGCGGGTCTCGGCGAGCATGACGCCGAAGTCGGCGTGCCCGTGGGCGAAGTTGCGCGTGCCGTCGACGGGGTCGATGACGAAGGCGTGCGCCGCGCCCGGGAGGCCCGCGGGGAGGTCGGCGTCGGCGAAGGTGGCCTCTTCGCCGATGATGACAGCGTCGGGGAAGGCCTCCGCCAGGGTGCGGGCGATCTCGACCTCGGCCTCGCGGTCGGCGATCGTCACGAGGTCGCCGGGGCGCTTCTGGTCGATCTCGTGCTCGGCGAGCGTCCGGAAGCGGGGCAGGATCACCCGTTCGGCGACGTCGACGAGCAGGTTCTCGATCGCGGTGGCGTCCATCAGGAGTCCTCATCGATGTGGTCGGCGGTGACGAAGTCGATGAGTTTCTCGACCTCGGTGAGCAGGCGCGGGTCCAGGTCTTGCCAACCCCGCACCTGGCGGAGGATCGCTTGCCACGCGGCCGCGATGTCGGCCTGGGTGGCGTGCGGCATCCCGAGCGCGTCGCAGATGCCGTGCTTCCACTCCATCGTGCGCGGGATGTCGGGCCAGCGCGCCAGGCCGACGCGCTCAGGCTTGACCGCCGCCCAGATGTCGACGTATTCGTGACCGGTGACGAACACGTGCTCACCGCTGACCTGCGCGACGATGCGAGATTCCTTGCTGCCGGGCACGAGATGGTCCACCAGAACGCCGAGGCGCCGGCCCTGCGCGGGGGCGAACTCGCGGACGATGGCGGTCAGGTCGTCGATGCCGCCGAGGTACTCCACGACGACGCCGACGTGGCGCAGGTCCGCGCCCCACACCTTCTCGATCAGCTCCGCGTCGTGGCGTCCCTCGACGTAGATGCGGCTGGGCAGCGCCACCTTCGCGCTGGCCGTGGGCCCGACGCGCGAGCCGGACGCCGTGTGCGTCCGCGCGTGTTCCTGGGCACGATCGCGCGCCGTCGGCGTCCGCACCGGCGGCGTCAGGTCAATGGGCTTCCCGTCCAGCCAGAAGTTGGGGCCGAACGGGAAGCTGCGGCGCTTGCCCTTGCGGTCCTCCAACACGACGACGCCGTTCTCCCAGGTCACCACCGCGCCGACGAAGCCGGAGGTGGGCTCCTCGAGCACCATGTTCCTCTCCACGGGGGTGCGCGCCGCCGTCGGACGGTTCACGCGCTGCCAGCCCTTGGCAAGCACGTCGGAGGAGTATCGGTTCACGATCCACCAGCCTACGGCGCGCCACCGACACTCCGGCCGGGGACCCACCGGGCGAGCCGCGATGCTCGGGCCACCGCAGGGGCGCGGTTCGCCAGCGCCCGTGCTGGAGTAGGGTGCGGCCCATGGGTTCTGGCCCTGATGACACCCCCGCGCTGGTCGCCCGGCGCTCGTCAACGAAAGGTGAATTCTGGTGCTCGCTGTCGAGTGGTGGTGGCTCACTGCCCTGATCTTCGGTCTGGACCTGCTGCTCGCCCTCGCCGAGGGCACGTCCGCTGCTGAGCGCCCCGGTTTCCGCGTGCTGCGGTGGGCGGGAAGGTTCGCGGCCGCCGCAGTGATCCTGGGGATCGGCCTGGTTCTCCAGCCCACCGGGCTGTGGTGGTTCGTCATGGTTGCCTTCGTCTTGGCGGAGGGAACGATCCACTGGTTCCTCCGCCGACGCCAACCGCTCGTGACCCCCGCGGCGGGCTGACCAGCCCTCAGTCCAGCAGCTCGCGCACGACCGCGTCGGCCAGCAACCGGCCGCGCGGGGTGAGCGTGAGGCGTCCGCTCTCGCTGGCGCGCAGCAAGCCGCGCGCTTGCAGCCCCGGCACCCGCCGGCGCTCGGACGCGGTGAGCACAGCGGCGTCCAGCCCGTCGGCGATGCGGATCTCCAACAGGACGCGCTCCTCACGCCGCTCCTCGGCGGTGAGCACCTCCCGGGCCGCGGCCGGGCTTTCGCCGGCGGCCAGCCGGCTCGCGTAGGTGGCCGGGTGCTTCACGTTCCACCACCGGACGCCGCCCGCGTGGCTGTGCGCGCCCGGACCCACGCCCCACCACGTGTGACCCCGCCAGTAGGCGAGGTTGTGCCGGCACGCGTGCCCGGGTCGCGCCCAGTTGCTGATCTCGTAGGGCTCCAGTCCGGCGGCGGTCAGGCGGTCGTCGACGAGTTCGTAGCAGTCGGCCTGGGTGTCCAGGTCGATCTCCTGGAGCCGGCCGCGGCGGATGTCGGCGGCCATCTTGGTGCCCGGCTCCAGCGCGAGCGCGTAGGCGCTGATGTGGTCGGGCTCGGCGGCGAGCGCCGCAGCGACGGACGCCTCCCAGTCGGCCAGGGTCTCCCCCGGCGTCCCGTAGATGAGGTCGAGGCTGACGGACGCGAAGCCGGCCTCCCGCGCCCAGCCGACGACCGCGGGCACGCGCCCCGGCGTGTGCCGACGGTCGAGCTTCGTCAGCACCGACGGCACGGCCGACTGCATGCCGAACGAGATGCGGTTGAACCCACCCTCGCGCAGCTCCCGCAGGTAGGCGGCGTCCACCGACTCGGGGTTGGACTCGGTGGTCACCTCGGCTCCGTCGGCCAGCGGCCACACCGCACGCACGGCGTCCAACAGGCCCACGAGCTCGGACGCCGCCAGGAGCGTCGGCGTTCCGCCCCCGAAGAACACGGTCTCCACAGGCGGTACGTCCGGCCCCAGCAGGCGACCGGCCAGCGCGAGTTCGGCGCGCACGGCGTCCAGGTAGGCGGCGCGGGACGCCCCGGGGGCGGCGCCCAGCTCGGCGGCGGTGTAGGTGTTGAAATCGCAGTAGCCGCAGCGCGTCGCGCAGAAGGGCACGTGGACATAGACGCTGAGCGGCGAGGTGGCGACCTCGGCGAGCGCGTCGACGGGTAGTGCGCCATCGATCGGCGCGGGCTCCCCGTCGGGGAGGCTCGGTGTCACGGCAGGGCGAACGGCAGGTCGAGGCCGTCCAGGGCGTGCTGGCAGGCGCAGTCGCCGTCCGGCATCGCCGCGAGGGTGCGCAACAGCAGCCGCTTGAGGCGCTCGATGTTGCCGGCGAAGACCTTGAGCACGTCGGCGTGGGTGACGCCCTCCTCGCCCTCCAGGCCAGCGTCGGCGTCGGTCACGCAGCAGACGGTCGAGAAGCAGAGGGCCAGCTCGCGCGCGACGGACGCCTCGGGCATCCCGGTCATGCCGACGACGGACCAGCCGGCCGCCGAGTGCCACTGCGATTCCGCTCGGGAGCTGAACCGCGGGCCGTTGATGACCACGAGCGTGCCGCCGTCCACCAGCGGGGTGTCGTCGGAAGCGGATGCGAGCAGCGCCTGGCGGCCGCGCGGGCAGTACGGATCGGCGAACGGCACGTGGACGACCGGCCCCTCGGCCTCCCAGACGGTGTGGCCGGGGCGGTAGGTGCGGTCGACGACCTGGTCGGGCACGACGAAGGCGCCCGGTGCCAGGTGGCGCTGCAGCGCCCCGACGGCACACGGGGCCAGCACCTGGCGGACGCCCACCGCCCGCAGCGCCCAGAGGTTGGCGCGATAGTTGACCTTGTGCGGCGCGAACTGGTGCCGCTCGCCATGGCGGGGCAGGAAGGCGACTCGGCGCCCCTCGACCTCACCGATCGTCAGCGGCGCCGACGGCGGCCCGAACGGTGTGTCGACCTCGACGCGCTCGGCGTCGTCGAAGAACGAGTAGAAACCGGAGCCACCGACGATGCCGATCTCGGCCGTGGCGCTCACAGCTGCCCGGCCAGCGCGCCGTCGCGCCACGCACCGAGCACGGCGTTCCAGCTCGACACGGTGATCTCGCTGACCAGACCCGCCTGCTGGAAGGGGTCGTGCGCGAGGGCCGCGGCGGCATCGTCCGCGCTGCCGGCGCGGAGCAGGATCAGAGCGTCGAACGGACCGTCCCCCTGCGTGGGCCCAGACAGCAGAATGATGCCCTCGGCGGCCAGCCCGCCGAGGAACTCCCGGTGGCGGGGCCGGATCTCGTCGAGGGCAGCGGCGTCGTCGACGTAGGTGTAGGTCACGGCATACAGGCTCATGGATTCCATCCTACGGGCGGACGCCGACCCGCTTGAGCCGGCCTCGCACACTGGAGGCATGAGCCACCCCGTCCCGACGCACCCCCCGCTCGCCGCCCGGCCGACGAGGGAGGGGGCAAGCCTGTTCATGCTCGGCTGGGTCGCATTGCTGTGGGTGCTGGAGATCGTCGACCAGCTGTTCCCCTTCCTGGGCCTGGACGCCGCGGGCATCACCCCGCGGGACCCGGGTGACCTCTACTCGGTGTTCACCGCCCCGTTCGTGCACTACGGATTCAGCCACCTGATCGCCAACACCGTGCCGTTCTTCGTGCTCGGCCTGCTGATCCTGCTGTCAGGCGTGCGGACGTTCGTGGTGGCCACGGGGGCGTCCGTGCTGGCCTCCGGGCTGGCCGTCTGGCTGCTGTCCGCCCCGGGCACGCTGACGGCGGGGGCGTCCGGCGTCGTGTTCGGCTGGTTGGCGTTCGTGCTGGCCCGCGGCCTGTTCACGGCCAACCTGAATCACCTACTCATCGGCGTGGTGGTGTTCGCGATCTACGGCGGCGTGCTGTGGGGCGTCTTCCCGACCGCGCCGGGGGTGTCCTGGTTGGGCCACCTCGGCGGCGCGATCGGTGGCGTCCTGGCGGCGTGGTGGCTCTCACGCCGAGGCAACGACCAGTCGGCGATCCCCCAGGCCTGAGGCGCCGGCCCGGGTCCTCAACGTCCACCCTGCGGGGGGATCAGCCGCGGAGGGCCTCGATGTCGGGCGGCAGGGTTGTCCACTCCCAGTCCTTGACCCACACCCCATTGCTCTGCACCACCCGGGCGGTCCCGATGTCGCTGGAGAGCAGCCACAAGACGTCCTCGTCGGACTGCCATGCCACGCCGAGCGGATGCGCACGCACAAGGTAACGCTCGTCGTCGGCCCAGACAATGGTGCCCCCCGCGTCCTTGATGACCGGGTGCACCCTTGCGTCCGATCCCGCCCCCTCGGACGCGAACTCCGCCGTGAACTGGCCCGACGGCGAGACGCGCTCTCCGTCCTCGGGCACCAGGGTCGAAGCGTTGCTCTGACACCCGCTCAGTGTCAGCCCCAGCACCGCCGCCCCCAGCGACGCGGCGCCGACGAACACGGCCCGGCGGGAGACGGGGCGGGGCACTACTTCTTCTCCCGCGACTCGCCCGTGCTGAGCGCGGCCACGAAGGCCTCCTGGGGCACCTCGACGCGTCCGACCATCTTCATCCGCTTCTTGCCCTCCTTCTGCTTCTCGAGCAGCTTGCGCTTGCGGGTGATGTCACCGCCGTAGCACTTGGCGAGCACGTCCTTGCGGATGGCGCGGATGGTCTCCCGGGCGATCACGCGCGCCCCGATCGCGGCCTGCACCGGCACCTCGAACTGCTGGCGCGGGATGAGCTCGCGGAGCTTCTTGGCCATGGCCACGCCGTAGGCGTAGGCCGCGTCGGTGTGCACGATGGCGCTGAAGGCGTCCACCGGGTCGCCGTGCAGCAGGATGTCGACCTTGACGAGTTTCGCCGACTGCTCGCCGGCCGCCTCGTAGTCGAGGCTCGCGTAGCCCTTGGTGCGGCTCTTGAGCTGGTCGAAGAAGTCGAAGACGATCTCGGCGAGCGGCAGGGTGTAGCGGAGCTCCACCCGGTCCGACGACAGGTAGTCCATGCCGGTCTGCGTGCCGCGGCGCTGCTGGCACAGCTCCATGATCGTGCCGATGTAGTCGCTGGGCGTCAGGATGGTCGCGTTCACGACCGGCTCCCACACCTCGGCGATCTTGCCCTCGGGGTACTCCGATGGGTTGGTGACGGTGTGCTCGGTGCCGTCCTCCATGACGACGCGGTACACGACGTTCGGCGCCGTGGAGATGAGGTCGAGGTTGAACTCGCGCTCCAGCCGCTCGCGGACGATCTCCATGTGCAGCAGCCCGAGGAAGCCGATGCGGAACCCGAAGCCCAGCGCCCCGGAGGTCTCGGGCTCATACGTCAGCGCCGCGTCGTTCAGCTGCAGCTTGTCCAGCGCCTCGCGCAGCTCGGGGAAGTCGGCCCCGTCGATGGGGTAGAGCCCCGCGTAGACCATGGGGTTGGGGTGTTTGTAGCCGCCAAGTGCCTGGCTCGCCGGGCGCTGCGCCAGCGTCACCGTGTCGCCGACGCGGGACTGGCGGACGTCCTTCACCCCGGTGATCAGGTAGCCGACCTCACCCACGCCCAAGCCCGAGGACGGCAGCGGCTCGGGGCTGATGACGCCGACCTCCAGCACCTCGTGGGACGCCTTGGTGCTCATCATCCTGATGCGGTCGCGGTGCTGGAGCGCGCCGTCGACCACGCGGACGTAGGTGACGACGCCGCGATAGGTGTCGTACACGGAGTCGAAGATGAGGGCGCGCGCGGGGGCGTCCACCTCACCGGTCGGGGCGGGCACGGTGGCGACGATGGCGTCCAGCAACTCGCGGACGCCCTCCCCCGTCTTGCCCGACACGCGGAACACCTCCGACGGGTCGCAACCGACGAGGTTGGCCAGTTCCTCGGCGTACTTCTCGGGCTGCGCGCTCGGCAGGTCGATCTTGTTGAGCACCGGGATGATGTGCAGATCGGCACCCATCGCCAGGTACAGGTTCGCCAGCGTCTGGGCTTCGATGCCCTGCGCGGCGTCGACGAGCAGAATGGCGCCCTCGCACGCCTCCAGCGAGCGGGACACCTCGTAGGTGAAGTCGACGTGGCCGGGGGTGTCGATCATGTTCAGCACGTGGTCGGTCTCAGCGACCCGCCACGGCATCCGCACGGCCTGGCTCTTGATCGTGATGCCGCGCTCGCGCTCGATGTCCATCCGATCGAGGTACTGCGCACGCATGGACCGCTCGTCGACCACGCCGGTGAGCTGGAGCATGCGGTCGGCCAGCGTCGACTTGCCGTGATCGATGTGCGCGATGATGCAGAAGTTGCGCAGGATCGCGTTCGGCGTCGCCCCGGGCTGCGGGCTCATGCGGCCTCCCTCTCGAGCTCGTCGTGCTTCGCTGGCATCGCGTCGGCCGGCGGGCGGCCGGCCTTGGACAACACGACGCCGCCCCGACCGGTCAGTCGGAGCGACGTCGGGAAGCTGCGATCAGAGCGACGCGGCCGTCGTGGCGATGGCCGACTTGCGGTTCGCCGCCTGGTTCTTGTGGATGACGCCCTTGCTGGCCGCCTTGTCGAGCTGGCGGCACGCCACCTTGGCGTACTCCTGCGCCTTCTCGGTCTCGCCGGCGGCAGCAGCCTCGCGGAACTTGCGAATGTGCGTCTTGAGGGACGACTTCACGGCCTTGTTGCGCAGGCGCGCCTTCTCGTTCGTGAGAATCCGCTTCTTCTGGGACTTGATGTTCGCCACAGGGCTTGCCTTCGTTTCTGCTGATGGTCGAGGGTTGCGCCCACAATGGGCGCGATGACCCAGCCTAGCAGCGCCCCCGGCGGCCCCCAAATCGCCGGGTCAGCGGCCCATGCCTGCCTCGGGACGCCTCCCCCGCTGCGCCGCCACCCCGATCACGAGCTGCTCCAGTGCGAAGGCGGGGTCGGACGCGGCGCCCTTCACGGCGGCGTCCGCCCGCGCCACGAGTTGCAGGGCGGACGCCAGCCCGCGCGGCGTCCAGTCGCGGGAGTGCCGCGCCAGGTCCTTGACCTTCCACGGCGGCACCCCGACCTGCTGGGCCACCTCGGCGTCGCGGACGCGCGCACCGGCGAGATCGCTGTAGCGCCCCTGGCTGCGCAATGAGGACGCCAACGCGCTCGTCACGAGCACCGGCGGCACGCCGGTCTCCAACGCCCAGCGCAGCGCACCGAGCGCCTCGTCGCGCCGCCCGGACATGACGTGGTCGGCCACGGTGAAGCTCGTCACGTCGGCCCGACCGGCGAAGTAGCGGTGAACGTCGGTCTCGCTGATGTGTCGGTCGTCGGAGTCGGCGATCAGCTGGCGCACCGCCGCGGCCACGCCCCGGGTGTCGCCGCCGATCGCCTCCACCAGCGTGGCCGCGGTGGGGGCTTCGAGGCGTCCGCCGAGCGCCCGGGCTTCGGCGACCGCGAACTGGGGCAGCTCCCAGGCCTTGATCGTCGGGCAGTCGCGGGTGGCGACCTTGGCCTTCTTCAACCGATCGAGCAGTCCCTTGCCCTTGTTCCCGCCCGGGTGGACGAGCACCAGGGCGAGCTCATCACTCGGCTGCGTGGCGAAGGAGGCAACGGTGTCGACGAGGTCGTGGGCGAGGTCGGCAAGGTCGGTGACCACCACGATGGTGTCGCTGGCGAACAGCGACCCCCCGGTCACCTCGGCGAGGCGTCCGGCGTCCAGGTCAACCGCCGACACCCGGTTCACCGAGGCACCCGGCCGCTCGACCAGCGCGTCGCGGACGAGGGCGTCCACCGCCCGCTCGGCGAGCAACGACTCCGGCCCGACGACCAGCACGACCCGGCCGAACACGTTCGTCACCTCCACCGCACCCACCTCCTGCGCCTGCGCATCTGCTGGGAGCCAGCATGCCAGCCGCCACCGACAACGCCCGCGTCGGAACGGCCCACGCCGACTCCCCTGCCGCAGTGTCGGGGGCCGGCGTTAGGGTGGGTGTCACCGAACGAAGGAGACCCCCCATGGCCAGCAAGGACGACATTCGCCGCATCGCCGAGGAGAACGACCTCAGCGAGGCGGCCGTCGCGGAGCTCGACCGGGCGCTGGGGCGCGGCAACCGGCGCCAGGCCCAGTTCAGCCACCCCGATCTCGGCGGATCCGGGCAGTGGATGGCCGGCGGCATGACGCAGGTCGGCGACATGTTCAACAACGAGCTGAAGGCCAAGGTGGACGCCGCGTGCTCCGCCCTGTCCTCCCTCGGCACGGGCAAGAACTCGGACACCGACAACGGTGCCGAGGCCCACCCCGACCAGCACGACGACGAGCACGACGACCAGAACGACGACGAGAAGGAAGGCACGGAGATGGACATGAACATGGACATGGACATGGGCGGCTCGGACTGGTGGCCGGAGGACCTGGGGAGCCCCGCGTCCAGCGGCGGCCAGAACGACTCGGGCTACGCCGTGTTCCCGGACAAGAAGCGGCTCGCGGTCAAGTCGGGTGACGACGTCAAGGTCTACGACACGGCCGATCACGACATCACCGGCGTCTCACAGCAGCAGGGCTCGATCGAGGACACGACGTTCTCCACCTCCGGCGGCGACACCGTCCGCGCCGGCGATCTGGACGAGGTCTGACGCGCCGACCCCCGGCGCCCGATCCTGGGAGCCGGGGGCCCGGGGCGGCCAGCACCCGCTGCTAGCATGATCGGGTAAACGCATTCCCACCGGAGGTCACTGATGTCCCCGCTCCCCCTCGCGCAGGTCGGCGTCCGCGGTTTCGGCCGCATCCACCTGGAGCGCATCGCCCGGCTCGAGGAGCAGGGGCGGGTGGAGCTGGTGGCCACGGCCGACCCGGGTGGCCCGCTGGTCGGCAGTGACCTGCCCTGGTACGCGAGCCTGACCGATCTGCTGGCCGAGCACAGCCCGGCCATCGCGAGCCTGGCGACGCCCATCGGCACGCACGCGCCGCTGGCCACCGAGGCCATGCGCGCCGGGGCGCACGTCATGCTCGAAAAACCACCGGTGGCATCGCTCACGGAGTTCTGGCAGCTGCTGCGCGCCTGCAAGGAGAACCAGCGCGTCGTGCAGATCGGGTTCCAGAGCCTGGGGTCGGCGGGCATCGCGCGGATGCAGGATCTGCTCGCCGGGGACACGCTGGGCGAGGTCACCGCGATTGCCGTCCGCGGCGCCTGGGTGCGTGACCGGGCCTATTACGCCCGCTCGCCGTGGGCCGGCAAGCGCACCGTGGACGGCCGGCGCATCGCCGACGGCGTGGTCACCAACCCGCTGGCCCACTCGATCGCCACGGCGCTGAAGATTGCCGACGCCACCCGCCTGGATGACATCGTCGCCATCACGACCGAGATGTACCATGCGCACGCCATCGATGCCGACGACACCTCCTTCGTCCGGCTCGACCTGGCCGACGCGCCCCCCATCTGCGCCGCGCTGACGCTGTGCGCCACCGAGCAGGTGCCGCCCACCGTCACGCTGGTCGGGACGCGTGGCGAGGCGCGCTACTCCTACACCACCGACGAGCTGTGGCTGACGGTGGACGGGGAAGAGACCCACGAGACCTTCGAGCGCACCGACCTGCTCGAGAACCTCGTCGATCACCTGACCGCCGACGCCGATCTGCTCGTGCCGCTCGCCGACACCGTCGGGTTCATGTGCGTGCTCGAGGCGACGCAGGACCGGCCGGCGCCCGTGCAGATCGCCGAGGAGCACCTCACCTGGGTCGGCGACGGCGCCGAGGGCCACCCGGTCATCAGCGACATCGAACGCTGGCTCGACGCGGCGCTGGCCGCCGGCGTCGGGTTCGCCGAGGCGGGCGCGCCGTGGGGCGACCCGGCCGCGGTGGCGCGATGGCAGCACCGGACGCCGCTGGCGGAGCTGAGACTGGGCGACGCCGCGGTGGCCGAGTACGCGGACGGCTCCGACATCATGGACCTCTCCTCTCCGCGGCCCTACCTGCACCCGATCCGGACGCTGGGCGGGGTGATTGTCAGCGACACCCACCCCGTCGACCACGACTGGCACTGCGGCCTGTCGCTCACGATGCAGGACGTCAACGGCGTCAACTTCTGGGGCGGGCGCACCTATGTGCGGGGCCGGGGCTACACGTGGCTGGGCGACCAGGGCCGCATCGAGCACCGCGCGTGGCTCGAGCGGACCCCCGGCCGGTTGCGCGAGGAGCTCGCCTGGGTCGGGCCGATCCTCGAGCCGCTGGAGGACGCCATCGACCCTGTCGAGGTCCGCGAGACGCGCGAGCTCACCTGGACGCAGGCCGACGATCGCACGTGGCTGCTGGACGCCGACCTTGCGCTGGACGCCGTGACCCCGGATCGCATCACCCTGGGCGGGCCGGGCACGAACGGGCGCACCGACGCGGGCTACGGCGGCTGGCAACTACGCCTGCGCCGCAGTGACGACGTCCGCATCACCAGCCCGCTGGGCGAGGGCGCGGAGGCCGTGTACGGGCAGGCGGCCGCCTGGGTGGCGTGGCGCTCGACCTTCATCGGGCGGCCCGTGACGCTCGCGATGGCCCACCTGGACGCCGACGCGGCGGCCTCGGACCGCTGGTTCGTGCGCCACGGTGAGTTCGACGGCATCGGAACGGCGCTGGCGTGGTCCGACGAGCTGACGCTGCCGGTGCGGCGTCGCTACCGCCTCGTCGTCGCCGACGGCCACCTCACCGAGGACGCACTGGCCGCCTGGCTGCCGCGATCCCTAGGGTGAACGCATGAAGCGCGTGTATCTCATCCGCCACGGCGAGGCCGAGTTCACCGGCCACGGCCGCGGCGACCACGGCCGGCGGCTCACCGAGGAGGGTCACGAGCAGGCCCGGACGCTCGGCGAACTGCTGGCGGAATCCGGCATCCAGGTGGTGCTCACCTCCACGGCCGACCGGGCCGCGGCGACGGCGTCCGGCCTGGGGTTGGGCGAGGTGCGCCCGATCGAGGAGCTCTACAACGCCTCCACCGCAGCCCTACTGCGCAGCCTCGCCACGTTGGACGACGACGTGGACACCGCCGCGGTGGTGGCCCACGCCCCCGGCATCCCCGCGCTCGTCGACGAACTCAGCGGCGATGATCCCGACCCCCAGGCCGCCGACCTCATCCGCCACCACTTCGGCACCGCCACCTGTGCCGGGATCGAGTTCTCCGGCTCGTGGGCCCACCTCGACCGGCCCCGCCTGTTCTGGGCCGCCCGAGGCTGAGCCACCTCGGGGTGAGCGCTGGCCGAACCCTCGCCGCACCAGCGCCGTTCTGCTAGCATGCAGGAAAGCGCTTCCCACTGTTGAGAGGTCACCATGGACGCCCGCCTGTCCCCCCTCGTCGAGCACGTTCTCGTCCCCGTCGTCGTCATGGATGATGCCGCCCGGGCCCCCGGCCTGGCGCAGGCCCTCGTGGCCGGCGGGTTGCCCGTCGCCGAGGTCACGTTCCGCACGGCCGCGGCCCGCGACGCCATCGCCGCCATGGCGCAGGTGCCCGGCATGATCGTCGGCGCCGGCACCGTCCGGACCCCGGAGCAGGCCGAGCAGGCCGTGGCCGCCGGCGCGACGTTCATCGTCTCGGCCGGCCTTAGCGAGAAGGTGGTGCGCCGCTGCCAGGAACTCGACGTACCCGTCCTGCCCGGCACCGCCACGGCCACCGAGATCCAGCAGGCCACCGAGCTGGGCCTCGACACGGTCAAGTTCTTCCCCGCCGAGACCGCGGGGGGCGCGGCCGCGGTCAAGGCGCTCGCGGCGCCCTACCCCGACATCAGCTTCGTCCCGACCGGCGGCATCGGCCCGAAGAACCTCGCCGACTACCTCGCAGTGACGTCCATCGTGGCCTGCGGTGGCTCGTGGATGTGCCCGCGGGACGCCGTCGCCGATGGCCGGTTCGACGAGGTGGAGCGCCTCACCGCCGAAGCCGTCCAACTCGTCCGTTCGATCAAGGAGGCCTGAGCCATGGCCCTCACCCTGCGTCCCGTGGAGGACTGCACGTACGACGTCGTCGCCCTCGGCGAGGTCATGCTCCGCCTCGATCCCGGGGCCGGCCGCATCCGCACCGCGCGCTCCTTCGACGCGTGGGAGGGCGGCGGGGAGTACAACGTGGCCCGGGGGCTCTCGCGCTGCTTCGGCCTGCGGGCCGGCGTCGTCACCGCGCTGGTCGACAACGAGGTCGGACGCCTCGTCGAGAACCTGATCCTGGCCGGCGGCGTCGATGCCCGCCACATCGTGTGGCGCGACTCCGACGGCATCGGCCGCACCGTCCGCAACGGCCTGAACTTCACCGAGCGTGGCTTCGGCGTCCGCGGCGCGGTCGGCGTCTCCGACCGGGGCAACACCGCGGCCAGTCAGCTCGCCGCCGGCGACGTGGAGTGGGACCACCTGTTCGGCGACCTCGGGGTCCGCTGGCTGCACACCGGCGGCATCTACGCCGCCCTGAGCGAGACCTCGGCCGACACCGTCATCGCCGCCGTCAAGGCCGCGAAGAGGCACGGCACCGTCATCAGCTACGACCTCAACTACCGCCCCAGCCTGTGGAAGTCGATCGGCGGCCAGGCGAAGGCGCAGGAGGTCAACACCGAGATCGCGCAGTACATCGACGTCATGATCGGCAACGAGGAGGACTTCACGGCCAGCCTCGGCCTGGAGATCGAGGGCGTGGACGAACACCTCACCGACCTGGAGATCGACAGCTTCGCCGCCATGATCACCGACGCGGCGAAGGCCTACCCGAACTTCCAGGTGATCGCGACCACGCTGCGCGGGGTGCGCTCGGCCACCGTGAACGACTGGTCCGCCATCGCCTGGTCGGCCGACACGGGCGTGCTGGAGTCGACCAAGCGGCCCGGCCTGGAGATCTTCGACCGCGTCGGCGGCGGCGACTCCTTCGCGTCCGGCCTCGCGTTCGGCCTGCTGGACGGCCAGCCGCTGCAGACCGCGTTGGAGTACGGCGCCGCGCACGGCGCGCTCGCCATGACCACGCCCGGTGACACCACCATGGCCTCCAAGACCGAGGTGCTCAAGCTCGCCGGCGGCGGCTCGGCGCGCGTCGACCGCTGACCGTCACCAGCCCCCCGAAAGGACTCACCCATGAGCAAGGCCGTGAGCAAGGTCGCCCTCGTCACCGGCGGCAACCGCGGCATCGGCCGCGGCGTCACCGAATCGCTGCTGCAGGCCGGCTACCGCGTGTCCATCATGGCCACCCGCCCGGCGCCCGTCGACGTGCTCGCCGAGCTGGGTGAGACCGGCGAGGTCCGCTACACCCAGGGCAGTGTCGCCGAGCTGGCCTCCCACGAGCGCTACGTCGAGGACACGCTGGCCGACTGGGGCCGCATCGACGTCCTGGTCAACAACGCGGGCGTCGCCCCCTCCGAGCGCAACGACATCCTCGTCGCCACCCCGGAGAGCTACGACCGCGTCATGGAGATCAACCTGCGCGGTCCCTATTTCCTCACCCAGCGGGTCGCGAACGTGCTGGTCAACCAGCCCAAGGAGGGCGAGGGAGTCCGCGGGACGATCATCAACGTCAGCTCGATCTCGGCCGAGGTGGTCAGCACCAACCGGGGCGAGTACTGCCTCTCCAAGGCCGGGGTGGCGATGGCGACGCGCCTGTGGGCCGTCCGGCTGGCGCCCGAGGACGTTCTGGTCTACGAGGTGCGCCCGGGCGTGATCGCCACCGACATGACGGCCGGCGTCACCGAGAAGTACAACGCGTTCTTCGCCTCGGGAGCGGTGCCGATGCCCCGCTGGGGGCAGGCGTCCGACGTGGGGGGCGCGGTCGTCCAGCTGGCCGCCGGCGCGATGCCGTACACCACCGGCGACGTCATCAACGTCGATGGCGGCATGCACCTGCCGACCCTCTGAGCGAAGGAGCCACCGATGGACCAGTCCGCCTGGATCGACGAGCACGCCACCGGGCACGTCGCGGTCGACGGCCAGCAGATCCCGGTCGTCAGCGCCAACACCGTCGTCGTCGGCACCGGCGCGGCGGGGTTCTGCGCCGCCGACCGGCTGGTGATGCTGGGCCAGCGCGACGTCGTCATGGTCACCGACAAGCGGCGCGCCGGGGCGTCCCGCAACGCCGGCTCCGACAAGCAGACCTACTACAAGTTGACCCTGTCGGGCGCCGAGCCGGACTCGGTGCGGGAGATGGCCGACACGCTGTTCTCCGGTGGCTCGATGGACGGCGACATCGCCCTCGCCGAGGCCGCGTGGAGCCCGCGGGCGTTCTTCCACCTCGTGGAGTCGGGCGTGCCGTTTCCGCACAACGCGTCGGGTGAGTACGTCGGCTACAAGACCGACCACGACCCTCGCCAGCGCGCGACGTCGGTCGGGCCCTACACGTCGCGGACGATGGTCGAGCGCCTGGAGGCGAAGGTCGACTCCGCCGGGGTGCCGGTGCTGGATCTGTGCCGGGTGGTGGATCTCGTCGTCGAGGACGGCCGCGCCGTCGGGCTGTTGTGCGTCCGGCTGGACGTGACCGAGGACGCCCCCAGCCGCTTCCTGCTGCTGCGCTGCACGAACCTGGTGTACGCCACGGGCGGCCCGGCCGGCATGTACGCCGACTCGGTGTACCCCAACGGCCAGTGGGGCGCGAACGGCGCCGCGCTGCGCGCCGGCGTCCACGGCAAGAACCTGACGGAGTGGCAGTTCGGGCTGGCGTCGGTTCGCCCGCGGTGGAACGTATCGGGCACGTACATGCAGGCGTTGCCACGGTTCGTGAGCACGGACGCGGACGGCAACGACCCGCGGGAATTCCTCACCGACTTCCTGCCCGACTACGGCGATCAGCTCACCCGCATCTTCCTCAAGGGCTACCAGTGGCCCTTCGACGTGCGCAAGGCGCCCGAGGGCAGCTCCTTGGTCGACCTGCTGGTCTACCAGGAGACGAAGCTGCGCGGACGCCGCGTGTGGCTCGACTTCCGCTCCAACCCGGTGCAGTCGGACTTCGATGCAACGCAGCTCTCCGAAGAGGCCTACCGGTACCTGGACGCCACCGGCGTCGTGGGGCTGGGCAATTCGACGCCCATCCAGCGCCTTCAGCACATGAACCGGCCCGCGTACACCTTCTACGTGGAGCGCAACCCGGGTGTGGACCTGGAGACCGACATGCTCGAGGTCGCCGTGTGCGCGCAGCACAACAACGGCGGCCTCGAGATCGACCAGTGGTGGCACTCCAACGTCGAGGGGTTCTTCCCCGTCGGGGAGGCAGCCGGGGCGCACGGCGTCTACCGGCCGGGCGGGGCGGCGCTCAACTCGGGCCAGGTCGGCGCGACGCGGGCGGCGTCCTACATCGCGCAGGCCCGCCGCGACGACCCGATCGGGTCGGACGCCTTCGCCGCGGCCGCCCAGGGGGTGGCCGAGCGGGCGGTGGCGCTGCTGGCGTCGGCGAGCCAGCGGGCCGCGGACGACGAGGACACCACCGACGCGGTGTTGACCCACATCCGCCGCGTCATGAGCGACAAGGCGGGCGTGGTGCGCTCGAAGGCGTCGGTCGCCGAGGCGCGCGAGGAGCTGTCGGCGCTGTGGCGCGACTACGAATCGACTATCGCCGCGGACGCCGGGAGCCGCCGGTCGGTGAGCCGGCTGTTCCTGATTCGCGACATCCTGACGAGCCAGTACGTCTACCTCCACGCGATGGAGCACTACGTCGCCACCGGTGGGCTGTCGCGCGGATCGGTGCTGTACTCCGACCCGGACGGCGACCTGCCCCGCCTGGACGCGCGCGTCACCGAGCCGTTGCCCGAGCTGTTCCGGCTGCAGCTGGACGTCGGCGCCCTCAACGACGTCATCCAGGTGACGCGCTGGGACGGCGCGGGTGAACCGACCTTCGATTGGCGCGCGCGGCGCCCGATCCCGGAGCAGACCGAGGCCTTCGAGAACACCTGGCGCAGTTACCGGGAGAACAAGAACATCGGCTGAGCCGGGCGCCCCGGGCGTCGGATAATGTCAGACCCGCCTGCGAGGCTGGAGCCATGAACGCACCGGTCCTTCGCAGCGTCGCCGACGCCGCCGCTGCGCTCGCCCACGCCCAGGACCAGGTGCGGGCCGGCGAGGTGGCGACGTGCCTGGCGATTGCCGCCCTGTGCGACCTGCACCGGGTCGACGAGACCGTGCTGGTCGCGGGGGCCGAGCGGTGGGTGCCGGGCGGCGCGGACGGCACGCCCCGGATCGGGGAGTTCGTCGCGGCGGAGATCGCCGGGCTGGTGGGGGTGAGCGTGGGTTCGGCGTTCGGCCAGATCGCCCGGGTGCTCAACCTGCGGCACCGCCACCCCACCCTGTGGGCGCTGGTCCTGCAGGGCGACGCGCGGCCCCATGAGGCGTTCCGGGTGGCGGACGCCGCCGCGGACGCCGGCCTGGACGCCGCCGCCTGCGCGCGGTTCGACGCGATGTGCGCCCACGCGCTGGTGTTGCAGCCCTGGCCGCGCATCAAGGGCCGGGTCGACCAGTGGATCCTGCGCGCCGATCCCGCCCAGGCCGCGCGCCGCGAGCGCGCCGCTGCGAAGCGTCGGCATGTGTCCGTGGGCACGATCGAGGCCGGGCACGTCGCGCTGTGGGGTCAGTTGGACGCCGCCGACGGCATCGCCCTGGACGACGCCCTCACCCGCATCGCCGGCACCCTGCCCGGCGACGACCTGAACCACCGCCGAGCCGACGCCCTGGGCGTCCTGGCGCGTGGTGTCCTGGGACAGGATCCGCTGCCGCCGCGCAAGGCCGACCTGGTGGTCCGGCTGGACGCCGCGGACATCGCCGAGGGCGGCGTGGCGGCCGTCGAGCGCTGGGGCCACGTCCTGCTCCCCCGCCTCACGCGGATCTTGGCGGGCTGCACCGTGCGCGTCCGCCCGGTGGTGGTGCCGGGCGATGGGGCCGTGGACTCCTACCAGGTTCCCGAGGCCATGCGCCTCACCCTGGCGACGCGCAACCCGGTCGACGTGTTCCCCTGGGGCACCCGGCGCGCCGACGCCTGCCAGGTGGATCACACCGTCCCCTACGAGGCGGGCCGGCCCGGCCAGACGCACCTCGCCAATCTCGGGCCGCTGTCGTCCTACACCCACCGGGTGAAGACCCACGGCGGCTGGAAGCTCGACCAACCCCGCCCCGGTGAATACCGCTGGCGCTCTCCGCTGGGGTACGAGTACGCGGTGACGGCGGCCGGCACGATCCGGATCGGCCGGCCACCGCCGGCCCAGGTGGAGTGGTGGTACCGGGAGTCCCCCTTCGAGGACCCGCCCGAGTCGCCCAGCAATTTGGTGTCGGCGTCAACGGACGCAAGAGACCTGACCTCTGCGCAGGCGATCGTCAGCCCCTTGGGTCCACCCATGAACGGTGCGACGGGTTCAGTCAGCGCGCCGCCCGGCGCGGTCAAGTCCGACGCACCCTCACCGCAGATTCCCTTGCCGCTCGGCGGCTGAGCCGACCTCAGCGCCTTGCCGCAGCCCCACCTCGCGGGCCATGATCGACCCATGACCCTGCTCACCGCGCCCACCCAACGGGGTGGAGCGTCCGTCAGGACGGCGACGCTGCCCGGTGCGCTGCGCGCGCTCGGCCAGGCGTTGGCGATGGTGCTGACCCTGGCGCCGTCGGCCTGGGCGGTGGTGCTGCTGGCCGGCGGACACGCGGTGCGCGAGTTCTGCGCGGGCCGGTCGTGCACGCCCGCCGAGTTGGCCCCGTCCGGATTCGTGGCGTGGCAGAACCAGACGTTGGCAGCGCTGTCCGGGCCGTTCGAGCGGGTGTGGTGGCTGTACGCGACCTCCCTCATGATCGGCGCGCTGATCACGGCCGCCGCCGGGTGGCTGGCCATCGGTTTGGCCATCACCCTGGGCGGGCTGCGCACCCGGCGTTGGGTCGCCATCATGGGCGCCCTCGGCCTGCTGGCGCTCCTCGGCGCGTTCTGGCTGACCACCCCCCAGATCGCCTGGGTCAACCTGTACCTCGAGTGAAACCCCTGGCTCACCAGGGCACCTGAGCACCTGAGCACCTGGCCACCTGGGCACCTGGGCACACCCTCAGGCATTTGGACCCGAGCACATGGCGCCATGGCGCCACAATCTCGGGTCCAAATGCCCGATGGTGGGCCAAACCCCCTCACCTCGCCAGCCGCATCAGGGCAGGCACCCTGCAGGCGGCACCCCGGACGCAGCACCGCCCCGCCGGGATCCGACGGGGCGGTGCTGTTGGCCGTCACGGCGAGGGTCAGCGCACGTAGGGCTCCAGGTGGCGGATGAAGTGCGTCCGCATCACCTCGTACAGCTCGTCCTCGTGGGCGCGGAGGACGTCCTTGATCTCGTCGCCGTACTTCTCCAGCGTCGCGCCGTAGCCGACGTGGAGCACCTGGCGGGAGTCCAGCGCGGTGACGAGCTCGTCGGCGTCCTCGCGCTTCGGGTTGGACGGGATCTTGGTGACGTCGCAGCTCAGGTGGTAGCTGTGCCGGTTCTCCTCGAGGGACTCCAGCGAGAGCTGCAGCATCTCCAGCAGCAGGTTCGGGTCGTGCCGGGCGATGACGCGCAGCGCCTCGACCCAGCTCGTCCCGGCCGTCTTCATGTGCGACGCCCCGGCCGTGGCCTCGGCGAACAGCGGGTAGATCGAAAACTTGTCCGACCCGGAGTGCAGCGACAGCTTGTACGGGCCGAGCGCGCGGGCGATCTCGGCGTGCTTGTCGAAGTTCTCCTTCAGCTTGTCCAGCGGCCCGATGTACTCCACGCCCTTCTCGAACTGCCCCACCCAGCGCGGCGCGAAGCTCACGAGCTCCACCCCGAGGCGCTGCAGCTCCATGACCAGCACGACGTGCTCGACGTACGTGGTCGGCTTGTCGGTCTCGTCGATGGCGAACTCGAACTCGTGCGGCACGTCGAGACCCTTGACGTGCGTGATGAGCTCCATGCCCCGCGTGAGCGCGGGCCCGGCCTTGACCGCCGCGCGGACGACCTCCGCCTCGTCGAGCACCAGCGGGCCCGACTCCAGCTCCACCGTCGTGCCGGCGTAGCGCTTCACCAGATCCTCGACCGAGGTGTCCACGGCGGACAGGTCGAGCGACTCGGCCTTGCTGCGCAGGGTGGCCTCGTCATCGTCGTGGGCGGCCATGTCCATCTCGTCACCCGGGTCGACCGTGAAGAACACGAAGCCCGCCTCGGCGCACGCCGTGAGGGACTCCTCGGTCTTCTGGTGGTCGGCGTCCGCGCCGACCGGCCCCGTCCAGCCCGCCTGGAAGGCACCCCAGGTGGCGTCGTCGATCACGTTGCGCGGCGTCCGGCCGCAGCGACCCATCTCGCGGGTCGACTGCTGGGCGAACACCGGGTTGATGGTGCCCACCTCCTTGAACGCCAGCACGTGACCGGGCGTGCAGAGGCCGAGCCGGTCGCCGGTGCCGGCCGTCATCTCCAGGCCGAACAGCTGCGGCGTCAGCCACGGCAGCGCGGCGCGAAGCGCCTTGGCGTTGTCCGGGGTCACCGGTGCGCGGAACGCACCCGCGTCGGCCGAGCCCTCGAACGTCTCCAGGACGTCCGCCTCGGCCCCTTCGATCACCAGTTCCTTCGTGCCGTCGGCGTCCTTCTCGAGCCAGAAGGTCGCGCCTTCGTGCTCGACCCGGGAGTCGGGGTATGCGGTGCTCATGGGTTCCTCTCTTCGGTGCTGTCCATGGTGCGGGAAATCGTGGGGGGCAGTGTGGCGTGCAGGTGCTCGGTGGCGTCCCGCTGCAGCGCCCGCGTGAAGACGTGGTCGGTGTCGGCCCACACGGGCGTGTACGACCCCGGCCCCGCCGCGAACGCTTGGTGCAGCGCGGCATCCGCGTCCCGCTGCCCCTGCAGCGGGAACAGGCGGTCACGGGCACAGTAACCCACCAGGACGTGGCGCGCCGGGTTCGTGGCGAGCAGACCCACGAGATCAGGCCCGGACGCCAACCCGCGCGTGTGCAGCAGCCAGGAATGCCCCACGTGGTCGGGGTAGAGCGACGCCAGCGTGCACATCATCGCGACGACGACGACGCTGGCGATCCCGTCGTCGAGAGCGGCCAGCAGCGCCGCCCGCCCACCCCCCCCGGAGAACCCCAGCACTCCGACCGGCCCGGGTGCGCACAGCGTGCGCAGCACCGCCAGCGACGTGAGGTCGTCGTGGGCCACCATGCCCGCCCAGGATGTGTCGAACAGCGCGCACGCCTTGGCCACGAGGTGCTCGTGCTCACGGGCGGCCGCGTCATAGGCCTGCGGGTCTCCGACGCCGAGGTGGAAGCGGCGCGCCCCCCACCCGAACGCGTCGGGCGCCAGCACGGTGAACCCGGAGCGAGCCAGGTCGGACGCCACCGCGGCCCCCTCCTCGGCCTGCTCGCGGTAGGCCAGGACGTGCGCGGGCACACCGGGCAGGTCGACCATCCGCTCCGCCCCGAGGCTCTTGATGCCGCCATGGCTGTGCAGGGCGAGCACCCCCGGCCGGGTCGCGGGGTCGGCGTCCACGGGGTGGAGCAGCCAGGCCGCCAGATCGGGCCCGAAGCCGACCGACCAGCGCAGCCGCACGGCCCGGACGCCGTCGCGCACGTGCACCTCGCGGGAGCGGACGCCGCCCCCCTCGGGGGCACCGCCAACCACCACGTCCGGCGGCGTCGGGATGCCGAACAGCGCGCCGAACTGGCCCGGGAGGTGCGGCGTCCGGCCCGCGTGGTCGGGCCAGTCGTCATACCCCCCGAACGCCGCGGGTGAACTCATCGATTCGGCGCCCGGCTCAGCGGGACAGGTCGAGCCCGAGTTCCGCCGGGGTGACGGCGCGGCCGCTGGCCAGCGACTCGTTGCCGCAGATCCCGACGGCGATGGCGCGCAGCCCGTCGATGTAGTCCGAGGGGCGGCCGAGCGGGTCGTCGCCGGGGCCGTTGAACACGTCGGAGAGCAACAGGGCGTCGCCACCCCCGTGGCCACCGGTGCCCCGCGGGATCTCGACCTCCTCCGAACCCTCGAAGTGCAGCTGCACGGTCAGCTGTTCACCCTTGTCGCGGCCGCCGATCTCCTCGGCCATCGCGGACGGGTCGACGACCACCTTGCCGCCCTCGTCGATCTTGATGCGGGCGCGCTCGACCACCTCGAGTTCGGCCCGGCCCAGGGTGCCGTTGACGGCGACCCGGTAGCCCTCCCACGGGCTGTGGGCGTTGAGGGCGTAGCTGAGCGTCGGCCCGCCGGCGTAGTCGACGATGACGGCGAGGTTGTCCTCGGTCGTGACGCCGGGGCCGAAGACGTCCTGGTCGCGCAGATAGCCGTCGTGGTGCTCGTTGTCGAGGTAGAGCGCCTTGAGCCGAGGATCGTCGCGCAGGTCGAGTTCGAACGGGCCGTGCTCCCCGTCGTGGGTGCCGCGCTCGGGGCGCGGGGCCAGGCCGCGGGCGTCCGCGTTCTCGGCGCCATAGAACTTGACGCCACCCGAGGCGTAGACGCGGGCCGGCACGTCGGCCAGCCACCAGTTGACGAGGTCGAAGTGGTGGGAGCTCTTGTGGATGAGCAGGCCGCCGGAGTTCTCCTTGGCCCGGTGCCAGCGGCGGAAGTAGTCGGCGCCGTGCGCCGTGTCGAGCACCCACTCGAACGTGACGCTCAGCACGTCACCGATCCGGCCGGACGCGATGACCTCCTTGAGCGCGGAGTTGCGGGGGCTGTAGCGATAGTTGAACGTGACGACGACCTGCCGGCCCGTCTCGCGCACCGCGTCCGCAATGGCGTTGGCGGAGTCAGCGTTGATGGTGAGCGGCTTCTCGACCACGACGTCGACGCCAGCGTGCAGGCAGCGCACGATCATGTCGGCGTGGGTGTGGTCGGGGCTCGTCACGATAGCCCGGTCGAGTTGCTGCTCGGCGATCATCTGCTCGACGGCGTCCGGGGTGTAGGTCGCCAGCGCGTCCGTGGCGTAGCCGTACTCCTGCGTCATGCGCTGGGCGTGGAACGCCATGCGGCCGGGGTTGATGTCGGCGAGCGCCACGAGCACGGCGGCGTCGCTGTGGTCACCCCCGATCGCGTCGGTGTACATCTGGGCGCGGTGACCGGCTCCGATGAGGCCGTAGCGCTGCATGGGGAATCCAACTCCTAGGGCAAGAGGGTGATGGGTGAACGATGTGGGGGGACGGAGCGGGGCCGGGGCGGCCGCGGGGGCCGCCCCGGCTCCGAACTCACTTGATGCCGGTCGTGGCGATGCCGCGGATGAGGAACCGCTGACCGAACAGGAAGGCGAAGAAGACGGGCAGCAACGACACCAGGCTCATGGCGAACATGGCTCCCCAGTTCGAGCCTCCGGTCGAATCCAGGAAGCCCTTCAGTGCCACCGGCACCGTGAACATCTGGGGCGACGTGAGGTAGATCAGGGCGGAGAAGAAGTCGTTCCAGCTCCAGATGAAGGTGAAGATCGTCGTCGTCGCGATGGCCGGCACCATGAGGGGCAGGATCACGTTGAAGAAGATTCGGAAGTGGCCGCACCCGTCGATCAGGGCCGCCTCGTCGAGTTCCTTCGGCAGGCCACGGATGAACTGCACCATGAGGAAGACGAAGAACGCCTCGGTCGCCAGGAACTTCGGCAGGATCAGCGGCCAGAAGGTGTTGATCCAGCCGAACTGGGCGAAGACGATGTACTGCGGCACGATCAACACGTGAATCGGCAGCATCAAGGTGAGCAGCATGATCGAGAAAAGGATGCTGCGGCCCTTGAACTTCAGCCGTGCGAAGGCGTAGGCCGCCAGGGAACAGCTGACCACGTTGCCGATGATCGACCCCAGGGCGATGATCGTCGAGTTCCACAGGTAGCGCGAGAACGGGTGGTTCAGCGCATTCCAGCCCTCGGCATAGTTTTCGACCCGGAACGTGGTCAACCACAGGCTCGTGTCACGGAAGATCTCCGCGGTCGGGCGGAAGGAGCTGACCACCATCCACAGCAGCGGGTAGATCATGACGATCGCCGCGAGCACCAGCAGGATGTGCTTGATGACGCTGCGCGCCGTGCTGGAGCCGCTGCGTGTCCGGCGCTCCGTCACCGTGTTCTCATCGGACGCCGCCGCGGCGGCGAGCTGGACGTCGGGGGTATTGGTCTCAGTCATCGTAGAACACCCAGTACTTGGAGACGGCGAAGTTGATGGCGGTGAAAATCCCAATGATGATCACCAGGAGCCACGCCATGGCGGAGGCGTAGCCCATCTGGAAGTTCGTGAAGCCCTGCTGGTAGAGGTACAGGGTGAAGAACATCGTCGAGTCCGCCGGGCCACCCGTGCCACCCGAGACGATGAACGCCTGGGTGAATGCCTGGAAGGCGCCGATGATCTGCAGCACGAGGTTGAAGAACACGATCGGGCTGAGCAGCGGCAACGTGATGGTGCGGAACTGGGTCCACTTCGACGCGCCGTCCACCGACGCCGCCTCGTAGTACATCGTCGGAATCTGCCGCAGGCCCGCCAGGAAGATGATCATGGGCGAGCCGAAGGTCCACACGTGCAGCAGGATGATCGTGCCCAGCGCGGTGCTCGGGTCGGCGATCCACCCCGGGGGGTTCTCCACACCGAGACTCTGCAGGAGCTGGTTGACCAGGCCGGTCGTGCCGAACATCTGGCGCCACAGCAGGGCAATGGCCACCGAGGAACCCATCAGGGAGGGCAAGTAGAAGACCGAGCGGTAGAAGGCCAGGCCCTTCATGCCCGTGTTCAGCAGCACGGCGATGGCGAGCGCGAGGATGAGCTGCAGCGGCACACCCACGACGACGTAGGTGAAGGTGACCACGAGGGAGTTCAGCAACCGGGGGTCGTTGAACATCCGGATGTAGTTGGTGAGGCCCGTCCAGGTGGGTCCGGCGAGCAGCGGATAGCTGGTGAAGGAGAGGTAGAGGGACGCGAGCATCGGGCCGATGGTGATGACCACCAGACCGATGAGCCATGGCGTCAGGAAGATGTAGCCGGCTTTGTTGTCGCGGCTCTCGTCCTTCTGACGCTCCCCGTGGGCGAGTTCGCCGATGGCACTCATGGATGGGACTCCCGGGCTTCGGGGGGTTGCAGGGGCGGGGGCGGGGGCGGCCCGGCGTGCGGGCCGCCCCCGTCGTGGCTCAGGCTCCGGCCTGGACCTTCGAGGTCAGCTCGGTGGTGAGCCCCTCGGCTGCAGCTTGCGGTGTCATGCGCTCGAAGATGACTTCGGTGCCCCAGCGGCCGAGCTCGATGTCGGCGCCGCCGACCGGCGTGACCGTCATCGGGTCGCCCAGCTCGGATTCGATGGATTCGAGGTACTCGACGATCTTGGCGTCGGACGCCTGGAGATCGGGGCGGACCGCCTCACGCACATCAAGGTTGGCGGGGACGCCGCGCTCGACGCCGAGGATCTTGCCGGCGTCCACGTCATTGGCGAGGAAGTTGATGAACTTGACGACGGCCTCCTGGTTGCCGGTGCGCCCCGAGGCGGACCACAGCATCGATGCCTTGTACCACAGCTCGTGGTCGCCGTCACCGTTCATCGACGGCGGCCGCAGGATCTGCAGGTCCTGGCCCGAGGCGTTGTCGAACGCCTTGACCTGGTTGGACCAGTAGTAGAACAGGCCGAGGCGGTTGGTCGCACCCATGGTCTGGTCGACCGGCTTGGTGAGTTCCTCCGACGCGACGGACGCCGACGGGAACGCCCCGCTCTGCTGCAGGTCGAGCCCCTGCTGGAAGAACTGGCCGAGGGTCTCGGCGTCGAAGGCGACGCCATCCTCGTTGAACTCATCCTGGCCCTGCTGGCGCAGCCAGACGCGCATGATCGGCTCGACCATGATGTAGTTCTGCGAGCCGACGGCGCCGTCGGACGAGCCCTCGGTGATCGCCTGCGCGGTCTGGGCCAGGTCGTCCCACGTCCACGTGGTGTCGTCGGGGATCGCGACGCCCGCAGCCTCGAAGACCGCCGGGTTGGCGATGACCGTGGGAGAGTTGATGCCGGCGTTGATGCCGAACAGGCCGGAGCTGAGGCGTCCAGTGTCCACCGTGCCGGGCGCGAAGCGGCTGACGTCCACCCCGGCCACCTCCAGGTCGAGCAGCGCGCCGCGCTCGCCGTATTCCGCGATGTACTTCTCGTCCATCTGGATGACGTCGGGGGCATCACCGGCGGCCATCTGCGTCGCCAGACGATCCCAGTAACCGCTCCACTCGCCCGGTTCACCCTGCACGTCGATGTCGGGGTTCTGCTCCTCGAAGAGCGCGATGACCTCTTCGGTGAGCCGGTTGCGGGTGTCGTTGCCCCACCAGCTGAACCGGATCACGGTCTGGCCCTGATCGTTCGTGGTCGGGGCCCCGCCGCCGGCGGCACAGCCCGTCAGGGCGAGGCCGATGGTCACGACACCTGCCGCGACCTTGTTCATCATCTTCATGCGGCCCTCCTTGGCCTCTCGTGGATCCCGACCACCACGGGCGGGAAGCGCTTACCGAGAGCGTACGACGTGGCTGACGCCAGGTCAAACACCGTGACCTTATCGTTACGCGGCGTCGCCCGGGGAGGATTCGGCCGGCCCCTGCCCGCCGAGGGCTCCACCCCACGCCCGCCCGGGAAAGCGCTACCATCACTCTCGTCCGCGCCCGTTCGCCCCGACCGGCGCGCACCACGGTGAGGAAGGACGGCGCAGCGATGGGACGACGCACCCCCGGATCGGCCCCGACGCTGAGCGACGTCGCCCAGCACGCGGGCGTGTCGCTCGCAACCGCCTCGCGCGCCATCAACGGCAGCCAGACCCGCGTGGTCGGCGAGGAGTTGCGCGAGCGCGTCCTCGCCTCGGCCCGCGCCCTGGGCTACGCCCCGGACGCCAACGCCCAGGCCATGGCGCGGGGCACGACCCGCGCGGTCGGCGTCATCGTGCACGACCTGACGGACCCCTACTTCGCGGCCGTCGCGGACGCCATGAGCCGCGCCGCGACCGAGCGCGACCTGTTCCTGACGCTGGCCACCACCGGTAACCACGTCGAGCACCTCGCCGAGGTCGTCGCCCAGCTGGACACGCTGCGCGTCCGCGCGATCGTGCTGGTGGGTGGCCGCTGGAAGGCCAACCAGCCCACCGCCGACCTGCTGAGCGCGGTCGACCGCTACGTGAGCCGCGGTGGACGCGTGGTGACGATCGGCATGGAGGTGCCGGGGGTCGACTCGGTAAACGTCGACAGCGAGGACGGTGCGCGCCAGCTCGCCCGCCACCTGCACCGGTTGGGCTACCGCAGCCCGCTCATCCTGAGCGGCCCCGAGCTGCACTCCACCGCGGTGACGCGCAGCGCCGCGTTCGTGCGCGCATTGGCCGACGAGGGCATAGCCGTGCACCCCGATCACCTCATCTCCAGCGACTTCACGCGCACCGGGGGCGCCATCGCCATGCGCATGGCGCTCGAGGCCGGCGTCGACGTCGACGTGGCCATTGCGATGAACGACGTGATGGCACTCGGGGCGATGGCCGAGGCGCGGGCGAACGGGGTCGCGGTGCCGCAGGAGTTGGCCTTCACCGGGTTCGGTGACATCCCGTCGCTGCAGGACGTCATCCCCTCGCTGACCACCGTCCACATTCCCAGCTCCAGTCTGGCCACCCTGGCGTTGAACCTCGCCCTGGACGGCCCCGGCGACGGAACGGGGGACGTCACCGTGCCGGTCATGCTCGTCGCCCGCGATTCGACACCCGAGCGGGCGGGCTGACGCGGCGGGGACGGGCGACACCGCGGCGTCCCTGTGGTAGTCAAGGACGTATGCGCGATTCCCGGCACGGGACCGCAGCGGAACAGAGGAGATCTCCCATGCGACGTCGCACCTTCCTCGGCGCTCTCGGTGGGCTGGGGCTTACCGGGGCCCTCGCGGCCTGCGGAACTGGCACCACCGAGCAGGTCACCGAACCGATCGACGAGAACACCGAGGCCGAGCTCGAGCTGGCCTACTGGGATCGCAACCAGTCGGTGACCGTCGAGGCCCTGATCGCGAGCTTCACCGAGCAGCACCCCGGCATCACCGTGACCCCGGCCCTCACCGGGCCCACCGACTACTGGACGCGGCTGCGCACCCAGGCCGAGGGCGGCAACCTCCCCGACGTGTTCTGGATGAGCGGCCTCCACGTGCAGCTCTACGCCTCCAACGGCATGCTCGCCCCCGTGCCGGACGACGTGGACTTCGGCGTCTTCCCGCAGGCGATGACCGATCTGTACACGATGGACGGCGTCCGCTACGGCATCCCGAAGGACTACGACACCATCGCGTGTTGGGTCAATCAGCGACTGGTCGAGGAGGCCGGCGTCACGCTGCCCGACCCCGAAACGTGGACGTGGGAGGAGTTCGGCGAGACGACCCGGGCGATCGCCGCGGGGCTCGGCGACCGCGCCCGCGCCGTCGTCACCGATCTCAACATCGGCGGCCAGCAGAACTGGTACAACACCGTCGCCCAGGCGGGCGGCTACATCATCCGTGACGGCCGGTCGGGCTACGCCGAGCCCGACACGATCCGCGGGCTGGAGTTCTGGTCCAACCTGGTGGCGGACGGCGTCGTGCCGCACCCTCGGGAGATCGCCGACAACCCGCCGCAGACCGCGTTCATGTCCGGGTTGGCCGCCATCCACCACACCGGCTCCTGGGAGACGCCCGCGCTGCTGGCGGACTACCCCGACCCCGGCGAGTTGGTCGTCGTGCCGCTGCCGCGGGACCGCGAGCGGGCCTCCACCATCCACGGCCTGGCCTACGTGGTGGCGGCGAACTCGGCGAACCTCTCCGCGGCGTCGGCGTTGCAACGGCACATGACCTCCGAGGAGGCGGGGCGCACCGACGCCGCCAACGGCACCGCGATCCCCGCCTGGGCCGGCACCGCGGAGTCGTGGCACGAGGTCAAGCCGGAGTGGAACCTCAGCGTGTTCACCGACGCCGCGGAGAACTACGCCGTCCCCTACCCCGTCTCGCGCAACACCGCCGCCTGGAACCAGCTGGAGGCCGATCTGCTGACGCCCGCCTTCGCCGGCGATGTGCCCATGGCGCAGGCGGCCGAGCAGTTGGCCCAGCAGATGGACGAGTTGCTCGCCGCGGAGCGCTGATGGCGCGGCGCCGGGGCCCCCACCGCGCCGGGGCATGGCCGTGGGTCTTCATCGGCCCGCTGCTCGCCGGGGTGGCCGTGTTCTACTACTATCCCATCGTCTCCAACGCCTGGACCTCACTGACCCAGTCGGGGGCGTTCGGCACCAACCAGCGGTTCGTCGGCCTGGACAACTACGCCGGCCTCGTCGATCGGGGCGACCTCGGGACCGCGGTGCTCAACACCCTCGGCTACACCCTCATCGTCCTGCTGGGGGTGCCGCTGTCGGTGATGGTGGCCGCCATGATCGAGCTGCCCGGGCTGCGGTTCGCGCCGCTCTACCGGGCCCTGTTCTTCATGCCGTACCTGGCGATGCCCATGGCGATCGCGCAGGTGTTCCGCCTGGTGTTCAACGGCGACTTCGGCCTGGTCAACCAGGGGTTGCGGGCCCTGGGAGTGAACGCGTCGCCCTACTGGCTCACCACGCCGGGCTTCGCGCTGGTGGCGGTGGCGCTGTTCGGGTTGTGGTCGTCGATCGGCTTCAACGTCATCATCTGCTGCGCCGGCCTGAAGGGCGTGCCGCGCGAGCTGTACGAGGCGGCGTCCCTTGATGGGGCCGGGCCCGTGCGACAGTTCTGGGCCGTGACCGTGCCGATGCTGACGCCGTCGATCTTCTTCCTGACCGTGATGCAGACCATCGCCGGCTTCCAGCTCTTCGACGCGCTCTTCGCCCTGATGGGTGCGAACAACCCCGCCATGCCGCAGACGAGGTCGCTGGTGTACCTCTTCTACCAACTGGGCTTCGTGGTCAACGACCGGGGCTCGGCCGCCGCGGTGGCCATGGTGATCCTCGTGTTCGTCGCGGCGGTCACCGCCGTCCAGTTCTGGGGCCAACGACGGTGGGTGACCTATGCCTGAGACCACACCGAAGCGTTCTGGACGCCGGCGGCGTCCGCGCCACCTGCTGGTCCATGCCGTGCTGCTGACCGGCGGGCTGGTGATGGCGTTCCCGTTCGCGTGGCAGCTGCTGATGTCCCTGGCGACGAACGCGGAGATCCAATCCGTACCTCCCCAGCCCATCCCCTCACGGCTGCACGTCGAGAACTACGCCGCGGTGTTCGACCGGCTGCCGTTCCTGCACCAGTTCGGCGTCTCCGTGTTCATCACGGTGGTGCGCACCGCCGGCCAGCTCGTGCTGTGCTCGATGGCCGGCTACGCGTTCGCCCGGATGCTCTTCCCGCTGCGCGGAGTGCTGTTTGGGCTGCTCCTGGCGATCCTGATGATCCCCTCGCAGGCCTACATCATTCCCCAGTACGGCATCGTGCAGGCGTGGGGCCTGCTGGAGACCCCGTGGGCGATCGTGCTGCCTGGGATGTTCTCCGCGTTCGGGACGTTCCTGATGCGCCAGCAGTTCCTGAGCCTGCCGGTGGAGCTCGAGGAGGCCGCCCGGCTGGACGGCTGCAACCCGTTCCAGACCTTCTGGCGCGTCATGCTGCCGTTGGCGTCGCCCGGGCTGTTCGCCGTCGGCATCACGACGGTGTTGTACTCGTGGAACGACCTGCTGTGGCCGCTCATCGTCACGACGCGGGAGACCTCCATGCCGCTCAGCGTCGGCATCGCCACCCTGCAGGGCCAGCACACCACGGACTACGCCGTGCTCATGGCAGCGTCCGTCATGGCCATGGCGCCGATCTTCCTGCTGTTCCTGGCGATGCAGCGCCGGGTCATCGAGGGGCTCGCGACGTCCGGGCTTAAGGGCTGACGCCGGACGCCTCCGCGTCCGTCGGGGCGTCGCCCGGTCAGCCGACGAAGAGGCAGAACGGATGGCCGGCGGGATCGGTCATGACGTACAGCGGCTCCTCGGCGTCATTGGAGCGATCGAGGCGGACAGCCGCACCCAGGGCGACGGCACGGTCGCGCTGCTGGACGAGGGCGTCGGCATCGGGAACCGTCATGTCGAGGTGGAGCTGCATCGGGACGCGCGCGTCGGGCCACGTTGTGGGCTCGACCGCGGCCAGCTGGAAGGCGAGCTGCGGCCCCCCAGCAGGGTCGCGCAGCACGAGCCAGTCGGCATCGTCGGGCTGGCCGTGCGCTGGCGGTTCGTCACCGGCGCGGTACTCATAGCCGAGCAGGGCGCGGTAGAACTCGGCCAGCTCACGCGGGCGCGGAGTGTCGAGCACCGTCTGGACGAGCCTCGGATGGTCACTCATGGGGGCAGCCTACGCAGTCAACGGGGCCTGGGGCCGCTGTGACGTTCGGGGACTCGCCATCTTGACCATCAAAAGCGGCCACCAACCCATCACCGAACCGCTGCCCTAGGCCCACGGTGGGCTTCGATCCCACGTCAAATGCATCCCGAGTTGGGATTCACTCGGTAGCATGTTGGAGATGAGTACCCAGATCGCCATCCGCCTCCCCAACGACATGGTCGCCTTCCTCGACAAGGCAGTGGCCCAAGGCAAGGCACCCAGCCGCGCTGCGCTGGTCAGCTCCGCGCTGGAACGCGAAATGCGCCGCCAAGCCGCCGAACAGGACGCCGCCATCCTTCGCGAGCGGGGCAGCGCCCACGACCTCGACGACCTGGTCAACTGGTCCACCAGCCGGCTTGACCTCCCCGACTGATGTGCGCGAACTCTGCTTGGCGCGCCTCGACAAGACCCGACCCGTCGTGATCCTGACCCGCGAAGCCGCACGACCGGCCATGACGAATGTGACCGTCGCCCCGATCACCTCAACCATCAAAGGCCTGAGCAGCGAGGTACCCATCGGTGCACACAACGGCTTGGACCACGACAGTGTGATCTCCTTGGACAACACCCTCACCATCCCCACCAAGCTCCTCGGACGCACCATCGGCTTCCTGACCTCCGAGCAAGAAGCACTCCTCGCTCGGGCCGTGGTCCTCGCCTACGATCTCGACCTGCCCGTGCACGACGCTTGATCGACCTCCAACGCGACATCGACGCCAAGGCCACCGTCACGAAACAGTAAACGCGCTCGGTGCTGCAGGCCGGAAAGTTCAAGGCCCCGGTCGGCGAGACTGGTAGCCACCCACCATGCGGGAGCGCTGAGGACGCGGAACCTCTGACGCCTCATCGTCAAGCCACGAACCATCACATCCAGGGAGCAGGCGCAAAGTCGGGCTCTGAACGACTGCTTCACCCCTCATCGCCCCAGCCGAGCGCTCTGGCCGGTGTGGCAGCCGTGGCCGTGACAGGCACCAATTGCGGCGGGATCGCCCACGCTGCCTGCGGCATGTGCGGTTACTGACACCTAGGGAGTGAGCCGTGAGCGACGTCCCACGTATATCGGTCACCCCCCCACCCGCCCGGCTCGGTGATCGAGCCCAGATAACGGAACGCCAGCCGGCGGGCCACCGACGACGACGCCTTGTTGGCAGGATCGCACCGAATGATGAAGCGAACAGCAGGAACTTGGGACAGCGCGAGCCGCATCGCTTCGACAACCGCGGCCGTGGCGTAACCGTGCCCACGGCGCCCTCGATACACGTTGTAGGTCAGATTGACCTCCCCGGGCAACAGATAAGGCAGACCCCGCTGGATCCCCACGATCCCCACATGGTCGCCGCTGGCGACGTCCACGATCGCCAGGTCCACGACAGGTGCGCCGACTATCCAGGCCCGTGCATTGGCCTGTAGCCATGCAAGGTGTTCTTCGTCAGAACTGACGCGGCCATCGTTGCTCCAACGGTTGATCACGTCATCGCAGCCTTGCGAATGGACGTCGAGATCGTCCGGAGACAGCGGCCGCAGACGAACTGACGGTAGCGGGAGTGCCCGTGTTCTACTCACCGCAACATCGTGTCACGGCCGCCGTCGTGCTGGACAACGCACGAACCGACGAGCGCCGCGCCCGATGCGGCAAAGTAGTGCGTTGGCTAGGTGCCGGATGCCATGTAGGCGGCGAGGATGTGGTTGGGGTGGCGGTCGAGGTTCTTGCGGGCTCGGTCGTAGCGCACGGTGGTGCGGGGGCCGGCGTGGCGGGCCGCGATCTGGACGTCGCGGAGGTCGACACCAGCGTCGAGCATCGTGGTGACGAAGGTGTGCCTGAGCATGTGGGGGTGCATTCGGGGCAACGTGATGTGCGCTTGGTCGGCGAGGCGCTTGAGTCTGCGGGTTGCGCAGTGCCTGTCCATGAGCGTGCCACGAGGGGTGCGCAGGAGAGGCCCCTCCGTTCGCCCAGCTGTGGCGGCCTCGAGTGCGCGTTGGACAGCGGGCGGAAGCGGGGTGAGGACGACCTTGCCGCCTTTGCCGCGTACCTTCAGGACGCGGTGTCCGTGTGCCTCGCCGAGGTCTTCGATGTCGGTGCCGCAGGCTTCGAAGATCCGTAACCCTAGCAACCCGAGCATCGCGACCAAGGCGAAGTCGTTGAGGTTGGGCGAGGTGCGGCCGGCGTGGAGCATGGCCTCGAACTGGAGGTGGGACAGGCCCAGAGTGGGTGACCCTGGTGGGTCGTTCGGGCGGCGGACATAGTCGGCGGGAGAGCTTGACAGTACGTTGTCGATGACGCAGATGCGGTAGAAGCCTGCGACCACCGAGATGCGGCGGGACACAGTCGAGGGCTTGAATCGGCGGACTTCCTGCATCCATCGCACGTACAGCGCAATGTGGGCACGCTCCGCCCGTAGAGGAGCGAGGCCTCGTTCGAGGCACCAGGTCAGGTAGCTGCGCAGGTCGGACTCGGTGTGAGTACGGCTGGCTCCCTTGTAGTGGGCCAGGTGTGCGGCAACTGCGCGCACGAGGGGGTCCTTGGTGTCGGCGGGGAACAGCACGATGGGGGCGGCTGGCGCAGAGTCCATGGTTGAGCTTGCGCGAGCCACGCACTGGAAACAACATTTGAGTTATAGAACTCTGGAGTTGTAGTCTAGGGCTGTGTGGGATGTCGAGGTCGGACTCATCGAGGAATGGCTGCTGAGCCTTGCCGACGATGACTACGACCTGATCCTTGCCGCCTTGAAGGTTTGCAAGCCGAGGGGCCAATGTTGGGTCGCCCCTTGGTCGACGCCATCAAGGGCTCCCGTCACAAGACCATGAAGGAACTGCGACCCGGCTCGGGTGGCCGTTCCGAGGTCCGGATCCTGTTCGCCTTCGATCCACACCGCAAGGCGATGCTGCTGGTCGCTGGCGACAAGAGCCGCAACTGGACGCGCTGGTACACCCGCAACATCCCGGTCGCCGACCAACGCTTCGACGACCACCTCAAGCATCTGAAGGAGGGCTGACATGACCAATCTCGAACAGCTCAAGCAGCGTCGTCCGGGCCGCCGTTACGTGGTCGAAGCTCACAAGGAACGCATGATCGCCGAGACCCGGGCCTGGCGACTGCGGGAGCTCCGCGAGCAGTTCGACCTCACCCAGGTCGAGCTGGCCGCCGAACTCGACGTCTCCCAGAACCGGGTCTCTCGCATCGAACGAGGCGACCTCGACAAGACCCAAGTCGACACCCTCCGGCGCTACGTCGAAGCCCTAGGCGGGCACCTTCGCCTCGAAGTCCAAGTCGGCGACGAAACCTTCCAACTCGCCTAACCAGCTGCGGCAGAAGCGGGCGTTGTCGGGCAGGATCATTTTCGGGGTTGGAGTGGCTCTCGATGGGTCTGGTGTTGCCGGGCCCGCTGGGTCAGAGGTCAGGTTTAACTCGAAGTGCCCAGGCCATGTACGCCACGCACCCTGCGAAGATCACCCCGGCGATTCCGAAGGGCAGGTGCAGCCCCCCGACGGTGGCGATCGGTCCTGCGATGGCCGCTCCTACGACGAGCCCGATGAGCCCAGAGAGTTTGAAGAGGCTGTTCTGACGGCCACGCAGGTAGGCAGGCACTAATCGTTGCCGCAGTGAAACGGCGCAGATGTTCCACGCTGTGACGTGAAAGATGTAAGCCGCGAGAAGTCCCGCAGCGGCATAGGCGTTCGATGTGAAGAACAGCCCCACCATGGTGAGGGAGCCCAGCAACAGCGCTGGTACAACCACGCCGCAGTACCCGAACTTGTCCCGCAAGCTCGCCGTCACGACTGATGCCAGCAGACCACCGAGCGAAGAGACCGCAAGGATCACGCCGTACCCGGTCGCATCTAACGCCAGCGTCTCAGTCGCGTACAGAACCAGAATGGAGAAGGTCATCATGTACGCGATGCTTGCCAGCCCGCCGGTCAGGGCGAGAGCTAGCACGAGCGGTTGACGCTGAAGCCAGGTGCCACCTTCGATGGCTTCTCGCCACATGCTCGGCTGCGGCGCTCCTGCGTCTGGTGTCGGTGGGTTCGATCGTCTGGGAAGGGCGAGGAAGAGAACTCCAGCGGCCGCGTAGAGGGCTCCGGTAGCGGCCAGTGGAGCGGCCACGGCAATGGAGAACAAGAAACCGCCAAAGGGTGGTCCGACGAACTCGTCGGCGACGAGTTGAGCCGACGCGATCCGGCCGTTTGCCCGGTCGAGGTCCTCATCGTCCACGAGGTCGGGCAGGACGGAGACGGCCGCGTTGTCAGCCGAGATCTCCAGTACCCCGACCAGGGCGAAGGCAAGGTACAGCAGCGGAAGGGACCCAACGCCGGAAGCGAAAGCGATGGAGAGAACGAGGAGGACGACTCCGCGCAGCACGTTGGGTACCCACATGAGCAACCGCCGATCGACGCGGTCGACGATCACGCCCACCGGGACGACGAACAGCATGCGCACTGCGGAGTACACGAGGCTGAGCCCGGCAATCAGCGTGGGGTCGGTCGTCAGCGACGTCGCAACCAATGGGATAGCGACGAACGCGATCCCGTCGGCCAGGTTCCCAGCCGCATTGCCCGACCAGAGCCAGCGGAAGTCACGCCCAAGAGCCACAGGCGCGAACTCTAGTTCCCAAGTCAGGAGGGTGTCGACGCGTTTCCAAGTGGGGACCGCCGGCGACTGGCTGCCTGGGATCACGGACCCAGTTGTCGAGACACAGCTGTGAGCTATTCAGCCGACCCCAGGCATAACGCACTCAACTCGGTAAATGAGGATGTACGCCACCGGACCAGCGGACATCCGGTCAAGCCCGCAGCGTGGTACTCCCACATCCCGACGGGAAAGGTCCCAACTCCCTGCGAGATGCTCCGAACTGGTAGCGCCTCGTCGCGACCAGCAGGACGGGTCTGGACCAACCCAGCATGAGCCCTGATACCACGGTGGTAGCGTGGAGGGCGTGGCCATGACCCTGCGTTTGGAACCAGGCGACGACGAAGCGCTCACCCTGCTCGCCCGAACCGAGGGCGTGAGCAAGCACGAAGCAGCCGTGCGCGCCATCCGCGAGGCAGCCGCCCGCCACGTGCGGGAGGACAAGGTGCGGCAGCTCTCCTCGGCCGCCAGGACCCGCTACGCCGACCTTCTGGATCGCCTCGGACAGTGATCGAGTACCTCACCCTGGAAGACCTCCTCACACTTGTCGAAGACCTTCACGTAGGACCGATCCGCGACATCGGCCTCCTCGACTCCGCAGCCCACCGACCCCAGGTCATCGTGTTCGGCCGCGAGGCCTACCCCGATATCGACTCCAAGGCCGCTGTGCTGTTGGAATCCATCGTCAATAACCACGCCCTCGTCGACGGAAACAAACGCTTGGGCTGGCTGGCAGCGGTCATCTTCTACGGCCTCAACGACATCACCCTGGACGCCCCCGATCACGGCGCCTACAACCTCGTCATCGCCATCGCTGCGGGACAGACCACCCACGCCGACGCAGCGCTTGCGTTGAAATCCTGGCACTGATTCCCGAGCCTGCGGACACGAATGAAGCCCGCTGGGTGGGGGGAGGCGAGATGGTTGAGCACCTACCTCAACGGCCTACCCATGTACGCCGACGAGATGGGACGCCAAGTGGAAGCATCGCACTTCTGCATCCATCTGCGCCACGACCGGATCCCGAGGTGCTCCCGGGAACCAACTCATGTGAGAGCGGTCGCGCTGTGCAGACCCGGCTGCAGGAGCTGGACTTCACGAGGTAAACCTGGCAGGCCCCAGGTGCCGCGTACCACAGACCTCAAGCAGTGGCGCAAGGAGCTATCCCGGCGTCCTAGCCATGGGCGACCGAGCAAGCCCTCAGCCGCCCGCACGTTGGGTGGTGAGTTCAAGGCGTCCCTCCACCCGGGCCACCCCCAACGACCCCTGCAGATCAGTCCGCGCCACCACCGCCCCCGTCCCAGCCACCGCGTCCAAGGTGCGTGCAGCCGGATGGCCGTAACCGTTGCCCTCCCCCACACTCACCAACGCCACATCCGGCGACGCCGCCGCCAAGAACGCCGGATCCTGCCGCCCACTCCCATGGTGCGGCACCAACAACACATCCACATCCAACCGCTCACCCAACCCCAACCGTGCCCCCTGCCCACCCGTCTCGACATCCCCCGCCAACAACACACTCACCCCACCCACCTCCACCCGCACCAGCAACGACGCATCGTTCTCCCCCGACGACTCCCCCCCACCCGCCTGCACCAACCCCACCGCATCCTGCCCCGGCGACGCCAACACCTCCACGCGCGCCTCACCCACCAGCCACGACTCCCCCGCCCGCGCCGTGTGACGCTCCACCCCCAAGGACTCCACCAACGCATCACCCGACGCAGGCGTCCGCACCGCCGACGTCACCACTACCTGCGGCCCCAAACCCGACAGCGCCGACACCCCACCCACATGGTCAGCGTGCAGATGCGTGATCACCACCAACGGCACCGACCTCACCCCCAAACCCGCCAAGCACGTGCCCAACGCCGCCGGATCCGGCCCGGCATCCACCACCACCGCCGCACCCCCGCCCGCATTCACCACCGTCGCATCACCCTGACCCACATCACACACCACCACCGCCCACTCCTCCGCCGGCCACCCCGGCGTCACCGGCGTCCACGCCAACGACACCACCACCAACGCACCCAACGGCACCGTCAACCACCACCGCGCCAACACTCGCGGCGCCACCACCACGACCAGCACGCAGATCACCAACACACAGCCGAGCGCCACCGGAGTCGCCGGAAACGGCAGCGCCGCCCCCGGCAACGCCGCCCCCAGGCGCGCCACCCACGCGATCGCCTGCGCACACCAGCCCGCCAACCACGCCGCCCCCACCGCCACCCCAGGCCCGAGCGGCGCCGCCACCGCCGCGACCACCCCCAACACCGTCGCCGGACCCACCAACGGCGCCACCACCACATTCGCCAACACGCCCACCACGCTCACCCGACCCGCCAACCACACCACCACCGGCTCGGTCGCCACCTGCGCCGCCAACGCCACCGCGACCGCCTCCGCGGCCCACCGCGGCAACCACACCCCCAGAGCGTCGGTGAACCGACGCCCCCACCACAACAACCCGAACGTGGCCAGCACCGACAGCCAAAACCCCACCGACCGTGACAACCACGGATCCACCAACACCACCACCAACACCGCCGACGCCAGATACCGCACCCCCCGCCCCTCCGCGGCACCCCGCCCCAACCCCCCCAAACCCACCAACCCCATCGCCGCCGCCCGCACCACACTCGGCTCCCCCAAACACACCGCCACAAACGCCACCACCCCCGCCACCATCACCCCCGTCAACACCCGACCCCGCGCCCCCCCCCACACCGCCACCGCACGCACGAACACCAGCAACAGCGTGAGATTGGCGCCGGACACGGCGGTCAGGTGCGTCAGACCGGTGACGCGAAACGGCTCGGTCAGCTCCTCGGTCATCCCCGACACGTCGCCGACCACCAAGGCTGGCACCAGAGCGCGGGCGTCCGGGGAGAGCGAGGCACACGCCTCCCGCAAGCCTGCCCGGATGCGGTTCACGCCGGCATCCACCGGGCCGGGAGGTGCTGTGAGCCGCGGAGGCTCGCGAGCGCGCACGACGACAAGGGCGGCCTCTCCCGGGGTTCCGGGAGCGAGCCGAGCCTCGGCGGCGACGAGTGAACCCACCGCCAGTCCCTCCCACTGCGCGGCCAGATCCCCCGAGGCCACGACCTCCACCGGCAGACCCGTCGCCCACGCCCCGCCGCGGGCCTCCACCGCGATCAGGGTCGCGGACCCCACCCACAGCGGGGGGCGGACGCCACGCTGCGGCCAGGAGCGCGCGGAACCCACCAGCCGAACCTGGACCGCCGCGGTGGCCTCCTGCTGGGCCAGTTCCAGGACCGGCCCGTGAGTCAGCCCGCCCACCCGCAACGCCCCCACCGCTCCGAACAGCAACGCCACCAGGCCCAGCCCCACCCAGAACCAGGCGTGCCGCGCCGCCCCGACGAGCACCACGGCGGTGGCGACTCCGGCCGCAGCGATCCACCACCACGCGTCGGCCGACGTCGCCACGCCCATGGCGGCCCACCCCGCGGCGGCGAGCGCCAGAGGGCGGACGTCGCGGCGTCCACGGGCGGGGGCGGCGTCGCGGCGCGCCTGATCAGACGCCGAGCGCAGTTCAGACACGGACGTGGGGCGCAATCCGCGCGTAGGTCTTTTCGCCGATGCCGTCCACCTCACGCAGCTCCTCGATGCGGGTGAAGCGTCCCCGCTCCTCGCGCCACGCCAGGATCGCCGCCGCGGTCACCGGCCCGACCCCCGGCAGCGTCTCCAACTGCGCGGCCGTCGCGGTGTTCAGGTCCACGGTGGCCGACGCCCCCGCCCCACCCGCAGCCCCGGACGCCCCACCCGCAGCCCCGCCGCCGGTGACGTCTCCGCCCCGCACCTCACCGCCCGGGTCGTCCCGGTCGCCGACGACGACCTGGGCGCCGTCCACCACGACGGCCGCCAGGTTGAGCTCGCCGGGCCGTGCACCCTCCGCGAGGCCGCCCGCCGCGGCGAGCGCATCCTCCACACGGGACCCGACGGGGAGGGAGACCACCCCGGGCGTGACCACCGCGCCCACGACATGGACGCGGATGGTCTGCTGGGGTGTCGGTGCGGCATCGGGCGAGGACGCGGCGTCCGCACTCGGAGCGGGGGTGGGCGCTTCGCTCACCACCGGCGAGGGGACAGCCGTCGCGATCGGCACCGTGCGCGCGCCGAAGAGCACCCAGACCGCCCAGATCATCCCGATGAGGCCGACGGCTGCCACGACCGCCACGTGCTCGCGTCCGAAGGTCAGCCACCGGGGCACACCGCCGCCGGCCTGTCGCGCGGGGTTCGTGCCTTCGGGTGACCCGGCAGCCCCCTCCGACCCTCGCCGAGGCGGCGGCTCCGCCGCCTCACGCCGGGGCGGTCCCGCTCCCGTCGCGGCCTCCGTCCGCGCGGCGGCTCGGTGTGCCCGGGGTGGGGCGGTCGCTTCCCCAGCGGCGGGTGCTGGGCCACGCGCGGATTCCACCCCCTCCCCGTCCACCTCCGCATCCGCAGCGGACCACCCCGCCAGCTCGGCGAGCCGTGCGCTCACGACGTCACTGAGAACCGGCCGGTGTTGCGGGGGTCGAGGGGTCACACCCTCACATTCGGCCGCGCCACCCCGGATCGGTCACCGGGTCTCGAACCTGTGGACAGTTCACGTCCGGTCTCCACAGGGCGGGTCCCCCGACGTCCCACTGGGGGGCGAGACCCGGCAACCGTCGCCCACAATTCGGCGCACCGTGACGGCGCTGGCACACTGGCCGGGTGCTGCGTCGACTGGCCCTGGTGATCGCTGTGGCGTCCGCCGTGGTGGGCGCCGCGTTCGTCGTGCTGCAGATGTTTCCCACCGCGCAGTACCTGCACCGGGGGTTGGCCATGCTCGCCGCCTTCACGCCCTACGGCGTGCTGGTGTGGCTGCTGGTCATCGCGTTGGTGCTGGCCGCGGCGCGGGGACGCGCCAGGCTCTGGGCGATCCCTGCCGCGCTCCTGGCGCTGCTGCAGCTGGTGTGGGCGTGGGGCTACCTGCCGGGGCCGGCACCGGCAGCGGAGGGCTCGCCGCTGCGGGTCGCGTCCTTCAACACCTACTTCGGCCAGGCCGACCCGGACGCCACGGCCGCCCAGCTGTCCGCGAGCGACCCGGACGTCATCGTGCTGCTCGAGGTGGGCGAGGAATTCATCGAGACCCCGGCCATGGCCGCGCTGCTGGACGGCTACCCCCACCGGGGCGGGTTGCCCACCCCCCGCGGAGCCACGCCCATCAACACCCTTGTGGCCGCCCGAGAGCCCCTGGAGCTGATCGGCCGCTCGGCCTGGACGGCGAACCACCTCGTGCTCGGCACCACCACCGCGGACGGCGAACCGGTCACCTTGATCGCCGCTCACCCCTCCAACATGATGCAAGGCGTGGCGAAGTGGCGCCGGGAGGCGACGCAGCTCACCGACGACGTGGCCACCCACATCGACGAACCCCTGCTCGTCATCGGCGACATGAACACCACCCGGGAAGGCGCGACCTATCGCGAGATCACCGCACCGGGCCTCGTCAACGCCGCCCAGCAGGCCGGGGCGGGGTGGCAGCCGACGTTCTCCGGATCCCGCCGCCTCCCGGCGCTCATCGCCATCGACCACGCGTTGGTCAACGACCAGGTGGCGGCAAGCCACTTCGAGACCTTCGCGGTGCCGGGCTCGGATCACCGGGGCATCATCGTGGACGTGACCGTCCGCCCGGCCGGGTGACCCTGCGAACCACCCGACCGCAACGATCTCACGCACCCGGGACGATGCTCACCATCTTCGGCGCCCGGACGATGACCTTGGCCACCGAGCGTCCGTCCAGCGCCCGCTGGACGCCGGCGTCCGCCAGCGCGGCCGCCTCGGCGTCGGCGTCCGAGATGTCCGGGGCGACATCGAGCTTCGCCCGCACCTTGCCCTGCACCTGGACGACCATCGTGACCGACTCCTGCACCAGCAGCGCGGGGTCGGCGTCCGGCCAGGTCGACCGGGCCACGGAGGGCTCCTGGCCCAGCAGCTCCCACATCTCCTCGGCCAGGTAGGGCGCGACCAGGCTGAGCGCCTGCGCCACGAACTCGGCCGCCTCGCGCACCGCCGGGTCGGCCGGGCCGCAGCCGGTGTCGATGGCCTTGCGGGTGGCGTTGACCAGCTCCATGATGCGGGCCACGACCACGTTGTAGCGCTGCGACTCCACCGCCTCGGTGATCTCCGCGATCGAGCGGTGCGTCTGCCGGCGCACCGCGGCGTCGCCGGACGCGGCGTCCACCCCCGGTTCGGACGCGACGTCGGCCGCCAACCGGTACGCGCGCTGCAGGAACTTGCCGGTCGAGCTGGGCGACATGGCCGCCCAGTCGATGTCGTCCTCCGGCGGGCCGGCGAAGACGATCGCGGTGCGGATGGTGTCGACGCCGTGGATGTCGATCTGCTGGCCGAGATCGACGCCGTTGCCCAGCGACTTGCTCATGGCCTTGCCGCCGTTGATCACCTGGCCCTGGTTCATCAGCCGCGTGAACGGCTCGGTGAACTCGATCAGGCCGGCGTCGAACAGCACCTTCGTGAAGAACCGGCTGTACAGCAGGTGCAAGATGGCGTGCTCGACCCCGCCGACGTACTGGTCGACCGGCGCCCAGCGCCGCGTGGCAGCCACGTCGAAGGCCGCGGCGTCGTCGTTCGGCGAGCAGTAGCGGAAGTAGTACCACGACGAGTCGACGAAGGTGTCCATCGTGTCGGTGTCCCGCTCGGCCGGCCCGCCACACGTGGGGCAGGCGACCTCGCGCCACGCGCGCGCCGCCTCGGACGCCAGCGGGCTGGTTCCCTTGGGCGCCAGATCCGCACCGCGCAGATCCGGCAACCGCACCGGCAGGTCGGCCTCCGGCACCGGCACCTCACCGCAGGCCGGGCAGTGGATGATCGGGATCGGGCAGCCCCAGAACCGCTGGCGGCTCAGCAACCAGTCGCGCAGACGGAACGTCACCGCGGCCCGGCCCGTGCCGTCGGCCTCCAGCTTGGCGTTCATGGCGGCGACGCCGGACGCCTTGTCCGTCAGCCCGTCCAGCAGCTCGGAGTTCACGTAGCGGCCGTCACCGGCGGTCGCGATGCCGGATGCGGCCGGATCGTCCTCGCCGGTGTCGATCACCTGGCGCACGTCCAAGCCGAACGCGCGGGCGAAGTCGAGGTCGCGCTGGTCGTGGGCCGGCACGGCCATGATGGCGCCGGTGCCGTAGTCGGCCAGCACGTAGTCCGCAGCCCAGATGGGCAGCTTGGTGCCGTTCACCGGGTTCACCGCGTAGGCGCCGGTGAAGACGCCCGACTTGGGCCGGTCGGTCGACTGCCGCTCGATCTCGGTGGCGGCCTTCGTCTGCTCCAGGTACGCCTCGAAATCGGCCCGGTACTCCTCGGTCACCAGCTCGGCGGCCAGGGGGGCGTCCGGGGCGACGACGAAGAAGGTCGCGCCGTACAGCGTGTCCGGTCGCGTGGTGAAGACGGTCAGCGGCTCGTCGCGTCCCTCGACGGCGAAGTCGACGTAGGCGCCCTCGGAGCGGCCGATCCAGTTGCGCTGCATGGCGAGCACCCGGTCGGGCCAGTGGCCCTCCAGCGGCGCCATGTCGTCCAGCAACCGCTGGGCATAATCGGTGATCTTGAAGTACCACTGCGTCAGCTGACGCTTGGTCACGGCCGCGCCGCAGCGCTCGCAGGCGCCGGCGACGACCTGCTCGTTGGCCAGCACCGTCTGGTCGGCCGGGCACCAGTTGACGTAGGACGCCTTGCGGTACGCCAGCCCGCGCTGGTGGAACTGGGTGAACAGCCACTGCGTCCACCGGTAGTACTCCGGGTCGGACGTGTGCAGCCGCCGCGTCCAGTCGAAGCTCAGGCCGTACCGCTTGAAGGACGCCGCCTGGGTCTCGATGTTCGCGTAGGTCCACTCCGCCGGGTGCGCGTTGCGTGCGATGGCGGCGTTCTCGGCGGGCAGCCCGAAGCTGTCCCAGCCGATCGGGTGCATGACGTCATAGCCGCGCAGCAGCCAATAGCGCGCCGCGATGTCGCCCATGACGAACGCCTCGGCGTGCCCCATGTGGAGGTCGCCCGACGGGTAGGGGAACATGTCGAGCACGTACTTCCGCTCGGCGGACCCGTCGTCGCGTGCGACGAACGTGCGGTCGGACTCCCAGAACTTCTGCCAGCGCTCCTGCGCGGCAGCAGCGTCATAGCTGCGGGCGGACTCCATGGTGCGTGCTCTCCTAGCGGTGGGTTCGGTGCGTGGCCGGCCGGACATGAAAAAACCCCCGGCTGCCGAGGCAGGTCAGGGGCGCCGCGACACCTGCGGGTGTGCGCGGCTAGCCGAGAAGTCGCGAGCGGCTCACTGCGTGATCCATGCGGGTCAGCATAGCCCACGCGGGCCCGGCAGCCTCGCCACCCGTCCCCCGTCGATCAGGTGCGGTCCGGACGCCCGCGCCCGGCCCCTCACCCCTGCGGCCCCCTCCTCACCGTCGCCCCGCGGCCCGGGGACGCCGCCGGCCCGCCCGCGGCGTGGCAAGCCGCGTGACCGTGGCCATCGGCACCGCACCGGTGCCGTCTCCCACGACCTGGGCGAGCAGATCGACGCGCTGCCAGCCCTGGCGGGCCTCGGGGGCGCGCGCCACGGCCGAGCGCACCCGCTGACGCACCGCCGGCCATTCCGAGGGTGGCCAGGCTTCGGCGTTCGCCTGGTCCAGCACCCCCATCCACAGCGGGTCTGCGCGGATGTTGGTCATGCGCTCCAGACACACGACCTGGAGGGCACCCTGGCCCGTCACCCACGCGGCGATCCCGAGCGCCGCCAGGGCGAAGCCGTCGCAGCGGGGAGCCGAGCCCCGCACGACGGCCGCCCACAGGTCGCGCCGGGCTGCGGCGTTGGCGCGCGTCGTGGAGAGGATGGCCTCGTCGAGGAATCCCGGTGCGTGGCTGGCCATCGTCAGCACCACCGCCTCCTCCAGCGTCGGCGAACCGCCCTCGGTGTCGAAGCGGCCCAGCAGTTCGCGTCCCCGGGCGACCATGTCGACACCGTTCGCGATCGCCGCGCCCACCGCGTCCAGGGCTGCCGCGAGGGCCTCCTCGCTCCAAGTGGGGTCCAGCTGCGCGTGGAGTTCCTCGCGCGAGCCGAGCACGGCCATGCCCGCGAGGGCCCCCTGCACCGCCGCGCGACCCGCGACGGCGTCGTACGGCTCCCCCTCATCCCCGGGGAACAGGTAACAACGCTCCCCGTCGGCGAGGACGAGCGTCCGCGGCAGCTCGGGGAAGGCCGCGTCCATCGTGAGCAGCGCCTCCCAGCCGGCCCGGGCCTCGGGGGTGTAGGCGACCACCACGTAGGTCGCCGTGGGGAACCGGGCGAACACCGGCACGAGTTGCCACCGGGGAGCCTGGTCGGCAGCGGCCAGGTCGAAACGGACCGTCACCTCCACGCGGTCGCGCTCCAGCACGACCAGGACGAGGGATTCGACGGGTTGGAAGCCGAGGAGGCTGGGGACGATCTCGACGAGGTCGCCCACGGAGTGCAAGGAGAGCAGTTCGGGTGTCGTGGTCACAGCTGTCACATTCGGACGCGCCCGCACCGATCCGTCACCGTCCACACCCTTGACGCAGTTGTCCACAGGGATGGCCGTCGCCACTGGTGCGGCGGTGCCCTCGGGTACCGTGACGCCATGACGCAGCAATGGCGAGACCCGAACGCGCGGCGTCCGGTTGACATCAACGCCTACGCCCCGCCGCGACGCAGCGGGGCCACGCTGTGGCTGTTGCTCGTGGGGGCCGTCGCCGTCGGCGTGGTGCTGGCCGCGCTGCTGTGGCGCCCCGCCCCGCCGGAGGCCGCACCCACCGCCTCGCCCACGGCGCAGGCGTCCAGCAACCTGCCCGGCATGCCGTTCACCATGCCCGCCTCGCCGGACGACCAGGGCCGCTGGGAGGTCCTGGGTCACACCTGGACCGGGAATGCGGTCGACATCCGGGTGCGTGTGACCTGCGATGCAGGCTCGATCAGCTACGGGTTCGTGGCCTTCAGCAATGCGGGCACCGACGTGTACGAGCCGGCCGCCGGCGCTCCTGACCCCGAGATCGGCTCGGGGAGCCTGGCCGCCGGCGGCTCCGTGGAGGGCAACATCCGCATCCTGCTGCCGCGCGGTGATGCCACGTTGATCCTCACCACCAGCGGCGGGCAGCAGATCTCCGCGCTCCCCGTCCCCGGCTGACCGCCGCGACGATCCGCGGCACCACGACGAACCGTGCGCCGCGATTTCGCACTGCACCCCGGGTTGGGGTAACGTTCTTCTTCGTTCCGCACCGGAACATTGGGGCTATGGCGCAGTTGGTAGCGCGCTTCCATGGCATGGAAGAGGTCAGGGGTTCGAATCCCCTTAGCTCCACCCAAGTGTTCTTACGGGAACACGCGACATGCGTAGGTTCGTCGTGTTCGTGTCTCGCCCCCTTGCCTTCGCCATCCCCGTGTTCGTGGGCTTCGCGGATGATGGTGGCGAACGGTTCCGCGAGCCTGGGGCGTAGTTGCTCGTCGTCGGTGATGTCGAGGCGGGTGTAGAAGGCTTGGTTCGCCAACCGCCTGTCGGCGTCGCCTGATCGGGCGTAGGCGTGACGGGCGTCGGTGAGTAGCCGCAGGCTGTCGTGCAGGAACGCGCGCCCGCCGGTGTGGTGCTCGTCGTGCTCGGCAAGTTTCCGGTTCACGTCGGCCAGGCCCGCCCGGATGCGGTCTTGGTGCCGTTTCAGGGTCGGGAGGTCGATGGCGTCGGCGAAGTGCGCGGCCAGCAGCTTGTCGCTCTCGGATTCGAGGCGGGCTCGGTTTGTCATGAGGTCGGCTATCTCTTGATCGCGGCCTGCCATGCGCTTGTCGAACGCGGCATCGACCTTCGCGGCGAGGTCGCGGTAGGTGGCGTCGTTGATCGTGATGGAGGCATAGGAGTCCGCCACGAGGCGTTCGGCGACCGCGACGGGCACGGCCCGCCGGGTGCAGGCTGTCCGTTTCGATGCCCGGCCGGAGCAGACGAAGTATGCGTAGGTGACCCCGCGCGGGTTGGTGGCGAAGTCGAGCAGCATCCTCGATCCACAGGTGCCGCAATGCAACAGCCCTTTGAGGTGGTGGGCGTGCTGGACGTGCCGGGTCATCTTCGCCGTCCGCGCCCGCAGGAGCGATTGCACGGTGTCGAACAGCGCCGGTTCCACGATGGGCTGATGCGCGCCGGGATACAGGCCGCCCTTGTAGCGGATCACGCCCGCGTAGTACGGGTTCTTCAGCAACTTGTAGAGCGTGTTCTTCCCCAGCGGCTTCGACGGGCGCTTCGGCGTCGGCACCGTCAACAAGCCGCGCGCGGTCAGGTCGCGCAGTAGCCCGGTCACTGAGGTCTCACCCTCGGCGTACTGCTCGAACGCCCAAGTGATGAGCGGGGCGCGTTCGGGATCGACTTCCACTGTTCTGACCTCGCGGCCGTTGTCGTCGGTGCGACGCACGTTGAGATAGCCGATGGGCGCGCGCATCGGCGTGCCGCCCTGGGCGACCTTCTGCGACAAGCCCTTGGTGACCTCGGTGGCGAGGTTCCTACTGTAGAACTCCGCAATGGACGACATGATGCCGTGAACGAGCATCCCCGAAGGGGTCTGGTCGATGGACTCGGTGGCGGACACTAGGGTGACCCCGGCGCTGATGAGGGCTTCGTGAATCTTCACGTCGTCGGCCCGGTTGCGGGCGAGCCGGTCGAGCTTGTGAACGAGGCAGAACTGCACCCTTGTTGCGGCGATGAACGCGAGCATGTCTTGCAGGCCGTCACGATCCGCCGAGCGCGCCGACTCGCCAGCGTCTACGAACTCGCGCACGATCCGCGCGCCCAGTTCAGCGGCCTTCCGTGCGTTGGCCTCGCGCTGCGCGGGGATCGAGAACCCTTCCTCGGTGCCGCCGCGCTCGGCCTGCTCCCGCGTCGAGACACGCAGATACGAGACGGCCAGCAGCACGGGCTTGTCGTCCATCCGGTCGTTGGTGCTGCCTGCCGGGGCGAGGGTGGCGGTGCTCATGCGGTGCTCCTTCGTTGGGGCGATGGTTCAGGTTCTACTCTGCCTCGTTCGTCTGACACCGGGCCTAGTCCGTCAGGTACGGGAAGGTCGTAGGGGTCGGGTTCCCCGGCGCGGTGGGCGTCGTGGCGGGCCTGGGTGATGTTCAGCACCCACTCCACCAGCCGCCGCATGTCCGGCTCTGCCCGCCGCACGACGCGCAACCGCAACTGCCCCGGATCGTTGCCGCCCGTGCTTGGCCCGAGCGCACCAGTGCCCTGCGCCGCGCGTCGCGGTCGCTGGGCGTCGGTGGGTCGGGGTGGGCTACTCATCTCTATCTCATGCTGTGGCAGATACGCCAGTACCACGTTACCACAGACATGGCGTAGCGGCCATTGCATGAGATTCTGCTAGGCTCGGGGCATGGTCGAGGCGTTGGAGAGCGTGCCCCTGCTGGCGGCGGCGGACTTGCCTGCGGGCTGGCAACTGCCCGACCCCTCGCCCATCGACCCCGAGCACGACAGCGCCGGGATTGACGCGGCGCTGCGGTATGAGCAGTGGGTCGATCCCGCGCCGGGCCTGGACCGGAAGCTGAACTCCGGCCACCACAGCAACAACGACACTGGGCGCTGGTTCCTGATCCAGCACGTCGAGTCGAGCACTCGCGTGCTGCTGCGCCTGCAACGCCAATATCTGCTCGATGAGGAACCCAAGGGCGAGGTGCGAATCACCGGGATCGTCTACCTGCCCGAGTGGGCGGGCGATCCTGTGGCGAGCCCGATGCTGCGCAACCTGCCCACGTCGCGGATCGAGGCGGCGATCAACCGCCGCCAGTTCGCCGTCACCGGGGCCAGCCGCTTCACCGGCGGCACCATGACCATGCCCTCCGGCCGCATCCTCCGCTCGGCGGACGTGATGAAGCCGCTCGGAAACCCGAAGCGCACGCCCGACTTCTACGAGGTCGTCGCCCTGCAACACACCCGCCTCGTGGACGACGGCGAACTCAACCCGACCGCACGCATGGCCGAACTCAGCCGCGTGCCGCTCTCCACCGCGCAGGGCTGGGTCGCCCGCGCCCGCCGCAAAGGACTGCTCCCACCCGGACGCCGAGGCCGCGCCGGGTAAGGGTTCGCATGACGAGCTGGGCGGTTGACGACGCGGGCGTGGTGTGTCTACCAGACGGTCGTCTGATCCGTGGCACAGGCTTGCGTCGGCCTCGCGGTAATGCACCGGCCCCGGAGTTCGCCGTCTACTTCTTGGGCCGCGACCCTCGCGTGGCCGACTGGCCCTACTGCTGGGTCAGGTGGCCCGACTTCCGCCTGCCTGCTTTCGCCGAGGACGCCGTAGACGCGCTACGGGAAGCGCACGCGCGGGCCGCGTCCGAGCGAGTCGAGATTGCCTGCGGGGGCGGGATCGGCAGAACCGGAACCGCTCTCGCGGTGCTTGCCGTGATGAGCGGCGTTCCTGCCAACGCCGCCGTGGAGTGGGTACGAGCGAACTACCACCTCCGCGCCGTCGAGACTCGCCGCCAACGCGCCTGGATCGCCACCGTCGCATCCTCCCTCTCTTGACCCAAGCACGCGCCCCCCTCGCCGCGCCCTCCCGAGCGCACCCGCTCGCCGCACCCCCGGTGCTCCCAACCGCTCGCAGCCTCTCCCTGGTTCTCGCCCCTGTCTCAGTGAATGAACGTATGCTAACTTCGGTAGTGGCAGAAACATCAGTTAGGTGGTGAGTCGGATGCATGGCGGGGTGATCTTGTTCCGGGGTACCGGGGCCGATGCGCTGCGCTATGTCGAGGCTGACCGCTCCCGTGCTGACGACTACTACCTGGGCGCGGAAGCGACCGTGGCGCAGTTCGCGGCGCTCGACAGCGACGGCGCAGTGACCGCCGAGTTGAGCCTTGACCCGGTGGCCTATGCGGGGTGGGTGGACTGGACGAACCCGCTCACGGGCGAGTCGATGGGTAAACCCCGCCGGGCGGGGTCGGATCGGCAGAGCTCGCCCCGGTTCGCGGAAATGGTCATCAACACGCCCAAGTCGTTGTCGATCGCCGCAGCTTTGCACCCGGAGGTCTCCGACGCCTTGGATGCGGCCCAGCAGGACGCGCTCTCGGAGATTCGGCGCTGGCTCGCCCAGCACTCCGTGACTCGCGTGGGGTCGTTGGGTGCGCAGGAGGTCGTGCCCACCGAGCAGATGCATGTCGTCGGGATCACGCACCGGACGAGCCGGGCGGGTGATCCGCACCGGCACATCCACATGCAGATCGGCACAAGGGTGTTCGCGGCAGGGGAATGGCGCGGCCTGGACACCGCCGCCCTGTTCCGGCAGCAAGGCGCGATCCGCGCCCTCGGTACGGCCGTGATCGCCGCACACCCCGGCCTGGCGGACGTGCTCGACCGGCATGGCCTGACCCTCGATGCCGCGACCGGCGAAGTGGTCGAGTTGCAGCCGTACAACGCGGTCATGTCGAAGCGCGGCGAGCAGGTGCGCCGCAACCTCGAACGCCTCGAAGCCGACTGGGATGCCGCGCACCCCGGCGAGAGCATGGGGCCGGTCGTCGCGACCCGTCTGCGCGCCGACGCATGGGCGCATGAACGGCCCGCGAAGAAGCCCACCACGCTGGCCGAGGAAGCCGGATGGGTGACAGAGCTGCGTGAGGCCGGATACGACACCGTAACGCTGCAACGGCCTGCGCCGCGTGCGTCGCTCGGACTCGATGACCTGAGCGTGCAGGAGGTTGCCTCCCGCGCGCTGGATCGTTGCGCCGCTGCTGCGTCCGCGTGGACGGCGCACACGGTGACCGAGCACGCGACCCGGATCATGACCGAGCACGGCGTGTACGCGACCCCTGCCGAGATACGCGACTTCATCACGGTTGCGATTCGGCTGGCGTTGGAGGACTGCTTCACGATCCTCCCGCCCGGCGCACCACGCCCGGAGCATGTGGCGCATCTGACGAGCGTGCGCGTCATGCAGGCCGAGACCGAACTGCGCGGCCTCCTCGCCGCGCGCGTACCGGTGACCGAGCCGCCTCTGCCGGACGTGCGGGAGTTGGCGCAGGCCGCCGGCCTCGACGCCGGGCAAACCGATGCTGCCGCAGCCGTCGCCTCCACCGATCCGCTCGTGATCGTGGAAGGCGCGGCAGGCAGCGGGAAGACGACCATGCTCGCCACCGCCATCAAAGCCGCTGAGCGCGAAGGGCGCTCGGTGCGGGTGGTTGCGCCGACGAAGAAGGCCGCCGACGTCGCCCACCAGGCCCTCGGCATCCCGGCCGACTCGGTGGCTGCGCTCGTCCACGCCCACGGCTACAGGTGGAACACCGACGGCGTATGGACACGGCTCGCGCCCGGCGACCTCGACCCCGACACCGGCCGCACCTACACCGGCCCACCCGAAACAGCACGCCTCCAAGCTGGGGAGCGGATCGTGGTAGACGAGGCCGGGATGCTCGACCAGGACAGCGCCCTCGCCCTGTTAACCGTCGCCGCAGAAGCAGGGGCGACGCTCGCCCTCGTGGGCGACCGGGCGCAGCTCCCCGCCGTCGCACGCGGCGGGGTGCTGGACATGGCAGCAACGATTCGGGGTCGCGCGATCGACATGAACGAGGTACACAGGTTCACCGACCCCGCCTATGCCGACCTCACGGTGCGGTTGCGTGACCGCGATGACCCCGGCGCGATCTTCGACCAGCTCCACGCGCTCGGCTTGATCCGCCTGCACGCCGACGCCGAGCGCCTGCACGAGCACATCGCCGAGCATCGCAACGACAGGGAGGCGGTAACGGTTGCCACGAACGACGAGGCAGCACGGCTGAACACGCGTATCCGTTACGAGCGCGTGCACGCCGGGGGCGTGGACGACGAGACGACCGCGACCGGATCGGACGGCCTCCCCATCGGGCAGGGCGATGTGATCCAGACGCGGAAGAACGACACCAGCCTGGGCGTGGCGAACCGGCAACTGTGGGTCGTGCAACACGTCGCCGCCGACGGGGCACTGTGGGCGGTCGAGGCAGGCGGTGACCGCAAGCGCGAGCACACCGTGCAATTGCCCGCCGCCTACGTCACCGAGCACGCGCACCTGTCCTACGCCTCGACCGCCTATGGGGTGCAGGGCATCACCGCACCGGCGTCGCACACGATCCTCACCGACGCGATGAGCGGCGCGGCCGTCTACGTCGGCATGACCCGTGGCACCGACCAGAACGTGCTGCACGTCATTGCCGAGAGCATCGCCGAGGCCCGGCAGCAGTTCATCGACGCGATAGCGCGCGACCGCTCCGACCGCGGACTCACCGACGCCACCCAGCAGGCAGCCGAGGCGGTGCGCGGGCTGGTCGACGACGGCCCCGTGAAGACCGTCACCACCGAGATAGCCGCACTCACCCAGCAGGCCGAACACGCCGAACAACGGGCGGCACTATGGCAGCAGGCCGCCGACGCACTCACCGAGCTGCACGCGCAGCAGCGCAACGCACTCGACCAAGCACGCCAGACCCGCGACGCCGCAGCTCAGCGGGTCGAGCGGGTGCGTGCAGAGGTCGCCGCCCCGCTCACCGAGCAGGCATCGGCGGCGCTGGGCGAGTGGCAGGACGCCGACACACAGCAGCGGGTCGCCCGCGACCGCCTGCGCACGGTCGGCAGGTTCGGCAAGCGCCGCGCCACGACCGAGCACACCACCGCCCAGGCCCTCGCCCAAGACGCCGAGCAGCGGTTGACAAAAGCGTGGGGCGAGCCGCCCCGGCGGAACGAGACCGAAGCTGCGTGGATTGAGCGCGTCACCCGGCCCCGGATCGAGGCCGATCCGCGCGTGATCGAAGCGACCGAGCAGCACGAGGCCGCCGCGAACGCCGTGCGCAAGACACTCCAGCCCGACGACCTGCCCCGCCTGCGCATCTACGCCCGCATCTTCGGCATCAAGACAGTGATGAGCAACAGAGCCGCTTACGTCGCGGCCCGGCCCCATACAAATGCTGAGAACGCGACCCGCACCACGCACCGGGCACGTGCCGAAGTCGAGGCGCTACGCGCGCTCACGCCCACTGAGGCAGTCGCGCGGATCAATAAGACCCGCGCGGCCGAGCAAGCCGCACGCGAGGACGCAGAACGCGCGTTGAGAGAGCGCCAACGACAACGATCCCTCCCGCTCGCACGCGCACGACAGTAGACCCCACCACGACGAGCCAGTGCTGAGAAGGTAACCCCAGGGCAGCAGACGACTTAAGTCGCCGATAGGACGACGGCGCCGCACTGGCTGAGCGGGCAGTTGCGGTCGAACTCGGCTGTATGCGGGCCAAATCGGCAATAGGCCTGCTAGCCTGAGGTGACCACGTTGATACCGAGATGACCCAACATATTGCTCATGAGCCTGCCCCAGCGGACTCATCCAGGAAGGCAACGTATGGCTGAGCTGCAGGACCGTTGGCTCTCTGTCGACGAGATTTGTCAGCACCTCGGCGTCAGCAGCGACACTGTGTACCGCTGGATCGACCGTTCCGAGATGCCGGCACACAAGATGGGTCGCAAGTGGAAGTTCAAGCGCGAGCAGGTGGACGCCTGGGTCGAGGCCGGCGGCGCTGCCGCCAACGAGGCGCGCGAGAGCCACACAGACACCGAGAGCAGGGACGGATGACCTCACAACGTCTCAGCATCAGCGCGGTCGACCTGTTCAGCGGAGCGGGTGGACTGACTCACGGTCTGGCCAAGGCCGGAGTCAACGTCAGGGTCGGCGTGGATGTCGATCCGGCGTGCGAGTACCCCTACACGGCCAACAACAAGGCGAAGTTTCTGCTGAAGTCAGTCGGCGACCTTGAGCCCGGAGACCTTACTTCGTTCTTCCTCCCCGGGAGCGTCCGACTTCTAGCCGGCTGCGCGCCGTGTCAGACCTTCTCTTCGTACAACCAGAAGGCGTCAACCGAAGACGACCGCTGGTGGCTGCTGAGGCACTTCTCACGCCTCGCCAAGGAGATGCTCCCTGAACTCGTCACGATGGAAAACGTGCCTGGTTTACTGGATCACGCCGTCTTCGACGAGTTCGTTGCATCGCTTGAGGAGAGCGGCTACAAGGTTTCCAAGCAGGTCGTCAACTGCCAGGACTACGGAGTACCCCAGCACCGGAATCGCCTTGTGCTGCTGGCCTCGCGCATCGGCCCCATCAGCCTCCTCACCCCAGAGCAGTTCAAAGCGAAGCCGACAAGTGTTCGCGACGCGATCGGGGAAGGCAAGGTTCCGGCGCTCACAGCAGGGACAACCGACCCGAAGGACCGGCTTCATCAGTGTTCGGGGCTCTCCTCACTGAACCTGCGCCGAGTCAAGGCATCCAAACCCGGAGGTACGTGGCGTGACTGGCCCGAGGAGTTGGTTGCGGAGTGCCACAAGAAGGAGTCCGGGAAGACTTACCCCGGCGTCTATGGCCGTATGACGTGGGACGATGCTGCCCCGACCATGACGACCCAGTTCTACGGCTTCGGCAACGGGCGCTTCGGTCATCCGAGCCAAGACCGCGCGATCTCGCTACGCGAAGGTGCGATCCTTCAGAGCTTCCCACCGAGCTATCAGTTCGTCGCGCCGGACGCTCCAGTCCACATGAAGACCATTGGCAGACTCATCGGCAACGCTGTGCCAGTCGCTCTAGGCGAACTGATCGGGAAGAGCATCAAGGCACACGTCAAGGAGCATCGCGAGACGCTGCTCAGCCTTCGTGCTGAAGGGCAGCTCGCGTGACGATGACGAGCGCCTTCACGACGCCTATCCCGAACCAGACAGTCCCCGAGCCCGGCCAACTCGTTGAAGTGCGACGACGGCAGTGGGTTGTTGCCGAGGCGCCAAGCGGCAGCTCGCTACCAGGCGGGCAGCCGCAGCATCTCGTCACTCTTGCCTCGCTCGACGAGGATGCGCTGGGCGAAGAGCTCCAGGTGATCTGGGAGCTGGAGCCGGGCGCGCGAGTGTTGGACAAGGCCGGGCTTCCTGCGATCACGGGTTGGGACTCCAACGATCGGCTGGAGGCTTTTCTCGACGCAGTGCGTTGGGGCGCCGCCACCAACGCCAACCGCTCCTTCCTCCAGGCACCGTTCCGAAGCGGCATCTCAATCGAGGACTACCAGCTCGACCCCTTGGTGAGGGCGATCGACATGGCCAGGGTGAACCTCCTCATCGCTGACGACGTGGGCCTGGGCAAGACCATCGAAGCCGGCCTGGTCGTGCAGGAACTCCTCGTCCGGCATCGAGCGCGGACGGTGCTCGTGGTCTGTCCTGCGAGTCTCCAGGCCAAGTGGCAGACCGAGATGCAGGAGAAGTTCGGGCTGGAGTTCCGAATCGTTGATACCGACTACGTGAAGCAACTACGCCGGAGCAGAGGCATCCAAGCGAACCCCTGGACGTCGTTCCCTCGTCTCATCACGTCGATGGACTGGGCAAAGAGCGGCGAAGGACTACGGCTTCTCAAAGATGTCTTACCTCCGCAGGCGTTCTACCCGCGCAAGTTCGACATCTTGATCGTGGACGAGGCGCACAACGTTGCACCCGCCGCTGCGACTCAGTACGCCGTGGAAAGCCAGCGGACCAGGTTGATTCGGACGCTCGCCCCGCACTTCACTCATCGGCTCTTCCTGACTGCGACGCCACACAACGGCTATCAAGCGTCGTTCACGTCGCTTCTCGAACTGCTCGATGACCAACGCTTCGCACGCTCTGTCCTGCCCGACGAGCAGCAGCTGCACCGGGTCATGGTGCGTCGTCTCAAGAGCGACATCACCGACGCCGACGGTAATCCGGTGTTCCCAGTGCGGAAGCTCGTTCCTCTCGCCGTCGCGTATACCGATGAGGAGCGCGAGACCCACGCCCTGCTCCAACGTTTCATTCTCGACCGCTCGAAGAGCGTGATCGGGAGCAAGTACGCCTACGGTACTGACTTCGCCCACAAACTCCTCAAGAAGCGCCTCTTCTCCTCGCCATTGGCGTTTGCGACAACTCTCGCCCGCCACCGAGAGACTTTGAGCCGAGGCCCGCGACCCTCGAAGAGCAGCCCGATGGACGACCGGGTTCTGCGCAAGGCCATCCTGCGAACTGAGGAAGACCAAGCCGACGACTCCGCCTTGGAAGATGCGCAACAAGAGGCGGTGGAGTTGGCGACCGAACTTGCGGCACCGCTCTCCCCGGAACAGCGGGACATGCTGGATCGCCTTACCGCATGGGCGGAGAAGTCACGCAACAAGGCCGACTCCAAGGCCACGGCGATCCTCGACTGGATCGCATCACACCTCAAGAGCGACGATGGTCAGTGGAACGACAAGCGCGTCATCCTGTTCACAGAGTACCGAGCGACGCATACCTGGCTCCAACAGATTCTGGCGAGTCATGGTTACGGCGGCGACCGGCTCGCCCTCCTCCACGGTGACGTTGCGCCCGACGAACGCGAGATCGTCAAGGCAGCATTTCAAGCCGACCCGGCAGTGTCGCCCGTCCGCATCCTGCTGGCCACCGACGCTGCATCTGAAGGGATCGACCTCCAGAACTACTGCAACTACCTCATCCACGTCGAGGTTCCTTGGAATCCCAACGTCATGGAGCAGCGCAACGGCCGCATCGACCGGCACGGCCAGAAGCAGGAAGCTGTGTTCATCTGGCACCCTGTCGGTCGCACACACGACCGCAAGGCATTGACTCCAGGCGAGATCGTCGGCGACCACGAGTACCTGATGCGAGCCGCCAGCAAGGTCGAAACCATCCGCGAAGACCTCGGCAGCGTCGGCCCCGTCATCGCCCGCCAGATCGAAGAGATCATGCTCGGACGACGCACCGGATTCGACACCGGCTCCGCAGAGGCCCACGCCGCACGCGCTCGCCGATTCGTTAGTGCGGAACGGCAACTGCGCGAGCGGATTCAGCGACTGCACAACACGCTCCTGCAAGCGCAGGACGAGTTCCATATGTCTCCCGCCAACGTCGCCCGAGCTGTCGAGGTGGCCCTCGACCTAGCGGAAAAGCCAACACTGATCCCCAGACAGCCGTCGAGTGGCTCTGGCGGCACCATCTTCACCGTCCCAGAACTCGCCGGTTCCTGGGGTAAGGCGACGCACGGGCTTGAGCACCCGCACACCAGAGAACGACGCCCCATCACCTTCGACCACGCCGTAGCGAAGGGCAATGACGACGTAGTGCTGGCGCACCTCGGACACCGGCTTGTCCAGATGTGTCTACGGCTCCTACGTGAAGAAATCTGGAAGGTAGAAGACACCAAGAAGCTCCACCGCGTGACCGTTCGGTCCGTCCCCGACAGCCTGATGAGTCAACCAGCAGTGTTGCTCTGGTCGCGCCTGGTCGTCACTGGAGGCGACCACCGCAGGCTCCACGAAGAACTGACCCTCTCAGGTGGGGAACTTGGCCACGATCGCTTCTCCCGCATCCATCAGGTGGGAAGGCGGGAGGAACTCCTTGAAGCCGCCACGCCGATCGCGCCGAGCGACGCGCTCTTCGCTGTGCTCAAGCGACGCTTCGAGAACAATGAGCGGGCGATCATGGCGGCTGTCGAGGCCAGGTCGAAGGAGAGACTCGACAGCTTGGACAAGACCCTGACCGACCGCATGAGCCACGACGTTGCAGACCTTGATGCGGTTCTCAGCGAGCTCGAACGAGCGATCACCAAGGAACTCAGCCCCGATGAGGAAGGCAGCGAACTGTACCTCCCCGGACTCTCGCCACAGGAGATGAATCAGGTAACCAGGGATATTGCGGCGCTCGAAGCGCGTCTCGCCCGCATCCCAGAAGAGCGGCGAGCGGAAGAAGCCGCGATCCTGCGCCAGTATGCCGACCCGGTCGCAAGGACGTTCCCAGCCGCCGTCATCTTCCTCGTCCCCGAGTCCATGACAGCGAGGGGGTAGCCGCATGGCCGTACCGTCACAACAAGTTGAATGGCTCTCGCTCGTCGAGACAAGCGGGCCATTCCTGACCCTGCCGGTGCTCGAACAGGCCTTTCCCCAAGGTCTTGAATCGATTGAAACACCGCGTCGGCAACTACTTCGGGCCGCCTACTACGAGTGGCGAGATGCCGTTGATGAAGACGACGATCTACTACCTCAGCTACACGAAGCCTGGGTGAACCTCGTCCTCACCGAGCTACTTGAGTTCGACGTGGAGTCTGCGACTCCTGGGTCGGCATGGCCGGGTGAACTCCCGTCGGTCACGTCGCCTGACGGCACAGCAAGATTCACTCCGTCGTGGATCGTCCATTCCCCCGGCTCGACCCAACCGCGCTCGTTCATCTCGGTCGTCCGGCCAGAAGCGCCCCTCGATTCGGCCGCCAACGCAGACGGCTGGATTGCCAACGAGATTGAGCGCATGACACTCCTATGCCGCGCACACGGTGTGCGCGTCGGAATCGTCACCAACGGGGAGTCCTGGGTGCTCCTCAACGCACCGACCGACTCACCTTCCGGGCAGACGACATGGCACTCGCGCTACTGGTTCCAAGAGCCAGCCACGCTCAAGGCCTTTCAGTCTCTCCTCGGAGTGCGCCGCTACTTCGGCCCAACCGCCGAGACCCTCGAAGCGCTCCTCGATGAATCGCTGAAACACCAAGAAGAGGTAACCGACACGCTGGGCGAACAGGTCCGCCGTGCCACTGAGGTCCTGATCCAAGCCCTCGACAAGGCGGACGAGGATCGCAACCGAGAACTCTTGGACGATGTGCCGCCCGCCCTCCTCTACGAGGCCTCTCTCACGGTCATGATGCGCCTCGTGTTCATCTTGTGCGCCGAGGAACGTGGCTTGTTCCTACTCGGTGACCCTGTCTACGACCAGAACCTCGCCATCTCAACACTCCGAGGACAACTCGCCGAAGAAGCTGACCAGCACGGCGAGGAGGTCCTGGAGCGAAGATACGACGCTTGGGCACGAGTTCTGTCAGCCTCGCGGGCCGTCTATGCCGGAATCGAGCACGAGGATTTGCGGCTGGCAGCCATGGGCGGATCACTCTTCGACCCCGACAGGTACCCCTTCCTCGAAGGGCGTGCCACGGAGAGCTCGTGGCTGGATACGGCGTCCCAGCCACTTCCGATCGACAATCGCACAGTTATGCTCCTCCTGAACTCCCTACAGGTTCTGGAACACCCCCGTGGCGCTCTCGCCCTGTCCTACCGCGCGCTGGACGTAGAACAGATCGGACACGTTTATGAGGGCCTACTTGACCACACCGTGGTCCGAGTTCCTGGCACCACTCTTGGCCTCAAAGGCTCTGCAAAGAGTCGCTATCCAACGATCGACTTGGCTTCTTTGGAATCCCTGCAGGTCGAAAGCAGCGACGCAGTTGTCCGCCGCGTAGCAGAGGTCAGTGGGCGAACGAGATCGTCTGTACGGAACGAGCTCACGAAGCCGGTTTCTGACGGAGTCCTCGCCAGTGTCCTAAGCGCCGTGAATGGAGACTGGAACCTGGCCGATCGCATCCGGCCGTTTGCCAACCTCGTCAGAAACGATGCCTGGGGAGAGTCGATCATATATCGAGCCCAGTCGTTTATGGTCGCATCGGGCACCGATCGGCGTGAAACCGGCACGCATTACACGCCCCGTTCTCTCACAGAGCAGATTGTCAACATCGCACTGGAGCCCGTCGTCTACTTGGGGCCGTCGGAGGGGAGACCCCGGCAAGAATGGAAGCTCAAACCAGCTGCCGACCTCATCAACGTGAAGGTATGCGACCCGGCGATGGGGTCAGGCGCCTTCCTGGTTCAGGCGTGTCGCTACCTGTCGGAACGGCTGACCGAGGCATGGGCAATCGCTGAAGCCGAGGGCAAGTTCATCGCGATCGACGGTGACGTGCTCGATTCACTTGGAACTGAAGAGCCGCTACCACGACAGGCGGACGAGCGCGTCAACGTGGCACGTCGAATCATTGCTCGGCGTTGTCTCTATGGGATAGACATCAACCCATTGGCGGTCGAGCTCGCCAAACTCTCGATCTGGCTTGTAACACTCGCCGAGGGCAAGCCGTTTGGATTCCTCGACCACAACCTGCGCGCCGGTGACAGTTTGCTCGGAATCCACCGCGCCGAGCAGCTCGTGCAGATGCGTCTCGATCCCGTGGCTGGTGAGCGTCAGACGGGACTCTTAGATGACGGTGTAGCCGAGGCCGTGCAGCGCGCACGTGATGTTCGGGTTCAACTCCGATCAGGACGTGAGCTGGACATCACAGATGTGTTGGCTCGCGCAGCGCTGAACCACGAGGCTCGAAATATCCTGAACTCAGTTGACCTCATTGCTGATGCCTTTGTTGCCGAAGTGGTGCGGTTTGGCCCGCAGTCCAAGAGTCTCGCCGGCGTGAGTGACTCTCTTGCGCTAAGAGCGGCGCATGTCTTGAAGGGCAACATGGCGGAGCAGGAATCGCTGACTCAACGGACGCGGACCGGACTTGATGTCGATCTCCCAAATGGCGGCTCCAATAGGCGGCCGTTCCACTGGCCACTTGAATTCCCAGAGGTGTTCCTCGACGGTGGGTTCGATGCGATAGTCGGCAATCCTCCATTCTCAGGAGGTCGGAAGATCGGCAGGAGCCTCGGGGAGGCGTACACGCGGTACCTGGGCCATGTCCGGAACTATGTGAAGGGATCGCCAGACCTGTGCGCCTATTTTTTCCTTCGCGCAAAGACACTCTTGAAGCCAAATGGCGAGTTGGGATTCTTGGCGACCAAGTCGCTCACGGAGACAGGTTCTCGCGTGGTGTGTCTTGACCAGATCACCCGGGGAGGCAGCACCATTCGTCAGGCGACGTCCCGACTCGTATGGCCCGGCAAAGCCTCAGTCGTCGTCTCTGTCATCTGGATAAGAAATGGTACCTGGAATGGTGAAACCGTCCTCAACGGACGGGCGGTGCCATCCATCACCAGCGCGCTCGAGGAAGACTTCGAGATTCAGCGACCATTGAGATTGCTTGAGCTGAAGGGGCGGTTCTCCGAGGGTCAGAATGTGATGGGCCGCGGTTTCGAGCTGACAGCTGAGGATCGCGAAAAGCTCTTGAGCGACGATCCAACCTGCTCTGAGGTCGTATTCCCATTGTTCACCGGGCAAGACTTGAACCAGCTTCCTGAGCTGGTGCCTTATCGATGGGTCATCTACTTCCGCGACTGGCCGGAGAGCGTTGCCCGGAGGTATGCCGCCGCCTTCGCTCAGGTCGAGGAGCTGGTCAAGCCGTATCGAGCGCAGCTCACCGGTCAGATCCATCAGAAGGACTTCTGGAAGTTCTGGGACCTCCGGAAGCCGCTGATGGCGGAGATGGAGAGCCATGACAGTCTGTTGGCCTCCGGCACCGCGACGAAGTACTTGACCTTTAGGCGTGTTTCGACCGGGAGTATCTTCAATAAGCGCACGAAGCTCTACTTCCTTCATGAATGGGAAGACTTCGCGGTACTACAGTCCAGCCTCCATCAGGAGTGGGCGTTCTGGACTTCTGCGACTCTAGGTGCTGCAACACTGAGCTACTCCACGTCGGCATCGCTCGAAACTTGGCCAATGCCCCATGCTGGCGCACTAGAAGAACTCAACGATCTCGGACACCGCTACCACGAGCTTCGCGAGGAACATCTATCGCGCAGGAGTATTGGTCTCACCGACTTCTACAACAGGGTGCATGATCCGGCTAGTCAAGAAGGCGACTTCGACGCGTTCCGCAACCTCATCCGAGAAATGGATCGGGAGGTACTCGCGGCATATGGATGGACCGATCTTGATCTAAAGCACGGCTTCCACGAAATGGACTACTTGCCGCCGAAGGACCGTGTGCGTTTCACGATGTCTCCACGCGCCCGAATTGAGGTCCTACGCCGTCTGTCGACGCTGAATCATGAGCGACACACGGCGGAGCAGGCAACTAGAGCACAGAAGCCCGGGAGGCGAAGGAAGCTTCCGGATCCTGAACTCACGTTGCTTCGCGACGAACTGATTGCGGAAGAATAGGAAGAGAGCGATGCAAAACGCTTGGGCCGTAGTGGTCGGATCAGGCCAACGTGACAGGTTCACCGTCACGCTTGAGGCGGCAGTTGGTGCAGCCGCCGTCCAGGAAGGCGACGGGCTCCTCCTTGTCTCCGAAGGCTCCGTCTTTGCCGTGGGTCGTGTCTATCGCCTCAGAGAGGCGGTCGGTGAAGTCACTCTCTATCTCGACGCTATCGCAGTTGCCGCCGAGCCCGCGGCGCTTGATGATTTGGGTCTTACTGCGGTCTCTTCGGCTGCCGTAGCTCGCGTCGAGTGGGGTGTCTTCGACAGTACTGTTATCAGGTTGACCGGTGAGAGCTTCGACGCTCTGCCGAGGCTGGCGGGCACGTCAAAGGATGAGCAGGCGTACGTCCGCGACCTCCTCCGCTTTGCTGTTGTAGACGACCTACTTGGCCCCGCCAATGGCCCACACGAAGAGATCGTGGGTATGAGTGTCCGAGATCGGTACCTCGTTGGCAAGCTGGCTCCGCTCGACCCATCGCATGACGCGCCGACCACGACGGAGCTCGCCGAAGAGGACGTACCTGACGGCGACACTCCCGATGACCTGCGGGTGTACGGCAACGAGGCCCACATAAGCCGCGATGCCGTACCGGCAACGAGTCCTGCCGAGGAAGAGGACGAGCCGGAAGTCAATCCTTCCGAGAGCCAATCGCTCGTGCCATCGTCGATGGGCCTCACCTTCTGCGTCGCAGACGACCAAGCGGCCGTCGAGGTCACTGTCTCGTGGGGACGCTACGTTCGAGCCAAGACCGAAGACACGGGCAAGCGCTGCTGGAAGCGTCTGCCTGCGGGCGGAACGATCACCCTGGCGCTCTCCGAAGGGCCGTTGGCGCCGACGACGGTGGATGATGCGGTGCCGGAGGTTCGGCTCCAAGGGAGCGTGAGCCAGCCGCTTGGGCAAGGCGATCGTCTGGTCACTCTGTTCTTGGTCAACGGGCAGACTGAGCCTCGGCAGAACCGCGACCAAGCGTGGGTGTTTCAGCCGGAGATCGTCGTCCGTGATGCCGCAGGGAGCTCGATCTTCCGTCGCCGTCCGCTGCTCCAGGTGGAACAGCACGATGAGGAACGTCTGTCCTTGGAAATGATCTATCGCAGGCGCGTTGAGTTTGCGACCGGGCACGGCATCTCGGTGCACGCGGCCGTCGACCCCGCGAATCCCGGGTTGGCGGCTGAGATACGAACCGCCGTCATCCCTGACGAGGAAATCCAGATCACAGAGGCGCCGGGGGCTGACCCAGCCGATCGCGCTGCGCTCCGCGCCCTGCGTGCACAAGGGTTGCTCGACATGGAGAAGCTGGCCGATCCAGCGGAGCTCACCGACGAGGAGTTGCTCGCGGCCCTGACCGTTCTCACGGGCGACTACGAGGACTGGATTGAGGAGAGCCGCGCTGTGATCGGGGTTACGGTCGAGGGCTACGACGTCCAGGCGGCTGACGCGCTGGCACGTTGCGATCTGGTTCTCGCGCGGCTCAAAGAAGGCATCTCAACGCTCCGCAGCAACGAGGACGCGATGTCTGCGTTCCGGTTTGCCAACCGAGCGATGGCCCAGCAGCGTGTACGGAGCATCTACGCCCGCAAACGCCGACAGGGCGAAGCCGTGACGGTGGACGAACTGAACACCCCTGCGAACCGCACCTGGCATCCATTCCAGCTTGCCTTTCTGCTTCTGTCCGTACCGGCTTTGGCCGACCCGACGCACTCGGACCGGACGGAGCCGTTGGCTGCCTACGCCGACCTCCTCTGGTTCCCGACCGGTGGCGGGAAGACGGAGGCGTACCTCGGCGTGGCCGCTTTCGCGATGTCGATTCGCCGGCTCCAAGGCACGCTCGGCGGAGTAGATGCCGGCCGAGGCCTCGCCGTCATCATGCGGTATACCCTTCGTTTGCTCACCTTGCAGCAGTTCCAACGTGCCTCGACGTTGATCTGCGCTATGGAGCTGCTCCGCAAGCAAGCCCCGGACGTCTGGGGAACTGATCCGTTCACCCTCGGGCTCTGGGTCGGCGGAAGCGTCACTCCGAACCGCACAGAGGACAGCCACGACGCCATCGAGAAGGAGCGAGACAACAGGCGCGACACTGGATCAACGCCCGCCCAGTTGACGAGTTGCCCCTGGTGCGGCTCCGCAATCAATCCTGGCCGTGACATCACCGTCGAGAAGTACCCCGGCGCAGCCCGAACCTTCATCTATTGCAGCGACAAGTATGGACGGTGCGAGTTCTCAAAGGCCCAGTACCCGGAGCTGGGTCTGCCAGTGGTTGTCGTGGACGAGGAAATCTATCGCCGTCCTCCGACGATGCTCATCGCCACCGTTGACAAGTTCGCCATGATGGCATGGCGTGGCGAGACTCGTACACTGTTCGGCGCAGCCACTCTGGAGTGCCCGCGTCATGGCCTGCTGTGGCCCGGCAGTCCGTGCCAGGGCAACCACAGGGCTGAACGAGGCAAGCCTGCCACGCGAGTGAAGGTCATCTCCCCGCTTCGGCCACCCGACCTCATCATCCAAGACGAGTTCCACCTCATCAGCGGGCCACTCGGGACGATGGTCGGCGTCTATGAAACGGCCGTCGACGAGCTCTCCACATGGACGTTGGGTGACAAGAAGGTCAGACCGAAGGTCATCGCTTCTACCGCAACCGTCCGCAAGGCCGAGGAACAGGTGAACAACGTGTTCCTACGTCAGGTGGCGATCTTCCCGCCGCACGGGCTAGACGTCGAAGACAACTTCTTCTCTGTCCAACGTTCTACCGAGGACAGGCCAGGAAGGCTCTATCTCGGTATCTGCTCGCCCGGTAGTTCTCGCCCTGCGGTGCTCATCCGGGTATACGTGGCGCTGCTCACTGCGGCGAAAACCCTCTTCCAGGACTTCGGCGCCGCCGCGGACCCCTACATGACGCTCGTTGGCTACTTCAACTCGCTGCGCGAACTTGGCGGCATGAGGCGACTCGCCGAGGACGACGTGCAGACTCGTGCCTATCGCGTGGAGATGAGTGACGTGAGTCGCCCTGGCTTGACCCAGCGCTCGGTGAACCAGGTCGATGAACTCACTTCGCGTGTCACTAACAAGGAGATTCCTCAGAAGCTTGACCGCCTGGAGCTCCCCTTCAAGGAGAAGTGGGAGACGGGCGAGGCGACAGCGTACGACATTGTTCTGGCGACGAACATGCTCTCGGTCGGTGTCGACGTGAACCGCCTTGGTCTCATGGTGGTAAACGGACAGCCCAAGAACACGGCTGAGTACATCCAAGCAACGAGCCGCGTCGGTCGCGCCTTCCCGGGCCTCGTGGTGACCGTGCTGACGTGGAGCCGACCACGCGACCTTTCACACTACGAGACCTTCGAGCACTACCACTCGACGTTCTACAAGCACGTCGAAGCCCAGTCAGTGACACCGTTCGCGCCGCGAGCGCTCGACCGAGCCCTCACTGGAACGATGGTCAGCCTGATGCGCCTGAGCAACGACGGCCTGAACCCGAATCTAGGCGCCCAGGCGATGGAGAAGACTGCCGGTCCAGAAGCGACCCAGGCGATCAAGGCCGTCTCCGAACGGGCCTGGAAGGCGAAAGACAAGGCTGCGCGAGACCTTGTCGTAGGCATGGCGCGAGATCGCACCGACCGTTGGGCGAAAGAGTCGGCGATGGGAGGGCGGCGGCTCGGATACGAGACCGAGCGAGGACAAGGGGATGTCGTCGCGTTGCTGAAGAAGCCTGGCGCCCAAGCCTGGGATGAGTTCACCGTGCCTATGTCGATGCGCGAGGTCGAGCCCGGCGTGCAACTCGTCATGGACGCTGCCAGACGGACTGCTGAGGCTCCGCCGTGGAAGCCACGTCCGCAGGCGACGGACGGAGATGCCCAATGAGCACGAACAGCTACGTCGTCGGTCAGGTGCGTCCGAGCCAGCTGCTCTGGGCATACGGGCCAGGCTCGATTGTCGATCTACCGAACCTGTCGGTCGTGACGATGGGGCTGAACAAGTGGGACCCGAACCGTTGCCCTCCCGTCGAAGAGGCTCGGCTTCTGGCCGAGGTCAAGCGCGTCCTTGGCCCTCAAGTGCAGCGGCTGCGTATCCCGCCGTTCCTCAAGGAGGACCGTCCCGACCCCTTCTCAGCAGAGGGTCGCGTCGGAGTGCCGGTCAGCCCGTTCCCACGATGGCTGCGCTGCATCAAGTGCGGACTTCTCGCTGAGTACGACTCGGGACTCTTCGATATCAAGAGCTTCCCGTATCGTCCTGAACGAACACACTTCCTACACACGAACTGCGACAAGGGCAAGCACGCCGACGCAGTTCCGGCCCGCTTCCTCCTCGCCTGCCGCACCGGTCACCTGGACGACTTCCCCTGGAACTGGTTCATTCACGGCGGCACCGACTGCAAGGGCACGTTCCGGTTTTTCGAGCGCGGGGCATCTCTCCAGACCGAGAACCTGTGGGTTAAGTGCGACACCTGTGGCAACGCACGCTCGCTCGTTCACGCCTTCGGCAAGGACGCTGCCGACAACCTGCCAGGGTGCCGAGGACGCCATCCGCACCTCGACTCGTACGAAGATTGCACACAAGAGCCGCGCACGATCCTGCTGGGTGCCACCAACAGCTGGTTCCCCGTCACCCTCTCAGTTCTGGCGATCCCGCTGGAGAAGAACCAGCTCAGCCAGTTGGTTCTCGACGGATGGGAGCACTTTGCCGATGTCGAAGACGAGGTCGAGCTCAAAGGCATCGTGAAGACCCTTGTCCGCACCAGCGCTTTGCCAGGTATCGACAAGTGGGACATTCCGAGCATTTGGCAAGCGATCCAGCACCGGAGTTCAGGCAAGGCGATCGAGGTCGTCTCAGAAGGCGACATCAAGGGGCCCGAGTGGGAGGTGCTGACCTCGCAGAACCCGCCGAGCGACTGGCCACACTTCATGAGCACAGGCGTGGCGGCCCCGACCGGATACGAGCGCGAGGTCAAGCGCGTGCTTCTACTCGAACGACTCCGCGAGGTGAACGCCCTTGTCGGATACACCAGAGTCGAAGCACCCGAGGAGACCAGCGATCCTGACGAACGCCCCCCGATGGCTGACCTCACCCGAGGCACGACCGAGTGGGTCCCAGCCAATGAGGTCCACGGCGAAGGCATCTTCATCGAGTTCAACGAGTCGGTCATCCAGTCATGGGAGAACGACGCACACGTCGCCGAGCGCGACAAGACGTTGTTTGCCGGTCATCAGGGCTGGCGCAACGCACGTCACCTGAAGCCGGATGCTGGGTTCCCTCCGAGTCGCTACACGATGCTTCACACGATCGCCCACCTCCTCATTCGTGAGCTGGCGCTTGAGTGTGGATACAACGCCGCCAGCATCAGAGAGCGGGTCTACGCGAGTTCCGATCCCCAGGCACCAATGGCAGGCATCCTCCTCTACACCGCTGCCGCTGACTCGGACGGCACTCTCGGCGGCTTGATTGACCTCGGCAAGCCGGAATTCCTCGGGAGGCTGCTCGACCAAGCGCTCGAACGCGCCTCGATCTGCTCGTCCGACCCTCTGTGCGCCGAGCATGATCCGAGTAAGGATCGTTCACTGCATGCCGCCGCATGCCACTCGTGCACGTTCGTCTCCGAGACCTCTTGTGAGCGCGGCAACCGCTATCTGGACCGAGCACTTGTGATCGCAACTCTCAAGGACAGCGAGGCGTCTCTGTTCCGCGAGCATGGTGCCTGACATGGACGAGTTGCTCGCCGTCATTGCGGAGTTGGGGCTTGAGCTCCATCCTGATCGCGTTCGCGTGGTCGCGTCGAAGATTGAGGGCCTCGGGTCGGTCGAACAGTTCGCGCTTGTTCGCCCGTCCTTCGGCCCCAACGCAGATAGGCATCTAATTGCTAGGTTCGGCCAGGCATGGCACGACACAGACTTGATGACGCCCAGGGATGTCGCCACCGCCCTGCGCGGAGCATCAGCCACCGCCATTGAGCAGGAGCGCCGCGGCTCAGTCGAGCTGACGTGGACGGGACCGGCTTCGGGGCAGGTACCCATCCGGCACACCGAACAGGTGCTGATGGAGGTCATCAATGCTGCGCAACGACGCCTCTTCATCGTCAGCTTCGTCGCCTACCAGGTGAACTCGATCGGAGGAGCGCTCGCTGATGCGGTGGCGCGGGGCGTTCAGATCGACGTCCTACTGGAGTCGTCGTCCGCGCACGGTGGCAAGGTCGACCATGACTCGGCTGCGGCGATGCGAAAGGCCGTTCCTTCGGCGCGGCTCTTCGCGTGGTCAGCGCACGACAAGGGCGCCGGCGGCCAGTATCCAGGTGTGGTTCACGCGAAATGCGCTGTCGCGGACGGCCAGATCGCGTTCATCACCAGCGCGAATCTCACCTCCGCTGCGATGGAGCGCAACATGGAACTCGGCGTTCTAGTCAAAGGGGGCAACCTCCCCGAAGAGCTCCACAGTCACCTTGAAGCGTTGATCGCGACCAAGGTGCTGGAGCCCGTCATCGGGTGATCGTCTCCATCGGCAAGACTTGCTGGCTACGTGTCTTCGCCCAAACCGTGCCACGGTGGATACCGTACCGTTCTGCCAGTGCCTTCACGCTCACCCCTTGCGCTCGCGCTGTTCGCATAGCGTCCACTTCCTCGTCCGTGAGCCGTGTTCGAGGTCGTTTCTTTGGTTCCGCCGACGCGCCGATCAGCGGGTCATCGGTCTTGCCCTCGGGGTCCGCGTTCCCGCGAGTGCCCTGATTCCACGCGGAAACCAGCCTCTCGACCCGTGGTCGCCTGTTCCTGCAGCGCTCCATTGCTCCCACCGTCAGTGACGAGCTGAGCCCCCAACACGCGCTAGCGGGTTGGGGGCGAGTGTGTTCTCGGGGCTCCTCATCGTCGCAGGGCCCACCCACGCGACCTCCGATGGGGACTGCGGCGGATGCCGGGGGGGTACCAGCAGGGTCTGCCACCGAGCGCGGGAACGACCTAGCGTGGCAGCACGAGCGTCGACCGCTGAGGAGAAACCGCATGAGCATCCTGGACGAGACCTACACCCTGGGCAACGGTGTGAAGATCCCCAAGCTGGGGCTGGGCACCTGGTTCATCGACGACGACCGGGCCGCCGAAGCGGTGCGCGCCGCGATCGACATCGGCTATCGCAACATCGACACCGCCCAGGCCTACGGCAACGAGCGCGGCGTGGGCGAGGGCGTCCGGACCGCCGGAGTCCCCCGCGAGGAGCTGTTCGTGTCCACGAAGCTGGCCGCGGAGATCAAGGATCACGACGGTGCGGCCGCCGCCATCGAGGAGTCGCTGCGGACGCTTGGCCTGGATCACATCGACCTCATGCTCATCCACGCCCCCCAGCCCTGGAACGACTTCCGGGGCGGCGACTACGCCGAGGGCAACCGGCAGGCGTGGCGCGCCCTGGAGGAGGCACACCGGGCGGGCACGATCCGTGCGATCGGCGTGTCCAACTTCCTGCAATCCGATCTGGAGTCCTTGCTGGACGGCGCGACGGTCACTCCCCACGTGAACCAACTGCTCGTGCACGCGGGCAACACCCCGAGCGCCTTGCTCGCGCACTGCGAGGACGCGGGCATCCTCGTCGAGGCGTACTCACCGATCGCCCACGGCGAGATCCTGGAGAACGCCGAGGTGAAGGCCCTGGCTGAGCAGTACGGCGTCACCCTGCCGCAGCTGTGCATTCGCTACACACCGCAGCTGGGCACGGTGTCGTTGCCGAAGACCGCAAACCCAGAGCACATGCGCTCCAATGCGGAGGTTGACTTCGAGATCTCCGAGGAGGACATGGCGACGCTGGAGGGGTTGCACGCCCGGGACTACGGCGACTCCAGAGCGTTCCCGGTCTACAGCGGGAAGTGACAGGAACGGGCCGTCGACTGATTCGGTCGACCCTGGGCGTCCGACTGCGCCCACTGGCACGATGGACGCATGCCCGACACCGATGACGCGCGTCCCCCGCAGGCGAAGGCGCCAGCCACCCAGTTCGTCGGCGCCGAGGCCTTCGCGCCCACCGACCACACCGAGCTGCGTTGGCTGGGCATGGCCGGTTGGCTGATGAACAGCCGGGGCACGACCCTGATGCTCGACGCGCTGCTCGGCGGTTTCGACATGCCCGTCATGATCGACTTCCCGATCCGCCCCGAACAGGTGCCCCACCTCGACGCCTTCCTCGCGACCCACTCCGACGCAGACCACTACAGCGTCTGGACCGCCGAACGCGTCGCCGACGTGACGGCGTCCTACCACGGCACCCGCCACGTGGGATCCCTGATGACCGACGCGGGCCTGCCCGCCCAGGGCCACGACGTGGGTGACACCTTCAGCGTCGGCGACCTCCGCGTCACCCTCACCCCGGCCGACCACGCGTGGCAGAACGAATTCCCCGGCAGGTACGACCGCGTCTTCGCTCCCGAGGACTGCTGCGGGTTCTGGATCGAGACTCCCGATGGCAACCTGTGGGCTCCGGGCGACTCACGCCTCATTCGCGAGCACCATCTGACGATGCCCGCACCGGACGCACTGTTGTTCGACTTCTCCGACTCGAGCTTTCACTTCACGCTGGCCGGCGCCGTCGAGATGGCCAACGCCTACCCCGACGTGCCGCTCCTGCTGCACCACTGGGGGTCGGTGGACGCGCCCACATGGTCACCCTTCAACGGCGACCCAGCATCGCTACAGGGCCGCGTCGTCAACGAGGACCGCATGCAGGTGCTGGCACCCGGCGAACCGTTCCGCCTCACGCGCCGCTGAGCAGCCGCCCCCTCCGCGTGGGGCTCAGGCGTCCACGAGCGCGCGGGCGGGCAGGGACGCGACCCCGTTCACCGGACGCCGCAGGTCTTCGAGCGCCTCGAAGCCGCGCCACGCCATGAGACTGACGACGACCATCTCGCCGAAGTCCTCCAACGTGCCGAAGACGGCCGCCGAGCCGGTCAGCCCGAGCCCGTCGGCCATCGCGTGCACCAGATCGAAGCCCACACCGACGACGCCGAGGGCGACGATCAGGATCGCGAACTCGCGCGACACCGCCCGCCAGTGCGCCGGGGCGCCCCGCCACGCCAGCACGAGGCCACCCACCACGACGAGCCCGGCGAGCGCGACGAACAGCAGCTCGCCCAAGTCCTGGCCACGGAGCCCCAGCACGTCGGGCAGGCCCAGCCCGTCGGTGAGGGCCGTGCCCATCTTCTCGTGGACGCCGAACGCGTCGTCGAGCAGGAAGTAGCCGAACAGCACCGCCCAGGGCAGGTACCGCAGCGAACGGGTGAGCCAGGTGCAGCCGAGCATGGCCGCCCCCAGCCAGACGTACTTGATGTAGTTGAAGAACTCGGCGTGACTCCGGTCCTCACTCAGGTTGAACATGATGTCGTCGACGCCGGGGACGGTCTCCTGGGCCACGTGGATGGCGAGGAACACGAGATCCGCCAAAACCAGGGCCCCCAGCAGCAGCACGAAGCGATCGGTGGGGCGGCTCAGGGCCAGGCGCGGCATCGCTGCACGCGTCGGGCCGGGGGCGGCGATGGAGGTTGCGGTGGGGAACGGGGTGCGGTGGCGACGCTGCTCGGGCATGAGGAGTCCTTCGACGGGAGGTCGTGATCGAGGACGATCGCCACCGGCCGGGCCGTTGACGTCGGGGGCGTCCGACCCCCACCCTACGACAGCGTTCACCCGTTGTTCACCTTGTGGAAACCCGGTTGCCACCTCCGGACCCGCCTGCACGCGCCCTCCTTTTTCATCATTGGGCGCCGCGGTGAGCGAGGCCGGAGGCGCGTGCTAGCGTCGGGCCGGACGCGCCGGGAGCGCGCGCCCCCACCACCACCGAAGCGAAGGGGCTCCATGGGCTGGCTCGTCCTCATCGCCTCCGGGGCGCTGGAAGCCGTCTGGGCGGTGGCGCTCTCGGCCTCGCGTGGGCTGACGCGGCGGCGTCCGACCCTGCTCTTCCTCGGGGCGATGACGCTCTCCATGGCGGGCCTCGCGTATGCCATGCGCGAGATCCCCACCGGCACGGCGTACGCCGTCTGGGTCGGGATCGGCGCCACCCTCACCGTGCTCGTCGGTGTGGCGCAGGGCCTCGAACGCCTGACGCTCGCGCGCGTCCTGCTGCTGGGCCTGCTGGTCGGCTGCGTGGTCGGGCTCAAGGTGGTGAGTTGAATTGCCGTGGCTCGTGCTGCTGCTCAGCGCCGTGTGCGAGGCGGTGTGGGCCACCGCGCTGGGGGCGTCCGACGGGTTCAGCCGCCCGGCGCCGACCGCCGTGTTCGCCGTCTTCGTGACGCTGAGCATGCTCGGTCTCGCCTGGTCACTGCGGCACATCGGCGTGGGCACGGCCTATGCGGTCTGGACCGGCGTAGGGGCCGCGCTGACCGTCACCTGGGCGATGGTCACCGGAGCCGAACCCGCCGACCCCCTCCGCATCGCCTTCATCGCCGGCATCGTCGGGGCGGTGATCGGGCTCAAGTTCCTGGCCGGTCACGACTCCCGCGACGAGGCCACCGCGTTGTAGGTCACGATCCGCCAACGGTCACCCGGCTCCACGATCGTCCACGAGCAGTTCCACAGCCCGGCCAGCGCGAACGAACCGGCGAACCTCAGCCCCGTGGCCAGGGCCAGCCCCACGCGCAGGCTGAGCCCGTGGCCGACCACCACGGTGGTCTCGCCCGGGTGTGCGTGCGCCAGCTCGGTGAGGACGCCAGCGACCCGTTCCCCCGCCTCCGTCGCGGTCTCTCCCTCGTCCGATCGCCGGAAGTCCTCCCCAGCGGCCAGCTTGTCGTGGAACCACGGGTGCGCCGCGGCGATCTCGGCGATCGTGCGGCCCGACCAGGTGCCGACATCGATCTCCCGCAGCCGCGGGTCGGTCGTGACCTCCACGCCGGACGCCGCCGCGACGGCCCTGGCCGTCTGCTGGGCTCGCCCGAGGTCGGAGGCCACGATGCGGGCGGGCCGCAGAGCGGCGACGCGCGACGCCATCGCCTCGGCCTGGGACCGACCCACCCGGTTGAGCGGAATGTCCTGATGCCCCTGGAACCGCCCGGCGGCGTTGGAATCGGTCTGCCCGTGCCGGACGAGCACGAGACGGGTGGGCGCGGCGTCCACGAGTCAGGCGGGCGCGGCGTCCAGCTCGAGCGCGATCGCCGGGCAGTCACGCCACAGCCGCTCGAGGGAGTACAGCTCGCGCTCCTCGGCGTGCTGGACGTGGACGATGACGTCGCCGAAGTCGAGCAGCACCCACCGGCCCTCCAGCGCGCCCTCGCGCCGGATCGCCTTGGTGCCGGCCCGGAACAGCGCCTCCTCGACACCGTCCACGACGGCACCGACCTGGCGCTCGTTGCTCGCCGTCGCGATCAGGAAGACGTCGGTGATCGCCAGCCGGTCGGTGACGTCGAAGGCCACGATGTCGGTCGCCAACTTGTCCGCCGCCGCCTGCGCGGCACGTCGGGTGAGCTGGAGGGCCTCGTCGGTCGCCGCCATGGAACTCCTTGTGGATCTACGGGTGGGACACCGCGTCGCGGTACAGCCCGCGCTTGGTGATGTACTGAACGATACCGTCCGGCACGAGGTACCACAGGGGCAGCCCGGACGCCTGCCGCTCCCGGCACGCGGTGGAGCTGATGGCCATGGCGGGAATCTCGAGCAGCGTCACCTTGTCGGCCGGCAGGTGGGAGATGTCCCGCTGGTCCAGGTCGACGCCGGGGCGGGAGACCCCGACGAAGTGGGCCAGGTCGAACAGTTCCTCGCTCCCCCGCCACGTGAGGATCTGGCTGAGGGCGTCCGCACCCGTGATGAAGAACAGCGACGTCTCCGGCCCGCGCAGCCGGCGCAGGTCGCGCAGCGTGTCGACGGTGTAGGTGTCGCCGGGCCGGTCGATGTCGACCCGGCTCACGGAGAACCGGGGGTTCGAGGCGGTCGCGATGACCGTCATCAGGTAGCGGTCCTCCGCCTCGGAGACCTGCTTGTCGGCCTTCTGCCATGGCCGCCCGGTGGGCACGAACACCACTTCGTCGAGGTCGAACCGCGCCCCGACCTCGGAGGCCGCCACCAGGTGGCCGTGATGGATGGGGTCGAACGTGCCGCCCATGACGCCGAGGCGCCACCGGCCCTGGTGCTCGCCCGCAGCGAGGCGGGGGCTCACTGGGTGTGCGGGCGCCCGGAGCCGTACCCGACCGTGATGGCCATCAGCGTCAGCAGGATGCCGAACGCGACGAGCGCGATGATGATCGGCTCGGTGTGGTCGGCCGCGTGGGCCGCAGTCTCCAGCAGCGTCATGCGCGGGAGCATACCGGGTCGGACGCCCTCACCCGCGCACCTGACCCGATCCGATGAGCACGTACTTCGTCGAGGTCATCTCAGGCAGGGCCATCGGGCCGCGGGCGTGGAGCTTCTGGGTGCTGATGCCGATCTCGGCGCCGAACCCGAACTCACCGCCGTCCACGAACCGGCTGGAGGCGTTGACGAGCACTGCGGCGGCGTCGACCTCGGCGGTGAAGCGCTCGGCGACGGCGAGGTTGGTGGTGACGACCGTCTCGGAGTGCCCCGTGGAGTGGGCGCGAATGTGGCGAAGCGCCGCGTCGAGGTCGGGCACGACGTCACAGGCCAGGTCGAGGGTCAGGTACTCGGCGTCGAACTCCCCCTCGGTGGCCGGCACGACCGCCGCGGAGAACTCCTGCACCGCGGGCGTCCCGTGCACGGTGACGCCCGCCTCGGCGAGTGCCTGCAACGCCCGCGGCAGGAAGGTGGGGGCGGCGTCGGCATGGACGAGGAGGGTCTCCAGGGCGTTGCAGACACTCGGGCGCTGCGTCTTGGCGTTGAGGAGGAGGGCGAGGGCGACATCATGGTCAGCCGCCGCGTCGACGTAGAGGTGGCAGTTGCCGGTGCCGGTCTCGATCACGGGCACCTTCGCGCCCTCGACGACGGCGTTGATCAGCCCCGCCCCGCCGCGCGGGATGAGGACGTCGACGAGCCCACGGGCGGCCATCATGGCAGCGGTCACCTCGCGGCCGCCCTCGACGAGCTGCACGGCGTCGGCGGGCAGGCCGGCGCGGGTCACCCCGGCGCGCAGCGCGGTCACGAGGGCCCGGTTGGACTCCAGCGCCGAGCTGGAGCCGCGCAGCAGCGCCGCGTTGCCCGACTTGAGGCAGATGCCGGCCGCGTCGGCGGTCACGTTCGGCCGGGCCTCGTAGATGATGCCCACGACGCCGAACGGCACCCGCACCTGGCGCACCTGCACCCCGTTGGGGTTGGTCCAGCCGCGCACCACGTCGCCCACCGGGTCGGCCAGCCCCGCGAGCTGGCGCAGGCCGTCGGCCATCGCGGCGATGCGCTGGGCGTCGAGGCGCAGGCGGTCGACCAGCGCCGGCGCGGTGCCTGCCTCTTGGGCGCGGGCGACATCGGCGGCGTTCGCGGCGAGCACCTCGGTGCGCGCGTCGAGCAGGGCCTCAGCCATGGCGTGCAGCGAGGCGTCCTTGAGGGCGCGCGAAGCGGTGGCGAGGCTGCGCGCGGCGTCCTGGGCGGCGGTGGCCTGGTCGGCGAAGCTCATGGGGCTCATGCTAGGCCCGCCCCAGCCCGGCCGGGTCACCGCGCCCACGTGACGAAAACTCGACACTCGGTGGCATCTGGTGGTTCCGAATCATCAGTGGGACTGATGTTGGTGACCATCGAGTGTCACTTTTTCATCGGAACCCCACCCAGCAGCAGCGCGCCACGGCCCCGAGCTCCCGCTCAGCGCACCGTGATGTCCTGCCAGGCCGCCCGGCCGCCGAACGCATTCACGCCCACCCGCCCGCTCCCGTAGGCGGCGTCGGTCATGGTCAGCACCTCCCGGCTGTCCACCCACGCGGTCAGCCGGTCGCCGCGCGCCTCGACCTCCACCCGGTGGCTCACCCCCGGTGCGAGCAGGACGCTGGCCTGCGCCAGCACCCCGGTCTCCTCGTCCACCCGCCCCCCCTCGAGCTTCATGACCCGCACGGCGTGTAGGTTGGGGTCGAAGTTCACCAGGTAGCCCGACCGCAACGCCGCGTCGGCGCGCACGACGACCGACCCGGCGCCGCTGACCCCGAGGTCGGCGCGGTCGCGGCGCGTGAGCTGCCCCGGCCACGGTGGGGTGCCGAACCGGACGGTGGCGCCGACGCGCACATCGGCGTAAACGCTGCGGCCGAGAGCCGTCGAGTCGCGGTCGAACGTCGTCGAAAGCCCCGCCCCGCTGGGCCCCCAGACGCCGCCCCCCACCACGTCGAAGGCCCCCAGTTCGGAGCGGTCGAGGCCCGGGAACTCCGGCTCGGCCACGCTGACGCCGCTCCGCGGCACGGTCGCGCTCACCGGGGCCACCTCCATGCGCACCAGGCGCGCCGAGCCTCCCGTGACATCGAAGGTGAGCCCGTCGGAGGCCGCATCGGGGAACACCTGCGCGGTCATGGCGACCGTGCCGTCGGCGCTGAACACCTCCACGGAGGCGGTGTCGACCCACCCCGTGATCCGCACCCGCCGCTCCGCGCCGACGCGCTCCACCGGCCACGCGGCCTGCGCGGTGCCCTCCACCGGGTCGGCGAACCACCGGGTGAAGGACGCCTCCCCCGCCATGGTCCGGTCCAACCGCAGGCTGGCGTCCGAGGCCCGCCACAGCAGCTTGGTTGCCTGCCCGGCGCCCGTACGGACGCCCAGGGTGAACTCGCTCGCACCGTCGGCGTCGGGCACGGCGATCTCCGCCGTGAAGCGATGGGCCGTCCCCGACCAGTTGGCGAGCGGGTTGGGCTGCCCGGGAGCGACCCACGTGTCGGACAGGGTCGTGGCGGGGCCGAGCAGGGCCGACACCTCTGCGACCGGGCGCTGCGTCAACCGCAACCCGACGCCGGGGACGTCGGTGAGGCCCATCTCCCGGGGCAGACCCAACTGACCGCGCCAGCGCCCGGTGGGCTCGCCGAAGGCGTAGTCCCAGTTGCTCATCCAGCCGATCATCACCACCCGGCCGGCCAGGCCGGCGAAACTGACGGCCGCGTAGTAGTCGCGGCCCTCGTCGGCACGCAACACCACCTCCGCCGGCGTGTCGGGGTGGAACGACCCGTCGAACGTCCCGGTCACATAGCGCGCCGCCGAGCCGTGGGTCTCCCGCACCGCGCCGGTGCTCCACCACAGCACCCACCGGCCCCCGCCCGGCTGCCCCGGGGCCGCCACCCACATCAGGTCGGGGCACTCCATGACGCCGCCGTCGAGCCAGGAGCCGTAACCGAAATTCGACAGGTGATCCCAATGGAGCAGATCTGTCGACCCGTAGAACCGCAGATGGTCACCCCCGCTCACCACCATCACCCAGCGGCCGCCCGCCGCGTCCCAGCGCACCTTCGGGTCCCGGAAGTCCCAGTCACCGTCCGGCCCGCCGGGGTTCGGCACGATGACGCCGTCCACCAGCTGCCAGGTGCGCCCCCGGTCGACACTCGTGGCCGCGCGGATCTCCTGGTTGCCCCCGGGTGCGTCGGTGTCGAAGCTGGTGTAGAACGCCACCAGGCCGCGTCCGCCGCCGAACAGGCCCGTCACGTCGTGCTCGTCGACGACGGCCGAGCCCGACCACGCGTCCCCGAAGTCGTTCTGGTCGAGCGCGATCGGGAGCGGCCGCCAGTGCACCAGGTCGGTGCTCACGGCGTGGGCCCACCGGCCGGCGTCCTGGTGGAAGAGGTGGTACTCCCCGTCGAGGAACACCAGGCCGTTCGGGTCGGAGGTGCCCGAGGCGGCCTGGGAGTAGTGGTAACTCGGACGGAACGGCTGCGCCCACGCCTGGTCCGCCCGATCCAGACGGAGCTGGGCCAGCCGCCCCTGACCGCCGACGACCTCGAGACGCACCCGGCCCCCGGACGCCGCCACAGCGGGCTCGTCGCGCACCACCCGGCCGTCCACCTGGAGCTCCAGCCGCCCTGCGGCCCGCCGCAGCTGCACGCGCACCACCCGGCCGGTCGGCACCTCGGGCCGCACCACCTCCTCCCCCACCCCGATCACCAGGCGCGCGCCTGCGTCCAGCGTGGCGTCGAGGGCCAGCTCGACGTCGGCCCCGACGTCCTCGGATGTGAGGGCGCCCTGGCCGGCGATGCCGTCGATCACCGTGCGCCAGTGCCCCTCGGTGGGCGTCCAATCGACGTTGCTGACCAGCCCCCGCAGGGTCACCCCGCTGAAGCCGACCGACCCGCTCCAAGCGCCCACGCCGACGAACCCGTCCGCCACGCTGGCGTCTCGCGCCACGATCACGGGCACGCGACCATCCGGTTCGATGAAATCCGTCTGCCACCGGACGCTGATCTCATCCCCCACGGCCCGCAGTGTCACCCCGTAGGCCCGGCCCACCTCGATGGCCGTGCGACGGACGCCGAGCGTCGCGTTGTCCGACACCCGGTAGAGCCGCAGCCGACCACCGTTCGGATCGATGTCGACCGCGTACCCCCTGGTGGCATCCGGATCGGTGCGCACGAGCAGGGTTGCCACGGCAAACCTGTCGCGCACCTGGACGGTGGCGGAGGCCTCGCTCTCTGAGGCGAGCTCGTCGGTCGCGATCAACCGTGTGTTCGTGCCGGGCGCCGCCGTGCCGCTCAGCCCCGTGCTGGTGGCCCGCCACCCGGCACCGCCGTGCCACCCGGCCAGCGAGGAATGCACGCTGCGGGCGCCGACGTCGCGGAACGTCGCCCGGCCGTTCCAGACGTGGAGCCCGACGTGGCCGGCCCGATGGGCCGTGTCGCTCGCCCGGAGCAGGGTCACCCCGTCCAACACCACCTCCAGGCGGGGTCCGTCGGTGCGCACCGCGAGCCGGTGATCGACCCCCAGGGACACCGCGGCGTCCGTCACCGCCAGGTCGCGCCCCCCGTCGAGGTCGAACAGCCGCACCCGGTGGGAGTGGGGATCCACGGTCGCCGCATACCCGGTCGTTCCGTCCGCCGACGCCCGCACCACCAGGGCGGCCGCGGTCAGGGGCGCGTCCGGCTCGATGCGGATGGTCGCGACGGCCTGGGCGGTCGGCGCCAGACGCTGCTCCGAGATCGCGATGGCGTTGGCGTCCACCCCGGACGCGCCGCGCCAGGCCCCGTCGTCCAGCCGCTCCCACACGCCCGTGCGACGCGCCGGATCCGGCACCGGGCTCACGTCCGCGAGGTCGAACAGGTCACCGGGAGGCCCGGCGACCGCCGGCGCCGTCCAGACAGTCGTGACCAGACATCCGAGCACCAGGGCCAGGGTGAAGCGTCGCACAGGGACCTCCGCAGCAGTGGGGAGTGGGTGGGGAGTGAGTGGGGCGGGAGCAGTGGGAGCGGCAGGATCAGGGCAACAGCACGCGCTCCCCGGGCAGGGCGTCGCCCAGACGCCAGGCCTGCGCCCGGTGCACGTGGGCCCCGCGGGACGCCCACCGCACGCGTCCGGCCGTCCGGGTCGGGTACACGCGCGCCGCGAGGGCACTGCCGGCGACGAACACCTCGATCGCCGAGGCGTCCACCAGCACGCGCAGCGTCACGCGGCCGGACGCCGCCACCTCCCCGCCGAGCACCGTCGCCTCGACGCCGGTGTCGCGCGACGAGCGGGACCGGTCGAGGAGCAGCTGCGTCGGTGTGAGCCGGATGACCGTCTCCTCGTCCCCGGCGCCCAGAACGCCGAGCTCCACCTCGCCGTCGGCGTCGAGCGTCAGGTCGATCTCGAGGTCCAGCCGGTCACCGGCCACCGCGTCGAAGGCGCACTCCTCGGCGCGCAGGTGGGCGATCTCGGGGGCCGGGCCCACCCACAGCCGCTCGTCGCGCCACTCGAGGACGCGGGGCAGCGACATGACGCCGGCCCAGCCGACCCGCTCGCACGCCCCGTCCGAGCGTGCCTCCTGCATCCAGCCGAACTGGACGCGGCGCCCGGCCTCGTCGGTGAACGACTGGGGCGCGTAGAAGAAGCGGCCCCCCAGGTCGAGCCGGACCAACGTCTCGGGCTCGAAGCGCTCCCCGGTGTAGCGGCCCACCCACGCCAGCGGGTGCAGGGTGAGCCCGTTCTCCCAGGCGGAGAACGCCAACACGTCGCGTCCGGTGTCGGACCCGAGCTCGCCCGGGCCGACGTGGAAGAGGTCCACGCACTCCCACATGCTGGCGGTGAACCAGGGGTCCTCGGGGGTGCCGTGGGGTGGCGCGGTGAGCACCGGCCCCACCTCGTGCCACGTCACCAGGTCGTCCGAGACGTACTGCCACGCGGCGCCGTGGCCCTCGGCCGTGCCGGTGCCGATCAGCTGGCGCCACTGCCCCTTCCACCGAAACACCGTGTGGTCGCGGAACTCGGCGCGCGTGCCGGCCGGCTTGGCCGCGATGACGGGGTTCTCGGCCAACGGCAGCCAGGTGCGCAGATCGGCGGATCCGACCGCCACGCACGGCAGCTGCCCGTCGCCGCGATGGCCGGAGTACACGATCGTCGGGACGCCCCCGTCGTCCACGAGGACGCCGGACCAGCAGCCGTCCGCGTCCGCGCCGTCGCCCGGGGTGAGGGCCACGGGCTCGTCGCGCCAGTGCACGAGGTCGCGGCTGACCGCGTGGCCCCAGTGGATGCGGTGGTGGAAGGCCCCCATGGGGTTGTACTGGTAGAAGAGGTGGTAGGTCCCGTCCCACTGGCACAGGCCGTTCGGGTCGTTGAGCCAGGCGGCCGGCGCGGTGAAGTGGGCCCGCGGGCGCAGGGGGTCGGCGGTCGCGCGCTGCAGCAGGGTCACGGCGTCAACGAGGCTCGTCATGCCGCCACCCCGTCCCGATCTGCACCAAGGACGCCCCCGGCGGCGGCTGCGTCCGTCCCCCCGGCCGTGAGGGCGTTGGCCCCGCTGGTGGCCCGGGGCCGGTAGAGGTGGCAGCGGGCCCAGTGTCGATCGGCCGGATCGCCGACCTGGTGGCGGACGGGCTCCGTGGCCGAGCACGCCTCGTCGCCCCCCTCGAAGGGGCAGCTCTCCGCCGCCAACACCCGGCGGCGCAGCGCGGCGCGGGCGTCGGGGTCGAACGTGCCGGCACGCTCGGGGTCGGGGACGGCGGAGACCAACAGCTCGGTGTACGGGTGGGCCGGCTGGGCCAGCAGCGCCAACGACTCCCCCGACTCGACGATCTCGCCGGCGAACATCACCGCGGTGCGGTCGGCAAGGTAGCGGGCGCTGGCCAGGTCGTGGGTGATGTAGAGCATCGAAATGCCCTGCTCGTCGCGCAGCCGGCGCATCAGGTTCAGCACGCCGATCCGCACGCTCACATCGAGCATCGACGTCGGCTCATCGGCGAGGATCACCTGCGGCCTCACCGCCAGGGCGCGGGCGATGGCGACGCGCTGGCGCTGCCCTCCGGACAGCTCGTGGGGGTAGGAGTGCAGCATGTCGGGCTCCAGACCCACCGTGAGCATGAGTTCCTCGAGCATGGCCGCGGTCTCCTGCTCACCCCGGGTCACGTGGTGGATCTCGAGGGGGCGCCGCAGGAAGTGCTCCGTGCGGTGCACCGGGTTGAGCGACCCGAACGGGTCCTGGAACACCATCTGGACGCGGGAGCGGTACCCGCGCGCCCCGCCGGCGACGCGGTCGGTCGGCGTCCCCTCCAGCAGGATGCGCCCGGCATCGGGCCGCTCCAACCGGGCGATGCACCGGGCCAGCGTCGACTTGCCCGACCCCGACTCCCCCACGAGCGCGACGATCTCGCCGGCCCCCAGCTCGAGGTCGACGTCGGTCAGCGCGGCGACGCTGGTGCGGCGGAACAGGCTCCCCCCGCGGAACGTCTTGCTCACCCCCTCGACGGACAGCACGGCGTTCATGCGGACATCTCCTTCTCGAAACGGACGCGGTCGGCGTCCGACAGCGGCGCGGCCCAGCGGCCGGGAGCGACCTCGGCCAGGTCACCGATGTCGCGGAAGCGGACGCCCTCCGCGAGCCCTGCGAGGGGGACGCGGGGGCCGGTCAGGGGCGGGAACGCATTCATCAGCGCCCGGGTGTAGGGGTGGACGGGGTGGTGCATGAGCGCGGCCGAGGGGCCCTGCTCCACGAAGCGTCCGGCATACATGACGGCCATCTGGTCCGACAGCTCGACCATGAGGCTCATGTCGTGGGTGATGAACAGCACCGAGAAGCCCAACTCGGCCTGGAGCTGCGCGATCTGCGCCATGATCTCCTGCTGCACGACGACGTCGAGCGCCGTGGTGGGCTCGTCGAGGATCAGCAGACGGGGGCGCAGCGCCACCGCCATGGCGATCACCACGCGCTGGCGCATGCCGCCGGAGAGCTGGTGGGGGTAGCTCCGCAGCCGGGAGCGGTCGATCTGGACGAGGTCGAGCAGCTCGCCGGCCTGGGCGCGGGCGCTGCGCCGGGTGCATCCGGTGTGCTCGGTGAAGATGTCGCCCATCTGTTCGCCGATGGTCAGCACCGGGTTGAGGGAGTTCATGGCCGACTGGAACACCATGGCCACCTGGCTCCACCGGAACCGCCGGAGCTCGGCCGCGGACAGCCCCAGCACGTCCTGCCCGCCGAAGCTGATCGACCCGGCGTCGATGCGGGCGGGGTAGGTCAGCAGACGCATGACGGCGTTCGCGATGGTCGACTTGCCGCAGCCCGACTCGCCCGCGAGCCCGAAGATCTCGCGCTCGCCGATGCTGAAGCTGACGTGGTCGACGGCCGTCGTCGTGCGGACGTCCCCGGTGTACGTGACGACGAGGTCGCGCACCTCCAACACTGACCCGCTCATGCGCGTCCCTCCTCGCGTCGGCCGGTGCGTCCGGCGTGCTTGACCTTGCGGAGCCGCGGGTTGGTGACCTCGTCCACCGCGTAGTTGATCATGGCGAGCGCGAACGCGACCGCGGCGATCGCGAAGCCGGAGGGCACGAACACCCACCACGCGCCGGTCATCAGGGCGCCCTCATTGCCCGCCCAGTACAGGTTCGTCCCCCACGAGACCCGGGAGATGTCACCCAACCCCAGGAACTCCAGGCCGGCCTGCGCGCCGATGGCCCCGATCACGCAGCCGAGCAGCGTGCCCATGACGATGGACGCCATGTTGGGCAGGATCTCCGCGACCATGATCCGCCAGGGCCGCTCGCCACTCACCTGGGCGGCGGCGACGAAGTCCTTGGCCTTGATCGACAGGGCCTGCGAGCGCAGCACGCGGGCCGAACCCGCCCAACCCGTGAGGACGAGCACGAGGATCACCGTCGTCAGCCCCGGGGGGAGGAAGGCCGCGAGGATCACGAGGAGCGGCAGGGAGGGCACGAGCAGGAACACGTTGGTGACGAGCGAGAGCACCTCGTCGACCACCTTGCCGAAGAAGGCGGACGCGAGCCCCACGCCCACGCCGAGCACGGTCGCGAGGATGCCGACGGTGAAGCCGACGAACAGCGAGCTGCGGGCGCCGTGCAGGGTGAGCGCCAGCACGTCCTGGCCCTTCGCGGTGGTGCCCAGCCAGTGGGCGGCGGACGGTTCCTCACCGATGGCCCCCGTGATCCGCATGGGATCCCCCGGTGCGAGGACGGGGGCGAGCAGCGCCAGCGCGATGAAGAGCAGGACGACGCCGGCCCCGAACGTGGCCTTCCGATTGGTGAGCAGGCCGTGGACGAAGCTCCGGTTCGGACGCCGGACGGCCGGCCGCGTGACGGCGGGCACGGCGTCCTCGCCCGTCTCGGCGCGGAGGCCGTCGATGGTGGGGGCGGTGGTCATGGTGATTCTCCCCTCAGGAGACCCGCACGCGCGGGTCGAGGCGGACGTAGACGATGTCGACGAGGAAGTTCGCCACGAGCACCGCCGAGGTGATGATGAGGAACAGGCCCTGCATGAGCGGGTAGTCGAGGCCCTGGACGGCGGCGAGGAGCTGGTAGCCGACGCCGGGGTAGGCGAACACCGTCTCGGTGAGCAGCGCGCCACCCACCACGAAGCCGAGGCTCATGCCGAAGCTGGTCACCGCGGGGAGCATGGCGTTGCGGGCGGCGTAGCGGAAGATGATGCGGCTCGGACGCAGCCCCTTCGCCTGGGCCATCGTGATGTAGTCCTCGGAGTTCGTCGCGATCATCGTGTTGCGCATGCCGAGCATCCAGCCACCGATCGACACCAGCACGATGGTCAGGGCGGGCAGGAACAGGTGCGTGGCGACGGAGCCCAGGAACTCCGGCGAGAGGCCGGGTTGCAGACCGTCGTCGAAGGCGTGGCGGATCGGGAACCAGCCGAGGGAGAGGCCGAACACCCACAGCGCGCCCATCGCGAGCCAGAAGTAGGGGAAGGAGCCGACGAAGATCAGCACCGGCGGGAGGAACGAGTCGATCCAACCGCCGCGGCGCCACGCGGCGACGATGCCGAGCAGGTTGCCGACGAGGGCGGCGATGACCAGCGAGGTGCCGCCGAGCAGCAGCGTCCACCCGATCTGGGAGCCGATCACCTCGACGACGGGCGTCGGGAAGCGTGAGATGGACACCCCCATGCGGCCGTGGATCATGTCGTCGAGGTAGCTGACGTACTGCTGCCACAGCGGGCGGTCATCCAGGCCGAACAGGCGTTGCAGCTGGACGATCTGGTCGCTGGAGAGCTGGTTGGTGGAGCGGGCCATCATGCGCGACACGGGGTCGCCCGGCATGAAGCGGGGCAGCATGAAGTTCAGGGTGACCGAGACCCAGAAGGCCACCAGGTAGAAGCCGAGTCGCCGGGTGAGGTAGCGCATCCGGTCATCTCCTTGTCGAGCTGAAGAGGGTGTGGGGGTGGGGACGGGCGGGCCGCGGGCGGGGGCGTCCGGGCGGGGCGGGCGTGGCGTCCGGGCAGGGCGCCACGCCCGCGGTGATCAGCTCAGCGGGGCTCCAGCGTGGTGAGCACCAGCACGGTGGTGGGCGCCCGGGTGCCGAGGGTGGCGTACGGGTCGTCCGCGGTGGGCCAGCCCACGAAGCGGGAGTCGTTGTAGGCACCCCACTCCGGCCCGGGGAACAGCGGGATCGTCGGGAGCTCCTGGCCGTACAGGGCCTGGAGGTCGTCCACGATCTCGTGCTGGGTCTCCTCGTCCTGCGTGGCGGCGAACTGGTCGAGCAACGCCTGGGCATCGGCGGATCCGAAGCGGCCGTAGTTGTCGTGGGTCTGCTCGCCGACCGGCTTGACCTTCGTCGGGCTCATCAGGTTGAGGTAGTACTGGTAGGGCGTCGGGTCATTGGATGACCAGACGATGCCGGAGTCGAAGTCGCCGGTCTCATAGCCGGCGACGACGGCCGACCAGTCGGGGGCGTCCACGGTCATGGTGATGCCGACGTCGGCCAGGTTCTGGCTGATGACGTTGGCGACCGACACCCAGTCCGACGACGTCGACCCGACCGAGAAGTCGAAGGTGAACGGGCTGCCATCGGGCAGCGTCCGCTGGCCGTCGGCGCCCTTGGGGTAGCCCGCCTCGTCCAGCAGGGCGTTGGCGGCGTCGACGTCCCGTTCGATCCAGTCGCAGGAGTCCTGCAGCGACGCGTCCTTCCAGGTCTCGTAGCTGCCCGACAGGCCGGTGCAGTCGGCGGGCTCGGTGTAGCCCGACATGCCGACGGAGACGATCTGCTCGCGGTCGATGGCCATGGACAGGGCCTTGCGGACGTTGACGTCGTTGAAGGGCGCCTTGGTGGTGTTGACCATGAAGTTGATCATCGAACCGGTGGGCGGGAACCAGTAGTGGCGGTGCTCCGGGTCGCGCGAGATGAAGGTGCGCTCGATGTTCGGGATGTACTGCGGCGCCCAGTCCACGTCGCCGTTGGCGGCGGCCAGGTTGGCACCGTCGTTGCCGGCGAAGGCCAGCATCTTGATGCCCTCGATGTGCTGGGCGTCGGGCTGCCAGTAGTGCGGGTTCTTGCCGAGGGTGAAGGACTGGGCGGCGAAGTTGGTGATCTCGGTGTAGGGCCCGGTGCCGACCGGCGTCTCGTTGGTGGCCTTCGCCGGATCCTCGATGGCCTCCCACACGTGCTTGGGCACGATGGGCATCTGGCCGATCTCGTAGAGGGCCGGGGAGTAGTCCCGCGAGAACGTGAAGACGACCGTGTGGGCGTCCGACGCCGTCACGGAGTCGAGGTACTCGAACCCACCCATGATCTCCTTCTGGAGCTCGAAGGTGTAGGCCACGTCGTCGGCGACGAGCGGCTCGCCGTCGGACCACTGGACGCCGTCGCGCAGGGTGAAGGTCAGCGTCCGGTTGTCATCGGAGGCAGCCCACTCGGTGGCGAGCCAGGGGACGGTGTTGCCGGCCGCGGGGTTGTAGATGAGCATCGACTCGTGGATCGCCTGGGTCGTCATGGGCGCGGCGTTGGGGCTGAACGGGTTGAAGTTGCGCGTGAAGGTGCCCATGTCCTCGCGCGGGATCGTCAGCAGCGCGGTCGCGTTGTCGGCAGCGGGTGTCGAGGCGCTCGTGGTCGCGGTGCCGGACGCGCAGCCCGAGAAGGCGAGCGTGCCGGCCAGCACGGTCGCGGCGACGCCCAGAAGGGCTCGGCCGGGCCGCCGACCCCGGGACGGGTGGTGTGTCATGATGATGATGCTTCCTTCCTGAATCGCGGACGCGATGGGTGGGTGTTCGTCGGGCCGATGGGAGTCAGACCGACGAACGTTCGAGCAAGGAACAGGACACCGTCTGCAAGGACGGCACCTCCTCCCCTTGGATGAGAGCCGTCAGGGTGGCGACCCCGGCGGCTCCCATTTCTTCGAAGGGCAGCGCGACGGTCGTGAGGGCGGGCCTCAGGTACGCGCTGACCAGTTCCTGGTTGTCGAAGCCGGTGACGGCGAGGTCGCCGGGAATGGACAGACCACGCTCCTTGATCGCGTCGTAGGCACCCATGGCCATGCGATCGTTGCCGCAGAAGAGGGCGGTCGGGCGCTCGGCCAGGTCGAGCAGACGGTTCGCGGCGTCATACCCACCGAGGGCGGTGGCGTCCCCGCCCGTGACGAGGGTGGGCTCGAACGGCAGACCGGCCGCCTCGAGCGCCCGGGTGTAGCCACGCAGGCGTCCCTGCCCGGCGGGGATGTCGTCCTCGAACGTGATGAAGCCGATGCGGGTGTGGCCTGCGGCGACCAGCCGCTGCGTGGCCACCACCCCGCCGCCGACCTCGTCGGGGACGATGGAGGGGAACTCGCCGGCGGCGTCGAAACAGTTCACCAGGACGGTGGGGACTTCCCGGGCCACATCGGGGACCGTGATGGCGCGGTGCCATGTCGCCGCCAGCAGGAGCCCCTCGATGCGCTGCTCCAGCAGCTTCTCGATCTGCACCGTCTGGTCGGCCAGCCCGGCGGCGTCGGTGACGTTGTCGTCGGTGGAGGCGATGAGCAGGTACTTGTGGTCGGCCCAGGCGCGATCCTTGGCACCCTTGATGACGTTCACCGCGAAGGGCGCCGTGACGATTTCGGTGAGCAGGCCGATCCAGTCCGAGCGCTGGGACGCGAGGGCACGGGCGCCGGCGTTGGGGCGGTAGCCGAGAGTGGACACGGCCTCCAGGACCCGGGTTCGGGTCTCCTCCGGAATGCCGGCCTGACGCTTGTTGAGGACGAAGGAGACGGTGGTGCGGGACACTCCGGCGGCGGCGGCGACGTCCGCCATGGTCACGTCGCTGCGGACCTTGCTGGCCATCATCACCACTCTCCTTCGAGGGACTAACGCGCTTCAGTAACTCGCGTTAGGAAGTTAACGCCTGCGGGACCACCTGCGTCAAGATCCAGAAAGTTAGGAAACCCTAAGTTGGGTGGGCGCGGAACGCTGACGGGGATGGTGGTTGTGGTGGCGGCGGTGGTGGTGGGCCGCTGCGACTGCGGCTGCGGCTGCGGCTGCGGCTGCGACGAGAATGCGACACTCGATCGCGGAAACGACCTCCCAAAACCAGTGCGGCTGATGTTGGTCAGAATCGAGTGTGGGGTTTTCGTCGCACGGGGCGGGCAACCCGTGACCCGACCCGCACCGGCTCGGCCCCGATGCTGCGGCGGCCTCACCCCGAGGGGGTACCCACCCTGTCGTTCGCGCCGCCACCCTGTCGTTCGCGCCGCCACCCTGCCCCTGCCGTCACCCCCCTGCCCTCGGCCCACCACCCTGCTGTTGCGACGGCAGGGTGGTGGACGTCCCGCAGGGGGGCGGACCCAACAGCAGGGGGGCGGGCCGAACGGCAGGGTGGCGGGCCGAACAGCAGGGGGGCGGACCGAACAGCAGAGGGGCGGGCCGAACGGCAGGGAGCGATCCAAACGGCCGGGCGGCCGGACAGCGGGCCGCGGCTCACGGCGTCCCGGGCTGCCGAGACGCACGGGCCCCCAAGGGGGGAGCCCCCCAGGGCGGCGCGAACCGCGGGCAGCATCGCCCGGGCTCAGCCCCGGAACCGCTTGCGCAGGATCAGCGCGTCGCGGTGGACCAGCTCCCGGTCGAAGCCCGCGCCGCGCTCGGCCACGAGGTCCCGGGTGGAGCGGCCCAGGACGCCGGGCAGGTCGGCCGCGTCGTAACTGCTCAGCCCGTGCCCGATCAGCTCGCCGGCCGCGTCCACCATGCGGATCGGATCACCGGCGTGGAAATCACCCGAGAACGCCGTGACCCCCGCCGGCAACAGGGACGCCTTGCGCTCCACGACGGCCCGGACGGCTCCCGCATCGAGCACCACCTCACCGGCTGTCCGCGACGCGTACGCCAGCCAGAGCAGCCGCCGCGAGCGACGCCGCCCCGAGGCGTGGAAGTAGGTGCCCACCGGCTCCCCCGCCAGCGCCGGCGCAACCGCGTCCGCCGAGGCCAGCACCACGGGGACCCCCGCGTGGGTGGCGATCTTGGCCGCCTCCAGCTTGGTCGTCATGCCACCGGTGCCGACGTGAGCGCCGCCTCGCGAGGTGTCGACCGCCAGGTCGTCCACCTCCGGCACGTCATCCAAGCGGCGCGCCCCCGGCCGCGCCGGGTGGTCGGTGTAGAGCGCATCGACATCGCTGAGCAGGAACAGCGCGTCCGCCCCCACCACGTGGGCCACCAGGGCCGCCATCTTGTCGTTGTCACCGAACCGGAGCTCGTTGGTCGCCACCGTGTCGTTCTCGTTCACGACCGGCACGACGCCCAGCTCCAGCAGCCGCGTGAACGTGCGCTCCACGTTGCCGTAGGACGCCTTGCGCGCGATGTCCTCCACCGTCAGCAACACTTGCCCCACGCGCAACCCGTGGGCGGCGAACAGCGCCGTGTACCGCGCCAACAGCAACCCCTGCCCCACCGACGCCGCCGCCTGCTGGCTCGCCAGATCACGCGGCCGGGCGAGCAGCCCGAGTGGCTCCAGGCCGGCGGCCACGGCACCCGAGCTGACGACCACCACCTCGGTGCCGGACGCCCTCGCCGCGGCGATCGCGTCCACCAGCGCGTTCATGTGCCGCGCGTCGGGGTGACCCGCCGCGTCGGTGATGGAGCTGCTGCCGATCTTGACGACGATGCGTCGCGCGGCCGCGATGTCGGGGCGGACGCCGCCGGTCACGCCTCGTCCCCGTCGTCGGTGACGCGCCAGCTCTGCCGCGGGTCGCGCGCCACCCCCTCCGCGGCGGCCTTCGCGGCGTGGTACTCCGCGTCGAGGTCGCGCCGACGCCGCACCGACGCGCGTTCCCCGTGCAGCCGCTCGTCGTCACCCCGGCGGGCCAGGATCTCCGCGCCGGAGCTGACCTGGGGGGCGAAGTCGAACACCACCGGGTTGTCCCCCGCGCCGATCGCGACGGCATCACCCTCGCGGGCCCCCCGGTCGAGCAGCGCGTCCTCGATGCCGAGCCGGGTGAAGCGGTCGGCGAGGTAGCCGACGGCCTCGGGATTGCCGAAGTCGGTCTGCTTGACCCACCGCTCGGGCTTGGCCCCTTCGACCCGCCACACGAAGCCGCCCTCCCCGTCACCCATCTGCCGAATGGTGAATTCGGGGCCGCCCGCGACGGGCGTGGGACGAATCACGATGCGCTCCGGCGCGGGCGCCGGTGCGGCCGCGCGGCGTTCGTCCACCAGAGCTGCCATCGCGAACGTCAGCGCCTGCAGTCCCTCGCTCGACTTCGTCGAGATGCGGAACACCCGCAACCCGCGGGCCTCCAGGTCAGGCTGCACGATCTCGGCGAGCTCGGCGGCGTCCGGGATGTCGATCTTGTTGAGGGCGACCAGGCGCGGCCGGTCCTCCAACCCGCCGTGGGCGGCGAGCTCGGCCTCGATCACGTCGAGGTCGGAGACCGGATCGCGCCCCGGCTCGTAGGTGGCGCAGTCGATCACGTGGACGATGGCCTGGCAACGCTCGATGTGGCGCAGGAAGTCGTGGCCCAGCCCGCGGCCCTCCGAGGCACCCTCGATCAGCCCCGGCACGTCGGCCACGGTGAACGTGGTGGAGCCGGCCACCACCACCCCCAGGTTCGGCACCAGCGTCGTGAACGGGTAGTCGGCGATCTTGGGCCGGGCCCGGCTGATCGCGGCGATCAGGCTCGACTTGCCAGCGCTCGGGAAACCGACGAGCCCGACGTCGGCGAGCACCTTCAGCTCGAGGGTGATGGTGCGCTCCTCGCCCTCCTCGCCGAGCAGGGCGAAGCCGGGTGCCTTCCGCGCGGAGGTCGCCAGCGCGGCGTTGCCCAGGCCGCCCCGCCCACCGGCCGCGATCACAGCCTCGGCACCCTCACCGATGAGATCGGCGAGCACCTGGCCGGTCTCGGCGTCGGTGACGATCGTGCCGTCCGGCACGGCGAGCACGATGTCCTCACCGTTCGCACCGGCCTTGTGGCCGCCCTCCCCGGGCTGGCCGTTGGTGGCGCGTCGCTGCGACTGCCGGTGGTAGTCGACGAGCGTGGTCAGCCCCTCGTCCACCCGCAGGATCACCGAGCCGCCCTGTCCGCCGTTGCCGCCGTCCGGACCCCCGAGCGGCTTGAACTTCTCGCGGTGGACGGACGCGCAGCCGTGGCCGCCGTTGCCGCCGGCGACGCGCAGCGTCGCCTGGTCGACGAACGAGGGAATGGCCATGGTCAAACTCCATTTCGATGGCGGTCGGGAACCCGCCGATCCTATCGGTCGGCGGCGCCGGGGCGACGAGGGGGGTGGCTCAGCGACCGCGGAACGCGTCGGTCTCGCGTCGCTGCTTCTTGGTCGGACGCCCCGCGCCCCGCTCGCGCGTGGCGACCCGGCCGCCCATCTGGGCGATCGGCGGGGGCTGCGCCGGCGTCTTGTCGAGATAGGCCCGCTGGGCGACGGACGCCCCGACGCGCTTCACCAGCGTCGGGTCCAGCACCTCGAGCACCCGCTCGGTGTGATCGTCCCCGCGGACGCGGATCGTCTGGCCCTCGACGACGAGCGCGGCGGGCTTGGCGGGAGCGTTGTCGACCCGGACGTGACCGCCCTTGATGGCCGCGGTCGCCAGCGAGCGGGTCTTGTAGACCCGCACCGACCAGAGCCAGGCGTCGAGGCGTCCCATGCCCCCACTCTAGGCGGGGCGGCATGCGAGCCGGACCCCCGGGGACGCGACGAGGGGCGGCCCCGTCCGGGACCGCCCCTCGCTACAGAATCTCAGCGGTGCGTCACTGCGCGTCGGCGAGCGCCACGTTGACGACCTTGCGGCCGCGCCGGGAGCCGAACTCGACCGTGCCGGGCTTGAGCGCGAACAGGGTGTCGTCGCCGCCACGGCCGACGTTGTCGCCGGGGTGGAAGTGGGTGCCGCGCTGCCGGACGATGATCTCGCCCGCGCCGACGACCTCGCCGCCGAAACGCTTCACGCCGAGGCGTTGCGCATTGGAGTCGCGCCCGTTGCGGGAGCTGGATGCGCCCTTCTTGTGTGCCATGTCAGTTTCCTCAGCTCTCGATGCCGGTGACCTTGACGCGGCTGTAGCGCTGGCGGTGACCCATGCGCTTCTTGTAGCCGGTCTTGTTCTTGTACTTGAGGATGCGGATCTTGGGGCCCTTGTGCTCCGCGAGCACCTCGGCCGTCACCGACACCTTGCCCAGCGCGGACACGTCGGTCGTGACGGCATCGCCGTCGACCAGCATCAGCGGGGTGAGGTTGACGGTGCTGCCGATCTCGGCGTCGACGATCTTGTCGACGGTGAGAACGTCTCCCACAGCCACCTTGTGCTGGCGTCCGCCGCTGCGCACAATCGCGTACACGCCTGACCTACTCTCTAGCGATTAGCTTGTCCGATGAGGGTGCGGGAGGCGACGAGTGAACTCGTGCCCGCGCACGCACCGAAGGTTCATCCTACGCGGCGGGGCAGAGGAGGGCAAACCGAGCCGTCGTCGGCGCCGGACGCCCCGCCCCACGCCGACACCCTGCCGCCCCTCTCCTGCCCCCACTCCGCTACTCCCCTACTCCCCGGCAGCCAGGAAGGCCAGGACGGCCCGGACGCGCCGGTTGTCCTCATCCGGCCCGAGCCCGAGCTTGGTGAACACCTGGGCGACGTGCTTGCTCACCGCACCGGGCGACAGCACGAGTGATTCACCGATCTGGGCGTTCGACAGACCACGGGCCATCAGCTCCAGCACCTCGCGCTCCCGCGGCGTCAGCCCGGCCAGCCGGGAGGGCGTCCGCTGCACCAGCCGTGCCGCCACGTCGGGGTCGACCACCACCCCGCCCGCGGCCACGATGTCCAGCGAGCGCAGGAAGTCGGCGACGCGCGCCACGCGGTCCTTCAGCAGGTACCCCAGCCCGCCCACACCGCCCGACGGCACCGACCCGGCGTCCGAGGAGCCAAAAAGCTGGTGGGCGTACTCGGGTGCCACGTACTGGCTCACCACGAGGATGCCGACCTCGGGCCAACCGCGGCGGATCGCCAGGGCGGCGCGCAGGCCGTCGTCGGTGAGGTCGGGCGGCATGCGCACGTCGGTGACCACCACGTCGACCTCCCCGGAGCGGTGGGCCATGACGGCCAGCAGCTCGGTCGCGCTCGCGGCCTGGCCCACGATCGCGTGGCCCTGCCGCTCCAACAGCCCGGCCATCCCCTCGCGCAGCAGCGCCGAGTCGTCGGCGACGACGAGCCTCATGTCTCCTCCTCCCCCGGGGTCTGCCCCGAAGACAGCAGCAGGGGGACGCGTGCGGCAACCGTCGTCGGGCCGCCGGCCGGGCTGGACACCGTCAGGGTGCCGCCGAACGCCTCCAACCGCGCCCGCAGGCCGGCCAGCCCCCGGCCGGGCACGACGACCGCCCCGCCCGGGCCGGCGTCCACCACCGTGACGTGCAGGTGGTGGTCGGCGGCCGCCACGATGCTGATGTCGGCGTCCCCGGCGTGCTTGACCGCGTTGGTCAGCGCCTCGGCCGCGAAGAACCACGCGGTGGACGCCACCCCGCGCGGCAGGTCGGGCAGCGGGTGGGGCACGCGCAGCACGATCGGCCGGTCGCGGCGCGACAGCCGGGTGACGAGCTCGGCGAGCCCCGCCTCGAGCCCCTGCTCGGCGAGCAGGCGGGAGTGGACGCCCGCCACCGTCTCGCGCAACGCGGCGAGGGCGGCGTCGGCGTCGTCCTGCGCCGCCGCGAGCAGCCCGGACGCCTCGGCCGTCCGCCCCTGCTCCACCGCGAACGCGGCCTCGCCCACCTTCATGGAGGCGGCCACCAGGTACTGCTGCGCTCCGTCGTGCAGGTCGCGCTCGATGCGCGCCCGCTCCAGCTCGTAGGCGTCCACGATGGCGCGGCGCGAATCGGTGAGCCGGCGGACGGCGTGGGCGTGATCCTCCCCCGCCAGCGCGGCCACGCCGGACGCCTCCAGCGCGGACGCCGCGACCCGGCGCGTCTTCACGATCTCGAGCCAGACGACGCCGGCGATGGTGCCACCGAGGAGGATGAGCCCGACGATCACGCCCGGGGTGGTCACCCCGAAGGCCGCCACGCCCACCGGCGTGACCACCAGCCCGCCCACCACGGCGACCCCGATCTGGGCGACGCACAGCCCCCAGCGGGGTCGGACGGTGGTGCGCATGGCCGCCAGCCTACGATGGGGCCGGTGAATGGATGGTGGAGCTGGCTCCACCCCGGTTCGGGTGCTGGCCCCCTGGGCGGCGGCCCGGCGCGGGGGTCGAATGGTGCCATGTTCGATGCACCCATGCCCGATGCACCCACGTCCGACGCCCGGACCATCGCCCCTCCGCCCGCTCCCACCGCCCACCCCGCGGCCCCAGCCTCGCCCCGCCGCCGCGACGCCCTCGTCGCCTCCGGCCTCGTCCACCGCTTCGGCCAGGTCGTGGCCCTCGGCGGGGTGTCCCTGACGATCCCGGCCGGCCAGTCCGTCGCCGTGATGGGCCCGTCGGGGTCGGGCAAGTCGACGCTGTTGCACTGCCTGTCCGGCATCCTCACCCCGGACGCCGGCGAGGTCACCCTCGGCGGCGGACGCGTGAGCACCCTGCGGGACGCCGATCGTTCCCGCCTGCGCCGCGAGCGTTTCGGCTTCGTCTTCCAGGACGGCCAGCTCATCGGCGAACTGCCCGCCCGCGAGAACGTCGCCCTGCCGCTGCTGCTGGCCGGCATGGGCCGCGCCGCAGCCCTCGCCCACGCCGACAGCTGGCTGGAGCGCCTCGGCGTCGGGGGCGACATGCGCCTGCGGCGTCCGGGTGAGCTCTCCGGCGGGCAGGCGCAGCGCGTCGCCATCGCCCGCGCCCTCGTGCACGACCCGGCGGTGATCTTCGCCGACGAGCCGACCGGCGCGCTCGACCAGGCGACCGGCCACGAGGTCATGCAGATCTTGACCACCACCGCGTCCATGGCCGGCGCGACGCTCGTCGTCGTCACCCACGACCCGCACGTCGCCCGGTGGTGCTCACGCCTCGTCGAGATCCGCGACGCCCTCGTCCACAGCGACACCCTCGCCACCAGCACCCCCCTCCCCACCACGGGGACGGCCCTGCCGCGGCAGGAGGACGCGCGATGAGCACCCTCACCTGGACGGCACGACTCGGCCTGGCGACCCGGCTGGCTGGAGCCCGGCTCCGCGACACCGGCGGAAGCGGCGCCCTGGATCTCTTCGCCGTCGGCGCCAACGCGGTGACCGCCTGGTTGTCGTTCGTCGTGGCGTCCGGCACCTGGATGTTCGTGCAGCGCCGTGCACAGCCGCCGGCCTGGCTCACCACCCTCGACGATGCGGACGCCGCGATGGTCGTGCCCACGACCCACGTCATCCTCGCCGCGATGGCCTGCGCGCTGCTCGTCTGGCCCATCCTCTCCTTGGGTGGCGCCGCCGCCCGCCTGGGGGCCCGGGGCCGGGCGCGGCGGCTGGCGTCGCTGCGCCTGGTCGGCATGACGAGCGGGGAGATCGTCTCCATGAGCGTCGTCGAGAGCCTCGTGCAGGCCGCGGCCGGCGTGCTGCTCGGTGCGCTGGCGTGGACGGCCAGCCTGCCGCTGCTCGGGTTGCTCACCTTCCAGAACACCCCGGTCGCCCCCGCCGAGCTCGCGATGCCGTGGTGGCTGTGGCTCGGCGTCGTCGCCGTCCTGCTCGCGCTGGCGGCGGCGTCCACGGCCCTGGGCCTGACGCGGGTGCGCATCTCACCGCTGGGCGTCTCGCGCCAGGCCACCCCGCCGGCCCTGCGCGCCTGGCGGCTCGCCGCCCTGGCGGCCGGCGTGTTCGTGATCGCCGCGCTCGGCGGCGTGATGCAGGCGCCGCTCGGCGCCCTGGTCATGGGGCTGGTGTTCGCCGGCATGCTCGGCATCGCGATCGGGCTGGTGAACCTCTTCTCCCCCTGGTTGCTGCAGCTCATCGCCCGGCTCGGCGTCCGCACCGGGTCGCCCGCCCGGCTGCTCGCGATGCGCCGCATCGTCGCCGACCCCCGCTCGGCGTGGCGCAACGTCAGCTCGCTGGCCCTGCTCGGGTTCCTCGTGGGGATGATCGCCACGATCCCACTGGGCACCGATGCCTTCGGGGGCCTGGACAGCCTCAACGAGATGCTGCTGGCGGATCTGCGTACCGGGGCCGTGCTCACCCTGGCCATCGCGCTCGCGCTCGGGTCGGCGTCCACCGCGCTGGCGCAGAGCTCGGACGTGGTCGATCGGGCCGACGAGCTGGTGGCGCTGGACAAGATGGGCGTCCCGCCCGCCTTGGACGCCACCGCCCGGCGCCACCAGGTGGCCCTGCCGCTGCTGGCGACGCTGGTGCTCTCGCTGGGGCTCGGCGTGGCGGCCGCGCTGCCGCTCGTGCAGTCCCTGCCCCGCATGGCGGTGCTCGGGCCCTCGTCGGTGGCGATCCTGGCCCTGACCGTCGTCGGCGCGCTCGCCCTGAGCCTGCTGGCCGCGGAGTCCACCCGGCCGCTGCGGCGACGCGTCCTGGGCGCCCGCGTCCGGCGCAACGACTGACGCGCTACCCGACGAGGCGGTCCACGAACGCCGCGACGGCCGCCACGACCGTCGGCGTGGCTCCGCGCGGGAACGAATGGGTCGCGCCCGGCACCACCACGAGCTCGCGCGCCCCGGCGTGGTCACCGCGCAGGGCGGACGCCAGCTCGTCGGGCGAGCCGAACGGGTCCCGGGCCCCGGACACGAGCAGCACCGGCGCCCCCACGGGGGTCAGCTCGGCGAGCCGGGAGGCGTCCGGACGGCCCGGCGGGTGGAGGGGGAAGGACAGCGCGACGACGCCGGCGACGTCGGGCGTCCAGGTGCGGCAGGCGATGCGGGCACCCGCGCTGCGCCCGCCGGTGAACAACGGCACCCCGGGGTGGGCCGCACGGACGGCGTCCACCCCGGCCTGCCAGAGCGGGTCGGACGCCGGCGGCCGCGGCCCCACGGTCCGCCCGGCCACGCGCCAGGGCAGCTCGAACCGGGCCACGCCGATGCCGCGGCCGGGCAGCGCGTCGGCGAGGGCGTCCAGGTCGGGCGTCGCGATCTGCCCCGAGTGCCCGCCGCCGAGCAGCAGGACCGCCCGGGGGTCGCCCGGCGCGGCGATGTGCAGCCGGCCCTCCCCCGCGGACGTCGCGACGGGCGCGAATGTTTCAACCATGCAAACGATGATGCATGACGGGGTTGGTGCCGACACAATGGTGTCTCCCGTTCTGCCCAGCGTTTCAGAGAAGGACTCGATGACCACGCGCACGCTCACCATCGGCGCCAGCTTCCGGCATGTAGCCCAGCTGCCCACCCCGACGCTCGCCATGATCGAACACAAGCACGACGAGGTCGAGACGCTGTCGAGCGGGTGGACGACGACGCCGGACATCGAGATGACCGACTACACCGACCTGTACGGCAACGTGGGCAAGCGGTTCATCATGCCGGCCGGCGAGTCCGTCTATGAGTACCGGGCCGTCGTGAAGGTGCCCGACGCGGTCGATGAGGCGGACCTCGACGCCCCACAGCTCGACGTGGCCGACCTGCCCGAGGACGTGCTGCCCTACTTGTGGCCCAGCCGTTACTGCCAGTCCGACGTGCTCGGGCGCGACGCCTGGAACCTGTTCGGCGACATGGAGCCCGGTTACCGGCGCTGCATGGAGATCTCGAACTTCGTCCACGAGCGCGTGCAGTACCGCACCGGCTCGACCATGTCGTGGTACACCGCCGTGGACGCCTTCAACAACGGCTACGGCATCTGCCGCGACCTTGCCCACACCTTCATCGCCCTGTGCCGGGCCATGAACATCCCCGCGCGGTACGTGTCGGGGTACCTGCCCGACATGGACGTGCCGCCGCTGCCCGTCGAGATGGACTTCCACGCGTTCACCGAGGTGTACCTCGGCGACCGGTGGTGGACGTTCGACCCCCGCCACAACGCCCGCCGCAAGGGCCACATCGTGATCTCCCGGGGTCGCGACGCCGTCGACTGCGCCCTGGCCACCACGTTCGGCAACCCCTGGCTGAAGCGCATGATCGTCACCACCCACGAGTCCGACGAGCAGGGCAACCTGCTCGAGCTCGACGGCCAGGGGCGACCCGTCCAGGGCTGAGGCCCGCCGCCGCGCCGCGGGATGGGATGCTGAGCGGGATGGGATGCTGAGGCCCATGGACTTCTGGAACCTCTACGACCACGGCTTCGTGCGGGTCGCGTCCGTCACCCACCCGATGCGGTTGGTCGACCCCCACCACAACGTGGCGGCCCTGCTGGCCCAGGCGCGTGAGTTGGCGGACGCCGGCGTGGCGGTCGCGGTGTTCCCCGAGCTCGGCCTGGTCGGCTACTCAATCGAGGACCTCCTGTTGCAGGACGCGGTGCTGGACGCCGCCGAGGCGGCCCTGGCCGAACTGGTCGCCGCCAGCGCCGACCTGGGCACCGTGCTCGTCGTCGGTGCGCCGCTGCGGAGCCGCCATCGGGTGTACAACTGCGCGGTGGTGGTGCACCGCGGGCGGGTGCTGGGCGTCGTCCCGAAGGTGTACCTGCCCACCTACCGGGAGTTCTACGAGAGCCGCCAGATCGGCTCGGGCGCGGAGGTGCCCCCCAAGATCGACGTCGCCGGGCAGCGGGTACCGTTCGGGGCCGACCTGCTGTTCGCGGCGTCCGACGTGCCGCACTTGGTGCTGGCGATCGAGGTGTGCGAGGACCTGTGGGTGCCCGTGCCGCCGGCCGCCGAGGCCGCCTTGGCGGGCGCCACCCTCATCGCCAACCTGTCGGGCTCCCCCATCACCGTCGCCAAGGCCGTCGACCGGCACCTGCTGTGCGCCTCCGCGAGCTCGCGCTACCTCGCCGGTTACGTCTACGCCGCCGCCGGTGAGGGCGAGTCGTCGACCGATCTCTCCTGGGACGGGCAGACGATGGTGTACGAGAACGGCGCGCTGCTGGCCCAGTCCGAGCGGTTCCCGGCCGGGCCACGGGCGTCCGTCGCCGACGTCGACGTCGCCACCCTCCACCAGGAGCGGCTGCGGCAGGGCACGTTCGACGACAACCGCCGCGTCCATGCCGACCGGGTGGGCGCCTACCGCACGGTCGACTTCGAGCTCGGACGCCCCACCGGCGACCTCGGCCTGCGGCGTCCGCTGGCCCGCTTCCCGTTCGTGCCGGCCGACGACGCCCGCCTGGCGCAGGACTGCTACGAGGCCTACAACATCCAGGTCTCCGGGCTGGAGCAGCGGCTGCGCGCCATCGGCCAGCCGAAGATCGTCATCGGGGTCTCCGGGGGCCTCGACTCCACGCACGCCCTGCTGGTCGCCGCGCAGGCGATGGACCGGATGGACCGGCCGCGCACCGACATCCTCGCATTCACCATGCCGGGCTTCGCGACGTCGGACCACACCAGGAACAACGCCACCGACCTGGCCCACGCCCTCGGCGTCACGTTCGAGACCCTCGACATCGTGCCCGCCTGCCGCGCCATGTTGGAGCAGATGGGCCACCCGTTCGCGTCCGGCGAGCCGGCCTACGACGTCACCTTCGAGAACGTGCAGGCCGGCATGCGCACCGACTACCTGTTCCGCATCGCCAACCAGCGCGGCGGCATCGTGCTCGGCACCGGCGACCTGTCGGAGCTGGCGCTCGGCTGGTGCACCTACGGCGTCGGCGACCAGATGAGCCACTACAACGTCAACGGCGGCGTGCCCAAGACGCTGATGCAGCACCTGATCCGCTGGGTCATCGCCTCCGACATCTTCGGCGACGACGCCGGCGCGGTGCTGCAGTCGATCCTCGACACCAAGATCACCCCCGAGCTCGTGCCCGTCTCGGAGGGGGAGACGCCCCAGTCGACCGAGGCCACGATCGGCCCCTACAACCTGCAGGACTTCAACCTCTACCACGTGCTGCGCCATGGCATGACGCCTTCGAAGATCGCGTTCCTCGCCCACCACACGTGGTCGGACGCCGACGCGGGCGCCTGGCCGGGCGGCTTCCCCGACCACAAGCGCGTCGCCTACGACCTGCCGACCATCAAGCAGTGGCTCGAGGTGTTCTGCCGCCGCTTCTTCGGGTTCGCCCAGTTCAAGCGCTCGGCGCTGCCGAACGGGCCCAAGGTGGTGCGCGGCGGCTCGCTCAGCCCGCGGGGCGACTGGCGGATGCCCTCCGACACGAGCGCAGACCTCTGGCTCGACGAGCTGCGCCGCAACGTCCCCGACCGCTGAGGCCGACCAGCCCGGCTGCCCAGGCGAAGGGCAGGCTCAGGCGAAGGGCCAGCCGGTCACCAGGCCCGGGGCCCGGCCGGGCTCGAGGAAGTGCTCGGTGCCCATCATCGCCGCGAACGCCTCGGGCGGCATCGAGAGCAGCTGGGCGGCATCCTCCTGGCTGGCGTGGCAGGCCAGGGCGGCCCGCTTGACGTCGAGCTGACCGGTGACGTCGACGGCCCAGTGCAGCTCGGCCTCCGGGGTGCCGATCGGGTTGCCGTCGTCGGCCGGGGCGTCCACGTCCCACGTCCCCTCCTCCGGCAGCAGGCCCTGCTCGCGCGCCACCGTCATGAGGCGGCGCAGCAGGTCGCGGTTCAGCGAGACCTCCAGGTAGCGCGGCCGCCGCGCGGCGAGCTCCACGGCGTGGCGCGCCACGCGGTGCACCATGAGGTGGTCGGGGTGGCCGTAGCCGCCGTGCCAGTCATAGCCGATCACGGCGTCGGCGTCCTCGTCGTCGAGCACGTCGGCCACCTGCCGGGCGACGGCGTCGGCGTCCGCCACCCACAGTGCCCCCTCGGCGGTGTTGGTAAGCCAGCCGTGCATGCCGGAGTCGCGGTGGCCGAGCCACACGATCCGGTGGGTGCCGACCGCCTCGGCGGACGCCTCCGCCTCGGCCCGCCGCCGGTCGGCCAACGCGTGGTCCCCCAGATCGTCGGGCGCCGAGCCGTGGTCGCCGTTGGTGGCATATACGCAGACGACGCGGTCGCCGGCGGCGACGGCGCGCGCCATCGTGCCCGACGTCTGGGACGCCTCGTCGTCGGGGTGGGCATGGACGAACACCAGGGTGGCCATGGCTCTCCTTCGTCAGGGACGCAGCGGGCGTCCGGTGTGGTCGACGGGGTGGGTCACGAGCAGCCGGATCCCGTCCACCAGCGGCCACACGGCCCCGAGGCCACAGGTGGCCCAGCTCACCACGATCTGGGTGAGGGCCAGCTTCGTGTCACCGAGGTAGAGCCGCCCCGCCGCGAAGGGGGCCAGCAGCACCTGCAGCAACCCCGCCACGGCGCGGCTGCGATCGGAGAACGGGACGCCGGTGCGTCCGTCGAGGCCGTACGGTGCGTTGGCGCGGGGCGCCGCGCGCGGCACCTCGGGCCCGGCCACGCCGGGCACCGCGCCGGGTGCCGGCGCAGGATCGTCACCGGCCGCCTGGCCGTGGTGGGCCGCGGGGCGGGGATCGGGCATGGCGACTCCTCGGTCGTGGCCGCGACGGCTGCGCGGACGCTGGCACTGTACCCGCCCGGGTCGAGCCGGGGTGACCTCGGCTGGGTTCGTCTGCGCCTGCGTGGAATCCTTGGGGCGTGGAACTGATGGCCCTGACCGCCGGCGACGAGCTGCGACGCACCCGGCTGCGGCGCATGAAGGGCGTGGCGCTCGGCCTGCTGGTGTTCGCCGCGGTGATCTACCTGGCCACCCTGCCGCTCGACCACAGCGGCGGGTGGGGTTACGTCAACGCGATGGCCGAGGCGGGCATGGTGGGCGCGCTGGCCGACTGGTTCGCCGTCACCGCCCTGTTCCGACACCCGCTCGGCATCCCCATCCCCCACACCGCCCTCATCCCCCGCAAGAAGGACGAACTGGCCGGCAGCCTGCAGTCCTTCTTCGCCGACAACTTCCTCACCGAGGACGTCGTGCGCGAACGCGTCACCGACGCCGGGCTGGCGGCCCGGGCGGGCGCGTGGGCGCGCGAGGACGCCAACGCCCAGCGCCTGGTCCGCGAGGGCGTGCGCATCGCCGGGGTGCTGCTCGACCGGGTCGACGACGACGCGGTGGCTACGCTGGCCAGCGACGTCATCCTGCCCCGCCTCGCCCGCGAGCAGGTCGCCCCCATCGCCGGCACGCTGCTCGACGGCGTCGTCACCGACGGCTCCCACCGCGGGCTGGTCGACCTCGCCGCCCGCGAGATCCACACCTGGCTGACCAAGCACCCGCAACGGTTCGCCGCCATGATGCGCGATCGCGCGCCGAAGTGGGCGCCGGACTTCGTCAACCAGCGCGTCGTGTCGGTGCTCTACTGGCAGGCCGTCGACTGGGCCGCCTCGGTGCGCGACAACCCCGAGCACCCCACGCGCGCGGCGCTGGACGACCTGCTGCTCCGCGTCGCGGACGATCTGCAGCACGACCCGGCCGTGCAGGCCCGAGCCGAGGCGCTCAAGGATCGGCTGCTCGGCCACCCGCACACCGCCGACACGGTGGTGTCGCTGTGGGGCAGCCTCAAGCGCACCCTGGCCACCGCACTCGACGACCCCGACTCCGGGGTCCACACCCGCGGGATCCGGCTGGTGCAGCGTCTGGCGGACGCCCTGGAGCACGACGCGGCGCTGCAGGAGCGCGTCGACGGGGCACTGGCGGACGCCGCCGGTTTCGCCGTCCGAACCTACGGCCGCGAGCTCAGCTCGGTGATCAGCCACACCATCCAGCGCTGGGACGGACGCCAGGCCTCGCGCCGCATCGAACTGTACGTCGGCCGCGACCTGCAGTTCATCCGCATCAACGGCACCATTGTCGGCGCCCTGGCCGGCCTGGTGATCCACGCGGTGAGCCAGCTGATCGTGTGAGAGCCCCGGCCCCTTCGCCGGAGGTGGCGCGCGTGGCAGGATCGGTGCCGTGACAGGCCCTGAACGCACGCGCACGCTCGTCCAAGCCGGCGCCGTCGGCGTCCTGCTCGTCGGCGTCACCGCGGTGCTGCTCGGCCGCGAGAACGCCACCCAGGGCTGGCTCGTCGCCGGGGTCGGCACGGTCGCCGTCGTCGCGCTGCTGCTGTGGCAAGGCCGTGTCGGGCTGCACACCCCGTGGTCGACCGCGCGCAGCCGCGTCGCCCCCGGGCACGCCGTGGTGCTGTGGAAGCCGGGCTGCACCTTCTGCGAGATCCTGCAGCGCGCGCTGCGGCGCGACCCGCGGGTCACCTGGGTGAACGTCTGGGTGGACGAGGCCGCCAACGCGGTGGTGCGCGAGCACAACGCCGGCAACGAAGTGACCCCGACCGTGTTGGTGGGGTCTCAGGTGATGGTCAACCCGACCGCCGACCAGGTGCGCGCCGCCCTCGCGGGCACACCGGACGCCCCACCCTCGCTCTGAGTGGTTCAGCGGGGTGGCTCAGCGGGCGAGCTCGGCACCCAGGGCGTAACTGACCAGCCAGTGGGTGGCCATGAAGTTCTGACCCACCACGTGCTCGGCCACCGCGGCGGCCTGGGTGTTGGCCGCCGACCGGAGGCGCGCGGCGCGCTCGGGCGGGAGGGCGTCGTCCGGCAGCAGCCGGGTCAGCGTTCGCAGGTGCCAGGCCCGCGACAGCGCGAGGCCCAGCAGGTGCGCGGCCTTGCCGTCACTCGGGTCGGTGGGGTGCGGCACTCCCAGCAGCGGGTCCTCAGCCGAGCCGAGGCCGGGCAGGAACGCGGCCAACCAGTCCGCGAACTCGGCGGCCGGCAGCACCCGGGCCACCAGCGTCGCCTCGCACAAGGCGGCGGAGAGGAAGTCGTGGCCGCCCGGCTCCCAGGCGACCGGGTAGTCGGTGTCGGGCACGAAGTGGCGGCGGACGAACCCGTCGATCGCCGCCACGACGTCGGGACGCCCCAACGCGCCGGCGGCGTCGCGGAGCAGCCCGAGGGAGAAGGCGGTGTTGTCGTGGGCGCCGGTGCGGACCGGGTGGTCGAGCGTCGTCATCCACGGGCCGAGGTGGGCGAACACGGCGTCCGCGACCGGCTCCAGCGCCGCCGACCACCGTTCGGCGTGCGGGTGACCGGACTCAGCGCACACCTGGGCCAACCGCGCCAACCACGCCCAGCCGTAGGGGCGCTCGAAGCCCGGACGCCGCCGCACCAGCTCGGCCTCGACGGCCGTGCGGGCGGGGTCGAGCCGCTCGTCGAGCAGCGCCACCAGCGCCGTGCGCGTGGGGGCGGCGAGGGCGTCCGGGGCCACGTCCAGCAACGTCACGCCGGCGGCGAGCATGTGGACGCAACTGTGCCAGTCGAAGCTGCCGTGGAACGCCGGGTTGAGCCGCTGCGGGCTCGCGTCAACGTCCTCGGCCGAGGTGACGACGTGCTGGGACGCCCACGGGTACGTCGTGCGCACCGCGGTCACCACCGTCTCGGCCCATGCCGGGGCGCGGGCGGCCAGCTCCGGCGAGGCGGTCACGCCCCGCCGTCCGAACCGCCCTCCGCCGCGCCACCCTGGCCGGAACCACCTTGGCCGGAGCCGCCCTGGGAGGAGCCGTTGCCCTGGTCCGCCTGGTCGTTGCTGCCATTGCCGTCGGAACGTCGGTTCCGGCCGCCGCGACGGTTGCCGTTGCCGCCGCCGCGGCGTCCCTCCCGGTCGCCGCCGTCGGCCTGGGCCTGCGTGGCGACGGGGGCGTCGTGCACGTGGTAGCCACGGGCCGAGCAGTGGTCGCAGGGCACCGTGAACGCCTCGTGGAGACCGGTGCCGATCTTCTTGCGGGTCATCTGCACCAGGCCCAGCGAGGTGACCTCGGCCACCTGGTGGCGGGTCCGGTCACGGCCCAGGCACTCCACCAGGCGGCGCAGCAGCAGCTCACGGTTGGCGGGCAGCACCATGTCGATGAAGTCGATCACGATGATGCCGCCGATGTCGCGCAGCCGGAGCTGGCGGACGATCTCCTCGGCCGCCTCCAGGTTGTTGGAGGTGACCGTCGCCTCCAGGTTGCCCTGGGTGCCGGTGAACTTGCCGGTGTTGACGTCGATGACCGTCATCGCCTCGGTGCGGTCGATGACCAAGGAGCCGCCGGAGGGCAGGTGCACCTTGCGCTCGAGCGCCTTGCTCACCTGCTCGTGCACGCGGAAGACGTCGAAGACGTCGCCCTCGGCCTCACGGTCCCACCGCCGCAGGCGGTCCTCGAGGTGCGGGGCCACGTGCGTGACGTAGGCCTCCAGCATCTCCCACGCACCGTCGCCGTCCACGATGAGCTTGCTGAAGTCCTCGGTGAACAGGTCACGGACGATGCGCACCGTGAGGTCGGGCTCGGCGTAGAGCAGCTGCGGCGCGCTGCCGGACTTCTTCTTCTCGATGACCTCCCACTGCGCCTTGAGGCGGCTCACGTCGCGGACGAGCTCCTCCTCGGACGCCCCCTCGGCGGCGGTGCGGACGATCACGCTGGCGTCCGAGTCGACCGCCTCGTCGAGGATGCCCTTGAGGCGCTGCCGCTCGTTGTCGGGCAGCTTGCGGGAGATGCCGGAGAGCTGACCACCGGGGCAGTACACGACGTACCGGCCCGGGATGGAGATGTGCGCCGTCAAACGGGCGCCCTTGGCGCCGACCGGGTCCTTCGTCACCTGGACGAGGATCGACTGCCCGCTCTTGAGCACCTTCTCGACCTTGCGGTCGTCGCCGGTCACGCCGAAGGAGTCCCAGTCGACCTCACCGGCGTAGAGCACGGCGTTGCGGCCGCGGCCGATGTCGATGAACGCCGCCTCCATGGAGGGCAGCACGTTCTGCACCCGCCCGAGGAAGACGTTGCCGATCAACGACGCCGAGCTGTCCCGGTCGACGTAGTGCTCGGCCAGGACGCCGTCCTCGAGAACGCCGATCTGGGTGTACTCGTCGGTCTGGCGGATCAGCATTTGCCGTTCGACGGACTCCCGGCGGGCCAGGAACTCCGCCTCGGACAGCACGGGCGCCCGCCGGCGGCCGGCCGCACGCCCCTCCTTGCGCCGCTGGCGCTTGGCCTCCATGCGGGTCGATCCCTCGATGCCCGTGATCTCGTCGGACGCCGAGCCCGACCCGCGGCTGCGGCGGGGCTCCCGGACCTTGACCACGACGTCGACGCCGTCCTCGTCCTCGGTGCCCGTGTCCTCACCGCGGCGCCGGCGCCGACGCCGACGGCGGCCCGGAGAGCCGGCACCGGTTTCGTCTCCCTCGGGCCCCTGCTCGTCCTCGGACTTCTCCTCGGGCTCGCCGGGTCCGTCGCTGCCGGGGTCGGAGTCAGAGTCGTCGGAGGAGTCGTCGTCGCCCTCGGAATCGTCTCCCTCGTCGGAGCCACTACCCCGACGCCGGCGACGGCCACCCCGGCGGCGACGCCGGCGACGCGGCGATCCCTCGCCGCTGTCGTCGCCCTCATCGCCGTCCGCGTCGTCGTTCTCGTTCCCGTCGTCGTCCGCATCCGCGTCGGCGTCGGTGTCGTCCTCCGTGGGGGCCTCGTCGTCGCGCCCGTCACGGCGCCGCTCGTCGGCGCCGCCGTCGGGCTCGGGGTCGGCGTCGCGGGTCGGCTGACCACCGAGCGCCGCGGCGAGGTCGTCGAGCGCGGCGGCCACGTCGGCGGGGCGGGCGTCCTCCTCGGACGCCTCCGCCTCGCCCCGGCGCGACGGCCGACGGCGCCGGCCACGCGACGGGGTGTTCCGCTCGGTGTTCATCAGCGCGTCGATGGCGCCGTCGATCTCGTTGTCGTCCTCGGCGTCGAGGATGGCCTCGAGCTCGGCGGGCACCTCCTGGGCGTCCGCCGGGGTGCCGACCTCCGCGGCGCCGTCGGCGGCCTGCTCGCCAGCGGCCTGCTCGTCGGCGGGGTCCTCGTCGGCGGCCGGGTCGCCCGCCGATTCGACCTGGGGTTCGGGACCGTCGTCGGAGGCCTCGTCCGGCGTGACGTCGACGACGACCGATTCGGTCGGCGCGGCATCCCCCGTGTCCAACCGCGGGGAGGATTCGCCGACGACCTCGACCTCGGTCGTTCCCTGCACCTCGGTCCACTCCACCTCGACGGCGTCGGGCTCGGCGGCCGGTGCGATCTCGGCCGGTTGCGCTGTGGTCTCGATGGCCTTCGGCGGGGTCTCGATGGCCTTCGGCGGGGTCTCGATGGCCCTCGGCGGGCCGGCGGGGCGGCTGGCCGCACGGCGGCGGCGCGGGGCGCGCTGCGGGGCGTCCTGCTGGGGGTTCTGCTCCTCGCCGTTGGCGGGGTTGATCGGTGTGTCCGAATCGAGCATGTGCTCTCCTCACACGGTGGGCGTGCCACCGTCGGTGTGGTCACCGCACCCGAAGGTGGGCGACAAAGCCTGGTCGGGCGCTGCCGCGGTCGAGCACTCTCGTCGCGGCCTGCGTCCGGGTCGACCGCGCGGTTCGCGGCCCAACCTGTCAGGGCCATGATGCCACACCCCTGGGGGCGAGGGACACCTCAGCGGCCCGGGCGCGTCTCGAACGGGCCGACGATCCGCTCGCCGTCCCACTCTCCCTGGGCGCGGCGGGTGAGCACCGGCACCACTCCGGCAGCGAATTCATCGTCCCGGTTCCGCAGGGCCGTCACCACGTCGTCGGGCCGCACCAGCGGCGTCCCGTGGGCCGAGATGAGCTCCAGGCCCTCCGGATCCGCCGTCAGCCGCACCACCGCGGCGCGCGCGTCGAAGGTGCGCACCCCGTTCTTGGTCATGCGCTCGACCGGGGCGGCGTCGGCCGCCAGGAACTCCGCCACCACCCGGGCGAGGACTCCCGGATCCGCGCCCGGTAGGTCGATGCGCCAATGCGAGGCCGTCAGCCGCTCGGCCAGCCCGCCGGGCACCGCCTCGGCCACGTCCACCACGGCCAACCCGTCCGGCAGCGCCGCAGCGAGGGCGGCGCCGACGGCGTCCGGATCGCGCCGCTCGCGCAGGCCGATCTCCAGGTACTCCGCCTCACTGGCGGCACCCGTGGGCGCGGCGTTGGCGAACGACACCCGCGGGTGGGGGTTGAAACCGGAGCTGTAGGCCATGGGGACGTCGGCTCGGCGCAGGGCGCGCTCGAAGGCGCGGCTGAAGTCGCGGTGGCTGGCGAACCGGGCACGCCCCCGCTTGGCGTAGCGGACGTGCAGCTTCTGCACCGGCGGGGCCTGCTGTTCGGGTTGCTGGCGCGGGGTCACAGGCCCGCAGCGTAGCCGGTGCCGTCGACGTGCGACGACAAGGGGCGGGACGCCCCCCCGCGGCGGCCATCACGCCGCTAGCGTGCTGCCCCACCGGACGCCAGCACTCAGCGACGCCACCCGGCCCGCGCCCACCACCGAAAGGGGCCGTCCATGTTCGAGACCGCCGTCACCTGGCTCGTCGGGGTGCTGTGGAGCACCCCGATGTTGTTCCTCGTCCTGGGGGTGGGCATCTGGTTCACGATCCGGCTCGGCGTGCCGCAGCTGCGGCGCATCCCCGAGATGCTGCGCTATCTGGTGGGCGGCGGCGACTCCACCCGCGGCGTCTCCTCGTTCCAGGCCTTCGCCATGGCGCTCGGCGGACGCGTCGGCGTCGGCAACATCGCCGGCGTCGCCACGGCCATCAACGCCGGCGGCCCGGGGGCGCTGTTCTGGATGTGGATCACGGCCACCATCGGTGCCGCGATCGCGGTCGTCGAGTCATCGCTCGCGCAGGCGTACAAGGAGGAGATCAACGGCGAGTACCGCGGCGGGCCCGCCTACTACATCGAGCGTGGCCTGGGTTGGCGGTGGTTGGCGGTCGCCTACGCGATCGCGGCGTCGCTGGCCTTCGCGGTCACCGGCCCGTCGATCCAGTCGTTCAACATCGCCACGTCGGCGCAGGCCGGCCTCGGCATCGACCCGGTGGTCAGCGGTGTCGTCGTGGCGGCGCTGTTCTGCGCCGTCATCTTCGGCGGCCTGAAGCGCATCGGCACCGTGTGCGGCCTCGTGGTGCCGTTCATGGCGGCCGCCTACATCCTCATCGGCCTGGTGATCGTGGCCCTGAACGCGCCCGCGATCCCCGGCATGATCACCCACATCTTCGCGGCCGCCTTCGGCGCCGATGCGGCCTTCGGCGGCATGCTCGGCGCGGCGATCATGTGGGGCGTGCGCCGGGCCGTCTACTCCTCCGAGGTCGGCATCGGCTCCGGCGCGCAGGCGTCCGCCGCCGCCGAGGTGAGCCACCCGGTCAAGCAGGGCCTGGCGCAGGGCTTCTCGGTCTACGTCGACACCCTGTTCGTCTGCACCATGACCGGCCTGATGATCCTCGTGACCGACAGCTACAACGTCGTCGGTGCCGACGGCGTCACGCTGATCGCCGAGTACGCGCCGGGCCTGGAGGCCGGGCCGGCCTACACCCAGGCCGCCATCGACGCCGTCTTCCCCGGCTTCGGCTCGGTGTTCATCGCGATCGCCATGTTCTTCTTCGCGTTCACCACCCTGTTGTCCTTCGGCTTCTACGCCGACACCAACGTCGCCTACCTCATGCGCGGCCGCCGGGGGGAGCGCGCCGTCGTCACCGTCGTCCAGCTCGTGCTCGCCGGCTCGATCGTGCTGGGCGCCTTCCGCTCCTCCGAGCTCGCCTGGGCGATCGCGGACGTCGGCGTGGGCCTGTTCGCGTGGATCAACCTCATCGCGCTCGTGCTGCTGAGCCCGAAGGCCATCACGATCTACGCCGACTACGAGCGGCAGCGCAGGGCGGGTCTGGACCCGGTGTTCGATCCGGACGCCCTCGGTCTGCGGGGCGCGCTCGTGTGGCGCGAGGTCGCGGCGCGGCGGACGACCGCCCCCACGGACGCCGACCCCGGGAGGTAGGCTCGGGCGGCGTGTCCGACATCACCTATCGCACCTTCGACATCCCCGACGCCCTGACCGACGAGCTGCGCGGCTGGTACGACGCGGTCGGCCTCGGCTTCCATCAGAAGCAGGGCTCCGACGAGGCGGCCGGCCGGTGGCGCGAAGAGGTCAGCCGCGACGGCTGGCGACTCGACGGCGCCTACGCGCCGGCCTCGGAGCACTCCCTGGGGGCGCACATCCCCGTCGCCACGTTCGCGACCACCACGCAGAGCATCAACACCGGCGGCGGGCACGTCGAACCCGCCTGTTTCATCACCGACGTCACGGTGCGCACCACTCACCGGCGCCGCGGCCTGCTGAGCCACCTGATGGGCGCGGCGTTGCGCCGCGCCCGCGACGAGGGGCTGAGCCTGGCCGCCCTGACGGTGACCGAGGGCGGCATCTACGGTCGCTTCGGCTTCGGTGTCGCCACCCAGCACCGCAGCGCCGAGATCGACACGGGGCTCCGGTTCGGCCTGGTCGCCCCGGTCGAACCCCGGGTCGAGATGATGCCGAACGATGCGAGCGTCGCCGTGCGCCGTGCCGTCTTCGACCGCTTCCACGCGACCCATCGCGGCTCGCACCAGCGGCTGGCCTTCTACGACGCCCTGCTGTCCGGGGCGTGGGACTGGGACTCCGACGGCCCCAACAAGGCCATTCGCTCGGCGGTGCACCTCGACGCGTCCGGCCAGCCGGACGGCGTGCTGTCCTACGAGATCGACGAGCAGTCCTCGGCGGTCAAGATCCGGGACCTGCTGGCACTGGACGCGGGTGCCGAGCTGGGCCTGTGGCAGTTTATCGCGGCGCTCGACCTGGTGGAGAAGGCCACCCTCCGACGGCTCTCCCCCACCTCTGCGCTGCCCTGGGCCCTCACCGATCCGCGGGCGCTGAAGGTCACCGGCGTCGAGGACTTCACGTGGCTGCGGGTGCTCGACCCGGCCGCCGCGCTGGCCGTGCGGGCCTTCGACGCCGACGGCGAGATCGCCGTCGAGGTGGTCGACCCGCGCGGGATCGCGTCCGGCACCTGGCGCGTCGCGGCGCGCGCGGGGCGGGCCGAGGTCACGCCCGCGACCGAGGCGGCCGTCCAGGTCGACATCCGCGCCCTGGGCAGCCTCTACCTCGGCCTGGCGGACGCCCGCACGTTGGCCGCGGCCGGCCTCGTCCACGGACCGGCCGCGGACGTGGCGGCCCTGGCGCGGCTCTTCCGCACCGACGGGCCGCCCCACAACACCTCCGGCTTCTAGGCGAGCGCCGGGTCGGCCTCCTGGATCCGGGTCACCTCGTCGCGACCGGGCGCGTACGCCCCGTTGCGGCTCACGGTGATGCCGGACGTGATGACGGCCCGGTGCAGCGCCGGCTGGACGTCGGACCAGCTCGCCGCGGCGAGCCGCTCCCGCGCCTCGACCGAACCGAGCAGGCCGGCGTCCAACAACCCGGAGACGAGCCCGGCCATGAAGGAGTCGCCGGCGCCGACGGTGTCGCCCACCTCGACGGTCATCTGGTCCAGGTGCAGCATGTCCCGGTTGCCCGCCAGCCGCGCGTAGGCGCCCCACGGGCCGCGGGTGACGACCACCAGGGCGGGCCCCGCGGTGATCCACCGGCGCATGACGTCCTCCACCGGCTCGTCGGGGTAGAGCCACGCGATGTCCTCGTCGCTGGCCTTCACCACGTCGGCGAGCCCCACGAGCTCCTCGATGCGGCCCAGCACGTGCTCGGGCGTCTCCATGAGGGCCGGCCGCACGTTGGGGTCGTAGGAGACGGTGGCGTGCTCCCGGGCCCGGCGGGCCACCGCCACCACCGCGGTGCCGCCGGGCTCCAGCGTCGCCCCGATGCTGCCGGTGTGCACGTGGCCGTACGGCGTGAGGTCGCCCAGCTCGGGGACGTCCCACTCGACGTCGAACTCGTAGGTGGCCCGGCCGTGCTCGTCGAGCGTGGCCTGCGCCACGGTGGTCCGGGTGGCGCCGTCGGTGCCGGGCACCACGTCCACGCGGGCGTCCGCCGCGAACGTCGCGAGCCGGTCGCCGCGCTCGTCGCGGCCCCACCACGCGCAGATCGCGGCGGGGCGTTCGAGCGCGGCCACACCCGCGGCCACGTTCAGCAGGCTACCGCCCACGTGCTCCTGGGTGGGCTGGTCGGCGCGGCTCACCACGTCGATCAGCGCCTCACCGAGGCACAACACGGCCTTGTGTTGGTCTGACATCAGTGTCCTTTCGCAGCGAGGGGGTCCCCGGTGTCGCGGGGATCGTGGGTGAGGCCCAGCTTGGCCTCCATCTCCTCCAGCGGCACACCCTTCGTCTCGGGCATCACGCGGAGCACCCAGACGAGCTGGCCCACCATGAACACGAAGAAGATGGCGAAGGCCACCCCGCCGCCGAGGGCGCCGATGACCGGCGGGAAGAACGTCGAGGTCAGCCACGCGAACACCCAGTGCGTCAGCGAGCCGAGCGACTGGCCGCGGCCGCGGATGCGGTTGGGGAAGATCTCGGAGATGAACACCCAGATCACCGAGCCCTGGCCGAAGGCGTGGGCGGCGATGAACACCAGCAGGCCGACGAGCACCAGGATGCTGGAGGTCGAGTCGAACGCGCCGCCCAGCACCTGCTCGTAGTAGAACATCAGGCCGGAGAGAAAGCCCAGGCTGATCAGGTAGCCGATCGAGCCGATCAGCATGAGCTTGCGGCGTCCGATCTTGTCGATGACGGTGAGCGCCGTCATCGTGGCGATGAGGTTCATGAACCCGACCGCGACGCTCATCATGAACGCGGCGTCCGTGCTGGCCCCCGCGCGCTCCATGACGACCGGGGCGTAGTACAGGATCGCGTTGATGCCGGACATCTGGTTGAACATGGCGATCGTGAACGCGAGCAGGATCACTTTGGCGTGCTGGGGGGTGAAGAACGGCACCTTCGGGGCGTTGGTGGCAGCACTCAGGGACGTGTTGATCTCCTCGACCTGCAGGCGGGCCTCGTCCTCGGAGGTCGTGAGCCGGCCGATCACCTCGCGGCCCTCGTCGGCCCGGCCGTTGGCCATGAGCCAGCGCGGGGTCTCGGGGACGGTGAAGAGCAGCAGCAGGAAGATGACCGACGGCACGGCCATGACGCCGAACATCCAGCGCCAGTCGCTCGTGTGGTCCGACACCACGGCGCGGACGATGGCGTTGGAGAGGTACGCGAGCAGGATGCCGAGCACGATGTTGAACTGCACCAGGCCCACGAGACGGCCGCGCACCCGGGCGGGCGCGATTTCGGCGGTGTAGATGGGCGCGCAGACGGACGCCGCACCCACGCCGATGCCGCCCAGGAACCGGAAGACCTCGAGCATGACGATGTTGGTGGCGAACGCCGAACCCAGCGCCCCGACGACGTACAGAATGCCGATGACGAAGAGCACCGGCTTGCGGCCGAAGCGGTCGGCCGGCTTGCCGGCGGTGAGGGCACCGAGGATCGTGCCGAGCAGGGCCATGCCCACGGCCCAACCGAGGTAGGCGTCGGAGAGTTCGAAGTAGCTCTTGAGCTGCTCGGTGGTTCCCGAGATGACGGCGGTGTCGAATCCGAAGATCAGACCGCCCAACGAAGCGACCAGGGCGCTCCGGATGACGAGGGGTCTCATGCGCCGCACAGTACGCCTGCTCGGACAGGCGAACGGGGTGATCCCACGAAGAAACGGACCGATTCCTACTTAAGTACGACTTTGGGTTCGTGGGAAGAACGAGCGAGCCGCCATCGCCCCCGCACCCGGTGCGTCGACAACCCATGCACAAGCACGCCTTCTCGACGCGCCTCGGCCCTTGGACGTCGACAGCCCATGCACAAGCCCGGCTTCTCGACGCGCCGGTCGCAACCCGGGCGGGGGTACCTCAGGCGGGGGTACCTCAGGCAGGGGCGGCGTCGTGGGTGACGGCCAGGTGACGGCGCCACAGCACCCACCCGACCCCGGTGAACGCGAGCGCCGTGGCGGCCAGGCCGGCCAGGCTGACGCCCACGAACGGGGCGAGGACGCCGGCGATGACGGCGTTGGACATCAGCTGCACGAACGACTGCACCGAGCTGGCGGCGCCTCGGCGGCTCGGGAACAGCGCGAGCATCTCCAGGGTGAGGATGGGGAAGGCCAGCGCGATGCCGAAGGAGTACACGGGCAGCACGAGCACCGCCCACGGCAACCCCTGCGTGGCGGGGATCAGCGTGAGCATGAGGTTCACCGACCCGGCGCCGAGCGACACGAGGTAGCCGATCGTGGCGATGCGCGTGCCGGGCAGGCGCCCGGCGAGGCGTCCGGCGACCCAGGATCCGAACACCAGCCCGCCGATGAGCGGGAAGAACAGCCACCAGAAGTCCTGCTCGCCCCCGCCGAGGTGGGTGACGACGATGAGCGGCGCGGAGCTGATGTAGAGGAACATGCCGGCGAAGTTGGTCATGCCGGCGAACGCGAGCCGGCGCCCGGCCGGGTCGCGCCACACGGCCACCAGCCCGGAGAACAGCGGGCCGACGCGTAGGGGGGATCGGGCCTCGGCCGGGTGTGACTCGGGCAGCACGAGGACGGTGAGCCCGACGACCAGCAGTCCGAAGACCGCCAAGAACCAGAAGATGACCGTCCAGTCACCGGCCAGCAGCAGCCAGCCACCGACCACGGGGGCGAGCGCCGGTGCCAGGCCGAAGATCATGGCGATGTGGCTCATGACGCGCTGGGCCACGGGGCGCGGGAACAGGTCGCTCACCATGGCGCGGCTGATGATCTGGCCCGCGCCGGCGCTGGCGCCCTGCAGGGCCCGGAACACCAGCAGCAGGCCCAGGTTGGGCGAGAGCGCACAGCCCACGGACGCCGCCGTGTACAGCAACCCGCCCACGATGATGACCGGCTTGCGGCCCACGGCGTCCGAGATGGGGCCGTGGAACAGGCTCATCGTGCCGAACGCGAGCATGTAGACGCTGATGAGTTGTTGCAGCGCCACCGAGCCGACCCCCAGGGACTCCCCCATCTGGGTGAAAGCGGGGAACATGGTGTCGATCGAGAACGGCCCCACCATTCCCAACGCGGCCAGGGTGACGAGCAGCATGCCGTGCGACGGCTGGCGGGTGGGCGTGGTGGTGGGCACCCGGGCATCCTAGGGCCCCGCGCGGGGGCCGGGGCCGACGGGTCGCCCCGGCGGACGGCGGGGCGGGGGGTCGGTTCAGCGCGGGGTGATCGGCAGCAGGTGCTTGCCCGTCGGGCCGATCTGGATGGCCGTGTCGAGCTGGGGGCACACGCCGCAGTCGTAGCACGGCGTCCACCGACAGTCCTCGACGGGCTGGGAGTCCAGGGCGTCCTGCCAGTCCTCCCACAGCCAGTCGCGGTCGAGGCCGGAATCGATGTGGTCCCACGGCAGCACCTCGGCGTACTCGCGCTCGCGCGTGGTGTACCAGTCCAGGTCGACGCCGGTGGCGGCAAGCCCGGTCGCGCAGGCATCCACCCACCGGTCGTAGTCGAAGTGCTCACTCCACCCGTCGAAGCGGCCGCCCGCCCGCCAGCACGCCTCGATCACGGCGCCGACGCGGCGGTCGCCACGGCTGAGCAGACCCTCGATGACGCCGGGGCGGCCGTCGTGGTAGCGCATGCCGATGGCGCGGCCGTACCGCTTGTCGGCGCGGATCTTGTCGCGCAGCGCCAGGAGGCGGTGGTCGATCGTCTCGGCGGACGCCTGGGCCGCCCACTGGAACGGCGTGTGGGGCTTCGGCACGAAGCCGCCGATGCTCACCGTGCACCGGATGTCGCGCGAGCCGGCCGCCCGGCGTCCGGTCTCGATGACGCGGGCCGCCATGTCGGCGATCGCCAGCACGTCCTCGTCGGTCTCGGTGGGCAAGCCGCACATGAAGTACAGCTTCACCTGACGCCAGCCGTTGCCGAACGCGGCGGCCACGGTGTCGATCAGGTCGCCCTCGGTGACCATCTTGTTGATGACCTTCCGCATGCGCTCCGACCCGCCCTCGGGGGCGAACGTCAGGCCGGAGCGGCGTCCGTTGCGGGAGAGTTCGTTCGCGAGGTCGATGTTGAAGGCGTCCACGCGTGTCGAGGGCAAGGAGAGCGAGACGTTGGTGCCCTCGTAGCGGTCGGCCAGCTCCTTGGTGACGTCGCCGATCTCGGAGTGGTCGGCCGAGCTGAGCGACAGCAGGCCCACCTCCTCCAGCCCGGTCGCGTCCAGGCCGCCGGCGACCATCTGGCCGATGGTCTCGATGGTCCGCTCCCGCACCGGGCGCGTGATCATGCCCGCCTGACAGAACCGGCAACCGCGCGTGCAGCCGCGAAAGATCTCCACGGAGTAGCGCTCGTGGACGGTTTCGGCGATCGGCACGACCGGCGCCTTGGGGTAGGGCCACGCGTCGAGGTCCATGAGCGTGTGCTTGGCGATGCTGAAGGGCACCCCCGCCCGGTTCGGCACCACGCGCTGGATGCGACCGTCGGGCAGGTAGGTCACGTCGTAGAAGCGGGGCACGTACGCCACGCCGTCGGACGCCAGCCGCTCGAGCAGCCCGTCACGCCCGCCCGGCCGACCCTCGTCCTTCCAGGCCCGGATGAGCTCCGACACCCGCAGGGACGCCTGCTCGCCGTCCCCGATCACCGCGGCGTCGATGAAATCGGCGATGGGCTCGGGGTTGAAGGCGGCGTGGCCGCCGGCGATGACGAGCGGCTCGTCGTCGTCCCGGTCGGCCGCGTGCAGGGCGATGCCCGCCAGGTCGATCGCCTCGAGCAGGTTGGTGTACCCCAGCTCGGTGGCGAAACTCACCCCGAGCACGTCGAACGCCCGCACGGGGCGGTGGGAGTCCAGGGTGAACTGCGGCACCCCGTGCTCGCGCATCAGCGCGGCCAGGTCCGGCCACACGGCGTAGCTGCGCTCGGCGAGCACCCCGTCCTGCTCGTTCAGCACCTCGTAGAGGATCGCCACGCCCTGGTTGGGCTGACCCACCTCATAGGCGTCGGGGTACATGAGGCACCAGCGGACGGCGCAGGCGTCCCACTCCTTCGTGACGGAGTTCACCTCGCCGCCGACGTACTGGATGGGCTTGCTGACGCGCGCGAGCAGGGGTTCGAGCGCACCGAAGAGCGAGGGGACCGGGGTCGCCGCCGGGTGCGGGGTGGGTGGCTTCGTGGCAGTCATAGGACCTCCCATGGTAGGGGTCGGCGACACGCGCGCTCGCTAGGGTGGGGGCATGAGTTCCACGCCCCGTTGGCCCCACGTCGTCTTCGACCTCGACGGCACCCTCGTCGACACCATCGCCCTCATCGTCGCCTCCTACCAGCACGCGTTCACCACCGTGCTGGGCCATGAGTGGGACGAGGCGGAGATCCGGTCGTGGATCGGGCAGTCGCTGATCGGGGCCATGCGCCAGGCCAGCCCCGAGAAGGCCGACGAGATCTTCGCGGCCTACACGTCCTGGAACGAGGAGAACACCGAGCGGCTCGTCGCCCAGTACCCCGGCGTCAACGAGCTGGTGCGCGACCTGGTGGCCGCCGGCGTCCGCATCGGCGTCGCCACGTCCAAGCGGGCGGAGCCGGCCCAGCGCGCGCTGCAGCTGGTGGGGCTGGACGACGTCGTTCCCGTGCTCGTGCACCACGACAGCGTCGACGAGCACAAGCCCAGCCCCAAGCCGCTGTTGGCCGCACTGGACGCCCTGGGCGCGCGGCCCGAGGACTCCGTCTACGTCGGGGATGCCGCCGTCGACATGCTGGCCGCGCGCAATGCGGGCATGGCCGGGGTGGCCGTCACCTGGGGCGCCGGTACCCCGGACGCCATCGCCGACGCCAAGCCGCTGATCACCTGCACCACGGCCGACGAGCTGCGCTCCGCCCTGCTCGGTCCGTCCTGAGCTGGGCCGACCTGAGCTGGGCCCCGCCGGCACCGCGCCCCGGGGGCGGCCTCCGTGCCGGGGTCAGCCGGGTTGCCGCGGGTCCGGGTCATCGGGCCGGTGGGTGAAGCCGGCCTGTTCGAGGTCGATGGCGAGCTCATCGATCTCGGCGTGCTCGTCGTCCCACTGCCCCGTGCGGTAGGCCGTGCGGCCGACCATGTGGCCGGCCGTGGGCGCGGTGGACACCTGGAGGGCGATGACCAGCAGGCACAACGCGAAGCTGTGCCACGTCCGCAACGAGATCGCGACGCCGATGAGCGCCACCATCAGGCCGAACACCTGCGGCTTGGTCGCGGCGTGCATGCGGGTCAGGACGTCGGGGAAGCGGACGATGCCGACGGCCGCAGCGAGGCAGAAGAACGCCCCGATCACCAGCAGCAGGGCCCCAATGATGTCGAGCACCTCGGTCATCGTTCCTCCTCCGGCTGCTCGCGCTGCTCCCGACCCTCGCGCTGCGCCCGGGCCGCATACGCGCGCGCCTCGGCCTCGCGGAAGCGGCGCTCCTGCGCCGTGGTGGCGGTGATGAGGCGAGCCAGGCCCACGGCACTGGTGAACCCGAGCAGCGACAGGGCCAGACTCACCACGAGCGCCATGGGCGTGTCGGCCCACAGGGCGTAGCCCGCCGCGGCGACGGCGAGGATGACCAGCAGCACGTCCGACGCGACGCCCCGGTCGAGCGAGGTCGGCCCTTTGGCCAGCCGGACGAGCGCGAAAACGGCCGCGACGGCCAGCATGAGACCGGCCACGCCGATCAGAATCTGGTCGATCACCACTCCTCCCCCTCCGTCGACAGCGCCGAGGTGGATGCACCGTCGTGGGCCCGTTGTTCGGTGTTGCTGAGGGCTGCGACCTGCGCGCGCTCGGCCTCGTTGCCCAGGGCCATCACCACGCGACGCTCGATGCCCAGGGTGTCCGGCACGGCGTGGGCCAGGTGGTCGCCGTCCGGGGTGTCGAACACGTGCAAGTAGAGCGTGCGCGTCCGCTGCCGGGCATCCAGCACCACCGTGCCGGGCACGATCGACACCAGGACGGCCGTGATCACCTGGTAGAAGTCGGAGTCCGAGCGCAGCTGGACGCGGACGATGCCGGTGCGCGGCATGCGGCGCCCGAAGGCGAACCGGGCGAGGGCGAACGACGCGACGGCGAGGTCGGTGAGGGTCGCGACGGCGAGCTTGAGGGCGTCCCAGGGGTGGAGCCGCCCGCCGTAGTTGACCGGCGGCAGCGGGAAGGTGATGGTGACGAGCCAGGCGAGCAACGCCCCTCCGACGACGGAGACAAGGTTGACGTCGCCGACGAGGATCAGCCAGAAGACGGTCAGCACCGAGATCTGGCGCCACTGGATCCGGAACCGTGAGACCGGGCGGGTGCCTGCGGCCCGGGGGGCGCGTCGAGCGCTCATCGGTCGACCTCCTGCAGAACGACCGCGGCGTAGTTGCCGTCGCGCAGCGACGTGGCGGCCTGGGACGTGTACTCGTACAGCGGACCCGCGCCGACGGTCAGCACGAGGCTCAGGCCGATCAGCAGGCAGGTGGCGCCCACTTGGGCGGGCGGCAGCGCGCGATCCGTGGCCGCGTCCTCGTCATCGTCCTCGTCGTCGGCCCCGGGGGTGCGGCCCGAGGGCAGGATGGGGGTGCCCCAGAAGGCGCGGTTCCAGACCTTGGCGACGGCGTACAGCGTGAGCAGGCTCGTGACCACCGACGCCACGACCAGCGCCCACGCCAGCGGCGTCCCGACCCCCACGCCGGCGTTCAGCAACCCGAGCTTGCCGATGAACCCGGAGAACGGCGGGATGCCGGCCAGGTTCATCGCGGGCACGATGAACAGCACGGCCAGCAGCGGTGACATCTGCGCCAGGCCGCTGAGCTTGTCGAGGGAGTTGCTGCCCCCCACGCGCTGCACCAGGCCGGCCACCAGGAAGAGCGTGGCCTGGATGGTGATGTGGTGGGCGGTGTAGAAGATGGCCCCGGCGAGGCCGGTCTGGGTGGCCAGCGCGATGCCCATCACCATGTAGCCGATGTGGCTCACGAGGGTGAAGGACAGCAACCGTTTGAGCTCGGACTGGGCGATGGCGCCCAGGATGCCGACGAGCATGGTGAACAGGGCGACCCACAACAACAACTCGGTGAGGGGGCGGTGCGGGAACAGCAGGGTCTGCGTGCGGAGCATCGCGTAGACGCCGACCTTCGTCAGCAGGCCGGCGAACACGGCCGTGACGGGGGCAGGGGCGGTCGGGTAGGAGTCGGGCAGCCACGCCGACATGGGGAACACGGCCGCCTTCAGCCCGAACACCACCAGCAGCATCACCTGGATGATTGCCTGGGTGTGGGTGTCGAGCTCGGGCAGGCGCACCGCCAGCTCGGCGAGGTTGACGGTGCCGGTCGCGGCATAGACCGTGGCGATCGCGGTGAGGAACAGGCTGGCGCTGAGCAGGTTGACCACCACATAGGTCGCCCCCGCGCGCATGCGCGGCCCGGTGCCGCCCATCGTCAGCAACACGTAGGACGCGAACAGCAGCACCTCGAAGCCGACGAACAGGTTGAACAGGTCGCCGGCGAGGAAGGCGGCCGAGACCCCGGCGCACATCACCAGGAACGTCGGGTGGAAGATCGAGATGGGGGTCTCGTGCTTCAGTTCCTGCTCGTCCTGCCCGGTGGAATAGACCAGGACGGCCAGCGTGATCACCGACGCCACGGTCAGCATGATCGCCGCCAGGCGGTCGCCCACCAGGGCGATGCCGTACCCCGTCGGCCAGGCGCCCACCCACAGGTGCTGGACGCCGTCGGTGTGGGCCTGCACGGCGAGCACCGCCGCGACGACCACGACGAGGAACAGGACGAACACCGACACGAAACGCTGCGCTCGCGGCCGACGCCCGAGCAGCAGGGTCAGTCCCGCCCCCAGGATCGGGAGGAGGACCGGCATGGTGAGCAGGTTGTTCATTCGCTGACCACGTCCTCGCCGGTGTCGGAGAACGTGGCGTCCTCGTAGGAGTCCGACACGTCGTCACGTTCGGCGAGGGCCCGAATGCGCGCGTCCTCGATGTCGTCGGACACCTCGTCGTTGCCGTTGAGCTGGAAGCTGCGGTACGCCATGGTGATGACGAACGCGGAGACGGCCATCGTGATGACGATCGCGGTGAGCACCATCGCCTGCGGCAGGGGGTCGGACATGGTCGCGCCGTCGAAGGCACCGATGATGGCCGGGTTGCCGGCCGGCCCCATGGCCACGAGGAACAGCAGGTTCACGCCGTTGCTCATGACCAGCACGCCCATCAGAATCCGGGTGAGCGATCGCTCCGTGAGCAGGTAGACACCGGCGGCGACGAGCACACCGGCGGTGACGGCGAGGGTGAGGCTGGGCGTCATCGGACGGGCCTCCTCGCCGAGGCGGGGACGGCGGTGGTCGAATCGGGACGCGGCAGCGGCGAGCGTTCCTCGGCGCGCTGCTGGTCGATGCCCGCCCCGAGGCTGCGGACGACGTCCAGCACCATGCCGACGACGATGAGGTAGACGCCGATGTCGAAGGCCGTCGACGTCACCAGGTGGAGGTCACCGAACAGGTTGACCGGCCCCCACGGCGTCGGCACGGCCTCCAGGGCGCCGATGGTCAGGTGCACGTCGTAGCTCTGGAAGATGCGGCCGCCGAACGCCGCCGGCGCCAGGGCCGTCGCGATCGAGACCACCAGGCCGACGCCCATCAGCCGGCCGGCGTCGACGGGCGCGGCCTCCTCGAGCTCGGCCGCCCCGGCGGCGAGGTAGCGGACGATCAGCGCCAGGCCCGCGACCAGGCCCCCCGCGAAACCACCCCCGGGCAGGTTGTGGCCGGCGATGAGAAGATAGAGGGAGAAGAGCATCATCGCGCCGAACAGCAGGCGCGTCGTCACCTCGAAGATCAGCGAGCGCGAGGCCGGGTTGAGGTCGTTGCTCCCGCGCAGCCACGCACCCTCGTTCTGCTCCACACGGCGGCGGACGGCGTGACGCCGCCCGGTCACGCGCGAGCGGAGGAAGATGAGCGACGCGACGCCCGTGGCCGCGACGACCAGGACGGTCAGTTCGCCCATCGTGTCCCACACCCGGGTGTCGACGAGGATCACGTTGACGACGTTGCGGCCGTAGCCGAACTCGTAGGCCAGCGTCTCCAGCCCCGCGGAGGCCGGCTCGTGGGTGCGCGACGACGCCGCGACGAGGATCGACGCCGTCACCGACCCACCGACGCTCGCGGCCAGGAGGAGACGCCACCAGCGCGAGGACTGCAGGGGGCGGTCGGTGAAGAACTTCGGCAGGCTGCGCAGCACCAACAGGAAGATCAGCACGCTCGCGGTCTCGACCAGCACCTGGGTGAGCGCCAGGTCGGGCGCGCCGTGGAACAGGAACAACAGCGACGTGCCCAGGCCGGTGGCGCCGGCGGTGAGGATGGCGCGGATGCGGCCGCGCACCCACATCAGGTTGATGGCGGCGATGCTGGTGACCACGCCGACGGCGAGCTGGGCCAGGGAGTCCCAGGCGCGCACCTGCGGCCAGGCCGGCAGGAACAGCAGCGAGCCGGCCACACCGATCACGAAGACTGTGAGGATCATGGAGAGCGTGGAGGCCAGCGAACCACGCTGGACGCGGGCGGTCGTCTCGACCGCCAGCGAGTCCACCATCCGCATCAGGCGGCGGTACATCTCATCGGCGGCCGTCAGCCGGGGGAAGGTGGCCTGGACCCGCGCCACGCTGGCACGGAAGTGGAACAGGACGTAGCCGCCGAGCAGCGCGGTGGCCGACAGCCCCAGCGGCACGGTGAAGCCGTGCCAGAGCCCGAGCTCGTGCGGCTCGCCGCCGGTCGGCACCGAGTCGACATACCCCCACAGCACCGAGGTCAGCGTCGGCCCGAGGAATCCGAAGGCGAGGCTCGCCACGCCGAGCAGCACCGGCGACGCGAGGAACCCGATCTCCGGAGCGTGACCGATGGCGGTGGGCTCCTTGCGGGGCTTGTCGGCGAACGCGCCCCACCAGAACCGCAGCGAGTACGCCATGGTGAGCGCGGAACCCGCGACGATGGCCGCAATGAGCAGCACCGCCACCGCGGGCGGGATGCCAATGCCGTCACCCCCGACGAGGCGGGTCAGCGCATACAGCGCGCTCTCCTTGGCCACGAAGCCGAACAGGGGCGGCAAACCCGCCATGGACGCCGCCGCGAGACCGGCGACCACGGCGAGGACAGGCAGCTGGCGTCCGAGCCCCGAGAGCTTGGTGAGGTCGCGCGTACCGGTGGCGTGATCGATCACGCCCACCGTGAGGAACAAGGTGGCCTTGAACAGCGCGTGGGCCACCAGCATGGCCACGCCCGCGAGCGCCGCGGCCTTCGTGCCCAGCCCGGCCAGCAGCGTGATGAAGCCGAGCTGGCTCACGGTGCCGTAGGCGAGCAGCAGCTTGAGGTCGTTCTGCCGCAGGGCCCGCCAGCCACCGAGGATCATCGTGATCGCGCCGAGCACCGTCACGGCCTCGCGCCACCCGACGACGCCGGCGAACGCCGGAGCGAGCACGGCGACCAGGTAGACGCCGGCCTTGACCATCGTGGCCGCGTGGAGGTAGGCCGAGACCGGCGTCGGGGCGGCCATCGCCCCCGGGAGCCAGAAGTGGAAGGGCGCCATCGCCGACTTGCTCAGCGCGCCCACGAGCATCAGCAGGGCGCCCGCGGTGACGGCCGCTCCGGACGGGACGGCGGCGATGATCGCCTGCAGCCGGAAGGAGCCCGTCGCCAGGCCCAGGGTCACGATGCCGATGAGCATGGCCAGGCCACCCGCCGTCGTGACGATGAGCGCCGTCATCGCCGCGGCGCGGTTGGCGCGGCGGGAGGAGTCGTGCCCGATCAGCAGGTAGGAGAAGACGGTGGTCAGCTCCCAGAACACGTACAGCACGACGAGGTCGTCCGCCGTCACCAGTCCGAGCATCGCGCCTGCGAACGCCACGAGGAGGCCCAGCGTCCGCGCCGGCACGGAGGAGAAGTACCAGCGGCAGTAGAGCAGGATCAGGGTGCCGATGCCGCTCACCACCAGGGTCATGAGCCACTGGACGATGCCGATGTGGAAGGCCAGGGCCACCTTGAGCGTCGGGATCCAGGGAAGCACCTCGACGTACGTGCCGCCGGCCAGCAGCGACGGGCCCAGCGTCAAGGCCCACACGAAGGTGGCGGCGGGCACGAGCGCCGCTATGGCGAAGGCGTTCCGCCCGGCGACGCGGCTGCCGAGCGTGGCCAGCGACGCGACCACGAAGTGGGCGGCGACGAGGCACAGCAGCACAGGCGGACCCTTCCTGCGGTCATCAGCGGGGGAAGCGGCCCCAGCCTACCAAGCGGCGGGCGGCTGGTGCGGGCCGGGCGGCTGGGCTGGCCGGGGAAGCTGCTGACCGGGCGGGGGCGGCCCTGGTGCCCAGCCGCGGCCCGCCAGGGCGGCCCGGACCGCCGCCAGCTGCTCGCGGCCGGGCGCCGAGGCGCGCACCACACCGCGTCGCCGCGCCCACCAGTCGATCACGGCGGCGGCCACCACCAGGACGCCCATGTTGATCAGCAGGCTCGCGTCCCCGGTGCCGACACCGCGGTCGAACATTTCGGAGAAGTCGCTGAACGGCAGCGTCACCATGCCCGTCATGTTGTTGACGATGTGGATGGCGACGGACGCCTCGAGCCCACCCGTGCGCAGCACCAGCCAGGACGCCACGACGGCGAAGACGACGTAGTAGGCGTTCAGCCACGGATCGGCTGCGGCATGGAGGGCGGTGAAGACCGACGCGGTCACGACGGTCGACACCCCGAAGGCCACCCAGGGGTGCGCGAACCACGAGCCGACGGCGCGGCCGAGGAAGCCGCGCACGAGGTACTCCTCCCCCGCCGACTGCAACGGCGTGGTGAGCAGTACGACCAGGATCATGAAGACCGTGGTGTCGCGCCACGTGAGTTCCACCGGGTCACCCAGCACGAACCCGACCGCGGTCAGCACCGCCCACAGCGGCAGCGCGACCAGGGCGCACCGCGCAAACCAGCTCCACCGGAAGCCGCCGGCCACGGAGGACAACCAGCCGGGCCGCTGCCCGACGATCGCCCACGTCAGCAGCATCACGATGGGGATGCTCGCCGCCAGGCCCAGATTGTTGGCGAGGAAGATGCCGGGGCCGACGCGCACCGCGCCGGTGTCGGCGTTGACCGAGTCGAATCCATCGGAGGCGATGCCGACGAAGCTCACGACTGCGCTCACGAAGAACCACACGAGGGCGACCGCCACGATGGCCAGCGCCGACTTCCACCAGCGGAACCGTGGCGCGCGGAAGAAGCGAAGGTAGTCGGTCGGCTCCACCGGGAGTGTCGGCCGCGCCGCCGGGGGCAGCTGCGCCGGGTCGAGCGCCGTCATCACACCTGCCCGAGCTCGGGGAACCAGAGGTCGATCTCACGGTTCGCCGACTCGGCCGAGTCCGAGGCATGCACGAGGTTGAGCCGGTTCGAGGCGGAGAAGTCGCCGCGGATGGTGCCGGGGGCGGCGGCAATGCCATCGGTGGCCCCGTTGAGCGATCGGACGGCCTCGATGGCCCGCTCCCCCTCCAGCACGAGCGCGACGAGCGGGCCCGAGGTGATGAACTCCCGCAGGGCCGGATAGAACGGCCGGTCGACGTGTTCGGCGTAGTGACGGTCGGAGAAGGCCTCGTCCACCGTGCGCAGCTCGAGCGCGGCGAGCGCGAGCCCCTTCGCCTCGTAGCGGGCGAGGATCGTGCCGGCGAGGCCGCGGGACACAGCGTCGGGCTTGAGCAGGACGAGCGTGCGTTCGGTCATGGCGCCAATCTAGCGGCGCGCGGCGTCGATGCGCCTGCCGAGCACCGCCATCAGCACGTGCAGCCCGGCGAACAGCGCGCCGACGGCGTACATCCAGGGGGTCAGCAGGCCGAGCGCGATGCCGAGGGCCTGCACGAACCAGCCCAGCCACCAGCCCCACGGCCGTCGCAGGGTTCCGGCCGCGACGAGCGCCAACGCGGCGGCGACGCCTCCCAGGGAGAGCGCGAGGCCCACCGGGACGGCGTCCACCTGGATCATCCCGGCGATCGCCAGCGCGTACACGACCGCCTCGAACACGAGGTTGGCGGCCAGGGCACGCCGCATGGGGTTCTGTTCGCTCAGCGGCCCCACGCGACATCCTCCCCATCGCGCTCGTCGTCCTCGTCGTCATCGGCTGGGTCACCGTCGTCACCGTCGTCGCCGGCGTCGACGGACGGGCGCTCGGTGACGAGCATCGCCCGGGCCTCCCCGGCCACGATCACCGACCCGAGGATGAGGACGCCGGCCCCCGCCCCGGCCTCGTCGGCCAGCGAGACCGCGAGCTCCAGGGCGTCCGGCAGCGCGGCGCGGGTGTGGACGCGATCGGCGCCGAACCGCTCTGCCGCCAGCTCCGCGAGGTCGTCGGCGGAGAGCCCGCGGCTCGTCGAGGACGCCTGGGTGCAGACGATCGTCTGGGCGTGCTCCTCGAGCAGGGCCAGCATGCCCTCGGCGTCCTTGTCGGCCATCACCCCCATGACGGCGACCAGCGGCGCGAAGCCGAAGGCCTCCTGCACGGCGTCCAGCGTCGCCGCGACACCGTGGGGGTTGTGCGCCGTGTCGAGCACCACGGTGGGGCTGCGCCGCACGACCTCCAGCCGGGCCGGGGCGCTGACGGACGCCAGCCCCTCCGCCAACACGTCGGGCGCAAGGGCGCGGCCACCGAGGAACGCCTCGACGGCCGCCACCGCCAGCGCCGCGTTGGCGGCCATGTGCGCGCCGAACAGCGGCAGGAAGAGATCGCCCACCGGGCCGTCCGCGGCATCGATGCGGAGCACCTGACCACCGACGGCGGCGGTGCGCTCGAGCAGGGCGAAGTCGCGTCCCTCGGCCAGCAGCCGGACGCCGACCTCCGCGGCCCGGGCGGTGAGCACGGCGGCCACGTCAGGGCGCTGGTCGGCGGAGACCGCGATGCCGCCGGGCTTGATGATGCCGGCCTTCTCCTGCGCGATCTCGGCCGGGGTGTCACCGAGGAGGTGGCTGTGGTCGACGTCGACGGGGCAGATCACGGCCACCTGGGCGTCCGCGACCGAGGTGGCGTCCCACGAGCCGCCGAGGCCCACCTCGACGACGGCGACGTCCACCGGCGCCTGGGCGAACGCCTCGTAGGCGAGCCCGGTCATCACCTCGAAGAAGGTCATGGCAATGCCGTCGATCTCCCGGGCGTCGACCATCTCGACCAGCGGCAGCACGTCGGCGACGAGCGCATCGAACGCGTCGGCGTCGATGGGCTGGCCGTCGATGGCGATGCGCTCGGTGACGTCGACGAGGTGGGGCGAGCTGAGGCGTCCGACCCGCAGGCCGAGCGCGCGCAGCAAGCCCTCGACCATGAGCGCGGTGGAGCCCTTGCCGTTGGTGCCGGTGATCTGGATGACCGGGAAGCTGCGCTGGGGCTCCCCCAACAGCTCGGTCAGGGCCCTGATGCGCTCCAGGCTGCGGCCGATCCGGTGCTCGGGCCAGCGCGCCTGCAGGGCGGCGACGATGTCGGTGTGGGTGCTCATGGTGCGCCCCAGCGTAGTGCCCGCGCGACGGCCGGCCCGGAGCGGGCGGTGGGGCGTCCGGGCGGCGCTGTATCGTGGTGGGGTGACCACGCCGACGACCCTCGCCCCGCGATCCTGGCAGGGGTGGGTGGGCCTGGCGGCCCGCCTGCTGCTGGGCGGCGTCCTGCTCGTGGCCGGCGCGTTGAAGCTGCCCGCGCTGGGCGAGTCCGTCAATGCCGTCATGGCGTATCGCCTGCTCCCCTACGACCTCGTGCCCGTCGTGGGCACGGCACTGCCGTTCGTCGAGGTGGCCCTCGGGCTGCTCCTGCTCACCGGCACCTACACGCGCGTCGCCGGCATCCTTGGCGGGCTCGTGATGGTGGCGTTCATCATCGCCATCGCGAGCGCGTGGGCCCGCGGGCTGTCGCTCGACTGCGGCTGTTTCGGCGGCGGCGGCGAGATCTCCCCCGAGGCGGCGCGGGCCGCCTACCCCTGGGAGATCGCCCGCGACGTCGGGCTGCTGGCCTGCGGCGTCTGGCTCGCACTGTTTCCCCGCACCCGGTTCGCCGTCGACAACCTGCGGCTCCCCCCGGCCGGGAGCGACGCCGCGCTCGACCCCGACACGGCGGACGCCCGCCCCACCGATCCCCTGACCACCGCCTGACCGGCCCCCGACCCACCAGGAGAACCACCGATGGCCACGTCCACGTCCAACCGTCGCGAGCAGCTGCGCCGCCAGCAGGAGGCCGCCGAGCGCCAGAAGAAGACCAACCGCATCATCGGCCTCTCCGCCGCCGCGGTGGCGCTCGTGCTGGTCGGAGTGCTGATCTTCGTCCTCGTGCAGAACATGAGCGGCAACCGGGTGGGGCAGATGGCTCCGGAGGGTTCGGCCGACTCCATCGTGTTGAACAGCACGCCGGCGCCCGCCGACGCCCCTACCGTGACCGTCTACCTCGACTACCAGTGCCCCAACTGCCGGGTGTTCGAGGAGACCTACGGTGACACGCTGCTCACCGAGGCCAACGCCGGCACCTGGACGTTGGAGAACAAGACCATGACGTTCATGGACAACAACCTCCAGAACACGGCGTCCACCCGCGCCGCAGTGGGTGCCGCCTGCTCGGCGGTGGTGGCGCCGGAAACCTACCCGCAGTACAGCATGACGGTGTACGGCAACCAGGAGGCGCAGGAGGTCCGGGGGTCGGAGGGGTACTCCGACACCCTGCTGCGCGACACCATTCCCGCCCAGGTGGGCATCACCGGCGACGCGCTCACGCAGTTCCAGGCCTGTTACGACAACGACGCCACCAGCGAGTTCGTCACCAACGTCGAGCGGTCCGCGTACAGCGACAACGTGACCGGCACGCCGACCATCGCCGTCAACGGCACGATCGTCGACCTCCGCCAGCTCAGCGATCCCTCGCCCGAGGGCCTGCGCGCGTTCCTGCTCGCCAACGCCTGAGCCCCGGCTGCCCGGCTGATTGCCTGCCCGGCTGAATGTGCATTTGGACCCGAGAAAATGGCGCCATGGCGCCATTTCCTCGGGTCCAAATGCCATCCCGGCGGCCGCCCCAGCACGGGAGCGATGTGACGGTGGGGGCGGCGCCCCCGTAAAATCGGACGCATGACTGCACAGCCCACCACGCCCGTGTCCGCGCCGAGCCCGACCGGCCAGCGCGTACGCGAGCGCCCCGCCCTGGAGGGGCTGGAGCAGACGTGGGCGCAGCGGTGGCGCGACCAGGGCACGTACGCCTTCGTGCGCCCCGAGCGCCGCGACCAGGTGTTCAGCATCGACACCCCGCCGCCGACCGTGTCGGGATCGCTGCACGTGGGCCACGTGTTCAGCTACACCCACACCGACCTGGTGGCGCGCTACCAGCGCATGCAGGGCAAGCACGTGTTCTACCCGATGGGGTGGGACGACAACGGGCTGCCCACGGAGCGCCGGGTGCAGAACTTCTACGGCGTCCGGTGTGACCCGTCGGTGCCGTACGACCCCGACTTCACGCCGCCGGCCAAGCCCGACCCCAAGCGTCAGGTGCCGGTGAGCCGCCGCAACTTCATCGAGCTCTGCCACGAGCTGACGGCCGTCGACGAACAGGTCTTCGAGGACCTGTGGCGCCACCTCGGCCTCTCGGTGGATTGGGACACGCTGTACGCGACGATCTCCGAGGAGAGCCAGCGCGTGGCGCAGCGCGCGTTCCTGCGCAACCACGCCCGCGGTGAGGCGTACCTCTCCGAGGCGCCGACGATGTGGGACGTGACGTTCCAGACCGCGGTGGCCCAGGCCGAGCTCGAGGCCCGCGAGTACCCGGGCCACTACCACCGGGTCGCGTTCCACACCGCGGACGGGGCTCCCGTCCACATCGAGACGACCCGGCCCGAGCTCATCGCGTCCGTGTGCGCCCTCATCGCGCACCCCGACGACGAGCGCTACGCCCCCCTGTTCGGCACCACCGTCACCTCCCCGGTGTTCGGCGTCGAGATCCCGGTGCTGCCGCACGCCCTTGCCGAGAAGGAGAAGGGCTCGGGCATCGTCATGTGCTGCACCTTCGGCGACCTCACCGACGTGCAGTGGTGGCGCGAGCTGAACCTGCCCACCCGCGTGGTGCTGCAGCGCGACGGACGCCTCCAGCGCGAGACCCCGGAGTGGCTGGTGAACGCCGAGCCGTACGCACAGCTCGCCGGCAAGACGACGTTCAGCGCCCGCGAGACGATGGTGGAGCTGCTGCGCGAATCGGGCGACCTCGACGGTGAGCCCAAGCCCACCACCCGCATGACGAACTACTACGAGAAGGGCGACAAGCCCCTCGAGATCGTGTCGACCCGCCAGTGGTACCTCACCAATGGCGGCCGGGACGCCGACCTGCGCGCCGCGCTGCTGCGCCGCGGCGAGGAGCTGGCCTGGGTGCCGGAGCACATGCGGCACCGCTACAGCAACTGGGTCAACGGCCTCAACGGCGACTGGCTGATCAGCCGCCAGCGATTCTTCGGCGTGCCGTTCCCGGTCTGGTACCCCCTGGACGCCGACGGTGAGCCGGACACGACGCGTCCGATCGTGGCCGACGAGGCGAGCCTGCCGGTGGATCCGGCGTCCGAGCCCGCGCCCGGTTACGACGAGCGCCAGCGTGGGGTGCCCGGCGGCTTCATCGGCGACCCGGACGTGATGGACACGTGGGCCACCAGCTCGCTCACGCCGCAGATCGCCTGCGGGTGGGAGCGCGACGAGGAGCTGTGGAACCTGACGTTCCCCATGGACGTGGCCCCCCAGGCGCACGACATCATCCGCACCTGGCTGTTCAGCCGGGTCGTGCGCGCGCACCTGGAGAGCGACACGCTGCCGTGGGCCCGGGCGACGATCTCGGGGTTCGTGGTCGACCCGGACCGCAAGAAGATGAGCAAGTCCAAGGGCAACGTGGTGGTGCCCACGGAGATCCTCGAGAAGTTCGGGGCGGACGCCGTCCGCTGGCGTGCGGCGATGGCGCGGCCCGGCATGGACTCGCCGTTCGACGAGACCCAGATGAAGGTCGGGCGTCGCCTGGCCATGAAGATCCTGAACGCCAGCAAGTTCGTCCTCGGCATGGCGGACGCCCCGGAGGGGGCGGACGCCGCCGCCGAGGGGGCGGCGGCCATCACGGCACCGGTCGATCGCGCGATGCTGGCGTCCCTGCGCCGCGTCGTGGCCGAGGCGACCCGCGCGTTCGAGGCGTACGACTACACGAGTGCCCTCGAAGTGGCGGAGAAGTTCTTCTGGACCTTCTGCGACGACTACCTCGAGCTGGTCAAGGAGCGTGCCTACGGTGCGCAGGGGGCGGACGCCGGCGCCTCCGCCCGGGCGGCGCTGGCCCTCGCGCTGAGCGTGCAGTTGCGCCTGTTCGCCCCGTTCATGCCGTTCGTGACCGAGGAGGTGTGGTCGTGGTGGCAGGAGGGCTCGGTGCACCACGCATCGTGGCCGACCACGGGCGAGCTGCCCGAGGGTGGCGACCCCGCCCTGCTGGACGCCGTCTCGGCGACGCTGATCGGCATTCGGGGGGCGAAGTCGAACGCCAAGGTCTCCATGAAGACCCCACTGAAGGCAGTCACGATCAGCGGCCCCGAGGCCGCCGTGGCGCAGCTGCGCACCGCGGAGGGAGACCTGCGGGCGGTGGGACGCATCGAGAGCGGCATCGTGTGGAATTCCGACGGCGATGCGGTGTCGGTGGCTGCGGAGGTGGCGACGCAGGGCTAGGCTCCCTGCGTCGAGACACGGCGGTCGCGCGTGTCGAGCCTGACCGGGAAAGGACCCTTGCCGATGCGTGCGCTCTCCACGGTGGCCTGCGCCACCCTCGTTGCTGCCCTCGCAAGCGGCTGCTCGCTGCTGCAGCAAGCGCAGCAGGCCATGACTCCCAGCATCGCCGTCGGTGAGTGCACCGACCTGCCCGACGTGAGCACCGCGGAGACCGAGGTCTCCGACATTCCCACGGTTGACTGCGCGGGCCCGCATGCCTGGGAGGCCTACGCCGAAAAGGTGTTCGGGGTGGACGAGGAGTTCCCCGGCGCCGCCGAGGTGGACGAGGCCGCCACCACGTTCTGCATGGGCGAGTTCGAGGGCTTCATCGGCCTGCCCTACGAGGCGTCGCGTTATGAGGCCTTCTACCTCTACCCCACGGAGGAGACCTGGACGCTCCTCAACGACCGCACGATCACGTGCCTGGTGGGGCTCTCCGACGGCGGCGTCACGGGCTCGCTCGCCGACGCCGCCGAGTAGGCGGCACCCGGCGCTCGGGTCAGGCGCTCTTGGAGCGCCGGCTCGAGCGGGCTGCACGCGTGACCAGCTCGGGTTCGGCCCCGTTGGTGACCACGTCGGCGTCGATGCGCACTTGGACGACGTCCTCGGCGCTCGGCACGTGGAACATGACGTTGAGCAGGATCTCCTCCAGGATCGATCGCAGCCCGCGCGCGCCGATGCCCCGGGCCAAAGCCAGTTCGGCAATGGCCTCGACGGCATCATCGGTGAATTCAAGATCGACGCCGTCCAGCTCGAAGAGCTTGCGGAACTGCTTGGTGAGCGCGTTCTTGGGCTCGACGAGGATGCGCACCATCGCCGCCAGGTCCAGCGGGTTGACGGTCGCGATCATCGGGAGGCGCCCGATGAACTCGGGGATGAGCCCGAAGTGGTGGAGATCCTCCGGGCGGACCTGCTCGAAGGGGTTGGGTTGCTCCTTGGCGCGCAGCGTGATGTCGTTGTTGAAGCCCAAGGACCTCTTGCCGACGCGCGCGTTGATGATCTCCTCAAGGCCCGCGAAGGCGCCACCCACGATGAACAGCACGTTCGTGGTGTCGATCTGGATGAACTCCTGGTGGGGGTGCTTGCGCCCGCCCTGCGGCGGCACGGACGCCGTGGTGCCCTCGAGGATCTTCAGCAGTGCCTGCTGGACGCCCTCCCCCGACACGTCGCGCGTGATCGACGGGTTCTCGCTCTTGCGGGCCACCTTGTCGATCTCGTCGATGTAGATGATGCCCGTCTCGGCCTTCTTCACGTCGAAGTCTGCGGCCTGGATCAGCTTGAGCAGGATGTTCTCGACGTCCTCACCGACGTAGCCCGCCTCGGTGAGCGCGGTGGCGTCCGCCATGGCGAACGGCACGTTCAGCATGCGCGCGAGCGTCTGGGCCAGGTAGGTCTTGCCGCAGCCGGTCGGGCCGATGAGCAAAATGTTGCTCTTGCCCAGCTCGACCAACTCGTTGTCGGCGGCCCGCCCGGGGGTGGCAGCCTGGGCCTGGACGCGCTTGTAGTGGTTGTACACCGCCACGGCCAGCGCCTTCTTGGCGACCTCCTGACCGATGACGTAGCTGTCGAGGAACGCGACGATGTCCTTCGGCTTGGGCAGTTCCTCCAGCAGGCCCACGTCGGCGGCCTCGGAGAACTCCTCCTCGATGATCTCGTTGCACAGTTCGATGCACTCGTCGCACACGTACACGCCGGGGCCGGCGATCAGCTTGCGCACCTGCTTTTGGCTCTTGCCGCAGAACGAACACTTCAACAGGTCCGAGGTCTCACCAATCCGTGGCATCGTCGCGCCCCCCTCCCAGCCGACGCGCGGGCGTCAGCTGATGTCCTTCAACGACGTGAAGATCTCGTCGATGATGCCGTACTCGAGCGCCTCGTCCGCCGTGAGGTACTTGTCGCGCTCGATGTCCTTGGTGATGCGCTCCAGCGGCTGCCCGGTGTCGGTGGCCAGCATGCCCTCCATCAGCGAACGGATCCGCAGGATCTCCCGAGCCTGGATCTCCAGGTCCGAGCTCTGGCCGTAGCCACCCTCGGTGGCGGGCTGGTGGATCAGGATGCGGCTGTTCGGCAACGCGAACCGCTTGCCCTTCGTGCCCGCGGCCAGCAGCACGGCCGCGGCGGACGCCGCCTGGCCGAGGCAGACGGTCGAGACGTCCGGCTTGATGTAGCGCATGGTGTCGTAGATCGCCGTCAGCGCGGTGAACGAGCCGCCGGGCGAGTTGATGTACATGCTGATCGGCCGGTCGGGATCCATCGACTGGAGGCACAGCAGCTGCGCCATCACCGCGTTGGCGATGTCGTCGCTGATCGGCGTGCCGAGGAAGATGATGCGATCCTCGAACAGCTTCGTGTACGGGTCGACCCGGCGGACGCCGTAGCTGGTCCGCTCCTCCCACTGGGGGATGTAGTAGTCCATCGACGGCCCCTGCGGAGCCGTGCCGCCCGGAAGCGTGTTGGTCATCGGTGCGTTCCTCACTGGTTCGGTGCGTCGTCGCCGTTGATCTGGGCGGCGCGCTCGTAGACGTGGTCGATGAAGCCGTACTCGAGGGCCTCCGCGGCGGTGAACCACCGGTCCCGGTCGGAGTCCGCCTCGATCTGGTCGATCGGCTTGCCCGTGTGCTGGGAGATGAGCTCGGCCATTTCGCGCTTGGTCTGGATGATCTGCTCGGCGAGGATCTTGATGTCCGACGCCGTGCCACCGATGCCGCCGGAGGGCTGGTGCATCATGATCTTCGCGTGCGGCAGGGCGTACCGCTTGCCGGGCGTGCCCGCGCTCAGCAGGAACTGCCCCATGGACGCGGCCAGCCCCATCGCGACGGTCGCGACGTCATTGCTGATCCACTGCATGGTGTCGAAGATCGCCATGCCGGCGCTCACCGACCCACCCGGGGAGTTGATGTAGAGGTAGATGTCCTTGTCGGGATCCTCCGCGTTCAGCAGCAACAGCTGTGCGCAGATCGCGTTTGCGTTGTCGTCACGCACCTCGGACCCGAGGAAGATGATGCGATTGGCGAGCAGCGCCTGGTACACCGAGTCGTTCATGCCGATGCCGGACGGCGCGCCTGCCATGGCGATGCCGGGGAGTTGTTCAGTCACGAGTGTGAAACTACAGGCCGCCTCCGACAAAACCGAGAGACGCGGCCCGGTGTTCGCTGACGGCAGACGGGTACGACGAAGGCCCCGTCTCCCACGACGGGAGACGGGGCCTTCGGTCAGGCGTGGTCCACAGCCTCACTCGGAGGCGGTGTCGTCCCCGTCCGTGGTCGGTGCCTCGACGGCCTGATCGTCAGCCGCCTGCGCGTCAGCAGTCGGCTCGGCGGGTGCGGCGTCGGCCAGCGTCCCGTCGGTGCGGATGGCGGCGACGTCAACGACCTCACCGTTGGTGTCGGTGACGTGGGCGCCCTTGACGATCTCGGTCAGCACCTTGTTCCGGCGCACCTCACCCATCCATTCGGCGGTGTGGTTGTGCTCCATCATGTGCTGCATCTCCTGCTCCGGGGAGGTGCCGCTGGCCTGCGCCCGGCGGAACAGCATCTCGGTGAGATCGCTCTGCTCGATCGGCACCTCGGAGGTCTCGGCGAGCTTGTCGAGGATGATCTGCGCCTTCAACGAGGTGCGGGCGTTCTCCTCCACCTGGGCCCAGAACTCCTCCTGGTTCTCGGCCGTCTCGTCCTCGGACTCCTCCAGGTAGCGCTCCACCGTGTACCCGGCACGCGCCAGCTGGTCGCTGATCTGCTGCTTGCGGTTCTCGATCTCGGAGGCGACGAGGCCCTCGGGCAGCTCGAAGTCGGTCTTCGCGGCGAGGTCGGCCACGACGGCGTCCCGGGCGGCGTTGAGCTGCTCCAGGCGGGCGATCCGCACGGCCGCGTCGGCCAGGTCGGCGCGCATCTCCTCGACGGTGTCGAACTCGCTGACGAGCTGCGCGAACTCGTCGTCCACCTCGGGCAGCTCCTCGGTCTGCACCTTGGTGACGGTGACGTGCACGTCCGCGGTCTGGCCCTGCGCGGGGCCACCGACCAACTCGCTGCTGAAGTCGGCGCTCTCCCCGGCGGACAGGCCGGTGACGGCCTCGTCGAGGCCGTCGAGCATGCCGCCGGTGCCGATCGTGTAGGTGACGCCCTCGGCGGCGCCGCCCTCGACGAGCTCGCCGTCGACGCGGGCCTCGAGGTCGATGGTGACGACGTCACCCTCGGACGCCGCACGCTCCACGTCGCTGCGCGTGGCGAAGCGCTGGCGCATGACCTCGATGCGCTCGTCCACGTCGGCGTCCGACGTCGTGAGCGGCGGGACCTCGGCGGTCAGGTCCGCGGCGGCCGGCACCTCGAAGTCGGGGCGCACGTCCACCTCGGCGGTGAACTCGACCAGGTCGTTGTCCTCGAGCTTGGTCATCTCGATCTCGGGCTGGTCGAGCGGGGTCAGATCGTTGTCGCTGACGGCCTGGCCGTAGGCGTCCGGCAGGGCGTCGTTGATCGCGTCCTGCAGCACGGCGCCGCGGCCGAAGCGGCGGTCGATCACCGCGGGCGGCACCTTGCCCTTGCGGAAGCCCGGAATGGTCACCTGGGACGAAATCTCGCGATAGGCCTTGTCCAGGTGGGGCTTGAGGTCGGCGAAGGGGATCTCGATGGTGAGCTTGACCCGCGACGGGCTGAGCTTCTCGACGGTGCTGGGCACTGGTGTGGACTCCTGATGTCGGTTACAAGCGGGCGAACCCGGAGCGGATGACGGGAATCGAACCCGCGTCACCAGTTTGGAAGACTGGTGCTCTACCATTGAGCTACATCCGCGATGCGCCGATCCAGCCTAGCGGATCCACCCCCTCCACCGCGCATCGGACGCCCCCAGCGGGCGCGGAGCGCGGTCAGCCGAGCTTGGCCTCCACGGCGCGGACGAGTTCGCCGAAATTGACCATCGAACCCATCTCGCGGTCGCTGAACGTGATGCCGAACTCCTGCTCGACGCTGAACATCAGGTTGATGTGGGCCAGCGAGTCCCACCCCTCCACATCGCGGGCGACGGAGCCGTCGCCCAGCTCGAGATCGGGGTTGTCGAGGACCTCGCGGAAGATCTCGACGACCTGGTCGCGGACGGTGCTCACGATGCCTCCTGCAGGGTGGTGACAGAAACGAAACCCGGGTCGACGGGCCGGGCGGACGCCAGGTCCAGCGCCCACCATGTGGTGGTGGCTGCCGCCCCCTCCTCCGGTGCGGGGCTCTCCGCTGCGGCGCTCTGGGCTGCGGCGTCCCGGGGCAGAGCCTGGTCGCCCAGCGGGGAGAATCCGGCCTCGGCGAACACGTGGCGCGCGGGGACGTTGCGCCCCGACGGCACCCAGCTGCCCACCAGCCGCGTGAACCCGCGGTCGCGCGCGGCGCGGGCCAGCTCGGCGAGCAGCGCGAACTCGGCGGTGCGCTGCAGCACCCGGCACGACATGACCCAGGTGTCGATGACGAGGTCCCCCTCCCGGGCACCGCCCGGGACGCCGCCGGCCGTCACGGCCGTCGCCGCCGGGTTGGCGACGATGACGCCAACCAGGCCGTGGTCGTCGAACCGATCGGCCACCCGCAACCCCCACACCAGCCCGGCTGCGGCGACGAAGGCGTCCAGCTCGGCAGCCCCGGGCCGCTGCCCGGTCAGGTTGAACTGGTTGGTCTTGCCGATCAGCTGGACGATCCGGGTGCGGTTCGCCTCCCCGAGCGGCTCGACGCGGGCGGTCATGGCCAGCTGCGCGAGGAAGTCCTCGCGGCTGCCGGCGGCGCCGGCCAGCTCGGCGGCGCGGCCGCGAGAGCGGTACTGGTCGGTGCGCCGTGCGTCCTCCGCGGTCAGACCCACCGTGGCCAGCCCCGGGAAGGTCGCCAGCGCGGAGACGTAACCCGTCGCCTCGGAGGGCAGGTCGACCACACCCACCTGGGGCAGTTGGTGGCGGACGCCGTCGCGCTCGACGGGGTTGTCGTCGACGAACACGAACGCGTCGAGCCCGAGGCCGAGCCGGTCCGCCAGGCGCCGCAGCACCGCGGACTTGTCGTCCCACGTCGCCTCGAACGCCACGAAGTCGTCGAGGGTGAGCACCATGTCGGGGTGCTCGGCGAAGGGCAACCTGGCGTCGGCGTCGTTGTTCTTGGACACGACGGCCAACAGCAGGCCACGGTCCTTCAGAGCGCGCAGGAACCGCTGGATGTCCACGAACGCCTCCCCCGCCGGCCCGTCGCCCAACGCGAGACCACCCACGCCATCCTCGCCAACGACGCCACCCCACAGCGTGTTGTCGAGGTCGACGGCGATGACCTTGCGGGCGAGGCCGACGGCGGCCCCCAAGACGTCCGCGACCGCCTCCGCCAGCAGCGGCACGGCGGCCAGCCCGACGGCGTTCTTGCTGAGGTACCAGTAGCGCGCATCGAACCAGGCGCCCGCCCCCGCGCGCAGCGCGACCTGCTCGGCATCCACCAGGTGGACGCCGTCGCCGACCGCCTCGGCGAGGGCGAGGTTGAGGCGTCGCACCTGCCGCCGACGTGCGCCGGGCAGGCCCAGCCCGAGGTGGCCCAGCGGGTCGTCGACGGGGGGCACGAACGTCGCCTGCACGACGGTGGCCCCGGTGCGCTCCCGCAGCAGGGACCACAGGTGCTGCCAGCGGTCGATCTCCCGGGCCAGGTCGTCCTCGGGGGCGGTCGACAACTCAGGGAAGTGCAGCTCGCGCTGGTCGGCGAGGATGACGACAACCTCGGGCGCGAAGGCGTGGAGCTCGCTGCCCGGGTCGAGGATCTCCTGTTCGAACAACCGGTACCCGCTCGTCCACGTCGTCAGGTGCAGGCCGTGCACCGCCGCCGCGACGCGGAGGGCGGCCGTCAGCTGCTCCCCCGTGTGGCTGGACAGGACGGCCACCCGCAGCGACCGGCGCGCCCAGCCTGCGTCCGCCACCTGGGCCAGGGCCTTGTCGGCCGACAGCCAGGCGGCGAGTTCGTGGGTGCCCCGGGCCACCGCGGTCACCGCCCGGACCGTGGCCGTCACATCACCGGAGCGCCGCGCGTCCCGGAGCGCGGCCACCAGGGCCGCATGGGGTGGCACCGGCACGCTCACGATTGGCCTCCGGAGGACGCCGACGTGCCGGTGGGATCGGCCGCCTCGGACGCCCGGGGTGCCGCGCGACGGATCACCCGCGGGGGTTGTGCCAGCACGGTCGCCCCGGCCGGCACGTTGGTCATCACGACGGCACCCGGCCCGATGACTGCATCGTCACCGATCGTGATCGGGCCCACCAAGGTCGCACCCGCTCCGATCGACACCCGGTTGCCCACGATCGGGGCCTCGCGGCGTCCGGTGAACACTCCGCTGCCGGCGCCGATGGTGACGTTCTGCCGGATCACGACGTCGTCGCCGATCACGGCCTGGGGGTGGATCACGATGCCGCTCTGGTGCGCGATGCGGACGCGGCGGCCTAGCTTGGCAGTGTGCGGAAGCTCGATGCCGTAGACGTTGCGGACGACGGTGCTGGCCACCCGCTGCAGCGGCCGGAGCGCCGCTGCGGCCGGCTTTGGGAACCGGCCCTCGTCCAGCCACTGACCCAGTCGCGCGGTGGCCACGGCCTGGAAGCCCGGCACGAACGGCGACTCGTGCTGGCGCACGTCGTCGCGGAGTTGCTCGACGAAGGGGACCCTGGCGACCGCCGCCACCCACCGCGTGCGCGGCGGCGGCAGGGGCGATGCCGCGCGCTCGGCCCCCGAGTTGCCGACGCCGGTGCTGTGGGCCCGCGTGTCGTCGGCCCCGGTGCCGGCGTCGTCGAAATGCGTGTCGTGCATGGTTCTTCCCCCAAGGTGGTCAGGCGGAACGCCCGTCGGACGGGGGAAGGGCACACAGGTGACCGGCGATCCTCTCCGCCCAGTGTTTCACCGGGTTCCCGGTTGGACAAATGCCCACGCTCTCCGGTTGCCGTGCCACGGAGTGCAGTTCCCGGGTCGCTGCGTACCGGGTGTTGGCCCACACCAGCAGCAACAGGGGCGCCAGTGCCACCCCGAGCCCGAGTGCCGGTGCCGCACCCGCGACACCAACGAATAGGGCAGCCACAAGGACATTCACCGCGCTGAAGTACCAGCCACCTCGCGACGACTAACACGCCGACATGCAGGGCATCCCGCCGACGGAGTTGCCTCCGCTCCTCCCCCACCACGAGGGCCGCCATCGCGACGAGGCAACTCATCACGATGCCCATGGCCAAGACCGGAATCGGCGCTGCACTACGGCCTGCGACGAGCAAGAGAGCGCACGCAGCCAGCCGCCGACGGTCACCGTCGCGCGCCGGCGTCCTGCCTCGGAATGCGAGCCTCAGAAGGGCGAACCGTGTCGCAGAACGAACACGACGGCGGAGGCCAGCGCGAACAGGAGCAACGAGGCGCCCATGAGCGGGCAGGCGACGCGGCTGGTCGTCCGCGTGGAGCGACGCAGCAGCGGCACGAGCGCGACCAGGCCGGCCAACTGCAGGACGGCCAACAGGGCCAAGGAGACGTCGTTGAGGAGCCAGACCATCGGGAGGAAGTGGGCCGCCACGACCACCGCGATCCACCAGGCGACCCACCGCGCCTGCCCCCGCCGCCAGAGCACCAGGGCCCCGGCGCCCGCGAGCACCACTTCCACGGCGACGAGCACGCCGAACCACGGGTAGCGCCCCTCGAGCGCCGTGGGCTGCTGCCACCCCTGGATCACCGCCCAGACGAACGGAACCGCCAGGAGCATGCCGACGGCCGAGCCGACGCCGAGCTTCCACCGCCACGAAGGCTCCGGGTCCTCCTGCGCCCATCCGAACCACGCGAACGCCATGACCCCGAACCACGCGATCGTGAAGGCCTGGTCGCGGACGAAGTCGGTCAGCATGGTGCTCCTGGGGTCGGGGGCCGGGATCCGCACATCGGCACGGTTCGGGTCACCGTAGCGGAAGACGTTTCGTCCTCCGGCGGCGTCCACGACAGCGCCGGACTCCTGCTGGGGTCGGCCCCGGGGTGGACGCTCAGTGGTGGCCGCCCCCGTGTCCGCGGTGCAGGGGGAGCACCCCGGGCGCCATGACGACGAAGGGCCGCATCATCGTGTGGTCCTCGTGGTCGAGGATGTGGCAGTGGTACATGAAGCTGCCAGTGGCCCCCGCGAAGCGGCCGAGCACCGAGACCCACTCACCCGGTTGCAGCACCCAGGTGTCCTTCATGCCCGCCGCAGCACCCACCAGGGGCCGCCCCGGCCCGGGCTGCGGCAGCGGGTCGGTGACCGTACCGGTGGCCGGGTCAAAACCCGGCACCGTTCCCCCCGGACCCAGCGGCCACTGCCGGCGGGCGATCATCTGGAACTCGGTCATGTGGATGTGCATGGGGTGCGGCGGCCCGCCGAGATGCAGCAGGTGCCACACCGCCCAGGCCCCGTGGGGGAAGAAGATCGTGGTCGGGTCGTCGAAGAGGCGCGCCACGGGGTGCAGGGCCATCACCGTCCCGTCAGTGCGCGTGATGCGGATGACGTCGTGGTCGGGGACGGGCGCGCCGTCGGTGAGTTCCTGCAGCTCCCACAGACCCGGATGCAGATTGCCGTGGGTGCCGGGCGGCACCACGCCGACCCACACGTGCTCGTGGGTGTGGACCACCTCGTCGCCGATGCCCAGCGTCCCGTCGTGGTGGTGCCGGTAGCGGTGGTACTCCTGGCTGAGCACCCGGGGCACCTCCCACTCGTCGCGCTCGCGTCCGGGCCGGACGGTGATCTGCAGGATGGTGGCGTCCGCTTCGCCCGGTTGGGCGTTGAGGACCGTCCCGTTCTCGTTGCGGAGCTCCAGGGTGCGTCCCCCGAGGCGGCGCAGGTCCACCACCACGTCGAGTCGCTCGCCCGGGCCGAACTCGATGAGCCCATCCTGGGGCGTCGAGGGGGTGGGCAGGAGACCGCCGTCGGTGCCGATGACGACCCACGCGGGGGCCAGACGGTGGGCGCCGAAGGCCGGTGACGTGGCGGGGACGGACACGTCAGGGGCGAAGACCTCGTCGGTGGTGTCGTGCAGCGCGAGGCGCAGGGTGCGCGTGCCGGACGCGTTGAGCAGCCGGAACCGGTACCAGCGCGGCCGGGCGCGCAGCACCGGCCAGATGGTTGCGTTGGCGGTGTGGAAGGGCCCGCTGAAGGGCACGTCCCCCACGGTGCCGCCCTCCGCGAACTGGAAGCCGGAGTGCTTGTAGAGCACCCGGCCGGTGAAGACGCCGTCGGTGTCGGTCTCGAGGTTGCGGTCGCCGAGGGTCAGCGGGATCTCGAACTCCCCGCGCGGCAACCCCAGCTCGTGCTCGCGCCAGTCGCGGATGAGATAGAAGCCGGCCAGGCCAGCGTGGACGTTGAAGCGCGTGACCGCCATCGCGTGGTCGTGGTACCACAGCGTGGTCGCCTCCTGCTCGTTCGGGTACGTGCAGCGGGTCACCCGCCCCGGCAGGGCGACGTTGTGTGCCCAGCCGTCGTTGTGGCCGTCGGTGAGGGCCCCGTGCAGGTGGACGACGGTGGACGCCCCCACGGTGGCGGTGCCGGGCAGGGGCTCGTAGGAGTCTGGGCCGGTGGCGACGGTGGTGGATCGTCCGCCGGGGCGCATGGCGGTCGCGAAGTCGGCGTTGAACGGCACCGACCCGAACGGCAGCGGCGGCACGCGCACCACGTCGAAGGGCAAGGTGGCGGGAGCACCGTCGTCGGCTGCGAGCGCGTTCTCCCAGTCGATGCGGGCCTCCTGCCCGCGCAGCACCTCGATGGTGGGCCCGGGCACCGAGCCCTCGTACCCCCACGCCTCCACCTCCGGCAGGTCGGCGTGCCAGCGCACGCGCGTCCGCTCGGCGGCGATGCGGATCGGCTGGTTCGCCGGCCGGTGCCAGGCCCGGATGACGGGCGGGATGCGCAGCCGGTCCCGGAACTTCGCCAGCCCCAGCCCGGACGCCACGCCCGGCAGGGGTGCCTGCTCACCGGCGGCTGCACTCGGCGGCCAGGCCGGTTCAGCCACCGGCACCGTCTCGGGGGCGCGAGGCGTCGGGCCGGCGTCCGCATGCCCCGGGGCGGGAGGCGGAGGCGGGGCGTCGCCGGTGGCGACCCAAAACGCGTGGGCGAGGGAACCGGGAGCGAGAGCATTCGTCATACCGATCAGGTGTGTGGCCCGGGGCCTTCTGATACCGCAGCGCGCCTGAGGGGCGGCCGGTCGAGAGCGCACGCCGGCGTTGTGCTTTCCCTGCCCGGACGGGGTGGCCCAAGATGGGCGGATGCCCGACCGTTTCGGACGCCTCGTCGCCCTCGCCACGGACGACGCACTGCGCGCCTTCGCGCTGGCGCGCGCTCCCCGTCCGGTCCGTGCGTTGGCGGGGGCGCTGATCGCACCGCCCACCCGCCGGCTGGCCCGCGATCTGGTGGCCTTCGACGACGCCATCGACCGCCTCGGGCTGCGCGCCGCCGCGTCCGACCTGCTGGCCCGGCTGGTGCCGGAGCTCGACGCGTCCGGCATGGAGTGGGTGCCTGCCGAAGGGCCGGTCCTCATCCTGGCCAACCATCCCGGCCTGTTCGACGCGATCGCGCTGCTGGCGGCGCTCCCCCGCGACGACCTCCGCATCGTGGCGCGCGAGCACGCGTTCACCGCGGCGCTGCCGCACCTGCGCGAACGGCTGATCGTGGTGCCTGCAGCGGGCTCCCGCGGGGAGGTGGTGCGAGCGATGGCGAACCACCTGCTCGCGGGCGGGGCGGTGCTGACGTTCCCGGCGGGCCGCATCGAGCCGGACCCGGCCGTGCGCCCGGTTCCGGCCGGCCCCCCCGCGACCGCGCGCAGCACGGACGCCCTCGCGCGTCTGGTGCCGGGCCTGGTCACCGTCCGCGTCGTCGTGAGCGGCGTCCACACCCGCCGCGGTCTAGAGCACCCGCTGACCCGCCTCCGGCGTGACCCGGACGACCGCGACTGGCTGGGCGCCGTCCTCCAGCTTCTCGTGCCACGGTTGCGGACCCGGTGCGTGCGCGTGGACGCGCACCTCGGCGCCGACGTCGGTGATTGACGAAGGCGACACCTGCCTCGCGCGCTCGACGACATCCGCCTCTGCCCGAGAGGGCAAGCCCACGTGGCAGGCTGGCCGCGTGGGCAGGGAGTACGACGACCTCGACGAGGAGGGCCAAGTCGAGGTTCTGAGGGAGGTGGCGCTGGCTGCCGCCGGGCATTTCGGGCTGACCGTCGACCGGCTGGAGGTCCTGCTGCACGGTTACAACACGACCTTTCGCGTGGACACCACCGATACGAGGACGATCGCGCTCCGCGTCAACACGAACTCCAAGAGCACCCCCGGGCAGATCCGCGGGCAGCAGGCATGGCAGCACGCGCTCGCCACGCAGAGCGACGTCAGGGTTCCGGACCCACTGCGGGCGCTGAACGGTGACTGGTTCGCCACGGCGCACAGCGCAGCACTCGGACGCCTCGCCCACGCCACCGCGAGCAGCTGGCTGGCGGGGGATGACATCGCCACCGAGGTCGATGTCGACCAGGCCCACGCGCTGGGCGTCGCCATGGCAACGCTGCACGAACACGCCGAGGGCTGGGCCCTGCCGCCGAACGCCGATCTGCCCACCTTCGACACCCCACTCTTCGGCGACGCCGACCGGCTCACCTCCTACGAGGGTTTCGACGAGGAGGCCAAGGCGACCGTCACCACCGCGATGGACCGATGCACCGCAGCGATGGAGCGCGTGTGCGCCGGCCAGCGGTTGATCCCGTTGCACGCCGACCTGCACGGCGGCAACCTCAAGTGGAACGGGGGCCGGCTGTCGATCTTCGACTTCGACGACGCGGGCCTGTCCGTCCCCGCCGTGGACCTCGCGATCTCGACCTTCTACCTCGCCGACCGGCACGGACCCACCGAGGCTGCGCTGAGGGAGGGGTACGCCCAGCGGCGTCCGCTGCCCGCGCTGGACCGCGCGGATTTCGAGAGCGTCGTGGCCTCCCGCCAACTCCTCCTGGCCAACGACATCCTGGTGAGCAGCACGCACGCGATGCGGCAGCAGGCCGCTGATTACGCGATGACCACGATCGCCCGGCTGGAAGGATGGTTGCGGACGGGGGTGTTCACCCGGCTTTCGGCCTCGTGAGCTCACGGCAGTCGGGGGACGGTTGCCCGATCTGTCGGGAGAACTCGGCCTGATGTAGCCTCCACCTCGACCCCGCCCGGCACTGCGCCTCCTCCTTCAACTGTGACCGACGACCGGGGTGAACAGGACCCCGCCGCGGCTCGCGGCGGGGGTCCTCGGTGTCCTTCGGGTTAGCGTTTGGGGGCGGGCGTGTAGGTCTGTTCGGGCACGGGTACGGGGTCTGGACCTGCGTTGTCGGGGATGATCGTGGTCTGGCCGTCCATGATTGCCTTGCCGGTCTTCTCGGTGCCGAGAGCGGCCGCGAGGTCTGCTGGCAGGCTGTCGACGACTTCCCGGCTGGTGACCACCCTCTGGTAGTGCCCCTCGGGGTAGTCGATCGCGGAGGCGAGGAGTACACCTGTCTCCCGATCCAGGTACAGGTGCTGGCTCATCCCGGGCCGCTGTGCCTCGTCGGTGAAGGTCACCGTGAGCGCTTCGCGTCCTTCCGGGTCGTCTCCCTGGTGGACGGTGACCTTGGGGTTGAGCCCCAGAACCCCGATCGCTGCGGCGCGGATGCTGGGCGGTGCGGCCTCCTGCTTCAGCATGTCCCCGATGGCGACGAAGACGGCCTCGTCCTGGGATGTCGAGCCGAGCACGCGGGCGCGCAAGAAGACGTCGAGGAGGTGCGCCTCGGTGGGCATACCGGCGGCATAATCGGGGCGAGTCCACCCCCAACCGGGCGGGAAGATGTAGCGCTCGCTGGCGCCATTGACGAGCCTGTCGGACCACGTCCAGCCGTCGGGGGTGTGGAAGTCGTCATAGGTCACGCGCCGCTGACCGTCCGGCCCGAACTCCTCTTCTGCGGCATCAGAACCGGGTTCCAGGCTGCCCCTGTCTTGCGTTTCGATGGTGCGGACGCGGAGGAACTGGCCATCTACCCACTCCAGTGGGGGCAACTCACGGGCAGCACGTGCGACACCAGCCAGTTCCTCGGCCGCGGCCGTGTTGAAGAACCAGCCCGGCAACGCAGCCGGCGGAGCCAGCATCAGCCCCGCCAACAGCGAGGCCGCCACGGCGGCCGGCCAGGCACGACGCCCCGACCGCATCCGCGGAACCTCGCCGGCCAGGACCCGGCCCAGAACCTCCTGCCGCGCTTCGGGCGTCCATTCGGCGGTCAGCCCCGCCTCGGTGGGCTTGGTACGTTCGATCAGATCAACCATTGTCTGCTCCTGCAGGAAGGGCGACCAGCCGCAAGGACCGCTGGTCGCCGGCTTGATTCGACAGTCGTCGCCTGGCCCGGGACAGCCGGGCCGCGAACGTGTTGGCCGAACACCCCATCACGCGGGCTGCTTGCTGGGGCGTGAGGCCGTCCCACCCCACCAACAGCAGTGCTTCCCGGTCATCGGCGGACAGGGCGGCAAAGGCCGCCCCGAGGGCGGACCGCTCCTCCACCGAAGCGTCCGACGTGGCCGCCATCGCCTGGATGCCGGCCAGCTCGGTCATCAGGCGCAGTTGTCTGGACCGGGTGCGCCAATATCGGAGCACCACATGGCGGGCCGTCACCAACAGCCACGCGACGGGCTCGTCAGGCAACTCATGGCGTCGCTTCCACGCAACCAGATACACCTCACTGACCACGTCCGCGGCCACATCGGCCTCCACATGCCGCCTGGCATAGGCGAACACGCTGGCGCTCGTGGCCGCGAACAAGGCCTCGAAGTCCCCTTCGGAATCGACGCTCATGCCTTGTAATGCCCCCACAGCGGCGATCATGACAGGGACAGGCTCAGATCAGGGAAGCGGTCGCGATGAGGCGTCCGGATCCGGACGTCCTGTGTTCGAGATCGGCTGTCTATCTTGAGCAGGGTTTGCGGGTCGCGCCTGCGAGGGCGGGAAAAGGGGTACGCGATGGGCGTCTCCGTCTGGGACGGCGACGAGGGCCGCTCGGCCTTTGGAGGGGACGACAACCTCGTACCGCGGCCGTCACACCTCAGCTAGCGAAGGAACCCTCATGAGCGACACGCATCTGGACGCCGCCCTTCCACCCGAGGAGCGCGCGGCGGCGCTGCTCCCCCTCGTGAGCCTGGACGAGAAGATGGCGCAGGTGTCGTGCCTGTTCCTGCCCGACATCGCCGACCCCGCGATGATCGAGCGGGTCCGCATCCGCGCGGATCGGCGTGGCACCAGGGTGGCAGCATCGGGTTCGCCAACTACGTCGACTGCCCCCACACCCCGCGCCACCCCTTCGGACACGGGCTCACCTACACCACCTTCGCGTACACCGACCTCCGCGTCGAGGCCGCCGATGTCGCCCCCGACGGCGCCGTAGTCGTCACCTTCCGGTTCCCCGTCACCCAGCTGGCGTTCCTGGACGCCGACCTGCGCTGGGTGGTCGAAGCCGGGGAGATCGACCTGCTCGTCGGGGCGTCCTCGGAAGACATCCGCCTGCGCGGCGAGGTACGGATCGCGTCCGACGCCAACGTCGAGGGACGCGACCGCGGCTTCTTCGCCGGAACGAGCGAGTCTCAGGCGTGATCTTTCGGGCTCCACGCGTCCGGCCAGTCGGTCACGGGGACGCGATCGGGCGAGCGGATCGTGGGCCGATGCGTGGTCGGGGCGACAGGACTCGAACCTGCGGTCTCCTGCTCCCAAAGCAGGCGCGCTAGCCACTACGCTACGCCCCGGTCAACAGGGGTCGAGCCTACCGCGTCACGAGCCGATCTCCCCCATCAGCAACCAGGCGAGGCCGTCCAGGGCCGGGTGAAGCCGGTCGGCGTGGTCACACAGCAGTAATGCCTCTGCCTTCTCCGACGCCTGCGTCGCGGCCCGGCGCACGGCCCAGTGTTCGGGCACCATGCGCAGCAGCGCGATGGCCAGGCCGGCGTCCGCCTCGGACAAACCGACCGGCTGGCCAGGCAACCCACCGCCGAGCCGGTTCACGAAGCCGGACGCCACCGCGCCCCACCGTTCCTCGGGCAGATTCCGCAGCACGGCGTTCTCGAGCTGGGCCAGGGGGTCGTCCGTGGCGCGGTCGAAGACGTCGGTCAGCGCGAACGGCGGCAGACCGGCGCGCAGCGTGCCCCACCACAGGCGGGTCCCGATCACAGCCAGGCCCGGTACATAGTCGGCCGCAGCCACGGCGTCGCACGCCGCCCGCAGGAGGTCGGGGTCCCGGGTCTCCTGGGCGATCACGCCGCTGATGGCAGGGCCCCACACGTCGCCGCGCCCCAACCAGTCCTCACGTTCGAGCCAGTCCAGAGCCCGCTCCGGCTCCGGGGTCAGGCCGTGCGCCAGGGCCCCGGCCACCACGGCCGCAGCCGACGACGCCGACCCGCCCGGTCGCGTCTCCAGGCGCTCGGCCGCCAGATCCATCACCAGCGACCCCGCTTCCGGCGTGAACGACAACCGCAGCCGCTGCACCCCGCGGACGCCGTGCACGGCGAGTTCCCGGTGCCCGGGTTCGCCCGTCACCAGGGCGTCCGTCCCCACGGTCGTCAGGTCCACACCCGCCCCCGGGGTGACGCCGAGGTCGGGCGTCCGCAGCACCATCTCGTCGCGGGGTGCAACGAGCAGGTCGGGCAGCCAGGCCGGCAGCTGGGACGCCGCCGCGTCCACCGTGGCGATCGAGGAGAACTCCAGCGTCGTGACGTGCCGCCCCAACGGACGCAACGACCCGGTGGGGTGCGCCAGGTGGAACGCGGCCACGCCTGCGCCCAACCCCTCACCGCGCCGGTCGGCGGCCAGGAACACCGGTGCCGACTGGGCGGCCCGAAAGAAGCCGCGCCGCACGCCCACCAACAGGCACGGCCCGGTGCCGGCCGCCGGGGCGCAGACGATGAAACCCTCGGTGTCCGAGCTCCACGACCACCCAACCCAGGCGGGGGCGAGCGTCACCGCGACACCGAGCGGCGGCAGCGCCCGCTCGGCGTCGGTGTGGTTGTCGAGCGAAACGGTGCTGACCCACCCGGTCGCATCGGGCGTGTGGCGCAGCCGGGCGGTGAACGCCTCGGCGCGAGTGAGGCGCACCTCATCCTCGTCGGGCGTGAAGCCGGGGACGGGCTCCCCCGGCAGCCCGAAGGCCAGTTCCGCGACCCGTTGGCGACCGTGTCGGACGGCGAGCCCGCGCCCGCCGCCAGTCACCTGACAGGAGAAGGGCCAGGTGTCCGGAGAGCTCGGCGGGACCGGCCGGCTCACGCCCACGCCCCACCGGGGAGCGGACGCCCCACCGACCCGGCCGGCTGGCAGACGGGGCACCAGTACAGGTTGCGCCCGGCCAGGTCGCTGGTGGCGACGGGCGTGCCGCACACGTGACAGGGCAGGTTGGCGCGGCGGTAGACATAGACCTCGCCGCCGTGCCGGTCGACGCGGGGGTCGCGACCCATGGCGTCCGGGGTGTGCTGGTCGAACACCGTGTCGATGCGCCCCACGTCCACGGCGGCGCGCATGAGCGTGACCAGATCGCCCCAGACGGAGTCGAACACGGGCCGGGGCAGTTGCGCCGCCGGCAGCATCGGGTCGATGCCGTGGCGGTACAGCACCTCGGCGCGGAAGATGTTGCCCACCCCGGCGAAGGCCTTCTGGTCCATGAGCACCGCGGCGAACGGCTTGCGCGAGCGGTGGACCACCGTCCACGCCCGCTCGGGGTCGGCGTCCTCGCGGATCGGGTCCGGACCCGAGGAGAGCACCACCCCGGCGCGCTCGTCCGGGGTGATGAGCCGGCACCACTGCGGGCCGCGGAGATCGGCGGCGGTGACGCCGTCGGTGATCCGCAGCCGCAGCGTCGCCGGGTTGGGGGCGGGAAATGCGTCGGTGAACAACAGCTTGCCGATCAGCCCGAGGTGGATCCAGACGGTGCCCGGTTCGAAGTCGACCAGCAGGTGCTTGCCCACGCTGTCGGCACCCGTCAGCACCGTGCCGTCCAGCAGCGCGGCCGCGTCCTCGAACCGGCCCTGGGGGCTGCTGACGCTGACCGGACGGCCGGCGAAGGCGTCCGCGAGAGCCCGGGCGAGCCGGTGGGTGACGTGCCCCTCGGGCATCGGGACTCCTTTGCGGCCGGACGGTGCCGGCGGTCGGCGGGCGCGTCGCCGCGCTGATCAGACGGGACGGCTCAGCGGGCCTGGCGCTCCTCGTAGGCGTCGAGCATGTCGATGCGCCGCTGGTGGCGCGGATCCCCGGAGAACGGCGTCTCGAGGAACACCTTGGCCATGTCGAGCGCATCCTCAAGGCTCTGCATGCGCCCACCCAGGCTGAGCACGTTGGCGTTGTTGTGCTCGCGCGTCAGGCGCGCCATGACGGTGTTGTAGGCCAGCCCGGCGCGGATGCCCTTCACCTTGTTCGCGGCGATCTGCTCGCCGTTGCCCGAGCCCCCGAGCACGATGCCGAGCGAGCCGGGGTCGGCGGCCACGGCCTCGGCGCAGGGAATGATGAGTTCGGGATAGTCGTCGGCGGCGTCGTAGGTGTCGGCCCCGTGGTCGACGACCTCGTAGCCGAGCGCGGTCAGTTCCTTGACCAGGTACTGCTTGAGATCGAACGCGGCATGGTCGGTGGCGATGTGAACCCGCATGTCAGTCATCCCTTTCGTGGTCGAGGGGTACGCACAGGACGCGCAACCCAGTGGTCGGTCAGTCAAACAGGGTCAGTCGAAGATCGGCCCGACGTCGCGGGTGCGCTTGAGCTCGAAGAAGCCGGGGTAGGCGGTCACCTTGACGAAGCCGTCGAACAGCTGGCCGGCCTCCTCGCCCTTCGGCGCCGGCGAGATCACCGGGCCGAACAGCGCCATCCCGTTCACGTGGATCACCGGGGTGCCCACCTCGTCGCCCACCGGATCCATGCCCGCGTGGTGGCTGGCGCGCAGGGCGTCGTCGTGGGCGTCGGTCTCACCGAGGTCGGCCAGCTCAGTCGGCAGCCCGGCGTCGGCCAGCGCGGCCTCCAGCGTGGCGCGCGAGCGGTCCTCCTCGCCCGGGTGGAGCCGGGTGCCGAGGGCGGTGTAGAACTCCCGGAGCTTCTCGGGGCCGTGCTCGCGCTCGACGCCGAGGGCGACGCGCACGGGCGCCCAGGCGGCGTCCATGGAGCGGCGGTAGTTCTCGGGCAGGTCGCGCCCCTCGTTGAGCACCGCGAGGCTCATCACGTGGAAGGTGGTGTGCACGTCGCGCACCTTCTCCACCTCGAGCATCCACCGGGAGGTCATCCAGGCCCACGGGCACACGGGATCGAACCAGAAGTCCACCTGCTGCGTCATGGGCACCACCCTACCCACGCGGGGGCCCGGTTCGGGGGTGCGGGAAACGTCGGAGCCGGGCGCTAGGGTGGCCGGTGCACCTGTCGATCGACCCTGGGACGGAGCCCCATGTTCGGAGCCAACATCACCCGCGACGAAGCCGCTGTCCGGAGCCGCCAGCTGGAGGTGACGTCCTACGAGGTGTTGGTCGACCTCACCGGACGCCGCCCGGGCGGCGAGCCGCTGGCATCCCCCGACACCACGTTCGTCTCGACGACGACGGTGCACTTCCGCTCCATCGGCTGCGTCGCCAACGCCAACCTCATCGCCGAGGAGGTCATCGACGCCGACCTCGACGGCGCGCCGCTGCGCCCCGAGGCGTTCGACGGGGAGCACCTCACGCTCGAACTCGCCGAGGGCGACCACACGCTCACCGTGACGGCCGTGATGCGCTTCTCCCGCACCGGCGAGGGCCTCCACCGGTTCATCGACCCGGCCGACGACCGCACGTACCTCTACAGCCAGTTCGAGGTGGCGGACGCCCGCCGCATGTACGCGACCTTCGAGCAGCCCGACCTCAAGGCCCCGTTCCGGCTCACGGTCGTGGCCCCGGCGTCCTGGACCGTTCTGTCGAACGCCCCCGCCGTGGCGCCGACCCCGGCCGACGAGGGCTTCGCCGTGTGGGACTTCGCGCCGACCCAGCCGATCTCGACCTACATCACCGCGCTGTGCGCCGGTGAGTTCCACACCGTCACCGACACCCACACCCGCAACGACGGCTCCACCATCCCGCTGTCGATCCACGTGCGCGCGTCCCTCGCCGAGCACCTCGATGCCGAGCGCATCTTCGAGACCACCCAGCGCGGCTTCGCCGTGTTCGAGGACCACTTCGGGCTCAGCTACCCGTTCGACGACTACGCCCAGATCTTCGTGCCGGAGTTCAACTTCGGGGCCATGGAGAACGCGGGCTGTGTGACGTTCCGCGACGAGTACATCTTCCGCAGCCGGCAGACGCGGGCGTCCTACGAGAGCCGCGACAACACGATCCTCCACGAGATGGCGCACATGTGGTTCGGCGACCTCGTGACGATGAAGTGGTGGGACGACCTGTGGCTCAACGAGAGCTTCGCGGAGTGGGCGTCCCACTTCGCCCAGGCCGAGATCCGCGCCCAGTTCGACGACCGCGCCGACCCGTGGGCGACGTTCAGCAACAGCCGCAAGACGTGGGCCTACCGGCAGGACCAGCTGCCCTCCACCCACCCGATAGACGCGGACATGTACGACCTCGAGGCCGTCGAGCTGAACTTCGACGGCATCACCTACGCCAAGGGCGCCTCGGCGCTGCGCCAGCTGGTGGCGTTCGTCGGCGTCGAGGACTTCCTCGCCGGCGTCCGCGCCTACTTCGCCGAGCACGCCTACGGCAACACCGAGCTGCCCGATCTGCTGGCCCACCTGGAGGCGGCCTCCGGGCGCGATCTGTCGTTCTTCACCAGCCAGTGGCTGCAGACCGCCGGGGTGAACACGCTGGCGGCGGAGTGGGAGCTCGGCGACGACGGGGCCTTCACGCGCTTCGGCATCCGGCAGACCGCGTCGGAGCAGTGGCCCACGCTGCGCCAGCACCGCGTGGCGGTCGGCTGCTACGACCTGGTGGACGGGGCGCTGGTGCGCACCGACCGCGTCGAGTGCGACATCGACGGCCCCTTCACCGAGGTGCCCGAGCTCGTCGGACGCCCGCGCCCGGCCCTGCTGCTGCTCAACGACGACGACCTCACCTACGCCAAGATCCGACTGGACGCGACCTCGCTGGCCACGCTCGTGGAGCACGTCCACGCCCTCGACGACGAGCTCGCCCGAGCCCTGTGCTGGGGCGCGACGTGGGACCTCACGCGCGACGGCGAGATGGCGGTGGCCGACTACGTGGACCTTGTGCTGCGCGGCGTCGGCGTGGAGTCCGACCTCACCGCCGTGAGCGCGCTGCTGGGGCAGGCCCGCCTCGCGATCGACTACTACGCGCCGCGCGAACAGCGCCGCGCCCTCGCCGACCGGTTCCAGGTGGGCGTGGCCCAGCTCATGCTGGCGGCCGAGCCGGGTTCGGACCACCAGCTCGCCCTCGTCCGCGCCCTCGCGCTGGCGATCAACGACGCCGTGGGCGCCGAGGTGCTGCAGGCGTGGCTGAACGGCGAGGAGGTGCCCGAGGGGCTGGCCGTCGACACCGACCTGCGGTGGCGGCTGCTCACCGAGCTGGCCCGCGTCGGTGCGATCGGGGAGGCCGAGATCGCAGCCGAGGCCCAGCGCGACAAGACGGCGACCGGCGCCGAGAAGGCGGCGGGGGCCCGCTCGGCCCTGGCCGACGCCGACGCCAAGGCGGAGGCCTGGGCCGCGGCCACGCAGCGCGACACCCCGAACGAGACGCACTTCCAGATCTGCTCGCAGTTCTGGCAGCTCGACCAGGACGAGCTGCTCGCCCCCTACGCCGAGCGCTACCTCGACGTGGTCGCGGCCATCGCCGAGCAGCGCGACGGCTGGGACAAGCGCTCCACCACCATCCGGCAGCACGTGCTGGGCCTGCTGTTCCCCCGCCCGCTCGCCGACCGCGCGTTCCTCGACCGGCTGGACGCCTTCCTCGCCGCGCGCGAGTTGCCGGATGCCGTCCGCCGCCTCGTCCTCGAGCGCCGCGACGACGCCGAGCGCGCGCTCCGGAACCAAGAGGGGGCGCCGACGCCGCAGGGGGCCCAGAGCGAGCAGCCGGCGGAGTGAGGCACCCGTGAGCGCGACGGTCGCCGAGATGGACGTGTGGCTCGATGGACGGTACCCGCCTGGCCTGGCGGAGGAGTGGGACCAGGTCGGGCTCAGCGTCGGCGAGCCGGACGCCGCGGTGTCGACCGTGCTCCTGAGCGTGGACGTGACCGACGCCGTGGTCGCCGAGGCGATGACCCTGGGGGCCGAGCTGATCGTCTCCCACCACCCGCTGTTGCTGCGCGGCGTGCACGGCGTCCGCGGCGATGAGCCCAAGGGCCGGGTGGTGACCGCGCTGATCCGGGCCGGGATCGCGGTGTACACCGCGCACACCAACGCCGATGCGGCCCCCGGCGGGGTGGCGGACTGCCTGGCCGACGTGCTGGGCCTGGTGGAGCGGCGTCCGCTGGTGGCCGCCCCGGCCGGAGGCGGCCTGGGCCGCATTGGGCGCCTGCCCGAGCCGCGCCCCGCCCGCGCGGTGGCGCGTGCGCTGGCCGCCGGCGTCCCCGCCACCGCCGGCGGGGTCAAGCTGGGCGGTGACCCCGAGCGGCTGGTCAGCAGCGTGGCCGTGCTGGGTGGTGCCGGTGACTCGATGCTGGACGACGCGCGCGCCGCAGGCGTCGACTGCTACGTGACCGGTGACCTGCGCCACCACCCGGCGCAGGATTTCCTCGCCCACGCCGACGCCCCCGTGCTCATCGACGTGCCCCACTGGGCCGCGGAGTGGACGTGGCTGCCCGCCGCCGAAGCGTTCCTGCAGGCGGCGGCGTCCGAACGTGGCGTGCCGCTGACCACCCACGTCTCCACCCTCAACACCGACCCGTGGGCGCTGCGCCTGCCCTGAACCGCCGAGCCGGGGGGCGGGATCGCCGCGACGAAAATTGTCGGAGGCGCCTGCGATGATGGGCACCATGCAGCGCACCGATGCCTTCGTCTCCCCGTCCGACCAGATCGCCCTGGCCCGCTACGCGTGGCCGGTGGACGCCCCGCGCGGCGTCGTCCAGATCGCCCACGGCTTGGCCGAGCACTCGGCGCGGTACGACCGCCTCGCCCGGGCGCTCAACGCCGCCGGCTATGCGGTGGCCGCGATCGACCACCGCGGCCACGGTGCGTCCATCACCGACGTGCCGGGGGACTTCGGTGCGGGAGGCTGGGACGGGCTCGTGGCGGACCTGGTGGGCTTCGGCCGACGGCTCCGCGACGAGAACCCCGACGTGCCGCTGTTTCTCGTGGCGCACTCGATGGGCTCGTTCGCGACGCAGTCGGCACTGTTGGACGCCTCCGACGTGTGGGATGGCGTCGTGCTCTCCGGAACGACGGCGGTCGACGTGACCGTGGCCGCCCTGGCCGAGGGCGGCGGTGGCGGCGGGCTCGAGGCGTTCAACGCGGGCTTCGAGCACCGCACGGGGTACGAGTGGCTCTCGCGGGACGAGGCGGAGGTGGACGCCTATGTCGCCGACCCGCTGTGCGGCTTCGCCACCCCGGAGGCGACGATGCCGGCGATCTTCTCCCACGCCGAGCGGTTGGCGGACGCGGCGGCGCGCGGCGGCGTCCGGCCCGACCTGCCCCTGCTGCTCGTCTCGGGCAGCGACGACCCACTCGCCCGCGGCGGTGACCTCATCGAGCAGCTGGGTCAGCGCTACCGGGACGCGGGGCTCGCGGACGTGACCGTGACCGTGTACCCCCAGGGCCGCCACGAGGTGTTCAACGAGACCAACCGTGACGAGGTGACCGCGGACGTCCTGGCCTGGATCGAGGCGCACACGCCGCGGTGAGCGTTCAGCTGCGCTCGAGCTCGGTCGAGGGATGCGAACGACGGAACCACGTGGGCCCCAGGATGAACAGGGTGAACACGGCACCGATGCCGAACGGGATGATGAGGACCAGCCACAGCATGTCCATGAGCGTCGGCGTGTACGCCTCGGGCCAGCCCGGCAGCGTCTGGAGGATCGGAAGTCCGAGCAGGTGGGTCATGGCCGGAATCGTAGCGGACATCTCCGCCCGGGTGGGTGCGCTAGATTGGGGCTTCGATGAGCGCCACGCATGAGCCCCGACCTGCCCCGGACGACGCCCGCGTGATCTGGGACGCCGACGACATCGCCCGCGCGATGCGTCGCATCGCCCACCAGATCCTCGAGACCAACCGTGGCACCCACCATCTCGTGCTGCTCGGCATCCCCTCGCGCGGAGCGCCCTTGGCGCACCGGCTGGCAGCCCTGATCGCGGACGCCGAGGGGGTGGAGGTGCCCGTCGGTGAGCTCGACATCACGATGTACCGCGACGACCTGCGCCGCCATCCGACCCGGCCCGTGGGGCGCACCCGCGTCCCGGTGTCGCTGGACGGCGCCACCGTCGTCCTGGTGGACGACGTGCTGTACTCCGGTCGGACGATCGCCGCCGCGATGGACGCGCTGAAGGACCTGGGGCGCCCCCGCGCCGTCCGCCTCGCCGTGCTGATCGACCGCGGCCACCACGAGCTCCCCATCCAGGCCGACCATGTCGGCAAGGACCTGCCGACGGCGTCCGACGAGCACGTCCGCGTCCGAATCGCCGAGATCGACGGCAGCGACGCCGTCACGCTGAGCTCCGCGAAGGAGGCGTGATGCGTCACCTGCTGAGCGCCGGCGACCTCTCCCGTGCCGAGGCCCTCTCGCTGCTGGACCTGGCCGAAGAAATGCACGAGGTGCAGCGGCGTCCGATCAAGAAGCTGCCTGCGCTGCGGGGCCGCACCATCATCAACATGTTCTTCGAGGACTCCACGCGGACGCGCACGAGCTTCGAGATCGCGGGCAAGTGGATGAGCGCGGACACGATCAACGTCTCCGCCAAGGGGTCGTCGGTGTCGAAGGGCGAGTCGCTGCGCGACACGATGCTGACGCTGGACGCGATGGGCGTCGACTGCTTCGTCATCCGGCACGCCAGCTCCGGCGCCGTGGCGCAGGCCGCCACGTGGGTGAGGGCCCACGTCGTGAACGCCGGCGACGGCCAGCATGAGCACCCCACCCAGGCCCTGCTCGACGCCTACACGATGCGGCAGCACTTCCGCGCGAAGGGGCTCGGCGACGGGTTCGCGGGCAAGCGGATCGCGATCGTAGGCGACCTGCTGCACAGCCGCGTCGTCCGCTCCAACGTCTTGTTGCAGACGGTGCTGGGCGGCAACGTGACCCTGGTGGCGCCCCCCACCCTGCTGCCGACCGGCGTCGAGAACTGGGACGCCGCCGTCACCTCCGACTTCGACCAGGCCCTGGAGCAGGCCGATGTGGTGATGATGCTGCGCGTGCAGCGCGAGCGGATGGCGTCCGGCTTCTTCCCGAGCGAGCGGGAATACACGGCCGGTTACGGGCTGACCAGCGAGCGGCTGGCCCGGCTGAAGCCGACCGCGGCGATCATGCACCCCGGGCCCATGAACCGCGGCGTGGAGATCAGCTCGCAGGCGGCGGACGCCGCGGCCTCGCGGGTGCTGGACCAGGTGTCGGCCGGTGTCGCCGTCCGGATGAGCGTGTTGTACCACCTGCTGGGTGGGGAGGGAGACCAGTGAGCGCCCACGTCATCAGCGGAGCCCGGCTCGCCGACGGCTCGACGACCGATCTCGCGATCGTCGACGGCCGGTTCGTCGAGGTGGCGGACGCCCCTGCGGACGCCGAGCGCATCGACGCCGACGGGCTGTTGGCCCTGCCCGGCCTGGTCGACCTGCACACCCACCTGCGCGAGCCAGGCCGCGAGGACGCTGAGACGGTCGCCTCCGGCACGCGGGCGGCCGCGCGGGGCGGCTACACCGCGGTGTTCGCGATGCCGAACCTCACCCCTGACACGGACACGGCCGAGGCCGCCCAGTATGTCGCCGAGCTCGGACGCCGCGACGGCACGTGCGAGGTGGTGCCGATCGGCGCCGTCACCAAGGGACGCGCCGGGACGGAGCTGGCCGAGCTGGGGCTCATGGCGCGCCAGGGCGTCCGGGTGTTCTCCGACGACGGCGCCTGCGTGCACGACAGCCTCCTGATGCGCCGCGCCCTCACCTACCTCAAGCCGTTCGACGGGGTCGTGGCCCAACATGCGCAGGACCCGCGGTTGGCGGGGCCGGGCGCGTGCTGCCATGAGTCGGAGATCTCGGGACGCCTCGGTCTGCCGGGCTGGCCGAGCGTCGCCGAGTCGACGGTGATCGCGCGCGACGTGCAGCTCGCCGAGTTCACCGGTGGGCGCTACCACGCCTGCCACATCTCGACCGCGGAGAGCGTCGAGGTGATCCGGTGGGCCAAGGCGCGCGGCATCCACGTCACCGCCGAGGTGACGCCGCACCACCTGCTGCTCGACACGCCGCACGTGGAGACCTACGACACCACGTTCAAGGTCAATCCCCCGCTGCGGACCTCCGAGCACATCGAGGCGCTGCGCGAGGCGCTCGCCGACGGCACGATCGACGTGGTGGGCACCGACCACCCCCCCCACGCGGTGCAGGACAAGGACCACCCCTTCGACGTCGCGCTGCCGGGCATGCTCGGGCTGGAGCAGGCGCTCGCGGTGGTCATGGAGGTCATGGTCGGCTCCGGGCGCATGGACTGGCCGACCCTGGTGGAGCGCATGGCCGTGGCGCCGGCGCGCATCGGACGCCTCGCGCACCAGGGGCGTCCGCTCGCGGTGGGCGAGCCGGCCAACCTGGTGCTGGTGGATCCCGAGCGCCGGGCCATGGTCGACCGGGAGCAGACGGCGTCGCTCTCGCGGAACAACCCGTACCACGGCCGCGAGCTGCCCGACCCCGTGGAGCTCACCGTCTGGGCCGGCCGGGTGACATACCGCCGCTGACCCACCGGGTCGCCCCGATCCCGCTCCCCCCGACCGCCGCCCCCCGCCACGCCGCAACACCGCTGTGCCGCATCTCGCTGCTGAGTCGCGCCTCGCCGCTGTGCCGCGCCTCGCCGCTGTGCCGCGCCACGCTGCTGAGTCGCGCCGCGGCATTTGGACCCGAGGAAATGGCGCCATGGCGCCATTTCCTCGGGTCCAAATGCCCCGGCCCCCCTGTGGCTGCTGGCCAGAGGGGGTCTGCCAGGGTCTGGTTCACCCCGTGGCGCCGTGATGGGGTGGATCCCATGAAGCAACGCACCCTGGGTCAAAACCTCACCGTCTCCGAGATCGGCTACGGCTGCATGAGCCTCACCGGCGCTTATGGCCAGAAGGGCGGGCCGGAGCGGTCGGAATCCATCGCGATGATCCGCCGGGCCGTCGAGCTGGGCGTCACGTTCTTCGACACCGCCGAGGTCTACGGCCCGTTCGCCAACGAGGACATCGTCGGCGAGGCGCTCGAACCCGTCCGCGACAACGTCGTCATCGCCACGAAGTTCGGCTTCGGGTTCGCCGAGAACGGCGTCGAAGCCGGCGGCGTCAACAGCACCCCCGCCAGCATCCGCGCCGCCGTCGACCACTCGCTGCAGCGCCTCCGGACCGACCGCATCGACCTCTACTACCAGCACCGCGTGGACACGACCGTCCCCATCGAGGACGTCGCCGGCACGGTCGCCGAGCTCGTCGAGGCCGGCAAGGTGCTGCACTTCGGCCTGTCCGAGGCCGGCCCGGGCACGATCCGGCGCGCGCATGCCGTGCTCCCGGTCGCCGCCGTGCAGAGCGAGTACTCCATGTGGATGCGTGACCGGGAAGCCGACACGCTGCCCGTCCTCGACGAGCTCGGCATCGGCCTGGTGCCGTTCAGCCCGCTCGGCAAGGAATTCCTCACCGGCACGATCGACGCCACCACGACCTTCGCCGCCGACGACTTCCGCGGCCAGACCCCGCGCTTCCAGGGCGAGGCGTTGCAGGCCAACCTCCAACTCGTCGAGGTGCTGAACCGCATCGCGTCCGAAACCGGAGCCACCCCGGCGCAGCTGGCCCTCACGTGGCTGCTCCACCAGCGCCCCGGGATCGTCCCGATCCCCGGCACGAAGACCCGCAGCCGGATGGAGGAGAACATCGGCGCAGCCGACGTCGAACTCACCCCCCAGCAGGTGGACGCCCTCCGCGCAGCCGCCGACGCGGTGACGATCGTCGGCGAACGCTACCCCGAGGCGCAGAACAAGATGGTCCAGCTGGAAGCCCCGCTGTCCCGGTGACCCGAGCGGGACGCTGCGGCCTCCGCACACCGCATTTGGACCCGAGGAAATGGCGCCATGGCGCCATTTCCTCGGGTCCAAATGCCAATCCAGGTGGGCGACCAACCCAGGTGGGCGAGCAACCCAGGTGGGCTCACACACCGGGGGTCAGGCCGCGGCGGCCTCTAGCTCTTGGGCCAGGGTCAGGATGGACGAGCGGGCCCCTGCGTCCGCGATGGACAGGTAGTCGCACACCCGGACGACGGCCTCCTCCAGGGTGCCCTCGGCGAGCGACGTCACCTCGTCGCCGCGCGCGTCGTTGACCGGTGCGCCGAGGCCGCGCAGGTGCAGCACCCAGGCGGCGACGGCGCGCTCGGCGCCGATGGGCTCTCCCCCGTCGGCGCGCTCGGCGTTGAGCGCCGGCACGATGCGGATCGGGATCTTCTGCGAGCCGTCGGCCGCGATGCGGGCGAGCGCGTCCTTCATCCGGGGGTTGCCGAAGCGCTCCAGCAGCGCCTCGCGGTAGTCGGCGATCTCCTCGGCGGGCAGGGGCAGGTGCTTGGCGGCGACGTCCCACCAGTCGTTGACCCAGCCGGCAACGGTCGGGTCGCTGATGGCCTCGTACACCGTGGGGCGTCCGACGATCGTCGCCGCGTAGGCCATGAGCGAGTGGGAGCCGTTGAGCAGCCACAGCTTGCGCAGCTCGTGGGGCACGATGTCGTCCACGAACGTGGCGCCGGCCTCGTCCCAGGCCGGGCGGCCGTTCTTGAACTCCCCGGCCAGCACCCATTCGGTGAAGGGCTCGGTGGCCACGGCGGCCGGATCCTCCACCCCGGTGTCGGCCTCGACGGCCTCGCGCACCTCGTCGGTGACGCCGGGGGTGATGCGGTCGACCATCGTCGTCACGAACGAGACGTTGGCGTCGACCCACTCCAGCAGCGAGTCGTCCACGAGCCCGGCCAGGTCCCGGACGACCGTCTCGACCATGTGCCCGGAGTCGGGCACGTTGTCGCACGGCACGAAGGTGATGCCGCCGGCGTCCGCCTCGCGGCGGGCCACCAGGCCGGCCACGAACTTGCCGGGCACGGTCGTCACGGACGCCAGGTCCCCACCCTTGAGCGCCTCGACGTCGGCCTTCACGCCGTCGTGGTCGACGTCGAGCCCGCCGCCGCTGGTGCGGACGTAACCGGCCTCGGTGACCGTGGACGTGATGATCGCGACCTGCGGGTCGCGGAAGTAGGTCAGCAGCTGCTCGACGTCCGGGCCGGGGTGGGTGGCCACGACGGAGCTGATCACCTGGTAGTCGTTGCCCTCGGGGTTCTGCACGACGAGGGTGTAGAGGCCGTCCTGGGCCTCCATGGTCTCGGCCATGGCGTAGCTGCGGCCGGTGAACGCAGCGATGCCCCACGCGTCGGCGTCGGGCGCCTGCTCGGTGTACATGGCGGTGTGGGCGCGGAAGAAGTTGCCCAGGCCGAGGTGGACGATGCGCACGGGTGCAGCGGGGCGGCCATCCTGGCTGCGGGAGAGTCGACGGGACACGACAACGGGCCTTTCTCTCGGGTTCCCTCCCGACTCTAGGGCGTTGGCTTGCCGCGCACCCGCGGGTGCACGCGGTTGCCCTGCACCGGCACCCACAGGCTCGTATGCTGTCACCACCATCCGCGGTGCCGACCCAAGGAGCCCCCGTGTCCCCATCAATCGGGCATCAGCCCACCGACATCGCCGTCGAGACGATCGGCGGCCCGCACCAGCACGTGTCGGACGCCGAGCTGGACGCGTTCGTCGCCCGCCGGTTCGCCGACGTCGACTTCGACGGCAAGAACGTGGTGCTCGTGGTGCCGGACGGGACGCGGAGCTGCCCGCTCCCCCTCGTGGTCGCCAGCGTGCACCGCCATCTGGCTGATCGGGTGGCGTCCCTCACCGCCGTCATCGCGCTCGGCACGCACTCCTACATGTCCCCGGCCGCCATCGACCGGTGGTTCGGCGTGCCGGCCGGGCAGACGATCGACGACGTCTACCCGGGCCTGACGGTGGTGAACCACGAGTTCCACGACCCGAGCCAGATCGTCGAGATCGGCACGCTGAGCGCCGACGAGGTGGCCGAGCTGTCGCAGGGCGCGATGCGTGAGGAGGTCGTCGTCGAGATGAACCGCCGTGTCGTCGAGGCCGACATCAACCTGGTCATCGGCCCGGTGTTCCCGCACGAGGTGGTCGGCATCTCGGGGGGCAACAAGTACTTCATCCCCGGCTGCTCCACCCACGACGCCATCGACCTCTCGCACTGGGTCGGCGCGCTCATCGGCGTCGAGGAGATGATCGGCAAGGCCGGCATCACGCCCGTGCGCGCCATCATCAACGCCGGCTCGGCGATGATCCCCGGCTGGCGCCTGGCGCTGTGCCTGGTGGTGGAGTCCGGGTCGGGTGACCTGGAGTCGGTCAGCTTCGGCACCGCCGAGGACGCCTGGGCCGACGCCGCCGAGATCGCCTCGGAGAGCCACGTCGTCCACGTCGACAAGCCGTTCACCCGCGTGCTGGCCATGATGCCGACGCGCTACGACGACATCTGGACCGCCGCGAAGGGCTGCTACAAGATGCAGCCCGCCATGGCCGACGGCGGCGAGGTCATCATCTACGCCCCCCACGTCACCCAGGTCGCCGAGCAGCACCCCGAGATCCTCGAGGTCGGGTACCACTCCATTGAGTACTTCACCAAGCAGTGGGACAGGTTCTCCCACGTGCCCAAGGGCGTCCTGGCCCACTCCACGCACGTCCGCGGGGCAGGCACCTACGACCCGGAGACGGGTGTCGAGACCAACCGGATCAAGGTGACGCTGTGCACCCAGATCCCCGAAGAGGTGTGCCGCCAGGTCAACCTCGGCCACCTGCCGCTGTCGGCGGTGGACATCGAGGCGTGGAAGGCCGACCCGGACGTCTTCGTCCAGGAGAACGCAGGCGAGGTGCTGTACCGCCTGCGCGGCTGACGCCGCGGGACCGCCTGCGCGGCTGGCGCGGGCCGGCTCAGGCCGGGCCGGTGGACTGGCGCACCATGAGGCGCACCGGCACGGTCACCGGCAGGTTCTCCGGCGGCTTGGTGCCGTTCAACGTTGCCACGATCGTGCGCACGGCGGAGTCGCCGAGCATCGTCAGCGGCGCGGCCACGGTGGTGAGGCCGGGCGTGATGATCGCGGAGGCGAAGATGTTGTCGAAACCGATCACGCTGACCTGCTCGGGCACCCGGATGCCACGCTCCCCCAGGCCGCGGATGAGCCCGATGGCCATGAGGTCGTTGAAGCACACCACGGCCTTGAACCGGCGGGCGGCGACGACCTCGGCGGCGCCGCGTCCGCCCTGCAGCGTGGGCGCGAACGGCCCGATGCGGTGCTCGGTGAACCCCATCTCGGTCGCCGAGTCGCGCACCGCCCGCCACCGGATGCCGTCCGCCCACGACGCCTCGGGCCCGGCGAGGTAGGTGATGGAGCGGTGCCCCAGGCCGATGAGGTGCTCGGCGGCGCGGCGGACGCCGTGGCCCATGTCGGGCACGATGCAGTGCAACCCGGCGACGCGCCGGTTCAGCACCACGACGGGCAGCGTCTTGGCGACCGTGCGCAGTTCGGTGTCCGACAACCGCGACGAGGCGATCACGAGGCCGTCCAGCAGCGGCAGTGAGCGGCGCAGCAGCTCCCGCTCCAGCGACTCCGACTCCTGGGCGTCGTTGAGGGTGACGACGAACCCGGCCTCTGCGGCCGCCGCCTGGCAACCGCGGATGACGCGGAAGTTGAACGGGTTGGTGATGTCGGCCACGGCCACGCCGATCACCTTCGTGGTGCTCTTCGCGCTCGTCCGGCTCACCTCGCGGGAGCGGTAACCGAGATCGTCGGCCACCTTGCGGATCCGTTCGGCAGTCTGCGCGCTGACGCGTCCCGGGCGCGAGAACGCCCGGGACACGGTCGACGGACTGACCCCGGCGACCCGGGCCACGTCGTAGATCGTGGCGTCCGAACCCCCCGCTGCGTCGCTGGCCATGGGGCCGAGCCTATAACAAAGGCCTCCCCACGCTCGGGCGAACGGCGGTTCAGCCGTCGATCTTGAAGACTTCCCGCGCCTGGTCGGCGACCAGGGTGTGGACGACCTCCTCGGCCTCGTCGATCTCCAGCCGGTGCTCGACCACCAGCTCCGCGAGGTGGACTGCGTCCAGGCGCCGCGACATGTCGTGGCGCGCCGGAATGGACAGGAACGCACGCGTGTCGTCGATGAACCCGGAGCTCTTGTAGAACGTGCCGTACTCGGTGACCGCCTTGCGCCAGCGGCGGATCGCGTCGGGGGCGTCGATGAACCACCACGGCACGCCCACGTACACGGAGGGGTAGAACCCGGCCAGCGGGCCGATCTCGCGGCTGTAGACCGTCTCGTCCATGCCGAACAGCACGATTCGGAAGTTCGGGTGGGTGCCGAAGGCGTTGAGCACCGGCTCCAGCGCCTCCACCACGTTGTACGCCATCGGGATGTCGCCACCCACGTCGGCGCCGAACCGCTCGAACGTCGGCTGGTGGTGGTTGCGGTGCACGGCGGCGTGGTAGGTCAGCACCAGGCCGTCCTCGGACGCCATGCGGCACTGCTCGAACATGAAGGCCCGACGCAGCGCCAGGTTCTCCTCGGGAGACGCCTCACCGCGGCGCGCCCGGGCATAGACCGCCTCGGCATCGTCGAGCGGGGCCATGTACATGTCGGTGTGGGCGTGATCGGTCGAGACCGCCCCGTTCTCCTTGAAGAAGGCGCGCCGGTTCTCCATCGCGGCGACCCAGCCGGCGAACGTGCCCGTGTCCTCTCCCGTGGCGGCGGCGAGGGCGTCCATCAGGTCTCCCCAGCCCTCGCGGCCGGGCTCGAGGTACTTGTCCGGTCGGAAGGTGGGGCGGACCTCGCGCGTGAACGACGCGTCGTCGCGGATCTTCGCGTGGTGGGAGAGGTCGTCCAGCGGGTCGTCGGTGGTCGCGATGAACGTGATGCTGAAGGTGTCCATCAGCGCCCGGGGGCGGAACGCGTCCGTCGCGAGCTTGGCGGAGATGGCGTCGTAGATCTGGTCGGCCGTCTCGGCGGACGGCCGCACGTCGACGCCGAAGATGTCGACGAGCTCCGACTCCATCCAGAACTTCATCGGCGTGCCGCGGTACAGGTGCCAGTGCTCGCAGAAGATCCGCCACGCGTTGCGCGCCTGCTCGGCGGTGAAGCCGTCGCGGCCCGGCGGGACGCCGAGGTCGGCGAGGTCGACACCCTGGCCGTGCATGATCCGGTTGACGTAGTGGTCGGGGCTCAGCAGCAGGCTGGTCGGGTCCGAGAAGGGGACGTCGTCGGCGATCCACACGGGCGGGACGTGCCCGTGCGGGGAGACGATCGGGAGGTCCTTCACCTGGTCGTACAAGCGCCGGGCGACCGCGCGGGTCTGCGGCTCGGCGGGGAACAGGCGGTCCGGGTTCAGGGTCAACGGCGCTGTCATGGGCCCATTCTTACCCCGCCCCGGCGCGTTGCGCAGGGGTTGGCAGGGGTTGGCAGGGCTTGGCGCGCGTCGCCGTGGCAGGGAAGGAAGCCGTGCAAGGGAAGGAAATCGCGTGCCCGCGGGCCACACGGGTGCGGCAAGATGGGCGGGGTACACCAACGAAGGGATCACCACCACCATGAGCGAGAAGACCTCAAGCGCGCAGATCGGCGTGGTCGGCATGGCCGTCATGGGCTCCAACCTGGCCCGCAACTTCGCCAACCACGGGTATCGCACGGCCATCTTCAACCGCACCTGGGCCAAGACGGAGGCCGTGCTGACGGCCCACCCGGAGGCCCACTTCATCGCGTCGCAGACCGTCGAGGAGTTCGTGGACTCACTGGAGAAGCCGCGCCGCATCATCATCATGGTCAAGGCCGGCGCCGGCACCGACGCCACCATCGACACCCTCATCCCCCTGCTCGAGCCCGGCGACATCGTCGTCGACGGCGGCAACGCGTTCTTCCAGGACACCCGCCGGCGCGAGGAGAAGCTGCGCGCCCACGACCTGCACTTCGTCGGCGCGGGCATCTCCGGCGGCGAGACGGGCGCGCTCGAGGGTCCCTCGATCATGCCGGGCGGCTCGGAGCACAGCTACACCTACGTCGGGTCGATGCTCGAGGACATCTCGGCCAAGGTGCCCGGCCCGAACGGTGACGAGCCCTGCTGCACCTACATCGGCACCGACGGCTCGGGACACTTCGTGAAGATGGTCCACAACGGCATCGAGTACGCCGACATGCAGTTCATCGGTGAGGCCTACGACCTGCTCGCGGGCGCCGGCCTGTCGGCCGCCGAAGCCGCCGACGTCTTTGCCGAGTGGAACACCGGCGACCTCGACAGCTTCCTCATCGAGATCACCTCGGAGGTCCTCCGCCAGACCGACGCCCGCACCGGCAAGCCACTGGTCGACGTCATCGTCGACGCGGCCGGCATGAAGGGCACCGGCACGTGGACCGTCCAGGAGTCGCTGACCCTCGGCGTCCCGGCCGCCTCCATCGCCGAGGCCGTGTTCGCGCGGGCGGCGTCCAGCTCGCCCGAGCTGCGCAAGGCCGCCCGTTCCGCGTTGGAGGGCCCGGACGGCACCGTGACCGTCGAGGACCGGGCCGCGTTCGTCGAGGACGTCCGCCAGGCGCTGTGGTGCGCGAAGGTCATCGCCTACGCCCAGGGCCTGCACCTCATCAAGGTGGCCGCGGTGGAGTACGGCTGGGACATCGACGTGGCCGCGTGCGCCCGCATCTGGCGCGCCGGCTGCATCATCCGCGCCAAGCTGCTCGACCGCATCAGCAACGAGTACGCGGCCAACGACCTCGAGACGCTGCTGGAGGCCCCCTCCATCAAGGCCATGCTCGCCGAGGCCAACCCGTCCTGGCGGCGCGTGGTGGCGCGGGCCACCGAGGCCGGCGTGCCGATCCCGGGCTTCAGCTCGGCGTTGTCGTACTACGACCTCGTCCGGGCCGAGCGGACGAACGCCGCGCTCACCCAGGGGCTGCGCGACTTCTTCGGCTCCCACACCTACCGCCGCATCGACACCGAGGGCACGTTCCACACGGTGTGGAGCGGCGACCGCTCCGAGGTGGAGGCCGTCGACACCCACTGAGCCGGGTGAAATGCGCCGAGCGGCGGCCACCGCCGCTCGGCGTCACTAGGATGACGGGGACAGCGGACGCCCGGTCCGCCCGTGAGGAGGACGCATGGACAGCAACCAGCCGACCGAATCGACCGAGCCGCAGGACCCGACCCCGGTCGAGGAGCTCAACGACGAAGGCGTCGGCGGCACCATGGGTGCCGACAACACCTTCGAGCCAGAAGAGGACGAGGACGCCCCCGTCGAGCCCAGCTGAGCGCGTCTCCAGCTGAGGACGGCGGGGACGCGACTCCCCCACCGACACGAGGGCGCCCCGGACCAGACGGTCCGGGGCGCCCTCGTTGCTGCGGGGACAGGCATCACCACCGGGTCAGCGCGGCGATCCCCCCGGCCCGGGCCAGCTCCTCGTCCTCGACCACGGTGACGGACGCCCCCGTCTCGGCCGCCTGCTCCAGCACGCGCTCGACGAGGAGGTCCTCATCAACGCCCTTCAGGAACGACGCGGCCTCGGCACCCACGTCGCCGGCGCCCAGCGTCAGGTCAGGCGTGATCGCGAGCCGGTCGACGCGGTGCTCAGCCAGAGCGCGGAGCACGGCGTCGGCACCGGACACGCCGTTGCCGTCGGTCATGGCGGCCGCGGCGAGGGCGTCGGCGGCGACCTTGGCGCCCCGAGTGCGGGCGACCTCGGCGAGGTCATCGGCGAGCCGCTCCCCCACGGACGCGGCGTCTTCGCCGGTGATCTGGGCCTCGATCGTCTTCACGACGCGGTCGGCGACATCGGCCGGCAGCGCCTCGACGAAGGGGGTGAGGCTCCCCGGCGCGTGCGCGATGACGATGGACTCGGCCTCCAGGTCGGGCAGCGCCTGCGCGAGCTGGGCGGCGGCGTCCGCCAGGAAACGGCGGGAGTGCTCGTCGGAGCGGGCCTCGACCTGCTGCTCGTGGGTGCGCAGCCGGGGCAGGTGGCCGCCCTCGCTGCCGCCGCGGGCAGAACGCCACGCGTCGAGGTCGGACTCCACGCCGGTCTCGGTGCCGTCGACGATGCGGCCGTCCCACCAGCGCAGCACGCTCATCTCGTCGTTGTCGATCAGCACGACGGCCACGGGGCGGCCGCGGTCGAGCAGTTCGACGAGCGGCGCGATGTAGGGGTGCGCGTCCCAGCGGGCCTGGGAGGCCTCGAGGGAGAGCTGCGAGGTGACGCGGTGGGAGTAGCTGCCATCGACGGTGCGGAACAGCGCCAGCGAGCGGCCGCGCTGCGCGGGCGTCAGCTCGCGGATCTCGGCCTCGATCTCGTCGGACACATCGCGCCAGGCGAGCACCGTGTCGCGGTCACCCTCGGCCTCGATGGCCTCGCCGACCTCGCGCAGACCGTTGCGCAGTTCGACGAGCCAGGCGGGAGTGTCGGAGTTGTTCTCCGGCTTGCGGGGGTCGGTGTCCAGGTAGAGCGACACCACGGGGCTGTCGGGGCGCGCCGTCGTCAGCTCGGTGAGCGTGTCCGGGTGCGGGTACGCGGGCATGGATCTCCTTGGTCGGCGTGAACAAAACGTTCAACCACCCTAGCCAACCGGATCAATGCCCGGGGTCGGCCAGCGCGGCGTACGCCACCTCCAGCAGCGGTTCGGGCGGGCACTCCCGGCCCGTCATGAGCCGGATCTGCTCCACCGCCTGCCCCACCAGCAGATCGATGCCCGAGAGCTGGATCACCCCGGCGGCCCGCGCGGCGCGGTCGAGCTCGGTCGGGTAGTGGTTGTACGTGGCGTCGAAACAGGCGGACGCCCCCGCCGCCAGCCCGGCGGCCACCTCGGGTGTCAGCGGTGCCGAGACGGTCGACACCACCAGGTCGGCCCGCCCGTCGGGCACGGTGCCCCACGTCCCGAAAAAGAGGCGGACGCCGAGGGCGTCCGCCAGCCCCCCGAGGCTCGCCGCGGCCCGCTCCGACGACCGCACCAGGGCCACCACCTCGCGCACCCCCAGCTGCGCCAGGGCGAACAGTGCCGAGCGGGCGGTGGCACCGTTGCCGAGCAACCACGCCGTCCCCACCCGCGTCACCCCGGCCCGAGCGAGGGCGCCGACGAGCCCGGTGACGTCGGTGTTCTCCACCCGGGCGTCGGCGAACAGGAACGTGTTGGCCGCCTCCAGCAGGCGCGCGGTGGGCGACGGCGTCCCGAGGGTGAGCAGGACGCGCTTGAGCGGCATGGTGCACGACAGGCCGACCCACTCCGGGCCACAGCCCTCGATGAAGGTGGCCAGGCCGGTCTCGCCGACCTCGTGGCGCCCGTAGTCCCACTCCCCCGCGATGCCCAGCACCTCGTAGGCGCGGCGGTGGATCAGCGGGCTGAGCGAGTGCGCGACCGGCTGGCCCAGCACGGCGCAACGGCGCACGCCCGCGGGTTGGGGCGAGACGCCGCCGCTCACGGCCTGCCCCCGGCCCGCGTGCCCGGCACCGCGGGCCACCGCGCGGCGGCGGCGTGCAGGGGCTCGGGCAGGGGGGTGGGCTGGCCGTGGGCGTCCCCGTGCACGACGACCGAGACGGCGCGGGCCGCCACGTCCCCGGTGACGGGGTCGACGATCTGGGCGGCGAGGGTGGACGACGTCCGCCCCAGCGCGCCGATCGCCGTCCGCACCACATACGGTTCGCGGCGGAAGACCATCTGGCGGGTGTGCGTCAGGTCTTGGCGCGCCACCAGCCAGGTGCGTTCGGGGGTCTCACCCGTGCCGGTGCGGATCGGGGCGTCCAGCAGTGCGCCGTACAGCGCGACGCGCGCCTCGGCGACGTAGTCGAAGTACAGGGTGTTGTTGACGTGGCCATACCGGTCGATGTCCGACCAGCGCACCGCCACCGGGTGCTCGTGGGCCGCGCCACCGACGTGCCAGCCGCCGACGTCACGCAGCGGCTCCAGCGGCACGGCCTGCTCGGCGAACCAGGCCCGCTCGGGGGGCGCCAGGCGCGTGGGGCGTCCGGACGCGAAGTCGAACAGGCACAGGGTGGTGCGGGCCCTGACGGCGAGCAACCCACCCTCGTGCAGCGTGTACGCGATCGTGAACCGGGACGCCCCCACCTCACCCACCGCCACCTCGGCCGTCAGCGGGCCGACGCCGAACCCCAGCGGGGCGAGGTACTCCACCTGCTGGCCGACCACCACGATGCCGTTGCCGAGCAGGTGCGCGTTCGGGCTGTCGCTCAGGTAGGCGACGCGCGCCTCCTGCAGGTAGTCGAGAACGGCCGCGTTGTTGACGTGACCCTGCGCATCCAGGTCGACCCACCGCTGCGCCACGGTGGTGCGGTACGCGTTCAGTCGTCGTCCTCGGCGTCGTAGAGCGAGTCGACCAGCCCGGCATAGGTGTCGGCGATGTTCTTGCGGCGCAGCTTCATGTTGGCGGTGAGCCCGCCCTCCTCCACGGTGATCTCGTGATCGAGCACCGCGAAGCGCTTGACGGTCTCCCAGCGCTCCAGCTTGGCGTTGGCCTTCTCGAGGTCCCGCTCGAGCGACGCACGCATCTCGGGGTGCTGCGTGATGGCCGCGTAGTCGAGGTCGGTGTGCCCATGGCGCGAGGCCCAGTTCTCGGCGGCCGCCGGGTCCAGCGCGATGAGCGCCGAGACGTATTTGCGGCCGTCCCCCACCGCCACCACCTGTGAGGCGTAGGGGATGTTGGCCAGCAGCGCCCCCTCCACCTTCTGCGGCGCCACGTACTTGCCGCCGGAGGTCTTCATCAACTCCTTCTTGCGGTCGGTGATCCGCAGCTGGCCGCCCTCGTCCAGCTCGCCGATGTCGCCGGTGTGGAACCACCCGTCCACCAGCACCTCGGCGGTCCGCTCCGGATCCTTGTGGTAGCCGCGCATCACGCCGGGGCCCCGGACGAGCACCTCGCCGTCGTCGGCGATGCGGAACTCGCTGCCGGGCAGCGCGCGTCCGACGGTGCCGAAGTGCGGGTCGGTGGGCAGATCGACCGACGCGACCGCCGACGTCTCGGTGGAGCCGTACCCCTCCGCGATCACGATGCCGGCGGCGTAGAACCACTGCTGCACCTGGGAGCTGAGCTTGGCCGAGCCGGAGATGAAGAAGTCGAGATTGCCGCCCATCCGGTCGTGCAGCTTGCTGAACACGAGGCGGTGCGCCACGGCCCGCTGCACCGCCAGCGCCTTCGGCAGCGGACGCCCCTGCAGCCGGTAGGGCACCGTCTTGTGCCCCACACCGAACGCCCAGGCGGCGATGCGCTTCTTGACGCCGTGGGCGGAGTTGGCCTTGACGGCGTTGCGGACCTTCTCGAAGATGCGCGGGGCGCCGCACATGATGTCGGGGTGGGTGGCGCCCAGCCCGGGCACGATCTGGTCGAGGCGTCCGTCGACGGCGGTCGCGAAGCCGATGCGGAGCTGGATCATGAGCACGGCCTTGCCGAACACGTGGGACAGCGGCAGCCAGAAGTACTGCACCATGTCGGCGCGGATGATGTCGAGGGCCTCGATGCCGACGCCCTCGTAGGTCCAGTTGCTGTGGGTCAGCTCGACGCCCTTCGGCAGGCCCGTCGTGCCCGAGGTGTAGATGAGGGTGGCGAGGCCGTCGGCGGAGGTGGCGGCGACGGCATCGTCCATCGCGGAGGGGTGCTCGGTGAGGTGCTCGCGGCCGCGGGCGCGCAGGTCGTCCAGCGACAGGGCGTCACCGTCCTCGGCGGCATCGAACAGCACGACCCCGGCGAACTGGTCGAGCCCGACGGCGGAGCGCAGCTTGGCCAGCTGGTCGGCGTTCTCGCCGACGAAGATCCGCGACTCCGAATGGGTGATGATGTGGGTGAAGTCCTCACCATGGATGTTCGGGTACACGGTGGTGGTCGCCCCGCCGGCGCAGTTGACCGCCAGATCCATCAGCACCCACTCGATGCGGGTGTTGGACGCGATGGCCACCCGGTCCTCCACCTGCAGGCCCAGGGCGAGGAGCCCCGCCCCGATCTCCCACACGGCGTCGCGGGTCTGCTCCCAGGTCAGCGAAACCCAGCCCCCGGCCCCGTCGGGGTGCCGTAACGCCTCGCTGCGGGGCGTGGCCGCCACCCGCTCGAGAAACATCGCGCCCACCGTCGGCGGACGCTCATCGAGCAGTTGCTGGATGTTCGTCATCGAATCCCTCTCCTCCATGCGCCCCCGGGCCACACTTTCGGGCCAGTGTAGGGGCAGACCGACGATTGAACGCTCAAAGGGTGACTAGAATGCTGGGCATGTCGGCCGCCCCGCAACCCCGTTGGCTCAGCGCGGAACAGCAGGCCGTCTGGCGCGTCTACCTCGACGGCGTCGCCCGCATCCAGGACGCCCTCGACGCCGACCTGCGCTCCCACGGGCTCGACCTGGCGGAGTACGAGATCCTCGTGCGGTTGTCGGAGTCCGACGACCGCTCCATGCGGATGTCCGATCTCGCGGAGGCCACCCGCCAGTCCCGGTCGCGGCTCACCCACACGGTGACGCGGCTGGAACGCAACGGCCATGTCACGCGCGCCCCCGCCCCGGACGACCGCCGCGGCGTCATGGCCTCTCTCACCGACGCCGGTTACGCGCTGCTCGAACGGGCGGCGCCGCACCACGTGGCCGCGGTGCGCGCCGTGCTCGTCGATGTGGCGGACCCGGCCGACTTCGCCGCGTTGGGGCGCGTCATGGGGGCCGTGATGGCGACCCCTGCGGCGGGGGCCGGCTCCTGAGCAAGGCACCCACGAGCCGGGCCGACGTGACAGACTCACTGGGTGTGACGACCCCCGATGCGACCTGGGACGACTTCGCTGACCGCCTCGCGCGGCGCGGGGCGGCGCCGGCCGACGCGTCCACGCTCACCCGCGCCCTGTATTCCACCGACGCGTCGCTGTACCGCGTCGTGCCCCGCGGCGTGGCACGGCCTCGCGACCGCGTCGAGCTCGAGAACGTGGTGGACGCCGCGCGCGCGGCCCGGGTGCCGCTGACGACGCGCGGTGCGGGCACCTCGTGCGCCGGCAACGCCGTCGGCCCCGGCGTGGTGGTCGACGTGGCGCGTCATCTGCGCACCATCCACGCCATCGACCCGGTGGCCCGCACCGCCGTCGTCGACCCGGGCGTGGTGCAGGACGTGCTCTCGCGCGCCGCGCGGGTGCACGGCCTGCGGTTCGGCCCCGATCCGTCCACGTTCAGCCGTTGCACGATCGGCGGCATGATCGGCAACAACGCCTGCGGCCCGCGGGCGCTGGGGTACGGCCGGTCGAGCGACAACGTCGTGGCCCTCGACGTGGTGACCGGCACCGGGGAGCGGCTGACGCTGGACTCGCGGGCCGACCTGCGGGACTCCGACTCGCCGACGCTGCAGGCGCTGCACGCGCTGGTGATGGCCAACCTGGGCGTGATCCGGACGCAGTTCGGCACGTTCTACCGGCAGGTCTCGGGCTACGGGTTGGAGTGGCTGCTGCCGGAGAATGGTTTCGACGTCGCCAAGTTCCTGGCCGGCAGCGAGGGGACGCTGGCCGTCATCACGCGCGCCACCGTGCGGCTGGTGGCCGATGCTCCCTTCACCACGATGCTCGCGCTCGGCTACCCCACGATGCCGGACGCGGCCGACGCCATGCCGGCGATCCTGCCGTTCCGACCCACCGCGGTGGAGGGCATGGACCGCCGCATCGTCGACGTCGTCTCGCGAACTCTCGGCGTGGACGCAGTCCCCCGGCTGCCCGACGGGGACGGGTGGATCTTCGTGGAACTCGTGGGCGACGACCCGGCCGAGGTGGCCGAACGCGCCGCCGGGCTGCTCGCGGCGTCCGGTTGCCTCGACGGCGAGGTGGTGGACGACCTCGTGGTGGCGGCGGCGCTGTGGAAGATCCGCGCCGACGGTGCCGGACTCGCCGGGGTGTCCCTCGACCGCCCCGCACACGCCGGGTGGGAGGACGCGGCCGTGCCGCCGGCGCGGCTCGGGGCCTACCTGCGCGACTTCGACGCGTTGCTCGCGCGTCACGGGTTGCAGGGGCTCCCCTACGGCCATTTCGGGGACGGTTGCGTGCACTGCCGCATCGACTTCCCCCTGACCCAGACCGACGACGGCCCGGCCGCCTACCGGGCGTTCGTGGAGGAGGCCGCCGATCTCGCGGCCTCGTACGGCGGGTCGATGTCGGGCGAACACGGCGACGGCCGTGCCCGCTCGGAGCTGTTGCCGCGCATGTACTCCCCCGAGGCGCTGGCACTGTTCGCGGCCGTGAAACGGATCTTCGACCCCGACAACCTGCTCAACCCGGGCGTCCTCGTCGATCCGGCTCCGCTGGACGCCGACCTGCGGGCCCCCGCCGTGCGGCGCACGCCCCTGTTCACCACCCACCGGGGTTTCGTCGACGACGTGCACCGGTGCACCGGCGTCGGCAAGTGCGTCGCGAGCACGCCCACCGGCGTCATGTGCCCGAGCTGGCAGGCGACGCGGGACGAGAAGGACTCCACCCGCGGGCGCGCCCGCATCCTGCAGGAGATGGTGAACGGATCGCTCGTCACGGGCGGGTGGCGCGCCGCCGAGGTGCACGAGGCGCTCGACCTCTGTCTCTCCTGCAAGGGGTGCGCCCGCGACTGCCCGACGGGCACCGACATGGCGGCGTACAAGTCGACCGTGCTGCACGAGGCCTACCGCGGCCGACTGCGGCCCCGGGATCACTACTCCATGGGGTGGCTGCCGCTGTGGGGGCGGCTGGCCACGTCTGTTCCGCTGCTGCCGCGGCTGGCGAATCTGGCGATGCAGACGCCGGGGTTGGCGCCCGTGGTGAAGGCGGTGGCAGGGGTCGACCAGCGCCGGGGCATGCCGCGCTTCGCGGCGCACTCCAATCGCGAGACGGTGCGCCGAGCCGTCGGGGACGCACCGGTGGGGACGCGGGGCGAGGTCGTCTTGTGGGTCGACTCGTTCAACGATGCGTTTGCGAGCGACACCGTCGCCGCCACCGCCGCCGTGCTGGTCTCGGCCGGGTGGGCGCCGCGCCTGCTGGAGCGCACGGCGTGCTGTGGGCTGACCTGGATCACCACCGGACAGCTGGACGCCGCCGCCCGGGAGCTGCGCCGGGCGACCGCCGTGCTCCACCCGTTCGTGGCCCGGGGCGTCCCGATCGTCGGAACCGAACCGAGCTGCCTGGCCGTGTGGCGCTCCGACGCCGTCGAGCTGGTGGACGACCCCCGGGTCGCCGAGGTGGCGGCCGCGACCCACACGCTCGCCGAGCTGTTGGCGAGCGTCGAGGACCACCCGCTGCCCGACCTGAGCGGCCACACGATCGTCGCTCAGCCGCACTGCCACGAGGCCTCGGTCATGGGCTGGGCGGCCGAGGCTGCCCTGCTGGAGCGGACCGGTGCGGAGATCGTCCGCGTCAAGGGCTGCTGCGGGCTGGCCGGCAACCACGGCATGGTGGCGGGCCACTATGACTTCAGCCGCGCGGTGTTCAACACCCAGCTCGGGCCGGCCCTCGCCGCGGCCGGGCCGGACGCCATCATCCTCGCCGACGGGTTCAGCTGCCGCACGCAGTTGGCGGATCTCGAGGGGCGCACCGCGCTCACCCTGGCCGAGCTGTTGGTGGCCCATCCGGCGGTGGAGCGCGTCTGAGCCCGCCCACGGTGACGACCCGGCCGGCGCCCGGCCGGTCACGCCGTATACTGGACGCCGATCCCGCCCGCACCCGACAGGATGGTCCATGCCCGAATTCGTGTTCACCATGCACAACGTCCGCAAGACGGCTGGTGAGAAGCTCATCCTCGACAACGTGACGCTGTCGTTCTACGAGGGCGCCAAGATCGGCGTCGTCGGCCCCAACGGCGCCGGCAAGTCGACCCTGCTCAAGGTCATGGCCGGCCTGGAGAAGGCCAACAACGGCGAGGCCAACCTGAAGAAGGGCGCCACCGTCGGCATGCTCCAGCAGGAGCCGCCGCTGACCGAGGACAAGACGGTGCTCGAGAACATCGAGGAGGCCGTCGCCGAGACGAAGGCCAAGCTCGACCGCTTCAACGCGATCGGCATGGAGATGGCCGAGCCGGATGCCGACTTCGACGCCCTCATGGCGGAGATGGGCGAGCTGCAGACCGAGCTCGACCACCGCAACGCGTGGGACCTCGACTCCCAGCTCTCCCAGGCGATGGACGCCCTCCAGTGCCCGCCCGGCGACTCCCCCGTCACGCATCTCTCGGGGGGTGAGCGCCGCCGCGTCGCGCTGGCGAAGCTCCTGCTCGAGCAGCCCGACCTGCTGCTGCTCGACGAGCCCACCAACCACCTGGACGCCGAGTCCGTCGCCTGGCTGGAGGGCCACCTCAAGACCTACCCCGGCGCCGTGCTCGCCGTGACGCACGACCGCTACTTCCTCGACAACGTGGCCCAGTGGATCTGCGAGATCGACCGCGGCCGGCTGCACCCGTACGAGGGCAACTACTCCACCTACCTCGACACCAAGCGCCAGCGCCTGTCGATCGAGGGCAAGAAGGACGCCAAGCGCGCCAAGATCCTGGAGCGTGAGCTGGAGTGGGTGCGCGCCAACCCCAAGGCGCGCCAGGCCAAGAACCGGGCGCGTCTGGCCCGCTATGAGGAGTTGGCGGCCGAGGCCGAGCGCAACCGCAGCGTCGACCTCGCCGAGATCAACATCCCGCCCGGCCCCCGCCTGGGCGCGGACGTGCTGCACGCCACCGATCTCACGAAGGGCTTCGGCGACCGGGTGTTGATCGACGACCTGAGCTTCACGCTGCCGCGCGCCGGCATCGTCGGAGTCATCGGCCCCAACGGCGTCGGCAAGACGACGCTGTTCAAGATGATCGTCGGCGAGGAGCAGCCGGACTCCGGCGAGCTGAAGGTCGGCCAGACGGTCAGCTTCAGCTACGTCGACCAGGGCCGCGGCGGCATCGACCCCAAGAAGAACGTCTGGGAGGTCGTCTCCGACGGGCTCGACCACATCAAGGTCGCCAACTTCGAGATGCCGTCCCGCGCCTACGTGGCCTCGTTCGGCTTCAAGGGCCCCGACCAGCAGAAGCTGGCCGGCGTGCTCTCCGGTGGTGAACGGAACCGCCTGAACCTCGCGCTCACCCTCAAGCAGGGCGGCAACGTACTGCTGCTCGACGAGCCGACCAACGACCTCGACGTCGAGACCCTCCAGAGCCTCGAGGATGCCCTGCTCGAGTTCCCGGGCTGCGCCGTGGTCATCTCCCACGACCGGTGGTTCCTCGACCGGGTGGCCACCCACATCCTCGCGTGGGAGGGTGCGGACGAGGACGAGGCGTCCTGGTTCTGGTTCGAGGGCAACTTCGCCGACTACGAGGCCAACAAGGTCGAGCGGCTCGGCGCCGAGGCGGCCCGTCCGCACGCCAGCAAGCACCGCCGGCTCACCCGCGGCTGAGCGGGCCGGACACCCCCCACTCACCTGAGCCGTGAGGGCCACCTCCCACCCAGGAGGTGGCCCTCGCCACGTCCCCGGGACGCCCGCTCAGGCAGCCCGCGCCGCGCGGTCGTCGGCTTCCGGAGCGTCGTCCGCGTCAAGGATGACCCCGTCGGCGTCCACGGCCTGGCCGCCGTCGGCGTCCCGCACCGCGGGCGGCTCCCCGGGGGCGTCCAGAGCCGCCTGCCGGACGGCGGACTGCTCGTCGGCGCGCTGCTCGGCCTCGTAGTCGCTCTCGAACTGGGGCTCGTCGGCCACCGGCCGCGGCTGCATCTTGGTGAACTGGGTGGTGCCGAGCCGCAGGTCGTGCGCCACCCACTGCGCCTCGATCTCGAAGTCCTGCCGCGGCGCCCCGTCGCGCGTCTGCCAGCGCTGCGTCGTCAGCCGGCCGCCCACGACGACGGGCTGGCCCGAGCGCACGCTCTCCCGGACGTGCTCGGCCAGGCGCCGCCAGCAGGTCACGCGGTACCAGGTGGTCTCCCCGTCGGACCACTCCCCGTCGCGCCGCACGCGCGGGGTGTGGGCCAGGCTGAACACGGCGCGTCCGCCGCTGGGGCCGACCTCCCGCCACTCGAGCGTGGTTCCGACGTTGCCGGCCACGGTGACCTGAGCCTCCATGATGTTCCTCCCTCTCTGTTGCGGCAGCCCCAATGGCGCCTCCACCCGTCACATTCGGCCGCACACCACCGAATCCGTCGTCCGACACGAAAACTGTGGACAACGTGACCCTGCGCACCGTCGTCATCCCCAGGCGCTACAGTCCCGACCACACGCGACGAAGGGTTTGACCGATGAGCACAGGACCCCTGCCCGGCGGCCACCTCAAGAGCCTCGACCCCCACCTGGGCGATGAGATCGACCAGCAATCACCCGGCGAACGGCAGGAGGCCTTCAGCCCCCAGACCATCCGCATCCGGTGGCTCGGCTTCGCGGCAGGCCTGCTGGGTGCCCTCGCCGTCTATCTCGCGATGCCCGGCGACGTGCCCCACACCGCTCGGCTGACGGCGGCGACGGCCGTCCTCATGGGCGCGTGGTGGATGACCGAGGCCATCCCCATTCCGGCCACGGCGCTCGTGCCCCTCGTGGTCTTCCCGACCCTGGGCGAGACCGCCATCGACACCGTCGGCGCGAGCTACGGCAACAACATCATCTTCCTGTTCATGGGCGGCTTCCTGATCGCCCTGGCCATGCAGCGGTGGAACCTCCACCGTCGCATCGCCCTCGTCACCGTGCGCGCCATGGGCACCAACACCTCGATGGTGGTGCTGGGCTTCATGCTCGCCACCGGCTTCCTGTCCATGTGGGTGTCCAACACGGCCACGGCGGTCATGATGATCCCGATCGGGGTGTCGGTGCTCATGCTGGTGGCCAACCTCGGCACCGGGGACGCCCACGCCGAGTCCGACGAGGTCAAGGCCGCCGTCATCGAATCCGACTTCGGCACCGCCCTGATGCTCGGCATCGCCTATGCGGCGTCCATCGGCTCGCTGGCGACGCTCATCGGCACGCCGCCCAACACCCTGCTGGCCGGCTACCTGCGCGCCAACCACGGCATCGACATCGGTTTCGGCCAATGGATGCTCGTCGGGACGCCGCTGGCGGTGATCTTCCTGCTCTTCTGTTGGTTCCTGCTCACCAAGGTGCTCTTCCGGCCGGAGATCGCGGAGATCCCGGGCGGCCGGGAGCTCATGGCCGCGGAGATCCGCAAGCTCGGCCCGATGTCGCAGGGCGAGCTGCGCGTCGGCGTCATCTTCGTGCTCGCGGCGGTCGCCTGGGTGGCGGTGCCGCTCATCTGGCCGACGGCGGCCGACCGTCCGATCGGGGACGCGGGCATCGCGATGCTCGCCGGCCTGCTGCTGTTCACCCTGCCGGCCGGGGCGCACCGCGGCGTCCGCCTGCTCAACTGGCGCACCGCGGAGAAGCTGCCCTGGGGCGTCCTGCTGCTGTTCGGCGGCGGGCTCGCGCTGTCGAGCGAGTTCGGCTCCTCGGGTCTCACCGACTGGATCGGCGAGGTCACCCGGGGTGTCGGCGGCCTGCCGGTGGTGCTGATCGTCGCGATCCTCACCGCGGGCATCCTGTTCCTGACCGAGCTGACGTCCAACACGGCCACGGCCGCCACATTCCTGCCGGTGGCCGGCGGCGTGGCCCTCGGCATCGGCGTGGACCCCATGCTGCTGTGCATCCCGGTTGCGCTCGCTGCCACCTGCGCGTTCATGCTGCCGGTCGCCACCCCGCCGAACGCCATCGCGTTCGGCTCGGGCTACGTGACCATCGGGCAGATGATCAAGGGCGGCCTGTGGCTCAACATCGCCGGCATCTTTCTCATCACCGCCACGGTGATGACGCTGGCGGTGTGGGTGTTCGGCATCGTCTACTGACGCGCGCGCCGCACCGCCGCGCGGGCGGACGCCAACCGCTCCAACTCGGCGCGGACGGGAGCCACCACCTCCGTCGCCGTCACCTCACCGATCGCGTCGGTGAGCAGGCGGCGGGCGGTCCGCGCCTTCACGCGGGCCCCCACCTCGACGAAGACGCGGCTCAACAGCGCCAGCACGATGCCGCCGACGATGCCGCCGCCGAACAACAGCGTCGGCACCGGCCAGCCCTGCCACGTCACCTCCGGCAGCACGAGCGGCACCTGGAACCACAGGAACAGCCAGGGCAGCAGCAACCACACCCCGCCCACGACGAGCGCGGCGAACAGCACCCACTGGAGGATGGTCACGAGCACCCACCAGCCGTGGCCGGAGTTCATGCGCAGGTCGGTGCGCGCCACGGCGGCGTCCAGCCGGTCGGCCAGCACGCGCTCGTTGCCGCGCGCGGCCTCACGGATCCGATCGGCCCAGCCGCGCGGCACGCCCTCGGTCGTCGTCTCGATCAGGCCGCGCAGCGAGGCGTCCAGCCGCGCCCGCTGCACGGCGTTCGCCTTCGGCAGCGAGGTGCGGCTCACATCGGTCGGGCTGAGTTCGCGGGGGCCCAGCCCCACGCGGAGACGCCGCAGCGGGTCCGGGCGGAAGCGCTGCAGCCAGGTCACCATGGGCCAGCCGGTTGCGATGGTGCCGCGGTGGCGCCACGCGCGGGCCACACCGTCGACCACCTGCGGCACCCCGGCCGCCTCGGCCATGGAGTCGTTGAGGCGGTCGACGTCACGGGTCTCGATGGTGGGCAGGCGGCCCGAGCCCAGCTCGGCCTCCAGCAGCCCGGCGTGCCTGCTGACGTCGGCGGCGAACCGCTTCGCGGTCATGGCCTTCGCGGCCGCCGTCTGCTCGAGCAGGGCGCGCAGATCGGCCATTCCCTCCCCCGTCAGCGCGGAGACGGCCAGCACCTGGGTGGCTTGCAACCCTTCCGAATCGAGGAGGCGCCGCAGGTCGGCCAGCGCGTGCCGCAACTGCTCCGGCGTCAGCCGGTCGGCCTGGTTGAGCACGACGACCATCACGTCGGCGTGGTCGGCCAGCGGCTTCAGATAGCCGTCGTGCAGGGCCCCGTCGGCGTACTTCTGTGGGTCGACGACCCACACGAGCATGTCGACCAGCTCGACGAGCCGGTCCACGGTGAGGCGGTGGGCCATCTCGGTGGAGTCGTGGTCGGGCAGGTCGAGCAACACGACGTTGCGCCAGGGCCCCTCCCCCGTGGCGACGAGGTGACGGCGGGTGACGCCCAGCCAGTCCAACAGCTCGACCGGCTGCTCGGTGCCCCACGACACCGCCATCGCCTCCGATGTCGTCGGGCGGCGGACGCCGGTCATGGCGAGCTGGGTGCCCGAGAGGGCGTTGAACGTGCTGGACTTGCCCGAGCCGGTCGCTCCGGCCAGCGCCACCACGGTGTGGTCCCCCGCGATCGCGAGCCGCTCCCCCGCCCGCTGGGTCACGGCCAGGGCGGCGTCCACCACGTCGGCGGACGCCCGCCCGCGGCTCAGCTCGGCCGCCTCACCCAGCGCGGTCAGCCGACCGGCGAGCGTGGGGCGTTCAGCCACGGTCCACCTCCACGCGGTACCCCTCGGTGTTCTCGACCCCCGGCGCCTCGATGACGGCCCCCTCGTAGGTCGGTGCCTCCAACGCCGGCGCCCCGGCGTGCTCGACCGAGCGACGGGGTGACGCCGTGATGGTCGTCCCCGCCGGCCCGCGGGTGGCGACCAGCCCGTCGACCGCCTCGCGGAGCGCGTCGCCCTGGGTGGCGTCCGCCCCGGTCTCGGCGAGGGCAGCGTGGTAGCGCAGCAACTCGGCCTTGAGGACACCGGCGATGCGGGCGTCCAGCTGCAGCTTGGCCCGCTTGGTCAGCTGGCGGACGGCGTCCTCGCCGAACACCGCCTCCAGCAGGCGCTGGGCCAACAGAGCGGTGCCGCCGGCGATGCCGACCTCGGCCCCGGTGAGGCCCGCGGTCTGGCTGAACACCACCACCATCAGCGCGACGCCGATGCCGTTCACGCCCAGCGCGAGATAGCGGGCGGTGGACCGCTTGGACTGGCCCACGTCGGAGACGAGCTCGAGCACGTCGCCCTGCCAGTCGCGGATGGCGCGCGACACCGCGCCGGGGAACTCCGCCGAGGGCCGCGCGAGGTCGTGCCGAGTCTGGGCGAGCACCTCGCGACCGGCCGGGTGGGCGTTCCAGGCCGCCTCGGCGCGTTCGGCGGCGGCGGCCCCCTCCTCGAGGACGAGCGCCTCCAACCCCGATTCGACCGCGAGCTTCACCTCGCCGGCCTGCTTCGGCTCCCCCTTGACGGCGGCCACCACCTTGTCGCGGAACCAGCCGATCTTCTGCTCGATGGCACGCATGAACTCACCGGTGCCGATGAAGTCCTGCCAGCGCGCCAACACCTCGCCCCGGAGCAGGGTGCCGTCGGCGGTCTGGACGCCGATGGTGCGCTCGGCCTCGGTGAAGGACGTGTCGGCGTCGTTGCGCAGCTGCCGCAGTGCCACCATCTGGTCGTCCACCGCGTCGGCGATCTGCGGCGCGCGCACGGTGAGCGAACTGATCGCGCCGTCGAGCGTCTGGAGCACCACGGCCTGCCGCGACGCCTGGTCGGCCGCCAGCGCCGCCAGCCAGCCGCGGATCGGGGAGACGGCCGCGTCGGGCAACAGGCCGTTCTCGTCCACGGACGTCTCCGGCACCGCGAACAGGGGCGACGACGCCAGCCCTCGTTCGGTCATCAACCGCCCCAGGTGCGGCGGCACGTCGGACATTGCCGCGGGGGGAACCCGGTCGAGCACCACGGCGACGGCGGCCGCCCGGTCGGCGGCCGAGCGCAGGTACTCCCAGGGCACGGCGTCGGCGTACCGGGCCGCGGAGGTGACGAACAGCCACAGGTCCGCCGCGGACAGCAGCTGCGCGGCGAGCGCCCGGTTGTCGTGCACCACCGAGTCGATGTCGGGCGCGTCGAGCAGGGCCAGGCCGCGAGGCAGCGTCGGCTCGGCGACGAGCTGCAGGGTCGAGGTGTCGTTGACCTGCTCGAAGGAGCGTCCGAGCCCGGGCAGGATGCGCTCGGAGCGGAAGGAGTCGAGATCGTCGGGGTGGTGCACCAGGACGGGTGAGCGGGTGGTGGGCCGGATGACGCCCGGGCGCGACACGACGCGGCCCACGAGCGAGTTCACCAGGGTCGACTTGCCCGCGCCGGTCGAGCCGCCGATCACGCACAGCAGCGGGGCGTCCAGGGTCGCGAGCCGGGGCAGGACGTAGTCGTCCAGCTGGGTGACCATCGAACGGGCCGAGCCGGCGGCGTCCGACGCGCCCGGCAGGCCCAGCGGGAGCCGGACGTCGGCCAGGGCTCCGCGCAGGTGGGTGAGCGCCTCGGTGAGGGCGGCGATGCTCATGCGCGGTCAGCCTTTCGGTGGCCCCCACCGCGGGTCGACGGGGGAATACTGCGGTGAGCCTACCGGGGCCAACCCGCTGGTCGCAGGCACCTCGTCGGGTGACGCGCCGCGCCAACGGCGGCCGAGCCGGCGCAGCGCCTCGGGGAGCTGGGGCAACTGCACCTTCTGGACGCGCGGGTCGGTGATCGCGAGCGCCCGCAGCTCGTGGGCCCGGTCGATGAGCTCGCGCTCGCGGGGGCGTCCGCCCTCGTCGACGAGGCCGCGCACCTGGGCGTCGCGCAGGTAGGTCAGCTCGCTCAGCGTGCGCTGCAGCCGGACGGTGGCGAGGAAGACCCGCCAACCGTGGGTGAGCGCGATCAGAACCGAGGCCCACCGCGTCCGCTGCCGGGAGAAGGCGCGGACGTCGGAGGCGGGCAGCCACCCGAGCGCCACGTAGTCGCCCAACCGGTCGCGGTGGCGGCGCCCCTCGGCGAAGAGCCCACGGACGACGTGGACGACGATGCCGAGCGTCACGAGCCACCCGATGACGGCCATGTACGTGGGGTCCATGCCGGTGCTGGCGAGAAAGTTGAAGACCATGTGCCCGAGCGCCGCGAGCAGGAAGCCGACCACCGGCGCGAGGATGCGCACCACCTTGCTGCGCGCCCGGAGCCCGATCACGAGGCCGAGCGCGGTGAAGGAGGTGAACAGGGGGTGCCCGAACGCGGTCATGACGCCGCGCAGGAACACCATCTGGGAGAGGGCCTGCTCGGGGTCGCCGGCCTCGATGGTCTGCGAGGCGTACACGATGACGCGGCTGAAGTAGAGGATGTTCTCGGTGTAGGCGAAGCCGGCCGCCGACAGCCCGGCGAGGGCCACGGCCTGCAGCTTGCTCACCACGCGGTACCGCAGCAGGATCGCGATGCCGAACAGGACGGTCGCCTTCGTCGCCTCCTCGGCGAAGGGGGCGCTGAAGACCGCCGAGCGCGCCGCCGACGCCGGGTCGCCGTTGCCCTGCACCGCCATGTGCTCCGCGGCCCACGTGTTGATCACCATGGACGCCGCAGTGGACACGCAGGCACCCCACCCCAGGGCCAGGTACCACAGTGCCCACCGGGCGGGCCGGAAGCGATCGAGCCACACGAAGAGGACGACCCACACCGCCAGCGTGGGCAGCGCCAGCCGGGCCGACCGCCGGATCGCGGAGAGGTTGATGCCCTGCATCGTGCCGCCCTCGACCTCGGTGGTCGCGGTCGCCGTGGCGTACATCCACCACAGGCACCCGGCGAACAGGAGGGTGGCTGCGAGCAGCACCCAGGTCCACGGGGAACGCAGCACGCGCGTCGGCCACGGGCGATCGACGCCGTCAGGCGCGGGCGGGAGGCCGTTGCGTCGTCGTCCGACCGCCTCGATCACCTCGCTCGCCATGCGGCCAAGGGTAGCGGGCCGCTCCGACGGTCTGCGTGGCGCCCCCGGGAGGATTCGAACCTCCGACCGTCGGATTAGAAGGCCGCTGCTCTGTCCCCTGAGCTACGGGGGCCCGCACGGCGATCCTACCGGGGCGCCTGGCCGGTCGGGCCCGCCGTCACCGGGGGCACAATGGCCCGGTGACCTCCCCCGATCGTCTCTCCACCCGGCAGTGGCGGACGCTGACCGTCTCGGTGTATCTGCCCATGGCGCTGTCGGGCATCGGGCTCGGGGCGGTCACTCCCCTGCTCTCGCTGCGGGCCCTTGAGCTCGGAGCGACGCCGGCCGAGGCGGCGTTCGTGGTGGCGCTGCTCGGCATCGGGGGTCTGCTCGGGGCCCTGCCCGCCGGGGTCGTCGCGGGACGTTTCGGGGAGAAGCGCGCGCTCGTGGGCGGGCTGGTGCTCGACGGCCTGCTCTTCGGCTCGGCGTACGCCGCCCCGGACGTGCGGATGCTGGGCGCGTTGACCCTCGGCGCCGGGCTGGTCTCAGCGCTACTCATCATCGCCCGCCAGGCCTACGTCACCGAGTACGTGCCCTTCGCGCTGCGGGCGCGGGCCCTCTCCACAGTGGGCGGGATGTTCCGGGTGGGTTCATTCGTCGGCCCGCTGGTCGGTGCCGGCATCGTCGCCGGCCTGGGGTTGGCGCCGGCGTTCCTGTTCGCCGGTGCCATGAGCCTGGTCGCGGCGGCCCTGACGGCGGTGGTGCCGGATCTGCACACCGACGGCGCCGCGACGCCCTCGCGCGGCGTGGCCCTCGCGCCGATCCTCCGCGACCACGCCCGCACCTTCGCCACGCTCGGGTTGGGCGCCGCTGCGCTCATGCTCGTCCGCTCGTCGCGCGACGTGCTCATCCCCCTGTGGTGCAACGCCCAGGGGCTGGACGCCGCCGCCACCAGCCTCATCTACGGGCTGGGCGCCGGCATCGATCTCCTGCTGTTCTACGTGGGCGGCTCGCTGATGGACCGGCTGGGACGCCGCGCCGTCGCCGTCCCCGCCATGCTCGTCATGGGCGCCTGCTTCGGCATGCTGCCGCTCACGGCGTCCGCCCTGGCCATCGGCGCCGCCAGCGTCGCGCTCGGGCTGGGCAACGGCATCAGCGCGGGCGTGGTCATGACGCTGGGGTCGGACGCCTCACCCGCGCGCGGGCGTCCGCAGTTCCTCGCCGGCTGGCGCCTGACGACCGGCCTGGGCAGCGCGCTGGGGCCGGTGCTGATCTCGGCCATCACCGCCGCGGCCACCCTGGCATGGGCGTCCGTCGCGGTGGGTGCGGTCGGGCTGGTCGGTGCCGCCTGGCTGTGGCACTGGGCCAGCCCCGAGCGGCTTCGCTCAGTCGCCGACCGCGTCGCGCGCCCGTGACACGATGAGCGGGTCGGGGTCGTAGACCACCGAGTTGTCGCGCCCCTCGTAGTCGAACTGGTTGAGGAACGCCCGCATGGCGTTGAGCCGCGCCCGCTTCTTGTCGTTGGAGCGAATCGTGATCCAAGGCGCGTGGTCGGTGTCGGTGCGCTCGAACATCTCCTGCTTGGCGTTCGTGTAGTCCTCCCACTTGTCGAGGGACTCCAGATCCATCGGCGAGAGCTTCCAGCGGCGCACCGGGTCGATCTGGCGGATGGCGAAGCGCGTCCGCTGCTCACGCTGCGTGACGGAGAACCAGAACTTGGTGAGGTGGATGCCCGACTCGATGATCATGCGCTCGAACTCGGGCGCCTGCTTCATGAAGATCTCGTACTGCTCATCGGAGCAGAACCCCATGACGCGCTCCACGCCCGCTCGGTTGTACCAGGAGCGGTCGAACATCACGATCTCACCCGAGGTCGGAAAGTGGCCGATGTAGCGCTGGAAGTACCACTGCCCCAGCTCGGTGGTGGTCGGCTTGTTGAGCGCGACGACGCGCGCCGCGCGGGGGTTGAGGTGTTCGGTGAACCGCTTGATCGTGCCCCCCTTGCCGGCGGCGTCGCGGCCCTCGAACACGATGATGTGGCGATGCCCGTTGTCCTGGCACCAGTACTGCAGCTTCAACAGCTCCACCTGCAGGAGGTACTTCTCCGATTCGTACGCGTCGCGGCTCAAGAGCGTGTCGTACGGGTAGTCCTGCCGCCACGTCTCGACGGCTCGGCCGCCCGGGTCGATGAGCTCGGGGTCGGGCCCTTCGGGCTCGCCCACGGTGTACCCCTGGTTCACCAGCTTGTCGATGAACTGCCGCAGGTTTTCGCGCTGGGCGGGCGCGTCGTCGAGGAGACCTGACAACGACGTGGAATCCATGGCTGCTCCTACCGGCTGGTCGTGGGGCGTACGTCCTCCAGACTATCCGCCCCGCCCGCCTAGAGTGGGCGCCGTGACTGACGCCCTGGTGTGGATTGACTGCGAGATGACCGGCCTCGACCTGGAGGCCGACGCGCTGGTCGAGGTGGCCGCGCTCGTGACCGACGCGAACCTGAACGTGCTCGGCGACGGGGTCGACGTGATCATCCGCCCCCCGGACGCCGCGCTGGCCGCGATGGGCGACTACGTGCGCGACATGCACACCCGCTCCGGGTTGCTGGACGCCCTCGCCGGCGGCTCAACGCTGGCGGACGCCGAGGCGCAGGTGCTGGCCTACGTGCAGGAGTTCGTGCCGGTCGCCCGCAAGGCCCCGCTGGCGGGCAACACGATCGGTACCGACCGGATGTTCCTTGCCCGGGACATGCCCACCCTCGAGGGGCACGTCCACTACCGGAACGTGGACGTCAGCACGGTCAAGGAACTCTCCCGGCGCTGGTACCCGCGCGCCTTCTACAACTCCCCCGCCAAGTCGGGCAACCACCGGGCGCTCGCCGACATCATGGAGTCGATCGAGGAGCTCCGGTACTACCGCGAGGCGGTCTTCGTCGCCCCGCCGGGGCCGGCGGCGTCCGACCTCCGCGTCGTCGCGGCCAGGCACCAGGGCGCGCTCACCGGCGCCGGGCGTGAGGACGCCGCCCAGGATGGGCCGCACACCGGGGCCTGAGCGTCCGCCGGTCCTCGGCGTCCCCGGACTGATTCGCCCCGGGGCCCGCCGGGGCCACCCGTGATTTGGCGTCCCACCACGGCCTCGCGTTATGCTGTGCGTCGCTGCAGTGCAGCTCTGGTGGGTATAGCTCAGCTGGTAGAGCACCTGGTTGTGGTCCAGGGGGTCGCGGGTTCAAGTCCCGTTACTCACCCCAAACGGGTCAGGTGTGAACTTGCGACCAAGGGTCCGCCCTTGGTCGCGGTTCCCGCCTGGCCCATTTTCTTCGCCTCGGCGGCCCAGCTCAGTGCGTCGGCATGGAGGCCGGACAGGCTCAGCCCGTCGTACGGGTTCCGGTAGCCGACGCGCACGTCGTTGTCCTCGTCGATGTAGATCGCCTTGAACAGGGCCTGGTTGCACAGTCGGCGGTTCGGGTCGTCGGCGTGCTCGTAGAGGTCGGCGGCGTTGGACAGCAGTTTCAGGGAGTCGTCGAGGTTCGCTCTCGCGTCGGCGTAGTGGCCGTGGTGCGCGGTGATCCGGTGCTCGATGGTCTCCAGCGACGTGGTGATCCGGTCCTGCTCCTTCTTGAGCAGGTCGAGCGGGATGGCTCCGGCGTAGTGGGCTTGCAGCAACTTCTGCTGCTCGCCTTCGAGTTGGGTTCTCCGGGACGCGAGGTCGGCAAGTTCGGCGGCTCCTTCGGCCATCATCTCGTCGAACCGGGCATGGATCATCGCCGAGACCGCCTGCGTCGTCTCGGGATCGAGCTGCACCTTGGCATAGAAGCGCTCGATGAGCCGTTCGACCTGCTCGATGAGCATCGCCTGCCGGGTGCAGTCGCCTCTGCCACCATGCCTGCTCGCGCACACGAAGTACGGGTAGATCGTGCCCTGGCTGCTCTTGGCGTTGCACACCAGTAGCCGCGAGCCGCACTGGCCGCAGAACACCGTCCCCTTCAAGTAGTGCTCGTGGACTTGCGTTGCATCTGCTGCCGAGCGGTGCGTGCCGAGCACGGTCTGCACCTGGTCCCACACCTCGTTGGGGACGATGGCCTCGTGCGCTCCGACATAGGTCACGCCCTGGTAGCGGACGCTGCCCTTGTAGTACGGGTTCGTCAGCATCCGATGCACCGACGACTTCCCGATGGGTCGGGACGGTCGCCGCGGCGACGCCGCTGTCGTGAGCCCGCGCGCTACGAGCTCCTGGTGAAGCTGGCTCGTCGTCCAGTCGCCGGATGCGAACACCTGGAACGCCCACCGCACCAACGGGGCTCGCTCCTCGTCGATCTCGACGGTGCGTACCTCCCGCCCGAACTCGTCGCGCACGCCGACGTTGCGGTAGCCGATGGGTGCCTTCGTCACGGTGCCGCCCTGCGCGGCCTTCTGCGACAGACCCTTGACGACCTCGGTGGCGAGGTTGCGGGAGTAGAACTCCGCGATCGAGGACATGATGCCGTGCAGCAGCATCCCGGACGGGGTCTCGTCGATGTTCTCCGTGGCCGACACCAGCGTGACGCCGGCGTCCTTGAGGGCGAGGTGGATGGTCACGTCGTCGGCTCGGTTGCGGGCGAGCCGGTCGACCTTGTGGACGATGCAGTAGTTCGTCTTGTGCTTCGCGACGTACTGGATCATCCGCATCAGTTCGGGCCGGTCGGCCTTGCGCGCGGACTCGCCCGCGTCGACGAACTCCTCGATGATCGTTGCTCCGAGCTGGTCGGCCTTGCGCTGGTTCGCCTCGCGCTGGGCCGGGATCGAGAAGCCCTCCGCCTGGCCGCCCTTCTCCGCCTGCTCCTTCGTGGAGACCCGTAGGTAGGAGACGGCGAATGATCCGGGGAACGGGGTGGGCGCTACGAGGCTGTCTATCGCGGTTCGGTCCGCGTCGATGATCGTCATGGCTCTTCTCCACAGTCACTGGTCCTGCCGACGCGGACTTGTGAGAGCGGATGTTGATCGTGAGAAGAGCCCGAAGGCTGTAGGACTAGGCCGAGTCGGCCACGTTTACTTTGCCTCGCCGTGGCGGCGAAGCGCTAGGACCACAACATCCGCCATCCGCGACGGATGCCTCCATTCTACGACGACGCGCTCGCGGAGGCACGAGGGCGCTTCGGTCGCGTCGATCCCTCCGAACGGCACGCTCCCGACTGTTGGAGCGCCAGGCGGATCAGCAGCTCGCAGAGCTTGTCCAGGTCGGGCGGCTCGTGGAACTCGGCGCGGATCGTCAGCTCGCGCTCGCTCTGTTGACGCTGCCCGGTCTTCCGTTCATAGCGGCGCGCCACGATTCACACCTCGCCCGTCTCCGGGTCGATGCCCGCGAAGAAGGCATCCTCTGCTTCCTGGCGCGCATCCACCATGTCGATCACGAACCGAGCGAAGTCTTCGTCGCGATCCGTGATCGGTGAGTCCTCGATGGGCTGAGTGGGGTCTTCACCGGGCCAGCTCGTCTGGCGAGTCGGGCGGTCTCGGTCGAGCCGCGTACCGCAGGCCGACACCCAATCACGAAGGCGGGCACGGGCATCGGCGAAGTCGCGGTGCCAGCCGAGCGGTGCCGACCCATTCTGCTCGGGGTCGTATGCGCACAGCCAGTGCAGGTGCAGCGCCGACAGTTCCCAGAGGAGCTCGGGGTGACGGTGCCAGTAGGGCGGAACGACGCTGGCCGGAAGTCCGTAGGTGTGGCGAAGCCAGTCCACCCAACGGTTCAGTTCGAGCAACTCGGCTTCGAGATCGTTGGCGGTCAGCAGATTCCAGTTGACCGGATGCGGCGGCTCGGGCACGTCGAAACGCGGGGACGCGAGACCTGCCTCGGGTGGCATGTCGTCGTGCTCAGGGTGGAACTGATCGCTCATGGCGGGATCGCTCACATTCCGATGGCAGCCGCGGTGGACGGCGCGGCCTGCTGAGGTCCGGTGAACGCCGCGGCGTCTCGGCCGGAAGTGCGTTCGCTGCGATCCACCTCGTAGCGGGTGCGGGCGAGGTCGTGTCCGATGCGCGTCGCGATGAACTCCTCGCCCTCGTACCGCTGGCCGTTGCGCTCGTAGGAGTAGTCGCGCACCCGTCCGTCGGCGATGATGTTGTCGCCCTTGGCGAGCCGCTCGGCTCCCTGCTCGGCAGCACCGCGATACGCAATGAGGTCGTGGAACGTCGTCTCCAGTTGCGTGAAGGAGTTGTCGGGCTCCTTGCGGTAATGCTCGATGCCGACCTTCATGTAGAGCCGTGCGTCGCCGCGGTCGGTGTAGCTGAGCTGCGGGTCCGAGGCGACAAAGCCGGAGATGGACTGGTGGGTACGAATGGCCATGATGGCGTCCTCCTGAACTCGGGCGACCAGCCGTGTGTGGCCGCTGTGTCAGGCAGGTGCGCTTCGGCACCCAGACGCAGCGTCAGGTGACGGGGCGGTGGCGCAGCAGTGTTTCGAGTTCGTCGCGGTCGCTGCGGAGTTGCGCGGCATCGGGGCGAGTCGGCCAGGCGCGGAGGTCGGTGACGATGGGCGGCGCGGAGCGCAGCATCGCAATGCCGGTGCCGAATGGCAGGGTGCGGATGCGGTCTGGCGGCAGGATCGGGACGCGGCGGATCGAGCGCTGGTTGGAGCGGGTGCCGTGGTCGCCGAGTGTCACGCTGTCGGTGTACTCGTCGCGCTCTCCGATGAGCGTGGAGAGGTCTTGGAGGTCGCGGCTGTTGGATGCGCCGCCGAGGATGATCTTGACGATGCTAGCGTCCCAGATCGCGCCGGCCTGGTGTTCACTCCACCTGTCGCGAGCCTGTGCGAGGGACTGCAAGACCGGCATGGTCGTGATCCCGGTGCCACCGCCTTCGGCCATGAGCGTCGGCAGTGACGGCAGCGGTGCGAGATTCCCGATCTCGTCGAGCGCGAGCAGTAGCGGCGGGTCGAGCCGTGCTCCGGGCGAGCGGGCGGCAAGTCGGCGGGCGGTTTCGATGAGGTCTTCGACGAACGCCGCGACCAGCGATGCCGAGGCTCCTGCTCCTGCTCCGGTGGCGAGCAGGTACAGGGTGCCTTGTTCGGTGAGGAAGGTCTCGGGGTCGAAGTGCTCGTGCGGGCCTGGCGTGACGGCATCGAGCACGCGCGGGTCGGCCAGTGCGGCCAGTGCGAGGGAGACGCCTTGCCAGATGCTGTCGCGGGTCTTGGGGTCGGCGTCGATCATCGCGGCCAGGGAGTCGTCCCAGCCCATCGCCGCGTTCGGGTGTGAGTTGAGGATGGCGACGGCTTCGGACGCGGCGCTGGGGTCGAGGGTCCATCTGAACAGCTCGGCTGGCTGGCGGCCGTCGAGCGCGGCGGCATGCAGCAGGCTTTGGAGTGCGGTGCGGGTTTTGCCTTCCCAGAACCCGCCGGACTCGACCCCTCCGGCGCTGAGTCCTGTGGCGGCTGCGAGGCCGTTAGCGCGGATCATCGCGGTCAGCGGATCGTCACAGCCGCGAATGGGCGACCAGCGCAGCCCGGCGGGGATGCCTTCGGCGAGGTGTTGCGGGTCGAACACCGCGACCGGTCCGCCCCTGCGGCGTCGGGCGCGGAGGGTCGCGGTGAGGTTGTCGGGCCTGGTGCTGGTGGTGACGACCGCTCCGGGTGCGTCGAGGATCGCGTTGATGACGACATGTAGGCCCTTGCCTGAGCGGGGTGGGCCGATCAGCAGGATCGAGTCTTCGACAGATGCCCAGACCTCCGTCCCGCGACTGGCACCGAGGAGGTAGCCGACATCCTGCGGGGCTGGTGATTCCAAGGAGGGGCGCAGTGTGGCCGCGCGGTGCAGCAGTGCCTTCGCGGATGCTGCGGTCTTGACTTCATGGCTGGTCGCGATCCCGGCAAGGCGGTGCGGGTCGGTCTCGGTCTTCCGCGTGTGGCGGCGCAGCACGATCCACACCCAGACGATCCCGGTGGCGAGTCCGCCGAGCAGTGCCGCGCTGACGAGCCAGTAGGCGACCGGGTTGAGACCGTCGGCACCGAGCGCGGTTGCCGGGTCGCCGGGGTTGAACAGCACGGCGAGTCCCGCCGCTGCGCCGGCGTCTGGCTTGGGTGTGCCGGTGAGGAACGCGGCGACACTGCCACCGGCGCGGAGAACGAGGGCGATCCCGAACATGCCGATCAGCCCAATGAGGGCGGCATTGGTGAGTTCGTCGCCCATGCCCCCGGCCTGCCGCTGGTTCATGTCAGCCGCCGCACCGCGAGCGTGCCCGAGATGCGCCCGAACAGGATCACCTCGTGTGTGCCGTCGGGTAGGTCGTCGAGGTCGATGAGCGTCCGGGCTTCGCCGGTCCCGGTAGCGTCGGTGTGGGAGACGATCGTCGCGACAGCGACATCCTCGCCAGGCACGAACCCGCCCGCGGTGACCTCAGCCAAGCGCGGCACCCGTCGGGCGTGGCGACTTCGACGAGTTTCCGGCGCAGGGGTCTCGGACGGTGCGACTGCGCGTCGGGGTTTGCGGGTGCGGAGGATGTCGGTGAAGACGCTGCCGTCGTTCTCGCGCACCTCGACTCGGACTGCGATGGTGCGGTCGTTGGTGATGGCATCCATGAGCGGCCCGAACGTCGCGCGCGTCCAGTCGCCCGCGTCCGGCGACGCGAACGGTGTTCCATCGACCGTGGCGGTGAGGGTGCCGTCTGCAGCGACGGTGACGAGGACGTGCGGCAGCTCGACGGGAGCCGTGGCATCGTCTTCGTTCGGGGTGGATCGGCGCGGGCCGGTGAGGTTCATCGGTGTCCTCCTGCGGCGCGGCTGCTGGTGTCGAACAGGGCGAGTTCGTCGGGGTGGAGTTGGTGCTGGCAGACGAAGCTCCTGGCCTTGATCCGCCACAGCCCTTGGCCGACGCCAAGGTTCGGCAAGAGCTGCTGCTCCGTGCCGGTCAGACCGAGGGCGGTCGCGGTCGGTCCGAGCTGGTCGGACTCCTGCCGGTACACGATCCGCGTTTCCGCGTTCGCGAGTAGTGAGTTCGCCAGGGAGCGCATGGCTGAGCCTTGGTCGCCCACGTTGTCGAGGTCGGTGAGCTTGTGGAAGATCAGCATGTTCGCGATCCCGTAGTGCCGCGCGAGTCGCCAGTGCGCATCCATCCGCCGCAGCAGCGCTGGATGGGACATGAGCCGCCAGGCCTCGTCGTAGATCACCCACCGCTGTCCACCGTTCGGGTCGAGCAGCGCGGACTCCATCCACGCCGACGAGCACGTCATCAACACCGAAATGAGCGTCGAGTTCTCGGTGACGCGCGAGAGGTCGAGCGAGATCATCGGCAGCGACGGGTCGAACGCGACCGTCGAAGGCCCGTCGAACAGTCCGGCCAGGTCGCCGGCCACGAGACGGCGCAGCGCGTGGCCGACGAGCCTGCCGTCCTCGGCCAACCGGCCGTCGGCATCCGCGCTCGGGGCGAGGATGCGGTCAACGACCATCGGCAGGATCGGCACATCGTTCTCCCGCACGGTCTGGGTCAGGGCGATGTCGATCGCGGTGTGCTCCAACGGCGACAATCCCCGCGCGAGCACGGTCTCCGCGAGTGCGCCGATCAGGTCACGCCGTCGGGCTGCGACAGTGGACGCCCATTGCTCATCCGAGAGACCGCTGGGCCGGTGGCCTTCATCGAGCGGATTCAGGCGAGTGTTGAGTCCGTGACCGAGGACGATGGCACGTCCACCGACGGCGTTGGCGACGGCGGTGTGTTCGCCCTTCGGGTCGCCGGGCACGTATACGCGCCGTCCGAACGGTAGCGAGCGCGTGTAGAGGGACTTGGCCAGCGATGACTTGCCGGAGCCGACGATCCCGGCCAGCACCACGTTGGGTGCGGTGATGATGCCGCGTGCGTAGAGCACCCACGGGTCGTAGACGAAACTCCCGCCCGAGTAGAGGTCTTGGCCGACGAACACGCCATCGGCGCCGAGACCGCCCTCGGCGACGAACGGGTACGCACCCGCCAGCGTCGCCGACGTGTCCTGATGCCGCGTCAGATGGAACCGGCCCGGAGTGCGCAGCCGCGCAGCGCCGGACTCGCCTGCCTTCGGCAGGTAGACCGTCGCGCGGCGCTCGGCACGCTCCTCCTCGGCCTTTGCCTTCGCGGCGGCGAGCGCGGTCCTTCGCTGCTCGGCGTGGAGTCGGGCCTCGGCCTTGCGGCGCTGCTTGCGGAGCTTCCGCCGCTCCTTCGACGGTGCCACCAGGACAGCGGTATGCAGCCGCGCGCGATCCTCGGTCACCGCACCAGCCCCCGCGACTGCTTGACCGCCGTGATCTTGGCCGGCTCGAACCACGACCCATCCCGCTTCGGGGTCGGCGGGTCGGCTCGCTTCGGAGCGCCCGGCGACGAGTACGACACCAGAAGCTCCGGCCCCGGCTGCACCGGAGCCGGTTCGACCAGCTCGGCATCCTGGGGCTCGGCCTCTGGTTCGGTGTAGCGGCGCAGCAGCGAGACGTAGCCGATATGCGGGTTGACGACCAGCGCGTAGTCGCCCGAGAGCGCAACCCGATCGTTGGTGCCCTCGCCGGGCTTGTCGTAGACATACCCGTTCTCCAGCGCGGCCTGCGTGGTCTCGTCGCCGTAGTCCCACTGCGCGAGGAAGTCCACCGCATCCACGTGTCCCAGCTCGCCCAGGATGTGCAACGGCCGGTCGGCCTCCTCGCCCTGGAGGAACACCACGCTGACCCACCGCGACGGCATGACCTCCTCGACGGCGGGCTCGGGGTGCCAGGCGATCCGCCCCGCGGCGATGAAGCCTTCCGCGAGCCGGTCGTGGGCCCGGTCGACGAGGTTCGCGGCCTGACGCAACTCTTCCGCAGCAGCGAGCGCCTCCCGCACGCCTGCCTCGTGGCTTCCGGCGTCGTTGAACGCGTGCGCGGCCTTGCGCTCGTGAACATCGGCGATCTGGTCGAGCGCCTGCCGCAGCGAGCGCATGCCCGAGGACAGATCACCGATCACCCCGTACATCTCGGCGGGCTGATCGAAGCCCCGGCTCGCGTGCGCGAGGCCGCGCAAGGCTTCGGACGCCTCGGCGGCGTCGGCAGTCGAATCGAAGAACGTAGGCATGGTGACCTCCTGGTGCCGTATGACGGGGAGGTGCGCACCAGCGAACGGAAAATGTCGGTGGTGCGGCCTAGCGTTGTAGATGACACGAGGGCAAACGAGGCAGGAGCCCGACAGAGTGAGCGCAAGTCAGTACCGAGGACAGCTTGACCGCAAGCGCAAACAGCGGATCGACGCGGACAAGAAGGCGGGTGAGTACCGGTCGAAGGAGTCCTCGAAGCGAGCCGATGCCGCCAAGGCGCGGCAGGCTGCCGCAAAGACGACGAGCAGTTCCACCCGCAGCAGCAAGTTGCGGGACGCCGAGCGCCGCGAGAAGGAAGCGGAGACTGCGGGCAAGGAGGCCAGCCGCTGGCAGACCCGGGCAGCCGGCTACGCGAAGGACGAGGCCGCGCTACAGACCAAGCTCTCCCGTGCCGAACAGTCGGAGGCCGATGCCGCCGAGAGACGCCGAAAGAGCGAGCAGCAGCGTGCCGACCGGCGGGCGGCGGCTGAACGTGCCCAGCTTGAATCGCGGATCAGCGGTGCCGAGGTAGCCGGTCAGTCACGCGCTGCGTCAGCTCCCAGCGCCCAAGCCGGAGAAGCTCCGAGTGCTCATGCTGGGTGCTTCGGCCGAAGGTGACCTCCGCGTTGGAAGGGAGCAGAAGCGCATCCGGGCAGCGGTCGAGTCGGCTTTGCACCGTGACCAGATCGAACTCGATGTGCGGCCAGCAGCAACTACGGCTGACCTACTGGACGGCATCACGAAGTTCCGTCCTCACGTGGTCCACTTCTCGGGCCACAGCAACGACGACCTGATCGTCTTTGAGGATGAAGCAGACGAACCCCACGAGGGAGTGATCGTGACGGCGCTAGCCTTCGCACGCGCGATCAGCGCAACCGACGATCCTCCGCTCCTCGTCCTGCTGAACTCGTGTCGCTCCGCAGCCCAGATCGACGACCTGGTGGCTCGAGTCGTGCCGTTCGCGATCGGGATGGCCGACAGCATCGAAGACGCCGATGCGATCAACTACGCCGCACAGTTCTACGCGGCAGTCGCAAACGGGCAGTCCATCATCTCTTCGCATCTGTCGGGACAGGCTGCGCTCGAACTCGCGGGACTGGAAAGCGCTGACCTGCCGACCCTTGCTTGGGCACCCGATGTCGATCCATCAGCCACGATCCTCGTCAGCCCTGAAGGCTGAACTCAGACCCGCCGGCAGAGCGGGAGCGCGGCGGCGGTGAAGGCGGCGGCTTGCTGGCCGACGAGCAGCCGCGTCTCACAGGAGGCTTGGATCGCGGCCTGCTCGATCGCGGCGACGGCGGCATCGAGCTCTTCGCCGGTGGGCGCAGAGACGGCGATGAGGCCGGTGTAGCGGAGGATGCCGTGGCCGGCGGTGAGGTCGGCTTCTTGCTGGAGCACGTCGTGATACTCGGCGGTCTGCGAGGCGTCCTCGATCTGGCCGATCTTCGCGCGCTGGGCCTGGTCGGAGATGTGCTCGACCTTCTTCCTGCGGATGTCGCGAGCAGCGGCATCGGAGCGCATCGGGGTGCAGATCAGCGAGAACGACCGCTGGATGCCGGTGGACAGCAGCACGGGCGACAGGAATCCCGGATAGACGAGCGACCTGGGCCACTCGCTGACCCAGAGCACCGCGTGGTGGGCGGAGTCGGTGCGCAGCTTGCCCCAGGTCTCGGTGACCGCAACCGGCCCTGCGGTCGCGAGGGACTGGCCGAGCCTGCCGTGCCGTTCCAGCGTGGCGGCGATCGCTGGGTCGTAGGCGGAACGCAGCATCACCGCGATGTGCCCTGGTGTCAGCCATCCCGACGGCGAGAGGTCGGCGGAGCGAAGCGCCGCGATGAGAGTGTTCATCTCTTGGCGCAGCACGGCGGCAGCACCGCGCATCCCGGCGCCCGCGGTCCTGATCTGCCGAGCGCTGGTCTTCATGTCCAGTGACAGCGAGAGGGTGGTGGCGTGGCGTTCGCCGGCGGGTCCGGCACGGTCGATGAGTTCTGCGTAGGTGTCGGCCGCCCATGATCCGTCCGGGGTGCCGTGGGTGGCCCACCATTCGGCCAGTCCGGTGCCGGAGTCCGGCAGAGTCCGCTCCAAGACCTGAAGAGTCGCGATCCGCCCGGAGCGGCAGACGGTGGCCAGCACCCGGCCCCAGGAGCTGACGCGGCGTTCCTGCTCGCCGGGATCGAGGAGCACGAACGCGGGATGGGTGACCTCGCACACCACGGTCAACGTGGCGGCGTGGGGGTCGTGGATCATCCCCGCTCCGGTGTCGGGGTCGGTGTACTCGCGCAGTCGCGCCATGTCGCCGGGCAGTGCGAGGGTGCCGACGGGGCGCGGGACGACGATCCTGCGCCGGTACAGCAGTTGTCCGCCGGTGGTACGCCACAGCCACCAGCAGGCGATGGGCAGCCACTCCACGATGGGCCGGCCCGCGATCGGTATCCAGGTCAGCGCGGCGGCGAGCACCCAGATCGGGGCGGTATAGGCGAGCAGCATCCCGCCGCCGGCGTAGAACGCGCCGATGAGTGTGGCTCCGCCGATGGCGAGCGTGATGAGCTGGGTAAGCGACAGGCCGAGGAGGACACCGCGGCGGGTAAGGCGAGAGAACTTCACCGGCACGAGTTCGCCCGCGGTGGGCCGGTCGTTGTTCGTGCTGCTCATCGTCTACTCCTTCGGTGGGCGTGGCGCGGGCGGCGGGGGCTGCTTCGGCGGCGGTGACGGGTCGGTGCTCGGCGGTCGTGGTGCCGGGCTCGACGGCGGTGCCGCAGGCGATGCGGCGGGCGGCGGCGGTGTCTGCGCGGCTGCGTCGGCGGCGTGCTCGCCCTGGGTTCCCAGCGCCGTTCCGGCCTTCGGCCCGGCGGTCGCGGCACCCTTGGCGACACTCGCCCCGACCACCACCCCTGCGGCCACGGGGCCGACCGCGGCCGCGCCGCCCCCGCCTGCGGCGGCACCTCCACCACCCGCGGCGGGTGCCGGTGCCGGGGTCTTCGGCGGTGGCGGTGTGCTACTTCCTCCACCGGAGCCTCCGCCCGCGTTCCCGCCGCCACTGCTGCTCCCGTCGAGCACCTTCTTCCGATCGCCGCCTCCTTGCGGCTTGGTCGGGACGGGGATCGGGCGGTTGAGTGCGCTCTTGGCGTCCTGCTCGGAGCCGATCGCGTGGTACATGTCGAACCCGACGAACGCGATGAACTTGTACGTGAGATACGGGGCGAACGCGGCCATCGCCATCAGCACGATCCCCGCGATGGGATCGCTGACCGAGGCGAGGTCGGCGTCGATCGGTGCGGAGACCTGGGTGATCGCGACGAGGAACATCACGACGAGCACGAGCTTGGAGCAGATCAGCGCGACGACGAACATCGCCCACTTCCCGATCCACCCCCGCGAGGCGTCCCACGAGGCACCGCTGAACGCGAGCGGCGCGAACACGACCGCCACCAGCAGGAGCGCTTTCCGGACGAGGAGGGACAGCCACACGATCGCGGCGGCGGTGATCGCGAGGCCAGCCATGAAGATCGTGATGATCGCACCGACGCCGGGAGCGGCGATATTGATCCCGACCAGCCCTGCGGCGAGGAGGGCGATCTTGTCGCCCATCGACTCGGTGGTCTCTCCGGCGGCCTGCACGATCCCGATGCACAGCTGATCGACGACTTCCAGCAACAGTGCCGTGAGCGTGATGACCACGAACGATCCGAGGACGGACTTCGCCAGCCCGAGCGCGGCTCGGGTGAGGGCGGTGGGGTCGCGTCGGATCAGTCCGGTGATGAGTTGTAGGCAGAAGAAGATCAGCATCACGAAGACCGCGATGCCGAACAGCAGGTTGTAGACGGCGATGTAGCCGGGCTTGGTGACATCCACGAGCGTCGTGGTCTCGAAGACCGACCAGACCGCCTCGAACAGCCACCCCGCGGCGGCACCCATCGCCTGGGCGAGCCAGTCGAACGGGGCCGCGACCAACGACGCGGCTCCTTCGCCGACGGCATCGCACACCGAGGAGATCACGGGAACGTCGCACACGCCCATCACGAACACCAGCACTCTCGACGACGACAGTCGGGTCAGACGGACTGGCCGACGTTCCAGAAGAAGTTGATGAGCGTCACGCTCGCGCCGCAGATCACCGCCGCGCCGCGGGAAACGAGAACGCCGATCTTCCCGCGCGAGGCCAGGTGCGGGTTGGAAGAGTTCGCGCCGAAGCCCCACACGATCGCGGACACGATCAGCGCGAGCACGGACAGGATCAGGCCGATGGTCATCACCGCGCCGACGATGGTGCGCAGCTGGTTGATCCCCGGCAGGCCGTTGGTATTGGGGTCGATGTTGATGTCCATTGGCACCAGCAGCGGCGCGGACATGACGTTGGCGAGCAGATCGAACACGGTAGGTCTCCTTGGCGACGGGCGGCCCGCCCACGAACTCGCAGACGGGGTACACGCGACAGGTGCGCGCTCGTCGCCGTCCCTGTCGGTGGCCGCCCGTAGCCTTGGAGTATCTGTGCGTCGCTCGCCCGCACGGGACCGCCGGACGAGAGGTGCAAGGAACATGAGTCAGTACGGGGTGGATTACCTCCAGCGGTTGCGTGCCGCTGTTGAGAAGTTCGAGGAAGCGTTCGACGCCTGGATGAGCACTCAGGTTGAGTCGGATCACATGTCGGCGCGCGGCCTCTTTCCTACTGTGTGGACAAAGGAAGGCCAGGACCAGAGCGAGGTTCAACGGCTCGAACTCGGTGTCGCGGAGGCTGCTGGCCTGGCGGCGAGCGCTGTGTCAGTGACCGGTGCCTACATTGGGATCGCTGGTCTCGGAGCGATCGACCCGATCTCTAACTGGTCATTTATGTCTGCGCCCAAGGCCCCCATCGCGCCTCGGGATATTCGGACTACGACCGCCAACGTCAAGGGCAGGCTCGACGCGATGATCGTCGACGCCGAGTCACGTACCGACTCTGACCTTCCGACCTTCGCTCCCGCACAGTTTCACCCCGTGGTCTGGGCTGGTGCTTCCGCCCATTGGACGACGCATCAGTACCGAGTTGCAGTTCGTGAAGCAGCCGAAGGCCTCACGGTCCACTGGAAGGAACGTCTCGGCCGGAACGATGTCGATGACACGGTCTTCTGGCAGCAGACGTTATCGTCGGGCGCTCCTGAACCGGGCAAGCCGAAGCTCACCTGGCCGGGAGGGTCGGATGACAAGACGGTGAAGAGCATGCGCGGCGGTCTTGAACCGCTCGCTAAGGCCCTCAACGCGCTGGCCACTGGTCTGAACCTCACGGTCCGCAACGTGACGACGCACACGCGCACCGAACTGTCCGAGCAGGAAGCGATGGAGCGCCTCGCGGCATACAGTTACCTCGCGCGCCTGCTCGACCAGTGCGAGACAGCGAGCGCCGACGCGGAGGAATCAGACCGATGACCGCGAAGCCGCAGCTACAAACTTGAACCGACTGTGAGTAGCCAGTTCATCCAGGCCACGCCGCCTCCGGCGAGGACGGCCGCGCCGACGGAGACGAGGACACCGATGCGGCCTTTGCTGGCGGTCGCGTAGTTTCCGTGGGCCGTCGCGATCGCCCAGACGATCGCGGAGACGATGAGCATGAGGACGGCCACGATCAGGACGAACGTCAGGAGCGCGCCGACCACGGCGCGGAGGTCGCCGATGCCGCCGAGTCCGTCGAAGTCGGGGAAGACACCCATTGCAGGTCACCCTGCCTTGACGGTGAGGTGGAGGTGGTCGTAGTGGCCGCCGGTGATGGAGGCGGGGTCGTGCATGCCTCCGCCGTTGTATGGCCGCCAGCCCTCGGCGTCGCGGGCGACGGACCAGATTTGGCCTTGCCAGATCAGGTACTCGACGCCGAGCACGTCGGCGTTGTCCTTCATCCAGTTGGTGACCTTCCAGCCGGCGTCGAGTTGTGCCGGGGTGGGTCGCTGGCCGATGCGGTTGCCGAAGGTGATGTCGCAAGCCCTGCCGAGGGGATGCTCGGACTTGGTGCCGGGGCGTGGTGAGTAGCAGCCCCAGCCGGTGTCGGGGAACGCTGCGAGGGTCTGCTGGTAGAGGTGGAGCATGCGGGCGGTGATCTTGCCCGAGCTGGTGGGATCGTCGACGAGCCGGTCGGGGTCTCCATCGACGCCGGTCGGCGTGCCCGCAGTGGTGTTGTTGCAGGCGGCGGGTGATCCGCTGGTCGCTGTCGGCAGGTTCGCAGCCCCGTGCTCATTGAGCCAGGCGGCGGCGTCGATGGCTTCCCCGTTCGTGCCGCCGGGCCGGACCTCGAAGTGCAGATGTGCGCCGGTGCTCATGCCCGAGGAGCCGACATCGCCGATGTGCTGCCCTGCGTTCACGCGGTCACCGGGACGGACGTGGATGCCGCTCTGCCACATGTGCGCGTAGGCCGTGGCGACGGTCTGGCCGTCGATGGTGTGCTCGATGACGATGAGGCCGCCGTACCCACCGGAGAACTCCGCGACGGTCACGGTGCCATCCGCGGCGGCGAGGATCGGCGTGCCGTCGGGCGCGGCGAAGTCGGTGCCGGTGTGCATCTTCCGTTCGCCCGTGATCGGGTGCACTCGCATCCCGAACGGCGAGGTCAGCACCCAGGTGCCCTCGGGCAGCGGGAACACCACCCGCGACGACAAGACCGCCGGGCCGCCCGCGCCGCTAGCGGCACCGCCGCCTGTGGTGAGGGCGGCGAGGATGCTGTCGGCGACGGGCGCGTAGTTGCGGTAGCCGTCGGGGAAGGCGGAGACCTCGACGGCTTGGGCGGCTTCGCCAGGGTCCATCTGTTGCCAGCCGGGGATGTCGAGCAGCCCGCGCGGCGAGGGGTAGTTCGGGCCGGTCGGCCCGCCGAAGAACGCCTGCGCCTGATAGTTCGGGTCCATCAACTCGGCGACGGTGCCCCACCCGGATTGGGGGCGCATCTGGAACAGGCCGAGGGAGTCGTGGTCGCCGCCGTTGCCGTCGTTCGGGTAGTTCGCCGAGTCGGGGTAGGTGCCGGTGTTGGTGAGCATCCGCAGCGTGGACTCGGTGAGCGCGGCCATCAGCGCGATCTTGATTCCCGGCCTGCCCACGTTGGTGATGCCGTTGCCGACCGTGATGATCGTGGCCGCGTGCGTGAGCTGCTGACGATTCAGCGTGAAGGTCTCGTCGTTCGCGGTGGTCACGGTGAGCGCGTCCGGGATCGGTCCGAGGTTCACGCTCCCGGCAGGTGTGGCGCAGTACGCAGCGGCGGGGTTCATCAGCACCCCGATCCCGAGGAGCGTGGCGGCGGGGGCGAAGAACAGCAGTGCCAGCGCTGCGATGGTGGCTTTGCGGAACACGACGCCAGCCCTTCAGCGCAGCGGGTTGTCGAGCTGCGAGAGCCGCAGCAGATGACAGGTCGGGTAGGTCGGGGCGCAGACGACGAACACGGTGAACGCGACCGGATGCTCGCTGGTGACCGGTTGCCCGTTCCAGACCCCGGCACGGTAGCGGGTGCCCTCGATCGTGACGGCCGTCGTTCCTGCCGCGAGCTGCCCCGGCTGGGCCTGCGCTGCCGCGTCGGCCCAGCCGTCGGGGACGTACGCGGCCTCGATGGTGAGGTGTTGGCGGGTGGCGTATTGCCGCAGCTCGATCCAGGCGTCTCGGGTCGGCAGGTAGACGGCTACGTCGGAGGCCAGCCCCGCCTGTTCGTCCCCGCTGGGGTCACCGACCGCGAGGATCGTCGGGCTGTAGTCCAGCGGCCACAGCCCCGAGGCGGTGTCCCACGCGAACAGCGTGGACGCGACGCCGCGAGCGAAGGTCTCGGGGTCTACCGAACGCGGAACCGCTGGAACCCGTGGTGTCCGGGGCGTGCTCGGTGCCACGGTCGGCGGTGCCGTCGTGGTCGGGCCAGGCTCCGGGCCGGGATCGGTGCTGGTGCTGGTGCGGGGGCCGGTGAGGAGTCCGTAGACGCCGACACTGGCGAGGAGCAGCAGGACGATGCCGGCGGCGATGAGGGCGACGAGTCGGCGGCGGTTCCGGGGATCGGTGGGTGCAGGGCTCATGCCGAGCAGGTGCACATCCGACACCCATGCCAGCGGTCAGAGCGCGCGGAGTCGTGGCCGCTCCACCGCGTCTTCGCGTGCGGCACGGAGGGCGTCGGCGAACCGGACGGTGCCGTCGGTGGTGGTGAGGAAGTTCTCGAACTGCTCGTCGGTTAACTCGGCGGCGAGTGTGTCGGCGTCGTAGTGGGTCCACCAGTTGGTGAGCTCGCCCCAGGTCTGCACGAACGCGCGAAGCGGGTAGCGGACGGGTTGGCCGTCGCCGGTGACGAGCGGCAACGGCTTGGGTGGGGTGCGCTTGCCCTTCTTGATCGACTTCGCCTGGGCCACGGCTGCTTCGGCGCGAGCGTGCATCTCTGCCTCGCGCCGCTCCCGCGCAGCGGTGTCGGCATCGCGGATCGCTTGATAGATCGGATGCACCGCGTCACCGGCCTCGATCCGACCCAACCCGGCGGCGGCCTCGGCGCGCAGAGTCTCTGGCAGAGCAGGGTTGCCAGCGATGTCTTCGAGGTAGCCGATCTTCTCCAGCGTCGTGTGCGACGCGCCACCCGGAATCATCGCCGCCGCCTGCTCCCGGGCCTTCCCAAGCGGCCCGCTCGACGGTGGTGCAAATTTTGCACCACCGTCGTTTCCTGGCTGGTTCTCGCTGCTGAACTGGGTCGCGCTCTTGCGACGGGCGGCGTCTTCGGCCATGACCTGCTTGATCTCGCGGTAGAGGCCGGCGGCTTCGAGCTGGGTGTAGGGCTTGTGGAGCATGTTGTCGTCCTGCTCGGCGAGGAGCTGCCCGAGCCGGTCGGACAGGCCGCTGCGCACCCACACGTTGACGGTGCGCCAGCCGAGCTTCTTGATCGCGGCCAGGCGTCGTGCCCCGCACACCAGTACGCCGTCGATCGTGATGGTGAGTGGTTGCAGCAATCCGTCGCGCCCGATGGATGCCGCGAGGGCGTCGATGTCGCCGAGGTCGGCGCGGTGCCGGGTGCCGACGAGGATCGACTCGACGGTGCGGTCGAGCTGGATGCTGCCGATCTGTGGCTCGGTCACGACGACTCACCGCCTCCACCACTCGGAGCGGCCAGAGCGAGCGCGAGGATCAGATCGTCGTCGCGGAGCAGTAGGTCGAGCGTTTCGCCCAGCAGCAGCCGGAGCAGGATGCCGCGACCGCTGCTGGTGGCGACGTAGGCCGGGTGCGGGTTCCCGAGCAGCGCCTTCAGCAGTGCGGCCCAGGAGCGGCGCGGGAGGTCGAGCAGTGCCCGCGCGTGCCGGTCGCGGCGCAGCGTCTCGTAGGCGGACTGGCGGGTGCCGGCTTTCGTCAACGCCCCGCAGACGTGCTCGACCGCGGCCCGTGCGGTGTCGGCGGGCCAGTCGAGCAGGCACAGCATCGCGATGGCGTCCTCGGCCGCCGATCCAGCGGACATGCACGCTTGCGCTGACCCGAGACTGTCGCGCGGTTCCGGTTCGAGGTCGCTGGGACGCAGGTCGGTGGTGTGGAACGCGGGATGATAGTCGGCCAGCGCGGTGTCGCGTTCGGAGAACCGTTCAGGATCGTGGAACGCCGAAACGTGCGCGCGACGAGCCTGGTGCACCGAGCAGAGCAGGCCTTGGGCGCGTTCCTCGTAGACGCAGGTGATCCGCACGGCGTGGGTGATGATCGCCCACGGATCGTTGGCCTCGCGGGTCGAGCGGTACTGCATCGCGTCGAACGCCGCCGTCACCGCTTCCCAGGTGTCGAGCCTGTGTTTCCTCGCGAGAGCGCGGTACTTGTCGGCGGCGAACTCCATCAGGTCGCGGGCCACCGGGTCGTGAACCCAGGCATCCTCGCCGCCCTCGGCGAGGCGATTGAGCAGGGCACGCAGGCCCTCGCCGGTGGTGAAGTCCTCAGCCCCGTCGGCCGTCTGCTCGGTGCTGGTGCTGGTTGGTCTGGTCATGGTGTCGGCACCTCCTGGCAGGCAGGTGCGCACTCGCTCCCACGAGCGCGTCCTGCATGCCGATGCCGTCGCAGCCATGACCTGTCACCACCGTCAACTCATCGAGACCCCGGAGCGGGACACCTGCGAGGCAGGTGCGGTGCTGCACCCGAACGCCGAGATCGGCGGCAACCGCCGGGCGCGATCCCCGAGACGACGAACACCTGCACCGAGCGGGGTGCGGGTGCGGCGTGCCAGCTCGGCCTGGAAGTCGAGACCCCGCCCGGCCGCGTGCGCCGAGTGCCGGGCGATCAAGTCAGTGGGGCGCACCCACTCCACGCCTCGCCCACGAACGAGCGCGTGCCGCTTGTCGTCGCGGGCGACCGGCGCGGCCCGCACCGCCTCCGGCGTACTCATCACTTCGACCGACTCGGGGCGCTCCCGCGGCTCCTCGGGCACCAGCCGTGCGGGATCGGGCCTCGCGGAATCGTTGCGCTGGGGGTTCTCAGTGGTGTTCATGGGATCGTCTCCTCCCGCTCGTCGGCGGTGTCAGTGGTGTCAGTGAGGTGCGCGACGGCGAACCAGCGGCCCACGGTCGAGGGATGCACCCCGAGTTCGCGGGCGATCCGCTTGTTCGACCAGCCCGCCTCGCGCAGCTCCCACCCCAGCGCCCGCCGATCCGCCACACCCTCATCGCGACGGTTGGCCTCCATCTCGCCAGGCGGCAGCGCAGGCATCGAATCCGCGGTGTTCGTCGAGAACGAGTCGGCAGTGGCGGGTTCCGCATGGGGGTCGGTGGTGCGGGTGAGAATCACGGTCAGGTGCGTGATGGCCAGCAGCACGACGGGCGGCACCGCGGCGACCGAGGCCGCGAGCATCCTTGGCACGTCGGCGTCCGCGGCGACGACAGCATGAATGGCGTTCGCCGTCACCGACACGAGCGCGCCGCCTACCAGCAGCGCCCACGGATACCAGGCCGAGCGCTGCCCGGCGAGCGCGACGACGGCAACCGTGGCGACGACGATGATGCCGTCCACGATCAGCGGCCACGCCCACGCCTGCCCAGCCCCGATCCCGGAGCGAGCAGCCAGATCGGCCAACGACGTGAACGACAGCCAGAACGCCCCGGCGGCGATGAACACCGTCCCCGCGACCGCCGTCATCGCGGCCCAGCGCCGCCCTCCCGATTCACGCCTCACAGCCCAGCCCTCCCCAAGGCTGCGGACGGTGGGCTCGCCGAGCGACCGAACCACCGACCCGCGCTCTGGCTCCGGCCGCCGGGCGTCACTTCGGATGCGGGCTGGGTGGCTCGGTAGGCGGAGCGCACGGTCGTGGTGATCTCGCGATCACCCAGACCCGCCGACTGTGCCGCAGCACCCAGCGCATCGAGCGCCTCGGCGGGCGAGACGCCGTTCTCTGCGAGGCGGCAGGCAGCCCAGAACAGGCCTCGGTTCCGCTCGCCCTCACCCCGCCCAGCGACCCACGTCGCCAACCGCTCAGCATCCTCATCCATCGAGCCGCTGCTGGCGCGTAGTGGAGCGACGGGGCGCGGGTCGAGGAAGTCCCGCAGACGGGCCGCGTCCACATGACCGACCGAGTGCGCGGCGATGTCCGCGACCTCGTAGCGGCACACACTGCCGTCGATGATTCGCCGGGAGGGAGGAGCGATGATGTAGCCGCCGTCGCCCCGGAAGTCGACGCCCGCGGTGGCTGCCTGCCACGACCGCTGCTCGCGGCCCGGGGTCGCCGGGAAGTACACGTGCGCGCCTCCGGTGGGTGTGCGCACGAGCAGACCCGCGCCATCGACGAGCCCCGCGTCGGTGGCGCGCTGGAACGCCGCGCGGCCGTCGTGGGGGCCGTGGACATCGACATCGACGACGACAACGCCGGATGGAGCGCCGGTCGGGATGCCGATGTTCGCGTTCGGTGTGCGCGACCACCACGCGGCAACCTGTTCCGGGTCGCTGCTCGCATCGAGGAACCCACGGCGGGTCAGCGGACGCTTCCCCTCGACGACGCACGGAAACACGGGCACGCCAGCCGCCGCGAGGCTCCGCGCCGCGAGCCCCAGGCTCGGTGAACGATCCACGCGAATGAGCGCCGCCAGGACATCGAATGCTTCGGGCATCACAGCCTCCGCCCTGCCAGCGCTGGCGCCGACGCAGCACGCGGACGATCGGTCTCCACCGAGTTCGCAGCCGTACGGGAGGTGCGCGGACTGGGAGCGTCGCGTTCGAGTCCGGGCGGGGTGCCGTCGCCGACCTGGAGCGTGTCGAGCTGGTCGAGGATCGCCAGCGCGGTCTTCCGCACCCGCTCGCCGGTGGACTGCACCACCTGGACGGGCTCTTGGCCGTCCACGCGGGCGGCCCAGGTCGAGACGTACGGGATCGTGTACCCGGTGGTGTCCATGCCGTGCGCGGCACCGATCATCAGCGCGACGGACTCGGCTTCGACCTCGCGGATGCCGCGATGCTGACGTGCTTCCTCGTCGTCGGGATCGTGCATCAGCACGTGCGCCAGCTCGTGCGCGAGCGTCTTGACCTGCGCAGCAGGGTCCATGTTCTCCCGCACCGCTACCGTGCGCTCCTCATAGTCGGTCATGCCGTTCGCGCCGGAGATCATCCCCTCGTGTGGCACCCGCAGCACCTCGAACCCCGCGCCGCGAATCTGCCCGGCCAGCCCGTCCCACAGCCCCGAGGGTGCTTCGCCTTCCAGCAGCGTCGGAGCGGGCGGAACTGGCAATGGTTCTCCGTCGGTCTGGGAGGCATCCCACACGTAGGCCGGCCGGGCTCCGACCATCCGCGAGCGCACCACCTCGCCGGCCTTCGGCGTCTCCCTCGGCCCGAGCCGCCGCCACGAGCCCGCATCGGCAGGGGTCGCGGTGGCGAACCGGCCCGTCACGGGCGCGAAGATCATGTAGCCCGGCTGGCCCTTCATCACCTGCCGACCGAGCCCCTGCCACTGCCGGTACCCGGCAACCAGGGTGGGGAAGGGTTCGGGCACGCGGCCTGCCTCGAACGCGGCTTCGTGCTGCACCCAGATCAGCATCGTGTTGTTGAACGACCGCGACCGGAACCGCGCCGCGAAGGCGAGCGCCTGGCGCCAGTCGTCACCCGAGACCAGCGACTCGACCGCGCCGGTCAGCTTCTCGTGCAGCTCGTCGAGCTTCGCCTCTCGCGCCGCGCGGGCGTCCTCGTTCGATGCCATGCTCCGGCCTCCTCTTCGGCGGGCCGCGACGCGGCTGCGCGCGGCGGTACACCTGGCAGGTAGGCGCGAACACCCGCGCCCAGACCGTGAGCTGGACATCGTTCACCTCCTTGAGGCAGCCCGAGCCGAGACCGGGACGCAACATTGAGCATGCTCAAAATGCCCCGGAGTCCTGTTCTAACACTGACCGTTGAGCATGCGCAAGCCTTGATTTGTGCATGCTCAACGAGTACGGTTGAGCATGCACAACCACCTTCTGGGTGGACTACATCGATGCCTTGCCCGTTGCGAAGGGAAGGGGGTCACCGTCATGACCGAAGACGAGAGCCAGGCTGCGGCCGAAGACCTCGCCAAACGTCTGCGGCTCCTGATGGATGTCGCCGTCGCCGAGTCCGGCACGGAGCCGACCTACTCGCAGATCGCCGGCTACCTCCAAGAACGAGGCACCAACCTGTCGCGGTCGCGCTGGACGTACATGGTCAACGGCCACCGCTACGTCCAAGACCCCGCCGTCTTCGAAGGGCTCGCGGAGTTCTTCGACGTGGACGCCGCGTTCCTGCTCGGCGAGGACGGTGCTGCCACTCCCGAGAAGGTCTCTGCGCAGCTCGACCTGGTTCGGTCCATGCGTGCCGCGAAGGTGAAGTCCTACGCTGCCCGCACCCTCGGCGATATCTCGCCGAAAGCACTCCACGCCATCACCAAGTTCCTGGACGAGGAAATGACACACATGCCCGAGCACTGACCGGTACCGCACGATGGAGCCGCCACCGGTCCCTGCTCCCTACAGAGAAGGGGCGAACCGTGAAGATCGAACAGACCGTATCGGCGGCCGTCGCGGGCCTTGAGCTCGGCAATACCTTCGCCCTTGACGATCTCCTCCACACCGTCCAAGACCGGCGGCACCGTAGGCTCCGCGTCGTCGAACTCGCAGACCTCGACACCCACGACGGCCTCTGCGCGCTCTGGCTCTCCACCGATGCCGAAGACGTCGTGCTTCACGCCCGCAGCGACTCCGCGCTGCATCGCCAGCAGTTCGTGCTCCACGAGCTCGCCCACATGATCCTTGGCCACGGCGAAGGCGACGGCTGTGCAGTCGGGGAGGTACTGCTGCCCAACATCCCGCCGTACACCAGAGGTCGCCTGCTCAGGCGGCAAGACCTCGACAGCGAAACCGAGATCGCCGCCGAGTCCCTCGCCGACCGGCTCGCCGCCGGCATCCGAGGGTCGGTGTTCGCAGAGTCCAGATACTCGGAGATATTCGGATGATCCAGACGCTCGTCGCAACGCTCATGTGGGCGCTCGTGGCGAGCCTGCTCATCTTCCGACGCAAACGCACCGACCGAAGCATCACCTACGCCGCCCTCACCATCGCCATCGCGATGACGCTCAACGTGGATGCCGCCTACAGCGCCGTCGATCGACTGCTCGGTGGCACCAACCTCGCCACCCTGATCGCGGACGCGCTCCTGATGACCGGGCTGTTCTTCCTCGGCCGCGGCGTCATGAAGACCGGCGAGTACCGGCCCAGGCTCGTCCGAGCCGCCGTCAGCATCCCCGTCCTGCTCGTCGCGCTGCTCGCGATCACCGCATCGTTCCTGCTCATCGACCGCGGCACCACTACCACACGATTTATGATCGACCTCGGCGCACAGCCAGCGGCGGCGGTCTACTCGATCATCAACTTCACCTACTGCCTCGTCATTGTCGTGGCGATGCTCGTCCTCGCCATAAGGCAGTACCGGCACAACACCGGCATCCAGCACCTCCCCGCGGCACTGTTGAGCCTGGGGTCGGCGTTCGGCGTCGCGCTCTGCCTCGCCGTGATCGTCATGGACGTTGCCCACGCCACGGGCCACCTCGACCTCATGCACACTATCCAGTCCGCCTACGATCCGCTCTCCGTCCTGACCTTCGTGTTCCTCTGTGCCGGGTTCGCGATCCAGCCTGCCGTCCGTCGCGCTCAGCACCGCGCCCGGCAGAGGCAGACCGTCGCCCTCACAGCGCAGCTGGAGTCGCTTTGGCACCAGGCGACGCGCGCACGGCCCGGGCTGAGCCAGGCCGACCCCCTCGCCGCCAGTAGCGAAGACCCCGAAGGGCACCTCCACCGAGTGATCGTCGAAATCCGCGACGCGATGATCGACCCTCGCATCACCTTCGACATCAGCACCGACGACCGCGACCTGCTCGAACGCGCCGAGAGCCACCTCGTCGGAAGCGACAGTGCCCTCGCGACGACCTCGCCCGTTCCCTACGTCGAGGAGCGGGAGTCGTGATAGGCCGCATCGCTCTCGGCGCTGGGGCCGCGGCGGCAGCGGTTGCCGGGGTCGGGTGGGCCATCGCGCGGCGGCTCACCGCACCCGTCGGCCCACGAATGTTCGACCTCACCGTTCGAGGCGTCGAGTACACCGACGACGGCGACCTGATCGTGCTCGACCGCACCGACCAGGCCGCCGCGCCAGGCATCTACAATCTCTGGTTCGAGCACGGCGGCTGGGCGCAGCTCGCCACAGATAGCGTCGATCGAGGACCCACCCGCGTCGCTCGCAGGATCACGGGCACCACATCGGGTTTCACTCCGAAGACCGGCGATTGCGCCTCCTGGAGCGGCATCTACTACGCCACCCCAGCCGACGCCGGACTCCACACACGCGACATCACCATCACGACCCCCGCAGGACCATGCCCGGCCTGGCGCATCGACGGCGACCTCGCGACCTGGGCCATCCACATCCACGGCCTCGGCAGCACCCGCGCCGGCACCCTCCGCGGCGTCCTCGCCGCAACCGAACTCGGCTACACCTCCCTCGTCGTCAGCTACCGCAACACAGCAGAAGGGCCGCGAGTTGGCACCGGCCGGACGACCTTCGGCTACGCAGAGACGAGCGACGTTGACGAGGCCATCGGGTACGCCGTCCGACGAGGAGCCGAACAGGTCGTGATCTTCGGCTGGTCGATGGGTGCCGCTGTCGCTCTCCAGCTCGCCGACCACCCGCGACATCCGGGACTGATCGCCGCGCTCGTACTCGACTCCCCAGTCCTCAACTGGACCGAAGTCATCAAGTCCAACTGCGCCCGCAGCGGATGGCCTGCAGCAGCCGGGCACCTCGCGATCCCGTGGCTCACCCTCGACCCACTGGCACGCACAGTCGGCCTGCCAGGACGCATCCCACTTCCCACCTTCGACTGGACATCCCGAGCCGTAGAGCTCAACACGCCGACCCTGATCCTCCACGGCACCCGAGACGACTCCGTGCCGATCCGGCTCTCACAAGCACTCCGAGACGCTCGCCCGGACCTCGTTGAGCTTGAGACCTTCGATGCCGGCCACACCCTCTGCTGGAACAGCGATCTGGACCGCTGGCGGAACACGGTGACCGCCTGGCTCAAGGTGCGCATCCCACGCTGATCGGCAGAACGCAGCGGCCACTCTCGAAACCCGTCTCGTTCGGCCACGCCCGGAGAAACCCAACTCAAGCCGTACCTCAGCCGGTATCATCGTGGGTGTTGGCCTGCCTGGGCCATTGAGCGAGGGAGGACCAACGTGGCTGAGCCGTGGCTGTCCGCAGACGACATCGCCGCCCACCTCGGGGTCACCAAAGACACCGTCTACACCTGGATCGCCGAGAAGGCCATGCCCGCCCACAAGGTCGGACGCCTCTGGAAGTTCCAAGCCAGCGAGATAGACGACTGGGTGCGCGCGGGTGCGGCGGCCAGTGACCAAGAGCTCCACGTAGCCCATCCCGGTGTCGGTGGACGCTCCTACGCTCATGACAACGACGAGCACCGGGAGGGGGGAAGATGAACCTGAAAGACGCCCAGCGCTTGGTGAAGTCCAAGCAACGCGTTGCGGACCACGGCGAGGTGTTCACGCCGGCGTGGATGGTCGAGGACATGCTCGACCTCGTTAAGCACGAGTCTGAGCGGATCGACTCCCGCGTACTCGAACCCGCCTGCGGCTCGGGCAACTTCCTCATCCCCGTCCTGGCTCGCAAGCTCGCCACGGTCGAGCTTCGGCACGGCAAGAGCGAGTTCGAGAAGCGCCACTACGCATTGTTCGCGCTCATGTGCACCTACGGTATCGAACTTCTCGCAGACAACGCCGAAGAGTGCCGTCACAATCTCGCCGAGGTGTTCAACACGTTCTTGGGTATCGGCAACGATGACCAGTGGGCACGAGCGGCCCGCGCGGTTCTCACCGTGAACATCGTCCAGGGCGATGCCTTGACCATGACCGTGCCAAGCGGCCAGCCGATCACCTTTCCTGAGTGGGGCTACCTCGGCAAAGGCAAGTTCCAGAGGCGCGACTTTCGCTACGACGACCTCACTCAGCGCGCCTCGTACGAGGGAACCCTATTCGGCGAGCTCGATGACGAGGACCTGTTCGTTCCCGCGCAGACTTACCCGACGATGACCGTCATTCAGATCGCCGAGGCCGCCGCGTGAGCCTTGCACCTTTCACTCTCCGAGGGCACAACCCGGACGTCTTGACCTGCATCGCGAACCTCTCCAACGATGAGGTCTTCACTCCGCCAGGGTTCGCGAATCAGATGCTCGACACACTTGCCGCCGCGTGGGCAGACGCAAACGACGGCGCCGACATCTGGACCAACCCCGATGTCACCTTCCTCGACCCGTTCACCAAGTCCGGGGTGTTTCTCCGTGAAATCGTCCGTCGGCTCACCGACGGACTGATCCTGGTAATCCCCGACCTCGGCCAACGCGTCGATCACATCCTGACCCGTCAGGTGTTCGGCATCGGGATCACCCAGCTCACTGCCCTGCTGGCTCGCCGGAGCGTCTACTGCTCGAAGTTCGCCAACGGCCCACACTCGATCGCCACGTCATTCACGACCGAGGATGGAAACATCTGGTTCGAGCGCACCGAACACACCTGGAGCGGCGGCAAGCGCGAGTTCCGCGTCGATCCCCTCACGAGCGAAGAGATCGCGGTCTACACCAACCGCAAGTGCCTCTACTGCGGGGCGGGCGAGGACGACTACGCACGTGGCGACGTCCTTGAGACTCACGCCTACGCCTTCATCCACACCGACGACATCAAAGCTCGCATCGCGGAGCTGTTCGGAGACAACATGCAGTTCGACGTCATCATCGGCAACCCGCCCTACCAGCTCAGCGACGGCGGCTACGGCACCTCCGCTGCACCGATCTACCAGATGTTCGTAGAGAAGGCACTCGGGCTCGACCCACGCTTCGCAGTCTTTGTCACCCCGTCTCGCTGGTTTGCAGGCGGCAAGGGTCTCGACGAGTACCGCAAGAAGATGCTCTCCGATCACCGCATGCACGACATCGTCGACTACCCGAAGCTGTACGAGGCTTTCCCGGGAGTCAAGATCAGAGGTGGCGTCTCATACTTCCTTTGGGACCGCGAGCATGACGGACCTTGCACGATCCAGACGATGTGCGACGGGCAGCCGGTGGGCGAGCGGGCAACCCGGTACCTCGATGCCTACGATGTCTTGGTTCGACGCAACGAAGCTGTTCCAATCCTGGAGAAGGTCCGCGCGAAGCAAGAATCAACGCTCGACACCCGCGTGTCCACCGGCAAGCCATTTGGCCTGCGCACCTTCTTCCATGGCAAGCCAGCCGCCAGCGGTCTGAAGGACCCGGTGCAGCTGTTCGGCTCCCGCAAGATCACCTGGGTCGCCCGAAGTGAGGTTCCGCTGAGCGACGGGTGGATCGACCAGTGGAAGGTGCTCATGACTGCGGTCCAGGGAACGAGCGCTGCGGTCGAAACGAAGTTCCTCTCCAAGCCGATCATCGCTGGCCCAGGCACGGCTTGCACGGAAACGTATCTTGTCGCTGGACGGTTTGACACAGAGGAAGAAGCGACGCGGTACTCCGCGTACCTGCGCACCCGATTCGTTCGCTTCCTTGTGTCGCTCCGTAAGTCCACCCAGCACGCCACCCGGGATGTGTATGCATTTGTCCCAGATGTCCCTCTCGATCGGGACTGGACAGACGCTCTCCTCTACGAGCGTTACGGATTGACCGACGCCGAGATCGCCTTCATCGAGTCCCAAGTCGCTCCGCACGACGGTACCCTCTTCGACGAGGACGGGGCCGACGATAGCGATGAGTAGGGACATCGACAAGCTGCTTCCTGAGAAGCCCGAAGCGAGGCTGCGCATCTACGCGTGGTCGCCGAACGATCCACCGGCCGGATACGCGGGACTCCTTAAGGTGGGACAGACGACGAAGGCGGACGTGAACGCGCGCATTCGCGAGTCTCAGGGGCAGATGCAGCAGGTCTACACGCTGCACGTTGATGAACTCGCCGAACGTGACGACGGGTCGGTGTTTCGCGATTCAGATGTGCGCCAACGGTTGATCGACAAGGGCTTCGAGAACCCGATCTTCGGTTCAGCGCGAGAGTGGATGCGCTGCACTCCGGACGATGTGCGCACGGCGATCACAGAGCTACGCACCGGCGTGAAACTTAGCGGCACCCATCACGAGACGTTCCCGATGCGCGCGGAACAGGCCAGCGCCGTGGAGAAGGCTCAGGGCTACTACGACTCGATCTGGGCCGAGGATTCCCAGGCGGTGCCGCGGTTCCTGTGGAACGCCAAGATGCGCTTCGGAAAGACCTTCGCCTCCTATCAGCTCGCGAAGCGGCTCGGCGCGAGACGCATCCTTGTGGTCACCTTCAAGCCCGCCGTTGAGGACGCGTGGCAGACCGACTTGGAGTCTCACGCCGACTTCGACGGCTGGCAGTACCTCTCCTCGGCCACCGGGGGTAGCCCGGACGACGCCGACAAGACTCGGCCGCTTGTCTACTTCGGGTCGTTCCAGGACCTGCTCGGACGCGACCGGAAGACCGGGCTCATCAAGGCGAAGAACGAATGGGTCCACACAACGAACTGGGACCTCGTCATCTTCGATGAGTACCACTTCGGTGCCTGGCGAGAGTCCGCCAAGGAGTTGTTCGAGGGCGAGGACGAGAAGGTCAAGCAGAAGGAGTTGGCCGCCGAGTACAACGACGGCCTCGTGGCCTTCGACGAGGAGCTTGACGAGCTCGGCAACGACGAGGACGACTTCCTGCCGATCACCACCCGCGCCTACCTGTACCTGTCGGGCACGCCGTTCAAGGCGCTGGCGACTGGTGAGTTCATCGAGGAGCAAATCTTCAACTGGACCTATACCGACGAGCAGCGGGCCAAGGCCGAGTACGCAGTCGCGCAACCGGACGCCTGGAACCCGTACGGGGCACTCCCGGAGATGCGCCTGTTCACCTACCAGATGCCCGACGAACTCATCGCCGTCGCGAACCAGGGCGAGTTCGACGAGTTCGACCTCAACGAGTTCTTCGAGGCAAAGGGCATCGGCGCGGACGCCGAGTTCACGCACAAGACCGACGTTCAGAAGTGGCTCGACCTCATCCGTGGCGCTCACCTGCCCACGCAGGTCGACGCCATGCGAATGGGCACCCGCCCGCCCTTCCCATACTCCGATGTGCGGCTCCTGCCATACCTGCAGCACTCATTCTGGTTCCTACCGAATGTGGCCGCCTGCCAGGCGATGGCCAACCTGCTCGCGGAGAAGCAGAACGTGTTCTGGCACGACTACAAGGTCCTCGTCGTCGCAGGCACTGGCGCGGGCATCGGCCTGGATGCCCTCCCACCGGTGCGAACGGCGATCGGCGACGGCCACGACACGAAGACGATCACGCTGTCGTGCGGCAAGCTCACCACGGGGGTCACCGTCAAGCAGTGGTCCTCGATCCTGATGCTGCGCAACCTCAACTCGCCCGAGACCTACTTTCAGGCAGCGTTCCGCGTACAGTCACCGTGGTCGATCAAGAATCCCGACGGAGACAACCCGAGCGCCGAAGCAGTCCTCAAGCCTGTGTGCTTCGTGTTCGACTTCGCGCCCACTCGCGCGCTGCGTCAGATCGCCGACTACGGCGCCGGTCTCTCGCCGGAGACGCCGAACCCTGAGCAAGCCGTCGAGGAGCTCGTGAAGTTCCTGCCCGTGTTGGCGTACGACGGGTCGAATATGACCCAGGTCGATGCCGGCGGCATCCTCGACATCGCCATGTCGGGCACCTCCGCGACCCTCCTGGCCCGCAAGTGGGAGTCCGCAATCCTCGTCAACGTCGACAACGACACCCTGCGCAAGATCATGAACAACCCCGACGCCCTCAACGCCGTCATGAACATCGAAGGCTTCCGCGCGCTCGGCAGCGACATTTTCGAGACCGTCGTGAACAAGAGCGACGCCGTGAAGAAGGCGAAGAAGGAGAAGGGCGACGACATTACTCCGGCGGAGAAGAAGGAGTTGACGGAGGAGGAGAAGGAGTACAAGTCCAAGCGGACGCAGATTCAGGAGAAGCTGGTCAAGTTCGCCACCCGCGTCCCTGCGTTCATGTACCTGACCGACTTCCGTGAGAACACTCTTACCGACGTCATCACCAAGCTCGAACCCGGCTTGTTCCGCACCGTCACCGGACTGACCGTCGAGGACTTCCACCTCCTCGTGAATCTCGGCGTCTTTAGCGCCACCCATATGAACCAGGCCGTCTTCGCCTTCCGCCGCTACGAGGACTCCTCCTTGTCCTACACCGGCATCGAGTCCCACAAGGGCCTGCGCCGCTACGGCCTCTACGACACCGTCGTCGCCGTCAACGACGAGACCGCAGTCTGACCACCCGTCAGCCCGAATCGAGAGAGCCGCATGTACTTCTAGACCCCGTGCAGCATCGAGGAGATGCTCACCGCCATCCGCAAGCGCGAGTATCTGATGCCAGCTATCCATCGTGAATTTGTCTGAGGCACGGATACCCCGTCGGCTCCTTCCTGCTCTGGAACTTCAAGCCCGACCGCGCAGTCGTACACGTTCTACGAGTTCCTGACGAACTACCGCGAGCGCGACAACCTTACGCGGACAAGACAACGGTTCCCTCCGGGCAGCAAGACCCTTCAGCCGATTGGTCAGAGGTACCGGCAGATCGACTCGGGTGTGCAGACCTCCGGCGGCGTCTGTGCTGCGTTCGCGCGTAGGTCGGCGACGCTGGTACGGAGCAGGCGGAGCTGCTCGAGCTGCTCGTCGATCTCGACCAGTCGCCGGTCGAGAAGGTCTCGAACATGACCGCACGGCGACCCGCCCGCGTCACGTACTTCGAGGATCTCGGCGGTTTGCGCGAGAGTGAGCCCTGCTGCGCGGGCCCGGTCGATGAATTCGAGCCGCTGCACCGCCTCGTCGCCGTAGTTGCGGTACCCAGCCGGGGTGCGCTCCGGCGGTTGGAGCAGCCCGCGCTCCTCGTAGTACCGCAGCGTGGACGCCCTCGTCTTCGCCTTCCCCGCGAGTTCCCCGATCCGCATCGTCACCTCGGCCACCGACTTGACCTTCAAGCATACTTTAAGGTCCATTCTTTCAGGAGTGGCCGCACGAGTGGCCGGTTCGAACTGGAGGAGGCATCGTGACATGGCACACGGAGGTTGATCTCGTGGTGATCGGGACGGGCGGGGCGGCGATGTCCGCAGCGATCCACGCGCGCCTCGAGGGGGCCAGCGTGGTCGCCATCGAATCGGGAACCCTCGGCGGTACCTGCGTGAACGTGGGTTGTGTGCCGTCCAAGACGCTTCTCGCGGCCGCGCACACCCGGCACTCCGCCCTCACGAACCGGTTCTCAGGCGTCCCCAGCTCTGCTGGGATGGTCGATCTCAGCGCGCTCATCGAGCAGAAGGATGATCTGGTTGGGATGCTCCGCCAGACCAAGTACGCCGACATCGCCGCTGCCTACGGGTTTGACATCCTCCCGGGCACTGCAACGTTCACAGACGCTGGAACCCTGCTCGTGGATGGACGACCGGTGCGCGCGAAGTCGTATCTCGTCGCCACCGGCGCCGAGCCGCACGTGCCGGCAATCCCTGGGCTTGAGCAGGTTGATTACCTCACGTCGACCACAGCGATGGAACTGACGGAACTGCCCGCGTCGCTCGTGGTGATCGGCGGTGGCTTCGTCGGCCTGGAACAGGCGCAGCTGTTCGCCCGGCTCGGAGTAGAGGTCACCGTCATCGGTCGGCTCGCCCCGCACGCCGAACCGGAACTGTCATCCGAGCTCCGCAAGGCCTTCCTGGCCGAGGGGATCAGCGTCATCGGCGACCGCGCAGCCACGATCACCCAGCACGAGGGCCTGGTCCAGGTGACGACCCGCAACGGGAAGGACGCGACCGGTGAACGTGTCCTCGTTGCCACCGGTCGCACCCCGCGCACCGAAGGGCTCAACCTTCCTGCTGCGGGTATCGCGACCGACGAGCGCGGCTTCGTCATCGTAGACGAGCAGCAGCGGACCACGAACCCGGCTGTGTTCGCCGCCGGTGACGTCACTGACGTGCCCCAGTACGTGTACGTCGCCGCGAGGACTGGGAAGATCGCCGCGCACAACGCCCTGGGTCACGACGAGCGAGTCGACTACACCGGGTTGCCGTCTGTGCTGTTCACCTCACCCCAACTGGCCTCCGCCGGGATCACCGAAGCCAGCGCCATCGCCGCCGGATACCGGTGCGCCTGCCGATTCCTACGACTTTCCGACGTGCCCAGGGCCATCGCCAACCACGACACACGCGGCGGCATCAAGGTCGTCGCCGACGCCGACACCGGCAAAGTCCTCGGTATCCACGCCCTCGCCGACACCGCTGGGGAGATGATGCTCGCCGCAACCTACGCCATCACCGCCGGATTCACCGTCACCCAACTCGCCGACACCTGGGCCCCCTACCTCACCATGGCCGAAGGCATCCGCCTCACCGCGAACCTCTTCCGCAACGAACTCCCCACCTCCTGCTGCGCCTGACACAAGAGCCGGGCCCAGCGATGTGGTGATCCAAGTGATATCCGCGACGCCTTCAACACCGGCACCGACCGCGTGATCGACGCCTACGCGGTCAGCGTGGGCTCAGTTGAGGCAGCGGCGCCGAGCACGTCGTCTGGGCCGCTCACACGCGCAGCGCACCGGGACACTCAGCCGCCAGGTAGCAACCACAGCACGCTGCCATCTACGCAGTCGGCTACGAGTTCAGAGGCCGAAGGCACCACCACTGACGAGGATGAAGATGCCCAGGCCGATGAGCACGATCGGGAACAGGATGTGTTCCCAGCGTTCCAGGAGTTCGGCGATCGGTCGGCGGGTGGCGACGAACTTGCCCAGGCCGACGAGGGCGGCGACCAGGGCGAGGAACACGATGCAGTACGCCACCACGGCCGCTGGGCCCACGCTGAGGAAGACCGGGACGTAGACGCCGATGTTGTCCCCGCCGTTGGCGAAGGTCACCCCGGCCACCGTCCACACCCCAACCTTCTTGCCCTCGACCTTTGCCTCATCGTCATCGTCGGCACCGCGGTTGCGCCAGGCTTGCCACGCAGCCCAAAGTCCCAACCCCAGCGGAATGAGTCCGAAGTAGGGGATGACCTCTGGCGGCAGGAACGCTCCCGCCCCGAGCGTCACCAGCACGGAAGCGCCCAGGATGCCAGCGAACCCGAGGTACTGTCCGACCAGGATTCGGGCGGTGGTCCCGCGCTGGCCCGCGCCTCGGGCGAAGAACAGTGAGAGCACGATGATGTCATCGATGTTCGTGGCGATGAATAGGCCGATCGCCTGCAGGACGGAGGACAGGATCATGCGCCCACCGCCGCGTTACAGCCGCCTGGCGACCCAGCGGTTCCGGCAGCCGCGTGCCGTTGATACTCTGCGACCATCATTGTCCGTTCCTGGTGTGGTGTGGGCCTCGGAGGTAAAGCAGGACGCCCAGGGCGACGCCGAAACCGAGGATGACGTCGGCAAGGTTGCCGATGAACAGGTTGCCGTAGGCGAGGAAGTCGGTGACGTGACCGCGGCCAAACTCGGGAGGGGCGAACAGCCGGTCCAGCAGGTTGCCGACCGCGCCTCCCCACACCAGGCCGATCGCGACCGCCCACCCGACGGTGCGGGCGCGGGTTGCGGCGACGAGTAGAGCGACAGAGGCCGCCGCGGCGATGACGGTGAGCAGCCAGGTTGCGCCGGCTCCGAGGGACATCACGGTGCCGGGGTTGAACGCGAGCTGCAAGCCGAGCCAGTCTCCCAAGAGCGGAATACGGTCATCCTCGCTGAGCTGAGCGAGGGCGAGTGCCTTGCTGCCTTGATCGATCAGCACCGCGCCAGCGGCGACGGCGCACGCGAGCAGGAACCAGCGGAGCCGGACGCGCGCCGCCGCCGGGCCGGCAGAACTCGCTTCCACGGCATCCGCTTTTCCCGGGGAGGGAGCGGAGCCGTCAAGGGGATCGGTCATGCCTTCGTGCGCCGCGCCGCGCGGAGCCCGTTGAGGATGACGACGACTTCAGCGACCTCGTGTACAAGCACGACCGCGGCGAGCCCGAGGACTCCGGTAATCGCCAGCGGCAGCAGCACCACGATGATCGCGATCGACAACACGACGTTCTGGTTGATTATGTTGCGGCCGCGGCGGGCGTGGGCGAGGGCCTGTGGGATGAGGCGCAGGTCGTGGCCGGTGAACGCGACGTCGGCCGACTCGATCGCAGCATCGGCGCCCTTGGCTCCCATCGCGATCCCCACATCCGCGGCCGCCAGCGCGGGAGCGTCGTTGATGCCGTCCCCGATCATGGCAGTGGGCTGAGACTTCGACAACTCCGCGACGGCGGTGGCCTTGTCCTCGGGGCGCAGCTCGGCGCGCACGTCCATGATGCCGGCCTGGCCGGCCAGCGCTGCGGCGGTGCGGGCGTTGTCGCCGGTGAGCATCGTCACCCCGATCCCGCGGCGGTTCAGCGTGGCGATGACCTCGGGAACCTCTGGGCGCAGTTCGTCACGCACCCCGATCGCGCCAGCCGGCCGGTCGCCGCGGTGGACGATGACGACGGTCATCCCCTCGGATTCCATCACCTGCACCTGGTCGGCCAGCGTGCCGGCGTCCAGCCAGCGGGGGCTACCGACGGCGAGACGGGCACTACCGAGCGTGCCGGTGATGCCGCGCCCGGCGGTCTCGGTGACGTCGTGCGCGGTCGGGGCGTCGGGGACGGCCTTCGTGATCGCGGCGGCCAGCGGGTGCGTGCTGTGACCTTCCAGGCTCGCCGCCCACGCCAGCACCTCATTCTCGGTCGCGCCGGTGGTGACGACGCGGGTCACCGTGGGCTCGTTGCGGGTCAGCGTGCCGGTCTTGTCGACGGCGACGTGGCGGATGCCGCCGAACCGCTCGAACGCGGCCCCGGACTTCACGACCACACCGAACTTCGACGCCGCGCCGATCGCGGAAACAACGGTGACCGGGACGGCGATCGCCAGCGCGCACGGCGAGGCTGCGACCAGCACCACCAGAGCGCGGGTGATCCACAGCTCAGGGTCGCCGCTCAACAGCGACCCAAGCACGCCGACCAGCACGGCGAGGATCATCACGCCGGGCACCAGCGGGCGGGCGATCCGGTCGGCCAGGCGGGCACGGTCGCCCTTCTCGGCCTGCGCCTGCTCGACCAGCTCCACGATGGTGGTGAGCGAGTTGTCGGTGCCGGCGGCGGTGGCCTCGACCTCGAGCACGCCGGTGGTGTTGATCGACCCGGCCGAGACGTCGGTGCCCGGTTCGACCTCGACCGGGATCGATTCACCCGTGATCGCGGACGTGTCCAGGCTGCTCCGCCCGGCCCGCACGGTGCCGTCGGTGGCGATCCGTTCGCCCGGCCGGACCACCAGGACATCCCCGACGCGCAGCTCCTTCGCCTCGACCTCGGCGGTGGCGTCGCCGCGCTTGACGAGTGCGGTTTCGGGCACGAGCTTCAACAGCGCCCGCAACCCTGCGCGGGCGCGGTCCATCGCCTTGTCCTCCAGCGCCTCCGCGATGGAGTACAGGAATGCCAGCGCGGCGGCCTCCTCGACGTAGCCGAGGATCACCGCGCCGGTCGCGCTGATCGTCATCAGCAGCCCGATGCCGAGCTTGCCCTTGGTGAACAGCTTGCGCAGCGCGCCCGGCACGAACGTGTACGCGCCCAGCAGCAGGCCGATCCAGAACAGCACCAGGCCCGCGGTCTCCGCGCCGGTCCACTCGCACACCAGGCCGGCGGCGAACGCGACGCCGGAGGCGATCGGGATCAGAACGCTCGGGCTCCGATACCACGGCCGGTCATCGTCATCATCGTGGTCGTCGAGGTCGACATGCTCGACCTGCGAACCCGTGACCGCGCTCACGCCCGCACCTCCCCCGCCTGGCAACCCTCGACCCCGCAGTCCGGGTCCATGCACGGCACGCTCTCGTCGACCGCGAGCGTGACATCCACCAGCGCCGTCAGCGCGCGGGCCAGGTGCGGGTCTGCCACCTCGTAGCGGGTCTGTCGGCCCTCGGGCTCGGCCACCACGATCCCGCACCCGCGCAGGCATGTCAGATGGTTCGACACGTTCGAGCGCGACAACCCCAGCTCGCGGGACAGCACCGCCGGGTAGCTCGGCCCGGCCAGCAGGGTCAGCAGAATGCGGGAGCGGGTCGGGTCGGCCATAGCTCGGCCGAGCCGGTTCATCACGTCGAGTCGATCGGAAATAGTCAGCATACGATGACTATACACTGTACGACGTACAGTCGGCGCCAGGTGTCCTCATGAGCGGCGAGTCAGTTGACAGCTCCCTACCAGCGAGCGTGGCGAAGTGCTCGAAGATCCGTCGTGGAGAATATGTCCCGTTCCTCCGTGCCGGCGTCCCGCTCGATTAAGGTCGACGACTACTTGGCCGCCGCATGCCTGCTGCCGAACCTTCAGTTGCTGAGTGGGGCCGCCAACATCGAGAAGCAGGATGGACTGCCTGCGGAGTGGATGGACACCGCCTTCCCGAGCGAAGGACAAGCGAGCTACGTACCTTGCCGAGGACGACCTCGACGGCCTTCCGCTCGACTTGGCCGACTTCACCTCGTTCTTCGAGCAGCGCAAGCAGCGAGTCCGGGTCCGCCTGCTCGCCGCTCTGGGAACGACACCGGGAGCACCGGAGGACGCCGCTCTCTCGTAGCCCACGTTCACGCGGCGAGCAGTGACAGCGCGGACACAGCCTGGAGGGGTAGCAATCCGTTGCCGAGGGCGGTGATCTGTTGATTCTGCGTCAGGCCGCCGCTATCGGTGACCCATCCAGTCGGCAGGCCCATGAGCCATTCGACGAATGCCGGTGCTGGGCGGGGGCCGTCGGCGTCGTCAGGGGAGGGCTGGCGCTGACGCGTCTCCTCCCGCTCGCCGGCGGCGTCATCATTGGTGTCGGGAAGGTGCGCGGCGGCGAACCATCTCCCCACAGTTGCCGGATGCACCTGCACCTCGCGGGCAATCCGCTTGTTCGACCAGCCCGCGGCCCGCAACGCCGCAGCACGAGCCCGGCGATCAGAACGACCAGCGGTTTCATACGAGGCTAAGGACAACTCCCGCTCATCGGCCAAAGGTTCAGAGGCAACGGACAACAACGACTTCGAGTGGACAACACCCTGCAGTCCGGCATACACCTCGGACAGCATCTCCGGGATCTCGGACAACACCTCAGGCTGCCCCGGCAACTCCTGTGGGAAGGTGCGGGTGAGGATCACGGTGAGATGGGTGATCGCCAGCAGCACCACCGGCGGTACCGCGGCCACCGAGGCAGCCAGCAGGCCGGGCACATCGGCGTCCGCAGCGACCACAGCGTGGATCGCATTCGCCGTCACCGACACCAGCGCCCCGCCGACCAGCAGCGACCAGGGATACCAGGCTGAGCGTTGCCCAGCCAGCGCCACCACCGCGACCGTCGCCACCACGATGATCCCATCAACGATCAACGGCCACGCCCACGCCTGTCCCCGGTCGACCCCGGAACGCGCCGCCAGATCGGCGAGCGCGGTAAAGCTCAGCCAGAACGCACCCAACGCGATGAACACCGTCCCCACCACTGCGGTGCGCCCCGCCCACTGCCTACCGGTCGTCTTCATCACAGCCTCCGCCCACCCATGCCTAGGTTCGGGGCGTTGGCTCGCTCGAACCAGGCGCCGCCACCGAGGCCGGGGCCACCGGCTTCGGGCGCGGGGTGCGCGATCCGGTAGGCGGAGCGCACCGTGGTGGCGATCTCGCGTTCGCCTAGCCCGGCCTGGCTGGCGGCTGCGCTGAGGACATCGAGCGCATCCGAGGCAGAGACATCACTCTCGGCCAAGCGGCACGCGGCCCAGAACAGCCCCCGGTTCCGCTCACCCTCACCACGCCCAGCGACCCAGAACGCCAGCCGGTTCATATCCGCCAACCGCACCAACCCACGACCCTGCCGCACGACCGGTCCCGGACGTGGATCGAGGAAGTCCCGCAGCCGACGCGAGTCCAGCGCAGCGGCAGGCTGGTCGCCGACATTGACGACCTCGTAGCGGATCGGGACACCGCCGACGATGCGAACCGAGGGCGACACGATGATGTACCCGCCATCACCCCGGAAGTCCACCCCCGCACGAGCGGCCTGCCATGACCGCTGCTCGACCCCCGCCGTCGCAGCGAAGTAGGCGTGCAGGCCACCCGTCGGGGTCTCCACCAGCAGACCCCAGCCATCGACGAGCCCGGCTCGCTCGGCGCGGGCGAACGCTTGCCGCCCATCAACCGGGCCATGCACGTCCACATCCACCACGACCATCCCCGACACCGCGCCAGTCGGGACACCCAGGTTCGCCTCCGGAGTCCGCGACCACCACGCCTCGACCCGGCCGATGTCGGTGGTGGCATCGTGGAACCCCCGCGTCGTGAGCGGACGCTTCCCACTCGGCTGGCAGAGGAACACCGGCACCCCCACCTGCGCGAGATGCCGGGCCGACGCCGCCCGCGTCGAAGCACCACTGGCACGCAACAACGCCCTGGTGAAGTCGGCACGCGCGGGCATCACAACCCCCGACCCGCCACCACCGGCACCCTCACCGCCGGCCGATGCTCCGACGGCGGCGGCACATGCAGCGCCTTCGGCTCCGCAGTGGGAACATCACGCGCAAGACCAGGCGGCGTGCCATCGGCGACCTGGAACGTGTCCAGCTGGTCGAGGATGCCCAGCGCCGTCCTCCGCACCCGCTCACCGGTCGCCTTGACGACCTCCACAGGTTCAGCGTCCTTGACCGACGACGCCCACCCCGCCACATACGGAATCGTGTAACCACTGGTATCCAACCCGTGCGCAGCACCGACCATCAACGCCACGCTCTCGGCCTCCACCTCACGAACACCCCGATGCTGGCGAGCGTCCTCATCCTTGGGGTCGTGCATCAGCACATGCGCCAGCTCGTGCGCCAACGTGGCGATCTGATTGACCTCCGTCACATCGGTACGCACCGATACCTGCCGAGCGACGTAGTCGGTCAGGCCGTCCGCGCCGCCGATCCGCCCGTCATCCGGGACACGCAGCACCTCGAACCCCAACGCTTCGCCCTGCATGGCCAGGCCATCCCACAGTCCCTGCGGGGCTTCGCCGTCCAGCAGCTTCGGTGCGAGTGGCTCAGGGATCGGATCGCCCTCGGTCTGCGTCACGTCCCACACATAGGCGGGCCGAGCGCCCACCATCTTCGTGCGCACTACCTCGTTGACCTTGTGCTTCTCGCGCGGACCCAAACGACGCCACGACGACGGATCACCAGGATTCGACGAGGCGAACCGGCCGGTCACCGGAGCGAAGATCATGTAACCCGGCTGGCCCTTCTGCACCTGCTGGCCAAGCTGCTGCCACTGCCGATACCCAGCCACATACGACGGCACCGGCCCGGGCACCCGGCCAGCCTCGAACGCAGCCTCGTGCTGAACCCAGATCAGCAGCGCGTTGTTGAACGAGCGCGATCGGAACCGGGCCGCGAACGCCAACGCGCGGGCCCAGTCCCGCCCGGAGACCAGCGTCTCCACCGCGCCAGTCAGCTTCTCGTGCAGCTCATCGAGCTTCGCGTCCCGCTTGGCTCGTACTTCCTCCGTCGCAGTCATCCTGGACCTTCCCTCCGCCGAGATCACCCGATCGTCGGTGACCGTGAGGTACGCCAGGAACATCAAGAAGCACGGCGGGCCAGGGGTGCGACCAAGACCGCCAGGCGACAACACGAACCTGACGAGTCCCTACCGGACTACATCACCGACCGGCTATGAGAGGCCCAGGGAAGACAGACGTCCCGAAATCGGGCACTGAACACGACGAGATCGGGTACATCAGTTGCGCCCACACGACCCTTGGCGTCGTCGGTAGGCACCCGGCGTCAGTCCGACGTACTGACGGAACAGTTCCGTGCCGTGACTTCGGCTGCGCCATCCGACCCGCCACATTGCCTCGGTGACAGTGAGGTCCGTCTCGCGCAGGTACCTTGCCAAGCGTTCGGCTCGCACCATCGTTAGGAACGCGAGCGGTGTCTTGCCAAAGGCGTCGACGAACACCCTGCCTAGCTGAGCAGGCGACAGGTGTACTTCCATGGCCAAAGCGGCGAGAGTCCATCGCCGCTCGGGTGATGTCCGCAACAGCTCAGCAACTCTGCGGGCCTCCTCCCTGATGGGAGCGAACCGTCGTTCCCTCGGCAAGGTTGGCCGGACATGACTCGGCCGGGCGGCTGATATCCGCACCGGGGACGCCTTGATGAACGGGGCAATGACGTGTGCTATGGAAAACCACAGGGCCTGCATCCGGAAGAAGTAGCGAGCAACGGGCCGCTCGGCGCTCAGCGCGACCATCTCGTCGAGCCAAGTTGTGAGTGTCTCGGCCTGCCTTTCACCGAGGCTGAGAACCTGCGCTGGCTCGGCGTAGATGGTCGCCGCGAAGTCCTGAGCATCAAGCCGATCCCGCACGAGCCCAGCGTGCTGCCAGTAGACCTGATCGATCACATAGTCCGTATCCGCATGGATCGTGGTCAAGGTGATGTGGCCCTCAGGCTCGCTTCCGCACAGGACGTTTGCTGCAAGGAGGACCACATCCCCCGTCTTCACAAGCCTTTGCCCCAACTCGCCAACGAGGAGTGCGCTACCACTACGGATCACGATGACTCTGACACAATCGAGAGCCGCGGGGCCGATGGGGCGAGAGCCGGCGTACGTGCATGCCCAAACCGGCCAGTAGTCGCTGCCGACCCGCAGTGGCTCAGACATGTAGGCAGTACCGCACCCGCAGCGGTCTACTCAGCGAGCGCCTGGTCGAGCATGGTGGTGAGGTCATCAAGGGTCTCAGGACTGATCAACTCTCCATTGAGGAAGAAGGTTGGCGTACCAGTCACGCCCAGGGCCACACCGTCGTTGAAGTCGTTGCGGATGAACTGGAGCGTGGCCTCAGAGTTGTACGCGGCGTCCCATTGCTCAAGGTCGAGGCCGAGTTCTTGGGCGTACTGGCGGAACAGGTCGTCTTTGGGTATCTGCTGTTCACCCCACTCGGTCTGGGTCTGGTACATCTTGGTGTACATCGCTTCAAGTTCTCCTTGCTGAGCGGCGGCTTCGACCGCTCTGGCCGCGCGTTCGCTGTTGAAGTGGCTGGGTAGCGGGAAGTACCGGATGACAAAGGACACTCGATCGCCGTAGGTCTGCCGGAGTTGCTCGATCGCCGGGAAGACCGCGGCGCAGGCCTCGCACTCGAAGTCCAGGAACTCTACGAAGGTCACAGTGGCATCTGGCGCGTCGTTGAGTCGGCGGGAGTCTTCGCGTACCACGAGCGCGCCGGAGGTTTCGGTGGGGACGGGTGTGGACGGCTCGACGACGGCGGCGGGCTGGCGACTGGCTTGGATGATGCCGAAGATGACCACCGAGATCACCAGCACCGCGCAGATCAAGATGATGGTTCTTCGGGCGCCACGTTCCCCTGGTTCGGGGCGTTCGTCGACGATTGGCTTCTTGGGCTTCTGATTGCTGGGCATGTAGGGCTCCTTGCCGGAAGATGTGGGTAGGACGCGTGCTGACTGGCGGCGACGCGGTGTGTGGGCAGGTCGTTTGGTTGGGGTCCTTACCCGAAGAGGGCTGGACCGTATTTGGCGAGCACCAAGGTGGTGATCGCTCCGAGCCAGAGCACGACGAGCAGGTTGTCGACTCCCAGGCGAAGCCCTTTGGTCAAGGTCTTGTGCAGGCTCGTTGGGAGGAACAGGTTGTTGTCGCGCAGGTTGACGTGGGTGAGTGATGCGAACACCAAGGTGGTGGACACAGTCACCAACAGGCACCAGGGGCACAGCGCCCCGATGACAAAGGTGGACTCGAAGAACAGCCAGTAGGCGAACACGAAGCCCAGGCCATAGACGATCTGGGCGGCGAGCATGAAGCCTCGCGGAAACCTGACGCCGGCGAGGCTGGCGACCGCGATGGTGATGACTACGGGCTCGGCCATCAGGCCGAGGAACGCGTTCGGGAATCCGAATAGTCCGGCCTGCCAGGATCTGGCGACTGCGCTGCAGTTGATGACCTCGTTGAGGTTGCACGGAAGTCCGACTTTGGGGTCGGCCGCTAGCCGGACGGCGTCGGTGGACAGGACGAAGGAGGCGTACAGGCTGAGGCAAGCCGAGAAAAGCATGGTGGAGAAGATCCACCTGTCGGTCTGTCTGAACCGGTGGATGCGCTCCAGAAGGTCGTCTGATGTGGTCAAGGTGGTAGGACCTGTCTGTCGTCGTTCGGACACACCGCAGCGACGCGCCGAGCATCAGACCCTCGGCGTTCACCGAAAGGGCGCTCGTCTGTGCACTGGGTGCGAATTGAGTCGGTCAGCAGGACAGGGCGGGTGGGCCTCGGCGTTGAAGCGGGTGATAGGGGCGCCGTCCGGGGGCGGCAACCACGAGTGCCATGATGGCAACGTGGGCAGGTACGTGGAGGGTGGCCGGCCTGGCATCACTTAGGCGTGTCCGGAGCCAGTCGCGGGCCGTCTTTGCTGCCTGGCGGGCGTAGAGTCCCACGCCGAGCCCGAGCAGCAGACTGACCAGGCCGGCGATCAAGGTGGTTGCCGAGAGCACCACAAAGGACTGCGCGAAGCGTCCGAAGTTCAGCCCTGGCAGGTAGCTGTGCTCTGGGCACAGCTCGGACTCGACCAACAGATCGAGGTGGACGCCGAACGGCGCGATCAGGGGCACCTGGGGCATGCAGGCTGTATCGGCGATGTTCACCGACCTGACACCAGCAGCGAGATTGCTCGCACCGATGAGCATCAACGCGGCGGCGCCTGCGGCGCCACGGCGTTGTGATCTCATGCTCGCTCCTCGGGTTGTCGACGAGTCTAGCAAGTGGCCGAAGCGTGCCGCTGCGCTCTGTCCGACGACGGCACTACTCGCAGCGATTGAGGGTTGACGCGAGATCACGTGCCTGATGGAGTTTGACCACCTGACCACGAAGACGCTTGCAGGAGGCCCTTTACCGGCCGTGGCAGTCTTGTGGGCCAGAAACAGTCTCTGGCAGCGGCCGGGACCGCAACTGCGACTCTGAGAGGTTGGGCCGGTGCAACAGTCGCACATCGGGAGCCTTCCGCGTACCGCCAGGCGCCGACTCTGGGCCGCGGCCGCTGCGATCGCGTCGGGTGTTCTGCTCGCCGGTTGCGGGTCGGCACAAGCCAACACTGGAGGGTTTGTGTCGGGTGACGGCAGCCTGACGGTGTTGCCAGTGGACGAGCGTCCGCAAGCACCGGTGATCGAGGGCATCACGCTGGATGACGAGCGCTGGACGAGCGCTGGCGTCTCCGGGAAGGTGATCGTCTACAACGTGTGGGGGTCCTGGTGCGCACCATGCCGCTCCGAGGCGCCCGCACTCGTGGCCGCCAGCCAGAAGCTCGCCGACCAGGCGGTCTTTGTCGGGCTGAACACCCGAGACTTCGACAAGGCCGCACCGCGCGCGTTCGTGCGCGCGTTCGAGGTTCCCTATGTGAACCTGTTCGACCCTGAGGGTGCGCTTCTGCTGAACTTCTCCGGCGAGTTGCCGCCCAACGCCATCCCAAGCACGATCGTGGTCGACCTGGACGGCCGGGTCGCTGCCCGGATCATCGGCGAGACCACAGAGACGACCCTCGTGGGTCTAGTCCAAGATGTGGCAGCGGGCAAGTGATCCCGCTGGAGTTGGGTGACTGGATCCGTCAAGCGGTCGGAGGCTCGGTGGCACTGGGCTTGCCGATCGCGCTCCTCGCCGGGCTGGTCTCGTTCTTCTCACCGTGCGTGCTGCCGCTGCTTCCTGGCTACCTGTCGTACGCCACCGGGATGGGGGCTGCGGACATCACTACTGGCCAGAGCGCGAAAGGAGCGGCCGGGAGGGGTCGCGTACTGCTCGGGACGCTGGGGTTCGTGGCCGGTTTTACGGCGGTGTTCGTCGCCACCGGCGCACTGATGGGTTCGGTGGGTGCCGCGCTCTTCGCGTGGCAGCGGCCATTGATGGTGGCTGCCGGCGTGTTGAGCATCGCCCTGGGATTAGTGTTCACCGACTGGCTACCGTGGGGTCGAGGGACGTGGCGGCTGCAAGTGCTCCCCGAGCCGGCGTGGCGGCGTCCCCGCTGCTGGGAATCGTGTTCGGGCTGGGGTGGACGCCATGCATCGGCCCGGCGCTATCGGTGGTGCTCACGCTGGCCCTGAACGAGGGCACTGCGCTGCGCGGCGCCGTGCTTGCCTTCGCCTACGCGCTCGGCCTCGGGCTGCCGTTCATTGTCGCTGGACTGGCCTTCGACCGGCTGGGCGGCACGCTGGGCTGGGTGCGCCGCCACCATCGTGCCATTCAGGTCACCGGCGGGGTGACCATGATGGTGATCGGGGTGCTGCTGATCACCGGCTGGTGGGACATCGCAATGGCCGGTGTACGGCAGTGGGCGAGCAGTTTTGCACTGCCGGTCTGACCCGACACCGATCCACGTACTCACCGCCGGGATCAGCGTGAGCCACGTTGCGGCGTCAAAAGAAACCGGGCTGCCTGGGTGACCCATCCTCACGCATAAGGTCAGCATCCGATGTATGGTCAGTGTGTGCTGACTCTTGCTTCCCGGTTGGACGTGATGAATCGGTTGGGCCGGGCGATGGCCGATCCGACCCGTTCGCGGATTCTGCTCCAGTTGCTGGAGGCGCCGGGGTACCCGGCTCGGTTGTCGGAGTCACTGGGCCTGACCCGCACCAATGTGTCGAACCATCTGGCCTGCCTGCGCGGCTGCGGATTGGTGGTGGCAACGCCCGAGGGCCGGCAGACGCGGTACGAGATCGCTGACCCGCATCTGACGCGAGCGCTGGAGTTGCTGGTGGAGGCGGTGGTCGCCTACGACGACGGCGTGTCCTGTGTGAATGAGGACTGTGACGTGCCGTTGTGCTGTGGCCCGGGTGCTGGCAGGACGGGAGAGGCCCGGTGAGCAGGGAGTGCTGCGGCGAGGACGCTCCACGTGGGGACGGCTCCTTGCCGATGAGTCTGCTGCGGGAACCTGGAACAAACCAACCCGGACCCGCCGGAGACCTGAGAGTTGCGGCGCACACACCGGGCGGCGCGTGCTGCGAGCCGGCTTCCAATGGTCGCGGCGAGCGCGACGAGGACACTGAGGGGGTGCGGCCACCGTGGTGGCGGGATCCCGCTTTGCTGCCGTCGCTGGTCTCTGGGGTGTTTCTGCTTGCCGGTTATGGTCTGGCATGGGCCGGGCTCGACCTGGCCGCTGGAGGGCTTCAGGCCGTTGCCCTGGCGGCTGGGGCCTACACCTTCGTGCCGGGCGCTCTCCGGCGGCTGGCTCGCGGCCGACTCGGCGTAGGCCTGCTCATGACGATCGCGGCGGTCGGGGCGGTTCTTCTGGGACATGTCGGGGAGGCGGCTGCGCTGGCCTTCTTGTTCTCGTTGGCCGAGGCTCTTGAGGACCGGGCGATGGATCGTGCGAAGGACGGTCTGCGGGGGCTGCTGGCGCTGATTCCGCAGACCGTTCGTATCTCGCGGCTGGGCGGAGACGTGACGGTCCCGGCCGCGGAGGTGCAGGTGCTGGACATCCTGGTGGTCGGCGCTGGTGAGCGGGTTGCGACCGATGGGGTCGTGGTGATGGGCCGATCGAGCATCGACACATCGGCAGTGACTGGAGAGTCGATCCCGGTGGAGGTGGGTCCGGGCGATGAGGTGCCGGCGGGGTCGGTGAACGGCTCGGCGACCCTGCAGGTCGAGGCCACCGCGGATGGCCGGGATAACTCGCTGACTCAGATCGTGGCGCTGGTCGAGCAGGCCCACGCCCGCAAGGGGGAACGGGCGCGTTTGTCGGATCGGATCGCCCGCCCGCTGGTGCCCGTGGTGCTGGTCGTGGCGGTCCTGGTGGTTGTCTTCGGGTTCATCGTCGGTGATCCATGGACCTGGACCGAACGAGCTCTGGTGGTGCTGGTCGCGGCGTCACCGTGCGCTTTAGCCATCGCGGTGCCGGTGACCGTGATCAGCGCGATCGGCGCGGCGTCGAAGTTCGGTGTCGTGATCAAGTCGGGCGAAGCGTTCGAACAATTGGGGACCATTCGCACGATCGCGCTGGACAAGACCGGCACCCTGACCCGGAACGACCCCGCGGTGGTGGACGTACGAACCTCGCCTGGCATCTCGCGGGGGGACTTGTTGTCGCTGGCTGGGGCTTTGGAGGCATCCAGCGCCCACCCGTTGGCGGCGGCGATCGCCGCGACCGTATCGGGCGCGCCCGCGGCATCCGGGGTGGTCGAAGAAGCCGGCTGCGGCATCACCGGTCAGGTCGGAGATGCCCGGGTCAGGGTCGGTAACGTTCGATGGATCGACCCCGCAGGGCTTTCGCCAGATGCTGATGCAATGGCGGGCGAGGGCATGACGGTCGTCGTGGTCGAAGCCGACGGTCAGATAGCCGGGCTGATCGGCATTCGTGACGAACTGCGACCTGAGTCCGCAGAAACGGTACGTCTGCTGCGCGCCCAGGGCATTGACACGATCATGCTGACCGGCGACAACGCCAGCACCGCGAACGCGCTGGCCCGGCAGGCCGGGATCACCAACGTGAGGGCCGAGCAACTTCCGGCCGACAAGGCCCTGGCCATCAGGGAACTTACCGGTGGCAGCCCCACGGCGATGGTGGGCGACGGCATCAATGACGCCCCAGCGCTAGCGACAGCGACGGTGGGCATCGCCATGGGCGCCAAAGGAGCAGCCGCCGCGATCGACTCAGCGGACGTGGCGTTCACCGGTCACGACCTGCGGCTCATACCCGCCGCGCTGGCTCACGCGCGCCGGGGACGGCGGATCATGACGGTGAACATTGGCCTCGCGCTGGCGATCATCGTGCTGTTGTTCCCGCTGGCGCTGTTCGGCATCGTCGGACTGGCTGGGATTGTCCTGGTCCACGAGGTGGCCGAGGTCGTGGTGATCCTCAACGGCATCCGCGCCGCCCAACGACCGGCCGCTTTGAGCAATGCCAGGTCTGCGGAACAACCCAGTGCCGTGCTGGCCAGCACCCACTAGCGGTCAGCATGACCATCACCACGACCAGTCCGCCTGCGGACGACATCAGCCAGCCCGCGCAGCCGGCGCGGCCTGCGCTGCCGCTGGGGTGGGCCATTGTGACCTCGGCTTTGGCTGGCGTGGGGCTGGACGCTGCATTCCCCGAACTCGGCTGGTGGCCGATCGCCTTCGTCAGCGTCACCCTGGCCCTGCTCGCGCTCGCCGGCCGGAAGTCGGGCGGAGCCTTTCTGGTCGCTCTGGTCTACGGCGGTGCCTTCTTCGTGGCGCACCTGAGTTGGGCGGGACGGTTTCTGGGTCCGCTGCCGTGGCTCGGTCTGGCCGGCTTGCAGGCACTGTTGTTCGCCGCGGGAGCAATACCGATCGCGTTGGCCTACCGGTGGTCCACGCGGACGCTGCGCGGCAAGTGGGGTCAGCTAGTGATCGTCCCGCTTCTGGTCGGAGGGTTGTGGACACTGCGCGAGTCCATCATGGGCAGCTGGCCCTACGGCGGGTTCCCCTGGGCTCGTCTGGGGATGAGCCAGGCCGGCAGCCCGTTCGCCGAAGCTGTCTCGTGGGTAGGTGTGACCGGCTTGTCGTTCCTGATAGCAGCCGTCTGTGCAGGGATCGCGCAGTGGTGGCGGATCGGTCGCCGGCGTGACTGGCGGGGCCTGGTCATGCCTGCCGCGGTGACCGCCTTGCTGCTCGTGACACCGCAGTTCCCCACCACCCCGGCTGGTGAGGTGACCGTGGGCTGGGTGCAGGGCAACGGGCCGGCCGGCTACTTCGACGCCGCGGCCCCTGGTGCGATGCTCACCGCACAGACCGCCGCGACCATGCCGCTGATCGGCCAACCGATGGATGTGCTGGTCTGGCCCGAAGGAGGGGTCGACAGTGACCCACTCAACAACCTGGGGACCAGCAGGGCACTCGATGAGCTGTCCCACCAGGTCTCGGCGCCCTTGCTGGTGAACGCTGCAACCCGCCGCGGGGAGAACACCTACAACACCTCCCTGCTCTGGCCGCCTACCGGCGGCGAAGTCCAGCTGTTCGACAAGGCGAATCCGGTGCCGTTCGGCGAGTATGTGCCCGACCGCTGGTTCTACCAGCGCATCGCTCCGGACCTGATCGGCCTGATCGGACGCGAGTACACTCCCGGCACCAACTCCCCGTATGTCAGCCTGAACGGGGTCGGGGTGGGATTGGCCATCTGCTTCGACGTCATCTTTGACGACGTCATCTGGCAGGGCGCCCAGGACGGGGCTCAGCTGTACCTGCTTCAGTCCAACAACGGCGACTTCCGCGGCACCGACGAGAACCTGCAACAGGCCGCCCTCGCCCGGATGCGCGCAATCGAGACCGGTCGCGGCGTCGTGAACGTCTCCACGACCGGCACCAGCCAGGCCTTCGCCCCCGACGGCACAATCCTCGACGAACTCCCCACCGACACCATCGGCGCTCGGGTCACCACCATCCCACTACGCACCGGACTGACCCCGGCTGTCTCCCTCGGCCCGTGGATCGCCGGTCTCCTGGCCGCGACCAGCCTGCTCGGCCTCCTGCTGCTCAGGTTCGCAGCTCGGCGCTAGGCCTGCCGCGCGTCCCCGTCCTCGATCCAGTCAACCCGGCTACCTGAGGCCGCGAAGGCTGTGCCCAACGCCTGGGACGAATCTGCCGACTCTAGCGGCGTAGTCGCGGTAGGCGTCGCCGTGAACGGCGAGTAGGTAGGGTTCCTCGACCGCCCGGACTTGTACCTGAATGGCGGCGAGCAGCACGACGGTCGCCGCCGTCGCCGCGATCGTCGGGGCCAGCAGGAACAACCCGACGCTTGACACAGCCATCCCGGAGAACACCGGGTTGCGCACCATCGCAAAGGTCCCATCGGTCACCATCTCGGTGTGCTCCTCCGGGTCGACGCCAACCCGCCAGGAAGCGCCCATCTCCCGCTGCGCCCGCAGCAACGTCTTCATCCCGAGCAGTGCAAGGACCAGCCCGATCCCTTCCACGATCGTGCCGCCGGGGATGGTCAGGCGTCCGATGCCGACGATCTGCGTCACCGGGCCTGCCAGTCCGAGCAGCAGCGCGACCGCGAACAGCAGCTTCCCCCACCATTGGGCGGAACCCGCCGCACCTGCTTTGAGTCGGAACCCCGTATCTCCGTTGCGGCGCAGGTGAACCACCGCTCGAAAGCCGAAGGCCAGACCGAGGCCGATCAGGTACAAGGCCAGCGCGATCCAGCCGTTCAGGGCCGTCACTCGACTGGCGCGTCCAACTCGGTCTGGGTGCGGCCGGCGAGTTCCTGCCGTGGAGCAGCCGATCCTGCACGTCCGGCCGGACGGTCTTCGTGGGTGATGCCGTGGTGGTCGCGGTTGTGGTCGAACCGCAGCAGTCGCAGGGCGTTGAGGACGACGAGGATGGTCGAGCCTTCGTGGATGAACACGATCGGACCCATCGCTAGCCCGAGCAGGCTGGCCGGCACGAGGAACGCGACGATGGCGAGGGCTGCGATGAGGTTCTGCCGGATGAGCCGGGAGGTTGCTCGACCGAGTCGCACCATGAACGGTACCCGTCCGAGGTCGTCGGCCATCAGAGCGATGTCGGCGGTCTCCAGGGCGACCGCCGACCCGGCAGCGCCCATCGCGATGCCCAGGCTCGCGCTGGCCATCGCGGGGGCATCGTTCACACCGTCGCCCACCATCGCCGTGGTGCGACCACCTTCGGTGAGGTTGCGGATCGCGACCACCTTGTCCTCGGGCAACAACTCACCCATGGCCCGGTCGATCCCGACCGAGCGGCCCACGGCGTCGGCGACCGCCTGGTTGTCCCCCGAGATAAGGACCAGTTCCCCGATGCCGGACTCGCGCAGGACGTCGAGCGTCTGGCGGGCTTCGGCTTTGGGCGCGTCCATCACACCGATCACGCCGAGCACGCGGGCGCCATGGGTGACCACCATGGTGGTGCGGCCCTCGGCCTGGAGTTGATCGACCGAGGCCTTGACCTCGACCGGCAGCTCGTGATCGGCCTCGGCCATCATCCGGACGCTGCCCACCAGGACGATCTCACCATCCACCGTCGCGCGGATGCCACGGCCCGTGACGGCCTCGAGGTCGGTCGCCACGCGGCGCGCGTTCGCTCCGACCAGTTCGGTGAGATCGCGGACGATGGCAGTCGCCAACGGGTGGTCGCTCAACGTCTCGGTAGCCAGGGCGATCGCATTGAGTTCATCGACGAGGACGCCTGGTGCTGGGATGGTGTCGGTTACCGTGGGGTGTCCCCAGGTGAGGGTGCCGGTCTTGTCGAAGGCCATGGCGTCGACCTTGCCGAGAGTCTCCAGCGGGGCACCGCCCTTGACCAGGACGCCGGCGCGGCCAGCACGAGCGATCCCCGCCAGCACAGCTGCTGGGGTTGCGATCGCCAAGGCGCAGGGGCTGGCCGCGACCAGGACCAGCATCGCCCGGTAGAAGCTGTCACCGAACGGCTCGGCAGACCAGATCATCCCGACCGCCAACACCACGACCACGGCCAGGATGACCGCGGGCACATAGAACCGCTGGAACCGGTCGATGAACCGCTGGGTGGGCGATTGGGCTGTGTCAGCCTCGGTGACGAGCTTCACCACCCGCGCCAATGTGGTGTCGGCGGCCGCTGCGGTCACCACCATGTCGAACGCGCCGGGGCCGTTCACCGTCCCGGCGAAGACCCGCGAGCCACTGGAGATCGCGTCGGGATTGGCCAGGGCCTTGGCGACGTCGGGCACTGCAGCCTTCTCCACCGGGATCGACTCCCCGGTCACCGCGGACTGGTCGATCGCCGTGCTGCCGACGCTGACGAAACCATCCGCAGGTACCCGCGAGTTCGGTCGCACGACCGCGACATCGCCCACCTGAAGCTCTTCCACCGGACGCTCAACAAGCTCGTCCGGGCCGACGCGGAGCGTGGCCGTGCGGGGTGCGAGCTCGCCCAGCGCCTTGATCGAGCGAGTCGCGCGGGCCATCGCGTACTCCTCCAGGGCGTGTCCGAGGCTGAACAGGAACAACAGCACGGCACCCTCGGAGAGCCTGCCGACCGCTGCTGCACCGGCGGCGGCCACGATCATCAGGAAGTCCACTTCGAACCGGCCCCGGCGGATCGAGCCCCACGCCCCCCGCACGGTGAAGAAGCCCCCACAGAAGTAGGTCGCAAGATACAGGCCCAGCACCAGCGGTTCCGGGGCACCAAAGCCGAACTCAGCGATCAGCCCCGCGATGTAGGTCACGCCGGAGGCGATAGCGAAGTACAGCTCCCACCTGCCCTGTCCGTGGGAGTCGCCTTCGTGATCTTCATGCGCAGCACTCATGATCTATACATATCATGATGTAATGATGCATTGCCACAGATCGCTCGGAATCTGGTTGGATCAATCCAGGCCGCGTTCCGGAAGAGGGGTGGTGGTTCATGAGGTTGAATGCCAGCGAAGCCGAGCGCATCGCGGAGGTGATGGGCGGCCTGGCGACGCCGGCGCGCGTCCTGATCCTCGCTCGCCTGTTGGACTCCCCGGCCACCGTCAGTGAGCTCGTCACAGAACTGGCGATGTCGCAAGCCTCGGTCTCCAACCACCTGCGCATCCTGCGCCACCTAAACCTCGCCGCCGGCGACCGGCAGGGACGCAACGTCCTCTATCGCCTGCAGGACGACCACGTTCGAGCGATGGTCGAACAGATCCTGAACCATGCCAGTCACGACTAGAACCCTGAATGGAATCTGAGAAACTCTTAGGCTAGTCTTACCGCCGTCGAGGGGGGACGGGGTGGCTGCCAGCGAGGTTCGCGCGAAGCGATTGCCGGGAACGGCAAGGATTATCGCTCTGGCAGCTGCCGTCCTCATCGGCGCCAGCGGGTCGCTGGACCAGGGACACACGGCTCATGCCGCTGATGCGCCGTTGCCCCCCGCCTCGGCGGCAGCCGTCGCCGCTGAGCGGGCGCCCACCTTCGAGGACCTGCTGGAGAACCGCAGCAAACAACTCCAGGCAACCGCCGCTCAGGTCGACCAGGTGCGGTTCCAGTCTCTCCTCGCCAAACACGAGAAACGCGAGCGCAAAGTCGCCTCCGACATCGAGGCAGAACTCACCCGGTTGAAGGACCTCAGCAGGTTCACCTGGCCCACCAAGGGTGGCGTGGCCTCGGGATTCGGGATGCGCAAGCACCCCATCCTCGGCTCCATGCGCCTGCACAACGGCGCGGATATCGGAGGCGCGTGCGGGAACCCCATCTACGCCACTCAGTCCGGAACCGTGACCAGGGCCAACTTCAGCCGCAGCGCCGGCAACAACGTCCGGATCGACCACGGTCGTATCAAGGGCAAGAACGTCGAGACCTCCTACCTCCACATGAGCAAGTACGCCGTCAGCGCAGGCCAGAGTGTCACCAAGGGCGACGTGATCGGCTACGTCGGAACCACCGGGCTGTCCACCGCCTGCCACCTCCACCTAGCCCTCTACGAGAACGGCAAGGGTGCCGACCCTGTGCCCTACCTCGTGAAGGACTGAGCGGTGGCCATCTCCCAAGCTCGGACTTCTCCGACCACCAGTGCCGGCATCCAACCACCCCGCGACACCGGAACCTCACGTCGAGCACTGCTGGGCGGTGGATTCGCACTCGCCGGCAGCTGGCTTCTCACCGGATGCGTACCCGCGGCGAGCGACCCTGCGATTCCCGGTGGCTCGCGGTGGCCACGTGGATCGCTCACCGATCAACCCATCGTCCAGAAGACGCTGCGGGCAGCGCCTTCGATCATCGACCTCGGCGGCACGTTGGCCGAGGCCTGGGCCTACAACGACACCCTTCCCGGGATCGACCTTCGAGCCAACCCGGGCGATCTGCTGCGCCTCAACCTGGACAACCAACTCCCCAGCCCCACCACGATCCACTGGCACGGAATGCCCATTCCGAACGACGTCGATGGCGTCCCGGGACTCACGCAGAACCCGATCCAGCCAGGGCAACAGCATCTCTACGAGTTCACCGCACCCCAGCCCGGCACTTACTTCTTCCACTCGCACGTCGGAGTCCAACTGGACCGCGGCCTCTACGGGCCACTGATCGTTGATGATCCCGTAGAGCCGGGCCGTTACGACGCCGAATGGACCGTAGTCCTGGATGACTGGCTGGTCGTCGACGGTCAAACCCCTGAGGACATGTTCCGGCGCCTGAACGCCCGCCGCCCCTCGACCACCGGCACCCAGGCCGTTCAGCTGTCCTCCCGCAACGAGCCGTTCTTCGGCGACGCTGGCGACATCCCCTATCCGCTCTACCTGATCAATGGAGCAGTACCGACAGCGCCCGTAACCCACCAGGGCCGCCCCGGCGACCGTGTCCGGCTCCGCGTGATCAACGCCGCCTCGGACACGATCTTCGCCCTCGCCCTCGGCGGACATCGCCTGACCGTCACCCACACCGACGGCCACCCGGTCAAGCCGCACACCACCTCCGCGCTCTATCTCGGCATGGGCGAACGATACGACCTCCTGGTCACCCTCGGTGACGGCGTCTTCCCTCTCGTGGCCAAGCCATGGAACAAGCCCGGCCACGGCCTCGCGCTGGTACGCACCGGGTCCGGGAGCCCACCGGAACCACCGGTCCAGCTGGCCGAGTTCACAGGCCAACTCACTCAGGGGCTCGACCTGTACCCGGAGGAGTCGTCGTTGCTCCCGACCCGGCCGATCGATGCGCGCGCGACCATCGAGCTGGGCGGGCAGGCCAACCCCTACCGGTGGGTCATCAACGGTGCGCCCTTCGGCCAGAATCAACCCCTTGAAGTGGTCGACAACGACCGCCTCCTGCTCGAGGTCGTCAACACCACCACACGCGCACACCCGGTGCACCTGCATGGCCACACCTTCGCGCTGGACAACGGACTGAGGAAAGACACCCTCCTGGTTCCCCCATCCAGCACCACCGCCGTGCACCTGGATGCCACCAACCCGGGAACATGGGCACTCCACTGCCAAAACGAGTACCACACCAAAGCCGGCATGATGCTCACCATGCGCTACAAGGGCCGCTGACCCGCTCGCCGATTGCCTCCGCCAGGCCGTGTCGCCCAACTACACTGGGCGTGTCCGGACGAGGAGCGCTGATGAGGAACCGTCACCACAGCCTCTGGAGCGCTGCGCTGATGACGGTGCTGGGCGGGATCGGCCTGGCTAGCGCGGCCGGCAGTCTGGACGTGAGCGACAAGACCTGTTCCCCGCAGCTTCCGCTGCTCGCCTCCGTGGGCGTCCACCTGGACCTGTTCGCACAGGCTCGAAGCTGCCCCGAACACAGCTATCTCCCCGGCAGCAACTTCGACACCACGGTACGGCTGTGGGTGCTGGTCTCGACCTCAACCCTGGCCGCCGGCATCGTCGGCGTGCTGCTGGCGCTGGGCGCAGGACTATGGGTACGCCGCACCCTGCGGTCGGCGCGCGACTGGCTGCACCGAAGGTTCCCGACGCCGTCATTCACCAGGCCAGTCGTGGCCAAGCCTGTACTTGCGGCCGCCACCCCGCGGCCTTTCCACTCTTTCGAGCACTATCAGCCATCGCAACGTCGCGGGCCACCAGTTTCGTTCTGCTGACTAGCCCTCTTCGTTCGCCGCGCCCAGCCGGATCGCGGCACCGCTTCCGCACGCGGTTCATGCCTCCGACGCCGTGGGCGTGACGAACGAGCCATCCCGATGGCGAACTCAGCGGGCAACCCAGGTTCGCACACGACGGACTCGATGGTGTCCTTCGGCCCGCTCCGCAGTTCACCGTCCGCTGCAAATCGCGGGAGCCGTCACCATCGCTACGCAGTCATCAGGAGACTGACATGAGCAAGGATCAATCGACTCACCCAAGCGCTGGTGACGCCCGAGCGGCGCCGCGAGCCCCCATCAGGCTGAGGACCAGGACGATCGTGATGCTCCTCATCGGGGTCGCATTCATCGCTCTGTGGGTCTACCTCGGACTCCAGTTGACCCGTCCGGTACCGACGCCGGCACATTCAACGATCTCGGCAGTTCACTCCAGGTGAGCGAGATCCAGGCAGTGATCCCGAGAGGGATAGCCGACTTCGTGCGAACAGTGGCGAGTGACCATGGCGGTGAAGCGGCCTCGCACACTGTCGTCTCTGAGTTGGCCCACCAGGGCCAGCGCCGACCGCAGCCCGATCGGGCGCGCGCACGGCTCTACGCCTGCGCCGGAGTTGTCGTGAAGATACACCCCTTTGGGGCCGATACAGCACTCCTACGACGCCGGCTGCAGGTCATCACCCAACCCGGAGCAAGCCGCTTCTGGGTTCAGCCACTGCACGGCATTCCGATACTCGCGCCCGACGGACAACTCACCACGATCTGGCCACGAGTAGCCGTGCTGGCTCCCGACCACCGGCCACCGTGGACGCAGTTGGGAACCCTGCTTGCTGAGCTGCATCGCACCCGTCCCGCTGGGTCGTCATTCCCGCAGGCGGGCGTGCTTGCCCGGCTTGGCCGGGCGATTGACTATCTGCGCCGCCGTCCCTACGACGACCTGATCTGGCTGGTCGAACTCGGCGAGAACCTTGCCAGCCGGCTACGCCGGCCACAACGCACCGCGATGATCCACGGCGACCTCCACCTGGGTCAACTGGGCCGCCCCTCGCCGGCGGGCGACTGGTACCTGCTCGACCCCGACGACACGGGCGTCGGCGACCCGGCCTGGGACCTTGCGCGCCCAGCCGCGTTCTGGGCGGCAGGGTTGCTCCCTGACGAGCCCTGGACGATCCTCCTCAATGCCTATCGAGCCGCTGGCGGTCCCGCCGTGCCGCCAGCCGGCGACCCCTGGACCGACCTCGACCCACCGGCTCGCGCCGCGACCCTGATCGCGGCCGCTCGCTCTCTCCGCTCCGGCGAGTCCCCAGCCACGACCCGCGCACTGCTACAGGCGTGCCGCCGGATGCAGGACAGTTGACAGCCCCAGCAGAAACCACAGGTGCCGGCGGTTCACCGTGCCACGCCGACATCCGAGTCAGCGTCAGCGACCCGCCTCACTCCGACGCCCGGGTGCATCCGCACAAGCCACAACGGCGAGCGGGCCGGACGGCCCGCGACCGAGGCTGTCCTCGTGGTTGGCGAGCACCGCCCGCGTCGCCACCAGTCGATGAACGCAGGTCCGCGAGACTAGCTGGAAAAGAACAACCCCGCCAGGCCGCCTTTGCGATACCGACGATCACCGTGCTTGCCCCAAGCGGGGCCATAGCCGGGCGGTGGCGGTGCCTGGCTGACGAACCGGCCCTCCATCTGCGTGAGGTGCTCAAGTTCACCGAAGTCGAGGAAGAGCCCTCGACAACTTCCGCACTGCTCCAGCTGGATTCCGTTGCGCTCATAAGTTCGCATCGCGCCGTGACACTTCGGGCACACAATCGGGCTCTTCACAGATGAGGGTGTAGTCGGCACTGGCGCGTCGGTCCGGAGGGAGGTGTCGAGGTCTTCCGAAGATGGAGGTTCCTACACGCAGCCATCCGAAAGACCTCGACGTGCCCGACGCTACCTTCACGCGCCCCGACCTGACCACCTTCACCCGCCTGGACGACCTCGGCCTGGAGGTGACCGGGCAACTCCTCAAGGCTGACCGTGCGGTGCTCGCCTGCCGGGTCGTCGAGCCCGACGACTGGTGCCGCAGGTGCGGCTGCCAAGGCGTCCCGCGCGACACGGTGACCAGGGAGCTGGCGCACGAGCCGTTCGGGTGGCGACCCACGACCTTGCTGGTCACCGTGCGCCGGTATCGGTGCACCGAATGCGCGCACGTGTGGCGCCAGGACACCACCGCCGCGGCCGAGCCACGGGCCAAGATCTCCCGCGCCGGGCTGCGCTGGGGCCTGGTCGGGATAGTGATTCAGCATCTGTCCATGGCCCGCGTCGCCGAAGGACTCGCGGTGTCGTGGAACACGGCCAACGACTCGGTCCTGGCCGAAGGCAGGCGCCTGCTGATCGACAACCCGGCGCGCCTGGACGGCGTCCGCGTGGTCGGGGTCGACGAGCATGCCTGGCGGCACACGAGGAAGGGCGACAAGTACGTCACGGTCGTCATCGACCTCACCCCGGTGCGTGACGGCACCGGCCCCTCTCGTCTGCTGGCGATGCTCGATGGCCGCTCGAAGAGGGCGTTCAAGGACTGGCTCGCCGAGCAGGACCAGGCCTGGCGCGACGGGATCGAGGTCGTCGCGATGGACGGCTTCGCCGGGTTCAAGACCGCCACCACCGAGGAACTGCCGCAGGCCGTCTCGGTGATGGACCCCTTCCACGTGGTCCGCCTCGCCGGCGACGCCCTCAACGAGTGCCGCCGCCGAGTCCAGCAAGAGCTGCACGGACACCGCGGACGCAAGGGCGACCCGCTCTACACCGCGCGGCGGACCCTGCACACCGGTGCCGACCTGCTCACCGACCGCCAGCACGAGCGCCTTGACAAGCTCTTCGCCGGCGACCGCCACATTCAGGTCGAGTGCACCTGGGGGATCTACCAGCGCATGATCTCCGCCTACCGTCACCCCGACCGGAGGGCCGGCCGCGTCGAGATGAGCTCCGTGATCGACGCCCTCGCCGACGGTGTGCCCAAGGCGTTGGTAGAACTGCGCAAGCTCGGTCGCACCCTGGCCAGACGCGTCTGTGACGTCCTGGCCTACTTCGACCGGCCGCGCACCAGCAACGGGCCCACCGAAGCCGTGAACGGTCGACTCGAGCACCTGCGTGGCCTGGCCCTCGGCTTCCGCAACCTCACCAACTACATCGCCCGAGCGCTCCTCGAGGCCGGCGGATTCAGACCACAACTACACCCTGCATTGTGAAGAGCCCACAATCGCCGCCCGCGGGGGTTCCTGCCCCGGATAGGGATCGTATGGACGCGGGTGGTTCGGATAGGTCATGCCACCAATCATGACGACCCGAGCCAAATCATCGGCCAGCTCATCGAGGCCGGGACGGAATGTGGAACGCGGGGTCTGGATGAAGACGAAACCGGCGTCTGGCTTGCACAAACGCCACGGAACAAGACGGGAGAGTTGTGTGACTCCTCCAACACCAAGTTGTGCATAGACACACCAGGGAGCCGTCGGAGAGGGTGGAACTCGAAGGGGAGTAGTTCCGTCCAGGCCCTCGGTTCGGACGCGGTGCGTCGACATGCTGGCGGTCATCCTGATCCGCCCGGCGTAGCACCTCATTTTGCGAGGCGAACGAGACCTTCGGCCACGGCCTTGACCTGGAGTGCCCAATGCCTGCTGCCCTGATCCGCCGCGTCCTGCTGTGTCTACTCGTTGCAGGCCCAGCCGTCGCCATCCGTGTGTTGGGAGTTGAGTTCTCAGCAGTGGCTGAGGTAGTCGTCTTCGGCGCGGCTGTGGTGGCAGCAGCGTTCCTTCTCGCCTGGGCCGCCGAAGCCGCCCAGAAGGACATCTCGGGCGCCCTCGCCATTGCCTTGCTGGCACTGATCGCAGTTCTCCCGGAGTATGCCGTAGACCTGTACTACGCCTACCGCTCCGGTTCCGATCCGTCCTACCTCCACTTCGCGGCCGCGAACATGACCGGCTCGAACCGGCTGCTACTCGGCTTCGGCTGGCCCCTCGTCGTGGTCGTCGCACTCGTCGTCGCGCGCCGCCAGGCACGCCGGGACGATGCACCCACCCCCAATGCGCTGGAGCTGCCTGTTGCCAGCCGACGAGACGTCGGCTTCCTCGCTATCCTCGGGCTCGTCGCGTTCGTGATCCCGCTCATCGGGAGCATCCCGCTGTGGTTCGGGGTCGGTCTCATCGTCGTGTTCGGCCTCCATCTATGGCGAGCCGCGCAGACCTACGACGCTGACCAGGAGGAGTTCGTAGGCGCGGCAGCGCTGATTGCCGGGCTTGACGCCCGACCGAGGCGCATTCTCGTCGTGGCGATGTTCCTCGTCTCCGGGGCGGTGATCCTGATCTCAGCCGAACCGTTCGCCGATGCACTAGTCGCCTCAGGCTCGGCGCTCGGCATCGACAGCTACTTTCTGGTTCAGTGGCTCGCCCCGCTAGCCTCGGAGGCCCCGGAGTTCATCATCGCGGTGATGTTCGCCGCCCGCGGCAAAGGTGTGGCTGCCATCGGCACGCTGATCGCATCCAAGGTCAACCAGTGGAGCCTGCTGGTCGGCTCACTGCCCGTGGCGCACTTCCTGGGCGGTGGACCCAGTTCGCTGGCTCTAGACAGCCGCCAAGTCGAGGAGTTCACCTTGACGGCCACCCAGACGCTGCTCGGGGTGGCAATCATCCTCGCGCTGCGGTTCCACTGGTGGTCCGCGATCGGGCTCGCCGCGCTCTTCGGCGTCCAGTTCCTCATCACTGACACCACCGGACGGTACGTGCTGAGCGCCATCCACCTCGCCCTCACCATCGGCTTCCTCGTCGCTCATCGACACAGCATCCTCCCCACACTCGTCGCGCCCTTCCACGAGCAGCCCGCAGTCGATCAAGACGAGCCGAAGACCGTTATGGACACCCACGCCTAGGATGACCCCGATGAAGCGCTCTCCTGCCACCCGCATGGTCGAGGACTATGTAACGCTGATCTGGAAAGCCCACGAATGGCCTGGCGGGGAGCCCTCTACAACAGACCTAGCCGCCCAACTCGGCGTGACTCCCTCGACCGTCTCGGCCAACCTAAAACGACTCGCCCGCGACGGACTCATCTCCTACGAGCCTTACGGCCCAATCGAGTTGACCGACGACGGGCGCGCAATCGCGATAGACATCGTTCGACGACACCGAATCGTGGAGACCTATCTCGTCGAGCATCTAGAGCTGTCCTGGGACCAGGTCCACGACGAGGCGAACCACCTGGAGCACGCCGTTTCCGACCTCGTACTGGACCGCATGGACGCCGCACTCGGGCACCCCACCCACGACCCCCACGGAGCCCCGATCCCCGACCCTGACGGACGGATCCCGCCCGATCACAGCCAAGCTCTCAACGAGGCCGAACCCGGCACCTCCGTGCAAGTGCTGCGCGTCTCGGATCGCTCGCCCGACATCCTCCGCTACCTCACCGGACACGGAATCTCGGTCGGTACCAGACTTACCGTCACCGACGTCAGCCCCGCGGCTGCGGCCGTCCGGGTCACCGTCGACGACACTACGATCGACCTCGGCCTCCCGGCCGCCATTGCAGTACGCGTCAGCCCCCGAACAGACCCAGAAGCACACACCCCTGGTCCCGCCTAGGTTCCGCCAATGAAGGGCCTCGGCATGGACAGCGCTCAGCCGGGGCTCACGGGAGCACACAGAGAGCACTGCACATGGCTTATCCCAGCAATCAGCCGGACCCAGACAGCAGGACGGACAAGACCTCGCCCGCGCCGCCGGTCACCTACGCTGAGCAGCTCAGCTGCCAAGCAGGACGACCCGCAGCGCTGCTCGGCATCCTCATCGCGTTCGCGTTCTACTTCACTCTCACGCCATGGATCTCGCTGGCGATCACCGCCGTCTCCCACTACGTGACAGCACCCGACGTGCCTTTCACCGACTTTCAGAGTTATGCCGCCAGCTACCAGATACCCACCGGACTCGCGGCGAACGGCATCGCCATCGCCGGGCTGCTCCTGTGCTGCTGGCTCCTGATGACCCGACTCCACCGTGCCCCGCTTGGACAACTCTCCTCGGTGGAACAACGTCTGCGCCGCGGCTATCTCGGGATATGTCTCGGGATAGCGACCATCCTCATCCTTGGCGGGAGCTTGCTGGTCGGCTACCTCCAAAGCCAGCCCTTCCAGTTCGCGCCGCAGCCGCAGTGGTGGAGCTTCCTTGTCGTCGTGGCAATCGTCACCCCGTGGCAGGCCGCAGCCGAAGAGTACCTCTTCCGCGGCTACCTACTACAGTCGATGACCAGACTCACCGCCAACCCCTGGATCGGGGCCGCCGCATCGTCACTCGTGTTTGCCTCACTCCATGGCGTCCAGAACGCCGCACTGTTCGTAGACAGACTCGCTTTCGGGCTGCTCGCCTCGACCCTCGTGATCCTCACCGGCGGTCTCGAAGCAGGCATCGCGGCTCACATCATCAACAATGTCGGCGCCTACTCCATCGCCGCAATGACCTCCAGCATCGCGCAACTCCGGGCAACGCAGGCGATCTCATGGACCGACGCCCTCACAAACATCACCATCTTCGCCGCCTTCGCCACGGCGGCGACACTCGTCATACGACTACACCGGCTACCCACGAGGATGGATAACGCGGACGCGTCATAGGCCCAACCCCTGTCAACGACTCCCAAACAGGCAACAAAGCGCGCTACCCCACACCTCTCAATCACCACCCACACCGCGGACCCCAGCACGCCGAGCGCCAACGGGCTCCTACTGCTCGCTGCCTGGCCGACCTACGAACGCAGGATCACCGCATCGGGGACACCCCCGCCGCTCACCCAGCGGAGTGATCGCGGCCGGCGGTCGCGTAGCCTCCGCTACCCAAGCGGCGAGAACGCTGACACGGCAGTCAGTGCGATCGCCGCTTGTAGAGGCAGGACCCCATTGCCAAGCGCCATCAGTTGCTGGTTCGGCGGAAGGCCATGTCGTGGATCGGAGAGCCAGGCGGTAGGGAGTCCCATGAGCCACTCCACGAACTCCGGTGCTGGACGCGGGCCATTCTCGTTCCTCAGGAGTGCGGGCGCTGGTGCGACTCGTCCGGTGATGTGCTCCCAACGAGCCACGGCGTGGGCATAGCGTCCCCAGCGGTGAAGATGTCCTCGGTCAGCGACCACAACGTCGCCGAGTCGCTGTGCCTGCTGAGCGAGCCATCCGGTCCGTGGAGCGCGAGGTCGATGATCTGGTGCGAGAGTGCGATCGTGCCCCGTCTCGCCTTCACCTTGTCCAGGGTCTCTCCACCTCGAAGCGAGTCCGACGCGAGCGGGGTTCGGAACAGCGTCTTGACGCTGGGCCAGGAGGAAGATGCGGAACCGGGGGTGAGGAGCGCCGACAAGGGAAGCAGGTAGACCGACCCATCGTGCATCCATCCGCAGGTCGGCCAAATCGCCGAGTACGGCGCCGGCTGCTCGTAGAGGTCGAGTTGCGCTGTCTCCCAGATGCCACGGGTCGGGCTCCAGAGCGCGAAGGGCTGTATCGTCGGGGGTTGCTGCGCAGGGGTTGCGCGGGGCATTGTCGTCTCCTTCGGTGATCGGTCGGATGGCTGGGGACGAGAGCAGACCGCGGACGTTTTCGATGACGACCCATTGGGGTTGCAGCACTTCGATGGCTGTGCCCATGTGCGCCCATAGACCTGAGCGGGTTCCGGGTGCGAGACCGGCGCGCTTGCCGACGGTGGACACGTCTTGGCAGGGGAAGCCGCCGATCAGAATGTCAACGGGCTCGACCTGCGACCAGCTGATCCTTGTGATGTCGCCCAGATTCGGGGCGTCGGGCCAGTGGTGGGCGAAGACCCTGGCCACGGGCTCATTGATCTCAGAGAACCAGACGGTCTCTCCGCCGAAGACATGTTCGACAGCGAGGTCGAGGCCGCCGTATCCCGAGAAGAGCGAACCGATCCTCAGCGGACTCGCGGGATCGGTCGGTGTGTCGTGCATGAATGCTCCGGCTGACGGGATGATCCCCGGCCAGAACTCGCGTGAGTCGTGTCGCCGGGCTGGTCACCTGTCAGGTGCACCACTACGTCGTGCTGACCTGTCCTCGCGGTCGCCGGCCCAGTGCCATCCAGTCCATCGACCAGCAACGTCCATTCACGACAGCCCGCACTCAGGAAGCTCCGCCACACCCTGCCTTTTCTGAGCTGACACGCCTCTTGCAGGTCGAGGTTGAGCCGGCCATGACCGCTTCAGAAGTCACCGGGTGAGGGTGCTCACCTGCCCGGCAGGAGCGGAGGTGGGCATGACGGTTTCGATGCGCGTGATGTCGGCAGGTGACGGCTACAAGTACCTGCTCAAGACCGTCGCGGCAGCCGACGGCAACAGGCCGCTCTCGACGCCGCTTACCCGCTACTACATGGAAGAAGGCACACCGCCCGGCCGCTGGCTCGGCGCAGGCGTAGCGGCCCTCGGCAAGGGCGAGATTCAGGTGGGCGACCGAGTATCGGAACACCAACTCCAGCTCCTCATGGGCACAGGCTGTGATCCGATCACCGGCGACAAGCTCGGCCTGGGCTTCGCGGCATACAAGAACCAGGAGCAGCGAATCGAAGCGCGGATCGCCGACCTCGAACCGACCATGACCCCCGGCGCCAAGGGCGAGGCTGTCGCGCAGATCGTTGCCGAGGAGACTGCCCGCAGCACACGGCGTGCTGTGGCGGGCTTCGACTTCACCTTCTCCATCCCGAAGTCCACGAGCGTGCTGTGGGCAGTCGCGGACGCCGGGGTCCAAGCGCTCATCGGGGAGGCGCATCATCGAGCGGTTGCGGAGGTGGTTGCGTTCATGGAGCGCGAGGTTGCAGCCACCCGCACGGGCGCAACCGTCGGAGATGGCGCGGTTGCACAGGTCGAGGTCACGGGGCTGATCGCGACCGCGTTCGATCACTTCGACTCCCGCGCCGGCGACCCCCACCTCCACACGCACGTGGTCATCAGCAACAAGGTCAAGACCGTCCTCGATGGGAAGTGGCGTTCGCTCGACGGCAGACCGATGCACGCCGCCGTGGTGGCGCTCTCCGAGCTACATGAAGCCGTGTTCGCCGACCATATGACGCGCACCTTCGGCGTCTCGTGGGAGGCCCGAGAGATGGGCCTCGACCACAACCCGGCATGGGCGATCGCGGGAGTGCCCGAGGAACTGGTCGCCGAGTTCTCTACCCGCGCTCGTCACATCGACGCCGAGACCGATCGCCTCATCGCTGAGTACGTCGCAGCGCACGGACGACGACCGGCACCAGCAGCGATCATGAAACTCCGAGCCCGAGCCACACTCGCGACCCGCCCCGAGAAGCAGGTCCGATCCTTGGCTGACCTCACCGCCGAATGGCGGGAGCGCGCCACGAAAGCGTTGGGGCGGGATGCGACGACGTGGGCGCGCGAGGTGACCGACAACGACAAGCCGCTCCTGCTGCATGCCGACGACGTGCCGCTCGATGTCATCGGTGAGCTGGGGCGTTCGGTCGTCGAGGTGGTCGGTGAGAAGCGTTCGACCTGGCGGCGGTGGAATCTCATGGCCGAGGCATCCCGGCAGACGATGGGCTGGCGGTTCGCCACCATGCACGATCGGGAAGCGATCGTCGCGATGGTTGCCGATGCCGCCGAGCTCGTTTCCTTTCGGCTGACGCCCCCCGAACTCGCCTCCTCGCCTGTCGTGTTCCGTCGGCCCGACGGCAGTTCCGTGTTCCGACCGAAGAGCTCGACGGTGTTCACCTCCGAGGCCCAGCTCGCGGCCGAGGACAGACTCCTCGAACGAGCAGCGAACCTGGCCGGGCCGACGGTGCAGCTCGCGACGGTCGAAAAGACCACGCGCAGACCCGCCGCGGATGGTCGAATGCTCGGCGACGACCAAGCCGATGCCTTGACCCGGATCGCGGTGTCGGGGCGGATGCTTGACGTGCTGGTCGGTCCTGCTGGGGCGGGCAAGACCACCGCCATGAGCGCGCTCCGACGAGCGTGGGAAGCCGAGCACGGCTCCGGTTCGGTCGTCGGGTTGGCACCGTCGGCGGTTGCCGCCCAGGTGCTGGCGGACGATCTCGGGATCGCGACGGAGAACACGGCGAAGTGGTGGCAGAACCACCTCATCCACGGCACCACGTTCGAGGCGAGTCAGCTCGTCATCATCGACGAAGCATCCCTGGCCGGCGCCCTGTCGCTGGACCGCATCACCCACCTCGCCCATGAAGCGGGCGCGAAGGTGCTGCTGGTCGGCGACTACGCGCAACTGCAATCCGTGGACGCCGGCGGAGCATTCGCGATGATCGCCAGAGACCGAGCCGACACCCCCGAACTGGTCGACGTTCACCGCTTCACCCACGTCTGGGAGAAGACCGCCTCACTTGAGCTACGCCACGGCCGCACGGCGGCTATCGACACCTACCTCGCCCATCAGCGCATTACCGACGGCGACGGCGAGGCCATGACCGATGCCGCCTACAACGCCTGGCGCGCCGATCGCGACGCGGGACTCGTCTCGGTGCTGATCGCCGAGACCCATGAGGACGTGACCGCGCTGAACGGTCGCGCCCGTGCCGATCTGATCCTCAACAAGACGCTGAACCCCGACCGCGAGGTCGAGCTGCGCGACGGTACCGCCGCCGGCGTTGGCGACACCATCATCACGCGACTCAACAACCGGAACCTGCGCACCCTGGCCGGGCGGGACTGGGTACGCAACGGCGACATCTGGACCGTCACCGCCGTCGGCGACGACAGCACCATCACCATCGCACGCGACTATGGAACCGGCACCACCGTCGGCGACGACGGAACCATCAAGGCTCGCAGGCGTGGGCGCAGGTTCGGCGGCAGCATCGTCCTCCCGGCCTCGTATGTGGCCGAGCATGTCGATCTCGGTTACGCAGTCACCGCCTACCGCGCCCAAGGCATCACGACCGACACTGCGCACGTGCTGGTCGAACCGACCTCGACGAGGGAGACCTTCTACGTCGCGATGACCCGAGGGCGGCACTCGAACCACGCCTACGTGACTCTCGACCGCGCCGACGACCATGCCCAGCCGCACCCTGGCGACGACCCGCATGCCACCGCGCGAAGCGTGCTGTACGGCGTTCTTCAGCACAGCGGGGCCGAACTCTCGGCGCACGAGACCATCGTCGCCGAGCAGGAACAGTGGGGCTCGATCGCCCAGCTCGCCGCCGAGTACGAGACCATCGCCGCCGCAGCCCAACGCGACCGCTGGGCCACTCTCGTTCGGGGCTCCGGGCTCACCGAGGAACAGGCCGAGAGTGCCATCGAGTCCGAGGCGTTCGGCCCGCTCGCGGCTGAACTACGACGCGCTGAATCGAACCATCACAATGTCGATGCCCTCCTGCCGCGCCTCGTGGCCGTGCGCGGGTTCGGTGACGCGGACGACATCGCCGCCGTCCTCCACTACCGAGTCGAGCGGGCGACCGCCCGGCCCGCAGGATCAGGCCGAACCCGCAAGCCAGCACGACTCATCGCCGGCCTGCTCCCACGGGCGCATGGAGTCATCGACGCCGAGATGCGAGCAGCTCTCGACGAGCGAGAGGAACTGATCGAGGCACGCGCCGACGCCACACTCGAAGCCGCGCTCACCGAGAACGCAGCGTGGACGAAGGCACTCGGAACACCGCTCGCCGATCGACGACGAGCCGCGGCCTGGCGCAAGTCCGCACGTGTGGTCGCGGCCTACCGAGACCGGTACCGCATCACCGACGACGCGCCCATCGGTGCCCCGCCCGAGTCGGCCGCGCAGAAGATCGACGCCGCCCGAGCGCGCTCCGCGCTCGACAAGGTACGTCAGCTGGTCGCTGATGAGAGCCGTCAGACAGAGGTCGATCTCCAGGCCGTCAGGCGCGACCAGCCCGGGCCCGGGCGCAGCATCTGACCCTTCCCAATGTCATGACTGGGGCGTAGCCTTGAGGTGAGGCGGATTTCTCCTTATCTTTGGGCCGCTCGCGGCAGACCTTCGGGTCACTCTCCACGCACCGTCTCGACAACGACTCGCGTGTTGAGAGGAGCCCATCATGATCCGCCTACTGTGGACAGCCAGCGCCGAGGTTCGCTACTTCCTGCGTTGCTACATGCCGAGCAACATCCTGCTCGATCTGATCCGCACGAGGAAGGGACTGAAGTGGGGCGTCCCCGCGATGCTCCTGGCCGGTCCCTACCTGGTCATCGCCTTCTGGTGCACCACACTCATTGAGAACGGCGGCCCTGGATGGCTCCACCTCGTCGTGCTGGTCTGCCTCTGGAACGCTCTCAAGATGATGGCCATCGGCCCAGTGAGCGTCGTTCTCCTCGTAAGCCTCGATCGTTCATGGCGGAGTGAGGGACGCGTGCGGTAGATAGGCCGGAGTGCCTTCTGACTACGGGATACTTGGACTTGCGACTGTTCAAGACCCCTGAAGCGGAAGGCACTCCGTAGGTGAAGCGTACTTCGTGGTCCACCGGTATGTCCGTGACCGGCGATGGTGGCGCGGTCATCGCCCACGCCGGCAGCATCGGGCTCAGGATGCTGGCCGAGAACACCGGCCTGACCGGAGCCCTCTCGACGGCGATGGCCCGGCGTTCGTTCATCCCCTCGATCCATGACCGCGGCCAGGTACTGACCGATGTCGCGGTGATGCTCGCCGACGGCGGTGAGGCGATCTCCGACATCAACGTGCTGCGCCACCAGACGCAGATCTTGGGGCCGGTCGCCTCTGCTCCGACGGTGTGGCGGGCGTTGGACGAGGTCACCGACGCCAGACGCAGGAAGATCCAGACAGCCCGGTCCCGTGTCCGGCGCCACGTCTGGTCACAACTGACAGCCGCTGGCGGTGTCCCGGCCTCTCGGGTCGCCGGCACCGATCTGGGTGAGACGGTCGTGTTGGATGTCGATGCCACGATCGTGGTGGCCCACTCGGAGAAGGAGTTGGCGTCGCCGACGTTTAAGAAGACGTTCGGGTATCACCCGATCGGCGTGTGGTGCGACAACACCGGGGAGTTCCTCGCCGCCGCGCTGCGGACCGGCCGGGCGGGATCGAACACCGCCGTGGATCACATTCAGGTCCTGGGCGAGGCGATCGCCCAGATCCCGATGCCGTATCGCCGCAACCTGTTGATCCGCTGCGACGGGGCCGGCGCCTCGCACCAGTTGCTGGACTGGCTCACTGCGCAAGGCCAAGTCAGAGGCCGCAGCCTGCACTACAGCGTCGGGTTCACGATCGGCGAGAAGATGCGTGCCGCGATCACCGAACTTCCCGCGGGCTTGTGGTCCCCGGCGCTGAAGGCTGATGGTGAGGTCCGAGACGGCGGGGAGGTCGCTGAGGTCACCGGACTGCTGGACTTGACCAGTTGGCCGGCCGGGATGCGGGTGATCCTGCGCCGCGAACGCCCGCATCCGGGGGCTCAGTTGTCGCTCTTCGAAGCCCACGACGGGTGGCGGTATCAAGCGTTCGCCACCAACACCACCAGCGGCACCCTGCAGTTCCTCGAGACCCGTCACCGGGCCCATGCCCGGGTCGAGGACCGGATCCGACACGCCAAAGACTCCGGCCTGGGCCGGTTCCCGTCCCGCGAGTTCAGCATCAACCAAACCTGGCTACTCCTGACCATGATCGCCGCTGACCTGGTCGCCTGGCTCAAGATGCTGGCTCTCGACGGCGACCTCGCCAAGGCTGAGCCGAAAGCGCTGCGCTATCGACTGCTGCACGTCCCGGCCCGACTCGTACACGGTGGCCGCCGGCGACGGCTACGTCTACCCAAGACCTGGCCGTGGGTTGAGCACCTCGTGGCCGCGTTCGCCCGGATCGCCGCGATCCCACCACCGGCCTGACCCCAACCGCCCGCACCAAGCCGAAGGAACCTGGAGAACCGCCCACCGGCAGCGTCAGCCGGCCCACAGTCACGCCCTCACCCGGCCCAGTGTTCAGATCGGGCTCCGACAGCCCAGCTGGCAGCCCTCAACCCGCCTCATGAAAGAGGGAGGTAAGGGCTCGCGCCCGTGAATACCGCGAGCAGCGGCAGCAGCGGCAGGAGCTCTCCGAGGATGTGCCACTGGGTGAGCTCACTCGAAGCTCTCGCTGAGTTCAGGCTCCGGCGTCCACTGCTGACCGGCGCGCTACAGCGTGCGCGTCGGAGCAGGAGAAGGTGGGCCGACCTGCTCCATGTCGAGTCGCTCTCGTGACACCTGGCCCCGCTCCACGAGCTTGGCGAGGTCCGAAGTGTCCGCCACCAAGGTCGCGATGCCGTCGCGCAACAAGCGGTGCGGTCCTATGCTGGCGGCGCTCGTGACTGGTCCGGGAACGGCACCGACACGTCGGCCGAGCTCGTCGGCTCGCTGGGCAACCAGCAGTGAGCCAGATCGAGCACCCGCTTCGACGATCACCGACGCGTAGGACAGCGCAGCCATCAGCCGGGCTCGGGCGATGACCCGGTGTCGGGTCGGAACGGCACCCGGCGGAACCTCACTGACGAGAAGGCCGACATCAGCGACGCGATCAAGCAGGTCGCGATGGCCGACAGGGTACGGGCGATCGACTCCGTTGGCGAGAATGGCGATCGTGTCGCCACCTGCAGCGAGGGCGGCCTGGTGCGACGCGCCTTCGATCCCGTAGGCACCTCCCGCGACGACAACTCGTTCCTCTGCGGCAACGGAACTGGCGAGTTCCCGAGCCACGTATTCACCGTAGGAGGTGCATGCCCGAGCCCCGGTGATCGTGACGAGATCGCTCATCGGACGCGAGAGGAAGGACGACGTGCCGCGAGTCCACAGCACGTAGGGCGCAACTTCACCAAGATCGTCGAAGGCGGTAGGCCAGTCGTTATCGCCTGGGATGAGTGCTCGAACCCCCGATTGGTGCACCTGGTCGATTCGCCCGGCGAGCTCCCTTGCATCTGGCACCCTGAGGCGTTCGCGCCAGACCTGCGCGTCCACTGGGCTCAGACCGACTACTTCGCGGTCGTGCTCAGCGAGCCAAAGCGTCTCGACTGCTCTGAGCCTGGACAAGATGCGTCCTGTCACCGAGTCATTGGGCTCGACGAGCATGGACAGCACCATCCTCGCGGTGCGCTCGTCGCTCGCGACATCACTCAAACTGGCCATCTTCGGTTCCTCTCGGCGTTCGTTACCGACGAGGTGCGCGGACCGAGCCTCGCGGACACCCACCCTGCTCAGGGGTCCTCTCCCGAGTGAGGCGAAACGGGCGCAGCTACGGAGATTCACCCGGCGGACTCCGAAGAACGGCCTATTCGCGGGAGCGTCCGCGTGGCGAACCACGATGTGATCTGTAACGAGTACTATCCGTAACATGAAGCGTCTAGGCAGCCTGAGTGACGTGGGGCTCACCGAGCTTGATCGCGCGTTACGCCATGAACGCCTACGCCGCCGAGAGGCATGGCGAGATTGCGAGCACTGCGACCAAGCCTTCCTCGGACGAGGTGACGCTCGCTTCTGCTCAGCCCGCTGCCGTGTTGCCGCACACCGGGCAAGGAAGGACTCCAATGACTGACAGCCTGCGTGTCATCGGGTCACGCCGATACGGCACACTCTCACCATTGCGATACCCCGGCGGAAAAGCTGCGTTCGCTGGCTTCTTCGCTGACATCATCGACATTCTTGGCATCAAGGACGCCCGCTACATCGAACCCTACGCCGGAGGTGTGGGCGCGGGGATCGCGCTTCTGCGCGAGGGCATCGTCCAACACTTGGTAGTCAACGACATCGACCCAGCCGTCCACGCCTTCTGGAAGTCCGTCGTTGGCAACAACGCAGAGTTCGTAGAAATGGTGGCGTCAACACCACTCACGATCGACGAGTGGCAGCGCCAGCGCGACGTATATCGCTCACGGGACGAGCGCGATGCACTGCGCCTGGGCTTCGCGTTCTTTTTCTTGAATCGAACCAATCGCTCCGGGATTCTGAACGCCGGCGTTATCGGCGGCCAGCGCCAGGAGGGAAAATACAAGATTGATGCGCGATTCAACCGGCTCACACTCGTCGAGCGGTTGACTGCGATCGGTGCTCTAGCGGATCGAATCACGGTCTCTGATCTGGATGGCCGGACTGTGATCCAGCAGTACTCTCACGATGACCGGTCATTCATGTACATCGACCCGCCCTACGTGCAAGCAGGCTCGCAACTCTATCTCAATGCCTTCGACGGACGAGACCACAAGGCACTCTCGACGATCGTCAACTCCGTTGAAAGTGCACACTGGTTGATGACCTATGACACAGCCCCGCTGATCGAGAAACTGTATCGAAATCAGTTCCAGTGCCGACTGGAACTCACCTACTCCGCCAGGTATCCGGGCCAGGCGGAAGAGCTGCTCGTGGCATCCCCGTCTGTCGCGCGGGCGATCAAGTCGTTGCAGACGACGTCTGCGATGGCGGGCGCAACAAGCGCCTAAGCAGCGGGTTCACGACCTTCCATGCCTGCCGGACGTCATCCGCACTCACGGAAGCATCGGCACTGTGCGCGATGAGGTTGAACCACTGGATCGATCCGTGCTTGTGCGCGTTACCCGACTGGATAGCACTAATGCCTGACTTGAGCGACTTCTCTTGTCCATAGGCCTGCACCACGCGCTTGAATACATCGCTCAACTGTCCAGTGGCGGGGGTTGGAGAGCCCTCGAAATGGACCTTGATGGTGGCCTCCAATACTGAGCGCATGAGGATCGCGGCCGCGATAGGGAGATTCGAGAGGCTGATCTTGCGCAACTCGAAGTATCGCAGCTTGAGATTCAGCGGCGCGTTCTCGTAGTCCAGCCCCGACAGATCAAGCGTGTCCTTCGTGTCTGGATGGTTGGGTCCACGGCTGCCCGTGCCGCCAGGAGGGCCGGGTGGGTTCGGAGCAGCACCACTCCCGCCAGTGTTGGGGCCACCGGGCGCGCCGGACGCGCCACCTTGGGACGGCCCGGATGGCGTCGGTTGCACGGGAGGAGTGGGCGGCGCTGGTTGGGGCGGAGCCGCAGTCGATACGCCGTTGAGGCGATCCACCAGGGACTGATACTCCTGGTTGCGCTTCTTGAACTCTGGTGAGCGAGTGTTGAGACGCCCTGCACGGAACTCGCTGACAAGGTACTCCAAAGCATTGAGCTTCTTCTTCGTCAACTTCACAGCGATCTTCTCAGGCGTCGAGGCCCGCGGCAGAAGCATGCCATCCTTGTCGAACTCGACACCGATCGCGGAGGCAATCTCCTTGCTTCGGTAGGCATACTCGAAGGCCGACATCGCCAGGTCGTCACTTGCGGCGTACTGCCGGAGGGTGTGATCGGAGAATGGCGCTGCGCTGAGGAAGCGCCGCATCACGGCCATCCGCATGAACCTGGCAACCTCGACATCCGGGTACTGTGCCTTCACATCGTCGACCGTGGTCTGCTCGTCGACGAGCGAATAGTAGAAGGTTGCCTGCTGATCGCGACTCCAGCGCCTCTTCGAGATGCCGGTGTGCAACCTCGCGACGTGAGGTGCAGCCGTCGCCCGGTCGGGAGCGACGATGACACGGATTCGTTCGGGGAGATTCTCCGCCTCCACTGCGTACCGCTTCAGCAGCGCGCGAATCTCTGCCTCATGGCCGGGCACGATCGTCGGGTCCTGAAGCGCCTTGAGCGCGCTAACTCGACGGTTGCCTTCCAGCACGGTGTATGGGGAGCTACCGCCGGACGCTGATGCCGACGTCACGATCGGGACTTCGTTGTCGAAGTAGCCGTCACGGAGGATCAGGCGCGCCGCTCCGAGGACGTCCTCGGATGCAAACAGGTACTTCAGCGCACCTGCTTCGTCGTCGCGGCGTGTCGGTATGCGGTAGTTCTCCAGGTCGAGAAGGAGCTGTTCGAGGTCGACCTCGACTATCGGTAGCTGCTCGTAAGCCATATCCAGCCCTGCTCTCGTGCTCCGTCCGGCGATCCACGCCCTCGGTGCCGAACTGGCGAGAGCAGTCGTTCGTCTCCAACGGTAGCTGCACGCCTCGCTCTCCGGGCTGAGACACGTCGGGAGCGACGATGTCCGCCGAAACCCTCTGCGCCATCAGCGGCCCAGAGCGGCGCTACGAACTGCTGGCGGACTCATCCGCAATGAGTCCAGCCTCGACCAGTGCTGCGCGCACGGCCTTGCGGTCCACGCCCATCCGGCGGCCGATCGCGCGCATCGAGACGCCCGCGCGTGCGAGGCGCACGGCCTCGGCCTTCTCGTCGATCCCGAGCCCTGGTCGGCGGCTCGGCACGTTGCGGCGACGTAGGTGAGCGAACACGGTGGCGCGGTGGATACCGTACCTCTCGGCGAGGGCCTTGACGCTCATCCCGGCCAGGTAGTCGCCGACGAGCGCATCCACCTCGGAGGCGGTGAGAAAAGTTTGAGCCGTCTCGACAGTCCTCACGACGGGGCCACGATCGTCCTTCGGAGCGGTATCCTGGGGACGTCGGGAGACCTCGTAGACCCCACGGTCTAGGCGGCTGACCAGGATTTTTGTCTTGGGGGCGGAGTTGCCGAACGTGCTACTCAGGCACCCCAGTGAAAGCCGCTCTGGCTGTCTCACGTCGTTGACGCGGACGAGCCGGAGGCGGTGGGCGAGCGGCGCTGGCCGGCGTTGGCCGATGATGGACGTGGTCCGGCTCCACGAGGCTGGGACGTCACGGTCAAGGTCCACGCACGTCGCCGGACCCAGGCCCAGTGGCTCGCGCTGGCTGCCCACAAGACACTCGTGCAACGTTCTTCATTGTCGCCACACGGTCGGCCCGCACCCTCTGCTTAGCGCCGCGAGAACTTTGTAGAACGTTTTCCATCTGCGTAGAGTCCGTGGCATGACCACGCAGCGTCAACGCCTGACGCCCACCGCCGAACCCAACGGCCGGCGGGTCACGATCCTCGACGTCGCGACCAGGGCCGGCGTCTCCCCCTCTGCGGTGTCGAAGGTGGTGCGGAACGCCTACGGCGTGTCGCCCGCCATGCGGTCCCGGGTGCGCGCCGCCATCGACGACCTCGGCTACCGTCCCCACGCCGGGGCGCGGGCGATGCGTGGCCGGTCGTACTCCATCGGCGTCGTGGTGACGGACGTGGGCAGCCCGTTCCAGATCGACGTCGCCCACCGCATCGCCGTGGGGCTGGAGTCCACCCCGTACCAGGAGTCGATCACCTCGGGCGGCACATCCGCAACTCAATACCGCAGCCGCATCGACGCGCTCGTGGACCGCCAGGTCGACGGGCTGGTCCTGGTCGCGCCCTGGATCGACCCGGCCGAGGTCGCGGAGATCGCCGCGACGGTCCCCGTCGTGACGGTGGCGCTGCACGGGACGACCACCGACTTCGACATGGTCGTGGACGACGAGGAGCTGGGCGCGCGGCTCGTGGTCAACCACCTCGTCGAGCTGGGGCATCGCCGCATCACGCTCACGAGCATGCCGAGCCTGGACTGGGAGGAGGGCTTCCGCCTCTCCCACACGGCCCGCCGCGATGGCTTCGAGCGGGCGGTCCGCGCGCACGGCCTCGAGCCGGACGTCATGGACTCCTGGTACTCCGAGGACGCAGGCTACGCGGCGACCCTCGCGGCCCTCGATCGGCCCCAGCCGCCCACGGCCATCTTCGCGGGCGCCGACATCGCAGCCCTCGGCGCGCTTCGGGCCGCCGACGAACGCGGGGTCCACGTCCCCGACGATCTCACCATCGTCGGTTATGACAACATCTTCGCCGCCTCGATCCCCCGGGTTTCCCTCACGACCGTCGACGCGTCCGGCGCCGTGACCGGCGACGCCGCACTGCGCTTGCTCCTGGAACGTATCGAGGGCCGCGAGCAGTCCGTGCAGTACGTGGTCGCCCCCCAACTCGTGGTCCGCGGCACCAGTGGGCCCGCCCCGGCGTCCCGCTGACCGACGCCACCGTCACACCTCAGCTAGCGAAGGAATCCTCATGAGCGAGACCTACCTGGACGCCGCCCTCCCACCCGAGGAGCGCGCGGCGGCGCTGCTCCCCCTCTTGAGCCTGGACGAGAAGATGGCGCAGGTCTCGTGCCTGTTCCCGCCCGACATCGCCGACCCCGCGATGGTCGAGCGGGTCCGCCCCGGTGGCATCGGCCACGTGTCGGCGCTGGAGGCGCGGCTGGTCGAGCGCCTGCCCGACGTTGCGGCCGCCCAACGCCGGCTGCAGACCACGATCATGGACGCCGGCGAGCACCGCATCCCCGCCATCTTCCACATGGAGGGCGCCTGCGGGGCGTACCTCCCGGGCGCGACCAGCTTCCCCGTCCCCATCGGCCGGGGCGCCGGCTTCGACCCGGACCTGGAGGAGCAGATCGGCCGCGTGGTCGGCCGCCAGGAGCGGACGCTCGGCATCACGATGACGCTCGCCCCCGTGCTTGACGTGGCGTACGACCCGCGGTTCGGCCGGCACGGCGAGTCGTACGGGGAGGATCCGGCTCTGGCGTCCGCGCTCGGGGCGGCGTACACGCGCGGCGTCCAGGACGACGACGGGTCGGGCCGGGCCACGTACGCGGTGGCAAAGCACTTCGTGGGCTCCCACCAGGTGACCGGCGGCATCCACGGGGCGCATGTGGAGACGCCCACCAGGAACCTCATCGAGACCTACGCCACCCCCTTCCAGGCCGCCATCACCCTCGGCGGACTGCGCGGGGTCATGCCGTCCTACAACCTGGTCGACGGCACGCCCATGTCCGCGTCGGAGCGCCTGCTCAACGGGCTGCTGCGCCACGACATGGGGTTCACCGGGCTCGTCGTCTCCGACTACGGCGCGGTCGGGCAGATCCACGGGCTGCATCGCGTGGGCGAGTCCCCGGCCGCGGGCGGCGTCCTGGCCCTGCGCGCCGGCACGGACGTCGAGTTCCACGTCCCCGAGGCCTACGCCGACGAACTCAAGGGCTGGTTCGCCACCGGACGCGCGGACGCGGCCCTGCTCGACCGCGCCGTGCTCCGCGTCCTGGAGGCCAAGTTCCGGATGGGCCTGTTCGAGGACCCCTTCGCCCCCGAGGCCGACGTGCCCGAGCGCTTCGACGACGCGGACGCCTCGGCGATCGCGCTGCAATCGGCACGACAGTCGCTGGTGCTGCTCCGCAACGACGGCGTCCTCCCGCTCACGCCGTCCGGAGCCCGCAAGGTCGCGGTCATCGGCTGCCACGCGGCCTCGTCGCGATTCTTCTTCGGCGGCTACACCCACCTGTCGATGGCCGAGGGCATGTTCGCCGCCAACGCGAGCATGGCGGGCACCGTCGGGGAGACCAAGCAGCTCCAGCGGACCATCCCCGGCACCCAGATCCAACCCGACGACGACCCCGTCTTCGAGGACCTCGTCCACCGCATGTACCCCGGCATCCGGACGCTGCGCAACGAACTCGAGGCGCGCCTACCGAACGCCGAGGTCGCCTGGGCGTACGGCTACCCGATCGCCGGCCCCGACGACTCCGGGCATGCCGAGGCCCTCGCGCTCGCCGAGTCGGCCGACCTCGTCATCCTCACCCTCGGCGGCAAGCACGGCACGTCGTCCATCGCCGCGATGGGCGAGGGCGTGGACGCCACCGACATCAACCTGCCGCCCTGCCAGGACGCCCTCATCGAGAAGCTCGCCGCCCTCGGCAAGCCCCTCGTCGGCGTCCACATCGACGGCCGGCCCATCTCGAGCGACGCCGCCGACCGGCACCTCAACGCCATCATCGAGGCCTGGAACCCCGCCGAGCACGGCGCCCGCGCCATCGTCGACCTCCTGCTCGGCGAAGTCGACCCCAGCGGCCGCCTGCCGGTCAGCGTCGCACGGAACGCGGGCCAAGTGCCCGTCGTGTACCGGCATCCACGCGGATCGGCGTGGCACCAGGGCGGCAGCATCGGGTTCGCCGACTACGTCGACTGCCCCCACACCCCGCGCTACCCCTTCGGACACGGGCTCACCTACACCACCTTCGCGTACGCCGACCTGCGCGTCGAGGCCGCCGAGGTCGCCCCCGACGGCGCCGTGTCCGTCACCGTTCGGCTCACCAACACCGGCGAGCGGGCGGGAACCGAAGTCGTCCAGCTGTACGCAACCGACCGGTTCGCGTCCCTGGCCCGTCCCGTGCTGGAGCTGGTCGGCTTCCGCCGGGTGACCCTGGAACCCGGCGCGAGCACCGACGTCACCTTCCGGTTCCCCGTCACCCAGCTGGCGTTCCTGGACGCCGACCTGCGCTGGGTGGTCGAAACCGGGGAGATCGACCTGCTCGTCGGGGCGTCCTCGGAAGACATCCGCCTGCGCGGCGAGATACGGATCGCGTCGAACGCCAACGTCGAGGGACGCGACCGCGGCTTCTTCGCCGAAACGAGCGAGGCTCAGGCGGTGCGCGAGCGCGCCGCCTCAAGCAGCTCGGCCTTCTGATCCCGCGTGCGAGCGAGCTCGGCGAGGTAGGAGGCCTTGTCGGCATCCACCTGGGCCTTCACCGCGGCCTGCTCGGCCAGCGCCGTGTCGCTGCCGTCGTTCTTGGCGGTACGCGCGGCGAGCTTGTCGGTGGCCGCGTTCTCGGCGATGGCGGTGCGGACGTTGTCCTCCGTCTCCGCCAGCGAGGTCTCCAAAGCGTCGACGCTCATCTGTTCGGCGAGCCGCGCGCGCAGGTCGAAGACGTCCCACTCCGGCTCCGGCCAGCCCAGGTCCATCTCGATGAGCGTCTGGGTGAGGATCGACACGATGGCCGTCCGCGAATACCACTTCCGGTTGGCGGGGATGACGTACCACGGTGCGTGCTCGGTCGAGGTCCGGGCAAACACGTCGGCGTAGGCGGCCTGGTAGTCGTCCCACTTCGCGCGTGTGGTCAGGTCGTTCTCGCTGAACTTCCAGCGCTTGTCGGGCCGGTCGAGGCGCTCCATGAGCCGGACGCCCTGCTCGTCATGGCTCACCATGAGCGCGAACTTCAACACGATGGTGCCGGACTCGACCAGGTCGGCCTCGAAGGCGTTGATCTCGTCGTAGCGGGGCTCCCACTCCTTCTGCGGCACCAGGTCGTCGACGCGCACGACCAACACGTCCTCGTAGTGGCTGCGGTCGAACACGCCGATCCTGCCCGCCGGCGGCAGTGCCTTCTTGATTCGCCACAGGTAGTGGTGCTTGCGCTCCTCCTCGGTCGGCGGGCCGAACGAGCGCAGCGCCACCCCCTGGGGGTCGACCAGCGACATCACGTGGCGGGCCACGCCGCCCTTGCCCGCGGTGTCGAGGCCCTGCACCACGCACAGCACCGAGCGGGTTCCGCCGGCGCGCCCCTCGGCGTAGAGCCGCTCCTGCAGCTCGGACAGCAGCCCAGCCCGGTCCGCCATGAAGGCCTTGCCCTCGGCCTTGCCACCGTCGAAGCCCGGCTTGCCGCCCCGGTCGAAGCGGGCCAAGTCGAAATCCGGGCCCGCACGCAGCAGGTCACGGGGGTCGGCCTGCCACGGGTTTGGGGTGTTCAGTTCGTCCTTGCCCATGCTTCCTCCTCGAATCGGGATGCGGATGTGACCACCCATGCTAGGCGAGCCCTCCGCCATTCCCCCGAGCGCGTCCCTGCCTACGCGACGCGTCGCCGGCGCGTCAGCACCCGGCCCACCCGGACCAGGACTGGGAAGAGCGCATCGCGGCGCCGGAGCCACGGGCCGAGGATCTCGCGGTAGGGCGTCCGCCCGGCCTGCGGCCCGAACATCTTGCCCTCCACCTGCAGGACGTCCGAGCCCACCAGCTTGCCGAGCGCCCCGGCGATCCGGAAGGCGACCCCGGCGAAGCGGCGGGCTGGGTCAGGGTCGCGGACGTTCTCCATGAGGTGGTGGGCGTACTCCCCCAGCGCGGCCAGATCCGGCATGCGCTGGGTGCTGTAGTCGGTGAACGGCGTGGCCGAGCCGGACGCCATCTGCTCGGCCAGCAGGCAGCAGTCCTCCAGCCCCGAGTTGACGCCCTCACCGGTGGGCGGGATGACGCCGTGGGCGGCGTCCCCGAGGAGCACGAGCCACTCGTCGACGTGCACGACGGGGCAGCGCACGACGGCCCCCGTGAAGGAGCCGCGGCCGAAGAACGCGGCGTGATCGGCGTCGGTGAACAGCGGTGCGGCCTTCGCCGCGTGGGCGGTGACGTAGCGCTCGAGCGCGGCCACGTTCTCCGGCGTCGCCTCCGACGCACCCAGGAAGGCGGCCTCGTCGTCACCCTCGCGCAGCGACAGGGCCAGGCACCACACCCCGTTCTTCAGCGTCGAGGTGTAGATGCCCTTGTCGCTGAAGATGTAGTGGCAGGCCGGGTCCATGCCGGGAGCGGCGGCGTCCGGACGGGAGAACAGCACCCGGAACTGGACGCCCCACGGGTCCACGTCGGGGGTGAAAGCGGGCAACTGTTCGGCGAGGGACGTCCGCGTCGCCGACCACACGCCGTCGGCCGCGACGACCCGGGCCCCGGACGCGTCCACCTCATGCGTCGCACCGTCGGCGTCCTCGAACAGCAGCCGCTTGCCCGCCACGTCGACGCGCGTGAGCCTGCGCCCGGTGGTGAGGGTGATGTGGGGGTTGGTCTCGGCGGCCTCCAACAGCAGGGCGGTGAGGTGCGCACGGGTGGTGGCGAGCAGCGTGCCGCTGGGCAGCTCGGCCACCTGGCGGCGTCCCGCGTGGATCCGAAACGCGGCGACCACCTGGGCGTCGGCACGCAACCGTTCGAGCAGCGCGGGGTCGATGCGCCGCAGGGCCTCCTGGCCTCGCAGGTTCACACCGATCGGGTAGCTGTTGGCGTCCGACAGCGCGAGGGTCGCGTGGGACTCGTACACGGCGACCGGGCGGTTCTCACTCGCCAGCAACAGGGCCGCGGCCAGGCCCACGGGCCCGGCACCGATCACGACGACCGGCTCGGTCACAGCGTCATCCACCGACATGACACCTCCTTCTCTCGGGACCCTCATCGTCGCCACCGGGCGCGGGCCGGTCAAACCCGGGCGTCAGGTGGTCCAGGATGGTCACATGGCTGAGGGGCACGCCGTCCACGGGATGGCCGCGCGGGTGCGGCGCTTGGTGGACCAGCCCGGACGCTCGCAGGGCCCGGTCACCGAGCAGTTCGATCCGCGCGCGCTCGACGGCCGGGCCGTCGCGGGCGCCGAGGCCCACGGCAAGCACCTGCTGATCCACCTCCACGGCACCGATCTCAGCCCGCACCTGCACCTGGGCATGCACGGGGCGGTGTCGGTCCGGCAGCACCGGCGTGCACTCGGCCCGGACGACCTCCCCCGCACCGACCCGCCCGACCCGGCCGGGCTCGCCTGGCGTCACCTCACGGCCACGCACCTGCTCGAGGTGACCCGCCCCACCGTCTGCGAGCTGCTGGACGCCGACGGTCGGGCCGCCCTCCACGCGCGCCTGGGCCCCGACCCGCTGCGCGACGACGCGGACCCGGCCGAGGCCATCGCCCGACTCCACGCGTCGCGGCGTGCCATCGGTGCCCTGCTGGTCGACCAGTCAGTCGTCTCCGGGATCGGCAATGTCTACCGCGCCGAACTGCTGTGGCGGGCGGGCCTCGACCCGCACACCCCCGGCAACGCCCTCGACCCCGACACGCTGCGCGCGCTGTGGGACGACGCCTTCGATCTCATGACGATCGGGCTGGGCGCCGGCTGGATCGTCGCCCACCCCACCCAGCTCGCGGACGCCCGGGCCCTGCTCGCCCGGGGTGAGGCCGTGCCGCGCTGGCCGAAGCGCTACGCGGTCTACCTGCGCCGCGGCGAACCTTGCCCGCGGTGCGGCACGCCGGTGGCGTCCGAACGCCTCGGCCTGCAGACCATGTACTGGTGCCCGGGCTGCCAGCAACAGCCGGCCTGACGCGACGACGCCCCAAGCCAGCGTGGACTCCGGCCCGTCCGCGGTGCAAGATGGGCCCGTGGGGCACCGGGCCCCACCGGGACCGGTCGTCGCTCCCCCCGGCGCGGGCGGACCCCTCCGACGGAAGGCCGCCCATGCCCGACCAGCACTCCCATCCGACCACGCTGACGGTGAACGGCGAACGCCACGACCTGGTGCTCGACCCCCGCGTGTCGGTGCTCGATGCGCTGCGCGACCGGCTGGGTGTCACGTCGGTGAAGAAGGGCTGCGACCACGGGCAGTGCGGGGCCTGCACGGTGATCGCCGACGGACGCCGCATCGTCAGCTGCCTGGCGCTGGCGGTCTCCTACGACGGCGCCGAGGTCACCACGGCCGAGGGGCTGGGGAGTGTCGGCGCGCTCGGCGCGCTGCAGGAGGCCTTCGTCGACCGCGACGCGCTCCAGTGCGGCTACTGCACCCCCGGGCAGGTCTGCTCCGCGGAGGCGATGTTGGCCGAGGCCGAGGCGGGCATGCCCTCGCACGTCACCGCCGACGTCGCCGCGCTCGACCCAGTGCGGCTGAGCCCCGAGGAGGTGCGGGAGCGCATGAGCGGCAACCTGTGCCGGTGCGGCGCCTACCCCAACATCGTGGACGCGATCCTCGACGTCGCCGGGGAACGGGGCCTGGCATGAAGGCCTTCGCGTACGCCCGGCCGGGTTCGATCGCCGAGGCCCTCGAGCTGGCCGGCGACGGCGACGACACCCAGACCGCGTACCTGGCCGGCGGTACCAACCTGGTGGACCACCTCCGTCTCGGCATCGCGCGCCCCGACACCCTGATCGACCTCAGCCGCCTGGACTTCGGCGGCGTCGAGGAGACCGCTGATGGTGGCCTGCGCATCGGCGCGAACGTCCGCAACGCCGACCTGACGGCCGACCCCGCGCTGCGCCGCCGCTTCCCGTTCGTCAGCGAAGCCTTGCTCGCGGGGGCGTCCGGGCAGCTGCGGTCGATGGCCTCCACCGGGGGCAACCTGCTGCAGCGCACCCGCTGCGTCTACTTCCAGGACCGCTCGACGCCGTGCAACAAGCGCGAGCCCGGGTCCGGCTGCTCCGCCCTCGACGGCTACGGCACGTACAACGCCCTGATCGGCGCGTCCGAGCACTGCGTGGCGGTCCACCCCTCCGACCTGTGCGTTCCGCTCGCCGCGCTGGACGCGATCGTCCACGTCACCGGCCCCGGCGGTGAGCGGGCCATCCCGTTCGACCAGTTCCACCGGCTCCCGGGGGACGCCCCCGAGCGCGACACGACGCTGGAGGCGTCCGAGATCATCACGGCCGTGGAGATCTTGGCCCTGCCGTGGGCGTCGCGCTCGCGCTACCGCAAGGTGCGCGACCGCGCCTCGTACGCCTTCGCGCTGGTGTCGGTGGCGGCGGCGGTGGACGTCGCCGACGGCGTCGTCACCGATGTGCGGCTCGCGCTCGGCGGCGTCTCCCACAAACCCCACCGCGCCCGGGCGGCCGAGGACGCGCTGCGCGGCCAACCGGCCACCCCTGCGGCGTTCGAGGCGGCCATCGATGCCGAACTCGAGGCGGCGCGTCCGGGCAAGGACAACGCCTTCAAGGTGGGCCAGTTGCGGCGCACGACCGTCGCCGTCCTCACCGAACTCACCCAGACCGAGGGAGACCGGCCATGACCGCGACGCGCGACGCCCAGGGCCGATCGTCCGAATCGCCCGTGCTGCCCCTCCACGCCGCACCGGATCCGCAGCGGTCGGCCGGTCCGCGCGAACCCAGCGTGGGCACCGACCGGCGCCGGGTGGATGCGCCCCTCAAGGTCACCGGTACGGCCCCCTACGCCTACGAGCACCCGACCACGAATCCGTGTCACGTCTGGCCGGTGCTCTCCACGATCGCGCGCGGCACGCTCATCGGCGTGGACGCCTCCCGCGCCGCCGCGGTGCCGGGGGTCATCCGGGTGCTGACCCACGCCGACGCACCCCGGCTGCGCGTCAAGGCCGACGCCGGCCTGTGGATCCTGCAGGGCCCCGAGGTGCACCACCGCGGCCAGATCGTCGGCGGGGTCATCGCCGACACCCCCGAGGCGGCCCGCGAGGCCGCCGAACTCCTGGTGTTCACCTACGACGAGGCACCCTCGAAGGTCGAGCTCGACCCGGACGACCCGGACGTGACCACCGCCAAGGTCGTGCTCATGCGGCCCGGGAGCGAGACCAAGGGTGACCCGGAGCAGGGCTGGGGCGAGGGCGTCCACCGCGTCGACGCGACGTACGAGCACACGGCGCACTACCACGCCCAGATGGAGCCGCACGCGGTCATCGCGACCTGGCACGAGGTCTCGCCGCTCGACGTGCGGGCCACGCGGCTCACGCTGCAGGACAGCAACCAGGGCCCGTTCCCGCACCGCCTGCTGCTCGCCCCCCTGCTCGGGCTGCTGCCGCACCAGCTCGACGTCAGCTCGCCCTACGTGGGCGGCGCGTTCGGCGGCAAGGCGTTCCCGCACCCCCACCTGGTGCTGGCCAGCCTCGCGGCCAAGATCGTGTCGCCGCGGCCGGTCAAGCTGGCCCTCACCCGGCAGCAGATGTTCAGCGTCGTCGGGCACCGGGCGGCGAGCAGCCAGCACGTGCGCCTGGCGGCGGACGCCGAGGGCCGACTCACGACGGTCGAGCACGTGTCGACGCAGGCGGCGTCCCGGGTCAAGAACAGCGTCGACCACTCCTGCATGTCGACGCGCATGATGTACGCCACGCCGAACCGGCACACCGAGCACCGCGTCCTCGAGCTCGACGTGCCGCCCTCGACCTGGATGCGCGCGCCGGGGGACTTCACCGGCATGTTCGCCCTCGAGACGGCGCTCGACGAACTCGCGCACACCGCGGGGATCGACCCGGTGGACCTGCGCGTGCGCAACGAGCCGGACGTCGACCCCGAGAACGGCAAACCGTGGAGCACGCGGGCCCTCGTCGCCTGCCTGCAGCGGGGTGCGGAGCGCTTCGGCTGGGACGAGCGTCAGGCCCCGGGCCAGCGGCGCGACGGCGAGTGGCAGGTCGGGCTCGGCATGGCGTCGGCGGTCTTCCCGAACATGCACATGGTCACGTTCGCCGCGAAGATCCTGTTCACCGGAGGCCGGTACGTCGTGCAGCTCCAGGCCTCCGACATCGGCACCGGCGCCCACACGGTGTTGGCGCAGATCGCGGCGGACGCGCTGGGCGTGGACCCGGATCTGGTGGTCACCGACATCGGACGCACGGGCACGCCGATGGCGATGGTGGCCGGCGGCAGCTCGGGCACCTACGAATGGGGCAACTCGGTCGTGGCGGCCTGCGAGGCGTTCCGCCGCAAGCACGGCCTGCACCCGGCCGAGGGCGCCTCGGCGACGGGCCGCAGTGGCCCGCCCAAGGGCTCGAACAAGTACTCCCGCAACGCGTTCGGCGCCCACTTCGCGGAGGTCGCGGTGAGCTCGGTCACCGACGAGGTGCGGGTGCGACGGCTGCTCGGGGTGTACGCGGCGGGCACGATCATCAACCCGAGGACGGCCCGCAGCCAGGTGATGGGCGGCATGATCATGGCGCTCTCGGGCGCCCTACTGGAGGAGTCCTACCGCGACCCCCGGTTCGGGCACATCGCGAACGGCGACCTGGCGAGCTACCACATCGCCGCGCACGCCGACGTGCCGCCCATCGACGTCGAGTTCCTGCCCGAGCACGACCCGTGGTTCGGAGCCAAGGGATCCAAGGGCATCGGCGAGATCGGCATGGTCGGGACGCCGGCCGCCCTCGGCAACGCCGTGTTCAACGCCACCGGGAAGCGACTGCGCAGTCTGCCCTTCACGCCCTCGGCGCTGGCCGAGGCGTGAGCACGCACGGTCTGCTGCTGGCGGCGGGGGCGGGCACGCGGTTCGGCGGGCCGAAGGCGCTGGCCCGGGACGCCGACGGCTCGGCCTGGCTGCTGCGCGCCCTGGCGGCGCTGCGCCCCTGCGCGGGGATCACGGTGGTTCTCGGGGCCGGGGCGTCGCAGGCCGCGGGTCTGGTGCCGCCGTCGGTGCGGGCTGTGCTCGCGGCTCGGTGGGCCGACGGCCTGGGGGCGTCGCTGCGCGCCGGGCTCGATGCGGTGGCCGCGTCCGACCACGACGCCGTGCTCGTCTCGCTCGTCGACCTGCCCGACGTGGACGCCCGGGTGACCCAGCGGGTGCTGGCTGCCGCCTCCGGCGCGTCGGCCCTGGCGCGGGCCACCTACGGCGGCGTGCCGGGTCACCCCGTCCTGCTGGGCCGCGCGCACTGGGACGGCGTGCTGGCCACCGCGGTCGGCGACCGGGGCGCCGGCTCCTACCTGGCCGCGCACATCGACCGGGTGCGGGGCGTCGAGTGTGGCGACCTGGCGAGCGGTGCCGACGTGGACGTCAACACCGGGGCGGGGCTGCAACCGGGGGGCGTCCGTGCGTGACGTGATGCCCGAGCTGCTGGCGTGGTGGGACGCCGGCGCGACGGTCGCGCTCGCTACGGTGGTCGCGACGTTCCACTCCTCGCCGCGTCCGGCCGGTGCGGCCATGCTGGTCGGGCCGGACGCGACGGTGGTCGGCTCGGTGTCGGGCGGCTGCGTCGAGGGCGCGGTCTACGAGCTGGCCGGCTCCGTCGTGACCTCGGGGACGCCGGCCCTGCAGCGCTACGGCGTCTCCGACGACGACGCGTTCGCCGTCGGGTTGACGTGCGGGGGCGTCCTCGACGTGTTCGTGGCGCCGGTCTCACGGGAGACATTTCCCGAGCTGGGCGAGGTGGCGCGTTGGGTGGAGGCCGGCGAGCCGGTCGCGGTCGCGACCGTGATCGAGCACCCCGACCCCGGCTGGCTGGGTCGCCGGCGGGTGGTCACTGCGGACGCCGCGGACGCCGTGGGCGGGTCGCTGGCGTCCGAGCGGGCGGACGCGGCGGTGGCGGACGACGCGCGGGGATTGCTGGCGCTCGGCCAAAACGGGACGCTGACCTACGGGCCGGACGGCGAGCGCCGCGGCGAGGGCCTGCGGGTCTTCGTCGAGTCGTTCGCGCCGCGGCCGCGGATGATCGTGTTCGGCGCGATCGACTTCGCGGCCGCGGTGGCGCGCATGGGCACCTTCCTCGGCTACCACGTCACCGTGTGCGACGCGCGGCCGGTCTTCGCGACACGGGCGCGATTCCCCGAGGCGGACGCGGTGGTGGTGGACTGGCCGCACCGCTATCTCGCTCACGAACGGGACGCCGGCCGCCTCGACGAACGCACCGTCATCACCGTGCTCACCCACGACCCGAAGTTCGACGTGCCGCTGCTGGAGGTCGCCCTGCGCCTTCCCTCGCTGGCCTACCTCGGCGCCATGGGCAGCCGCCGCACCCACGAGAACCGGACGGCGCGGCTGCGCCAGGCCGGGGTGCCGGAGGAGGAGCTGGCGCGGCTCGCGAGCCCGATCGGCCTCGACCTGGGCGGTCGGACGCCTGAGGAGACGGCCATTGCGATCGCCGCCGAGATCGTGGCGGTGCGCTGGGGCGGCTCCGGGGAGCGACTGTCCTCGCGGGCGGGCCGGATCCACCATGCCGGACCAGCGTCGGTTGTCAACGAACCCCCCACGCACTAGAGTCACCTGTGACATCTACGTCATGTATGACATCTAAGGCTCCCCATGCGAACCATCGATACGTCGAGCATCCCTACCGCCCAACTCCACCAGCTCACCCGTTTCGCCCAGGACGAGGCAGGGCCAGAGCTGCGCGATGTGCTGCTCTCCTTGAGCCCCTTCATCAACGCCGGCGCTTCGCTTCTCGTCGATGACGGGACCGACATGTCCCCCGCTCAAGTTGCTCAACACCTGGGGATGAGTCGAACCCACCTCTACAAACTGCTGGATCGGGGGGAGATCGTGTCGCATCGCGTAGGGCGTGACCGCCGCATTCGGCTCGGTGATGTGCTCGCCTTCGAGCAGCAGCGACAGCAGGATCGCCGCGAACTCGCCGAGCGCTTCGCGCGGCAACGCCAGACTCGCCAAGACGCCGTCGATGAGGTCGCCGACCTCCTGTGATCGAGGACCTCTCTTGGCAATGTCAGACCCGACCTGCATCATCATGCCGTGCACAGTCGACGCGCCCGACCCACCCTACGACTGCTCCGTGAGGATCTGCAGGACGGTTGGACATCACCTCACCCGCGCCGTCTGCTGGACGAAGAGCGGTTGGATGAGCTTCAGCCCCTGAGTGAGCTGCCCCACCCACTCATCGCCAAGTCTGCGCAATCGGTCGGCCCGGACGCCACCACGGACAACGTCGTGGGCCCGATTGCCGTCAGCACACAGTTCCCGCTGTGGGAGGTGAAGACGGGCCAGTGGCGAGGCGGCATCCACCTGGACCCACAGTCGGGTGTGGCTTGGCTCGTCGTCGCCGGCCTGGCGAAAGGCGATCACGAAGATCGGGACGACTTCTACCAGCGCGTCCAACGCGAGCACGCCACGGGCGATCCGACGCGATGGCTCCCGACCGACCTGGACCAGCGACTGCTCAAGCGCGAGACTGCCGCCCGCCTGATGACGGAGTGGGAACTACTCATACAGAGGCAGCTGTTCGATGCGCTGCGTTCTGTCAGCGGTGGGGGCACGACTCGGGTTGAAATTGGGCACCCCCACAGCGGCCGTGGTGCGTTGGCCGTCCTCGACATCACCGTCACACCGGTCCGTGACGACTCCTACGAGGCGGACGAGATGGAGGTGACGGTGATGCCGGCGTCGGCTCAGGCCGGGAGCGCCTTGGTGTGGCAGTTGACGATCCGCTCCTTGATCACGTTCTCTCCGCCCGAGCAGGGGTGGGATCGGTATCGGGACACGTACTCCGTGATCGAGGAGCCCGGCTACTTCGCGGCGCGGGCAGCCGAACTGGCCGTGATGGTCAACGACCACGAGCTTGCTGTCTCCCAGCCCGGCGGCCATGCCCACTTCACCCATCGCCACCATCTCGCCGGCAAGACGGTTCACGGTGAGGCTGTCCGCGCATTGTGTGGTGTCTTCTTCGTACCAAAGCGGGATCACGAGGCGCTACCAACCTGCCCCAGGTGCGAGCAACGCATGGATGAGCTGCCGACGTGAGCGTGCTGGACCCTGCCGGAGCACCGGTCAGCTCTCAATCGAGCATCGAGCGCAGCGTCCGCCGGTAGGTGGTGAAGGCGACTCGCCCCTCCTCGGTGAGTCGGGCGGTCGTCGCGCGACCCTGCTTGCGGGTCAGGACGTACCCGGCGTCCTCGAGCTTGCGCAGGTGGGTGATCAGATTGCCAGCGGTGAGTTGGTGCAGACTCTGCAGGCGGCTGAAGGAGAGATCGTCACCGGGGCCCAGCGCGGCGAGCGTCACCATGATCCGTAACCGCACCGGGGCGTGGATCACGGGATCGAGCGGGTCAGGCACGCCGGCGCCTCGCGACGGCCAGACCGGCGGCCACGAGCAGTCCGCCGCCCCCGGCCACACCCGCGACCAACGGCGCCCAGACTGGCCCCGTCCAGCTGGCGACGCCCCCCACGGCGATGATGCCGACCCCGAGCCGGACCAGCAACGGGTCGTCCCACACCGCCCCGCTGAGCAGATACATCAACCCGGCAATGAGCACCGCCCCGGCGGTCATCATCACGCTGGCAGCCTCCGGCGTGCCGTACACGGCCACGCCGCCCGCCACCAGCACGAACCCGCCATAACCCACACCCCAGCCGAGGCCCAGCCGTGCGCCGGTGCGCGCCGTCCGGCCGCCGACACCCCGGGTGGCGCGGGTGGTCGCGATCGCGGTCACCACGCCTGCGACCAGCAACAACGCGAAGAACACCAGCGAACTCAGCGTGCCGGGCGGGGTGTAGCTGGAGTGAGCGCGGACGTCGAGCCACAGCGCGAGGAATCCCACGAGCCAGGCGACGCCCCACGCCAGCAACTGCACCGGCAGGTTCACCGCCAGGGCTCGCCGCACACGGGACTCCTCATCCTCGATCATCCCGAGCGCCTCGCCCGGGTCGAAGGCTTCAGTCATGGCACGCCCCCCTCACCTTGACCGCTCTCGCGCGCCCTCATGTCCCGCCAACTTTGCGGTACAAACATGATCCTGCGGGGCCGTCGGTGGCGTCAAGGGTCGGCGTCACGGCCGGTCGGACCACCCCGCCCGTGCCACACTGCTGCCCATGAGCGACCCTTCCCCCGCCACGACGCCGTGGCCCGCCGGTCTGTCCGCGCCGGCCCGCCGGGCGCTGGAAGCCGTCGGGTACGCACGAACGTCCGACCTCACGCGGGCGCGCTTCGTCGACCTGGCCGGGCTCCACGGCGTCGGGCCGAAGGCCCTCGACCTGCTCAGCGCCGCCCTGACCGAGGCAGGGCTCGACTTCGCCGAGCCCGCGCCGCGCAGCCAACAGCAGTGGCGCCGGGCGATGGGCACCGCACGGCCGGCGGGCACGGGCGAGGACGCGGCCCGCGAGGCGCGCCGCCGCAGCGCCGCCGCAGCGGGCGCGGCGTCCACACCGAAGGCGCCCCCGGTGGTGCTGGACGTGGGCGGCCGCGACGTGCGCATCTCCAGCCCGGACCGCGTGTACTTCCCCGAGACGGGCTGGACCAAGCTCGACGTGGTGCAGTACTACCTGGCGGTGGGGCCGGGGATCCTGCGCGCGCTGCGGGACCGGCCCACCATGCTGCACCGCTTTCCGAAGGGGTTGGCCGGGGAGAAGGTCTTCCAGAAGCGGCTGCCCTCGGGGGCCCCGCCGTGGGTCACCACCGTTCGCCTGCACTTCCCCCGCTACGACCTGCACGCCGACGAGCTGTGCCCCACCGAGCTGGCCGAGATCGCCTGGGCGGGGCAGATGTCGACGGTGGAGTTCCACCCGTGGAACGTGCGCCGCTCCGACGTGGACGCCCCCGACGAGTGGCGCATCGACATCGACCCGATGCCCGACGCGGGCTGGGAACGCGTCGTGCGCGTGGCCGGGGCCGTGCGCGCCACCCTCGACGAGCTCGGCGTCACCGGTTACCCCAAGACCTCCGGCGGCAACGGCATCCACGTGTACGTGCGCATCCCGCCCGACCGGGGTTTCGCGGACGTCCGCCGCGCCGCCTGGGCCTTCGCGGTGGCAGTGGAGGAGCGGCTGCCCGACGACGTCACCACCGCGTGGTGGCGACGCGAGCGCCGCCCCGACCAGGTGTTCCTCGACTACAACCAGAACGCCCGCGACCACACCCTCGCCAGCGCGTATTCCCTGCGCGGCAACCCCCGGGGCACCGTGTCGACCCCGTTCCGCTGGGACGAGCTGGACGCGCTCGACCCCCGCGACTTCACCCTGGCCACGGTGCCGGGCCGGTTCGCCGAGCTCGGCGACCTGATGGCCGGCATCGATGACGAAGCCTTCTCCCTCGATGCCCTCGTGGAGCAGGCGGATCGGCTCGAGGCCGACGGCCGCAGCATCGGCAGCCTGCCGGAACCGGGCTGACGGCGCACGATCGCGACAGGGCACAATGGTGCCCGTGCCTCGTGACCTGACCTCGTTCGACCGCGTCCGCCTCGCCGCGGGCACCGTTCTCGGGGACGCCGCCGCGTGGGCGTCCCGCCGGCTCGGCCGGGGCTCGGGCGCCTCGATCCGGGGCCAGATCCTCACGCGCGTCCAGCCGGACGCCTTCCGCCTGCTGCTCCGCGGCCGCCGCATCGCCGCGGTGACGGGCACGAACGGCAAGACGACCTCGACCCACCTCCTCGCCGCCGCGGTGCGCGAGGGGCTGGGGGCGGACGCCGCGCGCCTTGTCACCAACGCCGACGGGGCCAACCTGCACTACGGCATCGCGTCCGCGCTGGCCAAGGCGCCGAAGGCCGACACCGCCGTCCTCGAGACCGACGAGCGCGTGGTGGCCGACATGATCGCCCACGGCCGTCCCGAGGTGTTGGTGCTGCTCAACTTCAGCCGCGACCAGCTCGACCGCAACCACGAGATCAAGTTCCTCGGCCGCGCGTGGCGTGACTCCCTGACGGCAGCCGGGGACGCCGGCCCGGTGGTCATCGCGAACTCCGACGACCCCCTCGTGACGTGGGCGGCCGGTGCGGCGCGTCGCGTCGTCTGGGTCGACACCGCCAGCACGTGGGTCGCCGACGCGGCCCTGTGCCCCAACTGCGGTGACCTGCTCACCCGCGAGAACCCCAGCGCGGACGCCCCCACCGGACGGTGGGACTGCCCGGGCTGCGACCTCACCGAGCCGCAGGCCGACTATGTGGTGCGCGGCGACGCGGTCGAGCTGCCCGACCACACGGTCCGCGAGCTGACGCTGAACGTGCCCGGCAAGTTCAACGTCAGCAACGCGGCCATGGCGCTGGCGGCGGCCGTCGAGCTCGGGGTGCCGGTGTCGAAGGCGCTGACGGGGTTCCGCACCGTCCGCTCCCCCGCCGGCCGGTTCGCGGTGACCACGGTCAACGGCGTGGGCGTCCGCCTCGTGCTGAGCAAGAATCCGGCCGGCTGGGCCGAGTCGCTGCCGATGCTCGAGACACCGACGGTGGTGCTGGCCATCGACTCGGTGGCGGCCGACGGCAAGGACGTGAGCTGGCTGTGGGACGTCGAGTTCGAGCAGCTGCGGGGCAAGAAGGTGATCTGCACCGGCCCGCGCGCCTACGACCTCGCCGTCCGGTTGGCCTACGCCGAGGTGGAGCACGAGGTGTCGGTGGACCTGACCGACGCCCTGCGGATCGCCTCGATCGCCCCCCAGCCGGTCGACCTCATCGCCACCTACACCCCCTTCCAGAAGCTCCTCAAGATGGCAGGCCTCCGATGACCGCTCCGGTGAAGATCGTCCTCGTCTACCAGTCGCTGCTCGGCATCTACGGCGACCAGGGCAACAGCCTCGTCCTGGCCCAGCGGCTGCGCTGGCGCGGCATCGACGCCGAGGTCATGGTGGTCGAGCCCGGCGATCCGCTGCCGGCCGACGGCGCGATCTACTGCATGGGCGGCGGGGAGGACAACGCCCAGACCACGGCCGTCCGCGAGCTGACGAAGGACGGCTCGCTCTTCGCCGCGGTGGACGCCGGCGCCGTGGTGTTCGCGGTGTGCGCGGGTTACCAGATCTGCGGCCAGACGTTCACCATCGGCGAGACCGACGAGGTCCGCGAGGGCCTCGGCCTGCTCGACGTCACCACGACGCGCGGAGCCACCCGGGCCGTCGGGGAGATCCTGACCCGCTGGACGCGCCCCGACGGCTCGGAGTACCTGCTGTCCGGCTTCGAGAATCACGGCGGCTACACCCACCTCGGCCCGGACGCCACGCCGCTGGCCCGCGTCGAGCGCGGCATCGGCAATGCGGGCGACGGCACCGAGGGCGCCGTCCAGGGCCGCGTGATCGGCACCTACCCGCACGGACCGGTGCTGGCGCGCAACCCCGCCCTCGCCGACCACTTGCTCGGCCTGGCCCTCGACCGGGAGCTCGAACCGCTGGGCCGGGTGCAGTCCGTCCACGAAGGTCTCCGCCGCGAGCGCATCGCGTTCGTCCGGCGCTAGCTCCCGCGGTCGCGGCAACCGGGAGCGACCCGATTTCGTGAACACCGCGGCGGTGGGGTAACGTTCTTCCTCGCGCACCGCTAGCTCAACTGGCAGAGCAGCTGACTCTTAATCAGCGGGTTCAGGGTTCGAGTCCCTGGCGGTGTACCACTGGGGATCGGCCAGCGGTCCCAACCCGTTCACTGCGGAAGGTGCGATGTCCACCTCGGTGTGGGATCTCTACGGTGACGCGCTCCAGCGGCAGCCCCTCGTTGCACCCCCGTCACGCCGACGCGCGGCGTGGGCGTCCCTGTGGCGGTTCCGCACCTACCTGCGCCCCTACGCGTCCCGGTTCGTCATCATGTTCGTCGTCGCCCTGCTGGGCACGGGGGTCGGCATCGTGACGCCACTCATCGCGCGGGCCATCATCGACGGGCCGGTGGCGAACTCCGATCGGCCCGGGCTCTACGCCCTTGGCGCGCTGGCACTGGCCGTGGGCATCGTCGACGCGGTGTTGACGTTCGTCCGCCGCTGGATCGTCTCGATCGGCACGTTGGGCGCCGAGACCGGCATCCGGCTCGACCTGTACGCCAAGCTGCAACGCCTGCCGCTGGGTTTCCACGGCCAGTGGGATTCGGGCCAGCTGCTCAGCCGGGTCATGAACGACCTGTCGACGATGCGGCGATTCCTCGGGTTCGGGCTGCTGTTCCTGATCCTCAACGTGTTGCAGATCACCGTCGTCACGATCCTGTTGATCGGCATGTACTGGCCGATGGGCGTCGTGGTCGCCGTGTCGGCCGTGCCGGTCGTCGCCCTGTGCCTGCTCAACGAGCGCGCCTACACCCGGCTGTCGCGCCGCATCCAGGACCAGACGGGCGACGTGGCGTCCTCGGTGGAGGAATCGGTGCAGGGGCTGCGCGTCATCAAGGCCTTCGGACGCGGCCGCCACATGTTCGCCGAGTTCGACGAGCGCGCCACCCGCCTGCGGGCCACCGCGCTCGAGCGGGTGCGCAACGTGAGCCGGTTCTGGACCTTCCTGGAGGTCATCCCCACCGTCACGCTCATCGCAGTGCTGGCCATCGGCGCGCTCGCCGCAGCGCAGGACCGGCTCACCCTCGGCACCCTGGTGGCCTTCATCACGCTCATGTTGTCGCTGATCTGGCCGGTGGCCGCGCTCGGCTTCCTGCTCAGCATGACCCAGGACGCAATGACCGCGGCCGACCGCGTCTGCGAGATCCTGGACGCCCCCGAGACGATCGTCGACGGCCCGCGCGTCCTGGACGCCCCCCGCGGCGCGCTGCGCTTCACCGACGTGGCGTTCCGCTTCCCGGACGCCGACGACGACGTCCTGCACGGCGTCAACCTCACCGTCGCGCCCGGCGAGACGGTCGCTCTGGTCGGCGGTACGGGCTCGGGCAAGTCGACCTTGACCGCCCTGGTGGCCCGGCTGGCGGACGTGACGGCGGGCTCGGTCACGATCGACGGCGTCGACGTCCGCGACCTGAAGCTCGCCCACCTGCGCTCCCTGGTGGCGACGGCGTTCGAGGATCCGACGCTGTTCTCCATGTCGGCCCGGGAGAACCTGACGCTGGGGCGTCCGGACGCCACCGAGGCCGAGATCGACCAGGCCCTCGAGGTCGCCCAGGCGCAGTTCGTCCACGACCTGCCCTGGGGGCTCGACACCCGCATCGGCGAGCAGGGCATGAGCCTGTCGGGCGGCCAGCGGCAGCGGCTCGCCCTGGCCCGCGCGATCCTCACCCGGCCGCGGGTGCTGGTGCTGGACGACACCCTGTCCGCCCTCGACATCCACACCGAGGCGCTGGTCGAGGAGGCGCTGCGCCGCGTCCTGGTGGGCGTCACCGGCATCGTCGTCGCCCACCGGGCCTCCACCGTGCTGCTGGCCGACAAGGTGGCCCTGCTGGAGTCGGGCACGATCACGCACGTCGGCACCCACGCCGAGCTGCTCGCCGGCGTCCCGGAGTACCGCGAGCTGCTGAGCGCCGACTTCGACGCCGAGGCGGAGCTGGCATGAGCACCGCCGCTTCGTCCTCGCCCCCACCCCCCTCGACGCCGCCGGACGACGACACCTCCTGGCGCGGTGTCGCGGCCGAGGAGAACGAGCAGGCCGCCGAGGCCGCCGGCGTCCAGCTCCGCGGCCGCAGCCGCCGGCTCCTCGGTGAGCTGTTGCGCCCCCACCTGCGGCTCCTGCCGGTGCTCATCGTGGCCCTGGTGCTTGAGAACGTCGCCCGGCTGAGCGCACCCCTGCTGGTGCAGCGCGGCATCGACCTGGGCATCCCGCCCCTCATGGCCGACCGGGGCCCGCGCATCCTGCTGGAGGTGTTGGCCGTCATGGGCGTCGCGGTGGTCGTGCAGACCGTGGCCCGCGTGTTCTTCCTGCGGCTGTTCGGCCGCATCGGTCAAGACATCCTGCTCGCGTTGCGCCGCCGCGTGTTCCGCCACTTCCAGCGCCTCGACATCGCGTTCCACGACCGCTACACCTCGGGGCGGGCCGTCTCGCGGTTGACGTCCGACATGGACGCGATCGCCGAGCTGGTGGGGGGCGGCTTCGACGGGCTGGTCTCGGCGGTGCTGACGCTGCTGGGCGTCTCGGTGATGCTGCTCGTCCTCGACTGGCGCCTCGGCCTGGCGTGCCTGACGTCGGTGGTCTTCGTCGCGCTGCTCGTGCGCTGGTTCAGCACGGCCTCGGCCCGCACCTACCGGCGGGTGCGCGAGGCGTCCGCCCAGGTCATCGTGCACTTCGTGGAGTCGATGACCGGCATCCGGGCGGTGCAGGCCAACCGGCGCGAGCCGCTCAACCAGGAGCTGTTCACCGGGCTGGCGGACCGCTACCGGGCGGTCAACGTCACCTCGTTCCGGCTCGTGGCGGTCTTCATGCCGGGCATCCGCGGCATCGGCAACGTCACGACCGGTCTGGTGCTGCTGCTCGGCGGCCTGTTCGTCCTCGAGGGTTCGATGACGGTCGGCGTCCTCACCGCGTTCCTGCTGTACCTGCGGCAGTTCTTCGAGCCCATGCAGGAGATCAGCCAGTTCTACAACACCTTCCAGTCGGCGATCTCGGCGCTGGAAAAGCTGTCGGGCGTCCTGGAGGAGCAGCCGGCGGTGGCCGAGCCGGCCTCGCCCACCCCACTGCCCGACGCGTCGGGTGCGCTCGCGCTCACGGGAGTCGCGTTCTCCTACGTGGACGGCACCCCGGTGCTGCCGGGACTCGACCTCGCGATCCCGGCCGGCCAGACGGTGGCCCTCGTGGGCACCACGGGGGCGGGCAAAACCACCATCGCCAAGCTGCTGTGCCGCTTCTACGACCCGGACGCCGGCCGCGTCACCCTCGACGGGGTCGACCTGCGCGACCTGGCGGACGCCGAGCTGCGCCGCCACGTCGTCATGGTGACGCAGGAGAACGTGATGTTCGCGGGCTCGGTGGCCGACAACATCCGCTTCGGACGGCCGGACGCCTCCGATGAGGAGGTGACCGCCGCCGCCCGCGCCGTCGGCGCCGACGCCTTCATCGCCGCCCTGCCCGAGGGCTATGCCACCGACGTCGGCAAGCGCGGCGGCCGGCTCTCGGCGGGTCAACGGCAGCTCGTGGCCTTCGCGCGGGCGTTCCTGGCCGACCCGGCCGTGCTGATCCTCGATGAGGCGACGAGCTCGCTCGACATCCCGTCCGAACGGGTGGTGCAGCGGGCCCTGCGCACCGTGCTGGCCGACCGGACGGCCGTCATCATCGCGCACCGCCTGTCGACCGTCGAGATCGCCGACCGGGTGCTCGTGCTGGAGCACGGCCGGGTGGTGGAAGACGGATCGCCCGCCGGGCTGTTGGGCTCCGGCGGGCGATACGCGGCGCTCCACCGCTCGTGGATCGCGTCGTTGGGCTGACGGGCTACCCCTTGACGCCGCCCGCCAGCATGCCGCGGACGAAGAACCGCTGCAGCGCCAGGAAGACGATGACGGGCAGCAGCATGGCCACGAAGGCGCCCGCGGAGAGCAGGTGCCAGGCCTGGCCGCGGCTGCCGGCCATCTCGGCGATGGCCACCGTGATGGGGCGGTAGTCCGCGCGGGCGAAGGTCAGGCCGACCAGCAGGTCGTTCCACACCCACAGGAACTGGAAGATGCCGAACGAGGCGATCGCCGGCACCAACAGCGGCATGAGCACCTGGAAGAAGGTGCGCACGTGGCCGGCGCCATCCACCCGGGCCGCCTCGATGAGCGACCGCGGGATCTCCCGCATGAAGTTGTGCAGCAGGAAGATGGCGAGCGGCAGGCCGAAGATGGTGTGGGAGAGCCACACCGTCCAGTAGGTGCCGACGAGGCCGAACCGGACGTACTGGCTGAGCAGCGGGATGAGCGTGACCTGGATGGGCACGATCTGGAGCGCAAACACGGCGGCGAACAGCCAGTCGCGGCCCTTGAAGTCGATCCACGCGAACGCGTACGCGGCCAGCAGGGCCAGGATGATCGGGATGACCACCGAGGGGATCGTGATGATCAGCGAGTTCACGAACGGGCCGACGAGGTCACCCGAGCCCGTGAGCACCGTCTCGTAGTTCTCCAGGGTGAACATCGGGTTGGTGAACGCCGTCCACCAGCCGGTGCGCCGGATGGCGGACGGCTCGCGGAAGGACGTGATCAGCAGCCCGGCGGTGGGGATCGTCCACACGACCGCGATGATGACGGCGATGGCGGACGCCGCGGGCGACGACAGCCGCGTCTTGCTGTCCTCCTTCCGCTGCTCGGCCCGCGTCAGCTTGCGGGTGGGGCCGTGGACGGCGACGGCGGTGTTGTCGGTCATCGCTCCCCCTCCGTGATGCGCATCTGGCGCACGTTGTAGATGATGATGGGCAGGACCAGCACGAACAGCAGGACGGCCAGTGCCGCGCCAATGCCGCCGGCCTGGCGTCCGAAGGTCTGGGTGTAGAACTCCAGGGCGACGATGGAGGTGTCGAACTGGCCGCCCGTCATGGTGCGGACGATGTCGAACGCCTTAAGGGTGGCCATGGCGATCGTGGTGATGACCACGATGATCGCGGGCCGGACGCTCGGCACCGTAATCTGCCAGAACATCCGCATGCCGGTCGCGCCGTCCATCTTGGCGGCCTCGATGGTCTCGTCGGGGATGGCCTTGATGGCGGCGGAGAGCACCGTCATGGCGAAACCGGTCTGGATCCAGATCATGACGACGATGAGGTAGAAGGTGTTGTACGGGGCGTCCAGCAGGAACTGTTGGGTGGGCACCCCACCCAGGCCGAGGAGCGCGTTGAGCAGGCCGACCTGGCCGTCGTAGACGAACTTCCAGATGATGCCCGCGCCCACCATGGAGATGGCCATGGGCAGGAAGACCAGGGTCTTGGCGAACTTCTCGAACCGGGTGCGGTCGACGAGGACGGCGTAGACGAGACCGAGCGCGGTGGAGACCAGCGGCACGAGCAGCACCCAGAAGAAGGTGTTGCGCAGCACGATGAGGAACAGGTCCTGGCTGAAGACCGTGGCGTAGTTGTCAAGGCCGACGAAGGTCGACCCGTCGTTGGAGTACAGCGAGTTGCGCACCGTCATGATGGCGGGGATCAACAGGCCGAGCAGGATGAGCAGCAGCGCCGGCCCGAGGTAACCCAGGGCGGCGAACCAGCGCGGGAGGCTGGGGCGGTCGACCACCAGCAGAACCACGGCCATGACGGCGGCGAAGAGCGCGATCGCGACGAACATCACGATGAACTTCTCCACCGTGGTGTCCGGCTGCATGAGCCAGTCCATGGGGCCCTCCTTTCAGAAGGGGTCGTCGACCGGGGGCCCCGCCACGGCCGGTGCGGTCGTGGCGGAGCCCCCGGTGCGAGAGGGTCAGACGATCAGGCGGGCCAAGAGGCTTCGATGGCGTTGGCGGCGTCCTGGGAGCTCTTGTCCAGGGCGATCCAGTCCGTCATCTCCTTCCAGAAGGAACCGGCGCCGACGGCGCTGGGCATCAGGTCGGAGCCGTCGAAGCGGACCACGGCGTTCGGGTCGGTGATCAGCTCGTAGGAGAGCCGGTCGATCGGCATGGCCAGGTTCGACGGGTCGAGCTCGGTGTTCGCCGAGAGCCAGCCACCGTTCGGGGTGGTCTGCGCCTTGACGTTGCTCCACTCGGGGCTCGTCAGGTACGCCTGCAGCGCGGCGACCTCGGGGGCGTCGCGGAAGGCCATGGCGAACTCGCCACCCACGAGCATCGGGACGCTGTCCGTGGTCTCGGCCGGCAGGGCGAAGGCCCACACGTCGCCGTCCTCACCCACGGTGATGTCGCCACCGGCCTCCTGCCAGTTCGCCTGGTAGAAGGACGCCTGACGGTGCATGAAGCAGGTGCCGTCGACGATCGGGAAGCCCGCGTCGGTGAACGGGGTGGCGGCGATCGAGCGGACGTCGCCGAAGCCGCCGTTGACGTAGTCGGCGTTCTTGAGGATCGAGCCGGCCTGGTCGATGGCCTCGACGACGACCGGGTCGTTGAACGGGATCTCGTGGGTCACCCACTGGTCGTACTGCTCCGGGGTGCCGACGCGCAGCATCATGTCCTCGACCCAGTCGGTGGCCGGCCAGCCGGTGGCGTCGCCGGACTCGATGCCCGCGCACCACGGCTTCACCGAGCCGTCGGGGTTGTCGGTGACGATCTGCTGCGACAGGTCCATCAGCTCCTGCCACGTGGTGGGCACCTCGTAGCCCGCGTCCGCGAAGGCGGACGGGCTGTACCAGACGAACGACTTCGCGTTCGCGCCGATCGGGATGCCGTAGAACGTGTCGTTGACCGTCCCGTACATCTTCCAAGCCTCGTTGTAGTACTGGTCGACGTTCGCCGCGGCCGCCTCGCCGACCGGCACGACGGCGTCCGGGTTGCCGTTGACGATGGTCTGCAGCAGGCCGGGCTGGGGGAAATAGGCCAGGTCGGGGGCGTTGCCCGCGGCGACGCGCACGGGGAGCTGGGCCTCGAACTCGCGGCTGCCCTCGTACTCGACCGTGGCACCGGTGCACTCCTCGAACGGCTTGAAGGCGTCGATGTGCGGCTGCGCCTCGGCGTCACTGGCGATCGAGGTGTAGACGGTGACCGTCGTGCCGTTCAGGTCGCCATAGGTCTCGAACGCCGAGCAGTCGACCTCTTGGGTGGGGGTTGTGGGGGCCGTGGCGGTGCCTCCGCTGGAGCAGGCGGACGCGGTCAGCAGCGCCCCGGCGGACAGGGCCACGGCGAAGGCCCTCGTCATCTTCTTCGACATCAATCCTCACTTCTCTGTGGTGGTGGAGCGGCGCCCGCGGACGAGCACTGACCCCGGACCGGGTCAACCTACCCCACACGAAAGCAGAGGATTACGTGTGTAAACGTTTGTTATAGAACTGGAACCAAACACGGCAGGACGCCCCACCTCCCGAAGGGTGCGGCGTCCGGCGCGTGGGGGTGATCAGCCCGCGGGGGGCTCAGCCCTGCGCGATGGAGCGGACCACGAAGAGGAACGCGACCGAGGCGGCGACCGCCAGACCGAGCGCACCGATCCGCTCATAGCGGGGCTCGCCCGTCGGGTCCACGAACTGCGACTTCACCGCGTCCACCTCGGAGCTGAGCAGCCCCTTGGCGTCCTGCACCGTCCGCGCGGCGACCGCGCGGGGGTGGGCCTGCGTGATGAGGCCTTCGACATTGCTCGCGAGTCGCGCCCGGGCCGCCGCGATCTCGGCCTGGATCTCTTCCTTGGTCCGCATGGGGCCCACCCTATGCCAGAAGCTAGGGTGGAGTCATGGCCAGACTCCAGGTGGGCGACCCCGCCCCGCCCTTCACCCTGCCTGCTGCCGACGGCACCACCGTGTCGCTGTCCGACTACGCGGGGCGTCGGGTCATCGTCTATTTCTACCCCGCCGCGTCCACCCCGGGGTGCACCACCCAGGCCGTTGACTTCACGGCGTCGGCCGACGCGATCGCTGCGGCCGGCTTCGACGTGCTGGGCATCTCGCCGGATGCGGTGGCCAAGCTGGCCGGGTTCCGCGAGAAGGAGGCCCTCACCATCACCCTGCTCGCCGACCCCGAGCGCACCACCCTCGAGGCGTACGGCGCCTGGGGAACGAAGCTGCTCTATGGCAAGGAGATCACCGGCGTCCTCCGCTCCACGTTCGTGGTCGACGTTGACGAGACGGGGGCAGGGACGATCTCGGTCGCCCAGTACAACGTGAAGGCGACGGGCCACGTCGCCAAGCTCCGCCGCGACCTCGGCATCGCATGACGGTTTCGGGGGCCGTGCTGTTCGCCGGGGCCGCGCCGTCGGCGTCCGATCTGGCCGCGGCATTGGCCGAGGAGTTCGGCGACGGTGCCTCGGCCCAGACGCTCGACATCGCGGGCAAGGGCCCGGTGGACGCGGCCGTGGTCTCGACCGGTCTGGTGCGGGCGATGGTGGCTGGCAACGCCGTCTCGCTGGACGCTGCCGCCGCGCTGCGCGCCTGTCACCCCGTGTGGTGGCAGGGTCAGACCGACGCGATCGCCCAGCACCGCAGCCACGTCGTCATCACAGTGCTCCACCCGGGCGAGGTGCCCGAGCCGCGCGCCCAGGCGCTGCAGGAGGCGACGATCTGGTCGGTCATCGCGACGGTCGTGGCCGGGCTGCCCGGCGCCGTGGCCGTGCACAGTGCCCAGGCGTCGGCCGTGTACCCGGCGGACGCCTATGCGCGCGGGTTCAGCGCCGCGGTGGAGTCCAAGCAGGTGCCGGCCGACCTGTGGACCTCCGTGTGGGTCATGGACGAACCCGACGGCACCCACTCGGCCTACACCCTGGGGCTGGACACCTTCGGCGCGCGCGACCTCGTGATCGAGCACAGCAGGCGGCCTCCCTCGGACCTGTTCCGCTTCCTCGCCGACACGGCCCGCTACCTCATCACCACCGGCGCGGTCGTCGAGGCGGGCCAGACGGTGGGGCCGACGCCGAGCCAGCAGCACCCGGTGCGCGAACGCCACTCGGCGATCCACGATGCGATGGTGCTCGAGATCGGAGACGAGCACCGGCCCCGCGCCGGCTCCTGACGCCGGGCTCTGCTCAGGGCACCAGGCGGGCGTCCACCGCGGCGGCGTCCAGCCCGCCGTCGAGACGCGCGTGGAAGGGGTGTCCCGGGGTCAGGTCGCCGCGTCGCACGGTGCCTCCCCCCAACCCGGAGGCGTAGATGGCGCTCACCAGCTCCATGGTCGACCGGGCGCTCTCCAACGTCGTGGCGTGGCGGCGTCCGGCCAGCAGGTCGCCCACCAGGCGGTTGATCTGCGCGGCGTGGTTGCTGGGCACCTCGTCGACGTCGGCCGCGCTCGCGGCCCACGGATCGCCCGCAGCCGGGCGGGCCGCGGCGCCCGGCCGCGCCTGCGTGCCGGGATCCAACCCGAAGCGTGCGGCGACCTCCGGATCGGGCACGGGCGTCCAAGACCAGTCGGCGTCACGGTAGCCGTACAGGTGGTTGACCTCGAGGGTGCCGCCCTCGGTGTCGACCCGGATGCGGCTCACCTCGCGCGGCGAGACGAGGCTGGTGACGATGCTCGCCACAGCGCCGCTGGCGAAGGTGACGACGGCGAGCGAGGCGTCCTCGAACTGCACGGGCCGCGCGAGCCGGACGGCGCGGGCGTCCACGCTCTCCCACTCCCCCATCAGGTGCAGCAGCAGGTCGATCTGGTGGATGGCGTGGCCGAGCGTCGGCCCACCGCCCTCACCGGCCCAGTGGCCTCGCCAGTCGACGTCGGTGAAATAGCCGTCGGTGCGGTACCAGAGGGTCTCGCAGACGGCGACGCGGGGGGTGCCCAGCGAGCCGGCGTCCATGAGCCGCCGGGCGCGCACCGCGCCGCTGCCGTGCCGGTGCTGCAGGACGACGTAGGCCTGGACACCGCCGGCCCGTTCGGCCTCGGCCACCCGGTCGAGCTCGGCGAGGCTGATCGTCGCGGGCTTCTCGATGAGCACGTTCACCCCTGCGGACAGCAGCGCGCAGGCGATGTCGGCGTGGCTCCCGGGCGGGGTGGCGATGGACACGAGGTCGACACCGGACGCGACCACCTCGGCCACGGAGCTGACGGCGCTGCCGCCGTGGGCGTCGGCGAAGGCCTCGGCCCGGCCGGGCACCACGTCGTGGTACGCGACGAGCCGGACGCGCGGGTGCTCGGCGTACGCGCGGGCGTGGGAGCGGGCAATGTTGCCGCAGCCGACGATGCCGACGCGGAGCGGGGTGACGTCCTCGTCCGGGCTCATGGCCCCAGCCTAGGCCAGCCGGTGGATGCCCCGCTGGGCGAACCAGCGCGTCGCAGCCTCGAGGAGGCCTGGCTCCGCGGTGAGTTCGACGGTGAGCACGCTCACCGGGAAGATCTCCATGGTGGTGATGCGCTGGGCGACCAGGCGGAGCTCGACGCCGAGGTCGGCGGCGAGCTGGGCGAAGGTGGCGCCTGCGGCGCTCTGCTGGACGAAGACGAGATCGAGGGTCATGACGGCTCCTGGCTGCGGTGGTGTGGGTGTGGGGGTTGAGAGCCACACTCCCGGCCACCGGCCGGGTCAGGTCGCCGGGGGGATCAGGAGTGGGCGCCGCGCGGGCGGCGACAACACCGACAACAGCCGGGCATGACGAGAGACAGCGTGTCGAAATGCGCCGTCGTGATCACGGGGTCAGGCTAGCGGCGCGAGCGGCGTCCGCACAGCCGTTTCCCACAGGTCGGACGCCGGGGCGACCGGGGCGACCCGGGCGTCAGTAGTCGATGCCGCGGCGCGCGCGGACGCCGGTGGCGTGGGCGTGCTTCACGTTGCGCATCTCGGTGACCGTGTCGGCCAGGTCAACCAGCGAGGCGTGGGCGTTGCGGCCGGTGCAGATGACGTTGGTGGACGCCGCGCGCTCCCGGATCCGGGCCACGACCGTCTCGGCGTCGAGCCAGCCGTAGGTGAGCGGGTAGGTCACCTCGTCGAGCACGACGAGGCGGTACTCCCCGGACGTCAACACGCGGTCGGCCAGACGCCACGCCTCGCGGGCGATGCCGGCGCTCCGGTCGAGGTCGTCGCTCTCCCAGGTGAAGCCGTCGCCGTGGGTGAACCAGTCGACCCCCAGGCGGCGGGCCGACTCCGCCTCCCCCACGCGCCAGCGTCCCGACTTCATGAACTGCACCACGCAGGACGGCCAGCCGCGGGCGGCGGCGCGCATCAGCATGCCGAAGGCGGCGGTCGACTTCCCCTTGCCGTCGCCGGTGTTGACGAACACCAGCGAGTCAACGTCCCGGCGCGGCGGCAGGGGGCGGTCGTGTGTCGGCAGGTCGGTCACAGGGGGCTCCTTGCGGGGATGGGATGGGCGTGCGCGTCAGCGGCTCACCGGGCGGACGGGGATGACGGCGGGGCCGGCGGGGCGGGGCAGCACGTCGACGCGGGCGCCATAGGTCTCGTTCAGTTGTCGGGCGTCCAGCACGGCCGCGGGCGGGCCGTCCTGCACGAGGACGCCCCGGTCGAGCAGCACCATGCGGTCGGCGTACTGGGCGGCCAGCGTGAGGTCGTGCATGGCGGCCAGCACGGTGAGCCCGCGCTCGTGGCGCTGTTCGTCCACCAGGTCGAGCACCGACTGCTGGTGCCCGATGTCGAGGGCGCTGGTCGGCTCGTCGAGCAGAAGCAGGGTCGGCTGCTGGCACAGGGCGCGGGCCAGCATGACGCGCTGCAGTTCGCCGCCGGAGAGCCGGTCGGCGGGGCGGTCGGCGAGCGTGGCCAGGCCGAGCCGGGTGAGCTCGTGCTGCACGGCGGCCCGGTCGGTGGCCGACTCGGTGCCGAAGCGGCGCAGGAAGGGCGTCCGGCCGAGGGCCACCAACTCGCGGACGGTCATGCCTGTGGGCACGACGGGCTGCTGGGCCATGAGGGCCACCCGCCGAGCGAGCGCACGCCGGGAGAGCTGGTGCGGATCGTCGCTTCCGAGGCGGAGGTGGCCGGTGACGGGGGTGAGCGCAGCGATGCCGTGCAGCAGCGAGGTCTTGCCCGCCCCGTTGGGCCCGACGACGGCGACCCAGGCGCCGGCGTCCACCACGAGATCGAGGTCGTGGACGACCTGCGCCTCCCCCCGGCGGACGCCGAGGCCGCGGCACTCCAGCACGCTCACGTCATGCTCCGGTTCCGGCGGAGGACGACCAGGAAGAAGGGCGCGCCGACGAAGGCGGTGACGACGCCGATCGGCAACTCGGCGGGCGCCACGACCGATCGGGCAGCGACGTCGGCGAGCACGAGGAAGGCCGCCCCGAACAGCATGGCCAGCGGAAGGAGGAGGCGGTGGGAGGTGCCGAAGATCAGCCGGACGGCGTGGGGTACGACGATGCCGACAAACCCGATGAGCCCGCTCACCGCCACGACCGCGGTGGTGCCGAGCGTGGCGACCAGCACGAGCACGAGCCGCACCCGCGGGACGTTGATGCCGAGGCTGGCGGCCTCCACGTCGCCGACGGCGAGCACGTCGAGCGTGCGGCGGTGCAGCAGCAACAGCACCCAGCTCGCGAGCACGTACGGCAGCACCATGATGACGTCGCTCCACCCGTTGGTGCTCAGCCGGCCGAGCATCCAGCTGTAGACGGCGAGCAGCGAGTCGTCGAACCACTGCTGCACGAACGTCTGCACGGCGCTGAAGAACGCCGCGACGGCCACGCCGGCGAGCACGATGATGGTCGAGCTGCGGTGGCCCCCCACGCTGGCACCGAGGGCGTAGGTGGCGCTCACCGCCAGCAGGCCGCCGGCGAAGGCGGCCAGCGGCACCCCGAACGGGCCGATCCCGCCCCCCTGGGTGATGGCGAGCGTGGCGCCCAGGCCCGCGCCGGCCGAGACGCCGAGCAGGTACGGGTCAGCGAGCGGGTTGCGGAAGACGCCCTGGTACGCGGCGCCGGCGACGGCCAGCGTGGCGCCCACCAGGGCGCCCAGCACCACCCGCGGCAGACGGATCTGCCACAAGATGGCCTGCTGCTGGCTCGTCAGGCCCGAATCGAGCGTGACGCCGGGGAGCGCGCCGAGCAGCTCCCGGGCGACACCCGACGCCGTCAGGCCGGCCGGCCCGATCATGACGCCGGTGAGCAGCGCGATCCCGAGGACGCAGCCCGCGACCAGCCAGCGGCCCGACCGACCGATGCCACGGCTGAGGCGTGGCATGTCAAGTCGGCGGACACGGGTGAGGGCCGGCGTCCTCGGGGTCGCACTCATGCGTGGGTGGTCTGCAACGCGGTCACGTGCTCGGCCACGGTCTCGACGAAGTCGACCACGCGCGGCCCCCAGCGGCTCGCCACGTCCTCGTCGAGGACGTGGACCCGATCGCCGGTGACGGCGGACAGGCCCGACCAGCCGGCCCGCTCACCGAGCGATGCGGGCGTGACACCACAGCACTGGGTGTCGGACAGGAAGATGAGGTCGGGGTCGGCCGCGACCACGTATTCCTCGGAGAGCTGGGGGTACAGGTCGGTCGTCCCGGCGGCGTCCGCGATGCTGGTCAGCCCGAACATGCCGTAGACCTCACCGATGAACGTGTTGCCGGTGACGGTGTAGAGCGTGGGGTCGAGTTCGTGGAAGTACGTGGCCCCCTCCGTCTTCGGGGTGGCGTCGACGGCGGCCCGGATGCGCTCGTCCATCTGCGCGACCACGGCCTTCGCGTCGGCCAGGTGGCCCGTGGCCGTGCCGAGCCGCTCGATCTGGCCGTAGGCCTCGTCCAGCGTCTGGGCCGACGGGAGGGCGAGCGTCGGGACGCCGGCGTTGGCGAGGCTGCCAATCAGGTCCGCGTCACGGGTGGAGGCGACCACCAGGTCGGGCTCGTGGGCGAGGATCGCCTCCACGTTGGGGGTGTAGCCCGAGAGGTCGGTGATCGGCGCCTCGGCCGGGTAGTCGGACTGCGCGTCGACCGCGACGACCTGGTCACCCGCTCCGATCGCGAACAGCGACTCCGTGGCGGTCGGGCTCAACGAGACGATGGCGTCGGGACGCTCCGCGATGGTGACCGTCTCGGTGCTGTCCGCGGCGCCGGTGACGACGTCGACGGGGAAGGAGGCGCCCGTGGTCTGGGGGGTCGTGGCGGCCGTTGTCGTGACGGTAGGGGCGTCGGCCGTGCCGCTCGCCCCGGGCGTGGCCGGCGATCCGCAGGCCGCCAGGGCCAGCGCGAGCGCGGCGGCGCCGAGCCAGGTGAGGCGCGCAGAGCGCGTGCGAGTTGATGGGGTGTGGGGCTGGATCACCAGCATCCTCCGATTCGTTGCGGAGGACGAAGTCGTCAGCCGCAACGGGCGGGGGTGCCCACTGCGCACGGACGGCCCTTCGTCCGAGGACCTGAACGTGGTCGTGGGGCAGGTGACCTGGCTCATCCGACCGACGGTCGGCATCACAGTTGCGGCACAGCGCCGGATTTCCACCGGACTTCACTGGCATCCACGACGCCCCCGCTGGTTGCGGGGACCCGGCCAGACTAACGCATCGGATCGGCGTCCGGGCCCGGCGCTGGCGCGGCGGACGGATCGGGCTGGACGGCCGGTGCGGGCTGGACGGCCGGGTCGGCGTCCGCCCCCGGTGTGGGCTCCGCAGTCGCCCGGCGCACCTTCTCGAGCTGGCCGTGGTACCAGGTGCCGATCACCAGCAACAGGATGCCGACGACGATGAAGGCGAGCGCGCGGGCGAGGCCGGGCAGGGCACCCAGGTCGAAGAGGAACAGCTTGGCGACGGCGGCGGCGGCCAGCGCGATGGCGATGTGACGGGCCGCTTGGGCGTCCGAGGCCCGACGCAGCCCTCGGGAGAGCAGGGCGACGCTGAGGGCCATCCAGCTGACCGTGGCGACGGCGTGCGCGACCTGGAAGCCGTTCGCGACGTCGCCGAGAGTGTGGCCGAGGAGTGTGCCCGCCAGCACCACCGCCACGGTCCCGAAGAGCACCGTGCCGACCCACACCGCGTAGTTGAGAACATGGCCTCCCTCGGGCCAGTCCAGGCGGAGGGCGCGGACCACCAGCAGCGTGGCGACCAGCCCCAGCACGGACTGCACCACGTGCTCGATGCCGAGCCGGCCGTCGGCCACGGCCTGCAAGGACACGAGGGAAACCAGACTGGGCAGCCACACCAGGGCGCCGACCCCGGCGAGCAGGACGCCCACGACCATCACGGGGCGGAAGCGGACCCGCTCGGCCACCGCGAGGTAGGCGATCGCGAGGCCGAACCACAGGTAGCCCTGGTGCGCAGCATCGAAGGCGCGCAGCGCGGCCACGGCGAGGAAGAGCGCCCCCAGGGGGATGGCCGCGGCCCGGACCCAGGTGTGCACGCGCTGCGGCCAGAATCCGGCAGCGGTGGCCACCGCCCCGACGACGACGTAGGCGGCCACGGAGGGGAGCTTGTCGACGTTCCAGCCGCCGACCAGCAGCGGACCGCAGAACAGCACGAACGCGATCACGGCCGCGACGCGGGTGCCGGCGTCATTGCGCTGGTGCATCACCGCGATGAGGAGACCGCACAGCGCGAGCGCGGTGACCAGGGCGAGCAGGATCAGAGAGTCGGCCCCGCCCCGGGCCAGGATGAGGAGTTCGTCGATGGTCATGGCGAGGAACACCAGCCCGGTGGGCAGCGTGCGCGCCAGCACCAGGACGGGCCAGTCGACGGCGCGTTGGAACGCGCCGGAGGCGACGGTCAGCACGAGCATGAAGGCGAGCACGGCCAGCCGGTCGTTCTGCGACAGCAGGGGCGCCAGTACCAAGCTGCCCAACATGGCCAGGACCGCCAACCACTGGCTTCGCCAGGAGACGGCGACCCACACCCCGGCGAGGCTGACGAGGCCGGCGAGCACCAGCCCGGGCAGCACCGCGAGCAGGGGGCGTCCGGCCGGATCGGTGAAGATGGCCGTGAGCGCGACGAGGCACAGGAAGGTTGAGGCCACGCCGGTGGCGAACAGGGCTTGGGCGCCGATGTTCTTCGGGTCAAAGCGGTGCTGCCAGAAGGCCGCCGCGACGGCGGCCGCGGCGAGGCTGAGGCCGATCGTGGTGCGGGCGAGGGGGCCCAGGAAGCCGTCCTGCGGCATGAGCAGCACCAGGGCCACGCCGATGAGCGTCACCCCGGAGCCGACGATCGCAAAGATCTCCGCGAGGGACACCGGGCGCCGGGGCGGGCGGGGCGGGCTGGGTGGGCGGGGCGAGCGGGGCGGCGCGGGGAGCTGGGCTGCCGGGCGCTGGGAGGGGTGCGCCGGGGTGGGCTGGGTCGCCGGGGTGGGCTGGGGCGCCGGGGATCCGGGGCCTCGGGCCGGCGCGTCCTGCGCCGGGCCGGGCCGGCCCGGGACGACTTGCGGTGGACCCCAGGGCACGGCCGCGGGGAAGGGCGCCTGCCCCGCGGGCCTGCCGGGGAAGGGCGCGGTCCCCAGCGGTGGGCGTCCCGGCGCGTCCTGTCTCGATGTGCCCTGTCCCGATGTTCCCTGTCCCGATGTGCCCTGTCCGGATGCGCCCTGACCTGGCGCGCCCTGACCTGGCGTGTCCTGACCTGGCGCGTCGCGCGCCGCGGCATCCTGTGCCGCGGCGTCCCCGGCCACTGTGCGCTGCTGCAGGGCGAGGGCGCCCGCGAGGGCGTCCAGATCGCCGGCCAGGCGCACCAGACCGCGGGACACCTCGGCGATCTCGCCCCGGATGCGCGCGGTGATGGCGTCCGGGTCGTCGAGGCTCTGGCTGGACGCAGCGGGTGCGCGGCCGGCGTCCGGGCCGGGCGTGTGGGTCATCGCGGATCCTTTGCTGGGGCTGGCACCACCTTCCCGCACCGGGCGCCTCACGCGAGGGCGACACAGCGGCGCCGGGGCGAAACGCCGTCCGGCGAGGGCAACGGGGAGTGGCTGGGGCGACTGACCCGATGGAGTGGTGCGAAAAATGTCAGAGGCGGGTTGGAGGATGGTGTCATGAGCACGGGAGCAGCCGGGGTGGTGAGTCGTGACAGCGTGAACGCGCTGGCCGACGACCTCGCGCGCGGTGCGCTGCCGCGGGACGCGGATGCGCTCGCCGAGCTGCTCACGGGGCTGGAGGAGCTGAAGGCCACTGCTGCGGCGATCCAGGCGCGCGCCTCGGTGGCCCTGTCCGAGGTGCTGGTCGCGGAGCAGCGGGCCGGGGGCGTGCCCGCCGCACGCCTGGGGCGTGGGGTGGGTGCCGCGATCGCGGTGGCCCGGCGCGAGTCCCCGCACGCGGGCGACCGCTGGCTGGGCTTCGCCAAGGCGATCACGGCCGAGATGCCGCACACGCTCGCGCTGCTGAGCGCCGGGGTGCTGAGCGAGTACCGGGCGACGTTGCTGGTGCGCGAGACGGCCTGCCTCAGCCGGGAGGATCGCGCCGCCGTCGACGCCCAGGTGTGCGCCGACCCGGCCCAGCTGGCCACCTGGGGCAACCGCCGGATCGCGGCGGAGGCGCGTCGCATCGCGCAGCGGCTCGATCCGGCGTCCAGCGTGGAACGTCATCGCCGGGCGGTGGAGGAGCGCTGCGTGAGCCTGCGTCCTGCTCCCGACGGCATGACCTACCTCACCGCTCTGCTCCCGCTGACCCAGGGCGTGGCCGCGTACGCCGCCCTCGTGCGGGGTGCGGACACCGTGCTGGCGGCCGGTGACCCTCGGTCACGGGGGCAGATCCGGGCCGACCTCCTCGTCCAGCGCCTCACCGGCCAGGCCGCGGCGGACGCGGTGGGCGTCGGCGTGTACCTGCTCATGTCGGACGCGACGCTGCTGGACGCCGGCACCGAACCGGCCCAGGTGGTGGGGCACGGCTCGCTGCCCGCTCCCCTCGCCCGGGCCCTCGTGACGCGCGCGGTGGACGCCGGCGTGGCGGCGTGGGTGCGCCGGCTGTACCAGCGCCCCGGGGACGCCGAGCTCGTGGGGCTGGACGCGCGCAGCCGGGTGTCCCCCGCGGGTCTGGCTGACTGGATCGGTGTGCGGGACCAGACGTGCCGCACGCCTTGGTGCGATGCCCCGATCCGGCACATCGACCACGTGGTTCCCCACGCCGGCGGCGGAGCCACGTCCCTGGGCAATGGCCAGGGGCTCTGCGAAGCCTGCAACCACCACAAGCAGGCGATCGGCTGGAAGACACTCCCCCGGCCCGGCCCGCATGCCCCGGTGGAGCTCACCACACCGGCAGGCCAGGTGGTGCGGACTCGCGCCCCCGACCCACCCGCGTCACCGGTGGCACCCCCCGAGCGGCGCGGCCCGCCGCGTCCGGTGCGGATCGACCTGATCTGGCCCACGGCGGCCTGAGCGGACGACGAGCCGCCCCGAGCCTCGGCTCGGGGCGGGGGTGCCTAATCGTGCCGGAGAAGGGACTCGAACCCTCACACCCGAAGGCACAGGAACCTAAATCCTGCGTGTCTACCAGTTCCACCACTCCGGCCGGCGGTGGGAAGTCTACGTGCGGCTGTCCCAGCCCTCGCTCACGGCGTGCCACCGCTCGGCCACGTGGGCGATCACGGCGTCCGGCAGAGGCCCGGCATCGACGGCGTCCGCCGCCTTCGACAGGTTGTCCACGCTCGTCGTCCCGACGATGGCCGAGCAGACGCCAGGGGCGAAGGCGCTGAAACGGAGCGCGAACTCGCCCATGTCGAGGTCGACGTCGTAGGCGAGTTCCCGCAGGCGGTCCCAGTAGTAATCGCCGTACTCCCCCGTCGGACGCTCCGCGTGGCGCCACATCCCGTTGGCGAGGGGACGCTTGGCGATGATCCCGAGACCGGCCGCGGCGGCGTCCGGCACGGTGGCGCGCAGGTTGTGCTGGTCAGCGATGTTGACCGACGTCTCGATCGAGGCGAAGCGGCAGGACGCGACGGCGGCGGCCAGGTCCTCGTTGTCGCCCGAGTAGGCGACGACGCGGATCTTGCCCTCGCGGGAGAGGGCGTCGAGCTCGTCGGCGAGCGAGCCGTCCTCGAGGTGGCGGGCGTCGCAGGAGTGGAGGTGCATGATGTCGATGCACTCGGTGCGCAGGCGCCGCAGGGAGTCCTCCACGCCCGGCCGGATGATGCCGGGCGTCCAGTCGTCGTGACCGGCGATGGCGTGGCCGCACTTGCTCGACAGCACGAACTCGTCGCGGCGGTGGCTGATGTGGCGGCCGATGCGCTCCTCGCTGTCGCCGTAGCAGTGGGCGGTGTCGATGAGCGTGATGCCCAGGTCGAGGGCGTGGCTGAGGACGCGGCCGGCCGCGTCGTCGTCCATGCCGCCGTAGCCGATCTGGCCCGCGCCCAACCCGAGGGGGGACACCATGAGGCCGGTGGAACCGAAGGAGTGCGTCTGCATGCCTCCATCTCACCAGATCACACGAGGTGCAGGGCAGGGTCGTCCGCCGAGAGCGTACGAACCGGGCCCGGGCCTGTCTCGCGGGTCTCGAAGCGGACGGTCACCCGCCCCAGGCCGGCGCCCCACACCCAGCCGGCACCGTGCTCGTCGTGGACGACGTCGGCGCCCGGGGTGAACGACGGCACCCAGCGGGGGCGGACGGCCTCGGGCGCCGGAGCGTCCGGAAGCGGCAGATCGGCGTCGGTGTGGGTCACCACCGCGCCCTCGGCGTCCGGCTCGAAGAGTTCCTCCTGGGCGGCAGGGGTGAAGCCGGCGACGCCGACGCCGAGCAGGCGGAACCCGTCCTCGACGGCCACGTCGTCGAGCAGCCGTCGCGCGATGCGAGCGATGGTGGATGCCCGATCCGTGGCCCCGTTGAGGGTCAGCGATCGGGAGAGGATGGTGAAATCGGGACGCTTCACCTTGAGCGTGATCGTGCGGGCGAACAGGCCCTGCTGGGCCACACGCTCGGCCACGATGCGGGCATCGCGTTCGATGACGGCGTCCAGCTCGTCGCGGTCGCGGACGTCGGTCGAGAACGTGTCCTCCACCGAGATGGACTTCGCTTCCCGGTCGGGGCTCACGGGGCGATCGTCCCGGGCGAAGGCCAAGTGGTGCACCCATTCGCCGTTGGCCTTGCCGAGCTCGCGGACAACCTCTCCGTGGCTGAGCGCGCGAATGTCGGCCACGGTACGCACGCCCAGGCGGCTGAGTCGCTCCATGGTGGCGGGGCCCACACCGGGGATGGCCCTCGCCGGCAGGTCAGCGATGGTGTCCAGCTCCGTCCCGGGCTCGATCACACGCAACCCGTCCGGCTTGGCCAGCTCACTGCCGACCTTGGCGATGAATTTACTCGTGCCCACCCCCACGGACGCCGTGAGGCCGTGGGTGTCCGCCTGGACGCGGGCGCGCAGGTCCTCGGCGAGCTTGGTGACCGCCGCGGGGCTCACGTCGGGGTGCGCCCCACCCGTGAGATCGACGAACGCCTCGTCGAGGCTGAGGGGTTCGACGAGAGGGCTGAGCTCGCGCAGCAGACCCATCACGATCTGGGAACTCTCGCGGTAGGCGCGGAAACGTCCGGACAGGAACGCCGCGTGCGGGCACAGCCGGCGCGCTTCGTGCATGGGCATCGCCGAGTGGACGCCGAACACGCGCGCCTCGTAGGAGGCCGTCGACACCACTCCGCGGGAGCCCACTCCCCCGACGATCACCGGCTTCCCGCGCAGCGACGGCTTGTCGCGTTGCTCGACGGCGGCGAAGAAGGCGTCCAGGTCGAGATGCAGGATCGAGGCGGCGAGCCTCACGCGGTGACCACCTGCCATCAGCTCCGACGGTCGGCGGACTTCCGGAACTTCGGCTTGTCGCCGTACTCGCGCCTCGACGAATCGCCCCTGCCGGAATGCCGGCCGTTGTCCCGTTCGAGCTCGATGAGCTTGCCGGAGATCCGGGTCGAGCGCAGCGCGTCCCACACCTCCTGGGGCATCTGGGCCGGCAGGTCGACCAACGTGTGATCCGCCCGGATGTCGATGCGTCCGAAATCACCACGGCCGAGGCCGCCCTCGTTGGCCAGAGCCCCCACGATCATGCGAGGGGCCACGCGCTGGCGGCGTCCGACGGCGATGCGGTAGGTGACGAGCGGGCCGCCCGAGCCCTCCCGGGTGCGCCGGGGGCGATCCTCCCGGTCACCGGCCGCGCCGCGCCCGCGGCGTCCGCCGTCGTCGTCGGAGAAGGAGCGGACGGCGGCCGGGGGCTCGGGATCCATGAGCATGGGCTCGTCACCCTGCCGCACTGCGGCGAGGGCGGCGGCCACGTCCACCTCGGGAACATCGTGCTCGCGCACGTAGTGAGCCACGACATCGCGGAAGAAGTCGATATTGGCGCGCTCGCCCAGCGCCGCGGTGATGGCCTCGTCGAAGCGGGACAACCGGGTGGCGTTGATGTCATCGGCGGTGGGTAGCGCCATGGCCGTGAGCTCCTGGCCGGTGGCGCGCTCGATCGCCTTGAGCAGCCGGCGTTCGCGAGGGGTGACGAACGAGATGGCGTCCCCGGAGCGCCCGGCGCGGCCGGTGCGGCCGATGCGGTGGACGTAGCTCTCGGTGTCGGTCGGGATGTCGAAATTCACCACATGGCTCACCCGCTCGACGTCCAGGCCGCGGGCGGCAACGTCGGTGGCGACCAGGATGTCGAGCTTGCCGCTCTTCAGCTGGTTGACCGTCCGCTCCCGCTGCGCCTGGGCCAGATCGCCGTTGATGGCCGCGGCGGCGAAGCCACGGGCGCGCAGCTTCTCGGCGACCGTCTCGGTGTCGTTCTTGGTGCGGACGAACACGATCATGCCGTCGAAGTTCTCCACCTCGAGGATGCGCGTGAGAGCGTCCACCTTCTGCGGGTAGGAGACGATCAGATAGCGGTGCTTGATGTTCGGCGCGGTGCGCGTCTGGCCCTCGACCCGCACCTCGAGCGGGTCGGTGAGGTAGGTCGCGGCGAGCGTCCGGATGGCCTTCGGCATCGTCGCGGAGAAGAGCGCGACCTGCTTGTCGGTCGGGGTGTCGGCGAGAATTTGCTCGACGTCCTCGGCGAAGCCCATGTTGAGCATCTCGTCGGCCTCGTCGAGCACGAGGAAGCGCAGCTGGGTGAGGTCGAGCGTGCCGCGCTCCAGGTGGTCGATGATGCGACCCGGCGTGCCCACCACCACGTGGACGCCGCGCGCGAGCGCGCTCAGCTGGATGCCGTAACCCTGGCCGCCGTACACGGGCAGCACGTGGACGCCCTTGTGGTGCGAGGCGTAGCTCTCGAACGCCTCGCAGACCTGGAGGGCCAGCTCGCGGGTGGGCGCCAGCACGAGGGCCTGCGGTGCCTTCTGCTTGAGGTCGAGGCCGTTCAGGATGGGCAGCGCGAAGGCGGCCGTCTTTCCCGTGCCCGTTTGGGCCAGGCCCATGACGTTGCGTCCGGCCAGCAACGCCGGGATCGTCTCGGCCTGGATGGGGCTGGGCCGCTCATAACCCAACTCGCGGATCGCCTTGAGCAGGCGATCGTCAATGCCGAGATCGGCAAACGTGGTGGTGGGGGCTTCAGCCTCGGTTTCGCTCACCCCACGACCGTAGTGGGTACGGACGCCTCCGCGCGCGTTCTGGTTGTCTGCTTCGCCCAGTTGTCTGCTGGGGCTCAGAATCCGTGCCGATACGCCACCATGGACGCCTCCCGCCGCATTCCCAGGGCTTCATAGAGGGCACACGCCGGTGTGCGGCTCTCCTGGACCGTGAGGTTGAGATCATGCTGGGGTGCCGCGACCGCGATGCGCCGTCCCGCCGCAGCGACGAGGGCGCGTCCCAGGCCGAGCCCGCATGCTGCGTCCGTGACGGCCACGTAGTCGAGATAGCCGGAGCCGTCGGCCTGCACGCGGCCGGCGGCGTAGCCCGCGAAGGCCCCCCGGTTCTCGGCGACGACCACGATGAAGCCACGCTCGGGGTCGAGCAACTGGCTGACGGAGTTATAGGTGTCGGGGAATTCGGCCTGGTGCAGGGATTCGATGGCTGCTGCGTCGGAGGTGCGGGCGGTGCGGACGCGGGCGCCCTCGTCCGGCCACGCGGAGGCGTCCGAGGTGACGTAGAGGTGGTTCGCCTCCGTGGCCGCCCAGCCGCGCCCCGCTGCGAGCGCGGCCATGGCGGTGTGGGCGACATCGGCGGAGATCTCGTGACGGGTGACGCCGGGCGGCAGCGCATGGAGCGCTGCGTCCAGCAGGGGGCGGGCGTCGCGAAGCCACTCACCCGCAACCCACGGACCGTGGATCCAGCTGCGGCCCAGCGACTCGTCTGAGTCGGCGATGACGACGCCGGTGAGGTGACCGTCATGATCGGACACCCAGGTGAATGCCGTCCAGTCGCCGAGATCATCCAACTCGGACGCCACCCCGTCGCGCTCGGTGCCGACGTAGGTGCACGCTCGGGCGGGGTCGCTCTGCTGCCCGACGACCAGATCCAGGACGGCGTCCCGCTCAGAGTCCCGCATGGGGCGGACCGTGACCATGGGCACTCCGTTCTACGAGACCGACGTCGGTGCAGGCTGATGGCGTTCGCTCACCCGACGATCACGGCCTGGAGCTCACCCACCGGCAACTCCCGCGACGCCGACACCACCACCGGCACCGTACCGCTGTACCCCAACGCCGACCACGCCACCGACCAATGACTCGACGCCGTCACCGTGTAGGAGCCCTCCGGCAACGACGCCCCCTCATAGACATACCCACAATCAGGCGACGGCGTCCCCGGCTTCGTACCGGAGGGCAGCGGCGACATCGACGAACACGTGACCGACTTGCCATCACCCATCGCAAACACCACCCGCTCCCGAACCGCCGACATCGAAATCGTGATCCCGTACTGCGTGGTCGACGACTGCAACGCAGCCGGGGTCTCCGTCCACAACCACAACGGATACCCCACCACCGCCATGTCCCACTCATTCACACTCGGATCCGGACCCACCATCACCTCCGGATGCGGCAAAGTCATCGACAACACCACCTCACGCGCCAACGACCGAACCACCGCCTCCGACGGCACCACCGGACCCGGCTGACCAGCCGCCTCAGCCACAACAGGATCAGCCACCGCCAACTGACACTCCGCGCTATAACGCAACAACCCCTCGCACTCAGGAATCCGAGAAATAAACATCTTCCACTGCTCCTGCTCCAGAGCTTGGGCACTAGCACGTTCAGCGGCAGACGTAGCTCGCGCACTTCCTGAACCACCACCACCGCGAGAACCGCCGTACCCCATGGATTGACCTAGCCCCCCCGCCGAGTCTTGGGCCAAGCGGGCTTGAAGTGAAGCGCGCAGGGTGACCGCGCTGCCATTTTGAAGTAGCTCGGGTGGCGGATCGGTGACCTGTTCCTCGCCAGCGCCGCCAGTATCCTGCCCCGCCCCACCCTCGTCGACCTCGCTCTGTGCTTGCTCTTCCGGAGCTGGTGCCGGGTCAGGCCCCACAGCCACCGCTGGGTACGCACAAATACCCATGAGTGCTAGAGCAACCGCTGCTGATCTTATTGCCAACACGATGCTACCTCACCCGCCTGCCCGCTCGCCATCTTCATTTGCCCGTCCTCCAAACGGAAGAACACCCGTTCGAACGCTGTCGATGAGGGAATAGGAACTCCATCCACAACAACGACCTGGTCGCCTGGCGAGGTGCACACCTCTAATGCCACTACGGATCCTTGATCCACGGCATCAGGAGCACGACGTATCCATTCAATCTCCGGAGTGCCTGAATACTCAGCGCCATCTTGACTGATGTCCAATAGAGCTTTCTCAAAGTCGGCTTGGGCGCTTCCAGTGGTAATGGCGATAAGCTCCGAGTTGATCGGCTGCTTTGAGTTGGTCAAGGCGTTGACGATCTCCATCGCTCGTCGGTACACCCGCTCTGCCTCCGCGTACTGCTCATCCCGCACCACCATGGCCTCATATTCAGCCTGATCGCACGCGTACGCCTCACCACCCGCCTCCGGCGTGCACTGAAACGTCGGCACCGGCGACGGCTCAGGCGAGGGCGTCGGCTCGACCGCGGGCGCACACCCCACAAACAGAACACCCCAGCACACCATTGCACCGGCAACAGCCATCGGCTTCACCACGCGAATCCCCCTACGTCAACGACGACCAGCCCAGCATGACACAGCACCCCAGACCCACCCCAAGCCATCCCAGAGTTGTCCACAGCCATTGCCAGCAGGGCGGGCCGCACCAGGCAGCCTGATCGCTCCGCCCGCTCCCAAGGACTCCACGGACGCGGACGCGCACCGGTGACCTTGAGTCCGCGATCCTGACGCGCGCTATTTGTGTACGGCTCCTTGCGACACGTACCGCCGCCAGCCGCCGCAGCTGGAGATGTCGGTGGCCGAGCCCAAGGCATACGGTTCGCAGACGAACCCATTCACCCATCGACCGTCGGTCAACTCGATGTGCCCCATGGCCAGAGGCGAGGCCAAGAGGTTGACGAACCGCCCGAAAGCAGCTTCGCTGAGCGCCCAGACCTCCACCTCAATGACAGTGCCATTCGCCACATCGCGCACCAGACCCGGCCGCGCAGGTTCCAGGCCCAAATCGAACAGGCGGTAGCGCGGCGCAGTGTGGCTTCGCACTACGAGGGACGCCTCAGCCTCGACGAGCTGATGGTTCAGTGGCATGCCGCTCAGATGAGCGCCCACCACCGCCACCTCGACATCGGGGGAGGTTTCACCCATCGACGGCCTCCAGCAATCGACGGTCGGCGTGCGCTGGGCCGATGAGCTGCACACCGAACGGCAGCCCGTCGACCTCGCCGGCTGGGTAGGCCAGGGCGCACATGTCGAGCAGATTCACGAAGTTCGTGTAGCGACCCATGCGCGTGTTCGCTCCGATCGGGTCAGCCTGCACCTGGTCCAACGTCGGATGCCACGTCGTGGTCGGTAAAAGCAGCGCGTCAACCTGACGCCAGAGGTCATCGGCGCGGAGTTGGTGGGCGGCCAGCGTCGCCTCGTCCTGGAACAATCGCCACGCGGGAATGTCACGTGCTCCTTGGACGATGCTGCCGACCATCGGGTCCACCTCATCGAGATGGGAGTCGACGAACGCTCCGACAGCCGTGTACCTCTCGGCGACGAACGCGCCGTCGTAGAGCAACGACGCGGCTCGCAGCAGGTCGGATATGTCCACCGTCGAGATGTCCGCCCCAGCGTCGCGCCAGTGGTCGATCTCCTCGTGGTAGGCCTCAGCCCACCCTGGGGCCAGCGCACCGAGGGAATCGTCGGTGGCCACGCCCAATCGAGTGATGGGGGACGTGGGTTCGCTCGAGCGGCGGCAAGAGACTGGATCGCGACGGTCCGGCCCCCTCATGAGTTCAGCCACGAGGGCGGCCCTGGCCAGATCACTGTCCATGACCGTCACGACGTCCAGGGAGGCGCAGGCCGGCACCACACCGACAGTGGGGACCATTCCGCGCGTCGGCTTGATGCCGAACAACCCCTGCAGGGCTGCCGGCACGCGCCCCGAGCCTGCCGTGTCCGTTCCCAGAGCAAAGTCCACCATGCCGAGGGCGACGGCGACGGCTGACCCGCTTGAGCTGCCACCGGAGATGCGCTCGGGAGCCGTGGCGTGCCGGACTGCCCCATAGGGGGACCGGGTGCCCACCAAGCCTGTGGCGAACTGATCAAGGTTGGTGCTGCCCACCACCACGGCCCCGGCGTCGCGCAGCCGAGCGACGGCGACGGCGTCCGCTCCAGGTTGGTACGCATAGGCCGGGCACGCCGCCGTGGTGGCGAGGCCTGCCACATCGATGTTGTTCTTGACGGCGAACAACAGCCCGGCCAACGGCAGGTCGGCACCTGCAGCGGCGCGCTCGAGGACGGAGGTCACCTCCGCCGACACGGTCTGCTGGTCCCGCAGGCTGATCCAGATCTCGGGACGATTCGCCTCTTCGATGACTGCGTACGTCGCAGCCACTCTGTTCACCCCTTCTCTGATGGACATCATGCTGCTGATTCCTGATCCAGCTCTCGCGGCCGCAGAATGACGAGCAAACTCCCCGGGCCGACCTGGGCCCCGGGTGCCACCACCACGTCCACCACCTCGCCGTCCTGCGGTGCGAGAATCTCCGCCTCCATCTTCATGGCCTCGACACTGGCAATCCGCTGCCCCCGTCGCACCAGGTCTCCGCGGCAGACGTCCACCCTGAACACGCTGGCGGCGAACTGTGCCTCCACCGCGTGACAGCCGTCCGGGATCTCGACTTGGACTGACTCCACGACCGCACCGGCCGCCTCCTCAGCGCGCTCGAACTCACCGGACGCCTCCCATGCCGCTCGCTCCTCCGCGAACGCAGCACGCTGCCGACTCCGGGCGGCCTCGATCTCGGTCGCATGGTCGGCGAGAAACTGACGATACTCGCGCACCGAGAAGTGCCCCTCGCTCACCCTCAGCTGGAGACGTCCGGCCGCCATGTCAGCTCGCATCTCCATCAAATCCTCGGTGCTGACGGGGTACCACTTGATCCGGTCGAAGAACCGCAACAGCCAAGGTGTCCCCTCCTCGAAGGACGCCCGCTGGCGCAGAGTGGACCACACCTGGGTGGTGCGCCCCACAAACTGGTACCCACCTGGCCCCTCCATGCCGTAGATGCACAGGTAGGCCCCACCAATGCCGACGGAGTTCTGCGCAGTCCAGGTCCGCGCAGGGTTGTACTTCGTGGTCACCAGTCGGTGCCGTGGATCCAAAGGGGTGGCGACGGGGGCGCCCAGGTAGACGTCTCCGAGGCCCATGACGAGGTACTCCGCGTCGAACACGGTGCGGTAGACAGCCTCCACCGAGTCGAGTCCGTTGATCCGGCGGATGAATTCGATGTTCCAAGGGCACCAAGGAGCATCATCACGAACGCCGTGCATGTACCGGTCGATCGCTTCCCGAGTGGCGGGATCGTCCCAGGACAAAGGCAGATGAACCACTCTGCTCGGCACCCGCAGCTCGTCGGTGGCCGGCAGCCGTTCTTCGATTGCACGCACGTGCTGGGCCATCTCCTCCACCGTCGTCACCGCAGGATCCACCTGGATCTGCAGCGAGCGGATGCCCGGCGTCATCTCGAGGGTCCCCGCCAGGCGTCCGGCGTCCCGAAGGTCCGCGATCGCCCCGGAGAGGGCATGGATGCGCATCCGGGTCTCGAGATCGAGTTGCATGGGCCCGTACTCGACCAGGACGGCCGCGTCCCCTTGGCGCCGCACGGTGAGAGATGGCCGATCGGAGCGTGGAGCCATCTCGAGCAGCACCCCACCGTCCGTCACGGGCACCTTGTCGGCGGCGGCGCTCATCCACGGACGCTCCCGCAGGGCCGCTGCCTGTGGCGCCCCGATCGGGACGAAGGTCACCGTGTTGCCCGGACGCAGCTGGCCGAGCTTCCACCGGTGCCCCGTCGGGACGGTGGCCGGACATGTGAAGCCCCCCAGGCTCGGCCCATCCGGCCCGAGCAGAATGGGCATGTCACCGGTGTAGTCGACCGCGCCCACGCTGTAGGGGGTGTCGTGGATGTTGGACGGGTGGAGACCTGCTTCACCACCGTCGGGGCGGGCCCACCGAGGTCTCGGCCCGCTGAGCCGCACACCCGTCCGAGCAGAGTTGAAGTGGACCTCCCACCCGGTGGCGTAGAACGTCTCCATGTCATCGACCGTGAAGAAGTCCGGCGCGGCGTGCGGCCCCTCCATGGCTGCGATGCGCCAGTAATCGGTGAAGTCCGGACGCTGCCCGGCCGGGACCGCCTTCACCGCCTGGGGGCTGGCCGGAGTTGCCAAGCCCACGATGTCACCCGGCCGCAGGGCAGCTCCGGTCGTGCCCCCCATCTCTCCGTCGGTGAAGGTGGACACCGACCCCAGGACGGGTGCCACGTCCAGGCCACCTTCGACCAACAGGTAGCTCCTCATGCCTGCCGTTGCCTGACCGACCTCCAAAATCTGGCCGGCGCCGACCGCAACGGGCTCCCACTGGGTCACCTGCACGCCGTCGAGGGTCAGGGGCGTGGGCGCGCCGGTCACCATGATCCTGGTGGGGGTGTGGAACCGCAGAGCCGAACCGCCCATCGTGATCTCGAGCCCGGGGGCGCCCTCATCATTGCCGAGCGCCACATTGCCCAGCCGGAAGGACCAGTCGTCCATGGGGCCCGACGGCGGAATTCCCACCGACCACAACCCCAAGCGTCCGGGCCAGTCCTGGATGGTGCACAGGACACCGGATCGGATGACCTCCAACCGCGGCTCCGTGTTGACCACCGTAGAGAGGGTGCCGGTGTCGTGGACACCGGCGAGCACCTCGGCGTCCTCCGACGCGGCCCGCAGGAGCCCCAGATTGGTGGCCATGCCCTGCACTCGGGTGTCACGCAGTGCGGCGTGCAGCTTGGACCACGCCTCGGCGCGGTCGTCCCCCTGCACGATGACTTTTGCGAGCAAGGGATCATAGGACGTGGAAACCGTCACACCCGGCTCGATCCACGTGTCGACCCGGACGCCGTCCGGCCACGAGACAGCCGTCACGGTTCCGGAGCTGGGCAGGTTGCCGAGGTCGGTGTTCTCCGCATACACCCGCGCCTCGACAGCAGCACCCCGAGGGGGTGGCGGAGCTGACACCACGTCGCGATCACCCCGAGCGAGGCGGATCATCCACTCCACGAGATCGATGCCGAAGCGTGCCTCGGTGACGGGGTGCTCGACCTGGAGTCTTGTGTTGACCTCCAGGAAGGCAGCCTCGTGCCTTTCGGCGTCATAGATGTACTCAACCGTGCCCGCGGAGCGGTAGTTGACCTGTTCGCAGAGGCGGACGGCTGCCTCGGTGATCTGAGTCCGGACGGCCTCCGGCAAGTCGGGGGCTGGTGACTCCTCGAGCACCTTCTGGTTGCGTCGCTGCAGCGAACAATCCCTGTCCCCCATCGCCACGACCCGTCCGTGGCCATCACCGAAGACCTGGACCTCGATGTGGCGCGCACGCCTCACCCGCCGCTCTAGGAAAACGCCCGCGGAGGAGAAGTTGGCTCCTGCCAGCCGACGCACGTTGTCCCAGCCGGTCCGCAGCTGCTCCGGTGTGTCGCACCCCTGCATGCCGATGCCGCCACCTCCTGCCGTCGCCTTCAGCATGACGGGGTATCCGATGCGGTCAGCCTCCAGGAGGGCGTCCTCCAGCGACGCGAGGAGGCCTGAGCCCGGCAGCAAGGGGACGCCAGCCCGCTCAGCTTGGTCCCGTGCCGTGTGCTTTGCGCCGAAAACCTCAAGCTGCTCCGGTGTCGGCCCCACGAAGCCGCGGCCGGCACGATCGCAGGCACGCGCGAAGTCGGCGTTCTCGGACAAGAATCCGTAACCCGGGTGGATCAGCCCGGCACCTTCCTGGATGGCTGCGGCAATGATCGCGTCTCCCCGTAGGTAGGACTCGGCTGCGGCCTCGCCCCCGATGTGGACGGCGACGTCTGCCTCGTGGACGTGCAGCGCGCCGCGGTCAGCATCGGAAAAGACCGCGACGGTCCGCATCCCCAACCGCTTGGCGGACCGCATGATCCTCACCGCGATCTCGCCGCGGTTGGCGACCAGCAGGGTACCCATGCTCATGCCGGGGCTCCCTCTTCGATGATCAGCTCGCACCGGCTCGGGTCGAAACCGTTGCACGGGTTGTTGACCTGCGGGCAGTTGGAGATGACAACAAGCACCTCCCGTTCGGCGCGCAGGGCAACGCTGAGGCCCGGTGCCGAGATTCCATCCACGATGCCCAAGGCCCCGTCGGGGTCGACGGGTACGTTCAGGAACCAGTTGACGTTCGACACCTGGTCGCGCTTGCCCATGCCGTGCCGATCCAACTCAGCGATGAAGTTCTCCGCGCACGCGTGCTGACCCCAGGTGTGGTGGCCGTAGCGCAGTGTGTTGGACTCCTTGGAGCACGCACCCCCCAACGTGTCGTGGCGCTCCACGTCCGTGGCGATCACGGTCAGGAGTGCGTCGTACTCACTGCTGCGCAGGACCGAACCGGTGGTGAGGTAGACAGAGTCCTGCGCCTGCAGTGTCGCCTGCGCCGAGTAGGCGTTGCGCGTGTCCGAGGCGTCATAGCAGAGAAAGTCGACGGCTTGGTTGCCATCGAGATCGATGATCGTGAGCACCTGCCCGGGCTGCAGGACGGCCGACCAGGGGGCGCGAGGGGCGAGGACTTCCCGGCTGACCGTCAGACCGTGGACGTCATGGTGAGGGGACATGGAAGGCTCCTTCGATTCAGGCCAGACCGCGGGCCGACAGGTACAGGTGGGTGTTTTCGAAGGCACGGCGTCCTTCCGGGCTCCGGTGCCACTGGGCGTCGTGCTCGCGGGTGGGTTCATCGCGCCAAGCCAGAACCGCCAGATCGGTACCCGTGTAGGTCGGGCGGGGGTCACGGGGATGGGGCTCGTTCGCGATCATGACCAGGACGGGCATCTCGGCCACCAACGTGATGCTCGCGCCGGCAGGCGCGGCCCCCTCCCACACGGGAGCACCGGCCGCATCGATACGGATGCCCTTGAAGAAGCTCATCGTGGGCGGAATGTCGCGACCCGACAGGTCGTGCTTGAGTGCAGCCAGCTTCAGCAACTCACGCCCCGCGGGGCTCGGGCCGTGAGGTGTGCCGTCTCCGTAGCGCTCACGGTTTCTGCCCAGGGAGCTGGTGCCGTAGATCGAGTCGTGGTGACTCGAGGTGTCCTCGCTGACGCTGGCCAACACGCGTCCTTGGTCGGACAAGAGGAGTTGGCCCGCGCCCGAGTAGACCTGCCACTGCACCTTCTGGGTGTCAGCCACGTTGAGGCGCTCACAGGTCTCGAGCGCGTTGTGGAGGATGACGTGCGCGCAGGCGTCCCCGTCCACATCGGTGAGGCGCAGCCGCGTGCCGCGTTCCAGGAGACGGTGGGCGTAGCTGCCGCTCCCGATCCTCTCGGCCCACACCAGCCGATCGGCCGCGAGGCCATCCGGGCCGGATGCGTCCGATGCAGGAACGGTGGGCATGGCTGGGACCACCGTTCCTTCCTGCGCTCGCGCGTGCTGCTTCGCTCCAGCCGTTGTGGCGGTGGGGTTCATCGTTCCCTCCACGTTTTCTGTCGATTGATTGAATAGCGCCTGCAGCCAGTGAACGAGACCGTTGTGTCACCCTCGTCACCGCGGCGTTACGAGCAGGTGGAGCTATCCTCGACAGCACCATGACAAGACGCGGACGGCCGAGGCTCCAGGCCTCGCCGAGCGGTAGGGGCACCCGCGCCGATCTGCTCGAATCCGCCGCACGACTCTTCGCGCGAGACGGGTTCCGCGCCAGCACCCATGCCATTGCGGAGGCAGCGGGCGTGAGGCAGGCGACGCTGTACCACTACTTTCCGAACCGGGAGGCGATCCTCCTCACGCTGCTGCTCCAGACGGTTGAACCCACGATCGCTGCGGCCGAGAAGCTGGCCACGTCCAACGCCCCGGCCCCGGCACGACTGTGGGCACTTGCCCACCTGGACGCCGCTCAGCTGGCTGCCGGCGAGGTCAACCTGGGGGCCCTCTACCTGCTGCCCGAAATTCAGACGCCCCACCTTGAACCCTTTCGCATCGCTTGGCTCGATCTCCGCGAGCACTACCGCACACTGGTGGCGTCCTGCGGTGGCGACGACACCGCCTGCGACCTGGCTCTCGGCCTGGTCGAGAGCGTCATCCTGGCCCGACGCCGCAATGACGGCAGCCCTAGCACCGATCCGCACCGCGTCGCGGACGCCGTTGTCCTGGTGGCCACCGGGCGCCCCCCCACCCAGATCCAACGGTCACTCGCAGCCGACCTCATCGCCACCTTGGACGGCTGATCCTCGCAAGGCCGCCCCGGGGCCTGAGAGCTGTTCGTTACACGGCTGACGCACCGGCGCGATCCGCTGAAACACGCGCCCGCAGGAATCTGTCACTCAACAGATATCCGGCTCAGCCGGTCTCCCTCAGGAGTGACCATGATCATTTTCGGTGTCTCCCTCAGTGTGCTCGCGGTGCTGGTCGTCGGCATCTACGTGGGGCGCAAGGTCGACGGCGATTCTGCCAACTATCTCGTCGCCGGGCGGCGGTTGGGCGTCCCCCTGGTCGCCGTGTCACTGTGCGCCGCCGCCGTGGACTCGAACGCCACTGTAGGGAACACTGACCTGACGAGCGACTTTGGGTTCTGGTCCGGCGCCTCACTGGCCATTGGCCTGGCGGTCTGCCTGCTGCTCGCCGGGCTCTTCTTGGCCAAGCCCCTCAACGGTATGGGGCTGCTGACGCTGGCCGACTTCTTCCGCATTCGTTACGGCCGGACCGTCGAGGTCGTCGCGTCCGTGATCATGATCTTCTCCTTCACACTGCTCCTCGCAGGAAACTTGGTGGCGTGCGGTTACTTGCTCCAACACTTCACCCGCCTGCCCTACACGGCCGGCATCGTCATCACCGTCTGTCTCGTCCTGGCGTACACGATTGCCGGCGGGCTCTTCTCGGACGCGTACACCGCGGTCATCCAGATGGCCATCACCGTCGTGGCTGCAGTCAGCCTGCTGGTCTGGGTGGCGCTCAGCTTCGGCATCGTCATTCCGGAAGGCATGGGTCCGCTCGACTTCGAGCAGTTGACGTCGGCGCAGATGGGTGCCCCCATCAACTGGGCCACGCTGCTCGCGCTCGGGGTCGGCGACCTGGTGGCCATCGACTTCATGCAGCGCATCTTCGGCGCGAAGAGCCCGGAGGTGGCGCGACGGTCCTGTTACATCGGCGCGGCCGCCACGGCCACCATCGGGATCATTTTTGCACTCGTGGCCCTGACCGCCCATGCGGTGCTGGGTCTCACCACGGTCGATGGGCCCATCCTGTTCCAGCTTCTGGGCAACTACGCCCCGCCCCTCCTGGCGGTTCTCGTGCTGTCAGGCATCGTGGCCGCATCCTTTTCGACCGCCTCAGGAGCGATTCTCGCCACCTCGGCTGTCGCCGTGCGCAACGTGTTCAACGTCCGCCGGTCGGTGATGCCCGGCGAGCGCGACCCCTTGCTCCTGTGGACCCGCGTAGCGATGATCCCCTTCGTGGCAGCTGCCACCTTCATCGCGGTCCGCGTCTCCCAGACCGGCATCCTGCTGACCCTGGCGTTCGACGTCATGCTGGCTTGCCTGGCGGCGCCGTTCGTCTTGGGTGTCTACTGGCGCCGGCCAGGCCAGAGCGCCGTCCTGGCCGGTGTTGGCGTGGGTCTCGTGTCCCGCGTGATCGGCCTCGTCCTCACTCCCACGGTCTACGGGGTGGACAACACCATCCTGTACATCCCCAACCCCTACCTTCAAGCCAGTGCTGATGGCTGGACGACACTGGTCGCGGCCACGCTGGGGGTGGGAACCTTCGTCGCGGTTTCACTCTTCCAAAGCCGTGGCGCCCACGAACTGCTTCGCGAGCACGAGGCTCGCGTCGAACTGAAGGCGGAAACGGACCGCGAACTGGTTGCCGCATGACCTCCACGCATCTGCCCACGCCCGGAGCCAGCCTCGATTCAGAGACCGAACCAACACCGCACGGCACCCCGCTATTCACCGCACGCGAGCCCCGTGCACATATTCTCCTCTCGGGAACCTCCGCTATCCGACGATGACGGCCTGAAGCTCACCCACCGGCAACTCCCGCGACGCCGACACCACCACCGGCACCGTACCGCTGTACCCCAACGCCGACCACGCCACCGACCAATGACTCGACGCCGTCACCGTGTAGGAGCCCTCCGGCAACGACGCCCCCTCATAGACATACCCACAATCAGGCGACGGCGTCCCTGGCTTCGTACCGGAGGGCAGCGGCGACATCGACGTGCACGTGATCGACTTGCCATCACCCATCGCAAACACCACCCGCTCCCGGACCGCATGCAACGCGAGTGGAATGCCCGCCGTCGAGGACGTGGCGTCCAACCGATCTTGCCCATCCACCCAGAGCCAGAGGGGGTAACCCACTACCACCATGTCCCATTCATTACGCTCCGGAGCGGGTCCAATTTGGACGTGGGGTAAGGGCAGCTCCATGGACAACACCGCCTCAGCCGCGAATTGCTCGATGAGTTCCCGAGGAGGAGTGACTGCCGGCGCGGACTCTCCATCCGCCAAGATCGGGATCTCTGCCGAACACCACTCGGCTATGGTCCCGGTCGAGCCGTCACACTCCCCACTGAGCGCACGGAACTGAGCCCACTGTGGTTCCGTGTAGAACTGCCACCATGGCCTCTCCCCGCCGCCTGACGATTGGGCTGGTGGCTGATCGTCTTCCTCGGTGTCGCAGGTCTTGGACGTGCTCGTGGAAGTCGCTTGCTTTGCACTCAACTTGACTGTCGTGCCTTTTTTCGAGGCCTGAGGATTTGGCTGTGATACTGGCTTGGGGACTACGACATCATCACACTGACCGGCGGCGGAGGCGTTAGGCGGCGCGATCAACAGCAAGCCCATGAGCAGAAATGCCAGACATAAACTTCTTAACATTCGGCGACTTCCCACACTCGATTGCTCGCGACCTTGAGCCCGCCATCCTCTTGTTTAAAGAAAACTTGCTCCTGAAAGGATGTCGGGCGCGAATCCTCACCCTCGTAGGTCAATACCAGCGAGCCTGGAGCCAAGCAGGTCGAGAGCGCTAGGACGGAACCTTGGTCCGATATGTCGGTCGCGCGACGCACCCAAGCCACTTCTAGGTTCCCTCGATAAGACACCCCGCTCTCGAGGGCATCTCGTAGCTCGGACGTCGCCAATTCCAAGTATTCTCCCGTCATCAGGGATCGGAGTTCCTCATTCATGGGCTCGCGCGCTTCCATGAGGTCAAACTGAAGCTCCTGCACACGCCGATACACCCGCTCAGCTTCCGCGTACTGCTCATCCCGCGCCACCATGGCCTCAAACTCAGCCTGGTCACAGCCATACGCATCCCCACCCGCCTCGGGTGTGCACTGGAACGTCGGCTCCGGAGTCGGCTCGGGGGTGGGCTCCACCCCGGGCGTGCACCCCGCAAACAGCACGCCCCAACACACCACGGCACCGGCAGCAGTCATCGGCTTCACCACGCGAATCCCCCTACGTCAACGACGACTGGCCCAGCATGACACAGCGCCCCAGACGCACCCCACCCGTTCCGAGAGTTGTCCACAGCCACGTCCAACAACGCGCCCGCGGGCACCCGGCACACTGGAGCCCATGACCGCACAACCCGACAACACCTACGCCCGCCGTCCCGCAACCCCGCCCTGGGGGCCTGGTTGGGCGCGACTGCTCGCGGGGATGGCCACGCTGTTTCCCCTGGGTCTGGCCGGCACCGGCATCATCACCATGACTGCCGCCGTCGGGTCGGCGTCCCTGCAGTGGATCGGCATCGGCCTCGCCACGGTGCTCCTCGGCGCCGCCATCGCCGCCCCACTGGGAGTATTTCTCGCGAAGGGCGGCAAGCCGTGGTTCGTCACGGGCACCGCCTTGGTCGTCCTGCTCGCCGCTACGCTGCTCGTGTTCGCCTTCCTCTGAGCGCGGCGTCCCAGGCCTCCCAACCCTCACACCAACGGCGCAGCAGTTCCGCGTCGCTCGTACCCGACGAAGTCGAATCCTTCACGGGCCTCGCGCCGCACCTCCATCCACTCTTCAGGGTCGATTTCCGGAAACGTCACGGACCCCTCGGCCGCCACGGGCACCTCGGTCATATCCAGTTCGGTGAGCCACGGCCACGCCTGCCGGTAGACCTCTCCACCCCCGGCCACGTACACCACGTCATCCAGACCGGCAGCGACGGCCAACGCCTCCTCCACTGAGGTGGCCACCAACCCCACCGCGGTTGAGCCCGCAGGCGGCAGCGACACGACCGACGGCGTCCGCGTCACGACGATGGTCGTCCGCCCCGGCAGCCAGCGACCGATAGCATCGTGCGTCGCGCGGCCCATCACCATCGGGTGGCCCAGGGTCACCCGCTTGTAGCGCGCCCAGTCCTCGGCGAACGAGAACGGCTGCTTCTCCCCGTCCCCGAGCACCCCGTTGGACGCAACAATCGCGATCGCGACCACCTTCGTCGCCATCTCAGCTCCCCTCCGCCAGCCGCGCCACCTCGGCGGCCAGCACGCGATGAACACCGGGATCGACCACCGGCCGGAAATGCCCGTTGACGCCGAGGGTGATCGTACGGCTCCCCGGCGGCCCGGCTCCCCCGGCCACCGCCGGGATGAACTCGTCCCAGGCCGGCTGGATCGACGTGATCCGCGCGTCAGCCTGGGTCAGCGCGGCCAACCAGCCCAGCTCCGCCCCACCCGGCGCGAAGACCCCCAGGGCCGTCCGCCGCAGCGCCCGCCCTCGAAGGCCGCCCATCCGCATTGATCCCGCCCACGGCGTGCCCACCGCCACCAACCCCGCCACCCGGTCGGCGAGACCCGCCTCCAGCAGCAGCGCCTTGCCGATCAGCCCACCCTTCGAATGTCCCAACAGGACGGCGCCCCGCACGCCGGCCGCCACCACGGCGGACGCCGCCACCGCCACAGCTCGCTCGAACGCCAGCCGCTGGTATCCCAGCTCCGGCACCACCACCACCGGATGCCCCCGCTCGTGCAACGCCCGCGCCCACGGCAGCAGGTAGCGCCACGGCTCGTAGACGCCGGGCAGCAGCACCACCGGCGCCCGCCACCCGGAGGCGAACGCGTCCGGCGGCGTCCGGTCCACCGTGATCCGAGCCCGGTGCGGCACCACGTGCGCCGCCTCCCAGGCCAGCGTGCGCACCGTGGATCCCCACCCGCTCACGCCCACCGATGCACCTCGGCGTGCACCTTCCACCACACCCGTTCGTCCATCAACGGCAGGAAGTGCCCGGACGCCGCCAGCGGCACATTGCGCGCCCCCTCCAGCGTCGACCCCTCCGGAATCATCTCGTCCCAGGCCGGCACCAGCGACGACACGCGGCGCTGCGCCACGTCCAGGGCCGCGATCATCGCGATTCCGGACGCCGTGGGCGCGAACTCGCGCAGGTGGCTGAGCGCCGCCAGACGCAGCCCCCGCGAGGAACCCCGGAAGGGCGACGCCACCGCCACCACCCCGGCGATGCGCGCGTCGAGACCCGGCCGGGTCATCGTCAGCAGCCCGATCAGCCCACCCTTCGAGTGCGCTACCACCACGCACCGTTCGAGCCCCCGATCCGCCACGAACGCCTCCACCACGTCCGCCGCGGCCTCCAGAGAACTGACGTTCCAGCCGAGCTGGTCGACGACGTGGACGGGGTGGCCGGCGTCCCGCAGGAACTCACCCAGGGGTTTGAGGTAGCGCCACGGCTCGTAGACGCCCGGCAACAACAGCACGGGGATGCGCCCCTCGGGGCAGGGGCGCGGCACCGCCAGCAGCCGCCGCGCCGGCGTCCGATCGAACAGCGCAGCCACCTGACGGCCCGCCACGTGCAGCCAGTCCCGCACCACGAAGCCGACCTTCTCGCGCACGTTCATGAGGCGGCGCGCTCGGCCAGCTCGAGCAGCTCCCTCGCCACCACACCCGCATGCCCCACCACGAGCTGGTGCGAGGCGCCCGCCACCACGACCAGCCGCACGGACGCCGCCGCACCCGCGGCCGCGCCCAGCTCCTCGATCCACGACTGCGGGGTCACCGCGTCCCGCGACCCCCGCAGCAGCACGAGGTGCTGGGTCAGGGCCGGCATCCGCTCCTCGACGCGGTACTCCAGCATGGCGGGCAGCACCTCCAGCGGCCACACCAGGCCGGCCCGCAGGTACCCCTGCACCGACAGCAGCGCCTCGGAGAACCGCTCCCGCGCCGACGACTTCAGGAACGCCCATGTCTGTTTCCGCACCGAGCGTGCCCCGTGCGTCACCACGGGGGACGCCAGCGCCACGGCGCGCGCCACCCCCGGGTGGTGAGCGACGGCGTCCACGACGATCTGTGCGCCCATCGAGTGCCCGAGCCACACCGCATCCGCCACCTTCAGCCGCTCGGCCGCCTCCGCGACCACGGACGCGAACGCCTCGATTCCGAACGGGCGTTCCGGGTCGGGCGTCCCCCCGAAACCGGGCAGGTCGAACAGCACCACGCGTCCCCGTTCGGCCAGCTCCGCCGCCAGCGGGCCCAAGTAGGTCGAGGAGACCCCCAGCCCGTGCACGAGTACGAAGGCCGGCCCCTCCTGCTGCGGGGTGGTCCACACGTGCACCGTCACACCCCCGATGTCGAGGTCGCACTGCTCGAGGTGGTCGAGGGGGTCCAGACGATCGAGACGATCCAGGTGCTCGAGGTGGTCGAGGTCGTCCAGCATCAGACGGCGATCGGGGCCTTGATCACGGGGTGCGGGTCATACCCGCGCACCTCGATGTCGCGCAACTCGAACGCGTCGATGGCCGACACGGCCGGGTTCAGGTGCAGCGTCGGCAGCGTGCGTGGCGTGCGCCCGAGCTGCTCGCGCGCCTGCTCGAGGTGGTTGAGGTAGAGGTGCGCGTCGCCGAAGGTGTGGACGAAGTCACCCACCTCCAGCCCCGTGACCTGCGCCACCATGTGCGTCAGCAGGGCGTAGCTCGCGATGTTGAAGGGCACCCCCAGGAACACGTCGGCCGAGCGCTGGTACATCTGGCAGCTCAACCGCCCGTCAGCCACGTAGAACTGGAACATCATGTGGCAGGGCGGCAGCGCCATGGCGTCCACCATCGCGGGGTTCCACGCCACGACGACGTGACGCCGCGAGTCCGGTTGGGTGCGGATCTGCGCGATGACGTCGGCGAGCTGGTCGACGTGGGCGCCCTCCGGCGTCGGCCAGCTGCGCCATTGGTAGCCGTAGATCGGGCCCAGATCGCCCTGCTCGTCGGCCCACTCGTCCCAGATCGTGATGCCGTTCTCGTGCAGCCACGCGATGTTGGTGTCGCCGCGCAGGAACCACAGCAGTTCGCCGAAAATGCTGCGGGTGTGCAACTTCTTGGTCGTGAGCAGCGGAAAGCCCTGCGCCAGGTCGAACCGCAGCTGGTGGCCGAACACGCTAAGCGTGCCGGTGCCCGTCCGGTCGGTCTTCTCGACCCCCTCGGCCAGAATCCGCCGCACCAGGCCCAGGTAGGCCGCGTCCGCGTCGTTGGTCACTGCTCCTCCTCGGCGCCCCGCAGCCGCAGGCGCTCCACCATCGCACGCACCGCTCGGCCCCGGTGGCTGAGCGTGTCTTTCTCCTCCGCCGACAGCTCCGCGTTCGTGACTGCCTGACCCTCGGCGACGAAGATCGGGTCGTACCCGAAACCCTGGTCACCCGACTCCTCGTGGGCGATCCGGCCCGGCCAGTCGGCGCGCACCACCTCCTCGGTGCCGTCGGGCAACACCAGCGCCACACAGCACACGAACCGGGCTCCGCGCGCGTCGTCGTGCACGTCGTCGATCTGCGCGAGTAGGAGCCGGCGGTTCTCCTCATCGGACGCCTTCGCCCCCGCCCAGCGCGCCGTGCGCACCCCCGGCATGCCGTTGAGGACGTCCACCTCCAGGCCGGAGTCATCGGCCAACGCCGGCAGCCCCGTGACCGCCACCGCCGCCCGCGCCTTGATCAGCGCGTTGCCCTCGAAGGTGGGTTCCGTCTCGGCCGGTTCGGGGTAGGACGCCACGTCGTCCAGCCCCAGCACCGCGAGCTCCACGCCGGACGCCGCCACGATCCGTCGCAGCTCCGCCAACTTCTTGGGGTTGTGGGTGGCCAACACCACCGAGGACACGGGTGCGGTCGGCGACATGAGGGTCACCCTACCCGGGGCCTCGGGCGGGGTTCCTCTGGTGCCACGCGGTACCGATGGGGGGTCGACCCCTCGATGAGACCGGACTGGTGCTCGGCGTGCGAGAGAGCCTCCCCGAGCAGCCGCCGCACGTGGGCGTCCGAAGCCGAGTAGAAGACGAACGCGCCCTCCCGGCGGCTGGTCACCAACCCGGCCAGCCGCAGCTTGGACAGGTGCTGGCTCACCGCCGGCGCCGTCGACTGCACCATCTCCACCAGGGCGCCCACGCTGGATTCGCCCTGCAGCAGCGCCCACAACAGCTTCACCCGGGTGGGATCGGCCAGCATCCGGAACATCGCGCTCGCCAGCCGAGCATGCTCGTCGTCGGGGACGTCCAGCAGCGGCGACTCGTGCACCCGCCCAGCCTAGCCATGGTTGCTTGTTTGAGCAGTTGCGCAAATACTTGAGCCCATGAATCCCCGTCGGGACGCCCACCCGCAGCGCCAGGCACACCAGCACCAGGAACACGAGCACGAGCAGGACAAACACCAGCACGAGCACGACGGACACCAGCACGACCACCACGGCGCGCACGACCACGATCACGACCACGGCGACGACTGGTGGGCGCGCGTGCGGCACGCGATCACCCCCCACTCCCACGACCACGCCGAGGCCATGCCGACCGCGGAGGAGGCCAGCAAGGAGGGCATTCGGACGGCGTGGATCAGCTTGGCCGGCATGGCCGCCACCGCCGCGCTCCAACTGGTGATCGTCGCCGTGAGCGGCTCGATCGGGCTGCTGGCCGACACCCTGCACAACCTCGGCCACCTGGTCACGACCATCCCGCTCATCATCGCGTTCCGGCTCGGACGCCGCGCCCCGACCCGGCGCTACCCCTTCGGCCTGCGGCGCGCGGAGGATCTCGTCGGCCTCCTGATCGGCCTGGTCATCGCGATCTCGGCCGCGCTGATCATCGCCGAATCCGTTCGCGCCCTGGTGGACCCGAGGCCCATGACCAACCCCGCCTGGGTGCTGGCCGCTGCCCTGATCGGAGCCGCCGGCAACGAGATCGTGGCCATCTACCGCATCCGCACCGGCCGGCGCATCGGCTCGGCCGCGCTGATCGCCGAGGGCCAGCACGCGCGCACCGACGCCCTCACCTCGCTGGCCGTGATCGGCGGAGTCGTGGGGACGTGGGCCGGGTTCCCCCAGGTGGACGCCCTCGTGGGGCTCCTCATGGGGGCCGTCATCGTGGGCGTCCTCATCAGCACCGTGAGGGTCACCGTGCGGCGCCTCATGGACGGTGTCGAGGACGGCACGCTCGACCAGATCGAGCGCACCGCCGCCGACGTGCCCGGGGTCCGCCGCGTCGAGCGTTCCCGCGCCCGATGGAGCGGCCACCGCATGGAGGCCGATCTCGACATCGCCGTCGATCCGGGGCTCACGGTCGCGGCCGCACACACCATCGCGGTCGAGGTGCACAGCACCCTCCTGCGCGCCGTCCGCCACCTCGATCGCGTCAGCGTCCACGTCGAGCCCGACGGGGTCGCCTGCGGGCCGAGCCTCAGCCTGCCAGCGCCTCCGCCTGCAGCCGCGTGAGCTCGGCGCACCCGGCCTGGGCCAGATCCAGCAGCTGGTCGAGCAGGGCCCGGTCGAACGGCTCCCCCTCGGCGGTGCCCTGCACCTCGACGAGCCGGCCGTCGCCGGTGCAGACCACGTTCATGTCGACCTCCGCCGCGGAATCCTCCACGTACGGCAGGTCGAGCACCGGCGTCCCGTTGACCACGCCCACGCTGATGGCCGCCACCGATCCGCGCAGCGGCTCGCCCGCCAACGCGCCCCGGGCGCGGAGCCAGGCGACGGCGTCCGCGAGCGCCACGTAGGCGCCCGTGATGGCGGCCGTGCGGGTGCCGCCGTCGGCCTGCAGCACGTCGCAGTCGATGACGATGGTGTTCTCACCGAGCGCCTGGTAGTCGATCACGCCGCGCAGTGCCCGGCCGATCAGGCGGGAGATCTCGTGCGTCCGGCCACCCACCCGCCCCTTGCGCGATTCGCGGTCCGACCGCGTGTGCGTGGCGCGCGGCAACATCTCGTACTCCGCCGTCACCCAGCCGAGCCCGCTGCCCCTGCGCCAGCGGGGGACGCCCTCGGTGACGGACGCCGCCACGAGCACGCGGGTGCTGCCGAACTCGACGAGCACCGACCCCTCGGCGTGGTCGAGCCAGTTGCGGGTGAGGGAGACGGGGCGGAGCTGGTCGGCCGCGCGGCCGTCGGCACGGGTGGTGGTCATCCGCCCACCCTAACCGGCTGCTCAGACACCCAGGGACACGAGCTGCTCGACGGCGTCCAGGTCGGAGCCGATGAGGCGGCGTCCGATGCCGGAGAACCGCTCGGGATTGCCCGTCGTCTCGAACAGACGCCGGCCCACGTGGCCCGCGCGGGCCAGCCCGAGATCGGTCAGGGACGCGTAGACCTGCTTGGCGCACTCCTCGGAGCTGCTCACGAGCGTCACCGCATCGCCCAGCACGTAGCTGAGCACGCCGGCCAACAGGGGGTAGTGCGTGCACCCGAGAATCAAGGTGTCCACGCCGGCCTCCTGCAGGGGCGCCAGGTACCCCCGGGCCAACGCCAGCAACTCCTCGCCGCCGGTGACGCCGCGCTCGACGTAGTCCACGAACTGCGGGCACGGAGCGGTGTGCAACCGCACCCCCGGCACCGCGGCCAGCGCGTCGTCATAGCTCTGCGACGTGGCGGTCGCCACCGTGCAGATGACGCCGATGTGGCCGTTCTTCGTGACCTTCACCGCCCGCCGCGCCGCCGGCAGGATCACCTCGATCACCGGCACGTCGTAGCGCTCCCGGGCATCGCGCAGCACGGCCGACGAGGCCGAGTTGCAGGCGATGACCAGGGCCTTCACGCCGCGCCCCACCAGGTGGTCGAGGCACTCCAGGGCGTACTCGCGCACCTGCGAGATCGGCAGTGGCCCGTAGGGCGCCCGGGCCGTGTCGCCGAGATAGATCGTGTCCTCCGCGGGCAGCTGGTCCCACACCGCGCGGGCCACGGTGAGCCCGCCGAACCCCGAGTCGAAGATGCCGACCGGCGCGTCGACGACGCTCACACCACCCCGCCTCATTCGGGCCTGGGCGAGCCCGGGCCCGGCACCGTCGCCCGCTCCGCGGCGATGGTGGTGTCCGCACCGTGACCGGTCTTGACCACCGTCTCGTCGGGCAGGGCAAACAACACGTGGTCGATCGAGCGCAGGATCACGTCCCAGCTCGAGTAGCTGCGCCCCGTCGCGCCCGGCCCGCCCTCGAAGAGGGTGTCGCCGGTGAAGACGACCCCAAGCTCGGGGGCGTACAGGCACACCGACCCCGGGGAGTGCCCCGGCGCGTGGAGCACCGTCAGCGTCGTGCCGGCCACCTCGATGACCTGGCCGTCGGCCAACTCACCGTCCGGCTCGACGTCGTGGGTGAGCCGCCACACGACGAGGTCGTCGGGGTGCAGCCACACCGGCGCGCCCATCGCGTCCCCCAGCGCGCGGGCGTGGCGGACGTGGTCGTCGTGCGCGTGGGTGCAGACGATCGCCTTCACCGCCCGCTCGCCGACCAGCTCGGTGATGACACCGACGTCGTGCGGGGCGTCGATGACGACGCACTCGGTGTCGTCGCCCACCACCCAGACGTTGTTGTCGACGTCGAAGGTCTCCCCGTCGAGGCTGAACGTGCCGGAGGTGACGGCGTGGTCGATGCGGGCGCTCATGCCCGCGATCCTGCCATGACGACGACGCTGCGCAGCACCTCACCGCGGTGCATCTTCGCGAACGCGTCGTCGATCTCGCCGATGCCGATCTCCTCGCTGACGAACGCATCCAACGGCAGCCGACCCCGGGTGTAGAGATCGATCAGCATCGGGAAGTCCCGACTCGGCAGGCAGTCGCCGTACCAGCTGGACTTCAGCGAGCCGCCGCGTCCGAACACGTCCAGCAGCGGCACGGTCAGCTCCATCTCGGGCGTGGGGACGCCGACGAGCACCACGGTGCCCGCCAGGTCGCGCGCGTAGAACGCCTGTCGCCAAATTTCCGGACGCCCCACCGCGTCGATCACCACGTCGGCCCCGAAGCCGCCGGTGAGCGCACGAATCGCCTCGACCGGGTCCGCCTCCCGGGCGTTGACGGCATCGGTCGCGCCCAGCTCACGCGCCCGGTCGAGCTTGCGGGGGTCGACGTCGACGGCGATGATCCGCGCGGCACCGGCCAGGTCCGCCCCGACCACCGCGGCCATGCCCACGCCCCCGCAGCCGATCACCGCCACGGAGTCACCGCGGCCGACGTTGCCCGTGTTGAGCGCGGCACCGATGCCCGCCATGACGCCGCATCCGAGCAGGCCCGCGGCGGCCGGCCGGGCGGCCGGATCCACCTTCGTGCACTGGCCGGCGGCCACGAGGGTCTTCTCGGCGAACGCGCCGATGCCGAGCGCCGGGGTCAACTCCGTGCCGTCCTCGAGCGTCATGCGCTGCGTCGCGTTGTGGGTGTTGAAGCAGTACCAGGGCCGGCCACGCCGACACGCACGGCACTCGCCACACACCGCCCGCCAGTTCAGGATCACGAAGTCACCGGGCGCGACCTCGCTGACGCCCTCACCCACCGCCTCGACGATGCCGGACGCCTCGTGGCCCAGCAGGTAGGGATAGTCGTCCCCGATGCCACCCTGCACGTAGTGGAGGTCGGTGTGGCAGACCCCGCACGCCTGCACGCGCACCACCGCCTCGCCGGGGCCGGGATCGGGAACGGTGATGGTGACGAGTTCAACCGGGGCGTCCTTGCTCCGCGCGACGACGGCCTGTACCTGCTGCATGACCCCAGCATGGTCAATCGCGCCGTCGATGCCAACCCGCCCGCTCCGCAGCCCGCGAACGGGCCCGGTCACCTGCGGGGGGACGGCCCGGTGACGCCGCCATGGCAACCTTGGCAACCGGCTCGATGAAGAATTGACACCCTTCGGCCTGACGGTTGAAGCTTCATGGAGCAAGGAAAGTTGAACCTTCATTTAACTTACGAGGAGCACCCATGACCGCCATCACCACCGGCCTCCGCCTCACGCCCGCCCGCACGCCGGTGCGCACCGTGATCCCGGCCGCCCCCCAGGTGGCCGTCCGCTCCGCCGGCCCGGCCGTCCGGCGCGCCGCGGCACCCGAGGCCTCCGTCACGTGGACCTCGACCCCCGATGTGGATCTGACTACGCCCATCACCCCGTACAACGGGTGGGATTTCCCGGAGGCCCGTCACAACCCGCTCGGCGTCGTAGCGCTCCTCCTCGCGGTCGTCGGCGGCATCCTGGCCCTCATTCAGACCGACGCGACGCCCGGATGGCTGCTCATCCCCGGCAGCTTCGGTCTGGCCCTGCTGGCCCTGCAGCTGCGCGGCCGGGACAAGAATGTCGCCTCCATGGCCGTCATGGCGGCCATCGCCGGTTCCATCGTTGCTGTGGTGAATCTCGCGTTCGGCGCCTGAGGAAATCATTGGCCGCACCACCCGCGCGGGGACGTCGGCGACCCCGGTGGCGCTCGGTGCGATCAGCGGCGGAGCGTCAGCGCGACGAGGACGGGCCCGGTCCGGGCCGAGGAGGGCGACGCCGCCCCGCAGCCCGGGGAGCCGCCCGGCCCCCCGGACGCACACCCGCCGCAGCCCCCGGCGGGGCACCCCGCCGCCAACGCCTTCGCCTCGATCCGGCCCAGCCGGACCAGGTGCTCCACACTGGCCCGCACCACGTCCGCTGCCAGCCCGGTGCGCTCCCCCACCTCGGTCAGCGACGACGCACCGGCGCCGAAGGCGTCCAGCACCCGGCTCAACGGCCCGCTCATCGAAACGACCCGCTCACCAGAACAACCGGCCGATCTGGAAGACGGCCACGGCGGCCGTCCAGGCGACGGCGAGTTGCACCGCGATGCCGAACAGCGTCCACCGCAACCCGATCTCGCGGTGCTGCGCCGCCACCGTCGCGACGCAGGGGGTGTAGGCCATCAGGAAGATGAGGAACGCCCACACGGCCGGCAGGGGGTGCCCACCCGAGGACTCCTCGAAGGCACCCATGATCGCGGCGCCGAGATCCCCCGGATCCTCCCCTTCGGCTGGCTCGGTCACGGCGTAGGTCTGCGCCCAGGAGCTGATCACCGCCTCCTTGGCGACGAAGCCCACCACCAGGGCCGAGGTGGTCTGCCAGGCGTCGAACCCGGCCGGCGCGAACACCGGCGCGACGGCTCGCGCCCCGGCGGCGTACACCGAGTCCTCCACCGGCACCGAGCCGAAGGATTCGCCCTGCTGGGTGGGAATCGACTGCAGCAGCCAGACCGCGCACACCGTCACCACGATGATCCCGGACGCCGTGCGCAGGAAGCCCTGCAGCCGCGTCCACGTGACGCTGGCCGTGAGCCGTAGCGTGGGCGCCTGGTAGGGCGGCAGGTCGAGCACGAGCGGCTCGGCGCCCATCGTCCGCCACAAGGTGGCGCGCAGCGCGAGGCCCACCCCCACCACGAACAGGATCGACAACAGGTACATCACGAACACCACCGTGCCGGCCGCGCGCCCGAAGAAAATGGTGCCCACCATGACGTAGACGGTCAGGCGGGCCGTGCAGGAGGTGAACGGGACGAGCAGGGCGGTCAGGATGCGCTGCCGCGCGTCGCCGAGGATTCTGGTGGCGCTGATCGCGGGCACGTTGCAGCCGAACCCCACGATGAGCGGCAGGAACGCCTTGCCCGGCAGCCCGATGCTGCGCATCAGCTTGTCGCTCACCACCGCCGCGCGCGCCAAGTAGCCCGAGTCCTCCAGCAGGGCCAGCAGCACGAACATCAGCGCCATGAGCGGCACGAACGTCAGCAACATCCCCACCCCGGCGACGAGCCCGTCGACCAGCAGACCCTCCACCCAGGTGCCCCCGAGCCCGACGAGGCCCAGGCCGGCGCGCACCGCGTCCGACACCGGCCCGGTGAAGAGCCCGTCGAGCGCATCCTGCAGGGGGGCCGCGACGGTCGTGGTGATCTGGAACACCAGCCACATGACGGCCAGGAAGAGCAGCGGCCCGGCCACCGGGTGGAGGGCCACGCGGTCGACCCGGTCGGAGAAGCTCATGCGCTGCGCCCCCGATGTCGTGGTGCCGGCGTCGACCGCGGCCTCGATCCATCCGAACCGCTCGTCCTCGCGCGCGAGGTCGTCGGACGCCGGCGCCACGACCCGGGCGGTGGGTCGCGGCCGCGCCAGGGACTCCCGCACGAAGCGGGTGAGGTTGTCCAGGCCGGTGCGGCGCCGCGGATCGACCACCACCACGGGGCAGCCGACCGCCTCCGCCAGGGCATGGCTGTCGACCTCGACCCCGGCCTGCCGAGCCACGTCGGTCATCGTGAGCGCGACGACGACGCGATGCGTCGACTCACGGAGCTGGCACACGAGGTGGAGGGAGCGGGCGAGGTGTGCCGCGTCCACCACCACCACGACCGCATCGAGTCGCTCGGCCGCCGGTGCGTCCACCAGGAGCGCCCGGGTCAGCTCCTCGTCCGGGCTGATCGGGTCGAGGCTGTAGGCACCGGGCAGGTCGACCAGCGTGAACTCGCTCGGTTGGTGGGCCGCGCAGGTTCCTTCGCAGTGCTCGCAGGCGCAGACGCGGTCACCCGCCCGGAAGCGCCACACCCCCCGGCCCACGTCGACGGTCGTCCCGGGCCAGTTGCCGGTCGTCGCGCGGAGACCCGTGAGCGCGTTGAAGAGCGTCGACTTGCCGACGTTGGGCGCCCCCGCCAGCGCCACCACGGGTGCCCCCTCGCCCGCCCCCCGGCCCGCGGGGCCGTGGCAGGCCGCCTGGATCGTGGGTAGCGCGGGGGCGACTTTGAGGCGCCGCGTGCCGGTGGCGGTCACGCGGCGCTCGCCTCCGGGGCCACCGCCACGCCGGCCAGCACGCCCGCGTCCAGCGCCAACCGCCCCCCGCCGACGGACACGACCCGGCCCCCGGCGACCAGCTTCTGCACCACCGTCAGGCGGGCCCCCCGGCGCACCCCGAAGCGGGAGAGTCGCCGGGCGACGACGGCGTCCGGATGGGTGGACCAGATGACCAGGGGCGTCCCGAGCGGGGCGCGATCGAGGGTGATCGACGCGTTCACAATGGTGAGGCTAACCTAACCAACCCTACGACCGCCAGTAGTAGTCCGTTATTTCGCAAGGTGGATGTTGGCGAACTTCTCCACCGCGGCGCTGAGCCGGTCCAGCGGCTCGGACGCGAGGCGCCACCGGTGCCAGAACAGGGGCACCTCGACCGTGCCACCCACCCGCAGCTGGCACAGGTCGGCGTCCGTCCGGGCGAGCATGCCGGCCGGCACCATCCCCCACCCCAGGCCTGCCGCCACCGCGGCCAGGAAGCCCTCCGCACTGGGCACCTGGGTCACCCGGGGCGGACGCCCCACGCCCAGCTGGGCCAGTCGCGCATCCTGCAGGTCGTCGTCCGGCCCGAAGTTGACCATGGGCAGATCGGCGGGCCCCAGTCCGGACGCCACCAGGTCGGCCCGGGCCATCGCGTGGTAGCGCATCACCCCGAGCGGAACCGAGCGGCAGCCCGGCGCCGCCCGCGGACGCGACGTGACGGCCGCCATCGCCGCGCCGCGGGAGAGATGCTCGGCGGCCACCGCTTGGTCGGCCACCGTGAGGTGCAGCGCGATGTCCGCCCAGCCCGCGGCCTCGTCGAACACGGCCGGGAACCAGGTGGCGAGGGAGTCCGCGTTCACCACGACGCGCACCACGGTCACGCGGCCCCCGGCCCCACCGTCCACACCGAGCCCGCCGTCGAGTTCGCTGCGCGCCTCGGCCTGCAGGAGCAGCACCTGGCGCGCCAGCCGCAGCACGACCTCGCCGGCGGCCGTCGGTCGCACCGGTGTGGTCCGCTCCAGCAGCACCGCGCCGGCGGACGCCTCGAGGGCGCGGAGGCGCTGGCTCATCGCCGAGGGGGTGAGCGAGAGCTCACGGGCGGCGGCGTCCAGGGTGCCGAGATCGATCGCGGTGGCGAACGCTCGCAACTGCTCCAGCTGCATGAAGCAATACTGCACCAGCTGCAGATTCTTTCGCTGTACTTCACCCCGTGCGGGCCCTAACGTCGACGACGTGATGTTCTCCAGCGCCGTCTCGGGCGCCCTCGCCAGTTGGTCCCTCATCGTTGCCGTCGGCCCGCAGAACGCCTTCGTCCTGCGCCAGGGGTTGGCCCGTCAGCATGTCGGGCTGGTCATCGCGGTGTGTGCCGTGGCGGACTGCCTGCTGATCCTCGCCGGCAACCTGGGCATCGGCGCGCTGGTGACCGCGCTGCCGTGGTTGACCGACGTCCTGCGCTGGGGCGGGGCCGCCTACCTGGTCTGGTTCGCCTGCCAGTCGTTCCGCTCGGCCTGGGCCGCCGAGGGGCTGCACGCCGGTGACGGCGCGCGCGGGGCGTCCGCCGTGCTGGCCACCACGCTGACGATCACTTTGCTGAACCCCGGGGTCTACCTGGACACGGTCGCCCTGCTGGGCACGTTGGCCCACCAGGCCGAGCACGCCTGGTCCTTCTCCCTCGGGGCCATGGCGGCGTCGGTCATCTGGTTCGTCGGCCTCGGCACCGGCGCCCGCGCGCTGGCCCCCCTGGCCGCGTCCCCACGCGCCTGGCGCGTGGTCGACACCGTGATCGGGGTCGTGGTGCTGGTGCTCGCCCTCCGGCTCGCCCTGGCTCACTGAGGGGTGCCCTCACGTGCGGGGCCCCGCGGTCGTCTCAGAGCGACTCGAGCAGGGATTCCAGGACGACCGCCAGCCAGTCGTAGATCGCGACCACCTGGTAGCGCGGGTCGCGCGGCGACATGCGCTCCAGACCCCGGTGGTCGGCGTCGGACTCGATGCCCAGGCGCACCGCCAGGCTCAACCGCACCCCGTTCAACGTCTTGATCCACGCCTCGGCATGCGCGACGTCCACCACCAGCGGGTGCTCGCCCCCCTGGGTGGCGTCGAGGTCGGCCAGCACGTGCTGGGCGTCGTCGACGCGCCCCCGGCGCAGCGCGTCGCGCGTGTACCGCTTGTGCTCCGCGGAGGCGACCGGATCGTCGGGGTACGGGTCGGGGAAGAGCCGGGCGATGACCGGGTCGGCGTCGTCCAGCGCGACCCCGTCACCGAACTCGCCCGCCCACGCGTCGAAGGGATCCTCGCTGGGGCCGGGCGCCACCCCCACCTGGCCGCCGCCCAGCAACTCGTCCACCTGCGCGACCAGCGAGGAGACGAGGGCGACCTCGACCTCCTCGAACTCGGCGACCAGCGCGTCGCCCTCGCGCCGGAAGCCGATCACTCCGACCGCTCCACGGTCGCCCACAGCCCGTAGGCGTGGAGGGCGTTGACGTGGGTCTCCATCTCCTCCCGCGTGCCCGTCGCCACCACCGACCGGCCCACGGTGTGCACCTGCATCATCAGCCGCGTGGCCTTGGCATGGCTGAACTTGAAGTAGGTGACGAACACGTGGGTGACGTAGCTCATCAGGTTGACCGGGTCGTCCCACACGAGGGTGTTCCAGCCGGTGAGGTCCGCGGTGACCTCCGCCGGACGCTCGGCCACGGCGGTGCCGCCCGCCGGCGTCACAGGAACCTCGGGACTCGACATGCCCCCATTCTGTCATGCCCTCTCGCTAGGCTGACCGCCATGAATGCGTCCACGGCGCTGCTGACCGACCACTACGAGCTCACGATGGTGCGGGCCGCCATGGGTTCCGGCACGGCGTTCAGGCGGTCGGTGTTCGAACTGTTCCCGCGCCGCCTGCCCGAGGGGCGCCGCTACGGCGTCGTGGCGGGCACCGGGCGGGTGTTGGACGCCCTCGAGAACTTCCGTTTCGGTGACGAGGACGTCTCGTTCCTGCTCGAGACCGGCGTGGTCGACGACGACCTCGCCGCGTGGCTCGCGTCCTACCGGTTCTCCGGCGACATCTGGGGGTATCCCGACGGCGAGCTGTACTTCCCGGGCTCGCCGATCCTCAGCGTCGAGGGCACCTTCGCGGAGGCCTGCATCCTCGAGACGCTGCTGCTCAGCATCTACAACTACGACTCCGCCGTCGCCTCGGCCGCCTCGCGCATGACCGCCATGGCGGGCGAGCGGCCCTGCATCGAGATGGGCTCACGCCGCACCAACGAGTGGTCGGCCGTCGTCGCCGCCCGGGCCGCCTATGTGGCGGGGTTCGCGTCCACCTCGAACCTGGCGGCCGGCCGACGCTTCGGCGTCCCCACCGCGGGGACGGCCGCGCACAGCTTCACCCTGCTGCACGACACCGAGGAGGACGCCTTCCGCGCCCAGATCGCCGCGCTCGGGGCCGACACCACCCTGCTGGTCGACACCTACGACGTGACCGAGGCCGTCACCCGGGGCGTCGAACTCACCAACGGCCGGCTCGGCGCCGTGCGGCTCGACTCCGGTGACCTGCTGACCCAGGCGGTCGACGTCCGCAAGCTGCTGGACTCCCTGGGCGCGGTGAACACCCGCATCATCGTGACCTCCGACCTCGACGAGTTCCAGATCGCCGCCCTGCGGGCCGCGCCCGTGAACGGCTACGGCGTGGGGACGCAGCTCGTCACCGGCTCGGGCCACCCCGCCTGCGGGTTCGTCTACAAGCTCGTGTCGCGCGCGGCGTCGCAGGATCCGGACGCCCCGCTCGAACCGGTGGCCAAGAAGTCGACCAACAAGGGCTCGGTGGGGGGCCGGAAGTTCGCCCTGCGCCGGCTGAACGAGCACGGGATCGCCGAGGCGGAGGTCGTCGGCATCGGCGCCCCGCCCGAGGGTGACCACAACGACCGGCCGCTGCTCGTCGAACTCGTGCGCCAAGGTGAGATCGTCGGGCGCGAGCCCCTGGACGCCGCCCGCGAGCGGCACCACCGCTCCCGGGGGGAGCTGCCCAGCTCGGCGTTCAAGATGAGCCGCGGTTACCCCGCCATCGTCACGGTGATGCTCGACGCCGAGGGCGAGGCCACCTTCAACCCCTACGCACCGGAGGCCTGACGTGCGCGCGCTCATCGTCGTCGACGTCCAGAACGACTTCTGCGAGGGCGGCTCCCTCGCCGTGGCGGGCGGGGCGTCGACCGCGACCGCGATCGCCGACCTGCTCGCCGGTGACCACGGCTACGACGTCGTGGTGGCGACGCGGGACCACCACATCGATCCCGGTGCCCACTTCTCCGACGAGCCCGACTACGTGGACTCCTGGCCGCCGCACTGCGTGGCCGGAACGCCGGGGGCCGACTTCCACCCCAACCTGGGCACACCGGGCTTCGCCGGCATCTTCGACAAGGGCGAGTACGCCGCCGCCTATTCGGGCTTCGAGGGCCGCGACCACGCGCTCGGCGTTGGGCTGGCCGACTTCCTGCGCTCCCACGCCGTGGCGAGCGTCGACGTCTGCGGTATCGCCACCGACCACTGCGTCCGGGCCACGGCCACCGACGCCCTGGCCGCCGGCTTCGACACCACCGTGCTGCTGGGGCTCACCGCCGCGGTCACCCCGGCCGCGGTTCCCGCGCTGGTCGAGGCCTGGGCCGACGCCGGCATCTGGGTCACCCCCGGCGCCCCCACGAACGCTGCCGACACGCTCGCTTGAGTCTCAAACTCCGGTTCCGGTCGCGGCGTTTGAGCCCCGAACCGGAGTGTGAGCGCACCAGCCCGCACCGGCCGGTCAGCGCCGCCCGATGGCCTGGATCCGGAAGTCGTTCATCACGGCGGCCAACCGGGCCGCCCGCTCGGAGGTGAAGACGTCCTCCAGCGTCAGCGGCAACCCGTCCGGCCCGGACAGCGGCACGCGCCAGTTGGGGTACTCGTCCACCGTGCCGGGCTGGTTCTGGGTGAGCCGGTCACCCACGGCGTCGGTGAGCGCCGCGCACAGGACGCGGGCCGGCGTGTCCACGATGAACCGGTGCATCGCGAGCACCTGCTCGGCCACGTCGGTCTCCCCCGCCGCCAGCAGGCCGCGCTCGGTGAGCACCTCGCGCCACGTGGCGAACTGCTGGTCGGCCGCGGCGAGCTCCTCGTCCAGCCCCTCCGTGAGCATGCCGAGCGAGTGCTGCAGCCGGATGTGGTCGCACGCCAAGTACCCGGCGGTGGGCGGCATGTCGTGCGTCGTCACCGACGCCATGCAGTACTCGCGGTAGTCCTCCGGCGGCAGGGGGCGGCCGTCCGCCCCGGCCTCGAACCACGCCACCGAGGTGCCGAGGATGCCGCGTCCGCGCAGGTACTCGCGCACCCACGGCTCGACCGTGCCCAGATCCTCCCCCACCACCAGCGCGCCGGCGCGGTGCGCCTCCAGGCACAGGATGCCGACCATGGCCTCGTGGTCGTAGCGCACGTAGGCACCCCGGGTCGGCGGCAGGCCGTCGGGAATCCACCACAGCCGGAACAACCCCATGATGTGGTCGACCCGCACCCCCCCGGAGTGCCGCAGGATGCCCGCCACCATGGCGCGGAACGGCTGGTAGCTCAGCTCCTCCAACCGGTCCGGACGCCAGGGCGCCTGACCCCAGTCCTGCCCCAGCTGGTTGTAGTGGTCGGGCGGCGCGCCGACGCTGACGCCCTGCGCGAAGGCTTCGCCCAGGATCCACGCCTCCGCGGACTCCTTCGACACCCCCACCGCCAGGTCGTTCATGACGCCGACCCGCATGCCCGCCCCGCGCGCCGCCGACTGGGCGCTGCGCAGCTGGTTGTCGGCCTGCCACTGCAGCCACACGTAGAAGTCGATCTCGCGGGCGTGCTCGGCAGCGAAGGCCGCCACCTGCGGCGAGCTGGGCCGCCGATACTCGACGGGCCAGTCGCGCCAGTTCATGCCGAACGTGTTCACCAGCGCGCACCACGTCGCGAACTGGGCCAGCGGACGCCCCTCCGCACGCACGAAGTGCTCCTTGGCCATGTGCCGCACCTCGGAGAGCCCCTCGTCGTAGACCACGCGCAGCGCCTCGATCTTGGCCTCCCAGATCGGGTCCCGCTGGATGTGGTCGGAGCCCGCCAGCGTCCGCTCCAGCCCGAGCCGCAGCTGCCGGATCCGCTCCCGCTTGTGTTCGGCCAACCCCGCATACTCGGCGATCGCCTCGGGGCGCAGGTACAACGGGTTCACGTAGCGCCGGCTGCTCGGCAGGTACGGCGACGGCTCCAGCGGCGGCATCGGCTCGGCCGCGTGCAGCGGATTGACCAGCACGTAGCCGGCGAAGTGCTGGGTGCCCGACCAGGTCGCGAGGTCGGCCAGATCCGACAGGTCACCCATGCCCCAGGAGTTCGCCGACCGCACGCTGTACAGCTGCGTGGCGTACCCCCACACGCGACGCTCGCCCATCGACGCGGGGAACCCCAGAAACGCGGGGGTGACCACCAGCGACGCCTCGGCCGTCCAGTCGGTGGTGGTGAGGTGCAGCCGGTGGTACCCCAGCGGCAGGTTCTCGGGGACGACGAAGGTCGCCTCACCCGTCAGCCGCCCGTCCACCTCGGCGTCCGGCACCTCGTTGTCCGCCTGCGACAGCGTGACGGAGCCGCCCTCCTCCAGGCGGACGACCACGTCGGCCGGGTGGCCGGCCGGCACGTGCACCGCGATGCGTTCCTGACGCCCCTGCTGCACCACCGTGCAGGGCGGCAGCGCCCGCCGCCAGTGCCGCAGGCCGTGCTCGCGCAGCGCCGCGGCAGCCGCCTCGTCGCTGCCCGCATCGACGCCCATGCCGGCCAAGATGCCGATCACGGTGGCGTCGTCGACCTCGGTGTGCCGCCCCTTCCAGTCCCAGAACTCACAGGCGATGCCGAACGCCTCGGCGAGCGGACCGAGCGTCGGGTTGGAGAGCGGCATGCGCGGCAGCCTACCGGGGTTGCCAGTGCCGGCCTATTCGGTCTCGAAGGGTTGCACGAGACGTCTCAACAGCGCGGCCACCGCGTCCCGCTCCGCCGGGGCGAGGGCGTCCAGGATGGCCCGTTCGCGCGCCAGCAGATCGGCCAGGGCCGCGTCCACCACCGCCTGGCCGGCGGGCAACAGCCGGACGCGGACGCCGCGCCGGTCGCTCGGGTCCGGGCGGCGCTCCACCAGCTCCCGGCCGGCCAGCCGATCGATCCGGTTCGTCATCGTGCCCGAGGTCGACAGGGTCTGGGCGATGAGCTGCCCGGGCGACAACTCATAGGGCGGGCCCTCGCGCCGCAGCGCGGCGAGGACGTCGAACTCCCACACGTCGAGGGCGTGGACGGCGAACGCGTCCCGCCGCGCCAGATCGAGGTGACGCGCCAGGCGCGTGACCCGGGAGAGGACCTGCATGGGCGTGACGTCGAGCTCGGGGGCCTCACGGGCCCAGGCGGCGACGATGCGATCGACCTCGTCCACCCACGTCCTCCTCTTCACCCAGCCGTCGGCCCGGAGTCTAGTGCGAGGACGCCGCGCGCACCGACGCGGCCGCCCCCGCCCTACACCCGCGCGGAATGGTTCTGCACATGGCCGATGCGGCTGGCGATGAGCACGGCCAGCAGCGCTGTGGCCGTGAGCAGGCCGGCAATGCTGCCGAACGTCAACTCCGTGCTCCCGCGCGGGCCCAGCGCGGCGAACAGGGTGCCCGCCGCGCCGGCGAGCAGTGCGTTGCCCAGCATCTCGCCCACCTGCAGGGAGCTCGTGTTGCGCCCGAGCTCAACCACCGGGGAGAGCTGCATGACCACCAACGAGGTGGACGCCGTCGCAAGCCCCATGCCGAGGCCCGCCACGGTGAAGCCGGCCACCGGCAGCCACGCGCCGCCGGCCACCCCACCGGCACCGAGGGTCACCACGGCCAACCCGGCAGCCACGCAGACAGCACCCAGCACGATGATCCGGTCGCGCGACAGGAGCAGCCACGGCCGCGACTGCAGCCAGGAGCCGGCCATCCAGCCGACCGAGGCGACGGTGATGGCCGCTCCGGCCACCAGCAGCGACGCGCCGCGCTGCACGAGCATCAGGGGCAGGAACGCCTGCATGCCCATGAACGAGCCGGCGGTCACGAGGCGGGCCAGCACGGTGCTGCTCAGGCCGGCACCGGTCAGGCTGAAACCCCGGGGCATCAGTCGCCGCGCCCACACACCGAGCGCCACGAAGCCGAGCAGCGCCCAGAGCACCGACAGCGGTTCCAGACGCTGGCCGGCCACCTGGATCAGCGCGATGCCCACCGCGACGCCCAGCGCGGCGTGGACGGGCACGTGGTCGCCGTCCCCCGTCTCACCGTGGTGCGGCAGCCGGACCAGCCCCGGCAGCAGGAACGCCGCGCCGAGCGCGAGGAACGGCAGCACAGACCAGAACACCCAGTGCCACGACAGATTTTCGCTGAGCCAGGCCGCGACGACCGGGCCGAGGAACGACGGCAGCATCCAGCACGCCGAGAACCACGTCATGACCCGCGCGCGGTCGGCCGGCGCGTAGGCCCGGCCGGTCACCACCATGAGGGAGAGGTTGATGCCGCCCGCCCCCAGCCCTTGGACGACCCGGCCCACCAGCAGGACGGCCATCGTCGGTGCCAGCGCGGCGATGACGATGCCCACGGCGAACAGCACGAGCCCGGTCGAGAACGCCGGCAGCGGGCCCCGGGTGTCGCACCAACGTCCCGCGACCGCGATCGCGACGATCTGGGGAATCATGACGGCCGTGAACGCCCACGCGTAGAGGTGGAGGTCACCCAGGTCGTCCGCCGCCGCGGGCATGGCCGTGAGCACCGCCTGGGTCTCGAAGGCGACGGCCAGCACGCACAGGAGCAGGCCGGCCGTCATCAATCGGTTCGCAGGCACGAGGGGCATTCCACCACGACGAAGTGTCTAGGATGAAACGCATGACTCAGCTCACGCCGGCTCCCGGGTCGCAGACGATCGTGGAGGAGCGCACCGATGTCCGACTCGACGAGGGGGACCACGAACGCTTCAGTCACTTCGTGCCGAAGAACCGGCTCACGGAGGCCATGGTGATGGGGACTCCCGTCGTCGCACTCTGCGGCAAGGTGTGGGTGCCCAGCCGCAATCCCGACAAGTTCCCCGTCTGCCCCGAGTGCAAGGAGATCTGGGACACACTCAACCCCGGTGAGGGTGGCGGGGAGGACCAGTGACCCGCAGCCTCGTCGTGATGCGGCACGCCAAGTCGTCGTGGAAGACCAACGACACCGACCTGGACCGTCCGCTCTCGGGCCGCGGGACCCGCGACGCGGTCGTCGCGGGTCAGCGACTCGCGGGCACGCGGTTCGACGTGGTGCTGCTCTCCCCGGCCGCCCGGACGTCCCAGACCTGGGACTGCTTGGCCATGGCCGGCGTCCACGCCGACGACGTCCGGGTCGTCGAGGACATCTACCACGCCTGGACGCCGCAGGTGACGGCCGTCCTGAACGGCCTGCCGGACGCCGCGCACAAGGTGCTGCTCATTGGCCACGAGCCGACGGCCAGCGACCTGATTCTCACCCTCGCCACCCAGTACGCCTCACCGCTGCGCGACCGCATCGAGACGAAGTTCCCCACGTGCGGCATCGCCGTCCTCACCCACGATGAGGCCTGGGACGCCCTCGCTCCCGGCACCGCAGACCTGGTCGCCTTCGAGGTGCCCCGCGGATGACGGGGGTCGACATCGTCGGGTACCTCGCCTCGGCCCTGATCGTCGCGTCGCTGGCGATGCGTTCGGTGGTGCGGCTGCGGACGGTGTCGCTGATAGGGTCGCTCGTGTTCGTTGCCTACGGCATCGCAATCAGTGCCATCCCCGTGATCATCACGAACGCAGCCATCGCCGTCATCAACGTCTGGTACCTGCGCAAGGAGCTGCAGCCCGCCACGTCGGTGGCCGCCGTGCCGATGCAGCGCGACGAGCCGTTCCTCCGTGACTTCCTCGACGCCAATGCCATCGAGATCACCAACAGCCAGCCCGACTACCACCCCTCGCCGCGGGACTCGTTCGTCCGCCTGCTGACCCGTGACGGCCTGCCGGCCGGCGTCTTCATGGCCGAGCCCGTGGGCACCGAGCTGCACGTGAAGCTCGACTACGTGACCCCCGCCTTCCGGGACTCCCGCACAGCGACGTGGCTGTTCGGCCCGGGCCGCTCCACGTTCACCGACGAGGGCTACGAGCGCCTCGTCGCCCACGCGCACACCACGGTTCACCGCAACTATCTCGAGATGGTCGGCTTCGGGCACGAGGGCAGCGCCTACGTCCTCCAGCTCTGAGGGCGGACGCCCCCGCTCACGCCGGACGCTGCGGCGTCAGTAGCGGTACTGCTCCGCCTTGTAGGGCCCCGCAACGGGCACTCCCAGGTAGGCGGCCTGGGCGTCGGTCAGCGTCGTGAGCCGCGCACCGAGGGCCGGCAGGTGCAGGCGGGCGACCTCCTCGTCCAGGTGCTTGGGCAGCACGTGGACGCCGGTGGGATACGCCTCGGGGCGGGTGAACAACTCGATCTGGCCGAGCACCTGGTTGGTGAAGCTGTTGCTCATGACGAAGCTCGGGTGGCCGGTGGCGTTGCCGAGGTTGAGCAGGCGTCCCTCACTGAGGACGAGGATCGCGTGCCCGTCGGCGAACACCCACTGGTCCACCTGCGGCTTCACCGGACGCCGCTCAATGCCCGGGGTGGCCTCGAGGCCGGCCATGTCGATCTCGTTGTCGAAGTGGCCGATGTTGCCCACGATCGCGTTGTGCTTCATCGCGGCCATGTGGGCCGCGGTCACCACGTCCTTGCAGCCGGTGGCGGTGATGACGATGTCGGCAGTGGCGACCACGTCGTCCAGCGTGGCGACCTGGTAGCCGTCCATGGCCGCCTGCAGCGCGCAGATGGGGTCGATCTCGGTGACGACCACCCGCGCACCCTGGCCGGCCAACGACTCCGCGCAGCCCTTGCCGACGTCGCCGTAGCCGCAGACGACCGCGACCTTGCCGCCGATCAGCACGTCGGTGGCCCGGTTGATGCCGTCGATCAGGCTGTGCCGGCAGCCGTAGCGGTTGTCGAACTTGCTCTTGGTGACGGCGTCGTTGACGTTGATCGCCGGGAACAGCAGCGTCTGGGCCCTCGCCATCTCATAGAGGCGGTGGACGCCCGTCGTGGTCTCCTCGGTCACGCCCTGGATGCTGTCGGCCAGCCCCACGAAGTCCAGCCCGGACGCCCGCAGCGTCGCCAGGATCACGCGGTACTCGGCCGAATCGGACGCCGTCGCCTCCGGCACGGCGCCGGCCTTGGTGAACTCCACGCCGGAGTGCACGAACAACGTGGCGTCGCCCCCGTCGTCCAGGATCATGTTCGGGTGGCCGTCGGGCCAGCTGAGGATCTGCTCGGTGCACCACCAGTACTCCTCGAGCGTCTCCCCCTTCCAGGCGAACACCGGGACGCCCGCCGGCGCCTCGGGCGTCCCCGTGGGGCCCACGACGATCGCGGCGGCCGCGTGATCCTGCGTCGAGAAGATGTTGCACGACGCCCACCGCACCTGAGCGCCCAGGGCCACGAGGGTCTCGATGAGCACGGCGGTCTGCACCGTCATGTGGAGGCTGCCGGCGATGCGCGCGCCGGCCAGCGGTTGCGACGCCGCGTAGCGCTCCCGCATCGCCATCAGGCCGGGCATCTCGTGCTCGGCGAGGGAGATCTCGGTCCGCCCGAACGGGGCCAGGGTCAGGTCAGCCACCTTGTAGTCCACGACGCGCCAGCCTACCGGCCCTCGAAGGTCGGTTGGCAGCGGAGGCGTCCCGGCCCGCGCCAGAGCGGATATATGCCACCTTAACGACGACGTTACGCCGCCGACACGGGGGGTGGGGCCGGCGTCCCTAACGTCAGTCACGGCCCGGGCCCCCGGTGCCCATCTGATCACTGAGAGGCACTGAGATGACCGTGACCGACGCGGCTGTCACACCGGAGTTCGACACGACCCTCACCGTGTCAGGACACCCGGCCCTGACCAACGACGACCTCCTGCCGCTCCCGCGCGAGCAGCGGCGCTGGGGATCGTTCGAGATATTCAACGTGTGGACCAACGACGTGCAGAGTCTGGCCGGCTACACGCTGGCGGCGAGCCTGTTCATCACCGCCGGCATCAACGGGTGGTGGGTGTTCACCGCGATCATCCTCGCCGGGCTGTTCGTGAACTGGCTGGTCAACCTCACGGGCCAGCCCAGCGTGAAGTACGGCATTCCCTACGCCGTCATGGCCCGCGCCAGCATGGGAGTGCGCGGGGCCCAGTTCCCCGCCCTGATCCGCGGCGTCGTGGCCATCTTCTGGTACGGCGCGCAGACCTACTTTGCCTCCACCGCGGTTTCACTCGCCCTGAACGCCATCCTGGGTAGCCCGGCGACCGCGACGTTCTTGGGCATGACCTGGGTCGACTGGGTGTCCTACGTCGCGGTGGCAGCGCTGCAGATCGTCTTGTTCGTCCGGGGCATCACCTGGATCGAGCGGTTCCTCAACGTCGCCGGGCCGGCCGTCTACGTCGTGATGGTGGCGCTGCTGGTGATGATCTGGATCCAGGCCGGCGACCGGCTGCTGCCCGCGGTCGGCCAGATCTTCAACAACAACCAGGTGCAGGGCTGGGCCGCGGTCTCGGCCTTCGTCGGGGTCATCGGCACGATGATCGCGTACTTCTCGGCGGTGGTCATCAACTTCGGCGACTTCGCCCGGTTCTCCCGCAGCCAGGCCACCATGCGTCGGGGCAACTTCCTCGGCCTCCCGGTCAGCCTCACGTTCTTCACGTTCCTCAGCCTGTTCATCACCGCAGGGTCGTTCATCGTGCTCCAGGGCGGCCAGGGTGAGCCGCTCACCAACCCCGCCGACATCGTCGGGCTCGTCGGCAACGTCGCGCTCACCGTCGTCGCCGCCGTCACTTTCGTCATCGCCACGGTGGGCATCAACCTCGTCGCCAACTTCATCCCGCCCGCCTACGACCTGTCGAACCTCGCGCCGCAGCGCATCAGCTTCCAGGCCGGCGGCTACCTGACGGCCGCGATCGGTTTCGTCGTGGGCGCCCTGTGGGTCGCCACCATCAGCCAGATCGGGCTGCCGATGTTCGTCGACACCCTCGGCGCGATCCTCGCCCCGCTCTACGGGGTGCTCGTGGCCGACTACTACATCGTGCGCAGGCGTCACCTCGACGTCTCCGACCTGTACTCGATGGATCCGGCGGGGCGCTATCACTACGAGAAAGGCTGGAACGCCCGCGCCATAGCGACCATCGCGATCGCCGCGGTGTTCTCGGTGGCCACGGTGTGGCTGCCGGCGCTCGCCTTCCTCAGCGGCTTCGCCTGGGTCATCGGGGCCGCCATCGGCGCGGCCGTCTACGTCGTGCTCATGCGGACCGTCACCTCGGTGGCTCCGGCGGTTCCGGCGTCCTGACCTCCGCGGGGCGGGGTGGCGTCACCGTCGCTCGTCGCGCGCGAGGCCGATCTGCAGGTAGGCGGCAGCGAACAGGCCCGTGGCGAGGACGGTGGCGTAGCGCTCCAACGGCTCGCCGCTGACCTGTTCCACCCGGGAGACGCGGACGTCGACCGCCTCGGCGTTCTGCTCCAGCGCGGCGCGCTGCTCGGCGGTTTCGGCATCGCCCAGGTCGTCGTCGACCACGACGAGGGTCGGGCGCAGCGGTGCTCCGGCGTCGGCGGGATCGGCGAACGGGTCGGCGAACGGATCCCGCGGCGGCGTCGCCGCCAGCAGCGGAAGCAGCTCCCCCGCGTCCGCCGCCAGGGCCACCCGGCCGGACGCCGTGCGCACCGCCTCGGCGATGCGGCGCGAGGCCCGGGCCGCCAGCACCGAGCCGCCCCAGATGAAGGGCTCGGCGTCCGCCAGCTCCAAAGCGAGCCGCTTGGCCGGGTTTTCGGCAAGGTCGCGGCCGTGGCCGCAGTCGAGCGCTACCGCGTCGAAGGCGTCGGCGACGCCCTCGGCCGAGACGGCCGGCCCGAGCCCGAAGGCGTGCAGCGCGGCCAGCGCGGTGAGCGCGACGGGGAACGGGTCCGACGAGGCAGACACGGGGAGCAGCGTCGCCGCCCGGGACGCGGACTGGCGCGCCAGGGTGGAGCCCTCCGGCGCCACCACGAGCAGCCGGCTGCCGCGTCGCAGGGCCTCGGCGACAGCCGAGCCGGCGTGCTGACCGGTGCCACCGAGCACCACCACGAGGTCGAGGGGACCGACCCAGCCGGGCAGGCCCAGGCTCGGCCAGGCCAGGAACGGCACGGGGCACACCGGCTCCAGCAAGGCGCGGAGCAACCGAGCCTCGGGGCCGATGGCGATCACCGCGCGGGGACGCGACTCGTCGGTCAGCCCGGCCAGGGCGTCCGCGGCCAGGGACGCCTCGCGGCGGACGCGGGCGCCCGCCTCGGCGAGGGGCCGCAGCAGCCCGTCCGCCGCTGCGAGGACGTCGGCGTCGTCGAGCCGGCCGTCGTCGAACTCGGGCACGGGGTTCAGTTCCCGTGCGGGGCCCGCGCCTCGTCGATGACGAGGATCGGGATGCCGCCACGCACCGGGTAGGCCAGGCCGCAGTCCGCGCCGGTGCACACCAGCTCGGACGCCTCGTAGGCCCACGTGAGCTGCGCGCGGCAGGCGGGGCAGACCAGCAGTTCGAGGACGCCGGGGACGAGATCGCTCATTGGGGGTTCCCTTCTCGGATGATGGCCAGTGCTTCGTCGCGCAGCGCCGCCATGTGCGCCGCGTCGCGCGCCTCCACGTTCAGGCGCAACAGCGGTTCGGTGTTGGACGGCCGCACGTTCACCCACCAGTCGTCGCCGGCCACCGTGACGCCGTCGCCGGTGTCGATGCTGCCGCGTCCCTCGAACGCCGCAACCACGCGCGCCAGCACCGGCGGCACCGACGCGACGACGGAGTTGATCTCGCCCGAGCCGACGTAACCGGCGAACTGCCCCGCGAGCTCGGACATGGTGGCGTCCGACCGGCCGAGCATGGCCAGGATGTGCAGCGCGGCGAGCATGCCCGTGTCCGCGCCCCAGAAGTCCCGGAAGTAGTAGTGGGCGGAGTGCTCGCCACCGAACACGGCGTCGTGGGCGGCCATGTGCGCCTTCACCGACGTGTGGCCGACGTGGCTGATGACCAACTCACCGCCCAGACGACCCACGACCTCCCCCACCGCCCGCGAGGTGATCGTGTTGATGACGATGGTGCCGCCCGGTTCGCGACGCAACTCCTGCGCGGCGATCAGCGCGGTGATGACGGAGGGGCTGACGACCTCACCGTGCTCGTCGATGACGAAGCAGCGGTCGGCGTCACCGTCGAACACCAGCGCCAGGTCCGCGCCATGCGCACGGACGGCGGCCTGGGCGTCCACGAGGTTCTCCTCGATCAGCGGGTTGGGCATGTGGTTCGGGAACGTGCCGTCGAGATCGAGGAAGAGCGGCACGAGCTCCAGGCCCAGCGGGCCCAGGACCGCCGGCGTGGTCAGGCCCGCCATGCCGTTGCCGGCGTCCACGACGACCTTGAGCGGCCGCAGGCCCGTCAGGTCCACCAACGAGTGCAGGTGTTCGCTGTAGCCGGTGAGGATGTCCTGCCGCGTCAGCGTGCCGCGGCTGTCGGCGTCGGGGATCGGAGCGCCCATCGCCCGCTCGCGCAGCCGGAGCAGGTCGTCGGTGGTCACCGGGGCCGCCCCCGGGAGGCAGAACTTCACACCGTTGTAGCTGGCCGGATTGTGGGAGGCGGTGAACTGCACCCCGTGCAGCCCGAGGGTGCCGGAGGCGTACCAGAGGGCATCGGTGCTGGCCAGCCCCACGTCGATGACGTTCGCGCCCTGCGCCAACGCCCCGTCGGCGAAGGCCGCAGACACCTCCGGGCCGGTGACGCGCATGTCGCGGCCCATCACGAAGGTCTGCCCCGCGAGGTCGAAGACGTGCACGTAGGCGGCACCGATCTGACGGGCACCCTCGAGATCCCACTCCGCTCCGTCGACCCCGATGACGCCCCGAATGTCGTTGGCCTTGAAGATGACGCTGTCGATCACCGCCCCAGCCTACCGGGCCGCGTCACCCGGATCCGCCACGACGCCGAGGTGCCCCTTGCGTCGCGTCAGGGCCGGCTGGGGACCCGCCGGTGCCGCGGGGGCCGTGGCGGGGGCGTCCCAGGTGAAGCCCACCTCGCGCACGGCGTCGGCCAGCGCGAGCAGGTCATCGTGGTGCGGGCCCGGGTCCGCGTCATCCAGGGGCAGGCGGATGAGCTCCCAGCCGCGCGGCGTCGAGACCGTGGCGCCGTGCTGCTCGCACAGGTCGTAGGTGCCCGGCTCGGCGCGCAGCGCCAACGGGCCGACGACGGCCACCGAATCGGCGTAGACGTAGGTCAACGTGGCCACCGAGCGTCGCTGACAGCCCGTCCGGGAGCACTGGCGCGGCTTCACCCGCTGCACGCTACCCGTCTACGTGCCGCCCCCGGGGTATTGGGGCGGGGTGTCGCTGCGCGAGCGTCTACAGTTCGCCCATGGGTTCTGCACGTGACCGGCACCAGCGCGGCCTGCGCGGACGCCTCGCGCTCCCCAACCCCTACACCGGCTCGCCCGCCCCGCTGCGTGGGCGGCAGAACAAGGCCGAGTACTTCACGATGTGCGTCCACGACGCGCTGACCCAGATCTCCGACCACTGCCCGCGGGCGTTGGCCGGCATCGACGTCGGCGTCGAGGACGTGCCGGGCGTGATCCCCGCCTGGGCGCCGAACCGCGTCCCGCTGGCCGCCGCCGTGTCGGCCACACCGAACACCAACGGCACCGTGGTGGTCTATCGCCGCCCGCTCGAACGGCGGGCCCGGACGCGCCGCGGGCTGCGCATCTTGGTGTTCCGCACGATCGTCGAGCAGCTCAGCGAGGCCACCGGCATCGCGGTGGACGAGATCGATCCGCTGGGGCACCGGGGCTCCGAGGACGACTGGGACGACTGACTCCACCCGGTGACCGCCCGGCACCCCTCGATCACCGGCACTTCTCGTACACCGGCGCCTCTCAAACCGCTGCCCCCGTCGCCTCCCTGCCCCGAGGACTCAATTCACCAATGGGGGCGTGGATCCGCTGGTGCGGTCCCGCCCCAGCGGATCAGACCGCCCGCCGCTTGAGCTTGCGCCGCTCGCGCTCGGAGAGGCCGCCCCAGATGCCGAACCGCTCGTCGTGCTCGAGAGCGTATTCGAGGCAGTCGGCGCGCACCTCACACGTCTGGCACACCTTCTTCGCCTCGCGCGTGGAGCCACCCTTCTCGGGGAAGAACGCCTCCGGGTCGGTCTGGGCGCACAGCGCCCGCTCCTGCCAGCCGAGGACTCCTTCGTCCTCCGGCACCACGATCATCAGTTCGCGCATGGTCCGGTGTACCTCCTCGACGCGCCGCCTTCATGCTTGACACCTGAATTACACCCGTGTCATTAGCCGTTCGTCAAGCCCGGGTGGATTTCAGTATCCACAACGCCGGCGTGTCGCCGGCCCCGAGTGGACGGAGCGTGCCGTCAGAGCCGGTTCGGTGGAGAATCCGTGTCGTCCGGGTCGGCGGGCCGCGCCACCGGGTGCCAGCCGGCCTGGTCACCCTGCCGGCCGAAGCCACTGGCGGGGGCGCCGGCGGCAGCGTCCGAGGCCGAGGTCCACACGCTGCCGGCCGCCGCGTCCGGCGTCCACGTGGTCGGCGCTCGGGGCGGCTCCGGGGCCGCCTCGACGGCGGCCACGGCGGGCGCGGGCTCCACGGCGGCAACCCCGATACGCCCCCCGCGCAGGCCGCGGTGCACCAGCCACAGGGTCACGGCGCCGACGCCCTTGAGGATGATGTCCAGCAGTCCCCCGACCAGCTCGAGCACCACCCCCAGCGCCCCGCCGACGGCGCTGACGACCGCCGCCACGGCCCCCGCCAGGGTCAGCAGGGTGCCGAGCGTGACGATCACCGCGCTGACCAGCACGACCCGCCGGGCACGGGGGGTGGGGGGCGCCACGAACACGCAGGCCCAGGCGAGCCCCACGACCACCACCACGAGGGTCAGGTTCATCGCGTCGAGCGCCACGGTCTGCGCGGCCGGGGTGAACGGCTCCCCCAGGCTCACCGCCACGCCGAATCGCACCAGTGCCAGCACGATGCTGGCCGCGGTCACCGCGAGGACGACCCACGCTGCCGGCTCCCGCAGACGCCTCAGGTTGTCAACCACCACACACTCCATCCCCGGTGACCGGCCGCGCCGGCACCGCTCGGGTCAGTTCGCTCACACGATCGATCAGACGAATTCGGGCCCAGCGGTCTCGGCGACGCGCGTCACCAGACCCTTGACCTGCTCGGCGTGCTCCAGCGTGGTCACCAACGTGGCGTCGGGCGTGTGCACCACGACCAGACCGGTGACGCCGAGGACGGCCACGACGTGTCCCTCGTCGGTGTTCATCACGAGGCTGTCCGTGGTGTCGACGGCCAGCCCCCGTCCATCGACCGTGTTGCCGTCGTCGTCGTGCTCGAGCACCTCGGCGAGGCTCGCATAGCCGCCGACGTCCTTCCACGAGATCGGCAACGGGACGGCCAGCACCCGCGCCGAGCCCTGCCCGCGACTCACCGGCTCGAACACGGCGTAGTCGACCGAGATCTTCTTCAAGGTCGTGAAGACCTCACCCAGCCTCTCCGGCGCCTCGGCCAGGCCGAGGACGCCGGCGTGCACCGCGGGCTCCAGCAGCCGCACCTGCTCCAGGAAGGTGGCGGCCCGGAAGACGAACATGCCGGCGTTCCACCAGAAGTCACCGGACGCGACATAGGCGGCCGCGGTCTGCGCGTCCGGCTTCTCGCGGAACTCGCGCACGACGCAGGCCCCCGCGAACCCCGCCACCGCGTCGCCCCGCTGCAGGTAGCCGTACCCCGTGTGGGCCGAGGTGGGCACCACACCCAGCGTGACGAGGGCGTCCGGCTCGGCCTCGGCCAGCCGGAACGCCGCATCGACTGCCGTGACGAATGCGTCGAGCGGCTCGATCAGCTGATCAGCGGTCAGCTGTGCGATCACCGCGTCGGGGTCGCGCCGGGCGAGCACGGCCGCGGGCCACGCCATCGCGTTGAGGGAGTCGCGTCCGACGGGCTCGCCGAGCAGGTTGGCCTCCGCCACCTCCGGCAGGTCGGCCCGCACGGCGTCGAGGTGGGCTGCGCCGGTGACCACGAGCACCCGCTCGGCGGGGACCAGCTCAACGGCCCGCTCATAGGCCAGCCGGAGCAGACTCCGCCCCCCGATGAGCGGCAGCAGCTGCTTCGGGGTCCCCTGCCGCGAGAGGGGCCACAGGCGTGTGCCGGACCCGCCCGCCATGATCACGACGTAACGCATGGCGGTCATGCTACCGGCGCCTAAGCTGGCGCCGTGCCCCACGCAACGCCCGTCAGCAGCCAGTTGCACCACCGTGCGGCCCGCGACGGCGGCGCCGTCCTGCTCACCCACTACGGCCCCGGGGGCGCGCGGACCGAACTCTCCGTCGCCAGCTTCGCGAACTGGGTCGACAAGACAGCGAACCTGCTGGGTGAGCTGGATCTCGAGCCGGACGCCGATGTCGCCCTGCCCGTCCTGGGTGAGGCCCCCGCCCACTGGATGGCCTGGGTGTGGCCGTTCGCCTGCTGGCGGGCGGGCCTGGGCGTCCGCGTCGCGTCCCGGGCGGACGCCGCCGGTGCCGATCTGGCCGTCATCGGGCCGCGCGAGCCCGCGCCCGTCGGCGACGTGACCTACGCCTGCTCGCTCGACCCGTGGGGACGCCCCCTGGGCGATCTGCCCGCCGGGGTGGCCGACTTCGCCGGGGAGGCCCTCGCCCAGCCCGACTTCTTCCCCGGCGTGCCCACCGACCCCGACGCCCCGGCCTGGTTCGACCACGCCGGCGTCCGCACCCACGCCGACGTCGCTGCGCTCGCGTCCGTCACCGAACGCGTCTGCGCCGCCGCACCGGACGCCGCGACCGCGCTGACCCTCCTCGCCGGCGCGGTGCTCGGCGGCGGTTCGGTGGTGCTGGTGGACGACCCTGAGGTGGATGCCGGGCGCGTGGCGGCCTCGGAGCACGCACGGCTGCTGCCATGATGGAGGCCATGACCCCACCCCTCACCCGCCGCACCCTCCTGCTCGGCCTGGCGGGCGCGGGGTTGGCCGGGCTCGGCCTGGGCGGGTGCGCCAACCCCGCCACACAGCTCGTGCTGCCGACACCCGTGCCGGACGCCGGCGGCACCGTCCGCGAACAGCTCGAGGCGATGATGACGACTGCCTCGGCCAACACCGACCTGCTCGGTCTGTCAGTGCGCGACCTGCGCTCCGGAGCGACCTACGCCTACCGCGGCGACTACGCCACCCAGAGCGCCTCGATCGCCAAGGTCATGATCGTGCTCCTGGCGCTGCGCCGGGCGCGGGCCGCCGGTGAGCAGCTGACCTTCGAGCAGTACGGCCTGGCCTCCCAGGCGATCATCAACTCCGACAACGACGCCGCGGACGCGCTGTGGGCATGGGTCGGCGGCAAGCAGCCCTACACCGAGCTGGCCGCCGAGCTCGGCCTGCCCGACACCCACGGCGACGACCGCAGCGAGTTCTGGTCCTGGACCAACACGACCCCCGACGACCAGCGCGCCCTCGTCGACGCTCTCGTCGACGGGACGCCCGCGGTGGCCACCGAGGACCGGATGTACCTGCTCGACCTGATGAGCAAGACCAATGCCGAGCAGACCTGGGGCGTGGGCCACGACCGCGGCAGCCACGTCCACGTGCAGATGAAGAACGGCTGGGTGCAGTTCCAGTCCCTCGACCAGCTCTGGGCGGTCAACTCAATCGGCCACGTCGTCGGCGAAGGGCGCGACTACACCGCCGCCATCATGTGCCGCATGCCCACCTTCGACGAGGGTCGCACGCTCGTGGACGCCGTCGGCGCCCATCTGTTCGCGATCATGGGTGAGGGCACCCTCACCTGAGGCCGCCCCGGTTCAGTCGACGCTGCAGATCGCGGTGAGGTCGTCGGTCTGCCGCTCCTCGCTGAACCCGCCCGTGCCCGAGGGACCCGCGTCCGCGACCACCACCTCCGTCGGTTCCGTGGCCGCAGCCGGCTCGCCCTGGGGTGCCGCCTCCGTCGGAGCGGCCTGGGCCGGAGCACCTTCCGCCGGTGCGGCCTGGGCCGGCGCCGCGCCGGCCTGGGCGGTGTCGGCCTGCTCGTCGCCCGCCTGCTCGGCCGCCGCCGCCTGGGCCGCGGCGCGCGCGGCGTCCTCGTCGGCCGCGACGGAGGCCCGGATCTGCTCGTCGACCGTGTCCGTGATGACGGCGAAGTCGGGCTTCACGGGCTCGATCAGGGGAGGGGCGAAGCTCACCGAGGCGATGGGGAGGCGCCGCCCGGCGTCCGCGAGCTCGACGAGGCGGCCGATCTCCGATGTGGGCACGTCGGTGGTCAGCACGGACGCCCCCGCCGCGGCCAGCTCGTTGAAGCGCGTGATGAGCGTCGTCGGTGTCGCCTGCTTGGCCACCGCATTGACGATGCACTTCTGCCGGGCCATGCGTTCGTAGTCGGACGCCCCGTGCCGGCTGCGGGCGAACCACAGCGCCTCGAACCCGCCGAGCCGCACGTTCTCACCGGGTTGGATGTAGCCCTCCACCGGCGCGCTGCCCCCTCCGATGGGCACCGCCTTGGCGATGTCGAGCGTCACCCCGCCCATGGCGTCGATGAGCTGCTCGAAACCCGTCATGTCGATCATGGCGTGGTAGTTGATGCGCAGCCCCAGAATCTCGGAGACGACCTCGCGGAGCGCCACCAGGCCCGGGCGCTCCGCCCCCGGGTAGAGGTCGGGGTGTTGCTCGGCGAGGTTGTAGACGGCATTCAGCAGGCACGACTGGTCCTCACACCAGTAGCCCTTCGGGTACAGCTCGCGCAACGGCGAGCCCGCCGGGAAGGGCGCCCACTGCAGGTTGCGGGGCAGGCTGAACAGCACGGTGCGCCCGGTGGTGGCGCTGACCGAGGCCACCATCATGGTGTCGGTGCGGATGCCGGGGCGGTCGGGCTCAGCGTCGGCCCCGATGAGCAGCACGTTGATGCGCCCGTCGGTCGGCGCGGTGAACCCGCCGCCGGCGAACACGCTGCCGAACAGGGTGGCCTGCGAGCGCCCGAGCGCCGAGACCTGCGTGGCCCCGGCCGCCAGGCCGAGCGCCAGCACCCCGGCGAGGGCGGCCATCCAGTACGTGCGGGGCCGGCCCATGAGGCCCGGCCGGGAGAGCCGCCAGGCGTCCAGGAGCAGCAGCGCCCAGCCGATGCCGAGCACCAGCACGACGCTGGAGCCGAGCCACTGCGTGAAGGGGTGGGCGTAGACGGCGATCGCGGCGTTGCGGTGGAGTGCGAACAGCAGGGCGAACAATCCGAGGACGCCGAGCACTCCCAGCCACAGCCGCATCGCGAACCGCCCCAGCCCCTTGCCGCCCGCGATCACCTGGGCCGAGCCCGGCACCAGCAGGGTCAACACCAGCAGCGACACGCCGCGGCGGAACGCCAGCCGTTCGCTGCGCTCCTGGGGGGTCTGCTCCCGTTCCGCGTCGTCGGGTGAGGAGACTCCGTCGGCCCGAGCCGGGTCGCCGGGCGCGAGGTCCGGCTCGGCGAGGGCGCTGGGGTGGACGGTCGACACGTGCATCTCCTCGGGGAAGGGGGGGAGCTTGGCCCCAGTATTTCCTCCCTCGCCACCGTCACCCCGGAGGGAAGGCGGCGTGTCCCCGGGCCGGGTCAGCGGTTGCGGATGCGCTCACCTTTCGCGGCGGCCGCGGCCCGCAGGTCGTCCTGGAACGCCACCATCTGCTCCACCAGGTCGGATTCGGCGAGCCCCAGCATGCGCACGGCGAGCAGTCCGGCGTTGCGCGCATTGCCGACGGCGACGGTGGCGACGGGCACCCCCGCCGGCATCTGGACGATCGAGAGCAGCGAGTCGAGGCCGTCCAGGTGCTTCAGCGGCACGGGGACGCCGATCACCGGCAGCGGCGTCAGGGCCGCCAGCATGCCGGGCAGATGGGCCGCTCCCCCCGCCCCGGCGATGAGGACGCCCAGCCCGCGGCCGTGGGCCTCGCGGCCGTAACGCACCATCTCCTCCGGCATCCGGTGGGCCGAGACCACGTCGGCCTCGTACGCCACCCCGAATTCATCAAGGGCGAGCGCCGCCGCCTCCATGGTGGGCCAGTCCGAGTCCGAGCCCATGACGATGCCCACGCGGGGTTGTTCAGCCATCCGATGCTCCTTCCAGCAGGGCGGACGCCGCGCGTGCGGCGTCCCGGGTGGTGGCGACGTCGTCGCCGCAGACCGTGACGTGGCCCACCTTGCGGCCCGGTTTGACCGCCTTGCCGTAGAGGTGGACGCGGGTGCCCGGGTCGGCGAGCACGGCCGGCAACGTGCCGAGGAGGTCGTCGTTCGTGCCGCCGAGCACGTTGCTCATGACGACCACCGGCGCCACGGGGGCCGGGGAACCCAGCGGCAGGTCGGCAACGGCGCGCAGGTGGTTCTCGAACTGGGAGGTCACCGCGCCCTCGATGCTCCAGTGGCCGGTGTTGTGCGGGCGCATGGCCAATTCGTTGACCACCACGGTGCCGTCGCGACGCTCCATGAGCTCGACGGCGAGGATGCCCACGACGCCGAGCGCCTCGGCGATGCGCAGCGCCAGCCGCTGGAGCTCGGCGGCCCGCTGCGGGGGCAGGCCGGGCGCGGGGGTGGTCGTCTCGTGGCAGATTCCGTCGCGCTGCACCGTCTCGCTCACCGGGTAGACCACGGCCTCGCCACCGGGCCGGCGCGCCACCAGCACGCTGAGCTCGCGGGCGAAGTCGATGAACTCCTCGGCGAGGATGACGACGCCGGCGTCGGCCTCGCGCTGGGCCTCGGTGGGGCCCTGCGGGCCGGCGAGCGCGGCGAACGGCGTCGCGGCGGCGTCCGGCCCGTCGATGCGCCACACGCCCTTGCCGTCATACCCGCCGCGCGAGGTCTTGGCGATGACCGGCCAGCCCGTCTCCTCGCCGAACGCGACCAGCGCGTCGGCGTCCGCCACCACGCGCCACCGCGGGTTGGGGGCGTCCAGCTCGGCCATGGCCCGGCGCATCACCGCCTTGTCCTGGGCGTGCACGAGGGCGTCCGGGCCGGGCCGGACGGCCACGCCGGCGTCCTGCAACGCGTGCAGCAGGCCCGTGGGCACGTGCTCGTGGTCGAAGGTGAGGACGTCCACGTCGCGCGCGAAGGCGGTCACCGCGTCGGCGTCGGCAAAGTCGCCCACCGCGGCGTGGGGCACGGCCAGCGCCGCGGAGGTCTGGGGGCCCTCGGCCAAGAGGCGCAGCTGCAGGCCGAGCGGCAGGGCCGCCTCCTGCATCATGCGCGCGAGCTGGCCGCCGCCGATGACACCGATTCTCAGGTCCGCCACGAGGCGGCAGTCTAGTGGGAGCATGGCTGGTGTGACCCAGACCGACCGCCGCGCCCCGGTGCCCCTGGCGACGCAGCTCACCCGCTTCGTGCTCGTCGGGGTGGTGGCGGCGGTCGTCGACTACGGGTTGCTCGTGGCCGGGATGAACCTGGCCGGCTGGGCGCACACCCCGGCCAAGGCCGTCAGCTGGGTGTTCGGCACGATGACGGCCTACGCGCTCAACAGCCGCTGGACCTTCGGAGCCGCCGGCTCGCGCCTGAAGTTCGCCGCGGTCGCCGTGCTGTACGGCACCACCTTCGCCGTCCAGGTCGGCACGTTCGCCCTCATCTACCCGCCCCTGGAGATGGCGCTCGGCACGGCCGCGGCCCAGGTGGTGGGGTTCGTCATCGCGCAGGGGTTGGCGACGACCATCAACTTCGTCATCCAGCGCACGCTCATCTTCCGCAGCTGAACCCGCCCCGCCCCGGCGGGCCCGACTAGGGTCGACCCCATGAGCCTCATCGTGTTCCTCCACGGCGTGGGCGAGACCCCGCAGGTCTGGCAGGACCAGGTCGTCGCCCTGCCTCCCGGCGCCAAGGCCGTCGCGCCGTGGCTGCGCGGCCTGCGGCCCGGGCGCGACGACGCCTTCGGCGTGAGCGCCGCCGGCGATGACGTGCTCTCCCTGCTGAACACGCACGGGGTCGAGCAGCTGACGCTGATCGGCTCGGGCGTCGGCGGCATGGTGGCGCTCGACATCGCCGTGCGCGCCCCCGAGACGGTCGCCCAACTCGTGCTCAGCGCGGCCCAGCTGGCGCCCCCGAAGAGCGATCTGCGCGCGCAGCGGCTGGCGCTGCGGCTCACCCCCGCCAAGCGTCTGGCGCGGCTCGGCATCGACAAGGAGCGGCTCCGCGCGGCGCTGGACGCCCTCGAGGGCGTCGACCCCACCGACCGGCTCGGCGACGTCACTGCGCGCACCCTGGTCGTCGTCGGCGCCCAGGACGACGCCGGCCACCCCGCGGCGGCCAAGCTCGCCGCCGCGATTCCCGACGCCACCCTCGAGATCGTCCCCGGCGCCCGGCAGAGCCCGCACACCGAGGCGCCCGCGGCGTTCAACGCCACCGTGTTCGGCTTCCTCGACGCCTGAGGCGTCCTGGGGCCACCCAGACCTGCGGCGATCACCCCGCCGCCCCCACCCAAGGAGAAACCCATGCGGTTCGGCATCATCGGCACCAACGTCATCTCCGACGCCTTCGTCCGCGCCTGCCGGGCCACCGGGGGCCGGGCCGAGCCGGTCGCCGTCCACTCCCGGGGGCGCGCCCGGGCCGAGGAGTTCGCCGCACGCCACGGGCTGGGGGTGGCCGTCGACACCCTCGACGCCCTGTTCGACGCCGTGGACGCGGTCTATGTCGCCAGCCCGATCGGGGCCCACCGCGAGCAGGCCCTCGCCGCCATCGCCGCCGGCCGCCACGTCCTGGTCGAGAAGACGATGGGCACGAATGCCGGTGAGGTCGTCGAGATCCTCGAGGCCGCCGAGGCCGCCGGCGTGGTGGCGCTCGAGGCCGTCCGCAACGTGCACGCCCCGACCCACGGATTGATCCGCGATGTCCTGGGCGAGCTGGGCGAGCTGCGGTACGCGCGGCTGGAGAAGCTCCAGTACTCCTCCCGCTACGATGCCTTCCGCGCCGGGGAGGTGCTCAACGCCTTCGACCCCGGCCTGGGCAACTCGGCGCTGGCCGACATCGGCATCTACTGTCTGCAGCCCGCCCTCGACCTGTTCGGCGCCCCGCGCAACCTGGGCGGGGCCAGCGTCTTCCTCGACAACGGCTTCGAGGCGGGCGGCAGCCTGTACCTCGACCACGGCTCGCTGGTGGTCGACCTCGCCTGGTCGAAGATCGCGCGCGGTCTCGGCCCGAGCGTCATCACCGGCGAGGACGCCTCGCTGACCTTCGACGACCCCGCCGACCTGACGCGCATCGTCCTCCACCCCCGCACCGGCTCCGAGCGGGTGCTGTGGGAGGGGGCCACGACCTCCCCGGCCGACACCATGCACCATGAGATCGCCGACTTCTGCGACCTCGTGGCCGCCGGCGCCATGGACCCGCGGTGGTCGGCGCTCAGCGTCAACGCCCGCGCGATCATGGACGCCCACCTGGCCGCGGCGGCGGCGTCCTGGCGCGAGGGCCGCTGACGCCGGCGCCGCCCGGCCGCAGGGGGGCCCGACGTGGGGCGCGTCAGGCGAGGCCGTTGGCCCGGGCGATCCCCCCGAGGTGGGCGGCGCTCGGCTTCGGCGTCCGGGCGAAGGTGGTGCGATCCACCGCCGCGAGCCCGAACTTCGGGCCGTAGCCGAAGATCCACTCGAAGTTGTCGAGCAGCGTCCAGGCAACATAGCCCCGCACGTCGATCCCGTCGGCCAGGCAGCGCGCCACGCAGCCGATCGCCTCGTCGAAGAACGCGACGCGCTGGGTGTCGTCGTCGGTGCTCAGGCCGTTCTCGGTGACGTACACGGGCACGCCGGCGATGTCGGCTGCCTCGCGGATGACCGACTCCAGCGCCCACGGGTAGATCTCCTCGCCGGTCGAGTTGAGCAGCGCTCCCTCCGGCACGGGGGCGGGCCGGCCGTCGGGGCCGAGCAGCGTCCGGTTGTAGGTCTGGACGCCCACGAAGTCGTCGTCGCGGGACTCCACGAGGTAGCGGCCGTTGATGCGGGCCCGGATGTCGGCGACGACGTCCTCGGCCCCCTCGGTGGCGTGGTAGTCGGTGTTCGCCAGCGTCCAGCCCACCGGCAGGTCGCCGCGCACCGCCGTGATGGCGTCCCGTCCGGCCCGGTGCGCGGCGAGCTTCACGGCGAACGCCTCGTCGGAGGACGTGAGCTGGAAGGGCGCGATGGTGCTCGGGTCCACCCCCAGGGCCGCCGCGGCGTGGGCGAACATCGGGAAGTGCGCCCGTGCCTCCCGCGGCCCGCCCGCCACGCCGAGCACGGCCAGCAGGTCGGGGAGGTTGGGCTCGTTCATGGTGCAGGCGAGCCCGATGAGATCCCCCAGGTGCTCGGTGGCGCGGCCGCAGAACGCGGCGAACCGCTCGGCCGTCTCCGGCGCCTCCCAGCCACCGGCGCCGAGCAGCCAGCGCGGCGAGACGAAGTGGTGGAACGTGACGATCGGCGTCAGACCCCGGGCGTGGCAGCCCTCGAGCACGCGTCGGTAGTGGTCGAGCGCCGCGAGGGAGAACTCCGCCGGCTCGGGCTCGATGCGGGCCCACTCGAGGAGAAGCGGTAACTGTTCAGCCCCAACCCGGCGACGAGATCGAGATCGTCTGGCCAGCGGTGGTAGCTGTCGCAGGCGTCGCCGGACTTCTCGGCGAAGATCGAGCCCTCGACGTGCTCGAGCAGCCAGACGTCGCTGCTCGTGTTCTGGCCCTCCACCTGGTGGCCGGCGGACGCCGCACCCCAGAGAAAGTCGGCGGGGAAAGGTGTGGTGGTCATGGTTTCCTCCTCGGCTGCAAGGGCTGCGTCAGGACGCCGACGGCGCGAGCGAGGCGTCCACGACGGCCTGAACCTCGGCGGCGGGGCCGAACATGCCGCCCATCGTGAGCGCCATGCCAAGCTGGTCCACGGGGACGTCCAGGAAGGCACCAAGGCCCTGGGCGATCTGGCGGGCGTCGTCCAGGGGAAGCACCTCCAGCAGGGCCGCCGACGCGCGCGGCCAGGCGTCCGAGCTGACGTAGTCGCGAACGGTCGCGGGGGCGTCCGGGGCGGGCGGCGCGGCCACCTCGAACCGGTGCGTGCCGGGGCCGACCTCGTGGCGTTCCCCGCCGGGGGTGACCACGGTGCCGCGCAGGCCGACGGGAATCGTCGCCTCGACGATGAGCTCGCCACCCTCGCGCCGCCAGCTACCGCTGGCCTCGCCCCAGGGCGTCAGCCGGCGCGAGGAGGCGTGCTCGAGCAGGTGGGTGGGTGCCGGGGCAAGCTCGACGTGGCGGGCCACGGCGTCCACGGTGAGACCCGCGACCACCTGGTGGAGGAACTCCGCCACCGCGCCCAGCGCGTAGTGGTTGAACGACGTCATCTCGCCGGGGTTGATCGTGCCGTCGGGCAGCATCGAGTCCCAGCGCTCCCAGATGGTGGTGGCCCCCATCGTCACGGGGTAGAGCCAGCTGGGGCAGCCCTCCTCCAGCAACAACCGGTAGGCGACGTCGGTGTGCCCGGTGTCGTGCAGGGCCTGGCAGATCAGCGGCGTGCCGACGAAGCCGGTGCTGACGCGGAAGCTGTTGAGCCGCGCGAGGTCGGCCAGCCGAGCGCCGGCGAACACGCGCTGCGCGTCGTCCAGCAGATCCCAGCAGATCGCCATGGCGTAGCCGGTCGGCGAATCGCTGTGCACGAGCCCGTCGGCGGTGATCCAGCGGTTGCGCAGGGCGGTGCGGACGGCGTCCGCCAGCCCGGCGTAGTGGGCGCGGCCCTCCTCGTCGCCCACGGCGGCGCACGCATCGGCGGTGAGCCGCGCGCTGCGGACGAGGCAGGCGGTGGCCACGAGATCCTTGTCGACCTTCGAGTCACCCGGCTTCTCGGGCGGGGCGTCCGGGTCGAGCCAGTCGCCGAACTGGAAGTCGCCGGTCCAGAGATGGTCCTCTCCCGCGGCCGCCGCGACGCAGTCGACCCACGCCTTCATGCTGGGCAGCTGGCGGCGGAGCACCTCAGCGTCACCGGTGGCCGCGTAGACGTTCCACGGCACCACGGACGCCGCGTCACCCCAGGCGGCCGCCGGGCGCCCGCCCAGACCGCCGCGCAGCACGTGGGGCACGACGATGGGCACGGCGCCGCTGTCGTCCTGCTCGGCCGCCAGATCCTCCAGCCAGCTGCCGAGGAAGCCCGCCGCGTCGTGCAGGATCAGGGCGGTCGGGCTGAACACCTGGATGTCACCGGTCCAGCCCAGTCGCTCGTCGCGCTGGGGGCAGTCGGTCGGCACATCGAGGAAGTTGCCGCGCATGCCCCACACGACGTTCTCGTGCAGCTGGTTGAGCAGGTCGTGGGAGCTGGTGAACCAGCCCGTCCGCGTCATCGCGGAGTGCAGCACCAGCGCGCTGATGTCCTCGGCGGCCAGCTCGTCGACACCGGTGACCTCGGCGTAGCGGAACCCGAAGAACGTGAAGTGGGGCGCCAGCACCGTCTCCTGGGGCCCGGCGACGGTGTAGCTCGCCGTGGCCCGCGCGTTGCGCAGCGGCCGGGTGCCCAGCTCGTCGTGCTCGAGCACCTCCGCGTGGCGAATCGTCACCGCGTCGCCGGACGCCAGCCCGCGCACCGTGAGGCGCGTGACGCCGACCAGGTTCTGACCGAAGTCGACCAGCAGCTTGCCCGCGGGGCTGCGCCACACGCGCTGGGCGTCCACCACCTCGGTGACCCGCACCGCCGGGCCGCGCGCCGCCACCAGGGTGTCGAGGTCGAGGTCCACGACCTCCACCGGGTGGTCGGCGTCGTCGATGAGCGGACGCCGCAGGTCCTGGGTCTCGCCGCCGTACAGGTCGTTGGCGGTGACGTGCGTCGTGCGGGCCACCCACGAGTCGTCGGTGCCGAGCGCCTGCGTGGCGCCGTCGTCGGTGACCACCTCGAGCCGGGCCAGCGCCGCGAGGCGATCGCCGTACATGCGCTCCATGTTCCAGGTGAGCGGGCTGCGCCACCAGCCGTTGCCGAGCAGGATCTGCACGGTGTTCGTGCCGGCCGTCAGCAGGTCGGTGACGTCGTGGGTGTAGTACCGCAGCCGATCCTCATAGGCCGTCCAGCCGGGGCCGAACCAGTCCTCCCCGACGCGCCGTCCGTTGATCAGCACCTCGTACCACCCGTGCGCGGTGAGGTGCAGCCGCGCGGCGCGCACGCCGGCCGGCAGCTCCCAGGTGGCGACCAGCGCGGGGGCCGGCTCGTCCAGGCCGCCCACGCCGACCGGGCTGATGAGCCGGGCGTCCCCCCAGTCGGAGGTGGCCAACAGGCCGGCCTCCACGACCGCCGGCTCGGACCAATCACTGTCCGCACCATCCGTCGCGTGGACGCGGACGCGCACCTCGGCCCGCTCGCGGGAGGCCAGCGGCACGAAGGGCCAGTCGACGAGCACCTGGGCATCGGAGTCGAGGGTGGCGGTTTCGGTGGACGCCTCCCCGCCCCACGGCGACCGCGTCACCTTGACCGTCGCCGAGGCCTGCCGTACGTCGTCGGGCGCGTCGGCCACCGCCCACGTCAGCCGCGGCGTGGGCGTCCCGACGCCGAGGGCGGGCTCGCCCGGGCTGCGCTGTTCGAACGTGGGGGCCGTGCAGATCATCGGTGCTCCTGGCGGGATCGGGTGTCGGGAGTCGGGTGGCGCGGCCGCGGGTCAGGCGTCGGTGAGCCGGTTGGCCAGCCGGTCGAGGGAGGCGTGGGTGAGCGGGGAGCCGATCGCGTTGAGGTGCCCGTGCGGCACCCCCGCGGCCGTGACGACCGTGACGTCCACACCGGCCTCGGCGAGCTGGCGGCCGAACCGTTCACCGGAGGCCCGGAGGTCGTCGAACTCGCAGTTCTCGATGTAGGTGCGCGGGTAGCCCGCCAGGTCGTCGGCGTGCCCGGGGAAGGCGAGCGGCACCGCATGCGTCGCGGACGGCCCGCCCAGGTAGTTCTCGTTGATGGCGTCGGTCTCGTTGGTGAACGTCAACACCGGCGGCATCTGGGCGATACAGGCGGCGAGCTCGGCGCTGGGCTGCGGCAGCGGCGCGTGCGCGACCGGGTAGACGAGCAGCGCCTGCGCGGGCCGGGGATCCTCGGTGATCGACCGCAGCGCCACGCCGGCGGCCAGGTTGCCGCCCGCCGAGGTGCCGCCGACGGCCAGGCGGGCCGGGTCGATGCCCAGCTCGGCGGCGTGGGCGTGCGTCCAGCTCCACGCGGCCCAGCAGTCGTCGTGCGGCACGGGGTGGTGGACTCCGCCCTGGCACAGGCGGTAGTCGACCGAGACGACGACGCCGCCCGTCCGGGTGACGAGGCCGCGCGAGGCCAGGTCGGCCTCCGGCATGTCGAGGTCCCCACCCAGGAACGCCCCTTCGTGGAACCACACCAGGCCCACGCCGGACGCATCACCCGAGGAGGGCCGGTAGATGCGGAGGGGCACCGGCCCGTGCGGCCCCTCGACCGTCCGATCCTCGGCCACGGCGTCCGTGGGCTCGGGCTCACCGAACGGCGCGTTCCACGCGACGAGCCCTGCCGGCGGGTTGGCCCAGTCGATCGGCTGCGCGAGGCCCTCGATGTGGTGCAGTCGCTCGGCATAGATCGGCGCCCAAGCGCCGGTCGGGGTCGTCGTGGCCGTCGGGCTGGTGGGTGCGTCCATCGCTGTCTCCTTGGTCAGACCGCTGCGTCTGTGGCCCGCTCCACGAGGCTTCGGGCGGGCGGTGAACGAGTCAGGAGCGATTGTACCGATTCACCGACGTCCCCGGGAGGGCTCATTCCGCAAAGGCGTCAGCACGTGGCGCACCCCCTCGCCACGTGGCGCACCCCCTCGTCACGTGGCGCAGCGCAGCTCACGTGGCGGCCCGTCGAGAGCCCGCCACGTGGGCTCCACTGCGCCAGGTGGGGTTTGCGTGCGCCAGGTGGGGTTTGCGTGCGCCACGTCGGACAAGGCGGCGCCACGACAGGAGCGTCCGGCTCGGCTAAGGGCGTGCCGGCATGGTCCACCCGGCGTCAGGCCGGACGCAGGTGCGTGACGTCGCCGGCGACGAAGGTGCGTTCCCCGGCGGCGGTCGCGACCACCAGCGCGCCGTCGGGAGCGACGCCGGTCGCCGTGCCGACCACGCGCTCCTCGCCCATCTGCACCGACACCTCTTCCCCGATCGTCGTGCAGCGCTGCCGGTAGGACGCCCCGAGATCCGCCCCGGCGTCCCACCGCGTGTACCAGGTCTCCAGGCTCTGCAGTACGGCGGCGACCACGCCGTTCACGGCGGCGTCCGACCCCTCCAGCCGCAGCGAGGTGGCGGTCGGCACGGGCAGCTCGTCGGCGCGCAGCTCGGTGTTGAGGCCGAAGCCCAGCACGGCGCGCGGGCCGGCGTCCGTCAGCACCGACTCACACAGGATGCCGCACAGCTTGCGGCCGTGAATGCCCACGTCGTTGGGCCACTTCAACCCCACCTGGACGCCGGTGGCCGCCCGGACGCCGTCCACCACCGCCATGCCCACGAGCAGCGACAGCCAGCCCCACTCCTCGACGCCACGCGCCGGCGCGACGAGCGCCGAACACGCCACGGACGCCCCCGGCGGCGCCTCCCACGTGCGGGCCAACCGGCCCCGCCCGGCGCTCTGGTGCTCGGCCAACCGCACCAGGCCCGGCTCGGCGCCGGCGCGGGCGGCGTCCGCCAGGTCGGCGTTGGTGGAACCGGTGGACGCGACGACCTCGATGTCACGCCACAGCCCCCCGCGGCAGGCGAGGGCGAGGGCGTCGGCGTCCAGGTGTGCGTTCACGGCCCCGATCCTACGAGGCGCCCGGCCCACGATCCGCCGATCCCACGCGGCGCTGCCGCCGGGGCTATCGTCGGTCCATGACGCCCGACCTCCCCGCGGAGCCCGACCGTCACACCACGGCCGGCAAGCTGGCCGACCTGGATGCGCGCATCGAGGCCGCGCTCAACGCCGCCGGGCCCGACGCCGCCGAGAAGCAGCACGCGCGCGGCAAGATGACGGCCCGCGAACGGATCGCCGCGCTCCTCGACGAGGGCACGTTCGCCGAGTTCGACGAGTTCGCCCGGCACCGCTCCCAGTCCTTCGGCATGGGCGAGAAGCGGCCCTACACCGACGGTGTGATCACCGGCGTCGGCGCGATCCACGGCCGCCCGGTCTGCGTCTATTCCCAGGACGTCGCCGTCTTCGGCGGGGCGCTCGGGCAGGTGTACGGGGAGAAGATCGTCAAGATCATCGACTTCGCGACCAAGACCGGCTGCCCCCTCATCGGGCTCATCGAGGGCGGCGGTGCGCGCATCCAGGAGGGCGTCGTGAGCCTCGGTCTCTACGGCGACATCTTCCGACGCAACACGCTCGCCTCCGGCGTGATCCCGCAGATCTCCGTGATCATGGGCGCCGCCGCCGGCGGTCACGTCTACTCCCCCGCCCTCACCGACTTCGTCGTCATGGTCGACCAGACCTCGCAGATGTTCATCACCGGCCCCGCGGTCATCAAGACCGTCACGGGCGAGGACGTCACCCTCGAAGAGCTCGGCGGCGGGCGTACCCACAACACCCGCTCGGGCAACGCCCACCACCTCGCGGCCGATGAGGCGGACGCCCTCGCCTGGGTCCGTGACCTGCTCACCTACCTCCCCCAGAACAACCTCGACGAGCCCCCAGTCCATGAGACCGCCGAGGCCGACCTGGCGGTCACCGCCCGCGATCGCGAGCTCGACACGCTCATTCCGGACGCCGCCAACCAGCCCTACGACATCCACCGCGTGATCGCGGGGGTGCTCGACGACGTCGACTTCCTCGAGGTGGCCGCCCTGTTCGCCCCCAACATCGTCTGCGGGTTCGGGCGCATCAAGGGCCGCGTCGTCGGCGTCGTCGCCAACCAGCCTCTCGTCCTGGGCGGCTGCCTCGACATCGACGCCTCGGAGAAGGCCGCCCGCTTCGTCCGCACGTGTGACTGCTTCAACATCCCCGTGCTGACGTTCGTGGACGTCCCGGGCTTCCTGCCCGGCGTCACCCAGGAGCACCGCGGCATCATCCGCCGCGGCGCCAAGCTGATCTACGCCTACGCCGAGGCCACGGTGCCGCTCGTCACCGTCATCACCCGCAAGGCCTACGGCGGCGCCTACGACGTTATGGCGTCCAAGCACCTCGGCGCCGATGTGAACCTCGCCTGGCCCACCGCCCAGATCGCGGTGATGGGCGCCGAGGGCGCCGTCGAGATCCTCCACCGCCGCGAGCTCGCCGAGGCCGACGACCCCGCCCGCCGCCGCGCCGAACTCATCGACGCCTACAACGCCGAGCTCGCCAACCCCTACGTCGCGGCCGAGCGCGGCTACATCGACCAGGTCATCCACCCCCACGCCACCCGCGAGACCATCACCCGCGTCATGCGCCTCCTGCGCACGAAGCGCGAGTCCCTGCCGCCCAAGAAGCACGGGAACATCCCGCTGTGACCGGCACCGAGCCCGAGCCGGACGCCGCCGCGTTCGAGGTCGTCTCCGGTCACCCCACCCCCGACGAGATCGCGGCGCTCGCGGTGGTGCTCCACCTGCTCGGACGCGAGCAGGGGCGTCCGCCCGCGCCGACGAACAGCCACCCCGCCGCCGGGTGGGCCTCGCGCTGGCACCAGCTCAACCACGGGCTGCTCCCCGGCGTCACCGCGTGGCGCACCACGTTTCGGCGCTGAGCCTGACACCGACGGGCGCGGCGCCCCGGTAGAGTCGCGCCATCGACCCGCCCCCGGCGGGAACTTCGCGAAGGAGCGCACCATGGCAGCCGTCGACGACATCAAGGCCAACCTCGACCTCGACCAGGTCGCCCAGTACCTCGGCACGGACCGCGCCGAGGCCGACCGCGTGGTCGACCAGGCGCTCGCCTCGCTGGTCGGTCAGCTCGACCACAACGTGGCGGACGCCGACGGTGCCGTCGGCCTCACCCGGGCGTTGGACCGGCACGCCGACTCCCCGGCGTTCTCCGACCGGATCGACCTGGCCGGCATCGACACCGGCGACGGCGCCAAGATCGTCGACCACGTCTACGCGCCCGACCAGATCCAGGCACTCGGGGGCGGCCAGGGCGGGTCGTTGGTGCAGCGCCTCCTGCCCATCCTCGCGCCCATCGTGTTGAGCTACCTCGCCAAGCGGCTCGGCGGCGCCCTCGGTGGCGGCGGCGGGCTGGGCGGCGCGCTCGGCGGCGGAACCGGCACCTCGCGCGGCGGCCTGGGCGGCATCCTGGAGGACCTCCTCGGCGGTGCAGCGGCGCAGCAGTCGGGCCGCGCGGAGGCCCCCGCGAGCGGCGGCGGCATCGGTGACATCCTCGGCGACCTCCTCGGTGGCGGCCGGCAGCAGGGCACCCCGGGCGCGACGCCGCAGACAAGCGGCGGGGCGGGCGGTGGCGGGGTGGGCACCGGGCCCTTCACCAGCCAGACGCCCCCGCCCACCGACCTCACGCTGGAGCCGGGCACGGCATCGTCCCCGGCCGGATCGGTTGCCCCGCAGGGCACCGCGGTCAACCGGACCGACAACCCGCTCGGCGGCATCCTGTCCGACCTCCTCTTCGGACGCCGGTAGCCGGTGCGCCTCGTCCTGGCGTCGGCGTCCCCCGCCCGCCTCGCCACCCTGCGGGCCGCCGGCGTCGAGCCGCTGGTGCGGGTCTCGGGGGTCGACGAGTCGACCGTCCCGCACGCCGACCCCACGGAACTCGCGCTCGCGCTGGCCGATCTCAAGGCGGAGGCGGTGCTGGCCGCGCTGGCCTCGGGAAGCGCCGAGGGCGTCGGGGAGGATGCGTTCGTCCTCGTCGGCTGCGACTCGGTGCTGGAGCTGGACGGCCGCGCCCACGGCAAGCCGGGCACCGATGACGCCGTCCGCGCGCGCTGGCGCGCCCTGCGGGGCCGCTCCGGACGCCTCGTGACCGGCCACCACGTGGCCGTCGTCCGGGGCGACGCGGTGGCGCACCGCAGCCGTGCGGCGTCCACCACCGTTCACTTCGCCGACGTCACGGACGCCGAGATCGAGGCCTACGTGGCCACCGGCGAGCCCCAGCACGTCGCAGGCGCCTTCACCATCGACGGGTACGGCGCCGCGTTCGTGAGCGGTGTGGCAGGCGACCACCACAACGTCGTCGGCATCAGCGTGCCCCTGCTGCGCGTCCTGCTGGCCGAGCTCGGTGTCGCGTGGACCGATCTGTGGCGCGCCCAGCGATAAACTGCCACCGCCATGACCGACATCGCCCCGCTCCCCCGGCGCTCGCGCGTCCCCGCCCCCCTCCGCGCGATGCGGCCCCGCCAATGGGTCAAGAACGTCCTCGTGCTGGCCGCCCCCGTCGCGGCCGGGCAACTGTTCGTGCCCGCCGTCGCGCTCGCCACCGCCGGGGCCTTCGTCGCGTTCTGCCTCATCAGCGCGTCCATCTACCTCATCAACGACGTCCGCGACGTCGAGGTCGACCGCCAGCACCCCAAGAAGCGGTTCCGGCCGATCGCCGCCGGTGAGCTCCGCCCGGGCACCGCCCTGGTGCTCGCCGGCGTCACCGCGGTGGCGAGCCTGGCACTGGGCTGGTTCATCGCGCCCCTGCTGGCGGTCACCCTGGCCGTCTATTGGCTGCTGCAGGTCGGCTACTCGGTGTTCTGGAAGAACCAGCCGATCATCGACCTCGCGATGGTGGCGGCCGGCTTCCTGCTGCGCGCGGTGGCCGGTGGCGTGGCGTCCGGCATCCCGCTGTCGCAGTGGTTCCTGCTCGTCGCCTCGTTCGGCTCGCTGTTCATGGTGGCCGGCAAACGCTACTCCGAGATGATCGAGCTCGGCCCCCACGCCGGCACGCGCGCCTCGCTGGCCCGCTACACCGCGAGCTACCTGCGGTTCGTCTGGGCCCTGTCCTGCGCGGCCGTCATCATGTCCTACAGCCTGTGGGCCTTCGAGCAGGCCCCCGACGCGGGCGGCATCACCTGGCACGCCCTCTCGATCGCACCGTTCACGCTCGCTCTGCTGCGCTACGCCTACACCATCGACGCCGGCGGTGCCGGCGAGCCCGAGGACGTCGTGCTGGGTGATCGCGTCCTGCAGCTGCTCGCGGTGGTCTGGCTCATTCCGGTGGCCATCGGCGTGTTCGCCTGAGGCCTAGACTCCGGGCAGGAGTCGCGCACCCCACGGCGGACGCGGCGGACGCGCGGCGAAGGAGTCAGGCGTGGGCATCAGCAAGGTCCTCGTGGCCAACCGCGGCGAGATTGCGGTGCGAATCATCCGGGCGGCGCGCGACGCCGGACTGGCGAGCGTCGCCGTCCACGCCGATCCGGACGCCGACGCCCTGTTCGTGCGGCTCGCCGACGACGCCTTCGCGTTGGGCGGGGACACGCCCGCCGCGTCCTACCTGCGCATCGATGCGATCCTGGACGCCGCGCGCCGCAGCGGCTCCGACGCCGTCCACCCCGGCTACGGCTTCCTCGCCGAGAACGCCGACTTCGCGCGCGCCGTCACCGCCGCCGGCCTGACGTGGATCGGCCCACCCGCCGAGGCCATCGGGGCGCTCGGCGACAAGGTGCGCGCCCGCCACATCGCCCAGCGGGTGGGTGCGCCGCTCGTCGCGGGCACCGCCGAGCCGGTGCCGGACGCCGACGCGGCGGTCACCTTCGCCCGGGAGCACGGCCTGCCCATCGCGATCAAGGCGGCCCACGGCGGCGGTGGCCGGGGCCTGAAGGTGGCGCGGCGCCTCGACGAGGTTGCCGCGATGTTCGACGCGGCGACGCGCGAGTCCACGGTCGCGTTCGGCCGCGGGGAGTGTTTCGTCGAGCAGTACCTGGATCGCCCCCGTCACGTGGAGACGCAGTGCCTCGCCGACGCCCACGGCCACGTCGTCGTGGTCTCGACCCGGGACTGCTCGCTGCAGCGCCGCCACCAGAAGCTGGTCGAGGAGGCCCCCGCGCCGTTCCTCAGCGACGCCCAGGTGGCCACCCTCCACGACGCCTCGAAGGCGATCCTGCGGGAGGCCGGTTACGTCGGGGCGGGCACCTGCGAGTTCCTCGTCGCCACCGACGGCCGCATCTCCTTCCTCGAGGTCAACACCCGGCTCCAGGTGGAGCACCCCGTCTCGGAGGAGGTCACCGGTCTCGACCTGGTCCGCGAGATGTTCCGCATCGCCGACGGCGAGGAGCTGGGCTACGACGACCCGGAGGTGCGCGGGCACGCGATCGAGTTCCGGATCAACGCCGAGGACCCGGCGCGGTCCTTCGTGCCCATGCCGGGCACGCTGACGCTGTGGAACCCACCGACCGGCCCCGGGGTCCGCGTGGACGAGGGCTACCACGCCGGGATGACGGTGCCCGGCGCCTTCGACTCGCTGGTGGCCAAGATCATCGTGACCGGCGCCGACCGCCCGCACGCGCTGGCCCGGGCGCGACGGGCCTTGGCGGAGACGTCGCTGGCGGGCATGCCGACGGTGCTGCCGTTCCACCGGGCCGTGGTCGACGACCCGGCCTTCACCGGTGTCGACGGCACCCTGGGCGTCCACACCCGCTGGATCGAGACCGAGTTCGCCACCCCGCTCGAGCCCCAGGACGCCCCCGCGGAGGTTCCCCCGCCCCCCGAGAAGGTGACCATCGCCGTCGAGGTGGACGGCCGCCGCGTCGAGGTGCGCGTGCCGGCGAGCCTGACGCGTGCCGCCACCGCGGGGTCGCTCGCCCGTCCGCCCCGGCCGGAGCGGGCCGGCGCGCGGGCGGCCGCCCCCGCCGCCACGGTGTCGACCGGCCCGGTGCTGGTTGCCCCCATGCAGGGCACGATCGTGACGGTGGCCGTCACCGAGGGCGACACGGTGGCCGAGGGCGACACGGTCGTGGTGCTGGAGGCCATGAAGATGGAACAGCCCGTGGGCGCCCACCGCGCCGGCGTGGTGCGGTCGCTCACCGCCGAGCCGGGCCGGATCGTCGCCGGCGGCGCATCGCTGTGCGAGATCGTCGACCCCGCCTGAGCGTGCTCCGGGGGCGGGTTCAGGCGGACCGCGGCCGCGCCAGCACCCCCAGCCCGGAGCAGGTCACCCCCGCCAGCGCCGCTGAGCCACCGACGTGGGCCACCAGCCGCTGGAGCCGGGTGGCGTCGTCCAGCCCGACGCCCCACATGAGCGCGACGGCCACCACCGCCACGCCGAGCGCGAGCCCTCCCGCGGCCACCAACCCCCACCCCGCCGAAGGCCCCGCCCCCGCGGGCCGTCGTGCCGGACGCCGCCGGGAGGTGGGCTGGGGGGGACGCGGCCCGGCCCGGAGCGCTGCCTCACCCACGTAGCCCCACGCGCACGCCACGAGCACGGCGGCAACGACGTCGGAGGGGCGGTGCCACTGGTTGACCAGCGTGGCGTAGCCGAACGCGGTGACCACGGCCGCCCCCACGCCCGTCACCAGCGGCACCGCCCGGCGTCCGGCCACGAGCGCAAGCCCGACCACGATGGACGCCGCCACCGTCGTGTGGCCCGACGGCAGCGAGTTGGCTGTGTGGTCACCGGCGATCAGGTCGGGCCGGGTCACCAGGACGTTCTTCACGACCTGCGTGGTGACGTTGGCCGCGCCGATCACGGCGGCTCCCACGAGCGCCGCGCGGGGCCGGCCCGCAGCGAGCCCCACCACCACGACGACGGCGAGGGCCACCGCGACCGCGCCGACCGACACGGTCTGCAGCAGCGCTTCCGCCTGGGTGCTCCATCGCCACGTGCCGATCGTGGCGCCGCGGAGGGCGAGTTCGTCCCCCACCTGGCCGCGGCGCGTGCCCACGAAGAACCACGCGCAGGCCGCCAGCAGCGCCACGGCCGCGAGGGCTGCGACGAGCGGGGCCGCGGGGGTGGGACGAGCCGGCGCGTTCACGGGTCCATCATGCGTGGGCGCTCCGCCGGACCGGCCGGGCACCGAAAGATCACAGGAGATTCACAGCGGCGGCCGGGCCCTGCTCCCGGGGAGCCCCTGCACACTGGACGACATGGAATACCTGCTCCTGCTGGCCGTCGTGGCGGTTGTCGTGGTGTTCGCCGTCCGCCTCGGACGGGGCACGAAGGAGGTCGAGCGCCAACGCGTCGCCGAGGTCGCATCGCGGCTGGACGCCTCCCGCCGCGCCGCCGACGAGGACGTCACCCGTTTCGGCGAGGAGCTGCAGCGATTGGACGCCGACGTGGCCGGGCACCCGCTGGACGAGGCCATGCGGCAGGACTACGAACGCGCCCTCGACGCCTACGAGCACGCCAAGGGCTCGCTGGCGGCCGTCACGGCGCCCCAGGAGATCCGCTACGTCACCGAGATCCTCGAGGAGGGCCGCTACGCCGTCGCCTGCGTGAAGGCCCGCGTCGCGGGCGCCCCGCTGCCCGCCAAGCGCCCGCCGTGTTTCTTCAACCCGGCCCACGGGCCGAGCAGCCAGAACGTCGACTGGGCGCCCGCCGGCGGCTCGGTCCGCTCCGTGCCGGCCTGCCCGGCGGACGCCGAACGCGTCCTCGCCGGCGCAGATCCCTACATCCGCACCGTGCAGGTCGGCCCGCGCCGCGTGCCGTACTGGCAGGGGGGCGAGGAGTACGCGCCGTGGGCGGAGGGGTACTACACGCACTGGCGTGGCAGCAGCCTCATCCGCGACATCGCCGTGGGCGCCCTGGTGTTCCAGGGCATCGCCGCCCTCCCCCATCTGGCCCACGGGCTGGGCGACGGCCTGGCCGGGCTGGGCGAAGGGATGGGCGAGGGCTTCGGCGACATCGGTGAGGGGCTGGGTGACCTGTTCGGAGACCTCTTCGACTGACACCCCGCCGGGAAGCCGGCGGGGGTCAGGCGGACGTCAGGCCCGGTCGGGCCGCGGCGGGACGATCGCCGACGCCGGGTCGGGCTCCTCCTGCTGGAGCCGGTCCTCGATGGTCTCGTCGGTCTCGGGGTCGAGGTCGCGGTGTTGATCGACCGGGACGACCCCCTCGAGCTCACCGTGGTCGGGGCCGACGTCGGCGGCGTCCGCGCCATCGGCCACCAGGTCGAGGGTCGAGAGGTCCTCGGCGGTCACCTCGCCGTAGGGGCGGTTGGCGTCCGCCTGGTCCTGGGGGTCGACGTCATCCAGACCGTCGATGCTGCCGTCCTCGGCGTCCATGGAATCAATGCTCATGGCCCCAGCTTGGCCGGTTCGCGGCGTCCGGACAACACCCCGTCGGATGCCCGGGCCCCCGGGCGTGCCTCCGGCTAGTCTCGGAGCAAGCAAGCCCCGCAGTCGAACGGAAGAGTCAACGTGCCCGAGCCCACCGCGTCCGCCGCCGCCACGCCCGAGAAGGCCGCGACGAAGGACATCACCTTCTGCGTCCCCTGCTACAACAGCAGCGACTACATGGACCACTGCATCGACTCGATCCTGCGGGGCAAGGGCAACATCGAGATCATCATCGTCAACGACGGATCCACCAAGGACGACACGGCGGCGAAGGCAGACGCCTGGGCCGAGCGGCACCCCGACATCATCAAGGTCATCCACCAGGAGAACAAGGGCCACGGTGGCGCCGTCATGGCCGGCCTGCGGGCGGCGTCCGGGGTGTACTTCAAGGTGGTCGACTCCGACGACTGGCTCGACCCGGTCGCGCTGAACCTGCTGCTCAGCAAGGTGCGTCGCTTCATCACCTCCGGCAGCCCGGTGGATCTCATCGTGGCCAACTACGTCTACGAGCACACCAACTCCGGCACGCAGAAGGTCATCCGCTACCGCGGCTTCCTGCCGCAGAACCGCGTGTTCACGTGGAACGAGATCGGCCCGTTCGGGCCGGGCCAGAACCTGCTGATGCACGCGACCGTCTACCGCACCCAGGTGCTCCGCGACTCCGGCGTCGAGTTGCCCGAGCACACCTTCTACGTGGACAACATCTTCGTCTACGTGCCCCTGCCGCACGTGCAGACCCTCTACTACCTGCCCGTGAACCTGTACCGGTACTTCATCGGACGCGAGGACCAGTCGGTCAACGAGAACGTCCAGATCAGCCGGCTCGACCAGCAGATGCGCATCACCCGCGTCATGGTGGAGGCCCACAAGCTGCCCGACGGCGTCGGCAACTGGAAGCTCGCGCACTACATGGCGTCGTTCCTGGGGTTGATCGTCACCGCATCGTCCATCTTCTGCCTGCTCGAAGGCACGGAGAAGGGCCTGCGGATGCGCCGGGAGATGTGGGAGCACATCGACTCGGTCGACCGCGACCTCAAGACGACGCTGGGCCTGCGCCAGTGGCTCGTGCTCGGCTCCAACCTGCCAGGGCCCCTCGGACGCCGCACCTCCGTTGGCCTCTACCGGCTGGCGCAGCGCCTCTACCGGTTCAGCTGAGCCGGCCCGTGGCGCCGGCGCCACTGCCGCTGCCGCGGGCGTCCACGGCGTCGCCGCGGGCGCCCCGCCCGCCGTCGGGGTGATAGCGCGCCAGCACGCCGACGCCGGTGACGGCCAACAGGCCGAGCAGCACCATCCACACCGCCGCCGAGGGGGTGATGTTGGCACCCTCACCGAGCACGGCGATGCCGAAGACCACCGCGACGATCGGGCTCGTCACCGTCATCGAACCCACGACCACCTCCGCGGGGCCGGTGGCGTACCCCTGCTGGATGAACCATCCCGCCGCGACCGCGCCGGCGACCAGAGCGGCGACGATGCCCCAGAACTCCGGTGAGCGCACCCAGTCGTTCGCCCGGGCGAACTCGATGAGCGCCTTCATCAGCGCCGCCTCGAGCCCGTAGAACAGGGCGCCGCCGGAACCCCAGAACATACAGCGCCAGCGGTAGGGGCCGCCGGAGCCCAGCAGCGCGAACGTGACGGCCACGGCGTAGACCACGCCGGCGCCCATCGCGACCCGGCTGACGACGAGGTCGGAGTGATCCACCGCGTGCAGGGCCGTCACGACGGTGAAGGCGAGGGTGACGCCCACGGTCCCCACGACCGCGGTGATCACACGCTTGGGCAGCCGGTGGTGCGTGGCCCGGGCGGCCAGGATGATGGACCACGGGAAGGCGAGCAGCCCGACCGGTTGCACGAGGGAGACGGGCGCCATCGTGAGCGCGACGGTCTGCAGCGCGAACGAGACGCCCATGAACGTGAGCCCCAGCATCCACCGCGGCGAGCGGATGGTCGACAGCAGGTCCTGCCACCGCATGCGCGTCTTGTGGAGATTGCCCTCCAGGTGCGAGTCGACCGCCCGGTGCTGCAGGTGGGCCGACATCGCGAAACAGAAGGAGCCGACCACCACGAGGGCGATCGCGAGGGGTAGGTTCTGCGTCACGGCCACCACGGTAGCCAAGTCGGCCCCCTTCGCGGCGCAACGCGCCCCGGTCGGCAGCGGCCGGCCCGGCCAGATTCAGCCCGGGGGTGGAGCCTCCGTCGACCCAGGTCGCAAGAACCTGAGCCGTTCGGCGACGCGTCCGGGCTAGTGGACGACCTGTTCGTTGCCCCCCTGGCCGTGGAGTCGGCGCGCCGCCTCACCGATCGACCCCGACAGGGAGGGATAGATGGTGAACGCCTGGGCGAGCTGGTCGACCGTCAGCTTCGCCTGCACGGCCACCGCCAGCACGTGGATCAGCTCGCTGGCGTGGGGAGCGACCACCACGCCGCCGATGACGATGCCGGTGGTCGGCAGGCAGAACACCTTGATGAAGCCCGCGCTGAGATCCTGCATCTTCGCCCGGGCGTTGGACCGCAGGGGCAGCATCACCGCCCGCGCCGGCGTCAGGCCGGCATCGATCTCGGCCTGACCCGCGCCGACGGTCGCGATCTGCGGCGCGGTGAACACGTTGGCCGAGACGCTCTTGAGGTCGAGCGGCCCGACGGCGTCACCCAGGGAGTGCCACATCGCGATGCGGCCCTGCATGGCCGCCACGGAGGCCAGCGCGAAGACGCCCGTGCAGTCGCCGGCGGCGTACACGCCGCGCGCCGTGGTGCGCGACACCTTGTCGACGCTGATGTGCCCGGACGCCGTCAGCTCCACCCCCGCCTCCACGAGCCCGATGCCGTCGGTGTTGGGCAGCGCACCCACGGCCATGAGGACGTGGCTGCCCTCGACGGTGCGGCCGTCGGCCAGCGTGACGACGACGCCATCCCCCTCGCGCCGCGCCGAGACGGCGCGGCTGCGGGAGAGGATCGTCATGCCGGAGTTCTCGAACACGGCCTGCAGCACGCGGGCGGCGTCGTCGTCCTCGCCCGGCAGCACTTGGTGCCGCGACGACACGAGCACCACGTCCACACCGAGCGCGTGGTAGGCGGACGCGAACTCCGCCCCGGTGACGCCGGAGCCGACGACGATGAGGCGCCGCGGCAGTTCGCGCAACGTGTACATCTGCGTCCAGTTGAGGATGCGCTCACCGTCCGGCAGCGCGTCCGGCAGCTCGCGCGGGCGGGCACCGGCGGCCACGAGGATGATGTCGGCGTGCAGCCGCTCCTCGCCCGCCTCCGTGGTGGCGATCACGCACTCCGTGCCGTCGAGGCGTCCGCTGCCGCGGATGATGCGAATGCCCTCGGAGCGCAGCCGGGTCGCGATGTCGACCGACTGCCGCCGCGCCAGCTCGACCACGCGGTCGTTGACGCGGCCCAGGTCCACCGTCACGGTCTGGGCCAGGGGGCGGCCGTCGCCGACGTCCGCGTGCAGGCCGAGGGCGTCCGCGCCACGGATCTCGGTCATCACCTCGGCCGTCGCGATCAACGTCTTGGACGGCACCACGTCCGTCAGCACCGCCGAGCCACCCAACCCGCGCCGCTCCACCAGCGTCACCGTGCCGCCGAGCTGTCGGGCGACGAGCGCCCCCTCGTACCCGCCCGGCCCGCCGCCGATGATCACCACGTCCGCCATGGGTCCGATTGTTCCATTCACGGGCCGCGGGGCGCACACCGGGCGGCTGCCCCGACAGGCGGCGGCGTCCGCGTCCCCTCGACGCGGCAACCGGGTCGCAGCCAGGAGGGGCCCGCCCACTATGCTCGTCCGGTGACTGTCACGACCGCACCGCACGACCTGGCCGCCGAGGCGGCATCCGCCCTGCTCACCCGCGCCGGCATCCCGGCCCTGGACACGGCCTTCGTCCTCGGCTCCGGGTGGGCGAGCGCCGCCGCCGGGCTGGGTGAGCTCATCGACGAGATCACGCTGGCCGAGCTGCCGGGCTTCAGCAAGCCGGTCGTCGAGGGCCACGGCGGGGCGATCCGCCTGCTGCGCACGCCGTCCGGCCGTGTCGCGGGTCTGTTCACCGGCCGCACCCACTACTACGAGGGCCGCGGCGTCGCACCCGTCGTGCACGGCGTCCGCACGGCTGCCGCAGCCGGGGCGCGCACGCTGGTGCTGACCAACGGCTGCGGCGGGCTGAACCCGGAGTGGGGGCCGGGCACGCCGGTGCTGATCAGCGACCACATCAACCTCACCGGCACGACGCCGCTGGTGGGGGCCCGTTTCGTGGACATGACGGACGCCTACTCCCCCGACCTCCGCGCGCTGGCGCGCACGATCGACCCCGGCCTGCCGGAGGGCATCTACGTGCAGTTCCACGGGCCGGCCTACGAGACGCCGGCGGAGGTGCGCATGGCGGGGGTTCTGGGGGGCGACCTCGTGGGCATGTCGACCGCGCTGGAGACCATCGCTGCCCGCGAGGCAGGGCTGGGCGTGCTCGGCATCTCGCTGGTGACCAACGCCGCCGCAGGCATGACCGGCGAGGCGCTCAACCACGAGGAGGTCATCGAGGCCGGCCGCGACGCGCAGGACCGGCTGCGCACCCTGTTGTCCGGATTGTTGGAGGTGTTGTGATGCCGCTCGACCTGGCCGCCATGCAGGCGTGGCGCGACGCCGACCCCGACCCGGCCACCGCGACCGCCCTCGGCAACCTGCTCGAGAAGGCGGCCGCGGGGGACGCGGAGGCGTCCGCCGAGCTGGCCGACGCGTTCTCCGGACGCCTCGCGTTCGGCACCGCGGGGTTGCGCGCGCCGCTCGGGCCCGGCCCGAACCGCATGAATCGCGTGGTCGTGTCGCAGGCGGCCGCCGGCCTCGGTCGCTGGTTGCTGGACGCGGGGCACGCCGGCGAGCAGGTGCTCATCGGCTACGACGCCCGCTACAACTCCGACGTGTTCGCCCGCGACACCGCGGAGATCCTCGCCGGGCTCGGGCTGCGGCCCCTGCTCACCGAGACGGCCGTGCCGACGCCGGTGGTCGCGTTCGGCATCGGGCACCTCGGGTGCGTGGCCGGGGTGGTGGTCACCGCCTCCCACAACCCGCCGGCCGACAACGGCTACAAGGTGTACGTGGGCGGCTCGCAGATCGTGCCGCCGACCGACGTGGAGATCGCCGAGCGGATCGCGGCGGCGGCGTCCGTGCCGCTGGAGGCACACCCGCGCAGCGCGGCCTACGCCTTCGTGGGCGAAGAGTTGCTCGCCGCCTACGCCGAGCGCCTCGCCTCGCTGGTGCCCGCCGATGCGCCGCGCGACCTGGGGTGGGCCTACACCCCGCTGCACGGCGTGGGCGCCGAGGTGGTGGCCCGCGTGCTCGACCGCGCGGGTTTCCCCGCGCCCGCACTCGTGAGCGAGCAGGCGCTGCCCGACCCGGCGTTCCCGACCGTGGCCTTCCCCAACCCCGAGGAGCCCGGTGCGATGGATCTCGCCCTGGAGCTCGCTCGCGCGACGGACGCCGACGTGGCGATCGCGAACGACCCGGACGCCGACCGCTGCGCCGTGGCGGCGGTCGTCGACGGGCAGTGGCGCATGCTGACCGGGGATGAGCTCGGCTGGCTGCTCGCCGACGACGCCCTGCGCCGCGGGACGCCCGGCACCTACGCCTGCTCGGTGGTGAGCTCGACCCTGCTGGGCGACCTGGCCGCCGCGGCCGGCCAGCCGTTCGCGATGACGCTGACCGGTTTCAAGTGGATTGGCCGCGTGCCCGGCCTCGCCTTCGGGTACGAGGAGGCGATCGGCTACTGCACCGACCCGGCCGCGGTGGCCGACAAGGACGGCATCTCGACGTTGCTGCGCGTGCTCGCGCTGGTGGCGCGTCTGCGCGCCGAGGGGCTGACCTTGGCCGACCGGCTGGACGAGATCGCCCGCGCCCACGGCGTCCACCTCACCGCGCAGCTGTCGTTCCGGGTCGAGGACCTGGCGCTCATCACCGACGCGATGGCCCGGCTCCGGGCCCGGACGCCGGACGCCCTGGTGGGCGAGCCCGTCACGGCCACCGACCTGCTGACCGGTTGGAACGGGCTGCCCGCCACCGACGGCGTCCTGCTCGAAACCGCCCGGTTCCGCGTGGTCGTGCGCCCGTCGGGCACCGAGCCGAAGCTGAAGTGCTACCTGCAGGTGCGTCTGCCCAGGACGGCCGGGGAGGGTGAGGCGGAGGGTGTGGACCAGGCGACTGCGGTGGGCGAGGCGGCTGCGGTGGCGGTGGCCCGCGCGGAGGCCGCCGGGCTGATGGAGCAGCTGCGCGCCGAGATGGCCGGCGCGCTCGGGCTGTGACGCGGATCGTCCTGCTGGCCGGCCCGTCGGGCAGCGGGAAGTCGCGCCTGGCGCGGCTGCTCGGCGCCCACCCCTTCCGGTTGGACGACTTCTACCGCGACGCCGGGCCTGGCCTGCCGCGCGCCCACGGCATCGTGGACTGGGACGACCCACGCACCTGGGACGGGGCCGGCGCGGTCGCTGCCTTGCCTGCCCTGGTGCGGGACGGCGTGGCCGAGGTGCCGGTGTACTCCATCGCCGAGAGCCGCCGCACCGGGATGCGTCGCGAGACGCTGGGTGAGTGCCGGATGGTCGTCGCCGAGGGCATCTTCGCGATCGAACTGCTCGGCCTGGCGCGCGCGGCCGGGCTGGTGGTGGATCCGGTGTACCTGGACCGGAACCGCACCCTGGTCGGCGTCCTGCGCCTGCGGCGCGACCTCGCCCGCAAGCGCAAGCCCCCGCTGGTGCTCCTGCGCCGCGGGTACGCGTTGTGGCGCGGCCAGCCGGCGTTGCGGCGACGCGCGCTGGCCGCCGGCTTTCGGCCGCTGCCGACGATGCGGGCGGCGATCCGGGAGCTGTCCGGAGACTGAGGTGCCGGGCGGGGCCGACCCGGTGCAAGACTGGGGCCATGCGCGTCCTCATCACCGGTGGCACCGGAACCATCAGCCGGGCGGTCGTCGCCCGCGTCCTCGCCGACGGCCACGACGTGGCGGTGCTCAACCGCGGCAACCGGGAGCCGTTGCCGGAGGGGGTCGACCACCTGGTGGGTGACGTGTCCGACGAGGCGGCGTACCGCGCGGCGCTCGGCTCGCGGGAGTTCGACGCGGTCGTGCAGTTCGTGGCGTTCGCCCCCGATCAGGTGGAGCGCGACCTGCGCGTGCTGGACGGCCGCGCGGGCCAGTACGTGCTCATCAGCTCAGCATCGACGTACACCAAGCCGTTGCCCCACCACGTCATCACCGAGGACACCCCGCAGGCCAACCCGTACAGCCAGTACGCCCGCGACAAGATCGCGTGCGAGGACGTGCTGCGGGGCCAGGATGGTGGGGTGCGCTGGACGATCGTGCGGCCCAGCCACACCTACGGCGAGCGGTCCCTCCCGGTCAACCTGCACTTCGGCAGCCCCTGGGCGGTCGTGCAGCGCATGCTCGACCACAAGCCCGTGATCGTGCACGGCGACGGCGAATCGCTGTGGACGCTGACGTGGAACGCCGACTTCGCCGTGGGCCTCGCGGGGCTCCTCGGCCATCCGGACGCCCTCGGCCGCGCCGTGCACATCACCTCGGACGAATCACTGACCTGGAACGCCGTGCTGCGCACCATCGGCGAGGTCGCCGGCGCCGAACCGGAGTTCACGCACGTCTCGACGCCCATGCTCACCGCGCTGCGGCCCGAGCTGGAGGCGGGGTTGACCGGCGACAAGGCGAGCACCGTGGTGTTCGACAACACGCTCGTGAAGTCGCTGGTGCCTGCGTTCCGCGCGGACACGTCCTGGCGGCAGGGCGTCGAGCGTGCCTGGGCCTGGCTGGCCGAGCACCCAGACGCGCGACGTCCCGATCCGGAGTTCGACGCGTTCTGCGACGACGTGGTGCGCCGCGTCCGCGCCTGGGCCTGACGGGGCCCAGGCGCCGGACCGTGCGCTCAGGCGTCCTCGGCCTGCTGCTGGGACGCGTCCTGGGACGCGGCCTCGGGCTGGGTGGCCACACTGGCGCCGCCGGCGTCCGGGAGGAGATCGGCGACGGGGTCGACCACCTCATCGGTGCCGGTGGTGAGCGCCGGGCTCGCCAGCCGAGCGGCCTTGCCCTGCTCGATCTTCTGCGCCTCGGCGATCGCCTGGTTGACGCTCTTGGCCGACTCGGCCTCCTCGGCCCGCTTGGACGCCTCGATCTCGGCGAACACGTCGACCTTCTCGGGGGCGGAGTACTTGGCCGGGTCCGCCTTCTGGCCGGCGAACCGGCTGACGGCCTCGCCGGCGGTCGAGCCGAGGCCCTTGAGGGCGTCGTTCAGCTCGGACGGGATGACCCAGACCTTGTTCGAGTCGCCCTTCGCGAGCTGCGGCAGCATCTGCAGGTACTGGTAGGCGAGCAGACCCTCGTCCGGCTCGGACGCGTGGATCGCACCGAACACGGTCGTGATGGCCTGCGCCTCGCCCTCGGCGCGCAGCATGGACGCCTGCCGATCGGCCTGCGCGCGGAGGACGGCGGACTCCCGCTCGCCCTGGGCGCGGAGAATGCTCGACTCGCGGTCACCGGACGCGCTGAGGATCTGGGACTGACGCTGGCCCTCGGCGAGCAAGATCTGGGCGCGCTTCTCGCGCTCGGCGCGGGCGCCCTTCTCCATGGCGTCGCGGATCGTGGCCGGCGGCTCGATCGAGCGCAGCTCGACACGGTTCACCTTGATGCCCCACTTGCCGGTCGCCTCGTCGAGCACCGAGCGGAGCTTCTGGTTGATCTCCTCGCGGCTGGTGAGGGTCTGCTCGAGGTCCATGCCGCCGATGATGTTGCGCAGCGTGGTCATGGTCAGCTGCTCGATGGCCTGGATGTAGTTCTGGGCCTCGTACGCGGCGCGGACCGGATCGACGATCTGGTAGTAGATGACCGAGTCGATGCCCACCATCAGGTTGTCCTCGGTGATGACGCCCTGCGGCGGGAACGGCACGACCGCCTCGCGCATGTCCATGGTGTAGCGGACCCGGTCGATGAACGGCACGATCAGGTGCAACCCGGGCTCGATCGTCCGATGGAACTTGCCGAGCCGCTGCACGATGCCCACCTGCATCTGCTGCACGACCCGAATCGAGAGGGCCATCGCGACCACCGCCACCACGGCGAGAATCGCGAGGAGCGCGAACGTCACTTCTGGCATGGGGTGCCTCATCTCCTTTGGTGCTTTTCCCCCACCCTATCCACCGACGCCAGCACCCAGGGCGACGGCGCTCGGGCGGTCCGGGTTCGCGTCCCATCCACGTCGGCGGCGCTGCCCAGTCACCTGCCTCGGGGCGATCCCGCCGTGGCCAAGGTGTCGCCTGCCTGGCCTTGCGCGCCGCGTCCCTGGCTCAAGCGCCACCGCCCTGCCCGTGACATCACCACCCTGCCCGTCGCGGCACCGCCACCCTGCCCTTGGCGTCACCACCCTGCCCGTCGCGGCACCGCCACCCTGCCCTTGGCATCACCACCCTGCCCGTCGCGCCGCCACCCTGCCCGTCGCGGCACCGCCACCCTGCCCTTGGCATCACCACCCTGCCCGTCGCGCCGCCACCCTGCCCTTGGCATCACCACCCCATCGACAACCCACCACCCTGCCGTTGCAACGGCAGGGTGGTGGACGTCGGGCGGGGGGGCGATCGGATCGGCAGGGTGGCGGGCGTCGGGCAGGGAAGCGATCGGATCGGCAGGGTGGCGGGTCGTGCGGCAGGGAAGGCGATCACATCGATCGGGGCACGGCTCCTGAGTGCCGCCGCGGCGTCCGTGCCAGCTCAACCCACCCACACCCCACTCGGACGCCGACACGCTGCCATGTGCCCCAAACTCCGCCTCCGAACCTGGAGTTTGAGACACAAGCGAGCGTGTCGCGCCCCCTGACGGCAGTCAGCTGCCCAGGGGCTTGTGGCGGGGGTAGACGACGACCGTGACGCCGTCGATCTCGAACACCTCGACCTCGACCCCCGCCGCGATGGGGTCTCCGTCGTAGCTGCGCGCCGACCACGATTCACCCGCGATCTTCACCTCACCGCCGGCAGCCGTGATCTCGCGGGTGGCGAAGCCGGTGCTCCCCAACAGGTTGTCCACGGAGCTGCGGTACCCCGGCCCCCGGTGCAGGCGCTTGACCAGCTCGGGCCGCAGCACCCCCAACAGCGCCACGGCCACCACCAGCGCCACGATCACCTGCACCCAGATCAACCCCGGCAGCACCAGGGCCGTCGCGGCCCCGGCGAGGGCGCCGCCGGCCAGCATCAGCAGGGTCAGGTCAAGGGTCAGCATCTCCGAGACGGCCAAGCCGCCCGCCGCGATCAGCCAGATGGCCCACAGGTTCTGCTGGATCCACTCCGCCACGGCGTCCCCCTTCGTGCCCTAGCCCGCAGCCCGCGCGCTCCACCGGCCGTCGGTGCGCGTCACGTGCAGCGGCACCCCGAACGTAGCACTCAGGTGGTCGTCGGTCAGGGTCTCCTCGATGGGCCCAGCCGTCACGACGCGGCCGCCGCGCAGGAGCAGCGCATGCGTCATTCCCGGCGGAATCTCCTCGAGGTGGTGTGTCACCAGCACGGTTGCCGGAGCGGTCTCGTCCGCCACGATGTCGGTCAGCGTCGCGACCAACGACTCCCGGCCGGCCAGGTCGAGGCCGGCAGCCGGCTCGTCCAGCAGCAGCAACTCGGGGTCGGTCATCAGCGCGCGCGCGATCTGGACGCGCTTGCGCTCGCCCTCGCTCAGCGTGCCGAACGTGCGCCGCGACAGGTGGCTCACGCGCAGCTGGGCCATCAGCGCCGCCGCGCGACGCAGGTCGCTCACGTCGTAGTTCTCGCGCCAGCGGCCCATCACGGCGTACGACGCCGAGACCACCACGTTGCCCACCGACTCCCCGCGCGGAATCCGCTCCGCGAGCGCCGCCGACGTCACGCCGATGCGCGGCCTCAACTCGAACACATCGACGGCGCCCAGCACCTCGTCGAGGATCGACACCATGCCCGAGCTCGGGTGCAGCTGCGCCCCCACTACCTGCAGCAGGGTCGTCTTGCCCGCCCCGTTCGGCCCGATGACCACCCAGCGGTCGGACTCCGCCACGACCCACGACACCCCGTCCAGCAGCTTCGCACCGCCGCGCACGACCGAGACGTCGTCGAGCTCCACCACACCAGGCATGCGGCCCAACCTACCCCGACGCCTCAGGCGCCCGTGGAGTGCAACCCGCCGTCGACGTGGATCATCTCCCCCGACGTCATGGCGAACCAGTCCGACAGCAGCGCAACGACCACCTTCGCGGTGGCGGTGGCGTCCGAGGAGTCCCAGCCGAGCGGGGCACGTCCGCCCCAGATGTCGTCGAACGACGTGGACCCGGGGATCGCCTTCTTCGCGATGGTGTCGATCGGCCCCGCGGCCACGATGTTGCAGCGGACGCCTTCCGGCCCGAGATAGCGCGCCACGTAGCGGGACGCCGACTCCAGCGCCGCCTTGGCCACGCCCATCCAGTCGTAGGTGGGCCACGAAATCCGCGCGTCGAACGTGAGGCCGACCACCGCGGCCGTCTCGGCAAACAGCGGCTTGCACGCCATCGTGAGGCTGACCAGGGAGTACGCCGACACGTGCATGGCCTGCGACACGTCCTCGAACGGCGTGGTGAGGAACTTGCCGCCCAGCGCCGTCTCGGGGTTCGCGTACGCCACCGAGTGGACGACCCCGTCGAGACGTTCGACACCGGCCTCGGCCAGCGCCTGGGGCAGCCGCGCGAGGTGATCGGCGTCCGTCACGTCCAGTTCGAGGACGGCCGGGGCGGGGTCGAGGCGCTTCACGATCCGCTGCGTGAGCGACAGCGCCCGCCCGAAGTTCGACACGACCACGGTGGCGCCCTCCGCCGCGGCGATCTCGGCGACCTTGTACGCGATCGAGGTGTTCATCGTGACCCCGGTGACGAGGATCGTCTTGCCCTCGAGGATGCCCATGCGTTCTCCTAGATGTCTCGTTGCGGTGTCTCGCTGCGGTGTCTCGTTGCGGTGGGACGCCGCCGCGCGGCGCTGTGCCCAGCAGAAGTGGTGGGGCTCTCAGTGGCCCATGCCGAGCCCGCCGTCCACGGGCAGCACCGCGCCCGAGATGTACCCGGCCTCCGGCGAGGCGAGGAACGCGACGGCGGACGCGACCTCGGCCGGCAGGCCGAGGCGTCCGGACGGAATGGCCGCCCGGTAGCCCGCCACCTGCTCCTCGCCCAGCACGGCGGTCATGTCGGTCTCGATGAATCCGGGCGCCACGACGTTGGCGGTGATGCCGCGGCCACCGAGCTCGCGGGTGAGGGAGCGTGCCATGCCCACGAGGCCCGACTTGGTGGCGGCGTAGTTGACCTGCCCGGGCGAACCGTAGAGGCCGACCACCGAGCCGATGAAGATGAGGCGCCCGCGCCGCAGCCGCAGCATGCCCCGGCTGGCCCGCTTGGCGACGTGGAAGGCGCCCTTCAGGTTGACGTCCACCACCGCGTCGAAGTCGGCCTCGCTCATGCGCAGCACGAGGGTGTCCTTCGTGATGCCGGCGTTGGCGACGACGACCTCCACCGGGCCGTGCGCTTCCTCGGCGGCGGCGAACGCGGCGTCGACGCTGGCGGCGTCCGTCACGTCGCAGGCGATGCCCAGCGCACCGCCCGGCGCCCGGCCGGACGTGCTGGCGCTGGCGACCTTGTCGCCCCGGGCCAGGAACTCCTCGACGATCGCGGCGCCGATGCCGCGCGCGCCTCCCGTGACCAGGACGCTGCGGGGGGTCTGTTCGCTCACCCGCTCACCGTAGCGTGAGCCGTCGGGAGTGGGAGCTAGGCTGGCCGACATGGTTTCGCGGATGCGGCCCACCATCATCACCGACGCGCGGTACGGCACAACGCTGTCCGCGGACGCCCGCGAGCGTCGGTACCTGTGGACCATGGCGTTCCGCGTCGTGGCGTTCCTGGCCGGGCTCTTCGCGCCCCTGCCGTACAACCTCTTGTGCTTCCTGGCCGCCGCCCTGCTCCCCGCCATCGCCGTGCTGCTCGGCAACGCCCGCGACAACCACCTCGAGCCCACCGCCCCCGACGCCCAGCAACCGCCCCCCCAACTCGCCCTGGGCGCGGGCGACGTCGTGCCCGGCGACGTGGTGCCGGGTGAGGTCGTGCCGGGTGAGGTCGTGCAGGGTGAGGTCGTGCCAGGTGAGGTCGCACAGAACGGCGTGGTGCCGGGTGAGGCCGGCCCGCACCCGGAGGCGGCGTGATGAAAGGACCCTGGCTGCGGTGGCTGCTGCTCACCGTCTTCGTCGTGGCGCTCGCCGTGACGTTCGTGAACCTCGGCCGCTGGCAGCTCGACCGGCTCGACCAGCGCCGGGACCGCAACGAGACCGTGCTCGAGCACGAGAGCGCGCCCGTCGTCGCCTTCGAGCAGGTGTTCACCGGGGAGATCGACGAGCACGACCAGTGGCAGCGCGTCAGTGTCACGGGTATCTATGACGCGGAGCGCCAGGTGCAGGTGCGCTACCGCTCCGAGAGCGGGATGACCGGGTGGGAGCTGGTGACCCCGCTCACCACCGCCGACGGCACCACCGTGCTCATCGACCGCGGTTTCGTCGAACGCCCCCGCAACCAGGACTTCCCGAGCGCCCTGCCCGCCCCGCCGGCCGGTGAGGTCACCGTGGTGGGTTACGTGCGGCGCGACGAGCAGGGCCCCGAAAACGCCCTGACCCCGTCGCCCGACACCAACGACACGGTTCGGCTCATCAACGCGGCCGCCATCGGGAGCTGGCTCGGCCGCGACGTCGTGAGCGGCTACATCGGCCTCATCAGCTCCGATCCGCCGCAGGACGGCCCGTTCCTGGTCGTCGAGCCACCCCCGCAGGACGAGGGTCCGCACCTGTCGTACGCCCTGCAATGGTTCGCGTTCACCGCCATCGCGGGCATCGGCCTGGTGGTGCTGATCCGCAACGACCTGCGCGACCGCGCCCGCGTGAAGGCCCGCGCCGAGCGCGACACCGCAGGCGACGCCGCCGGGCACGCTTGACGTGGTGGACGCCGCCCGCGGGCTGCTCGCCTGCCCGGTGTGCGCCGCACCGCTCGACGTGGCGGCGCGGCCGGTGCGCTGCCCGGCCGGTCACAGCTTCGACGTCGCCAGGCAGGGCTACGTCAATCTCGCCGGCGCCGCTCCCCCGGCCAACGCCGACACCGCCCCGATGGTGGACGCCCGTGCCCGCGTGCTCGCCTCCGGTGCGTTCGACGCGGTGGACGCCGCCCTGGCCCGGCGCCTGCGCGGCAGCCGGGTCGTGCTGGACGCCGGGGGCGGCACCGGCCACCACCTGGCCCGGCTGCTGGACGCGGCCCCCGACGCCCGTGGCGTCAACCTCGACGTGTCGGTGCCGGCGGCCCGGCGTGCCGCGAGGGCCCATGCGCGGCTGGCGTCCGTCGTGGCCGACACGTGGGGCACCCTGCCGCTGCTGTCGCGCCGCTTCGACGCCGTGCTGTGCGTGTTCGCGCCCCGCAACATGGCCGAGTTCGCCCGCGTCCTCGGCGACGGCGGGCTGCTCGTCGTGGTGACGCCCGATCCGGAGCACCTGGCGTCGGTGCGCGAACGCCACGGGCTGCTCGGCATCGAGCCCGACAAGGACGACCGACTGCTGCGCGCCGCGTCGGCCCGGTTCACCCCCGTCGCCCGCGAGCGCGTCCGCGTGCCATTGGCCGCCTCGCCCGCGCTGGTGGCCGACCTGATCGGCATGGGCCCCAACGCCTTCCACGGGGCGCCGACGGCGGTGGACGCCCTCGACACCGAGGTCGCCGTCAGCGTCTGGCTGTTCCGGCGCGCGGGGTGAAGCCCGCTCAGGGCACCCGCTGCTCGCTCGCCACGCGCGCCACGTGGAGCGTCAGATAGGAGATCTCGTCGTCGGTGAGGGCCGCCCCCAGCCGCAGCTCCATGACCGCCGCCAGCCGCTCGGCGCACCGCAACGCCTCGGGATGGACGTCGCGGATCGCCTGCCCGATCGTGGAGTGGCCCTCGTCGAGCTGCTGGTGCTGGTGGATGCGCACGAAGAGGTAGCGCACGTGGGTGATGAAGCGGCCGAGCCCCACCGATCCCGGGTTGAGGGTGAAGCCGTAGGTCTGTTCGATGACGGCGACCATCTGCTGGATCACGCCGGTCATCGTGTAGGTGTGGCTGAGGTCGCCCGTGGTGAAGCCCGCGTTGACGAGGTGGAGCGTCAGGGCCACCGCCTCGCCGTCGGGCAACGGCTCGACCAACCGGGCGTTCACCGCGGCGAGCAGGGCGGACGCCTCGCGGTACTCCTGGGCGTACAGGTGGGTCACCTCGCCGACCAGGGGGTAGTCGATCGCCAGTCCCAGCCGCTGGCGCCGGACGGCGAAGCTGACGTGGTCGGCCAGCGCGATGACGAGGGTGGGGCTCTGCGCCGCCCGCCCCTCCAGCCCGGCGTCGGTCAGCGCCGCCACCACGAGCTGGACGTATTCCGGCGCGATGCCGGCGAGCAGTTCGCCGAGGTGGTCCGGGTCGCGTCCGTCGTCAGGACGGAAGACCCGGACCACCTTGGCGGTGTCCACCGGTTGGCCCGGCCGGGCCTGGAAGCCCAGGCCGCGGCCGGTGAGGATGACCTCGTCCCCCCCGTCGCCCCGGGCCAGGACGACGTTGTTGTTGAAGACGCGCAGGATCTCCATGGCGGGTTCGGGAGGCGAGGCCGGCTCGGTCAGTGGGTGATGTCGATCACGGGGTCGCCCGCACCGACCTCCTTGCCCACCAGCGGCGTCACCGCGCCGAGCTTCTTGGTGTTGGTGACGGCGACGATCGTGGTCGTCGGGTAGCCGGCCGCACGGACGGCGTCCAGGTCGACGTCGACCAGCGTGTCGCCGACGTGCACCCGGTCACCCTTCGCCACGTGGACGTCGAAGCCCTCGCCGTTCATCTGCACCGTGTCGATGCCGACGTGCACCAGCACCTCGACGCCGTCATCGCTCTTGATGCCGAACGCGTGGCCCGACTTCGGCACGGTGATGACCTTGCCGCTGATCGGGGCCACCACGTGGCCGGAGGTGGGCTCGATGCCCACCCCCTCGCCCAGGGCGCGGGACGAGAACACCTTGTCCTCCACGTCGTCCAGCGACACGACCCGCCCGGCCATCGGCGCGGCGATGCGATCGGTCGGCTCGGCCGGGGCCGAGGTGTCGTCGGCCGCGAACGTGGCCGGGGCGGACGATGCCGCCGTGGCGCCGGCCGAGCCGTCGGCCGCGGGGGCGTCCATGACCGCGGTCGCCGTGGCGGCGGACGCGACGGGGATGGCCCCACCGGCGACCGCGGAGCCACCGGTGCCGTCGGTGACGGCGCCCGGGGTGGCCGGACGGTCGGCGGCCAGCGGCGCACCCTGCTCGAGCTGCTCACGGGCGAGACGGGACTCCTCGCGCTGCTCGGGCGTGCGGTAGTCGGAGATGATCACCAGGATCATCGCGGTGAAGAACGCGACGGCGATGGCGATGATGTAGACGACCATCGGGGTGAACACCGGAATGGTGAGCAGCGACGTGAACGCAAAGGCGCTGGCGCGCAGGCCACCACCGATGCCCACGACGAGGCCACCCAGCAGACAGCCGACCAGCATGCGCGGGTAGATGCGCTTGTACCGCAGGTGGATGCCGTAGAGCGACGGCTCCGAGATGCCGCCCAGCAGGCCGGCCGCCAGGGCGCCGGTGGCGGTCTGGCGCATCTGGATCTCCTTGTCGCGCATGGCGATGAACAGGACGCCGGCCGTCGCGCCGAAGCACGCGAAGTTCCAGGCACCCATCGGGCCCTGGATGAAGTCGTAGCCCAGGTTCTGGATGTTGAGCAGCATGATCGCGTTGATCGGCCAGTGCAGGCCGAGCGGCACCATGAAGGGGTAGGCGAGCGGGATCACGATGGCGAAGATGAACGGGTTGAAGGCGTTGATGGCCTGCAGGGCCCCGGCGAGCGCCGCGCCGGCGTAGATGCCGATCGGGCCGATCAGGAACGCGGTGAGGGGGATCATGATGACCATCGAGATGAACGGCACGAACACCAGCTGGACCTGCTCGGGGATGATCCGCTTCAGGAACTTCGTGAGCGGGCCGAGGACGCCGGCCATCAGCAGCGGCGGGAACACCTGGGAGCCGTAGTCACGCAGCGCCAGCGGGATGCCGAAGATGTCGACGACCTGGACGTCCTGCCCCGCGATCGTCATGTCCCGCGCGCTCTCGGCGAGGTTGTTGAAGCCGGGCAGCATCAGCACGGCCATGATGGCGAAGCCGACCCACGGGTCGGCCCCCACCTTCTTGCTCGCGTTGTAGGCCACCATCAGCGGCAGGAACACGAACACGCCCTGCCACATGAGGTTGACGAAGTTCCACGACGGCCCCAGGTCGACCGTCGGGTCGGACCAGTTGCCGATGACGCCGGTCGTCGCCATCAGCGACATGAACGTGATGATGAGCGACGCGCCGAGCAGGGCGCCCAGGATGGGGCGGAAGGAATCGGAGAGGAACTCGAAGAAGTTGTCCACCCACGCGTACTTGCCGCGCGCCGCGCGCGCCTGCGCCTTCACCTCGGCGTCGGTCAGGTCCCCGGTCGGGGCCGCCTTCTTGCCCGCGCCCGACATGACGGGCAGCGCCTGGATGTTCTCGTAGTAGGTCTGCACCGCACCACCGATGATGATCTGGTAGCGGTTGCCGGCCTGGGGCACCGAGCCCATGACGCCGGGGATCGCGTCGACGACGTTCGCGTCCACGACGGAGGCGTCGTTGAGTTCGAAGCGGAGCCGCGTCGCGCAATGGGTGAGGCTGGCGATGTTGCCGGGGCCGCCGACGGCCTCGACGATCTGCTCAGCCGCGCTGGTCTGAGTTGGGGACACCTGTGCACTTCCTTGTCTTGAACAGCACCCATCAGGCAACAAAAAAGACCTGAGAAAGCGCCCCACCAACAGGGCGTCTCAGGTCTTGCCCCAGACGGGTAACAATCCGAGTGAGCTGGTTGCTCGTGCAGAAAGCTAGCACACCACGATCCCCGGCGGGTGCCGCCGCCGGGGATCGGGAATCACGTGTCGCGCCGACTCAACCTGCCGTCGCGGCCGCCACCGCCTCGTCGATGGGCGTGCCACCATCGGTGAACGCGATCGTCGTGCGCGCCGGGCCACCCGCCGCGACGACCGCCGCGATCACCCGCGCGACGTTGCCGCGCGACGCCGGACCGGGCTCCGACGAGTCGCCCTGCGGTCCCGGGCCGGCGACGGCGTCGATGCGGCCGGTCGGCTCGTCGCTGGACAGCGTGCTCGGGCCGAGGATCGTCCAGCCCAGCTCCGTGCCGCGCAGGTGCTCGTCCGCGGTGGCCTTGGCCTCGGCGTAGGCGAAGAAGCCCTCGCCCTCGGGCACTCCGTGGTCGGGGCGCGCGCCGTAGTACGACACCATCACGTACTGCGGGACGCCCACCGCCACCGCGGCGTCGATCGAGCGGATCGCCGCGTCGGCGTCCACCGCCTTCGTGCGCTCGGGACTGCCACCGCCGGCGCCGGCCGACCACACGACGACGTCCGCGCCGCGCAACACGCGGGCGAAGCCGTCGGCGTCCAGCGTCTCGATGTCTTCCACCAGCGGGGTCGCCCCCGTGGCGGCGACCTCCTGCGCCTGCTCCTGCTTGCGGATGACCGAGGTCACCTCATGCCCGGCCTCAGCCAGCAGCGGGGCCGCCAGCAGCGCGACCTTGCCGTGTCCTCCGATGATCACGATGTTCGCCATGCGTCCTCAACGCCGCGCCCGGCGGCGTTCATTCCGGCGGGACGGCCGGCGGCAGCTCGTCCGAGGTGCACACGGTGATCTGGGGTGGGTAGAGCCCCAGGACCTGCAGCGCCGCGGCGTGGTTCTCCGGGGTCGAGCCCGCGCAGGCGTCGGCGAGCACCGTCAGCGTGGCGCCGGCGTCGGCGGCGGGCAGGGCGGTCGAGATCACGCAGCAGTCGGTCGCCACGCCGGTGAGCACGAGCTCGGGGGTCTCCCCCACCACCGGGCGCAGGGCGTCCCACTTGCCGAACGTCGGGGCGTCGACGACGACGGCGTCGACGCCAACCAGGGCGTCCACGAGCGCGAAGGCCGGGTCGGTCGGCGGCCGGTCGGCGAACGGCCAGGCTGCCATGTAGGCCTCCCACGAGCCCGGACGCCGCCGCGGCGGCACCCAGCGCGTCACGACGGTCCGCCCCGCGTAGCGCGGCAGCAGGTCGACGATCACGGCTGCGGCGTCCGGCCACATCGGGGAGCCCCAGTCGCTGGCGGGGTCGGCGAAGATCCGCTGCGGGTCGATGACGACCAACCACGGACGCGTCACGCCCGGCCCTCCTGCCATCGAACCGTGCCGCGCCGGGCCAGCAGGGTCACGACGAAGCCGAACAGCAGGGCGAACAGGACGCCGAGGTTGGCCCAGGGCCAGGTGCCGTCCCAGCTCTCGACGCCGTCCACCACGCTGCGGGCGCCCAGGCCCAGCGGCTCAAGCAGGTAGCCCTGCCAGTTGTTCCAGGCGGCGTCCGCGGCGAACTGGTTGATGACCAGCCCCCAGCCGATGACCGTGGCGACGACCATGGTGCCGATGGACACCCAGTCGAACGCGCCGTAGCGGCCCGCCGGGTCGAACAGGGCGGTCTCGTCGTAGTCGCGGCCGCGGAGCAGGATGTCGGCGATGAGAATGCCCGCCCACGCGGCCATGGGCACGCCCAGGGTGATGAGGAAGCTCTGGAACGGGCCGAGGAAGTCACCGGCCACGAACACCACGAAGATGGTGCCCGCGGTGAGGATGACGCCGTCGATCGCGGCCGCGGCCGGGCGCGGGATGGCGATGCCCAGGCTCAGCAGCGTCAGCCCCGAGGAGTAGATGCCGAGCACCGCCCCGGAGACGAGCGCCAGCAGCGCGGTCAACCAGAACGGGATGAGCAGCCACGGCGGCAGCAGGGCGGCCAGCGCCCCGACGGGGTCGCTCGCGATGGCGTCGGACAGGGCGGCGTCCGACCCGGCGAGCAGCAGGCCGTAGACCACCAGCACCACGGGGGCGACCGAGCCGCCGATCGTGTTCCACGCGATGATGGCGCCATTGGACGCCGTGCGCTTCTGGTAGCGCGACCAGTCGGCGGCGATGTTGATCCAGCCCAGCCCGAAGCCGGTCATGACCATGGTGAGCGCGCCGACGACGTTGCCCACCGAGCCGGCGGGGACGGCCCCCACGGCCGCGGCGTCGATGTGGCCCAGCGTGACGAGGATGTAGACGATCGTGACCGCGCCGGTCAGCCAGGTGAGGACGGACTGGAGCCGCATGATGGTGTGGTACCCCAGCACGGACGCCGCGACGATGAGCGCGGCCACGGCGATGGTGGCGCCGATCTGGACGCCGACCCCACCGCCCCACCCGAGGATCTCGAACACCGTCGAGGTGGCCAGCACCGCCATGATCGCGAGGAACGTCTCCCACCCGATCGACAGCAGCCAGCTCACGATGCCCGGCACCTTCTGCCCGTGCACGCCGAACGCCGCCCGCGACAGCACCATGGTGGGCACCGAGCCCCGCTTGCCGGCCGTGGCGATGACGCCACACAGCGCGAAGCTGATCACGATGCCGACGACCGCGACGACCGCCGCCTGGGCGAAGCTGACGCCGAAGCCGTACACGAAGGCGGCGTAGCTCATGCCGAACACGCTGACGTTCGCCGCGAACCACGGCCAGAAGAGATCCCGGGGCCGGGCGGTGCGCTCGGACTCGGCGATGATGTCGATGCCGTTGGTCTCGATCAGGCGGGCGGGTGCCGGATCGGCCGCCGCGGTGCGGACGGGATCAGTCGTCATGGCGGCATTCAACCACCTGCCCCCGACCATGCCGTCAGGGACGCGGCCAGGCCGCCCAGAACGCGTCGATCTCGGCCCCGGTGGGCGCGGTCGCCGGCCCGGATCGGGTCACCTTGATCGCACCACCCACGTTGGCGCGGCGGCAGGCCACCACCCAGCCCGTGCCGCGCGCGAGCTCGGCAAGCAGGACGCCGGTGTGCGCGTCGCCGGCACCGTTGGTGTCCACGGCCTCCTGGGGAAACCCCGGCACGAGGGTCGTCTGGCCGCCGGCGTGGACTGCGCAGCCGGCCGGGCCATCCCGGACGATCGCGACGCCGCCCGGTGCCAGCAGCCGGCTGACGGCCGCCGCCGTGGCCGCCATGCCCCGCGCCCCGGTTCCGGTTCCGGTTTCGGTTCCGGCCAGGATCGCCTCGGCCTCGGCGAGGTTGGAGGTCCACACGGTGGTGCGGCCCAGCATGGCCGCGCGGGTGGCGTCCGACAGGCCGGCGAAGACGGCGCCCGGGTCGAGCACGACCGCCACCCCGGCGGGGAGATCCGCCAGCCACGCCTCGAGCGGGGCGCGCGTGGCCTCGACGGCCAGGCTGTAGCCGGTCACGCAGATGAGGTCCCCGGGACGCGGTGCGCTGCGGTCCAGTGCGGCGACGCTGAGGCGCCGCTCGGCGCCCAGCGTGGTGACGAACGTCCGCTCGCCGTCGGGCTCGACGAGGACGAGACAGAGCCCGGTGTCGGCGTCCGGGATCGCCTCGGCCGACCAGGTGATGCCCTCGGCGGCCAGCGCCGCACGGACGAGGTCGCCGTTGCGTCCGGTGCCGACGACGCCGGCCTGCACGCAGGTGGCGCCCGACCGGGCCGCGGCCACGAGGATGTTCACCGACCCGGCAGCCGCCAGCTCCCAGCTGGACGCCATGACGTTCTGCCCGCGCGCGGGCAGGGCCGGGACGCGGGCGACGGCGTCCACCAGCGCCTGGCCGGTGTGGATGATGCGGGGCACGCCGAGGAGCCTAGCGACCCCGTCCGCGTTGGTGCTTCGCCGCCCTTGACGGGGCAGGCATAGCGAGTATCGTTATTAACGAAATTCGTTATGGAAAGCGAGGAACGATGACTCTCACAGACGCGCACCCCACCGCTCGACACAACCTGCCCCCCCTGGCGTGGCTGACGCTGCTGGGCGCCACCGCCACCGGCCTCTACGGGCTGGTGAACGCGTGGGCCACGGTCACCTCCGGGGTGGTCGTGGTGGCGCTCGCCGGCATCGGCCCCAGGCGTCCGGACACCACCGGCTGGCCGGTCGCTCCGGGTGCTGAACTCACCTGGCCCTACCGCGCCATGGTGCCCGTCAACGACGTGCCCGTCGGTGCCCGATGGTTCATCCACGCCGGGCAGGCGCTCACCCCGCTGCTGTGGGCGGCGAGCCTGGCCGCGCTGGGCCTCCTGTTGCTGCGGGCCGCGTCCGCGCAGAGCATCTTCGAGCCGCGCGTGCGGCGGGCGCTCAACCTCCTCAGCCTGGCCGTGCTGCTCCTGGCCTTGGTGCCGGGGGGCCTGCTCCTGCTGGGCACCAACTGGGCCGTCGGGAGCCTCGGCTGGGAGTCCCACACGGCCACCGATTCCACCGCCTTCCTGTTCCCGCTGTTCGTCTACTACCTGTGCGTAGTCTTCTCGGTCACGCTGCGCCACGGCGCCCGGCTGGCGGACGAACTGGACCACGTGATCTGATGCCGCCCCAGGATTCCCGGATCACCTGCAGGATCGACGTACTGCTGAGCGAACGAGGCATGACCCTGACCGAGCTGGCGGATCGGATCGGCCTCAGCGTGATTAACCTGTCGATCCTCAAGAACAACCGCGCCAAGGCGATCCGGTTCACGACGCTGACCGCGCTGTGCGACGCCCTCGCCTGCAGCCCGGGTGATCTCTTCGCCCTCCGGGAGGAGTGAGCGGCGGGGACGACGACCGTCTGATGGCTCTGGTGGTGTGGCATTTGGACCCGAGGAAATGGCGCCATGGCGCCATTTCCTCGGGTCCAAATGCCACGCACGCGACGCGCTGACCCCACGTCAGCACCCGGTGATCGGGTCGGTCAGCGACGCACCGCACCCACCAGGTGCGGTTTCTCCTCGCGGCCCAGCACCGCGAAGCGGACGCCCGCGTCGGACTCCGCCGCCGCGAACGAGACCCGGCCGGGCAGCAGGATCGGGCGGGTGAACGCCACGTCGACGGTGTAGGTCTCCGGGAGGCGCCCCGACAGGGCAGCCAGGCACCGCGCGTGCGTCCACATGCCGTGGACGATGGCCCGCCTGAACCCGAACAGCTTCGCGGTCGCGGCGCTGAGGTGGATCGGGTTCACGTCGCCGGAAACCTTCGCGTACTGGCGGCCGAGATCGGCCGGCAGTCGCCACCGCTGCGCCATCCTGGGCTGTTCGCCCGCCGCGTCGTTGCGCAGTGGATCGGCGGGGTCGTCGGTCACACCGGTGGCGCGGGCGGCGTCCGCACCGGCCGGCGCGCTCGCGCCGCGGGCGAGGTAGCTGCTGCGCCCGGTCCAGGCCAGCTCGCTGCCCACCCGCACCTCCCCGACGAGGTCGAACAGCGCTCCCTTGGCGTGGGGCCGCAGCGCCTCGGCGCGGACAAGGACGTCCAGGTGCTCGCCCACCGCCACCGGCCGGTGGAGCGTCATCGTGTTGGCCGTGTGGACGAGGCCGGCGGGCGCGAACGGGAGATCCTGCCCCGCCAGCAGCGCCGCCTGGAGGGGGAAGGTCAGCACGTGCAGCCACGTGGGTGGCACGGCGTCCCGCAGCCCGAAGCCGCACGCGCGGTTGTACGCGGCCAGCCGGCCCAGGTCCTGCCGCAGGCGGGCCACGCGCACGACGGTGGTGGGCAGGACGGCCTCCGCGCGCGGGCGGCGTCCGACGTGATTGGCCGTCGCGCGCACGAGCAGCGGTGCGACGGCGGGGAGGTCCGCGTAGGCGAGGGTCGTGTGCATCAGGCGCCGATCAGGTTGTGGCCGCAGACCCGGACGACCTGGCCGTCCACCCCACCGGAGGCGGGGTCGGCGAGGTAGGCGATGGTCTCGGCCACGTCCACCGGCCGCCCGCCCTGACCCAGGGCGTTGGTGCGGCGGAAGATCTCGCGCTGCACGAACGGGATCGCCGCGGTCATCTCCGTCTCGATGAACCCGGGCGCCACGGCGTTCGCCGTCACTGGGCGGTCGGCCAGCTCGGCCGACTCGGCCCACGTGAGCCCCATGACGCCGGCCTTGGACGCCGCGTAGTTCGTCTGCCCCTTGTTGCCGGCCCAGCCGGAGGTGGAGGCGATGCCGACGATGCGGGCCTGCTCGCCCAGCCCGCCGGGCAGGTCGGGGTCGAGCAGCGTGGGGTTCATCCGCATCTCCGCGGCCAGGTTGACCTCCAAAACGGACGCCCACCGGCCCTCGTCCAGGTTGGCCAGGAGCTTGTCGCGGGTGATGCCGGCATTGTGGATCACGGCCCAGATCTTCGCCTGCGGGCCGTGCACGGTGGCCACGTGCGCCGCGATCCGCTCGGCGGCGTCCGGCACGGTGATGTCGAGCTGCAGGGCGGAGCCGCGCACCGCGTTGGCGACGCCGGCCAGCGCGTCGCCGGCGGCCGGCACGTCGACGGCCACCACGGCCGCCCCGTCCCGCGCGAAGGTGCGCGCGATCTCGGCCCCGATGCCGCGAGCCGCACCGGTGACCACCACGATGCGCCCGGCGAAGGGCCGGGCCGGGTCGTACTCCGCACCCGCGGCGTCCCCGGCCTTGGCCGGGCCGACGCGCCACGTCTGGCCCGCGACGAATGCCGAGCGGCCCTCGAGCAGGAACGACAGCGTGGAGCGCAGGTCGGACGCCGGCGTGCCGGCCCGCACGAACACCAGGTTGGCGGTCGACCCGCCGCGCAACTCCTTGCTCACGGTGCGGTTGATGCCGTCGAACGCCTGCGCGACGGCCTTGGCCTCCACGTCGGAGACGTCGGCCGCGTCGGTGGCGAGCAGGATCACGCGCCCGGAGGCCTCCAGCCCCTTCATGGCCGGGCGCAGCACCTGGCGCAGCCCCTCGAGCTGAGCGATCTCGCGGACGCCGGTGGCATCGATCACGACCGCACCGGGGCGGCGCTCGTAGCGCGGCGGCTGCGGCCGGCCGCGGTCATCGGTCGTCCGGTGCTCGGGCAGGTCGAGCAACGGGCCGATCGGGCTGAGGCCGAGCAGGGCCAGCGCCTCGGCTGCCACCCCACCCCCGGGAAGCGTGGCGAGCACGATCTCCCCGCGCGGCAGTTCGCGGCCGCGCCGCAACACCGGGGGTTCGGCCAGACCCAGGCGGGCCGCCGCCTTCTTGCCGAGCGGCGTGCCGTACAACGATTCGAGGACGTTCATCACACCGCCTCCAGGATCGCGGTGACGGCCTGGCCGCCCGCCGCACAGATCGAGATGAGACCCCGCGAACCCGGCCCCCGCTCGGCGAGCAGCTTGGCCAGCGTGGCGACGATGCGTCCGCCGGTCGCGGCGAAGGGGTGCCCGGCGGCCAGCGAGCTGCCGTTCACGTTGAGGCGGGCCCGGTCCACGGTGCCGTGGCCGTCGGCCTCGAGCTGGGCCAGCGTGGCCAGCACGGTCGAGGCGAACGCCTCGTGGATCTCGACCAGGTCGAAGTCGGCCAGCGTGAGGCCGTTGCGCTCGAGCAGCACCGGGATGGCCCGGGCACCCGCGATGAGCAGACCCTCGTTGCCGGTCACGTAGTCGGTGGCGGCCACCTGGGCGTCCACCACGCGGGCCAGCACCGGCCAGTGCCGTTCCCGCGCCCACTCCTCCTCGGCGAGCAGCACCACGGCCGCCCCGTCGGTGAGGGCGGTCGAGTTGCCGGCCGTCATCGTGCCGTTCTCGCCGCCGAAGACGGGCTTGAGCTTGGCCAGCGCCTCGGCGGAGGTGTCCGGCCGCAGCAAGGTGTCGCGCGTCACGCCCAGGTACGGGGTGACGAGGTCGTCGAAGAAGCCCGCGTCCCAGGCACGCGCCAGGTTCCGGTGGGATGCCAGCGCCAGCTCGTCGGCCGCCTCCCGGGTGAGCCCGTACTCGGCGGTGGTCAGCGCCTGGCTCTCCCCCATCGAGAGGCCGGTCCGGGGCTCGACGACCCCCGGCGGCACCGGCGCGAGATCGGTCGGGTGCAGCGAGGCGAAGGACTTCAGCCGCTCGAGCAGCGTCTTGGAGCGCGAGGCCCGCAGCAGCGCCCGGCGCAACCCCTCGCTGACGACGATCGGGGCGTCCGACGCGGAGTCGACGCCGCCCGCGATGCCGGTGTCGGCCTGCCCCAGGCGGATCTTGTTGGCGACGTAGATGACCGTCTCCAGGCCGGTGCCGCACGCCTGCTGCAGGTCACACGCCGGGGTGTGCGGGTCGAGTGCCGAACCCAGCACCGCCTCGCGGGTGAGGTTGAAGTCGCGCGTGTGCTTCAGCACGGCGCCGGCCGCGACCTCGCCCACCTGCTGCCCGGCCAGCCCGAAGCGGGCGACCAGGCCGTCCAGCGCCGCGGTGAGCATGTCCCCGCTCGACGCCGCCGCGTACTTCGTGCCCGCCTTGGCGAACGGGATCCGGTTGCCGCCGACGACGACGGCGCTGCGCTCTGGCATGTGCTCTCCTGTGAACTCGGACGCCGGACCCGGGCCACGGCGCGATGTATCCGGCACCGATGGTAGCAGGTACCGAGAGTTTCGGGTACTGTGGCGTCATGACCACCACGGACGGCCGCGCGACCCGCTGGGCACAGCACAATGCCGACCGTCGCCAGGAACTGGTGGAGGCGACGCTGCGGGCGATCCGCAAGCACGGCAGCGCGGTGGGGATGGACGACATCGCGGCGTCAGCCAGCACGTCGAAGACCGTGTTCTACCGCCACTTCGGCGACCGCAACGGCCTTTACGAAGCCGTGGTCGAGAGCGTCCACGCGTTCATCCGCGGCAACCTGGACTCCCCGCTGAGCTCCGGGCTGGCCCCCGGGGAGTTGGTCGCCGCGCTCGCGGACGCCTACCTGAGCGTCGTCGAGGCCGACGTCGAGATCTACCGGTTCGTGACAACCCGGCCCGGCGACTCCCCCGACCCCGTGCTGGGCATCACCAACCGGATCGGCGACGAGGTCGCCGCCGCGTTCGCCGGCTGGCTCACCGACGCCGGGCTCGACCCGTCGCCGGCCAACACCTGGGGCCACGGGGTCACCGGTTTCGTCTGGGCCGTGGCCGACCGCTGGATCCTCACCGACCTGCGCCGCCCCCGCGCCGACATCGTCGCGTTCGTCGCGCAGCTCTTCGAGCCCGCCTTCGCCGCGCAGACGCCCACGGCCTCCCCTGCCCCCGCAGCCCCCGCAGCCCCCGCACCACCCTCCGCCCCCACGACCACCACACACCCAGCACCCACCGCATGAGGAGTCACCGATGACCATCAGCCCGACCGGAGCCGCCCTGCGCACCGCGCTCGACGGACCGTTCCACACCACGAAGCAGCGCTGGCGCGACGAGGTGAGCGCCGACGACGTCGTGCGCGACCCGTCGATGAGCATGGCCGAGGCCCGGGACTGGACGCTGGACCGCCTGGTCAAGATCGCCCACCGCGGCTTCGCCATCGCCGGCTTCCCCGAGTCGGTCGGCGGCACCGGGCCCCAGTCGGAGTCGGTCGCCCAGTTCGAGATGCTGGCCATGGGCGATCTGAGCCTGACCATCAAGTCCGGCGTCCAGCACGGCCTGTTCGGCGGCGCGATCGTGAACCTGGGCAGCCAGTGGCACCACGAGACCTTCCTGCCCGACACGATCACGTGCGAGCGCACCGGTGCCTTCGCGATGACCGAGCTCGGCCACGGCTCCGACGTGTCGTCGCTGGAGACGACCATCACCTACGTGCCGGAGACCGACGAGCTCGAGATCAACTCCCCCACCCCGAGTTCGACCAAGGCCTACCTCGGCAACGCCGGCGAACACGGCAAGTGGGCCGCCGTGTTCGGCCGGCTCACCGTCGGCGGGGAGAACCAGGGCGTCCACGTGGCGCTCGTCCCGATTCGCGACGAGGAACTCAACGACCTGCCGGGCGTGACGACCGGCGACCACGGCCACAAGGGGGGCCTGCTCGGCGTCGACAACGGCACGATCCGGTTCGACCACGTGCGCGTGCCCCGCACGCACCTGCTCGACCGGTACGGCAGCATCGACGCCGACGGCGTCTACCACTCCCCCATCAAGTCCAAGAACGCGCGCTTCTTCACGATGCTGGGCACGCTGGTGCGCGGCCGCATCTGCGTGGGCGGCGGCGCGGCGTCCGCCACACGGCGCGCATTGACCATCGCGACGCGCTACGCCCTGCAGCGCTCGCAGTTCCGGCTGCCCGGGCTGGGCGAGGAGATCCTGCTGCTGGACTACCAGACGCACCAGCGCAAGCTGCTGCCGAACATCGCCCGGGCCTACGCGTACGGCTTCGCGCAGACCGAGCTGGCCCTGGCGCTGCAGCGGGTGCTGGACGCGGGCGGTGAGGATCCGCGGGCCGCGCGCGAGCTGGAGACCCGTGCGGCCGGTATGAAGGCGTTGCTGACGCGGTGGGCGAACGACACCATCCAGCTGTGCCGCGAGGCGTGCGGCGGGGCGGGCTACCTCAGCCAGAACGGCCTCACCCTCGCCCGGCAGGACGCCGACGTGTTTGCCACCTTCGAGGGCGACAACACCGTCTTGATGCAGCTGGTGGCCAAGGCGCTGCTGCTGGACTACAAGCAGTCCTGGGGTGACATGGACCTGCGCGGCACCGCGCAGGCCACCGCGCGCATGGTGGGCGGCTCGTTCCTCGAACGCACCACGGCCCGCGCGGTCATCGACCGGCTGGTGCTGGCGGCGCGCCGCGTCGGCGGCGATCCCGTCCGCCACCGCGGCTGGCACGTCCAGCTGTTCACCGACCGGGAGGCCCACATCGTCGAGGGGCTGGCCAAGCGGATGCGGGCGGCCAGCAAGGCGCCGGCCGAGGAGGCGTTCGCAGCGACCAACGCGTGCCAGGAGCACATGATCAACGCGGCCCGCGCGCACACCGACCGGGTGGTGCTGGAGGCGTTCATCGGGGCCATCGAGGAGGTGGCGGACCCCTACATCCGCTCGCTGCTGAACCAGGTGTGCGACCTGTACGCGCTGGTGACGATCGAGGAGCACCGCGCCTGGTACATGGAGCACGAACGCTTCGACGGCCAGCGCAGCCGCGCCATCTCCCAGGCGGTGGATGATGTGTGCGCCCAGCTCCGTCCGGTGGCGCTCGAGCTGGTCGAGGGTCTCGGCGTTCCGGAGGGCTGGCTCAACTCGGCCATGCTCGCCGACGCGGGCGGGCAGCGCCCGTCCGCCGAGCTGCCGCCGCGCACCGTGGCCGAGCCCGCGCTGGCGAGCTGACCGAACGGGGCACATACACCGCACTAGGCTGCGGTGCATGTTGCCCGTCGTGAGCGCGCAGGACATCCGGGACGCCGAGCAGGCGTGGTTCGACGCCCACCCCGGCGGTGATCTCATGGCCGTCGCGGCGGACGCCGTGGCCCGCGCCGCCGCTGAGCTGGTGTCGATGCTCGCGTGGTACTCCGAGCCCCCCACCCCGCGCGGCGGCGCCGACTCCGCGGAGGGGCCGACGGTGGTGCTCGTCGTCGCCGGCCCGGGCAACAACGCCGGCGACGCGTTGTTCGCGCTCGCTGGCCTGCCCGACCTGCTGCCCGACACCGAACTCGACCTGGTCGTGTGGCCCTGCGCCGGCTCCACCCACGCCGACGGTCTGGCGGCGGCCAAGGGGGTGGGTGCGCGCACGGTGGACGCCGACGCTGCGCTCTCGCTGGCGGCCCGGGCGGCGCTGGTCCTGGACGGGGTCTCGGGGTTGGGTGGGCGTCCGGGGCTGGAGCCTGCGGTGCTCGCGGTGGCGGACGCCTGCCGCGCCCACCGCACGCCCGTGCTGGCGGTCGACCTGCCGAGCGGGCTCGTCGCCGACAGCCACGAGGCCCACGCCTGCTTCACCGCCGACCTCACGGTGACATTCATCGCCCACAAGCCCGCCCACGTCCTGGCGCCGGCGTCCGGTCACTGCGGCGAGGTCCGCCTGGTCGACCTCGGGGTGGCCGCGCCTACGAGTGACCTGCAGCTGGTCGAGGAGTCCGACTGCGCCGCCTGGTACCCGACGCCGGACGCGTCGTCGGACAAGTACTCCCGCGGCGTCGTCGGCATCGACACCGGCACCGACGACTACCCCGGCGCCGCCGTCCTCGGCGTGGCCGGTGCGCTGTGGTCGGGGGCCGGCATGGTGCGCTACGCGGGCCCGTGGCGTCCGGCCGACCTCGTGCTCGCCGCCCATCCGAGCGTGGTGGTCCCCGTAGACCCGGCCGACCCTGGCCGCGTCCAGGCGTGGGTGTGCGGCTCGGGGTGGCCCGGGCCGGACGCCGAGCGCCTGGCCCGCCGCGTCGCAGACGACGTGCCGGTGGTGGTGGACGCCGGCGCCCTGGGGGCACTGCCCGACGCGTTGCCGGCGCAGAGCATCCTGACCCCCCACGCCGGGGAGCTGGCCCGCCTGCTCGATGTGGAGCGTGCCGCGGTCGAGGCCGATCCGCTGACCCACGCGCGCCGGGCGGCCCGGCAGACCGGCGCGACCGTGCTGCTGAAGGGGGCCAGCCAGTTCGCCGTGGATCCGGACGGCACGGCGCTGCTGGCACTGCCGGGGACCGCCTGGACGGCCACCGCAGGCTCGGGCGACGTGCTGGCCGGCATCGTCGGCACCTTCCTCGCCGCGGGTCTGCCCGCCGCGCGCGCCGCCGTGCTCGGTGCCTCGCTGCAGGCCGCGACCGCGCGCGCGGTGCGGGCCGCGCCGATTCCGCCGGAGCGGTTGGCCGAACAACTGGGCGTGATCATCGCGCACTGGGGCGATAGCCTCCGCCCATGAACTCCGATCTCCTCGACGCGCTGGTCGCCGGCATCGACACCGTCCTGCCCGACGCCACGTCCCTGCGGCGGGCGATTCACGCCGACCCCCATCTGGGGGGCGACGAGGGCGACACTCGGGACGCCTTCACCGAGGCGACCGGCTGGCTCGACTGGACGCCCGTCGCCGAGACCGGCGCCTACACCCGCACCGGCCCGGACGGCCCCGCCGTCGGCCTGCGGGCGGAGCTCGACGCGCTGCCCCTCACCGAGGCGACCGGGGTCGAATGGGCGTCCCAGCGGCGCGGCATCATGCACGCCTGCGGTCACGACGTGCACCTGGCCGCGTTGTGGGCGGTGCTCGCCGCCGCGCGCGACCTCGACCTGCCCGCCGCGCTCGCGCCGATCCTGCAGCCGCGCGAGGAGCTGAACCCCCCGGGAGCGACCGACGTCGTCAGCTCCGGCATCCTCGAGGACGCCGACGTGCGCGCCATGGTGGGCGTGCACGTCCAGCCCGCCATCGCGCGCGGCGTCGTCTCGACCGGCGCGGGCGCCGTGAACGCGGCCTTCGACGGCTACGAGATCACGGTGACCGGACGCGGCGGCCACGGCGCCTACCCGCACGCCGCCGTCGACCCCATCACCGTCATGGCCGCGGTTGTCATGGGCCTGGCCGGCATCACGCAGCGGACGGTCAACCCGATCAGCCCTGCGGTGGTCTCGGTCGGCTCCATCCGCGGCGGCACGGCGCCGAACATCATCGCCGACCAGGCGACCTGCTCCGGCACCATCCGGACGTTCCGGGAGTCCGATCGGGTGGCCGTCCACGAGGCCATCACCCGGTTGGCGGAGGGCACCGCCCTCGCGCGGGGGGCGTCCGCGAGCGTGACGATCACGCGGGGCGGGCCCGCCCTGGTCAACGATCCCCGCCTGGTGGCGGCCACGGACGCGCTGCTCGGCGGGGTCGGCGTGCCGGTGGCGGCGGAACCGTTCCGCTCCTGCGGGTCGGACGACTTCTCCGAGTACGGTCAGGTGGTGCCCTCGCTGATGAGCTTCATAGGCACCGGCTCGGCCAACGGCATCGGGCTGCACCACGCCCAGTTCCTGCCCGGACGCGACGCGCTGCGCCTGGCTGCGGTCGCGCTGGCCACGAGCTACGTCGCGGCCGCAGGCTTCGTCCAGCCCTGAGTCCCCGGCGCCCCCCCCCCCCGGCCCCACCCCCCCAGCTCCCAGGCGGCGTGCGGCGCGCTCTTCGATTTGGACCCGAGGAAGTGGCGCCATGGCACCACTACTTCGGGTCCAAACGCACGGATCAGGGCAGCGCAGCGCCGCAACCTGGCGCAGCCGCATCCCACGTGGCGCGCCTCAACATCACGTGGCGCAGTTGCGCTCACGTGGAGGCCCGTGCAAGGCCCGCCACGTGAGCCGCGCTGCGCCACGTGCAAAGGAGCCGCGCCACGTGATGGCTGAGTGCGCCGGGTGACGACCGTGAGCATCCGCCGGCCCCGGGCTCCGCACGTCGGGCCGCCCATCCCCCTCTGCCGCGCCGCAGTCGGGCTTTTGGACCCGAGAAAATGGCGCCATGGCGCCATTTCCTCGGGTCCAATTGCAGGGGGACAGCCACCAGCCGATGGCCAGGAGCCAAGAGCCAGGAGCACCAGCCAACCGACCTGCCGGCTCAGGTCAAGCTGTGCCCATCAGCGCCAGCAGGACGCCGCCGGCCACGACGGACGCCACCTGGCCGGCCGCGTTGGCGCCCATGGCGTGCATGAGGAGGAAGTTGTCGAAGTTCTCCCGCTGGGCCTCGCGCTGCACCACGCGGGCGGCCATCGGGAACGCCGAGATGCCGGCCGCGCCGATCAGCGGGTTGAACCGACCGCCCGAGAAGACGTTCATCAGCTTGCCGAAGAGCACGCCCATCACCGTGTCGAGGCAGAAGGCGATCAGCCCCAGCACCAGGATCAGGCCGGTGGAGAGGTTGAGGAAGCTCGGCCCCACCATCGTCGAGCCGATGGCCAACCCCAGGAACAGCGTGACCACGTTGGCGAGCTCGTTGGACGACGCGCCCGTCAACCGCTCGACGACCTTCGACTCGCGCATCAGGTTGCCCAGCATCAGCATGCCTATGAGCGGTGTCGCGAACGGCACCAGGGTGCCGACCACGAGGGTGACGACGATCGGGAACAGGATGCGCGTGCGCTGGGAGATCTCCCGGCTCGTGTACGGCATGACGATCGCGCGTTCCTTGGCGGTCGTCAGGGCGCGCATGATCGGCGGCATGATGATCGGCACGAGGCTCATGTAGCTGTACGCGGCCACCGTGATCGGGGCCAGCAGCTCGGGCGCGAGCTGGTTGCTCACGTAGATCGACGTCGGCCCGTCGATGGCGCCGATGATGCCGATGGACGCCGCCTGCGGCTGCGTGAACCCGAGCAGCAGGGCCAGCATCAGCGTCAGGAAAATGCCGAACTGGCCGGCCGCGCCGAGCAGCACCATCTTTGGGTTCTCCAGCAGGGGCCCGAAGTCGGTCATGGCCCCGATGCCGATGAAGATCAACAACGGGAACAGCTCGTTGCCGACGCCCATGTCGTACAGCGTCTGCAGCATGCCGTGCTCGCCCACCAGCGGCGAGAGCGGCAGGTTCGCCAAGATGGCCCCGGCGCCGATGGGGAGCAGCAGCAGCGGCTCGTACTCCTTGGTGACGGCGAGCCAGATGAGCAGCAGGCCGACGGCGACCATCACCACGGACTGCCAGGTGATGTTCTGCACCCCCTGCAGCAGGTAGTGGAGGGTGTCGGGGCTCATCAGGACTCGAACCTCACGAGCGTCTCGCCGAACTTCACCTGGTGCCCTGCGGTGACGTAGATCTCGGCCACGACCCCGTCCTTGGGTGCCTTCAGCTCGTTCTTCATCTTCATGGCCTCCAACACCATCAGGGTGTCTCCGCGGCGCACACTCGCGCCCACCGCGACATCGACGGTGAGGATCACCCCCGGCATCGGGGCCGTCATCTTGTCCCGACCCCCGCCCCCGCCCGGGGCGGGCGATCCGGACGCCGCGGGCGCCCCCGTCGCCCTCGGCGGCTCTCCGGGGGCCGGGGTGACGGCCGCGCGCGCGGGCTCGCGCCCGACGGCCGTGGCCCCACGGTCGGCCGCGGGACCCGCCGTGGCGGGCCCGCCGGCGCCGAGCGGACGCGGCGTCACGGCCGGCGTCACCGCGGAGTGGGCCAGGTCGCGGTGGTCGTCCAGCGTGACGTCGATGAGGCGCCCATCGAGTTGCACGCGGAACACGTCGGCGCCCACGGCCTCGACGTCGATGACCCTGGTGGTGTCGTTGACGGTGATGGTGTAGCGGCGCATGGCCTACCTCCGGGTGAAGGACGAGTGGGACTGGGCGCGCCCGACGGCGAGCCAGCGGCTGGCGAACAGCTGGCTGCCCGGGGCGTGGCGGCGGGTTTCGGGGCCGGCGAGGCGGCGGCGGTTCTCCGCGTGGGTCATCACCGCCACGGCGATGGCGGCCACGTCGTCCTCGCTCAGCCCGTCCGCGACGATCCGCACGGTGGGCGCAACCGGGGCGGGGGCGGCCTGGGCGGAGGGAACCGGGGCGGGAGCCGGCGTCGCGTCCTCACCCGGCTCGCGCGGCGGACGGTCGAGGCGTCCGATGAGCATGAGGACGCCCATGAGCACCGCCAGCAGGGCGAACACGACGCCCATGCCGACGACCATCATCATGACGCCCCAGCCGAGATTCTCCATGATGCTGCTCCTAGACGGGGAAAAGCCCGTGCTTCTTGGGGATGGTGTGCGTCACCTTGGTGCGCAGCACCTCCAGGGCGCGAATCAGACGCGGGCGCGTCTCGCGGGGCTCGATGACCTCGTCGATCTGGCCGACGTCGGCCGCCTGGTAGGGGTTGAAGAACTTCTCCTTGTACTCCGCGATGAACCGGGCCTCCTCGGCCTTCGGGTCGTCCGCCGCCTCGATCGCCCGGCGGTTCAACAACCGGGCCGCGCCCTCGGCACCCATCACGGCGATCTGCGCGCTGGGCCACGCGAAGGCGACGTCGTTGTTCATCTGCTTGGAGCTCAGCGCCACGTACGACCCGCCCATGGCCTTGCGGGTCACCAGCGAGATCTTCGGCACGGTCGCCTGACAGTAGGCGTAGATGATCTTGGCGCCGTGGCGGATCACGCCGTTGTACTCCTGCTCGACGCCGGGCAGGTAGCCCGGGCAGTCGACGAACGTCACCAGCGGGATGTTGAACTGGTCGCACAGCGTGATGTGCCGCGCGATCTTGTCGGACGCGTTGATGTCGAGGCAGCCGGACATCACGAGGGGCTGGTTGGCGATGAAGCCGACGCTCATGCCGTCCAGCCGCGCGAACCCGACCAGCGCGTTGGCCGCCCACTCCTTGTGCAGCTCGAAACCCGAGTCGTGGTCGAAGACGCGGGCCAGCACGTCACGCATGTCGTAGGCGAGGTTGTCCTCGGCCGGCACGAGGGCGTTGAGGGCCTCGTCCATCCGGTCGGCCGGGTCGTAGGGCTCGAGCGCCGGCGGATCCTCGGTGTTGTTCTGCGGCAGGTAGCTCAGCAACGACTTGGTGAGGCTGAGCGCGTGCTGCTCGTCGTCGGCGATCACCTGCGCGACGCCGGAGGTGGCGTTGTGCACCCACGCGCCTCCCAGCTCCTCCGCGCTGACGTCCTCGCCCGTCACCGTCCGGATGATGTCCGGCCCCGTCAGGAACATGTTGGAGGTCTCGTTGACCATGATGGTGACATCGGTGAGCGCCGGGCTGTAGACGGCGCCGCCGGCGCACGGCCCCATGATCAGCGAGATCTGCGGGATCACCCCGGACGCCTTGACGTTGCGCACGAACACCTCACCGTAGGCCGCCAGCGAGCGGACGCCCTCCTGCACTCGCGCGCCGCCGGAGTCGTTGAGCCCGATGAGCGGGATGCCCGCCTCGATCGCCAGGTCCTGGATGCGGGAGATCTTGTTGGACTGCACCTCGGAGAACGACCCGCCGAGCACGGTGAAGTCCTGGGCGTAGACGGCCACGCGGCGTCCCTGCACCTTGCCGAACCCAGTGATGATGCCGTCGCCCGGGTAGCGGTGGGCGTCCATCCCGAAGTCGGTGTTGTGGTGGGTCGCGAGCGCGCCCAGCTCCTGGAAGGACGCCTCGTCCAGCAGGATCGACAGGCGCTCGCGCGCCGTCAGCTTGCCGCGCGCGTGCTGCGCCTCGATGCGCGCCCGACCACCCCCCTGCAGCGCCTGTTCCCGCTTCTCACGGAGGGTCGACAGTCGTTCCGGCATGGGCATCCTCGTCTCCTGCGCACCGGTCTGCGATGGCCGCCCGGGGCCATTCCCGGGGGCTACTACGGACCGTAGCACACGCGCCGACGGCGCGGGCCGGCGTCGGAAACGCCGAGATCACCGCCTCACCAATGAGCGCCTTGAGCTTGCCTCCGGAAATCACGTTCATCAGCCCCGGACCAGGATCGGATTGGCGGGATCTGGGATCCACGTCTCACCACCGTCGTGACTGGCAGACAGCGACTGAGCCTCGATTGCAGTGGCGTAGGCGGTCGTGTAGACCGCCGCGAGAGTCCCGCCCTCTCGACGACAACCCACCCCGAGAAGATCTGTTCGTCATCGCTGTGACCCCACGCAAACGGGTGCTCTCGCCGCTGCTCCAGGTCAGTGCTGCCATCGTGCCCCCAACTCACGTTTCCCTAGCCGATGCCCTCCGGGTCGTATTGGAAGAACGCATGCCACACCCCATCGACATGCAGCAGTCCGTTGGGATCGTTCATCCAGTTGCGCCGTGGGGTGAGGCGAAAGCAGGCTCGCGGGATCAGAGCGACGCTCTCGCAATCGGGGGACACTCCACGAGCAGTCGGCTCGATCCTCTTTCCATCCCAATTCCGAGCAACGTCCGCACACCGGCGGCACCCAGCTCGTAGTGGGGCAGGGCGACCGTGGACAGCGGCGGACGCAGATGTGCTGCGATCACCTCCTGGTTGTCGAAACCCATCACGGCAATGTCGGTCGGGATCCGCAACCCGTGCTCGCGGACCCCGTCGTAGAGTCCCATCGCGACCCGATCGTTGTGACAGAACACCGCCGAGACGCCGGACTCGATCACCGAAGCAGCCACTGCATATCCACCCTCTTGGGCAGGCTCCGCCTCAAACACCAAGGATGCGTCGTATTCGAGCCCAGCGGCCTCAAGCGCCGAGAGGTAACCGGCGAGCCGCCCCGTCTTGGCCGGTGAGGGAGACGTGGTGTTGACAAAAGCGATGCGCCGATGGCCGGCGGCGATCAACTCCTCCGTCGCGGCCCGGCCACCCTGCTCCTCGTCGGGCACGACCGTCGGGTATTCGGCATCGACGGCGTAGCAGTTCACGAGCACCGTATCGGTGTGCTGCAGCGGTGGCGGGACCTCGATCTCACGGTGGTACCAGGTCGAGTAAAGGATGCCATGAACCTGGTACTGGAGCATCATCGCAATCGCCTCCTTCTCCGCTGCAGCGTTGCCCTCCGTATTGGCGATGAGGAGGACGTAACCCTGGCGCCACGCCTCATCCTGAGCACCGTGGATGATTTGCCCTGCGAACGGTGTCGAAGCAATGGCATCGGCCACCAGCCCGATGAAGCGAGAGCGGCCTTGCGAGAGCGTCTTCGCGAGGGCGTTTGGCTGGTAACCCAGCTCGGCGACGGCCTTGAGCACGCGGCGTCGAGCGTCCTCTCCGATGCGCGCGCCTTGCTTGTCATTGACCACGTGTGACACGGTGGCGATGGACACGTTGGCGGCGCGCGCCACATCCCGCATTGTGACACTCATGAATCATGCACCCGGCTCATCCCTTGGTCGCTCCGCTCTCGAGACCTGCGATCATGGCCTTGTTCAGCACGAGGAATACCAGCAGCAAAGGCGCGACCGTGACGCAAACGGCCGCGAACGTGGCAGTCCAGTCGGTATTCCCCATCGCACCGATGTAGTTTTGGAGACCCAGTGGGATGGTTTTTCAATCCGTCGGAAAGCACGAACGTGTTTGCGAAGATGAAGTCGTTCCAGATGAAGATGCTGTTCACCAGCACGACGGTGATGATGGTGTTGACAGACAGAGGTGCGGTGATCTGCAGGAAGATCCGATAGGGGCCCGCTCCGTCGAGAGAAGCGGCCTCATAAAGTTCTCGGGGAATATACTCGTAGAACGAAGAGAATAGATAGACACCCATGGGCAGCGAGAACGCCGCCAGCGGCAGGATCATCGAGAGATGCGTGTCCAGGAGGCCGACCTGCGAGTAGTCGATGAACAGTGGAACGAGTGCAATCTGAACCGGCACGATGATGCCTAACAGGAACAGCGAGCGCACCAAGTTGCTGAATCGGAATCCGAGCACTTGGAGAGCGTACGCAGCCATCATGCCGGCCACGACGATCAGGGTGCTCGCGCCGAGGGTCACGATCAGGCTGTTGAGGATGTTCAGCCAGAGGTTGCCGCTTTCAAAGGCTCGCGAATAGTTCTCGAGTGTGAACTCCGACGGGATGGCGAACGGATCACCGCCCGCGAAGTCCGCTGCCGTGCGGAAGCTCGTGAGCAACAGCCAGGCCAGCGGGAATACCTGCACGAGGACGATGAGCACGACCGTCACGGTGAGGATCGTACGCTGGACGCGGAGGCGCGGGGACGGATGCGGCCGGAGCCGACCATGTTCGTGCTGCGGCAAAGCGACTCGCTCTGGACTCAGGGTGGATGACATCACGCGTCCCTCCGGCGCAGCAACAGGAAGATGAGGCCGACGGCGACGAGGCACTCGGCGACGATGAACACAGAGATCGCACTTGCGTACCCATAGTCCGTGTGGACGAACGCGGTCTTGTACATGTAGGTCGTCAGAAGCTCGGACGACTGACCCGGCCCGCCATTGGTCAACAGGTAGGGGATGTCGAAACCGCGCAAAGCGAAGGTGGTCGCCATGACCGTGGTGGTGATCCACACCGGCCGGATGTAGGGAAACCGAATGCGCCAGAACGCCTGCCACCATGACGCGCCGTCGAGGCGTGCCGATTCCTCAAGTTCCTTCGGCACGGCGATCAGGGCGGCATAGATGATCAGCATGTAGAGGCCGGTGAACCTCCATCCCTCGGGGATGGAGACTGCTGCGAGCACGGTTTGCAGGTTCGAGAGCCACGCCGTCTGCATGTTCTCCAGCCCAACGAGTGCGAGCAGCTGGTTGAGCAGACCGACTGGTTCCAGCGAGTAGATGCGGATGAACAGGAAAGCGATCGCGACTGTCGAGATGACCGCCGGCAGCAGGTAGAGGGTCTTCACCAGCTCGCGGCCCCGAGGAAGGGCCGTGAGCAGGGAGGCCACGATGAGCGTGCCGCCCAGCTGACACACGAGACAGATCCCCAAGTAGCCGAGAGCGTTACCGAATGCCGTCCAGAATACGTCGTCGCGGGTGAACATCTTGACGTAGTTGTCGATCCCGACGAATTCCTGATCGGTGATGCCGTCCCACGAGAACAGACTCAACACCAGCGATTGCACGATCGGCAGCAACACCGCGGCACAGTAAAGGAGCAGCGGGGGGATCAGGAAGACCGCCACGGACAGGCCGGAGCGGCGAGGCAGCATCGACGAGCGCATTCGCCCCGTGCGGCGCGGCGCGTCGAGTCTCCGGGAGCCTGACCGGCCGGCCAGGAGTGCCCCTGGCCGATCGGTCCTGGTGGTGGAGGTCATGTCAGCCGACGTTCTCAGCCAGGGTGGCGTCCATCGTCTCGATGAACTCGTCGGGCGTGATGTCTCCTTGCACCAGCAAGGTCAACTCCTGCTGCAGCCGCGTGTTCGTGGCAGGGTCCAGTTGCGTGTCCCAAGGCATGGCGATGGCGGGGCCCACATCGCCGGCCTGCTCTATCGCCCGTGAGTACAGCGGGGTGGCATCGGCGGGGATGGTCGTATCGACGTCGTTGGTGGGGGACAGGGCGCCGGTGCCCGCGACAGCGGCGGGATAGCGCTCAAGTGCGAACGCGAGGAAATCGCGAACCAGGGGATCGTAGGTGGCCGAGTTGACTGCCATGCCAATTCCCGAGGGGGTCATGTATTCCTTGTCGTCTGTCACGGCCGCGTCGATGGACGGAAGCGTGAAGTAGTCGACGGCGTCCCGAACCCCGGGGTCGAGCTTCTCGGTGGCGAGGTTCGCCAGTTCCCAGGTGCCGATGTTGTACACGGCGGCGCGTCCGGACGTGAACTGCGCCTGGGCATCTGCGTAGCCTGTGGCAGAGAAGCCCTCCTGGAAGCAACCGGCCTGACCCAGGCCGTACAGCCACTCGACCGCCGCGCGCCCAGGCGCGTCGGAGAACTGGGCCTCGCCCTGCTTGAGCTGCCGAACGTACTCGGGGCCAGCCTGCCGGAAAGGGTAGTAGGCGATGTAGCGCTCCAGCGGCCACCCGTCGGCCCCGTCGAGGGCGATGGGGGTGATGCCCTCCGCCCGTAGCGCCTCGCACATCGGCGCGAAGTCGTCGAGCGTGGCGGGGACCTCGACGCCGGCCTGGTCGAAGAGGTCGCGGTTGTACCAGAAGAACTCGAGCTGGAACTCGAACGGAACCATGTAGAGCGAGCCGTCGTCGAAGCGCTGGTAGTTCAGCGCCGCTTCACGGTAGGTGCCGGCGACGCCGAGGTCGTCGAGCAGAGCCTCTACATCAACCATGCGTCCCTGCTCGGCCAGCTTTTGCGCGAAGGGCGTCGCGTCGGTGTCGAACAATTCCGGCAACTTGTTCGCCGCCGCGAGCGTCTCGTACTTCTGGATGTACGAGGGCCTGTCCGGCGTCGTAATGAGGTTGAGCTTGAAGCCGGGGTGATCGGCGGCGTACTCCTCCGCGATCTGCTGCATAGCTGTGATGACGCCGCCGTCGGCGGGTCTCGACAGCAACCACGAGATCTCGCGGGGCTCAATCTCGCCGGTTGGACTCACATCTGTGGGGTCACTGCCTCCGGTAGCGCCGGCGCAACTGGTGAGCGCGAGCGCGGCGGCTGCCGTCAGGGCGACCCACGTCGGTGTTCGCTTGGACTTGGACATGTGCATAATCTCCTTCGATCGATTGATGCGGGTACTTCTGTGATCGGATGAATCGGTGTTCGGGTCGTGGGTGGCTGGAGTTCAGCGGTCTCAGACGGTCGCCGCAAGCGCACCGGGGAGTCGGGGTTGGGCCTCTCCTGACGCGCGGCGAGTGGTCACCGTGAGACTGCGTACGCTGACCTTCCCTTCGCCCACGAACGCCCCGACGTGACCCGTGGTGCGGTCGTAGAGCCTGGTGCTGAGGCTGACCGCCCCGTCGACGGTCGCCACGCAGAGTTCGCCGTCGACGATCACTTCGAGCCGGTGTTCCCCCGGCGGGAGAGCGACCGGCCGTTCCAGCTCCACTGCGAACGGGACGTCTCCCGATATCTGCCACTGTTCGTCGCCCGTGTGGCGGCGTGGCCAGCGGTCGAACACCAGGCGTCCGCGACGTGGTTCGAGCCGCAGCACGTACGCCTCGTCACCGTCCATGCTCGCCCGGAGCAGGACACCGCACTCCGTCGTTCCAGCGGTGATGTCGAGCAGCGCATCGACCTTGAACGAGCTGGGGACGCGTTCCGGCAGGACTAGATCGGCATATCCACCGGGGGCCTCGAGCGTGGTGGCGGGGCTCAGGGCTGCGATCGGCGCGTCGAAAGTTGTGGAGACTTCCTGCGGGGGGTGGAAGCGCAGCGTCCCATCCGGAGCCTGCTCAGCCTCCAGGACCGCGAGTGTTCCTGCCCACTGCCACGGTCCATCATCCGTCCGCCCGTCGCGCGTCGAGATCCAGCCGAAGAAAAAGCGACGGCCATCGCGGGCCGCAGATTTTGCGGCGTAGTAGGCACGTCCGTCCAACGTGTCATTATCCGGGGCGACCCACGGACCATGGAGGCTCCGCGACATGCGGTAGCGGGTGCTGAACGACTCGCTGAACTCCGACCAGACGAGGTACCACCAGCCGTTCCACTCGAAGACCTCGGGGCATTCGTGGGCAAGGTAGCGACGCGGGTCCCAGAAGGGTTCTGCCGCCGCCCAGTGACGGAGGTCGCGGGACACGCACTGCGCGATCACGCCTCGTCGCCGCGCGGGCCCAGAGCTGTGGCGGGCGGTCACCAGCATGCGCCACAGGCCCGCTTCCTCGTCCCGGAACACGAACGGGTCGCGCCAGTCTGCCGTTTCGTAACCGGGCGTTGCACCGAAGGTGTGTTCGGAGTGACGCTTCCAAGTAGCCATGCCGTCACGGCTGGTGGCGTGCAGCACGAGTTGCAGCGGCCGACCGTCGGCCCCGAGACGTCGTGGGTTCTGCCCGGTGTAAAAGGCGTGGTGGATGCCTTCGGCGTCGACGACGATGCTGCCGGTGTAGACGTTGAAGTCTGCAGCGTCGGGACCTCCGGACGCCAGAGCGACGCCGGTTTCGCGGAAGTCAACGAGGTTGTCGGTCACCACCCGATGCCACGGCATTCCGGCACTCGGATTGCGGCGCGATTCGTACAGGTAGAACAGGTGGAACGTGCCGTCCTCCTGCCAGGGGATCACGTCGCCGACCCAAGCGTGGGGCGGCTGGAAGAACCCTTGCTGATCCATGTACTTCCTCATCATCGAGTCCACAGGAGTCGTCTCCATTGCGAGACGCTGCTCGTTGGTTAAGCGGTTATCCGGAAGGCTAACCTGCTAGCCAAGGCTGGTCAAGCGCTTAAGCAAAGATGTCGGTCATCTTGTACCACGGTCGCCGTGGTGGCCGACGCCGCCGAAGACTCATGACGCGGCGGCGTTGGCTGAGCTTCGCCGTCTGTCCCCTGCTCGGCCTGCCGCGGACGCTGGTGCCCTGAGACTGGCCCGACGGGCACCGCATTGCGCCTGACGGAGACAGGGTTGTCCGCATGGTCACCATCGACGCCGCCCTCCTCCGAGCCCGGGCCGGACGGTCGGTGCGCTTCTCGGGCGAGTGAGCAAGGCCGCCGCAGACACCGATCTGTTCTTCGTCGTCCCGACGTCCGACTGCGCGCGCACGGGGAGCCGCGTCAGGTCTTCGCGCACTTCACAGCGCGCGACATCTCCTCGTACGCGGCGCTCTCGATCGAGGGGTTCCCGGCGATCGGCAGCACCCTGGTCGGCGTCAACTACACCGTGCCTCTTGTTTTCGAAGTCCCCGGAGCACACGCTCGACGGCGCCCCGTCGCGGTCCAGGCGACCAAACGCGGCGGGCTGCAGCCGATCTCGCCGGTGGCTAGGTCCCCCCTCTTGGACCTCACGGTGGGTGGGTGGAGAGCTCGCCGTGTTCGAGATGGTCGAGATACCAGGCCGGGCGCGCGTCGGTCGGGGCAAGGCGCAAGCTGGTGCGGATCCGCTTCACGATCGAGGCGATCGAAGGGGGCTTCCCGGCTGCCGGCTGACCGCCGTCAACTTGGCCGGTGAGGCGCAGGCGGAGGAGGTGAGGGGGCTGGAGGCCCCGTCTCTGCCCCGTGCGCCATCGTGGTGGACGGCGAGCGGGTGGACGTGCAGCCGGGCCAGCCGATGGAGGGTCAGTGGCGCTGATGGTCCCGGCCGAAGACGTCAACGATCCCGCCCCCACGTCGCCCCCGAGCTCAGTGGCCGCGTCAGCGTCTGGGAGTTCACGGGCCGACCGCTCGAGTCAGCCACCCCCCGCTCGAGGGCGGCCGTACAGGCACAGCGCTAGCGACGTGCCCAGCAGCCAGTGTAGGAAATCGACTGCTGGGAAGGCGCGTTGCATGTCCTGCTGGGTGCCGGCGCCAAACCAACGCGCGAGCCGAGCGACCTGAGCCGCCGGCGCCTTCACCCCCGCCGCGGAGACGAGAACGCCCCGAGCACGTGCTGCCCAGACCGCCAGACGCGGCGGAGGCGTTGAGCGGGGATGATGCCGTCCTTGGGGTAGCGGTGGGCGTCCATTCCGAAGTCGGTGGCGTGGTGGGTCGCGAGCGCGCCCAGCTCCTGGAAGGACGCCTCGTCCAGCAGAATCGACAGGCGCTCGCGCGCCGTCAGCTTGCTGCGCGCGTGCTCCGCCTCAGACAAAGAAGTGCACCAGGATCCCGACCAGCAGGGTGGTCGCGGCGGCGAGCGCGCAGGCGAGCTCCACCACCATGCCGAGACCCACCGACGTCAGCGCCGCCCAGCTCGTCGACAGCGCCGTGCGCAGCTCGCGGACGCGGGCCCACTCCATGGCGAGCAATCCGACGACGAAACCCACCGGCAACCCGACGAAGGGGATCACGAAGAGCCCGACCACCCCACACACCAACCCCACCGCCACCGAGCGGTTCGGGATCGCCCGCTGCCGCAGCCGGCGTCCGGTGATGAGCAGCTGCGCGGACGCCCCCGCCGCGAGGAGCAGCGTGCCCACTGCGAACACCACCCAGCCGGTGGTACCCGCGCCGCCGAACAGGGCCCAGACGAGCAGGCCGGCCAGGGCGGTGATGCTGCCGGGGAGGACGGGCACGACGATGCCACACACGCCGACGACGGTGAGGACGACGGCGATCGCCGCGACGAGTTGCTCGGTCACCCGCGCCAGCGTAGCCGGGGCGTCCGCCTCACTTCACCGAGCCCTCGGTGAGCCCGCCGCGCCAGAAGCGCTGCAGCACGATCATGGCGATGGCCAGCGGAATGACGCTGAGCAGGACGCCCGCGGTGGTCAGCTGGTAGAACTCGGGCAGCCGATCGGTCTGGGAGCGCCAGTTCACCAGGCCCAACGTGATCGGGTAGAGCCGCTGGTCCGACAGCATCACGAGGGGCAGGAAGTAGTTGTTCCAGATGCCGACGAGCTGGAACAGGAACACCGTCACCAGGGCCGGGGTGAGCACCCGCAACCCCACGGAGTGGAAGATGCGCAGCTCGGACGCCCCGTCCAGCCGGGCGGCCTCCAGCAGCGACGGGCTCACCGAGGCGTCCGCGTAGATCCGGCACAGGAACAGCCCGTAGGGCGAGACCAGCGACGGGATGAGCACCGCCCAGTAGGTGTTGGCGAGGCCCAGTTGGCTGAACAGCAGGAACAGCGGCAGGGCCGTGGCGGTGCCCGGCACCAGCACGCCACCGAGGATGGTGCCGAAGACGAGGTTGCTGCCCCGGAACCGGTAGGCCGAGAGCGCGTAGCCGCCCGCCGCGGCGAAGTAGGTGGCGAGCACGGCGCCGACGCCGGCATACAGCAACGAGTTGGCGAACCACCGCACGAAGATCCCGTTGTCGTACGTGAGCACCTGCTGGAGGTTGCTGAACAGCGCGAACGTGTCGGCGAACCAGAACCCGTTGGTGGCGAACAGGTCGTCGGTGGTCTTCGTGGCGGCGACGATGACCCAATACACCGGCACGAGGAAGTAGATCGCGACGAGCACCAAGATACCCGTGACGAGGATCGTGCTGGCCGGGCTGCGTCCGGCGGAGTGGTCGGCGCCGCCCGCGGACGCGGTGCGCCGCAGCTTCTGCACCTCCCCGGTGGACGTGGCTCCGGCGGCGGCGCCCGTGGCGGTGCTGGCGGCGGTGGTCATGAGGAGCTCCTGTTCGTCAGGCGCAGGAACGTGAAGGACAGCGCGAACGCCACGAGCGCGATCAGGACGGCCTGGGCCGCCGCCACGTTGTAGTCGTTGTACGCGAACGCGGTGGTGTAGGCGCTCAGGTTGGGCGTGTACTCCGAGTCGATGCTGGGCGCGACGGTGGCGAGCACCTGTGGCTCGGCGAACAGCTGCAGCGTGCCGATGATCGAGAAGACGACGGTGAGCACCAGAGCGGGCCGGATGAGCGGGAGCTGGATCGCGAAGGCCATGCGGAGCGGCCCCGCCCCGTCGACCCGCGCCGCCTCGTAGACCTCACCGGGGATCGCCTTCAACTGGGCCACGATGATGAGCATGTTGTAGCCGGCGTAGGTCCACGTCACGATGTTGGCGATGGACCACAGCACGGAGCCCGCGCCGAGGAAGTCGACGTCCCACCCGACCCAGGCGGCGACGTCGATGATGGGGCTGAGCCCGGGCACGTACAGGAATGACCACAGGATCGTCGCCACCACCCCGGGGATGCCGTAGGGCAGGAAGTAGATTGCCCGGAAGACCCCCGGCCAACGCGCGGACGCGGACTCCAGCAGCAGCGCCAACACGGTCGACAAGGTGATCATCACCGTCACCTGCACCACGCCGAACAGCAGCATGCGGCCGATGGAGGCGATGAAGTTGCCGTTCTCCAACGCCTGGGCGTAGTTCGCAAACCAGGCGAACTCGGTGATGACACCCTCCTCCCCGAACACACCCAGCCGCGTCACGCGGGTGAAGCTGTTGCCCACCGCGACGATGATCGGCAGCACGAACGTGAACGCGAACACGGCCAGGAACGGCGCGAGCAGCAGCCACGGCGCCGCGCCGGGTGAGCTGACGCTGCGCTTGCGGCGCCGAACGGTGGTGGGGTCGCTCATGCCGTCTCCTCCCGGATGGTCAGGCCCTTGTTGCGGAACGTGCGCACGATGGTGCCCTGGGCCGCGACGACGGCGTCCACCAGGGTGCCGCCGGCCGCCTTGGCGCGGAAGCCGTCGGCGAGGATGTTGAACGACTGCTGGGTGATCGGCCACCACGACCACTCGAGGTTCTGCGCCGCAGGTGCGGCCGCCGGCTCGAACACCTCGGTGTTGTACGGCTGGCCCCCGAAGAACTCGCTGCCGCCCTCCCGCGCGGAGCCGATGTAGTCGGACGCCGGCGACCAGCCGATGCCGCAGTGCTCGATCATGGCGTTGATGCCCTCGGGGCTCGTCGTCATCCAGACGGCGAACTCCATGGCCTCCTTCGGGTGGCGGCTGTTGGCCATGACGGCCGCGCTCGAGCCGCCGAGGAACGACGAGGCGTACCCCGTCTCCCAGCGCGGCATCGGCGCCACCCGCCACAACCCGGACGCCCCCGACACGCCCTGCAGCAGCGCGTCGCCCCAGCTCGCGGAGATCAGGCCGGCGATGTCGTTGTTCGCCGCGGCGGCGAACCAGGGGGTGCTGAACTGCCCGTAGGCCGTGGTGAGGAGCCCCTCGTCGATCGCCGCGTCGAAGAACCGGGCGACCTCCAGCGTCGTCTCGTCGGCCAGCGCGATCACCCAGCTGTCGTCCTCCACCCGCAGCCACCGTGCGCCGGCCTGCTGGGCCATCGCGGCGAACCACGAGGCGTCGGCGTAGTTGAAGCAGTCGAGATGGGCGCCGGTGTCCCGCACCGCCCGCGCCACGTCGGCCCACTGCGCCCACGTCTGCGGCGGGGCGGCGCCGACGGCGTCCAGCAGATCGGGGCGGTAGTAGAGCGCCATCGGGCCCGAGTCCTGGGGGATGCCGTAGACGCCGTCCACGTAGGAGACCTGCTGCCACAGCGCCTCGTTGTAGCGGTCCGCGTAGTCGTCGACGCCGTAGCGCCGCAGGTCGACCAGGCCGTTGACCAGCATGAACTCGGGAAGCGAGCGCAGCTCGACCTGCCCGAGATCGGGGCCCCCGCCGGCCGCGAGCGCCGAATAGAGCTTCTGGTACCCGCCGGCGTTGCCGCCCTGGATCCAGCTCGCCTGCACCTGGATGTGGGGGTTCTGGGCGTTCCAGACGTCGCACACCTTCTGGAGGTCCTTCAGCCACGCCCAGTACGTGAGGGTGATGGTCTCCCCCGCGGGCGCCGCCGGCACGGTCGGCTCGGCGTTGACCGAGGTCGTCCCGGGGGTGGCACAGCCTGCGGTCACCGCGCCGGCGCCGGCCAGGGCGCCCAGCCGCAGCAGGTTGCGTCGCGTCATCGTCGTCATGCGCACCTCGCTTCGTCGGGGGGTAACGAATGTGCTCGTCAACCTAACACCGCGGGGGGCGACGGGTGCGGATTTGCGAGGTAACGATTTCCCTACGGCGGGCCCGGGACGGCCCCGTCGAATCCTCAGGCGAGGGAGATCAGCTCCACGTACTCGGGGTTCCAGAGGTCCTCGTCGCCGTCGGGCAACAGCAACACCCGGTCAGGCTGCAGGGCCTCGACAGCGCCCTCGTCGTGCGTGACGAGGATCACCGCGCCCGCGTACGTCCGGATCGCCTCCAGCACCTCGCGCCGCGACGCCGGGTCGAGGTTGTTGGTCGGCTCGTCGAGCAGCAGCACGTTGGCGGCACTGACCACGAGCATGGCGAGCGCCAGGCGCGTCTTCTCCCCGCCCGACAGCACGCGCGCCGGCTTGTCGACGTCGTCGCCCGTGAACAGGAACGACCCGAGGATCTTGCGCACCTGCGTGTCGTCCAGCCCCGGCGACGCCGACACCATGTTCTCCAGCACGGAGCGGTGCACGTCGATGGTCTCGTGCTCCTGGGCGTAGTAGCCCAGGCGCAGCCCGTGCCCGGGAGTGACCTCCCCGGTGTCGGACTCCTCGACACCGGCCAGCAGGCGCAGCAGCGTGGTCTTGCCCGCCCCGTTCAAGCCGAGGACCACCACGTTGGCCCCGCGGTCGATCGCGAGGTCGACCCCGGTGAAGACCTCCAGCGAGCCATAGCTCTTCGAGAGGTCGGACGCCGTGAGCGGCACCTTGCCGCACGGCGCCGGATCGGGGAAACGGATCTTCGCCACCCTGTCGGCCACCCGCTCACCCTCGGTGGCGGCCAGCAGCTTCTCCGCGCGGCGCGCCATGTTCTGCGCGGCGACCGCCTTGGTGGCCTTCGCGCCCATCTTCTCGGCCTGCTCGAGCAGCCGACCCGCCTTGCGTTCGGCGTTGGCCCGCTCGCGCCGCCGTCGCTTCTCGTCCACCTCGCGCTGCAGGAGGTACTTCTTCCACGTCAACGCGTACTGGTCGAGCTCGGCGCGGTTCGCGTCCAGGTGGAACACCTTGGTGACGACGGCGTCCAACAGGCCCGTGTCGTGGCTGATCACCAAGACGCCACCCGGGTAGTTGGCGAGGAAGCTGCGCAACCAGACGACCGAGTCGGCGTCGAGGTGGTTGGTGGGCTCGTCCAGCAGGAGCACGTCGGCACCGGAGAACAGGATGCGCGCCAGCTCGACGCGCCGCCGCTGACCGCCCGACAGGGTGCGGATCGGCTGGGTCAGCACGCGCTCGGGCAGGCCGAGGTTGGCCGCGATGCGTGCGGCCTCCGACTCGGCGCCGTAACCGCCGGCGGACGCCAGCTCGGCCTCGGCGCGGGCGTACTTCGCCATCGCCGCGTCGCGCGCGTCATCGTCGGTGGCCGACGCCATGGCACCGGAGTGCGTCTCGAGGCGCGTCAGGATGGTGTCGAGCCCACGGGCGGAGAGGATGCGGTCACGCGCCCACACGTCGAGGTCGCCGGTGCGGGGATCCTGCGGCAGGTAGCCGACGAGCCCGGTGCTCTGCACGGCTCCGCCGGAGGCCTGCCCCTCGCCGGCCAGGATGCGCGTCAGCGTGGTCTTGCCCGCCCCGTTGCGGCCGACGAGGCCGACACGGTCGCCCGCGGCGATCTGGAAGGACGTGGGTTCCAACAGGGTGCGCGCGCCCACGGACACGGCGAGCTCCCGGGCGACAATCACGAGGATCCACTCTACCGGCTCAGGGCACCGGCGGCTCACCCCGGGGGCGGACGGAAACGTCGGCCGCCGGCACTAGGCTGCCGCCATGGCGGAACGCACCCACAAGGTCACCCCGGGAATCCAGGGCCCCTCGGCGATGTCGACGGTGGTCACGATGGCCGGTCTGGTCGTCCTGCTGGTCGGGATGCGGGAGTTCAACGACATCGTCGGCCCGTTCTTCCTGACGGTGAGCCTGTTCATCGCCGCCTACCCCATCCAACCGAAGCTCATCGAGGCGGGGATGCCGCGCGTGGTGGCCTCCGTCGTGCTGGGGCTGCTGGTCTTCACCATCCTCGGCGCGTTCTTCTACATGCTGACGTGGGCGATCACCTCCCTGATCGCCGAGCTGCCGAGCTACCAGGGTCAGTTCTGGACGATGTACCGCCAGACCGTCGACTGGCTGGGCAGCTGGGGCGTCTCGGAGGCCGAGGTCAGCCGCCAGCTGCAGCAGATCAACCCCGTCAACTTCGCGGGCCTCCTCCAGGGCCTGCTGCGCGAGGTGACCTCGGTCGTCACGTTGCTCGTGGTGCTCGTCACGATGATCTTCATGATGACGATCGACTCGAGCACGTTCGGGGCCCGCAACCGGGCGCTCAACGCCCACCAGCCCCGCGTGTGGCTGTCGGTGATGGACTACACGCTCGGCGTCCGCCGCTACTGGGTGGTCACGTCGGTGTTCGGCCTCATCGTCGCGGTCATCGACGTCATCGCGCTGATGTGGCTGGGCGTGCCGCTCGCGCTCGTGTGGGGCATCCTGAGCTTCCTCACCAACTACATCCCCAACATCGGCTTCGTCATCGGCCTGGTGCCGCCGGCCATCATGGCCCTGCTGGCCAACGACCCCCTCACCGCCCTGCTCGTGGTGATCATCTACAGCGTGGCGAACTTCGTCATCCAGTCGATCGTCCAGCCCAAGTTCAACGGGGACGCCGTGGGCGTCACCGCCACAGTCGCCCTGCTGTCGCTGCTGCTGTGGAGCTCGGTGCTCGGGGCCCTGGGCGCCCTGCTCGCCCTGCCGATGACCCTGTTGGCCAAGGCCCTGTTCGTCGACCACGACCCCCGCCTGCGCTGGCTCAACGCGTTTATCTCCAACGACCCCTCCACCGCGAATCCCGACGTGTTGGCCGCGGTGAGCGAGCCCGGCAACGTCCGCGAGGCCGACACGGGCAGGGCCGTGTCCGCTGTGGCCGCCCAGGACGCCCACGCGGACGACGGCCGCGCCGGGGGCGCCCACCCACAGGGACCGCGGGGTGGGGCGCCCCGGGGCGGGGGCGGTTCCTCGGCGGCGGACCCGGCAAGGGAAAAACCCGCCCCGGAGGCGTCCGAGGCGGGTTCAGGGCCGGCTGGCGAGCCTGATCAGAGGTTGTAGCCGATCGCGCGCAGCTGCTCGCGGCCGTCGTCGGTGATGTTGTCCAGCGTCCACGGCGGCAGCCAGACCCAGTTGATCGTCGCGGAGTTCACCAGCGGGGCCAGGGCCACCTGGGTGTCGTACTCGAGCCGGTCGGTCAACGGGCACGTCGGCGAGGTGAGCGTCATGTCGATCGTGCAGTTCAGGTCGTCGTCGAGGTGAATGCCGTAGACGAGGCCGAGATCGACGACGTTGACCATCAGCTCGGGGTCGACCACGTCACGCATGGCCTCCTCGAGATCGTCCTGGCTGGGCCGGTCGGACGCCACGGGTGCGGCGGCCGCATCGGTGCCGTCGACGCCGGGAGCGTCGGGGAACTGGTCCTTGACCAGGTCGGACGGGCGGAGAGCGTCGGTCATGAATCCTCCTTGTCGGTCGTGTCGGTCGGGTCGGTCGTGTCCGTGGACTGGGGCGTGGGGGTGGACGCGAGGGCCTGGGTGGTCGCGTCCTTCCAGGCCGACCAGCCCAGCAGCGCGCACTTGACGCGGGCGGGGAACTGGGCGACTCCGGCGAAGGCGATGCCGTCCTCGAGGACGTCCTCATCGCCGGCCACCCTGCCCTGGCCGTGCATCATCTCGGCGAACGCGGCGGCGATCGCCATCGCCTCGGTGATCCGGCGACCGATGACCAGGTCGGTCATCACCGAGGTCGCGGCCTGCGAGATCGAGCAGCCCACCGCGTCGTAGCTCACGTCGGCGACCGTGTCGCCGTCGAGGTGGACGCGGAGCAGCACCTCGTCCCCACAGCTCGGGTTGACGTGGTTCACCTCGGCCTCGAACGGGTTCCGCAGGCCGGCGTGGTGCTTCTCCTTGTAGTGGTCCAGGATGATCTCCTGGTACATCTGCTCGACGCTCACGCGCGCCTCCCTCGTGTGTCCCGGCCGCTGCCGGGGGTGTGCTCAACGGACACGGGCCACCCCCGAGAAGAAGTCCCGCGTGTAGACGAGCGCCTCGGCGAGCCGATCGATCTCGTCCGGGGTGGTGTAGAGATAGCCCGACGCCCGGGTGGACGCCACGCGCCCCAGCCGCTTGTGCAGCGGACGGGCGCAGTGGTGACCGCCGCGCACGGCGATGCCGCGGGCGTCCAGGAACTGCATGAGGTCGTGCGGGTGGACGTCGGTGCCGTCGGCCGCGGCGAGCGTGAACGAGATCGCTCCCCCGCGGTCGACCAGCTCGGTCGGCCCCAGGATGGTCAGGCCCTCGACGGACGCCAGCCGCTCCAACGCGTACGCGGTAATCGCGGCCTCGTGGTCCCGGACCCGTTCCATCCCGACCCCGGTGAGGTAGTCCACCGCCGCGCCCAGACCGACGGCCTGGATGATGGGCGGCGTCCCCGCCTCGAAGCGGGCGGGCGGCGGCGCGTAGGTGGAACGCTCGAGCGTGACGATCTCGATCATCTCGCCCCCGCCGAGGAACGGCGGCAACTGCTCCAGCAGGTCGTACCGGCCCCAGAGCACGCCGATGCCCGTCGGGCCGAGCAGCTTGTGCCCGGTGAAGGCCACCAGGTCGGCGCCGGACGCCGCGACGTCCACCCCGAGCTGCGGCACGGCCTGCGCCGCGTCCAGCACCACGGTGGCGCCGACCGCGTGGGCGCGGGCGGCCAGCTCGACGACGGGGTTCACCGTGCCGAGTACGTTGCTGACCCACGCCAGCGAGACGATCCTGGTGCGCTCATTGAACAGGCCCTCGGCCTCGGCACGCGCCAGATCGAGCCGGCCGTCGTCGGTGATGTCGAACCAGCGCAGCGTGGCGCCGGTGCGCTCGCAGAGCAGCTGCCAGGGCACGATGTTCGAGTGGTGCTCCATCACGGAGATCACCACCTCGTCCCCCGGCCCCAACCGCAGGTGCTGCCCGAGGGTGTGCGCGGCGAGGTTGAGGGCCTCGGAGGCGTTCTTGGTGAAGACGATCTCCTCGGGCCGCCCGCCGACGAAGGCCGCGACCTTGGCGCGTCCACCCTCGAAGCCGGCGGTGGCCTCGCCACCCAGGGTGTGCATCGCCCGCGCCACGTTGGCGTTGTGCAGCGCGGTGAACTCGCTCATCGCGTCGATCACCGCGCGCGGCTTCTGCGACGTGTTCGCCGAGTCCAGGTAGGCCAACGGGTGCCCCCCGACCTCCCGGCTCAGCACCGGGAAGTCGGGACGCACCGCGTCCGCCAGGGAGAAATCAGGCATTCGCCCGCGCCTGCGCGATGTACGCGTCGTAGCCGGTCTCCTCAAGCTTGGCCGCCAGCTCGGGCCCGCCCTCTGTGACGACCCGGCCGTCCACGTACACGTGGACGAAGTCGGGCTTGATGTAGTTCAGGATGCGCGTGTAGTGCGTGATGAGCAGCACACCGCGGTCCCCCTGGGCGGTGTAGCGGTTCACGCCGTCGGCGACGACGCGGAGGGCGTCGATGTCGAGGCCCGAGTCGGTCTCGTCGAGGATGGCGTATTTCGGGTTGAGCAGCTGCAGCTGCACGATCTCGGCGCGCTTCTTCTCACCGCCGGAGAAGCCCTCGTTGAGGGAGCGGCCGGAGAAGGTGGAGTCGAGGCCGAGGGCGTCCATCGCCTCGTTGACCTCCTTGACCCACGTGCGCACCTTCGGCGCCTCGCCGTCGATCGCGGTCTTGGCCGTGCGGAGGAAGTTGGCCACGGACACGCCGGGCACCTCCACCGGGTACTGCATCGCGAGGAACAAGCCGGCGCGGGCGCGCTCGTCGACGGAGAGCTCGGTGAGCTCCGTGTCGTCGAGGGTCACCGAGCCCGAGGTGATCTCGCACTTGGGGTGGCCGGCGAGGCTGTAGGCCAGCGTCGACTTGCCCGAGCCGTTGGGGCCCATGATGGCGTGCACCTCACCGGGGTTGATGGTGAGGTTGACGCCCTTGAGAATCTGCTTCGGGCCGTCCTCGGTGAGGACGTCGACATGCAGGTCGTTGATGACGAGAGACACGTGCGGAACTCCTGGTTCGGGTTGCGATCAGTTGAGGGGGTTGTCGAGGTCGACGAGCACGTCGCCGCCCTCGAGGGTGACGGGGTAGATGGGGACGGGTTGCGTGGCCGGCAGGTCGAGCGGCTCACCGGTGCGCAGGTCGAACCGGCTGCCGTGGGCGAAGCACTCCAGGGTGCAGCCGTCCACGTCACCGTGGCTGAGCATGACGCGGGCGTGGCTGCACTCGTCGCGGATGGCGAAGACCTCCCCCTCGGTCTGCACCAGCGCGACGAGCGTGTCACCGACCTCCACGCTCAGCGGCTGGCCGTCGGCGAGCTCGGCCACGGCGGCCGCGCGCGTCCAGCTCATGCGTGGCCCAGCTCGCGCTCGACCTCGGCCACGAGCCGCTCCTCCACGTCGGTGACGCCGATGCGGCGGATGATGTCGACGAAGAAGCCCATGACGACCAGGCGGCGGGCCTCGACGGGGTCGATGCCGCGGCTCGTCAGGTAGAAGAGGTGCTCGTCGTCGAAGCGGCCGGTCGTGGAGCTGTGACCCGCCCCCGCGATCTCGCCGGTCTCGATCTCGAGGTTCGGCACGGAGTCCGCGCGCGCGCCCTCGGTGAGCACGAGGTTGCGGTTGGTCTCGTAGGTCTCGATGCCCTCGGCGACCTTGCGGATCAGCACGTCGCCGACCCACACCGAGTGGGCGTCGTCCCCCTGCAACGCGCCGCGGTAGTCGACGTTGCTCTTCGTCTGCGGAGCGTTGTGGTCGACGAACAGCCGGTGCTCGATGTGCTGGCCGGCGTCGGCGAAGTACACGCCGTACAGCTCCGCCTGCCCGCCGGGGCCCTCGTAACTCACGTTCGTGTGCAGGCGGACGAGGTCGCCGCCGAAGCTCACGTTGACGTGCCGGAAGAAGGCGTCCTGGGCGACCCGCGCCTCGTGCTGGCCGGCGTGCACCGTGTCGTCGGCCCAGTCCTGGATCGACACGAACGTCAGCCGCGCGCCCTCGCGGACGTCGATCTCGACGTTCTCGAGCTGCTGGGCCGAGCCGGTGTGGTCGAACACCACGGTGGCGGAGCTGTTGGGCTCGGCCACGATGACGTGCACGGCGTTGCTCCGCCGGGTCGCGTCGCGGCCCTCGACGGCGAGCCGGATGGGCTCGGCCATCTCGGTGCCGGCGGGGATGCGGAGGTACCGGGCGTCGTCGCAGCCGCTGTCGGCCAGCGCGGCAGGGCGGTCGCCCGGCACCAGCACGGTGCCGCGCGGGGCCTGGCCCGCCGCCAGGGTGCCGGACTCGACGCCCTCGGGGGCCCGCAGGGTGAACGCGACGGCGGGGTCGCCGTCACGGTCCTCGGTCCCCCGCTCCTCGAGCAGCGGCCGGACGCGCTGCAGCGGGGTGAACCGCCACACCTCCTCGCGGCCGGTCGGAACCGGATGGTCCGCGAGGTCGAAGCTGGGCTTCGGGTGGAGGTGGGACTCGACGGTCTCGACGGCAGCCGAGACGTTGGGAGCTTCGGTGATGGTCACGTGTTCGTCCTTCTCCGCGGGCGTCAGCCCACGGCTCCTTCCATCTGCAGTTCGATCAGGCGGTTCAGCTCGAGGGCGTACTCCATCGGCAGCTCGCGCGCGATGGGCTCGACGAAGCCGCGCACGATCATCGCCATCGCCTCGTCCTCGCCCATCCCGCGCTGCATCAGGTAGAACAGCTGGTCGTCGGAGACCTTCGACACGGTCGCCTCGTGGGCCATCGACACGTCGTCGACCTGGACGTCGACGTACGGGTAGGTGTCGGACCGGCTGATCGTGTCGACCAGCAGGGCGTCACACTTCACGCTGGACGCCGCGTGGTGCGCCTGCGGCTGCACCTCGACGAGGCCGCGGTAGGACGCCCGTCCGCCGCCGCGCGCGACCGACTTGGAGATGATCGAGCTCGACGTGTGGGGCGCGGCGTGCACCATCTTCGACCCGGTGTCCTGGTGCTGGCCCTCGCCGGCGAACGCGATCGACAGGGTCTCACCCTTCGCGTGCTCGCCGAGCAGCCAGACGGCCGGGTACTTCATGGTGACCTTGGAGCCGATGTTGCCGTCGATCCACTCCATCGTCGCGCCCGCCTCGCACGTGGCCCGCTTGGTGACGAGGTTGTAGACGTTGTTCGACCAGTTCTGGATCGTGGTGTAGCGGACGCGGGCGCCCTTCTTCACGACGATCTCGACGACCGCGGAGTGCAGCGAGTCCGACTTGTAGATCGGCGCCGTGCAGCCCTCGACGTAGTGGACGTAGGAGTCCTCGTCGGCGATGATCAGCGTCCGCTCGAACTGCCCCATGTTCTCGGTGTTGATGCGGAAGTAGGCCTGCAGCGGGATCGTCACGTGGACGCCCTTGGGCACATAGATGAACGAGCCACCCGACCACACCGCGGTGTTGAGGGCGCTGAACTTGTTGTCCCCGGTCGGGATCACGGTGCCGAAGTACTCCTCGAAGAGCTCGGGGTGCTCCTTGAGGCCCGTGTCGGTGTCGAGGAAGATGACGCCCTGGCGCTCCAGCTCCTCGTTGATCTTGTGGTAGACGACCTCCGACTCGTACTGCGCGGCCACGCCGGCCACGAGCCGCTGCTTCTCGGCCTCGGGGATGCCGAGGCGGTCGTAGGTGTTCTTGATGTCCTCGGGCAGGTCCTCCCACGTGGCGGCCTGCTTCTCGGTGGACTTCACGAAGTACTTGATGTTGTCGAAGTCGATGTCCGACAGCTCCGCACCCCACTGGGGCATGGGCTTGCGGTCGAACAGCGTGAGCCCGCGGAGGCGACGCTGCAGCATCCACTCCGGCTCCCCCTTGCGGGCGCTGATGTCGCGCACCACGTCCTGGTTGAGGCCGCGGCGGGCGGAGGCACCCGCGGAGTCCGCGTCGTGCCAGCCGAACCGGTACTTGCCGAGCGCCTCGAGGTGCTCGTCCTGCGTCGCACCGAGGCCTGGCGCCTGGGTCTGGGTCATCTACTCGGACCTTTCTGGGTGAACCGGGCGCGGGACGTGCGTGGTGCACACCCCGTCGCCATGGGCGATCGTGGCGAGCCGCTGGACGTGACTGCCCAGCAACTCCGAAAACATCCGCGTCTCCGCCACGCAGAGTTCGGGGAACTCGCGGGCGACGTGCGCGACCGGGCAGTGGTACTGGCACAGCTGCGTCCCGGACGCGACCGGCTGCAGCGAGGCGACGAACCCCTGCTCGTTCAGCACCTCGGTCAACGCCTCGACGGGCGAGGCGTATTCCCGGTCGTCATCGGCGAACCGGTGCGCGACCTCCTGCATCGTCTGCTCGGCGAACGCGACGACGGCCTGCTCGCCGCCGCGGTCGCGCAGGAACTCCAGCGCACGGATCGCGAGCTGGTCGTAGGACTGGTAGAACTCGGCACGGCCGGTGTCGGTGAGGTAGAACACCTTGGCCGGACGCCCACGCCCCCGCTGGCCGTAGACGCGTTGGTCGCGGGAGCCCAGGTGGCCCACCTCGATCAGCACCGCCAGGTGTCGGCGGATCGCGGCCGGGGTGAGCTGGAGGCGTTCGGCGAGCTCCGCCGCGGTGGACGGCCCGTGCTCGAGGATCGAGCGGGCCACCCGGTCGCGCGTCGAGGCGTCCTCGAGCACGGGGTCCGGCGCGGTCGTGCGCTGCTGGTCCGCCATCACCCCTCCTCCGGCCGTTTTTTGCAACACCATTCTTGCAAATATCCACGCGTGTGCAAACCCGGCGGTCACGGGGCGGGACGGGCGCGCGGCGTCCCACCGCGCGGGCTGCGAATCGGACGATCTGGTGGAAGTGACCACCACGTCAACTACGCGGCGTAGTGTGCGCAGTGACGACCAACGACGCCGTCCGCTGCGATTCAAAGGATCACCCGTGTCAACCCGCCGGCCCTCTGCCCTGCTCCTCGTCACCACCTCCTGCCTCGCCGCCGCCCTCACCGGGTGCGCCGCGACCGCACCGCACGCGTCCGGCCACGCCGGGGGTGGGGAGGCGAACCTGCGGCTGCCGGATCTGGGGGCCGCCACGTTCCTCGGCGGCGCGGTGAACGGCACCGTCCTGCTGCTCCTCGGCCTGCTCGTGTGCCTGGGCGGCCTGCTCTTCGGGTTGTCGAGCTACGTGACGCTGCGCCGGCTGCCGGTGCACGCCGCGATGGCGGAGATCTCCGAGCTCATCTACGCGACCTGCAAGGCCTACCTGCGGCAGCAGGGCAAGTTCCTGCTGATCCTGTGGGCCTTCATCGCGGCGGTCATCTTCGTGTACTTCCGGTTCCTGGTCGGCTCCGGCTGGGGGCAGGTCGGCATCATCCTCGCGTTCAGCCTCGTCGGCATGGCGGGCAGCTACGCCATCGCCTGGTACGGCATCCGCGTCAACACGTTCGCGAACGGGCGGACGGCCTACGCCTCGCTCGGTGGCCGCCCCTACCCCCTGCACACCATCCCGCTGCGCGCCGGCATGAGCGTCGGCATGGTGCTCATCTCGGTCGAGCTCTCCATGATGCTGGTGATCCTGCTGTTCCTGCCCGCCGAGATCGCCGGCTCGTGCTTCATCGGGTTCGCGATCGGCGAGTCGCTCGGCGCGTCGGCGCTGCGCATCGCCGGCGGCATCTTCACCAAGATCGCCGACGTGGGGTCGGACCTGATGAAGATCGTGTTCAAGATCAAGGAGGACGACGCCCGCAACCCCGGCGTCATCGCCGACTGCACGGGCGACAACGCCGGCGACTCCGTGGGCCCGTCCGCCGACGGTTTCGAGACCTACGGGGTGACCGGCGTGGCCCTGGTCACGTTCATCATGCTCGCCGTCCCGCCCACCGAGGCCGTGCTGCAGGCCACGCTGCTCGTGTGGCTGTTCTTCATCCGGGCCGTCATGGTGATCGCGTCCGGAGTGTCGTACGCCGTCAACGCCGCACGGACGCGGGCCCGCTACGCCGGCGCGACCACGATGGACTTCGAAGAGCCCCTCACCTGGCTGGTCTGGATCACGTCGGGGTGCTCCATCGCGCTGACCTTCCTCACCTCCTGGCTGCTGATCCCCGGTCTCGGTGACGGCACCACGTGGTGGAAGCTGTCGCTGATCATCTCGTGCGGCACCCTCGCGGGCGCGCTGATCCCCGAACTCGTCAAGGTGTTCACCTCCGTGAAGAGCCGCCACACCCAGGAGGTCGTGAAGTCGGCCCGCACCGGCGGTGCGTCGCTCGACATCCTCTCCGGCCTCGTGGCGGGCAACTTCTCCGGCTACTGGCTGGGCATCGCCATCCTCGGGTTGATGGGCGTCGGCTACGGCGTCTCGTTGACGCTCGGCTTCGGTGCGTCCATGGCCGCCCCGGCGGTGTTCGCCTTCGGCCTGGTCGCCTTCGGCTTCCTCGGCATGGGGCCGGTGACCATCGCGGTCGACTCCTACGGGCCCGTCACCGACAACGCCCAGTCCGTCTACGAGCTCTCCACCATCGAGGACGTGCCCGGGGTCGCGGACGCCTATGCGCGCGAGCACGGCGTCCGGCCCGACTGGGAGCGCGCCAAGCACCTCTTGGAGGACAACGACGGGGCCGGCAACACCTTCAAGGCCACCGCCAAGCCCGTGCTCATCGGCACCGCCGTCGTCGGCGCCACCACGATGATCTTCTCGATCATCATGGGCCTCACCGACGGCATGACCACCAACGTCGAGAACCTGTCGCTGCTCCACGCCCCGTTCCTGCTCGGCCTCATCGCCGGCGGAGCGGTGATCTACTGGTTCACCGGCGCCTCGATCCAGGCCGTCACCACCGGGGCGTTCCGGGCGGTGGAGTTCATCAAGGACACCATCCGCCTCGACGAGAACGCCACGCGCGCGTCGGTCGAGGACTCGCGCAAGGTCGTCGAGATCTGCACGCTCTACGCCCAGCGGGGCATGCTCAACATCTTCCTGGGCGTGTTCTTCGCCACGCTGGCGTTCGCCTTCGTCGAGCCGTACTTCTTCATCGGCTACCTCGTCTCGATCGCGCTGTTCGGCCTCTACCAGGCCGTGTTCATGGCCAACGCCGGCGGGGCGTGGGACAACGCGAAGAAGATCGTCGAGGTCGACCTGGCGGCCAAGGGCACCGACCTGCACGACGCGTCCATCGTCGGCGACACCGTGGGCGACCCGTACAAGGACACGAGCTCGGTGGCGCTCAACCCCGTGATCAAGTTCACCACCCTGTTCGGCCTGCTCGCCGTCGAACTGGCGGTGTCGCTCGCCCAGGCGGGGCTGGGGGTCCTGGTTCACGTGCTCGCGGCCGTGTTCTTCGTGGCGTCGGCGTACTTCGTGTGGCGCTCGTTCTACCGGATGCGCATCGACGCGCCCATGCTCACCGCGGACGACTTCGCCGAGCAGGCCCCCGACGGGCTGGTGCCCGACCCCGCGGCGTCGCAGCGGCTGGCCGAGGCGCGCTGAGGCGCGCTCGCGGCGGCAGGCCTCCCGCCGCGACGCGCCGCCGGTGTGGAGTTGCCCGCGGACCGGCCGCGAGCCCTATTGTGCAGCCAGACGCGGCCCCACCCGGTACGCGTCGTTCGCGCCCACCACACTCCACGGGGGTCCACCGATGCACCGTCGCACACGTCACCACCGCCTCTGGCTGCTGGTCGGCCTCCTCGTCCTGGCGGGCTGTTCGGGCGGCGCCCCGGCCGAGGGCGGCCCGAGCGGCGGCGGGGAGGCGAACCTGCGGCTGCCCGACCTCGCGTCGGCCACGTTCTTCGGCGTGGTGGACGGCCGGACGCTGCTGACCGTGGGGCTGTTCATCGCCCTGGGCGGCATGGTCTTCGGGCTCGTTCAGTTCCTCGGCCTGCGCACCCTGCCCGTGCACGCGGCCATGCGGGAGGTCTCCGAGCTGATCTACGCCACCTGCAAGGCCTACCTGCGCCAGCAGGGGACGTTCCTGCTGATTCTGTGGGCGTTCACCGCGAGCGTGATCTTTGTGTACTTCAAGTTCTTGGTCGGCTCCGGCTGGGGGCAGGTGCTGATCATCCTCGCGTTCAGCCTGCTCGGCATGGCGGGCAGCTACGGCATCGCCTGGTTCGGCATCCGCGTCAACACCTTCGCCAACTCGCGGACGGCCTTCGCCGCGCTCAGCGGGCGGCCGTACCCCGTCCACCAGATCCCCCTGCGCGCCGGCATGAGCATCGGCACCGTGCTGATCAGCCTGGAGCTGTTCGTGCTCCTCGCCATCCTGCTCCTGCTGCCCGGTGAGATCGCCGGTTCGTGTTTCATCGGGTTCGCGATCGGTGAGTCGCTCGGGGCGTCGGCGCTGCGCATCGCCGGCGGCATCTTCACCAAGATCGCCGACATCGGCTCCGACCTGATGAAGATCGCCTTCAAGATCAAGGAGGACGACGCCCGCAACCCCGGCGTCATCGCCGACTGCACCGGGGACAACGCCGGCGACTCCGTCGGCCCGTCCGCCGACGGGTTCGAGACGTACGGCGTCACGTCCGTCGCGCTCGTCACCTTCATCATGCTGGCCGTCAACCCCACCGTGATGGCAGCGGACGCCGTCGCGGCCACCCAGGCGACGTTGCTGAGCTGGCTGTTCTTCGTGAGCGCCACGATGATCCTGGCGTCGCTCGGGTCGTACTGGCTCAGCACCACGCTCACGCGCCGGCGGGACGCGCGGGCGTCCCACCTCGACTTCGAGCGCCCCCTGACCCAGCTGGTGTGGATCACCTCGGGGATCTCGATCGTCGTGACGTTCCTGGTCTCGCTGCTGCTCATCGGCGGCCTCGGCGACGGCACGGTGTGGTGGAAGATGGCGGCCATCATGTCGTGCGGCACGCTCGCCGGCGCGCTCATCCCCGAGCTCGTCAAGGTGTTCACCTCGGTGAAGAGCCGGCACGTGCAGGAGGTGGTGAAGTCGTCCCACCGGGGTGGGGCGTCGCTCAACATCCTCTCCGGCCTGGTGGCCGGCAACTTCTCCGGCCTGTGGCTCGGCCTGGCCATCGTGGCGCTCATGGCGGTCGCGTACCTCATCTCCCTGACCGGGCTGGGCGACCTCATGGTGGCCCCCGGTGTGTTCGCGTTCGGGCTCGTGGCGTTCGGCTTCCTGGCCATGGGGCCGGTCACGATCGCGGTGGACTCCTACGGGCCGGTCACCGACAACGCCCAGTCGATCTATGAGCTCTCCACCATCGAGGACCTGCCGGGCATCGACGCCGAGATCCGCGACACCTACGGGTTCGACCCGGTCTGGGAGCGGGCCAAGCACCTGCTGGAGGAGAACGACGGCGCCGGCAACACCTTCAAGGCCACCGCCAAGCCCGTGCTGATCGGCACCGCCGTGGTCGGCGCCACCACGATGATCTTCTCGATCATGATGGGTCTCACCGACGGCATGACCGCCAACATCGACCGGCTGAGCCTGCTCTACGCCCCCTTCCTGCTCGGGCTCGTCACGGGCGGCGCGGTGGTCCACTGGTTCGCCGGGGCGTCCATCCAGGCCGTCACCACCGGCTCCTTCCGAGCCGTGGAGTTCATCGCCGACCACATCAAGCTCGACGGCGTGACCAAGGCGTCGGTGGAGGACTCCCGCAAGGTCGTCGAGATCTGCACCCAGTACGCCCAGCGCGGCATGTTCAACATCTTCCTCGGCGTCTTCTTCGCCACGCTGGCGTTCGCCTTCACCGACCCGTTCTTCTTCATCGGCTACCTCGTGAGCATCGCCATCGTGGGGCTCTACCAGGCGATCTTCATGGCCAACGCCGGCGGGGCGTGGGACAACGCGAAGAAGATCGTGGAGGTCGATCTCGACGCCAAGGGTTCGGAGCTGCACGACGCCTCCGTCGTGGGGGACACGGTGGGCGACCCGTACAAGGACACGAGCTCGGTGGCGCTGAACCCGGTCATCAAGTTCACCACCCTGTTCGGCCTGCTCGCCGTCGAGCTGGCGGTGTCGCTGCAGGCGTCCGACCTGCACGTGGTGGTCGGGCTGCTGGCCGCGGCCTCGTTCGCCGCCGCGCTGTTCTTCATGTGGCGCTCGTTCTACCACATGCGCATCGACGCCCCCATGCCCAGCCCGGAGCGCGTGCGGGACGACCACAACGGCGTCCCGGAGATCCGCGGCTGACCCGCCCGGCTCGCCGTTGCGCGGGGGCCGGCGTCCTAGACTGGGCAGGTGCCCACCGAACCCGCCCTACGCATGACCGACGTCCGCGTCGCGTTGGGCGGCCGGCCGGTGCTGCAGGGGCTCAGCTGGCACGCGGACGCCGGGCGCGTCACCGCGCTGCTCGGCCCCAACGGGGCCGGCAAGACCACGGCGATCCGCTGTCTGACCGGGCTCATCGCGCCCTCGCAGGGCACCGTCGCGGTGCTCGGCCACCCCGCCGGCCACCCGGACGCCCTCGCCCGCCTCGGCCTCATGCCGCAGGCCACCGGCGCGTGGTCGGGCGTGAAGCCGCGCGAGCTGCTGCGCCACCTCGCCTCGTTGTACACCCACCCGCACCCCGTGGACGCCCTGGTGGACGCCCTGGCGCTCTCCTCGTTCCTCGACACGCCGTACCGGCGCCTCTCGGGTGGCCAGCAGCAGGCGGTCAACCTGGCCGGCGCGCTGGTCGGGCGCCCCGAGGCCGTCGTGCTCGACGAACCCACCGCGGGCATGGACCCCCATGCCCGCCGCCGCGCCTGGGGCCTGGTCCGGCAGCTCGCGGACGCCGGCGTCGCCGTCCTGCTCACCACCCACGCCATGGACGAGGCCGCCCAGCTCGCCGACACCGTCTTCATCATGGACGCCGGCGCCGTCACCGTCGCGGGCACCGTGGCCGAGCTGGCCGCCGACGGCTCGCTGGAGGAGACATTCCTGCGCCACACCCGGGAGGCCTCGTGAGCCTCGACCTCTCCCCCGCCGCCGCCCCCGCGCCGCGCGCCACGCGCATCCGCCACCACGCGACGCTGGAGGCGTCCCTGCTGCTCCGCAACGGTGAGCAACTGCTGTTGGCCCTCGTGATTCCCATCGGCATCCTCGTCGCCGGGCAGCTGTTCGGCGGACGCGTCGGGCTCGACCCGCGCACGTTCCCGGCGTCGGTGCTGGCGCTGGCCCTGTGGTCGACGTCGTTCACCTCGCTCGCCATCACCACCGCCTTCGAGCGCCGCCACGGCGTGCTCGAGCGGCTCGTCGCCACCCCGCTCACCCGCGGCGACCTCGTCACCGCCAAGGCTCTCGCCGTCGCGGCCATCGCCGCCGGGCAGGTGGCGGTGCTCGGCGTGGTCGCGGGGGCGCTGGGGTGGCGTCCGACGCCGACCGTCGCGCAGACGCTCGTGCTTGTCGCGGCCGTGCTGCTCGCCCTCACCACATTCGCCGCGCTGGCCCTGGCGATGGCCGGTCGGCTCCGCGCCGAGGCGACCCTGGCCGCCGCGAATCTCGTCTACCTGCTCGTGGCCGCCGGCGGGGGCGTCCTGCTGCCCGTGGCCGCCTACCCCGCCGCCGCCCAGCCGCTGCTGCACGCCCTGCCGTTCGCGGCGCTGGGGCAGACGTTGCGCACGTGGGCGGCCGGCGGCACCGATCCGTTGCCCCTGGCGACCCTGGCCGTGTGGACGGCCGCCAGCCTGTTCCTCGCTCGAAAGGCCTTCCGATGGATGTGACACGATCCCGCGCCCTGAAGGGGTGGTCGATCGCCTCCCTCATCGCCAACATGGTGATCATCTGGACCGGGGCGCTTGTCCGCCTCACCGGCTCCGGCCTGGGGTGCCCGACCTGGCCGCAGTGCGAGCCCGGCAGCTACGTGCCCACGCCCGAGATGGGCATCCACGGCGCCATCGAGTTCGGCAACCGGCTGCTGACGTTTGTGCTGGCCGCGATCGCCCTCGTCACCTTCGTGCTGGCGCTGCGCGCCTTCCGCCGTGGCGCCGTCGGGCGGAGCATGCCCGTGACGGCCTTCGCGGTGGGCCTTGGCATCATCGCGCAGGCCATCATCGGCGGCATCTCGGTGCGGATGCAGCTCAACCCGTGGATCGTCGGCCTGCACATGTTCGTGTCGGTCTTCCTGATCCTGGCCTGCGTGTGGCTGGTGCACCACGCGTACGCGTCCGCCCCCGCCTTCGCCCCGCTGCGGCTGGCGAGGTTGACCGAGGTGGTGTTCGCGCTCGGCATCGTCGTGATCGCGCTGGGTGTCGTCACCACCGGGGCCGGCCCGCACGCCGGGGACGGTGGTGCCGCCCGCAACGCCCTGTCGACGGAGTGGACGGCGAAGATCCACGCCTGGTCGGTGTGGGCGCTGGTGGCCCTCACCGTGCTCGGCGTCGTCTGGGCGTGGTCGGACGCGCGCCTGCGCCGCCTCTGGCTGATCCTGCTGGGCGCGGAGTTGCTCCAGGGTCTCATCGGCTACGTGCAGTACTTCACGCACCTGCCGCTGGGCGTCGTCCTGGCCCACATGGTCGGCACCACGGTGTTCACCGCCGCGTTGGGCCACGTGTGGCTGCTGACGCGGCGGACGCCGTCGCCCGCCCCCGCGGGGGCGGAGCCGGACGTCGCGGCCCGGCCGCGGGTCGGCGTCTGAGGCACACCGACCCGCGGCGGCCGCGCGGGGCCTACTCGCCGCGGTGCTTCGGCGCGCCGGACCTCCCGTTCTGCCACATCGTGACCACCGCGGGCCGCGGCAGTGAGCCTCCCCCGTCGGGCCAGTGCGACGCAGGGTTCTCGAACGTCGAGTCGTTCGTCTCCCCCGGGTGCTGGACGCAGATGTTCACGCGTCGCTCGGTCACCCACGGGCCACAGGTCTCCGCGCCCGTGGGCACCGAGCAGAACTGCCGCACCTGGCCGCGGTACCGGCCCGTCAGCGGCACCGCGTAGAGGCCGTCGTGGGCCCCCAGCTGGTTGCCGTCGGTCGAGATCCACAGGTTGCCGTGCTCGTCGAAGGTGACGTTGTCGGGGCACGAGATCGGCGACACCTGGGCCTTGTCAAAACCCCCGAAGTAGGTGGCCGGGTCGGCGGGGTCGCCGCAGACCAACAGGATGTTCCAGGCGAAGGTGGTCGCGGCCGGGTCGTTGCCGGTCTCGGTCATCTCGATGACGTGGCCGTGCTTGTTGGCGTTGCGGGGGTTGGCCTCGTCCACGCCCGCCTTGCCGGCGGTGCCACGCTGGGTGTTGTTGGTGAGCGCCATGTAGATCTTGTGGTTGACCGGGTTGGTCTCCACGTCCTCCGGGCGGTCCATCTTGGTGGGGCCGACCGTGTCCGCCGCGAGGCGGGTGTAGACCAGCACCTCCTCGACGCTCATGCCGGGCACGAACGACTCGGACTCGGTGCACAGCGGGATCCACTGGCCCACGCCGTCGAACTGGCGGTCGGAGGGCAGCGAGCCCGTGCCGTCGATCTCGGCGGCTGGGGAGTCCCCGGTGAACCGGGCCACGTACAGCGTCCCCGAGTCCAGCAGGTCGGCGTTGCCGCGGAAGCCGCCCGAGCGGTTGACCTTCTTGCGGGACACGAACTTGTACAGGTAGTCGAAGCGCTCGTCGTCGCCGGAGTAGACGACCGCGCGGCCGCGGCGGTCGATCACCGCGGTGCCCGCCTCGTGCTTGAACCGGCCGAGCAGCGTGCGCTTCACCGGGGTCGAGGTGGGGTCGTACGGGTCGATCTCCACGATCCAGCCGAACCGGTTCACCTCGTTCGGCTCCTCTGCGAGGTCGAACCGGTCGTCGAAACGCTCCCACTTGCGCTCGGTCTCCCCCGTCGGGATGCCGTAGCGGCGGATCGCCCGGCTGCCGAGCGGATCGGTGACCGCGGCGCCATTCGCGAAGTACTGGTTGAAGTTCTCCTCGGCGGTCAGCCACGTGCCCCACGGCGTCAGGCCGCCGGAGCAGTTGTTGAGCGTGCCGCGGACGACCGAGCCGCTGGGGTCGGCCGACGTCTGCAGCAGTTGGCTGCCGCGGGCCGGCCCGGAGACGGCGAACTCCGACGTCGCGGTGAACCGGCGGTTGTGGCCGTGGCCCACGATGGGCTTGAGCTTGCCGTTGCCCTGGTTGCCCTTCACGGCCACCACCGACAGACCGTGGGCGGCCCACGCCACCTCGACCTGCTCGCGGGTGGGGTTGGCCGCGTCGTAGCCGGCGAACATGAGCACCTCGTCGGTGTACTCGTGGTTGACGCACATCAGCTCGACGTTCTTGCTGAGCGGCAGGAAGCCCAGGTAGTCGTTGTTGTACCCGAACTGCGTCTCCTGCTTGGGGCCGGTCTGCGCGTGGGGGTCGAACGCGGGGGCCCCGGCGAACAGCGGGTCGCCCCAGCGGATGACGATGTCCTGGTCGAACCCGTCCGGGGTCTCCACGGCGTCCGTGGTGGCCGGAGCGATCGGCGTCCACCCGAGGCCACGGAGCCGGCCGCGCGTGGTGAGCGCGGCGGCCTCCGGTGCCGTCACGAACGACGCGAGCGACGAGCCGGCGAAAGCCGCTCCCCCGGCGGCGACGAGACCCGCCTTCATGACGCCGCGCCGCGAGAGCGCGGCCTCGGCGATGTCGCCGAAGTAGGCGTTGTCGGAGGTGTTGGGCACCGCGTGGAAGCAGGCGTCACCGCACTTGAAGCGGCAGGTCAGGCTGGAGCGGTTGCCGTGGATCGGAGCGGGCGTGAGCAGGTTGAGCAGGCGTCGACGTTCGGGCATGGACAGGTTCCCCCTCGTGCGGTCATGGGTGCGCGGCAGACAGCCAACTGCCTGCGGACCAACGCAGGGGGGCGGCCGGGCGACGCGCGGGTGAACGCTCGGCGTCGGGGCGGGGCCGCCGACGGGCATGTGGACCCGAGGAAATGGCGCCATGGCGCCACTTCCTCGGGTCCACATGCCCCTCTGGGTGGGAGGAGGACCAACAGGTCGCCCGCTGCAGGGGCGGCGTCAGAAGATCAGGGGATCGATCGCGGCGGCGATGAAGACGATCGCGAGGTAGCTGTTGGACCAGTGGAACAGGCGCATCGGGTTCAGGGCGGCGTCCCTCAGCCCGGCCCGGGCGCGGCGCTGGAGGGCGACGGCCTCCACGAGCAGCCAGCCACCGCACAGGCCGGCGACCAGCGGGTACAGCCAGCCCGTCCCCGCCACCGGCCACAGCACCATGCTGGTCAGCACGGTGAGCACGGAGTAGAGGAGCATCTGTCGCGTCACGGTCACGGCGTCGGCCACCACGGGCAGCATCGGCACGTCCACCCGGGCGTAGTCCTCCCGGTAACGCAGGCCGAGCGCCCAGGTGTGCGGCGGCGTCCAGAAGAACACGATCGCGAACAGGATCAGCGGCGGCCAGGCCACCGAGCCCGTCACCGCCGTCCAGCCGATCAGGGGCGGGAAGCAGCCGGCCACGCCGCCCCACACGATGTTCTGCGGCGTGCGGCGCTTCAGCCACAGCGTGTACACGAACACGTAGTAGAGGATCGCCAGGAGCGACAGCCCGGCGGAGAGCCAGTTCGCGCCGAAGCCGAGGAGGAGCAGCGAGACGAGCCCCAGCGCGACGGCGAACGCGTAGGCGGCGCGTGGCTCCACCAGGTGACGCGGCATCGGACGCCGCCGCGTCCGCCGCATGTGCTGGTCGATGTCGGCGTCCAGCACCGAGTTGAAGACGTTGGCGGACGCCGCCGAGGCCGTCCCGCCGATGAACGTCACCAGCACCAGGCCGAGCGACGGCAGACCGCCCGAGGCGAGGAACATGGCGGGGATGGTGGTGACGAGCAACAGCTCGATGATGCGCGGCTTGGTGAGCCCCACGTAGGCCTTCACGACCTCCCAGGCGTCGGCGCGCGTCGCGGCGTACGCCTCCGTGTGGGCTTGGTGCATGTGTCTCCCCGATCGGGTGGCCTTGGGGCGGGGCCCGGCACGCGCGCCCGCTCGCTGCAGTCTAACCGATGGTCGCCCGACCGCCTGAACCCCCGCCCCGGTAGAGTCCTGACCGTGCCCTCCACCTACACCAACCCGTTGCGCGATCCGCAGGACCGCCGGCTCCCCCGGGTCGCGGGGCCCGCCGCCCTGGTCATGTTCGGCGTGACCGGTGACCTGGCGCGCAAGAAGTTGCTGCCCGGCATCTATGACCTGGCCAACCGCGGTCTGCTGCCGCCGAGCTTCGCGCTGGTCGGCTACGGGCGGCGGGACTGGGATCGCGACGCCTTCTCCGAGTACGTCCGCGAGGCCATGCAGCAGCACGCGCGGACGCCGTACCGCAGCGAGGTGTTCCGCCAGATCGACGAGGGCGTTCGCTTCGTGTCGGGCGCGTTCGACGACGACGAGGGGTTCCTCACCCTGGCCGAGACGCTGCGCGACCTCGACGAGAACCACGGCACGGAGGGCAACCACGCGTTCTACCTCTCCATCCCGCCGTCCGGCTTCGACCAGGTGATCGAGCAGCTCCGCAAGCACCAGTTGGTCGACAAGTCGAAGCGGACGCCGTGGAGCCGGGTCGTCATCGAGAAGCCCTTCGGCCACGACCTGGCCTCGGCCCGCGAGCTCGAGGAGCGCGTCTCCAGCGTCTTCAACTCCGACTCGGTGTTCCGCATCGACCACTACCTGGGCAAGGAGACGGTGCAGAACATGCTGGCGATGCGCTTCGCCAACCAGCTGTTCGAGCCGATGTGGAGCCGCAACTACGTCTCCCACGTGCAGATCACCATGGCGGAGGACATCGGCATCGAGGGGCGCGCCGGCTACTACGACGGCATCGGCGCCGCCCGCGACGTCATCCAGAACCACCTCCTGCAGCTCATGGCGCTCGTGGCCATGGAGGAGCCGACGTCCTTCGCGGCCGACAACCTGCGCCGGGAGAAGGAGAAGGTGCTCGCCGCCGCCCGGGCCCCCCGCAACCTGAAGTCGCACACCGCGCGCGGGCAGTACACGGCCGGCTGGCAGGGCGGACGCCACGTCCGCGGGTACCTGGAGGAGGACGGCATCGACCCCGCCTCCCAGACCGAGACGTACGCGGCGTTCCGCGTCGACATCGACAACCGCCGCTGGGCCGGCGTCCCGTTCTACCTGCGGGCCGCCAAGCGGATGCCGCGGCGCGTCACCGAGATCGCCCTGATGATGGACGCCGCCCCCCACCTGCCGTTCGCCCACACCGACACCGCGGAGTTGGGCTCCAATGCGTTGGTGCTGCGCATCCAGCCGAACGAGGGCGTCACTCTGCGCTTCGGCGCCAAGGTGCCGGCCACGCAGATGGAGATCCGCGACGTCACGATGGACTTCTCCTACGGCGCCTCGTTCGCCGAGTCGAGCCCTGAGGCGTACGAGCGGCTGATCCTGGACGTGCTGCTCGGCGACCCCCCGCTCTTCCCGCAGCACACCGAGGTCGAACTGTCGTGGATGATCCTCGACCCGATCCTCGACTACTGGGCGGCCAAGGACCACCAGCCGGAGGGGTACGCGGCCGGCACCTGGGGCCCGCCGTCCGGCAGGACGATGCTCGAACGTGACGGTTTCACCTGGCGCAGGCCCTGAGGAGGCACCGTGATCAAGACACTGAAGGACACCACGTCCGCCCAGATCCAGAACGCCCTCATCGAGGTGCGCCAGTCGTTGGGCATGACGTCGAGCACCGTGTTCACCCTGATCGCCGTCGCCGGGGCGGACGACTACGACGAGACCTTCGACGCCTGCGTCGAGGCCGGGCGCGAGCACCCCTCCCGCATCATCCTGGTGGGCGACGGTTCGTCGCGCTCCACGCGGCTGGACGCCGAGCTGCACCTGGGCGAGTCGATGCCCGGCGAGCTGATCGCGCTGCGGTTCCACGGTGAGCTGTCCCAGCACAAGGGGTCCACCCTCTTGCCGCTGCTGCTCCCGGACTCCCCCGTGATCGCCTGGTGGGCGGGGGCGGCCCCCGAGGCACCCGCCGAGGACGAAATCGGCAAGCTGGCCAAGCGGCGCATCACGGACGCCATGGGCTCGGCCGACCCGCTGGCCACCCTGCGGGCCCGCGCCGCGAGCCTGCGACCGGGCGACATCGACATGACGTGGACGCGGCTGACCGCCTGGCGGGCCCTGCTCGCCGCGGCGCTCGACCAGCACACCGACACCGTGACCCACGCCTGCGTGGAGGCCGCGGCGAACAACGCCGGTGGTCTGCTGCTCGCCGGCTGGCTCCGCTCGCGGCTGGACGCCCCGGTCGACTTCGTGGTGTCCGAGGGCCCCGGCGTCACGGCGGTGACCATGGCGACGGCGTCCGGCGACGTGAGCGTGGCGCGCACGGACGGCAAGATGGCGTCCTTCTCCCTGCCCGACCGGCCGACGCGCAAGGTGGCGCTGCGTCGCCGCGAGGTCAGCGCGCTGCTGGCCGAGGAGCTGCGCCGCCTCGACAACGACCCGGTGTTCTCTGCGGCGATGGAGAGTCTCGTGACCGATTTCGCCCATGCCGGCAACGGCACCAAGGAGCAGGCATGACCGCCGACGCCGCCGATCACTCGGCACCTCCCGTTCCACCTGCCCTGCCCGGGGCCGGCACGGGCCCGGGTGAGGCGTCGGTGGCCGCGGCGTCCGGGGAACCGGCCGCGCCGGCGGCGGAGGAGGCGTCGGCGTCCGAGCCGGTGGCACCCGCCGGGGTCGAGACCGTGGCGCGCTACGCGAGCAGCACCGAGCTCGTGGAAGCCGTGGCCGAACGGCTGTTGGAGCGGCTGGAGACGCTGCAGGCCGATCCGGAGAAGGTCGTGCAGCTGTGCCTGACCGGGGGCCGGACGGCCACACGGGTGTACACCGCGCTGACCGAGCGGCTGGACGCGAGCACGCTCGACACCCAACGCCTGGAGCTGTGGTGGAGCGACGAGCGGTTCGTCGCGACGGAGGACCCGGACCGCCACGCGGGTCACGTCCTGGCGATCCTCGCCGGCAAGCTCTCGATGCGCTCGGACCTGACCCACCCCATGCCGGCCGCGGACGGCCTGGCCGACAGCGCGGCCGCCGCGGCGTCCTACGGCAAGGAGTTGGGCGAGACGGGCTTCGACATCTGTTTGCTGGGCATGGGCCCGGACGGCCACGTGGCGTCCGTCTTTCCCGACCACCCGTCCTTCGAGGCGGCCGGTCACCCGGTGATCGGCGTCACCGACTCACCCTTCCCGCCGTCCGAACGAATCAGCCTGACGGTGCCCACCCTCAACCGCAGCGCCGAGGTGTGGTTCCTGGTGACCGGTGACGAGAAGGCGGACGCCGTCCGTCGCTCCGTCGCCGGCGACCCCACCGTTCCGGCCGGGGTGGTACGGGGCTCCGTCCACACCTGGTGGTTCCTCGACCGCCCCGCCGCCAGCGCCCTCCCCTACCACTCCTGCAGCTTCTGACCGAGGGCCGCGACACGCACACTTCGGTTTCAAACTCCAGGTTAGGAGGCGGAGTTTGAGCCATGAACCGGAGTGTGAGTGGGCCACGGCCCTGGCCTGGGCGCCGGCTCCCTGCCGACCTTGTCGCCGCCCTGCCCGAAACCAACCACCCTGCCGTAGCACGGAATGAATCAAGCTGTCTGGGACAGTTGGGTTGGGGGTTGGTTGATCCAGACGTGGTCTGGGGGTGTGGGGGTTTTGGGGGGTTTGGGGTGGCGGGTGGGGTGTTTGGCGGCGTAAGCGGTTTTGGTGGTGGTCCACAGGTCGTGGGTGGTGGGCCAGGTGCCGTCATGGACGCGGGCGGGGGTGTGACCGGCCAGGCCTGCGTGGTGATGGTGGTTGTTGTAGTGGTCGAAGAAGGCGGTGAACCAGGCTTGGGCCTGGTCGATGGTGTCGAACCGGCCGGGGTAGGCGAGGTCGTACTTCACGGTTTTGAAGACGGCTTCAGCGAACGGGTTGTCGTTGGACACTCGGGGCCGGGAGTGGGACGTGGTGATGTGCAACAACCTGAACATGTCGGTGAGGGTGCCGGCACGCATCGGGGAGCCGTTGTCGGCGTGGATGACCGCAGGAACGCAGTGTTGGTCGGTGAACGCCTTTTGGAACATGTCTTTGGCCAGGTCGGGCCGTTCGTGGTGTTCGACCCGGTGCGCGACCACGTAGCGGGAGTACAGATCGATCGCGACATACAGCTTGAACCAGATCCGTCCCGGGCCCTGCACGTTGGTGATGTCCCAACACCACACCTGCCGGGGCGCGGTCGCGTGCAGGCGTGGCGCATGACGCCGGCCCCTGACACCGGTCCGGGTCCGTTGTCGACGACGATCGGTGGACTGCCCGGCTCGCCGCATGATCCGGTGCATCGTGGCCAGCGAGCACAGGTACTCCCCGCGATCGAGCAGATGGTAGAACCCTTCCCTGATCGACATGTCGGCCACGTCCTCAGCGTTCAACCTAGCCACGACAGCTTCAGTCTCGGCAGGGGCGAGCCGCTGGGGATAGTTCCGCTCCGCGTGCGGCACCACCACCCCACCAGCCGGGTTCGGGTTGCGATACCGATACAGCGTGGACCGCGACACCCCGAGCCAGCGACATGCCTGGACCACGCTCACCCCAACCCCTTCGAGGGACGTGGCGGTATCGAGGGCAAACTCGAGGTATCGGAATCGGCCAGCCACGCCGGCCGGCCCGGCACCGGTGGAGGCTCCGGTTGGGTCTGGTTCTGATCCGCGTTCTTGGCCAACCCCTCCAAGAACGCGGCAGCTTTTCCCAAGATGTCAGCAGCCGCTCTGGACTGCTCCAACTCCACCTTGAGGCGTTCATTCTGCCGGCGGAGCCGTTCCAGCTCCTGCCGCTCCTCATACGTCAACACGCCCCTCCGATCCCCACGCGAACGAGCCGGGTCAGGCTCCGTGATCAACCCAGCCGCCCGCTGCTGCACCCACGAGTTCATCGTGTACGACGACACCCCGATTCGCCGACAAAACGCCACCCGACTCCCTCGTTCCAGACACTGGTCATACTCCAACAACAACGCCCAACGCTGCTGCGGGGTGAACTTGCTCGAACGAGACGGCCGGAACGGAACATCATCGTTATCCATCATCAATCCTCTCCACCACCCCGCTGTCCCACAACAGGCTGACACGCAGGGAGCAACAGCAGGGTGGACCGCCGGAGTCAGGGCCGCGGCGTCAGCGGCAGGGTAGCGGTGACAGCGGCAGGGCCGCGGCGTCACCGACAGGGAGGCGCCAGCAACAGCGCCAACACGCCACGGTGCCTGTCGAGGGTGCGGGCGCACTCGAGACCGAAGTGTGCTGTCGGCGCCTACCCGGTCGAGCGCGACAGCCGCGCGGCTCACCCAGGCTCGGACGCCGTCCGCAACCGGCTCGCACGCAAGCGGCACCGGGCCACGGACGAGGCGGGCTCAGTAGATGACTTCGCCGGCGGCGCGGCGGGCCCGGAGGCTCGCCAATGCCTCGGCGAGGATCGCCTCGGCCTCGGTGTCGGAGCGACGCTCCTTCACATAGGCCAGGTGCGTCTTGTAGGGCGTGATCTTCGGCGGGGGCGGCGGGTTCTCCGAGTCGAGGTTGGCGGGCAGACCGCATCGGGGGCAGTCCCAGGTCTCGGGCACCTGCGCGTCCGCGGCGAAGGCCGGCTTCGTCTCGTGGCCGTTGCTGCAGAAGTAGGAGACGTACAGCCGGGGGGCGGAATCCCCACGCTCGGCCTCTCCCATGGGGCCCGCTCCGACGCGGCTGCCTCGGATCGCACTACCACCGACCACGTTGTTCTCTCCTCGGTTGACTGACTCGTTCGGATGTTGGGTCGCTCAGAGCGGTGCCACGTCGGGGAACCAGCGGTAGAGCGTGAGCAGGATCAGGATGCTCGCCAGCCACAGCAGACCGACGACGATCGTCAGACGGTCCAGGTTGCGTTCCGCCACCGACGTCCCGCCCATGGACGCCGACATGCCGCCACCGAAGAGGTCGGACATGCCGCCACCGCGGTTCTTGTGGAGGAGGACGAACAGCGACAGTGCCACGCTGGTGATGGTCAGCAGGACGGACACGATCAGGATCGGCCAGGTCGACAGGGGCACAACGGTCACCGGGTGATTCTAACCCAGCGCGGCCCCCGTTCCGAACCAGACGGAACGAGGGCCGCAACAGGGCTACGCGTCGCGACGCATCAGCGTCCGCTCGCGAGGGAGAGCAGCGTCAGCCGGCCGTGTAGAAGAGCACGATCTTCGCGAACTCCTCCGGGTCGAGGCTCGCGCCGCCGACCAGCGCGCCGTCGACGTCCGGCTGCGCCATGATGTCGGGCGCGCTGGACGACTTCACCGAGCCGCCGTACTGAATGCGGACGGCGTCCGCCGCCTCCTGGCCCACGAGCTCGGCCACCCGGGAGCGGATCGCCCCGCAGACCTCCTGGGCGTCCTCGGGGGTCGCGACCTCACCGGTGCCAATGGCCCAGACCGGCTCGTAGGCGATGACCAGCGAGCCGACCTGGTCGGCCGACAGCCCGTCGAGCACCTTGTCGATCTGCGCGAGCACGAACGGCACGTGCTCGCCGGCCTTGCGCACCTCGAGCTTCTCGCCGACGCAGATGATCGGCGTCATGCCCGCGGCGAGCACGACCTTGGCCTTGTCGTTGATGAGTTCGTCACTCTCCGCGTGGTAGTCGCGACGCTCGGAGTGGCCCACCACGACGTACGACACGTTGAGCTTGGCCAGCATGTCGGCCGAGATCTCACCGGTGTAGGCGCCCTTGTCGTGCACCGACACGTCCTGCGCGCCGTAGGCGAGCGGGAGCTTGTCACCCTCGACGAGGGTCTGCACGGTGCGCAGATCGGTGAAGGGCACCATCACGGCGGCCTCGGACTTCGAGGCGTCGTACTTGGCGTCCTTGAGCGTCCACGCCAGCTTCTCGACGACGCCGGTCGCCTCGACGTGGTTGAGGTTCATCTTCCAGTTGCCCGCCATCAGCGGGGTGCGGTTCGCCATGGATCAGTTCCCTTCGAGAATGTCGATGCCGGGCAGGACCTTGCCCTCGAGGAATTCGAGCGACGCCCCACCACCGGTGGAGATGTGGCCGAACTCGCTGTCGTCGTGCCCGAGCGTCCGGACGGCCGCGGCCGAGTCGCCGCCGCCGACGACCGACAGGCCGTCGACCTCGGTGAGAGCCGTCGCGACCGCGGCGGTGCCACCGGCGAGGGCCTCGATCTCGAAGACGCCCATCGGGCCGTTCCAGACGACCGTCTTGGCCTGGCGAATCGTGTCCGCGAAGAGCTTCTCGCTCTCCGGGCCGATGTCGAGGCCCATCTTGTCGGCCGGGATGGCGTCCGCCGCCACCACCTCCACGTCACCGTTCACGGTGCGGGCGCCGAAGTCCATGCCATCGGCCACGCGGACGTCGACGGGCAGCACGATCTTCTTGCCGGACGCCTTCGCCTCCTCCAGGTAGCCCTTGCAGGTCTCGACGTTGTCCTGGTCGAGCAGCGACTCCCCCACCTCGTGGCCTTGGGCCTTGAGGAAGGTGTAGGCCATGCCGCCACCGATGACCAGGGTGTCCGCCGTCTTCAGCAGGTTCTCGATGACCGCCAGCTTGTCGGCGACCTTGGCGCCGCCCAGCACCACGACGAAGGGGCGCTCGGGATTCTCGAGCACCTTGGTGAAGATCTCGGCCTCCTTCTTCACCAGCGTGCCGCCGGCACTCGGCAGCAGCTTGGCGATCTCGTAGACCGACGCCTGCTTGCGGTGCACGACGCCGAAGCCGTCGGAGACGTAGACGTCGCCGAACTCGGCGTACTTCGCCGCGAGCTCCTCACGCTCGGAGTCGACCTTGGAGGCCTCCCCCGGCTCGAAGCGCACGTTCTCGAGCAGGCAGATGTCGCCGTCGCCGAGCGCCGCCACGGTCTGCTTCGCCGAGTCGCCGACCACGTCGGACGCCAGCGCGACCTGTGTGCCGAGCAGCTCTCCGAGGCGCTTCGCGACGGGGGCGAGGCTGTACTTGGGGTCCGGCGCACCCTTGGGGCGGCCGAGGTGGGCGAGGACGACCGTCCGGGCGCCGGCGTCCCGCAGCTCCGTGAGCGTGGGGAGGGCAGCCTTGATGCGGCCGTCGTCGGTGATGGTGTCGCCGTCGAGCGGCACGTTGAAATCGCAGCGGATGACGACCCGCTTGCCCTGCAGATCGCCCAGATCCTTGACGGACTTCACGTTCAAACCTTTCGTTGTGGGCCGGGGGAGGCGGATGAACACACCGGGGTGGAGCGCCGGATGGCGCCCCACCCCGGGTGGTTCACATGGTGTGAGTTGCTCAGAGCTTGTCGGCCACGAGCTTGGTCAGGTCGACCAGGCGGTTGGAGTAGCCCCACTCGTTGTCGTACCAGGAGAGCACCTTCACCAGGTTGCCGATGACCTTGGTCTCGTTGGCGTCGAAGATGCTGGACGCCGGGTCACCGACGATGTCGGCGGACACGATCGGATCCTCGGTGTAGACCAGGACGCCCTTGAGCGGGCCGTCGGCGGCCTTCTTGACGGCGGCCTTCACCGACTCGACGGAGACCTCCTTCTCGGCCTGGAACGTCAGGTCGGTCAGGGAGCCCGTCGGGGTCGGCACGCGGACGGCGAGCCCGTCGAACTTGCCCTTGAGCTCGGGCAGCACGAGGGACACGGCCTGGGCGGCACCGGTCTTGGTCGGGATCATGGACAGCGCGGCGGCGCGGGCACGGCGCAGATCGCTGTGCGGCGCGTCGAGGAGGCGCTGGTCACCCGTGTAGGAGTGGATCGTCGTCATGATGCCCTGGACGATGCCGAACTCGTCGTTCAGCACCTTGGCGAGCGGCGCAAGGCAGTTCGTCGTGCAGGACGCGTTGGAGATGATGTGCATCGACGCGGGGTCGTAGGACTCCTCGTTGACGCCGATGACGAAGGTGCCGTCCTCGTTCTTCGCCGGGGCGGAGATGATGACCTTCTTGGCGCCGCCGTCGATGTGGGCCTTGGCCTTGGTGGCATCGGTGAAGAAGCCGGTGGACTCGATGACGATCTCCACACCCAGGTCGCCCCAGGGCAGGTCGGCCGGGTTGCGCTCGGCGAGCACCTTGATGTGCTTGCCGTCCACGACGATGCCGTCGTCGTCGTAGCTGACCTCGCCACCGAAGCGGCCGAGGATCGAGTCGTACTTGAGGAGGTGGGCGAGCGTCTTGTTGTCGGTGAGGTCGTTCACGGCGACCACATCGAGATCGGCGCCCTGCTCCAGCATGGCGCGGAAGAAGTTGCGGCCGATGCGGCCGAAGCCGTTGATTCCAACCTTGACAGTCATGTGTCGGTGTCTCCTTCGAAGGGAACCTTCCGCCGTCCGGCGGGGTTTGGACGACTCCAGCCTATCGCGTGCGACCGACGCTCGCGGGCGCTCGGCCCTGCTTGGGCGAGAACACCCGGTGACGCCCCGTCAAACGATGGACACCCGCGCGCCTCAGACGTCGTCGTCGAGCATGTCGGGGCTGAGGTTGGCCTCGGTGCCGGGGATGTCGAGGTCGTGGGCACGCTTGTCGGCCATGGCGAGCAATCGGCGGATGCGGCCGGCCACGGCGTCCTTGGTCAGGGGCGGGGTGTGGAGCTGGCCCAGCTCCTCCAGGCTCGCCTGCTTGTGTTCCAGGCGCAGCGCACCGGCGATCCGGAGGTGCTCGGGCACCTCGTCGCCCAGGATCTCCATCGCCCGCTCGACGCGCGCCCCGGCCGCCACCGCGGCCCGGGCCGAGCGGCGCAGGTTCGCGTCGTCGAAGTTCGCCAGCCGGTTGGCCGAGGCTCGCACCTCGCGGCGGACGCGGCGCTCCTCCCAGGCCAGCAGCGTCTCGTGCGCCCCCAGCCGCGTGAGCATGGTGGCGATGCTGTCCCCGTCGCGGATGACCACCCGGTCGATGCCGCGCACCTCGCGCGGCTTGGCCTGGACGCCCAACCGCCGGGCCGCGCCCACCAGGGCCAGCGCCGACTCCTGCCCGGGGCAGCTGACCTCCAGCGACATCGAGCGGCCCGGCTCGGTCAGGGAACCGTGCGCCAGGAACGCCCCGCGCCACACGGCCGTGGCCACGTCGAGGCCACCGCTCACGACGGACGCCGGCAGGCCGCGGACGGGGCGGCCACGGGAGTCGACCAGCCCGGTCTGCCGGGCCAGCGAGTCGCCACCACCGATGAGACGCACCACGTACCGGGTGTTCTTGCGCAGCCCGCTGGGCGTGATGACCACGAATTCACAGGTGAACCCGAACAGGTCGGCGATGGCGGTGCGCAACCGTCGCGCGGCCGCCCCCGTGTCGAGATCGGCCTCCACCATGATCTTGCCCCCAGCCAGGTGCAGGCTCCCGGCGAAGCGCAGCATCGCCGCCACCTCCGCCTTGCGGCATGCGGGCTTGGTGACCGGGACGGTCGCAAGCTCCGCCTTGACTTGTGGGGTGAGGGCCATGGGGGCCAGCCTAACGCGCCATCAGATCGGCGTAGACCGAGGCGAGGCGAAGCACGTCGTGACGGGGCGAACCGTCCCGCGCGCGGACGGGCTGCACCACCAGGCTCGCGCCGAGGGCGGTGGCGTACCGCTCCAGGTGACGGTCCCCCGCCGCGAATGCCGGGTCGCACACGATCGCGTCGAAACGCAACCCGGGCGCGTGGTCGGCCAGCACCTCCAGGTGGGTGGACGCGTCGAAACCGGCGGTCTCGTGGGCGGGCACCACGTTGAGGGTCAGGATGCGTCGCGCCTGGGTGCCGACAAGGGCTTCTGCCAACTCCGGCACCAGCAGGTGCGGGATCACGGAGGTGTACCACGAGCCCGGGCCGACCACGACGACGTCGGCCGCACGCACGGCCTCGAGCGTCTCCCGGCAGGCCGGCGGCGCCTCGGGCACCAGTCGCACTTCGCGAATCGTCCCGCGGGTCACCGCGACGGTGGCCTGGCCGCGCACGAGGGTCGTCTCGTCGGGGCGGGTGGGGTCGACGCCGAACACGTCGGCCTCAATGGCCAGCGGCACGGCAGCCATCGGCAGGACGCGTCCCTGCACCTCGAGCAGCCGCCCCACCATGTCGAGCCCCGCCACCGGATCCCCCAGGCTCTGCCAGACGCCGGCGATGAGCAGATTGCCGATCGCATGGCCACCCAGCGGCCCGTCACCCTGGAACCGCGACTGCAGCACGTCGGCCCAGGCCTGGCCGTCGGAGTGGTCGCCGCACAGGGCCGCCAACGCCATGCGCAGGTCCCCCGGCGGGAGGATGTCGAATTCGGCACGCAGGCGTCCGGACGATCCGCCGTCGTCCGCGACCGTCACCACCGCCGTCAGCCGGGGCGTGACCCGGCGCAGCGCCTGCAGGGACGCCGCCAACCCGTGGCCGCCCCCCAGGGCGACCACCGACGGCGCCTCCCGGCCCCTCGGCCCGGGCGTCACTCGAGCCCCAGGTCGCGGTGCACGACGTGGACGACGACGCCGTCGGACCGCAGCCGGCGGGCCAGCTCCTCGGCCATGGAGGTGGAACGGTGCTTGCCACCCGTGCAGCCGACGGCGAGGGTCGCCAGGCGCTTGCCCTCGGTCAGGTACCCCGGGATCACCGACGACACCAGCCCCCGCACCGACGCCAGCCACGTCTGCGCGGCGTCGTGGCCGAGGACGTACCCCGACACCGCCTGGGACAGACCCGTCTGCGGACGCAGCTCCGGCACCCAGTGCGGGTTGGGCAGGAACCGGACGTCGAGCACCATGTCGGCGTCCACGGGCAGGCCGTTCTTGAAGCCGAACGACATGAGCGTGAGACGGAACTCACGGTCGTCGGCGCTGTTGAACGCGAACGCCACGCGGCTCGTGAGCTGGTGCACGTTCAGGTCGGAGGTGTCGAGCACCATGTCGGCTGCGGCGCGCAGCATGGCCAGCATCGCGCGCTCGCGGCGGACGCCGTCGAGCAACGGCCCGGCGCCCTGGAGGGGGTGCGGGCGGCGCACCGACTCCTGCCGGCGCACGATGACCTCGTCAGCGGCCTCGACGTACACGATCTGGGGCCAGACGCCCTGGGCGTTCAGGGCGTCGAACGCGGCAGGGATCTCGTCGAACTGGGCGCGGGTGCGGACGTCGAGCACCACCGCGACCCGGGGGAACCCACCGGCGGCTGCGGCGTCCACCAACCCGGGCAGCATGCTCGGCGGCAGGTTGTCGACGACGTACCAGCCGAGATCCTCCAGCGCGTGGGCGGCCGTGCGGCGTCCGGCGCCGGACATGCCCGTGATGACGACGAACCGCAACCTGGAGCCGCTCATGGCTTCATTATGGCGTCGCTCACGAGGAGATCTCACCCGTGGCGGTGTTGACGGCCTCACCGGGCTCGCTCGCGGCGAGGGCGTCCTTGACCGCCTGGGCGGTCCGCGGGCCGATGCCGGGCACCAGGGCGATGTCCTCGACGGACGCCGCGCGCAGCTTCTTGAGCGACCCGAAGTGTTTGAGCAGCGCCTTGCGGCGGAGCTCGCCCAGGCCGGGCACGCCGTCGAGCAGCGACTCGACCATGGACGCGCTGCGCCGCCCGCGGTGGTGGGTGATCGCGAAGCGGTGCGCCTCGTCGCGGGCCCGCTGCAGGAGGAACAGCCCCTCGCTGGCGCGCGGCAGGATCAGGGGGAACTCCTCCCCCGGCAGCCACACCTCCTCCAGGCGCTTGGCCAGCCCGACGAGCGGGACGTCGGTGATGCCCAGCTCGGCCAGAGCCGCCTGCGCGGCGGCGACCTGGGGGGCGCCGCCGTCCACCACGACCAGGGACGGCTTGTAGGCGAACTTGCGGGCGGCGCCGGTGGTGGCGTCCACGAGCATGGCCGTCTCGCCGCTGAGGGATGCCTGGTCGTCGAGATAGCGGCGGAAACGCCGGCTGATCACCTCGTGGATGGCACCCACATCATTGGAGCCCTCGACCGTGCGGATCACGAAGCGGCGGTACTCCGAGCGGCGTGAGAGGCCGTCCTCGAACACGACCATCGACCCGACCACCTCGGTGCCCTGCAGGTGGCTGATGTCGTAGCACTCGATGCGCAACGGGGGCGCCTCCAGGCCCAACGCCTCCTGCAACTCCTCGAGCGCCTGGTTGCGCGTCGAGAGGTCGGCGGCGCGCTTCGTCTTGTGCAGGACGAGCGCCTCCTTGGCGTTGCGGGCCACGGTTTCGAGCAGGGCCAACTTGGCGCCCCGCTGCGGCACGTGGACGCGGACGCGGCCGCCGCGGACGTCGGTGAGCAGCTCCTCCAGGGCACTCCCGGACGCCGGCTCGACCGGCAGCAGGACCTCCTTGGGCACCCCACCCGACAGCTCGATCTCCGGGTTGGAGTAGAGCTGTAGGCAGAAGGACTCGACGAGCTCGTCCAGGGAGGAGTCGTCGGAGCGGTCGGCCACCCAGCCGCGCTCGCCGCGGACGCGTCCGGCGCGGACGTGGAAGATCTGGATCGCGACCTCCAGCTCGTCGGACGCGAGGGCGATCACGTCGGCGTCCGTGCCGTCGCCGAGCACGATCGCGTTGCGCTCGGTGGCGGACTCGAGCGCGCCGAGCTGGTCGCGCAGCACCGCGGCCCGCTCGAACTCGAGGTTCTCCGAGGCCGCCAGCATGTCGGTACGCAACCGGCGGATGAGCTGGGTGGTGTTGCCGGCGAGGAAGTCGCAGACGTCGTCGGCGATGGCCCGGTGGTCCTCGGCGTCGATCCGCCCCACGCATGGTGCGGAACACTTGCCGATGTAGCCGAGCAGGCAGGGGCGTCCGGACGCCTTGGCCGCACGGAAGACGCCGTTCGTGCACGAGCGCATGGGGAAGACGCGGAGCAGGGAGTCGATGGTGTCGCGGATCGCCCAGGCCTGCGCGTAGGGCCCGTAGTAGCGGTTGCCCTTGCGCTTGGCACCGCGGCCGACGAAGACGCGCGGGAACTCCTCGGCCCACGTGACCGCCACCCAGGGGTAGCTCTTGTCGTCGCGGTACTTGACGTTGAAGCGGGGGTCGAACTGCTTGATCCACGTGTACTCGAGCTGCAGCGACTCGAGCTCGTTGCGGACGACCGTCCACTCGACCTTGGCCGCCGTGCGGACCATCGTCTGGGTGCGGAAGTGCAGGCCGGCCGGGTCGGCGAAGTAGGAGTTGAGGCGCTGCCGGAGGTTCTTCGCCTTGCCGACGTAGATGACCGTGCCGGCGGGGTCGCTGAACCGGTAGACGCCGGGATCGGTGGGGATCGTTCCGGGCGCCGGACGATACGACGCGGGGTTCGGCATGCCGGCCAGCTTAGGTGAGCCGGCCGACAGTTCCCGGCGTGGCCGGGTGGGGCGGCTGGCTTCGCTGGCCGCCGATGACGACTTCTCGTTCCACGTGCCCCCCAGGGGCCACCGTGCCATCACGCGCAAGCGATGGAGGCGATTGCGCGTTCCGACAGGCCGACGCCTCCGGGACGTGAGCGGGCTGGCTAGGGTGACAGCATGACTCCCGACCGTCGCTCCTTCCTGACCAACGCCGGCCTCGCGGCCCTGGCCGTGGGCACCGGCACCCTGACCGGTTGCGGCGGCCGTACGTCGCCCGGATCTCCGCCGGCGGTGGGCGCGGCGCTGTCGATCCCGGTCGACTCGATCCCGGTCGGGGGCGGCCGCATCCTCGACAACGCCAACTACGTGATCACGCAGCCGACCGAGGGCGAGTTCCGGGCGTTCAACAAGATGTGCACCCACCAAGGCTGCCCCGTGTCATCGGTTGAGGACGGCGAGATCCACTGTCGGTGCCACGGCGCGCGGTTCTCCATCGAGGACGGCGCGGTCACCAACCCGCCGGCCACCGAGCCGCTGCGCGCGGCGTCCGCGACGCTCAACGGCGACCACGTGGACATCGCCGACTGAGTCAGCACCCGGTTGGCGTGCGCCGACACGCTCGCTTCGGTCTCAAACGCCGGTTTGAACAGCGGTGTTTGAGACCGAAGTGAGCGTGTCGGCCCCAGCTGCCCGTCAGAACCGGAACGGAATGGGGATCGGGCCGCAGCAGCAAACCCCCTGGACGCCGGCGTTCTGGGCCAGCGCGGCGGCCTGGTAGCAGGCAAGGAATTGGAGCACCGTGGGGCGCAGGGCCCGCAGCACCCCGAGGCGGGCGACGTGCCCCCGGACGGCGGCCGAACAGGTCGCGCCGCCGTGCACCGCGCCGTGCGCGCACCGCCACCCCTTCCGGGGCGAGAGCACGCGCTGGTAGTAGGCGATGGCCCGGTCGGCGGCGACGCGCGGCGCGTGGGTCAGGGTTCGGAGCTGCATGGTGGCCTTTCGTCAGGATGGCCCCACCACTGTGGCAATCCGGTGGTGATTCCACCACGCCCATCGGGGTGGTCGGGCCGGCCCTTGGCTGGACTGAACCGCGCCGACACGCACACTTCGGGCTCAAACTCCGCCGCCGAAGGCGGAGTTTGAGCCCGAAGCGAGCGTGTCGCGGCCAGCTCGGTCAAGCGAGCAGCGGCTTGAGGTACTCGCCGGTGAAGCTGTCGGGGTGGACCGCGATGTCCTCCGGCGTGCCCTGGGCGACCACCATGCCGCCGCCCGAGCCGCCCTCGGGGCCCATGTCGATCACCCAGTCGGAGCACTTGATCACGTCGAGGTTGTGCTCGATGACGATCACGGTGTTGCCCTGGTCGGCCAGGCGGCTCAGGACGCCCAGCAGCTTGCTGATGTCCTCGAAGTGCAGGCCCGTCGTGGGCTCGTCGAGCACGTACACCGTCTTGCCGGTCGAGCGCCGCTGCAACTCGGTGGCGAGCTTCACGCGCTGCGCCTCGCCGCCCGACAGAGTCGTCGCCGGCTGCCCCAGGCGCACATAGCCCAGCCCGACGTCGACCAGCGTGTCCATGTACCGCTTGATCGCCGAGATCGGCGCGAAGAACTCCGCCGCCTCCTCGATCGGCATGTCCAACACCTCGGCGATGTTCTTGCCCTTGTAGTGCACCTCGAGGGTCTCCCGGTTGTAGCGCGCCCCGTGGCACACCTCGCAGGGCACGTACACGTCCGGCAGGAAGTTCATCTCGATCTTGATCGTGCCGTCGCCCGAGCAGTTCTCGCAGCGTCCGCCCTTGACATTGAAGCTGAACCGGCCCTGCTGGTAGCCCCGAACCTTCGCCTCCGGCGTCTCGGCGAACAGCTTCCGGATCCGGTCGAACACGCCCGTGTAGGTCGCCGGGTTCGACCGAGGCGTCCGGCCGATCGGCGACTGATCCACGTGGATGGCCTTGTCGACCTGGTCGAGCCCCTCGATGCGCCGGTGGTGACCGGGGACGTCCTTCGCCGAGTATAGGTGGCGCGCCAGCGCCCGGTAGAGGATCTGGTTCACCAGCGAGCTCTTGCCCGAGCCCGACACCCCGGTCACCGACGTCATCACCCCGAGCGGGAAGCTGACCGACACGTCCCGCAGGTTGTTCTCGGTGGCCCCGACGACCGTCACCTTCTTGCCGTTGCCCGTACGCCGCACGGCCGGCACGTCGATGGCGCGGCGCCCGGCGAGGTACGCGCCGGTCAACGACTCCTTGCTCGCCAGCAGCTGCTTCACCGTGCCGGAGACGACCACGTGGCCGCCGTGCTCGCCGGCCCCCGGGCCGATGTCGACACACCAGTCGGCGGTGCGGATCGTGTCCTCGTCGTGCTCCACCACGATCAGGGTGTTGCCCAGGTCCCGCAGCCGCACGAGGGTGTCGATGAGGCGCCGATTGTCCCGCTGGTGCAGGCCGATCGACGGCTCGTCCAGCACGTACAGGACGCCGACCAGACCCGACCCGATCTGCGTCGCCAACCGGATGCGCTGCGCCTCGCCACCGGACAGGCTGCCGGCCGAGCGCGACAGCGTCAGGTAGTCCAGCCCCACGTCGAGCAGGAAGCGCAGGCGCTCGTTGATCTCCTTCACCACGCGCTCGGCGATCGCTGCCTCGCGCGGCGTCAGGCTCAGCCCCGCCATGAAGGCGTGCGCGTCGGCGATGGAGAGCCCGGCCACCTCCGCGATGTTGCGGCCGGCGACCGTCACGGCCAGCGACGTGGGCTTGAGCCGCGCTCCCCGGCACACATCACACGGCGTCTCGCGCATGTAACCCTGGAATCGGTCACGGCTGTTGTCGCTCTCCGCCTCGGCGAAGCGACGGCGCACGTAGGGCAGCGCACCTTCGAACGTCGCGTTGTAGCTCGTCTCCCGCCCGTGCCGGTTCGTGGTGTGGACGCGCATGGGGCCCTTCACGCCGTGCAGCACGAGGCCCTTCACCTTCTCCGGCAGGTCCTCCCACGGCGTGTTGACGGAGAATCCGTGTTCGCGGGCCAGCGTCTTGAAGATCGTCTGGAAATAGCCCGACACGTAGATCGTCGACCACGGGGAGATGGCGTTCTCGGCGAGGCTCTTCGACCGGTCGGGGATGACGAGGTCGACGTCCACCTCCATCTTCGTGCCGAGGCCCGAACACGTCGGGCACGCGCCCCAGGGGGCGTTGAAGGAGAACTGCCGCGGCTCCAGTTCCTCGATGCTGATGTCGTGCTCGTTGGGGCAGGCGAGCTTCTCGGAGTAGCGGCGCCGGCGTCCGGGATCATTCTCGGGCAGGTCGACGAAGTCGATCTCGATGACGCCGTCGGCCAGGTTGAGGGCGGTCTCGACCGAATCCGTGAGCCGCTGCTTGATGGACTGCTTCAGCGCCAGGCGGTCGACCACCACCTCGATGTTGTGCTTCTTCTGCTTGTCCAGGGTGGGCGGGCTCGCGAGCTGGTGCACCTCGCCGTCCACCCGCACGCGCGTGAAGCCTTGGGTGGTGAGCTGGCGGAACAGGTCGACGTACTCGCCCTTGCGGCCGCGGATCACCGGCGCGAGCACCATGAAGCGCGTCCCCTCCTCGAGCCCGAGGAGGCGGTCCACGATCTGCTGGGGGGACTGCTTGGCGATGGGCTCACCGCAGACCGGGCAGTGGGGGTGACCGATACGGGCGAACAGCAGGCGCAGGTAGTCGTAGACCTCGGTGATCGTGCCGACCGTCGACCGCGGGTTGCGGCTGGTCGACTTCTGGTCGATGGCGACCGCCGGGCTCAGCCCCTCGATGAAGTCGACGTCCGGCTTGTCCATCTGCCCGAGGAACTGGCGGGCATAGGCCGACAGCGACTCCACATAGCGGCGCTGCCCCTCGGCGAAGATCGTGTCGAAGGCCAGTGAGGACTTCCCCGAGCCCGACAGGCCGGTGAACACGATGAGGGCGTCGCGCGGCAGCTCAAGGCTCACGTTCTTGAGGTTGTGCTCGCGCGCACCCGCCACGATCAGTTGTTCGGTCACCCGAGCAATCGTAGGTGCCGGCTCCGACAGTGTGCGCGCGGGGGGTCTGGTGCGGGATTCACCGGCCGTACCATCGCCCTCCGCCCCAGCCGTTAGGGTGGATGCATGTTGGCGATCCTGAACCAGGGCCAGGTCGAACCGGCCCTCAAACGGATTGCGGAGGCCACCCAGGCGTTGCTCCGCGACACGATCGCCATCGACGACGACGCCTGGCACGCGCCCTCCCTCCTCCCCGGCTGGACGCGCGCCCACGTCGCCACCCACATCGCCCGCAACGCGGACGCCCTCCGCGTCGTCATCTCCGCAACCATGGCCGGCGACCCGACCCCGCTCTACCCCTCGGAGAACGCGAAGTTCAGCGAGATCGAGCGCGGTGCCGAGCGCGACGGGCTCGAGCTGCACGTCGACCTCGACACCTCCGCCGGCGAACTCGCCCGGCTCTGCGACCGCGTCCCCGACTGGCGCCTGCCCGTGCACCTGCCCGGTGGCGAGTTTCCCCTGTCCGTCGCCACGCTGATCCGACTCCAGGAGATCACCCTCCACCACCTCGACCTCGACTGCGGTTACCGCTGGGAGGACATCGAGGCCGTCCCCGCCCACTGGTTGCTGCAGTGGATCGCGCTCCTCATGCGCGACGACCCCACCCTGCCGGCCGTCGACGTCACCTCCGACGCCGGTGAGACCTTCGGCATCGGTGCCGGCGAACCGCGCGTCACGGTGTCCGGCCCGGACGCCGCGCTCTGGGCCTGGCTCGCGGGGCGGACGTCCGGCGAGGGCGTCACGGGCGCCGAGGGCTTGGTGTTCCCACTGGCGGGCTGATCAGAGCGGGCGCCGAGCCCTGCTTTCCTGCCGTTGCGGACGCCTCCCAGCCGTTGCCACCGCCCCCCTGCCGTTGCGGGTGCCCCCCTGCTCGGAACCCACCCCCCTGATGGTGCAACAGCAGGGTCGTGGGTCGCGGACAGGGCGGCGACAACGTCGCCAGGGAGGCAGCTGCAGCGTTAGGGAGGCGTTCGCAGCGGCAGGGAGGCCGGACCACTGCGGCACCCGCAGCCCGGACGCCCACGGCCAGAACACACGCGGGCCACCTGAGCCGCTGGCAGGATGGGTCCATGGAGATCCAGTCGCTGTCCGTCGGGTCGATGGACAACAACGCCTACCTGCTCACCGATTCCGGCGAGGGCCTGCTGATCGACGCCGCCGCCGACATCCTCGCGCTGCTGTCGCTCATCGGCGACACCCCGATCAACACGATCGTCACCACCCACCGCCACCACGACCACATCGGTGCCCTGGCCGACCTGGCGCAGCACACCGGTGCCGTCTTGGTGGCGGGCGAGCCGGACGCCGACGCGATCGAGTCGGCGACGGGCGTCCGCATCGACCGCCGCGTCTGGGATGGTGACACCGTTCAGGTGGGGAATTCCGAACTGGAGGTCATCGGGCTGGTCGGGCACACCCCGGGATCGATCGCCCTGGCTCACGCACCCGCCGGCGAGGCCACCCAGCTGTTCACCGGCGACAGCCTGTTCCCCGGCGGCGTGGGCAAGACCAAGTCGGACGCCGACTTCGCGTCCCTGCTCGGCGACGTGACCGCCAAGGTCTTCGACCACTTCGCCGACAACACCGTGGTGCACCCCGGCCACGGCGACCCGACGACGCTGGGTGAGGAGCGGGACCAACTTCCCGCGTGGCGCGCCCGCGGCTGGTAGACCGTCCTCCGTACCGTGACCGGCTGTCGGCACCAACCCTCCGAGGGGGTGGGACCTAGCGGTTCCGAGAGCTGAGCACGCAGAACTCGTTGCCCTCCGGATCGGCCAGGACGGTCCAGGTCACGTCGGCCTCGTCCTGCCCCACGTTGACGCGCGTCGCGCCGAGGGACTCCAGGCGCGCGATCTCGGCGTCCCGATCCTGGGAGGTGTGCGGCGCCAGGTCGATGTGCAGCCGGTTCTTCACCGTCTTGCCCTCCGGCACCGGCACGAACAAGAGCCCCTGCCCGCGGGCGAACCAGGCCTCCAGCTCCGCCACGGGCTCCGCACCCATACCCTTCGGAATCGCCACGGCCTCCTCCGGGGTGTCGTGGACGATCTGCCAGTCCAGCGCTTCGGCCCACCAGCGGGCCTGCGCCTGCGGATCGTGACAGTCAACGACGACGGTGTACCACTTCAGAGCCATGGCACCACCCTGTCCCAGCGGCTCTCATCCCACAAGGGGGCGGACGCCAGCACGAACCTCAGCGCAAGCATCAGCAGGACCTCTCGGCACAAGCGTCAGCGCAAGCATCAGCAGGACCCCTCAGCACAAGCGTCAGCGCGAACGTCAGCGCGCACCCAGCGCCGACACCGCCGGTTTGATCGCCAGGGCCACCACCGCGGCCCCCACCAGCCGCTCGTCGAGCTGCCGCACGCCGCTGAAGCGCTGCGCGAGCAGGACGCCGAACGCGATGCAGCTCCACTTGACCAGCGCCAGATCCGTCGGCGACAACCGCCCGGTCGCCGCCGTCATCCACGTCGGATAACCCATCTCCGCCTCCTTGCCGATCACCCCAGCCTACGCCGCTACTTCGTGGCCGCCACGATCTGCCGGATCGTCTTCTTCAGCTCGGCGATCTCGTCGCGCAGGCGGGCGGCGGTCTCGAACTGCAGGTCCTTCGCCGCGGCGTGCATCTGGTCGCTCAGCTCGTGCACCAGCGTCGCCAGCTCCGATGTCGGCAGCGAGCCCAGGTCGCGGTCGGGGCGTCCGGGCACGGGCGAACTCTTCTTCGGCTCGCCGAACTGCCCGACGACGTCGCGGGTGTCGGCGTCCTCGCGGGCGAGCATGTCGGTGATGTCGGCGATCTTCTTCCGCAGCGGCTGTGGATCGATGCCGTGCTCGGTGTTGTAGGCCACCTGCTTCTCCCGGCGCCGGTTCGTCTCGTCGATCGCCGCCTCCATGGACGGCGTCATCGTGTCGGCGTACATGTGCACCTGGCCGGCCACGTTGCGGGCGGCGCGGCCGATGGTCTGGATCAGCGAGCGCTCCGAGCGCAGGAAGCCCTCCTTGTCGGCGTCCAGGATCGCGACGAGCGACACCTCGGGCAGGTCGAGGCCCTCCCGCAGCAGGTTGATGCCGACCAGCACGTCGTACTGCCCCAACCGCAGCTCGCGCAGCAGCTCGATGCGCCGCAGGGTGTCCACCTCGGAGTGGAGGTAGCGCGTCCGGACGCCGTTCTCCATGAGGTAGTCCGTGAGGTCCTCGGCCATCTTCTTCGTCAGCGTGGTCACCAGGATGCGCTCGTTGCGGTCCGTCCGGGCCCGGATCTCACCCATGAGGTCGTCGATCTGCCCCTTGGTCGGCTTCACGATCACCTCGGGATCGACCAACCCGGTCGGCCGGATCACCTGCTCGACGAACCCGTCGGACCGTGCCATCTCGTAGTTGCCCGGCGTGGCCGAGAGGTACACCGTCTGCCCGATGCGCTCGGTGAACTCCTCGAACCGCAGGGGGCGGTTGTCCATCGCGCTCGGCAGCCGGAACCCGAAGTCGACCAACGTCCGCTTGCGCGACATGTCGCCCTCGTACATGCCGCCGATCTGCGGCACCGTGACGTGCGACTCGTCGATGACGAGCACGAAGTCCTCCGGGAAGTAGTCGAGCAGGCAGTTCGGCGGCGTCCCGGGGCCGCGGCCGTCGATGTGGCGGGAGTAGTTCTCGATGCCCGAGCACGTGCCGATCTGGCGCATCATCTCGATGTCGTACCCCGTGCGCATCCGCAACCGCTGGGCCTCCAGCAGCTTGTTCTGCCCCTCCAGCTCGGTCAGCCGGCCCTCCAGCTCGGCCTCGATGCCCCCGATGGCGCGCTCCATGCGCTGGGGCCCGGCCACATAGTGCGACGCCGGGAAGACATACACCTCGGAATCCTCGCTCAGCACCTCACCCGTCAGCGGGTGCAGCGTCGACAGCCCCTCGATCTCGTCGCCGAAGAACTCCACGCGCACCGCGTTCTCCTCATACATCGGGAAGATCTCCAGCGTGTCCCCCCGCACCCGGAAGGTGCCCCGCGTGGCGGCGAGATCGTTGCGCGCGTACTGGATGCCGACCAGCTGCCGCAACAGACTGTCCCGGTCGTGCTCCTCCCCCACCCGCAACCGCACCATCCGGTCCACGTACTCCTGCGGCGTCCCCAGGCCGTAGATGGCCGAGACGGTCGCCACCACGATCACGTCACGGCGGGTCAACAACGAGTTGGTCGCCGAGTGCCGCAGGCGTTCGACCTCCTCGTTGAGCGAGGAGTCCTTCTCGATGTAGGTGTCCGTCTGCGGGACGTACGCCTCCGGCTGGTAGTAGTCGTAGTAGCTGACGAAGTACTCCACCGCGTTGTCGGGGAAGAACTGCCGCAGCTCGTTCGCGAACTGCGCCGCGAGGGTCTTGTTGGGCTGCATCACCAGCATCGGACGCTGCAGCCGCTCGGCCAGCCACGCCACGGTGGCCGTCTTGCCCGTACCCGTCGCACCGAGCAGCACGACGTCGTCCTCCCCCGCCCGGACGCGCCGCTCGAGCGCGTCGATCGCGGCCGGCTGGTCACCGGCGGGAGAGAAGTCCGCGTGCACCTCGAACGGTGCGACGCGACGCTTGAGGTCCGTGGTGGGGCGCATGGGAGCAAGCGTAGGCGACCCCACCGACACTTCGCCCGGAGACGGCGGCCGGGCGCGATCGCGCCCGGACCAACCCGTACCCTCGCCGCCGAGCGGCTAGGACACGCGCACCGGGAACTGGTGCGGCGTGTCCTCGCTCGAGGTGCCGACGTACACCGTGTAGGCGCCGGGGCGTACCTGGAAGGAGTGCGCCGCGGTGTCCCACACCCCGAACGGGTGGTGCGTGGCGGCCGGGTCCACCACCACCTCGACCTGCTCGGACGCCCCCGGCGCGAGGGACACCTTCGCGAACCCCACCAGGCGTTTGGGCGGCTGACCCTCCACCGGAATGCCCAAGTACACCTGCACCACCTCCGCACCCTCCCGATCACCGGTGTTCGTCACCGTCGCCGTGACGGTCAGCGCCTCGCCGTCGGCGACCGAGCCCGACACCGCCACGTCGGACAGCTCGAAGGTCGTGTACGACAGCCCGAATCCGAACGGGAACAGCGGCACGATGTCGTTCGCCTGGAACCACCGGTAGCCCACCTGGAGACGCTCGGTGTAGCGCATCGTGGGCCACCCCTCCCCCTCGTCGGTGCCCGGGTAGCGCACCGGGTCGTCGTGGTGGAGCAGGTCCTCGACGCGCCGCGCATAGGTGGTGGGCACCTTGCCCGACGGGTTGGCGACGCCCCACAGCAACTCGGCGACGACATGGCCGTCCTCCGCCCCCTGGTTCCACACCTCGAGGACGGTGTCGGCGTCGTCGATCCACGGCAGCATCACCGGCGTCGAGTCCTTGAGCACGACCACGGTCCGCTCGTTGCACCCCAGCAGCTCGGCGACCATGCGCGCCTGGTCGTGGGGCATCTCCGGAGCGGGCATGTCGGCACCCTCGGTGGCGATGACACCCGCCATGACGAGCACCACGTCGGCGTCCGCGGCCTCGGCCTTGGCCTGCGCCAGGTTGGACAGGTCGCGCTTCACCTCGAACAACGCCACCGTGGCGTCCGAGCCGAGCTCGCGCAGGACGTCCTGCGTGCCGGGCAGCGGGTCGACGGTGTACAGGGGGTCCACCTTGGAGGAGCCGCCCCCACCCTGGCAGGCCTTCGTGGCGAAGCTGTCCATGCCGACGATGAGTACGCGTCCGGCGTCCACGCCCAGCGGCAACAGCCCGGCGTCGTTCTTGAGCAGGACCGCCATGGCGTGCCCCATCTCCCGCGCGATGCGGCCGTGCTCGGCCGCCGGGATCTCGGTGGGCGCGTACGGCGTCGTGAAGTGTCCGAACCGGAACATCTGGGTGAAGCGACGCACCAGGGCGCGGTCGACGGTCTGGATCTCGAGCGAGGTGTCGTTGAGCGCATTGGTCACGTTGGTCTCGTTGAGCCACTTCGCGTCCGGCATCTCCAGGTCCATGCCCGCGTTGAGCGAGCCCGCCGCCGACCGGCACGACCAGAAGTCGGACTGGACGTAGCCGTCCCAGCCCCACTCCTGCCGCAGGATCGTGTCGAGGGTGTAGCGGTTCTCCGTGGCGTAGACGCCCCGCACGCGGTTGTAGGCGCTCATGACGGAGGCGATGTCCGCGTCCTTGCAGGCCATCTCGAACGGCAACAGGTACAACTCGCGCAGGACGTCCTCGTCGACCTCGACGCTGTTGCGGAAGCGCTCGTGTTCCTGGTCGTTCACGACGTAGTGCTTGGCCATCGCGATGATGTCATGGCTCTGGATCGCCCGCGCGACCTCCACCCCCATCACCCCGGTGAGGTAGGGATCCTCGGAGAAGTACTCGAAGTTGCGGCCCCCGATGGGCGTGCGGTGCAGACACAGGCCCGGCCCCTCGAGGACGTGCTGCCCCAGGTGGACGCACTCGGCGCCGATGAGGTCGCCGTACCGGTGGGCGAGCTCGGGGTCGAAGGAGGCCGCGACGCCGATCGTCATGGGTAGCGCCGTCGCGGGCGGCGACGGCGTACCGTCGCCCATGCCGACGCCCACGGGCCCGTTCGTGATGCGCATGCGGGGGATGCCCAGCCGGTCGTTCGCCTTCACGTGGCGCTCCACCCGGATCTGCGACGCCAGTTGCTCCATCTCATCGGCGTCCTGGGCCTGGTTCGCCAGGCCGTAGATGTCGATCGTGTCCATGTTGCCGTGGAGTTGCTCGATCTTCTCCGGCAACGTCATCGCGGCCACGAGGCGCGTCGCGCGCTCCCGCGGGCTGAGTCCCTCGTCCAACCACGGTCGGTCGGTCACGTCGGTCATGGGTCCTCCTGAGTGCGGTGTTCCGTGCTCCGCGTTCCGTCCAGCTTGGCCGACGCAGCGGGCCCGCGGGCCCGTTCCGCGGATCTCGGGCCGTTGTTCGGGCGACCGTGCCTCAGGCGTTCCGGAGCTGCTCCCAGAGTTCCCCCACCCGGACGGGCAGGTCCTCCTTGCGCCCCGAGGTGTCGATCACGAGGTCCGCCACCGCCAACCGTTCTGCTCGTGACGCCTGGGCGACGAGCCGGGCGCGCGCGTCCGCGTCCGACAACCCGTCCCGGTGGCGCAGGCGGGCGATCTGCGCCTCCTCGCCGGCGTCGGTGACGACGACGACGTCGAACATCTCGGCCTGCCCGGTCTCCACCAGCAGGGGGATCACGTCGACGACCACCGCGCCGGGGTTCGACGCCAGGGCGGCGGCCCGGCGCTCGCGCGCGAGGGCCCTCACCCGGGGGTGGACGATCGCGTTCAGGTCGGCGCGCGCCGCGGCATCGGCGAAGATGATCCTGGCCAGCGCGGCCCGGTCCAGGCCGCCGTTGGCGAGCAGGATCCCCTCCCCGAACCGGGCGACCACCTCGGCCAACCCGGCCGTGCCCGGCTCGACCACCTCCCGGGCCAGCACGTCCGCGTCGACGACCACCGCCCCGTGCCCGGCCAACAGGTCGGCCACGGTCGACTTGCCCGACGCGATGCCGCCGGTCAGCACGATGCGCTTCATCCGGCCATCCTCGCACGGTGGTGGCCGCACCGTGTTCCCCCGGTAGGGTCGGGCGCAGCCGAGCCCAGGAGTCAGCCCGTGGATCTGTCCCGCACCCTTGAGACCCTGCGCGCGGCGCGACGCCAGCCGTCGCTGTCGGCAGCGCTCAGCAGCGATGGTGACGTGACCTGGGCCGACGCCGTCGGCGACGCCGATCCGCTCGGTGTGCCGCGGCGTCCCGACGCCCACACGCAGTACCGCATCGCCTCGATCACCAAGCCGCAGGTCGCCGTCGCCCTGTGCGTCCTCGCCGACGCCGGTGCGGTCGACCTGCACCGCCCCCTGGCCACCTGGGTGCCGGACGCCCCCGGCGGGGATGCGACGGTCGCCCAGTTCCTCGCCCACACCAGCGGGCTGCCCGCCGAGCCGCCCGGCCCGTGGTGGGAGCGGGCGGGCGGCACGTCCTGGGACGCCCTCGCCGCGGCCGACCTCCAGCCCCTGTTCCCGGCCGGCACCCGGTTCCACTACTCCAACCTGGGCTACGGCGTCCTGGGCCGGCTCCTCGAGACCCTCACGGGCCAGGCGTGGGACGCCGCCCTGGCCGACCTCGTCTGGCGGCCCCTCGGCATGACCCACACCGCCCGGACGCCAGCCCCCGGCCACGCGGTGGGCGTCGGCGTCCACCCGCGCGAGGATCTCGTCCACCCCGAACCCGTGCCCGACTACCTGGCCCTCGGCGCCGCCGGCGAGCTCTGGTCGACGCCCACCGATCTGGTGCGCCTCGGCGCGTTCCTCGCCGGCGCGATCCCCGGCGTCCTGCGACCCGCCACCCGCGCCACGATGCTCACGCCGATCGCTTGGCCCGACGTGGCCGGCGAACCCTTCACGACGGCCCACGGCCTCGGCGTCATGGTGGTCAACGACGCCGGACGACGCACGTACGGCCACGCCGGCTCGGTTCCCGGCTTCACCGCCGACCTGCGCATCGACGCCGAGCGGCGCCTCGCCGTCGCCGTGTGCGGGAACGCCACCACCCCGTTCGGCGGGGCGTTCGGCCTACTGGCGGAGGCCTGCGCCGCCGCCGTGAACGTGGACGGGCCGGTGGGCCCGGGGGACGCCACCGCGGCCGATCTCTGCGGCGTCTGGTACTGGGGCACGCGCGAGCACGTCCTGGCCGCGCCCGCACCCGGCCGGCTGCTCCTCGTGGGCGCCGACGGGAAGGGGGCCAGCCACTTCGCCGGCAGCGGCGACCGCTGGACCGGCGACGGCGGGGACTACTTTCACGGCGAGCCGCTGGTCGTCCATCGTGACGCCCATGGCCGGCCGCGGACGCTGGAGGTGGCCACCTTCTGCTTCACCCGGACGCCCTACGACCCCGAGGTGGACCTGCCGGGCGGGCCGGATCCGGACGGGTGGCGTCCGCTCACCCTCTAGAGTATCTTGATGTCGAGATACTTGGGAGGTGGGGCATGTATCGGCTGATCTTCTGGCCCGTGCTGGCCCCGTCGTTCCTGCTCGGCGTGGCGATGGGCGCGATGATGCCGGTGCTCGTGCTCGCGGCGCTGGAGCTCGGGGCGTCCGCGCCGCTGGCCAGCGCCATCGTCGCGCTGATGGGCGCCACCGCGCTGGTGATGACCGTGCCGGTCGGGATGTTCATCGACACGGTGGGCGACCGCTTCGCCATGGCGCTGGCCACCGGGGCCGCGGTGGTCACCATCTCGCTCGCCGTGGTCGCGCTCGCGTGGCCGACCCCCTGGTCGCTGGGCCTGTTCATCGCGTCGGCGATCCTGCGTGCCCCCGTCATGACCGCCTGGAACCTGGCCCGGCAGGCCGTGGTCGCCGAGACGGTGCCCACCCCGCAGCGCGGCCAGGCCATGACCGCACTCGGCGGGACCATGCGCGCCGGCAGCCTGGTCGGCCCGCTGTGCGGCGCGGCGCTGCTGGTGTTCTGGCCCCTGTGGTCGGTGTTCGTCTTCGCCGCCGCGTGTGCGCTCGCGGGCACGCTGCTGCTGTTCGTCCGCAAGCTGACGAGCGGTTTCGACGCCCAGACCATGCGCAACAAGGCCGCCCGCACGGCGGACGAGCTCGCCCAGGGGGTGCGGTGGCGGGCCGTCGGGTTCGCCGGGGTCTCCGTCCTCACCCTCGCCGTCGCCCGCGTCGCCCAGCCGATCCTGGTGGCGCTGTGGGGCGTCCACCTGGGGTGGACGGCTGCGCAGGTCTCGCTGATCGTCGCCGTCGGCGCCGCGATCGAGCTGGTGTTCATGGTGCCGGGCGGCGTGCTCAAGGACCGGGTCGGCCGCACGCTCACCCTGGTGCTGTGCCTGGGGGTCTACGGGGCCGGCTTTCTCGTCGCGCCGCTGTGGCCGGCATCGCCCGGGCTCATCGCCGCCGTCGTGGTGATGAGCGTCGGCAACGGCCTGGGGGCCGGCATCAACATGACCATCGGCGCCGATCTCTCCCCCGCCCGCGGCCGCGCCCGCTTCCTGTCGATCTGGGCCATGTTCAGCCAGGCCGGCCAGCTGGGCGGCCCCCTGGCCGTCTCGGGCCTGCTGCTCGCCGCGTCGCTGCCCGTCGCCATCACCGTCGTCGGGGGCGTCGCGCTCGTGGGGGCGCTCTGGGCCACCCTCACGGCGCCCATCACCCAACTGCCCGGCCGGCAGCGGTCGTGAGGTAGCCACCCCACCGCTCCACCCCACACCACCCCACACCACCCCACCCCACCCCACCCCATCCCATCCCGGCAACGCAGAACCGCCCCCGCTCCGTGAGGGAGCGGGGGCGGTTCGGGCTCGAACCGGACCGAGAGGTCCGGGCGGGGTCAGCGACCGCCGGTGAGCTTGTCGCGCAGGGCCTGCAGGGCCTCGTCGGACGCCAGCGAGCCCTCGGGGGCGCTGCTGCTGGAGGACGACGTCGACGCCGACGGGCGACCGCCCGAGGAGTAGGACGACTGCGCGGTGGCCTCGACGGCCGCCTGGTTCTCGGCGGCCTCGGCCTCCTCGACCTGCTTCTTGTGCGCCAGCCACCGGGTCTGCGCCTCGGCGTACTGCTGCTCCCAGGCGCGCTGCTGCTCCTCGTACCCGGGCTTCCACTCCTGGGTCTCCGGATCGAAGCCCTCGGGGTAGATGTAGTTGCCCTGGTCGTCGTAGCTGGCGGTCATGCCGTACAGCGACGGGTCGAAGTCGTCCGCAGCCACGTCGACACCCTCGTTGGCCTGCTTGAGGCTGAGGCTGATGCGGCGACGCTCGAGGTCGATGTCGATGATCTTGACCATGACGTCGTCGTTGACCGCGACGACCTGCTCGGGGATCTCGACGTGACGCTCGGCCAGCTCGGAGACGTGCACCAGGCCCTCGATGCCCTCCTCGACACGCACGAACGCGCCGAACGGAACGAGCTTGGTGACCTTGCCGGGCACGATGTGGCCGATCTGGTGGGTCCGGGCGAAGGTCTGCCACGGATCCTCCTGCGTCGCCTTCAGCGACAGGGAGACGCGCTCGCGGTCCATGTCGACATCGAGCACCTCCACGGTGACCTCATTGCCGACCTCGACGACCTCGCTCGGGTGGTCGATGTGCTTCCAGCTCAGCTCGGAGACGTGCACCAGGCCGTCGACACCGCCGAGATCCACGAACGCACCGAAGTTGACGATGCTGGACACGACGCCGCGGCGGATCTGGCCCTTGGCGAGCTGGTTGAGGAAGGACGTGCGCACCTCGGACTGGGTCTGCTCCAGCCACGCGCGGCGGCTGAGCACGACGTTGTTGCGGTTCTTGTCCAGCTCGATGATCTTGGCCTCGAGCTCCTGGCCCACGTAGGGCTGCAGGTCGCGGACGCGGCGCATCTCGACCAGGGAGGCCGGGAGGAAGCCGCGGAGACCGATGTCGACGATCAGACCACCCTTGACGACCTCGATGACGCGGCCGGTGACCACGCCGTCGGACTCCTTGACCTGCTCGATCTGGCCCCAGGCGCGCTCGTACTGGGCGCGCTTCTTGGACAGGATCAGCCGCCCCTCCTTGTCCTCCTTCTGCTGGACGAGGGCTTCGATCTCGTCGCCGACGGCAACGACCTCGAAGGGGTCGACGTCGTGCTTGATGGAGAGTTCCTTGGAGGGGATGACGCCCTCGGTCTTGTAGCCGATGTCGAGGAGAACCTCGTCCCGGTCGACCTTGACGACGGTACCGGTGACGATGTCACCGTCATTGAAGTACTTGATTGTGGCGTCGACGGCGGCAGCGAACTCTTCGCTGCTCATGAAGTCGTCGACCGCGACCTGAGCGGCCTCAGGAGTGGAGGTCATGTAGTAGGGCTCCGATAACTGAACGTGGTGAGTGTGGTGGCGGCATGGCCCGCGTACGCCTGCCCCGCTACGTCCGAGGGCAAGCAGACCACACCGATCAACCAGCTTACCGACCGCCCGTTCACTTGGTCAAAGGGGCCCAGCCCGTCAACGGGACGCCTCGGACGCCGCCCCGGCAGCCCGTCGGTGGACTAGCGTGGTGACCGACCGTCCCGATCGCACCCGAAGGAGCCACCCGATGAGCGGCACCGCAGAAGTCCACCCGAACGCCACCCTCACCCCGAGCAAGCTCGAACTGCTCGCCGGGTGGCTGCCCAAGCAGCTGTGGTTCGCCGGCGACGCGTCCGATGTGGAGCGCATCGGTTTCTTCCGGTTCGTCGATCCCGACGGCGAGGTGGGCATCGACTGCATGGTCATCACCTCCGCCGGCTTCACGTATCACGTTCCCGTCACGTGGCGTTCCGAACCCCTCGACGAGGGCCTGCTCATCGGCACGCTCGAGCACAGCGTGCTCGGTACGCGCTACTGCTATGACGCGCCGACCGACCCGGTGTACGTCGCCGAGCTCGTCCGCATCATCCGCGAGGGCGACGCGGCGGCCGACATCGCCGACGCCGACAGCGGGGCCGCGATCCCGAGCCCCATCGAGGTCGAGGGGTCCGGCGTCGTCGCGGGGGTGGACGCGATCGGTCAGGTCCGGCTCGTGCGCATCCTCGACGAGGAGCCCACCACCACCGGTGCGCGCGGCCTGCTGCTCGCCCACTGGTCACGCGACGGCGCCGACCGGGAGGACGTCCTCGCCGTCCTGCGCTGAGCCCCGGCTCGCCGAGCTCTCCGACGGGGGCGGCAGGGCGCGCAGCCGCCAGCACGTCCAGGCAAAGAAGGCCAGCGCAGCCGACCACACGAACGCCAGCCCGAGGGACGCCTCCACGCCCATCCCCCGTTGATACTCGTGCCAGGTGCCGTACAGCGCCCACAAGGGCGTTCCCACCCACACGGCAGCGCGCAGGGCGCGGCCGGGGCGCGCCAGGCCGAGGAACGCCAGCGGGAAGATGAGGTACCACTCCCGCCAGACGCCGAACCCCAGCACCCACGCCAGGGACGCGAGCCCGAGGAACCGCAGCGGTTCGCTGCGCGCGTACCGGACGAACAGCCACGCGATGGCGCCGACGGCGACATACTGCCCCCAGGACGTCACCCCATCGACGTCGGCACCGGTGAGCAGCCCGACAAGGTAGGCAGGCGTCGGCGTCTGGGCGGCGTTCGCCGGGTTTCCCGAGGCGCCGATCCAGCCCCAGCCCAGGCCGGTGGCCGCGCTGATCGCAGCGAACGTACCCAACGCGGACGCCCCCACCCCGGCCGACGCGGCCAGGAGCCGCACCCAGGTTCGCGACGCGACGGGTAGCGCCAGCGCCGCGACCGCGGGCACCGCCAGCAGCGCCGGTTGCTTGACCGACGCCGCCAGCCCCACCAGCACACCGCCCACCAACACACCGCCCACCAGGACGCCCCTCATGACGGTGCCGGCCGGTACCGGACGGCCGGGCGTCGGCCCGCGGAAGCGGGCGGCACGCTCCGCGACGGCCAGAGCGACCGCGAGGAGACCGGCCATGAGCAGGTCGACGTGCTCGCCGGCCACGCCGTGCACCAGCGTCACGGGGTTCAGCAACGCCAACCACGTGGCGAACGCCGGATCGACGCCCACGGCGCCGGCCAGCCGCGGCACGGCCCACAGCAGGCCCACCACCCCGGCCACCGCCAGCAGCCGCAACGCCACGACCGACCAGTACCAGTGCGCCCCGGTCGCTCCGACGACCCAGCCGAACAGCTGCAGCGCGCCCGGCGGGTAGACCGACGTCGTGCCGCGCCAGGCGCGTCCGTAGGGGAAGGGGCTGCCGGTCGTCCCCAGCCCGGTCGTGTACGGGTTCTCGCCGCCGGCCACCATCCACCCCAGGTCGGCGTAGGAACCCGCGTCCGTGCTCAGCACCGGGGGCAGGAGCAGGAGGGGCAGGACCCACACAGCGGCGAGGACCGCTGCCCGACGAACCGCGTCGACCGAATCGGCCTCCCCAGCGGCCGGCGTCGGCGTCGGGGGCCGCGCAAGCAGCCAGGCCGTCGAGAGCAGCGCGATGCCCAGGGCGACGACCAGCGGGTAGGGCCAGGTGACCGTGGCGGTGACCGCCGAGGCCCACGCCTGCCCCTCCACCTGGCTCCAGCTCGCGCGGCGGAACTCCCCCGCAGCGATCAGCAGGGAGCCGAGCAGCCCCAGCCAGAGGGCGGGCAGGCGCAGGAGTGTTCTCACGGCAGCCAGCGTGGCCGGCCCCGGTGTGGGCCCGCTGTGGCCCGGGTGTGGACTCCCCGTGCGCCCGTGCGCCCGTCCGCCGGCTCAGTGCGCGGCGTCGTGCCAGGAGCGGCCCACGCCGACGGACACGTCCAGGGGCACGGTGAGATCCATGGCGGCGCCCATCGTGGCGCGCACGAGCGCTTCCAGCGTCTCGCGCTCACCGGGCGCCACCTCGAACACGAGCTCGTCGTGCACCTGGAGCAGCATCCGCGACGCCAGCCCCTCGCGGGCGAGCGCCGCCTCCACGTCGAGCATCGCGACCTTGATGATGTCGGCGGCACTGCCCTGGATGGGCGCGTTGAGGGCCATCCGCTCGGCCATCTCGCGGCGCTGCCGGTTCGAGCTCGTGAGGTCGGGCAGGTAGCGGCGGCGTCCGAGCAACGTCTCGGTGTAGCCCGTGCGGCGGGCGACGTCGACCACCTCGGTCAGGTAGTCGCGCACGTGGCCGAACGTCTCGAAGTACTCATCCATCAGGCCCTTGGCCTCGGCCGTCGTGATCCGCAGCTGCCCCGACAACCCGAAGGCGCTCAGGCCGTAGGCGAGCCCGTAGTTCATCGCCTTGATCTTGGCGCGCATCTCACCCGTCACCGCGTCCGGCTCCACCGCGAAGACCCGCGACGCGGTCACCGTGTGGAAGTCGCGGCCCGAGCCGAAGGCGTCGATGAGGGCCGCGTCGGCACTCACGTGCGCCATGATGCGCATCTCGATCTGGCTGTAGTCGGCGCTCATCAGCGACTCATGCCCCTGCCCCACCACGAACGCCTCGCGGATCCGTCGGCCGGCCTCGGTGCGGATCGGGATGTTCTGCAGGTTCGGGTCGGTCGAGCTCAGCCGCCCCGTGGCCGCCACCGTCTGGCTGTAGGTGGTGTGGATGCGGCCGTCGTCGGCGATCGACTTCTGCAGCCCCTCCACCGTCTGCCGCAGCCGGATCTGGTCGCGGTGCCGCAGCAGGTGTGCCAGGAACGGGTGTTCGGTCTTCACGAACAACTGCTCGAGGGCGTCGGCGTCCGTGGTGTAGCCGGTGCGCGTGCGACGCGTCTTGGGCATGCCCAGCTCGTCGAAGAGCACGGCCTGCAGCTGCTTGGGCGAGCCCAGGTTCACCGGCTTGCCCAGGACGCCGAACGCGTCGGACTCCGCGTCCCGCACACCGGAGTCGAAGTCCGACCACAGCGCATCGAGCGCGTCGGCGTCCACCGCGATGCCGGTGCGTTCCATCACCGCCAGCGTCCGCTGCAGGGGCAGCTCGACCTCGGCCAGCAGCGACCGTCCACCCGCGGCGTCCAGCTCCTCGCCCAGCACACCCGCGAGCTCGGCCACCGCCCGGGCCCGCACCATGGCGTCGGTGCCCTCGTCGGGGTTCTCGAACTCCAGCGCCAGCTGCTCGGTGGGGTCGGCTGCGCCGCCCTCCACGGCCAACTCACGCTTGAGGTGGCGCACCGTCAGATCCGCCAAGTCGTAGGTGCGCTGGTCAGGCCGCAACAGGTACGCCGCGATCTGGGTGTCGGACGCCAGCCCCGCCAGATCCCAGCCGCGCGCCCAGAGCGCCTCCAGCGGCCCCTTCGCGTCGTGCAGCGCCTTGGGCCGCTCCGGGTCCGCGAGCCACCCCGCCAGGGCCGCGTCGTCCTCGGGCGTCAGGGTCTCGGTGCGCACCCACGCCGCGGCCCCGTCGAGCGAGGCCAGCGCGAGGCCCGTCAGGTCCCCCGAGCCGGCCCGCCAGAACCCCTCGGCCTGGACGCCGACCAGCTCGGTCGCGTGCTCGCCCAACCAGTCGGCCAACGCGCCGGGCGCGAGCACCTCGCCGGCCACGTCGAAACCGCTTTCCGGCTCCGCCTCCCGCTGGGGCAGCGTCTCCAGCAGCCGGTCCCGCAGCACCCGGAACTCGAGCGCATCGAACAGCTCGTGAACGGCCTCCCGGTTCCAGTCCTGCCGCTCCAGCTCCCCCAGGCCGACCGGCAACGCCAGGTCGCGCACCAACGCGTTCAGCTGCCGGTTGCGGCGCACGCCCTCGAGGTTGTCGCGCAGCCCGTCCCCCGCCTTGCCCCGGATGGCGTCGGCGTGGCCCAGCAGGTTGTCCAGCCCGTCGTACTCGCGCAGCCACTTCGCCGCCGTCTTCGGGCCGACGCCCGGGATGCCGGGCAGGTTGTCGGAGGTCTCCCCCACCAACGCCGCCAGCTCGGGGTAGCGGGCCGGCGTCACGAGGTACTTCTCCTCGACCGCCTCCGGCGTCATGCGCGCCAGGTCCGAGACCCCCTTGCGCGGGTAGAGCACCGTGGTCGCGGCGTCCACCAGCTGCAACGCGTCGCGGTCGCCGGTGCAGATCAGCGTCTCCCACCCGGCCTGCTGGGCCTGCAGGCTCAGGGTGCCGATGATGTCGTCGGCCTCGTAGCCGTCCACCTCGACGTGCACGATCCGCAGCGCGTCCAACACCTCCTTCACCAGCGCCACCTGACCCTTGAAGGGCTCCGGGGACGCCGAACGGTTCGCCTTGTACTCGGCGTAGGCCTCGCTCCGGAACGTCTGGCGCGACACGTCGAAGGCCACGGCGAGGTGGCTGGGCTGCTCGTCGCGGAGCACGTTGATGAGCATCGAGGTGAACCCGAACACCGCGTTGGTGTGTTGGCCGGTCTTCGTGGCGAAGTTTTCGAACGGCAGCGCGAAGAACGCCCGGTAGGCCACCGAGTGGCCATCGATCAGCAGCAGCTTCGGCCGGTCGGACGCCGGGGGCGCAGGGGTACTGGAGGTCACGCAGGCAGCCTAGCGGGCGCCACCGACAGCGCTCTCGGGCACCGCGACCAGCCTCGTCTCGCGTCCGAACGAGCGAGGGGGCGCCGCGTCGGAACGGGAAGGGCCCCGCCCCGCCAGATCGGCGGAACGGGGCCCTTCGCGGGCAGGACGCGACCGGTCAGACCTGGTCGCGCTTCTCTTGCGCCTCAGCCTTGGTCTCGTCGACGGCGCCCTGGGCGTCGGACTTGACCGCGTCCGCGGAGGACTGGGCCTGGGCCTGCACGTCGTCGCGAGCCGCCTCGGCGTCCGCCTTGACCTGCTCGCCGGCGTCCTGCGCGACGAACTTGACGCTGTCCGCAGCCTCCTGGGCCATCGGCTGCAGGTGGTCGCGCGCCTCGTTCGCCATCTGCTTGGCCTGGTCGACGACCGGCTCGGCCGCGTCCTTGACCTGCAGCGCGGCGTCCTTCTCGATGCGGGAGGCGGGGATGAGGCCGCCGATGAGTGCACCGAGACCGAACGCGATCAGGCCCGCGGCGAGCGGGTTGCCCTGGGTGCGCTGCTTCAGCTGACGCGGGGCGTCCTGCACGGCGTCGACCGCCTGGTCACGGGCGTCCGCGAGCTGGTGGCCCACGCCACCGGCCGCGCCCTCGTCCCACGGATCGTTCGGGTCGCCGAACACGCGGGTCTTGAGGTCGTTCGCCTTGTCCTTGACCCGGTCGACCTGCTCACGGGCCAGGTTGGTCGGCTTGGCGGAATCGCCCAGCGCATTGACGTTGTCGCTCAGCTGGGCGCGGGTGCGCTCGATCTCGCGACGGATCTCCTCGGGTGACTGGCTCATCGGTTCTTCTCCTCGTTGCCTGCGGCGGCGTTCGGAATCTTCTGCAGCGTTTCGGTGGTCTTGGGCAGACCCTTGATCTTGTTGAGCTCAGCGCGGCCCATGGCGGCGAGGATGCCGGCGCACACGAGCCAGATGACCATGACGATCACGCCGCTCCACCCGAGCGCCGGCTCGGCCACCGAGCCGATCGCGATCGCGATGCCCCACCAGAGGGCGAGGGTCAGCGCGATGAGCGCGAGCAGCGCCGCCACGCCGGCGCCGGCGAGCATGCCGACGCCCTTGCCCGCTCGGGAGGCGGACTGCGTGACCTCGGCCTTGGCGAGCTCCACCTCCTGGCGGATCAGGGTTGAGGCGTTGCCCAACACGTCGGACGCGATCTCACCCAGGGAGCGGTCCTCGGCGCGGAAGCGGGCATAGCTCGCGTCGGCCTCGGCGTCCGCCGGATCCTGGGCCTGGTGCGCACCGGACGCCCCGGCGTACGCCGACGCGTCGCGCCGGTCGTCGCCGAGCAGCCGGCCGTCGGGACCCCGGAGGGTCGGGTCGTAGGGATCCGACGTCATCGGCCCTCGCCCCACTCGGCGTTGCGGCGGGCGGTGGTGTCGAGGTCGCCCTCCAGCTCGACACGCCGGGTCTCGGAGGCGAAGTCCTCCTCGTACTCGGCGGCGCGCCCCTGCTGGTACTCCAGGCCGGGAGCCTCACGGTAGCCACCGACGGTGCCGGCGTAGTAACCGGTCTCGACGCCGCGGGTCTGGACGCCACGGGTCTGGACGCCACGGGTCTGGACGCCGCTGGTCACCTGACGGCGACCCTCCTCGTCGGCCTTCGCGCCCTGGAGACCGCGGAACAGGCGGGCGGCCACGAGGCCGGCGCCGGCGGAGATCGCCAGGAACGTCCACGGGTTGCGGGACGCGTACCGGCGGGCGGAGGCGAGCACGTCGTCGGGGCTGTTCTGCTCGAGCCAGTCGGCGGCCTGATGGCCGTACTGCTCGGCGCGGTTCACCAGGTCGACCATCGGGCCCGACTCATCGGTGCCCCGGCCCATCGACTGGAGTTCGTCGCTCAGCGAGCGCACGAAGGCGGCGACCTGACCCTGCGCCGAACCGGCCTGCGTGCGCAGCTCGGACACGCCCTCGTCGAGCAGACGCCGGCTCTGCAGCTTGGCCTCGTCGATCACGTTCGCGGCCTGCTCCTTCGCGGAGTCCACCACGTCGGAGCCGGCGGCCACGACCGTGTCGCGCACGGCGCCGGCCTCGGCCTTGGCGTTGTCGGCGACGTCCTTGGCGCGATCCTGCGTGTGGCCGGCCAGATCCTTGGCCTCCTGCTTCGCGTGCTCCGCGCGGCCGCCGGTGCTGGGTTCATCGACGGTGCGGAAGGTCGTGTCCTCCACGATGAGTCCGGGGGCCGGGGTGCCCAGCGGCTCCGCCATGCCCGGGTCGTCGACGGGATCATTGATGAACTCGGGCGTCTGCTCGACCCGGCCCTGGTCGGTGGGGTCGTCCGGATACGCCATGGTTTCCTCCTGCTTCGTTGACGGCGCGGACGCGCGTGCGCGCAGTCCGCTCCCTGTCAGGCTAGGCAAGCGGGAACACCGCCAAACCACCCCAAAGGGTGCTGGTTGTCGTCAACATTCACCAGTGACCGGCCCCGTGGCCACCTCAGGCAGCTTCCCCCCACCGGAGCGGGCAAGATGGGGGTCGTGGATGTCAGCGACGAGGTCAGGCGCGCGATCGAACGGGCCCACGGGCTGGACGCGCGCATGGGGCTGGAGCTCCTCGAGGTCACGGCCGAGCGGGCCGTGGGACGCGTCCCGGTGGCCGGCAACACCCAGCCCTTCGGGTTGTGGCACGGCGGGGCGTCCTGCGTCCTTGCGGAATCGCTGGCGTCCCTCGCAGCGGTCGCAGCCGCAGGCCCTGGCGGGGCGGCCTTCGGGGTGGACCTGAATGCCACCCATCACGCCCCCGCCCCCTCGGGTTGGGTGACGGGCGTGGCAACCGCCCTGCGCATCGGTGGCACCCTCGGCACCTGGGAGGTCGTGATCACCGGTGACGACGGCACCCGGCTCTGCACCGCCCGGGTCACCTGCGCGCTGCGCCGCGCCCGGGCGGCGTCCGGCACGGCGGAGGGTCCCTGAGGGCCGCCACATCTGGCCGTGCCGGCGGTGCCGCCACGACGACTCAGTCGTCGGCGGCGCGCGACTTCTTCGCGGCCGGCTTGCCGCCGGACTTGCGGTGGTCGATGACGCCCTCGGCGACCTCACGCATGGGCTTGCGCAGGTCCATGGCGGTCTTCTGGATCCAGCGGAAGGCCTCCGCCTCGCTCAACCCCAGCCCCTCCTGCAGGATGCCCTTGGCCTGGTCGACCGCCTTGCGCGTCGCCAGCCGCTCCTCCAGGTCGGCGACCTCGTCGTCCAACGACCGGATCTCCGCGAACCGCGCCATGGCGAGCTCGATGGCCGGCACGACGTCGGAGGCGTCGAACGGCTTCACGACGTAGGCCATGGCACCCGCGTCCCGGGCCCGGTCGATGAGCTCGCGCTGGCTGAACGCGGTGAGCATGACCACGGGGGCGATCCGGTCCTCCGCGATCTGCGTCGCCGCGGTGATGCCGTCCATCTTCGGCATCTTCACGTCCATGACCACCAGGTCCGGCTCCAGCTCGCGGGCCAGCTTCAGGGCCTCTTCCCCGTCCCCTGCCTCGGCCACGACCTCGTAGCCCTCGGCCGTGAGCAGTTCGACGAGGTCGAGGCGGATGAGGGCCTCGTCCTCGGCCACGAGCACGCGCGGCAGTTGGGGGGGTGTCGAGTTCTCACTCACCGTCTGTCTCTCCTAGTTCCATGAGGCGGGGCAACGGGTGCCCGACCTCAGCGTACGTGTCGACCGAAGTGGGGGTGTTGCCCCAGATGTGGCAGGATGGGTCGGGCACCTGCCGGGGTGGCGGAATGGTATACGCGGACGGCTCAAACCCGTCTGGGCGCAAGCCTGTAGGGGTTCGAGTCCCCTTCCCGGTACCAGCGGCTCACGGAATCTCCGCGACCCGCAACGAGTTGGTCTTGCCGGCCGTGTGCTTGGGGTTGCCCGCCACGATGACGACCTTGTCCCCCGAACTGACCATGTCCTGGCCCACCAGCGCGTTGACCACCGCGTCCACCATGGCGTCCACCGTGAAGAACTCGGGCGTGGTGAAGGACTTGATGCCCCACGCCAGCGTCATGCGCTGCGCCACCTCCACGTAGGGGCTGAACGCGCACACCTGGATCGGCGAGCGCAGCCGGGTCAACCGCATCGCGGTGTCGCCCGTCTTCGTGAACGCGACCAGGTACCTCGCACCGACGCGCTCGGCCACCTCGAGCGCGGCCTTGGCGATGACACCACTGGTGGTGTGCGGGCTCCAGTCGATGGCTGCGATGCGGTCCAGGCCCATCGACTCCGTCTTGCGGACGATGCGGGCCATGGTGTCCACCGCCTCGATCGGCCAGGCGCCCATCGCCGTCTCGCCGGAGAGCATGACCGCGTCGGCTCCGTCCAGGATCGCGTTCGCGACGTCGGACGCCTCGGCGCGGGTCGGGCGCGGCGCGCTGATCATGGACTCGAGCATCTGCGTCGCCACGATCACCGGCTTCGCCGCCTTGCGCGCGGCGTGGATGATCCGCTTCTGCGCGCCGGGCACGTCCTCGAGCGGAAGCTCCACGCCCAGGTCGCCGCGGGCCACCATGATGGCGTCGAAGGCGACGACGATGTCCTCGATCGCCGCCATCGCCTGCGGCTTCTCGATCTTCGCGATGACCGGCACGCGCGTCCCGAACTCGTCCATGATCGCGTGGACATCCTCGATGTCCTTCGCAGACCGCACGAACGACAGCGCGACCATGTCGACGCCGTGCTCCATGGCCCAGCGGAGGTCGTCGGCGTCCTTCTCGCTCAAGGCCGGCACCGACACCGCGACGCCGGGAAGGTTGATGCCCTTGTTGTTGCTGACCTGACCGCCGACGACGACCTCGGTCACCACGTCGGTGTCGGTCACTTCCAGCGCCCGCAGCTCGATGGCGCCGTCGTTGATCAGGATCTGGTCGCCCGGACGCACGTCGGCGGTCAGGGTCTTCAGCGTGGTGCTGGCGCGCTCCGCGTCACCCGGCACGTCGTCGATCGTGATCGTGAACCGGTCGCCGACCGAGATCGTCTCGCTGCCGTTGGTGAACCGACCGAGCCGGATCTTCGGGCCCTGCAGGTCGGCGAACACGCCGATGGGGCGGCCCGCCTGCTCGGCCGCCTGCCGGACGGCGTTCAGCCGACGCTGGTGGTCGTCGTGGTCGCCATGGCTCATGTTGAGACGCGCCACGTTCATGCCCGCGTCCACAAGCTCCTCGACACGATCGAGCGTGTCGGTCGAGGGGCCGAGGGTGCACACGATCTTGGCGCGTCGGTTGGGAAGTCCGTCGTTCTTCAGCTTGGCCACGCCTGCAGGCTAGCGCACCGACGTTGTCATTCCGTTACCTCGTTGACCCGTTGCACGCGGAAAGCGGAGTCCCGTTGCACCCGGTCACCCGTAGGGGTGGGCATACCTCTCAGGACGCCTCGGCGACGTGGGCGAGGGCGTCCGCCAGGTCGGCCGGATACGGGGAGGTGAACGTGACCCACTCACCCGACCCGGGGTGCACGAACGACAGCTCCACGGCGTGGAGCCACTGCCGCTCCAGGCCCAGCCGCGCCGCCAACACCGGATCCCCGCCATAGAGCGGATCGCCGACGCAGGGGTGCCTGAGCGCGGCCATGTGGACGCGGATTTGGTGCGTCCGCCCGGTCTCGAGGTGCACCTCGAGCAACGTGGCGGAGCGGAAGGCCTCCAGGGTGTCGTAGTGCGTCACGCTGTGCCGCCCACCCTCGATGACGGCCATCTTCCAGTCGTGGCCCGGGTGGCGGGCGATGGGCGCATCGATCGTGCCGGTGAACGGGTCGGGGTGGCCCTGCACCAGCGTGTGGTAGACCTTCTCGACCTCCCGGTCACGGAACGCGCGCTTCAACGCCGTGTACGCCGGCTCACTCTTGGCCACCACCATGAGGCCGGACGTCCCCACGTCCAGCCGCTGCACGATGCCCTGGCGCTCGGGCGCACCCGAGGTCGAGATGCGAAACCCGGCACCGGCGAGGTGGGAGACCACGTCCGGCCCGTCCCAGCCCAGCGAGGGGTGGGCGGCGACGCCGGCCGGCTTGTCCACCACCACGAGGTCGGCGTCGTCGTGCACGATGCGGACGCCGGCGACCTCGCGGGGCACGACGACGGCCTCGCGCGGTGCGGGGATCTCGAGCTCCAGCAGATCCCCCGCCACAACCCGGGCCGACTTGCCCACGGCCTCACCGTTCAGCCGCACCAGGCCGTCGGCGATGAGCTCGGCCAGCCGACTGCGGCTCACCCCCGTCATGCGCGCGGCGGCGGCGTCCACACGCTCCCCGGCCAGGCCGTCGGGCACCAGGTGGACGCTCACGGCGCCTTCTCGGCCGAGGCGTCCGTCGTCGTGTCAGGTTCCGTCGCGGTCGACGCACCACCCATGTCGACACCGGTCACCACGGCCAGCCACCCGATCGTCACGGCGGCGAAGGTGATGCCCATGTCGGCCACGTTGAAGATCGCGAAGTGCGGCAACTGCAGGAAGTCGACCACGTGGCCGTGCGCGAACCTCGGCGGGCGCACCAGCCGGTCGGTCAGGTTGCCGAGGATCCCCGCCAACAGCAGACCGAACGCGGCGGCCCAGCCGCGGTGCCGCGTCCGAGGCACCAACCACGCCAGCACGAAGACGAGCGCGGCAGCGGAGATGGCGGTGAGGACGACCGTGAAGTCCTCCCCCAGGCTGAACGCCGCACCCGGGTTGAAGATGAGCTGCAGCCGCAGCAGCCCGCCCAACAGGACGGGTGGGTCGCTCGGGTCGAGGTACGTGATCGCGAGGTGCTTGGTGAGCTGGTCGATGCCGTAGCCGACGAGGCCGATCGTCAGCACGATCGCCCAGACCGCCCGGCGCCCGACGGTTCCCCCACGGGGGCGGGATGCGCTCAGCGCCGTTCCTCCCGCTGCTTGCAGCTCACGCACATCGTGGCGCGGGGGAAGGCCATCAGCCGATCCTTGCCGATCGGGTTGCCGCACGACTCGCAGACGCCGTAGTGACCGGTGTCGAACAGGCGCAGGGCCGTTTGGGCCTGCTCCAGCAGGTCGCGCGCGTTCTGCGCCAGGGACATCTCCTGGTCGCGCTCGAAATTCGAGGAGCCCACGTCGGCGGGATCCCGCCCGGCCCCTTCGGTTCCCTCGTCGAAGAGCCGCTCGAGCCCGCGCGCGCTCTGCGCGAGCGCTCGCTCCATCCGCTGGACGTCGAACTCGAGATCCTCGCGCACCTCCGCGAGCTCCTCCTCGGTCCAGGGCTCCTCGCCCTCTGCCACGGGCACGACGGGCCCCTGCCCCCCGGCAGTCTTGGCCATGGGTCACCTCCACCTTTCACGTGGGCTGCGGCCGAACAGTACCACTGGTCGGCGCGCGCGGCAGCCTGCCCTTCCTCCGGGGAGATGCTGGGCGCTGCGACGACCGCGCCACAGCACGGCGAACAAGGACGATGCCCCGGGGGGCCGGGTTCACTCCCCCTTGGCGAGGAGGGCGTCCAACCGGGGCGTGGCGGAGTGGCCGCGAACGTCCTCGGCCAGCAGCGAGGGCTCGTCGTCCGGCCGGATGCGGCCTCCGACGACGGCCTCGATCTGCCGCTGGAGCGACTCCACGAAGGACGCCCGGTAGCGCGCCTCGTGGTCACGGAGGTGGTCCACCGCCCCGGCCAGGGCGTCGCGCTCGGATTCGAGCGTCGCGAACAGCTCCTCCCGGCGGGCGGCCACGTCGGCGTCCAGCCGCGCCGCGCGGGCCTCGGCCTCACCGGCCACGGCGTCCGCGGTCGACCGGGCCTCGGACTCGATGCGCTCGGCGCGGTCGGTGGCCTCGGCCACCACAACGCGGGAGCGCTCCTCGGCCTCCGACGTCACACGCTCCGCCTCGGCGCGGGCCTGCCCGCTGACACGCTCGGCCTCGGCACGGGCCTCGCCCGACAACCGGTCGGCCTCCGCCCGCGCCTCTCCGGTCAACCGGTCGGCCTCGGCGCGCGCCTCGGCGACGAGGCTCTCGGCCTGCTCCGTCGACAGCTGCACCAGGCGGACCACCGCCGGGGACGCCTCCGCGGCCGTCCGCACGACGATCTGCTCGGCACCGGGCGTGCCCGACGTCTCCGGAACCGCGGCACCTGCCTCGGCCGCCGCACGCAGCTCGGCCACTTCCTGGCGCAGGGACGCCAGCTCCGCGTCCCGGGCGCCGAGCTCGCCGCGCAGCAGCTCGGCCTCGTCCCCGCCGCTCGCCAACGTGGCCCGCACCGACTCCAGCTCGGACGCTCGCCCGGCGGCCTCCTCGTCCTTGGCCCGCAGCGCCTCGTCGCGCTCGACCAGCTCGCGTCGGGCGTCCGCCAACTCGGCACGCAACGCCTCCAGCTCGGCCGCGGCGCCGGCGTCCGCCTCGCCCCGGGAGGCGTCGTCCGCCCCGGGGTCAGCCGGTGCGGCCCCGCCCGCGGTCAGCGCACTGACCTGCTGGGTGAGGGTGGCGTTCTCCTCCACCAGTTCGGCCAGCGTCGTCTCCACCTTATCGACGAACGCGTCGACCTCCGTGTGGTGGTACCCACCGCGCTTGGACATGTGGAAGCGGGTCTCGCGCACCTCGTGGAGGGTCAGGGTCATGGTCACACCTCGCTGCTGGGGGAGGAGCGGATGGGCTCCGCTCCGGCGGAATCAGGGTAGTGCAGAAGAACCGGGCCGCACCAACAGATCACCGTGGTGGGGAAATGTGCGCGGGACGGCCCGGGCTGACCGGGCGGGGGCCGGCCGGTCAGGGGGAGAGTGAGCGCTCAGCTCTGGTTGAAGAAACCCCCGGCGATGCGCTCCTTGTCCTCCGCGGCCACCTCGACATCGGCCGGGGAGAGCAGGAAGACCTTGCTCGTGATCCGCTCGATGCTGCCCCGCAGGCCGAAGATCAGGCCGGCGGCGAAGTCGACGAGACGCTTGGCGTCAGCGTCCTCCATGTCGGAGAGGTTCATGATCACGGGCGTGCCGTCGCGGAAGTGCTCGCCGATCGTGCGGGCCTCGTTGTAGGTGCGCGGATGCACCGTGACGATGCGGCTGAGATCGGCGCGCGCCTTGACGGGGGCGGGGCGCCGCGTCTCGAGCGCGGTCACGCTGCCCTCGCGCACGGGCTCCACCGCACGGTGGTCACGCTCGACGCGCTGGTCGTACTCGCCACTTCCGTCGCGGGACGGATCGCGATCGCGATCGGCATCGGGGTCGTAGGCGACCGCAGCGGTGCGTTCGGCGTCGTCGCGCTCGTCATCGGGATACGGGGAATCGGACATCAGGCCGAGCCAGACGGCAGCCTTCTTGAATCCATCCGCCATGGGACACCTCCGGGATCGTGGTCACGAAAACCTTAGCGGGTGGGCGGCGCGCCGCCTCGTGGCACGCCGGGCGCGCCGCCAGGCACCCGTGACTCACCCGCCCCCAGGCTCAGCCGCACCCGGGCCTCAGCCACGCCAGATGAGCCCCACCTGGCGCCCCCCCCCCGGGTCGCGCCGGTGGCTGTGCAGCGTCGGGGTGGTCAGCGTGCAGCCGGGCACGACGGTCACGGCGGCGCCGGCCTCGGCGAGCTGGCGCGCCGCGGCAGCCCCGAGGTCGATCCCAGTCGTGCCCCACCGGGTGCGGGGCACCGGCACGCCGAGGCGGGCGGCGGCGTCCGCGGCCAGCTCGGGCGGCACCTCGTAGCAGGCGCCGCAGATGTGCGGGCCGATCCAGGCCCGCAGCGGCGCCGCGCTCCGCTCACGCAGGCGGGCCACCGCGGCGCCGATCACCCCGGCGAGCAGCCCGGCGCGCCCGGCGTGCACGGCGGCGACCGCCCCGCCGTCGGCGGCGGCCAGCAGGATGGGCACGCAGTCGGCGACGCGGACGGCGACGGCCAGGCCCCGCCGGCTCGTGAGCACGGCGTCCGCCTCGACCCCGAGGTCCACCAACCCGGACGCCACCAGGGGCGCCTGGTCGGCGTCGGCGACCGCCGCGCCGTGCACCTGACCGACGATGGCCACCGGCACCCCGAGCGACTGCGAGAGACGCGCGAAAGCATCCGCGCGCGCCGCGCCGGTCTGCCGGTCGCCCAGGTCGAGCTCCGCCGAGGTGAACGCGACCCCGACACCGTCGGCGCCGGGGTCGCTGTGGTGGTGGAACATCACCGCAGAGCAGAGAAGGTGCGGGTCACCAAGAGCTGAGTCACTTCAGGAAGTCCGGGACGTCCAGCTCATCGTCGGCCGGCTCGGGACGCCGCGGAGCGGGCCGCTGCTGCGGCGTCGGCTGCGCGGCCTGCGGGACGCCCCCGGGCTGGCCCGCCTGCCCGCCGGCACCCGACTGGCCCACTCCTGACTGGCCGCCCTGGGCGGAGCCGAAGCCCTGGCCCTGGCCGCCGCCCTGGCTCGGGGCACCCTGGTTCGGCGCGCCCTGGCCACCCTGCGGGCGCTGGCCCGAACGCTGCTGCTGGCGCAGGTCGGGCTGCCGGGTCACCCCGGGCTGGCGGCGCGGCGGCTGGCCGCCGTCGAAGCCGGCCGCGATGACCGTCACGCGCACCTCGTCGCCGAGGGAGTCGTCGATGACAGTGCCGAAGATGATGTTGGCGTCCTCGTGCGCCGACTCCTCGATGAGGTTGGCGGCCGCAGACACCTCGAACAGACCGAGGTCGGAGCCACCGGCGATCGCGAGCAGCACACCGTGGGCACCGTCGATCGACGCCTCGAGCAGCGGGCTCGAGACGGCCATCTCGGCGGCAGCGCGGGCGCGGTCCTCACCGCGGGCCGAGCCGATGCCCATGAGGGCCGAGCCTGCGTTGCTCATGACCGCCTTGACGTCGGCGAAGTCGAGGTTGATCAGGCCCGGGGTGGTGATGAGGTCCGTGATGCCGGAGACACCCTGCATCAGCACCTGGTCGGCCTGCTTGAAGGCGTCGAGGATGGCGACCTGGTGATCGGTCATCTCGAGCAGCTTGTCGTTGGGGATGACGATGAGGGTGTCGACCTCGTCGCGCAGGTTCGTGATGCCGCTCTCGGCCTGGTTCGCGCGGCGCTTGCCCTCGAAACCGAAGGGGCGCGTCACCACACCGATCGTCAGCGCGCCCAGCGAGCGGGAGATCCGGGCGACGACCGGGGCGGCGCCGGTGCCGGTGCCGCCGCCCTCACCGGCGGTGACGAACACCATGTCGGCGCCCTTGAGCACCTCTTCGATCTCGTCCGCGTGGTCGTCGGCAGCTTGGCGGCCCTTGTCGGGGTCGGCGCCCGCGCCGAGGCCGCGGGTGAGTTCGCGGCCGATGTCGAGCTTGACGTCCGCGTCGCTCATCAGGAGGGCCTGGGCGTCGGTGTTCACCGCGATGAACTCCACACCCCGCAGGCCGGACTCGATCATGCGGTTGACGGCGTTGACGCCACCCCCGCCCACGCCCACGACCTTGATCACTGCCAGGTAGTTCTGAGATGCACTCACCACGGGGTCTGCTCGTTCCTCGCTCGTTGTTCCGGGTCTGCCCACCCGGGCTCGGCTGGGCGCAGGGAAGGCGTCGAGGCGAGTGGACTGCTCACAGGTTAGTGAGGACGAACAAGGCGAGTCCATCACGCCCGACGCCCTCGGCGCGCCCCTCAACCCGGGGTTGAGAGTTCCCGGTGGCGGCCGTCGGCGCCTCCGTCAGCGGCTGGTCGGGTGGCTGGGCGCGGACACGTCCAGGACGCGTCCGGACACCCCCAGCAGCGGCTGCACGACGCGGCCCTTGAGCTCCGAATCCTCCGGCCCGCCCCACACGATGCGCCGGCCGTCGGTGAGGGTCAGCGTGATCGAGTCCAGCGTGTCCGCGCCGATCACGTCCACCAGATCGCGCACCGGGGGCGGCAGGCTGGCCGCGACCGTGGCGAGGCCCGCGAGCAGCTCGGTGTCGTTGATGGCAGACCCCCGGGCGAGCAGGACGCCGTCAGGCCGCTCCGTGCCGCTGTGGAACGGGACGCCCTCGGCGTCGACCGACACGTAGTTGCGGCCGATCTCCAGCGCGATGACAGGCTCGCGCTCGGTCACGGCGACGGTCACCGTATGGGGGAACCGGACGCCGACGCGCACGTCCGCGACCGGGGGCAGCTCCCGGACGCGCTCGGCGATCTCGTCGGTCTCGATCCGGGCGAGCGGCTGGCCGAGCGGCACCTGCGCCGCGGCGACCACCTCGTCGTGGGTGAGGACGACCAGACCCTCGGTGGCGACCTCGTCGGTGGAGAACACCGACGACCACCCCATGAGCCAGGCGGCCCCGCCGACCAGCGCCACGAGGGCCACCAGCACCCCGGCGATCCGGACCCGCCGCAGCAGCCGGGCGCGAGCCCGGCGCCGGCGCGCACCGGTGACGTCCACGAGTGGTTCGGTGACGCGCGTCATGGCCGCTCCCCCAGCCGGGCCAACAGCAGCGGGCCGAGGGTGGTGACGTCGCCGGCGCCGAGGGTCACGACGAGGTCACCGGGCCGCAGGGCCGGGGCGAGGGCGTCCGCCGCCTCGACGAGCCCGGCGGCCGCCACCGGCGCCCGGCCGGCCCGCGCCAACGGCTCGGTGAGCAACGCCGCGGTGACGCCCGGGAAGTCGGCGGCGTCCTCGCGCGCGGGGTAGATGGCGCACACCACCACCACGTCGGCGGCCGCGAGCGCGTCGACGAACGCGTCGGCGAAGTCCCGCGTGCGGCTGAACAGGTGCGGCTGGAACGCCGCCACCAGCCTGCCGCCCGGCACCACCCGGGCCCTGGCCGCCGCCAGGGCCGCGGCGACCTCGGTGGGGTGGTGGGCGTAGTCGTCGTAGACCACCACGCCGTGGCTCGTGCCCTTGTACTCGAACCGGCGCTGCGTGCCCGCGAACGAGCCCAGCGCCGCGCGCAGCGCCGCGCCGTCGTGGCCGAGCGCGCGGCCCACGGCGTAGGCGGCCGCCGCGTTGTGGAGGTTGTGGCGCCCGGGCACGGCGAGCGCGAGCGCACCGTCGTCGCCAGCTGCCACCAGACGCGCGCCGGTGGCGTCCGGGGTGAGCGTGACGTCGACGAGGCGGACGTCGGCGTCCGCCGCCTCACCCACCCGCACCACCGCCGTGCCCGCCGCGGCCAGCTCGGCAGCGAGCGCGGGGGTGTGGGGGTCGTCGGCCGACAGGACGACCGTGCGGACGCCCTCGGCGCCGGCCATCTCGGCGAAGCCGGCGACGTAGCGCTCCGGGGTGCCCCAGTTGTCCAGGTGGTCGGCCTCGATGTTGGTGACGACCACGATCTCGGCGGGGTACTGCAGGAAGGAACCGTCGGACTCGTCGGCCTCGACCACGAAGGCCTCCCCCGTGCCGAGCGCCGCGCTCTCCCCCGTGGCCGCGAGTGGGGAGCCGATGACGTAGCCGGGGTCGGCGCCCACCCCGACGAGCATCGTCGCGACCATGCCCGTGGTGGTCGTCTTGCCGTGCGTGCCGGTGACGGCGACGCCACGGCGGCCCAGCATCAGGGCCCCGAGGGCCGCCGAACGGTGCCACACCCGCAGCCCACGCCGGTGGGCCTCGGCCAGCTCGGGGTTCCCGGGCCGGATGGCGGAGCTCGCCACGACGGTCGACGCATCCCCCAGCTGGGCGGCGTCGTGGCCGACGAAGGTGCGGACGCCCAGGTCGGCCAGGTGGCGCAGCGTGGGGCTGTCGTCGCGGTCGGAGCCCGAGACCGGCACGCCGAGCGCGTGGTAGGCCGCGGCGATGCCGCTCATGCCGGCGCCGCCGATCGCGATGAAGTGGACGGGCCCCACCTGCGCGGCGGGGGTGAGCGGTACGGGGCGCAGCAGCGGCATGTCAGCGCCCCCGCGCCACGTCGAGCACCAGGCGGGCCAGGTCGGACGCCGCGTCGGCGGGCACGAGCCCGCGGCAGGCGTCCGCCATCGCGGCCAACCGGGCCGGGTCGGTGAGGATGGGCAAGACCTCGGCCAGCAGCCGGTCGGCGTCGAACTCGGCGTTGGGCACGAGCACCCCAGCCCCGCCCTCCACCAGGAACGTGGCGTTGCGGGCCTGCTCGCCGTTGCCGTGCGGGAGCGGGACGAACACCACGGGCAGGCCGACCGTCGCGGTCTCGACGACGGTGCCGGCCCCGGAGCGGCCCACCATCAGGTCGGCCGCGGCGTAGGCCGTCTCCATGGCGTCCACGTAGCCGACGGGCCGGTAGGTGGCACCGGTGCCGGGGTCGGTGACCGCGGTGTGGGCGTCGGTGATGTTCTTGGGGCCCAGCACGTGGAGGACGTCCACGCCCGCGGCGAGCAGCCGCTCGCGCGCACCCGTCACCGCGGTGTTGATCGCCACCGCGCCCTGGGAGCCGCCGCTGACCAGCAGCAGCGGCCGGTCACCGGTGAACCCCAGCGACGTCCGGGCCTCAGCCCGCGCCGACGCCCGGTCGAGCTCGGTGATGGCGGCGCGCACCGGCAGGCCGACGTGGCGCGCCCCCGGCAGCGGCGTACCCGGGAACGACACGGCCGTGATCGCTGCGAAGCGGGCGGCCACCTTGTTGGCGAGGCCCGGCACCGCGTTCTGCTCGTGGATCACCACGGGCGTCCGGCGCAGCGCCGCCGCCAGGTAGACCGGCAGCGACACATAGCCGCCGAAGCCGACCACGGCGTCCGCGGCCACGTCATCGAGAATCGCGCGGGCCTGCCGCACGGCGCCCCACAACCGGCCGGGCACCGCCAGCAGCTCGGGGGTGGGCTTGCGCGGCAGCGGCACGGGCGGAATCATCCGCAGCTCCAGCCCGGCGGCGGGAATCACCCGCGACTCGAGCCCCTTCGGGGTGCCCACCACCGTGAGCCGGACGCCGGCGTCCGCCTCGCGCAGGCGCTCGGCGGTGGCGATGAGGGGGGACGTGTGCCCGGCGGTGCCGCCGCCGGCCAGCACGAGGGAGACGGTGCCCGTCACGGTGTTTCCTCTCAGGACCGGCCCGGCAACACCGCGGAGAAACGGCGCTTCGGGGCCTTGGATCGAAGCGTGGCGCGGCGCTTCAGCCACGCCTTGGCGTCCGGCTCGTCACGCGCGCAGGCGACGAGGACGCCGAGCGCCATGACGTTGGCCAGCAACGCCGAACCGCCGTAGGAGACGAGCGGGAGCGGCACGCCCAGCACCGGCAGCAGGCCGAGCACCACCATGACGTTGACCAGGGCCTGCATCATGATCCAACTCGTCACGCCGGCGGCGACGAGCCGTCCGAAGAAGGTCGAGCTGCGCAGCGCGATCCGGACGCCGGCGTAGCCGAGGATCACGAACAGCAGGAGCACCACCAGGGTGCCCACCAGCCCGAGCTCCTCGCCGATGATGGCGAGCACGTAGTCGGTGTGGGCCTCGGCGAGGCTGCCCCACTTCTGCCGGCTCGAGCCCAGCCCGACCCCCCACCACCCGCCGGTGGCCAGGCCGTACAGGGCCTGCATCGGCTGGTGGTTGATGCCCGTCAGGTCGGATCCGGGGTTCAGGAATCCGAGGATGCGGTCGACGCGCGACCGGTTGGCCAAGACCAGCGTGCCGAGAGCGCCGGCGATGAGCACCGCCAGGGTCCCCAGCACCCGCAGGGGCGCCCCCACGCACCAGAGCACCGCCACGACGAGGCCACCGAGCAGGATCGCCGTGCCCAGGTCGTGCTGCAGCACCACCAGCCCGATCAACAGCAGCGAGAACGGCAGGAAGGGCACCAGCAGGTGCTTGGGCTGGTCGAGCAGGCGGCGCTTGTTGGCCAGCACCGCCGAGCCCCACACGACGATCGCCAGCTTGGCGAACTCGGCGGGTTGCACGCGCAGCATCGAGTTGGCGCCGCCCAGGTTGAGCCAGTTGTTGTTCCCGCCGACGCCGTAGCCGAGCGGGGTGAAGGTGAGGGCCAGCAGCAGCCCGGCCACGCTGAACACGAGCCAGCCGAGCCCCCGCAGCCGGTCGACCGGGATGCGTGAGGTGACCCACCCCGCCACCAACGCGACGCCGAGGAACACGAGGTGCCGCCGCATGAAGTAGAACGCATCGCTGAACTGGGTGTAGCTGAACACGGTGGACGCCGACCACACCATGATCGAGCCGAGCGCGAGCAGCAGCCCCGAGGCGGTGAGGACGAGCACGATGTCGGCCATCGGGTGGTTCAGCCAGGCCGACGCCCGGTCGGAGAACCGCGTGCGGGCGTCCGACCGCGATCGGGAGGTGGCCCGCGGTGGCTTGCCCGGTGTCAGGATCGCCACGCCCCGTCCCCCTTCGTTCTCGTCCTTGCCCGTTTCGTGACGGCCCGTCTCGTCACGCGTGCCGAAGACGACCCACCGCGGCGGTGAAGTCCCGCCCGCGAGCGTCGTACCCGGGCCACATGTCCTTGCTCGCGCACCCCGGCGCCAGCAGGACGACATCGCCCGGTCGGGCCAGCCCGGCGGCTGCCCGCACGGCCTCGTCCATCGCCCCAGTCTCCCCCGAGTCGATGACGATGACCGGGACTTCCGGCGCGTGTCGAGCCAGCGCGTCGGCGATCACCCCGCGGTCCACCCCGAGCAGCACCGCGCCGCGGAGCTTGGCCCCGTAGGTGGCCACTAGTTCGTCGAAGGTCGTGCCCTTCGCCTGCCCGCCGGCGACCCACACGATCGCGTCGAACGCGCGCATCGAGGACGCCGCCGCGTGCGGGTTGGTCGCCTTCGAGTCGTCCACCCACGTCACCCCGTCGACCTCGCCGACGGTCTGGATGCGGTGGTCGCCGAGGTGCAGGTCGGTCAACCCCTGGGCCACCGCCTGCGGCGGCACGCCGAAGCTGCGGGCCAGGGCGGCCGCGGCCAGGGCGTTCTCGACGTTGTGGGGGGCGTAGGGCCGCACGTCGGACAGGTGGGCCAGCGGCATCGCCGAGTCGCGGCGCTGCGCGACGAACGCCCGGTCGACGAGCAGGTCGTCGACCACGCCCAGCATCGAGACGGCCGGCACCTCGAGCCGGAAACCGATGGCCCGGGCACCCTCGGTCACGTCGGCGTCCGCCACCATCTGCTCGGTCATGGGGTCGGCCACGTTGTAGACGCAGGCGTGGGTGACCCGGGAGTAGATCTTGGCCTTGTCGGCCGCGTAGGCCGCCAGCGGGTCGGCCTCGTGGGCGTACCACTCCAGGTGGTCGGGCTGGAGGTTGAGCACCGCGGCCGAGTGCAACGCCAGCGACTCCGACCAGTGGAGCTGGAAGCTGGAGAGCTCCACGGCGAGCACGTCGTAGTCGATCTCGTCCAGCAGCGCCTCGATGATGGGGCGCCCGTAGTTGCCCACCGCCGACGTCCGCAGGCCGGCGGCCGAGAGCATCGACTCCAGCATGGCGGTGGTGGTGGTCTTGCCGTTGGTGCCGGTCACGCCGAGCCACGGCACGACGCGGTCGGGCTGCATCATGCGCCACGCCAGCTCCACCTCGCCCCACACCGGGACGCCGCGGGCGGCGGCCTGCGCGAGCAGCGGCGCCGTGGGGCGCCAGCCGGGCGAGGTGACGACGAGGTGGACGCCCTCGGGCAGGGTCGCGGTGGCGCCCGGGCCGAGCGTCACCTCGACGTCGAGGCGGCGGAGCAGGTCGGCCTTCTCGGCGTTGGCGTCCGAGGGCGACTCGTCGAGCACGATGATGCGGCCCGCGCCGAGCGCCATGAGGCCGTCCGCCGCCGCGAACCCGGACGTGCCGAGCCCGGCCACCACGACGGTGGCCTCGCGCCAGGGGGAGAGACGGTCGGCGTCCGCCATCCAGTCCAGCGCGCTCACGGCAGCCCCGCCACCCACTCGGTGTAGAACACGCCGAGACCGGCGGCGATGAAGATGCCGCAGATGATCCAGAACCGGACGACGACGGTCTGCTCGGCCCACCCCTTCATCTCGAAGTGGTGGTGCAGCGGGGCCATCTTGAACAGCCGCTTGCCGCCGGTGAGCTTGAAGTAGCCCACCTGCAGCACCACCGAGAGCGTGATGATGACGAACATGCCGCCGAGGATGACCACGAGCAGCTCGGTGCGCGTCATGATCGCCAGGCCGGCCACCGCCGCGCCCAGCGCCAGCGAGCCGGAGTCGCCCATGAAGATCTTGGCCGGCGAGGTGTTCCACCACAGGAAGCCGAAGCACGCGCCGGCGAGCGCGAACGAGATCGCCGCCAGGTCGATGGGGTCGCGCACCTGGTAGCACTGCGGCCCAGCGGTCATGATCTGGGAGCACCACTGGTTGTACTGCCAGATGTTCACCAGCGCGTAGGCGGCGAACACCATCATGCACAGCCCGGTGGCCAGGCCGTCGAGGCCGTCGGAGAGGTTCACCCCGTTGCTGAGGGCGGCGATGATGAAGATGATCCAGATCATCGCCAGCCACACCGGCAGCTGCAGCCAGCCGATGTCGCGCAGGAACGACACGGCGGGGCTGGCCGGGGTGACGCCGCGCTCGTCGGGGAACTGGAACACCAGGTAGGCGAACGCGACGCCGATGAGCCCCTGCAGCACCAGCTTGCCCTTGCTGTCGAGGCCCAGGCTGCGCGCCCGGGAGATCTTGATCCAGTCGTCGAGGAAGCCGACGAAGCCCATGCCGGCGAACAGCCCCAGCAACAGCAGGCCGGACGCCGTGGGCGGGCGCCAGAAGAGGAGGTGGGCGAGCGCGTAGGCCAGCAGCACCGCGATGATGATCGCGATGCCGCCCATGGTGGGCGTGCCCTTCTTCTTGAGGTGCTCCACCGGCCCGTCGTCGCGGACGTACTGGCCGTACCCCTTGCGCACGAGCAGCCCGATCGCCACCCGCGTCCCGATCAGCGTGCCGAGCAGACCCAGCACGCCCGCGGTCAACACCATCACCACTGCCGTGCTCCTTCCGCTCGCTCGACCAGGGCTCCCCGCGCCGGCGCGTCAGCGACCAGTGCGTCGGCCACCCGCTCGAGGGCCAGCCCGCGCGAGGCCTTGACGAGCACCACGTCGGACGCCCCGAGCGCACCCCGCAGGTGCGCGACCAGCTCCTCGACGGACCCAAAATAGCGAGCCGGACGCCCCGAGGGCGCGAATCCGGCCACCAGGTCGGGCCCGAACTCCCCGACGGCGACCAGCTCGTCGACCTCCAGCGTGGCCGCCAGGGCGCCGGCCTCGCGGTGGGCGGCGGCGGCGTCCGGGCCGAGCTCCAGCATGTCGCCGAGCGCGGCCACGACGCGGCCCCCGGGACGCCGCAGGCGCGCCACGGCGACGAGGGCGGCCGACATCGAGTCGGGGTTCGCGTTGTAGGCGTCGTTGAGGATGGCGAGGCCGTCGGGGCGCTCGGCCAGCTCCATGCGCCAGCGCGAGCGCGCCGTGGCGTGGCTGAGGGCGTCGGCGACGGCGTCCAGCCCCAAACCGGCCGCCAGGCCGACAGCGGCCGCGGCGACGGCGTTGGAGACCTGGTGCTCGCCGAGGACGCGCAGCGCGACGGGCGCGCTGGCCGGCTCGCGACCGGCGCCGGCGGCGTGGAGCGTGAAGCGGTGGCGCTGCAGGTCGTCGGCGGCGACGTCCGAGGCCCACACCCGCAGGTCGGCCCCGGTCTCGGCCGGGTCGTGCCGCGTGGAGAAGGCCGCGACGCGCGCCGAGGTGCGCAGCGCCATCGCGATGACGCGGGGGTCGTCGGCGTTGAGGACGGCCCACCCGGTGGGGGGCAGCGCCTCCACCAGCTCGCCCTTGGCGAGCGCGATCTGTTCGATCGACCCGAACTCGCCCAGGTGGGCGTGCCCGACGTTGAGCACGGCCCCGACGGCCGGCGGCGTGACGCGGCACAGCCAGGCGATGTGCCCGAGCCCCCGGGCCCCCATCTCGGCGACCAGGTAGCGGGTGGCGGCATCCACGCGGCAGGCCGTCAACGGCGCACCGATCTCGTTGTTGAACGAGCCGGGCGGCGCCACCGTGGGCCCGGCCGCCTCCAGGACGGCCGCCACCAGGTCCTTGGTGGAGGTCTTGCCCGAGCTGCCCGTGATGCCCACCACGACCAGCCCGGACGCGGTGGCGCGCCCGACCACGTCGGTCGCCAGCGCGGCCAGGGCGGCCACCGTGTCGGGCACGACGACCTGCGGCACGTCGACCGCCACGGGCCGGGTGACGAGCGCGGCCGCGGCGCCGGCTTCCGCCGCCGTGGCGACGAAGTCGTGGCCGTCGACGCGCTCCCCCGGCAGCGCCACGAACAGGGCGCCGGGGTGCACCGCGCGTGAGTCGATGACCACCCCCGGGCCGACGCGGCGCGTCGGATCGACGCCCGGCGCCACCTGCCCGCCGACCGCCTCCGCCAGCGCCCCCACCGTCATCGGTTCCATGCCCTCAGTCCCCTCCGACCTCGCGGACCACCGCGACGTCGTCGAACGGGCTCGTGCGCCCGTCAATCTCCTGCCCCTGCTCGTGCCCCTTGCCGAGCACGGCCACCCAGTCTCCCGCGCGGGCCCGGCCGAGCGCCATCGCGATGGCGGCGCGGCGGTCACCGCCGTCGACGACCTCCACGCCAGCCCCCGCGGCGCTCCGCGCGCCCGCCAGCACCGCGGCGCGGATGGCGCCGGGCCGCTCGCTGCGGGGGTTGTCGTCGGTCACCACGACGAGGTCGGCGTGACGGGCCGCGGCCTCCCCCATGGGGCCGCGCTTGCTCGGATCCCGATCACCCCCGGCGCCCAGCACGGCGATCCGGCGGCCCGTCCGGGGCAGCGCGGCCAGTGCCGCACCCACCGCCTGCGGCGTGTGCGCGAAGTCGACCACCACGTGCGGACGCCCCGCGCCCAGCTCGACGCGCTGCATGCGACCCGGCACCTGCGCCTCGGCGAGCCCCGGGGCGGCGGCGTCCACATCGCCGCCCGCGGCACCCACCAGGGCCAGCGCGGTCACGGCGTTGGCGACGTTGAAGTCGCCGAGCATCGACAAGGAGAAGTCGGTCTCGCCCTGTGGGTGACGCATCCGGACGCGCCAGCCGCCGGCCTCGTCGGGCGTGGCCGCCAGGACGCGGTGGTCGGCGTCCGTGCCGAGAGTCGTGACCAGGCGGGCGCGGCCGTCCGCGCGCACCAGGTCGGCGAGCCGGGCGCCCCAGGCGTCGGCGGTGTTGACCACGGCGTGGGCTGCCCGGCCCGTGGTGAAGAGCTGCGCCTTGGCGGCGAAGTACTCCTCCATCGTGTGGTGGAACTCCAGGTGATCCTGCCCCAGCATCGTGAAGCCCACGGCGTCGAAGTCGATCGCGTCCACCCGGGCCAGCGCCAGGGCATGGCTGCTGACCTCCATGGCCAAGGTGTCGGCCCCGGCCGCGACGAGCCGGGCCAGCAGGGCCTGCAGGTCGGGCGACTCCGGGGTCGTGATGGTGGAGCGGGCGGCCTCGACGGGCACCCCGCCGACGCGGAAGCCGATGGTGCCCACCGTGGCCACCGTCCGGCCCAACGCCGCCCAGGCCGCCTCCAGCAGGAAGACCGTGGAGGTCTTGCCGTTGGTGCCGGTCACCCCGAAACAGTCGAGGCGTTCGGCTGGGCGGCCGTGGACGTCGGCGGCCAGGCCCGCCATGGCGGCGCGCGGGTCGTCCACGACGACGAGCGGGAGCCCGGCGTCCGCGGCGAGGGCCGCGCCGGCGGCGTCCGTGAGCAGGGCGACCGCGCCTGCGCGCGCGGCGTCCGCGACGAAGGCGGCCCCGTGCGCGCGTTGGCCGGGCAGCCCGACGTAGAGGTCGCCGGGCGCCACGCGGCGGGAGTCGAGCGTGACGCCGGTCACGGAGCCGGGGGCCCCGGGCACCAGGGAGGCCAGCGGGACGCCGGCCGGTGCGGTCGGACGGTCGGTCACCGCGTCACTCCCCCACGATGAGCGGCAACTGCTCGGTGGGGACGTCCTCGCTCGGACGGACGCCAAAGCGCGGCAGCGCCAGGGACATGATGTCGCGGTAGACGGGCCCCGCCATGCCGAGGCCGGCGCCCTGGGTGTCGGGCCGGGCGATGAGCACGTACACGACGATCTGGGGATCCTCGACCGGCGCCACGCCGATGATGGACGCCACCTGGCCGGAGTACCCGGCGCCGGTGGAGATGCGGGCCGAACCGGTCTTCGCGCCCGTCCGGTACCCGGGGATGCCGATCTGGTCGTCGTTGGCGATGGTGCGCTGCTCCATCATGGCGACCACGTCGCGGGCGGCCTGTTCGGAGACGACGCGGTGCGTCTCGGGCTCCGCGGCGGCGGTGAAGGTGCCGTGGGTGTCGGTGGTGCCGGCAATGATGCTGGGGGCCGTGTACACGCCGTCGTTGGCTAGCGAGGCCACCGCCGCCGCCATCTGCACCGAGCTGACCGACAGGCCGTAGCCGAAGGCCATCGAGTCGGCCTGGTAGCTCGGCATGCCGACCGGCGGCACGCTGCCCGACGCCTCACCGGGCAGGCCGAGGGTGGTCGCCTGCCCGAGCCCGAACTTCACCATGTAGTCGCGCAGCACGTCGGGATCCATGGACCGGGCGGCGGTGATGGCACCGACGTTGGATGACTTCACCAGGATGCCGCGGGTGGTGATGTCGATCTCGTCATGGGTGAACGCATCGGTGACGTGGTGGTCGCCCACCTGAACGTCCTTGCCGATGTGGTAGGCGGTGTCGGGCGTCGTCAGGCCCGCGTCGAGCAGGGACGCCAGCGTCAGCACCTTCTGCACCGACCCGGGTTCGTAGGACGCCTCGACGGCGCGGTTGCCCGTGTCGGCGCTGTCGGCGGCACCCGGGTTGTTGCTGTCGAAGCTCGGGTAGTTGGCCATCGCCAGGAGCTCGCCGGACTCGGCGTCCATCACGAGCGCCGCCCCCCAGTTGCCCCCCACCTCGTCCACGCGCGCGGCGAGCCGCTGCTCGACCATCCACTGGAGGTCGGAGTCGAGGGTGAGCTGGATGTCGTCGCCGTCCACCGCCGGCGTCAACTCCTGGTTGCCGAGCGGGATGCGGCCGTTCGGCGACGTCTCGTAGCTCTCACGGCCCGGCGTGCCGGCCAGGGCGTCCTGTTGGGCGTACTCCAGCCCCATCAGGCCCTTGCCCTCGCTCATCGAGCCGATGATGTTGGCGGCGAGCGTGCCCATCGGGTACGTCCGGCGGGGGTTGGCCTCGCGGAACACGCCAACGTAGTCACCCGCGTTCAGCTCCGCGAGCAGGTCGACCCAGGTGGACGAGGGGATCTGCCGGGCCAGCAGGGTGTAGCGCAGCGGCACCTCCTCGCCGGTGGCGTTGGTGGTGGTGCTCTGGCGCAGCTTGGCCTCGATCTCGGCCGCGTCCCCCCCGGTGTGGCCGGCGATGATCGCCGCCATCTCGGTGGGGGCCACCGCCGCCCGCGCCCGGTCGCTCTCCCGCATCGCCTCGGGCTCCTTGCCGTTGGTGGCGATCATCGTGGGGTCGGCGATCACGTTGACGGTGTCCTCGGTGAAGGCCAGCACATTGCCGTTGCGGTCGGTGATCTCGCCCCGCTGCGCCGGCACATCGCGGGTCCGCGTCATCTTGGACGCGGCCTCCTGCGCCATCGCGCTCGCGCTGAGCACCTGGATCTGGACGGCCCGCGCCCCCACCACCGAGAACATGATGGCCACGAGCAGCGCCATCGTCCGTAGCCGGAAGGCCGAGGACGCCAGCGGCACCCGGCCCGGTCGGGGCGCCGTCCGCCGCGGCGTCGGACGGCTCTGGGTCACGGCTGGGCCTCTCCGGTGGTGGTCTGGTCACCACCAGTGTCACCGACACCCCCGGCGGCGGCGTCCGGCGACGCGCCGTCCCCGGCGACATCCGCTGCGGCGTCCTGGGTGGCGGCGTCCTGGGTGGCGGCGTCCGCGTCCGGGCTGACGGCCGGCGCGGGCAGACCCTCGGCTGCCTGGCCCTCGACGGGGGCCGCCTCGAGCGGCACCTCCGGCTCGGGCGGGGGCGGGGGCAGGACGCGGAGGCTGGGGATCTCCCCGCCGGACACGGGGGTGGCCTCACCGACGACGGTGCCCGTCTCGAGGTCGATGAAGACGCCGTAGGGGTTGGGCACCATGCCGAGCTCGGTGGCGCGCCGCGCAAGCTCGCGGGGGGCCTGGGCCGCGTAGAGCTGCGCCTCGAGGTCGCTCACGCGGTAGCCCAGCTCGGTGGCCTCGCGCTGCGCCTGCCGCACCTCGAACGACTGGTTCTGCAACGTCGTGATGAAGAACAACAGCCCCACCGCGCCGCCGGCGAACAGGGCCACCATGAACAGCCCGAACGGCAGCGACGCCATGCGCGGCGTGCGCGTGGGCAGACCGCGCAGCCGGGGCTCCTGCGCCGCGGGGCTCTGGCGGGTGGTCGCGCGCGGGGTCGGGTTGACGGTCATGCCGCCACCTCCTTCAGACGTTCGGTGGCCCGCAGCCGGGCGGAGGCTGCGCGCGGGTTGGTGGCGCACTCGGCGGCATCGGGCCGCTCCGCACCCCGGGTGAGCTGCCGGAACTTGGCCCGGTGCTCGGGCGGCACCACGGGCAGGCCGCGCGGGGCGGTGTCCGTGGTGGCGTGCGCAAAGGACTGCTTCACCAGCCGGTCCTCCAGCGAGTGGTAGGCGAGGGCGGCGAGGCGTCCGCCGGGCGCGAGGGCGGCCAGGGCCGCGGGCAGCAGGCCGGCGAGGGCGTCCAGTTCACCGTTCACCTCGATGCGCAGGGCCTGGAACGTCCGCTTGGCGGGGTGGCCCCCGGACGCCCGCGCCGCAGCGGGGATGGCGTCCGACAGCACCTGTACCAGGCGGGCGCTCGTGGTGAAGGGCTCCTCGGCCCGGGCGGTGACGATGCGGCGGGCGATGCGGTCGGCGAAGCGCTCCTCGCCGTAGGTGCGCAGGATGCGGGTGAGCGCGGCGGCGTCGTAGGTGTTGACGACGTCGGCGGCACTCAGCCCCTCGCCCTGCCCCATGCGCATGTCGAGGGGGGCGTCCACCGCGTAGGCGAAACCGCGGTCGGCGCGGTCGATCTGCAGGGAGCTGAGCCCGAGGTCGGCCAGGATCGCCTCGACGCGAGGGGTGCCGAGGTCGTCCAGCACGTCGGGAAGCTCGTCGTAGACGGCGCGAACCAGCGTGACGCGGTCGCCGAACCGGGCGAGCCGCTCACCGGCGACCTCGAGGGCGTCCGGGTCGCGGTCGATGCCCACGAGCCGGGCCTGCGGGCAGGCGTCCAGCACCGCCACGGCGTGACCGGCCAGGCCGAGGGTGCCGTCGACGTAGATGCCGCCGGAGGCCAGCGCCGGGGCGAGCAGCGCGACGATGCGGTCGAGCATCACGGGCACGTGGCCCTGGTGCGCTGCCTGCATCGTCTCGCTCCTTTCTCCTCCGTCCGGGGAACGGGGTTTCGATCCGGAGCGACCGCCTGCCACCGGGGAAGTGGTGTCAGGGAGTCGTCCCGGGTCGAAGCCTCACCCTCCGGCCGGCGCCTGCGTGATCTCGGCGTCCAGCGAGCTGAACTTCTCGTCCTGCGCGGTCTCATAGGCCTGCCAGGCCCCGAGATCCCAGAGCTCGATGCGGTTGAACGCGCCGATGACCGCGATGTCCTTGTCGAGCCCCGCATAGGCCCGCAGCAGCGGCGGCACCGTGACGCGACCCTGCTTGTCCGGCGTCTCCTCGGACGCCCCCGCCGCGAACGTGCGCTGGAAGTCCCGGATGTCGCGGACCGTCGGGGAGCCCGTCAGGGCGACCTCCGCCTGCCGCGCGAACTCCGCCGGCGTGAAGATCGACAGGCAGCGCTCCTGACCCTTGGCGATGATCAGCCCTCCTGCCAGTTCGTCGCGGAATCGTGCGGGGAGGACGAAGCGGCCCTTCTCGTCCAGCTTCGGGGTGTGGGTGCCCAAGAACATCGGCGCCCCTTCCCCTCGGCCTTCCCAAGTCCTCCACTTACCTCCACATTTACCCACATTCCTCCACTTCTTTCAATCCCCCGCGGGTCTCGACGTCCGCGCACCTCCCCGATCGCCGCCACGGGCGGGCGATGAATCGGTTCAGGACCCACCCGGGGCGGAGAGGTGGATGGATGTGGAGGGAGTCGGGGAAGGGCCGTGATCGTCGACCCCGCCGGGTCGAGGATCGCCCGCTAGGGTGGGCGCCGTGACGAACCCGCTCTCCGTCGACGTCTCGGGGGCCGCCGCCCTGGCCGATCGGCTCACCGCCAACGTGGGCGCCGTGATCGAGGGCAAGCCGGAGACCGTCGAGATGGCCCTGGTGGTGCTGCTGGCCGGCGGGCACCTGCTCATCGAGGACGTCCCCGGGGTCGGCAAGACCATGCTCGCGCGGGCGTTGGCCTGCTCCATCGACGGCTCGGTGCGGCGCATCCAGTTCACCCCCGACCTGCTGCCCGGCGACATCACCGGCGTGGCGGTGTTCAACCCCCAGAGCCGCGCGTTCGATTTCAAGCCGGGCGGGGTGTTCGCCAACGTCGTCATCGGCGACGAGATCAACCGCGCCTCGCCGAAGACGCAGTCGGCGCTGCTGGAGGCGATGGAGGAGCACCACGTCTCGGTGGACGGCACCACCCACGCCCTGCCCGAGCCGTTCATGGTGTTCGCCACCCAGAACCCGATCGAGATGCAGGGCACCTATCCCCTGCCGGAGGCGCAACGCGACCGCTTCATGGCCTGCGTGTCGATGGGCTACCCCTCTCGCGAGGCCGAGCTGGCCATGCTCGACCACCACGGCGCGGCCAACCCGCTCGACGACCTCATCGCCGTCACCGACGGGGCGGAGGTGCTCGCGGCGCGCGAGGTCGTCCGCCGCGTCTACGTCCATCCGGCCCTCAAGGCGTACGTGGTGGACATGGTCGCGGCCACCCGCACCCACGCCGCCCTGCGCCTCGGCGCCTCCCCCCGCTCGTCGCTGCAGCTGCTCCGGGCCGGACGCGCCCGCGCAGCGATGCGGGGCCGTGGCTTCCTGATCCCCGAGGACGTCTCCTCCCTCGCCGGCGCCGTGCTCGGCCACCGCGTCCTGGTGCACTACCGGGCACAGGCGACGGAGGGGTCCGCCGCCCAGGTGGTCGCCGAGATCGTCCGTTCGATCCCCGCCCCCCGGCGCACCTGAGGCCCCGTGCGTGCGCTCCCGCGGCCGACCTCCCGCGCCCTCGGCTCCCTCGTGCTGGGCGCCACGGTGGCCGGCGCTGCGTGGGGGACGGGGCAGGATGACCTGCTCTGGCCCGCGGTCTTCTTCATCGCCCTGCCGCTCGTCGCGCTGCTGAGCTCGCTGGTCACGCGGCCGAGCTTCCGGGTCGAGCGCTCCGTGTCACCGGTGGTGACCCCGGTCGGTGACACCGCGCGCGTCCGCCTCCGCTTCACCGCCACCCGCCCGGGCTTCGGCGTGGACGCGACCGCCTGGGACGACCCGGGGCCCCTCCTGGGCGCCCCCCACCTGATCCGGCTGGACGCCCGGCACCAGGGCGCCACGACCCACGCCGCCTACCCGATCCGGCCCCGGCGACGCGGGCGCCACCCGCTCGCGCGGCTCACGGTGCGCACCGGGGACGTCCTGGGGTTCTGGACGTTCTCCCGCACCGCCGGCCTCGCCACCGAGGTCGTCGTGACGCCGCGCGTCCACCCCCTGCCGCACGCCGGGCTCGGCGTGATCGGTGAGACGGGCGAGACGCCCCTGCCCCGGAGCGCACAGATCGGGCCCGACGACGCCACCGTGCGGGACTACCACCCCGGCGACGACGTGCGCCGCATCGACTGGCGCACCACCGCGCGCACGGGTGAGCTCATGGTCCGCCGCGAGGAGGCGGCCTGGGACCCCGCCGCCTGGCTGTTGCTGGACTCGCGCGCCGGCGTCCACGCCCCGGCGGGCGACACCCGGCCCACCTTCGAGTGGCTGGTGGACGCCGCCGCCTCCGTCGGCGAGCGGCTGCTCGAGGAGTCCTACGCGCTCGGCCTGGTGGACGCGGCCGGGGACGTCCACGAGGCCGGGAGCGACCCCGCCGTCGCGGCGGCGCGGTGGTTGGAGCCGCTGGTGGACGTGGACGTGACCGGCGTGGAGGACCTGCGCGCCGCCACCGAGGCCCTCCACCGCCGCGGTGACGGCGTCCTCGTCGCGCTGCTCGGCCGGCTGGACGCGTCGAGTGTCGACCTGCTCGCCGGGCTGCCCGCCTCGCGACACGCCCGCATCGCGCTCGTGATCGCGCCCGCGGAGGCCCACCGGAACGAGTTCGACCACCACCGTGCGGCCCTGGAGCGGCACGACTGGGACGTCCGCACGACCACGCCCGACGGGGACCTCGCCGCGGCCTGGCTGCCGGACCGCGCCGGGGCGGGGACGAGGCGCTGATGCCGACGGTACGCCTCCCCCTGGCCGTCGGGCTCGCGCTGGCCCTCCAGCTCTGGTCGTGGCAGCAGATCACCCGGGACACCGAGACCCTGCTGTGGGGCGTCGTCGTCATCGCCGTCACCGGGGTGAGCGGCTGGGTGACCCGCGCCCTGCGCCTCTCCCCGGCCCTCGCCCTGCCCCTCCAGACCGCCGTGGTCGCGGCCACGGTGGTGCTCGGCGTGGCGCTGCGGTTCGGAGCCGCGCGCGCCCTGGGGGTGGCCGGCCTCGCCACCGGGGGCGTCACCGCGATCACCACGGGCTCGGCGCCGCTGCCCCCCCATGCGGGCGTGATGTTCCTGCTCTGCGCCCTCGTGGCGTTGATCGCGCTCGCCGCCGACTGGATCGCGTGCGTGGTGAACCGACCCGCCGGGGTCGCCGTGCCGCTGCTCGCGCTGTACGCCGTCGTCGCGGTCGGCCTCGGAACCGCCATGCTGTTCTCCGAGTTCGCCCTCTTCGCCGTCGGACTCGTCCTCGTGCTGCTCGCTGCCCTGCCGTCCGGCGACGGCCTGCCCGCGGGGCAGTGGGGAGCGGCGACGGCGTCCGCCGCCGTGGTGACGGCCGGCGCCCTGGTCGCCACCTGGGCCGTGGCGGACGCCCTGCCCGACCTGGAGGCCCCGCGCGCCCGCGCGCCGCTGCAGATGTCCGACCCGTCGCTCGACCTGAAACGCAACCTCGCCCAGGGCTCCGACGACGTGGTGGTCACCTACACCACCGACCAGCCGACCGGTGCCTACCTGAAGCTCGCGACGCTGCCCCGCTTCACCGCGCAGGGCTTCGGGCTGCAGGACGTGCGCGTCGCCACCGGACGCCTGCCCGCGCCCCCCGGCGTGCAACCCGGGACGGGGACGCGTCGGGTCACCGAGGTGCAGATCGGCGACTTCGCCAGCGAGTGGCTGCCGGCCCCGTACGCCCCCCTGTCGTTCGACGCGGAGGGGGACTGGGGGTTCGCGCTCGACACCCTCGACGTGATGGCGCTGGAAGGGCCCGGCCGGTCGTCGGCGACCCGGGGGCTGCGCTACACCGTCACCAGCCTCGACGTCCGGCCCGACGACGCGCTCCTCGCGACGGCCGGGACGTCGCTGGACGACGGGCGTCAGGAGCAGATCGAGCTTCCCCTCGTCGTGTCGGACGACGTGCGCGAGCTCGCCCTCACGGTCACCGAAGGCACCCGGACGGCGGGCGCCCAGGCCCTGGCGATCCAGCGGTGGCTGACCTCCGACGCGTTCACCTACTCCCTCGCCGCGGACACCGGCTCGGGCGACGGCATCGCCACCATCGAGGACTTCCTGTTCCACTCGCGCAGCGGGTACTGCGAGCAGTTCGCGGGCGCCATGGCGATCCTCGCGCGGGAGCTCGGCATCCCCAGCCGGCTGGCGGTCGGGTTCGTGCCCGGCACGCACGACCCGAACACCGGCGCCTGGGAGTTGACGGCGCGCGACCTGCACACCTGGCCCGAACTGTGGCTGGACGGTTACGGGTGGGTGGCGTTCGAACCCACCCCGGCGCGCGGCGGCTCGAACGTGCCCGATCCGAGCGTCAGCCCGTCCGCGACGCCCACCGCCGTGCCCACGCCCGCTGGTGCTCCGACGCCGACGCCCACCCCGACGGCCGCGGCGACGCCGCAGCCCACCGCGGCGCCCGTGCCGGGCCAGGGAGCCGGGGCGGACGTCGGAGTCTGGTGGCTGCTGGGGCTGGTGCTCGCGATCGCTGCCCTGGCGCTGGCCGCGCCCCGGGCGCTGCGCGTCCGGCGGCGCCGCCGACGGCTCGCGGGCACCGGCGACGCCCGCACCAACACCCTCGACGCGTGGGATGAGGTGCGCGAGTCCGTCACCGACGCGGCGCTCCCCTGGCCGGCCGGGTCACCCCGGTTCGCGGCGGCGGCCCTGGCGGATCGGCTGGGTGATGCGGACGCCAGCGCCGCCCTGGAGCGGCTGGCGGTCGCCGCGGAACGCGCGCTGTTCGACGTGCCGGGCGCCTATGACGGCTCCGGATCGTGGGCCGAGGAGGTGCAGCTCGTGCTCACCGCCCTGGCCCGGCAACGAGGCGGTCGCAGCGGGGGCGCCTGATGAGGACGCGCGCCGCGCGAACACAGGGAACGGGACCAGGGGGAGCGGGAACGTGGGCGGCGCGGCGGTGCGGTGGCGCGGAGACGAACGAAGGGCGGCCCGCTCCGGGCCGCCCTTGTGGTTGTGTGTGGGGGGAGTGATTCAGGTGGGGATCAGAAGCGGTCGTCGGGGCGCTGCGGCCGGTCGGTGAACGCCTTGTCGGGCCGGATGCCCTCGTGACGGCCGCCGGTGTCGACGTGACGCCACGCGCTCAGCGCGACGATGGTGAAGGCGAACATGACGATGAACCCCAGGACGCTGAGCCACCAGGCGACCTGCATGCCCGCGACGAGGGCGGCCACGCCGGCGAGGAAGCCCAGACCGGCGAGCGCGGCCCGGCGGCGGTGCAGGGTGCGGTGGGACGAACCCCGTAGCGTGCTGGCGAACTTGGGGTCCTCCGCGGCGAGGGCTGCTTCGAGTTGCTCGAGGAGCCGCTGCTCCTTCTCGGACAGTGCCATGTCGCCTCCCTCCTTGGTGGGCTCTGCGATGAACCTCCGTGGCGGGCTCCGCAGTGACGCCCAGTGTAGGCCTCGGCGGCGTCAAACGGAACCGCGTTTCGGGCCGGTGAGCGCCGCCCGGACCAGCGCGTGCGGGCCGAAGCGCGCCACGACGGCGTCCGCGGCCCGTTCCGCATCGCGCCAGCCGTGTTCGGGCTCGTCAAGAGCGGGTTGGGTGGCGACCTGACCCGCCTCGACCAAACCCTCGACCCGGACGCCGACCCGCCGGATCCGCGGCCGCTCCAGCCGAAAGGCGGCCCAGAGCCGGAGCGCCGCCGCGTGGAGGGCGTCGGTTCCGTCGGTGGGCGCCGCCAGGGTCAGCGATTTCTGCACCGTGCGGAAATCCGCGAAACGGAGCGTGAGGGTCACCGTCCTGCCCACCAGACCCGCCCGACGCATCCGGGAGGCCACCCGCGCGCTGATCCGCAACAGCTCGGTGGCGATGACGGCGGGGTCGTCGGTGTCACGGTCGAAGGTCTCCTGGTTGCCGACGCTGCGGTCGGCCGGGGTGGCGACCACACGGCGACCGTCGATGCCCCAGGCCAGCTCCCACAGCTCGGCGCCGGCCCGCGCCCCGAGGGCGCGCTGCAGCGTCGACTTCGGCGTGTGCGCCACCTGGCCTATCGTGGTGAGGCCGAGCTTGTGCAGGGACGCGGTCATGGCCGGGCCCACCCCCCAGATCTTCTCGACCGGCTGGGGGTGCAGGAAGCTCACCACCTCCCCCGGCTGCACCTGCACGAGCCCGTTCGGCTTGGCCGCGTTCGAGCCCATCTTCGCGATGAGCTTGGTGGGCGCGATCCCCACCGAACACGGCACGCCCTGCTCGTCGGCGACCATCGCCCGGATCAGCTCGCCCACCTCGACCGGCCCCCCCAGCAGCCGGCCGGTGCCCGTCAGGTCGAGGAACGCCTCGTCGAGGCTGACCCTCTCGACGGTCGGCGTGATCGAGGCGAAGATCGCGAAGACCCCGTCGGAGACCTCCTCGTAGGCGTCGTAGTCGGGCCGGATCGCGACCGCATCCGGGCACAACCGGCGCGCGCGCGTGGACGACATGCCCCCCTCCACCCCGTACGCCCGCGCCTCGTAGGACGCCGACAGCACCACCCCGCGGCTGGCCCCGCCCACCCACACCGGACGCCCGCGCAGCTCGGGACGCTCGCGCAGGGCCACCTCGACGTAGAAGGCGTCCATGTCGACGTGGGCGATGACCGGCACGGACGGACCTCCTCGACGATTCGAACACACTTACCCATCCGATGGTAGGGGGTGGGTCCGACAAAAGCACCCCGCTCCCCCGGTCACCGGCCGGACGACCCCTGGCTGGAGTGCCACAGCTTGCGCCCCGGGTCGGCGTAGCGCTTCGGGATCTGCTTGGGCGACTCCCCCGCCGGCGCCACGTCGGTGTAGGGCGACTGCACGAACCCGCTGGGGTGCACCAACACCCGGCGCTGCCCCATGCCGCCGGCGGCGCCCGCGTGCTCGGTGTCGGCCCGGGGCCGGTTGACGGGGGGCCGGTCGGTGGCAGGCCCGTCGGCGCGGGGTTCGTCGGCGCGGGGTTCGTCGGCCCAGGGGCGACCCTCCGCCTTGGCGTTCCAGTCCCACTCGGCGCGGGCCCGGTCGCGGGCGGCGTTGGCCTCCTCCTGCGCCGCGAGGTCGGTGTCGATGACCGCCCGCACGGCCGCGGCGGCGGCGTCCGGATCGCCGGTGGCCTCCAGGACGGACGCCCACCGCTCCCGCAGCTGCAGCAGGTCCCACGCCCCGATCGCCCGCAGCGACACCCCGCGCGGACCGGTGCGCCGCAGCTCCCCCACCCCGAGCAGCAGCCAGCTGTTGAACACCGTGGTGGCGAAGGGGCCCTGGGCGTCCTCGAAGAACGTCAGGTCCACCAGGCCCCGGGTGTCGTCGAGCGTCGCGAAGACCACCCGGCGCCCCGACTTCACGGGCGGCGTCTGCGTCGCCACCTTCACCCCGGCCACCAGGAGCCGGCTCTGGCTGCGCCGCTGGAGCAACTGGTCGGACCAGGTGACCCCGATCGCGTCCAGGAAGTCCCGGTGCTCGGCCAGCACGTGGCGCGTGGCGTCCAGGCCGAGCACCGCCAGCTCCGCCTCCAGCCGCTCGGTCGCGGTCATCTCGGGCAACCCGGACGGGCGGACGTCGGCCGGCAACGCCACGTCGGCCGCCAGCGCGACGTCGGCGGGGAACGCACCCCGGGTCGGGAACGCGAGGTCGGCGGGAGTGGCCTCGGCCGGCGGGGCGAAGTCGAACGCCAGTTGGACGGCCTGCTCCGTGGTCGCCCCCTGGCTGCCCAGGCCGCGGGCCCGGCCGTGGGCGCGGGCGTCCACCCGATCGGCCCGGGCGAGGTCGGCGAGGGTGAGCAACAGGTCGCGGCGGGTGACGACGCCCCGGGCGTCGATGCGCCGCGGGCCGCCGATGCGGTACAGCGTGTCGAACGCCCCGGCCAGCACCAGGCGCTCGGCGACGTCGCTCGACGGGCGGGCCCGCTGCCAGAAGTCGACGACCCCCGCGTAGGGCCGACCGCTCGCGATGCGGTCGATCTCGGCGTCCGTGATGCCCTTCACCTCGCTCAGCGCCAGCCGGATGCCGAGGGTGTGGACGGCCACCGCCGAACGCGGCTGCCCCGTAGCACCCAAGGCAGTGGGGGGCCCGGCGTCGGCCACCGGTTCGATCCGGTGGACCGCGTCGGAGGCGTTGACGTCCAGCGGCAGGATGGGGACGCCGACGCGCCGCGCCTCCTCCAGGATGAGCCGTTTGGGGTACATGCCGGGGTCGTGGGTGAGGAGCCCCGCGATGAAGGCGGCCGGGTGGTGCCACTTCAACCACGCCGACTGGTAGGTGGGCAGCGCGAACGCCGCCGCGTGGGCCTTGCAGAACCCGAACGACGCGAACGCGACCAGCACCTCCCACACGTGCCCGATCAGCGCCTCGTCGTAGCCCCGCGCCCGCGCGGCGGGCACGAACCAGCGCCGCACGTCTTCCTGCCCCTGCGTCGAGCCGAGCGCGCGCCGCGCCTCGTCGCCGTGGGCGAGCGAGCAGCCGGTCATGACGGCGACCAGCTTGATCACCTGCTCGTGGAACACGACGACCCCCTGGGTCTCCGCGAGGGCGGGCACCAGGTCGGGGTGGGGGTAGCTGGCCTCGTTCCACCCGTTGCGGGCGCGCAGGAACGGCACGACCATGTCGGACTTCACCGGCCCGGGCCGGAACAGGCTGATGTCGATGACCAGGTCGTTGAACTCCCGCGGCCCGAACTTGCCCACCAGCTCGCGTTGGCCCGGCGACTCGATCTGGAAGCAGCCGATCGTCTCCGCGCGGCCGATCATGCCGTACACGTCGGCGTCCTCGTACGGCGCCAGGGCGTCCACGTCCACCCGCTCGCCCGTGACGCGCGCCACCTCGTCGACGGCGTGCGCCATCGAGCTCTGCATCCGGATGCCGAGGATGTCGAGCTTCAACAACCCGATGTCCTCCACGTCGTCCTTGTCGAACTGGCTCATCGCGTACCCGCCGAACGATGCCTCGACCGGCGTCCGCTCCCCTAGCGTGGCGTCGGACAGGATCACCCCGCACGGGTGCAGCGCCACGTGCCGGGGCAGCCCGTCGAGGGACTCCACCAGGGTGAACAGCGTCTCCAGCTGGGTGTCGGCCACCTTCAGCCGCCGCAGCTCGGGCAGCTCGCGCAGCGCGTGGCGCACATCGCGGGCGCGGATGTGCGGGAAGGCCTTGGCCAACGCGTCCACGTCCCCCGGCGGCAGGCTCATCGCCGCGCCCGTGTCGCGGATGGCGTGGCGGACGCGGTACGTCTCCAGCATCGCCACCGCGGCGACCCGGTCGGCGCCGAAATCGGCGAACACCCGGTCGTACACCTCCAGCCGCCGGGCCGACTCCACGTCGATGTCGATGTCGGGCAGCGCCCGGCGCAGCGGGGAGAGGAACCGCTCCATGATGAGGTCGTAGCGGATCGGGTCGACCCCCGAGATGCCCAGGCAGTAGTTCACGAGGCTGCCCGCCCCCGAGCCGCGCGCCGCCACGCGGATGCCCATCTCCTTCACCGTGTCGACCACCTGGGCGACGGTGAGGAAGTACGCCGCGAACCCCAGTTGTTCGATGACGCCCAGCTCGTCGGCCAGCCGGTCGTGCGTGGCCGCCGGCGCCGCGCCGTAGCGGGCCGCCAGCCCGGCCTCGCACCGGGCGCGCAGTTCGCCGATGCCCCCGGCGAACTCGGGCAGGTGGATCTCCCCCAGCCCCAGATCGGCCCGCGGGTCGAGGCGACAGCGCAGCGCCAGGTGCCGGGTGTCGCCGAACAGGCGGGTCGCGTCCGGCCGGCCGGCGAGGCGGGCGACCTCCTCGGCGGTCGCGACCATGTCCTTGCCCGACTTGAGGTACCCCTCGGCGTTGCGCCGGTCGACGTTGCGGACGTCGAGGGGCACCAGGCGGCGGGCGGCGTCCAGCACGTCGGCGACCGGGGCGTCCGCGCGACGGGCCATGCGGACGGCGTTGGTGAGGACGCCGGCCAGCCCGTGGGCGTCGGCGAAGGCGAGCATGCGCCCCGCCAGGCGCGCCGACCCGACCGCGCAGCCCCCCGGGCCGGGCGCGACGTGGTGGTTGGTGACGCCGAGGACGATCTGGTGGTCCTCCAGCACCGCCCGCCACGCCGCCAGGACGGCCTCGGCCCGGGCGTCGTCGCGCTCGGCGAGGGCCTCCCCCAGGTCGGAGTCGGGGCCGAGGACGACGACGACATCGGTGGCGTGGGCGCCGACGAGGAGCCGGTTGGCGACCGGCTTGCCGCGCTCACCGCGCGCGTGGGTGGCCGAGACCAGCTGGCACAGCGAACCCCAGCCGCGTCGCGACTCGGCGAGCACGACCACGCGGGGCAGCGCGTCGCCGCCCCGCGTCCAGCCGGCGCCGGCCGCCCGACGGCCGTCCCGCTCCACCGCGAGATCGGCCCCGACCACCGGGGCGACGCCCGCCCCCAGGCACGCCTTGGCGAACCGGATGGCGCCGTAGAGCCCGTCGCGGTCGGTGAGGGCGAGGGTGTCCATGTCATGGTTCGCCGCCTGCGCGACGAGCGCCGACGGGTGCGCGGTGCCGTACTGCAGCGAGTAGCCCGACGCGACCCGCAGGTGGACGAACGGGTCACCCATGCCGCACACCCCCGCCGCAGTACCAGGCCGCGGCCTGCGCGAACGCGCCGGCATCGCGCACGAGGTCATCCGCCTCGCGGGTGCCGACCAGCCCGGACGCCCCCGCCGCGACGGCCTGCCGCTTGAGCTCGAGGGTGCCGAAGTAGGCCGCCCACTCGCCCAGCTCGGGCGCGACGGCGGCCACCACCTCCCAGACCCCGCGCCGCCCGCGCAGCCGGGGCCGCCGCACCGCCAGCACCGCCGCGGCCACCCGCAGCGCGGCGGCGTGGGCGGCGAGGTAGCGGGTCGCCGGGCGCACGGCGTCCTCCGCGACGGCCAGCGCGGCGGTGACGTCGTCGACCGCCCCGCCCCCGTTCTCGGCCCCACCCTCGGCCACCAGGGGGCCCGCGCGGTGAGACGTGCGGTGGGGTCCGGGGACGTCGAGGGCGGGCATCAGTCCACCACCGCCCGCAGCGACCAGGCGTCGTGGCTGACGGGATGCGCCAGCTCGTAGACACCCGGGGAGGCCGACGCCCCCGGTGAGGCCACCACCCGCCAGACCTCCGACTCGGCGAGCAGGTCGGCGTCCGCGTCCGCCCCGATGGACGCCTCCGCGCGCCCCCCGGCCCCGCGCGACCACCAGTCCGCGGTCTCCTTCCACCGTGTCTCGACGCTCAGCACCCGCCACAGCCGGCGCCGCCACAGGAACTGGACGGGGGCGAGCTCGCCGTCCACCTCACCCGAGCGCACCTCGATCGGTTCGTCGTACCGCCGCATGACCACCCTCCCCTTTCGAACAGAAGTTCGATGGAGCGATCACTCTACGCGGCGCCTCCGACAATCCGTCAAGAGCCCGCGTCCGCCCCCTGCCGCCGGCGGTGCACCACGCCGGGACGGGCGTCGCCCAGCAGCTGCGAGACGGTCACCAGGGTGTAGCCCCGCTCCCGCAGCCCGTCGATGATGCGGGGCACGGCAGCCACGGTCGGGGCGTGGATGTCGTGCATCAACACGATCGAGCCGCGCCGGGTGTCGCGCAGCGCGGCCGCCACGGTGGCGTCGGTGTCCCGGGTCTTCCAGTCGAGGGTGTCGACGTCCCACAGGATCACCGGGGCCCCCGCCACGGCGTCGGTGGTGGCGTTGCGCGAGCCGTAGGGCGGCCGGAAGACCGTCGGCGTCGCGCCGGCCGCAGCGATCGCCGCCGCCGCCCGCTCCACCTCCTCGCGCTGGCCGGCCCGGCCCAGCTTGGTGAGCTGCTGGTGATCCCACGTGTGGTTGCCGATCTCGTGCCCCTCGGCCGCCATCCGGCGCACCAACCCCGGCTGTCGGGCCACGTTCTGGCCGGGCAGGAAGAACGTGGCCGGCGCCTTCCGGGCGGCCAGCAGGTCGAGCAACCGGGTCGTGTGCGGCCCGGGGCCGTCGTCGAACGTCAGCGCCACGCACGGCGTGGCCGCGCAGTCCACCGGCTCCGCAGCGGTGCCGGACGCCGCCGGCGCGGCCGGAGTGCCCCGCCCTGCCGCGCCACTCGAAGCGGGCGACGCGCTCGGGGTGGCCGACGAACTCGGGGCGGCCGAAGAACTCGAGGTGGGCGGGGCCGTCGGCGTGGCCACGGGAGCGGGCGTCGGGGTGGCCGCGGGAGCGGGGGGCGTCGACGCGGCGATCGGGCCGACCGCGGCGTAGGCGTCCCGGACCCGCCGCCCGTTCGGCGACAACAACCCCTCGGCGACCTCGGCCGGCACCACGGCGTCCACCTCCCCCTCACTGAAGGGTGCCACGACCCCCTCGCCGACGCGCACGACGAGCTCGCCGGCGCGCGTGAACGTCAGGTCGGCGAACAGCGCCTCGCGCGCGGCCGGCGTGGCGGCCAGGTCGTCGAGCACCGGGTGCCCGGCCGCCCGCAGCGCCGCCAGGGTCGCGTCCGCGAACGCATCGGCGCTCTCGTCGGCCACCAGGTCGCGCCCGGACAGCGCGGCCGTGGCCCCGCGCTCGGCGTGGAACGTGGCCGAGGTCAGCGCCCCGTTGGCACCGCTGAACTCGTACAGCTCCACGCGCACACCCACCATGCCGCCCGGCTCGTCGAGGGTCGCCGCCCACTGCCCGTTGAGCTCGGGCGGCGCCTCCTCGCTGGGGATCTCGTCGGCACGGAAGACCTCCAGACGCTCGTCCAGCCAGGCGCGCACCGCCGTGCCGAGCGGCGCGGCGTCCGGCACCACCGGCCAGGCGAGGAACACGGGCCGGTCGGGCCGATTCTCGACGAGCTGGTCGCTGGCCCACGTCGCCGGGGCCGCCACGGCTGCCGGGGGCGTCACCCCGGGGCGGACGGCGACGGCGTCACGGACGCAGCGGGTGCGCACGCGACGAGAAGGACACTGCACGCCAGGGCCGCCCCCCGGCGGCCGAACCCACGACTCACTCTGGTGAACCTACGCCGCCCCGGACGCCGGCGCGTCGCTCCACGGTCGGGATGCCCCTGCGCCCCGAGCGGCCCCGACGTCCGACCGTGCGCGCAGCCGCCCTCATCCCTGGCGGGGAGCCCTGCGTCAGTCGCCGAGGCGCTCCATCAGGTCGACCCGCGGTGGGCGCAGGATCGAGCGCGCCACGTTGCGGAAGTCGTACGTCTCGAGGATGCGGGCGGCCTCCTCGTCGGAGAGGTCGTAGGCGTGCGCGAGCATGCGGACGTTCTCGGTGTAGAAGGCATGCAGCTTGTCGACACCCTTGATGAATTCCAGTGCGTTGCCCACCGCAACCCTCCCCACCCGCGCGCGCGACGGCGTCCGCCGCCCTGAACCATTCCACTCTAGGCGCGCCGGGGGCGTGGCCGGCACGGGGGTGGGCCGTACCACCAGCGACGAATGGATGACATTGTGGTGAACGGAGCCCGAACGGCGCGTGCGCGCTGTCACCCCCGCCCAGTACCCTCGGCGTCCATGGAGATGCTCCCCGCCGCCTTCGCCTCCGGGTGGGCCAGCGGCGTCAACGCCTGGGCCACCGTGCTGGTGCTGGGGCTGCTGGGCCGCTTCGCCGGCATCGACGGCGTCCCGGCCGGGTTCCAGCGCACCGACGTGCTGGTCGTCGTCGGCGTCCTGTGCCTCATCGAGGTGGTGGCCGACAAGATCCCGTACGTCGACTCCGCCTGGGACGCCGTCTCCACCGTGATCCGCCCCATCGCCGGCGCGGCGATCGGTGCCCTGTGGGCCGGCGCCACGGGCGACCTCACCACGGTCACCCTGGCCGCCGTCGGGGGCGTCACCGCCTTGGTCAGCCACCTCACCAAGGCCGGGATCCGCCTGGCGGTGAACACCTCCCCCGAGCCGGTGACCAACGTGGCCGCCTCGTCGGCGGGCGACGTGGCCGTCACCGGCGTCGCCACCCTCGTCGCGGTGGCGCCGGTGGCCGCGGCGGTCGTCTTCGGCATCCTGCTGCTGGCGGGGCTGGGCGCCCTGTGGTACTTGGCGTCCCGCATCCGCCGCGGGTGGGCGTCCTTCCAGCGCTGGCGCGACCGCCACGCCCCCACCCCCGCCTGACGTGGGCACCGTCGCCGTCCTCGGCGGCACCGTCGCCGGTGTCGCCGCCGCCGCCCGGCTCGCCCACGTCGGCCACGACGTCACCCTGGTCGAGCCCGACCCCGGCTGGCCGGACGCGCTTGCCGCCCAGCTCGGCGCGACGGCGGGCTCGGTGGTGGTCGACTTCCCCGCCCCGTGGCGCGACCTGTTCACCAAGTCGGGCCGCCCCGCCAAGGGCGCGCTGGGCCTCCACGGCCTCGAACTCGTGCCCCACCCCGACAGCCCCGGCGACCGCGGGGAGCAGTGGTACCGCGACGTCGACGCCCTCGGCGAGGACGCCGCCGCCGCCTGGCGCGACCTCGTCGACGCCGCCGACCGCACCTGGCAGGCGCTGCGTCCCCTCGGCCTGGAGGCCGAACTCACCGACGCCGCGGTGGCCCGCGCCGGGCTCGACCCCCGGCGCAGCCTGGCGCACGTGGCCCGCGACCTCCGGCACCCCGTGCTGGCCGACCGCGTCCGCGCCGTCGCCACCGACCGGGGGTTGGACCCGGCCGACGCGCCCGCCTGGCTCACCTCCCGCCTCAGCATCGACCGCACGTTCGGCCGGTGGCAGCTCGTGGACGCCGCGGGTGCCCCGGCGCCGGCGTCCGCCCTGGTCGACGTGCTGCGCGGCCGGATCGCCGCCCGGGGCGTCCCCACCACCGCAACAACGCCGGCCGCCGCCGTCACGATCGACACGCGCGACCCCGGCCTCACCTGGCACCGCCCCCGCCGCTGGCGGCCGCGGGACACCTTCGTCGACCAGTTGCTGGCCCGCCCCCGCCTCGCCGACCCCAGCGCCCCGGGCCGATTCGTCGCCCACGCCTCCAGCCCGGGCGGGGCAGAACCGTGGGCCCAGGTGCTCAGCGGGGCGCTGGCGTCCTACGCCGCCCACGCGCACCTCACGGGGGAGGACATTCGGCCGACGAACACCCACCAGGGCCATGGACGGGCGCGGTAGGATGTCAGGTCTTGGTCATGTCACGGTCACCAGGCAGGACGACTCTTGAACGATGCAGAGCTGCTCGCACGCGAGCTGGCCACTGAGCAGGCACACGTGGATGCCGTCCACGCCCGACTGGAGGAGGCGACCCTCTCCGCTCGCTCCGCCGCGAGGACGGGACGCGCGATCTACACCTCGGACCGCCAGAGCTGGATGCGCGAGGAGGACGGCACGGCGATGTTCGAGCGCGACGCCTTCGCCTTCCAGGCCGCGCGCCGCCTCGCGACGCTGGACGCCGAGCACGAGGGCCTGGTCTTCGGCCGGCTCGACCTCGACGAGACGGGCGACTCCACCGGTTCCGACGGTCGCGAGGTGCGCTACATCGGCCGCATCGGCGTCCGCGACGAGGAGTACGAGCCCCTGGTGATCGACTGGCGGGCGCGGGCCGCCGAGCCGTTCTACCGGGCGACCGCGACCAACCCGATGGACGTCGTGCGGCGCCGCGTCCTGCGCTGCCGCAACGAACAGGTCATCGGCATCGAGGACGACCTGCTCGACACGGACGCCAACCGCGACGGCCTGCCCATCATCGGCGAGGGCGCCCTCATGGCGTCGCTCTCCCGGGCGCGGGGCACGCGGATGCGCGACATCGTCGCCACCATCCAGGCCGAGCAGGACGAGGCGATCCGCGCCGACCACGCGGGCGTGACGATCATCAGCGGCGGGCCCGGCACGGGCAAGACCGTCGTGGCGCTGCACCGGGCCGCCTACCTGCTGTACTCCCACCGGCGCCGCTTCGAGCGTGGCGGCATCCTCGTCGTCGGGCCGGGCCCGGTGTTCATGAACTACATCGAGCGCGTGCTGCCCAGCCTCGGGGAGGACTCGGTGACCCTGCGCGCGATCGGGGACGTAGCGTCCGACGCGCTCGGCGGGCTCACCGCCGAGGTGGTGGACGATGCCCCCACCGCGTTCGTCAAGGGCAGTCTGCGCATGGTGTCGGTGCTGCGGAACCTCGTGAACCTGCCCTTGGTCGACCCCGGCGCCGACGGGCTGTCGCTGCGCGTCACGGTGAAGGGCAACGTGCTGAAGCTGGACGAGGGCCAGCTCGCCCGCCTGCGCGCGAACATCCTCGCCCACCAGAAGGTCAACCTCGCGCGGGACGCCGCCGAGCGGGCACTCACCGCCGCGCTCGCCGGGCAGGTGCCGGCCGACCTCGACCTCGAGCCGGAGGCGGTGGACGACCTGATCGCCTCGTCGGCGCCGTTCCAGATGTTCCTCAACGCGTGGTGGCCGGCGCTGTCGCCGACCGATGTGCTGCGGCGGCTGGGCGACCCCGGGGTGGTGGAGCGGGTGGCCGGCGGGTTGTTGGACGCCGACGAGCAGGCCCTGCTGGTCGCGTCCCGCGCCGCGGACCGGCCCTGGACCGTCGCCGACACCGCCCTGCTCGACGAGCTGGCCGCGCTGCTGGGGCCGGTCCCGGTGGAGGAGGAGGTCGACCCGACGCTGTTCCTGCTCGAGGGCGCCGAGGTCTCCGAGTTGGTGACCACCGAGCCGGGCCGGGCCGAGGCGGCGGAGTCGCTCACCGACGACGCCCACGAGACCTACGCCCACGTGCTGGTCGACGAGAGCCAGGACATCACCCCGATGCAGTGGCGCATGCTGCGGCGGCGCGGTTCGCAGGCGTCGTGGACGGTGGTGGGCGATCTGGCCCAGAGCTCCTGGCCGGATCTCGACGAGGTCGGCCGGGCCGTGCGCGACCTCATCGGCCGCGCCCCCCACCGCGAGTTCCGCCTCTCGGTGAACTACCGCTCGCCGGCGGAGGTCTTCGCGCTGGCGGCCCGCGTGGTGAAGGCGCACCACCCGACGGCGGACCTGCCGCACGCCGTGCGGTCCACCGGCGTCGAGCCAGCCCTGCTGAGCGCGGGCGAGCCGGAGCTGGTGGGTGCGGTGGCGGACGCCGTCGCCCGGCTCACCGGCGAGGTCGGCGGCACCGTCGGCGTGATCGTGCCGCCGTCGCGGCTGGCCGCTCTGGGCCAAGGGGTGGGTGCGAAGCTGGACGACGCGGTGACCCCGGAGGCCCGCTCTCGCGTGCTGTTCGTCTCGCCGCTGGAGGCCAAGGGCCTGGAGTACGACGGCGTCGTCGTGGTCGCCCCGGACGAGATCGTCGCGGAGAGCCCCGGCGGCATCCGGGTGCTCTACGTCGCGCTCACCCGCCCGACGCAGCGGCTTGTCACCCTCGACGTGGGCGGGCCCGGAGCCTGGCGGGCCGACCTGCCCGACTGATTGCGCCTGCCGGGGGTGCGGGGCGGACGCCGTTCAGCGGCTCGCGCGGCGCAGCCGGAGGCCGACCACCCCGAGCGGCACGACGGCCAGCGCGGCGACCGACGAGGTCACGAGCGCAGTGGTCGCGTGCGGGCCGGAGCCGACCCACCACGAGCCACCCACCAGGGCGACCAGCGTGCACCAGCCGAGCGCGACGAAGACGGCCCGCCGATCGGTGCGCCGGTGGGGGCCCTCGGCGCGCCGCGTGACCAGCGCGGTGATGACGAGGCCCAGTGCCAACCAGCCAAGGGCCAGGCCCAGGACGACGGGGCCCCACAACAGGTTGAATGCCTGGAACGCCACGGCCAGGGACGAGCCCAGGATCACGGCGAGCGCCAGCAGGAGCCACCCGTCCGGCCGGCGGGCCGGCGCGGGGGCGGGGGGCGGGGACGCGGCGGTGTCGGTCTCGGCGGGCCGGGGCAACAGCGTCGTCATGACGGTGAGCCTAGGGTGCCCGCGGGGGGCCCGGCGACGTCCGACGCGCGAACCCGACCGAAGACTGGCCGAACGTCCCACCAGGGTCGTACCGCGCGCGATGATGCGCCGTCGGTCCCGGCCGGGACGGTCACGGGTAGTGTCAGCCCCGCCGGATCCACCACCGCGCCGATACCGATCGGAGGACACCATGCCCCAGCTCACCCCCCGTGCCGCGCGAGCCGCACGCGTCTGGCTCGCTGCGGTCGCGCTCAGCGGGGTTGTCGGGTGCACTGCCCCCGGTGATTCCGCGTCGAGTCCGGCCGCAACGGCGCCGGTGGTGACGGCCAGCCCGGTCACGACCGCACCCTCGGTGACCCCCACCCCCACCCCGACCCCGACCGCGGCGGTGGGGGCCTCCTTCGCCGTCGAGGTCGCCAGCGGCACCCTGCCCGCCCGTTACACCGACCGGACCGAGGCGATGGCCGACGACTTCGGCGAGATGGTCGGGATCGTCCAGCTCTGGGCCGAGGGGCCGACGGACGACAACATCATCACCATCATGGGGCAGGAGATGCCCACGCAGGCCCCGGTGCCGGTCGAACAGCTCGACTGGTTGGTGGAGTCCCAGACCGACGGTGAGCTGCAGGTGCTGGAGCCCCGCACGGTCGGCGGCGTGGCGATGCGCAGGTACGCGGTGAACCAGGACGGGGGGCCGCAGACCGTGCTCGCCAAGGCCGAGGGCGGCTCCGTGGCCCTCATCATGTTGATGTCGGTCACGGACGCCGAGGCCGACATCCTGCTCGACTCGATCGTCTGGAACTGAGGCTCCGGCCGGCCCGGGCGCTCAGGCCGTCCGCACGGGCATGGCGCGGAGGCGCGCCAGGATCTCGGCGGTCGCCCGGGCGCGATTGAGCGTGAAGAACTGCAGCCCCGGGGCGCCGGCGGCGAGCACGTCGTCGGCGAGGCGGGTCATCAGGTCGATGCCGACGGCGCGGAACCGGTCGCGGTCCTCCGCCGCGGCGCGCAACGTGGCCTCGACCTCGGCTGGCATCCGCGCGCCCGAGAGGTGCGCGAAGCGTTCAATCTGGCTCGGCACGGTCACCGGCATGATGCCCGCGACGATCGGCATCGTGCCACCGAGGGCCCGGAACCGGTCGACGAGCGCGACGTAGGCGTCCACCGAGAAGAACAGCTGGGTGATCGCGAACTCCGCACCGGCCTCCTGCTTCTCGAGCAGGATGCGCGCGTCGAGCTCGGCCGAACCGTCGGGGTGGACGTCGGGGAACGCGGCGACACCGACCGTGAAGTCGCCGGACTGCTTGGCGAGCCGCACCAGGTCGGTGCCGGTGCGCAGCCCGTCCGCGTGGGGGGCGAACCGCTCCCCGTAGGTGGGGTCGCCGCGCAACGCCAGGATGTGCGTCACCCCCAGGCGCTCGTAGGACTCCAGGGCCCGGCGCACCTCGGCCGTGCTCTGCCCGGCCACCGTGAGGTGCCCCATGGTGGGCGTCGCGGTCTGGCCGCGGATCGCCCCGACGGCGGAGAACGTCTTGTACCGCGCCGCCCCAGTCGCGCCGTAGGTGACCGACACCCAGTCGGGCGCGAGCGGGCCGAGGGCGTCCACGGTGCCGATGAGCTGCTGGACGCCGGCGTCGTCGCTGGGCGGGAAGAACTCGAAGCTGAAGGTGGGGCGTCCGGGCTCGCTGAGACGTTCGACGAGGGGGGACGCAGGCATGCGCGCAACCCTAGGACAGCCGCGCGGACGGCGTCCGGATAGGCTCAACCCGTGGTCACGCTCGCTCCCGATGCCCCGCTCGCCGACGCCTTCACCCACGCCGTGTCGGACGCCCTCGCGACGCACCTCGACGCGCAGGCCGGGGTGCTCGCCGCCATCGATCCCCGGCTCACCCCCCTCATCGACCGTGCCCGCCTGTTCACCGCCGGCGGCAAGCGTCTGCGGCCCGCGTTCTGCGCCTGGGGCTGGGTGGCCGGCGGGGGCGACCCGTGCCTGCCGGGCGGCGTGGTCGCCGCCGCGGCGTCGCTGGACGTGCTGCACGTCGCCGCCCTCGTCCACGACGACGTCATGGACGCCTCCGACTCCCGCCGCGGCGTCCCGGCCGCCCACGTGCAGTTCACCGGCGACCACGCCGGGGCCGGCTGGCGCGGTGACGCGGACGCCTTCGGCCGCGCCGGCGCCGTCCTGCTCGGCGACCTGCTGTTGATGTGGAGCGAGGAGATGGTGCGGCGCGCGGCCCTCCCCGCCGATGCCCTCGAGCGCGCCCGCCCCCACCTGGAGGCGATGCGCACCGAGGTCACGGCCGGCCAGTACCTCGATGTGCTCGCCCAGGCGCAACACCCCCACCCCACGGCCCGGACGCCGGAGGGCCGGGCCGAGTTGACCGATCTGGTGCGCACGGTCGTCACCTGGAAATCGGCCTCCTACACCGTGCGGCGGCCGCTGTTGGTGGGGGCGGCGCTGGCCGGCGCCTCACCTGCGCAGCTGGACGCCCTCAGCGCGTTCGGCCAACCGCTGGGCCGGGCGTTCCAGTACCGCGACGACGTGCTGGGCGTGTTCGGCGACGCGGCGCTGACCGGCAAGACCTCCGCCGAGGACCTCCGCGAGGGCAAGCTGACCCTGCTGGCGGTCGAGGCGTTCGCGCGGGCGTCCGAGGCGGACGCCGCCACGCTCGCCGGGTTGTTCGGCGACCCCGCCCTCAGCGCGAAGGACGCCGAGGCGGCCCGGAAGATCATCGTGGCCTCGGGCGCCCGGGAGGCCGTCGAGGCCGAGATCGACCGGGAATTCACCGCGGCACTGGCCGCGCTCGAGGCGTCCGACCTCACCGCGACCGGCCGGGCGGGCCTGATCGCCCTCGCGCACAAGGCGGTGCGTCGCTCCTACTGAACGGCCGCCGGCAGAACTGCCGACGAACTACAGCTCGATCTCCCCGTCGGCGGCACCGGGGCTGGGCGGGAACGTCAGCTTGGGCCCCCCGCCGAACGCCGAGCGGGTGACCTCTTCCATGCGCGCGTCCGCGTTCCACGCCTCGCGCAGCCCGTTCTTCAGGGCGGACGCCACGGCGCCAGGGTCGGCGGCGTCGGTGATCGCGGCGCCGACCGCCACGCGCATCGCGCCGGCCCGCACGACGGCGTCCAGGCTCCGCGGGCTGATGCCGCGCACCGCAAACCAGGGCTTGGCATCCGGGTCCTGGGCCGGCGCGACGGAGGCGGCGTACCGCACCAGTTCGAGGCCGGGTCCGACGAGCAGGAAGTCGACACAGGGGTCGGCCAGGGCGGCGTCCACGGCAGCCCTGTCGTGGCACTCCCGGCCGATGACCGACCACTCCCCCAACAGCTGGCGGGCGCGGGCGGTGTTCGCCTCCGGGTCCACCAACACGACGACGTCCGGGGAGAGCTTGGCGGCCGACACGGTGCGTCCGAAGTAGCCGGACAGACCCTGGGTCACACGGGCCGCCTCCAGGATGCCGGCCAGCGCGTCGTCGGCCGTGGCGTCGGCGATCGGGTCGGACGGATCATCGGCCAGGGCAATGATGTCGGCTCCCCCGGCGAACACCGGCCGGGCCAGCGAACTCACCACCCCGGTGTCAGGCGCGATCCACAGCAGGCGCGCGAGCTTCAGTCTGGTCGCGATTCCCATCAGAGCGGTCACACGGCCAGCATGGCACATTCCCTCCCGAGCCGAACGGCATCACCGGCGGGTCGCAGGTGGACCGCTCCCCCGCGCCGCCTACACTCACCGACAAGGCGGGCACGCCTCTTCCTTCCCCGATCCGTGCCTGGAGAGTCCTTGTGTTGACGAGTGAGCGCAGCCGCGACGGCCTCATCGGCCACGTGCTGGACGACCGCTACGAGGTCGTCAGCAAGCTTGCGCGCGGCGGCATGGCCACCGTCTACCTGGCCCAGGACCTGCGGCTCTCCCGCACCGTCGCCATCAAGATCATGAACGACGGTCTCGGCGACGCCGACGACTTCGCCCGCCGCTTCGACGCCGAGGCGCGGGCCGCCGCGCACCTCTCCCACCCCAACGTGGTGAGCGTCTTCGACCAGGGCTCCGACGACGGCCGGCCCTACATCGTCATGGAATACGTGCAGGGCTGCACCCTGCGTAATCTCATCACCCGCGAGGCGCCGATGGAGCCGGGCCGTGTGCTCGACCTGCTCGAACCGGTCTGCTCGGCGCTCGCTGCCGCCCACGCGGCCGGGATCATCCACCGCGACGTCAAGCCCGAGAACGTCCTGATCTCCGACCGGGGCGAGGTCAAGGTGGCGGACTTCGGCCTGGCCCGCGCCATCACCGCGCAGTCGCACGCCGCGACGACGGGCCTGGTGATCGGCACGGTGAGCTACATCGCGCCCGAGCTGGTGACGCGCGGCCGTGCCGACGCGCGCTCGGACGTCTACAGCCTGGGCATCGTCATGTACGAGATGCTGACCGGCCGCAAGCCGCACACCGGCGACGAGCCGATCCAGGTCGCCTACAGCCACGTCCACCACCAGATCACCGCGCCCTCGATGGAGTTGTCGACGACGTGGCGCGACTCCCGCGATCCGCTCCCCGCCTACGTGGACGCCCTGGTGACGACCGCCGCCAACCGCGACCGATGCAACCGGCCGCTGGACGCCGGCGTCCTGCTCGCCCACCTGCGCCAGGCGCGCGCCGCGCTGGGGCGCGGCGTGACCGAGGACGCGCACCTCGTCGCCCGCATGCGCGAGACCACGCTGTCGGAGGAGACCACGGCCGCCGTGCCGCCCGTTCCGCACGCGGCGATGCCCGCAGAGCGGCGGTTCACCCCGGTGACGCCCGTCTCGCCGAGCTTCGACGTGTCGGCCGACGGCGCGCCGTTCTACAGCACCGGCCCGGTGCCCTACTCCCCCCAGTCCCCCATCACCCGTTCGCTACCCACCCTGGGCCCGGACGACCCGCCCCCCAGCCGCCACCGGGTGCGCTGGGGGCGCCTGGTCGCCCTGCTCGTGGCCCTCGTCGTGCTCGCCGGAGGCGGGTGGGGCAGCTGGTACCTCCTTGCGGGGCGCTGGACGACCGCACCGGCGTTGGCGACGTTGACGCAGGTGGACGCCCAGGCGGCGGCGCAGGCGTCCGACCTCGGCGTGGTGTTCGAGCAGGAGTACTCCGAGGACGTGCCGGCCGGGCAGGTGATCCGAACCGAGCCGGCCGAGGGCGAGCGCGTGCTGCGCGAGGGCGTCCTCACCGCCTACGTCTCGCGGGGGCCGGAGCGCTACGCGGTGCCCGAGCTGGTGGGCCGGACGCGCGCGGAGGCCGAGGCGGCCCTCGCAGCGCTGACCCTGGCCCCGAGCGTCACCGAGGCCCACGACGACGACGCCCCCGCCGGGCAGGTGCTGGCCCAGGGCACCGACGCCGGCACGTCGGTGCGACGCGCGACGACGGTGGACCTGACCGTCTCGCTCGGTCCGGCACCCGTCGAGGTCACCGACTTCACCGGCGAGGCCGCCAGCGACGCCCAGGCGTGGGCCGAGGAGAACGCGATCACGCTGAACGCCACCGAGGAGCACAGCGACACCGTCGCCCGCGGCGTCGTCATGAGCCAGGAGCCCGCCGCGGGCACGCTCCACCGCGGGGACGCGGTCGCGATGGTCGTCTCGAAGGGCCCCGAACTCGTCACGATCCCGTCCGGCCTGCGCGGCCGGGGGGCCGAGGCCGTCGCCGAGCAGTTGCAGGCGCTCGGCTTCCGCACCCAGTACAACCGGCTGGTCAGCGGGCAGCTCGGCCTCGTCCTGCGCATCGAGCCCGCCGAGGGCACCGCGGTGCCGAAGGGGTCGATGATCACGATCCACGTCGTCTGAGGCCGCGGCCCGCCGGCCACGGCCTCACGCCGGCCGCCGCCTCAGGCGCGGAGGTGGGCGATGAGGCGTCCGACGAACTCCTCGCACGCCGCGAGCTGCGAGATCTCGATGAACTCGTCGGCCTTGTGCGCCTGCGCGATGTCGCCGGGGCCGCAGACCACCGCCGAGATGCCCGCGTCGCTGTAGATGCCGGCCTCGGTGCCGTAGGTCACCTTGTCGGGGAGGGGTTCGAGACCCAGCGCCTCGCCCAGCCGGACGGCCGGGGCGTCCAGCGGCGTCTCCAGCCCGACGGTGGAGGTCCCGACGGCCACCGTGACCGACGCCGCCGGATCCTCGTCCCGCATCGTCGCCTCGACCTGCGCGCAGGCGGCCTCCAGCTCGGCGATGACGGCGGCGTCATCCACCTCGGCGATGGCGCGGAACTCGAGGGCGACGTCCGCCTCGGCCGGGATGATGTTGACGCCGTTGCCGCCCGAGATCAGGGTGACCGCGCCGGTGGTGTGGGCGATCGGGTAGCCCTCGTCGTAGGGGCCCTCGTCGCGCCACCGGTCGCAGCGCTCGCGCCACCAGCGGATGATCGAGGCGGCGTGCTCGATGGCGTTGACGCCCTGGTCGGTCAGCGAGCTGTGGGCGGCGACGCCGCGGACGGCGATCCGGATGACGTTGATCGACTTGTGGGCACAGATCATGCGCATGCTGGTGGGCTCGCCGACGAACGTGACCTCGGGGGCGAGACCCAGCTCGGCGAGGGCGTCCACCATGGGCGGGGCACCCTGGCAACCCACCTCCTCGTCGTAGGAGAACGCGAGGTGGACGGGCTGGCGCAGCGGCTGGGCGAGCAGCTCCGGGAGGGCGGCGATCACGACGGCGTTGAAGCCCTTCATGTCCGCCGTACCGCGGCCGTAGAGGCGTCCGTCACGCTCGGTGAGCTCGAAGGGGTCGGACGTCCATGCCTGCCCGTCGACGGGCACGACGTCGGTGTGGCCGCTGAGCATGACCCCGCCGGAGGTGTTGTCGTCGGCGTCCGGCACGGTGACGACGAGGTTGGCCTTCGCACCGTCCGGGGTCGGGAAGACGTGGGGGGTCAGGCCGAGCCCCCGGACGTGGTCGGCCACCAGCTCGATCAGAGGCAGGTTGGAGTCACGGCTGGTGGTGTCGAGGGCGACGAGCCGGCGCAGCCAGTCGCGGGTCTCGGGGGAAACAGACGTCATGGTTCCTTCCTACCACTGCCCACCCAACCCGCGCCGGGCGCTGGGGGCGCTGTCGGATGCTGGTGGGCGCTGGTGGGCGCTGTCGAGTGCATTTGGACCCGAGGAAGTGGCGCCATGGCACCATTTCCTCGGGTCCAAATGCCCGGCCGTGGGGCCCGGCCGTGGGCCCCGGCCGTGGGCCGAGCGTGGAGGTGGACGCCCGGGGTGTCAGCTCTGCCAGGCCTCGCCGCCGCGGAGATCCGCCACGTCGGTGGGCGTCATGTCGGCGAAACGGCCCTGGATGAGGTTCCAGCCCCGGTCGTTGACGAGCCCGTTGTGGATGCCGAACCCGCGGGGGGCCTTGAGCTCGCGCAGGAAGTCGATGTGCTCCTTCAGCGCGGCCCACGGCCCCATGACCGGGACGGCGACGATGTCGATGCCGCCGGGCACGGCGTCCAGACTGTCGCCGGGGTGGAAGAACGTCGGCTCCCCCTCGGCATGCACCACGAGGCCGACGTTGCCGATGCGCGGGATGTCGCGGTGGATCACCGCGTGCAGGCCGCCCACGGCGTCGATCCGGACGCCGCCCAGCTCGACCGAGGCGTCCGCGGCCAGCCGGTGGGCGCGCTCGGGCAGCTCCACCGCGTCGAACACCCCCGGCTCGACGTGGATCGCGGCGTCGGGGTTGGCCGCGAAGAGCGCACCCACGTGCTCGGGGTCGATGTGGTCGGGGTGGGCGTGGGTGACGCAGATGGCGTCCAGATCGGTCAGCGCGTGCCAGCCGTCGGAGAAGTTGCCGGGGTCGAAGAGGATCCGGCGGTCGGCGACCTCGACGAGCACGGCGGAATGGCCCAGGTGCATGATCTTCATACCCCTACCCTGCCCCATCGCTCCGGTCGGCGCAGCCGGTGGGACGCGGGGCGGCGCGCTCAGGCCAGCGCAGCCCGCAGATCGGACGCGGTCAGCACCCGCCCGAAGACGGGGCCGCCGGGTTCCAGCAGCTCCGCGGAGTCCATGCCGACCGCGACCGGGTCGAAACCGAGGACGTCCACCACCGCAGCGACCTGCGCGACGGCGTCCGCGTCGTCACCGGCCACGGCGACGGCGCGGCGTCCGGGGGCGCCGGACGGGCGGGCGTCGGCCAGTAGATCGGCGTAGGCGAAGTGGTTGAGCGTCTTCACCAGCCGCAGCTCGGGGTGGCGCGCGGCGAGCGCGGCCGTCGTGGGCCCGTCGGCCCGGACGCCGTCGGTCGCCTCCCAGGCGTTGGTGGCGTCGACCACGACCGCGTCACCAGCCTGCGCCAACGGGAGGCCGGCGACCACGGGCTGCGGAACGGCCAGGATGACGACGGCGCTGGACGCGAGCAGCGCGGCCGCGTCCACCAGGTGGGCCCCGGGCAGGACGCTGCCCACCACGAGCTCCAGCAGGGGGCGGGACGGGTCGTCGGCGACGGCCACGTCGAGGCCCGCGTCGAGCGCGAGGCGTCCGAGAGCGCTGCCGAGCTTGCCGACGCCGATGATGCCGAGGTCGTAGGTCACGCATGCTGCAACGCCTCTGCGGCCCATCCCATTCCGGGAATAGTTGAAGGTTGCACTACGTTGGGTGGGCATGAACCTGGAACTCGGCATCGACCACTTCGGCGACATCACCCACGACGAGCACGGCCAACCCCTGCCCCACGCCCAGGTGGTGCGCAACGTCGTGGCCGAGGGCGTGCTGGCGGACGCCGTCGGCGTCGACTTCATCGGGCTGGGCGAACACCACCGCGATGACTTCGCGATCTCCGCACCGGAGATGGTGCTGGCCGCGATCGCTGCGCGCACCGAGCGCATCCGGCTCGGCAGCGCCGTCACGGTGCTCAGCTCCGACGACCCGGTGCGCGTCTGGGAGCGTTTCTCGACCCTGGACGCGCTGAGCGACGGCCGGGCCGAGGTGATCCTCGGCCGCGGCTCATTCACCGAGTCGTTCCCGCTGTTCGGCTACGCGCTCGGCGACTACGAGGCGTTGTTCGAGGAGAAGCTGGCGCTCTTCGCCGCGCTCCGCACCGAGCAGCCGGTCACCTGGCAGGGCACCCACACGCAGCAGTTGGACGCCGCCACCCTGTACCCCACGCTCGAGCACGGCCCACTGCCGGCGTGGGTGGCGGTGGGCGGCAGCCCGCAGTCGGTGATCCGCGCCGCGCACCACGGCCTGCCGCTCATGCTCGCCATCATCGGCGGGCCGGTGGCCCGGTTCGCTCCGTTCGCCGACCTGTACCGGCGCGCGTTGGCCGAGTTCGAGCAGCCCGAGCAGCCGATCGGCTACCACTCGTTCGGGCACATCGCCGAGACCGATGAGCAGGCCGTCGAGGAGTTCTACGACGCCTGGCTCGCCTCCGTGAGCCGGATCGGTTCGGAGCGCGGCTGGAGCCGGCCCACGCGGGAGTCGTTCCTGCACGAGGTGGAGCACGGCTCCATGGTGGTCGGCTCCCCGGAGACGGCGGCCCGCAAGATCGCCGCGGGGGCGAAGGCGCTCGGCGCCTCCCGGTTCGACGTGAAGGTCAGCACCGGCCCGCTGAGCCACGAGGCCATCAGCCGCAGCATCGAGCTCTACGGCACGACGGTCGCACCGCTCGTGCGTGACATGCTCGCCTGACGCGGGGCCCCGGACGCGCGGGAGAGGAAGCGCCGGCGGGGCCTGACCGGCTCCGGATCCGGCACCGGCGGCGCCACCCCGCACTCGACGCCAAACCCGACGAGCCCCGCGCCGATGTCACCGGCGAACCGGGCCAACACCCGGGCCACGGGATCCACCACCGAGCCGTCGGCGAGGCGCAGGGTCAGCGCAGGGCGGGCCTGCTCCTCGTCGGTGGAGGCGTCGGTGGTCGCGTCGAAGGAGGCGTCGGAGAGCGCCACACCGTCGACCAACCATGCGCCGCCGGCGGCGCGCCGGATGACCTCGCCGACGTAGATGTCGAAGGCCTGCAACCGCTCCTCGCGCTCGGTGGCCAACAGCCCGCGGCGCCGCGGCGCGCGCGCCCGCACCTCGTCGTCGAAGAACGCATCCAGCGCCGCAAGGCTCTTGGGAGTGAAATCCGCCTCGTAGCCGCTCGCGGACAGGGCCGCCGACGCCCACCCCGCAGCAACGCGGATGGCGTCGCGCTGATGTGCCATCCCACGAGCCCTTTCTCGTCAGGGGGAGCTGATTCTCTCCGGGAGGCTACCTGCCCCGGCGGCCGCCGCGCCAGCCTGCGCAACGACCCCAAGGCTGACAATTTTCTCAGGATCGATGACATGCGTACGTAGGCCGCGCCGCAGCCCCGGCCCAGTTCCGCCCTCGCGGCCGGCTGGCTCGCGGCCCCGTGCAACGCCCCATAGACGGCGACGCCGGTGGGCGTCCCCGTGGTGCACAACTCCTCGAACATCCGGCGGACGTCCCGCAGCGGGTGCAGCCGGGCGCCGTCGTCGAGCAGCAACAGCAGACGTCCGTTCTCGGGGTCGTGCAGATCGACCTGCCAGACGCCACCTGCCGCCCTGCGGATGGTCTCCCCCACATAGGCCCCGACGGCATCGAGGCGCCCGTCCAGGTCACGGCCCAGCACGCTCCGCCGCCGGACGCGGCCCGTCCTCGTCTGATCGGCGAAGAACCGGTCCACCTCACCCAAGGTGTCAATGGTGAAATCGACGCCATAGCCGGAGGACGTTAGCGCAGCGCAGGCCCACCCCGCACTCACCCGCACATCTCGCCCCGGGTCATCCTGCCTTTCGGCGCGCCACCGTCGAACCTCGCGCCCGGGGTCACCCCGCATCGGTCGCCCCTCTCTCGCCCGCTTCCCGGCCTCGGCTGTGCGCTCATCGGGCTGGATGTGGGCGACGATACAGGGGTGGATGCAGAAGCTCCCCAGCACGTGAAAAGTTGACGATGATGATTTTCTGGCGTCCCGGGGAGCCCCGGTGGTGACCGGTGCGGTGGCGTCCTGCCGGGGCGCCGGGCCCGGTCAGCCGAGGAGCGGCGCGAGAATCTCCCCGGCGCGCCGTGCCTGGTCGGCCGTGACGCCCAGGTGCGTCACCGCCCGGACGACCCGGGCCCCGACCACCGACAGCGCGATGCCCTCGGCGAGAGCGCGGGCGGCGACCTCCACGGCCAGCACGCCACCGGTGTGCACCACGACGATGTTGGTCCCCGGCTCGGCCACCCGCGCTGGGCTCCCCACCGGCAGCGCTTCTCGGGCCGCATCCGCGAAGGCGCTTGCCGCGGCGTGGTCGTCGGCGAGACGGGCCACGTGGTGGTCGAGGGCGTACAGGCAGGCCGCCGCGAGCAGCCCCGCCTGACGCCACCCCCCACCGAGCCTCTTGCGCAGCACCCGCGCGGTCGCCATCTGGGCTGCCGAACCCACCAGCACCGAGCCGACCGGCGCACCCAGGCCCTTGCTGAAGCACACGCTCACCGTGTCGAACAGCGCGCCGTAGGTGGCCAGGTCTACCCCCGTCACCACGTGGGCGTTCCACAGCCGCGCGCCGTCGAGGTGGCGCGCCACGCCGGCGTCCGCGCACAGCGTCGACACGGCCTGCAGTGCGGCCAGGGGCTGGATCGTTCCGCCACCGAAGTTGTGGGTGTTCTCGAGGGCGACGCACGCCGTCGACACGAGGTAGGGGCCGGCGTCCGGCGCCAGCAGTGCCGCCACCCCGTCGGGGTCGACCCGGCCGTCGGGCGTAACCCACGTGCGCATCGTGACGCCGGTCAGCGCGCCGTGGGCACCCATCTCGGCACGGGCGATGTGCGCGCCGGCATCGCACAGCACCTCCTGACCGGGCCCGACGTGCTGCGCCACCCCGAGAACGTTCGCCAACGACCCGGTGGCGCAGAACAGCCCGGCCTCGTGGCCCAGCAGTGCCGCCGTGCGCGCCTCCAGCTCGGCGATCGTCGGGTCCTCCCCGTAGACGTCGTCGCCGACCGGTGCCGCCGTCATCGCCGCGAGCATGCCGGCGGTGGGCACGGTGACGGTGTCGGAGCGCAGGTCGATCACAGGTCGATCGCCTCGAAGTCCTGGGCGGGGTTGTACCCGCGACGCGTCCGGTCCTCGTTCAGCCGTTCGGCCAGATAGAAGGCCAGCTCGAGACCCTGGTTGCGGTTCAACCGGGGGTCGCAGGCCGTCTCGTAACGGTGGGCCAGATCGGCCTCGGCCAGCTCGCCGACGCCGCCGACGCACTCGGTGACGTCGTTGCCGGTGAGTTCCAGGTGGACGCCGCCGGGCCAGGTGCCCAGCTCACGGTGGACGTCGAAGAAGCCGTCCACCTCGTCCCAGATCACCGGGAACGCGCGCGTCTTGTACCCGTTGTCCGTCGCGAAAGTGTTGCCGTGCATCGGGTCGCAGACCCACGCCGGCGTCCGACCCGTGGCCTGCACCGTCTCGATGATGGCGGGCAGCGCGTCGCGCACCTTCTTGGCGCCGAGGCGCGTGATGAGCGTGAGGCGTCCGGGCTCGTTGTCGGGGTCGAGCTTCTCGACCAGGGCCCGCAGGTCGGACGCCGCGACGCTCGGCCCCACCTTGATGCCGATCGGGTTGCGCAGCCGGCTGAGCAGCTCCACGTGGGCCCCGTCGATCTGACGGGTGCGCTCACCGATCCACAGCATGTGCCCGCTCGTGCCGTAGGGCTGGCCGGTGCGGGAGTCGATGCGCGCCAGGGCGTGCTCGTACTCCAGCAGGAGGGCCTCGTGCGAGGCGTAGTAGTGGACGACCTTGAGCGCGTCGTCGCTCACACCGCAGGTCACCATGAAGGCGAGCGCGCGCTCGATCTCGGCCGACAAGGCCTCGTAGCGGGCTTCGACGCGGGAGTTGCGCACGAAGTCGGAGTTCCACGAATGGACGGTCCGCAGGTCGGCGAACCCGCCCTGGACGAACGCGCGCACCAGGTTGAGCGTGGCCGCGCTGAGGTTGTACACCTCGACGAGCCGGTGGGGGTCATGGGCCCGCCCCTCGGGGGTGAACGCGAGCCGGTTCACCGCGTCGCCGCGGTAGCTGGGCAGCGTGACGCCCTCACGCGTCTCGTCGTCGTTGCTGCGCGGCTTGGCGTACTGCCCGGCGATGCGGCCGACCTTCACCACCGGCACCTGCGCGGCGTACTGCAGCACGACCGCCATCGAGAGCTGCACGCGCAGGGAGTTGCGGATGTTGACGGCCGTCACCGAGTCGAAGGTCTCCGCGCAGTCCCCCGCCTGCAGCAGGAACGCCCGCCCCTGGGCGACGTCGGCGATCCGGGCCTTGAGGTCGTCACACTCGCCGGCGAAGACCAGCGGCGGCCGGGCACCCAGCTCGGCGACGGCGGCGTCCACCGCCGCCCGGTCGAGGTAGGTGGGCTGCTGGCTCGCCCCGATCGCGTGGAGGTCGGGGAGGCTCGGGATGGTCATCGGCACCCCGAAAGGATACGTGAGCGGCCGGGGTTGCGCCGCCCGCGTCCCAGCGCCTCCGGACGCGGCGCGCGCGGCTCAGCGCGCGCGGGGTTCGGGCGCCGGGCCACCACCGGGACGCGGCAGCGTCCGCCGCGCGACCTCGTCGGGGGCCATGCCGCCGTACTTGACCGACGTGGAGTAGGCGTTGACGTAGGTCTGGCCGGTGAGCTCCTGGATGGCGGCCATGATCTCGTCGGTGATCCATCGGACGAGGGCGCGATCGTCCGCGCGATCGGCGTACTCGCTGAAGTCGAGGGGGGTGCCGAAGCGGATGACGGGACGCGACGCCCACGGCACCACGCCGAGCTTCTTGCCGGTGATCTGGGTGTCGATGACCCCGACCGGGACGACGGGCGCCCCGGTGAGCATCGCGAGCCGCGCCACCCCGGTCTTGCCCTTGTAGAGACGGCCGTCGGGCGAGCGGCTCCCCTCGGGGAAGATGCCGGCCACCTGACCATCGGTGACGGCCTGCACCACCGGCCCGAGGCCGTCCATGGAGGCCCGCCCTCCCGAACGGTCCAGCGGAACCTGTCCGACGGCCTTGAGGAACCAGGCGACGAGTTTGGACTGCCACCCACGGTCGCCGTCGAACAGCTCCGCCTTGGCCGGGAAGGTGACGCGCCGCCGCATCAGCGCGGGCATCACGTAGGTGTCGATCGCCGAGACGTGGTTGCTGGCCAGGATCACACCGCCAGTGCTGGGTACGTTCGACTCACCGACCGTCCGGCCGCCGTAGCCCCACTTCGACAAGGCCCGGAACGGCACCTTGAACACCTCGTACCACATGCACGCACTCCCTTCCCGGCCACACCCTAGTGCCCCGCACCCCTACGATGGGGCGCATGCCCGTCCTGCCCCACGCCGAGCCGTACCACCACGACGGTGACGAGATCGGCGTCCTGTTCTGCCACGGCTTCACCGGCACCACGGCGGCCCTGCGCCCCTGGGCCGAGGCCGTGGCGGCCGCCGGCCACACGGTCGCACTGCCCCGCCTGCCGGGCCACGGCACGAGCTGGCAGGAGCTGAACGTCGTCCGGTGGCAGGACTGGTACGACTGCGTGGACGCGGAGTACCTGCGCCTCACGGAACGGTGTTCCCAGGTGTTCGTCGCAGGCCTCTCCATGGGTGGCGCGCTCGCCCTGAGGCTGGCGCAGAACCACACCGACATCGCCGGCGTCGTCCTGGTGAACCCCGCCCTCGGCGCGGTCGACCCCAAAGCACGCCTGGCCGGCATCCTGCGCCACGTGGTGCCCGCCGTGCCCAGCATCGGCAACGACGTCATGCACGAGGGGGTCGACGAGGGCGCCTACGCCATGACACCCGTGGGCGGCGTCGCCCAGCTCAACAAGCTCTGGGCGGAGGTGAAGGCGCTGCTGGACCTGGTGACCTGCCCGCTGCTGGTCTATCGCTCCCGGGTGGACAACGTGGTGCCCGCCTCGTCGGTGGACACGATCCGGCGGCTCGTCTCCTCGCTCGACTACACCGAGATCTCCCTGTTGGAGAGCTATCACGTGGCAACCATCGACAACGACGCCCCGCGCATCTTCGCCGGCTCGCTGGACTTCATCGAGCGGGTCTCCCAGACACAGGCGGAACTCTCGTGACGGATCTGACCACGGTCGCCGACGTCGCCACCGAGCGGCCCGCCCGCTACGGCAAGCAGCTCGCGGCCCACCTCGGGCGCCGCATGGGCAGCGACTGGTCCGACGACGACCGGGCGGGTTGGATCCAGTTCGGCGCCGGCCGGGCGGTGCTGACGTGCACCGAGAGCACCCTGCGCATCGAGCTCACCACCGAACCCGGGTCGGTCGGCACCCTCGAAGATGTGATCGGACGCCACCTCGTCCGTTTCGGTGCCCGGGACGAGCTGGTCGTCGCCTGGCGGCGCCACGACGGCAGCACGGGCACCCGTCAGGAGAACACCGGCGAGGACGAGGGCCGTCCCGGCCGCGAGGGTGCCGGCCCCGCCCCCACCGGGCTCCCTGAGACGGTGTGACCGCAGTCAGCGGCGCCGGGCCAACTCGGCGCGCAGCAGCTCGGTGAGCGCGGCGGCTGACGGAGCGGGCGCGCCGGCCCAGTCGTGGGCCCACGCGAGGAGCGCGTCGCGGCCGTGCTCCGCCACGATCCCCGCGACGGCGGCCTCGGCGAGGGCATAGGCCCGGGCGACGGTGTCCGGGTCGGCGAAATCGGCGTCGGTGGGCAGTTCCGCGTCGGCGGGGGCCCCGGCCGATGCGGCCCGGTTCTCCGCCCGCAGCTTCGGCCACCACGGCGCCGCGACCCAGTCGGCCACGCCTTCGCGCACCCACATCGGTGCCCGGTCGCCCGAGACCCCCAGGGCGACATGGACGACCTCGTGGGTCAGCAGGCCGGCGACATCGGCGTCCGACCACGCCCGGGTCACCATCGGATCGACCACCACCACGTCCTGGTGGTCGACCTCACGGACGGTGTAGGCGGCCGCGCCGGAGCCCGCGTCGCCGGCGTCACGCAGGTCGAAGTCGCGGCTGTCGACGGGAATCTCCACCACCACGTCCCCCGTCCAGCCGTGCCAGCCGTCCAGGCCCGCATCGCGGACGCGGTCGGCCGCCGTGCGAGCATGTTCCAGCCACGCGTCGGCGTCGACCTCGGCGGCAGCGAGCACGCTCACCGGCCCGGAGCGGGCGAGCACCACCGGGTGCCGCAGCCAGATGGGCAGCGGGCTCGGGTCGTCGACACCGTCGACCAACCCCCCGAGGAGCCGGACCGGCAGCGCGGTGGCCGACGTGCCCGCCTCCTCACCGACGCGCCAGGTCACCTCGAGATGGCCGTCCGGCGCGCCGGCCAGCTCCACGCCGGCGAACGAGCGCCAGGCCGAGAACCACACCTCGCCCAGCGTCCGGGCACCGGGCGTGAAGCAACGCAGGAAGCCTTCTCGGTCGCCGGCCCCCACGGCCGCCCCCAGCCGGCGCGCCAGTGCCGCGCTGGCGGCCTCCGCACTGGCGGCCTCCGGGCCGGCGGCGTCCGCGCTGGCCGTCCGGGTCGCCGGTGAGCCCGACGTACCGCTGGCCGGCTGGGCGGAGGCGTCCGACAGCGCCGCGCACCCGGCCAACCCTCCGAGGGCGGGGGCTGCTCCGAACACCGCGAGGCCCACCAGCGCGCGCCGGGTGATCCCCGCCTCGGGGTCGGGGGTCGCAGGCATGCTGGGCACGCTAGCGTCTCGCGGGCCCGCGACGCACCTGGCAGGCGCCCCGGTCGCACCGGCCCCGTGCGGTCCGGGCGGGACCGCGCCGGACGTAGCCCCGCGCCGGACGTGGCCCCGCGCTGACGTGACCCGGTCAGGCGCGGTGCCGGCGGCCCTCGTGAGCTGCGGCCGGCCGGGGCCAGCGCTCCGGCGGGTCGGACGCCACCGGGTGCACCAGGCGCAGGGGCGGCAACAGGCCACCCCCGGCCAGCGCGTCCAGGGCGTCGACCTCGTCCGCCGCCAGCGGGTCCGAAGCCTGCCCCGGCGCCCCCAGCAGCACCGACACCACACACCCCTGGCACGCCGGGCCCCGGGCGGAGCAGGCGTTGCAGTCAACCAACATCGTGTCCATGCCCGCACCCTCGCAGGCCTCTCCGACAATTTTACGAACCGGTGTCCGTTTGCCGTCCTCGACGAGCCCTCCTCGATCAACCGGGCCGTGGTGCGGGGTGGGGTTCACCGGCGTTTCGGAAAAGTGTCAGAGGCTGCTGGGAGTCTCGGGTCCATGCGTTCCCCGGCCCCGCTCCAGCCCAGCTTCGACGATCTCGGTCACCCCCTGGCCACCACCGTGTTCGTGGTGGTCGACCTCGAGACCACCGGCAGCGGGCCGCAGGCGTCCATCACCGAGATCGGCGCGGTGCGGGTGTGTGGCGGTGAGGTCACCGGTGAGTTCCAGACCCTGGTCAACCCCGCCGAGGCGATTCCGCCGCTCATCAGCGTGCTCACGGGCATCACCAACGCGATGGTGGTGGGCGCCCCGCGGGTCGCGGAGGTGTTGCCCTCGTTCTGGGAGTTCGCGCGGGGGGCCGTCCTGGTCGCCCACAACGCCGCCTTCGACATGGGCTTCCTCAAACGCGCGGGGGCGGCGCTCGACACGCCGTGGAGCAACCCGCCGGTCGTCGACACCGTGGCGCTGGCCCGCGGGGTTCTGATGCGCGACGAGGTGCCCAACGTCAAGCTGGCGACGCTGGCCCACCACTTTCGCACCCCGGTCGAGCCCAACCACCGGGCGCTCACGGACGCCCGGGCGACCGTCCACGTCCTGCACGCGCTGCTGGAGCGCGTGGGCAACCTGGGCGTCGCCACGATGGAGGATCTGCTGGAGTTCACCCGCGGCGTCTCCCCCGAGCGCCGCGCCAAGCGCACGTGGGCGTCCGACCTGCCGGCAGCTCCGGGGGTGTACACCTTCGTCGCCGACCTGCCCGACCGCGACGGGGTCGTGCGGCGCCAGGTGCTCTACGTGGGCAAGAGCGTCAACATCCGCTCCCGCGTCCGCTCCTACTTCACCGCGGCCGAGAAGCGCCCGCGCATGGAGGAGATGGTGCGGGTGTCCACCGGGGTGGAGGCCACGGTGTGCCGCACGCCGTTGGAGGCGGAGGTGCTGGAGCTGCGTCTCATCGCCGCGCACGCGCCGCGCTACAACCGGCGCTCCAAGTTCCCCGAACGCCAGCACTGGTTGAAGCTGACCCGCGAGCCGTACCCGCGCTTCTCGATCGTGCGAAAGGTGGCCGACGACGGCGGCACCTACCTGGGCCCGTTCGGACGCCGCCAGGGCGCCGAGGAGGCGATGTTCGCCCTCCACGACGCCTTCGCGCTGCGGCAGTGCACCGAGCGGCTCTCCGAACGGCGGCCGGGGACGCCGTGTGCCCTCGGTGAGATGGGACGCTGCGTCTCTCCGTGCGACGGCACGGTGAGCCGCGCCGAGTACACCGAACTGAGCGATCGGGTGCGGGTGGTGTTGGACGCCGACGTCCGGCCGGTGTTGACTTCGCAACGGGAGCGGCTGGCGCACCTCATCGCCGCCGAGCGGTTCGAGGACGCGGGGCGGGTCACGGCGCGGCTCGGCAGCTTCGTGCGGGCGGCCACCCGCACAAGGCGGCTCGCGGCACTCGCCGGGTGCCCCCAGATCGTCGCCGCCTGCCGGACGGACGTGGGCTGGGAGATCCACGTCATCCGCTTCGGACGCCTCGCCGCGGCGGCCGTCGCACGCCCGGGAGAGGTGCCCCAAGCCGTGGCACGGGACGCGGTGACGGCGGCCGAACGCGTCGAGCGGCCGGTGCCGGGGCTCCCGGCGGCGACGATCGAGGAGGCCGAGCGGGTGGCAGCGTGGCTGGAGCGGCCCGGCGTCCGCCTCCTTGAGATCGAGGGCGAGTGGAGTTGGCCGCTGCACGGCTCCATCGCGCTGGACGACCTGCCCCGGCACGCGCTGGCCGCGGCGTCACCGGCACCGGCCGGGAGTGGTTAGGGTTCAGCCATGAACACCGCGATCGTCTTCATCAACGCCGAGGTCGACCAGGTGCCGGAGGTCGCCGAGGCCCTGGCCGCGATACCCGGCGTGACGGAGGTCTACTCCGTCACGGGCGCCATCGACCTCGTGGCGATCATCAGAACACGGACGGTCGACGAGATCGCCGACATCGTGACCGGTCGGATGAACAAGGTGCCCGGCGTCGCCGACACCCAGACCCACCTCGCTTTCCGCGCCTACAGCGCGCACGACCTGGAAGCGGCCTTCTCCCTCGGGGACTGACCCCGGGGGCGAAGGCCGCTGGCGGTGCGGAGCCTCAGCCCTCGCTGATCTCGACGGACTCGATGACGACCGCGTCGACCGGGCGATCCCCGCGGGCGGTGCGAACGTGCGCGATCTCGTCGACCACGGCACGGCTCGCGTCATCGGCGACCACGCCGAAGATCGTGTGACGGAAGTTCAGGTGCGGCGTCGGGGCGACGGTGATGAAGAACTGCGAACCGTTGGTGCCCGGGCCCGCGTTCGCCATGGCGAGCAGGTAGGGCCGGTTGAACATCAGCTCGGGGTGGAACTCGTCGCCGAAGCGGTAACCCGGGCCCCCGGTCCCCGTGCCGAGCGGGCAGCCGCCCTGGATCATGAATCCGTCGATGACGCGGTGGAACACGAGGCCGTCGTAGAAGTTCCCGGTGGTGGACTGGCCACTCTCCGGGTCCTTGTACTCCTTCGTCCCGTTCGCCAGGCCGACGAAGTTGGCGACGGTCTTGGGCGCCTGCTCGTCGAACAGGTCGAGCACGATGTCGCCGTGGTTGGTGTGGAGGGTCGCCTGGGAGGCCACGGTGGAAGTCCTTTCCTCGGATCACGCGGTGTGCGAGTACCCCACGTTACCCTGAGCGCCGCGTCCCCTGGCCGGCGGGCACCCGGTGGCGTTCCATCGCTTCGGGGCGGAACGTGAGACCGTGCCCCGGCGCGGCGGGATCGGGGGTGATGGTGCCACCCTGCGGATCGAGCGTCCCGTCGAACGCCTGCTCCTCGATGCGCACATGGTCGTGGAACCATTCGAGATGACGCAGGTTGGGGGTCGACGCAGCGACGTGGGCGTGCAGGTTGGGCGCGCAGTGGCCTGACACGGTGAGCTCGTGGGCGGCCGCCACGGCGGCCGAACGCAGCCACTCGGTGTAGCCGCCGCAACGCCTGGCGTCCACCTGGAGACAGTCCACGGCGGACGCCGCGCACATGCGCTGGAAGTACCCCACGTCGGTGCCGTACTCGCCGGCGGTGACATCGGCGTCCACCTGCTCGCGCACGAACCGGAGACCGGCGAGGTCGTTGGAGCTCACCGGCTCCTCGAACCAGCTCACCTGATCGTCCGTGCACGCGCGCAGGACGCGGATCGCCTGCTTCGCGCTGTAGGCGCCGTTGGCGTCCACGAACAGGGCGGCATCCGGCCCGATGACCGACCTGGCCTGCGCAATGCGGGCCAGGTCCCGCGCCACGCTGCCGCCCCGGTCCTGGCCGATCTTGATCTTCACGCGGGGGATCTGCTGGTCGTGGACCCACCCACCGAGTTGGGCGCTCAGCTGCTGCTCGTCATAGGTGGTGAACCCGCCGCTGCCGTAGACGGGCACGTCGGCGTGGACGGTCCCGAGCAGGTCGACCAGGGACCGGTGGAGCAGACGAGCCTTCAAATCCCAGCAGGCGACGTCGGCCGCCGACACGGCGTAACCCGCCGCTCCGGCGCGGGTGTCGTTGCGCACCGCCTCCACCATCGCGAGCCAGGTTCCCGGAACGGCCATCGGGTCGCGCCCCTCCACCACCTGCGCGAGCTGACCCGACACGATCTGGGCGCACGCCGCCGGCCCGTAGGTCCAGCCCGTGCCGGTCACGCCGTCACAGGTGACGGTCACGACCACCAGGGTGGTCGAGTTCCACGCCGCGGTGCCGTCCGCCTCCGGGGCATCGGTCGGGATCGTGTAGGCGGCGGCCCGCACCGCGCTGATCGTGGCTCCGGTCATCGGCCCGGGTCGTCTCCGGTGACGGCGTGCTTGACCTTCGCGAACAGCTCCGCGCCCAGTGCCCGCGCCGATTCGCGCGCGACGGCGACTTCGGCAGGATCCCCCTTCAGCATCGTGGTGAGGAAGCCCTTGGCCTCGTCCAGGGAGATGTGCGCGGGCAGCGGCGGGACGTTGGGGTCGGTGTGGACGTCCAACACGACCGGCCGGTCCGCGGCGAAGGCCTCGTCCCACGCAGCCTCGACGTCCTCGGGTCGGCGCACCGTGATACCACGCAGGCCGAGCAGTTCGGCGTAACCGGCATAGTCCATGTCCTCCACCAGCTGGCTGGTGTCGTAGCGGGGGTCACCCACTTCTCGCATCTCCCAGGAGACCTGGGACAGGTCGTTGTTGTGCAGGACCAACACGATGAAGCGCGGATCCTCCCACTCCCGCCAGTGCCGCTTGACGGTGATCAACTCGTTCATGCCGAGCATCTGGAAGGCGCCGTCACCGATGGTGCACACCACCGGACGCCCCGGGTGGGCGAACTTGGCCGCCAGCGCGTAGGGCATGGCCGCCAACATGGTGGCCAGCATTCCGGAGAGATTGCCGGACATGCCCCGGCCCAGCCGGATGTGGTGGCCGTACCAGTCGGCCGTCGAACCGGCATCGGCCGTGACGATGGCGTTCTCGGGCAGGCGATCGTTGAGCGCACGGTAGACGAGACGCGGATTGACCGGATCGGCCTTGACCTCCGCCTCCCTCTCGGTGATCTCGATCCACTCACGCATGCCCTCTTCGATCCCTTGTTGCCACCTGAGGTCCTCCCGCGGCGTCAGGTACGGCAGCAGGGCCGCCAGGGTGGCCTTGGCGTCGCCCTGGAGGCAGACCTCCATGGGGTAACGCAGGCTGAGGTGGCGCGGGGACAGGTCGATCTGGACACCGCGAGCCTGACCTGTCGGGGGCAAGAACTCCGCGTAGGGGTAGTTCGAGGCCACCATCAGGAGCGTGTCGCAGTCCTGCATCATGTCGTAGCTCGGCCGCGACCCCAGCAGCCCGAGTTGCTGGGTGTGGTAGGGCAGGTCTCCAGGGACGACGTCCTTGCCCAGCAGGGCCGTGATGACCCCGGCCCCCAGCCGTTCGGCGACCGCGATCACCTCATCGGTGGCCCCGCGGGCGCCCTGACCGACGATCATGGCCACCTTGCTCCCCGCATTCAGGACCTCGGCGGCCCGCCGCAGCTCGGCCTCGTCGGGCCGCACGGTGGTGATGGCGTTCCCGGCTCCGGTCCGGGACACCCAGTGCTCGGCGTCGGGCTCTGCGGCAGGCATGTTCTGGATGTCGGCGGGCAGGATCACGACCGTGGGGCAGCGCTCGGCGGCGGCGATCCGGACGGCGCGGTCGACGACCAGCTGCGCCTGCATGGGGGTTGTGACGGTCTGGACGTACCCTGCCACGTCCTGGAAGATCCGCTCCAGGTTCACCTGCTGCTGGGCCTCGCTGCCGAGCGAGACCCTCCCCTGCTGGCCCACGATGGCGACCACCGGCTGGTTGTCCATCTTCGCGTCGTAGAGGCCGTTGAGGAGGTGGATCGCCCCCGGGCCGGAGGTGGCGACGCACACCCCGACCTCACCGGTGAACTTGGCGTGGGCGCAGGCCAACAGGCTGGCGATCTCCTCGTGGGTGGGACGGATGTAGCGGAAGTCCTTGCCTGCGGACTCGCCGCGCTCCAGCGCGCCGTCGAACCCACCGACCCCGTCGCCCGGGAAGCCGTAGAACCGGTGCAAGTCCCACTCGATGAGAGGGTCGATCACGAAGTCGCTGACGGTGTTCTTCATGGGGTGCTCCTCTTCGAACGATGGGCGATGACGGAGGTCGATACGGGAGATGGGTGGCCGGGGGCGCGTCCGGCGCTGAGTCGGATCTCGGTGAGGGCGAACAGGCTGGCCACGATCCCGTCGGAGGCGGCAAGGCGTCGGTCGTCACCGTGGGCCGACGCCCCGATGGGCACGAGGCTCGCCGCATGCAGGGCGTCGACCACCCCGCCGACCCGGTGCGCACCGGGCCGGTCGAGGGCCAGCAGCACCACGCCCTGCGTCACCTGCCGGGCACCCAACACCCGAGTGAGCGTGACGGCGGTGGGTGACGGGCGGCACCCGACCAGGCCGGCCACGTGCCGCGGGGCGAGCAGCTGTACGACACCGAAGGCGACGCGGACGCCTTCCGCGACGCGCGAGGCCCTCATCGCAACCGCTTGGTGAGGACGGCCGCGCCCACGGCGAGGGCACCGGCGGCCAGCGCGCCGAGCAGGCCGTGGTGCTGGGACGCCCAGACCTGCGCCGAAGTCGAACGCGCGCGGTCGTCGAACGCACCGTGGGTGCCGAAGTCGCGCTCGGCGTCGGCAGGTTCCCACAGGTTGGCGGGCTGGTCGGGATCCCGATCCTGCGACGTCTGTTGGGACGAGAACCCGGTGATCCCCAGGTAGCGGTCGAGCACCCCGGGCGCGATGGCGTTGGCGGCCAGCGTCCCCATCGTGCTCGAACCCACCCAGTACTCGCGGCGGCGTGGGTGGTCGGCGGCGTAGACGACCGCACGAGCAGCAACCTCGGGTTGGTAGATGGGCGGCACCGGCTGGGCATGCTTCGGCAGGCGCGACAACACCCACGAGAACTGCGGGGTGTTGACGGCCGGCATCTGCACCATCGTCACGTGCACGGGAGACTTCTCGTGCAGCAGCTCGCACCGCAGCGACTCGTGGAAGCCCTGGATGGCGTGCTTCGACCCGCAGTAGGCCGTCTGCAGCGGGATCCCCCGATAGGCCAGCGCCGAGCCGACGTGCACGATCGTGCCGTACCCGCGCTCCTTCATCCTGGGCAGCACCGCCATGGTGGCGTACACGTACCCGAGGTAGTCGACCTCGGTGGCCCGCTTGTACTCCTCGGGCTTGATGTGCTCGAACCGGGCAAACACGCTGGTGAACGCGTCGTTGACCCACACGTCGATCGGGCCGAGCTCGGACTCGATGCGCTCCACGGCGGCGTGCACGGCCTCGTGGTCGGCCATGTCGGTGGGAACGATGAAGGCTCGACCGCCCGCCTCCTCGACCTCTTTGGCCGCGCCTTCCAGGCCCGCGCGGCCCCGCGCGAGCAGGGCGACGGTGGCTCCGGTTCGGCCGAACTCGATCGCGGTGGCCCGTCCGATCCCGCCCGTCGAGCCGGTGACGGCGACGGCCCGGGGGCGTTCGCTGGTGCTCATGTCTCCTCCTGGTGGTGGGTGTGGTGGTCGTCGGTCGGGTCCGGGCGGGCCGCGCCGGCCAATCCCCCGGCGCGGTCGCCCCGCCGCACGAGATCGTCCAGCCGAACCGTGGCCTCGATGAACATGGCGTGCACGAAGGCCTGCGGGAAGTTGCCCCTCAGCTGCCGTTGCGCCACGTCGTACTCCTCGGTGAACAAACCCGAGGTGGCACAGGCCGACCGGGCGCGTTCGTAGTAGTGCACCGCCTCGACGGCACGGCCCGCGTGCGCGTGCGCGAGGGCCAGCGTGAAACCGCACAACGTGAAGGCACCCTCGGCATCGCCCAAGGGCCGGCCGTCCTGGCGGAACCGGTAGACGAATCCGTCCCGGTCCAGGTCCTGACCCACGGCCCGGCGGGTCGCCACGCTGCGCGGATCGTCGGCGGGCAGCGCCCCTCGCACGGGGGGCAGAACGAGCGCCGCGTCGAGCCCGGCGTCCGACGGGCTCCGCTGCCACCGGCCGTCGGGGTGCACACAGTCGGCCGCGATGGACGCCAGCAAGGTGTCGGCCAAGGCCGACCACGATGCGGCCTCCCGGAGCGACGTGCACTTCGCGATCGACCGCAACCCGGCCACACAGGTCAGTCGCGAGTGCGTCCACCGGTCGTCGTCCAGCTCCCAGATACCGGCCTCGGGTTCTGGCCACTTCTCCTCGATGACGCGCACGCACGTGCGGACGGCCTGCCAGCGTCGCGCATCGAGCAGGCCGTGGGCATCGGCCGCCGCGTACAGCGACAACGCCTCGCCGATCGCGTCGAGCTGGAACTGCTGGTTGACCCAGTTGCCCACCACGTCACCACCGCCGGGGTACCCCGGCAGACCGGCGTGGTGCTCGTCGGGCACCGGTGTGCCGTCGACGCGGTACGCGGGCTTGAGGTCGGTACCGTCGGCGAGCAGGCGATCGGTGACTAAGGTCAGCGCCGACTCCAGCAGGGGATGGGGGCCCAGGGCAGCGATCGCCTGCCCCGCGTAGCACTGGTCACGGATCCAGGCATACCGGTAGTCGTAGTTCCGCCCCGCCCGGGCGCGTTCGGGCAACGCCATCGTCGCTGCGGCGACCATTCCGTGATCCCGGGACGTCAGGCCCGCCAGTACGGCGTAGGACTGTCTCACCTCGTCGGCCGCCCGCAGCCCGTCCACAGCGGGCACCGTCCGGGCCCACGAGGCCTTCGTGCTCTCCCACGCCTCCTGCGCCGCCACGGCCTGGCGCGGCAGCTCGCTGCGGGAGAGTTCGAGCACCAGGTCGTGCTCTCGTCCTTGGCGCACGTCGAGATCGAGCACCAGGCACCCCTGCTCGTCGGGCCGGGCGTCGCCCGCGCCCTGCCACCGGAACTGCACCCCGTGCCCGCGGCCCGTCCACACGCCGTCCTCCAGCGTCAGGTCGTCCACGACCTCGCCGCCGAAGCCCGCGCACACCTGCAACTCCACCCGCACTCCGAGGTCCGCCTGCTCGGCGCGGATGCGGTGCAGGAGCACCACGCGGTCGATGTCAGCGGGATGGCCCAGCGCCTCGTCGGCCTCGAGGACGCCCTCGGTCGTCGTCCACCGGCCCCGCCACACCAGGGTGCCCGGCAGGTAGGAACCCCCGCGCACGTGCCACGGGTCGGCCGGTGCGACGACGTACCGGCCGGGGCCGCCCAACAGGCCGGAGAACACCGGCTCGTTGTGCCAGCGGGGAACGCAGAGCCAGACGACGCCGCGGTGGGGGTCCAGCACCGCACCCCGTTCCCCGTCCGCGATGAGCGCGTGGTCCCGCAACGCACTGGGGGTGACGTCGAGTCGCGCAGTCATGGTGCCTCCCGGTGGGTCGGGTCAGGTGGGGACTGGTTCAGAGGGACGGGGTGCGGTGGGCCAGCAGGTGGGCGGTCCGGGCCGCGTTCGCCATGATGGTCAGTGCCGGGTTGGCGCTGCCCTGGGTGGGCAGCACGCTGCCGTCGGTGATGTAGAGGTTCGGTATCGCGAAGGTGCGGCAGGTGGCGTCGACGACGCCGTCGTGTTCGTTCGACGCCATCCGGGCACCGCCGACGAGGTGGGCGAAGCGCTCGATGGTCAACACCTCCTGGGCACCGGCGGCGCGCAGGATGTCCTCCATCGTGCCGCGAGCCGCCTTCATGAGCGCCTTGTCGTTGTCACCCATCGAGTACGAGAAGTGCGCCACCGGCATGCCGTGGCGATCGGTCTGGTCGTCCAGGGTCACCCGGTTCCCCGGCAGGGGCAGGAATTCGCACAGCGCACCCAGGCAGGCCCAGTGGGGGTAGTCGGACATGTAACGGCGCAGATCCGCTCCGAAATGCCCCTGGGCGCTGATGTGCTCGGCCCACGTCACCGGTTGCGGCGACACCGTCTGGATCGAGTAGCCGCGCTGGTACGGCTTGGTCGGATCCGTCTCGTAGAACTGCTCGCTGCTGACCTCCGGCGGCGGTGCCTTCCACATCCGCACCTCGGCTTCGAACCGCCCGGCGGTCTGCGGGGCCCCCTGCACCATCAGGTAGCGCCCCACCTGGTCGTGATCGTTGCACAACCCGTCGGGGAACCGCTTGGTCGCCGAGTTCAGCAGCAGCCTCGGCGTCTCGATCGAGTACCCGGCGACCGCGACCATCCGGGCCCGCTGGAAGCGCTCCACCCCACGGTGGACGTAGTGCACCCCGGTCGCGCGCCCGGTGCGCTCGTCGACACCGATGCGGGTCACCATGGCATCGGCGCGGATCTCCGCCCCGTGGGCCAGCGCGTCCGGCACGTGGGTGATGAGGGGGGACGCCTTGGCGTTGACCTTGCACCCCTGCAGGCAGAACCCGCGGTAGATGCAGTGGGGCCGGTGGCCGAAGCGGCCGTTGGAGATCGCCACCGGCCCGACCCGGGTCTCGATTCCCAGGACCCGGGCACCGCGCTGGAACATCTCGCCGTTGCCCGAGACCTGGTGGGCGGTCTGGGGATACCGGTGAGGGTCCCCCCACGGCCAGTCCTCCCCCGCCACGGGCAGCTCGGCCTCGATCTCCTCGTAGAACGGCCGCATGTCCTCATAGCTGATGGGCCAGTCCGCCCCCACCCCGTCCCGGGTGCGGATCGCGAAGTCGCTCGGGTGGAACCGCGGCACGTAGCCGGCATAGTGAACCATGGAGCCGCCGACGCCGCGCCCGGAGTTGTTGGAGCCCAGCGGCACCGGGTCGTCTCCGGAGATGACGCGCGGTTCTGTCCAGTACAAATGGTGCGAGCCCGCCTCGTCGCTGACCCAGTCGGTCTCCGGATCCCAGAACGGCCCGGCGTCCAGCGTCACGATCCGCCACCCGGCGCGAGCCAGCCGCTGCGTGAGCACCCCGCCACCGGCGCCGCAGCCGATCACGACCAGGTCGACCTCGTCGGAGTCCTCGAAACGCCGCATGTCGTGGCGCAGGCGGTAGTCCAGCCCCCCGCGCGGGGTGAGCAGCCACGCCGATTCGTTGCGGGCCCGCGTGCGGGCGTGAAAGCCCTTCATGTCGTCCAGTTCTGGGCCGGCGCACGGCCGGACTCCGACGCGGAGTCCGCGGCAGTGGGCACGCGGGTCGGGTCGAGGTCCGGCCGAGCGTCGGCCACCTCGAACGGCTCCCGCCGGTCCACTCCGAGGTTCTTGTAGCCGCGCGGATAGGCCGGGCCGGTGAACCCCATCTCCTGCCACGCCCAGGGATGCGCGTAGAAGGCGGTGCAGGCGTAGCGGGTCCACAGGCTCCACACCCGCCCGGCCGGCAGGCCACGCCACGGGTCGGGGGCGAGCTGCTGGATGCCGTGGAGCACCGCGATCTGCGTCTCGCGCGCCAACTCGTGGAACCGGCAGCCGTGCTCATCGCGCGCCTGCTCGTCGAGCTTCGCCAACGATTCCCGCCAGGCGTCACCGTCGTGCGGCATGTCGGCGTAGCGCCACCCGTCAGTCTGGCTCTCCGCCAGCCTCGCATCGATTCGACTCCACGACCGGCACGCGCACCTCCTCGTCCTGGTCGAGCAACCTGTCGCACAGGGCGGACGCCGTCGCCACCTCCGCGACGGTGAAGAACCGGATGGCCGGCGGTGGCCCCATCCGGGCGGCCACCACGGCCGTCGTCGCGGCGTCCCAGTGCGGGGACAGGGCCATGACGTCCAGCCCCGGGTAGCGGCCCCCACCGGCCCCCGGGGACAACTCCAGGCCAGTCACTGTTCCCGCCGCAGGATCGCTGCGAGCAGACCCATGCCACCCACCATGGTCATCATCAGGGGCGCCACCACGGGCGGGCCCATCTCCATGTTGTACCGGGCGTTGCGCCAGCCACCGGGCTTTTGGGCCACGCCGCGTACGTGGAGGTACGTGCCCTGGAGGCCGTTCAGGACGATGGCCGCCGAGGCGATGGGCAGCAGGGTCTTGGCCATCCGCTTGTTCGCGAACCCCGCCACCCCGGCCACCGCGCCGACCGGGCCCAGCACCACGGGCGCCCACATCCACGGATTGCCGAAGCTGGCACGGTCGTGCTCCAGGTAGATCTCGGCGGCGGTCACGAGGGCCCCGGCGGCGGTCAGCGCCGACAACGCCCGTTCGAAGTGCCCGGTCTCGATGTTTCGGACCAGGCGGTCAACACCAACATGGCTGGATCCGTTCTTCACGCGCATCGGGGGATCCTCTCGAGGGGGGCGAGAAAGTCGTGCCGAAGTGTGCGCTCGTCAATCTGCCACCGTCCGCCACCCCACCGCAACCCCCCAGAACCCTCGAATCACAAGGCCGGGTACGCCGGAGCCCGGTGCCGGGGGACGGTCCCCCCGCACGTTCGCGCCGCGCCACCCGTTGTTGCGCGCAGCGCCCACCGACTACGGTGGATCGCACGCGACTACGCGAACCCAACCACATACGGAGGAACCGTGAGGAAGAGCAAGCTCGAACGCGCTGTCGGTGACACCACCCACGCCGCGAATGATCTCGGCAAGGACGCCCTCGCCCAGGCCCAGGCGTACCTGAAGCAGGCCCAGGACTACCTGGCCCCCCGCGCGGAGGACGCCTACAAGACGGCCCGTGACTACGCCGAGGACACCCGCAAGAAGGCCGCCGGCTTTGCTGCGGACGCCGTGGACGCTGCGCGCCCGCACATCGACGAGGCCCTCGACCGCGTCGGCCCGGCCGTCGACGACGCCTACCAGAAGGTGGCGCCGGTCATCGACAACGCCCGCGGCAAGGTGCAGTACGGCCTCATCCCCTGGCTGAGCACGGTGCTGCACGACGCCGCCGACACGACGTCGAAGTTCGAGCTGCCCGAGGTTCCCCGCCACGTCGTCCCGCAGAAGAAGAAGTCGGTGTGGGGCACGATCGGCAAGGTTCTGCTCGCCAGCGGCCTGTTGGCCGCCGCCGCCTACGGCATCAAGCGCTTCCTGGCCCCGGCCGAGTCGGGCTGGCAGGCCCACGAGCCGAGCACGCCCTACGTGCCGACGACCGCGCAGAACCTCGCCGACGACCTCACCGAGGTTGATGACGCAGACGCTGCGGCGCCGTTCCTGGCCGACACGGCCGTGGTGACCGAGGAGGTCGTCGAGGAGCCGGTGGTGACCGAGGTCGTCGAGGAGCCGGTGACCGTCGAGGAGACCACCGAGACGGTCGTCGACGACACCGACGCCCCGGAGGGCGATGCCGACCCTTTCGTCGATAGCCCTCACGGTGAGGGGTCCTACGTCGGGACCAACCCGCCGGAGGGCTACGTGATCAAGGGCAACGAGCGCTCGATGAAGTTCCACGTGCAGGGCAACGGGGGCTACGAGCGCACGATCGCCGACGTGTGGTTCAACAGCGAGGATGCCGCCGAGGCGGCGGGCTTCACCAAGGCCCAGCGCTGACCTGACGACGCGACCCCGAGGGGGGCGTGGCCGCGTGCCACGCCCCCCTCGTCGCGTCCCGGGGGGCCTCCAGAAAAAACTGGCCCCGAGTGCTCACAATCCGCCCACGGGGCGGGCCTTGTTCGGGTGAGAGCACTCAGGAGGTCTGCCATGAGCACCACCCGTCACCCCGGCGACGCCCACCCCTACGCGTGGGTGGATGCCGCCCCGTTCCGCGCCCACCTCCTCCACGTCAGCACCATCGCCGGGCTGCCGTGGCAGGTCGTCGCCCTGAGCGCCGGGGTGTCCATCAGCACCGCGACATCCCTGGTCCAGGGTCGCAACGGACGCCGGCTGCGCCGCCTCCCGCGGCACGCGGCCCACCTGCTGTTGGCGGTGACGCCCCAGAACGTCACCGCCCTGTCGCACACGTGGGTCGGGGGTGGCCGTACGCGGCAGCGGCTCGCGGAGCTGGCGCGGCGCGGGCACGACCCCCACGAACTCGCCGTGCACATGGGCGTGCCGAAGGAGGTCACCACCGCGTTGCTGGCCGGGGCCAACGGACCCGTGACCAACGCGTGGGCCTACGGCGTGCTGGCCGCCCACGAGCTGATCGACAAGTCGGCGCTGGGCGCGGCCGGACGCGACCGAGGGGTGAGCGCTCGGCCGGCCGCGGTCGCGTCGGCAGCCTAGGCTCGGGCCGTGCCGTGGCCATCGCTCCTGACCGCCGTGGTGACCGCTGCGGTCACCACCGCAGCGACGCCGTGGGTGCTGCGCCGCCTCCCCCGCCCGCCGGAGGCACCCGACTACCCGGCTCTCGCCACGCCGCGACTCCTGGTGGCGGTGGGCGCGCTCACCCTCGTCGTCACGGGGCTGGTCACCTGCCTCACCCCCGTGGCCCACTGGCTGGCGTGGGCATCGCTGGCGGTGGTGAACGTCTGGGCGGTCGTGATCGATGCGCGCACCACCTGGCTCCCCGCGGCACTCTCCCGCATCGGCTGGGGGGTGGCCGCCGTCGGTGTGGCGACGGCAGCGCTCGTGCGCGGCGAGCTCGGCCCCGTGGGGGCGGCGGCGCTGGGTGCCGTGACCGTGGGCGGCTTCTTCCACGCCGTGTGGGCGTGGACGCGTCAGGTGGGGTACGGCGACGTCCGCCTCGCCGCCACGATCGGTGCCGTGGCCGCACTCGAGGGGGGCGTCACCCTCACCGCCGCGGCGGTGCTGGCCGGCACGTGCGCCGGCGCCGTCTGGGGCCTTGCGCACCGGGCCGGGCGCCACACCGGCCCGTTCCCGTACGGCCCGGGCCTGTGGTCTGGCCCCTTCCTCGCCCTCGTCTGGTGGGCGGTGTCGGGCGCGCTCTGAAGGGCGACGCCGCGCGCTCAGGCTTGGGTTGCAGCCACCCAGCGTTCGAGCAGGGCGACCGCCGCCCCGGAGTCGACCGCTTCCGCGGCGCGCGCCAACCGGGGAGCAAGCAGGTCGGCCAGGGGAGCGCTCGCGTCCGGCCCGTCGAAGGCCAGCAGGCCGGCCGCAGCGTTGAGCAGCACGATGTCACGCACGGGGCCGGTCGCGCCGGCCAGGGTGTCGCGCACCACGGCGGCGTTGTGGTCCGGGTCGCCGCCGACGAGGTCGTCGGGCTGTGCGCGGGGCAGCCCCAGATCGGCCGGGTCGAGCCGGGTGCGGGTGACGTCACCGTCGGCCACCACCCACACGTCGCTGGCAGTCGTGGTGGTCAGCTCGTCGAGCCCATCGCCACCGTGGAACACCAGGCCGCGCGCGCCGCGTCCGGCCAGCACGTCGGCCATGAGCGCGGCCATCCGGCCGTCGGCCACCCCCAGGGCGGCGGCACGCGGGCGGGCGGGGTTGGCCAGCGGCCCCAGGTAGTTGAAGGGAGTACGAATGCCGAGCTCGCGCCGGGGAACGGCGGCGTGACGCAGCGAGGGGTGATAGACGGGAGCGAACAAGAAGACGATGCCGGCGGCGTCGAACACGGCCCGCTGCCGCTCAGGCTCGAGGTCCAGCGTCACGCCGAGCGCCTCGAGGCAGTCCGCCGTGCCGCAGGCCGAGGAGGCCGCCCGGTTGCCGTGCTTCACGACCCGCGCGCCCGCCGCCGCGGCCACGATGGCCGCCATGGTCGACACGTTGACGGTGTTCGCGCGATCCCCACCCGTGCCGACGATGTCGACCGCTTCGGACGGCAGCGCGACGGGTCGGGCGTTGTCGAGCATGCCGGACACGAGGCCCGACAGTTCGTCGGCGGTGACGCCCTTGGACTGCAGCGCCACCATGAACCCGGCGATCTGGGCCGGCGTCGCCTCTCCGGAGAGCACCTGGTTCATCGCCCAGGCTGCTTGCCCGGCGTCCAGGTCGCCGTGTCCGACGAGATGGGAGAGCAGGTCGGGCCAGCCGGGGGTCACGACGCGGACGCCTCCCGGGCCAGCCGCGCGCGCAGCAGATCGGCGGCCGCCGCGGGCAGGCGGATCGGATCGACGGGGTACGACACCACCGCGTCGGCGCGCGACCAGGTGGCCAACCAGGCGTCCGCCACGCGGGCCACCAGCAGCAGCACGGGCGGGCAGTCGGGGGTCTCGTCCTTGACCTGCCGGCAGAGCCCCATGCCGCCGGCCGGGGTGGCTTCGCCGTCCATCACCACGAGATCGAAGCCGCCGGCGTCCAAGGCCTTGCTGACGGCCTGGTGGGTGGCGCACTCGGTGATCACCACCGCGGGCACGTCGGCCGCCACGCGGCGCCCGAGCGCCAGCCGAATGCTCTCGCGCACGGTGCGATCGTCGGAATACACCAGAATGCTGGCCTGGTCGGTCATGGCGTCCTCACTGTCGGGCAGGGTCGAGGCTCATGCTATCCCGACCCGGGCTTCCGGGTCGTCCGCACCCGCGCGGGGCCCCCGCACATAACGAACACCCAACTATTTCGCCCGGAACCGCCCCTACGACGTGACCGCGACAGGGTCGAACGGTAATAATGGCGCCCGTGGCGAACATTTCCAGTGCGAGCGCGACCGTGGCCCTGCCCCCCGGCGCCGTCCATCCGGTGCCTGCTGCACGCCTCCACGGCGTCAAGGGACGCCCCGACATGGTGGCGATCGGCACCCTGATCTGGCTGGCCAGCGAGCTGATGTTCTTCGCGGCGCTGTTCGCGGCGTACTTCTCGCTGCGCGACCACACCAACGCCACCGCCGCCGCCACGGGCCAGCAGAGCATGTGGGAGTGGGGAACCTCCCACTTCCTGACCGATCCCGTGGTGTTCGGCCAACAGTGGCCGTGGTTCTCGATGATCAACACCACGATCCTGGTGCTGAGCTCCGTGACCTGTCAGATCGGCGTGTTCCGTGCCGAGAAGGGACGCGTGGGCCGCACGGGCAGCATCGCCAACGTCGCTGCCTGGGGCATGCGGGAGTGGTACCTGCTCACGTTCGTCATGGGCGCCATCTTCATCGGGGGTCAGGCCTACGAGTACACCCTCCTGGTCTCCGAGGGATTCGTGCTGTCCACCAACGCGTACACGGGGGCGTTCTTCCTCGCGACGGGCTTCCACGGTCTGCACGTCCTGGGTGGCCTCATCGCCTTCCTCGTGCTCATCGGCCGCACCTACGTCGCCCGCACCTTCACCCACGAGCAGCGCGTCCACGCGATCGTCACCTCCTACTACTGGCACTTCGTCGACGTCGTGTGGATCATCTTGTTCGCGGTGATCTACCTCATCCGCTGACCGCCCCGACCGAAAGGCGCACCACGCTCATGCGACCTCCACGCACCCGACGGCGACACCGGGCGGCCCGCCCCGCGGCCCTCGTCCTCGCACTCATCCTCTTCGGCTCGCTCTACGCCGCGTTCGTCCCGTCCACCCAGGTGGCGGCGGACACGGGCATGTCGGGTCAGGTGGCCGAGGGCAAGGCTCTCTACCAGGTCACCTGCTCCTCCTGCCACGGCCTGAACGGTGAGGGTTCCTCGCAGGGCCCGACGCTGGTCGGCGTCGGCGCCGCCGCCGTCGACTTCCAGATGAGCACGGGCCGCATGCCGATGGCCCGCCCCGCCCAGCAGGCCCCCCGCCGGCCCAACACCTACTCGGCCGAGGAGATCGCTGCTATCTCGGCGTATGTGGCCTCCCTCGGCCCCGGCCCGGCGGTCCCGAACTCGTCGCAGTACGACTACAGCACGCTCACCGATGACGAGATCGCCCGCGGCGGCGAGATGTTCCGCACCAACTGCTCCGCCTGCCACCAGGCCGCCGGCGTCGGGGGTGCCCTGCCCAACGGCAAGTACGCCCCGCCGTTGACCGGTGTCGAGCCCCTGCACATCTACGAGGCCATGCGGACCGGCCCGCAGCAGATGCCGGTGTTCTCCGAGGGCGCCATCCCGGACGAGGACGTGGCGGCCATCATCGGCTACCTCAAGACCATGGAGGAACAGCCCACACTCGGCTTCACCCTGGGTGGCTTCGGTCCCGTCACCGAGGGCCTCGCCGTCTGGATCATCGGTATCGGCGGGCTGAGCCTCGTCGCCGTGTGGATCGCATCCCGAGGAGCGCTGAAGCGATGAGCAGCACCGAACACACCAGCCTCGCCCCCGTCGAGGACGACGCCCGCCTGCCTGTCGCCGACCCCGGTCTCGGTGAGCACGTCGAGCGCTACACCGACACCGATCCAGCGGCGGCCCGCCGGGCGTACCGCCAGGTCGTCACCATGTTCGGCCTCGTACCGCTGCTGGCCATCGCGTTCGTCGTGGTCTACTTCGCGGTGCCCCAAGACCTGTGGGTGCCTCTCCTCGGCACCCACTGGCCGCTGAACAACCTGCTGTTGGGGCTCACGGGCGGCCTCGCCGTGTTGCTGGTCGGCCTGGGTGCCGTCCACTGGGCGCGCCAGCTGATGAGCGACCACGAGATGGTCGAGGAGCGCCACCCGGCCACCTCGGACGCCGCCACGCGGGCCGCCTTCGCCGAGAAGGTCAATGCGGGCGTCGTGGACGCCGGTGTCTCCCGCCGCGGCATGCTCCTGGGCAGCTTCGGTGGTGCCCTCGGCATCCTCGCCGTCCCGGCGCTCGTGACGCTCGCCGACATGGGGCCGTGGCCGACCGCCGCCGTCCGCCGGGAGACCATCGAGAAGACGCTCTGGACCGAGGGTGAGGTGGTCGTCAACGACGTCAACGCCAAGCCGCTGCGCCCAGAGGACCTGGAGATCGGCCAACTCGTCAACGCCGAGCCGGCCAGCCTGTTCGACCTCAACGGCCACGACTACCTGACCGAGAAGGCCAAGTCGGCCCTCATCGTGGTGCGGATGGATCCCAACCGGATCCAGATTCCCGAATCCCGCCGCGACTGGCAGGTGGGCGGCATCCTGGCCTACAGCAAGATCTGCACCCACGTCGGCTGCCCCATCACCTTGTGGGAGCAGCAGACGCACCACGTCCTGTGCCCCTGCCACCAGAGCACGTTCGACCTCGGCAACTCCGGTGTCGTCGTGTTCGGTCCGGCGGCCCGGTCCCTGCCCCAGCTCCCGCTGCGGGTCAACGCCGAGGGCTACCTGGTGGCCCAGAGCGACTTCACCGTGCCGGTGGGTCCGAGCTTCTTCGAGCGCGACTCCCGCAACGACTACCAAGAGGGTGATCAGTGATGGCCAGGCCCGCTGAAGTTGTACCCACCCCCGCGGCCCCCGAGCCGCGGGACACCACCGGAGCCACCGTCGCGCCGCCGCAGCGGGCGATGCCGCGCGGGACGACGTGGCTCGACGAGCGCGTCGGCCTCGCGAAGCTCGGCAAGGCGGGGCTGCGCAAGGTGTTCCCCGACCACTGGTCGTTCCTGCTGGGCGAGGTCGCGCTGTACGCGTTCGTCGTCCTGCTCATCACCGGCATCTTCCTCACCATCTGGTTCCGACCGTCGATGGCCGAGATCGAGTACGCCGGCACCTACGAGCTGATGCGCGGGCGTCACGTGTCGGAGGCGTTCGCCTCGACGCTGGACATCAGCTTCGACGTGCGCGGTGGCCTCCTCGTGCGCCAGATCCACCACTGGGCGGCCCTGTTGTTCGTGGCGGCCGTGACCGCCCACATGCTGCGCGTCTTCTTCACCGGTGCCTTCCGCAAGCCGCGCGAGGTCAACTGGCTGATCGGCGTGGGCCTCATGGCCACGTCGCTGATCGCGGGCTTCTCGGGCTACTCGCTGCCGGACGACCTGCTCTCCGGCACAGGCCTGCGCTTCGTGGACGGTCTGATCCGTTCGATCCCCGTCATCGGCACGTGGGCCGAGTTCTTCGTGTTCGGGGGCCAGTTCCCGGGCGAACTGCTGATCTCGCGGCTCTACATGGTCCACATCCTGCTGGTGCCGGCCATCATCCTCGGGTTGATCTCGGCCCACCTGGCGCTCGTGGTGTACCACAAGCACACGCAGTTCCCCGGCCCGGGCCGCACCGAGGGCAACGTCGTGGGCTACCCGCTGTTCCCGGTGTACATGGCCAAGGCCGGCGGTTTCTTCTTCATCGTCTTCGGTGCCCTGATCCTGATGGGTGCCACCCTGTCGATCAACCAGGTCTGGCTGTACGGGCCCTACAACCCCGCGCAGGTCACCGCCGGCTCCCAGCCGGACTGGTACATGGGCTGGCTGGAGGGTGCCCTGCGCCTCATCCCGCCGGGATGGGAATCCCACTGGGGCGGTACGACGTGGACGTGGGCGGTGTTCCTGCCCGGCGTGGGACTCATGGGCCTGCTGTTCACGGTGCTCGCCCTGTGGCCGTTCGTCGAGGCGAAGCTGACGGGCGACACGAGTGAGCACCACCTGCTCGACCGCCCCCGCAACGCCCCGACCCGCACCGCCCTCGGCGTGGCAGGCATGGCCTGCTACGGCATGTTCTGGATCAACGGCGCCAACGACATCATCGCGACGCAGTTCAACGTGTCCCTGAACGCGGTCACCGTGGCCATCCGGGTGTTGGTCTTCGTCGCTCCTGTGATCGCCTTCATCGTCACCCGGCGCATCTGCCTGTCGCTGCAGCGCGCCGACCGCGAGCGCGTCCTGCACGGCAGCGAGTCCGGCATCTTGGTTCGCGATCCCGAGGGAGGCTACGCCGAGGCCCACGCACCCATCTCGCAGGAGGAGGCCTTCGCCCTCACCCAGCACAAGCAGTACGAGCCGCTGGAGGCGAGCGAGACCGAGGACGAGCAGGGCGTCCGCCGTCGCGACCCCAACGCGGTCTCCGGGTTCACCGCGCGCATGTCGCGCTGGTTCGTGGGCGACGACGTGCGCAAGCCGACCGCGGCCGAGATCGAGGAGGCGCACCACCACGACGCCTCCGATGACGACAAACCGCGTCAGCTCGTCTGAGCCGCGCGGCGAAGGCCCCCACCCGGAACACCGGGTGGGGGCCTTCGGCGTTCACCGGTAGCATGGGCGGGTGCGCTTCACGACCGGCAGGCCCGACTTCGACCTCACCTACGACGACGTCTTCATGTCGCCGACGCGATCGGCCATCCGCAGCCGCATGGACGTCGACCTCTCCTCCACCGACGGCCTCCGGTTGCCGATTCCCCTCGTGGTCGCGAACATGACGGCCATCTCCGGGCGGCGCATGGCCGAGACGGTGGCCCGCCGCGGCGGGCTCGCCGTGATCCCTCAAGACCTCTCGGCTGCGGTCGCCACGCGGCTCATCACGAAGGTCAAGAGCGCACACGTGGTCTTCGACACGCCGATTCACGTGACCCGCGACACCACGATCAGTGAGGCGCTCGCCCTCATTCCGAAGCGCGCCCACGGTGTCGCCGTCGTGCTCGACGACGAGCGCCGACCCGTCGGGCTCGTCTCCCCCTCCGACGGCGACGGCATGGACCGGTTCGTGCCCGTCCACGAGCTGATGACCACCGACCTGACGGTCGTGGGGGCCGACACCTCGCCGAAGGATGTGTTCGCCAAGCTCACCGAACGTCGTCATCGCCTCGCGTTGGCCACCGACGGCGACGGGCGGCTGGTCGGCGTCCTGACGCTGAAGGGGGCCATGCGGTCGGCGATCTACTCCCCCGCTGTGGACGCGGCCGGGCGCCTCCGCATCGGCGCGGCGGTCGGGATCTCGGGGGACGTGGAGGAACGCGCTCGGGCGATGCTGGACGCCGGCGCGGACGTGCTCGTGCTCGACACGGCGCACGGACACCAGGACCGCATGCTCGAGGCCATCCGCCTCGTGCGCACACTGCGGGACGCCCACGCCGCAGCCGGTGGCCCCCGGGTGCCCCTCGTCGGCGGCAACGTGGTGACCGCGGAGGGCACGGTGGACCTGATCGAGGCCGGGGCGGACATCGTCAAGGTGGGCGTCGGGCCGGGTGCGATGTGCACCACCCGCATGCAGACCGGCGTCGGACGCCCCCAGTTCTCGGCCGTGCTCGACTGTGCGGCGGCTGCGGCCGAGATGGGCAAGGCGATCTGGGCCGACGGCGGCGTCCGTCACCCCCGCGACGTCTCCTTGGCGCTCGCGGCCGGCGCCGGCGCGGTCATGATCGGCTCGTGGTTCGCCGGCACCTACGAGTCCACCGGCGTCATGAACGTCGCCCCGGACGGCCGCGCCTACAAGGAGAGCTTCGGCATGGCGTCCGCCCGCGCCGTCCGCGCGCGCACCCAGGAGCAGAGCTTCTTCGAGCGTGCCCGGGCCGGTCTCTTCGAGGAGGGCATCTCCTCCTCGCGGATGTACTTGGACCCCGGGCGCCCCGGCGTGGAGGACCTCATCGACTTCATCACCTCCGGCGTGCGCTCCTCCTGCACCTACGCGGGAGCCAGGACGCTCAAGACGTTCCACACCCGGGCCAACGTGGGCGTCCAGAGCCGCTCAGGTTACGAAGAGGGCCGGCCCCTGCACCAGTCCTGGTAGCGGACCTGTGCGCCCCCCACGGGCCCACACCGGCCCGCGCAGGCCCCTACAGGATCCCCCGGGGCTTCAGAGCACCCCAGAGGTGTTCGCAGAGCACATCGCCCCGGGCGGGCCGAAGCCGCCCGGGGCGATGGCGCGTGATGGCGCGGCCCTCGCAGCGAGGGGTGGTGATCAGTGGCGGTAGTCGCCGACGTAGAACTCGTACGCCCAGCCGAACACGGTCCAGATGCCGACCGCGACGCCAATCAGCGAGATCCACCAGCCGAAGACCGGGCCCAGCAACAGCAGCATGATGGCGATGGCCGACCAGAACGGCACCAAGCTCTTCGGCGGGAAGAACCCGAGGGCACCGACGCCGTCGATGATCTCGGCGTCCTTCCGGTCCTCGGGGCGGCCGGGCTGGTTGCCCCGGGTCAGCGTCCGCCCAGTGATGGCGAACGTGCCCCAGATCATGGCCGAGAACAGCAGCGTCAGGGCGAGGACGGTGGTGCCGATGGGCTCGAGAGCGCCGTCCAGCCACCAGGTGACACCGGCGTAGGCTGGCGTGACGACGCCGAAGAAGATGACCAGGAACAAAAAGACGCGGGCTTCGGTCCTCATCAGTTGGTCTCCTCAGCGTCGCCGTGCACCAGATCCTCCTGCAACGGGTTCACCCGGTGCGGGCCCTGCTGGGCCGCCTCCGGATGGTACAGGTCGAACGCCGGCGACTCCGAGCGGATGCGCGGCAGCTTGGTGAAGTTGAACCGCGGCGGCGGGCAGGACGTCGCCCACTCCAGCGACCGGCCCCAACCCCAGGGGTCGTCAACGGTCACGCGCGGGGCATTCTTGTGGCTCGTGTAGACGTTCCACAGGAACGGCAGCATCGAGACGCCGAGCAGGAAGGCGCCGACGGTGGAGACCTGGTTGAGGAAGGTGAACCCCTCGCCCGGCAAATAGTCGGCGATGCGCCGCTGCATGCCCTCGATGCCCAGCCAGTGCTGGACGAGGAACGTGGTGTGGAAGCCGACGAACACCAGCCAGAAGTGCAGCTTGGCCAACGGCTCGTTGAGCATGTAGCCGTACATCTTCGGCCACCAGAAGTAGAACCCGGCGAACATCGCGAACACCACGGTGCCGAACAGCACGTAGTGGAAGTGCGCGACCACGAAGTAGGTGTCCGACACGTGGAAGTCCAGCGGCGGGGACGCCAGGATGACGCCGGTCAGGCCACCGAACAGGAACGTGGTGAGGAAGCCGATCGACCACAGCATCGGGCTGTCGAGCCGGACGGAGCCGCCCCACATCGTGCCAATCCAGTTGAAGAACTTCACGCCGGTCGGCACCGCGATGAGGAATGTCATGAACGAGAAGAACGGCAGGTTCACCGCGCCGGTCACGAACATGTGGTGGGCCCAGACCGAGATCGAGAGGCCGCCGATGGACAGCGTCGCGGCGACGAGGCCGACGTAGCCGAACACCGGCTTGCGGCTGAACACCGGCAGGATCTCGGTGATGAGGCCGAAGAACGGCAAGGCGAGGACGTACACCTCGGGGTGGCCGAAGAACCAGAACAGGTGCTGCCACAGCATGGCGCCGCCCGTGGCCGAACCGAGGATGTGCGTCCCCAGCACGCGATCGCTCAGCAGCACCAGCAGGCCCGCGGCCAGCACCGGGAACACGACCAGCACGAGGATGGAGGTGACCAGGATGTTCCAGGTGAAGATCGACATGCGCCACATGGTCATGCCGGGGGCGCGCATGCAGACGATGGTCGTGATGAAGTTGACCGCGCCGACGATCGAGCTCAGGCCCAGCATGTAGAGGCCGACGAGCCAGAGGTCGCCGCCGACTCCGGGCGAGTTCACCGCGTCCGAGAGCGGCACGTAGGCGAACCAGCCGAACGACGCGGCGCCGTCCGGGCTGAGGAAGCCCGCGCACGCGACGAGGGAGCCCACCAGGTAGAGCCAGTAGGCGAACATGTTGAGGCGCGGGAAGGCGACGTCCGGGGCGCCGATCTGCAACGGCAGCAGCGCGTTGGCGAACGCGGCGAACATCGGCGTCGCGAACATCAGCAACATGATCGTGCCGTGCATCGTGAAGAGCTGGTTGAACGCCTCGTAGTTGAAGTACTGGACGCCGGGGAACGCCAGCTCGGCGCGGATGCCGAGGGCCAACAGGCCACCGAGCCCGAAGAACGCCAGGGCCGTCCAGATGTACAGCTTGGCGATGACCTTGTGGTCGGTCGTCGTCATGTAGCTCATGACGAGGGCGCCAAGGTTCTGGCGCCGAGCGGGGCGTGCGACGGTGGCACCGTCGACGCGTGCAGCCGTGGTCATGTCAGCCCTCCGTCCTGGGGCCGGAGCCCGGGAATTCCGGAACCCCTTCGAGCCCCGCATTGCCTGTCTCCGCGAGCTCGGTGATGCGCGCGTTGTACTCCTCGACGCTCACGACCTCCACGTTGAAGACCATGGCGGCGTGGTACGTGCCGCACAGTTCGGCGCACTTGCCGAGGTAGGTGCCCTCGGTCGTCGGCGTCACGTCGAAGCTGTTGTGCCGCCCGGGGACCACGTCGAGCTTGAAGTAGAAGCCCGGGATCCAGAACGAGTGGATGACGTCAGCCGACTCCAGGTTGAACCGCACCGGCTCGTTCACGGGCAGCACCAGGGTGGGGATCTGCTCGATGGTGCCGATCGTGTGGGCGTCCGACCCGATCTCGGGGTTGTCGGCCTCGCGGTAGTTGAAGGTCCAGGACCACTTCTGGCCCACGACGTCGATCTCGTGCACCACGTCGGGGGAATCCTTGGCCAGCACCGCGTTCTGGCTCTGCACCGTGAAGAAGAACAGCACCCCGATGATGAGGAACGGCACCAGGGTGTAGAGGATCTCCAGCGGGAGGTTGTACCGCGTCTGGCGCGGCAGCTCGTCGTCGCTGCGGCGCCGGTAGCGGAAGATCACCCAGCCGATGAGGCCCCACACGAAGACGCCGATCACCATCGAGGCGATCCAGGCGCCGTTCCACAGGTTGCCGATGAACGGGGCACGATCCGAAATGGGTTCGGGCAGGCCCCACCGGCCCCACTGCTCCATCGTCGCCTCTGAACAGCCCGTCAGCGCCACGGTCGACGCGAGCGCCACCGCGGTGAGAGCGACCCGCCGTGCGGCTCGCCCGGATCTCGTCCGACCCACGTCACACCCTTCCGTCTGGTTGGCCCGCCGGGGCTGTGCAAGCAGCGCTCGGCCGAGCTGTCGATGCTCAGCCGCAACACTAACCCAAAACGCCCGCCCCACGCCTCATGCGAAGCGGTGGGACGGGCGCTTTTCGCCAGCCGTGGCCGAAATGTGATCAGTGGAAGCTGTCTCCACAGGCGCAGGAGCCCTGCGCGTTCGGGTTGTCGATGGTGAAACCCTGCTGGGAGATCGTGTCCACGAAGTCGATCGTGGCCCCCGACAGGTAGGGCGCGCTCATGCGGTCGGTGACGACCTTGACGCCGTACCACTCCTTCTCGACGTCGCCGTCGAGCTCACGGTCGTCCAGCGCCAACTGGTAGCGCAGGCCCGAGCAGCCGCCGGGCGCGACGCTGATGCGCAGCACCAGGTTCTCCTCGCCCTCGCTCTCGCGCAGGTCGGAGACCTTCTTCGCGGCGACCTCGGTCAGGACGATGCCGTCGGCCTCGGTCTCGGGCGTCAACTCAACACTCATGGGTGGTTCCTCCGATGGATCGGGTGTTCTCGCATCCCCGACAACGCGTCGCGGACGCCAATTGTTCCCCAGGCCGTTGCCGCGCGTCCCCGCGGGCCGCTGTCGCCGCCGCCGGTGGCCGCCCGGGCCTGTGGTGCACGTTCCGTGAACCATGCTAGCCGCACGCCCCACGCCGCCGCGGAAACGGCTAGGTTGGGCGCCTGAGGAGGTCACCACACCATGAACGACGCCGTTCCCATCCGGTTCGCCGCCATCGGGCTCGACCACGCGCACATCTTCGGCCAGACCCGGGGGCTGCTCGCCGCCGGGGCCGAGCTCGTGGGCGTCGCGACGCGTGACGAACGTTCCGGCATCGCCCAGACGTTCCACGAGAACGCCCCCGACGTGCCCACCCGCTCCGAGGCCGAGCTGCTCGCCGACCCCGACATCGACGTCATCGTCACCGCCGCGATCCCCAAGGACCGCGCCGAGATCGCCCTCGCCGCCCTGCGCGTCGGCAAGGATGTGATGACCGACAAGCCGGGCTGCACCACGATGGCCCAGCTCGAGGAGTTGCGCGCCACCGTGGCCGAGACGGGTCGCATCTGGTCGGTCACCTACTCCGAGCGCTTCGAGGTTCCCGCCGTGGCGCGGGCCGGTGAGATCGCCCGGTCGGGCCGGATCGGTCAGGTCGTCCAGACCCTCGGCCTCGGCCCCCACCGCGAGGGCGATCGGGCCCACCTGGGGGCCAGCGGCGGGCGTCCGGACTGGTTCTACGACGAGGCCAACTTCGGCGGCATCCTGGTCGACATCGCCAGCCACCAGTTCGACCAGTTCCTGTGGTTCACGAATTCGACCACGGCAGAGGTGGCGTCCAGCACCGTCGCCAACTACGCCCACCCCGACGACCCGGCCTTCCAGGACTTCGGCGACGTCGTGCTGCGCAACGATCACGCGACCGGGTACGTCCGCGTCGACTGGTTCACCCCCGAGGGCCTGCCCACCTGGGGTGACGGCCGCCTGTTCATCCTCGGGACGCAGGGGTACATCGAGCTGCGCAAGTACGTCGACATCGCCGGACGCGAGGGCACGAACCACCTGTTCGTCGCGGACGCCGACGGCGTCCACCACGAGAGCTGCGACGACCTCCCGGTCACCTACTACCGGCAGTTCTTGGATGACGTCCGCGACCGCACGGAGACGGCCTGCCCGCAGGAGCACACGTTCGAGGTCATGCGGCTGGCGCTGCAGGCCCAGGCCGACGCGGTGCGCCAGGGTCACCTGGCCTGAGGGCGGACGCCGGCGGCGCTACCAGGTCCAGCTGGACGCCACGCCGCCGGCGCGGGCGGTGAGGCCGTCGGCATCGAGGTCGGGCTCGCCGCCGAGCTCGTAGGCGACCTCCAGGCCGAACGTGCGCAGCTCGCGCGCCGACACGTCGACGCGGCGGGCCACCGCCACGCAGGGCCGCAGGACGCGACCGGCCGTGGCGGCCACCTCGGCGACGACGTCGCCGCCCCGCGTGGCGAAGTCAAGGGTGTCGGCCCCGGTGACGAGCACGTCGGCGAGACCCGCGGTGCGTTCGAGACCGGCCACTTGGGCGCACAGCGCGGGCCCGGAGGTGACCTCCGCCCCGAGCGCGGCGAGGGCAAGCACGCACCCGCCCGCGGCGCCGAGACCCGGGGCGTCCGCCTGGCCGAGCGCCGACGCGAGCGCGCCGAGGGCCGCGTCGGTGGCCAGCATCACGGCGGGGTCGATACCGGCCGCATGGCCGCGCCGAGCGGCGAGGCCGCGCAGGCCGAGCAGCAGATCCCCCAGCTCGGCGGCCGGCACCACGGCGATGAGGTCGGCCGCCCCGAGGGCGGCGCGGGCGGGGGTGAGGTCGACATCGGTGAGCCCGGCCAGGCCGGCGGCGCCGGCGTCCAGGGCCACATCGGCCCGTGCGCCCAGGGCGTGCAGCAGCCCCGCTCCCCCGTCGTGGGTGACGAGGGCCGTGAGGTCGACCACCACGCGCGCCGGGGCGTCGGCCAGCGCGCGCAGCAGCGCCTCGCCCAGCCCGGCCGAGCTGGCGTGGACGAGGTGCTCCCACGCCGGGGCGTCCCGGTCAGCGTCCCGGTGGATGTCGCCGTGGATGTCCCGGTGCGCGTCACCGGGGGCCCGCACCACGACGGCGTCGTCACCGAGCACTCCCAGGGCGGCACCGAGGGCGTCCCCGCCCGAGGCCATGGGCACGACGGCCACCTGGGTGGCCGGGGCGGCCGCGCGGAAGGCCCGACCGAGCGCGGCCCCCGCGTCCGCCGACGCGAGGGCCCCGATGGAGTCCGTGCAGATGAGGACCCGCACTCAGCGGTCCCCGGTCGCCCCGGCGCCTCCCGCGGTCTCGCCCGGGAAGAGCCCCTCGAAGTCGGGGTTCTCGTCCATCCAGGCCACGATCTGCTCGGGCGTGGCCTCCGCGTCGGGCAGGATCACGTCGGAGTCGACGAGCACGTCGTCGTCCAGGGGCGTCCCCTGCTCGCGCACCGAGCCCAGCAGGCCGGCCAGGGCGGACGCCAGCCCGGCGGCGTCGCCGGCGCGGGCGGCGTCCTCAACGGTGTCGTCGAGGGCGTTGATGCGGTCGAGGTCGGCGTCCGCGAGGCGGAACTGACCCTCACCGAGGATGCGCACGATCATGGCGTCACCCCTGGTTCCCGCGTGCGGAGTCGCCCTCGGTGACCTCGGTCACCTCGGCGTCGACGGGCTCGCCGGCTGGCAGCTGGGGCGCCGACTGCGGCGCCCCGCCGGTGCCGATGGCGCCCATGGACGCCTTCATCGCGGCGAGCTCGTTCTCGACGGTCGCGTCGGACGCCAGCGCGTCGAGCTCGCGCGTGATGTCGTCCTTGTACGTGCTCGTCGGATCCTCGAGGGCGCCGGAGGCGAGCAGCTCGTCGATGGCGCCGGCACGGGCCTGCATCTGCTGCGTCTTGTCCTCAGCCCGCTGGATTGCCAGGCCGACGTCGCCCATCTCCTCGCCGATGCCGGTGAAGGCCTCGTTGATGCGCGTCTGCGCCTCGGCGGCGGAGTAGGTTGCCTTGATCGTCTCCTTGCGGGTGCGGAAGGCGTCCACCTTGGCCTGGAGGCGCGTGCTGGCGCGCACCAGCTTCTCCTCCTCGCCCTGCAGCTGGGCGTGCTGCGTCATGAGGTCGTCGAGCTGGCTCTGCAGGCCCGACTTGCGGGTGAGCGCCTCGCGGGCCAGGTCCTCACGGTTGGCCTCGAGCGCGCGCTGGGCGCTGAGGGAGAACTTCTTCATCTCGGCGTCGAGCTGGTTCGCCTGGAGTTCGACCCGCTTGCGGCTGGTGGCCACGTCGGCGACGCCGCGGCGCACCTTCTGGAGCAGGTCGAGCTGGCGCTGGTAGGAGTAGTCGAGCGTCTCGCGCGGGTCCTCGAGCTTGTCGAGGGCCTTGTCGGCCTTCGCGCCGAAGACGGTCTTGAGACGGGTGAAGAGACCGGCCATGTCGTGCGTGCGTCCTTCCGTGGGCAGATGACGCGCCCAGCCTAGCTGCCGGGCCGCGGCCCGGGCAGCCCTCGGCGACGACGCAGCCCCCGACCCGTCCCTGAACCGGCCCGCCCCTGAACTAGACTGGCCGGCACATTGCCGGACGTCGAGACCGCACCGAGGAAGAAGATCGTGGCCCTGAGAAAAGCGCCCCAGCCCACCGAGCCGGAGCCGGTGGCCCCCGTCGTGGAGGGCACCGGCCCGCGCAAGAAGTCGGCACCGACGCCGTCACGCCGGGACGCCGAGGCCGCCCGACGCCAGCGCCTCAACCCCAGCCTGTCGCCCAAGGAGGCCCGCAAGCGGCAGCGGCAGCAGGACTTCCAGCGCCGACAGAAGACCATGACGCTGACGGAGAGCCAGCCCGAGCGCCAGCTGATGCGCGACCACGTGGACGCGCGCTGGAACCTCGGCGAGTTCGCCCTGCCGATCTTCATGCTGCTGCTGGTGTTGACCCTGGTGCCGGGGTTCGTGCAGTGGATGAACGTGTTCCTGGTCTTCTCGTGGAGCTACATCCTCGGCATGGTGCTGGACACGATGCTGATGTGGCGCAAGTACAAGAAGCTGGCGTCCGAGCGGCTCGGGCTGACCTCCTTCCGCGGGTTGCTCATGTACGGATTCAACCGGCAGCTGTCGTTCCGCCGGTGGCGCCAGCCCCCGCCGCGGGTCAAGCGGGGCGAGGCGATCTGATGTCGTTCCGCTGGGTGACCGAGCAGACGGTGGACGACCGCGACACCGGCCTGGGGCAGTGCTTCCCCACCCGGGCGGACGCCGAGGCCTGGCTCACCGGTTCGTACGAGGACCTGGTGGACGCCGGCGTCACCGACGTCACGCTGATGGAGGACGACCACGTCCTCTACGGCCCCATGAGCCTCTTGGCATGACCAACGCGCCCCGCGACTCGCTGGCGACTCGCCGGTGACTCGCCAGTGACTCGCCGGTGATTTGCATTTGGACCCGAGGAAATGGCGCCATGGCGCCATTTCCTCGGGTCCACATGCTCCTCGACGGCCCCTCCGCGCGTCGGCAGCCGCTCGTGCGGGGCCGCAGCGGGGCGGGGCTCAGGCGCGCACCTGGGGGGTGACCAGGGGCGCCTTCTCGACGCTGAACGGCTCGATGCGGTTGCGCACGGCGACGCCCACCTCGCTGCCCGGCTTGAAGGGCGGGTCGAGCAGGGCCAAGCCGATGCCCACCGTCAGCGTCGGCGAGAAGGTGCCCGAGGTGACGGTGCCGATCACCGCGCCGTCGGCGTCCACCACGTCCATCCCCGGCCGCGGGATGGCCCGGCCCGGTGCCTGCAGCGCGCGCAGGCGGCGCGACGGCCCGGCGGCGCGCTCGGCGCGGAGGGCGTCCGCCCCCCAGAAGGTCGGCTTGTCCCAGCCCACGGCCCACACCAGACCGGCCATGACCGGAGTGATCTCGGGCGACAGCTCGTGCCCGTGCAGGGCGTACCCCATCTCGGTGCGCAGGGTGTCACGGGCGCCCAGGCCACAAGGGGTGATGCCGAGGTCGGCCCCGGCCGCCATCACCGCGTCCCACACCGCGCCGGCGTCCTCGCTGCGGCACACGAGCTCGTACCCACGCTCGCCGGTGTAGCCCGTGCGGCAGACGGTGAGCTCCGCGTCGGCGATGCGGCCGGTGCGGAACTGCATGTAGTCGAACTCCGCATCGACGCCCAGCGCGGTCAGCACGTCGTCCGACAACGGCCCCTGGACGGCGATGACGGCGAACTCGGCGTGCTGGTTCTCCACCGTGAGGCCCTCCGGCGCGGCCTCGGCCAGCAACCGGACGACCTCGGCCGTGTTCGCCGCGTTGGGGATGCAGAACACGTCGTCGTCGGCGCGCAGGTAGACGATCAGGTCGTCGACGACGCCCCCGTCGGGCGCGCAGCACAGCGTGTACTGCGCCTGGCCCGGGCCGATGCGGTCGAGGTCGTTGGTGAGGCAGGCGTTGACGAACGCCCGGGCGCCCGGGCCGCTGATGCGGGCCTTGCCGAGGTGGCTGACGTCGAACACGCCGACGGCCTGGCGCACCGCGTGGTGCTCGGCGACGACGCCGGCGTACTGCAGCGGCATGCTCCACCCGCCGAACTCGGCGAACTTCGCCCCGAGGGCGACGTGACGGTCGTGCAGGGGCGAGGTGAGCAGGTCGGCCATGGCCCCAACGTAGCGTGGGGATAGGGTGGGGACGAGTCTTTGCGCCCAGACTCCAGCACCCAGAGAGGAACCCTCGTGCCCGTCTCCGAACTGCCCACCATCACCTCCGCCACCTCCGTGCCGTCCTCGACGGACGTCCTCGTCGTCGGGATGGCCGAGGCCCTGGGTTCCTCTGTGCTCGTCGGCGTCCCGGACGACGTCGACAAGGCGTGGTCGAAGCGTTCGGGCAGCCCGTTGATGGAGGCGGCCCAGACGCTGGGCGCCCTGCCCAAGCCCGGGACGGTCGTGGCGCTGCCCGGCTCGCCCGTCGTCGTCGTGGTGGGTGTCGGCGGTGTTGACGTGACGCCCGAGCAGGTGCGTCGGGCCACCGGCAACGCCGTGCGCGCGGCCGCGCGCTTGGCCGGCGACCGCAGCCTTTCTGTCGCGGTGAGCCTCGAGGCCGTCGAGCCCGAGGTCATCCGCGGCGTCACGGAGGGCGCCCTGCTGGGCGCCTACAGCTACGCGAAGGCGTCCGCCACGAAGGCCGCGCGCCCGATCGGCGCGGTCACGATCGTGTCGGACGCCCCCGCCGCGGCTGCGGCGGTGGCCGAGGGTGAGACCGTCGCGAAGGCCGTCTGCCGCGCCCGCGACTGGGTGAACACCCCCGCCAACGCCCTCTACCCCGAGACGTTCGCCGACGACGTGCGGGACATGGCCAAGGGCACGCGGCTCGACGTCGAGGTGCTGGACGAGAAGGCCCTGGCCCGGGGTGGCTACGGCGGCATCCTCGCCGTCGGCGGCGGTTCGGCCCGTCCGCCGCGGCTGGTGCGCGTGACGCACAACCCGCGCGGCGCGAAGGCCCACCTGGCGCTGGTGGGCAAGGGCATCACGTTCGACACCGGTGGCCTCAACCTCAAGCCCGCCGACGGCATGTACACCATGAAGTGCGACATGGGCGGGGCGGCCGCGGTGCTCGCGGCCGTGGCCGCCATCGCCGAGTTGAAGCTGAAGGTGAAGGTGACCGCATGGGCGCCCCTGGCGGAGAACATGCCGTCGGGCACGGCCTACCGTCCCTCCGACGTGCTCACCATGTACGGCGGCACGACCGTGGAGAACGCCAACTCCGACGCCGAGGGGCGCATCGTCATGGCGGACGCCCTCGTGCGCGCCGGCGAGGATGACCCCGACCTGCTCGTCGATGTCGCGACCCTGACCGGTGCGTGCCTCGTCGCCCTCGGCGAGCGGACCGCCGGGCTGATGGCGTCCGACGACGCGACCGCCGATCTGCTGCTCGATGCCGCGGAGTCGTCCGGGGAGCCCTTCTGGCACCTGCCGATCCCCGAGGAGATCAAGGACAACCTCTCTAGCGATGTGGCCGATCTGGTGAGCTCCGGCAAGAGCCGCTACGGCGGCGCACTCACGGCGGCCGCGTTCCTGCGCGAGTTCGCCGGCGAGGGACGCCCGTGGGCGCACCTCGACATCGCCGGGCCGGCCTGGAACGGCAACGCCCCGCGTGACTACACGCCGAAGTACGGCACGGGCTTCGCCGTCCGCACCCTGGTCAGCCTCGCGCGGGACCTGGCCCGCGGTTGATCCCGCTCCGCTGAGGAGCACCGTCCGGTTCGCCACGCGATGGGTGTGCGTGTCGGATCGGACGGCTAGGCTGGCCCCCGATCGGCCAACCCCGACGACAGCACCGACGAAGGAGCCTGACAGCCATGTCGACAGAAGTCCCTCTCCCCGCACTCGGCGAGTCCGTGACCGAGGGCACCATCAGCCGCTGGCTCAAGGAGGTCGGCGACACCGTCGAGGCCGACGAAGCCCTCGTCGAGGTGTCCACCGACAAGGTCGACACCGAGATCCCCTCCCCCGTCGCCGGCACCCTGCTCGAAATCAAGGTCAACGAGGACGAGACCGCCGAGGTCGGCGCCGTCCTCGCCATCATCGGCGACCCCGACCAGGCCGGCACCTCGTCCGACGCCCCCGCCGACGACAGCGGCCAGGCGGACGCCCCCGCCGACGACGAGCCGCCCCTGGCGCAAGAGGGCAAGCCCTCCACCGAAGCCGACGACGAGGCCGAGGCACCCAAGCCCGCCCCGAAGCCGTCCGGCGGCGGCGCGGCCACCTCCGGCACCGACGTCACCCTCCCCGCACTCGGCGAGTCCGTGACCGAGGGCACCATCAGCCGCTGGCTCAAGGAGGTCGGCGACACCGTCGAGGCCGACGAAGCCCTCGTCGAGGTGTCCACCGACAAGGTCGACACCGAGATCCCCTCCCCCGTCGCCGGCACCCTGCTCGAAATCAAGGTCAACGAGGACGAGACCGCCGAGGTCGGCGCCGTCCTCGCCATCATCGGCGACCCCGACCAGGCCGGCACCTCGTCCGACGCCCCCGCCGACGACAGCGGCCAGGCGGACGCCCCCGCCGACGACGAGCCGCCCCTGGCGCAGGAGGGCAAGCCCTCCACCGAAGCCGACGACGAGGCCGAGGCACCCAAGCCCGCCCCGAAGCCGTCCGGCGGCGGCGCGGCCACCTCCGGCACCGACGTCACCCTCCCCGCACTCGGCGAGTCCGTGACCGAGGGCACCATCAGCCGCTGGCTCAAGGAGGTCGGCGACACCGTCGAGGCCGACGAAGCCCTCGTCGAGGTGTCCACCGACAAGGTCGACACCGAGATCCCCTCCCCCGTCGCCGGCACCCTGCTCGAAATCAAGGTCAACGAGGACGAGACCGCCGAGGTCGGCGCCGTCCTCGCCATCATCGGCGACCCCGACCAAGCCGGCGCGCAGCAGGAGTCCGTGGCTCCTGCCCCGGACGCCGGCGAGGTGGCCGAGGAGGAGGGCGCCGCCGCCGATGCGGCGAACGCGTCCTCCGGGGAGTCCGCTCCGGCAGACACCCCCGGAACCCCCGCCGAGCCGAAGGACGAGGCGCCCGCGAAGGGTTCGGGCTCCGAGGCCCCCACCCCCGGGACGGCCGCACCGCGGCGTGCCGCCGGCTCGAGCGACGTGGGTTACGTGACGCCGCTGGTGCGCAAGCTGGCCTCCCAGCACGACGTGGACCTCAGCTCGCTGACGGGCACCGGCGTGGGCGGTCGCATCCGCAAGCAGGACGTCCTGGCCGCCGCCGAGGAGGCCAAGAAGGCCGCCGAGGCGCCGAAGCAGGAGGCCCCGAAGCAGGAGGCAGCCGCCGAGCAGCCCCAGGCCGCGCCGCAGCCGTCCACGCCGAAGGCCGACGCGAAGCCGGACAGCAAGCGCGGCACGACGGAGAAGATCAGCCGCATGCGCAAGGTGATCGCCTCGCGCATGATGGAGTCGCTCCAGGGCTCGGCCCAGCTGACGGCGACCGTTGAGGTCGACCTGACGGCGATCAGCCAGCTCCGGGCGCGCGCCAAGGACGACTTCAAGGCGCGCGAGGGTGCTTCGCTGTCGTACCTTCCGTTCATCGTGAAGGCGGCGACCGAGGGCCTGCGGCAGTTCGCGATGTTGAACGCGGAGCTGGACATCGAGGCCGGCCAGGTAACCTACCACGACGCCGAGCACATGGGCATCGCGGTGGACACCGAGCGCGGCCTCATGGTGCCGGTGATCAAGGATGCCGGCGACCTCACCGTGACGGCGCTCGCCAAGAAGATCGGCGACATCGCGAAGCGGACCCGTGACGGCAAGATCGGCCCCGACGAGCTGAGCGGCGGCACGTTCACCATCACCAACTACGGCTCGGCCGGCACGCTGTTCGACACGCCCATCATCAACCAGCCGCAGTCGGGCATCCTCGGCACGGGTGCGCTGGTGAAGCGCCCGATGGTGATCAAGGATGCGAAGCTCGGCGAGGTCATCGCGATCCGCGACATGATGTACCTCTCGCTGAGCTACGACCACCGCCTGGTCGACGGCGCGGACGCCGCCCGCTTCCTGAGCTTCGTGAAGGCGCGGCTCGAGGAGGGCGCGTTCGGCGCCGAGTTCGGCCTGTGACGCCCCTGGCCGGGCCGGCCAGCTCCGGCGTCGTGAACGCCGGTGCGGCCGGGCCCGGCCCGCTCGGCTTCCACTACCTGGGGCTGGCCGACACCCCGCCCACCCGGGGGGAGTACATGGCGACCTGGGACGTGCAGCGCGCCGTGCACGCCCAGGTGGTGGCCGGTGAGCTGCCGCCGCAGGTGTTGTTCGTCGAGCACGACCCGGTGTACACGGCCGGTCGGCGGACGCTGCCGGCCGAGCGTCCCTTCGACGGTACCCCCGTCGTTGACGTCGACCGTGGCGGCAAGATCACCTACCACGGCCCGGGCCAGCTCGTGGGCTACCCCATCGTCGGGCTGACCCGCCAGATCGGCCCGTTGGAGTACGTTCGCCGCCTCGAGCAGGCGGTCATCGATCTGCTGGACGCCCACGGCGTCCCCGCCGGCCGCGTCGAGGGCCGCACCGGCGTCTGGCTCGCTCCCTCCGGGGGACGCCCGGAGCGCAAGATCTGCGCCATCGGCATCCGGGTCTCCCGCATGACGACGCTGCACGGCTTCGCGCTCAACGTGCGCGCCGAGGCGACCGGTGCGTTCGGCAACATCATCCCCTGCGGCATCGCCGACGCCGGCGTGACGTCGCTGGAGCACGAGCTCGGACGCCCCGCGCCCGCGTTGGTCGAGGTCGCCCGCCAGCTCGAACCGCTGCTGCGCGAACAGTTGTCCTTCGCCTGGACGGAGGACACCCCCGCGTAACCCGGCTTCGTTAGGCTGGCAGCGGTTCGACGAACGGGAGGAAAGCGCGTGACGGTCCGGATCGGAGTGCTGACGTCGGGGGGCGACGCCCAGGGCATGAACGCGGCCGTGCGGGCCGTCGTCCGGGCCGGCATCCAGGCGGGTGCCGAGGTGTTCGGCATCCACGAGGGCTGGCAGGGCGCCGTCGACGGCGGCGACCAGATCCGCCGCCTGGAGTGGGACGACGTCGGCAACGTCCTGGCCCGCGGCGGCACGGTCATCGGCACCGCCCGGTGCGCGGCGTTCCGCGAGCGCGACGGGCGCAAGCGGGCGGCGCTGAATCTCATCACGCACGGCATCGATCGCATCATCGTCATCGGCGGCGACGGGTCCCTCACCGGCACCGACCGGCTGCGCGAGGAGTGGCCCGCCTTCGTTGCCGAGCTGGCCGACGCGGGCGAGATCACCGCCGAGCAGGCCGAGCGGCACGCGCAACTCGTCATCGCCGGCCTGGTCGGCTCGATCGACAACGACATGGTCGGCACCGACATGACGATCGGCACGGACTCCGCGCTGCACCGAATCACCGAGGCCATCGACGCCATCAGCAGCACCGCCGCCAGCCACCAGCGCTCCTTCGTGGTCGAGGTGATGGGCCGGCACTGCGGCTACCTGGCGGTCATGAGCGCCATCGCGGGGGCGGCCGACTACGTGTTGATCCCCGAGTCGCCGCCGGCCGACGACTGGAAGCAGCACATGTCCCACGTGCTGCGCCAGAGCCGGCGCGCCGGGCGGCGGACGTCCATCGTGGTGATCGCCGAGGGGACGCAGGACCGGCAGGGCAACCCGATCACGCCTGAGGACGTCCGCGTGGTGCTGGCCGACGAGATGGGTGAGGACGCCCGCGTGACGATCCTCGGCCACGTCCAACGGGGCGGGACGCCGAGCGCGTACGACCGCTGGATGGCGACCATGCTCGGCCACGCCGCCGTCGGGGAGGTGCTGCGCGGCGATCGCGAACCGCAGCTCGTCGCCGTGCGCGGCAACCGGCCCACGTTCATGCCGCTCATGGAGGCGGTCGCTGCGACGCGGCGGGTGGCGTCCCTCATCGAGGAGGGCCGCTACGACGAGGCGATGGCCGCCCGCGGGCGATCGTTCGTCCAGATGACGCAGGCTTTTCACCAGCTCTCGGAGGCGCGGCCGGACGCCGAGCCGCTCGAGGACTGCCGTCAGATCGGCGTCCTGCACTGCGGTGGCCTGGCGCCGGGCATGAACGCCACGGCGGCGGCCGTCATCCGGCTGGGGATCGACCGCGGGCATGAGATGTTCGGCGTCCACGGCGGCTTCCCCGGGCTGATCGACGGCGACATCCGCCGGCTCGGCTGGGGCGACGTGGAGGGGTGGACGGCATCCGGCGGGGCGAACCTGGGGACGCGCCGGACGATTCCGACCGAGGAGGACCTCTACGCCCTCTCACGCTCGATCGAGACCTCCGGGTTGGACGCCCTCATCATCATCGGCGGCTTCAACGCCTACCGAGCCCTCACGCTGATCCACGCCGAACGCAAGCGGTTCCCGGCGCTGCGGCTCCCGATCGTCGTGGTGCCGTGCTCGATCGACAACAACCTGCCCGGCCTGCAGATGGCGGTGGGGGCGGACACGGCGCTGAACGTGGCCGTGTCGTCGGTGGACCTCATCAAGATGTCCGCCTCGGCGGCGAAGCGTGCGTTCGTGGTGGAGACGATGGGGCGCCACTGCGGCTTTTTGACGCTGACCACGGGCGTGGCCGTCGGCGCCGAGCGGGTCTATCTGCACGAGGACGGCATCACGATCGCCGACCTGAAGACCGACATCGACGCGATGGTCGAGGGGTTCCGCAGCGGCCGGTCGTTCTACCTCGCGATCCGCAACGAAGAGGCGTCCCCTTTCTACACCACCGACCTCATCACCCGGATGTTCGAGGCCGAGGGCCGGGGCGAGTTCAGCGTCCGCGGCAGCGTGCTCGGGCACGTCCAGCAGGGCGGGGCGCCCTCGCCGTTCGACCGCATCAACGGCGTCCGGCTCGCCTCCCAGGCGATGCAGTGGGTGACCGAGCAGCTCGCGTCCGGCGCCGACCAGCACGTGTTCGTCACCCCGGACGGGATGCGGGACGTCCGCGACCTCGACGAGCTGGTGGACTGGCAGGCGCGGCGTCCGCTGGAGCAGTGGTGGCTGGACCTCAAGCCCGTGCTGCACGACCTCACCCGGACGCCCGGCGTCGCGTCCGCACCCGGGTCGCTGACGGGGCGCGGGGCACGGCCGACTACCATGGAACGGTGACCGACACCCAGCCGCGCCGTCTGCTCCGCATCGAGGCCCGCAACGCCGAGACGCCGATCGAACGCAAGCCGTCGTGGATCAAGACGCGCGCGGTGATGGGCCCGGAGTACCGGGACATGCAGTCGCGGGTGAAGAACTCCGACCTCCACACCGTGTGCCAGGAGGCGGGCTGCCCCAACATCTTCGAGTGCTGGGAGGATCGGGAGGCCACGTTCCTGATCGGCGGGGACGCCTGCACGCGCCGCTGCGACTTCTGCCAGATCGCCACCGCCAAGCCGACCGACTACGACCGTGACGAGCCGCGTCGGGTCGCCGAATCGGTGCGCGAGATGGGGCTGAAGTACGCCACCGTCACCGGCGTCGCGCGCGACGACCTGCCGGATGGCGCCTCGTGGCTCTACGCCGAGACGTGCCGCCAGATCCGCGAGCTCAACCCCGGCACCGGGGTAGAGCTGCTGGTGGACGACTTCAAGGGCGAGGACGGGCCCCTGCAGACCGTGTTCGAGTCCCGGCCCGAGGTGTTCGCCCACAACCTCGAGACGGTGCCGCGCATCTTCAAGCGCATTCGGCCGGCCTTCGACTACGACCGGAGCCTCACGGTGCTGCAGAAGGCCCGGGCGTTCGGTCTGGTCACCAAGAGCAACCTCATCCTGGGCATGGGCGAGACCCGCGAGGAGATCAGCCAGGCGCTGCGCGACATCCACAACGCGGGCACCGAGCTCATCACCATCACCCAGTACCTGCGACCCTCCGCGCTCCACCACCCCATCGACCGGTGGGTGACGCCGGAGGAGTTCGCCGAGCTGGAGGCCGAGGCGAAGGAGATCGGGTTCTCGGGCGTCCTCTCCGGGCCGCTCGTCCGCTCGTCCTACCGCGCCGGACGCCTCTACCGCACGGCGCTGCAGGCGCGACGCTGACGCCCCGACGGCGCGTCACCCCCCTGGCCCAACCCCGGTAGGATGGGCGACCGAGTCGAGCAGGAGTGGTGAGCCCCATGGCGAGCGAGAAGGCGAAGGAACTCGCCCGGAAGCAGAAGGAACAGATCCGGGCCGAGAAGCTGCGCAAGAAGAACAGCGACGACCCCAAGGACTGGGGCCGGTGGCGCCAGTTCACCGAGGCCTACAAGCGCACGAACGAGATCGATCCGTCGACGCGGTGGTGGATGCTGGGTGTCGCGGTGGGCGTCATCGTCGTCATCGCGGCCATCGGGCTGCTGACCAACCTGGCCTGGTGGGCGTGGGTGCCGCTGGCCCTCATGTCGGCGCTGCTGGGCGCCATGCTGGTGCTCACGCGTAAGGCTCGCACCGCCATGATCACCCGGTACGCCGGCCAGCCCGGCTCGGCCGAGGTGGCGTTGCAGATGCTCAACAAGCGCCGCTACTCCTACGACCTCGGCATCGCCGCGACCCGCGAGCTCGACCTGGTGCATCGCGTCCTCGGCCCCGGCGGCATCGTCCTGATCGGCGAGGGAGCCCCCGGCCGCACCCGCAAGTTGCTGAGCGAGCAGGAGCGGCGTCACGGGCAGGTCAGCTACGGCACGGCCGTCACCACCCTCATGATCGGCGACGCCCCCAACCAGGTGAAGCTCGGCGACCTGCAGAAGCGCATCGAGAAGATGCCGAAGGTGCTGGCCCCGTTCCAGGTCACCGAGGTGCAGTCGCGCCTCAAGGCGCTGCACCTGCGCAACCAGATGCCGATCCCGAAGGGCCCCATGCCGACCCCGAAGGGCATGAACCGCGCCATGCGAGGCCGTTGATTGAACATCGTCAACGCCGAGCACGTCAGCCTGGCGTACGGCACCCGCACCCTGCTCGACGACGTCTCCCTCGGCCTGTCCGCCGGCGAGGTGGTGGGCGTCGTCGGCCGCAACGGCGACGGCAAGTCGACCCTGCTGAACCTGCTCGTCGGCGCCCTCGAGCCGGACGCCGGCGCCGTGGTCCGCGCCTCGTCGGCGTCCATCGGGCACCTGGCCCAGGCGGAGGAGTTCGCGCCGGGGGCGTCCGTGCGCGACGTGATCGTGGGCGGGGAGCCCGACCACGTGTGGGCGGCGGACGCCTACCGCCGCGGCGTGGTCGAGCACCTGCTGGCCGGCATCGACCTGGCCACCGACACCGGACGCCTCTCCGGCGGTGAGCGGCGGCGCGTGGCCCTGGTGGCGCTGATGCTGGGCCACCACGACCTCGTCGTCCTCGACGAGCCCACCAACCACCTCGACGTCGAAGCCGTCGGCTGGCTCGCCACCCATTTGGCCGAACTTCGCGACCGTGGCACCGCGATGGCGATCGTCAGCCACGACCGCTGGTTCCTGGACGCCGTCTGCACCCGCGTCTGGGAGGTGCACGACGCCACGGTGGACGCCTACGACGGCGGGTACGCCGCCTACGTGCTGGCCCGGGTCGAACGGCAGCGGCAGGCGGCGGCCAACGAGTCCCGCCGGCAGAACCTGGCCCGCAAGGAGCTGGCGTGGTTGCGCCGCGGCGCGCCGGCGCGGACGAGCAAGCCCAAGTTCCGCATCGACGCGGCGACGACGCTGATCGCCGACGTCCCCGAGCCCCGCGACTCCCTCGCGTTGCAGCGCTTCGCGGTGACCCGGCTGGGCAAGGACGTCTTTGACCTCACCGATGTGGTCGCCGAGGTGCCCGTCCGCACGGCGGACGCCGCGGGGCCGGACGCCGCCGCGCCGGACACCGCCACCCGGCGGCTCTTCGGTCCGCTGACCTGGTCGATCGGGCCCGGGGACCGGATCGGGCTCGTCGGGGTGAACGGCTCGGGCAAGTCCACGCTGCTGCGGCTGCTCGCACACGAGCAGGCACCGACGTCCGGGCGCGTGAAGCAGGGCAAGACGCTGCGGATCGGTCACCTCAGCCAGGCCGTCGTGGAGCTCGACCCGCGCGACCGGGTGCTCGACTCCGTCACCAGGCTCGCGAACGCCACCCGGTTGGAGACCGGACGCGACGTCACCGCCACCCAGCTGTTGGAGGACTTCGGCTTCACCGGCGACCGCCTCGTCACCCGCATCGGGGAGCTCTCCGGCGGGGAGCGGCGGCGGCTGGCCTTCCTGCGCCTGCTCATCGCCGAGCCCAACGTCCTGCTGCTCGACGAGCCCACCAATGATCTCGACATCGACACCCTCACCGTCGTCGAGGACCACCTGGACACCTGGCCCGGCACGCTGGTCGCCGTCAGCCACGACCGGTACTTCCTCGAGCGGGTGTGCGACGTCACCCACGCGATCCTGGACGACGGCCGCGTCGTGATGCTGCCCGGTGGCGTCGAGGAGTACCTCGCGGGTCGCCGGGCGGCGGCGCCGGCCAAGACGTCCGCCTCGGCCCGCTCCACGGGCGGCGCGGCGTCCAGCTCGGCGGCCACGCCGGCAGCGGCGGCGTCCGGGCTCAGCGCGGCGCAGGAGCGCGCGGCGAAGAAGGAGCTGGCCCGGCTGGAGTCGCGACTGACCAAGCTTGGGCGGTCGATCGAGCAGGTCCACCACCGCATGGCCGAACACGCGGCCGACCACGCGCGCCTCACCACGCTGCAGGCCGAGCTCGAGCAGCTCACCGACGAGCAGTCCGAGGCCGAGCTGGCCTGGCTCGAGGCCGCTGAGACGCTCGAGTAGGCGACCACCGGTCACGACGCCCCCCGCGCGCCCCACCGGGGGCGTCGCACTTGGCGCACCGTATGCCACCTGGCCCACCGGGATCTCACTTGGCGCAGTGCAGCTCACGTGGCGCCGTGTGGCTCACGTGGCGGCCCGTGGACAGCCCGCCGGGTGAGCCCCGCTGCGCCACGTGAACCTGAGCTGCGCCACGTGAACCTGGGCTGCGCCACGTGAACCTGGGCTGCGCCACGTGGACCTGGGCTGCGCCACGTGAACCTGGGCTGCGCCGCGTGAACGGCCCGTTGGGCCCCGTGGCCACCGCTCCCCCTCACCACCCGTCCCCGAACGCACGGGCGCCCGGACGGTCGGAACCGTCCGGGCGCACGCGTCGTACCGGCGAGCCTCAGCTCACCAGGTGCTCGCGCTCGATGATCGCGTCGCGCAGCTCGCGGCGCTTGCGCTGCTCGGCCGGGTCGGGCACGGGCACCGCGGAGAGCAACCGCTGGGTGTAGGGGTGCTGCGGGCGGGTGACGATGTCGAGGGTGTCCCCGACCTCGACGAGGTGGCCACGGTGCATGACGGCGATCCGCGTGGAGACCTGCTCGACGACCGCCAGGTCGTGGCTGATGAACAGGCACGCGAAGCCGTACTGCTCCTGCAGCTCCTTGAAGAGCTTCAGGACGCGTGCCTGCACCGACACGTCGAGCGCCGAGGTGGGCTCGTCGGCGATCAGCAGCTTCGGGTTCAGCGCCAGCGATCGGGCGATGCCGATGCGCTGCCGCTGCCCACCGGAGAGCTCGTGCGGGTACCGGTTGCGCATGGAGCGCGGCAGGTGCACGGAGTCGAGGAGATCCTCGACGCGGCGGCTCAGGTCGGCGCCCTTGAGGCCCTCGTGCAGCAGCAGGGGCTCGCCGATGGACTCGCCCACGGGCAGGCGCGGGTTGAGCGAGCTGCCCGGATCCTGGAACACGATGCCCACCGTCTTGCGGAAGGGCTTGAGTTCCTTCATCGAGGCGTTGGTGATGTCGTGTCCCGCGACGGTCAGGCGTCCCTCCCGCACGGGCAGGAGGGCGACGGCGGCGCGTCCGATCGTGGTCTTGCCCGAGCCGGACTCCCCCACCAGGCCGACCACCTCGCCCTGCTCGACGCGCAGGTTGATGTGCTCGGCGGCACGGAACTCCGCCCGCCGGCCCTGCTTGGGGTAGACGATGGCGACGTCCTCCATGAGGAGCGCGGGCGCCGCGTCCGAGAGGGGCTCGTTGAGGGGCACCGGGGTGCCCTCGGCCTCGATGACGGTGCGCGGCGGGGTGTCGAACTCGGTGGATTCGACGTGCTCGGCGAGGTGCGGCACGGACGCCAGCAGCTGCTGGGTGTAGGGGTGCTGCGGGTGGTTGAAGATCTCGTCGGAGGAACCGTGCTCGACGACGCGCCCGTCCTTCATCACGATGATGCGGTCGGCCATGTCGGCCACCACGCCCATGTCGTGGGTGATGAGGATGATGCCGGCGCTGACCCGCTCGCGGAGCTGGCGCATGAGCTTCAGGATCTCGGCCTGCACGGTCACGTCGAGCGCCGTGGTGGGCTCGTCGGCGATCAGCAGCTTCGGCTCACAGGCCAGCGCCTGGGCGATCATGATGCGCTGCCGCTGACCACCGGAGAGCTGGTGGGGGAACTTGTTGAAGCTGTCCTCCGGGTCGGGGATCTCGACCATACGCATGAGGTCGATCGCCCGCTCCTTGGCGGCACCGGGGTTGATGAGGTAGTGCGTCCGGAGGGTTTCCACGATCTGGAACCCGACGGTGTACACCGGGTTCAGCGCGGTCATGGGCTCTTGGAAGATCACCGAGATCTCGTTGCCGCGCACCTCCCGCAGCTCCTGAATGCTCATGCCCACGAGCTCAGTGCCCTTGAGATCGGCCGAGCCGGTGGCCCGCCCGGTCGGAGGCAGGAGGCCGAGCAGGCTCATGGAGGACTGCGTCTTGCCCGAGCCGGACTCACCCACGATCGCGAGCACCTCGCCCGCGCGGAGCTGGTAGCTCATGTTCTCGACGGCGGTAAACCACTCCTGCCCCACCCAGAACCGAACGGTGAGGTCCTTGACGTCGAGGATGACGTCACCCTTGGCGACGGGGCCTCCCGTGTCCTTGCTCAACTTGATGGCGTCGGTGAAGACCGAGCGCGAAGGGGTGCTGCTCACGAGGCGTCCTCCTTGCTCTGGACGGCGGTGGCGCCGTTGCTCTGGACGGCGGTCGCGCCGTTGCTCTGGGCGCTGGCGGCCCCCCGGGACGCGACCAACTGCTTCTCGGCCTTGGCCATGGCGCGGGCGGACGGGATCTTCTTCGTGCGCGGGTCGAACGCGTCGCGCAACCCGTCGCCGATGAAGTTGATGCTCAGGGCGATCAGGATGATGAACAGACCGGGCCACCAGAACAGCCACGGACGCGTCGAGAACGCCCCCTGGTTGTCGGAGATGAGGTACCCCAGCGAGATGTTGGGCGGCCCGATGCCAAAGTTGACGAAGCTCAGGGCCGCCTCCAGGGTCACGGCGGCCGACATCAGCAGCGTGCCGTTCACCACGATGACGCCGATGGCATTCGGCAGCATGTGCTTGGTGATGATGCGCCAGTCGCTCGCACCGGCCACGCGGGCCGAATCAACGAACTCGCGCTCGCGCAACGTCAGGAACTCCGAGCGGACGAGTCGTGCCAGGCCGGTCCACAGGATGCACCCGAGGGCGACGGCCAGCATCACCGGCATGTTCTCGCGGATGGATGCCGTCAGTTCCGGCCCCGCCCCGATGCGCAGCGGCACCCGGGAGACCAGGGCGCCGAGCACCGCACCCAGCACGATGACCGGCAGGGTGATGATGAGGTCGGTGAATCGCATGAGCGCCATGTCGACCTTGCCGCGGTAGAAGCCGGCCGCCGACCCGACCGTCACGCCGATGAGCAGCGCGACGATGCCCAGGATGAACGCCACCAGCAGCGACGTCTGCACCCCCAGCATCACCTGGGCGAAGTAGTCACGGCCGAGCGAATCCTGCCCGAACGGGTTGGCGCCAATGGCGAAACCGGTGGCACCACCGATGCCGGGGACGCTCAGCGTGGGGCGCCCGCCGTCGATGACGTCGCCGGAGGTGATCTCCTGCACGCGCCACAGCCCGGGGATGGGGCGGATGCCCATGCTCAGCACCGACAACAGGATCACCAGGCCGAGGGTGACGAGGCCGAAGATCGCGCCGCGGTGCCGGATGAACCGGCTCCAGACGATCTGGCCCTGGGAGAGGCCCTGCACCTCCTGGCCCTCACCGACGCCCTCGCCGCGCCCGTAGGCGTCCGCCGTGGCCTCGCCCGTGCGGGCGCTGGCGGCCTCGCCGGCGTCGTTGGCGTCGACGCCGATCTCGCGATCGGCCTGCGGACCATCCGGCAACGCCTGCTCGAGACGATCCGCGTCGTCCGGTTCGTTGTTCTGGAAACGATCGTTGCTCATGCGTTCACCCGAATCCTCGGATCGATGACGGCGTAGAGGAAGTCGGCGACGAGGTTGGCGATCATCGCCAGGCCGCCGGTCAAGATGATGTAGAACATGACCGGGTCGACCTCCTGGCCGTCCATGGAGGTGATGAACAACCGACCCATGCCGGCCCAGCCGAAGATGGTCTCGGTGATGACGGCGCCACCGATCAGCGTGATGAAGTCCACCGGCACGATGGAGGCCAGCGGCATCAGCGCGTTGCGCAGCGCGTGGCGGACGATGACGACCCGCTCCGACAGGCCCTTCGCCCGGGCGGTGCGGATGTAGTCCTGGTTCAGCACCTCGAGCATCGCGCCGCGCTGGTAACGCACGTAGGTCGCGAAGGAGATGAGCACCAGCGCCAGCGTCGGCAGCATGATGTGGGTCGCCCGGTCGAGCTGCGCCATCCAGAAGTCGGCGTTCAGGCCGGGCGTCGAGGCGCCAATCGTCGCGAGCGGACGGCCCCGGATCTGGGGTGCGTTGTTGTACGGGACCCACGTCTGCAGGACGCGGTCGACGAAGATCAGCACGCTCGTGAACAGGGCGGTGATCATGGCGCCCCGGATCGAGATCTGCCGATCGGGCCCGCCGAACAGCCACCCGATGAGCGCGGCGAGTGCGAGGGACAGCGCGAGCAACCCGATGATCCACAGCCAGTTCATCTCGACGTAGAAGAACAGCCACTGCAGCGGCCACCACAGCACCGTGCCGAGCACGGCGGTCGTCAGCGCCGCGTACAGGGCGCGCTTGTTGTTCATGCCCGCGAACAGGGCGCTGACGCCCAGGGCGAGCGCGACCGAGAGGACGCCGATGCCCACGATGCCGATGGTCGGGTTGTTCACCCAGCCGGTGAGCAGGGCGCCGGCGAACACGGCCAGGGTCACGACGAACGCGCCGACAAACACCTGGATGCGCTTGGCCCGCTTGCCGCCGAGCGCACCGGCCCAGAACAGGCCGGACACGATGCTCAGGATCACGACCAGCGGCCAGTTCACCGTGGGACTTTGCAGGTAGTCGTTGGCACCGATGGCGAGGAACTGCTTGAGCAGCACCGCGACCCAGAAGATCGGCAGGGAGTAGAGCAGGAACGACACGAACGTGATCGCGTAGTCGAAGCTCGTGTACTGACGCAGCGCCGAGACGAGGCCGATGGTCACGCCGAGGAGGATCGAGATGATGGTGGCGGCGAAGACCAACTGCACCGACGTGGCGATGGCGCCACGGACCAGCGTCGCGACCGGCTGCATGGTGCGCCAGGCGATGCCGAAGTCACCGGTGAGGAAGTTGCCCAGCCACAGGAAGTACCGCTGGTACCACGGCACGTCCAGGTTCAGCAGGCGGATGCGGTTGTCGATGAGCTCCTGCCGGTTCGGGGCGGGATTCTCGCGGAGGTCCACCAATGGGTCGAGCGCGAACTCGAGCAGGCCGTACATCAGGAACGACAGGACGAACAGCGTGCCTACTGCGAGCGCGAGACGTCGCGCGATGAAGCGTGCCATGGGCTACTCCGGATCAACAGGTTGGGTCGGTCGGTTGGGTTGGTGCACCCGAGGATGCTAGTGCCCCACACCCGCCGGTGGGGCGCCAGGCAACCTGGCGCCCCACCGTGTCCTGCTCTGGAGATGTCGCTGATCCGAGGATCAGGCGACCTCCCACTCCCAGAAGTTCCAGAAGTAGGTCGGCGCGAGCGGGATGGACGAGACGCCCGTCACCTGGTTGCTGATGCCGGTGATCTCCGGGAACTGGAAGATCGTGATGCCGAAGGCCTCGTCGACCAGGATCTTCTCCACCTCGCGGACGATCTCGTTCTGGCGGTCGGGGTCCGTCGTGACGTTCAGCTCGTTGAGCAGCTCGTCGGCACGGGTGCTGTTGAAACCGCCGTAGTTGTTCTGGCCGTCGCTCAGGAAGTTCGGCGGCACCTGCGAGACGCCCACGGCCGTCGACTGCCACCCGAAGAGCGACGCGTCGTACTGGTCGTTCTGGCTCAGGAGCTGGCCCCAGTCGACGCTGGACACGTCGACCACGGTGAAGCCCGCCTGGCCGGCGGCCTCGCTGATGAGCTGGAACTGCTGCTGACGACGCGTGTTGTTCTGCGCGAACATCATGCGGACCGTCGGGTTGGTGACGCCGGCCTGGGCGAGCAGCTCGCGCGCCGCGTCCACGTTGCCGCCGCCGCCGTAGGTGGCCTCCATGCCGTTGGCCTCTGCCGTCGCGTCGTACTCGGGCGAACCGGGGACGACGCTGAAGCTGTTGCGGACCTCGGCCTCGGGGTTGAGCGGCTTGATGATGTTGTCGATGATCTGCTGGCGCGGGATGGCCTGCAGGAACGCCTGGCGCACCAGACGCGCGGTGTCGGCGTTGCCGCCGTAGGTCGCCGGGTCGAACGGCCCGCCGTTGTTGAACACCAGGTCGACGTGTTCGTAGGTGGCGCCCGACTGGGTCAGCACCTCGACGTTGTCCATCGCCTGGAGCTGCTGGAGGATGTCGGCGGTCGACTGCGGCTGGGTGATGAGCACCTCGCCGTTCTGCAGGGCCTGCACCGACGCCTGGGCGTCAGGGATGATGCGGACCGTGACCTGGTCGATCGACGGGGTGCGCTCGCCCTGGTAGTTCTCGTTGCGCTCCAGCGTGATGTACTGCTCCTCGACGAGGTCGGTGATCACGTACGGGCCGCTGCTGACGAGGAGGTCCTCCTCGGTCGGCATCGACTTGAAGTTGAAGTCGTTGTTGAACACCTTGGCGATCTCCGCCAGCGCGGCGCGGTCGTTGTTCTGGAACGCGTCCAGCACGGCCTGCTTGCCGGCCTCGGCGTCCGCCGCCCCCAGCGCGCGCATGCCCACCACGTGCGCGGGCACGGTGGTCGGGCTCATGGCCAGGATCTCCCAGTCCACGAAGGGCTGGGAGAAGGTGTAGGTGAGCGACTTGCCGTCGTCGGAGATCTCGGGGAAATCCGTGATGAGTTGGTACCCGGGCGAGGCGGCGTTGAAGTAGACCGCGTCGCCCGCGACGCCGGAGACCTCACCGGTGTCGTCGTCGACCTCGATCGACTCCTGCTCCGCCTCGGACACCGTGTTGAAGTTCGTGGACGTGGCGCCCCACAGCAGCACGGCGTCAGCGGCAGTCACCGGCGTGCCGTCGGACCAGGTCGCCGTCTCGGCGAAGTTGATCTCCACCTGCAGCGGATCCTCGGAAACGAGCTCGTAGCTGCCGAACGAGGGGTTCTGGGTGATCTCGAGATCCTGGTTGTAGTAGCCGATCGCGTCGTTGGCCATGTACAGGATGTTGTTGTTCGCGGTCGCGTTGCCGTAGTCGGTGTCGCTGTTGCGGCTGAAGAACGCCTGGTTCCATGCCACGTTGATCGCCGTCGGGGTCGCGGCGTCGCCGCCGGTGCCCGATCCCGTCGTGCCGGGCGTGGTCGGCGTGCAGGCCGACAACGCCAGCGCGCCGGCCACCGCGGTGGCCGCAGCTGCGAAGAGCTTGCGCTTGCTCAATGTTCCTCCAAGTGGTGATGTGCCCTCGGCAGGGCTACTGCGCCACCCTGCCCGGACTCGGGACAGCGTGAACTTCGTGACCAGCACCGTACACAGCTGTATGGGGACGCCCCAACCATGCGTGACGCAGTGAAGTCGTTTCGTTACCGAAGTGGAACCCGAGCGGCACAGCGTCCGCCTCATTGTGAAAGTGAAGGCTGGTGGTGCGGTGACGGTCAGCGGCGTCGGACGACGACGGTGCCGAGGGCGAGGTCGGCGAGGCTGCGTCGCTCGGCGCCGATGACGAGGGCGGGCAGCACCAAGCAGATCAGCGCCGCCCGCACCACGGGGCGCCACCATCCCACGGCGCTGCGGTCGGTGCGGGTGACGCCCACCCCGGCGAGGAGTTGGCCGAAGCTGCTGCCGGTCAGCGCGGTCAGCAGCGCCTTCTCGACGAAGAACACGGCGAGGATCATCCAGGCCCGCCACCCCTGGTCGGTCAGGACGCCGGTGCCGAAGACTCCGACGGCGACGATCATCGATGCTGCCCAGTCCAGGGCCAGGGCCAGAACCCGCTGCGGCCAGGACGCCAGCGACCCGCGTCCTTGCGCGGGCAGACCGAGGGACGCCCCCGGCAGCGGCTCGTCTCCACTCACCCGGCGAGCCTACCGAGGCCACGGCGGGGCGCCGGCGTCCGCCGCTGTCGTTTGGACCCGAGGTTGTGGCGCCATGGCGCCATTTGCTCGGGTCCAAATGCTCAGCCATGCTCCGGCCACCATCCCGCCCGGGTCCGGCAGGGGGCGGAGCCCCCAGGGTGGGGGGCTGGGAGCGAAGCCTCCGGAGCGGGGGGCTGGGAGCGAAGCCTCCGGAGCGGGGGGCTGGGGGCGGAGCCCCCAGGGTGGCGGCAGGGGGGGGGGGGCTGGGGGGGGAGCCCCCAGGGTGGCGTAACACTGCTGAAACATGGACGTAAAGAACGGCCGCGCCGGGACGGTTACTGTCTCAGGGTCCAATCCCTACCGTTTCGGAGGAAAGATGTTCCAAGGCGCCGACGAACTGCTGGCGTACGTGGCCGAGAACGAGATCGAGACGATCGACGTCCGCTTCTGCGATCTCCCCGGTGTGATGCAGCACTTCACGATCCCCGCGTCGTTCCTGACTCCCGACGTCTTCGAGGACGGTCTGAGCTTCGACGGCAGCTCGATCCGCGGCTTCCAGAAGATCCACGAGTCGGACATGGCCCTGCTGCCCGACCCGACGACGGCGTACCTGGATCCCTTCCGCAAGAGCAAGACGCTGGTGCTCAACTGGTTCGTGCACGACCCGATCACCAAGGAGCCGTACAGCCGCGACCCGCGCAACATCGCGCGCAAGGCGCAGGAGTACCTGAAGAGCACGGGCATCGGCGATACCGCCTTCATGGGCCCCGAGGCCGAGTTCTACGTGTTCGACTCGGTGCGCTTCGAGACCAAGCAGAACGCCGGTTACTACTTCATCGAGTCCGAGGCGGGCGCGTGGGCGACCGGCTCGGAGAACGACGTGGACGGCCGCGTCAACCGCGGTTACAAGGTGAAGTACAAGGGTGGCTACTTCCCGGCCGCGCCCGTGGACCACTTCGGTGACCTGCGTGACGACATGGTGCGCCACCTCATCAACGCCGGTCTGGAGATCGAGCGGGCCCACCACGAGGTCGGCACGGCCGGCCAGGGTGAGATCGCCGTCAAGTTCGCCGAGCTGCTGACGGCCGCGGACAACCTGATGAAGTACAAGTACATCATCAAGAACACGGCGTGGGAGGCGGGCAAGACCGCCACGTTCATGCCGAAGCCCATCTTCGGCGACAACGGTTCGGGCATGCACGTGCACCAGTCCATCTGGGCGGACGGCAAGCCGCTGTTCGCGGACGAGGCCGGCTATGCGGGCCTGTCCGACCTGGCGCGCTGGTACATCGGTGGCATCCTGGCCCACGCTCCGGCGCTGCTCGCGTTCACCAACCCCACGGCGAACTCCTACCACCGCCTGATCCCGGGCTTCGAGGCGCCGGTCAACCTGGTCTACAGCCAGCGCAACCGTTCGGCGTGCATCCGCATCCCGATCACCGGCCCCTCGCCCAAGGCGAAGCGGATGGAGTTCCGCTGCCCCGACCCGTCGGCCAACCCGTACCTCGCGTTCTCCGCGATGCTGCTGGCCGGGCTCGACGGCATCGCCAGCAAGACCGAGCCGCCGGCGCCGGTCGACAAGGACCTGTACGAGCTGCCCCCCGAGGAGCACGCCGAGATCGCGACCGTTCCCGGCTCGCTGGAGGAGGCTCTCAAGGCGCTCGAGGCCGACCACGACTTCCTCCTCGCCGGTGACGTGTTCACCTCCGACCTGATCGAGACGTGGATCGACCTGAAGAAGGAGGACATCAACGCCCTCCGTCAGCGTCCGCACCCGCACGAGTTCGAGATGTACTTCGACCTCTGACAGGTGCCGTTGACCTGAAAGGGCCCCTGACCTGCATTTTCGCAGCGTCAGGGGCCCTTTTCGCTTGGGCTCGTGGGGGCCAAATACCGCAGAAGTACCGTAGGCGATTCCGCTGAGCGGTTCTCGACGGGTCGTCAGGACGGTTTGAGCTTGCCACCCCATCTCTCGGTGGCCGCCCGGTCGAAACGGTAGACTTGCGTGGACCTCATGTTCTTCCGGACCTGGAGTTTGCCGATGCCCACCCTCCTCGAAGCGCCGTTCACGGCCCAGGGCTTCCCCGCTGCCGGCAACAGCTTGGCGTCGCGTTCCTCATGCATGTGGACCGATACGCGACTCGGCACCGGGTGTTCTTTGGCCTCGGACGGAAGCGCCCCGATCTGTTCGGCATGACGTTGCCGGGAGACTGGATCGTTGCCGAGGCGAAGGGTCGCTCGAACGGCATGGAGAGTGGCTTGCCCTCACAGCTGGCAGCCCAGAAGTCGATGATCAAGAGCATCAATGGTCAGAAGCCTGCTGTCGCCCTCGGTTGCGTCTCATCCTTCCCAGTCCCCTACTCCGGCGTCTGGGATCGGCTCCACGTCGACGTCGTTGATCCCCCACAGGAGGAGGTGGCCGTGGACATCGCCGTTGACCTCGACCTTTTCTGGCGCGCCTACTACGAGCCGTTCGTCCTGGCGGCAAGCACCGGAGAGGCGGTCGTCGATCCTCCTGGTTACGTCGTATCGCGCTTTCCAGGCCTTGGCCTTCGGGTCGGGCTTCGGATCTCGATTTACGAGCTGGTGGTAGGGAGTGAGCCGATCACCGCCGACTTACTCGGCTCCGCACTTGCAGAATCGACCGCGGACGACGGGCAGGACCCCATCGGCCGTCCTGATGGCACGTTGGTTGAGACCTCGTGGGCTGAAGCCCTCGCCATCCAGGACTACGACGCTTAGTCATCGAGTGGATCGCACGAGCGCGGAGGACCGGCAGCTGCTCTACACGATGCTCACCCGGGTCGCGTCGAGAACCACGCCCACCTCGTCCGCGGCTTCGATGACACACACGCCTTGCCCAGCTCGACTGACAAATGTGCGCTGACCGCAACCGAGGTGCTCGAAGGGATCCTCGCCCGCGACGGTGCGGCCGTCTCCGCCGCCACGACGCAAACTACGGGCGCTTCGCCGGAGGCCCAGCTGCACGACGCGGTCACGCGGTACGCCGACGCGGTCACCCTCGCCGCATCCATGCTGCGTGCTGCCCCTGAGTACGCGGGACCCAGACCCTCCCCTGACGGCCGGGCATCCCCGAGGTTGTGGCCGACCATCCGAGCTGGGGGCCGTACCTGTCCGAGCGCTCGCGCCGCGCCAGCGCGCTGGCTAGCGAAGTCGCCCGACGCGAGAGGTTGCCGGCCTAGACGACGCGATACGACGACGTCCTCACGGCCGAGCTACGGCGAGAGCTCGCCGTCTGGCGCGCTGGCACCGGCGTGCCCGCCGACGAGCGCAGCCTCGCCGGACCTTTACCGCACGACAATGACGAGGCGGCGTACCACCGGAACCTCACCAACCGGATCAACGCCCGGTAGGGCGAAGCCCTCGACGTCTGGCAGGAGCGGATCGTCGCGCACGTCGGGCATCGCGACGAGCAGGCCGGTCAGTTGGCGAAGTACCTCGACGGCCTCCACCGTAAGGGGGTCGACGCCGAGCGGATGCTCGAGCTCGCCTTCGCCCGTGAACCGCTGCCGGTGGACCACCCAACTGCCGCGCTCGCCTATCGGGTGAAGGACCTCGTCGCACGGCGAACCCTGCGCGCGGCTCCGTTCGATGACTTGCGTCGCACGACGCCTTCGGCAGCGGCCCTGCCCTGGGGCCTTGATGGCCAACTGTGCGCTTGGAATGTATCCACTAAGGCGATACACTCCAAGCATGAAGTCAAAGGATGCCCTCCACGTGCTCGCTGAGGTCACCGCCTACCAGTGGGGCATGGTGACGTCGGCTCAAGCCAGCCTGCACGGCATCACACGCCTCGACCTCTCCCGACTCGCCGCGGACGGCCAGCTAGAACGTCTCGCTCACGGGGTCTACAAGGACGCCGGCGCTCCCGCCGGCCCGCACGACGACCTGAAGGCAGCCTGGCTCAGCACCGATCCGAAGGCGATGGGCGAGGCGCGCATCAAGGACCCCGCCAACGGTGTCGTTGTGGCAGGAGAGTCCGCCGCCGACCTGCACGGCATCGGCGACTTCCGCGCCCTGCGGCACGAGTTCGTCTCCCCCGGCCGCCGCCAGAGTCAGCGCAGCGCCGTTCGCTACCGCCAGCGCACCCTCGACCCCTGCGACGTCACGCTCGTCGATGGTCTGCCGGTCATGACGATGGAGCGCACCATCGCCGATCTCGTCGAAGAGGTGGGCGACCTCAGCCTCGTCGCCGACGCACTCCGCGACGCCACTCGCAAGCGGGAGCTCGACCTCGAGCGGCTCCGATCACTCCTCGCTCACCTCGCCCAGCGCACCGGACTCAAGAAGGGTGATGGAGCCGCCCTGCTGGATCGGCTGATGGAGATCGCAGGCATCGACCCGGAGGCTGTCGCGCGTCGAGTCGCCGCCGACGCGTCGCTCGGCTCTCGGGTCGCTGCGAACTACCTCGTCGGCCTCAGCAAGCAGGACCTCGATCGGCTCGTCATGACACCCGAGATGCAACAGATCAGGCGCTCGATCCAAGAGTCGGTTGCCGCAACAATCCGGAGTTCGATGGCTCCCCAGCTCGCCGGCTTCAACGCAACTATGGAGCGCGTGAGCGCCGACCTGCTCACGAACGCAGGTCTCGACGAGGTCGCGCGCCGAATCTCAGCACAGCTCGTTGACAGCGACGTCATGGAGAAGATCAGCCGGGGATGGGTTACTGCGCTGAGCGACAGCATCGCGCTGAAGCCGGAGACGCTTGCCGCCATTCGTGAGACCCAGAAGGCGGTCACGCGTGGCTGAGCCCGAGCCGTACTCCACTCCGCGCGGCGTCGAAAACGCGATCAAGGACGCAGCGAGGAGGGCAGCTGCTGCCGATCCGTCACTCGACGTCAACAACCGGATCCAGCTGGAGTACTTCAACCGCTTCCTGAGCCGCGTGTTCTCCGAGGCCGGCGACTCCAAGTGGGTGCTGAAGGGCGGCACGGGCATGCTCGCCCGAGTGCCTTCGACCCGCGCCACTCGGGACATCGACCTGTACCGCCGCGGCTTAACTCTCACCGAAGCTCTCGACGACCTGATCCGCCTGACGGAGATCGACCTCGGTGACCACTTCCGGTTCCAGTACGTCAGCCACACCCAGCCGATCGGCAACGACACCCAGCCCTACACCGAAGGCTACCAGGCCAGGTTCGAGATCCTCATCGGCCTCAGCACCAAGGGCTCGCTGCAGGTTGACCTCGCCGTCGGCAGCGGGATCACCGGAGAGGTCACCACGACCGACCCGGCGAACGCACTGGAGCTGCCGCGCCTCGTCAGCCACGAGTACCGCCTCTACCCCGTCGTCGACCAGATCGCCGACAAGGTCTGCGCAACCATGACCGAGTACAACGAACGTACGTCGAGCCGCGAGAAGGACCTCGTCGACCTTGTCGTCATCGCGACTACGCAGGACATCGACGGCAGCGCGCTGCGAGTCGCCATCGTCATCGAGGCACGCCGACGCCAGATGAAGCGGTTCGACAGCTTCGCGGTGCCCTCCGCGTGGGGAGCCGGCTACGCCAAACTCAGCAGGCCCGTCCCCCACTGCACCGACTACCGCAGCGTGGACCTCGCCGCCGATCTCGCGAAACGCCTCATCGACCCCGCACTCTCCGGCGATGCCGATGGCAAGACGTGGTCGCATGAGACGCTGTCCTGGACTTAAGGCCAGTCGTCAGAGCGCCCGCCTTGACGGGCGACCTCCCCCAGCCTGTAGAGCGCATTCGCGGCGTGGCGGCGGATCGTCCGGGCCGCGAGCACGTGATCCTCACTGACCAACTGGGCGACCGACGGCGTGGTCAGCCCAGCCCTGCCACGCCGAAGGGGTGCATCCGCAAGGTTGGCCGCGAGAGCCAGATCCAGGAGCAAACCGCGGTCCTGGTCGGACAGCGCTCCTGAGTCGAGAGCCCGTCGCAGGAGCTCTGTGAGTTGCACCCGTAACTCCTCGGCGTCCGCGTCCCCCGCCGGGATCGTCTGGTCGTACCGCTCGATGAGGACCGAGCTCGCCCACGTGGGATCGCGACGCTTGGCCAGCTCGCCGAAACCGAGCTCAGCCATGGACTCGCGCTCAACACGCCTCAGGATCGTCGTCGCGACGTACGCGTCGTCGGCCATGATCGTGGTCGCAGATCTGGATCCACAGCTGGCCGGCGACCACTTAGCCGAGCCTGCGCAGTCGACCGGCAACCAGCGATGCGCCAGGTACAACCAGCCAGGCGAGTGCGACATAGGCGCGCGGATCTCGCTCGGCCAGACGACGAAGCCCTGCGAGTACAGCGTCCCGCTCGATGGGCGCCGAGTGCTTCATCCAGCGCGGCAGAACCACGAGGTCGTCGACGACGGTCAGCGCCTGCTCAACGTCCTGCCAACAAGGCCATTCGGCGCGTACTTCCTGCATGTTCGGGGCGAGATCATCGACGCCGAGGCACTTCGCGACGCTCATCACGCTGCTCCTTCCTGTCGCCCGAGTCAGCTTCACCGAGCACCCAGCGCCACCGGGATTCCGGTTTCCGTTCACACCGTCCCCGATCGGCTGTGGCGGCTCGAAGCGCCGGCATGCTTCCGCAGGATCAAGTTCTTCGACTTGATCGACGAGGACAACGACGAGTTCTGGCGGGACCGCTCGCTCGGCGCCGACCGAAAGCTCGTCTACGAGCGGCTACTGGCCTACGGCGACGGGGGGGAGCTTGCGCCTCTACCTCGACGCAGCTCCTCATCGACCTGTGGCCCGAGATGGACGTGGCCGAGTCGATGCGCACGCATTGGGCGGCGGTCGTCGACGCACCCTCCAGGCACCGGCCCCAGCCGAATACGACCTGGGCCGTCGCGACGAGGACACCCGGCGCACGACCGTCGACGTAGTCAGCCACACAACGTCGTAGGCCGAGGATGTCCGGGCTCGATTGCCCGGTGCGTGTCGGAGGATGCCGTTAGCGTGTCTCACGACCAAGCGAGGAGCAGCAGTGGCGAAGTACTCGGTGACGCAGTCCGATATCACACAGTCGTTGGCAGACGTGAAGAGTGACCCGATAGCGATCCCGGAGCTCCAGCGTCCTTTCGTCTGGGACAGCGTCAAGGTCCGCGGCCTGAGGACTCGCTCTACAAGGGCTACCCCGTCGGTTACCTGATCACCTGGCAGTCGGTCGGCGCCAAACTCAAGCGCGGCCAGGTCGCCCGCTCACCAGCAGATCCTGATCAACGGCCAGCAGCGCATCACCGCGCCCCGGGCGGCCGTTGCCAGCCTCAACGTGATCAACAAGCGGTATAAGTCCGCTCGGATCACGATCCCCTTCAATCCTATTACCGAGGATTTCGCGACGCTGACCCCGGTGATCCGAAAGAACCCACAGTGGATCGCCGACATCAGCGAGTACTTCAACTCCGAGTCGCCCCTGTCCTTCGCGCGCAAGTACCTCGAATGCAACCCCGATGTCGACGCTAAGATTCGCGATGAGCAAGATCGCGACCTACGGCGACCGGTGTCGCAACCTCCGCAAGCTGATCGACTACTTCTGCCACCTCGCCGTCGGTCCGCACGCGTACGCCGACATCAAGGAGGATGCGCTCCCGACCCCGGAGTTGGATGCCGCGCCCCTTTCAAACGGAGACACATGACGCCCTCCAAATACCGCAGTGATACCGCAAGAGAACCGTTCGACGCCGAAATCAGCCGTCACGGGCCAACAAGCCAGATCGACGTTTGCGCAGGTCAAACGGTGTTTGCCCGAGATCTCCAACCCCACCCAACGCCGGCTGGGGAGTTCGAGATGCACTTCGACCTCTGACAGGTGCCGTTGACCTGAAAGGGCCCCTGACCTGCATCTTCGAAGCGTCAGGGCCCTTTCACATGGGCCGATTGGATTCGTGCGTTGACGCGAAGGGTCTCGCCACGGGCGAAGAAGCGTCCTGCCCAGCAGAGCATCGATCCGTTGCCTCGGTCGCCCTCCCCGCGACGGCGGACCGTCGTGGGGGCGATGCGTCAGTACCCGCGCCGTCCCACGCGCTCGGCGAAGGCGTCGAGGGCGTCGATGGCGTCCGGGGCGATCCAGACGCGGTTGCGCTGGTTGCCGCCGGTGCGTGTGAGGACCCCTGCGTCGCCACCTGCTCGACGGCTCGCTGTGCGGCTGACAGCCCGACCCCCGTCGCGGAGCGTTCGCCGTCCCGGGCGGACAACGATCAGACGACGTGGACGGCGGGGCGCGTGCCGGGGTCGTCCCCGATGGCGGCGGGCCGCTCGGTGGCGGCGTACTGCGACCACGACCCCGGGTAGAGGCGCAGGCGGCCGAACCCGGCGCGCTCGAGGGCGATCAGGTTGTGGCACGCGGTGACGCCCGAGCCGCAGTAGACGATCACCTCGGCGTCCTGCGACAACCCGGCGGCGCGGAAACGCTCGGCGAGGGCGTCCGGGGGCAGGAAGCGGCCGTCGGCGTCCAGGTTGCCGGCGAAGGGCAGGCTGATGGCGCCGGGGATGTGTCCCGCGCGGGGGTCGATGGGCTCCGTCTCGCCGCGGTAGCGCTCGGACGCCCGCGCGTCCACCACGTGCCGGGCCGTGGCGGCGTCGTCGATGGTGGCCAGGCCGGCCGGATCCCAGGGGCGGGCCGTGAACTCACCCGGCGCCGGTGGCGTCCACACCCCGGTGGCCAGCTCACCGGGCCAGGCGTCGATGCCCCCGTCGAGCAGGGCCGCGTCCACCCCGCGCGAGCGCAGCAGCCACACGAGCCGAGCCGCGGACGCCCCACCCGCGTCGTCATAGGCCACCACCACGGAGTCGTCGGAGATGCCCGCGGCGCGCATTCCCGCGGCGAACACCTCCGGCGTCGGCAGCGGGTGACGCCCGCCGTCCGGGGTCGGTTCTGCGGCCAACACGGTCGGCAGGTCCACGAACACCGAGTTGGGGATGTGGCCGCGGGCGTGGGCGTCCAGGCCCGAGCGGCCGTCCAGATGCCACCGCAAGTCAGCCAGCACCGCCTCGGGGTGCTCGGCCAGCCATGCCACGTCCACCACCGGTGCGATCATGCGCCGAGCCTAGCCGCGCGCGTCCTATCCTGAGCCCATGGAGACCTCGATCCCCCGCGTGGTGGCCGTGCTGGGCCGGGGCGTCCTGACCCCGGGCTCACCTCTGGTACCGGCCGACGACCTGGGCTTCACCCGCGGCGACGGCTGTTTCGACGCCCTGCGCGTGGTCCGCGACGCCGAGGGAGTCCGCGTCGACCACGCCACCCGCCACCTCGAACGGTTCGCGCGTTCTGCGGCAGCCATGGGCCTGCCCCCCATCGACGTGGCCGCCTGGACTGGGCTGGTCCACGAGGCGGCCGAGGCGTGGGAGGGCGAGGGCGAGGCGGTCTGCAAGGTCATCTGGACGCGCGGCGGCGAGTTCGTGGCGTCCGACCCGGTGGGGGTGGCGCTGGTGGCCCCCGTGCCGGGCTCGTGCGTGCCACTGCGGGTCGCCGCCCTGACGACGGGTCGACGCGCCGACGCCTTCCGGGACGCCCCGTGGCTGCTCGGCGGCGTCAAGACTATCTCCTACGCCACGAACGCGGCCGCCAAGCGCGAGGCGGCCCGCCGTGGGGCCGACGACGCCGTCTTCGTCAGCAGCGACGGGTACCTGCTGGAGGGGCCGACCAGCGCGCTGGTCGTGGCCCGCCACGGGCTGCTCGACACGACGCCCACCGCGCACACCGGGATCCTGCCGTCCGTCACCCTCGCCGTCATCGCCGAGCACGCCGCCGCGGCGGGCCGCGAGGTGCGGGAACGCCTGATGAAGCCCGAGGAACTGGGGCTGGCCACCGGGGTGTGGCTCGTCTCGGCGATCCGGGGCGTGTGCCCCGTCGTCGAGCTGGACGGGCGCCCGCTGCCGTTCAACCCGCGCATCACCCGCACCCTCGCCCGGTGGGCGGGGTTCGCCCCGGCCGAGGGCTGAGATCCGGCGGCGGCGGGCGGTGGGTGGCGAGGTCGCCGCTCAGATCGGCAGGCGGCGGAAGATGGGCGCCGGCACGTGTTTCAGCACCAGCATCACCACCTGAAACGCCGGCGGCGCCCAGATGAGCTCCTTGCCGGCGCGCGCGGCCGCCACGGCCTGCCGGGCGACGTCGGCGGCGTCCAACGTCAGCGGCGCCTCCTTCAGGCCAGCCGACATGCGCGTGCGCACCTGACCCGGCCGCACGACCAGCACCTTCACCCCACGCGGGGCCAGGGCCTGACCCAGGTTGCGGTAGAAGCCGTCGAACCCGGCCTTGCTCGAACCGTAGACGAAGTTGGAGCGGCGCACCTTCTCCCCCGCCACCGAGCTGAGCGCGATGATCTGGCCGAACCCCTGGGCCGACATCCGCTGCCCCACCAGGACGCCGACGCTCACCGCTCCGGTGTAGTTCACCTGGGCGAGCTCGACGGCCCGCGCCTGGTCCTGCCACAGCTGCTCGGCGTCGCCGAGCACGCCGGACGCCACGATGGCGACGTCCACGTCGCCGTGCTCCCACGCGGCGTCGATCACGCCGGGGTGGGCGTCGGTGTCGCCCGCGTCGAACGCCAGCACGGTCACCTCCCGCGCCCCCCGCCGCCGCAGGTCGGCCACCGCGGCGTCGACGCGCGGGCTGTCGGGCCGTGCCGCCAGCAGGACGCGGGCCGGGGCGTGCGCCAGGTATTCCGCGACGACGGCGAGCCCGATCTCGGACGTGCCGCCGAGCAGCAGGATCGTCTGGGGGTGGCCGGTGGCGTCCAGCATCAGGGGGTTCTCCTTGCGTCGAGGGGTCGGGCGGCGGTGGTCACAGCAGTTCCAGACGCCGCGCCATGTCGGAGGCGAAGACGCCGTCGGGGTCGATCTGACGCCGGGTCGCGATCCACGCGTCGAGCTGTGGATACATCGCGTGGAACGTCGCGGCGCTCGTCCGGGAGTCCTTGGACGTGTAGAGCCGCCCGCCGAACTCGGCGACGCGGGCGTCCAGCCGGGTCAGGAACTCCGACAGCCCGGTTCGGATCGGGAAGTCCACGCACACGTTCCACCCTGCCATGGGGTAGCTCAGCGGCGCCCGGTTGCCCTCGCCGAACAGCTTGAACACGTTGAGGAAGGAGTAGTGGCCCGAGCGCTGGATCTCCTTGATGATGGCCGTGAACTCCGCGACGGCCGCCGGCGGCACGACGAACTGGTACTGCAGGAAGCCGTCGCTGCCGTAGGCGCGGTTCCACTCCCCGAACATGTCGAGCGGGTGGTAGAAGCCGGTGAGGCTCTGGATGTGGTCGGTGTACGTGCCCGACTTGCCGTACCACGCGGCCCCGAGCAGCCCGAACGTCACCTTGTTGGCCAGGCCGTTGGGGAAGACGTCGGGCAGCGTGAGGAACGTCTTGCCGCTGAACCCCAGGGGATCGGCGGCGAGCTTCGGCGCCAGCTCCCGCAACTCGTCGAGCGTCGCGAGGTTGCCCCGGCTGATCGCGGCGCGGCCCAGCTTCGGCGGAGCGCTGATCGCGTCGAACCACGCCGAGCTGTAGTCGTAGCGCTGCTCGGAGCCGTCGGCATGCACGGCGATCGTCTCCGCCAGGGTGTGCGTCACGACGCCGTCGGCCTTGAAGTACGCGGTCTCGGTGCGCGTCATCGCCAGCGTGGCCCGCAGGATGATGCCGGTCAGCCCGATGCCGCCCACCGTGGCCCAGAACAGGCTGGCGTCCGGGTCGTCCGGGCTGCCGTCGGGCGTGAGGGTGAGGACGCGGCCGTCCGCCACGAGCAGGTCCATGCTGCGCACGTGGTCGCCGAAGCTGCCGGCGCTGTGGTGGTTCTTGCCGTGCACGTCGTTGGCGATCGCGCCGCCGACGGTCACCTGCCGCGTCCCCGGCAGCACCGAGACCCACAGCCCGTGGGGCAGCGCGGCGCGCATCAGGGCGTCCAGGCTGACGCCGGCGTCCAGCGTGACGGTCGCGGCGTCCGGGTCGATCGCGTGGATGCGATCTAGCGGTGTCATGTCGACCACCAACCCGCCGCCATTCTGGGCGACGTCGCCGTAGCTGCGGCCCAGCCCGCGGGCCAACACCCCACGGCCCTGGCCGGACGCCCGGCGCTCGGCCTCGCGCCGCACGGCCGCGGCGAGGGCGTCCACATCGGGGGTGCTGATCACCTCGGCCACGCTCGGGGCCGTACGGCCCCAGCCGGTCAGGCGGGTCGGGGACGGCATGCTGCTCACCCCACCGAGCCTACTGCGGGCCGGACGCCGCCGCGCCGGCCTCAGCGCAGGCCCCAGAACACCCGGTCCATCACCGCCCGGGCGTGGCGGGCGGCACGGGCCCAGTCGTCGGTGAACGTCGACACCTCACCGGGCGGGTAGCCCAGCAGGTCGGCGAGTGCGGCCAGCTCGCGCGCGTCGGTGGGGATGGTGTCGGACGCCCGGCCCCGCAGCAGCATGGCGGCGTTGCGGATGCGCGAGGCCAGGGTCCAGGCCGTCCGCAGGTCGGCCGCGTCGGCCTGACTGAGGTGGCCGGTGGCCTCCAGCACCTCCAGCGCCGCCATCGACCGCGTCGTGCGCAGGCCCGGCTCGGCGTGCGCGTACTCGAGCTGGAGCAGCTGGATCGTCCACTCGACGTCGGACAGCCCGCCCGGGCCGAGCTTCACGTGCCGCCGGGGATCGGCGCCGCGGGGCAGCCGTTCGTTCTCCATCCGCGCCTTGAGCTTGCGGATCTCGGTGACCTGCCGCCGCGCCAGACCCGCCTCGGGGTACCGGACGACGTCGATGGCGCCGAGCAGCGCGCGCGAGAGTTCCCGGTCACCGGCTCCGTGCGCCGCGCGGACGAGGGCCTGGGCCTCCCAGGTGGACGACCACCGCTCGTAGTAGGCGCGGTAGGACGCCAGCGTGCGCACCATCGGCCCGCCCTTGCCCTCGGGGCGCAGGTCCAGGTCGAGCTCGAGGGCGGGGTCGGCCCCGGGCTTGCGCAACCAGTCGCGCAGCCGCGTGATGATGCGGTTGGCCTTGGCGAGGGCCTCGTCGTCCTCGGAGTCGGCGACCACCACCATGGCGTCCGCGTCCGAGGCATAGGAGACCTCCCGGCCGCCCCAGCGGCCCATGGCGATCAGCGCGAGCCGCGGTGGGTTCTCGATGTCGCGGGCAGCGACGCCCAGCGCGGCGTCCAGCGTGGCCGACATGATCGCCGAGAGGGCGTCCCCGACGGCCGCGAGATCGGCGGTCTGGAGGATGCGTGCCATCGCGACGCGCAGCAGCTCCTCCCGGCGCACGGCGCGGATGGCGGCGATGGCGTCCACCGGATTCTCGTGCCGCCGGGCGACCGCCTCCATCGAGGCGAGGATGTCGGCGAACTGCCGCGGCGGCTCGCTGCCACCGGACAGCATCTGCACGGTCTGCGGGGCGCGCAGGAGCAGGTCGACGGCGAACCGGCTCGTGGCCAGCACGCGGGCCAGGTTCTCGGCCATGGCACCCTCGTCGCGCAGCGCCCGCAGGTACCACGCGGTGTCGCCCAACTCCTCGGACACCTGGCGGAACGCGAGGAGGCCGTGATCCGGGTTCGGGCCGGACGCGAACCAGCCCAGCATCGCCGGCAGCAGCTGCCGCTGGATCTCCGCCCGGCGGCTGAAGCCGGTGGACAGCGCCTCGATGTGGCGCAGGGCCGCGGCGGTGTCGTTGAAGCCCAGCGCGCGCAGCCGCGTCTGGGCCGACTCCGACGTGAGCCGCACCGCCGCGCTCGGGATGCGGGCGACGGCTTCCAGCAGCGGGGAGTAGAACATGCGCTGGTGGAGCCGCAACACCTGGCGGGTCGACTGGCGCCACGCGGCGAGCAGGGCGGCGGCGTCCGGGTGCCGCGTGGAGCGCGCCAGACGCCGCAGGGCGGCCGGGTCGTCGGCCGGCATCAGGTGGGTGCGGCGCAGCCAGAAGAGCTGGATCCGGTGCTCCAGCACCCGCTGCAGCCGGTAGGCCCGGGAGAGCTGCTCGCCGTCCTCGCGTCCGACGTACCCGCACGCGACGAGGGCCTCCAGCCCCTCGAACGTGCCCCGGACGCGCAGCCGGTCGTCCGCGCGGCCGTGCACGAGCTGCAACAACTGCACGGTGAACTCGGTGTCGCGCAACCCGCCGGCGCCGAGCTTGATCTCGACGTCGGCCTCCCGCGCCGGGATGAGCGCGATCACGCGGCGGCGCATGGCCTGGGACTCGCCGACGAACGCCGGATCGTCCGCCACCGCCCACACGTGCGGGGCCACCAGGCCCACGAACTCCTGGCCGAGGGCCCGGTCGCCGGCCATCGGACGCGCCTTGAGCAGCGCCTGGAACTCCCAGTTCTTCGCCCACTTCTCGTAGTACGTCGCCATGGACGCCAGCGAGCGCACCAGCGGGCCGTTCTTGCCCTCGGGGCGCAGGTTGGCGTCCACCTGCCAGATCGTGCCGGCGCCGGTGTGCGCCGAGCAGATGCGGGCGACGCCGGCGGCCAGCTTGGTCGCCAGGGCCAGCGCCTCGCCGGAGGACACGACGGGCTCCCCCGCCGCGTCCAACGCCGGTTCGGCGACGTGGATCACGTCGACGTCGGAGACGTAGTTGAGCTCACGGGCACCGGTCTTGCCCATCGCGAGCACGGCGAGGCGCACCTGTTCGTGGCCGGGGGTCTCGGCGCGGGCCAGCGCGAGGGCCGCCTCGACCGTCGCATCGGCGAGGTCCGCCAGCTCGCGGGCCACGCTCGGCATCGTCTCGAGGGGGTCCTCCGCGTCCAGGTCGCGCGCCGCGATGCGCACCAGGGCGCGGCGGTACGCCAGGCGCAGGTCGTCGGCGCGCCCCGCCTCCGCGAGGGGCACCGGGGCGTCCGGGTCGGCCCCCACGGCTGTCAGCAGGGTGCCGCGCAGGGCGTCCGCGTCAGCTGGCTCGAGCGGCCCGGCCAGCGCCTCGGTGGCGTCGGGGTGGACGCAGACGTGCCGCCCCAGGGCCGCCGAGGCCCCGCAGACGAGCGCGAGACGACGCCAGCGATCCGGATCGGCCCGCACGGCGCCGAAGACGTCCGGGTGCTCGTCGGCCAGGTGGGCCAGGGCCGCCAGTGCCAGATCCGGGTCGGCGCTCGCGATGACGGGGGCGAGCAGCGCCCGGGCCGCCTCCTCGCCGTGCTCGGCGAACCAGGGCTCGATCACCGCGAGGGCCTGGTGGGGTTCCGCGAATCCCTTGCGCGCGAGCTGGCCGGCCTTCGTCGCCCTGCGGTCCATGGGGGCGATGATATCGGCCCTCGGGCACGCAGGTACGCTTGCCAGCGACCCCTTCGACGAGAGGCGACCACCATGAGCTCAGCGGCCCCCGAGTCTTCGCGCGGGCGCACAGGCCCGCGCGGACGGTGGCGCAGTGTGCTCGTGGTCGCCGCGATTCTGGCCCTGGTGGCGGCCATCGCCGTGATGGCCCTGCTCGACGGCGGACGCCGCTCCGCGGCCGCGTCGACCGAGGTCGTCGCCGTCGAGCGGTCCGACCAGGTCACGACGGTGCTGCTCTCGGGCACGCTGAGCCCCCGCGAGCAGGCGAACGCCTCCTTCGCGGTGCCGGGAACCGTCAACTCCGTCGCCGTGCAGGTGGGCCAGGAGGTCGCCGTCGGCGAGGCACTGGCCACCGTGGACGACCGCGACCTGCGCAACGCGGTGAGTCTCGCCGAGGCCAACCTGAGTGCCGCCCGAGCCCAGGTGCAGACCATCCGGGACGCCGACAGCGCCACCTCCGCCCAGCTCGCCGCCGCGAACGCGCAGGTGGAGGCCATGGCCGCCTCCGTCGAGAACGCCCGGCAACGGCTCGCCGACGCCGTGCTCACCTCGCCGCTGGCCGGCGTGGTGGCCCAGGTCGACCTCGAGGTCGGCGACCAGGTGAGCGGCAGCGGCGGTTCGCTGGGCTCGCTGGGTTCGGCGTCGGGCTCCGGCGCCCTCGGGGGCATCGACCTGCCCAGCGGCGTCACGGGGGCGGCGTCCGCCGGCTCCGGTGCCCAGATCGTGGTCGTCGTGCCCGACGCCTGGCAGCTGGAGGCCGAGGTGGGCACCGCCGATCTGCCGTCGCTCGCGCCCGGGCAGCCGGCCGTGGTGACCCCCTCGGGCACCGACACCCACGTCACGGCCGTGGTCGACACGGTCGGCATCGTCGCCACCAACGCCACGGGCAGTGCCGCCGCCTTCCCCGTCACCGTCGCCATCACCCAGCCGGGCGTCACCCTGTTCAGCGGTTCGGACGCCGACGCCGTCGTCACCACGGCGACGGTGCCCGACGTGCTGACCGTGCCGGCCGAGGCCGTCACGCACGCCGCAGACGGATCGGCCACGGTGCGCCGCGCCGACGACACGACCCAGACCGTGACGCCGGGACGCCGCTTCGGCGACCGCCTCGAGATCACCGAGGGGCTCGCCGCCGGCGACGAGGTGCTCGTGCCCGTGGGCGTCGTGGTGAGCGCACCGGAGCGCCCGCAGTTCGGGCCCAACGGCACCCTCGCCTCGCCCTCCCCCAGCCCGGAGGCGAGCCGGTGAGCGCCTTGCTGGAGATGGCGGGCGTCCGCAAGACATACGCCACCGGGGCGGTCGCCGTGGAGGCGCTGCGCGGGGTGGACCTGACCGTCGACGAGGGTGACTTCGTCGCCATCGTCGGCCCGTCGGGCTCGGGCAAGTCGACGCTCATGCACATCATCGGCTGCCTCGACGTGCCCACCCAGGGTCGCTACGCGCTCGGCGGAGAGGACGTCAGCTCGATGACCGAGGCCCAGTTGGCCGACGTCCGCAACCGCCGCATCGGCTTCGTCTTCCAGCAGTTCAACCTGTTGCCCTCCATGACGGCCGAACGCAACGTGGCCCTCCCCCTCATGTACGCCGGCGTGCCGCGCGCCGAGCGCGCCCAGCGCGCCCGCGAGGCGCTCGAACGCGTCGGGCTCGGCGACCGCACCCATCACCGCCCCGGCGAACTCTCCGGGGGCCAGCAGCAGCGCGTCTCGGTGGCCCGGGCGCTGGTCACCAACCCCACCCTGATCCTGGCCGACGAGCCGACGGGCAACCTCGACTCCCGGTCGACGACCGACGTGCTCGGCCTGTTCCACGCCCTGCACGACGCCGGCCGCACCATCGTCCTGATCACGCACGAGGCGGAGGTGGCCGCCGAAGCGCGCCGCGTCGTCCGCATCACCGACGGGCTCCTCACGGAGGAGACCCCCGCCCACGCGGCCGGGGCGCCGGTGGCGAAGGGTGGGACGCCGTGAGCTGGGCCGAGACGTTCCGCATCGCCGCCGAAGCCCTCCTGGGGCGGCGGATGCGGTCGCTGCTGACCATGCTGGGCATCCTCATCGGCATCGCCGCCGTGATGTTGACCGTCGGCCTGGGCGAGGGGGCGCGGCTCGAGATCACCCGGGAGATCAACCGGCTGGGCTCGAACCTGCTCATCGTGATGCCCGGTTCGACGTCGGGGAGCAGCCCGCTCGCCGGGGCCACCTCCCTCACCATGGACGACGCCCGCACCCTCGCGGATCCGTCCGTCGCGCCCGACATCGCCGGCGTGGCCCCCATGATGTCGACGCGGGCGAACGTGCAGCACGACGCGGAGCGCACCACGACCACGGTGACGGGGACGACCACGGACTGGGAGTCCGTCCGCTCTCGCAACCTCGTCGACGGCCGCTTCTTCACCGCATCCGAGTACGCCTCGTCCGAGCAGGTGGTGGTGCTCGGCCCCAGCACGGCGGCGGCACTGTTCGGTGACACCCCGCCGGTCGGCGGAGCCGTCGTGGTCAACGGGCAGGCCTTCACGGTGGTGGGCGTCCTGGAGGCCGTGGGTGCGAACGCGCTCAGCAACGATGACGATCTCGTCGTGCTCCCCATGACCACGATGGCGCAGCGGCTGGCACCGCCGGCGACGGCCCGCACCCTCTCGGCCATCTATGTCGCCGCCACCGACGACGCCTCGATCAGCGCCGCGCACCAGCAGATCAGCCGCGCGCTCGTGGTGAACCACGGCACCACCAGCGCCGACCAGGACTTCTCGATCATGACCTTCCAGGCCCTGATGACCGCGATGAACACGATGACGGGCGTGCTCACCACCCTGCTCGGGGGGCTCGCCGGCATCTCGCTGGTCGTGGGCGGCATCGGGGTGATGAACATCATGCTCGTGTCGGTGAGCGAACGCGTCCGGGAGATCGGCCTGCGCAAGGCGCTCGGGGCAACGCCGGCGCTGATCCGGCGGCAGTTCCTGGTGGAGGCCGGCATCCTGGGCCTGCTGGGCGGTGCCCTGGGGGTGGCGCTCGGGCTGGTCGGCGCGGCGATCCTGACGCCGGCGCTCGGCATCGAGGTGGCCGTGTCCTTGCCGGCCACGCTCCTGGCGCTGGCCGTCTCACTCACGATCGGCCTCGTCGCTGGCGTCTACCCCGCCTCGCGAGCCGCCAAGCTCGCCCCGATCGACGCATTGAGGAGTGAGTGATGGCGAGCCCGGGTGTGAGGGAGCGACGCCGGATCGTCGGGGCCGTGCTGGTCGGCGTGGTGCTGGTGGGGCTGCTCGGCTGGGCCCTGCGGCCGCCCGCGGCCGCGGCCGCCTACGTGACCGCGCCGGCCGTGCGCGGCTCGCTGGACCAGACGGTGACGCTGGTCGGCCCCGTCGCCCGCGAATCCCAGGCCACCGTGGCCTTCGACGCCCCGGGTGAGGTGACCGCCGTCCACGTCCGCCTCGGCGACACGGTGGGTGCCGGGCAGCCGATCGCCCAGGTGGACGCGGCCCCCCTGCGCCTCGCGGCGCTCCAGGCCCAGGCCGCCGTCGCCCGGGCCGAGGCGCAGCTGGACGCCGACCTGACCGCGCGCGAGGGCGGGGGCACCGCCGCCACGCCGAGCGGGGCAGGCGCCGGCGCCCTGCCGTCGCTGCCGACGATGGGCGCGGGCGGGCTGCTGCAGGGCGGTTCGGGCCCAGGGACGCCCGCGGCGGGCGCCCCCGCCGCCGCGCCGTCGGCCCCCACCGGTCTCGGCGGCGGCGCTCCGTCGTCCGGGGCCATGCCGGAGTACCTCACCGAACTGACCGCCTCCCTCACCGACGTGCAGGCGGCCGTGAACGCCCAGCAGGCCGTGTGCCAGCCGCTGTTCGCCACGCTCCAACAGCTGCGCGACGCCGGGGTCGACCCCGGCACCCTGCCGGTGCCCACCGCCCCGCCGCTGCCCACCGTCCCCGTCCCGACCGCCCTGCCCACGGTCTCGGTGCCCGGCGTCCCCGACCCCCTCCCCACGCCGACGGTCACGACGACTGTCACGGTCATCCCCGTCCCACCGGCCCCCACCCCACCGGCCGCCGGCCCCCCGACGCCGACCCCGACGGGTGAGCCCACGACCGACCCCGTCCCGACGCCGACCGACGAACCGACCCCGCCCCGGACGCCCGAGCCGCTCCCCTCCGACCTGCCGACGATCGCCCCGACGCCGACGTCGACCGCGTCGCAGCCGACCATGCCCGTCCCGACACCACCGGTTCCGTTGCCGACGAACCTGCCCGCGGGCGAGGTCGGCGGGTTGCTGGAGAGCTTCCAGGCCTGCTCGGACGCCATGGTCGTCACCGGGCAGGCGGAGGCGCGGGCCGGCGCCGCGATCATCGCGGCGTCCCAGGGCCTGGCCGAGGCGAACCGCCAGGCGGGTGCCGCGCTGGCGCAGGCCCAGGCCGAGCTCCAGACGGTGGCGGCGGCCGCGGCGCGCGAGGCCGCCGAACAGGCCGTCTCGCAGGCCATGGCGCAGGCCCAGGCCGAGATCGAACAGCAGATCAACGACCAGATCGCTGCCCTGGCCGGCGGGGCCGTGACCGACGCCACCGTGGCGCGGGATCGGGCGACGCTCCTGCAGGCCCGCCAACAGCTCGAATCCGCCGAGACGGCCCTGGCCGGCGCGACGCTCACCGCCCCCATCTCCGGCACGATCGGCGCCCTGGACCTCGCCCTGGGCGAGTCCTCGGCCGGACGGTCGGCGACCGTGGTGGGCGAGGGCGCGGCCCGGGTGAGCGTGGAGGTGCCGCTGTCGGTCCGGGCGCTGGTCGCGCCGGGGACGTCGGCCGAGGTGGGGGCGCTGGCGTCCGACCCCACCCTGACCGGCCAGGTGCAGACGGTGAGCGTGCTGCCCAGCGGCGGCTCCGGCTCCCCGCAGTACACCGCCGAGGTGCTCGCCGACGATCCGGAGAGCTCGCTGCCCGCCGGGAGCTACGCCCAGGTCACGCTCGCCCTGCGGGCGGCGACCGACGTGGTGACCGTGCCGATCTCGGCCGTCACCACACTGACCGACACCACCGGCACCGTCGAGGTCGTCGACAGCGCGCGGGCCGAGACGGCCAGCTCGGTGACCGTGGTCACCGGCAGCCGCGGCGGCGGCCGCATCGAAATCGTCTCGGGGTTGACGGAGGGCCAGCTCGTCGTGCTGGCCGACCGGCGCCTGCCGGTGCCCGGCGGCATCGACCAGTACCGTCCCGTGCGGGCGTCGGCCAGCCCGACGCCGCAGCGCTGAGGGGCCGGCGCGTGAGCGACGACGCACGGCAGGAGCGCGCGGCGACGGCCGCGGCCGTCCGGACCAGCCTCAAGGAGTTCGCCGCCGCCCACCCCGGGCGGCTGGTCGAGGTGCGGGTGCCGCCCTGGGGTGCGGTGCAGGTGGGCGTGCCGGGGGCCGCATCGGTGCATCGGCGGGGCACCCCGCCCAACGTCGTCGAGACCGACGCAGCCACGTGGCTCGCGTTGGTCGGTGGGTCACTGACGTGGGCGGACGCGGTGGCGGCCCACCGCGTCCGGGCCAGCGGCATCCACGCTGACCTGGGCCCGCTGCTGGGCTGATCAGCCCGTCGGATCGTCGGCGCTGCGGCGCGCCCGGTGTTCGGCGAGGTCGACGACCTCGGCGTCGCGCGCGAACGCGTCCCGGGTGAGGCGGCACAGGATGCCGTCGTCGGCTCCGAACACGACCCCCGGCAGGACGAAGTCGTCGCTCACCTCGGTGAAGCCGAGCTCGGCGTGCAGGTCGCGCGATGCCCGGTTGGACGCGCTGACCACGTAGTACACCGCGTCGTCGTGCTCGAGGACGCTGGCGACCCGCGCCCGGGTCAGCAACCGGCCCACGCCGCGGCGGCGCGCGCCGGGCGCGACGACCATGCCGCTGAGGTACCACCCGTCGGGCGCGCCGCGGCCGCCACCTTCGGTCGGCCGCAGGTAGGACACCCAGCCGTGGCCGACGATCTCCCCCGCGGCCTCGGCCACGAGGAGGCGGTGGTCGCCGTCGGCCAGCTTGTGCGCGTGCCGATCCGCCCACCGCGCCGGCGTGTCGCCCTCACGCTCGGCCGCCAACCGGCCGGTCGGCTCGGCGTCCGCAGGGGTGCCCTCCCGCACCACGACCCCGTCGAGCGGGACGCCGTGCTGCTGGGGCTCATAGGACGCGAAGAGGGACTGCATGGTGGGCCCACCCTGACACACCGCGGGGGGCGGCTCCGGCGCGTCTCAGAGCGACGGCAGCAGCCGGCTGAGCTCCAGCGGTGTGACCTGGCGGAGGTATTCGGCGTACTCGGCGCGCTTGTTGCGCAGCACGAAGTCGAAGACGTGCTCGCCGAGGGTCTCCGCGGCCAGCGTGCTGTTCTCCATGGCGCGCACGGCGGCGTCCAGGCTGTAGGGCAGGGGCTCGATGCCGAGGGCCGCCCGCTGCCGGTCGGTGAGCGACCAGACGTCGTCCTCCGCCGGGTCGGGCAGCGGCAGTTCCTTCTCGATGCCGGAGAGACCGGCGTTCAGGATGAGCGCGAAGGCCAGGTACGGGTTCACCGAGGAATCGAGGGAGCGCAGCTCGACGCGGGCCGAGCTGGCCTTCGTCGGCTTGAACATCGGGATGCGCACCATGGCGGAGCGGTTGTTCTGACCCCAGCAGATGTAGTTCGGCGCCTCTCCCCCGCCGGCGAGCCGCTTGTAGCTGTTGACCCACGGGTTGAGCACGGCGCTGATCTCGGCGGCGTGGTGGAGCAGACCGGCGACGAAGTGGCGTCCGGTCTTCGAGAGGTTGAACTCCCCGGCGGCGTCGTAGAAGGCGTTCGTGTCGCCCTCGAACAACGACACGTGGCTGTGCATGCCCGAGCCCGGGTGCTGGGCCAGCGGCTTGGGCATGAAGGACGCGAAGAGGTCCTGCATCACCGCCACCTCCTTCACGACCACCCGGAACGTCATGATGTTGTCGGCCATGGTGAGCGCATCGGCGTAGCGCAGGTCGATCTCCTGCTGGCCGGGGCCGCCCTCGTGGTGGCTGAACTCCACCGAGATGCCCATCTGCTCGAGCATCGTGATGGCCGAGCGCCGGAAGTCCGTGCCCGCCGTCATGGTGGTGTGGTCGAAGTAGCCCGAGGTGTCGACGGGCGTGGGCTCCACCCCCGGCACCAGGGGCTGGCGGAACAGGTAGAACTCGATCTCGGGGTGCACGTAGAAGGTGAAACCCATGTCGGCGGCGCGCTTCATCGCGCGGCGCAGCACGTGGCGGGGGTCGGAGAAGGACGGCGACCCGTCCGGCAACGCGATGTCGCAGAACATGCGCGCCGTGCCGCCGGTGGTGCCGCGCCACGGGAGCATCTGGAACGTCTCCGGGTCGGGCTTCGCCACCATGTCGGACTCATACACCCGAGCGAAGCCCTGGATCGCCGAGCCGTCGAAGCCGATGCCCTCGCTGAGGGCCCCCTCCAGCTCGGCGGGCGCGATCGCGACCGACTTGAGGAACCCGAGCACATCGGTGAACCAGAGCCGGACGAACCGGACGTCTCGTTCTTCCATCGTGCGCAGGACGAAATCGGTCTGCTTGTCCATGCGCCCAGTCTGCCCGCCAGCGTGTTACGGAGGTGTTACGCCTCGTGCGGACCGGGGCGCGGCCCCCGCTGGGAACCGCGCTATAGGCTCGCCCCATGAGCAACGGCGCACCTCCCCCCGGCTGGTACCCCGACCCCGCGGCGTCCGATCCTGCGGCGCCCCCGGCCGCCGGGCCCGGTCTGCGCTGGTGGAACGGGACGGCCTGGACGCAGGACGTGCGCGCCGCCGCCTGGCCCCAGGGCGGTGCGGCCGGTGGGCCGGCGGGCCCGCACGGCGCGGCTGCGCCGCAGCGGGCACCGCGCCGCGGGCCCGGCGCGTGGGTGTGGGTGCTGGTGGGCGTCCTCGCGCTGGCGCTGCTGGCCGGCGCCGCCCTGCTCGGCGGGCTCGGCCTGCGGACCACCACGCCAACCCCCCAGCCTGTTGCGACACCCACCGACGAGCCGGCCCCCGCGGAGACGGGCGGGGCGGCGTCCCCCGAGGCCACGTCCCCCGACGCGGCGCCGACCACGACCCTCGCGCCCGGTGACTGCCCCGCGCAACCGCCATCGACCCTGCCGCTGGCGAGCCCCGATCCGCTGCGCGTGGGCGACCTCGCCATGCCGGTCCCCGAGGGCTGGGGCGGCCCCGTCGCGGACACCCGCGTGCCGCGCGCCCGGGACGCGTGGCAGTACTACGTGCAGTCCGACCTCGGCCAGGGGTGGGCGTCCAGCATGACCGTCGGGTTCCTCCACGTGGCGCCGGGGGCGGTGCCGCTCGCCGACGACGCCTCCGGCCTGCTCACGTGCATCGTCGAGGGCAACATGTACTCCGGCACGAACGCGCTGCTCGCCGAGACGGAGGCGTCGTCGGTGACGGTGGGCGGCCTCCCCGCTGCCCGCATCGACGGCACCGTCGCCATCGAGGATCCGACCATCGCCAGCGCCGGATCGGCGGTGGTGGTCGTCGTGGTCGACACGCCCCAGGGGCGGGAGTTCTTCTTCGGCGCCGCCCCGCTGGAGGACGCCGCCCAGGTGCAGGACGTCATGACGACCGCGGACGCGCTGACCATCGAGTGAGGCGCCCCCGGCGCGTCCTCAGCCGCGCAGGGCGTCGAAGACGGAGCCGCCCTCGTCGTCCTCCTCGTCCGGGTCGTTGAAACGGGGGTCGTTGTCCCACGCCTCGTTGCGTTCCTGCGCGTGGTGCAGCGCCTCGGCCGCCTCCTCGCGCGTGGCGTAGGGCCCGAGCCGGACGTCGGCGGGGCACCCGTCGTAGGGCTCCACGCCGGAGTGCCGCAGGCAGTAGTACCAGGTGCGGTCGTCGGTCATCGCTCCTCCTCGTGGCGGTGTGCAGCCACACTATGATCGGCGGGTGAGTCCCATCAAGCCCCACCGCATCAGCCCACGCCGCCCCGTCCCCGCCACCATCGCCCGCCCCCACTACGTGGATCGCCCGGCGCCGGATCGATACACCGGCTCCCACGTGCAGAGCGCCGAGACGGTCGAACGGATGCGCGTGGCGGGCCGGATCGCCGCGGGGGCCATGTACGAGGCGTCCCGCGCCATCGCCCCGGGCGTGACGACCGACGAGCTGGACGCCGTGGCGCACACCTACATGCTCGACCACGGGGCCTACCCCAGCGCGCTCGGCTACCGCGGCTTCCCCAAGTCGATCTGCACGAGCGTGAACGAGGTGATCTGCCACGGCATCCCCGACGCGCGGCCCCTCGAGGACGGCGACCTGGTGAAGATCGACGTGACTGCGTTCATCGACGGCGTCCACGGCGACAACTGCGGGACGTTCGCCTGCGGCGAGATCGATGAGGACTCACGCCTGCTCATGGAGCGCACGAAGACGGCGCTCGACCGGGCGATCAAGGCCGTCCGCCCGGGGCGGCAGACCAACGTGATCGGTCGGGTCATCGAGTCCTACGCCAAGCGGTTCGGCTACGGCGTGGTGCGCGAGTACACCGGCCACGGCGTCCACTCGGCCTTCCACTCCGGCCTGGTGATCCTCCACTACGACAACAACGCCTACAACGACATCATGGAGCCGGGCATGACGTTCACCATCGAGCCGATGCTCACCCTCGGTGACGCCAGCAGCCACCAGTGGGACGACGACTGGACGGTCGTCACCAACGACGGCTCGCGCTGCGCCCAGTGGGAGCACTCCCTCGTGGTCACCGACACCGGCGCCGAGGTGCTGACGGTGCCGCCGGCCGCCTGAGCCGCCCGCCCGCCGCGAACAGTTGCTTAGGCTAACTCACAGTTCTAGGATCTCGGGGTGGATCCAAACGAGGTGGACGCGCTGCGCGCCGCAGTCAGCCGCCTGGCGCGGCGTCTGCGCAACGAGGGGTCCGGCAGCGACACGCTGTCGGCGACCGGGGTGGCGGTTCTCGCCCGGTTGCGCCGCGACGGGGCGCAGACCCTGCAGGCCCTCGCCGCGGCCGAGCACGTCCGTCCGCCGTCGATGACGCGCATCGTGGACCGCCTGGTCAAGATGGGTCTCGTCACCCGTGCACCACACCCCGACGACGGCCGCGCCGTGCTCGTCCGGCTCGGCGAGCCGGGGGCGTCCTTCCTCGCCGACACCGTCCGGCAGCGCTCCGCCTGGCTCACCGAGCGTCTGGGGGCGTTGGACGCCGCCGATGCGGACGCGTTGCGCGCCGCCCTGCCCGCCCTGCAGCGCCTGGCGGACGCCTCGTGAGGCGGCTCCACGCGCCCGCCCGCGGGGCTCGCGCCCCCCGGGCCGACCACACCCCGACGTTCGCCTCGCTGGGGGTGCGCAACTACCGCCTCTACTTCATCGGCGCCGCCATCTCGAACAACGGCACCTGGATGCAGCGGATCGCGCAGGACTGGTTGGTGTTCCAACTCACCGGCTCCGGGCTGGCGGTCGGCATCACCATGGCGCTGCAGTTCGGGCCCATGCTGGTGCTGGGCCTCTACGGAGGCGTGCTGGCCGATCGGTACGCGCAGCGCCGCATCCTGCTGGCCACGCAGGTCGGGCAGATGCTGTGCGCCGTCGCACTGGCCGCCTTCAGCTTCACCGGGAACATCAGCGTGGCTGCGGTGTACACCCTCGCCCTGGTGCAGGGCGTCATCACCACGCTCGACAACCCGGCCCGCCAGAGCTTCGTCGGCGTCATGGTGCCGCCGCGCCTGCTGCCCAATGCCGTGGCCCTCAACTCGGGCAACTTCAACCTGGCCCGCCTGAGCGGCCCGGCGCTGGCCGGCCTCCTCATCGCGGCCCTGGGCGCGGGGTGGGCCTTCGCGCTGAACGCCCTGAGCTTCGTGGCGATGCTCGCCGCCCTGGCCGCCATGCGGCCTGCCGAGTTCGAGCAGGCCCCCCGCTCCCCGCGCGGCCCGGGCGCCCTGCGCGAGGGGCTCGGCTACGTGCGGGGCCACCCCCGCATCATCGTGACGTTGGTGCTGGTGTTCTTCGTCGGGACGTTCGGCTTCAACTTCCCGATCATCCTCACCGCCTACACGGGCCGCATCTTCACCGGCGACTCCGCGCTCTACGGCATCCTCAACTCGATGATGGCGGTGGGCTCGGTGCTCGGCGCCCTGCTCGCCGCCCGACGCGAGCGCGTGACGCCGGCGCGCCTGCAGGCCACGGCCGCGGCGTTCGGGGCCATGCTGATCGTGCTCGGCCTGCTGCCCTGGCTGGGGGCGTTCATGGCCGGGCTCGTGCTGGCCGGGCTGGCCGCGGTGTCGTTCAACGCCATGGCCAATTCCTCGGTGCAGCTCGAGGCGGACGCGGCGGTGCGCGGCCGGGTCATGAGCCTGTACTTCGTCGTCATGATGGGCACCACCCCGCTGGGTTCGCTCATCGCTGGCTGGATCACCGACACCTGGGGCGCGCCCGCCGCGCTGCAGGTGAGCGGCGTGGTGGTGGCCCTGGCGGCGGCCGGGTGCGCGCGGGCGTCCGTTCTGGTGGAGCGTCGCGCCGCCCGCTGAGCCGCGGTTGCGCGACTGCCCCACCCCCTCGTAGGCTCGGCAACTCTTTCGATCATCGAAACATCAGGAGTGCCATGCCCGCGTCGACCGCGCCCCAGGATCGAGCCGCCACAGCCACCCCGCGGCTCATTCGCCTGGCCGCCGTCGTCCTGCTCGTCCTGTGGCTGGGGCTGGGCGGCCTCGGCGGGCCGCGCATCGGCCAGCTGGCCGGCCTGCAGGAGAACGACTCGACCGCGTTCCTGCCGCCCGAGGCCGAGTCGAGCCTCGCCCGCGCGGAGGCGGCGGCGTTCTCGGACGCGGACACGCTCCCGCTGTTCCTGGTGCTCACCCGGGACGACGCGATCGAGCCCGCCGCGTTCGGCACCGTGCTCGCCCCGTTCGTGGCCGACCTGGGCAGCGTGCCCTTGGCCGAGGGCCTCACCCTGTCCGACGTCGTCACCAGCGAGCCGGAGGCCCTCGTCCCGTCGGAGGACCTCGACGCGGTGCTCGTCCCGATCGCGTTGGCGTCCGACCGGGTTCGCGACCGCGTGGGCGAGGACACCGTCATCCGGTTGGTGCTGGACGCCGTGCGCACCCACGCGACCGACGAGCTGGGCGGGGAGGGCTTCGAGGTGGCCCTGACCGGTCCGGCCGCCTACGTCGCCGACTTCTCGTCCGCCTTCGCCGGCATCGACGGGGTGCTGCTGCTCGTGGCGCTGGTGGTCGTGTTCGTCATCCTCGTGCTCGTCTACCGCAGCCCGTTCCTGCCGCTGGCGGTGCTCCTGTCGTCCGTGTTCGGCCTCGCGGCCGCCGGTGTGGTGGTCTACGAGCTGGCCAGCCGCGGCTGGCTGTCGATCTCCGGGCAGTCCCAGGGCATCCTCAGCATCCTGGTCGTCGGTGCGGCGACCGACTACGCCCTGCTCATCGTCGCCCGCTTCCGCGAGGAGCTGACGCGCACCGCGTCCACGTGGCAGGCGATGCGGCGCACCTGGCGGGGCACGGTGGAGCCCGTGAGCGCCAGCGCCGCGACGGTCATCGCCGGCCTGCTCTGCCTGCTGCTCTCCGATCTGGGCAGCACCCGCTCGCTGGGCCCCATCTCGGTGGTGGGCATCGTCGCCGCCCTGCTGGCGGCCCTCACCTTCCTCCCTGCCGTGCTGCTGCTGGCCGGACGCCGCATCTTCTGGCCCCGCATCCCCGCGGTGGCCGGGCCGGAGCCGGACGCCGACGCCCGGCCCGGCCTGTGGGCGCGCGTCGCCGCCGTGGTGGGACGCCGCGCGCGTCCCGTCTGGATCCTCACCACCCTCGCCCTCGTCGCGATGGCCGCCTTCGCCCCGCAGTTCCGGGCCGACGGGCTGGGCAACAACGAGGTGTTCCGCGTGGAGGTCGACAGCGTGGCGGGCGAGCGCGTGCTCACCGAGCACTTCCCCGCGGGCGCCTCCACCCCGGTCACGGTGGTGGTCGACGAGGCGGATGCCGAGGACGTCCTCGCTGCGTTGGCCGATGTGCCGAGCGTGGCGGAGGCCGCGGTCGCCACCGAGGCGCCGGCGGGGCCGCCCGGGGCGGAGGCCCCGCCGCAGGTGGTCGACGGCCGCGTCCTGGTCAACGTGACGCTCGATGCCGAGGGCCAGACCCTCGCCGCCCAGGAGGCGGTCGCCGAGGTTCGCGACGCCGTGCACGGCGTGGACGCCGCCCTGCACGTCGGCGGCCTGCCCGCCCAGGCCCTCGACACCCGGCTCGCCAACGCCCACGACGTGCGCGTGGTGCTGCCGGCCATCGTCCTCGTGGTGTTCGTCGTGCTGGTGGTGCTGCTGCGCGCGCTCGTGGCGCCGCTGGTGCTGATGGCCGCCAACATCGCCTCGTTCCTGGCCACGATCGGGGTGTCCGCGCTGGTGTTCAACCACGGCTTCGCCTTCCCCAACTCCGATCCGTCCACCCCGATCTACGCCTTCGTCTTCCTCATCGCGCTCGGCGTCGACTACACGATCTTCTTGATGACCCGCGTCCGGGAGGAGGTGCCGTTGCGGGGCGCCCGCCCGGCCGTGCTGCACGGGCTGTCGGTCACCGGCGGCGTCATCACGAGCGCCGGCATCGTGCTGGCGGCGACGTTCGCGGCGCTGTTCGTGATTCCCCTGGTGTTCATGGCGCAGATCGCGTTCATGGTGGCGTTCGGCGTGCTGCTCGACACCTTCCTCGTCCGCGCCCTGCTGGTGAGCGGCGCGGCGTACGACCTCGGCCGCTTCGCCTGGTGGCCCAGCCGGTACGCGAAGCCGGGCCCGCGGCGGGCCGTCCCAGGGTCGTGAGCGCCACCCAGGCCGCCCACGCCGCCGCCACCGCCCGCGTCACCCGCCTCCTGCGGGCGCTGACGACGGCGTCCGCCATCTACGCCGACGGGGCCCGGCTCGACGTCGGGCTGCCCCGCAGTGACCTGAACGCGCTCGGGCTGCTGAGCCAGGCGACCGCCGACGGCGAGGCCCTGTCCGCCGGCGAGCTGGGGCATCGGCTGGGGCTGTCGGCGTCCGCGACCACGGCGCTGGTGGACCGGCTGCAGGGCCTGGGCCACGTCCGCCGCGTCCGGCACCCCCACGACGGGCGGAAGGTGGTGATCGACGTCACCGCCAGCGCCCAGGAGACCGGACGCCGCGCCTTCGCCCCCCTCGCCGAGGCTCTGGCAGAGTCGCTGGCCCCCTTCGACCCCGAGCAGCTCGCCGACGCCGCGGCGGTCATGGAGGCCGTCCTGGCCGCCGTGGAGGACGCCGCGCGGGACCGCCCCCGTTCGGAACACTGACCCGCTAGTCTTCCCGCAACCGTTCACTCGGCGTTCACCTCAGCGGAGAGGATCCGACCATGAGCACCCCCCTTCCCCCCGCCGCCCACGAAGATTTCAACGTCGGCCGCGTCGTCCAACTGGCGGCGGTCGCCGCGCTCGGCGGCTTCCTGTTCGGCTTCGACACCGCGGTCATCAACGGCGCGGTCACCCCGATGCGCGACGCCTTCGGCATGGGGCCCGGCCTGACCGGCTTCGTCGTGTCGTCGGCCCTGTTGGCGTGCATGGTCGGCGCCTACGTGGCCGGCATCCTCGCCGACCGGATCGGCCGCATCAAGGTGATGGTGCTCGCCGCCGTGCTGTTCACCATCAGCGCCATTGGCTCCGGCCTGGCGTTCGGGCCGTGGGACATGATCGTCTGGCGCGCCATCGGCGGCATCGGCGTCGGCGCGGCGTCCGTCATCGCCCCCGCCTACATCGCCGAGATCAGCCCCGCCCAGGTGCGCGGACGCCTCGGCTCGCTGCAGCAGCTCGCCATCGTGGTCGGCATCTTCGTGGCCCTGTTGTCGGACTACGCGATCGCCGAGGCCGCCGGCGGGGCGGCCAACGCGTCGTGGTTCGGCCTCGACGCGTGGCGGTGGATGTTCATCGCCGAGGTGGTGCCGGCCCTCGCCTACGGCGTCCTGGCCCTCACGATTCCCGAATCGCCGCGCTACCTCGTGGCCCGGGGCGAGACCGACCAGGCGCGCACCGTGCTCGGGCGCGTCCTGCGGTCGGGGGTCGAGGCGCGCATCACCGAGATCGCGCGCACCGTCCGGCGGGAGTCGAAGGCGTCCCTGGCCGACCTGCGGGGCTCCACCGGCAAGGTGCTGCCCATCGTGTGGATCGGCGTGGCGCTGAGCGTCTTCCAGCAGTTCGTCGGCATCAACGTGATCTTCTACTACTCCGCCACGCTGTGGCAGTCGGTCGGCTTCACCGAGGCGGACGCCCTGGTGCAGACCGTCATCACGTCGGTGACCAACATCGTCGTGACGCTGGTCGCGATCGCCCTGATCGACAAGATCGGACGCCGCCGCCTCCTCCTCATCGGCTCGGCCGGCATGTTCGTGACGCTCGGCGCGATGGCCTGGGTGTTCGCGCAGGCCCCCATCGTCGACGGCGCCCCGGTGCTCGAGGGCAACGCCGGTATCCTCGCGCTCATCGCGGCGAACGGCTTCGTGGTGTTCTTCGGCATGTCGTGGGGCCCGGGCGTCTGGGTGCTGCTGGGCGAGATGTTCAACAACCGCATCCGCTCCACCGCGCTCGGCATCGCTGCGGCGGCCCAGTGGTTGGCCAACTTCGCCATCTCGACGACGTTCCCCGCCATGGCCGAGTTCGGGCTGTGGTTCGCCTACGGCTTCTACACCCTCGCCGCCCTGGCGTCGTTCTTCTTCGTGCTCCGCCTCGTCCCGGAGACCTCCGGCAAGCAGTTGGAGGACATGGACTGAGCGACCGCCACGACGGTCGGTCAGCCCTTGAGCAGAGCGCCCCGCACGTTGGCGAGGAACACCGAGTACCGCATGCCACTGGTGACGACGACGATGCGCTGCGCCACCAGGAGACCTCCCAGCATGACGAGGGCCGCCCACAGCCAGTCCCACCCGGTGACCAGTCCGGCGCCGTTGACGTACAGGATGGTGGCGATCGACACCGGGAACATCGCGAACGCCGCGGTGACCAGACCCGGGGAGTACGGGCGCCTGAGGTCGAACATGCGGATCGCGACGAGGTGCGCGACGACCTCGAGAATGCCGAGCAGCACCCAGGCCAGCTGCAGGAACACGACCCCCGGGAAGAACCACGGCACGATGACCAGGACCGTCACCAGCGCTGCCGTGACGATCTCACCGAAGGAACGACTCTTCGCGGCGAAGTTCAGCTTTCGGGCAATCATCTCGGAGAATCCACCGGGGAACCGGCCCTCCTCCCACAGGTGTGCAACGACGGCCGCCAGGAACAGCGTGCAGAGCCGCTGCACCATGGGCATGGTCGACCAGGTGAGCGCGGCGTACACGCCCATTCCGGCGGCCACTGCGGTGACCACGTACATGTTGTTCCGGGCGAGGAAGCTTCCCATGGCTGGTGTTTCCCTTCTTGGTCTGGTGGTGGTTCCGGGTCACTGGGCGGCACGGCCGTGGAGGAAACGGGAGACATGCTGCTCGACGTCCACACCGGTCGCCCCCCTGCCCCGGGTGTCGGCGGAGAATCCGGTGAGGAAGGGGATGACGATCGGGCCCAGGAAGGCGGGCACGAGCGTTTCGACGGCCTCCGGGCGCAGCACCCCCACCTGCTGGTAGCGCACCAACAACTCCCCGATCGCAGCGAACAGCTGCCCCGGGCCGCGCAGGTCGCGCGACAGTTCCGGGTCGTGGGGAACCTCCGCCAGAATCACCCGGGCAGCAGGGCCGAACCGCTGCAGCGCGGCCTGGTAACCCGACGCCAATCGCGCGAGATCAGCCTCGACGTCCCCCGTGTACAGCGCGAACTCCTGGCTGGCCGCCTCGAAACGGCTCTCGATGGCGGCACGGATCAGCAGGTTCTTCGTCCCGAACTTGCGAAACACGGTGACCTCGTTGACCCCGGCACGCTGCGCGATCAACCGGGTCGTGGCGCCCTTCAGCCCGCGCTCCCCGATCACCTGCAGGGCCGCGTCGAGGATCACCGCCTCGGTGGTCGAGGGCGGGGGCAACTCCGACGGGTCGTCGCGCAGGCTCATGCCACCACCGTAGAGCGGGACAGCCACAACATGCAAGTAAGCACTTGCGCGCTGTGAGGACAGCGCAGGAGAACGCTCTGCGTGGGGGGACGAGCCGGCCTGTAAGCCGGATTCTGTCGAGGATGATCATCCATCTGTGACCGCCGTTGCCGGCGGCCTCCGATCCTCGCGGATCGTGCAGCCTACCCGGACGCCTCGCGCGGGTCACGCTCGAGCGGCGTCCGCGGGCCGAAGCCCTTCTTGGCCTTGCTCCGGGTGGGGTTTGCCGTGCCGCCGATGTCACCACCGACGCGGTGGGCTCTTACCCCACCGTTTCACCCTTACCCCTCTTGCGAGGGGCGGTCTGTTCTCTGTGGCACTGTCCCGCGGGTCACCCCGGGTGGGCGTTACCCACCACCTTGCCCTGTGGAGTCCGGACTTTCCTCAGCCCCGTGGGGCCGCGATCATCCGGCCGACTCGTCCGAGGCGCCACTCTACCCCTCCCGAGCCCTGGGCGCCGCCCGCCGCCGGTGCCTCAGCGCGCGCGGAACTCCACCCTGCCGGCCGCCAGGTCGACCTCGACCAGCTCGGCGGTGATCTCCGAGCCCAGCTCCGCCTCCCCCGTCAGGCGTGCCTGCACGGCCGGCTCTTCGATCTGGATCTCCGCGCCGCCCCGGCGCTCGTCGATGCTGATGACGGTCGCGGCGAACTCCTCGCCCTCGCGTCCGGAGAGCACCAGGGCCTCCACCAGCCCGACGATCCCCCGCTCATAGGCGTTGGCGCGGCGCAGGGCGTCCGCCATCACGTCGGGCAGGGAGAACAGTTCTTCACGCACCCAGCCCGGGATCTCCTCACCGGCGCACACCGACAGGCAGATCTGGCTCACGTACCGATCCACCAGGCGGCGCAGCGGCGCGGTGCAGTGGGCGTAGGGCGCCCGCATCGCGCCGTGCAGCGGTTGCTCGGGGCGCTCGCCGTCGAACGCCGCGTAGCCCGCGCCGCGGAACAGCAGGGTGGAGGCGTTCAGCATCGCCGCGTGCCGAGGGTCGGTCGGGTCCAGCGACCGGACGAACTCCGGGTAGTCGACCGACCCGGGCCAGCGGATCCGCAGGCCCTTGGCGACGCGTCGCAGCCGGTCGACGGACGCCTTCTCGGCGGGCGGCAGCGTGCGCAGGATGCCGACGCCGGCGTCCAGCATGATCTGGGCCGCGGCCATCCCGGTCATCAACGAGATCTGGGCGTTCCAGTCCTCCACCGGCAGCCCGGCGCGGTAGGACAGCTCCCACCGGCGCGGCCCGGTGGCGTGCACCTCCTGGCTCGGCACGTTGAGGCTGACCGCGCCCCGCTCCACCTCCAGCGCCAAGCGCAGCAGGCCGACCTCGCGCAGCCCCACGAGCACCTCGTCGGCGGTCCCGGCGTCGAGATCGGCCTGGACGCCGGCGTAGTCGAGCTGGGCCCGGCTGCGCACCCGGGCCCGCGCCACCGTGGAGTGGGTGACGACGCCGGCGGCGTCCAGCGTGTGCTCCCAGACCAGCGCGGTGCGCACCTGCCCGGCCAGCAGGCTGGCCGCGCCCTCGGCCAGCACCGGCGGGTGCAGGGGCGTCCGCTCGTGGGGCGCATAGAGCGTGACGCCCCGGGCGTGCGCCTCGGCATCGATGGCGCCACCCGGGGTGACGAAACTCATCAGATCGGCGATCGCGTAGAGCACGCGGTAGCCGTCGCCGGCCCGCTCGACGAACAGCGCCTGGTCGAGATCGGTCGAGCCCGGCGGGTCGATCGTCACGAAGGCCACGTCGGTCAGGTCACGCTCGGGCAGCTCCACGGCGGACGCCGCCTGCTCGGCCTCGGCGAGCACCGCGTCGGGGAAGGCGTCCGGGACGTCCAGGGACTCCTTGAGCTCGACGAACCCCGCCCGAATCGGGCCGGGGACGCCGGCTGGGGCCCGGTACTGGCGCCGAGGCACGGGTCAGAGCCCCGACTCGGCGGTGCGCACCAGGATGCGGTTGCACTCCTCGCAACGGAGCACCTCGTCGGCCGGCGCACCGCGGTAGCGCACCATGTCGGCCGACGTGGCCTCCAACTGGCAGCCCCGGCAGCGGCCGCGCTGGAGCAGCGCCGCGCCGACCCCACCGGACTTCTCGGCGATCCGGCCGTACAGCGCCAGCAGGTCGGCGGGCAGGGTCGCGGCGAGGGCGTCCCGCTCGGCGGTGTGGCCGGACGCCTCGGCGTCCAGCTCCGCGAGCGCGGCCTTGCGGGCCTCCAGGACGCCGCGCAACTCCTGCTCGACGGCCGTCTTGTCGCCGGCGATCCGGTCACGCGCCGCCACCGCCTCGTCGAGTGCCTCCATCGCCTCGAGCTGCCGGTCCTCCAGGTCGCCGATGCGGCGACCGAGGTGGGCGATCTCGTCCACCATGGCCGACAGGGCCTTGGGGTCGCCGACCTGACCGGCGTCCACCCGCTGCTGATTGCGCTCGCGCCGCTCGCGCACGGGCACGATGTCGTTCTCCGCCTTGGTGGCCTCGGCGCTCAGGTCGGCCACCCGCGTGTCGGCCTCCACCACCTTCTCGGCGAGCGCCGAACGGCGCGCGTGGAGCTGCTGCGCCGTCGCGGTCTCGGGCAGGGTGCGGCGGCGGTGCTCGACCTGGGCCAGCGCCGTGTCGACCGCCTGGAGGTCGAGCAGTCGCCGCTGGAGTTCCGGGGCAGCCTTCATGGTTCCTCCTCGTGGTTCGCTCGCACGATACCGCAGCCCCACGGCCGGCTCCGGGCCGGGGCGTCCGCCGGGGTGCGCACTAGACTCGGCCCCCAGACCGCACCTGTTCGATCGGGGGATCGATGAACGACCAGCAACCTCGCCTGCCCAACCGGCAGACGCCGTTCTCGGACGCCTTCGTGGCGTTCATCCCGACCGACTGGGCGCCCTACCCCGCCGAGCTGCCCGACCGGCTGCCCGCAGCGGAGTTCACCGAGCACCGGCGGGACACGATCAGCGCCGCCTTCCCCGGCGAACGCCTGGTGATCCCCGCCGGGCCGCTCAGCGTCCGCTCCAACGACACCGACTACCGCTTCCGCCCCCACTCGGCCTTCGCCCATCTGACCGGGTTGGGTTCGGATCGTGAGCCGGACGCCGTCCTGGTGCTCGAGCCGTCCTTCACCGACGCCGACGATCCCGCGGAGGCGTCCGGTGTCGACGCGGAGGGCCACACCGCCACGCTCTACTTCAAGCCACGCGCGCCGCGCACCGACCCCGAGTTCTACGCCGACGCCCGCTACGGCGAGATGTGGGTGGGCACGCGCGATTCCCTCGAGGAGCTGGAGGCCCTCACCGGCCTCCCCTGCCGCCCGCTCGCGGAACTCCCGGCGGCCCTGACCCTGCACATCGACCGGGTGGACACCCGCGTCGTCCGCGAGGTCGACGACCGCCTCACCAAACTGCTCGACGAGCTGCGCCGCTCCAACGCCGTCGAGTTCGACCCGTGCGTGGACGCCGAGCTCGCCACCGCCCTGTCGGAACTGCGGCTGATCAAGGACGACTTCGAGATCGGGCAGCTCCAGCTCGCGTGCGACGACACGGCGGTGGGCTTCGAGGCCGTCGTCCGCGATTTCCCGACCGCGGTGGCCCAGGGCCGCGGCGAGCGCTGGTGCGAGGGCGTCTTCGGCCTGCACGCCCGACACCGCGGCAACGACGTGGGGTACGGCAGCATCTGTGCGGCCGGGGACCACGCGAACACGCTGCACTGGATCCGCAACGACGGCGAGCTCGCCGACGGCGATCTGATCCTGATGGACATGGGGGTCGAGGTCGAGACCCTCTACACGGCCGACATCACCCGGACCTTGCCGGTGAACGGTCGCTTCACCCCCGCGCAGCGGAAGGTGTACGAGGCAGTGCTGGAGGCCCAGCAGGCGGGCATCGACGCGGCGCGCCCCGGAGCGCGGTTCACCGACGTGCACGAGGCGGCGATCCGGGTGGTGGCCCGGCACCTGCACGCGTGGGGGATCCTGCCGGTCTCGGTCGAGGAGTCGCTCGACCAGCTCAACGGCGGCCACCACCGGCGCTGGATGGTGCACGGCACCTCCCACCACCTCGGCATCGACGTCCACGACTGCGCCGAGGCACGCCAGGAGTACTACCGCGGCGGCGTCCTGCGGCCCGGCATGGTGATCACCGTCGAGCCCGGCATCTATCTCAAGGCGACCGACCTGCTGGTGCCCGAGGAACTCCGCGGCATCGGGGTGCGCATTGAGGACGACATCCTCATCACCGAGGACGGCAACCGCAACCTGTCCGACAAGCTCCCCCGCGATCCGGACGCCGTCGAGGCCTGGCTGGCGGGCCTGCTGCCGAAGTCCTGATCGCCCGGAGCCAATCACCCCGCCCACCGACGACCGCCGCCGCCGGCCGCCGCCGCCGGCCACCCGGTGGCCACCCGATGGCATTTGGACCCGAGGTCATGGCGCCATGGCGCCATTACCTCGGGTCCAAAACACCGCACATTCGCCCCGCCCCGGCCGGGCGATCGCCGCGCTCGACGGCTGGTTCCTTCGAGGGCAGGCGTGGGACGCCGGCGCCCCGGCGGCGTCCGACGTCGTCCCGTTGGGGGGAGGAGACGATTCGGGCACGTGCGGGGGTGGAGCCCGCGCGGCGCGCGTTTGGCGCGCCGCCCGAGCTGGTCCCCGGGCAGCGGCGCGTCGCCCGGGCAGCTGAGCGGGAGTTCACGTCCACAACCCATGCACAAGCCCGCCTTCTCGACGCCGCGGCACCCGATCCTGTCGACAACCCAGGCACAAGCCCGCCTCGTCGACGCCACCGGCCCGAATCCTGTCGACAACCCAGGCACAAGCCCGCCTCGTCGACGCCGGAACCCTGAGCCCGTCCACGCGGCCGGTCCACATCCGGGCCGACGCGGCCACGAGCCATGCGCACTCGTTACAGTGCGGCCATGACCGAACCGACGAAGGTGTTCCTCGACGAAGAGGAGATCCCGACCCACTGGTACAACCTCGTGGCGGACCTCCCGACTCCCCCGCCCCCGCCGCTCCACCCAGGCACGAAGGAGCCGCTCCAGCCCGACTGGGCCGCCCCCGTCATTCGGTCCGGACGGTGTGTGAGTCGTCGGTTTCGATTTGATGGGTGCATTGCCGAGCGTACTCGGCTGGGGTTAGGTAGCCGAGCGAGGAGTGCCGGCGGTGGTGGTTGTACTCGTCCTTCCAGTCGCCGATCACGACCTGTGCGTGCAGTAGCGAGTAGAAGCTGTTGATGTTGAGACACTCGTCGCGGATCCGGCTGTTGAATGACTCGACGTACCCGTTGCGCCACGGCGAGCCCGGCGGGATGTAGGACAGGCCGGTGCGGGTGCCGGCCCAGTCGGCCATCGCCTCGCTGATGAACTCCGGCCCGTTGTCCGACCTGAGCACCGCCGGGGCGCCCCGGGCGGCGACGAGGTCCTCGAGGTGGGCGGTGAGTCGGTCGGCGGTAATCGAGCGCTCCACGAGGCCGCCGATGCACTCCCGGGTGTGTTCGTCGACGATCGAGCAGATCTTGATCGGTCGTCCGTGCTCGTCGGCGTCGAACTGGAAGTCCACCGCCCACACCACGTTCGGCGCGTCCGCCGTCGGCGCGTCGACGGTCGAAGATCCGACGCGCTTGCGTCGACGCCGCTGCGGGACCCGGAGCCCTTCGTCACGCCACAGGCGTTGGATCTTCTTGTGGTTCACCACCCACCCCTCGGCGCGGGCGTCGTGATACGCCCGCCGATACCCGTAGCGGGGATGGTCCTTCGCCCAGGCGCGCAGCCACTCCCGCAGCGCCCGATCCGGGTCCGCGACCGTGTCGCCCTTGAGCGGTCGCCGGTACGCGGAGCGGCTCAGCCCGACCAGACGGCACGCCATCCGCTCGCTCACCTGCAGTGTCCTGATCAGGTGCGCGACGGCGGCACGGCGCCTGCCCGGGCCTAGAAGTTTCCCTCAGCCAGCTCCTTGAGCGCGGCCTTCTCCAGCTCCGCTTCCGCGAGCAGACGCTTCAGGGTCGCGTTCTGCTTCTCCAGCTCCTTCAGGCGCTTTGCGTCGTCGGCCTTGAGGCCGCCGTACTGGTTCCGCCACCGGTAGTACGTCTGCTCGGACACCCCCAGCTCCCGGCACACCGCCGCGACATCCTGACCATCGGCGAGCATCCTGTCGGCCTGCCCGAGCTTACGGACGACCTGCTCCGGAGTGTGACGCTTCCTACTGTTCGTCATGATCTGACCAGTCTCCCTGCCCGCCACCGCGGGCAACAGGACGACTCTCATAACGACCGGACCTACGAAACGGGGTCAGCCCACGACGACCTGACCGCGCTGTTCCCGATGGGTCTCATCGCCCAAGAGGCGAGCACGGAGCGCTGGATCGAGATCCCCGAGCGCGTGCGCGAGATCTACCGGCTGTGGCGTCCCACCCCGCTGCACCGGGCGCGACGCCTCGAGGAGGCGCTCGGCACGACGGCCCGCATCTACTACAAGTACGAGGGTGAGTCGCCGGTCGGCTCCCACAAGACGAACTCCTCGGTGCCGCAGGCCTATTACAACGCCATCGAGGGTCGGACGCGGCTCACCACCGAGACCGGTGCCGGCCAGTGGGGCTCGGCGCTCGCGTTCGCCACGCAGATCTTCGGGCTGACCTGCGACGTCTGGCAGGTGCGCAACACCTACGAGAGCAAGCCCTACCGCCGCATGCTGATGGAGACCTTCGGCGCCTCCGTGACGCCCAGCCCCTCGGAGCTCACGGAGGCGGGCCGGGCCCTGCGCGAGCGGTTCCCCGACACCCCGGGCTCGCTCGGCATGGCGATCTCGGAGGCGGTGGAGGCGGCCGCGCAGGATCCGGACGCGTCCTACGCCCTGGGCTCGGTGCTCAACCACGTCACCCTGCACCAGAGCATCATCGGGCTGGAGGCGCTCAAGCAGCTCGAGAAGTTCGGCGAGGGCCTGCCCGACCAACTGTTCGCCTGCGCCGGCGGCGGGTCGAACCTGGCCGGCATCGCGTTCCCGTTCCTCCGCGAAAACCTGGCCGGACGCGGCGCCGTCGCCGTCACCGCCTGCGAGCCGGCCGCGGCCCCCTCGCTCACCCGCGGGGAGTACCGCTACGACTTCGGCGACACCTCCGGCATGACCCCGCTGCTGAAGATGTACACGCTGGGCAACGACTTCGTCCCCGACAGCGTTCACGCCGGCGGGCTGCGCTACCACGGCATGGCCCCGCTGGTGTCCCACGCCTACCACGAGGGGCTCCTGACGGCCATCGCCGTCAAGCAGCGCGAGGCGTTCGACGCGGGCGTCATCTTCGCCCGCGCCGAGGGCATCGTGCCGGCCTCGGAATCCTGTCACGCGATCGCGGGGGCGCTCGCGGCAGCACGACGGGCCGGCGCGGCGGGCACGAGCCCGGTCATCCTCATCGGCGTCTCCGGGTCGGGCCAGCTCGATCTGCCGGCCTACGCCGAGTACCTGTCCGGCGGCATGCTGGACGCCTGAGGGCGGCCCCGAGCCAAGGCAACACGGGGCTGGGAGTAGCCCCCGGTGATGGTCAGGGCGCACCATCATCTCAGGTCGGCCATCCGAGCCGACCTGAGAGGGCGGCCACGGCCGCCCAGGGGGGAAACTGAACATGGGGGGAATCAAGCGCGCCCAGCGGCCGGACCGGCTGCTGGGTCGGCTCGTCGCCGCGCTGACCGTCACAGCGATCGTGGGCGCCGGGCCGGGTACCGGCGCGGCGATCGCGGCCGAGGACACGACGCCGCCGGCGCCGGTGGCCAAGCTGACCGCGACCGGGGACAAGAGCAGGGTCAAGCTCGACTGGTCGTCGAACAAGGAGAAGGACCTGCGCGGCTACCAGGTGTACCGCGCGGAGAGTGCCGACGGCTCCTTCACGAGGCTGACCAGCTCACCGCGCACGAGCTCGGACTTCTCCGACACCAGTGCGCCGACGGGGGTCGTCTCGTACTATCGCGTCACCGCGATCGACAAGTCCGGCAACGAGTCCGCTCCGTCGGCCGTCTCGGCCGTGCGCAAGGACGCCACGGCACCCGCGGCCCCCACCGGCGCCACCGTCGTCCTCACCGGCACGACGGCCGTCCTGGACTGGGCCGACAGCAGGGAGGCCGACCTGGCCGGCTACCTCGTGCAGCGCGCCACGACGGCGGGCGGCACCTACCGGTCGGTGACCCCGTCGCCGATCCAGGAGTCGACCTTCACCGATGCCACCGGCGCAGCGACTTCCTTCTACCGCGTCGCGGCGGTCGACACGAGCGGAAACGTCTCCTCGTGGACCAAGGTGTCCGCGCCCGACACGATCGCCCCCGCCCCCGTCACCGGCATGGTGGTCACCACCTCTTCGTCGCGGATCAAGCTCGACTGGACCTCCAGCTCAGAGAAGGATCGCGCCGGCTACCACGTGTACCGCGCCTCCACCCCGGACGGCCCCTTCACCCGGCTGACCGCCACGCCCCGCACCAGCTCCGACTTCTCCGACTACGAGGCCGCTGTCGGCCTCGTCTGGCACTACCGGGTGACCGTCATCGACAAGGCGGGCAACGAGTCCGAACCCGTCAGCGCGTCCGCCATCCGCAAGGACGCCGTCGCCCCGGCCGCCCCGACCGGCCTGACCGCGACCCAGGCGGCCACCGGCGTCGTGCTCGACTGGGCCGACAACACCGAGCCGGACGTGGCCGGGTACCGCGTCTGGCGCACAGGCCCCGACGGGGTCGAGACCCTCCTCGCCGACCAGGTGCCCGCGTCCACCCTCACCGACGGTTCCGCGCCCACCGGCGCCCTCACCTACCGCGTGGTGGCGCTGGACGCGTCCGGCAACGTCTCCGCAGCGGCGAGCGCCACGATCACCGTGACGGCACCCATCGAGGGGGCGACCGTCGTGGTCGCCCAGGACGGCAGCGGTGACTTCACCACGGTGACGGACGCCCTCGCCGCCGCCCCCGCGGACGGCAGCGCCTACGTCATCGGCATCCGCCCCGGCACCTACACCGAGAGCTTCACCGTGGCCCGCGCCAACGTGACACTGCTGGGCGCCACCGCCAACGCGGCCGATGTCGTCATCTCCGGCGACGTGGCGGCCGGGACGCCCAAGCCCGACGGGACGGGCACCTACGGCACCTCGGGCAGCGCCACCGTGCTGATCAGGGGCAACGACGTGACCGTCAAGAACCTGACGATCGAGAACGCGTACGTCGAGACGGGCACCGGCAGCGAGCAGGCCGTGGCGCTCAAGACCCAAGGCGACCGGCTGGTGTTCGCCAACGTCCGGCTCCTGGGCGACCAGGACACCCTCTACGCCGACTCCCCGGCCCCCGGTGCGCTGGCCCGCTCCTACTACACGAACTCCTACATCGAGGGTGACGTCGACTTCATCTTCGGCCGCGGCACGGCCGTCTTCGACCGGTCGACGCTGATGGCCTCCTCGCGGGGGAGCACCACCAACAACGGTTACGTGACCGCCGCGTCCACCAGCAATGCGCTGCCGTACGGCTTCCTGATCACCGACTCGACCATCCTCTCCGACGCCCCGGACCAGACGTTCAGCCTCGGACGCCCGTGGCAGCCGAGCGGCGACGTCACGGCGATCGCCCAGGTCGTCGTCCGCAACACCGAACTGCCGGCGGCCATCAAGAGCTCGCCCTGGACGGACATGACCACGTCCTTCTCGTGGCGCAACGCCCGGTTCTTCGAGTACGCGAACACCGGCCCCGGGGCCGGGGTGAACGCCGACCGGCCCCAGCTCAGCACGGTGGAGGCGGCGTCCTACACGAAGTTCACCTATCTCGCCGGCACCGACGGCTGGAACCCGACCGGCGAGCTGCCGCCCGCCGACACGACACCCCCGGCCGCGCCCGCGGGGCTCACGGCAACGGCCGGCGACTCGGTCGTCGACCTCGCCTGGACGGCCAACACGGACGCCGACCTGGCCGGCTACACCGTCTACCGCTCCACGACCAGCCCTGTCGCCACCACCGCCGAGAACCTCGTCGCGGCGGACCTCACCGCGCCGACGCTCAAGGACCGGGGCGTCACCAACGGCGTCACCTACCACTACGTCGTGACCGCCGTCGACCGGCAGGGCAACCAGTCCCCGGCCTCGGCCGAGGTGGCAGCCGCGCCGGTCGGCGTCCCGCTGCCGCCCCACGACGCCCTCGTGTCGGCCGACGGGTCGGGCGACTTCACGACGGTGCAGGCGGCCATCGACCAGACGCCGGCGGGCACCGCCGACCACCCCGTCGTGATCGTCATCCGCCCCGGCGTCTACCGGGAACTCGTCTCGGTCAAGCGGCCGTACGTGCAGCTCGTCGGGGCCACCGGGGTGGCCGCCGACGTCGTGCTGACCTACGACAACGCCGCTGGGACGACCAACCCGGCCACCGGCCAGCCCTATGGCACCGGCAACAGCCAGAGCGTGCTCGTCACCGGCGCCAACGTGACGGTGAAGGACCTCACCATCGAGAACGCCTTCGACGAGGCGGCCTCCAGCCTGACCAGCAAGCAGGCGGTGGCGCTGAAGACGACGGGCGACCGCGCGGTCTACTCCAACGTCCGGCTGCTCGGCAACCAGGACACCCTGCTGGCCGACACGCCCGACCCGTCCGTGATCTCCCGGGCCTACTTCGTGAACTCCTGGATCGAGGGTGACGTGGACTTCATCTTCGGACGCGGCACGGCCGTGTTCGACCGAACCACGATCCGCGCCCTCAGCCGCGGCTCGTCGAGCAACAACGGCTACATCACGGCCGCCAGCACGTCGGACAAGAACCCCTACGGGTTCCTGATCGTCAACAGCACCGTGACCAGCGACGCCCCGGCGGGCACCTTCTCGCTGGGACGGCCGTGGCGGGGATGGTCCGACGGCTACACCCGCAACGGGGTCGTCTACAACTCCCGGGGCCAGGTGACCATCCGCAACACGACGCTGCCTGCGGCGATCCGCGCCACGCAGCCGTGGGCCGACATGGCTCCGAACCTGTGGACCGACGGGCGGTTCTTCGAGTACGACAACACCGGTGCGGGAGCCACGGTCGTCGATCCGGCGACGCGTCCGCAGCTCACCGACGCGGCGGCGAACGACGCCACCCCGCAGGCCTACCTCGCGGGTTCGGACGGCTGGGACCCCATCGGCTGAGGGGGCGAGGGTCGGCCCCGCTGATGGGGGTCGGCGACGTCCCCATGACGCGGGCCCCTGCTCCGACGGAGCAGGGGCCCGCGACAGGAGTGAGGCGCTCCTGCGATGGGTTCAGCTTCGAGCAGCCTTACTGCGAGCGGTTCTGCTCGGACCCATTCTCGGTGCCGTTCTGGTCGCGGCCCTCCCCCGCGGTCGGGTCGGCCGCCGTCGCACCGGAGGTCCGCCACGGCTCAGCCTGACCGGCCGGCGCCTGCCCCCGCTGGTCCTGCCCCAGCTGGTTCTGGCCCTGCTGCGGCTGGCCGTAGCCCTGGGGGTAGCCGCCCTGACCCGGGTAGCCGTACCCCTGGGGGTAGCCCTGCCCGCCGGGCGCGGGCTGCTGCTGGGGGTAGCCCTGCTGGCCGTACCCCTGGGGAGGCTGACCGTAACCCTGTTGCGGCTGGCCACCCCAGGGCTGCCCCTGGCCGCCCTGCGGGGTGAACGCCTGCTGCGCGCCGGGGCCCCGCGTCAACAGCTCACGGGCCTGGGCGGCGACCTTGTGCTCGCACAGCACCTCGTACTTGGTCGCCACGGTCTGGGTGATCGAGGTGAAGTCGCGCTGCCCCCGGCTCAGCAGGTAGCCGAGGACGGCGAACAGGAGCCCGATGACCACACCGATGACCAGCGCGGTGAACAACGTGGTGAGGAAGTTCCCGGGGAACAGCAGGATCATGAAGATCGCGACGATGAAACCCGTCGAGAGGCCGCTCATGACGCCCTGGCCCAGCACGGTGCCCCACGTCCGCCGCCCGGTGACCCGCTCCATCAGCTTGAGGTCGGTGCCGACGATGGCGAGGTTCTTCACGGGGAAGTCCTGGTCGGCCAGCCGATCGACCGCCTGTTGGGCGTCCGCATAGGTGTCGAACACCCCCACGGACTGGGGGTACTCGAGCTTGAACACCGAGGCGTTGGCGAGCGGGTTCTGCTGGGTCATGCGTGGTCCTCCTCCGCCGCGTGAGCGGCCGTGCCCCGCGCCAGGATGGCTGCGGCGAGCTTGACGCCGGCCTCGTCGACCATCTCGTCGTCCACCACGATAGCTCCCCGGGCGCCGCCCCCCACCGAGGTGGACTCCGCGTAGGCGGCCATGATGCGCTCGGCCCGTTCGACATCGGCAGCCGCAGGGCTGAAGATCGCGTTGCCTGCCTCCACCTGCGCGGGGTGCAGCACCCACTTGCCGTCATAGCCCAGCGCCGCCGCCCGCTCCGCCGCGGTGCGGAACCCGTCGACGTCGCGGATCGCCACGAACGGCCCGTCGATCGCCTGCAGCCCGTGCGCCCGCGCGGCGACCAGAATGCTCATGAGCACGTGGTGGAAGGCGTCCGCGGGGTAGCCCGCCGGCTGGGCCCCCACGTTGAGCCCGCCCATGCCGAGGGACGCCATGAAGTCGCCCGGGCCGAACACGAGCGTCTCCAGGCGCGGCGAGGCGGCGGCGATCTCGGCGACGTGCAGCAGGCCGAGGGCGTCCTCGATCTGCACCTCCACGCCGATGCGACCGACCGGCAACCCGGCTGCCTGTTCGACCTGGGTCAGCAGCAGGTCGAGGGCCTTCACCTGGGCTGCGTCGGTGCACTTCGGCAGCACCAGGCAGTCGAGGCGCGCGCCCGCGCCGGAGACGACCTCGATGACATCGGCGTAGGTCCACGGGGTCGACCAGTCGTTGACGCGCACCGTCACGGTGGGTGCGGCGAAGCCGGCCGGATCATTCAGGGCGTCAACGATCCGCTGGCGCGACGCGGCCTTGACGGCCGGTGCGACGGCGTCCTCCAGATCGAGGAAGAGCGCGTCGACGCCGAGGCCACGCGCCTTGGCGATGAAGCGGTCGGAGCTGCCGGGCACGGCGAGGACGGTGCGTCGGACGCGGGCGGGAGAGGTCGCGGTGGGCATGGCTCCACCCTACGGCGCCCCGCGTGGAGCGGCGCGTGCCGCTACGACCCGGTGACCGTCGAGGGCTGCATCGGGTTGCCGAGCCGGCGCGAGAGGTGGCCCAGCTCGGTCACCATCGCGTCGCGCCGCTCGGCGGACGCCTCGGCGTCCAGCAACGTGACGCTGAGCGCCAGCACCGGGGCGTGCAGCCCCCGCGTCGGCACGGCGACCGCCAGGCCGACGACGTGGGGGGCGGATTCCTCCTCGTCCACCGCGAAGCCGCGGGCGCGGGCGTCCGCGAGATCGGCCAGCAGCTCGGGCAGGGTCGCCCGGCTGCGGGCGGTCAGCTGCGGCAGGTCAGGGATGCCGTGGTAGAGCCGGCGCACCTCGGCGTCGTCCAGCTTCGCCAGCAGCGCCTTGCCCTGGGCGGTGGCCGACGCGGGCGTGCGGTCACCGATCCCCGACGTGTAGCGGACGGGCGGGTGCCCCTCGTACCGGGCCAGACACAACGTGTCGATGCCGGCGAGCACCGACAGCCGGAGCGTCTCGCCGGCCATCAACGACGAGCGCGCGCAGGCGTCGTAGAACTCGGTCACCTGGTCGAGCCGCGAGAGGTACGCCCCGCCCAGCTCGACGGTGCGGCGTCCGAGCCAGTAGCCGGCCTCATCACGCCGGATGAGACCCCCCGCCTCCAGGGCGGTGCAGATCTGCAGGGTCGAGCTCTTCGCGACGCCGACCTCCCGGGCCAGCTCGCTGAGGGCGAGAAACCCCCGCGGGCTGGCCGCGAGCGCGTCGAGCACCGCCGTCGCGCGCACCACGGCGGGCGCGGCGCCGGCGGGGACGTCGTCGCGTCCACTCCGCGCGGGGGCCATGGGTCTCAGTAGAAGTGGACGCGGTCGATGGCGTTCACCAGCGGCTCGCCGTCGAGCAGCCGGCCGGCGTTCTCGGCGAACATGCGCGCGATCAGCTCGTCCTCACCGTCGTTGAGGGCGCCGGTGTGCGGGGACACGATCACGTTGTCCATGCCCCACAGCGGGCTGTCGGACGGCAACGGCTCGACCGCGAAGACGTCGAGGGCGGCGAACCCCACCCGGCCGTCGACGAGCGCGGCGACGAGGGCATCCTCGTCCACGCACGCGCCGCGACCGGTGCTGGCGAAGATCACCCCGGGCTTGACGTTGGCGAACACCTCGGCCGAGATCAACCCGTCGGTGTCGGACGCCTGCGGCAGGGTGTTGATGATGGCATCGGCGCTGCTGACGACGCGGGCGAGCTCGGCGGTCGGGTACACCTGCTCGACACCGTCGACCTCGCGCAGGGACCGGTTGACCCCGATGACGCGGGCGCCCAGGGCGGCGAAGCGCGCGGCCGTCGTCCGCCCGATGTTGCCCATGCCGACGACGAGCACCGTCATCTCCGAGACCTGCTTCATGGCCCAGCGCGTCGACCACTCCCGGTTGCGCTGCTGCCGCTGGAGCCGCGGCAGGTCCTTGGCGCCGGCGAACACCCCGAACAGCGCGAACTCGGCCAGGGTGTCACCGTGCGCACCCGCCGAGGTGGTGAACTCCACGGCCGCCATCTCCTGGGGGCTGAGGCCGGCCGCCTTCACCTGCGCCCCACCACCGGCGGCCATGGTGTGCACCCAGCGCAACCCGGGGTTGGCCCGCACCGTGCGGGCCAGCGCTGCCGGCTTGGTGTCGGGGATGCCGTAGAGCGCGTCCGCGGCGTCGCACAGCTCCTCGAACCGGGCCTGCTGCTCAGGCGTCCGCTCGAAGGACGGGTCGCCCTCGTGGTCGCCCGGCCAGCGCATGGGGGCCAGCAGGTCCTGCTCCACGACGAGGTCGATGCGGGGTTCGAGATCGGTGAGTAGACCGCAGAGCTCGGGCTCCAGCGGCGTGGCGACGAACACCTTGAGACGGTCGGATGTCATGCGGGCACCTCCAGTGCACGAACGGGGTTGGTCAGGACGCCGATGCCGGCCACCGCGCAGGAGGCGACGACACCGGGAGCGATCGGGAACGCCGTGCCCGGCGCCCCCGTGAGAAGGATGTCACCCGGGCCCAACGTCAGGTGGTGACTCAGGTGGCTGAGCGCCTCGAACGGGTTCCAGGCGAGCGCGGCCGACGAGGACGCCGCCACGTCGACGCCGTCGACGAGCGCGGTCAGGGCCACGTCGAGGGCATTCAGGTCGGTCTCGATCCAGGGCCCGAGCGGCGTGAAGCCGTCGCCGTTCTTGGCCTGGGTACGGGTGTCATCGGCCGCCGCCTGGTCCACCGCGGTGACGTCGTTGCCGATGGTCCAGCCCAGGACGTGGGCGGGGGCGTCCGCCACCGAGACGTTGCGGCAGACGCGCCCCACCACGAGCGCCAGCTCGCACTCCCCCACCACCGCGCCGCGACGCGGGTCGAGCATGACGGGATCCTGGGCGCCGACGACGGTGCGGGCCGACTTGAGGAAGGCCTGCGGGGGCAGGGCGCGGTCGTCCGGGCCCGAGTTGTGCAGCATGCCGAGCACCACCCGCGGCTCGACGGGAGCGAGCAGGGGCGTCTGGTCAACCGGCCAGCTCGGGGCACCGGGGGCCGGGGCGGCGTCCGGGGCGAAGGGATCCGCGAGCGCGACCCACTCCCCACCGCGCGCCGCGACGGACCGCGGCCCCGCCACGGTGGCGATGCGGGCGATCCTCATGAGCCCGCCTCCGCACCGTGCGTCGACCCACCCGCGGCGGTCATCGCTGCAGCTCCAGGCCGGCGAAGCGGTCCTCGCCGTGGTGGGCGTCCTCGATCTTGGTGACGTCGCGGTGCACGGTCTCGGGGGTGAGGAAGGTGCAGGCGAACGTGATCGCGCTCAGCACGGCGACGTAGAGCCCGACGGGCCACCAGGCGTTGTTGGTGATGCTCAGCAGCCAGGCGCCGACGAACGGGCCGAGCCCGCCGGCGAGGATCGCGGAGAACTCGCGGGAGACGGCCACGCCGATGTAGCGGTGGCGGGCGCCGAACAGCTCGGGCAGGTGGGCGCACTGCGGGCCGAGCATGCCGTTGACGCCGAAGCCGATCGCCAGCGCCACGCAGACGATGCCGAGGATCGGGTTGCCGAGACTCATCAGGTACCAGCTCGGCAACGACCACACCAGCAGGAACAGCGCGCCGGCCCGGTAGACCGGGCGCCTCCCGAAGCGATCGGAGAGGGCTCCCGTGAACGGAATCGTGAACAACCCCAGGATGGACGCCGCGGCCACGGCGATCGGGCCATAGGAGCGCTCGACGCCCATGAGCACCATGAACGAGATCGCGAGGTTGCTGTAGATGTAGGAGCCACCGTTCTCGGCCATGCGCAGGCCGATGCCGAGGGCCACGTTGCGGCCCGACGAGCGGAACAGCTCGCGCATCGGGTGGTCGGCCACCTGCTCGCTCTTCTCGAGCTCGATGTAGGCCGGCGTCTCGCGCAGGCGGGAGCGGATGTAGACCGCGACGATGATGAGCAGGAACGAGACGAGGAACGGCACGCGCCACAGCCAGCCGAGGAGCAACTCCTCCGGCGCGAGGGTGATGAGCCAGAACACCACGGACGCCAGCAGGGTGCCCAGCATGATGCCCACGAACGGCAGCGCGGAGAAGAAGCCCCGGCGCTTGCGCGGCGAGTACTCGGCCATCAACACGGTCGCGCCCGCCTGCTCGGCGCCGGCGCCGAGGCCCTGGGCGAGGCGCAGCACGATCAGCAGCACGGGTGCCACCCAGCCGGCGTCGCCGAGCTGCGCCGCGGTCGGCAGCGCGCCGATCAGGGTGGACGCCCCGCCCATCAGCGCGATCGTCACCATGAGCACCCACTTGCGCCCGATCTTGTCGCCGAGCACGCCGAAGAACAGTCCACCCAGCGGCCGGGCGAGGAAGCCGACGGCCAAGGTGGCGTAGGACGCGATCAGGCCGGCGTTGGTGCCCAACGCCGGAAAGAAGAGCTGGCCGAAGATGAGGGCGGCCGCCAGGCCGTAGAGGGCGAAGTCGTAGTACTCCAGCGCCGATCCGATCGAGGACGCGAGCGTCGCGCGGCGCAGGTTGTCGGCGTATTCCCGGTCGGACATGCCTCCCGGCCGGGCGGTGGTCTCGCTCATGTGAACTCCTGTGTCCGGCGGACGCGTCCGTGCGCCCGTCCTCTGCGATGGTAGACACGTTTGTGAACGCTGGTCAATAGGTTGAACGGTGTGGTCGCGGCAACCCGTCGGCCGGTGCCGTTCGCGCTAGGGTCGAGCCACCCCCGCGCCCGCCCGACGAAGGAGAGCACCATGGCCGCCACAGGATTCATCGGACTCGGCGTGATGGGGCGCCCCATGGCCCGCCACGTGATGGCGTCCGGACGCCCCGTCGTGCTGCACACCCGAACGCGCTCGAGGGTCGCCGACCTGGAGACGGCCGGAGCCGGCTGGGCGGATACCCCGGCCGAGCTCGCCCGGCGCTGCTCGGTGATCGTGTTCGTGCCGCCCACGATCGCCGACATCCGGGCGGTGACGTTCGGCGCCGACGGCGTGCTGGCCGGTGCCCTCTCCCCGGCCCCGGGGGGTGACGCCCCCGCGGACGCCGCGGGCCCACCGCTGCTGCTCGTCGTGAGCTCCACGTGCGGTGCAGCGGAGGTGAGAACGTTCGGCGAAGAGGTCCGGGCCGCGTCGCGAGGGCGCGTCACCGTGGTCGATGCCCCGGTGAGCGGCGGAGCCGAGGGCGCGGAGGTGGGGACGCTGTCGGTGATGGTGGGTGGCGCGGACGCCGACGCCGCCCGGGCCGTCGAGGTGCTGGGCGCGACCGGTCGCGCCGTCCACCTGGGACCGCTCGGCGCCGGCCAGGTCGCCAAGGCCTGCAACCAGCTCATCGTGGCCGCGACCGTCGTCGCCAACGCCGAGGCGGCGGTGGTCGCCGAGCGGGCGGGGCTCGACGTGGCCGCCCTGTTCGACCTGCTGGGCGGGGGGTACGCCGGCAGCCGGGTCATGGAGGTCAAGGCCCGCCGGTTCGCCGAGCACGACCACTCCCCCTCCGGGGCGGCGAAGTTCATGGTGAAGGATCTCCGTGCCTTCGCCGAGGTCGCCGCCGACACCGGCACGACCACCACGCTCACCGAACCGTTGCGGGACGCCTTCGGCGGGCTCACCGACGCGGGTCTGGGCGATGCCGACACCGCCGTGGTGCAGCACTGGATCGAGCTCGCCTCCGACCGCGCCTGACCCTGGCTCGCCTGACCCCGACCGCCCGACCGCCCCACCCGCGACGCGGGCCCCGCGGGCCGCTCAGGCCAGGGGCACCAGCAGGTTCGACCCGTACCGCTCCAGCCCGAGCGACACCGCGAGCGCCGTGGCCGCGGCGCTGCTACGCGCGACGCGCATCACCGCGAACCCCGATTGGTCCACCCCGTCGGCCAACGCGGCGGACGCCACCCGCGCGCCCAGACCGTGGCCGCGGTGCCCGGGCAGCACGAGGACGCCCACATCGGCCCGCCAGCCCCACAGGGGTGCGAGCGTGGCGGCGGCGAGGAGCTGCCCGTCGGCCTCGACGCCGAAGCCGAGAGCGGCGGGGCGGTCGAACCCGGCCTCAGCCCACTCCTCCGGGCGGACGCCCTCGCGCAGGCCGGCCAGTCGGTCGGGGCTGACCGGCGCCGCGTCCGCCGTGAGCGTGGTGGTGTGGTCGGCCCAGAAGTGATCAGCGGGCCCCCGCATGGGGGCGGACGCCAGCGGCGTCCAGAAGGCGGCGTCACCGAGCTCGGCGGGGCGGTGGCCGCGCACGTGGGCGGCGACGGCGTCCACGTGGGCGAGCGGGATGTCGACCCATGCCTGCCCGCCTAGCACCACCACCAGCGCCGCGTCGTCGTGACGCCCGCTCACGGTGAGCGTGATCGGGGTCAACCCCGGCACCGGCGCCCCGAGCCGCATCGCCCAGTGGCCGGCGATCCTGCTGCGGGTCGCGTCCAACACAGGGAGCACCCTAGAGGGTTCGCGCGCGTCGCGTCCCAACGCTCAACCCCGGCTCCACCTGGCGCACCCCGACGTCACCTGGCGCACCCCGGCGTCACTTGGCGCACCCTGGTGTCACGTGGCGCAGTGGAGCTCACGTGGAGGGCCTTGCAGGGGCCGCCAGGTGAGCTCCACTGCGCCACGTGGGCTGAGGGTGCGCCACGTGGGCTGAGAGTGCGCCACGTGGCGGGGCCGGGGAGACCGGGGGCGTCACGGCATCATGGGGTCATGGAGCCGAAGCCACCGACCACCGTCCACCTGAGCCGCCGCGGCCCGTCGTCCTACGAGGCGACCAACGCCCGCGGCGTCCGCCTGCCGATCGGCGGGGAGGACGGGTTCTCCCCGGTCGAGCTGCTGCTGGCCGCCGTCGCGGGGTGCTCGGCGGTGGATGTCGATGTGATGACCTCGCGGCGCGCCGAGCCGGAGTCCTTCGCGGTGACCGCGTCGGGCCGCAAGGTGCGCGAGGGCGGCAACCACCTCGAGGACGTCGAGGTGGTCTTCCGCCTCCGCTTCCCCGAGGGCGACGCCGGCGACCAGGCCCGGGCGCGGATCGCGCCGGCGGTCCGGGCGTCCGCGGAGCGCGACTGCACCGTCTCCCGGACGGTCGAGCTGCCCACGCCCGTCACGTTCACGATCGACTGACGCCCCCGGCGGGGCCGTCGAGGACGCCGCGTCAGCTCACGTGCAGGCTCAGCTTGCGGCCGGCCAAGCCGCGGCGCCGGGACGCCAGGTGCTCGGCGAGGTCGTCGAGGGCACGGGCGGCGGGGCGGTCGGCGTCCGTGGCCACCAGCGGCACCCCGGCGTCGCCGGACGCGCTCACCGCGGCGTCGATCGGCACCTGGGCGAGCAGCTTGATCGGGTAACCCAGGCGCAGGCTGAGCGCCTCGGCGACGCGCTCGCCGCCGCCGGAGCCGAACAGGTCAACGCGGTGGGACTCCCCACAGTGGGGGCACTCGGCGGCCAGGTAGGCCATGTTCTCCACGACGCCGATCACCTTCTGGTCGACCATCGACGCCATCGTGCCGGCCCGCTCGGCCACCTCGGCGGCGGCCTGCTGCGGCGTGGTGACCACCAGCACCTCCGCGTTCGGCAGCTTGGCCCCGAGCGACATCGCCACGTCGCCGGTGCCTGGCGGGAGGTCCACCAGCAGGTAGTCGAGGTCGCCCCAGTACACGTCGGCGAGGAACTGCTGCAGCGCCCGGTCGAGAATCGGCCCGCGCCAGGCGATCACCTGGTCACGGCTCTGCTTCAGCATGCCGATGCTGATGACCTTCAGGCCCTCCACCGGCACGGGCAGGATCATGTCGTCGATGCCGGTCACCTCGGCGTCCGCGATGCCCAGCATGGGCGGGATCGAGTGGCCGTAGATGTCGGCGTCCAGCACGCCGACCGACTTCCCGCGCGCCTCCAGCGCCTTGGCGAGGTTGACCGTCACGGACGACTTGCCCACGCCCCCCTTGCCGGACGCGACGAGGATCACCTGGGTCAGGTTGTCGTCCGCCGCGAACGGGATGATGCGTTCCCGGACGCCGCCGCGCAGCTTGGTCTTCAGCTCGGCGCGCTGCTCGTCCGACATCACGCCGAACTCGAGGTCCAGCCCGGTGAGACCCTCGACGCCCTGCAGCGCCGCGTGCACATCGTGCTCGATGGTGCCCTTCATGGGGCAGCCCGAGATCGTCAGCAACACCTTCACCGACGCGAGACCGGCCTCGTCCACCTCGACCTTCTCGACCATGTCGAGCTCGGTGATCGGCTTGTGGATCTCGGGGTCGTTGACGTGGGAGAGAACCTCCCAGACGGCATCGGTCAGGCTGGCGGCAGACATGCGCTCCACTCTACCGAGCCCACACCGGACGCCCGACCGCGCGGCCCGTGGTCAGCGGCGCCGCTCGGCCCGCTCCTCGGTGTCGCCGTCGCCCCGCTCGAGCTCCTCGAGCAGGTCGCGCAGCTCGGAGCGCAGGAAGTCCCGCGTCGGCATCTCGTTGATCCGCATGCGGAGCGCGGCGATTTCGCGGGCGAGGAAGTCCATGTCGGCCCGGCCCTGGGCGGCAACCTGCCGGTCGTGCTCGATGGTGACCCGGTCGCGTCCCTCCTGCCGGTTCTGGGCCAGCAGGATCAGCGGTGCCGCGTAGGACGCCTGCAGCGACAGCATGAGCGTCAGGAAGATGTAGGGAAAGGGATCCCCGAAGACGCCGGGCGCGATGTTGTTGATGACGATCCACGCGATGATGAACACCGTCATCCAGAAGAGGAAGTTTGCGGTGCCCATGAACCGGGCGAAGCTCTCGGCGAAGGCGCCGAAGGCGTCCTCGGGCAGCCGCACCCGGGGCAGCCACGTGGTGCGGCGTCCGGGGGTGTTGAGCCGTTCGGGCGTCGTCGGTCGATCGGGGAGGCTGGGTCGCTCAGACGAGGGGGCCACCGGTCACTCCTTCCGCGAGCTGGATCCCCCGCCAGTCGTCCGGGAGGATGTGGTCGAGCACGTCGTCGACCGTGACCGCGCCGAGGAGCCGATTGTCCTCGTCCACAACCGGCGCGCACACGAGGTCGTAGGTCGCGAAGTAGCGGCTGACCAGGGCGACGTCGGCGTCCGGGCGCAGGGGCGCGATGCCCGAGTCGACCAGGGACGCGGCCAGCAGCGACGGCGGTTCCCGCAACAGCTTCTGGATGTGGACGGCGCCCACGTAGCGCCCCGTCGGCGTGTCGAGCGGCGGGCGGCAGATGAACGCGAGGGCCGCCAGGGCCGGCGTGATCTCCTCGTTGCGGAGCAGCGCCAGGCAGTCCGCCACGGTGGCGTCGGGGCCGACCACCACCGGCTCGGGCGTCATCAGACCACCGGCGGTCGCGGGTGAGTAGTTCAGCAGGGCACGGACGTCCTCGGCCTCCTCGGGCTCCATGCGCTCCAAGATGGTCTCGGCCAGGTCGGGTGCCAGCTCGGCGATGAGATCGGCGGCGTCGTCCGGATCCATCTCCTCCAGGATGTCGGCGGCCCGCTCGGTGTCGAGCGTCCGGATCACCTCCACCTGCTCGGCCTCCGGCAACTCCTCCAGCGCGCCCGCGAGCATCTCGTCGTCCAGGGCCTCCACGACCTCGGCCCGCCGCGCGGGGCTCATCTCGTGCAGCTCGCGCGCCACGTCGGCCGGCTTCATCTCGGCCAGCTCGGCCAGCACCTGGTCTGTCCCCCGGGCGGTCTCGACGAAGAAGTCGGGCACCTCGTTCCAGTCCACGACCACGACGTGGCCGCGCGAGAACGGCGACCGGCTCGTGTTCTCCCGCAGCGCCACCTCCGTGACCTCCCACGCGCGCGTCCGCGTCCGCTCGATCGCGACATCGAAGATGGACGCCGCCGGCGCGCCGGGGCGGGTGACCGACTTGTCGAACAGGTCGGTGAACACCAGCGCCTCGGCGTCGCGCCGCTGGAACGCGACGGTGTTCACCACGCCCGAGATGATGATCTGCTGCGCGTCCACGGTGTGCACCCGCTCGATGGGCAGGAACACCCGGCGCAGGCGCAGCAGCTCGACGACCATGCCCTTCACCCGCGGCGGGCGGGCGTTCGTCCGGTTCTGGACGACGATGTCTCGGACCTTGCCCACCTGGTCGCCACTGGCGTCCAGCACGGGCAGGCCCTTGATGCGCGACACGAAGATCGACGTCGGGGATCCACTCACGCCCCGAAGGGTATCGCTCAGGTCGCCTCGGGATCGAAGGCGACCGCGCGGGGGGACGCGATGGCCGGGTCGCCGCCGCCGTGGTCGTCCGGGTCGTCGAGCACGGCCGCCGTCGCGCCCCCACCGGTGGACGCCCCCGCCGAGGCCGTGCCCGCCTTGGCCGCACTGGCCGAGCGGCCCGATTTCCGGGACGACCCGGTGGCCTCGTTCGCGGTGTCCTTGAGGAGCGTGCCGGCCTCCAGGGCGTCCTCGCGGATGGCCCGCAGATCCTCGATCTCATCCCCCGACAACAGGTGCCGCTGCACGAAGGTGCGCGGGTTCAGGTCGGTGATGTCGATGTGGTCCCACTCCGGCCCGAGTTCCTTGCGGATCTGCCCCCGGGCGTCGTTGCCGACCGCCCGCAGGTAGGCGATGATCCGGGCCGCCTTGCGCGCGAGGTCCGGCAGTTTCTCGGGGCCAAACACGATGATCGCCAGCATGACGAGCAGCGCGATCTCGCCGATGTTGAAATCAAACATGCGCCGTGGCCCCCGCGCTCAGAGCCCGGCGGACTCGAGCAGCTGGATGAACGTCCTCGCCTGCTGGGGGGTCGCCGGCTTCAGCGGACGCCGCAGCACCGCCTGCTGGAACCCCCGCGCCCCGAGCGCGGCCTTGACGAGCATGCAGCCCTGGGTCGCAAACACCCCGGTGTAGACGGGCAGCAGGCGCCGGTACAGCTCGAGGGCCTCCTCGCCGGCCCCGTCGGCCAGCAGATCCATCCACTCCTTGGTGAGTGCGCCGGTGAAATGGGTCGAGGTGCCCACCACGCCCGTGGCCCCGATGCTGAGCAGGGGCAGCGTCAGCGCGTCGTCGCCCGCGTAGTAGGCGAGGTCGGTCGCCGCCATGACGCGCGCGGAGCTGACGAGGTCACCCTTCGCGTCCTTCACCGCGACGATGCGCGGGTGGCGCGCCAGGTCGACCAGCGTGTTCTCGGTGATCGGGATTCCGGTCCGGCCCGGAATGTCGTAGAGCATCACCGGCAGCTCGGTGGCGTCGGCGACGATCATGAAGTGCTCCAGCACGGCGTCCACCGGCGGCTTGCTGTAGTAGGGGGTGACGACGAGGACGCCGTCCGCCTCGGCCTCGGCGGCGTCCCGGCAGCGCGCGACGGTGGCCGCGGTCTCGTTCGTGCCGACGCCGGCGATGATCGTGGCGCGGTCCCCCACCTCTGCCTTGACGGCCTTCAGCAGCGCCAGCTTCTCGGCGTCGCCGGTCGTCGGGGACTCCCCCGTCGTCCCGTTGATCACCAGGCCGTCGTTGTGCTGCTCGTCCACCAGGTACGCCGCCAGCCGCCGCGCCTCGTCCAGATCGAGCGATCCGTCGGGCGCGAAGGGCGTGACCATTGCGGTCACGAGCCGTCCGAAGGGTTGGGCCATGCCGCCAGTCTAGGGGCAACGTGTCCTAGGCTGTGACCGTGAACGCTGCCGCCAACACCACCTCCGCGACCGGCCAGGTCGCCTCCCTCGTCTACGCGGACGCCTTCGGCGCCGAGCCCGAGCACACCGCTGCGGCGCGGGACGCCGCCCGCTCGCTCGGCATCGCCGCCGCCACCCCCGGCACCGCCGCCCTCCTGGCACTGCTGGCCCGCATGGTCGGTGCCCGCGCCGCCGTCGAGATCGGCACCGGCGCCGGGGTGTCGGGGCTGGCGCTGCTGGCCGGCATGGAGCCGGACGGCATCCTCACCAGCATCGACCTCGAGCCCGAGCACCAGGCCGCCGCCCGCAAGGCGATCGCGAGCGCGGGCGTCCCCAACCGCCGGGCGCGCCTCATCGCCGGGGCAGGCCTGGCCGTGCTGCCCAAGTTGAGCGACGGCGCCTACGACTTCGTCTTCGTCGACGGCGACCCGCTGGAATACGTCGAGTACGTCGAGCAAGCGGCCCGCCTGTTGCGCAGCGGTGGCCTGCTGGTCGTCAACCACGCACTCGCCGGCGGCACCGTCGCCGACTCCGGCAACGAGGACGATGAGACCGTGATCATCCGCGAGGCCTTGGCCGCCACGCAGACCATGGAGGAGTTCACTCCCGTGCTGCTGCCCGTGGGTGACGGGCTTCTGGTGGCCCTGCGCACCTGAGCCGCAGTCGAAGCGGGAGAGCTGAGCCTGAACCAGTCGAAAGCAGCTTGGCCCGCGGCGTTCGAAGCAGCTGATCGATCGACTCTATCTTGGACGAGCCACGCCTCGCCCAACAGAAACCATCATAGATACGCTTGACCTGTAGCGGATTTCGCTGGACGAAAGGTTGGTGATGGACCCATGGCGCTGCCTGATCTGCTCAGCTACGACGACCTGGCGGGCCTGGGCCTCACTCGGTACCGCCTTGATCGACTTGTCGAGGCCGACGAATTCGAGCGCATTTCCCCTGGCCTGTTCCTTCGGTCGGGACTCGCAGACGACACGACCTCGGCGTGGATTGCGATCGCTGCGAGGAAGCCCGATGCGACGTTGTGCCTTCTCACGGCACTTTCACTGCACCAGCTGACCGATGAAATTCCCACCCGTAGCGACCTTGCCATCCCGCGCGGCACACAGCCTGTCACCGTGCGTCACGCACCCGTCGCCTGGCACCGCTTCGATGCCAGCACGTTCAGCATTGGTCGCGGAGAGCACGAGCTTCCAGGCGGTCAATCCATCGGTCTGTACCGCGCCGAGCGCACGCTGATCGACTTGTTCCGGCTACGACACACCTGGGGTAGCGACCTCGCCCTCGGTGCGCTCAAGCAGTGGCTGCGCGGGCGCGGCAACAGCCCCCATGTCCTGCTGACGATGGCCGAGGACTTTCCGCAGGCACGCCCAGCGATCCAGCATGCCTTGGAGGTTCTGCTGTGAGCCCGCAGCCGCGTCACGGCACGCCAGACGGCGACGCCACCATCGCCATTCGTACTCTCGCTCGGCAAACGCGTGCGGACGTGCAAGAGTTGCTGACGCTGTACGCACTTGAAGGCCTGCTGGCGCGGATCGCGCGCTCCCCGCACCGCGAGGACTTCGTCTTGAAGGGCGGCATGCTGCTCGCCGCGTTCGCCGCGCGCCGCCCCACGAAAGACATTGATCTACAAGCAACCAGACTGACCGGTGACCCAGAGGAGGTCGCCCAGAGGGTCCGCGCCATCGCTGCGCTGGACACCGCCGACGGGCTTGTCTTCGATCCCAAGAGCCTCGACGCGACGACGATCCGTGACGAGGACGAGTATGCCGGGGTTCGAGTGAGGCTGGCGGCGACTCTCGGAACCGCGCGGCTGACGATCGGGATCGACGTGAACTTCGGAGACCCGATCTGGCCGGCGCCGCGCCTCATCGATCTTCAGCGCGTTGTGCCTCTTGACCTACCACCCGTGACGTTGTTGGGGTACCCGCTGACGATGGTGCTGGCCGAGAAGATCGTCACTGCTCTCGATCGCGGCGTGGCCAACACCCGCTGGCGAGACTTTGCTGATGTCTACACCCTTGCGCGACTGCATCCAGTCGACGCACCCGAACTCCGCGCATCGATCGAAATGGTGTCCGAGTATCGCATGGTCGCACTTGCACCACTGTTGCCGGCGCTCGCGCCGATGAGCGAACGAGCGCAGCAGAAGTACCGGGCGTGGCGCACACGGTCCCACCGGGACGGAGACCTACCCGCAATGTTTGCCGATGTTCTCTCCGCGGTCGCGCACTTCGCAGATCCGGTGTTAGGCGCCCCCGCAATGGGGCGATGGAATCCGCTCCTCCAGATCTGGCAGTGAGCGGCCAAACCTTGGATCAACCACCAGGCGGACCATCCACCCGCCTGCCTTGCCGACATCAGGGCCACTGTCCCAAGTGCGGAGGGTCCTCGCATCGATGCCGACCCCCGTATGCCCGTGCCGGGCGCTACGAGCGTGGAGGTGTTGGCGTGTCACTGACTGGGCGTGCGCAGCCCCAGTATGAAACCGGCCACGGCTAGGCACAGACCCTTTGCTGAAGTCCTCGGACTCTCCTCAAGATCACGCACCTTCACGCTCCTAAAGCAAGCCGTCTCCAAGGTGGGACGGCCTGCTTCGGGCGAATCCTCAGCCGCCTCAGATCGTGGCGCGTCCGTTCTTCGGCACGGTCACGATGCCGTTGTCGGAGATGTGGAAGCCCCGGGCGAGATCGTGCTCGCGGTTGACGCCGACCTCGGCGCCGTCCTCCACGATGACGTTCTTGTCGAGGATCGCGCGGCGGACGACGGCGTTGCGGCCGATGCGCGCCCCCGAGAAGATGATCGACTCCTCCACCTTGGCCCACTTGTCCACGTGCACGTTCGGCGAGAGCACCGACCGGTCCACGTCGCCGCCGGAGATGATCGAGCCCGCGGAGACGATCGAATCCTCCGCCGTGCCGCGCAGCGTGAACTTCGCTCCGGGAGCCTGGGGCTGCTGGGTGAAGATGGGCCAGTCGCGGTTGTAGAGGTTGAAGTCGGGGTCGACGCTCACCAGGTCCATGTGGGCCGCGTGGTAGGCGTCGATGGTGCCGACGTCGCGCCAGTAGTTGCGGTCGCGCTCCGTGGAGCCCGGCACGTTGTTGTGGGTGAAGTCGTAGACCTGCGCCTGGCCCTTGTTCACGAAGAACGGCACGATGTTGCCGCCCATGTCGTGCTTGCTCGAGGCGTCGTCCGCGTCGGCCTGCAGGCACTCCACGAACGCCTTGCGCGTGAAGATGTAGTTGCCCATCGACGCGTACGACTCTTCGGGGCTGTCGGGCAGCCCCGGCGGGTCGGCCGGCTTCTCGAGGAACTGCGCTATCTTGTTGGACGCCTCGGCGTCGATGATGCCGAAGGCGGACGCCTCGTGCCGTGGCACCCGGATGCCGGCCACGGTGCACTCCAGCCCGGAATCGATGTGGGCGTCGAGCATCTTCGCGACGTCCATCCGGTAGATGTTGTCGGCACCGAAGACGACCACGTAGTCGGGGTCCTCGTCGTTGATGAGATTCATCGACTGGAAGATCGCGTCGGCAGACCCCATGAACCACTGCTTGCCGGTGCGCTGCTGCGCGGGCACGGAGGTGACGAAGCTGCCGAGCAGAGTCGACATCCGCCACGTCTGCGCGATGTGTCGGTCCAGCGAGTGCGACTTGTACTGGGTGAGGACGGCGATCTTCGTCAGTGAGGAGTTCGCCAGGTTGGAGAGGACGAAGTCGATGAGGCGGTAGGTGCCCCCGAAGGGCACCCCCGGCTTGGCCCGGTCAGCAGTGAGGGGCATCAGACGCTTGCCCTCGCCACCGGCCAGGACAATCGACAGGACGTTCGGTCGATTGGGCATGGCACCAAACTAGTTGCTGGACGCCCGCGGCGCACCCCTATTCGACGAACGTCTCCACCTGTGGAGGGTCGCGAGTTTCGGACGCGGCGCCACGCCGGGTGTGCGACGATCAGGCATGCGCGTATCCATCCTGACCCGCGAGTACCCCCCGCACATCTACGGGGGCGCCGGCGTCCACGTCGGTCAGCTCGTCCCCCAGCTGGCGAAGTTCACCGATTCCGTCGACGTCCAGTGCATGGGCGAGCCGCGCGAGGGCGCGACGGCTCACTCCGAGGCCTACCCCGAAGGGGCCAACGCGGCCCTGCGCACCGTGGCCGCCGACGTGTCGATGGCCGCTGCGATTCCCGAGGTCGATGTCGTCCACGCCCACACCTGGTACGCCCAGTTCGCCGGAATCCTGGCCAGCGAGTTCCAGGACATCCCGCTCGTCGTCACCGCCCACTCCCTCGAGCCCGACCGGCCATGGAAGGTCGAGCAGCTCGGCGGCGGGTACCGCGTCAGCTCGTGGGTCGAGAAGACCGCCTATGAGAACGCGGACGCCGTCATCGCCGTCTCGGCGGCCATGATCAAGAACATCCAGGACGCCTACCCCTTCGTGGAGACCGAGCGGATCCACGTCGTCAAGAACGGGATCGACCCCGAGGAGTTCAAGCCCGACCCCGACGACGCCGTGCTGGCCGAGCTCGGCGTCCCCCGCGACGGGCCGCTCGTCGTGTTCGTCGGACGCATCACGCGCCAGAAGGGGTTGGTGCACCTCGTGCGTGCAGCCCAGGAGTTCGACGAGAACGTCACCCTGCTGCTGCTGGCGGGCGCCCCGGACACCCCGGAGATCGCCGCCGAGTTCCAGGAGGCGTTCGGGGAGCTGAACCAGCGGCGTCCGGGCCGGGTCTTCTGGGTGCAGGAGATGCTGCCGCGCGAGAAGGTCCGCCAGGTGCTGACCGCTGCCGACCTGTTCGCCTGCCCGTCGGTCTACGAGCCGCTCGGCATCGTCAACCTCGAGGCCATGGCGTGCGAGACCGCCGTGGTGGCCTCGGCGGTCGGCGGCATCCCCGAGGTCGTGGTCGACGGCGAGACCGGCCTGCTGGTGCCCTACGACCCGGCCAGGGCGGGCGATGCGGAGTTCGTCGCGGGCTTCGAGTCCGACTTCGCCGCGCGCATCAACGAGCTCGCTCGCGACCTCGACCGGGCCCACGCGATGGGCAAGGCCGGTCGCCAGCGCTGCATCGACGAATTCTCATGGGAGAAGATCGCCCAGGAGACCGTCGAGGTCTACCGCGCTGCCGCCGAGCACCGCAAAGCCCGCCGGGGCTGAGCGCACCGCCCGCGAGAACGGCCCCCGGAGCGCGCTCCGGGGGCCGTTCGTCGTGATGCGGGTTGGGGTGTCGGTGTGGGATGTCGGTGTGGGGGTGCCGAGGGAGGGAGGGCGTCAGCCCACGACCGCCTTGAGCGCCTCGAGCAGCTCGGCCGCCTCGGTCGCATTCATCTCGATCACCAGCCTGCCGCCACCGTCGGCCGGGATGCGCATCGCGATCACGCGGGACTCCTTCGCGACCTCGATCGGACCCTCACCCGTGCGGGGCTTCATTGCTGCCATGGTTCTCCCTCTCCTGATTGCTGCGAGAACTCGTCTGCCGCCATTATCGCAGACCCGTCCGCCTGGGGGGTGACCTCGTCGGGTGCGCCCCCGGCGTCGACGGGGCGGAAATACGACTCCGTCGTGGCCGAGAGCTGCCGCTCCAGCCGCGCCAGCAGCTCATCCACCTGGGCCATCGAGTAGCCCCGGACGTCGACCCGAAACTGCACGGCCCGCAGCTCCTCGGCCCCCAGCGGGCCGTCCGGCAGGTCAAGCACGGGGGCGTCGTGCTCGGGGCCGGGCAACGCGCCGAGGCCACCGGACGCCACCACGGCCCCCGCCCCCAGCACGACGACGGCCAAGACCCAGAGAATCCACTCCATCAGGCGTCGCCGTCCGGCTCCTCGGTGAGCCGGTGCGCCAGGGCGGCCTGCTCGCGCCGGTGCGCGGCGATGATGGCGACGGCCTCGTCGACGTCGTCGGTGAGGTGGAGCATGTCGCGATCGGGGGCGCTGATGTACCCGTCGTCGCGCAGCGAGTTCTCCACCCAGCTGAGCAGGCCCGACCAGTGGTCACGGCCGAACAGCACGAGCGGGAAGGAGGTCACCTTCTGCGTCTGCACCAAGGTGAGGGCCTCGAACAGCTCGTCGAGCGTGCCGTAACCGCCCGGCATGACCACGAAACCCTGCGCGTACTTCAGGAACATCACCTTGCGCACGAAGAAATAGCGGAAGTTGATGCCGAGGGTCACGTACTTGTTCAGCTTGTCCTCGAACGGCAGCTCGATGCCGAGCCCCACCGAGACGCCGCCGGCCTCGGCGGCCCCCTTGTTCGCGGCCTCCATCAGGCCGGGGCCGCCGCCGGTGATGGTCGCGAAACCCGCCTCGGCGAGCGCCTGACCCAGCCGGACGCCCTCGGCGTACAGCGGGTGGCTGCGCGGCGTCCGCGCCGAGCCGAACACGCTGACGGCCGGCCCCAGCTCGGCGAGCGTGCCGAACCCCTCGACGAACTCGGCCTGGATGCGCATGACCCGCCACGGGTCGGCGTGCACCCAGTCGGTGTCCCCACGCCCCTGGAGGAGCCGCTGGTCGGTCGTGGTCTGCTGAACTTGGTCGGCACGCCGGAGGACCGGCCCCTGCCGCGTCCCCTTCCGCTTCTTCGTCACGGACGCCAGCCTAACGGCCCGCTCAGCGAAGCCAGCGGAGCAGGGCGTCCTGGCAGGTGTGGAGGTCGGCGACGGGGCAGAACTCGTCGTCGGCGTGCGCCTTGCCCGGGTCGGCCGGGCCGTAGTTGACGGCGGGGATGCCGAGGGCGGCGAAGCGCGCCACGTCCGTCCAGCCGTACTTGGCGCGCGGCTCGCCGCCGACCGCGGCCACGAAGTCCCGGGCCGCGGGTAGGTCGAGCCCCGGTCGGGCCGCGGCGGCGGCGTCCGTGACCACCAGGTCGTACCCGGCGAAGACCTCGCGGCAGTGGGCCTCGGCCTCGGCGATGCTCCGGTCGGGCGCGAACCGGAAGTTCACGGTGACGGTGCAGCGGTCGGGGATCACGTTGCCGGCGATGCCGCCGGCGATCGAGACGGCGTTGAGGCCTTCGCGGTACTCCAAGCCGTCGACGACGACGCGGCGGGGCTCGTAGGCGGCCAGGGTGGCGAGGACGCCGGCGGCGTCGTGGATGGCGTTGTGCCCCAACCAGCTGCGGGCGGAGTGGGCGGCGGTGCCGGTGCAGGTGAGGTCGCAGCGCAGCGTGCCTTGGCAACCACCCTCGACGCGGGCTCCGGTCGGCTCCATGAGCAGGGCGAAATCACCCTCGATCAGGTGGGGGGCGTTGCGGGCCAGGCGGCCCAGGCCGTTGCGGGCGGCCTCGACCTCCTCGTTGTCGTAGAAGATCCAGGTGACGTCGTGCCGCGGGGCGCTGAGCTGCACCGCCGCCGCCAGCGCGACGGCGACGCCGCCCTTCATGTCGCACGTGCCGCGGCCGTACACCCGGTCGCCCTCCTGCCGCGAGGGCAGGTTGCCCGCGACGGGCACGGTGTCGAGGTGACCGGCGATCACGACGCGGGTGGCCCGGCCAAGCTGCGTGCGGGCGACCACGGCGTCGCCGTCGCGCTCCACCTCCAGGTGCGCACAGGCGCGCAGGGCCTGCTCGACGGCGTCCGCGAGCGCCGCCTCGTTGCCGCTGACGGACTCGATGTCGACCAGCGATCGCAGGAGGTCGACCAGGTCACCGGTGGGGTCCAGGAGCATGTCGGCAGCGTAGCCCGGCGGAGCGGTTGCCACCGGGTTCTGGGCGGCCCCACGGGTGGGCGTGGCATCATGACTGGTGGTGCCCACACCCGAGGAGGACACATTCATGGCAGGCGACCAGCGGCCCGAGGACATCCAGCCGGACGGCCCCGTGGACGGCACGGACCCGTCCACCGAGTCGATCCCGGGTGATTTCACCGACTCCGGATGGGCCGATGCGGCACCCACCGAGGCGTTGCCGGTCGATGAGGCGTACGTCGCGGATGCGCGCGACGGGCAGCCGGACGAGGTCCACCCCGTGGCCGCCGACCCTGCGCTCACCCCCGCCGCGGCGACGGGCGGCGCCAGTGCCGCGACCGCGGTGGCGGCGCCGGCGTCCGGACGGGGCCGCCGCACGGCCTGGATCATCGGCATCCTGGTGTTGCTCGCCGCGCTGATCGCCGCCGGGTGGTGGTGGTGGGACAGCACGCAGCGCGCGCAGCGCGAGGAGGCGATCCGCACCACGGCCCAGACCTATCTGGATTCTCTCGCCGCCGCCGACGCCGAGGGCGCCCTGGCCACGCTGGCCGAGCAGCCCGCGAACACCACGCTGCTGACCGACGAGGTGCTGCAGGCATCGGTGGAGGCCTCGCCCCTCAGCGCCATCGCCGTGGGCGAGGTGACCTCCGAGGGGCAGAACGCGACGGCCGACGTGACCTACCGGATCGGTGAGGAGGACGTGGCCCTCACCCTGCCCATGACCGGTGACGGGGCGCGCACCTGGCACCTCACCGACGGCCTGGGCGAGCTGACGCTGGCGTCCACCGACCACCTCACGGTGAACGGGGCGGAGCTGACGGAGGCGACCAACCCGGTCTTCCCGGGCACCTACACCGCTGCGGCGACCAACCAGTACCTGGTGCTGAACGGCGCGACGAGCGCCTTCATCCCCAGCCCGCAGGCGGACGCGGCGACGATCACGCCGGAGTTCGCCCTCAGCGATCCCGGCCGCGAGTCGATCCTCGCCGCCGTCCGGACGCGCCTGGACGAGTGCGTCGCGTCGACCGAGACGCTGCCGGGCAACTGCCCCTTCGGGCTGGCTGCCGACGGCGCCGAGGTGTCGAACGTGCGCTTCCAGCTCAACAACGACCCGTGGGCCGAGTTCGCGCCGGCCCTCGACATGGCGGCGATGACGGCGTCCGGAACGGTCCACCTGGACATCACCGGATTCGCCACGGTGACCGCCGCCGGCCTCACCGGCGACGTCGACCAGAACTTCGCCGTCGACCGCGCCTGGAGCGTGAACCTCACCGAGGATCCGCTGGTCGTCACCTGGTCCTGACCTGCGTCAGAGCGGATCCTTCGACTGGGAAGAGACTCAGGGCGACGTCGCGTCCCAAGCGGCGCGCAACCGTGACGCCTGGGCGTCGGACGTCCCGCTGTGCTCCTCGCCGGAGGCACGGCCGTCGGCGGACGACCAGAACGAGGCGGCGCCGCCCCCCACCACCTCGAGCCGAATCGCCGCGTCCCCCTGCCACCCGATGCGTCGCACGGCACGCAGCGCGTCCGGCCACGCGTCGACCTGCGCGGGCACGCGCGCGTCGATCGCCTGCGGTGCGACGTCGAGCCGCGTCACGCCGTGCTCGGCCACCGCTTCCCGCGCGCGGGGGAACCAGGTGAGGACCTGCTCTTGGCTGCCCGCGAGCCACAGGCCCCCTGCGTTTCGCTGCCCGGAGGCGGACGCGGTGCAGCCCAGACCCAGCGGAACCGGACCGGGCAGGGGCTCCCCCAGGAAAGCCGCCGCCGCCGCGCAGTCGGCGAAGCCGACCCGGAGCTCCCCGGCGGTGAGGGTGGCCGTCACGACCTCACTGCCCCGCGCCAAGAGCTCCGCCACCACGGGGTAGTACGGCCGCGCACCCCGCTCGGTGGACACGCCGACCAGAGTGTCGCTGGTCACCCACCAGTTCGGGGCCTCGGGCAGGCGCTCGGCCAGCGCCACGACGTCGTCCGCGGACCCCACCCGCACCTCCTCATCGAACACCGTGAAGGTCGGCCCTGAGCCCGCCACCTCCGCCAGGGACGCGGCGCGTCGGTTCACCTCGTCCGGCTCGGCGGGGCCGAGCCGCTCATGGTCGCCGCGGACGGTGAGCGTGTGCCCGGGCAGCCCTTCGGCGACCGCCCCGACCGCGACCACGTCGACGGCGTCGTACTCCACCACGTCCTCGTAGTCGAATGCGGTCGAGAACTGCTGGATACCGATGCGTCGCGCCGTGGCCTGCGCGGGCAGCGGACGGTCGGCCAGATTCCACGCCTCCTCGGTCGTGGGTCGCTGGCCGTGACGAAGAGAGGTCGTCCCGCCACCGACCCGCCAGCTGACGACGGTCGCATCTCCCAAGCGTTGCCCGGCCTCATCGAACGCATCGGCGAAGCTCCGGGCGGAGGCCACGTCCTCCACGGTCACGTCCACCCGCCAGAACGAGCCGCCGAGCGAGCCGTGCTCCTCGACGACCTCGACCAGCAGGGGTTCGGGTCGCTCGCGCGCCCAGCGCTGCAGCTGCTCCCCGCTGACCCGAGGAGCCGTGCACCCCAAGGTGCCGGCCAGCAGGAGCGTCAGGATCCCGATGCCCACCAGGAGCGGGCGGGGTGGCAGGCGCATGGGTCCAGCGTCGCACACGTCCCGCCAATGGGCGCATCACCTGGGGCTCGGCACCGGCGGCGTCCGCCCCGGGGGGAGGGGGGAGCCGCCCGGCTTGGGTACGCTGACCCACATGACTGACAACGCCGCCCCCGCGCGTCCGGCCTGGGGTTGGGGCCTCGCGACGACCACCGCCGCCGGTGCCGTCCTCGACGTGTGGTACCCCTCCCCCGCGCTGGGCACCCCCGACGGGGCCGAGGCGCCGCGCGCGCTGACGGCCGCGAGCACCAGCGATGAGGATCGCGGGGTGACCACTGAGGTGGTGCTCACCGAGATCGACCTCGACGCCGCGCCGGCGTCCGTGGCGGACGCCTACCTGCGGCTCCACCTGCTGTCGGCCCGGGTGTGCGCACCCCGCACGCTCAACCTCGATGGCCTGTTCGGCGTGCTGCCGAACGTGGTGTGGACGTCCGTCGGCCCCTGCGCGGTGGAGGGCTTCGAACAGACGCGCCTCGCGCTGCGCGCGAAGGGCCCGGTCACGGTGTACGGCGTCGACAAGTTCCCGAGGATGGTCGACTACGTTGTGCCGTCCGGGGTGCGGGTGGCGGACGCCGACCGCGTCCGCCTGGGCGCCCATCTGGCGTCCGGCACCACGGTCATGCACGAGGGGTTCGTGAACTTCAACGCCGGCACGCTGGGCGCGTCCATGGTGGAGGGCCGCATCTCGGCCGGGGTGGTCGTGGGCAACGGCTCCGACATCGGCGGCGGGGCGTCCATCATGGGCACCCTGTCGGGCGGTGGCACCCAGCAGATCTCGATCGGCGAGCGCTGCCTGCTCGGCGCGAACGCGGGCCTGGGCATCTCGTTGGGCGACGACTGCGTTGTCGAGGCGGGGCTGTACGTGACGGCCGGCACCAAGGTGACCCTGCCGGACGGCGCGGTCGTCAAGGCCGTCGAGCTCTCGGGCGGCTCCGGGCTGCTGTTCTTCCGCGACTCGGTCTTTGGCGCCGTCCGCGTCAAGGACCGTCAGGGCACCGGCATCGAGCTCAACGCCGCCCTGCACGCCAACTGAGGCGCATGCGCGCGCTCCGCACCCTGCTCATCACGGTCATCCTCCTCGGGCTGGCCGCGGTGGCCGCCGGCATCGCCGTGGTGCTGTGGTACAGCTATCAGCGCCAACCGCTGCCGCTCGGCGACCAGTGCGTGGCCCGGGTGGCGGACGCCGACGTGGCCCTCACCACCGAGCAGGCGCACAACGCGTCCATCATCGTCGGGGTGTCCACCCAGCACGGGTTGGAGCCGCGGGCGGCGACCATCGCACTGGCGACCGTGTACCAGGAATCCGGGCTGCGCAACCTCGACCACGGCGACCGGGACTCCCTCGGCCTGTTCCAGCAGCGGCCCTCCCAGGGGTGGGGTACGGCGGAGCAGGTGCAGGACCCCTACTGGGCCTCCGACCGCTTCTACGACGCCCTCGTGACGATCCCGGGGTGGGAGACGGGCGACGTCAACGACGTCGCCCAAGCCGTGCAACGCTCGGGCTTCCCCGAGGCCTACCGCCAGCACGTGGAGAACGCGCGCCGCATCGCCAGCTCGTTGACCGGCCAGACCCCGGCGTCGTTCTCCTGCCGGGTGGCCAACCCGCCCGCCGGCGATCCGGCCGGCCTGGCGGCGTTCCTAGAACGGACGCTGCCGGACGACGTGTCGGTGCGTGACGCAGGTGATCGCGTCGTCGTCGAGGCACCCACCAACCGGTCCGCGTGGTCCGCGGCGCAGATCGCGGTGGCCCAGCGCGCCCACCACGGCCTGACCCGCGTGGAGCTCGGAGGCCGCACGTGGACGGCCGACCCGCGCGGCCTCGCGTGGTGGGCCGGCGAAGGATCCGGAGGCACCACGGTGACGGTCCGTTTCGACGACGTCGCCACCCCCACCCCGACGCCGGGCGGCTGAGAAATCGCCCGCCCCTGCCGGGGCGTGCCCGGGGGTATGCTGTTCGACGCTGGCGAGGGAGCCGTGCGAACTGCCGACATGGCGCCGAGCCGACCCTCCGGTCCGAAGGAGTAGAGCATGACGCACGACGACGGCAAGCCCACCCAGGCGCCCACCGAAGGCGCCACCGGCGACCGCGGTCGCGCCCGCACCACCCTGCACGAGCTGGCCGAGGCCGGCGTCTCGGTGTGGCTGGACGACCTGAACCGGCCGATGCTGGCCGACGGTGACCTGCAGGGCTACATCGACCGCGGCGTGCTCGGGGTCACCACCAACCCGACCATCTTCGCCACGGCGCTGGCTGAGGGTGAGGCCTACGCCGAGCAGGTCGCCGAGCTGGCCGGACGCGGCGCCAATCTCGACGAGGCGGTCTTCGCGATCACCACCCGCGACGTGGCGGACGCCTGCGACGCCTTCCTGCCCACCTACGAGCGCACCGGCGGGCAGGACGGCCGCGTCTCCATCGAGGTCGACCCGCGGCTGGCCAGGGACACCGCCGGCACGGTCGCGATGGCGAAGCGGCTGTGGGCCCAGATCGACCGGCCCAACCTGCTCATCAAGATCCCGGCAACGGTCGAGGGCCTGCCCGCGATCACCCAGGTGCTGGCTGCGGGGATCAGCGTGAACGTCACCTTGATCTTCAGCCTCGACCGTTACCGCGGGGTGATGGACGCCTACCTCACCGGCCTGGAACAGGCCCGCGAGCGGGGCGCCGACCTCACCACGATCCGTTCCGTGGCCAGCTTCTTCGTCTCGCGCGTGGACGCCGAGATCGACGGGCGGTTGGAGGCGATCGGCTCCGACGAGGCGCTCGCGCTGCGCGGCAAGGCCGGTCTGGCGAATGCCCGGCTCGCCTACCGGGCCTTCGAGGAGGTCTGCGCCACGGAGCGCTGGGACGCGCTGGCCGATGACGGGGCGTACGTGCAGCGCCCGCTGTGGGCCTCGACCGGGGTCAAGAACCCCGACTACCCGGACACCTTGTACGTCACCGGGTTGGTCGCGCCCCACACGGTCAACACCATGCCGGGCAAGACGCTGGAGGCGACGGTGGACCACGGCGAGCTGACGGGCGACACGATCACCGGCTCCTACGCCGAGGCCCAGCAGGTTCTCGACGACCTGGAGCGGGTCGGCGTCTCGTACGACGAGGTCGTCGACCAGCTCGAGGCCGAGGGTGTCGACAAGTTCGAGAAGTCCTGGCAGGAGCTGCTCGACAGCGTCGAGGGCGAGCTGGGCAAGGCCTCGGACCAGGGCGCCGAGGGCCGCTCCTGAGGTCGGCGACGGGTCGCCGTCCGGCCCGGCGGCTGGGTTGCCTCAGACGAGCGCGGGGCGGTCGCTCTCGATGGCGCTGGACCGCAACGACTGCAGGACCAGCGCGGCCAGGCCGGGGACGAACCACACCATCCAGGCTCCCCTGCTGCTGGCGAGTACGGCCGGCCAATCCGTGGCCGTCAGCGCGATGCCGACACTGACGCCGAGGCCCAGGAGCGCCGCCGCCCGCGCGGCGCGCGAGCGGCTCGCGAAGGCGGCCAACACCGTGAGGGCGGCGGCGATGACGAACACCCGGGACTGCCAGGCGGCAGCAGCCCCGATGTCAGCGGTCCACCCCCACCAAAGGAGTCCGACGAGGAGGACAGCCACGACGCCCCTCCCCCAGGAACGTTCAGGACTGTTCATGGTCACCCACTTCTCGCACGATGATGGCGGTCCCGCCGCGGGCGGAATCCGTGCCTGCCCCCTGGGCTTGACTCACCTGATGGTGTCTGACTCGTGAGGTGACGCTAGCGCCGGGAGAGATTTCAGGGCAAGCTCACCTGCGGAATTCGCCCTTTGGTACGAACCCACAGGGGTGGCCATTTCGTACTTTGGTAGGACGAGTTCGCAGCCGGGAGCGAGCGGGTGTGGCATGGGTGACACACCCGTCGCGCCGCTCAGCCCTGCCGCAGCCGCTCCACCGCAGCGTCGATCCGCTCGTCGGACGCGGTGAGCGCGATCCGGACGTGGCGGCGTCCGGCTTCGCCGTAGAAGTCACCGGGCGCGGCGAGGATGCCGTGCTCGGCCAGCCAGTCGACGGTGGCACGGCAGTTCTCGTCGCGGGTCGCCCACAGGTAGAGCGAGCCCTCGGAGTGGTCGATGCGGAAGCCGGCAGCCTCCAGCGCGGGGCGCAGCAGCGCGCGCCGGCGCCGATACCGCTCGCGCTGCTCGGCCACGTGCGCGTCGTCGCCCAGCAGCGCCACCATGGCGGCCTGCACGGGCCCGGGCACCATGAGCCCGGAGTGCTTGCGGACGCCGAGCAGCTCGGTGAGGATGTCTGCGCAGCCGGCCAGGAACCCGGCCCGATAGCCGGCGACGTTGGAGCGCTTGGACAGCGAGAAGGCCGCGATGAGGCCGTCCAGCGATCCGCCATTCACGGCCGGGTCGAGCACGCTGACGGGCTCGGCGTCCCACGCGAACTCGCCGTAGCACTCGTCGGACGCGAGCACTGCCCCGGCCGCACGGGCGGCGTCCACCCAGGCCGCGACTTGTTGAGCGGTCAGGATGGCGCCGTGCGGGTTGGCCGGGGAGTTGATCCAGATGAGCCTGGGCTGCGCGGCCGCCGCCTCCGCCGGGTCGTCGGTGGCGAGCACCTCCGCCCCGGCGATGCGGGCGCCGACCTCGTACGTCGGGTAGGCGGTGGTGGGGATGACGACGACGTCACCGGCGCCCAGGCCGAGCTGGAGCGGCAGGTGCGCCACCAGCTCCTTGGTGCCCACGACGGGCAGCACATTCGCGTCCTCGAGGGGCACGCTGTTCCAGCGCTGCTCGGCGTACGCGCGGATCGCCTGCCGCAGCGCCGGCGTCCCCCACACCGTCGGGTAGCCCGCCCAGGCGGACGCCGCGTCCCCCAGGGCGTCGACGGCGAGGGCGGGGACGGGGTCGACGGGCGTCCCGACGCTGAGGTCGACGAGACCGTCGGCATGGGAACGGGCGCGCTCGCGCGCGCCCGCAATCGTGTCCCACGGGAAGTCGGGCAGGCGGCCCGAGAGGGGCTCGCTCACGCCCCGGGTCACTCGCCCTGGGGCGGCAGTGCCTCGACGAGCGCGTGGTCGGCGTCGATCTTGCCCATCTTGGCGGCACCACCCGGGCTGCCGATGGTGTCGAAGAACTTGACGTTGGCGTCGTAGAACTGTGCCTGGTCCGCCGGCACGTCGTCTTCGTAGTAGATGGCCTCGACGGGGCAGACGGGCTCGCACGCACCGCAGTCGACGCACTCGTCGGGCTGGATGTACAGCATGCGGTTACCCTCGTAGATGCAGTCGACAGGACACTCCTCGACGCAGGCGAGGTCCTTGACGTCGACGCACGGCTGGGTGATCACGTAGGTCATGTATCCGCTCCTGTAGTTCGGGCTCGCTGGGGCGTGCCCGCTCATCGTACCCCGCACGAAAGGCCCCTTGTGAACGACACCGCTCCCGATCTCATCGCCACCCTCACGCTACCCCTGCGGGTGGGGGAACGGGTGAGCCTTCTGGTGGCTGACGAGGCGGGCAAGCGGGAGGTGATGGGGTTCGTGACCAGGTTGACCGAGGCGGCCGTCGCCGTCGTCGACCGACGTGGCACCGAGCATGCCGTGGCCCGTTCGGACGTTGGCGCCGCCCGCCGCGTCGCCGTGGCGCTGGGGCGCAACCCGGTGGCCACGCCCCGTTCGCTGCTGGACGACCTGGCCGCGCGGGCCGGCGTGGCGGGGGTGCCGTGGGTGGCGCGAATCAGCGCGTTGCTGGCGGATCGGACGCCGCCGGCTGCGGTGCCGGCGTGGGGGGCTGCCGCGGACTTCGACGGGGTGGCGGCGCGGTTCGAGGGCGAGTGGGTGACGCTCGGCGGCGGCTCACCGGCGATCTGGGTGGACGCCGCCTGGTGGGCCACCCGCATGGGGGCCCGCTCGATCCAGGTGCGGACGTCCGACCCCGCCGTCGCAGCGGCGTTGGCGTCGTCCGGTTTCACCGAGCTCGGGCAGGCTGACTCCCAGGGGCCCTCGGGCGGCTGAGGTCTCCCGGACGGTGGGTCGCAGGTGCTGCGGTCCTGGTGGCGCAGGGCCCGTCCTGGTAGACCGTGCGCACTCGTGGCGCCACAGCTCGCCCCGTGGCCCGGGGCGGCCCGGGCTCCGGGGACGGCGCGACACGCACACTCCGGCCTCAAACTCCGCCTCTACCCCTGCCCCCGTGGTCTCCCCTGCCGTCCCGAGCGCCTCCCTGCCCCTCCGGACGCCTCCCTGCCGTTCGCGCACTCCCCTAGCGTTGCAACGCTAGGGAGGAGGGCTTCGGGCGGGGCGGCGCGCCCACCGGCAGGGAGGCGCCGTCAACGACAGGGCGGCGCGCCCACCGGCAGGGAGGCGCCGTCAACGACAGGGCGGCGCGTCCACCGGCAGGGAGGCGCCGTCAACGACAGGGTGGCGCGTCCACCGGCAGGGAGGCGCCGTCAACGACAGGGAGCAGCCGCGTCCCCGCCCGTCCGACCGCGTTCACGTGGCGCACTCCGACCGCGTTCATGCGGCGCATTCCGACCCCACGTGGCGCACTCCGCCCCCACGTGGCGCACCAAGAGCACACGTGACAGTGACGCGCGCCACGTCACCTCATGTGCGCCACGTGACGCACCCGTGGACGCCGCCGACCCCGACCCGGGGCCACCGCGGCCCGCCACGTCCCACAATCGGCGCGCCCCAGCTCAGCGCCCCACAGTCGGCGCGCCCCAGCTCAGCGCTCGATGCGATCCGCCCGGGCGTCCGGGTTGGTGCACACCACGGGGGTCAGGGTGTTGTACGTCCACTCGAAGGGTTCGGTGCGCACCACCGCACCGTTCTGCCGGAACACCCGGTCGAAGTTCACCGTGAATCCCCTCATGCCGCTCTGCGGGCTGCACACGGCGGCGTCGCTGCGAATCGTCTCGCCCGGGCTGCGGAAGTTGCTCTGCACCGGGTCGGTGGCCGTCACGTCGTACACCATGGTCGACCAGATGCGCACCGTGACGGTGCCCTGACCCCCCACCTCGGGATTGTTCGTGAACGCCTGGATCAGCACGCCGTAGTCCGTGTCGTTGCGGAACTTCATCTCCACGCTGTTCCAGTCCAGCGTTGCCTCGCGGCCCATGGGGTAGCGGCTGAAGTACAGCGAGTGCGGCTTGTGCACCACGTCCTCCAGGCCCGCGAAGAAGATCGCGTTGAACAGCGTGGTCGTCGTCTGGGAGATGCCGCCGCCCATGCGCTCCACGATGCGACCACCGTCGATGGCGCCGCCGGCCTTCCACCCGTTGGCCAGGGTCCGCTCCCCCAGCGCCGCGTTCATGCTGAACGTCTCCCCCGGCAGCAGCAGCGTGTTGTTGATCAGCCCGGCCGACTTGCCGATGTTGTTCACCCGGTAAGCCGTGGCGGGGAAGCGTGTGGTGAATTCGCCGGTGATCTCGCGGACGCCGAGCGCCTCGGCCTCGGCAGTGGTCAGGTCGGGCTCCACCTCGGCGATCGTCACGCTGCCGGTCCGCTCGTCGGTGCGCGTCATCGCCTCGCCGACGGCGCGGGCGAGGTCCTCCTTCGCCACGCCCAGCCCGTTCTCGCCAGGCACGACGACGGGGGTCCCGTCGCGCAGCTCGATCGTGGCGTCCTTGGCCTGCTGCAACCCCAACCCCTCCATGGCGGGCTCGGCCTGGTCCAACAGCGTCTCGGCGTTCAGCTCGGGGGCCAGCGCACCGTCCGCCGGCACGAAGCTCAGCGACGCGCCGATCATCTCGGGCGTCACCTGGAACCCCCGATCCCCGGTCTGGATCGTCACGGGCCCGCTCAGCGCCGGCACCGCCACGGTGTCGCGCGCCTGTTCGGCCTCGGCGGTGGTGATCTCCGGCTCCGTCTCGGCCACGACGGCGTCCACCCGGGTCGCGTCCAGGTAGGCGTCCGCCACCGCGTCCGCCGTGGCCGCCACATCCAGCGCCCGGCCGTTCGAGCCCTCCTGCACCACGGGCGCGTTCGCCTCGATCACGAGCCCGGCGTTCACCGGATCGGCGTTCGTCAACTGCGCCAGCTCGGACGCGACCGCCTCCAGCGTCGGCTCGTCCCGCGCCACCACGGCGTCGACGCTCCGCCCACCAGTGAGGCTGTTCCAGATATCGACGGGATTGAAACTCTTCTCCACGTCGGCCTCGGCCACCGACGCGGCGTAGTCGACGGACAGGCCGAACTCGGCCGGCGTCCGCGTCAGCTCCTCCTCCCCGGACGCCAGCGTCATCGGCTCCTCCGCCCGCGCGGTGAGCTCTTCGCTGAGGCGCGTCTCGGCCTCCGGCGCGGCGAGGCGGCCGACCTCCACCCCCTCGATGGTCGTGTTCGGCGGCAGCGTCTCCCCGGACAGGGCGTAGCCCACACCGTAGGCACCCCCGAGCAGCAGCAGCGTCCCACCGGCAAGGGCGGCGTACAGGGGGCCGCGGCGTCGCCTGCGGGCCGGCTCGGTCACGTCGGTGGAATCGGCGGTCATGGTGCTCCCAGTGGTCCGGTGTCGTCGACCCATCGTAAGCGGGGTGCGGCCGGCCCATCGAATTCACGGCGAGGCAACAGCCGGACTGGGGGCGGCGCGGGTCGACAGCCCCGGGCCCCGGCCCCCTACGCTGGGCCGGGCGCCGCCACCGGGCGGGGACAGAAGGGGAGATCACTCGTGCGCGCACTGGTGCTGGGGGGCACAGGATTCCTCGGGGCCGCGCTGTGCCGGCGGCTCGTCGCGGACGGCCACACGGTCACCTCGGTGTCCCGGACGCCCCCCCGCCCCGACGTCCCCCCCCCCCAGGTCACCATCCGGTTGGCCGACGCCGCCCACCTCGACGAGGCCGGGATGCGCGCCCTCGTCGACGGTCAGGACTGGGTGGTGTACGGCATCGGCCCCGACGACCGCGGCTCCATGGGCCCCGACGCCGCGGCCTTCCTCACCCACGAACTCGTCGAGCCCACCGAACGGATGGCCCGCGCCTGCCGCGACGCCGACGTCCGCTGCCTGCTGCTGCTGGGCTCCTACTTCGCCTCGGGCGGACGCGCCGACCCCGCCTTCCGCGCCCGCCACCCCTACGTGCACGCCCGCCTCACCCAGCACGAACGCGCCGTCGCCGCCGGCGGGGACGACCTGACGGTGTGCACCCTGGAGATTCCGTACGTGTTCGGCGTCCAGCCCGGCACGCGGGCGGTGTGGCGCGGCGCCTATGACGCCATCGCGCGCGTCCCCGTCCTCCCCCGCGTCGACGGCGGGACGTCCGCGGCCACGCTCGCCTCGGTGGTGGACGCCGCCGTGGCCCTCCTCGAGCAGGGCCGCCACGGGGGCTCCTACCCCGTCACCGACGGCGAGCTCCCCTGGAACCGCTGGATGCAACTCGCCCGCGAGGAACTCGGCCTGCCCGTTCGGTTCGTGCCGTGGCCCCGCGTGCTGACGGACGCCGTCGGCGCTGGCCTCCTGCTCGGCCAGCGCCTGCGGCGCCACCAGGCCGGGTTGCAGGCCTCCCGCCTGGGCGGCGACGTGGTGCACACCCATCGGATCGTCGACGGCGCGGCGACCCGCGCGGAGCTGGGCCTGCCGGACCGCTCGGGCGACCTGGAGAACCAGATCCGCGCCACCGTCCGCGCGGTCCGCGACTCCAGCGGCACCCCCTGACCCCCGCCACCGACACCACACGAGCCCCCGGCGCGCACGCCGGGGGCTCGGTGGGTCTTGCGTGACGGCCACCGCGCACGGCGGCCGTCACGAAGCTCAGGGTGTCGCTCTCAGTCGGTCACCAACTCCATGGCCTTCGCGGCCACGGCGTCGGCCGTCACGCCGTACTTCTCGAACACGACCTTGCCGGACGCGGACGCGCCGAACTGGTTGATGCCCACGGCCTCGGTGTTCGCGCCGAGGAGGTCCTTCCACCCGACCGTGACGCCGGCCTCGACGACGACCTTCGGCACGTCGGCCGGCAGCACCTCGGCCTGGTAGGCGTCGTCCTGGTCGTGGAACCACTCCACGCACGGCAGGGACACGACGCGCGCCGGGACGCCGTCGGCCTCCAGCTTCTCGGCGGCAGCGATAGCCACCTCGAGCTCCGAACCGGTGCCGACGAGCACGACCTTCGGCGCGGCCGAGGCCTCCTTGAGCACGTAGCCACCCTTCGCGGTGTTGCTGGCGGCGGCGAAGCCGGTGTCCTCGCTCCGATCGAGGGTCGCCATGTCCTGGCGCGACAGGATCAGCGCGACCGGGCGGTCCGTGATCCGCAGGATCTGCGCCCACGCCTGGGCCGTCTCGTTGGCGTCACCGGGGCGCACCACGTCGAGGCCCGGCATCAGCCGCAGGCTCATGATCTGCTCCACCGGCTGGTGGGTCGGGCCGTCCTCGCCGACGCCGACGGAGTCATGCGTCCACACGAAGATGCTCGGCGCGTTCGACAGGGCCGCGAGGCGCGGCGTCGTGCGCATGTAGTCGGAGAACACGAGGAACGTGCCGCCGTAGGCCCGGGTCAGGCCGTCCATGGCGATCGCGTTGATGATGTTGCCCATCGCGTGCTCGCGAATGCCGAAGTGCAGCGTCCGCCCACCGACGGCGCCGGGGAAGTCGTGGCTGCTGCGCTCCTGCGGCAGGAACGACTTCACCCCCGACATCGTCGTGTTGTTCGAGCCCGCGAGGTCGGCGGAGCCGCCCCACAGCTCGGGCACGGCCTCGGCCAGCGCCGACAGCGTCTTGCCGGACGCCGACCGCGTCGCCATCTTCCCCGGCTCGAACACGGGCAGCGCCTCGTCGAGCCCGGCGGGCGCCTCGTGGCGCAGCAGCCGGTCGAGCAGCTCCGCCTTGTCGGCGTGCGCGGAGCGCCACTCCTCGTAGCGGGGCTCCCACTCCTTCTTGGCCTCGGCTGCGCGCTGGCGCGCGTTCTCGCGGGTCTGGGCCACGAGGTCGGCGTCGATCGCGAACGGCTCGGGCTGGAAGCCCAGTTCCTTCTTCAGCGCCGCCACCTCGTCGGCACCCAGCTTGCTGCCGTGGACGCTGTGGTCGCCGGCCTTGTTGGGCAGCGGCCAGCCGATGATCGTGGTGACCTTGATGAACGACGGCCGGTCGGTGACCTGCTTGGCGGCCTCGATCGCGGCGTACAGCTCCTCGACCTTCTCCTCGTACGTGGTGAAGTCGTTGGTGAAGTCCACGTGCTGGGTGTGCCAGCCGTAGGCGTCGTAGCGGGCCTGCACGTCCTCGGAGAACGCGATCTTGGTGTCGCCCTCGATGGAGATGCGGTTGTCGTCGTAGAACAGGATCAGGTTGCCCAGGTTCTGCGTGGCCGCCAGCGAGGACGCCTCGCTGCTGACGCCCTCCTGCATGCAGCCGTCACCCGCGATGCAGTACACGAAGTGGTCGAACACCGAGGTGCCGGGCTCGGCGTCGGCGTCGAACAGCTCGCGGTTGCGCCGCGCGCTCATCGCGAAGCCGACGGCGTTCGCGACGCCGGCGCCCAGGGGGCCGGTGGTGCACTCGACGCCGTCGGTGTGGCCGAACTCGGGGTGGCCCGGGGTCTTGCTGCCCCACTGGCGCAGGCCCTTCAGGTCGTCGAGCTCGAGGCCGTAGCCGGCGAGGTAGAGCTGGGTGTACTGCAGGATCGAGGCGTGACCCGCCGAGAGCACGAACCGGTCGCGGCCCAGCCAGCGCGGGTCGGCCGGGTCACCCGCCATCACCTTCTGGTAGAGGAGGTACGCGATCGGCGCGAGGGAGATCGCGGTGCCCGGGTGACCGTTCCCGACGTTCTCGACGGCGTCCGCCGCCAGCACGCGTGCCGTGTCGACGGCCGTCGCGTCCGAATCGGTCCAGGTGAGAGAAGCCATGGTGCCCTTCCTTGGGAGAGTGAGCTCTGCACGCCCAAGGCTAGGTCATCGGCCGTACGCCCCGCCCGTGGTGTCGCGCTGTTGCCTCCCGCCGCGGCCCGAGGTCAGGCGTCCGCCAGCGAGCGGCCGCGTTGCTCGGGCAGGCCGAGGGCGGCCACCGCCCCCACCGCGAAGGCTGTTCCGAACACACCGAACAGCAGCACCATGCCCCCGGCAGCCATGAGTGGCGGCACGATGAGGGGCGCCAGGATGGACGCGATGCGCCCGAACGCCGCCGCCGCGCCGGTGCCGGCGCCACGGATCGACGTCGGGTACAGCTCGGGCCCGACGGCGTACAGCGCGCCCCAGGCGCCGAGGTTGAAGAACGACAGCAGGCAGCCGGAGAGGAGGATCATCGTCTCGGTGGCGGCAAACCCGAACAGCGCGGCGGCCACGGCGGATCCGGCGAGGAACACCGCGAGGGTGACGCGGCGTCCCCACACCTCGATCAGCCACGCGGCGGCCGCGTACCCGGGCAGCTGCGCGAGCGTGATGATGAGGGTGAACTGGAAGCTGCGCACCAGCGTGAAGCCCTGCTCGTGCAGCAGGCTCGGGATCCAGATGAACGCGCCGTAGTAGGACAGGTTGATGCAGAACCACACGGTCCACAGCGCCAGGGTGCGGCGGCGCAGGCCGGGCGCCCAGATCGAGACCGTGCCCTCCATCGTGGCGGGGGCGAGGTCGGGGCTCGGCACGCTCTTCACGCCCGCGGACGCCTCGAAGGTGCGCACGGACGCCTCCGCCTCGGCGAAGCGCCCCTTGCTCTCCAGGAACCGCACCGATTCGGGCAGGCCCCAGCGCACCACGAGGGCGTAGGCGGCCGGGACGAGGCCGATGGCCAGCGCCCAGCGCCACCCGTCGGGGCTGGTGGGGATGAGGAAGTAGCCGATGAGCGCGGCGAGGATCCAGCCGACCGCCCAGAACGCCTCCAGCGCCACGACCACACGGCCGCGAATCTTCGCCGGGGCGTACTCGCTGACGAGGGTGGACGCCACGGGCAGTTCGCCGCCCAGCCCCAGCCCGACCAGGAACCGCAGCGCCAACAGCATCGCGACGGAGGTGGACAGCGCGGCCGCGCCCGTGGCCAGCCCGTAGACCAGCAGCGTCAGCGCGAACACCTGCCGCCGGCCGATGCGATCGGCGAGCAAGCCGCCCAGCGAGGCGCCGAGCGCCATGCCGACGAAGCCGATCGATCCGATCCAGCTGAGCGTGGTGGAGCTCAGCTGCCAGTGGGCGGCCAGGGCCGCCATGACGAACGAGATCATGCCCACGTCCATGGCGTCCAGGGCCCAGCCGATGCCCGAGCCGAACAGCAGCTTGCCGTGCGCGCGGCTGAAGGGCAGCCGGTCGAGGCGTTCGGAGCGCGTCAGCGTCGTGGTGGGTTCAGCGGCCATGTCGGGCCTCCTGGTGTGCGGACCCCGCCATCGGGATCGGTCGGCGCCACATTAATGGTCACCCAGGCAAGAAAACCAGACCCCGCGCGCCGGGCGGGACCCTGACCCGCCCCTCACCGCGGGTGCACGAACACCGCGCAGGTCCAGGCCGGCAGGGCCAGGACGCCGTCGTCGCAGCGGGCCCGGCGCACCACGGCGTCCGCGCCCGCCTCGTGGGCGGGGTGCACGGCCCAACCGCCGGCCCGCATCGCCGGGACCTCTTGGCGCACCGACCAGGCGTTGGCGTTCACGGCGACGGCGATCGCGTCCCACCGCGCATCGACACCCTCGCCGCGCCGGTCGTCCAACAGCATGACGACGACCCCGGAGGTCTGCGCCCACGTCCCCGAGACCGGGAAGGACACCTTGGCCTCGATCTGCGCGGCACTGCGCAGCCGAAACAGCTTCGAGGAGGCGCGGATGCGCAGCAGGTCGCAGGCCGCCTCGTGAGCGGCGAGCATGGCGCCCGCGTCCGGCTTGAGCGACGGATCGGCCAGCAGCGGGCGCATGAATCGCCAGTGGGCGGCGTTGTCGGACGCGGGCGGCAGCCCGGCGCCGAAGCCGTTGTCGGCCAGCGTGAAGTCGAGGTGGTTGAACCAGTCGCCGGAGTCGAAGCTGTTGCGGTCCAGCGACTTGCTGCGCAGGAAGTCCGACCCCGCGTGCCACATCACCGGGCTCTGCCCGAGCGTGGCCAACGCCAGGCACACCGTGTTGACGCGGACGCGCTGGGCCATCGGCACGTCGGGGGGCAGCTTCATGGTGATCGCGTCGAACAGCGTCTCGTTGTCGTGGGCGTCCACGTAGCTGATCACCTCGTCCGGCTCGTCGGCGTAGCCGGCGGGCTGGCCGCGATAGGCGAGCTGGTCGCCGCGGACGACCTCCCCCGTCTCCTGCGAACGGAACCGGAACGCCCGCAGGGTGCCCGCCAGCCCGAGCTGGACGAGATCGGCGTCGCGCAGCAGTTGCTGGCCGCGGACGCCGGCGTCGCCGTTGACGGCCGCCCCGTTGGGCGTCGTGACCAGCCCGGTGCCGAAGCCCTGCACGCGGGGGTCGTCGTCGAAGGGCGCGCCGCCCCGCACCGCGTCGCGCAGCCGGTCGGAGAACGTGCCGATGCCGGTGCCGCCGAGCTGGCCCTGGGTGGCCTGGACGAACCGGGTGTTGTCAGCCACCTCGCCGAAGTTCCAGCCCTCGCCGTAGAGGGTGACGGCGCGGCCGTCCACGCCGTCGGCGTCGGGGGTGAGGGCGTCCAACGCAGCCCGGACGCGCTCCATCGTGGCTCGGCTGTGGTGGCCCATCAGGTCGAAGCGAAACCCGTCGACCCGGTACGCCCGCACCCAGTGCACGACCGACTCCACCATGAGCTTCTCCGCTATCGCGTGCTCGGTGGCGACGCCGGGGCAGCACGTGGAGTGTGACACCTCGCCATCACGATCGTGGCGGTGGTAGTAGCCGGGCACGAGGCGTCCGAGCACCGAGGTGGCGCCCTGCCCGGACCCGTCGGTGTGGTTGTACACCTGGTCGAGCACCACGCGCAGCCCCAGGCCGTGCAGGGCCCCGATCATGGCGCGCACCTCCCGCGTGCGCCCCGCCCCGTCGACGGCGCCCGCCGTGGCCAGCGAGCCCTCCGGCACCTGGTAGTGCCACGGGTCGTAGCCCCAGTTGAATGAGCGCCGCGGCGTCCGCACCACGCCCTGGGGTCCCTCGGAGTCCGGGGCCGCGCTGCGAAGCGCGGACGGGTCGGGGTGGACCTGCCGGGCGGCGTCCTCCTCCACCGAGGCGTAGTCGAAGATCGGCAGGAGCTGCACGGTGTTGAGCCCGGCCGCGGCGAGGCGCGCGAGATGGCGGCGGCCGTGACCGTCTTCGGTGAACGCGGCGTAGGTGCCGCGCAGCTCCGGCGCGATGAGTTCGTCGCTGCGGCTGAAGTCGCGCACGTGCAGCTCGTAGGCCACCTGGTCGACGGCGTGGCCCAGCAGGGGCGACGGCGTGTCCTCCCATACGGGCGGGCGCAGGGCCGGGTCGTCCAGATCGGCGATCACGGAGCGCGTCGAGTTCACCGTGAGCGCCACCGAGTAGGGGTCGGTCACGCGGTTCTCCACGACGCGGCCGAACGTGGGCGCGAACACGGTGACGGCGTACTGGTAGCGGGCCTCCGCCCAGTCGGGTGCACCCGTGATGCTCCACGTGCCGTCGGACGCCGGCGCCATGGCCAGGCGTCGGGGCGCGTCGGTCGAGGCCGCGCCGGAGGGCCAGAGCAGGACGTCGACCTGCCGGGCCGTCGGCGCCCACACGCGGAGGGAGGGGACGCCGGCGTCCCAGCGCAGGCCAAGGCGCGCGTGGACGGCCTCGGGGTACAGCCGGTCGAGCACCGGCCCGTTCTGGACGCCGGACGCCTCGACCAGCGTCCCGGACGCGTCGTGCGCGGCCACCACGACCTGCCCGCGAAGTGTCTCGGCGGCGTCCACGCCCGGGGGCAGCCACAACGCGACGGCCCGGGCCAGGTGCGGGTGCTGGGCGACGATGTCGTCGGGCAACGCCGGCTCCACCGCGAGGGGAAACGTCTGCCACGCGACCGGCTCGGCCGCGCGCGGGTCGATGCCGCCCTCGGGCGCGGCGTGGAGCGCCCAGTCAAGGGCGGACGCCGCGTGCTCGCCGAGCGCGCAGGGTGGCCAGGCGAGCAGGTCGGGGGTGAGCCAGATGCCGCGCGCCAGGGTCAACTCGAGCATGGCCCGCATGGTACGACGCCCGACCCGGCCGGGGTCGGTGCACCGCCGCGGCTCGGCGTGACCCGATCGCTTCCTCAGGACGCCAAGGCGGCGTAGCGACCACCGGCGGCGAGGAGTTGCTCGTGGGTGCCCCGCTCCACGATGCGGCCGGCCTCGACGACGATGATCGCGTCGGCGCTGCGCACCGTGCTGAGCCGGTGGGCGATGGTCACCGTCGTCCGCCCGCGGGCCAGCTGGTCGAGCGCCGCCTGGAACTCGCGCTCGGTCTCGGTGTCGAGCGCGCTGGTCGCCTCGTCCAGCACGAGAACCCGCGGGTCGACGAGCACCGTCCGCGCCACCGCCAGCCGCTGGCGCTCGCCCCCGGAGAAGCGGTGCCCGCGGGCGCCGACCACGGTGTCCAACCCGTCCGGCAGGCGGCGGACGACCTCGTCCACCTGGGCCACGCGGAGGGCATCCCACAGGTCGGCGTCCGTGGCGTCGGGCCGGGCCTGGGTGAGATTGTCGCGGATGGACGCGTGCGCCAGGTATGTCTCCTGGCTGACGACGCCGACGTGCCGGGCGAGATCGGCCGGGGCGAGGTCACGCAGGTCGACGCCGTCGACGCGGATCGTGCCCGCGGTCGGGTCCGCGAGCCGCACCAGCAGGGAGGCCAGCGTCGACTTGCCCGACCCGGTCTCCCCCACCACGGCCAGCGACGTGCCGGGCGTGAGCTCGAGGTCGACGTCCACGAGGGCGTCGACGTCGGCGTCCGGGTAGCGGTAGGACACGGCCTCGAACGAGACCGCACCCGCGGCGTCCGGCGGGAGGGGCACCGGGTGCAGGGGCGCCGGCACGTCGACGGTGAGGTCGAGGTAGCCGAAGATGCGGGAGAGCAGGGCCATGGAGGCGATCCACTGGGCGCCCATGCTCAGCAGCCCCAGCAGCGGCCGGAAGATCTGCGACTGCAGGGCGGCGAATGCCACGACGGTGCCGATGGTGAGTTCGCCCATCACGGCGGGGAAGCCGGCGGCGAGGTAGATCAGCGCCGGGATGACGGCGAAGACGATCTGCATGGTCGCCATCCGCCACTTGCCGGCCAGCTGGCTGCGGACCTCGAGATCGGCCAGGCTGGTCGAGGTGGCCTCGAAGGACGCCTGCCGCGCCGGCTCGGCGCCGAGGGTCTTGGTGAGCAGGGCGCCGCTGACGCTGAGCGCCTCCTCCACCTGCCCGTGCAGGTCGGCCATGACGCGTTGCCGCTCGGCGGTGATGTCGCGGCGCAGCAGGGCCACCCGGCGCGTCAACCACACCGCCGGCGGCACGACCACGAGCGAGATCAGGCTGAGCCGCCAGTCGAGGATCACCATGGCCACGGCGGTGCCGATCGCGGTGGTGACGTTGGACGCCACCGACGTGGCGGTGTTCGTCACCACGGACTGCAGCCCGGCCACATCGTTGATGAGGCGGGACTGGATGTCGCCGCCGCGCGTCCGCTTGAAGAACGCCATTGACTGGCGCTGGATGTGGGCGAACACCGACGTCCGCAGCTCGTTCATCACGCGCTGCCCCATGGTGGTCGCGAGCCACGTCTGGACGACGCCGAGCACCCCGGTGAGCACCGCCACGGCCACCATGCCCGCCACCGCCCACCCGAGCAGCTCGAGGTTGGCGTGGGGCAGGGCGTCGTCGATGATCGCGCGCAGCAGGAACGGCTGGGCGAGACCGACCAGCGAGGACGCGACCACCGCGACGCCCACCACGCCCAACGCGCCCGCGTGCGGGGCGAACAGCGCCCGGACGCGGCGCATCTCCACCGGCGACTCGGCCAGTTGCGCCCGATCGCGCGGGTCGATGCGGGACGGGCCCATCATCATGCCCTCGGACACGATCCCCCCTTCCCGCGACTGCCCTCGATTCCGTGGCGAGGCTACTCTGCCGGGCCGCATGGCCGATGCCGTGGGCCCGCGCGCAGCCGGTGGCAACCGGTGCCCACAGTTTGAAAACGATTCTCAGTAACTCCTACAGTGGACGCCATGACCGCCACCGCTCTCCGCTCCGCTGCGCTCGTCGGCGCGCTCGGCCTGGCCCTCGCGGGCTGCACGTCCCCCGCTGGCTCGACCAGCGCAGCGGGGGTGTCCGACGCGACCGCCGCGGCGTCCGACCCCGTGGCCATCGCGACGACGACCCAGCTCGGCTCCGTGCTGTCCGACATCACGCAGTGCGCCGGCACGACGTCGGCCACCCTCATGGGGCCCGGGGACGACCCGCACGCGTTCGCGGTGAGCTCGGCGCAGGTGGCGCAGATGGTGCGCGCACAGCTCGTCGTGGCCAACGGGCTCGGCCTGGAACAGGGCCTGGAGTCGGCACTGGCGAACGCGGCGTCCGACGGCGGCACCGTCTACGAGGTCGCCCCCGACCTCGACCCGCTGACGTATGAGGAGATCGAGGCGTCCCAGGCCGACGCACACGCCGGCCACGCGCACGCGGAGGAGGCGGCGTCCGAGGATCACGACGGTCACGACCACGGCGCCGAGGACCCGCACGTCCACATGGACGTGGCCCGCATGGCGCTGGCGGCCGAGAAGATCGGCGAGCGGCTGGCGTCCGCGACCGGGGACGACCAGTACACCTCCTGCGGGGCCGAGGTGGCGGCGTCCCTGCGTGAGACCGACGCGGAGGTCCGGGAGATCCTGGCCGCGGTGCCGGCGGAGAACCGCATCCTCATCACCGACCACGAGGCCTACAACTACTTCGCCGCGGCCTACGACTTCGACGTCGCGGGCGTCGTGATTCCCGGCGGCAGCACGGACGCCGAGCCCAGCTCGGCGGATCTGGCCGAACTCGTCGCGGTGATCGAGGAGGACGACGTGCAGGCCATCTTCTCCAACAACACCGTCAACCCGGCGCTCGTCGAGGCGCTGGCCCGCGAGGCGGGGACGCAGGTGCAGGTCGTCCAGCTGTACGAGGGCTCGGTCGGCGCACCCGGCACGGACGCCGCGACCTACGCCGGCATGATGCTCGCGAACGCCCGCCTCATCGCCGACGCGCTCGCGTAGTCTGCACCGCTGTGGACTGGTGGACCGCTGTGGACTGGTGGATCGAGCCGTTCCTGCTGGGGTTCCAGCAGCGGGCGCTGATCGGGGGGCTCGTGGCCGCCGTGATGTGTGCGGTGGTGGGTGTGTGGCTGGTGCTGCGCGGCATGAGCTTCTTCGGCGACGCTTTCGTGCACGGCGTGCTGCCCGGCATCGCGGCGGCGGTGATCTTCGGGTTCAACCCGTATCTCGGCGCGGCGGTGGCGGCGCTGTTCATGGTGGGGGGCATCGAGCTCATCCACCGGCAGACGGCGCTGAAGGAGGACACGGCGATCGGCCTGCTGTTCGTGGGCATGATGGCGCTGGGGGTGACGATCATCTCCCGCTCGAACGCCTACACCGGCAGCCTCACGTCGATCCTGTTCGGGGACATCTTCGGGGTCACCGACGAACTCATCACCACCATGGTGGTGATGGGGGCGGTGGTGATCGCCGCGGCCGTGGTGCTGTTTCGCCCGTTGTTGGCGCTGAGTTTCTCCGCGACCAAGGCGCAGAGCCTGGGCATGCGGCCGCGATTCGCGCACGCCGCGCTGCTCGTCCTCATCGCCACCGCCGTGATCGCCAGCTTCCAAGCGGTCGGCACCCTGTTGGTGTTCGGGCTGCTCGTCGGGCCGCCGGCCGCGGCGTCCCTGCTCAGCCGCACCGTGCCGCGCATGTTCGTGTGGTCGGTGGCGCTGGGTGCGCTCTCGGTGTGGCTGGGGCTGACCCTCAGCTACCACCTGCAGACCGCCGGCGCCGCCACCATCGCGTTGGTCGCGGTGGCGCTGTTCTTCCTGTTGTTGGCGCTCACCCGGGGCGTCGCCGCGGCGCGTCGCCGGCGGGTGGTGGCAGCATGACCGAGCTGCTCGCCGAGGCCGTCGACCTCCGCCTGGGGTACGGCAACCAGGTGGCCGTCGCGGCGTCCCGTTTCACCATTCCGCACCGGGCGGTCACCGCGATCATCGGGCCCAACGGCTCGGGCAAGTCGACCGTGCTGAATGCGCTGGGCGGCGTGTTGGAGCCGCTGGCCGGGCGCCTGACGGTGCTGGGCGGCTCGCCGCGCGTGCGACCGCCGAAGGTGAGCTACGTGATGCAGTCGCTCGCGTTCCCGGCTGGCACGCCGATCACGGTGCGCGAAGCCGTGGGCATGGGGCTGTACCCGAAGCTGGGCTGGTTCGGTCGCCCGTCCGCCGACGACCGCGCCCGCGTCGAGCGCGCGATGGAACGCCTGGGTGTCACCGATCTGGCCGACCGGCACCTCGACGAACTCTCGGGCGGGCAGCGGCAGCGGGTCTACGTCGCCCAGGGCATGACGCAGGACCATGAAGCCCTCCTGCTGGACGAGCCGCTGACCGGCCTCGACATCACCTCGGCCCGGGTGATCGACCAGATCATCCACACCGAGCGCGAGCGCGGCCACGCCGTCGTCCTCACCACCCACGACCTGGACGAGGCCCGCGCGGCCGACTGGGTGGTGCTGATGGCGGGGCGCTGCGTCGCCGCCGGGCCGCCGGCCGAGGTGCTAACACGAGAACACTTGGCGGACGCCTACGGCCTCGGCTCCCTGCACGCCCACGCCCCCGAGCCCGACGTACTGGACGACCCGCACAAGCCGGACGCCCCCGGGCACGACCACTCCCGCCACCAACACCCCCACTGACCGACCGGCGCTGGACGCTACTGGCGCTGCTGGCGGCGCTGCCTCCTTGGCATTTGGACCCGAGGAAATGGCGCCATGGCGCCGTTGCCTCGGGTCCAAATGCCGGTGGGAGTGCCTCCGCCGGGTGCCACTGCGGGGTGCCGCTGTCGGGTGCCACTGCGGGGTGCCGGGCGGGGGCCCGGAGGTGGAGACGGTTCCCGGCCGGGGGTGGACGTCTCGGACGGGGGGCCGCCGTAGGCTGGCCGGGTGATGAACGCCGCGCCCACGTCCTGGTGGAACAGCCGCCCGTTCACCGCCGACCTCATCGCCGCCGCCGTCCTCGCCGTGCCCGTGCTGGGCTTCAGCACCGCGATGTACGGCCCGTTCCTGGGGTTGCTGCACACCGTCGTGTGCATCGGCCCGCTCGCGTGGCGCCGCACCCACACCGACCTCGCCGCCCTCGCCCTGACGGTGCCCCACCTCCTCCAGCTCTGGCTGGTGCAGGTGCCGGCGCCGGGCAACGTGGCCGTCCCGTTCATGATCTTCGCCGTTGCCGCCCACGGGAGGCCCCGCGCCCGGCCCTGGTGGTTGGCGACGTCCGTCCTCGCCGCGCTGGCCGCGGCCGGGGACTGGGCGGCCGGCTCGGTCGAGACGACCATTCTGATCGCCGGGTTGCTGCTGTCGCTCGTCGCCGCCTGCTGGGCCCTCGGGGCGCTGACCCGCAGCCTCGGTGAGTCCCGGGTGTCGGCGGCCGAGCGGGCCCGGGCCGTCGAGCAGCAGCAGGTGCAGCAGGTGCAGCTCACCGCGTCCGAGGAGCGCCAGCGCATCGCCCGCGAGATGCACGACGTGGTGGCGCACAGCCTGGCCGTCATCGTCGTGCAGGCCGACGGCGGCGCCTACGCCGCGGGCATGGACGGCGACCCCGCCATCCGGTTGGCCACCGCCGAGAAGGCCCTGCAGACGATCCGCGCCACGGCCCACGACGCGCTTGGGGAGACGCGGCGCCTGGTGGGCGTCCTGCGCAGCGATTCCGGCACCGAACGGGAGCCGGCCGCCGGGCTCGGCGAGGTGTTCGACCTCGTCACCCACCTGGCGGACGCCGGCCGCAGCGTCCGCATGGAGGTCACCGGCGACCCGCTGCTGCGCTCCCGCCTCGGCCCAGGGCTGGAGCTCGCGGCGTACCGCATCATCCAAGAGGCCCTCACCAACGCCGTCAAGCACGCCGGGCCGGACGCCCGCGTGCTGGTGAGCATCGACCACGCGCCCGCCGTGCTCACCGTGCAGGTGCGCGACGACGGCAACGGTTCCACCACCCACGACGGCCTCGGCCACGGCCTCATCGGCATGCGCGAGCGCGTCGCCGCGTTCGGCGGCACCCTCGAGGCCGGCAACCACCCGCACGGCGGCTTCGTCGTGATCGCCCGATTCCCGACCCCATCAGGAAGGACACCATGACCGCTCCCCTGCGCCTCGTGCTCGCCGACGACCAGGAACTCGTCCGGCTGGGCTTTCGCATGGTTCTCGACGCCCAAGAAGACATGACCGTCGTCGCCGAGGTCGGCAACGGCCGCGACGCCGTGGCTCGCGCCACCACCGGGGGCGGCTGCGATGTCGTCCTCATGGACATCCGCATGCCCGTGATGGACGGCGTCGAGGCCACGCGCCGCATTGTCGACTCGGGCTCCTCGGCGAAGGTGCTGGTGCTCACCACCTTCGACCTCGACGAGTACGTGTACGCTGCGCTGCACGCGGGGGCGTCCGGGTTCCTGTTGAAGGACGCCGGCCCGGCCGAATTGCTCGCCGGCATCCGCGCCGTGCATGGCGGCGAGGCCGTCGTGGCGCCCACGGCGACGCGCCGCCTGTTGGAGCGGTTCGTGCCGATGCTGCCGATCACGGGTGAGGCCGCCTCGCGGGCCCGGGAGCGACTCGACGTGCTCACCGAGCGTGAGCTCGAGGTGCTCACCGCGATCGCCCAGGGCCACACCAACACCGAGATCGCGCAGCAGCTCTGGCTGGCGGAGCCGACGGTGAAGACCCACGTCGGCCACCTGCTCTCCAAGCTCAACGCGCGCGACCGCGTCCAGTTGGTGGTGCTCGCCTACGACGCGGGGCTGGTCCGGCCGAACCCGTGACGTCAGGCGTCCCGATGCGTGGGGGACGCTTGCAGGCCGGGCAGAATGGACGCCGTGATCATCGCTGCCGCCGACGGTTCGTCGCTGTCCAATCCAGGCCCCGCGGGGTGGGCATGGTTCGTCGACGGTGACCGGTGGCGTGCCGGGGGCTGGAAGCACGGTACCAACAACATGGGCGAGCTGATGGCCGTCCTCGACCTGCTCGAGCAGACCGCCGGTGCCGGCGACGACCTGCTCGTCTACTGCGACTCCCAGTACGTCATCAACGCCGTGACGAAATGGATGCCGGGCTGGAAGCGCAAGGGCTGGAAGAAGGCCGACGGCAAGCCGGTGTTGAACGTCGAGCTGCTGCAGGGCATCGACCGGGCCATCGCAGGCCGCCGCGTGACGTTCGAGTGGGTCAAAGGTCACGCCGGTCACGAGCTCAACGAAGCGGCGGACGCCCGCGCCCGCGCCGCCGCGACCGCCTACCAGCGGGGCGTCCCGGTGGACGAGGGTCCGGGGTTCGCGGCGGACGTCATCACCTCCGGCTCCCTCGACGTGACGCCGGGCGCCCGGGCCGAACCCGACCTGCTGGACGCCCTCGCCGAGGGTGGCGACGACGCCGACGAGCACCCCGTCGTCGGTGTGACCAGGGCTTTGCTGTCGGACGCCCTGCGCTCCGACCGCGACGGGTTCGCGTCCCACCTGCACCCCCACTTCGTGCTGCACGACGAGCGCGGACGCGCCGCGGGCAAGGGCCGGCTGCTGGCCACGCTGGCGCCGCTGCCCGAGCCCGTGCGCGTCGAGGTGGAGGGTGTCGACGTCCTGGCGCCGTGGATCGTCCAGGTGCGCTGGCGGGCGCGCTCGGCGTCCGCCGTGACCCTGCGCAGCTCGCTGTGGGTGAAGCACGACGGGTCCTGGCGGCTGCGGTTCGAACAAGCAACGCCGGCGGTGCGCTGAGCGCGGCACCCGGCCGCGGGCTGCTGGCGTGGATTCCGCCGCGGATTCCGGTCGTAGGGTCGCCCACCGCGTGCGGGCGCGGAGCAGGGGCCCGATTCGGGGCACAGCATTCGCAGCCCCGGGTCACCCGGACGCGGTGTGGACAGGCGCCCACGGCGTCCGATTGGCGCCTAGGGTGCTGGCATGTCGGACTCCCTCACCATCACCGCCGGCTCGAACAGCGCGGAGCTGCCGATCACCGAAGGCAGCATTCGCGCCACCGACCTGCGCGCCATCCCCACCCACGACGGACCGCTCACCTCCTTCGACCCCGGATTCGTGAACACGGCCGCCTGCCATTCCTCGATCACCTACATCGACGGCGACGCGGGCATTCTCGAATACCGCGGCTACCCGATCGAACAGCTCGCGCAGCACTCGACCCACCTCGAGGTGGCATACCTGCTGCTCAAGGGCGAACTCCCCACCGCCGACCAACTGGCGGAATGGGACAAGCTGGTCAACACCCACCGCTTCGTGCACGAGAACGTGGCGAGCTTCATTCGCGCCTATCGCCACGACGCCCACCCGATGGCCAAACTGATGGCCGCGGTGGCGTCCATGCAGACCTTCTACCCGAGTTCGCGACGCCTCGACGACCCGGGGGCGCGCGACATGAACATCGTGCGACTGATCGCGAAGATCCCGACGATGGCCGCCTGGTCGTACCGCCACTCGATCGGACGCCACTTCGTGTACCCCAACGACGAACTGGGCTACGTCGACAACTTCCTGGCGATGTTGTTCCAGAGCCAACAGCGGGTGTACCGGCCCGATCCGCGGGTGTCGCGGGCCATGGAGACGCTGTTCATTCTGCACGCCGACCACGAACAGAACTGCTCGACGAACGCGGTGCGTTCCGTGGCGTCCGCCGGCAACGACGTCTACACCTCCTCGGGTGCCGGCATCGGGGCGCTCTTCGGCCCGTTGCACGGCGGGGCCAACGAGGCGGTGCTGAAGATGCTGCGCGAGATCGGCTCGAAGGACAAGGTGGGCGATTTCATCGATGGTGTGAAGAACGGACGCACCCGGCTCATGGGATTCGGGCACCGGGTGTACAAGAACTACGACCCGCGCGCCAAGGTGATCAAGAAGTCGACCGAGGAGGTGTTCGAGGTCACCGGCGTGAATCCGCTGCTGGAGATCGCGCTCGAACTGGAGAAGATCGCGCTGGAGGACGAGTACTTCGTCAAGCGGCGCCTCTACCCCAACGTCGACTTCTACTCGGGGCTGATCTACGAGGCGCTGCGCTTCCCGCCCGAGATGTTCACGGTGCTCTTCGCCGTGCCGCGGACGGCGGGTTGGTGCGCCCAGTGGCTGGAGGGCGTCACCGACCCGGAGCAGAAGATCATGCGGCCCAAGCAGATCTACACGGGGCACCGCGAGCGGTCGTTCGTTCCGATGGACGAGCGCTGAGGGCGGTTGTCCACAGGCCCCCGCGGGGACGTGTGGACAGCGTGGAACTCCCCTGTGGAATTCACCGACTCCCCTGTGGACGACACGCCCACACCTTGCGCGTGCTTGACCGGAGGACTAGAAAGGGATCCACGCGCTCCTCCGGGAGAGCAAGGATGGGTGTTCCTGTCGTCCGTCGGCGGTCTGCAGACGGCCACCTCGTTGGGTGACGTGGGCGAGGGGACTTCCTGGACGCCTGTCCGGCTGGAATCGTCACGCTTCTCCGGCCGCTGCCCATGGGCCTCCGTCGACGACCGCGTCCGCGGGGGCCCCGCTGCGTTCTGGTAGGGGTGGGCGGGTGGCGCCCGGAACCTGGTCCGGTTTCGATCGGTCGCCCCAGCACCGTTCTCGGTGTTGCCGGTGCTGGTATTGCCCAGCACGGCGTCACGTGGCGCAGTTCAACGGCACGGGGCGCACTTCAACCCCACGTGGCGCAGCGCCGCTCACGTGGCGGGCCGCGCACGGGCCGCGACGTGAGGTCGACTGCGCCAGGTCGTTTCGGGGTGCGCCAGGTGAGGGCAGAGTGCACCAAGTGCACGGCATGGCGCCTCGTCCGACAACGAGCGGCCCAGCGCATCGACGAGCCGTGCTTGCGCATGGGTTCTCGACACGGACGCCCCGGTCGCGTCGACACGGCGTGCTTGCGCATGGGTTGTCGACGCGGACGCCCCGGCCGGCGTCCACCACCGCGGCAACCACCCGGACGGACGCCGCCCCAGCCCTCGGGACCGGCCGCATCCGGCACGCGGCGGCGTCCGATTCGCATAGGCTGGCACCGACCCTGCCCGGCAGCGAGAGGACCCTGATCCGCATGGCCACGATCATCTACACCTGGACCGACGAGGCACCGTTCCTCGCGACGCATTCATTCCTGCCGGTGGTCCAGGCGTTCGCGAGCCAGGCGGGCGTCGAGGTCGAGACGCGTGACATCTCGCTGGCCGGGCGCATCCTCGCCGCGTTCGCGGATCGGCTCCCGGCCGAGCAGCAGGTCGCCGACGACCTCGCCGAGCTGGGTGAGCTGGCCAAGACGCCGGAAGCCAACATCATCAAGCTGCCGAACATCTCGGCGTCGGTGCCCCAGTTGAAGGCCGCCATCGCGGAGCTGCAGGCGCTCGGGTACGACCTGCCCGACTACGACGCCGCCTCCGACGACGAGCGCGCCCGCTATGACGCCGTCAAAGGCTCGGCGGTGAACCCCGTGCTCCGCGAAGGCAACTCCGACCGTCGCGCCCCGCTGGCCGTGAAGAACTACGCCCGCTCCCACCCACACTCGATGGGGGCCTGGTCGTCCGACTCGAAGACCGAGGTGGCCACCATGGGCGCCGACGACTTCCGCGCCGGCGAGCTCTCGGTGATCATGCCCGAGGCCGACACGCTGCGCATCCAGCACGTGGGCTCTGACGGAGCGGTCACCGTCCTCAAGGAGAAGCTGCCCGTGCTGGAGGGCGAGGTCGTGGACGCCACCGTCCTGCGCGCGGCGGCCCTCGACCGCTTCCTCGCCGAGCAGATCGAGCGGGCCCGCGAGCTGGGCGTCCTGTTCAGCGTCCACCTGAAGGCCACGATGATGAAGGTCTCCGACCCGATCATCTTCGGCCACGTCGTGCGCGCCTTCCTGCCGAAGACGTTTGCGCAGTACGGCGACGCGCTGGCGTCCGCCGGGTTGAGCCCCAACAACGGCCTCGGCGCGATTCTCGCCGGGCTGGACGCCCTTGAGGACGGCGCCGCGATCCGCAGCCTGATCGAGGCCGAGCTCGACGAGGGCCCCAAGCTCGCCATGGTGAATTCCGACAAGGGCATCACGAACCTCCACGTCCCCTCCGACGTGATCGTGGACGCCTCGATGCCGGCCATGATCCGCACCTCGGGCCACATGTGGGGCCCCGACGGCGAGGAGGCGGACACCCTCGCCGTCATCCCCGATTCGAGCTACGCCGGGGTGTACCAGGCCGTCATCGACGACTGCAAGGCGAACGGTGCTTACGACCCGACCACGATGGGCTCGGTGCCGAACGTCGGCCTCATGGCGCAGAAGGCCGAGGAGTACGGCAGCCACGACAAGACGTTCGAGATCGAGACGTCGGGCAAGGTGCAGGTGGTGGACGCCGCCGGCAACGTCCTCATGGAGCACGACGTGGCCCCCGGTGACATCTGGCGCGCGTGCCAAACCAAGGACGCCCCCATCCGCGACTGGGTGAAGCTCGCCGTGACCCGGGCCCGCGTGTCGGGGACGCCCGCGATCTTCTGGCTCGACCCGGAGCGCGCGCACGACCGCAACCTGATCACGCTGGTCGAGCGCTTCCTGGGCGAGCACGACACCGAGGGCCTGGACATCTCGATCATGAGCCCCGTGGAGGCGACGCAGGCGTCCATCGAGCGCATCCGTCGGGGTGAGGACACGATCTCGGTGACCGGCAACGTGCTGCGCGACTACAACACCGACCTGTTCCCCATCCTCGAGCTGGGGACGTCGGCGAAGATGCTCTCGGTCGTGCCGCTCATGAACGGCGGCGGGCTGTTCGAGACCGGTGCCGGTGGCTCGGCGCCCAAGCACGTGCAGCAGCTGGAGGCGGAGAACTACCTGCGTTGGGACTCCCTGGGTGAATTCCTTGCGCTGGCGGAGAGCCTCGAACACCTGGCCCGGACGTCCGACAACCCGCGCGCGTCCGTGCTGGCCAAGGCGCTGGACGCCGCCACCGGCACCCTGCTCAACGAGGGCCGGTCGCCGGCGCGCAAGGTCGGCCAGATCGACAACCGCGGTTCCCACGCGTGGCTCGCCACGTACTGGGCGCGCGAGCTCGCCGAGCAGGACGCCGATCCGGAGCTGGCCGAGATCTTCGGCGTCGTCGCCGCGGAGTTGGAGGGCAAGGCGGAGCTGATCAGCGAGGAGCTGATCGGCGTCCAGGGTTCCCCGGCCGACCTGGGCGGCTACTACCGCCCGGATGCCGACAAGACGACCGCCGTGATGCGCCCGTCCCAGGCGTTCAACGACGTGATCGCGCGGCTGTCCTCCCCCGGCGTCTGACCACCCACCCCCCGGCGGGTGGGGTTGGGAGTGCGCCCTCGTTCATTTGGCATTTGGACCCGAGGAAATGGCGCCATGGCGCCATTTCCTCGGGTCCAAATGCTCTTGCGTCGGCGATGGGCGACGCTGGAGGGGGTGGGGGCGTCAGCTGGCGCGCTTGCGGGACGCGGCGAGTGCGGCCGCGACCTGGTCCATGAAGGCGTCCGGATCCGTCCGCAGCCCCAACACGGGAATCTGCAGGCGCACCACCCCTGGCTCGCGGATGGCGAGGCCGTTGAACCGCAACGCGTCGGCGACACCTGCAGTCCCCTCGAAGTGGCCGGCACCCTGAATCTCGACGTGGACGCCCTCGGGCTCGAAGAGCGCGTCCAGGTAGACCCGGCCGTTGTCGCTGACCCGCACTGCCTGGCGCGTGGGTTCGGGGAGCCTGCGGCGCCGGCACCTCGCCGCGAAGTCGAGTTCGTTCAGGGAGTGGGCACCGTCACACACATCACGGATCACCCCATCGAGCACCGGGCGCCGCGCCGAGTAGATCACCGAGTGCCAGTGGGCGAGCAGGGTCGCGGGCATGACCAGGCGCTGCTGCACCGTCATCGCGATGAGGGTGGCCGCCGCCTTGTCGGTAGCAGCCCACTGGGCCGCCCGGATCACCGCCACGTGGGGCTTGGTGTGACGCAGGCCGGCCCCGGCGACGGCACCGAGGTCGCGCAGCTGGCGGTGCTGCACCCCGGGAATGCTGCGCGGCGCGGTGTTGTGCGGCACGCTCACGTGAATCACCGGCTCGATCCAGCCACGAAGGCCGGCGGCGAGCAGAGCCGTCGGCCCGTCCAGCACCGCCCGCGGCCCCGACTCCCACAGAGCCCTCCACCAGGTGGCTGCCTCGGTGAGTTCCCGGCCGGTGAGGCCGAGCGTGTGGCGTCCGAGGCGCTGGAACGCGCCCCGCTCGACCTCAGAACGGATCTGTCCCGTGGTCATGCCGTCGTCCAGCAGCATGGCCCGGGTGAGGACACCGCCGTGGGTGGCCGCCAACTCGAGGGCCGCGGCCAGGCGGCGGGCGTGTTCCACCCGCGAGACGACAGCGCGTTGCGCGCGGGTGGTTCCGGAAACCATGCGCAGGTCGATGCGCTCCGAGGCTTGTGTCATGGAGAAGAGCGTGCGCCACGCCCAAGCTCGGATCAGCAGTTATCCACAGCTCAGGTGTTGTCCGTTTGGGTCGAGGTGTTGGCAGGGTGGACGCGCAGCGGCAACGAGGCGGCATTTGGACCCGAAGAAATGGCGCCATGGCGCCATTTTCTCGGGTCCAAATGCCCATCCAGGAGCGACCCCACCACCCCCAGACGCGAGCAGGGGCTCAGCGCTCGAGGCGGCGCCAGGCCAACTCGGCCAGGAGGGCCGCCTGGTCGGCCAGGACGCCGTCGTCGAACACCACCAACGGCGAGTGGTTCCACGGCGCGGTCGTCCAGTCCGTCTCCGGCGGCGTGCAGCCCAGGAACACAAAGGCCCCCGGCACCTGCTCCAGCACGTAGCTGAAGTCCTCCGACCCCATCAGCGGGTCGGCCATCAGCTCGAACCGCTCGGCGCCGAAGCGCTCCGTCACGACGTCACCCACGAAGGCTGCCTCGTCGGTGTCGTTCATCGTCACCGGGTAGTCGACGCGGAAGTCCACCGAGGCCGTGCACCCGTGTGCGGCGGCGATGCCCTCGGCGAGCCGGCGCGTCTCCTCGGTGAGCGTGTCGATGGACGCCTGCGACAGCGTCCGCACCGTCGCGCCCAGCGACGCCGACGGGGGGATCACGTTGCGCGCCTCCCCGGCCGACAGCTGCGTCACCGTCAGCACGACGGGGTCGAACACCGAGAACCGCCGCGTCACCATCGCCTGCAGCGCCGTCCCGATCTCCAGCAGGGCCGGCACCGGGTCGAGCGACGTCTGCGGCTGGGAGCCGTGCCCGCCGCGTCCGTGCACCGTGATGTCGAGCTCGTTCGCGCCCGCCATCAGCGGCCCCGGCCGCGTCGAGAACCGCCCGTACTCCCCCGTGGCCACGTGGACGCCGTACGCCGCGACCACGCGCTCGCCCGCGGCGTCCAGCACCCCTTCCTCGATCATGACGCGGGCACCGCCGGAGCCCTCCTCGCCCGGCTGGAACATGAACACGACCGTGCCCGGCAGCTCCTCGCGCCGCGCGGCCAGCAGCCGCGCCGCCCCGACCAAGCCGGCCACGTGCAGGTCGTGCCCGCACGCGTGCATGCGGCCGTTGGTTGACGCGTAGTCGACGTCGGCCTGCTCGGCCACCGGCAGGCCGTCCAGGTCGCCGCGCAGCAACACCGCCGGGCCCGGACGCCCCCCGCGCAGCACCGCCGTCACCGACGTGCAGCCCGTCCCGGTCGTGATCTCCAGGTCGAGCCCCTCCAGCGCGGCGAGGATCGCGGCCTGGGTGTCGGGGCACTCGAGCCCGAGCTCGGGGATTCGGTGCAGGTCGCGACGCAGCGCGACGAGGTCGTCGGAGAGGTCAGCGGCGGCGGCGGTGAAGTCCATGACCCCCACCCTAGACAGCCGCCACATGGTGAAACGTCGCCGGCGGCGGAATGAACCGTGGCACCGTGGCGTTGGCACACACGTGAAGCGACCTGAACGCGGGGTTCCGCACCGGGAGGGACGTCGAAGGGCGCGGGTCTGTCCGTGCGCGCCGAGCGCGTGACACGTCCCAGCCCCGCCGTCGAAAGCGAACCCCCTTGCCCCCCACCGAACCGCCCCGCCCCGACCGGGCACAGCCAGAGCTGACCGGCCACGCCGGCGAGCCGTCCGGGGCCCCCAGCACGCACCCCACCACCCCCGAGACCGGCGAGCTGCCCGTTCGCAGCGCCTCGAGTGACGGCGCCCCCGGCGACAGCAGGTCCGCGCGGCGTCCGCTGCCAGGAACCCGGGTCTGGACGCGCCTGCGCACCGACCGCGCCGCCCTCGTCGGCCTCGCCCTCATCGCCCTGACGCTGCTCGCCGTCGTCTTCGCCGACCTCATCACCGGCGCCCTCGGCGTCGACACCGAGACCTACCACACCGACCTGCTCGACCCCTACGGCGTCCCCGCCGGGCCGCTCGGCGGCGTCAGCCTGCAGCACCCGTTCGGCGTCGAACCGCAGACCGGACGCGACCTGTTCGCCACCGTCGTCCACGGCGCCCGGATCTCGATCGTCATCGGCCTGGGCGCGACGCTGCTGAGCGTCGCCATCGGCGTCGCGATCGGCATCCTCGCCGGCTACGTGGGCGGGGTGGCGGACGTGCTGGCGTCCCGCTTCATCGACGTCATGCTCGGCTTCCCCAGCCTAATCTTCATGATCGCGATCAGCGCGATCGTGCCGTTCGATTTCAACCGCGTGCTCCTGATGGTGCTCATCCTGGGCGTGTTCGGGTGGCCGTCGATCGCCCGGGTGGTGCGCGCCGAGACGATGTCGCTGCGCGCGCGTCCCTTCGTCCGGGCCTCGCGGAGCCTGGGGGCGTCCAACGCGCACATCATCGGGCGGCACATCCTGCCCAACCTGTGGGCGACGATCATCGTGTTCAGCACCATCTCGATCCCGGGCAAGATCGGCGCCGAGGCGGCCCTGAGCTTCCTGGGCGTCGGCGTCCGCCCGCCCACGGCGTCCTGGGGCCGGACGATTTCGAACGCGGTCAACTGGATCGCCACCGACCCCTGGTACCTGCTGTTCCCCGGCGCCGCGCTGTTCCTCGTCACGTACGCCTTCAACGTGTTCGGCGACGGCCTGCGTGACGCCCTCGACCCGACGACGCAGGTGGGCTCATGAACCGCCGCACGCTGGCCCGCATCGGCGTCCTCGCGACCCAGACCTTGCTCGTCCTCGTCATCATCGTGGCGCTCACGTTCATGGTGTTCTCCGCGTGGCCGGCCGACCCGGCGCTGCTCGCCTGCGGACGCCCCTGCACGCCCGACCGCCTCGAGTCGGCCCGCGTCTTCCTCGGCTACGACCAGCCCTGGTACACCCAGGTGTGGAACTACCTCACCGGCATCGTCGCGGGCCGCACGTTCGGCGAGGGGGCCGGCGCGATCCACTGCGACGCGCCGTGCCTCGGCTACTCCTTCCGCCTCGGGGCGCCCGTGACGTCGCTCATCGCCTCCCGCGCCCCCGTCACCGCCTCCCTGGCCATCGGCGCCGCCGTGCTGTGGCTGCTGGGGGGCGTGCTCGCCGGCATGGTCTCGGCGCTGCGGCGCGGCACGTTCGCCGACCGCGGCATCATGGCGCTCACCGTCGTCGGCGTCTCGGCGCCGAGCTACCTGTTGGGCCTGCTCGGCATCCTCGTGTTCGGGTTCACCCTCGACATGGTGCCCGTGGCCAACTACGTGCCGTTCTCCACCTCGCCGATCGACTGGGCCTGGCATCTCGTGCTGCCCTGGACGGTGCTGGCGTTCATCAACGCGGCCGTCTACGCCCGCCTCGTGCGCGGCCACATGCTGGAGAATCTGGGTCTCGACTACGTTCGCATGGCCCGCTCGCTCGGCCTGACCGAGCGGACGGTCATCAGCCGTCAGGTGCTGCCCAACGTGCTGACCCCGGTGATCCCGCTCGTCGCACTCGACCTCGGCGCGCTGCTCGGCGGCGCGGTGATCACCGAGCGCGTGTTCTCGATGCCCGGCGTCGGCTCGCTGCTCATGGACGCCGTGGGCCAGACCGACCTGCCCGTCATCGTCGGCGTCACCGTGTTCGCCGCGGCCATCGTCATCCTCGCCAACCTCGTCGCCGACATCCTCGCCACCGTGCTGGATCCACGGATCTAGCCCCAGAACCAGGCCGGACGCCCCGGTCGCCAACCACAGAAAGGGACACCATGCTCCCCCGTTCCCCCCATCCGCGACGCCGCCGGTTGCGCGCCGCCGCGGCCGCCCTCGCCGCCGGCGCCATGCTGGCCCTGAGCGCGTGCGGTGCCAACGACCCGTCCCGCAACACCGGCGCGGTCGGCACCGACACCGGCACGCAGGCGCCCGCAGCCGCCGGTGAGCTGCAGGTGCTCTCCAGCAGCAACGAGCTGAACCTCGACCCGGCCAAGTCGCAGTCCATGGCCGTCACGTCGCTGGCCCTGGTGCACCGGCGCCTCACCACGTGGCGCGTCGAGCCGGGCCAGGAGGTCGAGGTTGTCCCCGATCTCGCGACCGACACCGGCACCGTCTCCGACGACGGCCTCACCTGGACCTACACGCTGCGCGACGGGCTGTTCTTCGAGGACGGCACGCCCATCACGGCCGCCGACATCAAGTACGGCCTCGAGCGCACCTACGCCCCGGCGCTCTCCGGTGGCCTGACCTACCACCGCGCCCTCCTGGCCGGCGGCGAGGGCTACACCGGCCCGTACGAGGGTCAGCACCTCGACTCCATCGAGGTCGTCGACGACTCCACGATCGCCTTCCACCTCAACCAGCCGGCCGGCGACTGGCCCTGGATCGCGTCCACGCCGGCCTTCTCGCCGGTGCCGGAGGCGCAGGACGACCCCGAGAGCTACGCGCGCGAGCCCGTGGCGTCCGGGCCGTACCGCGTGGCCAGCGCGAACGTGGGCGTCGAGGTGCGCCTGGAGCGCAACGAGTACTGGTCGAGCGACATCGACCAGATGCGGACGGCCGAGCCCGACACCATCGTGTGGCAGCTGGGCCAGGACACGCAGACCACCACGCAGCGTCTGCTCAACGATCAGCCGGCCAACGCGATCTCGGCTTCGTTGGTGCCGGCGTCCACGCTGGCGCAGCTCGCCAGCGACCCCGCGAGCCAGGATCGGATCGTCACGTCCGACCCCGGCCCGCTGCAGTACCTGTCGATCAACACCGAGCGGGTCGCCGACGTCCGCGTGCGCCAGGCCATCAACTACGCCGTCAACAAGGCGGCCGTGCTGATCGCCATGGGCGGCGAGCGCGGTGGAGCGATCGCGACAACGTACATCTCCCCCGGCATCCCCGGACGCGAGGAGTACGCCCTCTACGGCACCGAGCCCGAGGGGGATGTGGCGGCCGCGCAGGCCCTGCTCGACGAGGCGGGCGTCAGCAGCCTCGACCTCGTGCTGCTGACCCGCAACGACTCCGACTCCGTCGCCCGCTCCGAGGCCATCGCCCAGGGGCTGTCCCGCGTCGGCATCAACGTCACCATCGACGCCGTGGAGTCGGCCACGTTCAGCGAGCGCGCCACCCAGGGCGACGGGTCGAGCTACGACCTGGCGCTCGGCTCGTGGAACCCTGACTACCCGTCGCCCAACGCGAACCTGCGCCCGCTGTACCACTCCGCCGAGATCGGCCAGGGCGGGTACAACACCTCCCGCTACGCCAACCCTGAGGTGGACGCCGCCATCGACGCGGCGGCCGCGGAGGAGGATCCGGAGGTCGCCGGCCCGATGTGGGCGGCGGTGGACCGCATGATCGCCGAGGACGCCCCCAGCGTGCCGCTGGCGTTCGCCCGCAACTCCTTCATCGGGGGCAGCGCGGTGGGCAACTACTACGTCGAGCCGTTCCCCGCCTACCCGAACTACCTCGTCCTGTCGGTCGAGGGCTGAGGGAGCCGACCGTGACCACCGCACCCGGGGCGTACGCCCCCACCCCCACCCGTCCCGTGCTCACCGCCACCGGTGTCACCGTCACGTTCCCCGGCGTCCGCGCCGCGGACGCGGTGTCGCTGACGGCGGTGCCCGGCCGCGTCGTCGCCCTGCTCGGCGAGTCCGGTTCGGGCAAGTCGGTGACGGCGATGGGGCTCGTGGGGCTGGCCCCGGGTGCGGCCACGGTCAGCGGATCGGCCGAACTGGCCGACGGCACCGAACTCATCGGGGCGCCCCGGCCGGTGTTGGACGCGGTGCGCGGCGCCCGCGTCGCCGCGGTGTTCCAGGAGCCCATGCGGGCGCTGAACCCGCTGCTCACCATCGGCGCCCAGTTCCGGCTGGCGCTGGCGGCACACCGGCGGATGTCCGCGGCCGCCGCCCGTGACCGGGCCGTCACGTTGCTCGGTCAGGTCGGCCTCGGGGCGGACGCCGGGGCTGTTGCGGACGCTGCGGGCGCTGCGGACGCCGCGGACGCCGCGGGTGCCGGGGGCGGCGCCACGTCCGGCACCGCCGAGCGCGTGCTGGCGTCCTATCCGCACGAACTGTCCGGCGGGCAGGTGCAGCGGGTCTGCATCGCGCTGGCGCTGGCCAACGAGCCCGAGGTGTTGCTCGCGGACGAGCCCACCACGGCCCTGGACGTCACCGTGCAGGCCCAGATCCTCGACCTGCTGCGCGATCTGGCCCGCGCCGGCATGGCCGTCATCCTCATCACCCACGACATGGGCGTCGTCGCCGACATCGCCGACGACGTCGTCATCATGCGCGAGGGCGTCATCGTCGAGCGGGGCGCCGTCGGGGACATCTTCGCGCACCCCGAGCACCCCTACACCCGCATGCTCCTGGACGCCGTCCCCCGGCTCGGTGCCGGGTTGGTGGACCACGCCGTCGACGCCGCCGCCGTTGCCGATGCCGAGCCAGTCGCGACCCGGCCCCCCACCGGGCCCGCCGAGCCCGCCGCGTCCGCCCCGGTCGTCGCCCTCACCGACCTGACGGTCACCTACACCCGCCGCGGCCGCCGGCCGTTCCATGCGCTCGACCACGTGGACCTGCGCATCGACGCGGGCGAGGTCGTCGGGCTCGTGGGCGAATCCGGGTCGGGCAAGTCGACGCTGGCGAACGTCGTGACGTCGCTGCAGCCGCCCACGAGCGGGGAGGTGCGCATCCTCGGCCAACGCCTGGACGGCCTGGCGCCGGCCGAACGGCGCCGCATCCAGGCACGCACGGGCATCGTGTTCCAGGATCCGGCGGGCTCGCTCAACCCGCGCGCCACCATCGGCGCGTCGATCGCCGAGCCGCTGGTGCTGCACGCCGACCTCGGCGCCGCGGCCCGGGCCGAACGCGTGGCCGAGCTGCTGCGCCTGGTGGAGCTCGATCCCGCACTCGCAGGCCGGTTCCCGCACGAGATGTCGGGCGGGCAGCGCCAGCGCGTGGCGATCGCCCGCGCCATCGCGCTCGATCCGGCGCTGGTGGTCGCCGACGAGCCCACGTCTGCCCTCGACGTGTCGGTGCAGGCGGCCGTGTTGGAGATGTTCCTCGCCCTGCAGCGGCGGCTCGGGTTCGCCTGCCTGTTCATCAGCCACGACCTGGCGGTGGTCGAGGAGGTGTCGACGCGCGTATACGTGCTGCACGCCGGACGCGTGGTGGAGGCCGGGCCGACGTCGCGCGTCCTGCTGGACCCCCAGGATCCCTACACGCGCGACCTCATCGCCGCCGTCCCCGTGCCCGACCCCGCGCGCCAGGCCGAGCGCCGCGCCGCACGCCACGCCGGCTGAGGGGCGCGGCGGGTGGGGTGGGATCCGGGGGACGTCTTCCGGTTCGTGGACGTGCTCGGTGTGGTGGCGAACGGCCTGCTCGGCGGGGCGGTCGCACGCTCGCGCCGTTTCGACCTGTTCGGGTTCGCGACGCTCGCCATCATCTCGGCGCTGGGCGGGGGCATGCTGCGCGACGTGTTGTTGGACGCCGGCCAGCCCGTCGCGCTCACCGACCCCGCCTACCTCTCGGGCGCGCTGGTGGCCGCGGCGCTGGCGTACGTCCTGCACTTGGACGGCCCGGTGAGCCGCCGTCTGCTCGTCGTCGCCGACCTGCTGGCGTTGGGCTGCTGGTCGGCCACCGGGACGCTCAAGGCGACGGGCACCGGGCTGGGCGTAGTTCCCTCGGTGCTGCTCGGCGTCATCACCGCCGTCGGCGGCGGCATGGTGCGCGATGTGGTGGTCGGCCAGACGCCGCGCGTGTTCGGCGGCAACACGCTGTATGCGACGCTCGCGATCGGGGGCAGCGCCGTGGCGTTCGGCGCGGCGGGCCTGGGCCAGCCGGATCTCGGCATGGGGGCGTCCATCGGGCTGTGCCTGCTGCTCGGGTTGGCCGCACGCCGGCTGGGGTGGATGCTGCCCGAGCCGCTCGACGTCACCCTGCGCTTCCCCCGCGTGACGGTGCGCCGCTTCGGCCGGCGGCGTCGGAGCCGGTCATGAAGGTCCTGGTGGTGGACGCCGCAAACGTCGTCGGTTCGGTGCCGGACGGCTGGTGGCGCGATCGGGCCGGGGCCGCGCGCCGGCTCGTCGAGGCGCTGGCGTCCCGGGCGACCGGTGGGGATCCCGTCCTTGCGGGTCACGATCGGGTCGAGGTCGTGCTGGAGGGCCGGGCCCGGGCCGGGGTGCCCGAGGGCGACCTGCTGCGGCATCCGCCTGCGGCCCCCGCCCTGGACGCGCCCGCCACGGACGCCCCCGCCCTGGACGCGCCTCCACCGGAGGCCCCCGTCATCACGGTCGTCCACGCGCCAAGCTCGGGCGACGACGCGATCGTCGACCGGTGCGCGGCGTGGGCGTCCGGGCCCGGCAACGCGATCACCCTGGCCACGGCCGACCGGGGGCTCATCGAGCGGGTGCGGCCGTACGGCGTCACCATCGTCGGCCCCCGCGCCGTCCGCTGACGCTTGCGCTGCGGCGGCGTCCCTGCGCTTGCGGCGGCTCCCCCTTCCTTGCGCATTTGGACCCGAGGAAATGGCGCCATGGCGCCATTTCCTCGGGTCCAAATGCCGGTCGCGGGGGGCTGCATCCCGGCGCCCAGCGGCGACGGCTAGGGTGGATCGGGTGAGTTCCCCCGCACCGCACGACCCCCACACGGCCACCCCCGGGCGTCCCACACCCCAGCGCATCACCCCGACGCAGGCGAACGTGGAGAAGGTGGCCCTCATCTTCGAGGGTGGGGCGATGCGGGCCAGCTACACCGCGGCGGTCGTGGTGAAACTCATCGAACAGGGCATCGTGTTCCCGTTCGTGGCCGGCATCTCTGCGGGCGCGACGAACACGCTGAACTACCTGAGCTCCGACCCGTGGCGAGCGCGGGCGTCCTTCATCGACCTGGCGGCCGACCCCAACTTCGGCAACTGGCGCACGTTCGTGCAGGGCAAGGGGCTGTTCCACGCCGAGTACATCTACCGGCAGACCTCCGGCCCGGACGGGCTCCTGCCGTTCAACATGGACGCCTTCGCCTCCCACCCCGCCGACCTCGCCATCCAGGCACTGCGCTGCTCCGATGGCGCGACAATCACCTGGGGGCGTCCGGATCTGCGGACGCTCGACGAGATCCTGCCCCGCGTGCAGGCGTCCTCCACCATGCCCGTCGTGATGCCTCCTGTGGAGATCGAGGGTGACTTCTACGTCGACGGCGCGCTCGGCACGAGCGGGGGCATCGCGCTGGACGCCGCCCGGGCCGCCGGGTACACGAAATTCTTCATCGTGCTCACCCAGGAGCGTGGCTACACCAAGGGTCCCCTGCCCGCCCCGTGGTTCTACCGCCGCCACTTCCGCCGCTGGCCGGCGGTCGCGGACGCGTTGGTCACGCGCCACCTGCGCTACAACGCCACGCGCGAGGAGGTCTTCGCGCTGGAGGACTCCGGGGACGCGTTCGTCTTCGTGCCCGACCACATGCCCGTCAGCAACGGCGAGCGCGACCTCGCGAAACTCACCCAGGCGCACGCCCTCGGGCTGGAGCAGGCCGAGCGCGAGGTGCCGGCCTGGCGGGAGTTCCTCGGCCTTGGCCCAGAGACGGCCTGACCGGACGCGGCGGCCACCGGGGGACATCACCCGGATGCCCCCCACGCGCCCCGCGGCCGGGCCGTGCTCGGTACGGTGGGATCCATGAGCACCCGCACCGAGAACGACAGCATGGGCACCATTGAGGTGCCCTCCGACGCCTACTGGGGCGCGCAGACGCAGCGCTCGATCGAGAACTTCGACATCGGCCGTGACACGTTTGTCTGGGGCCGCGCGATGGTGCGCGCGCTGGGCGTGCTGAAGAAGGCCGCCGCGCAGGCGAACGGCGAGCTGGGTGAGCTGCCGGGTGACGTGGCCGATCTCATCGTCCGCGCCGCCGACGAGGTCATCGCCGGTGGGCTCGACGACCAGTTCCCGCTCGTGGTGTTCCAGACCGGCTCGGGCACGCAGTCGAACATGAACTCCAACGAGGTCATCTCCAACAAGGCCATCGAGCTGGCCGGCGGCGAGCGCGGGTCCAAGAAGCCGGTGCACCCGAACGACCACGTGAACCGCGGCCAGTCCAGCAACGACACGTTCCCCACCGCCATGCACATCGCGGTCGTCAGCGAGCTCAACGGACGCCTCTACGCGCCGGTCGAGCGGCTCCGCGATGTGCTCGCCGCCAAGGGTGAGGAATTCTCTGACGTCGTGATGGTGGGCCGCACCCACCTACAGGACGCCACACCGGTCACGCTCGGCCAGGTGTTCGGCGGCTGGGTCGCCCAGCTCGACTTCGCCCTCGCGGGCATCCGCCACGCTGACAGCCGCGCCCGCGAGCTGGCCATCGGCGGCACCGCCGTCGGCACCGGCCTCAACGCCCACCCCGACTTCGGACGCCTCACCGCGACCAAGATCTCCGAGGAGACCGGCCTGGAGTTCGCGCAGGCGCCCAACCTGTTCGCGGCGCTCAGCGCCCACGACTCACTCGTCGAGGTCAGCTCCTCGCTGCGCGTGCTCGCGGCGGCGCTGATGAAGATCGCCAACGACGTCCGCTGGTACGCATCGGGCCCGCGCAACGGCATCGGCGAACTGCGCATCCCCGAGAACGAGCCGGGCAGCTCGATCATGCCGGGCAAGGTGAACCCCACCCAGTCCGAGGCCGTCACGATGGTCGTCGCGCGCGTGTTCGGCAACGACGCCACGGTCGGCTTCGCGGGCACGCAGGGCAACTTCCAGCTCAACGTGTTCAAGCCGGTCATGGCCCACGCGGTGCTGGAGTCGATCCGGCTGCTGGCGGACGCGTCGGCGTCCTTCACCGACCACTGCGCCGCCGGCATCGAGCCCAACCACGAGCGCATCGAGGCCAACCTGGGCTCGAACCTGATGCTCGTCACTGCCCTGAACCGCCACATCGGCTACGACGCGGCGGCCGCCATCGCGAAGGACGCCAACAAGACCGGTTCCACGCTGCGGGAGGCGGCGCTGCGTTCCGGCAAGCTCACCGCGGAGGAGTTCGACGCCTGGGTCGTGCCGATGGACATGACGCACCCGTCCGCCGGCTGAGGCCTACCCTGCCGGGGTGGACGCCTTCTTCGCCGAACTGGACCGGATCAACGGGCAGGTCTACCTGTACGGGCTCGTCGGGCTGCTCGTCGCGGTCGGCCTCTGGCTCACGATCGCGACCCGGGGCGTCCAGGTGCGCCACTTCGGCGCGATGGTGCGCTCGCTCACGCGCTCCCGAGCCGGGGCGCAGGGCGGCATCTCGTCGTTCCAGGCGTTCGCGATCGGCATGGCCACCCGCATCGGCATCGGCAACATCACCGGGGTCGCGCTCGCGCTGATCCTCGGCGGCCCGGGCGCGATCTTCTGGATGTGGGTGGTGGCGGCCGTGGGCATGGCCACCGGGTTCGCCGAGGCCACCCTGGCGCAGGTCTTCAAGGTGCGTGCCCCGGACGGCACGTTCCGGGGCGGGCCCGCGTTCTACGTCAGCGTCGGATTGCGTTCGCGCGGGTGGGGCGTCCTGTTCGCGGTGCTGCTCATCTTCGCGATGGTGGTGGCGATGCCCATGGTGCAGTCGAACACCATCGCGGTGGCGCTCGAGGCGGCTCAGGGCGTCCCCACCGGGGTCACGGGCGTCGTGGTCGCCGCGCTCACGGCGCTGGTGGTGTTCGGTGGGGTGCGCGGGGTGGCGCGTGCCGCCGAGCTGATCACGCCCCTCATGGCGCTCGCCTACGTGGCGATCGCGCTGGCCGTGATCGTGGCGAACCTCACCCACGTCCCGGCGTTCCTCGGGGACATCCTCGCCGGCGCGTTCGGCCTCCGCGAGGGGCTGGCCGGGCTCGGCGGGGGCGTCATGGTGGCCTTGCTGAACGGTGCCCAGCGCGGCTTGTTCAGCAACGAGGCCGGCATGGGCACCGCGCCCAACGGCGCCGCCACGGCCACCGTGGCGCACCCGGTGCAGCAGGGTTTCGTGCAGAGCCTCGGCGTCTTCATCGACTCGATGGTGATCTGCACCGCGACGGCGTTCATCATCTTGTCGACCGACGCCAGCGGCTACGTGCCGGGCGTGACGCCGCGCGAGGAGGCGGCCTCGCTCACCACGAACGCCGTGGTGGGCCAACTCGGCGCGTGGGCGAGCTGGCCGATGCTGGTCATGATCTTCTTCTTCGGGTTCAGCTCCATCCTGGGCGCGTACGCCTACGCGCAGGTCAACCTCGACTTCCTCGGCGGGCCCCGGTGGTCGCGCTTCGTCCTGGCGGCGGTGACGGTGGCGACGACCGGCATCGGCGCGGTGCAGGCGCTCCCCCACGTCTGGATCCTCATGGACTCCGCGATGGCGCTCATCACGGTCGTCAACCTCGCCGGACTGGTCGCGCTCACGGGGTGGGTGCGGGCGGCGCTGGCCGATCACGAAGAGAGGGTGCGTCGGGGCGACGGCGCACCCCCGGACGCCTTCTCCTCCGCCGTGCTGCCCGATCCGGACGCCGCCCCGGCCTGGCGTGGGGCAGCGGCCTGAGTGGATTGTCACAGGCACGGGCTAGGGTCGTCGCCATGAACGTCGCGATCACCTCAGCCCATGTCGTCCCCGTGGTCGGGGAGCCCTTCGACGGCACGGTCGTCCTCACCGACGGCCGCATCGCCGCCCTTGGCGAAAAGGTGAAGGTGCCGCGCGGCCACGAGGTGGTGGACGCCGCGGGCGCGTGGCTGCTGCCCGGGTTCGTGGACGCCCACGTGCATCTCGGCGTCCACGAGGAGGGCGAGGGCTGGGCGGGGCAGGACACGAACGAGATGACCAACCCGGTGATGGCCGCGGCCCGCGCCCTCGACGCGATCAACCCGTTCGACAAGGGCTTCGACGACGCGGTGTCGGGCGGCGTCACGTCGGTCAACGTCAACCCCGGGTCGGGCAACCCGATCGGTGGCCTGACGGTCGCGATCAAGACGTGGGGCCGCGTGGTGGACGAGATGGTGATGCGTTCGCCGTCCGGGCTCAAGGCCGCGCTGGGCGAGAACCCGAAGCGGGTCTACGGCGAACAGAAGAAGACGCCCTCCACACGGCTGGGCACCGCCCTGACGATTCGTACCGCGTTCACCGAGGCGCGCAACCACGGCGCCAAGAGCGACGCCGAGCCGCACCTCGTGCACGACGCGCTGCTGCGCGTGCTGAACCGCGAGATCCCGTGGCGGCAGCACTGCCACCGGGCCGACGACATCGCCACGGCGCTGCGCATGGCCGAGGAGTTCGGCTACGACCTGGTGCTCGACCACGGCACCGAGAGCTGGAAGATCGCCGATCTCGTCGCGGCCCGCGGCGTCCCCGTGCTCTATGGCCCGCTGATCGTCTCGCGCTCGAAGGTCGAGGTGCGTGACCGGACGACGGCCGCCCCGGGCATCCTGACCCGCGCCGGCGTCGACGTGTCGATCATCACCGACCACCCGGTGGTGCCGATCGACCACCTCGTCACCCAGGCGATCCTGGCCGTTCGTGACGGCCTCGACCCGGTCGACGCGCTGCGCACGATCACGGTGAACCCCGCGACGGTGATGGGCGTGGCCGACCGGGTCGGTTCGGTGGAGAAGGGCAAGGACGCCGACGTGGTGCTGTGGTCCGGTGACCCGCTCGATCTGCGGAACCGGGTGCTGCGCACCTGGGTCGAGGGCCGGGAGGTCTACCGCTACGACGCCGCCACGGGCACTCCGTGGTGGGCCACCCGTTCCTGACCCCGCCCGGCGCCCGGGGTGCACCGCCCGCGGCGGTGGGTCACACTGGGGCCACGCGAAACAACCAGGAGGTTTCCATGCACCCGTTGCGCCGGCTCGGCGCCGCACTGGCATCCGCTGCGCTGCTGGCCGTGGTGGCCGCCCCCGCTCCGGCGCGCGCGGTCACCGGCCCCTACCTCGACATCCTGGCCGGTGAGGCGGGCGACACGTCGTTCGTGGACGTGGGCAATGCCGGTGACGCCCCGCTGACCGACTGCACCGTCACGATCGTCGACGACTGGAATCGGACCTACGCGACGTTGGCGACCGGCGTCACCCTGGGCGTCAACGAGTACCGACGGTTCGAGCGGCAGGCCGTGCCCCGGGGGTACTACATCGGCATGGCGCGGTGCGCCGAGGACCTCTACGGCGTGCCGTTCTGGACGCGGACGCCGGAATTCTTCGACGTGCCGGCGAGGCTGGCGTTCCACTCCGAGATCATGTGGCTGGCGTCCGAGGGCATCTCGACGGGGTGGCCCGACGGCACGTTCCGGCCCGGGGAGCCGATCAACCGTGACGCCATGGCCGCCTTCCTCTACCGTCTGGCCGGCGAGCCGACCGTGTCGTTGCCCGCCGCATCCCCGTTCTCGGACGTGGCGCCGGACGCCCCCTTCTACAAGGAGGTGTGCTGGCTGGCGTCCACCGCCATCAGCACCGGATTCCCCGATGGCACGTTCGGGCCGAAGGTGTCGGTCTCGCGGGAGGCCGTGGCCGCGTTCCTGTTCCGGTTCTTCTACGACCAGCAGTTCCCGGGACGGTTCGCGCCCCACCGGACGCCGACCGTCGCCCCCTTCGTGGACGTGCCCCTCGCCAGCCCCTTCGCCCGCGAGATCGCCTGGCTCAAACAGTACGAGATCACCACGGGCTACGGGGACGGCACGTTCCGTCCCCACGACGTCGTGGCGCGCGACGCCATGGCCGCCTTCCTGTTCCGCGAGCACCTGGTCATCGTGTCCAACGCCGACACCGCCGAGCCCGACGCTCCAGCCGGGCCGGCCGGGCCGGCCCGTGTCGCGCTCGACCTGGCCGAGCGGCCGGCCCGCGCGGGTCGGGACTGACCACCGCCGCCGTTGCCCCACCCAGAGGAGACCCCGTGACCGTGACATCCCGCGCGAGCGCCGCCCTGCTCGGGGTTCTCGTTCTGCTCGGCACCTGGCTGGGTGGGCCACCCACCGCGCGCGCCGCCGATTCCGCCCTCGCCGTGTACGCCGATGAACCGGCCCTCGGCACCGTCGAGCTGGGAGTGGTGAACGAGGGCACGGCGCCGCTGACCGGCTGCGAGATCTGGCTGTTCGACGACTGGAACACGCCGTGGCTGCGGTTGGCCACCGGCCTCACCCTGGCCCCCGCGGACTCCTTCGAGACGACGCTCCTCTTCCAGGAGAAGGCCTTCGTGCTGGTGCAGGCCACCTGCGACCAAGCCAGCCACCAAGCGGCGTTCACCGCGCTCACGCCGGCGTTCCCCGACGTCCCCGCCCAGGACATGTTTCACACCGAGGTGATGTGGCTCGCCGCCAACGACATCACCACCGGCTACCCCGACGGCACCTTCCGCCCCGGTGCGTCGGTGAACCGCGATGCCATGGCCGCCTTCCTCCACCGGATGGCCGGGCGACCCGTCCCGCCAGCGCCCGGCACCGCGCCGTTCGCCGACGTGGCTCCCTCCGACCAGTTCGCCGCGGAGATCGGCTGGCTCGCCGCCACCGGCATCACCACCGGCTACCCCGACGGTACCTTCCGCCCGGTCACGCCGGTGAACCGGGACGCGATGGCCGCCTTCGTGTACCGGTTCTTCCACGACCACTGGTTCGCCGGCACCGTGGCGGCCCCCACGCCGCCCACCACACCGGTGTTCGTCGACGTGGCCACCGACAACCCGTTCCACGCCGAGATCGCCTGGCTCGCGAGCTCGGGCATCGCGACGGGCTGGGAGGACGGCACGTTCCGGCCCCTCACCCCGATCGCCCGCGATGCGATGGCCGCCTTCCTCTTCCGGCTGCACTGGCTGATCGTGGCGAACACCCCGGACGACACGGTCTCGCCGCTCGGCGCGCCCGCTGACCTGGCGACCACGCGCCTGGCGACCACCGGCACCGCGGACGGCCCGGGTGCGGTGCCCGCCGACGTGGTGGCCGCCGACGTGGTGGTCGCGGCCGGGATGGAGCTGCCGGTCATGGAAGACGCCGCCGCGGTCCGGCTGGCACCCTCGCGCGCGGAGGCCTCCGCACCAGCCCCGTCCCACGGAACGGCCGCGGGGCAGACTGCGCCTTGACCACTGTGGTAACTTCCGGTTACCACCTTCAGGAGAGGCTGTCTCGTGATCGAGTTCACCAGCGTCACCAAGCAGTACCCGGACGGGACGGTCGCCGTCGACGACTTCTCTGGCCAGTTCCCACCCCACCAGACCACCGTGCTCCTCGGCTCCTCGGGCTGCGGCAAGACCACCATCCTGCGCATGGTCAACCGCATGGTCGAGGCATCCTCGGGCACCATCACCATCGACGGCGAGAACATCGCCCAGCGTGACGTGGTGCCCCTGCGCCGCAGCATCGGCTACGTGATGCAGAACGCCGGCCTGCTGCCGCACCGCCGCGTCATCGACAACATCGCCACCGTGCCGCTGCTCAACGGGACGCCCAAGGCGGAGGCCCACGCCCGCGCCGAAGAGCTCATGGACCTGGTCGGGCTCGATCGGAGCATGGCTCGGCGCTACCCCAACCAGCTCTCCGGCGGCCAGCAGCAACGCGTCGGCGTGGCGCGCGGGCTGGCGGCCGACCCCAACATCTTGTTGATGGACGAGCCCTTCGGCGCCGTCGACCCCCTCGTCCGCCGCGACCTCCAGGCCGAGCTCCGCCGCATCCAGTCCGAGCTCGGCAAGACCATCGTGTTCGTGACGCACGACGTCGAGGAGGCCTTCACGCTGGGCGACCAGATCATCATCCTCGCCAATGGCGGCCAGGTGGCCCAGCGCGGCACGTCGGAGGAGATTCTGGCGCACCCGGCGAACGACTTCGTGGCCGGATTCATCGGCCTGGCCCAGGGTGAGCGGACCCTGCACCGCTCCCCCGACGGCGGTGGCGTCCTCGTCGACGGCCACGGCCGCGCGGTGGGCGTCCTGGCCGAGGAGCCCGCACCATGAGGTGGATCGGCGACAACCTCGACGTGATCGGTGGCCATCTCGTCAGCCACCTGCTGCTCGCGGTGCCTCCCATCGTCGCGAGCTTCCTGCTGGCCCTGCCCGTCGGCTGGCTGGCCGGGCGCGTCCGCTGGCTGCGCGCGCCCCTGCTCTCGGCGGCCGGCCTGCTCTACGCCATCCCCTCGCTGCCGCTGTTCGTCGTGCTGCCGCTGGTGATCGGCACCGGCGTCCGGGATGCGACCAACATCATCGTCGCCCTCACCCTGTACGGTCTGGCGCTGATGGTGCCCGCCACGGCGGACGCCCTCCGCTCGGTCGACCCGCGGGTCGTCGATGCGGCCGACGCCCTGGGGTACGGCGGCGTCCGCCGCTTCCTCACCGTGGAGCTGCCCGTCGCCGGCCCGACCCTGCTGGCCGGGTTGCGGGTGGTGGCGGTGAGCACGATCTCCCTGGTCACGGTGGGCGCCGTACTCGGCGTCCCGAGCCTCGGCATGCTGTTCACCGACGGCTTCCAGCGCAACATCATGCCCTCCATCCTGGCCGGCATCGTGCTCACGATCGCGTTGGCGTTGGTCGTCGACGCCCTCCTCGTGGCCCTCGGCCGGTTGGTGCTGCCGTGGACGCGGCCGGCAGCGGCGGCCGTCGTCGCGCCGACGCAGGCGGAGGTGGCGCCGTGAACTACCTTCTCGACGCGTTCGCCTGGATCGCCGACCCCGCCCACCAGGCTGGCCCGAACGGCATCTGGGCCCGCCTGGGTGAGCACCTGGGCTACTCGGTGGTCGGCGTCCTGCTGGCCTGCCTCGTCGCGGTGCCGGCCGGCCTGTGGGTCGGCCACACCGGACGCGGCCGCGGCCTTGCCGTGGGGCTCGCGAGCGCGGCCCGCGCCCTCCCGACCCTCGGCCTGGTGACGCTGCTCGGCCTGCTGCTCGGCATCGGACTCGTCGGCCCCATGATCGCGTTCGTCGCGTTGGCCCTGCCCTCGATCCTGGCCGGCACCTACGCCGGCGTCGAGGCGGCCGACCGGGTGGCCGTCGACGGCGCCCGCGCCGCCGGCATGACGGAGTGGCAGGTGCTGACCCGTGTCGAGCTGCCGCTCGGCATGCCGCTGCTGATCGGCGGCATTCGCTCCGCGTTCCTCCAGGTCGTCGCCACCGCGACGCTCGCCGCCTACGTGGGCGCCGGTGGGCTCGGCCGCTTCCTCTTCCTGGGGCTCCGCACCCAGGACTACCCGCAGATGCTCGCCGCCTCGTTGCTGGTCGTGGGGCTCGCCCTCGTGGCCGACATCGCGTTCGGCCTCCTCCAAAGGTTCGCCACCCCGGCGGGCCTGCGCACCACCCGCTGACCCCACCCGAAAGGAAATCCCCATGTCCGTGTTCTCCCGCCGCACCCTCACCGCGGTCGCCGCCGTGGCTGGCCTCGGTGTCCTGGCCGCCTGCGGCACCAGCGACCCGATGGGCACCTCCCCCGCCACGACCGACCCGGGCGCCGCGACCGGCGACACGACCCTGGTGGTCGGCTCGCAGGCGTACTACAGCAACGAGATCATCGCCGAGATCTACGCCCAGGCGCTCGAGGGCGCCGGCTACACCGTGGAGCGCGAGTACCAGATCGGCCAGCGTGAGGTGTACCTGCCCGAGCTCGAGGCCGGCGATCTCGATGTGATGCCCGAGTACGGCGGCAACCTGCTGCAGTACTACAACTCCGATGCCGAGGTGACCGACACCGCGTCCATCGTCGAGGCCCTGGGCCAGGAGCTGCCGGACGGGCTGCGGGTGCTGACGCCGGCCGAGGCGTCCGACCAGGACTCCTACACGGTGACGCGCGCCTTCGCCGACGAGCACAACCTCACCGCGATCGGCGACCTCGCCGGCATCGATGGGCTGACCATCGCCGCCAACAGCGAGTTCGCGACGCGCCCCTACGGCCCCGACGGCGTGCAGCAGGCCTACGGTGTCACGATCGCCCTCACGCCGGTGGAGGACTCGGGCGGCCCGCTCACGCTGCGCGCGCTGCTCGACGGAACCACCCAGGTGGCGGACCTCTACACCGCCGACCCGGCCATCGCCGACAACGACCTCGTGGTGCTCGACGACCCGGAGAGCCTGATCCTGCCCCAGAACGTGCTGCCCCTGGTCTCGGAGCGGGTGGACGCGGAGGCCGAGGCCGTGCTCGACGACGTCAACGCCCAGCTGAGCGCCAGCGACCTGCAGGAGCTCAATGCGCAGAGCGTGAACGAGCAGCGTCGCTCCGCCGACATCGCCTCGGAGTGGTTGGCGGCCAAGGGCCTGGCGTGACCCCGGCGTACGACCCGTTCAACCGGCTGTGCCCGTCGCGGTCCGTCCTCGACACGGTGGCCGACCGCTGGGCCGTGCTCGTGCTCGTCGCCCTCGGCGACGGCCGGGCGCGGTTCAGCGCGTTGCGTGAACGCGTCGACGGCATCAGCCCGAAGATGCTGACCGCGACCCTGCGCCATCTCGAGACCGATGGTCTGGTGTCCCGGAGGCCCGGTACCGGCGGGATCCGGCAGGTGTACTACGAACTCACCGACGTGGGGGCGTCCGCCGTCCCGGCCGCCGCCGCTCTCGTCGCGTGGGCCCGCGCCCACGCAGCAGACGTGCAAGCCGCTCGACAGGAGATCTCATGACCGTTCCCATTGCCGTCACCGGCGCCACCGGCCAGCTCGGCGGCGCCGTCGCCCGCCGGTTGTCCGCCGCCGGCGTCCCCCTGCGGCTGGTCGTGCGGACGCCCGCGCGAGCGCCGCACCTGCCGGGCGCGGACGTCGCGCAGGCCACCTTTGGGGACGCCGACGCGGTGCGTGACTCCCTCACCGGCGTCGACGTGGTGCTCATGGTGTCGGCCGGGGAGTCGGCCACCCGGTTGGAGGAGCACCGCACGTTCGTGCGGGCCGCGGCCGAGGCCGGGGTGAAGCACGTGGTGTACACCTCGTTCGCGGCCGCCGCGCCCGACGCGGTGTTCACCCTGGGACGCGACCACTTCCACACCGAGGCGGCCATCCGCGACGCCGGATTGGGTTTCACGTTCCTGCGCGACAACTTCTATGCCGACGCGCTGCCCGCCTTCGCCGACGCCGACGGCGTCGTCCGCGGCCCCGCCAGTGAGGGCCGGTGCGCCTTCGTCGTCCGAGCCGACGTGGCCGAGGTGGCGGCGACGGTGCTGCGCTCCGCCGCCGATCACGCCGGCGCCACGTACACCTTGACCGGGCCGGAGTCGCTGACGTTCGCGGACGCGCTGGCCGAGCTGGGCGCGGCGACCGGGCGACCCTACCGGTTCGAGAACGAGACGGTCGAGGACGCCCACGCCTCCCGCCGCGCGCAGTGGCCGGGTGAACCCGACTGGCAGTACGACGCCTGGGTGTCGACCTACACCGCCGTCGCCTCCGGGGCGCTCGCCGAGGTCACCGGCGACGTCCCCGCGCTGCTCGGGCGTCCCGCGAAGTCCGTGGCGGAGTTCGCCCGAACCCTGGCGTCCTGACCCACCCGCCCCCCGAGAAACCGACCCCGAGGAGAACGTCGTGCGCGCAGCCTGGTACACCCGCGGCGGACCCGCCGCCGACGTGCTCGTCGTCGGCGAGCAGCCGGAGCCGATCCCCGGCCCGGGTGAGGTCCGCGTCCGCCTCGCCCATTCCGGCATCAACCCGGGTGACACCAAGAAGCGGGGCAACTGGCAGGGCAGCGGGCTTCCGTTCCCCCTCGTCATCCCGCACTCCGACGGCTCGGGCGTGGTGGACGCCGTCGGCGAGGGCGTCCCTGCTGACCGGGTGGGGCGCCGCGTGTGGGTGTGGGGCGCCCAGTCCTACCGCGCGTTCGGGACGGCGGCAGAATTCGTGTGCGTGCCGACCGACCACGCGGTGGACCTCCCCGACGCCGCGCCGCTCGAGGTGGGAGCCTGCCTGGGCATCCCCGGCATCACGGCCCACCGGTGCGTGTTCGCCGACGGTTCCGTGCGCGGGGCGACGGTGCTCGTGCACGGCGTCCTCGGCGGCGTCGGACGGCTGGCGGCGCTGCTGGCGCGCCGCGACGGGGCCCGGGTGATCGGCAGTGTGCGCTCGGACGCCGACGTGGACGCCGCCGCGGGCGTCGCCGATGAGGTCGTGGTGCTGGGCGACGGGGTGGTTGACGCGGTGCGAGAGCTGGCTCCCGACGGCGTCGACCGGATCGTGGAGGTGGCGTTCAGCGACAACGTCGGCCTGGCGGTGGACGTGATCGCCCCCGGCGGCACCATCGCCGCCTACGCGACGCGCGATGCCGAGCCGCGGTTGCCGTTCTGGCCGCTGCTGTTCGCGAACGTGACCATCCGGCTGCTGGGCAGCGACGACTTCAGCGCCGAGGCCCGCGCGGAGGCGGCACGCGACCTGTCGGCCCTGGCCGTGGGGCTGGACGTGCCCCGCGTCACGTTCCCGCTGGAGCGGATCGCCGAGGACCACGATCGCGTGGACGCCGGCTCACGGGCCCGGGTGCTCCTGTCCCTCTGAGCCCCCTGGAGGCTGGGGCTGGGCCTGGGGCTGGGGGCCGACCCCTGGATGGGCATTTGGACCCGAGGAAATGGCGCCATGGCGCCATTTCCCCGGGTCCAAATGCCGAGGGGGGTGCCGGAGTCAGGCGCGGACGGGGAGCGTCGCGCGACCGTTGATCACGACGCCGTCGCCGAGCGTCTCCGCCGCAGCGCGGCGCAGGTTCGGGGCCCGGCGGGCGAGGGCGGCGAGCGCGAGGCGTCCCTCCATCTCCGCCAGCGGACGCCCCACACAGTGGTGGATGCCGGTCGAGAAGGCCAGGTGGTCGCGCAGGTTGGGGCGGTCCAGGTCGAACTCCCCTGGCCGCTCGAACACCTCGGGGTCGCGGTTGGCTGCGGCGAGGAGGATGACGAGCCCCTGCCCCTGGGCGAAGTCGACGCCGTCGACGGTGAGGTCGCGCGTCGGCGTCCGCCCCGTCAACTGCACCGGCGGGTCGAACCGGAGCGTCTCGTCGACCGCCCGCTCGGCGAGATCGGGGTCGTCGGCGAGCCGCTTCCACAGGTCGGGGCGGTCCATGAGCGCGGAGACGCCGTTGCCGAGCAGGTTCACCGTGGTCTCGAACCCCGCCAGGAGCAGCAGCTGCGCGAGGGCGATCAGCTCGGCGTGGGTGAGCTGGTCGCCGTCCTCGGCCTGCACCAACTGGCTGATCACGTCCGTGCCCGGCTCGCGGCGGCGCAGCGCGATGAGGCGCTCGAACAGCGCCGCCAGTTCGACCTTGGCCTCCGTGATCTCGCGCTGGTGACGCAGGGACGCCACCCCGTCGAGCGCCCGGCCGATCGCGTCGCCGTACCGGTTGAGGGAGTCGACCTCGGCGTCGGGAATGCCGAGCAGCGCGGTGATCATGATGACGGGCAGCGGCTTGGCGAACGCGGCCATCAGGTCGACCGGGCCCTGGGCCAGCTGGCCGGCCAGGTCGTCGGCGAGGGCGTCCACGGCGGCACTGATCCGATCCTCCTGCTCGCGCATCCGCCGCGCGGTGAACGCGGGGCGACGAGGGCACGCAGCCGCGTGTGGTCGGGCGGGTCGAGCTCGAGCAGGGAGAGGTCGAGGATCTGCTCCGCCGGGTTCTGCTGGCCCACGCGGACGCTGACGTCGCGGCTGCGGAGCAGGCCGTCCGCGAGCGGGTGACTGACCACCGACGCCATGCCGGCCGAACTACGGACGACGGGGCCCTCGGCGCGCAACCTTTCGTAGAGCCGGTAGCGCTGGCGGCGCCCGGCGGGGGTGAACAGGGCCATGAGCGGGTCGCGGCGCCCCCAGGCGTGCCAGGCGGTGTACCCGCGCGCGAGGGCGAGCCGGCCGACGAGCGCGGCTCGGTTGCGCAGGGGGACCTCGGTGGAATTGCTCATGGGCTCTCCTTCACGGCTCACGCCCACCGTAGTCGGAGGACGCCGCAGTGACCTGGCTGCGCTCGGTGGGCGGCCCCGTCAGGGGTGCCGGGCCAGGACGGCGTTGAACGCGTCGGCCAGGCCGAAGGCGTCCACCATGTCCACCGGTTGGGCCATCCGGGTGAACGTGGCCTGCACCTCGTCGGGCGTCACCGGCCGCTCGAGGTCGAGCAGGGCGTCCACCTCGGGGCTGTACTCGTCGCGGGGAGCGCCGCCCTCGATGAGTCCCCACGGGTCGAGGTCGGCGAACAGCTCGGCGGCGTCCCTGCGGCGGCGCAGCCTGCGCACGGAGTCGGCGTCGCCAGCATCGGAGGTCTTGCGGGCGACGAAGACGAATTCTGCGCCCGGGCGGTCCGGGGCGTCACGGACTTCGTCGACCACGAACCCGACCTCCTCCAGCGAGCGGGTCAGCTCGGCGCGGGTGCGGAAGACGAGGGTGGAGGTCGATTCCACGCGGACGCCGTCGCGGTGGAAGACCGTCGGTGAGCTGAACGTCACCGTGCGGTCGCCGACCCCGGTCACCTCGATCCACTCCTCGACGCGGCCCTCACCGGGCACGTCGACGACCTGGCGGGTGCGCTCGGGCGTCCACCGTTCCCAGGCGCGGACGTCCGGGTCGCGGGACTCGAACACGAGGCGTCCACCGGGCACCAGGGCCGCGCGGACGGCGGTGAGAGCGTCGCGCCAGGCGCCGTCACCCACGAACACCTGGGCGACGTTGGCGGTCATGAACGCCAGGTCGACCTGCACGGGCAGGGCGTCCAGCGCCGTGCCGTGCACCCAGGTCACGGCGTCGGCGTGCGGCTTGGTGCGGGCGACGTCGAGGCTGGCGCCGGCCGGGTCGACGGCCCTCACCCGGACGCCGCGCGCCGCCAGCAGCGTCGCGAGCGTTCCCGTCCCGCAACCGATGTCGAGGACGCTGGCCGCGCCGAACTCCTCGACCATCGCCGCGTAGACGTCGAGGTCGCTGCGGTCGGGGTCGAGGGCGTCGTACACCGCGGCCACGCGCGGGTGGTCGAAGATCGCATCCGGCATGATCGGACCCTAACTCACCTGCGCCGATCGCCGACATGACGGCCGGGAGCGACCTACGATGCGACCACCGCAGTGACGCGACCCCAGGAGGCAATCGTGACCGACCATCCCCACCAGGCGGGATCCCCCGACGACCTGAACCGCGACGCCGAGTTCGCGCAGCGCACCCCCGACGCGGCACGGGTGGACGCCGACCCCGACCCCACGGAGACGGTGGTCGATTCCTACGCCGACACGATCAACGAGTCGGGTGACTGGCTGGAGAGTCAAACGGACCCGACCGGTGGCGTCGACGCCGCCGGCCGGGCCGGCTGACCCCGGTCACCTCGCTCCCCCCAGTCCGCGACGCTCCCGTCGCGTGGCACGGCTCTTCTCCCCCGGGCACCTCGGACGGCGCGGTTGCGCGGCCGGAGGCGGGGGCTGGGCTAGCGTCGCACCGTGAACACCCCCACGCTGACCACCCACGAGATCCCAGGCCGTGACGAACTGGTGAAGCTCTACCGCAGCGTCGGGTGGGAGGCGTACACCCGTGATCCCGACCGGCTCCACGCGGCCGTGGGACGTCGCTGCGGGTGGTGTGCGCCCGCGTCGGCGACGACCTCGTCGGCCTGGCCCGGGTGGTGGGGGACGGCGTGACGATCGTGTACCTCCAGGACATTCTGGTCGCACCCGACCACCAGCGCGGTGGCGTCGGCACCGCCCTGCTCGCCGCCGTCCTCGAGCCGTTCGCCGATGTCCGCCAGCAGGTGCTGATCACCGACGACGACCCCGGCCAACGGGCGTTCTACGAGGCCCGCGGCTTCACCGAGATTCGCGACGTGCCGGACGCCTCCCTGCGCGCCTTCCTGCGCTTCACCTGAGCGCGCCGTGCCCGCGCGAGTCAAGGCGATGTGGTGCGGCGCCCGGCGAGAACCATGCGCCGCCGAAGCATCACTCCCCCACCAACCGCGCCACCACGCGGGGTTCGGGCAGCCGTTGCGCGGGCAGGGTCGGCAGCACCGTCGTGAGCGCGGTCCCGACGATGCCGCCGCCCACCAGCAGGGCCACCAACCAGGGCTGCACCACCAGGACGAAGGTCGCACCCGCGGCCGTGATCGCGAACCACGTGTAGATCAGGCTCGGCACGGTCACGATCAGCGAGAGCAACGCCGCGTTGACGGTGATGATGACGGCCTCCCAGACGGGGATCCATGAGCGTTGCGCGGGGGTGCCGCCGACGATGCCGAGCAGCGCGAGCTCGGCGTCCCGCTGCCGGCCCATCATGACGAGCGAGCCGATCCCCGAGGAGAAGGCGATGGCCAGCGGAAGGCCGAACAGAGCAGCCAGGTCAGCGATCGCCGGCGTGCTCAGCTCGGCAAACCCGCCACCGCTCGCGACCATGGACGCGAGTGAGGAATCCAGCACGGCCGTGACGCCGATGCCGATGGCGAGCGCGAACATGACCGGGATCACGGACTTGTACAGCCGATCGGCCCGGGCGGAGACGGTGGAACGGGCCAGCACCCAGGCAGGGGCCCGTGAGGGCACCAGCGCCGTCCAGGCACGGGTCAGCGGGGCCACCACCACCGGCGCGGCCACCGCCAGCCCGGCGGTGAGCACGAACACCAGGGTGGTGGCGGCCATGATCAGGTGCCCCACGACCGACACGCTGCCCTGGGCCGAGATGACGACGACGGCGCCGATCGCGCCGGTCACGCCCAGACCGATCACGACGAGGGCAACCCAGCCGCCCGCGGTGAGCCGGGCGTCACGCATCGGGGCCATCGCCTGCCGGAGCGCTTCGATCGGCGGGATGCTGCTGGCGCACGACGCCTGCCGGGCACCGGCGAGCACGGCGACGCCCGCGCACAGCACGTTAACGGCCAGCACCGGCCCCCAGTGCGGGCCGGGCTCCGTCGGCAGGGCCAGGCCCTCGTTGCGGGCCGCCCAGGCATCCAACGCCATCCACGGGCGGGCGAGGGCGAAGGCGAGGAGGTCACCGACCAGCGCGGAGGCGAGAGAGACGGCCACGAGCTGGCTCACGAGCGTGGAGCGCACCTGGCTCGGCGTGGCGCCGACGAGCGCGAGACGGGCCAGCGCCCCGCGCCGGGCGTTGACGACCAGCGAGGTGGCCGAGGCCAGCACGGGCAGTGACACGAGCAGGATGAGGAACCCGGTGGTGACGAGTTGGGTGCCGGCATAGATCGCGACGCCCGCATCCCCGGAAACGAATCCGGTCGAGGCCATGAGGACGATGAGCGCGAGGGCGGCATTGACGGTCACGAACGTGACCGAGACGCCCGCCCAGGCGGACCACGAGTTCCGCAGTTCGCCAAGATGCACGCGATGCATGATGAATTCCTTTCGTGGCGTCACGCGGCCACAAGTCGCATGATGACCCTGGGCTCGGGCGACCGCTGGGAGCGCAGGGTGGGCAGTACGGTCGCCGCGATCGTGACGACGAGGCAGATCGCAACCGCCACCGCACCGACCACGACCGGGACGTTGAGGCGGTAGGTGAGGCCGGCGGCCGTGAGGGACCAGGCCTGGAAGGCGTAGGCGGGCACGACCATGCCAAGCGAGAGAAGCGCAGCGCTGCCGGTGATGATGACCGCCTCCAGCAGCGGGATGAGGGTGCGTTGCGCGGGGGTGGCCCCCACAACGCCGGCCAGCGCGAGATCGGCCGACCGTTGGCTCCCCATCATTGTCAGGGCTCCGACCCCGCCTGCCAGCGCGATGGACAGCGGAGCGCCGAACATCATGACGAGCGACTCCCAGCTCGAGCCCTCGAGCCGGACATCGGCCATCGACGCGGCCAACGTGTCCACCATGGACGCGCCCAACCCCACCGACGCGACCGCGATGCCGATCGTGAACATCACCGGAACGACCGACTTGTACAGCCGTTCGACCCGCGCGGCGACGGTGGCCCGGGCAAGCAGCCAGACCGGCGCGCGGGACGGCACCCACCGCGTCCAGGCCGACGTCAGGGGCTGGATGACCCATGGAGCCACCACCGCCAGGAGCGCACCCCAGATGACGATCTGGAAGAAGCCCAGGATCAGCAGGTTGCTGACGGTCTCCTTGTACCGGTGGGCGACCTGCAGCGGCACGGAGGCGAACAGACCGGCAACCAGCAGTGCGAGCAGCACCAACCGAATCCAGCCCCCAGTCGTCAGCCGCCCCGAACGGGTCGGCGCCAGGGACTGGCGGAGTGCCTCCACGGGAGGGATCTCACTGGCCAGGCGGGCCTGCTTGCCGCCGCCGATCACCGCGACCAGGACGCAGAGCAGACTCCCCGCGATGAGCGGGAGCAGCGAATAGAGGGGGTCGATCGAGACGTGGAGGGGTTCGGCGCGCGCCGAGTAGTCCACCAGGCGCAGCATGGGCGCGACCAGGGCGAGGCCCACGGCGTCCCCCACGACGGCGCTCACCAGGGACACGGCCACCAGCTGGGAGGTGACGGTTCCGCGCACCTGGGCGGGCGTGGCACCCGACAAGGCCAGCCTGGCCAGCGCGCCCCGACGGGAGTCGACCACCAAGCTGGTGGCACCGGCGACGATCGGCACGGCGACGAAACGGATGACCAGGGCGTTGAGCCCCTGCACGATCGTGTAGGCCGTCGCGGCCATCAGCGGCAGTTCTCCGGCCGCAAGCCGAACCGAGCCCGAGTACAAAATCGTGAGGGTCATGGCGAGGGCCGCATTGACGGCGACGAACGCGATGGACACCCCGGCCCACGCGGCCGACGCGTCCCGCAACTCGGCGAGATGGATTCGGTGCACGGCTCAACCCTCCCTGCGGGCGCCCAAGCCGTGGACTGCGGCCAGGGCGGGGTGGCGGGTCATCACCGTCACGCTGGGCGCCGAGACGTGACCGATGGCCGCCAGCTCGAGGGGCGCATCCGAGCCAGATCGGCGCGTGAGAGAAGCTTCTGGAGCTGACTCACCATGACGTGTCCTTCCCGGGGGTGTTCGTTGCCGTTCGACAGTCCAGCAACGCGGACCCCCGAAGTCACGGGTCCGACGCCAACGCTGACCGGAAGTGAACAGGGGCTCCTCGCGCACATCGCCCCGCCCGAGAAGTCGGGCGGGGCGAACGGCTCAACGGCGAGGCAGGTCTGGGCCATTCAGACGCGCCAAAGGCACAGCACCCAGCTGCGGTTCGATGTGCAGTAGAAGAAGGAGCCCATCGAGCGCTTCTCCTCCTCGGGGGTGGGGACGCCGTCCTCCTGCAGGTCCAAGATGTCGGCCATGTCGATTCACCTCCTCTCAGTTGTCTGATTGCACCATCACGAATTTCCCGTTGGCCATGAGCGACTGTTTGGGGACGACGGCCACGGTGACCGCCGCGATGATGGGGCGCCCACGGAAGAGGGAGCTCTGCATCACCTGAGAACCATCGAATCCCTTGCCCAGGGGTGGGGCAACGAATTCTGCGGTTGCCTGGCCGAAGGGGGCGCAGGCCTTGGCCGGTCGGCCACGGTGCAGGGTCACCCCTGTCATGGGCACCACCAACGCGATGCCAGGTGTGGCTCCGACGTGCTGGCCCGTGCGCACCTGCGGAACCGGATCGGTGCGTGGCCGCTCGGAACTAGGCGTGGCCGCTCCGAACAGCGCGGCGTGCCCTGGGCCTATAACCTGACCGACGTGAGTCCGGGCTACCCTCTGCGCACCGAACGTCTCATCCTGCGGCCCCTGCGCGAGGACGACATCGACGTGATCCTGGCCTACCGCAACGATCCAGAGGTGTCGGCGCTGCAGGACTGGGAGCTGCCGGTGACACGGGAACGGGTGGAACGCCTTGTCGTGGCCCAGTCCACCTGGACCGACATCGTCCCCGGCGAGCCGCGTCAGATCGGGATCGAGCACGAGGGCGAACTCGTCGGAGACCTCTACGTGGGGCTCGACGAGCGCGGCGGCGTCGCGGAGATCGGCTTCACGCTCCGAACCGAGCACCAAGGCCGTGGCTACGCCTTCGAGGCGGCGTCCGCCGTGGTCACCGACCTCATCGAACGCCTCGGATGCCACCGGCTCGTGGGCCAACTGTCACCGCAGAACGTGCGGTCGGCCAAGCTGTTGGAGCGGCTGGGCATGCACGTCGAATCCCTGGCACCAAGGTCGTACTGGTGCCGCGGGGCATGGGATGACAACCTCGTCTATGCGATGAGCGATGCCCAGTGGCGCGCCCGCTGACGACTCAAGATTGCTCGCGCGTCACGGCTTCGAGGGCGTGGAGCCACGCTGCCTCCGTATCCGTCATGTCGACCAGGACCCGCCGGCCGTCCCGGACCTCGTCCCAGGGCACGTACTCGCGCGCCAGCACATCCGCCCAGGTGGGGAGATCCTGGCCGGGCAGGTCGGGCTGGCGGGTCTCGACGCGACGCCGATGCTCCTCAGCGTCCGGGACCTGGCACTCGAAGACCATCAGCCCCACCTGGAGCTCGGCGGACAAGCCCGTCCAGATCCTGCGGGTGGTCGGCAACGGGTTGACCAGGTCGACGACCACCGGCAGCCCCAGCGCCAGATTCGATGCCGCCAGCTCGCGAACGATCTCGTACCCAAGCGGTCCGACGTCGATCCCGGCCCGAGCCAGCGGGGTCTCCACGACATCCACCCTCAGGTAGACGGCGCGCAGCTCCCGGACGAGCCTCCTGGCCAGCGTCGTCTTGCCGGTCCCAGGAAGCCCGGAGACCACAACGAGGCGGCTCATGCTGTCCGCAGCGGCTGAAGGCCGCCGATCTGATCGCGGAGAGCGTGCCGCTCCAGCCGCAGCTCGTCATGGCTCTGGAGATTCATCCATAACTCCGCGGTCGTGCTGACGGCACGCAGACGAACTGCGGTGTCAGCCGTGATGCCGCGCTTGCCGTGGACAATCTTCATGATCCGCCGCGGCGGAACGCCCATGGCAACCGCAAGCTTGTTCTCGGTCATCCCGAATCCCTCGATGAAGTCCTCCAAAAGGATCTCGCCCGGATGAATCGGGTCCATCAGGTCAGTGGTGGTCGACGAGCTCGACATCGTGGGGACCTCACTCTCTCCAGACGAAACAGATCCGCCACTAATCGTTGACGCCGAAGCTGTGCTGATAGTGGCGGTCACCATTGCGCTGCTCAAGTTCACCAGGAGCACTCCGGGTGTCATGATGAGGGTGGCCGCCAGCGTGCGAACCCACCCTCGGTGTTGAGAACCTGGCCCGTCATCCACTGCCCCTCGTCACTGACCAGCCACTCGATCAAGCGGGCCGGATCGTCCGGCGCTCCCATCCGCCCGAAGGGAAACATCGGAGCCACGTGGGCCATCATCTCCGGGGTCATGTAGCCGGTGTCGACCGGGCCAGGGTTGATGGTGTTGACCGTGATGCCAACGTCAGCCAGCTGGTCGGCAAGCGTCATCGTCACCCCCGCCAACGCCGCTTTGGACGCCGCGTAGGCCACCTCTCCGGGCATGGGCCCGAGCCCCTGGCCGGACGTCATCAATACCACTCGACCTCCGGGACGACCGTCATGCTGGGCAGCGAACGACTGGACCAGCAAGATCGACGACCGGGCGTTGACCGCCCAGTGCGCGTCCAGCATCTCAGCTGTGAGGTCGCCGATGACCCCATCGCCACCAGACCGGGCGTGGTTGCAGACGAGCACATCGACGTGACCGAACTCGCCCACGGCCTGCCCCACCACCGCTTCGGGCGCCCCGTCCTCCGCCAGGTCCACACCCATATCGACGACGCGCTGACCAGGGTCGACGCACTGCGCACGGAGCTCCTCCATGAGGACCTCCAGATCATCCCCACCCCATGGCTGGTCCTCGTCATGGGGCCGATGATGCGTCACGAAGAGCTCAAACCCTCGTGCGGCAAGCCTGGACGCAATGGCGAACCCGATCCCCTGCCTGCGACTCACCCCCGTGACGAGCGCCACCCGCCCCATGAGCGGCGGGGCACTCATGCCAACTGGAGCGGCTCGATGCTGTCGAGCGAGTCGCCGAGCATGTCCATTTCGACCTCCAGGTCGTAGCGCGCCTGCAGATTGATCCAGAACTGAGCACTCATGCCGAAGTAGCGACCCAGGCGAAGCGCAGTGTCTGCCGTGATCCGGCGCTTGCCGTGCACGATCTCGTTGATCCGGCGCGGCGGCACTCCGACAGCAACAGCCAGCTTGTGCTGGGTGATGCCGAACCCGTCCAGGAAGTCCTCCTTGAGGATCTCGCCAGGGTGAATCGGAGGGTAGAGCTTCTCAGTCATGGTGCGCCTCAGTGGTAGTCCTCGATGATGACGTGCTCAGGTCCGGCATCGGTCCAGACGAAACAGATCCGCCACTGGTCGTTGATGCGGATGCTGTGCTGTCCCGATCGATCGCCTGTCAGAGCCTCCAACCGGTTCCCCGGTGGTACGCGGAGAGCATTGAGATCGGTCGCCGCGTCCAGGTGATGGAGTTTTCGGTTGGCAACCCTGTGGATCCGGGGATCGAGCTTGGGGGCCCGTTCACGTAACCAGACTCGCTCGGTGTCGCGGTCACCGAAGGATCTGATCACGCGCCCAAGTTAGCAACCTTAACGCGTTGCGTCAATAACGTCACACGTTAAACCTAAACTCCACCACATTCGGCAAGTCGTCGTATGACGGCCCGCCTGGTCTGTTGATTCGTGGCGATCCTCGCTAGACTGGGAGGTGCCGCTCATGGAGCACACGGGCGGAGGCGCAGACCCTCGGTTGGTGACCGAGCAGCCGCGAGCTGATCTGCGTGGCAGGCGGTGAGCCTCCCTGACGGTGGAGGCAGATTCCGGATTGGCCTGAGCCGGGACGTGCGGTGTGCATTCGCTTGCGCATCAGCGAGGCCACCGTGGCGTCACAGCCCATTCACGACCGTCAACCTGTCCGTCGACCCCTCCTCGAGCGGGAGTGGCTCACTCTCACCGAAGTAGTCGAACTCGGCTACGGCTCCCATTGGACGCTGCGCCAGCGCATCAAGCGCGGGGAGCTGGCTGCCGCCAAGATCGGCAATCTCATCAAGGTCCGCCGCGAGGACCTCTCCGCTCTGGTCGTCCCCATCGAACCGGCGGAGCCCACGTTTGCCGACGTCGAGGCTGCGGTCGAGCGGATCGTGGCGAGCGCTCCCCCGTTGACCGATGAGCAGTGCCGTCGCCTCGCCTCCCTGTTCGGGGGTGCTGCATGAGCACCGTCGACAACGACTTCCAGAGCATCTCCGAGCAGCTCCGCAACACGTCCTGGACCGTCTCCTGCGAGGAGGTCTCGGGGGTCTCGACGGCCGTGCTCGTGAGGCGCGTCGAGAGGGCTCCAGGAGGCCCTTCTGAGGCTCGAATCGGGGCCTCTCGTGTCACCGAAATCGAAAACGGTGACACGAAAAATCTCTCGAATGACCCTCTGACCAGGGAAAAGGCTTTCAGGCCATATTCCCCTATGGGAGTGCAGACTGGCCTGGCCGGAACGGCCAGTGCCAGCGTGCCCCCGCTGACCGTCTCAGGAGCCGGTTCTCCGGCCTTCGGGGACCTCGCCACGGTGCGTGCGATGAGCACCGGCGAGTTCGCTCCGACGATCGCCTTCGACACCGAGTTCACCTACCTCCCCGACGGGTCGCGGCGGATCAACAGCTACCAGTTCTCGGTGTTCGATCCCGAGGATCCTGCGTGGCGGTTCGAGATCGTGCTCTTGCCGTTGGTCGATGAGTGTCTGGCGGTCGAAGACTCGCTGGCCGTCGTGGTCCGTGAGAGCGGTCTGTGGGGAGCCGCTGGTCTCCCCGACCCCAAGGGCGTGCCCCGTCGGGACTTCTGGGTGGACGGGGACTACCGGGCGAGCATGGCCGCCCTGTTCAAGCACCACAGCGTCAAGATCGTCTTGGCGGGTCACTACCTGCCTGCGGACTTGACCGCCTTCGCGCGGCCGGCGCGCCAGCGCGGGGATGGGCGCTACGACGACATCATGCGCCGGGTGACCTCAGCGTCTGGTGGCCTCGTCTCGCTCAAGCCGATCCGCATGATCGCCCGCCCGGGCTCCCACGGGACGGGTGAGCGCTGGCTGCCCCTCTCGATCACCGTGCGCGACACGATGGGTCAGTCCGCTCCGGGGCAGAAGTCGCTGGCTGTGCTCGGTGCGGTCTGCGGCGTGCCCAAGCTCGGCATCGGTGACTCGATCGAGGACATGACCCGCATGAGGCGCGAGCGGCTCGTCGAGTTCCTCGACTACGGCGTCAACGACGCGGTGATCGTGCTGGAGTACTTGACGGCGCTGTGGGGCGTCGACGCCGTGCCCGCGGTAACCCTGTCGGGTGGCGGTGCCCACGCCCTGCGGGCGGGCATCAAGGAGTACTGGGGCATCGCTGGGGCGAGCAACGCCGAGTTCATGGCGCGGTTCCAGGGGCTCGTCCGGGTCAACGACGGCGAGGCCGCCGACGACGACGGCCTGAGCTTCTATTCGGTGCGGTCACTGACTCCGGTGGATGGCGATGCCAACCAGGCGCACTCCGCGTACAAGAAGGCCTTCCACGGGGGCTGGAACTCCTGTCTGCGGGTCGGGCACTTCCCTACCCGGACCTACGACCACGACATCCAGTCGGCCTACCCCTCGGCGATGGCCGCGATCGTCGATGTCGACTTCGAGAACGGGTGCATCGAGGAGGTGATCAAGGACCGCGACCTCACCCCCGAAGACTTCCCGCTGGGGATCGTGACGCCGTTGGTGGCCTATGCGAGCTGGGAGTTCCCCGAGGGGGTCGAGCCGTGCCTGCCGGTCAAGGTGGGCCAGTCCGTGGTCTACTCTCGCACGTCCGAGGGAGCCGGGGCAGCCCAGGGCGAGGGTATGGACGCCGTCGGCTTCGACGGCTTCAACGGCGCATGGGTCTGCGGTCCCGAGCTTGCGTTGGCCCTCAAGCTCGGGGCCCGGGTCCGGGTGCAGATCGGGTACCGGCTGCGAGTGCTCCAGCATGACGGCGGCCCGTCGCGCTCCATGCGTGCGGCCGTGCGTCAGATGGTCGCCGACCGCGTCGAGGCGAAGCGTGTCTGGGGTAAGGGTTCGCTCGTCGAACAGGTGGTCAAGGTGGCCTGCAACTCCTGCTACGGCAAGCTCGCCCAGGATGTCGCCGAACGGTCGGGCTGGAACGCCTGGGCCGAGGAGATGGAGTCCATCGGCGGATCGTCGGTGACCAGTCCCTACCACGCCGCGATGATCACCAGCCTCGTCCGCGCCCTCCTGCTCGGGATGGCCAACGAGGTCGACCTGATCTCGGTGACCACCGACGGCTTCATCACCACCGAGGATGACGTCGAGGCCTTCGACTGCTTCGGTGCCTCCGACGTCTTCCGTGATGCGCGCGAAGCGCTCGTCGGCGACCCCGGGGTCTGGGAGGTCAAGCACGAACAGGACGACCTGGTGAACCTGACCACCCGTGGGAACGTGAGCGCCCGACTCGGTGGCGTGCTCGCACGCGCCGGGCTCAAGACTCCGTCCGACCTGCGTCCTCGCTTCGATGCCGACGACACCGAACGGGATCGCCTGTCGCTCGAGGAGCGCCGCTGGTTCCGCAACCTTGCCGTCTCCCGGACGGGGAAGGTCGTCAATGAGTACACCTCGTTCCCGTCGTTCCGAGAACTGTCCCGGTCAAAGGACCGTGTCGACTTTCATCCCGTCGAGCGTGCGCCGGAGGTGAGTCTCGACTTCGACATGAAGCGTCGTCCTGTGATGGAGACGCTGCGTGTCGATCGCGTCGACGGCTACGAACTGGCGGGGTTCGACACGGCACCGTGGGACAACGTCCATGACTACCAGCGCGCCCGGGAGATCGCCCGCCACATCGCGGCGATGCGCCCAGGCACGACCGGCCCTGACCGGTCGACAGGGTGCCTGCGCACCGAGGAGGAATGGCGGACGTGGCAGCGTCGCTACGACTCGGTGGCGGGGCGGCGCATCCGCACGGCTGAGTCGGCGCTCCTGACCGAGTTGGTGGCCGCGCACAAGGAGGGGCTGGTGTCCCTGCCCGTGCTCGCCTCGCGGGTGCCCGTGGAGCAGAAGTTGGCCTGGCTCGGGTCGCTTGGTTACGGCGAGTTCTCTCGTGCGCAGTGGGAGCACATGTCCAAGCGCGACCGTCGTGCTCGTGTGCTCGCAGATGTCGATCTGGCCGCCCTGGTCGAGGTCGTAGAAGGGCTGCCCGAGTGGTAGCTCCACCTATCGCCCACCCCGGGGATGGGCTCCCGAACAACGACGCCCGAGGAGGCATCACGATGACCGAGAACACGACCATGACCAGGCGCGAGCAACGGGTCCAGCGGCTCGCCGACCTCGTGGCCGAGCGGAAGGCCTTTGAGGCCGAGCTGGCCGCGAAGCAGGCGGCCATCGAGGCTGAGGAGAGGGCCGCCGCGAAGGCCGTCAAGGACGCGCTCAAGCACGCCGGTGAGGCGCGCTGCGCCGCGATGGAGGAGCTGTACGAGCTGTTCGGCATCGACGAGGAGGTGACCGAGAAGACGGCCAAGGACGGCACAGTACGCCGGGTCCGCAAGGACCGCGACGAGGTCAAGAGGGCCGCGCGCCTCGTCGAAGCAGTCGTCGCGCTGAAGGCGCGCGGGGCCGCGAACGAGGCGAGTCTCGAGCGGGCCGAGGAGCCCATCCTCGAGGACGGGGAGACGGTCGCCGACGGTGACGTCCACGAGGAGGACGACGAGCCCGAGGACGCGCACGAGCGGGGCTTCTCGGTCTACGGCGCGTAGCCGTCGTGGACGGTCCCCAGGACCCCGGTTCCGCGGATGCGGGCCGGGGTCCTTCGACGCACGGGGAGGGGCCCCGTCGGAGCGGAGCAGAGAGGGGGAGGGCGGTAGCCCTGTCCCCCGAGGAGGCGGAGCCGACGAGGGGCGGGCAGCAACTGGGAGGGGATTTGGCGGAGCCAAACACCCGTACAGTTGAACTGCTCGCCGTAATGCTGCAACCGGGTATACTGATGGGGGTGCGCAGCCCACCGGACAGCCCGGTTGCAGCATTACCGAGGGGAGGTCGACCGACGTGGTGACGATGCCGGACGAGGCGCAGCCGAGGCGGCGAGGAGGTAGGCGGGCGATCTACCCGAAGCGGGTCGAACTCAGGATGACGCAGTCATCGTTCGACCTCGCCGGGGAGTCCGCGAAGCGGGCGAGCGAGGCGACGGGCCGGGCCGTCACCGTCTCGGACATCATCCGCGAAGCGGTGGAGGACGGATGCCGACGACTGGCCCGCGAGCAGGCCCAGGCATCGGCACGAAGGGGCGGTGCCGATCCCGACGTGGTGGACGGCCTGATCGACGGCGTCCAGGAGCTGAGGACCGAGATGAGGAAGGTCGGTCACAACATCAACCAGATGGCCAAGGTCGCCCACCAGACGGGTCAGGTGACCGGCGACCTCGACGACGTGAAGCGCCAGCTCGAAGCGATCGACGGCAGGCTGTTGGAGCTGGCCGGGCGCATCGCGGGAGTGGATGACTGAGGTCATGGTGAAGCCCATCGCAGCGGTCGCGATGTCCAGCCCGACGAGGAACTCGGCGCGGCTGATTGCGTATGCGCTCACTGAGAAGGACGGTCAGGCCAAGGGCGACCGGTTCGTGGCTGCGAGCGGCATCAACGGCTGCATCCCGGAGTTCGCCGAGGGGCAGTTCCGGGACAACCGGAAGCGCTGGCGCAAGGACGCGACCAGGACGGTCAAGGTGCAGTGGGGCACCGACAAGGCGACCGGCCAGCCTACCTACCGCGACGTCACCGAGGGCGCCTATGTGCAGGCGTACCACGTCATCCAGAGCTTCGCGCGGGACGGTGCGGGGGCGCTCGATCCCGACGATCTCGACGACTGGGAGGAGGGTCATCGGTTGGGCCAGGAGCTGGCCCGCTCGCTCGCCGGTGACCATCGCCGCGCGCTGGTCGTCACCCAGGTCGATGGGAAGACCGGCTGCGTCCACAACCACATCGTGATCGACTCGATCGACAAGGCCACGGGCAAGAGCTTCGCGTCGTCCAACGTGAAGCACTCGGTCCTGTCCAGGACCCACGACGCCGTGCTCGCCGCGCAGGGGTACGAGCAGCGCAACGAGCTGACATCCACGGGCTGGGAGCTGAAGGAGAAGTCCGAGCAGCGGGGGCTGGACAAGCACCAGAAGTGGAACGCCGGGGCCTCGCCGAGCGAGCCGGAGCCGTTCAGCTTCGCGGTGCTGAAGGAGCGCATCCGGACTGCGCTCGAGGCCACGGGCTACACCGACTTCGACGGGTACGCCGAGGCGCTGGCCGAGGTCGGCGTCGTGGTGGAGAAGCGCGGCGAGAAGGGTCGCGGGCTCACCTACCAGATGAAGCGCCGCGGGGCGGACGGTGCGTACATCGAGCCGAGTCCCAGCGACCGGCGACGGGCCAGCAGGCTCGGCCGCTTCGCCATGCTCGACCACGTCGAGGAGGCGATCCAGCGCAACGCCGAGCTGGCTGCGCAGGCCGCGCCGAAACCGGCCATGTCGGCGGCGCAGATGCGCCCGGCGATGGCGAGCAGCCTCGACGACGCCCTGGCTGAGCGGCGCAGCGAGAGCGCCGCGGCGCTGGCCGCCCAGTGGGAGCAGGAGCGCCGTGCGGAGGAGATGATGGCTGAAGCCCGACGGGCTGGATTCGAGGCGGTCATGGCGCCCGCTGGGCCGTCGCCCGAGAGCGCAGACGACGGCGTCGCCGTGGCGGATGGATCCGATGCGGATGGACTGGACGCGGAGCTGGCCGACAAGGTCGTCCTCGACGCCTGGGACCTCCAGAAGTGGCGGCTGCGCACGCCCGACCGCGGCGCGATGCGCAGCGCCGGGATGGGCTACGCGGAGGTCGACGCCGCCATCGCCGCGTGGCGCGCGCTCGACGAGCCGGAGACCGCCTGGGAGCGCGAGCAGGAGGCCGAGCAGCAGCGTGCCGTCGAGACGGTCGAGGACGTGGCCGATGTGAGCGCGTCGGCTGCCGCCGACACGACTCCGGCCCCAGCCCCGGCTACCGCCGGGTCCGGGGCCGAGGCGTCCTCGACCTCCGGGGTGCGGGCCGCTGCGCCCTACGAGTCGCCGCTGCGGGAGAGGAGGCCGACGCGCGAGCGCGAGGTGGCTGCATGGGAGCAGATGGTCCAGATCGACGAGCGCTGGCGCGCGCAACTGGCCACTGGGGAGCCGCTGGACGGCGCGCTGGCCAAGGGGCTCAGGAGCGCCACGCTGGAGCGCTACGAGGACGCGCTGGACGCCTCGGTGGCCTTCGAGCTGTGGCGCCGCGCGGCGAAGCTCGCCGTGGCCCGCAGGGCCGTCGAGGTGCGCCAGGACAAGGCACTGGCCGACGCGATGCGCGCCGAGGTCGCTGCGGGCGACCACGCCTGGGACGGCGAGCCCTCGACGCTGGCCGAGCTGAGGCGCGAGGCCACGAGGCGAGAGCTGACCAGCAGGGAGAAGGCACTCAAGTCGGTCCATGAGCCTGTCCTCGAGGTCAACCACGAGGACGAGCTGGAGCGCTGAGGAAAAGGCAAGGAGCCCGCTGGCGCGGGCTCCTTGTCAGGTGCAGGGTGCCGGAACGCGTGGACGCCGTGGCCTAGTCGGCAACCCAGTCGCCGTTTGAGTCACGGTCGAAGTCCTCGACATCGCTGTCGACGATCGTGATGGACCCGTCTTTCATGACGGTGAAGTCGATCTCGGCTCCGTCGGTCATGTCCCCGTCCCGCAGGAACTTGAAGTCCAGGGCGGAGGAGTTGTCGTCGTCCATGGGGCTTGCGGCGCAGTCGTTCACCCGGACCGCATGGGAGTAGTCGTCCGCGATGAAGAAGTTGCCGGGCCCTTCGCCGTCCGGGCTCAACTCGGACAGCGGGTGGTGGTAGACGTAGCCGAGGGCGAAGCCGTAGTTCGGTCCGTCATCGGAGCTGCTGGACGATGCGATCAACTCATCGGCTCCGGGAGCCCACTCCAGGTCGATGCGCACTGCACAGTTCTGGGCCCCATCCAGCTCGTAGGCGGTGAGTGTGGCCCGCTGGAGAAACAGGTTCTCGCCGTCTGGACCCATCGCCTCCTTGAGCCCTTCGGGTATCTCGACGACGATCTCCTCGGCCGGTCCCATCGTCGGGGAGGAGAAGTCGAAGATGCCGCCCTGGCCTGCCGCTTCGTCCTGGGCTGATGCTCCATCCTGGCCGGCTGGACCGTCCTGTCCTCCGCAGCCTGCGAGCAGGCCTGTCGCCACGATCGCCGCGATGATCGCCCTTGTGTGTATTACCCGTGTCATGGGGTTCCTTCCTTCGGGTGGGTCGAGAGTTTGGAACTCCCGATCAGCGTACTGAAAACAGGCGCGTTTGGGTTACTGTGCAACGTACGCGCCTGCGGGAAGTTGGGTGGATGCCTGCTCCCGCCCCAGACCTGCGCGCCCTCGGCGTGGAGGTGGCGCGCCTGCGCAAGGAGTCCGGGTTCTCGATCGACCGGCTCGCGGAGGCCGCCGGGGTCCACCGCAAGACGATCATCGAGGTCGAGGCCGGGCGCGTGGCCGCGAAGATCTCCACGCTCCACGGCATCGCCCACGCCCTCGGGGTGCCCTTGACCGAGCTGGTGGCCCCGGTGTGCGCTCGTCACCCCAAGCAGGTGGGCGTGCCCACCAAGCTCGTCTGAGCAGCTCACAGGTTTCGGAACACGTAGACGCCGTAGCCCTCGACCGCCGGGGCGTCGACGACGGTGTGGTCGAAGGCGAGGTCGCGGGTCCAGCTCGCCCAGTCGAAGTACCGCACAGCTTCCTCCGGCCAATCGGTCATCATCCCGGTCTCGTCGGCGAGCTGCTCTGCGTACTCCCGGAAGCTCTCCCAGTGGCCGCAGTACCGCTCCTCGAAGTCGGGCAGCGAGGGCAGGTCGCCACTCCCCTCGGTGATGTGCATCCCTGACCGGACCCACGCACACACGGCGGGCCACTGCTCAGGACCGGCCTCCTCGAAGCACTCGCCCCACTGGGCGGCCTCCAGAGGGCCGAACTCGCCCTCGACGGGCACGAACTCGTGGTCGAGCACCCAGACCTCCTCGCAGGCCGCGTACGGCCTCCCAGAGCCCTCGTGGAGGTCGGCGAGCGTGACGCCCTCCACGTCGGTGCAGTCGACCCACCGGCCCACCAGGGCCCCGTCGTTGTAGCAGCAGGTCAGGCATGCCAGCCATACCCGGGGAGCACCAGTGTCCGTGGGGTTCGCCGTGCTCATGCTGCGCCTCCCGCGGTCAGCACGCGCACGCGGTGCGCCGTGGCGGCGAACGGCCCGACGGCGATGGCGTCGAGCAGCTCGACGACGCCTACCTCGGCCAGGGCGCGGGGGAGCCCGCTGTGCTCGGACCAGTCCTTGACGACGGCCTCGTCGGGCAGCAGCGGGAAGTCGGGCGAGCGGGTGGTCAGGACCTCGGACTCGCCGGTGGCGGGGTCCAGGGCCAGCAGGGCGTGCTGCGCGGGGTCGTGGTGGATCTCGACCGGCTCGGCGAAGGCGGGCAGGTCGAGCGTGACGGCGGTGCGGATCGTTGTCCAGGCCATGGTGGTCCTCCTCGGTGTCAGGGAGGACCCAGCGCACCCTCGCAGCCGTGCTCGGGTGAATCGGCGCTTGCGGGCGCAGCCGGGTCCTCGCCAGGAGGCCCGGCGCCGCGTCAGCGGCGCATGCAGGGTAGGTGTGGCTTCGTTCGCTTGGTGGCGGGGTTTTTGCAGCGCTCCGTGGCGGTCTTGTTGCCGCGATCACGCAGGACTGGCTGCAGGTAGGTGTCGCGGTCTGAACCGAGAGGGGTGCGCCCGGTCGGGGCCGTTTGGATCGCTGTCGCTACGTCAGAGTCCGAAGGCTCCGCCGCTGACGAGGATCACGATGCCGAGGCCGATGAGAACGATGGGGAAGAGGATGTGCTCCCAGCGTTCGAGCACTTCGGCGATCGGGGGGCGGGTGGCGACGACCTTTGCCAGGGCCACCAGGACCGCGACGAGCGCGAGGAAGACGATGCAGTAGGCGACTACTGCGAGAGGTTCCACGCTGAGGAAGACAGGGGTGTAGACGCCGATGTTGTCGCCGCCGTTGGCAAGGGTGACGCCTGCGACTGTCCACACGCCGACCTTCTTGCCGGCAACCTTGGCCTCGTCGTCATCGTCGTCATCGTCTCCGCGCCAGGCCTGCCATGCGGCCCAGAGGCCGAGGCCCAGAGGGATGAGACCGAAGTACGGGATGGCTGCCGAGGGCAGGAATGCTCCGGCACCGATGGTCACTAGGACCGCGGCACCGAGGATGCCGGCGAATCCGAGGTACTGGCCGGCCAGAATGCGGGCGGTAGTGCCGCGCTGGCCTGCCCCTCGCGCGAAGAAGAGGGAGAGCACGATGATGTCGTCGATGTTGGTCGCTGCGAACAGGCCCATCGCCTGCAAGACCGAGGTGAGGATCATGCGCCCACCCCAGCTGCGTCGCATCCGGGAAGCGAGCAGGCGGGATCGATGCACGGGGCGTCTTCGTCCACTGCCAGGGTGGCATCGACCAGTGCCGTCAGCGCCTGCGCCAGGTGCGAATCGGCGATCTCATATCGTGTCCGACGACCCTCGGGCTCGGAGACGACGATCCCGCAATCGCGCAGGCATGCCAGGTGGTTGGACACGTTCGGGCGTGTCAGGTCCAGATCTCGGGCCAGTTCCGCCGGGTAAGCGGGATGGTCGAGCAGGGTCAAGATGATCCGGGATCGAGTGGGGTCGGCCAGTGCACGACCCAGGCGGTTCATCACGTCGAGACGCGAAGCAATGGTCAGCATGGACTAAACTATACAGCGCGCACTGAACACTCGGTCACAGGCGTGTGACTTTGTCCGCTAATTGGCGGGGTTTTTCAGACGCTCAGTGGCGGCCTCCACTCCCTCGCACGCGAGGGGGTGGTAGCGATGCCCTGCGTGTCCGTAAGGCCATCCCCATACGACTACCGGGGTTGGCGACCCTCACCCCTGTCGACCCGCCCGGATCGATACGTGCTGTGAGTCCCTCGGGCGCAGTTCCGATGCCCACTGCGCCGCTGACACTTTCGTGTCAGTAGGTCGAGGCGGAACGTTCCAGCTGTGCGGCTGGGGCTCGGTCGACCACCACCCCTCGATGGCGTGTCCGTGCGGCGTCGGGCTTGGCTACAGGTACCGGCAGACCTGGTCGGAGCTGCACGTGTCGGGCTCAACGTGCTCGGCCTGGTCGCGTAGCCCGGCGAGGGTGTCGCGCAGGTCGTGGAGCTGTCTGAGTTTCAGGTCAATGTCGGTCAGGCGTGCGTCGAGCAGGTCGCGTACGTGATCGCAGGGAGCTTGGCCGTGGTCGCGGATGTCGAGGACCTGCCGGATCTGGGCGAGGGAGAGTCCGGCGGCTTGGCCGCGGTGGATGAAGTCGATCCGGGTGAGGCTCTCGGTCGTGTAGTCGCGGTAGCCGCCGGGCGTGCGCTCGGCCGGGGGCAAGAGCCCCTGGTCTTCATAGAACCGCAGAGTCTTCGTGGTCGTGCCGGCCGCTTCAGCGAGCTCCCCGATCCGCATCCTCACCCCTCGTGTGTCACAGGTCTCACCCTTGACCTTCCCCTGTACTGGAAGCTTTAGTATCGCCGCATCAGGAGGATTTCTCAACAGTCCGGGGAGGGTTCGGGATGCAGTCGAAGATTGATCTGGCCGTGATCGGGTCGGGTGGCGCGGCGTTCGCCGCAGCGATCCGCGCCACCACGCTGGGCAAGTCGGTGGTGATGGTCGAGCGCGGTACGTTCGGCGGCACCTGCGTGAACACCGGGTGCGTGCCGTCCAAGGCGCTGATAGCGGCCGCCGAGGCCCGCCACGTGGCCGCGGACGCGGGCTCCCGGTTCCCGGGGATCGCCGCCACCGCGGGCGCGGTCGACATGCCCGGGCTGGTGGGTGGCAAGCAGGACCTGGTCGAGGCGATGCGGGGTGAGAAGTACTTCGACGTGGCCGAAGCCTACGGCTGGCCGGTCCGCCAGGGCCAGGCGGCCTTCGCCGGCACCCCGGATGCGCCTGTGCTGGAGGTCACCGCCGCTGAAGGCACCGTGGAAACCATCGAGTCCGCCCATTACCTGATCGCTACCGGCACCCGTCCCTGGGTCCCGCTCATCCAGGGGCTGGACGGCGTCGAGTACCTGACCTCGACGTCGGCGATGGAACTGTCCGAGCGCCCCGACTCGCTGCTGGTGCTCGGCGGTGGCTACGTGGCGCTGGAGCTGGCCCAGATGTTCGCCCGGCTCGGCTCGAAGGTGACCCTGCTGGTGCGTTCTCGGCTGGCGTCGAAGGAGGAGCCGGAGGTTTCCAGATCATTGCAGGAAGTCTTCGCCGACGAGGGCATCCGAGGTGGTCCGCCGCGCTGTTCCCTCCCGCGTTGCCCGCGATACCGTCACCGGGCAGGTCGTCGTCATGGCCGAGGTCTCGGGCGGCGAGCAGGAGTTCCGTGCCGACGAGATCCTCGTCGCGCTCGGACGCCGCCCGGTCACCGAGGGGCTCAACCTCGAGGCCGTGGGGGTGAAGACCGGCGAGGCCGGACAGATCGTGGTCACCGACCAGTTGCAGACCGCCAACCCCCGCGTCTGGGCGGGCGGGGATGTCACCGGGCACCCCGAGTTCGTCTATGTCGCGGCCCGGCACGGCACGATCGTCGCCGAGAACGCCTTCACCGACGCCAACACTTCGGTCGACTACACACGGATGCCTCGGGTGACGTTCACCGGTCCCGCCATCGGCGCGGTCGGGATGACCGAGAAGGAGGTCATCGCGGCCGGGATCCGCTGCGACTGCCGCGTCCTGCCACTGGAGTACGTGCCCCGTGCGCTGGTGAACCGGGACATGCGTGGGTTCATCAAGATGGTCGCCAACGCCGACACCGGCGAGATCCTCGGTCTCACCGCTGTCGCCAAGGACGCCGGCGAGCTCGCCGCCGCCGGCGTCCACATCCTCGGCAAGACCATCGCAGAAGTCGCCGACGCGTGGGCCCCATACCTGACCATGGCCGAAGGCATCCGCATCGTCGCCAAGGCCTTCACCACCGACGTCTCGAAGCTGTCCTGCTGCGCCTGACCGCGCACTCACCCCAATAGAATTGGACGCACTCAATGAGACGATCCTCACCACCGACCTGACAGACCACCGACTTGGCAGACCGGCTCGTCCGGTCCGAGGAGACCGCCCTGCTGGTCCCGTTGCTGCGGCTGCGCGCCGCCGGTGACCCGATCACCATCGATCACCTCGCGACGGTCCCTCGACGGCACACTTCCGAGGGTCCCGCATGGGGAACCTTCACCGTACGTCGAGAGAGCTTCCTCCTCGACGACTCCTTACGAGGGATCGCCATGTACGCAAGACCCGTACGGTGACATGGGCGGTGAAGGGAGGCTAACTGCAACAATGGGGACATGCATGTCGGCTACGCGCGCGTCTCGACTCTCGAGCAAGATCTCTCCGCCCAACGGGAAGCGCTTGAGCGCCTCGGAGTCGAGAGCAAGAACATCTACTTCGACCACGGCCTGACGGGAACGACCCGCGCCCGGCCCGGGCTGCGCGAAGCGCTGGCCGCGACCCGGGACGGCGACACCCTGGTGGTGACCAAGCTCGACCGGCTGGCCCGCTCGCTCCCGGACGCGAGGGACATCGCGGACGAGCTCACCATCAAGGGAGTGGCGCTCAGTCTCGGAGGCAGCGTCTACGACCCCAACGACGCCGTCGGCCGGTTGCTGTTCAACGTGCTCGGCATGGTGGCCGAGTTCGAGGCGGACCTCATCCGCCTGCGCACCCGCGAGGGCATGGCCATCGCCAGATCCAAGGGCAAGCTCAAGGGCAAGAAGCCCACGCTCTCGCCCTCTCAGCGCAAGCATCTGTTGACGTTGCACGCGGCTGGCGAGCACACCCAGGCCGAGCTCGCCGAGCTGTTCAACGTCTCCCGCACCACCATCTACCGCGAGCTGCACCGCACCACGGCGGACACCTGACCGCGCCTGCACCGCCACTGAGCGATCACAGAAGCCCGCCACCAAGCCATCACATCCACAGGGTAGGTGTCCGAAATGGCCACGAGGCACGGCTTGGTACACCTACTGATCTGGACAGGGATTATGAGACACTGGTGGAGGCTCCGGCAGGCCGAACGGCTCCGAGCTGGACAGGTGTCCGAGATCGACCGATCCTGGACGGCGTCGAGAGGACACGCACATGGGCAGCACCGCAGCGAGGGGCTTTCACTACTCCAACGAGGTCGATGGGCAGTTCGACTTCTTCAGGGAGTTCGGCATAGACCCTGACATGGCGCTGGTGCTCAACACCGACGGCGCTTGGAACGGCAACCTCCTGGAGTTCAAGGTCTCCATCGGCGACGTAAACAAGGTGCTGTTTCAAGCGGTGAAGTACCTGGCCAAGCTCCGTGTGAATGGTCGCAACGTGCCGGCGAACATCCTGCTGGTCGACTTGAACGCCAAGACGATCTACAAGTTCGACGCTGACGACTACTTCGACGAGATCCACCGTGCCTACACGACTTCCGCGAGCCGCTCGAACGAGGGCTTCAGCGCCAAGCGCCCGCCGGTGTTGATCAAGGACTTCTTCAACACCGGGGCTGCCCAGGTGGTGGCTCTGCTCAAGGAGAAGCGCTTCGTCCCGATCAAAATTACCGAGGACTGCGTCGTGGCATGGGCCGAGCGGTACTACCGCGAGGTCAAGGGAGCCACGAAGGAGACGTTCCTGGCCAACGATCCTAAGAAGGGTGACCTGGGTGAGCTGAAGGACCCCCGTCACTTCAAGGGGCTGATCCTGCCCTACCAGGGCGACGACTACGAGGCCTTCGCACACATTCTGGACCGACTCAACGACAAGCTGAAGAAGATCGAGCTCGGTGCCTTCTACACCCCTAAGCCGTACGTGCTGAAGTCCCACGAGTTGCTGCGCGAGGCCATCGCGCGTGTTCCAGCCGGTAATGACTACGTCATTATCGACCGCTGCGCGGGCTCGGGGAACCTTCAGGAGGGTTTGACCGACGAGGAACTGAGCCACGTCATCGTTAACACCTTCGAGCAGTTCGAGTACTTGGAGCTGGCCCGCGAGTACGGCGACCGGGTGCGTGCGGTCATCCCACCGACCTACAAGGCGGGCGACCCGCGCCTCGGCGTCCTCCTCAACGGCGACGCGCTCTCCGATCGCTTCGTGCTGGGCGTGGAGGGTCCCGATGGCGTGCGGGTGCCCAACGTCATCCAGCAGTACCTCGACGATCCGAAGTGCACGATCATTCTGTTCGAGAACCCGCCCTACGCAGAGGTGGCGGGGATGGAGGCCCAGAAGAAGGCCCGCGAGTCGTTCGGTTGGAAGGCGTCATTCGTCAAGCATCAGATGGTCAAGGCACTGATCAAGCGGCGCGACGTGTCGGTCGTCAACGAGCTGTCGAACCTGTTCATCTGGTCGGCCTTCGCCTACTACCTCCGCCAACCCACCGACTCCTACGTCGTGTTCTCACCAGCCAAGTACTTCAAGCAGCACCACCTGGTCCAGAAGCGGTTCGTCAGGGGCTTCCTGTTTAACCGGCGTCACTTCCATGCAACCAAGGATGCGGGCGTGAGCGTGATCCTCTGGGCAAATGAGGACGAGGTTGGCCGCAAGGAGTTCCCCCTGACACCGTTCGACATCGACAGGAAGACCGGCGCCGTCGTCGCTGGCGCAGCGCACCGGGAGAACCCTGGCCCGGATGACATCGTCGTCCGGCCGGTCCACAAGCTCCTGTCGACGCTGTACGACCTGAGGGTGATGGATACCGACGAGCCTGGGATCGTCTGCGAGATGAACGGCGCTGAGGCCCACCGAAAGGTCCGCGGAAACCCCGTCTGGGGACCCGACATCTTGGGCTATCTGGTGGCACAGAAGTTCTCCTTCGAGAACACGGATCTCAGCACGCTGCTGACCATTGCTGCCCAGTACAACGGCAATGGCTTCTATCTGCGGCGCGACAACTACCTGACGAAGCTGCCGCTGTTCGCGGCTGGACGCCTGCCGTCCGAGGGTCGCTTCTGGATCCGCGGCGTCGTGAACCGGTGCGCCGACAACGGTGACAACTTCAGCCAGGACCCCGACTTCATCAAGGCGTGCCTGATCTTCACGGCGCTGGCCTACCACAACAAGTGCCGTTCGTTCTCGGGCAGCGACGGTCGCTTCTACCGCAACGAGCTGTGCTTCGACGTCGACACCCAGGCGAGCACGGACCTCGAGACCTTGGACCTAGATCCGCGCGACGAGGCCCTTCTCGCCCAGTGGCACAAGGTCTTGGACCTGGCGAAGCAGACGGTGAACTACGACGTCAGGAAGACCTACGGCACCTTCCAAATCGAGGCGGAACTCAACACGTCCGAGAGCGTCATTGTGGGGCGCAAGACGACCAAGGTCTACGACTACCCGGTGCTCAACGGCGAGCTGACAACGCTTCGGGCGATGACCACGCAGTACCACGCGGAAGCCGTCGCACCGGCCCTGTGGAAGTTCGGGTTGCTGAAGTGAAGATCGGCTACGCGAGGGTGAGCACCAAGGGCCAGAGCGAGTCGCTGGAGACCCAGCGTGTGGCACTAGAGGCCGGGGGGTGCTCGAAAGTGTTCACCGACACCATCAGTGGCGCCAAGGCCGCCCGGCCCGGCCTGAAGGCCGCCCTGAACTACATGCGCGACGACGACGTGCTGGTGGTCACCCGGCTCGACCGGCTGGGGCGCACGGCCCTGGACACGCTGCGCACGATCGAGAGCTTGGCCAAGCAGGACGTCGCGGTCATCGTGATGAAGCCCGAGCTGGACACCCGCACCAAGGAGGGCCGGCTCATGGTCACGATCATGTCCGGCCTCGCCGAGTTCGAGCGTGACCTGTTGATCGAGCGCACCAAGGAGGGCGTGGCGCACGCCCGGGCCGAGGGCAGGGTGCCCGGTCCCAAGCCGAAGTTGTCCGCTGAGCAGGTCCGGCTGGCCGGCAAGGCCGTCGCCGGTGGAGAGTCGGTCTCATCTGTGGCCCGATCGCTGGGGGTGTCGCGTCAGACCCTTTACCGCGCGCTGGATAGGCCCGAGGGTGACTGAGGACGAGCAGGATGCTTTGGCCTCGATCCGCCTGGCCTACGAGGATCTCGAGCGGTGGCGGGCACGGTCCCGCGGGGTGGAGCGCCCTGAGCCCGGCAGCGAGCTGGCCGGCGACGAGGCGGTGTGGCCGTACCTCGACCCTGCCGAAGTCGCCCGCCAGTCTCTGGTGTCGGCGACCCAGCATCTGAACCTGGCCCGGGCCGCGATTGAGGCTGGGGAGGTGTTCCCGACAGCGCACTTCTCGGTGCTCCGAGGCGCCCTGGTGGGCGGCAGCATGGCTGTTTGGGTGCTCGGGCCCGACGCCGCGGTGGACCGGCAGCAGCGGGCGCTGAGGGTGGTCGAGGAGTTCTACAAGCGGGCGCTGCAGTACCACGACGACATTCGGCCTCACGTTGACGTGTCGCACCCGGATGCCGCCCAGTGGCTGGACTCCGGGGAGCACATGCGTCGTCGACGGGCTGAGGCCCGTGCGCGTTGGAGTGCTGCTGACGGACTGAAGGAGGGCCAGGCGCTGGAGATGACCAGCATCGTGCGGGTTGTCTCGGAGTTCGTGTTCACCCCGCGGGAGGCTCTCAATGTCCGTCTGCTGTGGCGGCAGCTCAGCGGGGATGCCCATGCGCTCACGTGGCAGCTGGTGGGCCGGAGCAGCCATGCGCAGCACGTCGGCGGTGGCATGGCCGAGTTCGCTGCGGGAGGTGACCTCGTCGAGTTGGCAGACGTCTTCGGCAAGGTCTTCAGCCTCACTAAGCGTGGCTGGTCCCTGTTTGACCGCCGCTGCGAGGGGGAACGGCCGGTCCTGGGGGGTCACTGCGTGTTTGCGGTGACTTTAGCGGTCACTTTGAGTTTGGAAACGACGATGGCCTGGTCAGAACATCGTTCTGACCAGGCCTTTCGTCGGGCTGACAGGATTTGAACCTGCGACCACGTAGGCACCTACTCCTTGATGGCGGGCTCGTCGCCAAAGGCGATGCCGACGCTTTCGATGAACTTCGGGTTGACGACCTTCTCACCCCTGACCATGAGGTTGACCTTCGAGCCCTGGGGCCAGGGGAACAGCCGCACGGTGGCCAGCGTCTCGACGGTGGCGCGCTGGGTGTTTAGGTCCCCGTCGAGGAACGCCTGGGCGGGGTCCTCTGCGGCCAGGACAGGCACGTTCACCGTCCCGCGGGGCAGGTCCCTCACCTCGGCCTCCAGCCGGGCGATGGCATCGTTCGAGCGGTCCCGGTTGCGCTTGAGGTCAGCGGCTTCGAGGAAGCCCTCGTCGTAATCGCGCTCGGCGCGCTTGATGCGGTCCCGGTGCTCGTCGATCTCGGCGAGCAGCCCTGTCAGCCGCGGCGAGTCAGTGGCGGGCACGGTGCGCAGAGCGTCGGGCTCGGCCAGCCGTCGGGCGATGGCCTTGCGGACGAAGTCGTCGATGTCGCGGCCCGAGCGGTTGATGTGGCCGTGCTTGCAGCGGTAGCCGCGCGACGCGCCGCGCACCGGCTCGTCGCACAGCCCGCACAGATAGAGCCCGCTCCCGAGGTGGCGGCGGTGGGTGCCGACCCGGTTGGTGACGCGCTCCTCGGAGTCGAGGATGGTCTGGACGCTCTCCCACAGCTCGACCGAGACCAGAGGCTCCCACTTGCCCATCACCCGCTTGCCCTCGCCGTCCTTGACGATGAACTCGCGCCAGTCGCGGCGCTTGCCGCGAACCGCCTTCACCTCCTTGCCCGTCTGGGCTTCCAGCTCGGCCTTCTTCTTCGCGTTGGCCTGCCGCACTTGGATGCGGTATTTGACGTCGGTGTAGACCGAGTAACCCGCGTAGCGGGGGTTTCTCAGGATTCCCAGCACGCTGCTCTCTGCCCAGGGACCGTCCTCGGGGACGTCCTTGATAGCCAGCCCCTCGGCGGCGCGACGCTTGTTGCGCTCGATGGCCAGGGTGCGGGTGTGGCGCTGAATCTTGGCAACGCCCGCGACCTGGTGGGCCTTCTGATCGTCGGTCTCCTGGATGCCCGACAGTGCGCGAGCGATGCCTCGCAAGGACGCCCCGCCGTGGAAGGCCGCGTAAATCGCCTGCACCGCCTTGGCCTCACGCTTGAGGACTCGGCCGTCGAGGGAATAGCCCAGCGGGCGGATGCCCTTGGGCGGTCGACCCTGCTGGGAGCGCTGGACCTGAGCACGGCTCTGACGGGCGCTCTTGCGCTCCATCTCGGCGCGAGCGACGGCGGCCTTGATGCGCGCGTACATGCGTCCGCCGTCGGTGGACAGGTCGGCGTCGCCGTTGGCGGTGACGAGTTGCAGGCCGCGCTCCTCGGCCCAGTCGATCCAGTCTTCGAGTTGGCGCGGCTGTCGGGTGAGCCTGTCGAGGTCGTAGCAGACGATCGCGGTGAAGTGTCCGGCGTGGTAGTCGGCGACCATCTGGTCGTAGGCGGGGCGCTTCTTCGTCTTGTCGGTCGCCCCCTTGGACTGGTCGACGTAGGTCTCAACGACCTCCCAGCGTCGGAACCGGGCAAGGTTCTCGCAGTCCTCGCGCTGGCGCTCGATGGCCAACCCGTCCAGTTCGCGGTCCTGCGAGATGCGCAGGTAGATCGCTGCCCGCACGGGCCGCTGGGCGGTGGCCTTGGAGGCGCTGCTGCTCATGCCTCCAAGCGTATCAACGTGTTGCCGAACCGCTGCGGAACTCGACCACGTCGCCGTCCGCCATCACGTAGTCCTTGCCCTCCAACCGGACGCGTCCCGCCGCCTTGGCCGCCGACTCCGAACCGAACTCCACGAGATCGTCGAAGCTCACGACCTGGGCCTTGATGAAACCCTTCTGGAAGTCGGTGTGGATCACGCCGGCCGCCTCGGGCGCCGTCGCGCCCTTGCGGATCGTCCACGCCCGCGACTCCTTCGGCCCCGCCGTGAGATAGCTCTGCAGGCCCAACGTGTCGTAGCCCACACGCGCCAGCTTGTCGAGGCCCGGTTCGTCCACGCCGGCCTCGGCGAGAAACTCCGCAGCCTCCTCGGGCTCCATCTCCACCAGCTCGGACTCGAACTTCGCGTCCAGGAAGATCGCCTCGGCGGGGGCCACGACGGACGCCATGCGCTTCAGCAGCGCGGCGTCGGCCAGCTGGTCGGCGTCACAGTTGAAGACGTAGATGAACGGCTTGGCCGTCAGCAGGAACAGCTCGCGCAGCGGCTCGGGGTCGAGGTCGGCCGCGTAGATGCCGGTCCCGTCCGACAGCGTCGCGTACGCCTCCTTCCACGCCGCGAGCTTCGGCTGCGCCTCCTTCTTGATGCGCGCCTCCTTCTCCAGGCGCGGGATGGCGCGCTCGAGCGTCTGCAGGTCGGCCAGCACCAGCTCGGTCGTGATCGTCTCGATGTCGGATGCCGGGTTCACGGCGCCGTCCACGTGCGTCACGTCGTCGTCGCTGAACGCGCGCGTGACCTGGCAGATGGCGTCCGCCTCACGGATGTTCGCCAGGAACGCGTTGCCCATGCCCTCGCCCTGCGAGGCGCCCTTCACGATGCCCGCGATGTCGACGAAGCTCACCGTCGCCGGCACGATCCGCTCCGATGAGTACAGCTCGGCGAGCGTCGCCAGCCGCGGCTCGGGCACCCCCACCACCCCGACGTTCGGTTCGATGGTCGCGAACGGGTAGTTCGCCGCCAGAACGGTGTTGCGGGTCAGGGCGTTGAAGAGGGTCGACTTGCCCGCGTTCGGGAGGCCGACGATACCGATGGTGAGTGCCACGGGAGTCCACTCTACGGGCCCGGACGCCGCCGCTCACCTCGGCCCTCCCCCACCACCACCCGCCACGGTGATCGAAAACGTCACCGCGGCGTCCTAGAGTGACTGCTGACACGCAGGATCGGCCACCGAGGAGATGGGGCCCATGAACTTCGAGAAGGTCGTCTTCGGCTTCTTCATCACGCTCGCGGCCACGCTGAACTTCGGCTTCTTCATTGGCGAGATGGACCGGCCCGACCTGCACAGCGTCTGGGGCCTGGCCGCGGCGCTGGCCGTCAGCGTCATCGCGACGATCCTCAAGTTCGGCGACCGCACCCAGCTCGGCGCCGTCCACCTCGCGACGAGCCTGGTGGCCGACCTGCAGCTCCTCGTCGCGGCCCTCATCTGGACGTGGGCCGTCTACATCGGCCCCGGCATGGGCGGTCAGGCGATGAGCCAGGTGGTGTCGTTCTCCGGCGGTGCGCTGCTGGCCAACCTGATCTCGGTCGTGCTCCTGCTCGGTGAGATCTTCACGATGCGCCGCTGACCCATGCGCGCCACCACGGGGCAGTCTCGGCTGCCCATGACCAACGTCTTCTACCTGGTCCTGCGCCGGATGCGGGTTCCGTTGATCATCGTCACGATCGTCTACACCGTGTGCACGTCGGTGCTGGCCCTCGTCCCGGGGGTGGACGCCAACGGCCAGCCAACCCCGGGGATGGGGCTGTTCCACGCCTTCTACGTCATCAGTTACACCGGCACCACGATCGGGTTCGGCGAGATCCCCGTGCCGTACTCCGGTGCCCAACGGCTGTGGCTCACGGTCAGCATCTATGCCACGGTGATCGGCTGGTCGTTCTCCATCGTCAACCTGCTGGCCCTGCTGCAGGACCCGGGCTTCCAGAACGCCGTGCGCTCGGCGCGCTTTAACAACCACATTCGCGGGATGCGGGAGCCGTTCTACATCGTCGCCGGTTGCGGCGAGACCGGCGCGATGGTCTGCCACGGCCTCGACCGGGTGGGCCTGCGGTTCGTCATCATCGAGCCCGACCCGGTGCGGTTCGAGGAACTCCGGTTGGAACAGTTTTCCTTCGACCCCCCGATGGCCCGTTCGGACGCCTCCCAGGCCGACAGCCTCATCGCCGCCGGGTTGCTGAAACCGAACTGCCGGGGCGTCATGGCGCTGGCCCCCGCGGACGAGACGAACCTGGACATCGCGGTGAACGTCGGCATGCTCCGACGCGGTCTGCCGACGCTGGCCCGCATCCAGGAGACCGACATGGACACCGCCCACGGCGTCTTCCTCAACGACATCGTGGTGAACCCCTTCGAGCGGTTCGCCGAACACCTGGTCTCGGCGATCATCGCCCCGGAGCGCTACCTGGCCCGGGAGATTCTCACCGGCCTGCCCGGGATGCCGCTCCCCGAGGCGCACCACCCCCCGGCCGGCCACTGGGTGATGTGCGGGTATGGACGCTTCGGCCACGCCATCACCGAGGCGCTGCGCGCGTTCGGTCTCACGGTCAGCGTCATCGACCACTCCCACTACGACGGCGGGCAGCAGGTGGACATCAAGGGGCGCGGCACCGAGCCCGGCGTTCTCGCCGCGGCCGGCATCGAGCACGCCAACGGCATCGTGGCCGGTCACCGCGACGACCGCCGCAACCTCGCCATCGCCGCCCACGCCCGCGAGCTCAACCCCGACATCTTCATCGTGACCCGGCAGAACCAACGCTCCTCGGCGCCGTTGTTCGAGGCCTTCGAGGGCGACCTGGCCATGGAGCCGTCCAAGCTGGTGGCCCGCGAGTTCCTGGCCGTCATCACCACGCCCCTGCTCGCCCGCTACCTGGCCTACCTGCGCAACCAGGACGAGCCGGTGTGTTCGCAGCTGGTGACGAAGCTATCGACGCTGCGGCCGGGGTACGTCCCCGAGACGTGGAGCCTGGTGATGAACGAGCCGACCGCGCCCGCCGTCGTCCGCCAGATTCGCGAGGGGGTGGAGGTGACCGTCGGGCACCTGATGGCCGACCCGCGTCACGAGTCCGAGCCGCTGTGGCTCAAGCCGCTCGTGCACGCGCGCGACGACAAGACGATGATCAACCCCGGCAAGGGGCTTCGGCTGGCCGAGGGGGACGAGGTGCTGTTCGTGGGCTCGGCGGAGGCGCGGCGGCGTCAGGAGTTCACCTTGGTGAACGACACCATGTTGACCTTCGTGATCACCGGGGAGGACCGCTCCAGCGGCGGCCTCCTCTGGCGCTGGATGACGCAGCGCCGCGCCCACTCCGCGGCGCGCTCCTGACCCACCCTGCCGGGTGTCAGAGGGTGAACAGCACGATGCTGGCCACCACCACGGCCATGCCGGCGAGCATGCCGTAGACGGTCTGGTGCTTGTCGGTCTGGTAGCGCCACGCGCCGGGCAGCAGCTCGTCGAGCGCGAGGAACACCATCATGCCGGCGACCAGCCCGTAGACGACGCCGAAGAACACCGGGGGCACGACCCAGGCCAACAAGGACGCCGCCAGCAGCGCCCCCAGCGGCTCGGTCAGCCCGGACGCCGTCGCCCACCAGAACGCCTGCGTGCGGGACCCGGTGGCGGCGTACACCGGCGCGGCCACCGCGATGCCCTCGGGCACGTTGTGGATCGCGATGGCCACGGCCAGCGGCAGGCCCACGCCCGGGTCGGCGTACGTGGCGACGAACGTCGCCATCCCCTCGGGCAGGTTGTGCAGCGCCAGCACACCGGCCACCAGCAGCCCCGAGCGCAACAGCCGCCCGGTGCGCAGCTGGTCGCCCGTGCTCGACACGTCGCCGCCGGCCGTCTCGTTGGGGTTGAGCTGCACGGGCAGCAGCCGGTCCACGGCCAGGACGAGCCCGATGCCGGTGAAGAAGGACGCCCACAGCAACAGGTGGGCGGCGCTCTCACCGAACGACGCCTGCAACGCTGTGAGCCCGAGCGGGATCGCCTGCACGAAGCTCACGATGAGCATGGCGCCGGCGGCAAACGCCAGCATCACCGCCAGCCAGGAGCGGCGCAGGGTGCGGCGTCCGAGCGCGAGGGCGCCGCCGATTGACGTGGCCAGCCCCGCCAGCAGCGCGACGGCGAGCGCGAGAACCACGCTCAGCACCCCGCCGGGCCGACGGCGGGCACCTCAGGCGCCCGCGTAGTACGCGGTGAGGGCCGCGGCGAGCCAGCCCGGGTCGCGGACGCCGGCGAGCTCGCGCGTGGAGTGCATGCTCAGCAGCGGGATGCCGACATCGCACATGAGGACGCCCAACCGCTCGGCCGTCATGGGGCCGATGGTCGAGCCGCACGGCACGGCGTTGTTGGAGACGAAGTCCTGGGTCGGGACGCCGGCCGCGTCACACGCGCGGCGCCACAGGGCCGAGCTGGCGGCGTCCGATGTGTAGCGGAGGTTGGCGTTGTGCTTCAGCAGCGGGCCGGCGTTGAGCAGTGGCCGGTGGTCGGGGTCGTGCAGGTGCGGGTAGTTGGGGTGGACGGCGTGGCCGGCGTCCGCCGAGATGCACGAGCTGCGGGCCAACAGGCGGAACCAGCCGTCGTCGTCGAGCCCGAGCGCGCCGGCGAGCCGGCGGAGCACCTGCTCCAGCAGCGGCCCGGCGGCACCTGAACGGGAGGACGAGCCGACCTCCTCATGGTCGAAGCAGGCGAGCACGGTGATGTCGTCGCCCTCGTCGGCCGCCAGCAGCGCGGTGAGACCGGCGTGCACCGAGGACAAGTTGTCGAGCCGAGCGGAGGCGAAGAACTCCTCGGTGGGGCCGAACACGGCGGGGGCCTCGGTGGGGTGGCAGATGAGGTCGTGGCCAGCGACGTCGTCGGCCTCCAGCCCGGCCTCGGCGGCGATGAGCTCGAGCAGGTCGAGGTCGGGGCGTCCGACCGAGAAGACGGGCCGCAGGTGGGCCTGCCGGTCGAGGCTCAGCTTCTCGTGGACCGAGCGATCGAGGTGGGGCGCGACCTGCGGCACCCGCAGCCACGCGGGGGTGGCGACGAGGCGCTGCTCGCCGGTGGTGGTGATCAGGCGGCCGGCGACGCCGAGCTCCCGATCGAGCCACTGGTTGGGCAGCGGGCCGCCGTAGACCTCGACGGCCGCCTGCTGCCAGCCCAGGCCGAAGGACGTGGGTGCGGGCTTGAGCTTGAGCGCCGGGGAGTCGGTGTGGGCGCCGACGATGCGGACGCCGGCGCGGGCGGCGTCCACCCCGCTCGGCACGTGCCAGGCGACGATCGCACCGTCGCGGACGACGTAGCCACCGCGGGGTTCGTCGGTGAAGGCGTCCTCCTCGGCCTGGGCGGTGAAGCCGGCGGCGTCCAGGCGGCGGGCCACCTCGGCGGCGACGTGGTAGGAGGACGGGGAGGCCACCACGAAGGCGGCGAGGTCGTCGATGTGCGCGCGGGCGTCCATGCGCCCATCCTGCCGCAGTCCTAAGCTCGCGCCATGGATGTCGTGACCCTCACCCCCGCGGACGCCGACGCCACGGTCGCGCTCTGGGGGGCCTGCAACCTGACCCGCCCCTGGAACGACGCGCACGCGGACTATGCCCGTGCCCTCGCCGGCCCCTCGTCGACGGTGTTGGGCGTACGCGACGGGGAGGCGCTCGTGGGGACCGTCATGGTCGGCGGGGACGGCCACCGCGGCTGGGTCTACTACCTCGCCGCCGACCCCGGGCGCCGGGGTGAGGGCATCGGTCGGGCGCTGATGGCGGCGGCCGAGGGCTGGCTGGTGGCCCACGACCTGCCGAAGGTGCAGTTCATGGTGCGCACCGCGAACACCGAGGTGCTGACCTTCTACGCCCGGCTCGGGTACGAGGAGCAGGATGTCGTCGTGCTCGGCCGGCGTCTGGACGCACCTGCGCACTGATCTGCCGGCGATCTGCCGCCCCGTTCGGGCGACGTCGGCGGGGGCGTCGGAAAATTGTCAGAGGGGCCTGCGAGGATCGAAACATGGAGAACGTAGGCATCCTTCTCGTGGCCCTGCTGGTCGGCGTGGCGCTCGGTGCGCTGGGCGCCTGGCTGGTGCTGCGCCGCTCCGCCGCGGTCGAGGTGGTCGAGGACGCGGCGGCCGCCGACCGGCTGCGCGCGGCCGAGGCGTCCGCGCGGGCCGAGGCAGAGCGCGCTCGCGCCGAGCACGCCGGCGCCGAGCTGCGCGTCCGCGAGGCGCAGGCGGACGCCGAGCGCGCGCGCCGGGGCATCGCGGAGGAGCGGACGGCGGCGGCCGAGGCGCGCTCGGAGGCCGCGGCGGCGTTGGCCCAGGTGGCGTCCCTCGAGGCATGCCGGACGGCCGCGGTGGCCGAGCGCGACACCGCGCTGGCCCGCGCCGCCGAGATCGCGGCCGACCGTGACGCGCTGGTCAAGGAGTTCAAGGTGCTCTCGGGCCAGGCGCTCGACGAGCAGGGCCGCAAGGTGGACGCCAGCGCCGAGGCGCGGCTGCGCCAGACCGAGATGCTCATGGCCCCGATCAAGGAGAGTCTGGCGAAGTTCGACGCCCGGTTGGGCGAGGTGGAGCAGGCCCGCGTGACGATGGCGACCGAGCTGGCCCAGCAGGTGCGCGCCGTGCAGTTCACCGGCGAGCAGCTGCGCAAGGAGACCCACGCGTTGTCGACCGCGCTGCGCAAGCCGCACGTCCGCGGCGCCTGGGGCGAGCTGCAGCTCAAGCGGGTGGCCGAGGTGGCTGGCATGGTCGAGTACTGCGACTTCGTGCAGCAGTCGACGACGACGACGTCGGAGGACCGGGTGATCCGCCCCGACCTCAAGGTGACCCTCGCCGAGGGCAAGTTCGTGTACGTGGACGCCAAGGTGCCGCTCTCGGCATTCCTGGACGCGCAGGAGACCGAGGACGAGCGCGACCGCGAGCACCACTTGGCGCAGTTTGCGCGCAACGTGCGCAGCCACGTGGACGCCCTGGGTGGCAAGAACTACTGGAAGGCCGATCCGGGCACGCCGGAGTTCGTCGTCATGTTCGTGCCCAACGAGGCGTTGGGGTTCGAGGCGATGCGGCTGATCCCCGATCTGCACGAGTACGCCAGCGCGCGCAACATCGTGGTGGCGACGCCGTCCACCCTGATCGCCCTGCTGCGGGCCGTCGCCTACGGCTGGAAGCAGGCGAAGCTGGCGGAGTCTGCGGCGGAGGTGTCGCAGCTGGGCCGCGAGCTGTACGACCGGCTGGGCACGATGGGCGGCAACGTCGATCGGCTGGGCCGTGCGTTGGGCTCGGCGGTGAAGGCGTACAACGCCACCGTCGGTTCCCTGGAGACCCGGGTGCTCGTCACGGCCCGGCGCTTCCGCGACCTCAACGTGACCGATGCGGAGCTCGCGCCGCTGGGCACCGTGGAGGAGCCGCTGCGCCAGGTGGCCGCCCCCGAGCTGGTGGCGGACGCCGCGGGCGTCCCGACCTTGGTGGGCCGCGTGGTCGCTGACGACGCGCCGGCGGACGCGTCCGCCCCGAGGCTGCCGGAGCAGGACGAACTGCTGCGCCCGGAGCCCGGCCTCGAGGAGGTCGTCGACGCCACGCACCCGCTCCCCGCCCGCCCGGCGCGCAAGCGGGCCTGAGCGGAGTCGCGCTGGCACCCGGGTGATCCCGCACCCGGCCCCGTCCCTGGCGCGGGCACAACGGGCGAGCGCTGGTGCGGGGTGGGCCGGGGCGCGGCACAATGGCGAGGTGACGTCCCCGCGAACTCTGCCGCCCACCGACCAGCGCCCGCTGGTGTCGGCGGTCGACATTGACGACGCGGCCCGCCGGTTGGCGGGTGTCATCTCCGAGACCCCGCTGCAGTACGACGAGCGGCTCTCGACGCTGACCGGCGCCCAGGTCTGGCTCAAGCGGGAGGACCTGCAGCCCGTCCGCAGCTACAAGATCCGTGGCGCCTACAACTTCATCGCCCAGCTCGACGCCGCCGAGCGCGAGGCCGGCGTCATCGCGGCGTCCGCGGGCAACCACGGCCAGGGCGTCGCCATGGCGTGCGCAGCCCTTGGCATCCGGGGCCGCATCTTCGTGCCCTCCACCACACCGCGGCAGAAGCGGGCCCGGATGCGCCATTTCGGTGGCGCGTTCGTCGAGTTGGTGGTGGCCGGTGACACCTACGACGAGGCGTTCTCGCTCGCCACCGCGGAGGCCGAGTCCTCGGGGGCCACGAAGGTGCCGGCCTTCGACCATCCGCGCACGATCGCAGGCCAGGGCACCGTGGCACGCGAGTTCGTCGACCAGCTCGAGCGGGAACCCGACGCGGTGTACCTGCCGGTGGGCGGGGGCGGGCTGCTCGCCGGTTCGGCGACCTGGCTGGCCCAGCACAGCCCGCACACCCGCGTCGTGGGCGTCGAGCCGGTCGGGGCGGCCTGCCTGGCGGCGGCGCTGGACGCCGGGCGTCCGACCACCCTGCCGTCCATCGACACGTTCGTCGACGGAGCAGCCGTGCGCCGCGCGGGAGACGTCACGTTCCAGATCGCGCGCGAGCTCGGCCCGCAGATGATGACCGTGCCGGAGGGCGCGATCTGCACCGAGATGCTGGAGCTCTACCAGACCGAGGGCATCATCGCCGAGCCCGCCGGCGCGATGGCCACCACGGCCCTGCAGCGCGTGCGGCCCCGCCCCGACGAGGTGGTGGTCGCGGTCGTGTCCGGCGGCAACAACGACGTCTCGCGCTACGCCGAGATCGTGGAGCGCTCGCTCATCCACGAGGGCCGCAAGCACTACTTCCTGGTGAACTTCCCCCAGGAGCCCGGTGCCCTGCGGCGCTTCCTCGACGAGGTGCTCGGCCCCGAGGACGACATCACGCACTTCGAGTACGTGAAGAAGTCGAACCGGGAGGTCGGGCCGGCGTTGGTCGGCGTCGAGCTCGGCGATCCGGCGACCTACGACGCGCTGCGCGCCCGCATGGACGCCAGCCCCATGCGCGTGGAGGTTGTCTCCCCCGACAGCCCGTTCTACCGCCTCCTCATCTGATCGGCCGCGCTGCGCCGTGGGCTTGGACACGTCCGGGGCCATGATGAAACCCATGCGGTTCTATGCACGCCCCTCAATGAAGCTCGTTCGCCAGATCGTGTTCGACGCCTTCGTGCTGGTCTGGACGATCGGGTGGTGGTTCGCCGGCCGCGTCACCGATGGCGTGGTCCGTTCGGTCGCCGAGCCGGCCCGGCAGACGGTCGCGGTGGGCGGGGGCGTCCGCTCCCAGTTGGATGAGATCGCCAGGCAGGCCGACGGGCTGCCGGTGGTGGGCGACGGACTGAGCCAGCCGTTCACCGGCCTGTCGGGCACCGTGGCCGGGCTGGTGGCGTCCGCCCAGGAGCAGGTCAACGCGATCGAGACCACCGCCACCGTCGCCGGCTGGCTGACGTTCCTCGTGCCGGTCGTGCTCCTGATGCTGTTCTGGCTCCCCCGCCGTCTCGCGTTCTCGCGGCGGGCGAGCGAGGTGCTGGGTCTCGTCGAGACCGTCGACGGCACCGACCTGCTGGCCCTGCGCGCGCTGGCGACGCTCCCGATCGCCGAGCTGCGCACCGTGGCGGCCGACCCCATGGCCGCCTGGCGGTCGGGGAATTCCGAGGTGGCGGAGCAGCTGGCCGAGCTGCAGCTCGTCCACGCCGGCGTCCGCCGGCCACGGCGCCGGCGCAGGTCGGCCGGGCGTCCGCTGGCTCGCTAGCCTTGTCGGGTGAGTCCGCGCCGCTACCACCGCCCCGCCTTCCGCGACCCCGCCGTCCTGGAGGAGATGGGCGAGGGCTCGGACCCCATCGGTGAGCTGCACGCCGCGCACGAGACGGCGGCCGTGCTGGTGCGCGCCGGACGCGCCGCGGACGACCCGGCTGTCACCGCTCGGCTCGTCGCGATCGTCGACGACGTGGGTCTCCCGACGGTGGCCGACCTGTGGGCGCAGCGTCCCGCCCGTAGCCTGCCCGGTGCGCTCTACCGGTTGTACGTGCTGCGCGAGTGGGTCCGCGCCGACCCGGGCGGCGCCGCGCGGGAGTACGCGGCCGGCGTCCGGTTCACCGAACCCAATCACGCCGTCGCGGGGGTGGACCCGACGGGCCCCGACGAGGTGCGGCGTGTGGCCGACGAGATCCTGCGTGGCGCGTTCACCGGTGATTTCGCGATCGCGCTGGAGCGTGCCGCGGCGCTCTGCCACGTCGTCGCGGCCGGACGCGCCGATCTCGCCTCAGGGCACGACACGGTGGAGCGCGCCGCCCGGTTGCAGGACATGGCGCGCGACCTGCGCGCCTGCGCGCACCTGTGGCGCGCCGACGACCTCGCCTGATCGGCACCGCCCCATCGGAGCACCCGGAGAGACTGCCTATGCTGGCCACGAACCCCCAGGAAGGACCCCCGTCGTGAAGCGTCTCGCCTCCTCGCTCGTGGCCCTGGCAGCCCTGGCCGCCTGCACCACGGGCCCCACTCCCACCGACCCAGCCACGTCCACGCCCGCACCGAGTGCCACCGCACCCGCCACACCCACGGCCGTGGACGCGTCCTCGGCCACCGAACTGGTGCGTCAGGGGGCCGAACCGCTGACCACCGTGCTCGCCAGCATCCCGCTGCAGGGCGAGGGCAGCCTGACCGGGGCCACCCTGGACATCCTGGAGGTGCGCGTCACGGACGCCTCGACGGTGGTGACCTTCGCCCTCACCCATCCCGACTTCCAGGCGGACTTCGACGACCGACTCCGCAGCACCAACGAGTGGGCACCCGCCCTGCGAGCCGGTGACGGCGTCTACTGGCCCTCGAAGACGGTGATGTACAACAACGTCGCGAATCTCCACGACCGGATGGCCCTGGTCGGCCAGCCCTACACCCTGCTGGCCGCGCCACGGGGCATGTTCGCCCTGTTCGCCCCGCTGCCGGCCAGCGTCACCGAGGTTGAAGTCCTCAGCCCGCTGTCGGACGACACCGTCTCCGTGCCCGTGGTGCGCGGCCCGGCTACCGCCCCGGAGGGCACGGCCGACATCCCCGCCCTCGGCCAGGTGACGTACGCCGACCCCAACGACGCCGACAACCCCGTCCCCGTCACGGTGACCGTGCACGGGGTCCGCCGGGTCGAGGACGCCACCGTCCTCTACTACTCCGCCGTCCTGCCCGAGGGCTCCGAACCCCAGAACCTCGCCACCTTCGGCGGGGGCAGCACCGTCCTCGCGTACGCGGTGGGCGGCCGGCAGAGTTGGCCGCTCACCATGGGGGTGGTCGACCATGCCAACCACCAGGCCCACACGGTGGCCTTCGACGCGTACCGGGCTCAGGTGTGTTCTCCCGGCGACGTGACCGTCGACGGCGAGGTGGCTCGCACGTGCTGGGCAGCCATGCCCGGCCTGCCCGAGAACGTCACCCGGGTGGACGTCATCATTGGTGGCCAGCAGGCCATCCAGGACGTCCCTGTCGAGGACGGCCCCTTGACCCCGACCATCCCGAACGCCGACGACCCGTTCCCCGTCCTCGGCGGCCCTTGGCCCGAGATCCCGGCGGAAGCGCTGGCCGTGGCCGCCCGCCCGGACCAGGCCGAGAAGGCCGTCTTGCCCCTCGTCGACGTCGTCACCGAGGATGCGGTCACCACCAGCGGGCAACAGCTCGACCTCGACACCACCGTCCTGTTCGCCTACAACGAGGCGACGCTCACACCCGAGGCCAACGCGGTGCTCACCCAGGTGGCCGAGCAGATCCAGGGCTTCGACAACCCGGGCCAACTCACCCTCACCGGCCACACCGACGCGGACGGCTCCAGCTCCGACAACCTGGACCTGTCGCGCCGCCGCGCCCAGGCCGTCGCGGACGCCCTCGCCCCGCTCTTGGGCGACGGCTACACCTTCGCCGTGGACGGCAAGGGCGAAGCCGATCCCATCGCCCCGAACACGACCGAAACCGGCAAGGCCCTCAACCGCCGTGTCACGATCCTTCCGCCGAGCTGACACGAGGGCGGACGCGGAATCCGCGTGACCGCCGAGCTCTCGGCAGCGGCAGGACGCGGGGGCTCCTGCACTGCTGACTTTCGTTGTGAAGCGTTTCAGACACCGCTAGGCTCATCCCCGACGCCACCGTGTCTGCGACGAGGGAGATGCACATGCCGAAGGTCACCGTTCCCGAAGGCCGCCCGGGTCTCGCCCCGGGAGCCCACCTGGTGGAACCCGCCCCGTTCCCCACCGCGGCGGACCTCCCCGATCCGCGCGGGCCGCTCGGTACGCCGACGCGACTGCGCTTCGAGCACCTGCCCCCCGGCGACGCCCTCGGCATCGCCACCGCCACGCCGCGGCTGTCCTTCGATGTGCCGAGCGCCCCGGCCGGGTGGCAGCTGGCGTCGGTGACCGTCGAGGTGACCTGCGGCCCGATCGGCGGGGAGGCGTCCACCACCACCCACACCCTGCCGAACGCCGCCACCCTCCACCTGCCGTGGCCCGACGAGCCCCTGGCCCTGCGCGAGGCCGCCACGGTCCGCGTCCGGGTCAGCGGGACCAGCGACGAGGGCGAGGTGACGAGCCCGTGGTCGGATCCGATCAGCGTCGAGACCGGCATCTTGGCCGCCGAGGACTGGCAGGCCCTGCCCGTCGGCCCGAGCTGGCCCGAGAACCCGGACGCCGACCGCCGGCCCAGTCGCGTCCGCCACGCCTTCGATCTGCCCGGCGACATCACCGCCGCCCGGCTCCGCGTCTCCGTGCACGGACTCATCCGCCCCTGGCTGAACGGCGAGCGGGTGGATGACGACGAGCTGGTGCCGGGCTGGACGGTCTACGGCGAGCGCCTCCTGCACCGCAGTTACGACGTCACCGACCTGCTCGCTGCCGGCGCGAACGTCCTCGCTGCCGAGCTGGCCGACGGCTGGTATCGCGGCCACATCGGCTTCGACGGCGGCTACCGCAACCTCTACGGTGCCGACCAGGCGGCGATCCTGCAGCTCGAGGTCGTCCACGGCGACGGCTCGCTCACGGTGGTCGCGACCGACGACGCCTGGCAGGTCGGCGGCGGGCCCATTCTGTTCACCGGCCTCTACGAGGGCGAGACCTACGACGCCCGCCTCGCCGACGACGACCCCACCGCCTGGGCCCGCCCGGGCGAACCCTGTGGCACCTGGCTGCCCGTCGCCGTCCACCCCTCGGATGCCGCGCGGCTCGAGGCACCCCTCGACGCCCCCGTGCAGACGCAGGGCGAGCTGACCCCGGTCGCAATCTGGCTGTCCCCGGCACCCGAACGGTTCCTGCCACCCGGCATCGAGGCCGACGACCCCGACGTCTGGCTCGTCGACTTCGGCCAGAACATCGCCGGACGCCTGCGCTTCGTCCTCCCCGACGGCACTCCGGCGGGCACGACGATCCGCATCCGGCACGCCGAGGTGCTCGAGAACGGCCGGCTCGGCGTCCGCCCCCTGCGCGGCGCGGCGGCGACCGACACCTACACCACCCGCGGCGACGCCGGGGAGGAGTGGGAGCCAGCGTTCACGATCCACGGCTTCCGCTACGCCGAGATCACCGGGTGGCCGGGCGAGCCCGAGCCGGATGCGCTGCGCGCCGTCGTGCTGCACACCACGATGGAGCGGCTCGGCGGGTTCGCGTCCTCCGAACCGCTGGTCGACCGGTTGCACGAGAACTCCCGCTGGTCGATGACCGGCAACTTCGTGGCGCTGCCCACGGACTGCCCCCAGCGCGACGAGCGTCTCGGTTGGACGGGTGACGTCGCCGCCTTCGCGCCGACCGCCGCGTTCCACTACGACGCCACCGGCCTGCTGGCCAGTTGGCTCGTCGACCTGTGGCTCGAACAGCAGGCCCACGGCACGGTGACCTGGTACGTCCCGGTCATTCCCGGCGGGTTCTGGACGCCGCCGCGTCCGGCCGCCGTGTGGGGCGACGCCGCGACGATCACGCCCTGGACGCTGTACGAGACCACCGGCGACCGGCGGCTGCTGGAGGACCAGTGGGAGTCGGCGCGGCAGTGGGTCGACCTGGTCGACTCCTTGGCCGGGGAGGGCCACGTCTGGGATTCGGGAATGCAGCTCGGCGACTGGCTCGACCCCTCCGCGCCGCCGGAGAACCCCATGCAGGCCATGACCGATCCGTACCTCGTCGCCACGGCCTACTTCGCGCAGTCGGCCCGCATCGTGGCGCGGTGGGCCGCCGCGCTGGGCAAGGAGGCCGAGGCGTCGCGCTACGGCGAGCTGGCGGACGCCATCGCCGCGGCCTTCCGCGACGCGTACCTGCAGCCCGACGGCCGGCTGAGCTCGGACAGCCAGACGGCCTACGCGTTGGCCATCGTGTGCGACGTGCTGGGCGAGGACGATCGCGTCCGCGCCGGGGAGCACTTGGCGCGGAAGGTCGCGGAGTCCGAGGGCCGGGTGGCGACCGGGTTCGCCGGGACGCCGGTCGTGTGCGCGGCGTTGACGGCCACCGGGCAGGACGCCGTCGCCTCGGCCCTGCTGCTGGAGACGGGCTGCCCGTCGTGGCTGTACGCCGTGACGATGGGCGCCACGACGACGTGGGAGCGGTGGGACTCGATGCTGCCCGACGGGTCGATCAACCCCGGTGAGATGACGTCGTTCAACCACTACGCGCTGGGCGCCGTGGCGGCCTGGCTGCAGCGCGACGTCGCCGGCCTGGCGCCGGCGGCACCCGGCTACGCGGAGATCCTCGTCGCGCCGCACCCTGTGGGGCTGACCCACGCGGAGGCCGTCCACGTGACGCCGTACGGCCCGGCGGCGTCGTCGTGGTCGGTGAGCGACGGCGTCCTGACCCTGGACGTGGTCGTGCCCGTGGGTGCGACGGCCCGGGTGGTGCTGGGCGGCGAGGAGACCGTGGTCGCGCACGGCCGGCACACCTTCACCGCCCCCTCCCCCGCCTGACCCGTCCTGCCCTGCCCTCGGGGGGGTGGGGGGCGCGCTGGTGATCGGCATTTGGACCCGAGGGAATGGCGCCATGGCGCCATTCCCTCGGGTCCAAATGCCCCAACGTGGGCTTGGGATCGCGGGGATCAGCCCGTATCCTCGTCACGGCGTCGGGCTGCGGTAGCCCCGGGCTCCAACATTCGCCGCTACGAGCGGCCACGCGCCGTGAGGCGCTCCCGGCCCGACGCCCTCACCTCGTCCTCGTCCACCCCGGATTCCCGGGGTGGACGACAGACATCAGCGACGCGGCTGGCGTCCGATCCACTCGGCCAGCTCGACGCGCGGGCCCGTGAAGAACGGTGTCTCCTCGCGCACGTGCAGCCGCGCCTCGACGGCGCGCTGGGCGCGCATCGCGTCGGTGAGGCGGTGCAGCTCGTCGGCCTCGAAGGCCAGCAGCCACTCGTAGTCGCCCAAGGCGAAGGCGGAGGTGGTTGAGCCCAGCACGTCGGGAAAGTCTTTGGCCGCCATGCCGTGCGTGCGCAGCATGTGCGAGCGCTTGGACGATTCCAGGTAGTACCACTCGTAGGAGCGCACGAACGGGTAGACCGTCAGCCACGGCCGCGGGGCGATCCCCGAGAAGCAGGCCGGGGTGTGGGAGTTGTTGAACTCAGCCGGGCGGTGGACGCCGACGTTGCTCCACACCGGCTCCAGCAGCACACCGAGCTCGGAGCGCCGCAGCGCGTGATACCCCGCCTGCAGCGCGGCCGGGTCCTCCGACAGCGTCCACACCAGCAGGTCGGCGTCCGCCCGGAACCCGCCGATGTCGTACCAGCCGCGCACGGTCACGCCGGCGTCGGCCAGGGCCGCGGCGGCCCCGTCGGCCAGCGCGGCGTTGTCGGCGTCCGCCGAGAGCGGAGCCGGCAGCGCGAACACCGAGTACATCAGGTAGTGGGTGGCGGCGTTGACGTCTTCGGGCGCCACGTACACGTCGCGCGGGTCGCCGGTGAACGGTGCCCCGGGCGTCTTGCCGTGCGGGCCGGCGCCGTGGCCGGAAGTGGGCTGGGTCATGAGACTCCTTCGTTGTCGAGAACGGTCGGCGCTCCGGCGCCCGGACGCCCCGAGCCGCAGCAGGACGCCCCACACGTCGGCATCCCGGCGATCGTGCCGCGCTCACCGGCGACGACGGCGTCTGCCAGGAGCGCGACGAACCCCGGGTCCACGCCCACGGTGGCGGCGCGGACGTACCCCAGGCCGAGGCCCTCGGCGGTCTCGCGGGCCTCGGTGTCGAGGTCGAACACGACCTCCATGTGGTCGTTGATGAAACCGATGGGCGCGGTGACGACGCGCTCGACGCCGTCGGCGGCCAGCTCCTCGAGCCGGTCGTTCACGTCGGGCTCCAGCCACGGGATGTGCGGGGCGCCAGAACGGGAGCAGAACACCAGCTCCCACGGCACCTCCACCCCGAGCTCGGCGGACGCCTCCCGCGCGACCGCCTCGGCCACCCGCAGGTGCTGGGCGTGGTAGGTGCCCTCCTCACCACCGGGGCCGGACGCGGCATCCATGGCGGTCGGGATCGAGTGGGTCACGAAGAGCACGGCAGGCAGGTCCTCGGCGCCCCCGAGTTCGCGCACCGCCGCCACCAATGCCCGGGCGTTGGCGCCCACGAAGCCGTCGGTCTCGGCGTAGGGGCCGATCTTGGTGAAGGTGAACCCCTCGGCCTCCTCGCCGAGCTCGGCCAGCGCCCCCGCCAGGTCCTCGCGGTACTGGCGGCAGCCGGAGTAGCTGGAGTAGGCGGCGGTGATGACCACCCGCACGTCGCGCAGACCGGACGCGGCCAGCTCGCGCAGCGTGTCGGCGAGGTAGGGCGTCCAGTTGCGGTTGCCGATGACGACCGGCACGTCGAGCCCGCGCTCGCGCAGGGCCTCGCCCAGGGCGTCCATCAGCTCCGCGTTGCGCTCGTTGATCGGCGACACCCCCCCGAAGCGCTGGTAGTGGCCCGACACCTCGACCAGCCGCTCGTCGGGGATGCCTCGCCCCCGCGTCGCGTTCCGCATGAAGGGCAGCACGTCCTCGGGACCTCTCGGCCCGCCGTAGGACACCACCAGCACTGCATCGACCATCACATCGCCTCTCGTCGGGGCGCCTCCTCGACGCCGCCCAGATCATCCACCCGCAGCCCGGTGACCGGGCAGCTGTCCTCGTCCAACGTGTCGGGCGCCACCATCCGCGCCGACTCCTGCGCCGGGCCGTCCAACTCCAGGTTGCCCAGCACGGGACGCGTCGGGGCCTCCAGGCCCCACAGCTCGCTCAGCGCCCAGAGGTACTCCTCCGAGCGGCCCTCGACGGCCGCCTTGCGCGCTCGGACGCTCGGCACGTGGACGAGACGCGCCGCGAGCCGCCGCAGGGCGTGGGCCGCCTCCTCGCGGGTCAGGCCGCGCTCGAGCGGCAACCGGTCGATCTCGTCGGCCACCATGTCGTGGACCGTGTCGCGCAGCGCGATGACCGCAGGATCCATCTCCCGCCCGCGCAACCGGGCCAGCGCTTCGGCGACGCCGGTGCGCACCAGCTCCCGGGCGCGGATCACGTCGCGATGGGCGGCGTCCGGCACGTGGCGCGAGATCGTCTCCAGATCGAGCAGCAGCGCCCCGGGCAGGTCGGCGCAGGCAAGTTCCACGTCGCGGCCCACGGCGAGATCCACCAGCACCAGCTCGCGGTGGTCGCGCGCGGCGACCGCCTCGCGCACCTCCTCGGCCAGCACGGCGGGGACGCCCGAGCCCCGGCAGGCGACCACGACGTCGGCGTCCACCATGGCCCCGCTCAACGGATCGGCCACGGCGCGCACCCCGGGGTGCGAGCGCGCGAAGGCCTCGGCCCGGCCGCTGTGGCTGAACACCGCCACGTCACGGCAGCCGCGCTCGGCCAGGTCGGCCACGACGGCCCCGGCGTAGGCGCCGGTGCCCACGATGAGCACACGGGACGCCTGCCAGGCGCGCGGCACCAGATCGAGCGCCACGCTCACCACGGAGCGGCCGCGGGTCGCGAGCCGGGTGCGCTGCGTCACGAGCCGCGCCGTGCGCAGCGCCTGCTCCACCACCGAGACGAGCAGACCGGACGCCGTGCGCGCGGTCCGCGCCTCCAGAAGGGCGCGGCGCACCTGGGCGGCGACCTCCCGGTCCCCCACCACCATCGAGTCGAGCCCGGCGGTGACGTGGAAGAGGTGGTCGATGGCGTCGGCGTCCGCCAGCTCCAGCAGCGCGACGTCGGCGGGCGCGTCGGGGCCCGAGGTCAGGTCGCGACGCACCGCCTCGGCCACGGCAGCCAGCGGCAGGTCGGACTGCAGGTAGACCTCCACGCGGTTGCACGTGGAGAGCACGAGCGCGCCGGCGATGCCGGGGGTCGCCTCGACGAGGCGCCGCCCGAGACCGGGGACGCCCTGGGCGATGGCCTCCACCGCGCCGAGCCCGTGGTCGGCGTGGTGGACGGCAACGAGTTGGATTCCCACGACACTGCCATTGAACCATCCCCGGCCGACAGGTTCGAATGCGACCGCACCCCCGACGCCCTCCCGCCGGGCGGCATAGGGTGGCAGCGTGCCCCATGCCGACCCGACGACACCGCCCCTCCTCCGTGCCTTGTCAGGCCACCGTGACGGCCCGCTGCCCGTGTGGTTCATGCGGCAGGCCGGCCGCTCCCTGCCCGAGTACCGGGAGGTCCGCAAGGGCACCGGCATGTTGCAGTCCTGCCTCATGCCCGAGCTCGCCGCCGAGATCACCCTCCAGCCCGTGCGCCGCCACCGCGTCGATGCCGCCATCTTCTTCTCCGACATCATGGTGCCGCTCAAGCTGGCCGGGGTCGACGTCGAGATCGTGCCCGACGTGGGGCCCGTGATCGCCGAACCGGTGCGCACGGCGTCCGACGTGGCGGCCCTCGCCGCGCACGAGCCGGGCGACACCGCCGCGATCGCCGACGCCATCGGCATCATCACCGCCGAGCTGGCCACGACCCCCTCGGGCGACGCCGGGTGGACGCCGCTGATCGGCTTCGCCGGAGCGCCGTTCACCCTCGCGGCCTATCTCGTCGAGGGACGCCCCAGCCGCGACCACCTCGCGGCGCGCGCCATGATGCACGCCGATCCGCAGTCCTGGGGACGCCTCATGGCCTGGTGCGCGGAGATCTCCGGGCACTTCCTCCGCGCCCAGACCGACGCGGGCGCCTCGGCCGTGCAGCTCTTCGACTCCTGGGCCGGCTCCCTGACGCGCGCCGACTACGTCGCCCACGTCGCCCCCCACAGCCGCGCCGCGCTCGCCGCGGTCGAGGGCGCCGTGCCCCGCATCCACTTCGGCACCGGCACCGGCCACCTGCTGGAGGAGCTCGCGGTGGGGGCGGACGCCGTCGGTGTCGACTACCGCACCCCGCTGGACGAGGCCGCCGCCCGCTTGCCCGCCACGCCCCTGCAGGGCAACCTCGACCCGGCCTTGCTGGCCGCCGGCGAGGATGCCCTGGCCGCCCACCTGGCCGACGTCGTCGAGCGCGGCCGCGCCGCCCCCGGGCACGTGCTCAACCTCGGGCACGGCGTCCCCCCGAGCACCGACCCCGGGGTGCTCACCCGACTCGTCGAGAGGATCCACGCGCTGTGAGCAGCCACGCAGAAGCCATCGTCATCGGCGGCGGCATGAGCGGCCTGGCCGCCGCCCACCGCTTCACCCAGCTCGGCATCCGCCCGCTGCTCCTGGAGGCTCGCGGCCAGTGCGGCGGGCTGGTGTTCGGCGCGCCCATCGGGGGCGTCCGTGTCGACCTGGGTGCGGAGTCCTTCGCCCGCCGCAGCGCGGCGACCGCCGAACTCGCCGAGGAGTTGGGGCTGGAGGTCGTCACGCCGGCGGGCGAGTCCTGGATCTGGGCGCACGACGGTTCGACCGACGGCACTGGCGACGGCGAGCAGCCCGGGCACGCGTTCCGCATCCCGCACGGCGTGTTGGGCATCCCGACCGACCTGGACGACCCGCAGGTCGCCGACGCCCTGTCCGAGGAAGGTCTGGCGCGGGCGAGGGAGGATCTCACCCTCGGCCCGGACGCCGGCGCGGACGCCGCCGACCTCGCCACGCTCGTCACCACCCGCCTCGGTCCCGAGGTGCTCGACCGGCTGGTCGACCCCGTCGCAGGCGGCGTCCACTCGGTGCACCCCAGCCAGCTCGCGGTCGACATCGTCGCGCCCGGGTTGCGCGAGGCGCTGGCCGCGGAGGGCTCGCTCGTCGGTGCCGCGGCCGCGCTGCGCGCCAAGGCCCCGGAGGGCTCGGTGGTCGCGTCGGTCTCGGGCGGGCTGTTCCGCCTGGTCGAGGCCCTGGTCTCGGCCATCGATGCCGGGGGCGGCACGGTGCGTCCTCGCCGCCTGGTGACGGGGATCGCCCGGGACGGCTCCGGGTGGCTGGTCACGCACCACGAGGCTGGCCGTGCGCCCAACCCTGCCGACCCGCCCGTGCCCGTCGGCGAACCCGAGCAGCACTGGGCACCCAAGCTCGTCATCGCCCTCGACGGGCGCGCCGCGCTCGATCTGCTGCGCTCGCTGCCCGAGCTGAACATCGGCGACTGGGAGCTCCCCCGCGGTGCCGACCTCACCCAGGTGTGCGTCACCGTGACCCGGCCCGAGCTGGACGCCGCACCGCGCGGCTCCGGTCTGCTGGTCACGCCCGTGCACGACGGCGACACCCCGCGCGTGCGCTGCAAGGCCCTGACGCACTACTCGGTCAAGTGGCCGACCACCGTCACCGGTTCGGGCCGCCACGTGCTGCGCATCTCCTACGGGCGCGCGGGCACCCCGACGCCGGAGCCCACGCTCGCCGACGCCCTCGCCGACGCCTCGGTGCTGCTCGGCATCGATCTCGCCGAGACCGACGTGGCCGGCCACGCCGTCATCCACTACCCCAACTCCCTGCCGCCCCACACGCCCGAGCACCGCGAGCGCGTGGCCGAACTGACCCAGGCCGCCGCCGAGCTGGAGGGCTTCGAGATCACCGGCGCCTGGTACGCCGGCACCGGCTTGGCAGCCGTGGTGCCACACGGCCGCGCCGTGGCGGAGAAACTGTCAGTGGGGGCGTCCACCCTTGGGTCGCATGACGACGATGACGACGACGGCACCGAGTCCGGCGCGAAGGGCGGGTCCGGGCAGTGATGCTGCGCCTCGGCACGCGAGGCTCGGAGCTGGCGCGCACCCAGTCGGGCCACGTGGCGGACGCCCTGCGCGCGCTGGGCCACGAGGTGGAGCTGGTGACCATCCGCTCCGAGGGGGACGTGACCACCGCGTCCCTGGTCGACGCCGGCGGGCTGGGCGTGTTCGCCGCCGCGCTGCGCCGAGCGTTGCTCGCGGGCGAGGTAGATCTGGCGGTGCACTCCCTCAAGGACCTGCCGACCGCCGCCGTACCCGGCCTCACGCTGGCCGCGATCGCGCGCCGCGCCGACCCGGCGGACGTGCTGTGCGCCCGCGACGGCCACACGCTGGCGTCGCTGCCGGCCGGCGCGAAGGTGGGCACCGGCTCACCGCGCCGCGCCGCCCAGCTGCGGGCGCGGCGACCCGACCTCGTGGTCGTGGAGATCCGCGGCAACGTGGGCACCCGGCTGGCGCGCGCGTTCGGCTCCGACACCACCGAGCCCGACCTGGCCGCGGTCGTGCTGGCCCGCGCCGGGCTGGAACGCCTGGGGCTGATGGACGCCGCCTTCGAAACCCTCGACCTGCTGCCCGCGCCCGGCCAGGGCGCGCTCGGCGTGGAGTGTCGCGCCGACGACACCGCCACCGTCGCGGCGCTGGCTGCGCTGGACGACGAGGCCACCCGCGCGGCCGTCACCGCCGAGCGGGCCGTGCTCGCCGCGTTGGAGGCCGGTTGCGCGGCCCCGGTGGGGGCGTTCGCCACGCTGGCCGACGGCGTGCTCAGCCTGGCGGCCACGGTGCTGGCCACCGATGGCGCCACCGCCGCGCGCACGTCCGTGGCGGAGCCGTGGCCCACCGACGCCGACGCGCTGGGCCGCCGTGCCGCGCGGCGACTGCTCGGCGACGGGGCGGCCGCGGTCACCCCGCTCGGAGCCGCGCGCCCCAGCCGGCTGGAGGAGTTCCACCGCAGCCAGCTGTGGGCCCCCGGCGCCCACCCAGTGCTCGTGGGCCGCCGCATCCTGCTGCCGCGCCCCGACGGGCCGCTCGCCGAGGCCCTGCGCGCCACCGGCGCCGAGGTGGACGCCGTGCCGCTCACCGAGCAGGCGCCGCTGCCCTTCGACCTGCCCGGCGCCCCTGACCCCGTGGATTGGCTGGTGCTCACCTCGGCCGCCGGCGTCACGGCCCTCGTCGCGGCCGGGCACGCCCTGAACGATTTGGCGCGGCGCACCGCCGCCGTCGGCCAGGCGACCGCCGCGGCCATCGAGGCGGCCGGTGGGAGGGTCGATCTGGTGGCCGACGGGGATGCCGCCGCGCTCGTCGGCGCCCTGCCCGAGGGCCCGGGAACGGTGCTGGCCCCCGGCTCGCAGCTCGCCGCGCCCACGCTGGCCGACGGACTGTCCGCCCGCGGTTGGCGCGTCCACCGGGTCGCGACCTACACCACCCACCCGCTCCCGGCCGCCCCCGCCGAGCTCGTCGAGGCCTGGCCCGCCTACGACGCCGTGGTGCTCACCGCCGGCTCGGTGGCCCGCGCCGTGGCCGACCTGCTTGGCGAGCCGAGCGGTCACACCCGCGTCGTGACGCTCGGCGCCCCCAGCGCCGCCGCCGCCCGCGCCGCCGGCCTGCCCGTGCACGCCACCGCCGCCAGCCCGGACGCCGACGGCGTCCTCGCCGCCCTCGTCGACGCCCTCCAGGAGCCCGCATGACACTGCATCACGAATCACGGACGCCAGAACCCAGCACGCCGACACCCAGCATCCGCCCGCGCCGGCTGCGCACCACGCCCGCGATGCGCAACCTGGTCCGCGAGACCCGGCTCGCCCGCAGCCAGCTGGTGCTCCCCGTCTTCGTCCGCGACGGCCAGGACGCCCCGCGGCCCATCAGCTCGCTGCCCGGCGTCGTCCAGCACACGCTGGACTCGCTGTGCGCCGAGGCCGAGCGTGCAGCGTCCGCCGGTCTGGGCGGCATGATGCTGTTCGGCGTGCCGCGCGAGGAGGACAAGGACGCCGCCGGCTCGGCCGGCGCCCGGCCGGACGGGATCCTCAACCGCGGCCTGGCCGCCGTGCGGGACGCGGTGGGCGACGACCTGGTGGTGATGGCCGACACCTGCCTGGACGAGTTCACCGACCACGGCCACTGCGGGCTGCTCACCGAGGACGGCCGGGTCGACAACGACGCCACGCTCGAGGCCTACGTCGCGCTGGCCGTGAGCCAGGCGGACGCCGGCGCCCACGTCGTCGGCCCGTCCGGGATGATGGACGGCCAGGTGCGGGCGATCCGCGAAGGACTGGACGCGGCGGGCCACGCGGAGGTCGCGATCCTCGCCTATGCCGCGAAGTACGCGTCGGCGTTCTACGGCCCGTTCCGCGAAGCCGTCGGCTCGTCCCTGCAGGGTGACCGGCGCACCTACCAGCAGGATCCGGCGAACCGGCGCGAGGGTCTGCGCGAAGCGCTGCTCGACCTCGCCGAGGGTGCCGACCTCGTCATGGTGAAACCCGCCGGCTCCTACCTCGACGTGCTCGCCGACGTGGCGGCGGCGTCCGACGTGCCGGTGGCCGCGTACCAGGTCTCGGGCGAGTACGCGATGATCTGCGCGGCCGCCGAGCGTGGCTGGATCGACCGGGACGCCGCGCTCGCCGAGTCGCTCACGTGCATCGTCCGCGCCGGTGCCGATCTCGTCCTGTCATACGCCGCCCTGGAGGTGCCCGCGGTGCGTTAGCCTCCCGGGCATCGCTTCTCGCCCCGGGAGGACCCCATGGGAACGGACCTCATCTGGCAAGTCGTCTCCATGCTGATCTACCTGATCGCGATGGTGACCATCGGGTTCGTGGCCCAGGCCCGCACGACGGACCTCGGTGACTTCATGCTCGGCGGCCGCGGGTTGGGCCCGTTCGTCGCCGCACTGTCGGCCGGGGCGTCCGACATGTCGGGCTGGCTGCTCATGGGGCTGCCGGGAGCGCTCTACCTCTCCGGGCTCGTCGAGTTGTGGATCGCGGTTGGCCTGACCGTCGGCGCCTGGCTCAACTGGAAATTCGTCGCGCCCCGGTTGCGCGCCTACACGCAGCTCGCGGCCGACTCGATCACGCTGCCGTCCTACCTCGGTGCCCGGTTGCGCGACCCGTACGCCATCCGCCTGGTGGCCGGGGCGATCATCCTCGTGTTCTTCACGCTGTACGTGTCGTCCGGCATGGTCGCCGGCGGGACGTTCTTCGAGTCGTCGTTCGGGCTGCCCTACCTTGCCGGCATGCTGCTCGTCGCCGGGGTCACAGTGCTGTACACGCTGGTGGGCGGCTTCTTGGCCGTGTCGTGGACCGACGTCGTCCAGGGCTGCATGATGGTCACCGCCCTCGTGCTGCTGCCGATCGTGGGCGTGATCCACGTGGGCGGCCCGGGCGCGATGCTCGACGCCATCAACGCCGTCGACCCGAGCCTGCTCAGCTTCACCAGCGGGGCCACCGTGGTGGGCGTGGTGTCGTCGCTGTCGTGGGGGCTGGGCTATTTCGGGCAGCCGCACATTCTCGTGCGGTTCATGGCCCTGACGGACGCCGCCGAGGCCACGGCCGGACGGCGCATCGGCATCACGTGGATGGTGCTGAGCTGCCTCGGTGCCGCCGCGACCGCGCTGGTCGGCATCGCCGTCTACACCCACGACACCGGCCAGCTCGCCAACCCCGAGGCGGTCTTCATCACTTTGGGCCAGCTTCTGTTCCACCCGCTGCTGGCCGGGTTCCTGCTGGCGGCGATCCTGGCCGCGATCATGTCCACCATCTCCTCGCAGCTGTTGGTCACCAGCTCCGCCCTCGTGGAGGACATCTTCCGTGCCTTCGCCGGCCGCGAGATCAGCGCCCGGGGTGGGCTGTGGCTCGGCCGCGCGGGCGTCCTGCTGGTGTCGGTGGTGGCCGCGCTCCTGGCGCTCAACCCCTCGGGCACGATTCTTGATCTGGTGGCGTTCGCCTGGGCCGGCTTCGGTGCCGGGTTCGGCCCGACGATCCTGCTCTCCCTGTTCTGGCGCCGACTCACGAGCGTGGGCGCGCTCGCCGGGATGATCGTCGGCGCCCTCGTCGTGTTCTGGTGGGGATCGGTCGACGGCGGCCTGTTCGATCTCTACGAGATTGTGCCCGGGTTCCTCGCCAACCTGCTGGTCGCCGTCGGGGTGTCGCGGCTCACCGGCACCCCGGCTGGCGTGGACGCCGAGTTCGACGAGGTCGCCGCCCTCGCGCGCCACTGAGGTGGGTCGCCGACGCCGGCGAAGACTGTCCGAGGGGCGCGGTACGGTGGGGAAACCGCCACCGGAAGGAGCCCACTCGTGACCGACATGGCCGAGGTCTATGCCCGCGCCTGCGCCGTGATTCCGGGCGGGGTGAGTTCGCCGGTGCGCGCCTTCGGGTCGGTGGGCGGCACGCCGGTGTTCCTCGCGTCGGCGTCCGGGCCGCACGTGGTGGACGTCTTCGGCCGCAGGTACGTCGACCTGGTGTGCTCGTGGGGGCCCGCGCTGCTCGGGCACGCCCACCCCGAGGTGGTGGCCGCGGTGACGGACGCCGCCGCGCGCGGCCTGTCCTTCGGCGCGCCGACGACGGCGGAGGTCGAGCTGGCCGAGCTCATCCGCGGCCGCGTGCCCTCCGCCGAGAAGGTCCGGTTCACCTCGACCGGCACCGAGGCCACGATGACGGCGATCCGCGTGGCGCGCGGGGCGACCGGGCGCGACGTGATCGTGAAGTTCGCCGGCTGCTACCACGGCCACTCCGACGCCCTGCTCGCCGCCGCCGGTTCCGGCGTCGCGACGGCGGGACTGCCAGGCTCGGCGGGCGTGACGCGGGCCGCGGCGTCCGACACGCTGGTGCTGCCCTACAACGACGTCGCCGCGCTGGAGGCGGCGTTCGCCGAGCGGGGCGACGACATCGCGTGTGTGATCACCGAGGCGGCGCCGGCCAACATGGGCGTGGTGCCGCCGGCGCCGGGCTTCAACGCCGCGATCCGGGCCCTGACCAGCGCCCACGGCGCGCTGATGATCTCTGATGAGGTGCTGACCGGATTCCGCGTGGGCCCGGCGGGCTGGTGGGGTCTGGAATCCGACGAGGCCGCCGGTTGGACGCCCGATCTCGTGACCTTCGGCAAGGTCGTCGGCGGCGGCATGCCGCTGGCGGCGCTCGGCGGGCCCGCGGCGCTGATGGACCTCTTGGCCCCGCTGGGCCCCGTGTACCAGGCGGGCACCTTGAGCGGCAATCCGCTGGCGACCGCGGCCGGCATCGCCACGCTGCGGCTGGCCGACGACGCCGTGTACGCCCACGTGGACCGGGTGTCGGCCGAGCTGCAGGACGAGGTCGCCGCGGCCCTGGACGCCGCGGGCGTCGCCCACCGCGTGCAGCGCGCCGGCAACCTGTTCAGCGTGTTCTTCGGCGAGCACGCCGCCGGCGAGGGCGTCGCCAACTACGCGGCCGCGCAGCGCCAGGAGGCCTTCCGGTACACCGCGTTCTTCCACGCGATGCTGGACGCCGGCGTCGCCCTGCCGCCGAGCGTCTACGAAGCCTGGTTCCTGAGCTCCGCGCACGACGACGCGGCCATGGGCCGGATCGCCGCCGCGCTGCCCGCGGCGGCCCGCGCGGCGGCGTCCGCGGTGGCGCCGACGCCTGCCTGAGCGGGGGCTCAGCGCCGGCCGGAGCGAGCCAGCGCGACGGCTCCCGCCAGCACGGCGGCGGCCACCAGCGCGACCCACCACCAGCCGCGCGGCACGGCACCGCCGAGCAGCCCGGCGGCCACGACCAGCCCGGACGCGAGGGCCACGACCGCCAGGTATCCGGCCGCACGCGCCGCGACCACCCCGGCGGCGCGGCGTCCGATGCCGACGTGGACGGGCGCGGACGCCATCGCCGCGGCGCTGAGGTGTGCCAGGCCGAGCAGCGCCGCTGCGCCCACCCACAGCGGCCACGGCGTGGCTGCGCCGGCCGCCACCCACCACAGGGCCAGGGCCGCCAGCTCCCAGGCGGCCAGTTCCTCCAGCCCCAGCGCGACGACGCCGATCGCCAGGGCCGCGACCACGAGCGCCGCCAGCCAGGCCGGCCCGCCCGGCGCCTGCGGCCACGCCCACCACGCCACCCCGGCGACGGCGAGCAGGTGCAGCGCGCGCACGGTGAACCCCCACGGGCTCACCCGCTGCCCGGCCCACGCCGCCCAGCCCCCCACGAACCCCAGCGCGTCCCCGACACCCGGCACCCGCGCGACCCGCCGCGTCCGCTCGCCCCGGGTCATCCCCGGGCCCCCGCCCGCGGTGCCGATCGCGCCTGGGCCATGGCCAGCAGCACCCCGCCCAGCGAGGCCGGCCCGCGCCATGGCACGACCGGGACGCCGATGCGGTTGAGCCCGGTGATCGTGGCCGTCCGGCCGAGGCGGCGCAGCTGCCAGGCCTCCGCGGCCCAGGATTCATCGGCCGAGCGTCGCGGCAGCCCGGCCTTGGTGCCCAGCCGCTCGGGGAAGGTGTCGATGCACACCACCTCGGCGCCGCCGCGGGTGAGCCGGACCAGCTCGGTGATCGCGCGCTCGTGCAGCAGCGGTGAGCAGAAGAACACCAGGGTGCCCGGCACCAGCGATTCGACGCGGCGGTCGGGCGTCCGGGCGCGGCCGCCGCGCTCCATCCGGCCGAGCGCCTCGAGGATCGAGCGGGCCTGCCGCGGGCCCGACCCCGCGGGCAACGCCGGGATGCGGCGGGCCAGGTCGTGGACCCGCACCCGGTCCCCCAGCCCGAGGTAGTGCTGGCTGATGGCGGCAACCGCCCGGGCCATGAGGTCGAGGCTCGTGGCCTCCTCGCGCTCCACACCGGGCAGGTCGGTGCCAGTGTCGGTGACGATCAGCACATGGGTGTCCCGATCGGTGAGCGTGGCGTTGACGTGCAGGCCGCCCTTGCGCGACGTGACCCGCCAGTTGATGCGCCGCAACCGATCACCGGGCCGGAACTCGCGCACGTGGCTCAGCGCGCTGCCGTCACCGGGCGCCGCGGACGTGTGCTGCCCCGTGACCCCGATCGGCCGGGCGACCCCGCTGCCGCCGACCAGGTCGAGCGCCGCCGGGCGCACGAGCAGCCCCGTCTCCTCGGTGACGAGGGTCGCCCGCCAGGCCCACGCGGCGTCCGACAGCACGACCGTCGCGCCGGGCAGCCGGTGGCGGCCCCAGCGGTCGGGGGTCAGGCGCAACGTGACGTCGTCCGTTTTGGCGTCCAGCACCGCCGAGCGGGCGGCCCAGTCGCCCGGAACGTCCCCCCAGGCGGCGACGACCTGGGGAGCGGGTTCACCCAGGCGGACGCCGATCCGCGCGGCCCGGCCCTCGGCCAGCGCCTGCTGGCGGGCCCGGACGCGCGCCGTCGGGGTGGTGCCCGGCCGCGTCAGCAGCGCCCAGGCACCGTGCACGACGAACGGCGTGGCGAGCACAGCGAGGTCGAGGCGGCCGAGGACGGCGGCGGCCACCACCAGCGCCACGCCCAGCGCGGCCGACCGGACGAGCGCGGCCGTGGGGGCCCAGCGGCCCGCCGCGCCCGCCCGCTCGCCCACGCCCGCCGCGCTGCTCACGGTCACGCCGGCTCGAGGTCGTCGGCGTCGGGCACGGGCACCTGGGCGACCACCTGGTCAACGATCGTCGCGGGCCCGACGTCCTCCAGCCACAGCTCGGGCTTGACGACGATGCGGTGGACGAGGGCCGGCCGCGCCAGGGCCTTGACGTCCTCGGGCACGACGAAGTCGCGGCCCCGGATCAGCGCGAGCGCGCGCCCGGCGGTCAGCAGGGCGAGCGAGCCGCGGGGCGAGGCGCCCACCAGCACGCTGGGGTGGTGCCGCGTCGCGCCGGCCAGGGCGACGACGTAGCGTCCGACCGATTCGGCGACGTGGACGCGCTCCACCGCGGCCTGCACCGCCAGCAGCCCGTCGGCGTCGAGCACGCGGGCGACCTCTTGCTCCTCCCGACCCCGCCCGATGCGGCGGCTGAGCACCTCCCACTCCTCGTCGGCGCTCGGGTAGCCGAACGACACGCGCAGCAGGAAGCGGTCGAGCTGCGCCTCGGGCAGCGGATAGGTGCCCTCGTGCTCGATCGGGTTGGCGGTGGCGAGCACGTGGAACGGACGCGGCAGCGGGAAGGTCGTGCCCTCGACCGTGACCTGCCGCTCCTGCATCGCCTCGAGCAGGGCCGCCTGCGTCTTCGGCGGCGTCCGGTTGATCTCATCGGCCAGAAGCAGCCCTGCGAACAGCGGCCCCGCGCGGAAGGAGAACTCCGCGCGGGCTTGGTCGTAGACGAAGCTGCCCGTCACGTCGGAGGGCAGCAGGTCGGGCGTGAACTGGGCGCGGCGGAACTCCAGCCCGAGCGCCTGGGCCAGCGAGCGGGCGGCGAGGGTCTTGCCGAGCCCGGGGAGATCCTCCAGCAGCACGTGCCCGCCGGCGAGCACGCCCGCGAGCACCACCGTGAGGTGCTCGCGCTTGCCGACCACGGCGCGGTCGACCTCGTCCAGCACCCGGGACGCCGCCGCCGCGGCCGCGGCCAGCCGGTCGGGATGGAGGCGTTCGTGCGGGCGGCCGGGCGTGGGCCCTGGCGTGGGTCCGGGTGCGGTGGCGGCCCGGGCGGGGTCGGTGGACGGGCGTTCGGGTTGGGTCACAGGTCCTCCAGTTCGGCGAGCAGGGAGCGCAGGACGCGCCGGTTGAGTGGGGGCGGCACGGCGTCCGGATCATCGCGCGTGGCCAGGTGGGCGCGCAGCTGCGGCGAGAGGTGGTCGGGAGCGGACGCCCACACGTCGGTGGGGTCGACGCCCGGCATCGCGGCGAGCTTGGCCGCGGTGATCTCGGCCAGGGCGTCCGCCAGGTACCGCGTCGAGAAAGCGCGGCCGGGGCGTGCCCCGGCGAGTCGGAAGGCCCAGGCGTCCGCGGCGGCGTCCGCCTTGGCGTTCAGGGTGCCGGGCGGACGGGGCGGCGCGGGCCAGGCGACCGGGGCCGCGGCCGGCCGGCCGATGAGCCACCCCACCACGGCCACCCCGACGCCGAGGGCCACCCACCCCGCCGGCTGGAACGCCAACCCCAGGACGGACGCGAGCAGCAACACCCCCGCCACGACGGCCCCGACCTTGGCCAGGACGCCGAGCAGGCCGCGCAGCGCCGGCGTCACGGGCGGGCTCCGTCGTGGGGGGCGCCGGCGGCGAACGCGGCGAGCAGGCTCTCCAGGCAGTCGACGGCCCGGTCGCGGGCCGCGTCGCCGAGGGGGCGTCCGGAGAACATCGCCGCCCGGTAGAGGTCGGCGAGGCGGTGCAGATCGGCCGGATCGGCCGGGGTGTGGCGGAGCACGTCCACGGTGAATTCCTCCGCCGTGTCGGCCGGGCCGCGCGGCACGCCGGACGCCGCCGCCACCTCCTCCAGCCGGCGCCAGCAGGCGACGATGGCGTCACCCACGGCCAGGCCGCTGCGGAGGCGGGCGAGGGACGCGGCGAGCGTCTCGGCGGCGTCGGCGGTGATCTCGTCGGCGGACACCTCGACGCCCTCCTCGGTGCGCGTCTCGTCCCCACCGCGGCCGACCCCCGGCGCGCGCCACCGCACGCGGAGCAGCCAGCGGACGAGCACGGCGAGCACGAGGAGCCCCAGCAGCGCCCCCACGGTCATCAGGACCCAGCCGAACACCTGGGTGGCGGTCTCGTTGGGTTCGATCTCGGGAAACATCGTCTGCGTCGGGGCGGGCTCGGGCGAGGCGGTGGGCACGACCATGGGCGAGGGAGGTGTCGTCGGCCGTGGAGTGTCCTGCAGCAGCGGGCCGAGCGGGCTCGTCGCCGCCCAGGCCATCACGAGCAGCAGGGCGACCGTGCCGAGCGCCACGCCCACGACCCTCCCCCGCTGCGCCCGCTCCATGCCCGGAGTCTAAACGGTGCCCCTACCACCGTCCGGGTTGGCACCGACTTGGCATTTGGACCCGAGGAAATGGCGCCATGGCGCGATTTCCTCGGGTCCAAATGCCCGCCAGGGGGGAGGCGTCGCCCCGGCGCGCCCGGGGGTCAGCGCCCGGTCAGGCGGGCGAACAACCCCTTCCTCGCGGCGGGGTCGTCGGCGTGGCCGCCGCACCATTCACCCGCGGGCACCGAGGCCCGCACGGCGTCGACGTGCTGCCCGCATCCGGCCCAGGTGGTCTTGCCGCAGCGCTTGCAGGGGACGGGTCGGCACATGGAAGTTCCTCTCGTATCGATCGTCGCGTTCGGACGTCGGGTTCCGGTCGGGCCCATCCGCGCAATGGGGTGAGCCGCCACCGACCAGTATACCCCCAGGGGTATAGTGGCGTCATGCGTGTCATCATCATCGGAGGCGTCGCCGGCGGCATGAGCGCGGCGACCCGGCTCCGGCGCCTCAACGAATCCGCCGAGATCATCGTGCTCGAGCGCAGCGGCTACGTGTCCTTCGCCAACTGTGGCCTCCCCTACCACGTGGGCGGCGTCATCGAAGAGCGTTCGGCCCTGCTCCTCCAAACGCCTGCGTCCCTGGCCGACCGATTCCGGCTGGACGTGCGGCTCAACACCGAGGCCATCGAGATCGATCGCGGGCGGCGCGTCGTGGTGGCCCGCGACGCCCGCGGCACCGAGGAACTCCCCTACGACAAGGTCATCCTCTCACCGGGGGCGCGCCCGCTGCGTCCCCCGATCCCCGGGATCGAGCGTGCCCTCAGCCTGCGCGGCGTGGAGGATCTGGACGCCATCGTCGCGGCCGCGGCGGGCTCCCGGACGGCCGTCGTGATCGGCGGGGGCTTCATCGGCGTCGAGATGGCCGAGAACCTGGTGCACCGCGGCCTGCGTGTCGCCCTCGTCGAGGCCTTACCCCAGGTGATGGCGCCGCTGGACCCCGAGATGGCAGCCCCCGTGCACGACGCCCTGCGCGAGCACGGGGTGACGCTGCACCTGAGCGACCAGGTCACCGCCATCGGCGCCGACACCGTCACCACGGCGTCCGGCGCCACCCTCCCGGCCGACCTGGTGATCGCCGCCCTCGGCGTCCGCCCCGAGACACGTCTGGCCACGGACGCCGGCCTCACCCTGGGGCCGCGGGGCGGCATCGCGGTCGACGCGAGGCACCGCACCGACGACCCCGACATCTACGCGGTCGGGGACGCCGCGGAGAAGGTCGGCGCCCTCGACGGGGAGCCCATCCTGGTGCCGCTGGCCAACACCGCCAACCTCGCCGGGCGGCGCGTGGCCGACGACATCGCAGGGCTGCCCGGCACCGCCCGTCGCGTGCTGGGCACGGCGATCGTGGGCGTGTTCGGGCTCCAGGTCGCCAGCACAGGCGTCAACGAGAAACGTCTCCGCGACGCTGGGCGACGCCACCGCGTCATCCACACCCATCCGTCCTCGCACGCGGGCTACTACCCCGGTGCGGAGTCGCTGGCGCTGAAGCTGCTCGTCGATCCCGAGTCCGACGCCATCCTCGGCGCCCAGGGGGTGGGACGTGCGGGCGTCGACAAGCGCATCGACGTGATCGCCACGGCGATGGCCGGCGGCATCACAGCGTCCGGGCTCGCCGAGCTCGAGCTCGCCTACGCACCCCAGTTCGGCTCGGCAAAGGACCCGGTCAACCTGCTCGGCCACGTCGCGGACAACCTGCGCTCGGGTGTGGCGCGCTCGCTCCAGTGGCACGAGTTGGACGCCGCCGTGGCCGCCGGCGCAACCGTCGTTGACGTGCGCACGCCGACGGAGTTCGCGGCGGGCGCCATCCCCGGCGCGCTGCCGATCCCCATGGATGAGCTCCGCGACCGCCTCGGCGAACTCCCCGATGGGCCGCTCGTGGTGCACTGCGCCGTGGGTGTGCGTGGGCACACCGCGGCCCGCATCCTCACCCAGCACGGCCGCGACGCGGTGAACCTCGACGGCGGGTACGTCACGTGGCGTGCGGGGACCCAGGAGGTGGGCGCTGCCTGACCCCGTCAGGCGAGCCGTTGCCCAAGGTGGTTCAGGCGAGGGAGAGGAACATCTTCTCCAGCTTGTCTGCATCCACCTGGGAGTGCTCGGGATCGGCGAGGCACTGCCGCAACCCGCGGGAGATGGTCGTGAATCCTGCGCGGTCAACCGCCTTGGCGGCGGCGGCGAGCTGCGTCACGATGTCCTCACATTCGCGACCGGCCTCGATCATCGCGATGATGCCGCCGAGTTGGCCCTGGGCACGGCGCAGCCGGGCCACGACGTCTTTCATCTGGTCCGGATCAAGTTGCACAATGACCTCCCTCGTCGCCCCCACGATACCCCCGTAGGTATCGGTGGGGGGCGCGCCTCCCCACCCTCAGCTGGCATTTGGACCCGAGGAAATGGCGCCATGGCGCCATTTCCTCGGGTCCAAATGCCCCGTCCCCACGGCCCGCGCGAGGAGGCAGCGGTCGCTCGGTAGAATCGTGGCTCCCGTTCGAAGGACTGCCCCATGGCCCAGGCCGCTCCCGACCAGTACGCCCGCCGCGTGAAGGAGCTCAGCTCCCAGATCCGCAAGATGCGCGGCTGGATCGCGTCCGACCCCAGCCAGGCCGAGCCGCTCGTGGATGCTCTCAACGAGGTGACCGCGCTCCGCCTGCTCATCCACGCCTGGTTGCCGTCGTTCGCCGACGCCCAGGACGCCCTCAGCCGAGCCGGCCAGCTCGTCGCCTTCCACGGTTCCGTCGGGCCCTTCACCCCCGTGGACGACGCCGCACGCTTCTTCACTGCCACCACCCACGTGGCGGTGGCCCAGGCCGGGGGCGGCCAGCCCGCCGGCGCGGCCCAGACCGTCGCGGCGTTGCGTGCGTGGCTCACCCTGCTCCCCCACCTCGATCTGCCCCCGGCGCTCGCGCCCCGCACCGCCGTCTGGTTCCTCATGGCGTCCGCCCAGGGGGCCCTGGCGGCCGGCGACGTCGGCGCCGCGAACGCAGCCGCGGACGCCGCCCGCGCCCGGGCCGTCGAGGGCGGCCTGGCCGGGTCGGACGAGGCGTTGCTCCTCGTGGACGTCCATCTACTCGTCTCGGATCTCCGCTGGGTCGCGGGGCTGGAACTGGACGCCGTCGCCGCCGCCCGCGATGCGGTGACCGCCGCCCGGGATGCCGCCGCGCCGGTGATCACCGCAACCCACCGGGTGGGTGAGGCGCGGGCCACGCGCGTCCTCGAACCGCTCGCGGACGCGACGAACGCCCTCGCCGACCGGCTCGCCGCTGCCGGTGACCGCGACGCCGCCCTCGCCGAGCGCGGCCGGGTGGTGGGCGAGCTGCGCTCCGCGTCCGCGCGTCTCGGCGACCCCGCGCGGGCCACCCTGGCTCTGACCCTGGCCGATCTCGGCCGCGACCTGCGCCTCGCCGGACGCTCCGAGGAGGCCCTGGACGCCGTCGGCGAGGCCGCGTCGCTGGCCGGGGACCTCGCCGCCGCCGAGGCGACACCCGGCGCGCGGTTCGACGTGCAGGCCCTCACCGTCACCGAGCTGGCGCTCGTGCTGCTCGACTCCGGCGACCCGGACGCCGCCGCCGACGCACTGGCGTCCCTGTTCGACCGCTTCGCCTCCCTCAAACGACCCGCCGGCCACGAGGCTGCGCTGGCCGGGGCACTCCTGGCGCGGGCCGCCGTCGAGGCACCCGGCGAGCCCCAGGCGTCCGAGCGCTCGCTCCAGGAAGCCCACGCGCTGGTCGCCGGCCTGCTGGACGCCACGCCCGCCGGCCGCACCCTCTGGGCGGACGCCCCGGCCGAGGAGGTCGCCCACGACCGCGCCCGGGGCCGCCTCAGCCGCTCGCCCCTGCCGACGCCGCACTGGGAGCCCCTGTCGGACGCCGACGCCCTCGCCGGAACGACGCGCGGCCGTGCCGTGCCGGAGCCCATCGCGGAGCCGGAGCCCGTAGCCGAGCAGGTCGCGGCACCCGAGCCGGCCGCCGAGCGCGAACCCGTCGCGGCACCCGAGCCTGTCGCGGCACCCGAGCCTGTCGCCGAACCCGTCGCGGAACCGGAGCCGGTTGCCGAGCCCGTCGCCGTTCCGGACACCATCGTTGAGCCGGAGCCGGAGCCGGAGCCAGAGCCGGCGCCGCAGGCCGAACCGGAACCGATCCTCGACCCGCAACCAGCGACAGCGCCGGAACCTCAGCCCGAGCCCGAACTCCAGCCCGAACCCCAGCCCGAGCCGACCCCCCGGGCGGACGCGGTGGCCGCCCGGGTGGGGCAGGCGGCCGAGCGGTACGCGTCCGCCCGGGCCGCAGGCGACCGGCGGGAGGCGCTCGCGGCGGCGGTCGCGTGGGTCGAGAGCATTCGCCCACTCGAGGGCGCGGACCGCACCACCTGGGGGCCGCGGCTCGTCGAGGCCCTGCACGCCCTGGGCGATGCGCGCTTCCGCGCCGGCGACTGGTGGGGGTCGCGGCAGCCGAACAAGGAGGCCAAGCAACTCGCCAAGGAGTTGGGCCTCTGACGCCCACGGCACCCGGCGCGCGTTAGGGTCGGGTCATGCCGGATGACTTCTTGGTGGCGCGCAACCCCGAGGAGAATTCATCCCTGCCGTTCCTCATCCGCATCCCGCTGGGCGAGCGCGGCATCGTGCTGAAGGCGCGCGAGGCGTGGCCCCGGACGGCCAAGGTCTACTGCCACCGCGCCGATGCCTGGCCCGACGAGCCCGACGTCGTCGAGCGCGTCGGCACCCGCTCGTGCCAGAAGCGCGGCGCCGCGATCGACCTTGTTCTCGACCGCGGCCGGGAGAACCGCTCGCAGTTCGTCCTCACCTACGTGCGCGGGCGCGAGGCCATCTTCTGGCAGACCTCCCGGACGACCAAGCAGGCCCGGCCCCACGCCTCCGCGCCGACGGGACGCGCGCAGGGGCGTCCGGACCTGGAGATCCTCGTCGACGCCCACGAGCGCTACGCCTGGAAATTCTCCGATCTTCCGGTCACGACGCGCACGAAGGCGCTGGCCGCCGGTGACTACGGCGTCGAGGTGGACGGGCGGCTCGTGGCCAGCGTGGAGCGCAAGTCGCTCGCCGACCTCATCAGCACCCTCAGCAGCGGCAGGATGCGCTACGTTCTCGGCGACCTCAGCTCACTTCCCCGGGCCGCGCTGGTGGTGGAGGACCGGTATTCCAAGATCTTCGCCGACGCCCACGTCCGTCCTTCGGTGATCGCGGACGCCGTTGCCGAGTGCCAGGCGCGCTTCCCGAGCGTCCCGGTGATCTTCGCCGAGAACCGCGCATTCGCCCAACAGTGGGCCTACCGCTTCCTCGCCGCCGCGCTCACCGAGATCGAGGCGGACGCCCCCGCCGCCTCACGGCTGGCCGAGCTGCCGACCGCGCCGCTGCCGCCCCGCGCCCCCACGACCGCCGAGATTCGCGCGTGGGCCCTCGCCGCGGGGCTGCGGGTCAGCGATCGGGGCCGGCTGCGCCCGGACGTGCTCGCGGCCTACGCCGCAGCGCACCCCACCGAGCCGTGACTCCGGCGTCCCCCGGCAGGGCCAGGGCCAGCACCCGGCCCGCTCAGGCCTTCTTCTTCATGTCGCGCCGCAACTCGGGCGGCAGGGCGAAGACGAGATTCTCCTCGGTGAGCCGCTCCTCGACGGCGGCCGGGTAGCCGCGCTCGACCAAGTAGTCGAGCACCCCCTGCACGAGGGCGTCCGGCACGGACGCACCCGAGGTGACGCCCACCTTCTCGACACCCTCGAGCCACGCCGGGTCGATCTCACCGGCGTTGTCGACGCGGTGGGCATCCTTGGCGCCGGCCTCCAGCGCGACCTCGACGAGCCGCACCGAGTTGGACGAGTTCTGCGAGCCGACGACGATGACGAGGTCGGCGTCCGTCGCGATCTGCTTGACCGCCGACTGGCGGTTCTGGGTGGCGTAGCAGATGTCATCGCTCGGCGGGTCGATGAGCTTCGGGAACTTCTCGCGCAGGCGGGTCACCGTCTCCCAGGTCTCGTCCACGCTGAGGGTGGTCTGCGAGAGCCAGGCCACCTGGCTGGCGTCCTCCACCTCGACGCCGTCGACGTCGTCGGGGTGCTCGACGAGGATCGTCCGCTCGGGCGCCTCGCCCATCGTGCCCTCGACCTCCTCATGGCCCGAGTGGCCGATGAGCAGGATCTGGTTGCCCTGGCCGGCGAAGCGCTTGGCCTCGTGGTGCACCTTGGTGACGAGCGGGCACGTGGCGTCGATCGTCTTGAGCTGGCGGGCGGCCGCCTGGTCGTGGACGGCCGGGCTCACCCCGTGCGCGGAGAACACCACCGTCGCCCCCTCCGGCACCTCGGCGACCTCCTCGACGAAGATCGCCCCGCGCGCCTCGAGGTCTTCCACCACGTGCCGGTTGTGCACGATCTGCTTGCGCACGTACACCGGGGGGCCGTACAGGTCGAGGGCCCGCTCGACGGTGATCACCGCACGGTCCACCCCCGCGCAGTAACCCCGGGGGGCTGCGACGACAACGCTCTTGGTCATGCGGGCGAGTCTACCGAGCCGTCCTGGACGCCTCGGCGCGCGATCCCCACGTATTCCCACAGACCCCCACCGTTGCCAACCTTTGCCTTCATGTTGAGCGTACGTTTGAGTCGCGTAGACTAATAGTCGTGTTGGGGAGCTACCCCAGCCACCTTCCCCGAAGGAGAAACACCATGAGCTTCCTGAACGATGTCACCCGCTCCCTCGCCCTGCTCGGCCTGGCGACCGCCCCGGCCACCGCGGGCAACTACCAGATGATGCGCGACCTGCTCGAGGGCAACGAGGACGCCGAGATCTGAGCCCCCACCACCCCGATCGACCGACTTCCCGAGAGGAGGAAACACACATGAAGTTCTTCGGTTACGTCGTCGAGTCCTGGAAGGAACTCGCCGAGCTCGAGCTCAAGGCCAAGGGCCTGCTCTGAGCCCACCCAGCACCACCGGTTCGCACTCGCTGACGACCAGCCCGAACCACCCGGAGCCCTCCCCACGACGCAGTGGCGGTGGGCATCTTCGGTCTCTGGGGCCATGTGGCCCCGGTCAGGGGTAGCGTCACCCCATGGAGTACCGGCGCCTCGGCCGTCTCGGCCACGAATCCTCTGTCCTCATCTATGGCGCGGCGTCGCTCGGGGCCGTCAGCCAGGACGTCGCCGACGCCTCGGTCGCCGAAGCCCTCGCGGCCGGCATCAACCACATCGACGTCGCGGCCAGCTATGGGGACGCCGAGCTGCGCCTGGGCGCGATGATGGACGACCTGCGGCCGCGTGTCTTCCTCGCCACCAAGACCGGCGACCGGGACGCCGAGGGTGCATGGGCGTCCATCAACCGCTCCCTCGAACGGCTGCGTACCGATCGGATCGACCTCATCCAGCTCCACGAGGTGGGCCAGCAGGAGACCCTCGACGAGGTCACCCGCACCGGCGGGGCGCTGGAGGCGCTCGTCCGGGCGCGCGACGAGGGGCTCGTGCGCGGCATCGGCATCACGGGCCACCACCACACGGCACCGGCCACCCACGCCGAGGCGCTGCGGCGCTTCGACTTCGACACCGTGCTGACGCCGCTGAACCGGCGGCTGTGGCGCGTCCCGGGGTACGCCGACGACTTCGCGGCCCTCGCCGAGATGACGCAGGCCCGCGACGTCGGGCTGATGACGATCAAGATGATCGCGCGGCGTCCCTGGCCCGACGACGAACGAGAGCTCGCCACGTGGTATGAGCCGTTCACCGAGCAGCAACTCATCACGGCGTCGCTCGCCTGGCTGCTGAACGGCCACCCCGAGGTCACCGGGTTGGCGACGGCCGGCGAGACGCGCCTGCTGGGCCGGGTGATTGCGGGCGAGCGTGCGCGGGTCGGCCTGTCCGCCGAGGACGCCGCCGCCACCCTGGACGCCCTGCCGGCCTCCGAGTACGTCTCCGTCTACGACGGGTAGCCCGCACGGGCGACCGTTTGGTGGAAACATCGCCGTGGTTGCCCTGACGGGGCATCAATATTTCGCTCCGAGGCCCCGTAGGCCGTAGAATCAGGGGTGTCAGTAGCCAACTGGCGCCCACCGGCCGGACCGCGCCGGAGCAACACGTAAAGGAAACACAGTGCAGCCGTTCGTCATCATGGTCGCCCAGGGCCACGCCGCGCAGATGGCCCACCTCACGCGCCGCTGAACCACAGCGTCGCCTCGACAGCCCGAGCCCGCACCGCACCGTCGGTGGCGGGCTCGTTGCCTGTCCGGACGCCTCGCGTCCCTCGGCACGCAGAACTGTCCGGGGCACGCCGTAGGCTGGCGGCCATGGCCCTGGAGAGTTCCCCCGAGCAGCCGCAACCGCTGCGCGCGGTGGTCACCGCGCTGAAGGGCTGGGTGGAGCGCACGGGCGCGGTCTGGGTCGAGGGTCAGGTCATCCAGGTCAAGCGTCGCGCCGGGTACGCCGTCCACTTCCTCACCCTGCGCGACAAGCTGGCCGACGTCTCGGTGCAGGTGAGCATCTCCACCGCGGTGTTGGACGCCGCCGGTCCCGTCCCCGAGGGCACGCTGGTGGCCGCGTGGGTGCGCGCCACGGTGTTCCCCGGCAGCGGCTCGCTGACCTTCGAGTGCCGCGACCTACGGCCCTCCGGCGAGGGGCGCCTGCTCGCCCACCTCGAGCAACGCAAGCGCGCCCTCCAGGCGGAGGGCCTCTTCGATCCGGCGCTGAAGAAGCGGCTCCCCTTCCTGCCGCGTGCCATCGGGCTGGTGACGGGCAAGGATTCCGCCGCCGAGCGCGACGTGGTGGAGAACGTGCTGCGCCGCTGGCCGGCCGCCCACATCGTCACCCGCCACGCCCTGGTGCAGGGCCAGCAGGCGGTCGAGCAGGTGACGGACGCCGTGCGCGCGCTCGACCGCTCCGGTGAGGTGGACGTCATCGTGATCGCCCGCGGCGGCGGGTCGCTGGAGGACCTGTTGCCGTTCTCCGACGAGACCCTGGCCCGCGCCGTCCACGCCTGCCGGACGCCGGTCGTGAGCGCGATCGGCCACGAGCCGGACGTCCCGATCCTCGACCTGGTGGCCGACGTCCGAGCCTCCACACCCACCGACGCCGCCAAGCTGGTCGTGCCGGACGCCGCCGAGGAGGCGCGCGTCGTCGCCACCGGACGCGATCGGCTGCGGGAGGCGGTCGTGCGCCGGGTGCGCTCCGAGCAGGACCGTCTGGGCGCCCTCCGCTCGCGTCCCGTGCTCGCGGACCCGAGCGGGGCCATCACCCTGCAGTCCGAGCGGCTGACCGAGATCCGTGCGCGGCTGGGGCGCGGCGTCCGGCGGGCACTGGAGCGGGAGGACGACTTCCTGTCCGGCTCGCTCGCGCGCGTGCGGGCCCTGTCGCCCCGGGCCACCCTGCAGCGTGGCTACGCGATCGTGACCACCGACGACGGCCGGACGGTGGCGTCCATCGCCGACGTCGAACCCGACGAGACGATCATCGCCCGGCTGCTCGACGGCGACATCGCCGCGGCCGTGATCGATGTCGAACCCCACGCCCACGAGGAACACGCCCACGAGGAACACGCCCACGAGGAGGAACGGTGAGCGAGAACGCACCGGAGGAAAAGCTCAGCTACGAGCAGGCCCGCGAGCAACTGGTGGAGGTGGTGCGCCAGCTCGAGTCGGGCCACGTGCCGCTGAGTGAGTCGATGGCACTGTGGGAGCGCGGGGAGAAGCTGGCCGCGCAGTGCCAGGCGTGGCTCGACGGGGCGAAGGCGAAGATCGACGCCGCGCGGAGTTCGGCCGACGCCTGAGTTGGGGTGCCCCGCGGGCGTGTCGTAGACTCACCGGGCCAGGTCCCCATCGTCTAGCGGCCTAGGACTCCGCCCTTTCAAGGCGGCAGCGCGGGTTCGAATCCCGTTGGGGATGCCAACAGGAGTGGACCGGGGATGACCTGTCCGCTCGAGTTCCCACCGCACGTCCACGCCAGGACGGCGTCAGCTCGGTGGGGCAGAAGGCGGCCGCGAAGATGGGGGCGAACATGTGTGGCATGGTCGCCACGGAGCCGTCCCTCAGCCACGACTGCGCTCACGCGGGCATCTCCACATGAGTCAATGACCCTCCCACGCGGGCATCTCCACATGAGTCAACGACCCTCCCACGCGGGCATCCAGCATGAGTCAACCCGTCGATTTCGCGGTCACGGGGCGGCTGGGCTATGCTTCTCAAGCTGCCTTTTGAGGCGGCAGGCCTTCTCCAAGGCCCCGTAGCGCAGTTGGTTAGCGCGCCGCCCTGTCACGGCGGAGGTCGCGGGTTCGAGTCCCGTCGGGGTCGCTGCCGGTTCCGGATCACGGTCCGAATCGCCCGGCATGGCCAGGTAGCTCAGTTGGTACGAGCGTCCGCCTGAAAAGTGGAAGGTCACCGGTTCGACCCCGGTCCTGGCCACCACCGCGGATCCCTTTGAATGAGGGGTCCGCGTCTTGTATGAAGGGGACGTGGACGTCTTCCGCAAGCACCGCCCCGCCGCCCCACGAGGGTTCTTCGCGGTCGAGGCCGCCGGTCTGCGCTGGCTGGGGGCCGTGGGCGCGGTCCGCGTCGCCCAGGTGATCGACGTCGGGGAAGAGCACATCGCGATCGAGCGGCTCACCGAGGCGGCGCCCACTCCCGCGCACGCGGAGGACTTCGGCCGCGACCTGGCCGCGCTGCACGACGCCGGCGCACCCGCGTTCGGCGCCCCGCCGCAGGGTTGGGACGCCGACGGCTTCATCGGTGAAGCGCCCCTGCCGCTGCGCACCGAGGCCACGTGGGGCACGTTCTACGCCCGCTGGCGCATCGAGCCGTACCTGGCCGAATCCGGCATCGACGCGCGCGGGCGGGCCGTCCTGGAGCGGCTGGCCGAGGCGCTGGCGTCCGGCACGTTCGACGATGCTGCTCCGCCGGCCCGGATCCACGGCGATCTCTGGTCGGGCAACGTGCTGTGGACGCCGAGCGGCGTCGGCCTGATCGACCCGGCCGCCCACGGCGGCCACCGGATCACCGACCTCGCCATGCTCGCGCTGTTCTCGACGCCGCAGCTGGGCCGCATCCACGCTGCCTACGCCGAGGCGTCGGCGCACCTGCCCGCGCACTGGCGGGAGCTCGTGCCGCTCCACCAGGTCCACCCCCTGCTCGTCCACGCCGTGCTGTTCGGCGGCGGGTACCGGGCCCAGGCCGTGGACGCCGCCCAGCGGGCGCTGGCGCTGGCGGGCTGACTCGACGTCGAACGACCACCGCGGTTCCGTCGGGAGGTGCGTGGCGCGGCCCGAGGGTCGGTGGGGCATGATGACCGACGTGGCTGAGGCGGTCTCCATCGTGATGCTGGTGCTCGTCCTGGGATTCGCCGTGGTCCGACCCCAGGGCTTGCCGGAGGCTGTCGGTGCGGTGCCCGCTGCACTGGTGGTGCTCGCCGTGGGAGCGCTGAGCAGCGACCGGGCACTCGCTGAGATCGAGCGCCTGTTGCCCGTCGTGGCGTTCTTGGCCGCCATGTTGGTGATCAGCGAACTGTGTGATGCCGACGGTCTGTTCCGGTACGCCGGTGCGCGGATGGCCGCCAAGAGCCGCGGTGAGCCGCATCGCCTGCTGCGGTACGTGTTCGTGCTGGCGGCCGCGGTCACGGCCGTGCTGTCGTTGGACGCGACCGTGGTGCTCCTGACTCCGGTGGTGTTCGCCACGGCGTAGCGCCTGGGCGTCCGGCCGAAACCCCATGCCTACGCGTGCACCCATCTGGCCAATGCAGGGTCGTTGCTCTTGCCGGTGTCGAACCTGACCAACCTGCTGGCGATGGGCACCGCTGGTCTCACGTTCGTGAGCTTTGCCGGTCTGATGACCCTGCCGTGGCTCGTGGTGCTGGTGGTGGAGTACGGGGCGTTCCGGATGTTCTTCGCCTCCGACCTGTCCATCCCTGCCACCCAGCCGAGCAGCCCGGACGCCCCTGCCCTGCCCCGGTTCTCGGCCGCCGCGCTGGCGTTGACCCTGGTCGGGTTCGTCGTGGCGTCCCTCGTCGGTGTGGAGCCGGCCTGGGTGGCGCTGGCCGGGGCACTGGTCATGGTGGTCCGGGCGCTCGTCGTGGGCCAGGTCTCCCCGCGTGACCTACCGAGGTTCGTCAACCTGCCGTTCCTGCTGTTCGTGCTGGCGTTGGGGATCGTCGTGGCGGCCGTCGTGGAGGGAGGCCTCGGAACAGCGATCGGCACCATCGTGCCGCTGGGCGACTCGTTGACCTCACTCCTCGCGTGGGCTGGGCTGGCAGCTGTGCTTGCCAACGTGGTGAACAACCTGCCGGCGGTTCTGGTGCTGTTGCCCTTCGCTGCCGATGCCGGAACCGGAGCCGTCCTTGCCACCCTGATCGGAGTCAACGTGGGCCCCAACCTGACCTACGTCGGTTCGTTGGCCACCCTGCTCTGGCGGCGGGTCGTGGCCGACCACGACCAGGACGCGCGCCTGGGGGAATTCACCCTGCTCGGGCTGCTCGCCACGCCGGTCGCCATCGTCGCAGCCGTCGTGGCGTTGTGGATTTCACTGCAACTGATGGGAGCCGTCTGATGAACATCCTCGTCTGGGTCGTGGCAGGCACCTGGCCGGCCTGCGTGGGAGCGGCCAAGGACATCGCAGAGGTCAGACACCGGGCCGGGCAGGACGTCTCCATCACCCTGCTGCACGTGATCGACGACGCACCCCACGAGGTTGCGGCAGGTGCCTTCGACGCGCTGATGGGCCGCGGGAGACACCGCGACCCCGCCGAACAGATCAGGCAGCTCACCCAGGAGGCGGCCGAAGACATGCTGGCCGCCGCGCACCATGAGCTGGGCCTTCCCGCAACCCGGCGGTTGGTAACCGGCCGGGTGGAACGCGTCGTCACTGCCGCCGCCCAGGATGCCGACTACGTGATCGTGGGCCGTGACGGCGACAGGAGCCGCCTCGGCCCCGACAGCCTGGGCCGTCACACCCGCTTCGTGGTCGACCACGCACCCTGCGCGGTCATGCTGATCTGGCCCGAAACCGCGCCAAGCCTCGGCTCCATCCCACCACCCCCACCCCGACACCAACGTCCCGGTGAGGCATGAGGCCACCCTCGGGCGGCACGGCTCACGTCAGCTCAGGACCACGACGGCGGCCCCCGTCTCGGGTTCCAGGTCCACGAGCAGCTCCTGTGCCACCCAGCGCGCCGACCCGCCCGTGACGCTCATCCGCTGATGCGGTTGGTGCCGGCCGCTCCACGGGCGCAGCACCACCGTCTGTGCCGTCTCGGGTCTGCCGAACACGAACAGCACGACCCGCGGGTCGTCCTCGGCCCCCACGTACTCCACCACGTAGCCGTGCCGGGCAGGGTCGCCGTGGCGTTGCACCGTGCCCCCCAGCACGACTGGGCGGATGTCGCGGTACAGCGCGATCAGGTCCCTGGCCAGGTGCTCCTCCTCGGGCGACCAGCCGCGCAGGTCGGCCCCCACCCCGAGCACGCCGCACATGGCGACGCAGAACCGGTAGGTCAGCGAGGCGGGCGTGGTGTCGAGGTGCCCGGGGAGGTCGGTGACCCACGAGCTCATCGTCGCTGCGGGGTACACCGACAAGGACCCGTGCTGGATGGCCAGCCGGTCCCGCGGCCCGGTCTCGTCGCTGGGCCACACCACGTCGCTGCGTTCGAGCACGGACGCCGCGATCCGGGCCCCGCCACCGCTACAGGCCTCCACGGTCACGTCCGGGAACTCCGTGCGCAGCGCGTCCAGCAGCCGGTGCCACGCACGCGTGTGCTGCAGGTTGGCCTCGCGCCCGTGCGGATCCCCCGCCCGCACCGCGTCGGTGAGGGCCCGGTTCATGTCCCACTTGAGGTGGTCGACGCCGGTACCCGTGAGGAGGCGCCGCAGGGTGCCCAGCACCCAAGCCTCCACCTCCGGCCGGCCCAGATCGAGCACGTACTGGTTGCGGATCGTCACGGGCTCGCGGTCGGGCGAGCGATGGATCCAGCCGGGATGGGCCCGGAACAACGCGGAGTCGGGGTTCACGCCCTCGGGCTCCACCCACAGCCCGAACCGCATCCCGAGCCCGTGCACCTCCTCGACCAGCGGCGCGAGACCCTCGGGGAAGGCGACCGGATCCGGCGTCCAGTCACCCAGCCCGGCGGTGTCGTCGCGGCGACCGGCGAACCACCCATCGTCCACAACGAACATCTCGCACCCCAAGGCGGCGGCCCTGCGGGCCAGATCGCGCTGCTGGTCGCACCCCACGTCGAACTCGGTCGCGTACCACGAGTTGTACGTGACCGGACGCCGGGCCGCGTCGGTGTCCCGCAGCCGCTCGGCGCGATGGTACGTGTGCCAGGCGCGGGCCGCGGCGTCGGCGTCCGGCGCCCAGAGACCGAGCAGCTCCGGGCAGACGAAGCTCTCCCCCGGCTCGAGCAGGATCGGTGTTTCGTCGTGGACGCCCGCCGCCACCCGCACCCACCCCAGCCGGGGGTTGGCGTGCACGTCGAGCCGCCACGACCCCGACCAGGCCAGCGCCACCGACCAGCATCCGCGGCTCGCGTCCGCCGGGTCGCCCAGCGTGGCGACGGGGGCCCACAAATGCGACGTGAGGCCCTGCCGGCTGCCCATGCTCCAGGTGCCCCGGGGCAGGACGACGCGGGTCGGCGTGAACTCCTCGCACCAGCCCCCCGCCAGCGCGTCGATGACGGCACCGCTTGGCAGAGGCAGGTTGAAGGCGCCGGTGAGGGCGCGCGCCAGGGTGAGGGGGGCGTCCCCCGCGTTGCGGACCGTCGCCCCACGCACGAGCACGTCGTGCTCCGCCGAGACCCGCCAGCTCAGCTCCACCTCCAGGCCCACCGCGTCATCGCGCAACAGGCACGTCACGGTCTCCCCGCCGTCGGTGGACGCGCGGTGTGGTTCCCCCACGAGCCGGACGCGAGCGCCGTCGCGCCGGTCGTCGCGCCGTATGAGCAGCTCAGACTCCAGCACGTGGCGGGTTCCGGCGACGCCGAACTCGTGGGGAAGCAGGTCGTCGGGGGTGTCGAAGCCCGGCAGCACCGGCGGCGCGGGTGGCTCGACCTCGGCCTCCCGTGCCCCCCACCCGAGCAGGCGCAGACCGCTGCCGGATGCCGTCGGAGCGAAGGAGTAGCGGGTGTGCGGGGTGTGCAGCTCGATCGGCTCGCCCATCAGGCCAGCGTAGGAGAGCCCGCCGCCCCCGACCATGCGCGAACCGGCGGCCCGGCTGGAGGATTCTCTGCCCGAGCCACACCGGCCGCGCCCGCGCGGCCTAGTCTCGCGGCAGGAGGCAGGCATGACCCCATGGCATCCGGTGCAGCTCGCACTCGCGACCGACCCCGACCTCGGCGGTCGGTGGACGTCCCTGCGCGCCGGCAACCGGGAGTGGCTCTGGACGAACCCCGAACCAGCGATCGCCTCCGCGCGCCCCCAGGTCACGCCCGGGGACGCCTTCGTGGACGCCGGCGGCGGCGAGGAGTGCTTCCCCTGCCTGCGGGCCCCCCACGACCACGGTCTGGTCTGGAACCGGCAGTGGCACATCGACGGTGGCACGGCTCACGTCAGCGCCGAGGGTCACCACCTCAAGCGCACCGGGCGGGAGGCCGACGACGGGCTGACCGTCACCTACACCGCCACCGCGGACACGCCGCGCGACGTGCTCCACGCCACCCACCTGTTGCTCGACCTGTCCGACGCCGCCCAACTCCACCCCGGCGCGCACAGGCCGGTGGTGTTCCTCGACCCACGCCCCACCGCCGAGATCGAGGCCCTGGGCGGTGAGGACGCCTGGGTCCGGTCCCTGGGGCGCGGTCATCGGGGAGCCGTCTGCTACCTGCTGCCGGACTGCCGCACCGTCACCGTCACCGACGGCGACGACGCGCTCCGGCTCACCCTCGACGCTGCTCCCGACGTGCCCCTGGGCTTCGTGGTGTGGCGCAACCTGCGGGGCTGGCCGACCGACGGGCCGTACCGCAGCATCGGCGTCGAGCCCGTCCTTGGACGCGACGTCTCGCTGCCGCCCTCACGCCCCGGGGACGCCGTGCGCGTGGGCCCGGACGCGCCGGTGACCTGGCAGCTGACCCTCCAGGGGCTGCGCCGCGACGACGGCCCGGCGGACGCCTGAGTGGCGTTACTTGTTGGCGCCCACCAGCAGGCCGGACACGAACTGCTTCTGGAAGGCGAAGAACACCAGCGCCGGGGGCACCGCCGCCATGAGCGACGCGGCGGCGAGAAGGTTCCAGGAACTCGCGTAGGCGCCCTGCAGGTTGAGCAGCGCGGCGGTGATCGGGAACTTCGCCTCACTCTGCAGGGTGGTGAGCGCCCAGAGCAGGTCGTTGAACACCCAGGTCGTCGCCAGCGCGGCGAGGGCGGCCAGCGACGGGCGGCACAGGGGCAGCACGATGCGCCAATACGTCTGGACGGGCCCGCACCGGTCGAGCAGCGCCGCCTCGAAGACCTCCTTGGGCAGCCCGCGCATGAAGCCGTACAGCACGAAGGTGTAGAAGCCGAGGCCGAAGCCGATCTGCACGACGATCACGGCGGTCAGGGTGTCGTAGATGCCCATCCCCTGCGCGATCCGCGCCACCGGGATGAGCAGGATCTGGGGCGGCAGCAGGTTGCCCGCGAGCATGAGCATCAGGATGGTCCGCCGGAACGGGATGCGGTAGCGGCTGAGCGCGAACGCCGCCATGGACGCCAGCGCGAGGGTGAGGGTGACGACGAAGAACGTCACGATCAACGAGTTCCAGAGTCCTCGGCCCACGCCACCGGAGCGGAAAGCCTCCGGGAAGGCGGCGAAGGTGAACGAGGTGGGGAAGGCGCCCAGGCCGTTGAGGGCGATGTCGTCGAACGTGCGCAGCGAGAGCAGCACCACGAAGGCGATCGGGCTGATCCAGAGCAGGCACACCACCGTCAGGATCGTGTGGAAGGCGAGGGTGCCACCGAGGCCGCGGCGCCGGCGTCCGGCGTGGGAGAGGGCGGTCACAGGTCATCCTCCTCGGCGCGGGCCTGACGGGCGACGTAGGTGATGATGAAGATGATCGCGAGGGCGAAGATGACCACCGCGATGGCCGAGGCGTAGCCGAGGTTCACGTAGCTGAAGGCCTGTTCGAACATGTAGGTCGACAGCAGCTGGCTCTGGTTGAAGGGGCCACCCCGGGTCATGACCCAGACGATGTCGAAGGTCCGCAGTGAGTCGATGACGGTGATCGCGAAGATGACGGTGTTCACACCGGCCAGCTGCGGCATGACGACACGCCAGAACCGCTGCCACGCGTTCGCCCCGTCCACGGCCGCGGCCTCCTCCAGGCTCGGGTCGCAGCCCTTGAGGCCTGCCAGATACAGCACCATGATGTAGCCCACTTGGCGCCAGACCGCGGCCACCAGGACGGCCCCCAGGGCAGTGTCGGGGTTGGCCAGCCACTGTTGTTGCAGGTGGCCCAACCCGACGAGCTCGAGGGTGTTGTTCACGGGCCCGCCGGGGGCATAGACGATGCGCCAGAACAATCCCGTCACGGCCATGGAGATGACCATCGGCAGGAAGATCACGGTGCGATAGACACCGACGAAACGGCGCGGCTGATTGAGCGCGACGGCCAGCGCCAGACCACCCACGACGCTCAACCCGCCGAAGCCGAACACCCACAGCACGTTGTTCCACAACGCGGTGCGGAAGATGGGGTCGGCCAGCAGCCGTTCATAGTTCGCCGTGCCCACGGGCTCGGCCACCCCGACCCCGCCCCACGTCGTGGTGGACAGCCAGAAGCTGTTGAGCGCGGGCCAGAACACCCAGAACAGCTCGACCGCGAGCGGGACGAGCAGGAAGAACCACACCACCGGCGGCACGCGCCGGCCGAGGCGTGACCGCCGCGGCCGGCGTCCCTCGCCCAGGGCAGCGGCGGTCGCCGGGGGTGCGGAGGTGCTCACTGCGAGAAGACCTGCTCTGCGGCGGTCTGCCAGTCGGCCAGGATGACGTCGACGTCACCGGGGGCGTTGATGAACCGCATCAGCGCGGTGTCGGCCGTGCCCTGCAGCTCGTCGTTGGAGTCGCGATTGAAGAACTGCGTGATCTGATCGGTACCGTTCAGCAGCTCCAGGCCCTTCTGGATGAGCGGCGAGAACCCGGCGGTGTCCACGTCGGGATGCGTGGGCAGGTTCGGCGAGACGGCCTTCTCGATGAACTCCTGCTGAGCCGCGGCGCTCGCCAGGTAATCGGCCACCGCCTTGCCGCCCTCGGGGTTGCGTGCGTTGGCGGCGACCATGAAGCCGTCGGTGGGGGCCTCCTCCGCGGACGGGATGCTCGGATCGATGGTGGGCACGGAGAAGAAGTCCAGATCCGATTGCTGGTCCTCCGGCCAGTACGCGGTCGCGAACGTTCCGACCAAGTACATGGCGGCCTCGTTGCGAGCGATGGGAGCCGCGGCCTGTTGGGGATCCCACGACAACGAATCGGGGTGGAAGTAGGGCAGGATCTCGGCGTAGCGCGCCATGACGGCCCGCACCTCGTCGCTGTTGAAGGAGTGCTGGCCCGCGAGCAGCTCCCGATGGAAGTCGGCGCCGTTGACACGCAGGTCAAGGTAGTCGAACCAAGCCGCCGCCATCCACGCGTTGTTGGCGAGCCCGGTGGTGAGGGGGGCGACCCCGCGGGTCTGCAGATTGTCGAGCAGCCCCATGAACTCGTCCCACGTCTCCACGGCCGAGACGCCCCACTCCTCGAACGAGGAGGTCCGGTGGAACAGCGCCCACCAGTAGTAGTTGGTCGGCACGAAGTACTGCCGCCCGTCGTAGGTCGACAGGTCCTTCAGGGCGTCGGAGAAGCCGGACGCGTTGCCGGACTCCCACAGCTCACTGACGTCATACAGCAGGCCCTCCTCTGCGAACGAGTTCGTGACGGAGCCGGCGTACCAGGTGAGCACATCAGGGGCCTGGTTCGACGTCAGGTAGGTGGGCAGCTGGGCGCGGAACTGACTGGTGGCGACGGTGTTGATGGTGACATCGAAGTCGCTCACCCCGCCGATCACATCGGCCAGTGCCTGCCGTGGGCCCGCGTCCTGCATGTTCGACTGGAGAACGACCTCACGCGCCACCTCGGCGGGGGTGCCGCCTCCGGTGCCGGTGGAGGGCTGCGCGGCCGGCCCGGCGCCGGCGCCGACGCAGCCCGTGAGCACGGCGCTCCCGGCCAACCCGGCGGACCCCAGCAGCAGATTGCGTCGCGTGATTCCGAACGGTGACGAGTGGTTCATGATGTCCTCCGGTGGTGGAGCCGCGGCCTCGTGAGGCTCCCTTGGTTGACTACGGCGTCGATCCTGATGGTTGGTGCTCACCTGCGAGCACAAGGTCAGCGTAGAAGACCCTCCGCAGCGTCACCCATGGGCGATCCGATGCGCGACATGGACGAACAGACGAAAACCACATCATCCCAACGAGGGCAACAGATCGTCCCAGACTGCGCGGAGAATCTCGTGGGTGTCTCCCTCGTGGTGGGCGGTCACGGTGACGGCGGCAGCGTGTTCCGGCAGCACGACGCAGTGCTGCCCGTAGCGTCCGTCCGCTCGGTAGGCCCCAGGTGGTGTGCACAGCCAGACGTGGAGCCCGTACCGTCGTCCTTCAACGTCGGGCGTCCACCCGGAGGAATCGACGGTGGCCGACGCCATGAGGTCGACCCACTCCTCCGAGACCAGACGTCGTCCGTCCACGTGGCCCCGGCGGAGCAGCAGGGCGCCCAACCGAGCGAACTCTCTGGTCGTGAGATGCAGACCGGTGCCACCCCACGTGTGGCCCCGCGGGCAGGACGCCCAGAGGGGGTTCCAAATTCCCAGCGGCCCGAACAGACGCTGATCGAGATAGTCGCGCAGCGGCTCGCCACTCCGGTGCTCCACGATGCGCCCCAGGACGTAGCTGCATGCGGAGGAATAGTGGAACCGCGTGCCCGGTTCGGCCACGAAAGGTCCCGCCCAGAAGTCACCCAGGATGTCGTCGGATCTGAGTTCCTCGTCGGTGAACAGCGTGTGCTCATGACCGGGTGTCATGGTGAGGAGGTGCGCGACGGTCACGTCCGACGCCTCGGCCGCGGGACGTCGCGCCGGTGCGGGGAGCAGGTCGAGCGCACGGTCATCCAGATCCAGGAGACCCTCGTCGCGCGCGATGCCGACGGCAAGGGAGGTGAACGTCTTGGCTGCGCTGTAGAGGTTCACGCGCTCGTCGGCCCGGTACTGCCGAGCGACCAGCGGCGCGTCGAGGCGATCGACCGTGATGCCGTACACGGGCAACCCTCCCCGCACCCGCACCGAGAAGTGCTCCAGGAGGTCCGTCGTCACCCTGCGACCGCCGATCGCCCCGCGGCCAGATCGCGGTGCAGACGCAGCGCCTGCGGGTGGTTCGGGTCTTCACCCAACGCCTCGCGCAGGCGCTCGTTCGCCACGTCCGTATCACCCTCCAGTGTGGCCACCTGGGCTCTCAGGACGGCCACCTCCACCCGATTGCGCCGTTCGAGGTCGTCGGTGAACAGCAGCAGGCTCGGCAGCGAGGTCGCGAAGTAGTCCACCGTCGGCGTCGTCCCCGCCAGATCGTCCGACCACCGGGCCAGCCCTTCGACGAGGGTGTCGGCTCGGTCGTCCAGACCGAGACGCCGGGCGGCCAGCACCGAGAAGTAGGTCAGGTCGGAGAACGGTACGGCGGCCATCGTGCGGAAGTCCCCGACGGACTCGGCCGCCCGCAGCCATGCGGCGCGCGCCTCGTCATCGCGGCCCTGGGCCGCCAGCGCATCACCGAGCGCGACGTGCAGCGCGGAGCGGTTGGCGAGCGGATGGGGCCCCTCCCCCAGCGTCACCGGGGGGTCGAGGGCGCGATTGACGAACGCGACCGCGTCCGCCGGTCTGCCCCCCGCCCGGGCCGCTCCGGCAAGTGCGAGCAACGTCTGTTCCCAGGCGGCCAGGACGCGTCCCTCACCGCCCTCCCACGGCTGGAAGTCCCGCGCCTCGAGGATGCCCAGTGCCTCCTCGGCGCGTCCGAGGTGGGTCAGGAGTTCGACGTACTCCACCGTGAGGTCGTCGCGCTGGGCCACCAGCTCTTCGTGGGGGGCAAGGTGCGCCAGCCGCTGCTGCGGGGCGCGTCCGGTGCGCTTGCGGAGCTGGTCCAGCTCGTAGACCAGGCGGGCATCCCTCGGCGCGAGGGCCAGTGCCCGGTCGTAGTGCGCTTCGGCCGCGGCGGGGTCCCCGTCGATGTTGTGGGCGGCCACGGCGAGATTGCGCCGGGTGATGGGGTCGCTGTCGTCGAGTTCGATGGCCGTCACCCATGCCTGTTGTGCCTCCACTCTGCGGCCGACGTGGTAAAGCTGGTGCCCGAGCAGCCGATGGACCAGGGCGCAGCCGGGGTGCAGGTCCGTCAACCGCCCGAGCATGTCGAGATCTGCCGGACGCGAGGGGTGACACCACCGCGCGTCGGCGTGGGTCGCCGCACGCAGGGCCGTGCCGGCCTCCTCGGTTCGGCCCGCCCGCTCCAGGAGGTCGACGGCGTGCAGGTGCGCCAGCGGCGCGACGTTGACCTGACCCAGCGGAAGGGCAGCGGTCGCCGCCTCGGCGAGCAGCCCCAACGCACAGTCGGTCTCACCGACCGAGGCGTACTCCAGGGCGACGTCCAGCAGGGTGGGCCCGTCGGCGCCGGCGCCCTCACCGGCCAAGTGACGGGCCCAGGCATCCAGCGGGTCCACCGCCAAGAGCTGCTGGATCACGCGCGCCGCGTCCTCGATTCGCCCCGTCCGTCGCAACAGGATCGCCTCGATGCACCGCTCCTGGTTGCGCGGATCCCGTGCGCTGCCCGTGCCGGCCACCAGCGCGAGCGCCTCGGCATCCTCACCCCGGGCGGCCAGCAGGCGTGCCATCGCGAGGCGGGAGGGGGCCACCCACGCCTGGTTCCAGGCCGCCTTGCCGAAGGCGGCGAGGGCGGCGTCCACGCGACCCGAGCGCGCGAGCACCTGCCCGAGGCGGTGGTGCGGTTCCCCGTCGAGCGGGTTGGGGTTGCGGAGCATCAGCCGGTCAAGCGCGTGGCGCAGGTGCTCCTCGGCCGCGCCCAGGTCACCCCGCCGCAGGCACCCCACAGCCAAGGCGGTGCGGCAGCGCGCATCACAAGGATCGCGGCGCAACGCCTCCTCCCAGTACGGCTCGGGCCGGCGCGTGGCGTGCCGATACTGGGCCAGGTGCAGCCCGGTCGTGTAGAGCTCGTCGGCGGACGCGATGGCCTCCGGCGGGGGCGGTTCGGTGGCCGCGGCGGGCTCCGTGGCCACCGCCTCCGCGGCCCGGGGCGTCCACGACAGCAGCACCGCGCCCTCGTGTGCGACCGTGAGCGTCACCTCGTGGGCGGCGACCGCCCGGGGCAGCGCCGCGTCGACCTTCACCGGTGAGCCGGGGGCCGCGTCGAACTGGTCCTCCCACAGGGTGGCCCCGGTGGCCACGTCGGTGAGGGCGAGGCGCAGACCGGAGCGCGGTCGGGTGACGGACACCCCGATCCGCGCCTGCTCCCCCTCGACCAGCAGGGCACACGCGGCGTGCAAGGTGGCCTGGTGCACCGGCCCGATGTCCTGGAAGGGGTACCAGTACTGGCTGAAGGACTTGGTCTCCCCAGGTGCCAGGAAGGCGAAGTCGGGCTGGTTGTCGGTGTAGACGCCGGCCATCAGTTCGACGTACGGGCCGTCGGACTCGGTGAGGTTGCGATCCCAGGCCCAGCCGAACTCTGCGTTCCCCCACGTCCACTGCTTCTTGCCCGGCGAGATGTGGCGGTCGGCAAGGTGGATGAACCCGGCCCCCACCGCGTGGTCGTAGCCGCCGAAGAACTCATCGTCGGTTTCGACGCACATGTAGGAGGTGGGCACCTTGATGTTGCGGTACCAGTCGATCCGATCGGCCCCCGGGTGCTGTTCAGCGGCCGCCGGATAGTCCCAGCCGTAGTAGGGGCGATCGGCGCCGGGAAACGCGGTGATGGCGCGTCGGGCGTGGTCGGCCACGTGGTGCACGTCGGTCGGGAAGAACGACTGGTAGTGATCCCCGGCCCGCGCCGCAACGTTTGCCCACCACAGGAAGGTCTGGACGTCGTCGGAGCGGTTGTGCAGCCGCACGCGCAGCTCGATGACGGTCGAATCGGGACGCAGGCGGACGCCGTGCATGCCCTTCATACGGTGGAAGGGGTCGTGGTCGGCACACCAGACAGTGACGGCGCCGTCGTCCTCGTGCTCGATGTGCACTGCTGTGGGGAGGAAGGTGGCCGGCCGGTGGTGTTGTGGCCAGTTGAACTCGACGCCACCGGAGATCCACGGCCCGGCGAGGCCGACGAGCGCCGGCTTCACCACGTGATTGCGGTAGAAGAAGTCGTAGTCGCGGGTTCGGTCGATCGCCCATGCGAGCCGCCCGCCCAGCTCGGGCAGGACGGCGAGTTCCACCCACTCGTTGCGCAGCGTGACCAGATCCCAGGGCCGGTCCTGCCAGTCGTCCTCGATGCGTTCGTGGAAGGGCAACGGGTAGACCGCACCGGAGCTGCCCTGGTAGACGCGATTGTCGAGGTAGGCCGGGTACTGGTCCGGGTCGGCGGGCATGCGCGTGGGAATGACGGTGGGCTCGCGCCGCACCTGGACGGCCGCACGATCCTGCTGGGCTTCCTTGACCATGCATCCCAACCTAGGCAAACGACTTGGCCCGATGAAGGCGCATTAGGCTGATGGGCATGGACGGATCGATGATGGCCGAGGGGAAGCCCCCCGTGAACACCGGCTCCACCGCCCGCATCCCTGACGGATTTCCAGGGGAACGCATGCGCGTCCTCCCACGGCCCCTCGTGGCCAAGGCGCGTGCCACTCCTCCCACCGCCTCGGTGCTTGTCACCGATGCCGGGTTCTTCCCGCACGCGGCCCACCACGGCCGCTCGCGGGCTGCCGCAGACGAGACCATCGTCATTCACTGTGTCGCCGGGCGGGGGCTGTGCCGCGTCGGCACCCGCACGTTCCGCGTCGGCCCCCACCAGGTGCTGGTCATTCCCGCCGGTGTCGGCCACCGCTACGAGGCGGACGACGACGACCCGTGGACGATCTGGTGGGCCCACGTCACGGGGACCGCGATCGGCCCCCTGGTGTCGGCCCTGCACGCCGACGAGGCCCCGGTCTTCGACGTCGCGGAACCCACCCGGGTGTCGGGCCTGCTGGACACCATCCTGCGCCGCATGGAGACCGACGAGGGGTTGCGCTCCCTCGTGGCGGCCGGCGGCGCGGCCTGGCACCTGCTGTCGGTGCTCGTCGCGGATCGACGGGCCCCGAGCCGGGGCCGGGCCGACCCGATCGCCGAGGTCCAGGACTACCTGCGCCAGAACCTCGCCGAGCACATCGGCGTCGACCAGTTGGCCGCCATGGCGGGGTTCAGCGTCTCGCACTTCTCCGCCCTGTTCCGCAAGGCGTCCGGGTTCGGGGCGCTGGAGTACCAGACCCGCCTGCGGATGTCGCTCGCCCGCCAGCTGCTCGACACGACGGATCGGACCGTCACGTCCATCGCGCGCCAGGTCGGCTACTCCGATCCGATGTACTTCTCCCGCCAGTTCCGGCGCATCCACCACCTCTCACCCACCCAGTACCGGACGCGGTCGGGGTCCGACGCGGCGGATTCCGCGTCGGACCCCGACCGCGCCGGGCGACTCAGCAGGTGATGGACAGGTCCACCCAATCCGCCCGGTCGTTGTAGGTGGAGTCGCCGCCGTCGCCGACGACGAGACGCAGGTCGCGGACGCCGGTCGTGTCGACGTCGAACGTCACCAGCTCATTGCGACCGATGACCCCCGTCTCGAACAGCGTTCGGCCGTCCCCGATCACATGGAACGTGACCGTGGCCCCCTGGTCGGTGAACAGCGCCGCATCGTCGATGCCGGCGCCGCCGGTCAGGGTGGTGCACTGGCCACCCAGGAACCAACGGATCTCCGAGCGGGACGCCACCCCGAGGCCGGTGCTGTGCGTCGTGCCGTCGATGATCAGCGGCGTCCAGCCACCCACCGACCGGTCGATCGTCGGCTGCATCCAGCCGCTGGTGCCGCTGACCCACGGGTGGTGGGCCAGGTCGGCGGCGCCCTCCGGGGCTGCGGGCGCGACGCGGACGGTCACGACTCCGGCTGCCGCCGGCGCACCGCCGACCGTCGGGGTGATGCCGATCTGGTGGGTACCGAGTGCGGCATCCTGCGGAACGGTGAGGGTGAGGACGGCGGTGACGGTCCGCGTCGGCGGCAGCACCCCGATCGACGTCTGCCCGCCGACCTCCCAGCCCTCGGGAACATCGACCGTCAAAGCCACGCCGCGGGCCGGCTGGGTGCCGTCGTTGTTCACCGGAACCGCCACCTCGATGGTCGAACCCGCCGCGCTGAGAACCTCCGATGAGACGGTGGGGAGCGGCTGGCCGTCCACCCCGCGCACCTCCGGCTGGCCGATGACGACGCGGGACGTGCCCGGCCGGCCCGTCGCGCGCTCGACGCGCAGGAGCACGGCACCGTGGCCCTCGACCGTCTGGCGGATCTTGGTGTTGGCCTCCGCCACGTGGTCGGTCCACAGATCGGTGACCGTCACGCGGGCGCCGCGCAGACCGATCGCGGAAACGGTGGTCGCCACGGTCGCGGGGCTTACGGTGCGGTTGAGCAGCACGACCGCCTTCGAACCGTCGGCGAGGTCCTTCACCCACACCTCCTGGTCGCCGGCGCCGGACACGCGCACGGCCTGGTCACCCAGCGGGTCCTGGTTCACGGCGATCACGTCGGGGTCGGTGAGGATCGCCAGCGAGGTGTCCGACAGCGTTCGCACGTCCGACGCGATCATCAGCGGCGCCGCCGCCACGCTCCACAGGCTCATCTGGGTGCGGAACTCGGTGTCGGTCATGCCGAGCTGCGGGCCCAGGTAGTCGGGGTCGTTCCAGTGGCCCGGGCCGGCGGCCTCCGGATGCCGGGCGTTGGCGTCGTAGTTGCGCAGCACGTCCGCGAACTGAATCTGGCCGATCCAGCCGACGTCGGTGTAGGTGCGCCACGACTCCGCGATCTGGGGAGCGTAGGCCCAGGAGCCGGTCGACTGCAGATGCTCGGGGTACTCACCCCAGTAGGGCGAGGTCACCGGGTTGCAGAGGTTGACGATCATGGGACGGCCCTCGGCGTTGTTCCGGATGGCCTCGGCCATCGCCCCGAACTCGGTTCGGGGGTCGAGCTCGTTCTCCCACCCGCACAGGAAGTCCACCTTGACCGCATCGAAGCCCCACCGAGCGAACTGGTCGGCGTCCTGCTGCTGGTGCCCGCCGCCCGATCCGATGGTGCAGACCTCATTGGTGGGCAGCATCGGGCCGGCGTCGGTGTAGATCCCGGCGCGGAAGCCCATGGCGTGCAGGGTGTCGGTGAGATGGTTCAGCCCGTTCGGGAACTGGGTCGGGTCGGGGATGAGATTGCCGTCGGCGTCCCGGCCATCGGCGGCCCACCCGCCGTCGAGCCACACGATGTCGTAGCCGGCCTCGAGGAGGCCACGATCGAGCATCGACTGTGCCATCTCGATGAGTTCGTCCTCGGTGAAGTCGACCCCCAAGCCGTAGTAGGTGTTCCAGCCCTGGTAGGGCGTGGGCGCGAGCCAGGGCTCGGGGACGGAGGCACGGGCGGGCAGTGCGCCCAGGGTCGCGAGCGCCAGCACGGTGGCTGTGAGGGCGGCGAACCAGCGTCGCAGTCGGGGGCGCCTTGCCCAAGGGGTCACTGACATGGGTGCTCCTTCGATCGGCGATGACCAGGTGCGTTCACGCTAGCCACCAGGCTCCCGCCAGCTCCATGCAGCAACCGACGCCTGGTATGGACAGACCGATGGCGTGGGCGTCCTGGTGCCTCAGTCGTGCTTCTCGTGCCGCGTCGCACCGGTGACGGCGGAGAGAATGTCCTCATAAGACGCGGTCGCGGTGTCGAACGTGCCGTTGTTGCGGCCGTGCCGCAGGACGGCGATGCGGTCGGCCACGGCGCGCACGTCGTTCAGGTTGTGGCTGATCAGGATGACCCCCAGCCCGAGGTCGCGCAGCCCCTCGATGTAGCTCAGCACCTCGGCGGTCTGGCTCACCGACAGCGATGCGGTCGGCTCGTCGAGCACCACGAGCTGGGGCTGCCGGACGAGCGTGCGCGCGATCGCGACGCACTGGCGTTGGCCGGCCGACAACTGGTGGAGCGGCACGCCGAGGTCGGGGATCCGCGCGTTGAGCTGCCGCAGGTAGCTGCGCGCGAGCTCCTCCATCCGGGGCCGGTCCAGCAGCCCCCGGGTGCGCAGCTCGCGCCCCAGGAAGATGTTGTCGACCACGTCGAGGTTCTCCGCGAGGGCGAACTCCTGGAACACCGTGGCAATGCCGTGGGGGAACGCCGCGGCCGGTGAAGTCAGCGCGAGACGCTCCCCGTTGAGGTGCAGCGTGCCCGCGTCCGGGGCGTAGACACCGGCCACGATTCGGGCCACCGTCGACTTGCCTGCAGCGTTGTCTCCGACGAGGGCGACCACCTCGCCGCGGTGCACGTCGAGGTCGACGTCCACGAGCGCCCGGACGCCACCGAAGTGCTTGCTGAGCGAGCGCAGGCTCAGCAACGGGGCTGAACGGTCCATGCGGTCATCCTTCCGAACTGGCGCCCGCTGCCGGGCCGATGGCGTCGTGGATCAGGGCGAGCGCGCCTCGGGCAACCATCTGTGGGTCCTCTGTCGGCACCACGAGTCCGTCGTCGCGCGGCAGGACCGGCCTGGAGCGCAGCGCCTCCCGAATGGGGGCGAGGAACACCTCTCCCGTCGCGGCCAGGTCGCCGCCGATGACGACACGTTGGGGAGCCAGGAGGGTTGCGGCGTCCGCCACGGCCCCGCCGACCGCGGCGGCGGCGTCCGCCACGACCTGTCGGCAGCCTGGATCGCCGTCGGCAGCCGCCCGAACGATGGCCCGCAGGCTCATCGGCCCGTGGCTGACCCGCAGGGGCTCCGCCAACGCCTCGGCCGACGCCACCGTGTTCAGGCACCCCCGGCCGCCACACCGGCAGATCGCCCCGCCGGGTTCGACGCGGACGTGCCCCAGAGCCCCCGCCGAGCCCGCGCCGCGGAACGGGACGCCACCCACCATGAGGCAGGCATCGACGGTGTCGGCGACGTGAACGAACAGACCCACCCCGACCCCCCGCAACGCCCCGAAGCGGGTCTCCCCCACGGCGCCGGCCTCCGCCTCCCGCACCACGAGCACCTGCCGCTGGAGCCGCGCGGCGAGCAGTTGGTCGATGTCGACGTCGATCCAGCCCGTCAGCGCGCCGAGCCCGGGGCGGACGCCGGCACCCAGCGCCGTGGGAATCGCGAGCCCCACGCCGGCGATGTCGTCCATCGACGCCCCCACCTGGTCGGCCAGCTCGGCGATCAACAGGGCCGTCCGGTCCAGGGTCGTGTCGGAGCGGTGCTCAACCGGCAGGGGGAGCCGCTGGGCGCCGCTGAGCGCCATCGAGGAATCAGCCAGGACGACCGACAGCGAGCGGGACGCGATGTGCACCCCCACCCCCAGCGATGAGGACGCCGCGAGCGACACCTCCTGCGCGCGGCGTCCGGAGCGGGTTGTCGCCCGCGTCTGCACCACGCCCTGATCGAGCAGTTGCTTGACGATGTTGGACACCGTGGCCGCGGACAAGCCGGTGACGCTCGACAATTCGACCTGCGTGATCCGGCCGTATGCCTTCACGGCTTCAACGATGCGCGCACTGTTGGCTTCCCGCAGGGACCCCTGCGATCCGGGAGCAACGGCGCCGACGAACACGCCTCGCAGGCTACCACTCGGCCCGTCGGCCCCCCGCACTCCTCAGTGAATCGGTTCACGTCCTGAATCAATCAAACTTTCTTGGATTCAAGTCTTGACGCCAAGGGCGGAGCCGGCCTACCTTCGTCCTGCGGTCACCGACGACGGTGCCGGTGTTGAAGGAGCAGACCCCCATGGTCGACGAAGACGTCCTGCTGGACATGCGCGGCATCACCAAGGTGTTCCCCGGCGTGCGCGCGCTGGACGGTGTGAGCATCCGGGTGCGTCGGGGCGACATCCACGCCATCTGCGGGGAGAACGGGGCGGGCAAGTCGACCCTGATGAAGGTGCTGTCCGGCGTGTACCCCCACGGCACTTTCGACGGCACGATCGTTCTCGACGGCGAGCCCGTCGCCTTCACCGGCATCAAGTCCTCCGAGGCCCGCGGCATCGTGATCATCCACCAGGAGCTCGCGCTGATCCCCGAGCTGTCCGTCGCCGAGAACATCTTCCTCGGCTCGGAGGTGACCGCCGGACTGCTGATCGACGTCAAGCTGGCCCGCCGACGGGCCGCCGCCCTGCTGGAGCGCGTGGGCCTCCGCGTCGATCCCGACGTCCCCGTCAAGCAGCTCGGCGTCGGCCAGCAGCAGCTCGTGGAGATCGCCAAGGCGCTCAGCAAGGACGTCCGTCTCCTCATCCTGGACGAACCCACCTCGGCCCTGAACGAGACCGACTCGGCCAACCTGCTCGGGCTCCTGCGCGGGCTGAAGGGCCACGGGGTCACCTCGATCATGATCTCCCACAAGCTCAACGAGATCGCCGCGATCGCCGACGCGGTCACGGTGATCCGCGACGGCCGCACCGTCGAGACCTACGACGTCGTGGCGGGTCAGGTGGACGAGGACCGCATCATCCGCGCCATGGTGGGACGCTCGATCGAGAACCGCTACCCCACGCGGACGCCCCACGTCGCGGGACCCCTGTTGGAGGTCGGCGACTGGACGGTCGAACATCCGACCATCCCCGGGCGGCTGGTCGTGGATCACGCGTCCTTCCACATCAACCGGGGCGAGGTCGTCGGCTTCGCCGGGCTCATGGGCGCGGGCCGCACTGAGCTCGCGCGGTCGATCTTCGGCCGCTCCTACGGCACCTACCTCGGCGGGGAGATGCGCCTGGAGGGGGAGCCGATCGAGGCGCCCACCGTGGCCTGCGCCATCCGCCACGGGCTCGCCTACCTGACCGAGGACCGCAAGACCCTCGGGCTCAACCTGCTGGACGACATCCAGACGACCATCGTGTCGGCCAATCTGCGCGACATCGTCCGCGGCGGCCTGCTCGACCGCCGCAGGGAGGCCGAGGTGGCCGACGGCTACCGGCGGGACCTGCGCATCAAGTCGGCCTCGGCCAAGGTCGGTGTGTCCACCCTCTCGGGCGGCAACCAGCAGAAGGCCGTGCTGGCCAAGTGGATGTACCCCGGGCCGCAGGTGCTCATCCTCGACGAGCCCACCCGCGGCATCGACATCGGCGCCAAGTACGAGATCTACAAGCTCATCCATGCCCTGGCCGACCAGGGCAAGGGCATCGTGCTCATCAGCTCGGAGCTTCCGGAGCTGTTGGGCATCTGCGACCGGCTCTACACCATCTGCGAAGGCCGCATCACCGGGGAGGTTGCGGCCGCCGACGCCGACCAGGAATCCCTGATGCGGCTGATGACCACCACGTCCACCACCCGGGCCACGCAGGCCTCGGCCTGACCGCACAGAAAGCACGCCATGACGACTCTCAAGAACATCTTCGGGGGCAACCTCCAGCAGTACACCATGGTGCTCGCCCTGGTGCTGTTGGCCGTCACCTTCAACGTGATCTCCGGCGGACGCATGCTGACGCCGTCCAACCTCCAGAACCTGATCTCCGGCAACGCCTACGTCCTGATCCTCGCCATCGGCATGGTGATGGTCATCGTGGTGGGTCACATCGACCTGTCGGTCGGCTCCGTGGCCGGCTTCGTCGGCATGGTCACGGCGATCACCACCACGCAGTACGGCTGGCCCTGGTGGGTGGGCCTGCTCGCCGGCCTGCTCACGGGTGTCGTGATCGGCGCCTGGCACGGTTTCTGGTTGGCCAAGATCGGCATCCCGGGCTTCATCACCACCCTCGCGGGCATGATGATCTTCCGTGGCCTCGTGATCTGGGTGTCGCGCTCGATCTCGGTACCCGTGCCCTCCGAATTCTCCGTGCTCGGCGCGGGGTATCTCCCGGAGTGGGGGCCGGCCTTCACCGGTATGAACAACTCGACGCTGCTGCTCGGCCTGCTGGCCGCCGCTTGGTTCGTCTGGACCGAGATCGGTCGCCGCCGCGACGCCACCGACCTGCCGGTGTGGATCACCGCCGTCCGCATCGTGCTCGTCCTCGCGGTCATCGGCTACCTGACCTTCCTCTTCGGCACCGGCCGGCCGGGCACATCCTTCCCCGTCCCGGGCCTGATCCTGGTCGGTCTCGTCATCGCGTACCACGTGCTGACCCAGCGCACGCCGTTCGGACGCCACATCTACGCCGTCGGCGGCAACAAGGCCGCGGCCGCCCTGTCGGGCGTCAACACCGGACGCGTCTACTTCCTCGTCATGCTCAACATGTCGTTCCTCGCCGCCGTCGCCGGCATCCTGTTCGTCGGCCGCGCGACCGCCGCCGGCCCCTCCGACGGCACGATGTGGGAGCTGGACGCGATCGCCGCGGTGTTCATCGGCGGCGCGGCCGTCTCCGGCGGCATCGGCACCGTCACCGGCTCGATGATCGGCGGGCTCGTCATGGCCGTCCTCAACAACGGCCTCATGCTGATGGGTGTGGGTCAGGACCAGACGCAGGTCATCAAGGGCCTGGTTCTGCTGGCCGCCGTGGCGTTCGACGTGCTCAACAAGCAGCAGGGACGTCCCTCCCTCCTCGGCCACCTGATGCGCTCGGCGGGCCGCGACGCCGGCCCGGCCCCCGCGGCCACGGCCCCCGCGGCCACGGCGTCCGCGGCCGCCACGGACGCTGCCGTCACGAGTGTGCCGGTGTCCGCCGGCCCGGTCGACGCCGCAGACACTCTCCCGCCCCGTTCGAGCTAGGCAGGCCCCGAACCGTTCCCTCCGCCGCCTCCCGGCGCGCACCACCCACGGCGTCCGACGCCACCACCTGGGCACTGCCTTGCCCACAACCCACCGATTGACCGACACGTCAACGAAAGGAACCATCATGAAGACCAGGGTCACCGCTCTGCTCTCCACCCTCCTCGCCGCATCGCTCGCCCTCTCCGGGTGCGGCGGCGGACGCGAGGCCACCACCACCACCGAGACCACCGCCGGAACGACCGCCAGCGCTGAGGGCTTCGCCTCCGACGCCACCATCGGCGTCGCGCTGCCGTGGCTCGGGACGCAGAACTGGAAGGAGGCCGAGGTCATGTTCACCGAACAGCTCACCGAGGCCGGCTACCAGCCGCTCGTGCAGGCCGCCGACAACAAGGTGCCGCAGCAGCAACAGCAGATCGAGGCCATGATCGAGCAGGGCGCGAAGGCCATCGTCGTCGGCGCCGTCGACGGCACGCAGCTGGGCTCCGTGCTCGAGACGGCCAAGGGCGCCGGCGTCACGATCATCGCCTACGACCGTCTCATCGAGAACACGGACGCCGTCGACGGCGTGGTGCAGTTCGGGTCGCTGCGCACCGGTCAGCTCCAGGGCCAGTCGCTGCTCGACGGTCTCGCCGAGCGCAAGGGCGACGGCCCCTACACCATCGAGCTGTTCGGCGGCGGCCCTGCGGACGCCAATGCTCCCAACTTCTTCACCGGCGCCATGGAGGTGCTCCAGCCGAAGATCGATGACGGCACGCTCGTCGTGGTCTCCGGCCAGACGGAGTTCACCCAGGTCGCGACGCCCGATTGGGACAACGCGAAGGCACAGGCCCGCATGGACTCGCTGCTCTCCGGGTTCTACTCCGGCACCCCGATCGACGGCGTGCTCTCCCCCAACGACGGCATCGGACGCGCCATCCTCACGTCCGCCAAGCAGGCGGGCCAGGAGCTCCCGGTGGTGACCGGCCTGGACGCGGAGAACGAGTCCATCGTGTCGATCGCGGCCGGTGAGCAGTACTCCACCGTCGCGAAGCCGACCCAGGACCTCGTCGCCAAGACGATCGAGCTCATCGACGCGGCCCAGCAGGGTGAGGAGCTCCCCGCCCCCGATGAGACGGTCGACAACGGCGCCACCGAGGTCGGCATCTACCAGCTCGACCCGATCGTCGTGACCCTCGACAACGCCCGCGAAGTGTTCGCCGACGACCCCGACCGGCTCCAGTACCTCTCCTGACCCCGGCCGCCCACCCCCGACGCCGCCCCGGTGCCACCGGGGCGGCGTCGCCGCATTCCGGAGCTGGCACCGCTGCGCGGTATCTGAGAGGGTGCCTGCCATGGAGCTGCGGCGGTGGGTGGGCCTCGGGGCGGCGTCGGTGCTGCTGGCGGCCACGCCGGCGTGCTCGGCGTTCAGCCCTCCCGAGTATGTGCTGGTCGGCCCCGTGCAGGAGGCCCTCGGCTGTGACGGCGAGGACGCCGGCTGCCGCGCGTCCGCGTTCACCGAGACCGCCGACGGCGTCCGCCAGCTCGAGGTGACGCTGCCCGAGGGCGTCCACGCGTTCCGCCTCGCCGGGCCCGACGAGCAGGTGTGGGGCGCGGGCGGCGTGGTGGACGGCCCGGCCCAGACCGTGGCGCTGGGCGGCGAGGCGCGCGTGCGTTTCACGCTCGACCCGGCCACGCATGCCGTGACCGCCGCCCCGGCCGCGCCGGCGGCGTCCGGCACCGAGACTTCGGACGAGGCGCTGGCCCTCGACGCGCTGCGGGCCCCGCTCACCCGGGAGCGGTTCTACTTCGTGATGACCGACCGGTTCGCCAACGGCGACCCGTCGAACGACGCTGGCGGCCTGGCGGGCGACCGGCTCGCGACCGGTTTCGACCCCACCGACAAGGGCTTTTACCACGGCGGCGACCTGCGCGGCCTGATCGATCGGCTCGACTACATCGACGGGCTCGGCGTCACCACCCTGTGGCTGACGCCGGTGTTCGTCAACAAGCCGGTGCAGGGTGAGGGGGCGGACGCGTCCGCCGGCTACCACGGCTACTGGATCACCGACTTCACGCGCATCGACCCCCACCTGGGCACCAACGAGGAGATGCGCGAGCTGATCGACGCCGCCCACGCCCGCGGCATCAAGGTGTTCCTCGACATCATCACCAACCACACCGCCGACGTCATCGCCCGGGCCGAGGGCCGCAACGCCTACGTCGGCAAGGCGATCGAGCCCTACACGGACGCCGCGGGCGAGCCCTTCGACGACCGCGATTTCATCAACGCCGAGTTCCCTGAGCTCGATGCCGAGACCTCGTTCCCGTACACGCCGGTGTTCCCGAACCCCGAGGACGCCACGGTGAAGGTGCCCGGCTGGCTCAACGACCCCACGCTGTACCACAATCGCGGCAACTCGACGTACTCCGGGGAGTCCGACACCTACGGCGACTTCGCGGGGCTGGACGACCTGTTCACCGAGCGCCGCGAGGTGGTCGACGGCATGAGCGACATCTACGCGAGCTGGATCGGCTTCGGCGTGGACGGATTCCGCATCGACACCGTCAAACACGTCAATCTCGAGTTCTGGCAGCAGTTCGGCCCCCGCATGGCGGACGCCGCCCGCACGGCCGGCAACGACGACTTCTTCATGTTCGCCGAGGTGTACGACACCGACCCGGCGGCCAAGGCGCGCTTCACCACCACCGGCAGCCTGCCGGCGGCGCTCGACTTCGGGTTCCAGGCGGCGGCGCTCTCGTTCGCGCAGGGCCGGGCGCCGGCCGACATGGCCGAGCTGTGGGAGGCCGACGATTTCTACACCGACGCCGACTCCAACGCTTATGCGAACCCCACGTTCCTGGGCAACCACGACATGGGACGCCTCGCGAGCCTGCTGCGCGGGCGGGCGTCCGGGCCCGACGACCTGCTCGCCCGGGTCGAGCTGGCGCACGACCTGATGTTCTGGTCGCGGGGCCAACCGGTCGTCTACTACGGCGATGAGCAGGGCCTCGCTGGCTCGGGCGGCGACAAGGATGCCCGGCAGGATCTCTTCGCCACCGCCGTCGCGCAGTACGCCGACGAGGAGGTCGTCGGCGGCACCCCCGGCGCGCAGGACCGTTACGACCCCGCGCACCCGTTGTACGCGCACATCGCTGCGCTCGCCGAGCTGCGCGAGCGGTATCCGCCCCTGGCCGACGGCGCGCAGATCCCGCGTCACGCCGGCACCTCGGCCGGCATCCTGGCCTTCTCCCGCATCGACGCGGCCGCGGGCGTGGAGTACGTCGTCGCGCTCAACAACTCCGAGCGCGCCCAGGACGTGACGGTCGACACCTGGTCAACGGGGGTCGCGTTTTCCCCGCTGTACGGGTCGGACGCCGTCGCCTCCGCCGGGCCGGACGGACAACTCACCGTCACCGTGCCGCCGCTGGGTTCGGTCGTCTACCGCGCGGACGCCCCGATGCCCACCCCGGACGCCGCCCCCGCGGTGGCCCTCGACCTGGCGCCCGGCACCACCGTCGAGCGCCGCGCCGAGATCGCCGCCACGGTGGAGAGCCCCGGGTTCGCGCAGGTGAGCTTCTGGGCGCGTCCGCTCGGGGCGTCCGACTGGACGCCGATCGGCACCGACGACCACGCGCCGTTCCGGGTGTTCCACGACACCGGGGCCCTCCCGGCCGGTTCGCTGGTCGAGTACCGCGCCGTCGCCCACGACCTCGCCGGCCAGTACGCGGCGGCGTCCACCTGGGCGACCGTGGGGTGACCGCTCCCCGGGGCGGCGTCGACAACGCAGGCTTGTGCATGGGTTGTCGACGCCCACAGCCCGTTTCGCGTCGACAAGCCGTGCTTGTGCCTGGGTTCTCGACGGCGACGGCCCACCCCGGCCCACGAACAGAGCGCCCCTAGCGCCCCGACACCCAGGCGCGTTCCCAGCGGGTCAGGTCGTCGAAGAACTGCGCCCGCGCCGCGGGCTGGGAGATGGTCAGGTCGTGCATGCCACCCGGGATGCGCACGAGGGTCAAGCTCCGGCCCAGCCGAGTGGCGGCCGCGCCGATGCGTTCGACGTCGAGCACGGTGTCGGCCGTGCGGGCGGAATCGGCGAAGCGACGGAGCCAGACGGTCCGGTCGCTGGTCGCGACGAACACCGGGCACTCCAGGCCCAGGCCGGCCGCCACGCGGGCGTGCCCGGCCAGGATCGCCCGCAGCCAGCCCAGCCGCAGCGGACGCGGGCCGTCCGACTTCAGCGTCAGGTCCCACGCCCACTCCCCGCCGTGGTCGGCGTGGGCGGCGCGGGCGTAGATGCGCTCCTCGTTGTCCCGGATCGGGATCGCCGTGGTGCCCCGCCGGCCGCTGAACTGCTGCAGCAACGGCCGCGCGAGGGCCGCCAACGCCGGTGGGCCGTGCATCTCCAGCCACGGCGAGTTGAGCACCAGACCGTCCACCACCCCGGGCCGCCCGGCCGCCCACAGGCTGATCGTCAGCCCCCCGGTGGAGTGCCCCATGCCGACGATGCGGTCGTGGTCGTGGCGGATCACCGCGACGGCGGCGTCCAGCTCCGCCTCGTAGTGGCTGAGGTCGGCGACGTAGCCCCACAACTGGCCCTCGCGGTGACTGCGACCGTAGCGGCGCAGGTCCACGGCGTGGAACGCATACCCCAGGCCCTCGACCACCTCGGCGAGGTGGGTCTGGAAGAAGTAGTCGTTCCACCCGTGCACGTACAGCCACGCGGGGCGTCCGTCGCGCAGCGCCGGGTCGGCGCGCCGCACCAAGGTGCCGACGAGGGCGTCCTCGGGCTCACCGATCTCCGGCTCGGCGTCCAGCGGCAGGTCGAGGCACTCGAAGCCGGCCAGCGCCGCGTCCGGACGCCAGCCCGCGCCCTGCCGCCCGGCCTCAGCCGTCGACGGTGGGGGCGGGGTGGGTTCAGGAGGCTCCACGCGCGACGGGACGATACGGCTCGTCGTCGGGATCCCCGTCGTCGGCGTCGGGGTCGTCGTCGAAGTCGTCCGACTCCTCAAGCGCCACCCACGGGGCGTGCGTCCCATCGCGGAGCTCACGCTCCAGGGAACTGAAGTCTGTGTCGACGGTACGGTATTTCAGATCGCGAGCGACCTTGGTCTGCTTCGCCTTTGCACGGCCGCGCCCCATCTGGGTCGACCCCCTTAGCGTTCTGGCGGTCTAGCCGCGTGAGTCATCTGTCGTGACGCAGATGTTACCCGACTCGACCACCGCGACAAAGCACGATCGTGCCCGCTGGACATCCGCGTCGCGTCCACCCCTGCGGACGTGCCCGCTCACCCCGTGGGACGGAGCCGGACGAGACCCGCCGGACGCGCGCCCGCGTCAGGCCGACGCGTGCCCGCCCACGAGCCGGACGCCGGCCGGCCCGTCCGCTGCGGCCACCTCGCCGAGCACCCAGGCGTCCAGGCCCCGCTCCCCCGCGACGCGCACCAGGGTGTCGGCCGCGTCCGCCGGCGCCACGAGCGCCATGCCGACGCCCATGTTCAACGTCGCCTCGATGTCGGGCTGCGACACCGCGCCCACCTGCTGCACCAGGCCGAAGATGGGCGGGGGCGTCCAGCTCGAACGATCCAGGGTGGCCGCCACCTTGTCGGGCAGCACGCGCGCCAGGTTGTTGGCCAGCCCGCCGCCGGTAATGTGGCTGATTGCGTGCACCTCCGCGGCGTCAATGAGGGCGAGGATGTCGCGGGCGTACACGCGGGTGGGGGTCAGCAGTTCCTCGCCGAGCGTCGTGCCGAGCTCGTCGACGTGGCGCTCCAGCGACCAGCCGGCCTCGGTCAGCAGCACGTGGCGCACCAGGCTGTAGCCGTTGCTGTGCAACCCCGAGGACGCCAGTGCGACGACGACGTCGCCCGGCCGGACGCGCTCGGGGCCGAGGATGCGGTCGCGCTCGACGACGCCGGTGGTGGCGCCGGCCATGTCGTACTCGTCGGCGTCCAGCAGCCCCGGGTGCTCGGCGGTCTCGCCGCCGAGCAGGGCCGCACCGGCGACCTCGCAGGCTGCGGCGATGCCGGACACGATCGCCGCGATCCGCTCGGGCACCACCTTGCCGCACGCGATGTAGTCGGTGACGAACAGGGGCTCGGCGCCGACGACGACGAGGTCGTCCACCAGCATGCCGATGAGGTCGAACCCGACCGTGTCGTGCTTGTCGAGGGCTTGAGCGATGGCGACCTTGGTGCCCACCCCGTCGGTGGAGGTGGCCAGCACCGGGTGGTCATAGCCCCGGAGCGCCGAGGCGTCGAAGAACCCGGCGAAGCCACCGAGCCCGCCGAGCACCTCGGGCCGGTGCGTGCGGCGCACGTAGGCCTTCATCAGCTCGACGGCGCGGTCGCCGGCCTCGATGTCGACGCCCGCCCGGGCGTAGGCGGACTCACTCATCGATGACCTCCAGGTTGAGCCGCATCTCCTCGGCGACGCCGGTGGGAACGGGAATCGGGTAGATGCCGTCGAAGCACGCCCGGCACAGCCGCTTCTTCGACAGCCCGGTCGAGGCGACGAGGCCCTCCAGGCTGATGTAGGCCAGCGAGTCCGCGCCGATGGAGCGGCAGATCTCATCGACGCTCATGCCGGGCGCGATGAGTTCGGCGCGGGTGGCGAAGTCGATGCCGTAGAAACACGGCCACTCCACGGGCGGCGAGCTGATGCGCACGTGCACCTCCGCGGCCCCGGCCTCGCGCAGCATCTTCACCAGCGCCCGCTGGGTGTTGCCACGGACGATGGAGTCGTCGACCACGACGAGGCGCCGGCCCTCGATCACGTCGCGAATCGGGTTGAGCTTGAGCCGGATGCCGAGCTGGCGGATCGTCTGGGAGGGCTGGATGAACGTCCGCCCCACGTACGCGTTCTTCACCAGCCCGACGCCGTACGGAATCCCGGACGCCTCCGCGTACCCCACCGCGCTCGGGATGCCGGACTCGGGGGTGGGGATCACCACGTCGGCGTCCACCGGGGCCTCCATGGCCAGCGTCCGGCCGATCTCAACGCGCACGGCGTGGACGCGGCGGTCGGCGATCAGCGTGTCGGGCCGCGCCAAGTAAACGTACTCGAAGATGCAGCCCTTGGGCCGCGCCTCGGCGAAGCGGGCGCTGCGCAGGCCGCCGGAGTCGACGCAGATCAGCTCGCCGGGCTCGACCTCGCGGATGTAGGTGGCGCCCACGATGTCGAGCGCCGCGGTCTCGGACGCGACGACCCAGCCGCGCTCGAGGCGTCCGAGCACCAGGGGCCGGACGCCCTGGGGGTCGCGCGCGGCGTAGAGGGCGTGGGAATCCATGAACGTGAAGCAGAACGCACCCTGCAGCCGGGGCAGCACCTGCAGCGCGGCCTCCCACGTGGAGGTCTCGAAACTCGCCAGCAGCGCCGTGACGAGCCACGTGTCGTTGGTGGAGTCCATCGAGTCCTTGATGGTCACCTTCGCGTTCGGTTCGCGTTCGTGCAGCCAGGCCAGCAGGGCGTCGGTGTTCGTGAGGTTGCCGTTGTGGCCGAGCGCCAGGCCGCCGTTGACGGTGGCGCGGTAGGTGGGCTGGGCGTTCTTCCAGACCGACGCCCCGGTCGTGGAGTAGCGATCGTGCCCGATGGCCAGGTGCCCCACCAGGGAATTCAGCGTCGGCTCGTCGAACACCTGGGAGACGAGCCCCATGTCCTTGAACACCATGATGCGTTCGCCGTTGCTGACGGCCATGCCGGAGGATTCCTGCCCGCGGTGCTGCAGGGCGTACATGCCGTAGTAGGTGAGCTTCGCGACCTCTTCGCCGGGGGCCCAGACGCCGAAGACGCCACACTCCTCGTTCGGCTTGGGATCGTCCAGCGGGTCTCGCCCGGTCGGTGCGCCGCAGGTCACGCGGTGAGTCTACCCACGCCGGACGCCGCCGCCCACCTTCACCCGGGGCGGTTGCCGGGGCTCAGGCCATCGCCTCGCGGATCGGGGCCTCCCAGCGGGCGCGGACGTCGTCCAGAGCCAGCGTGAACTGGTCGAGCACCTCGATCTCGCCGGTGTCGACCACCTCACCGATGCGCTCCAGCGGCACGCCGTGCTCGGCGCACAGGGCCTCGAACGCCGCGTACTGGGCCCCCGCGAGCGACACGACCGCGCGGGCCGGCGTCTCGGAGAACAGCGCGACGGTGGGGTCACCGTCCGGCAGCGTCAGCGACACGCCCAGCCCGTGGCGCAGGGACGCCTCCACCAAGGCCTGGGCGAGCCCGCCGTCGGCGAGGTCGTGCGCGGAGGTCAGCAGCCCGTCGCGGGCCGCCGCCACCAGGACGCGGGCGAGCGACTGCTCGGCCGCGAGGTCCGGCGTCGGGGGCATCCCGCCGAGGTGGTCGTGGATCGCCTCGGCCCACGAGCTGCCCGAGAGCTCCTCGCGCGTCGTGCCGAGCAGCACGACGGCGTCCCCGGGGTATGCGAAGCCCTGCGGCGTCCGCCGGGCCACGTCGTCGATGATGCCGAGCATGCCCACCACCGGGGTGGGCAGGATGTTCACGCCGTCGGTCTGGTTGTAGAAGCTGACGTTGCCGCCGGTGACCGGGGTGCCCAGCTCACGGCAGCCGTCCACCAGCCCCAGGATCGCCTCGCGGAACTGCCACATCACGTCGGGGTCCTCCGGCGAGCCGAAGTTCAGGCAGTCGGTGATCGCCACCGGTTCGGCGCCGGACGCCGCCACGTTGCGGTAGCTCTCGGCCAGGGCGAGCTGCGCGCCGAGGTACGGGTTGAGCAGGCAGAAGCGGGCGTTGCAGTCGGTGGCCAGCGCGATGCCGAGCCCGGTGGACTCGTCGATGCGCAGCACGCCGGCGTTCTCCGGCTGCGCGAGCACCGTGTTGCCGCGCACGTAGCGGTCGTACTGGTCGGTGATCCAGCTCTTGTCGGCCAGGTTGGGCGAGCCGGCGAGGGTGAGCACCTGCTCGCCCAGCTCGCGGCCGGACGCCGCGCGCGGCAGGTCCTCGGCGCGGTCGGCGTTGAGGGCGTCGATCCAGTCCGGGCGGTTCCAGGGCCGCTCGTACACCGGGCCCTCGTGGGCGACGGTGCGCGGGTCGACGTCCACGACGCGCTCGCCGTGGTAGTTGATGATCAGGCGGTCGCCTTCGATGACCTCGCCGACGACGGTGGCGAGCACGTCCCACTTGGCGCAGATGGCGAGGAACTGCTCGACGTCGTCCGGCGTCACCACCGCCATCATCCGCTCCTGGCTCTCGCTCATGAGGATCTCCTCGGGCGAGAGCGTCGGGTCGCGCAGCACGACCTCGTCCAGGTTGACGTACATGCCGCCGTCGCCGGCGGACGCGAGCTCGGACGTGGCGCAACTGATGCCGGCCGCGCCGAAATCCTGGATGCCCTGGATGACGCCGGCCGCGAACAGCTCCAGCGTGCACTCGATGAGCAGCTTCTCCATGAAGGGGTCGCCCACCTGGACGCTGGGCCGCTTGGCCGGGCCGTCCGCGTCGAACGTCTCCGAGGCCAAGATGGACGCCCCGCCGATGCCGTCGCCGCCCGTCGCGGCGCCGTACATGATCACCTGGTTGCCGACGCCGCGGGCCTGGGCGCGCTTGAGGTCGTCGTGCTTGAGGACGCCGACGCACAGGGCGTTCACGAGCGGGTTGCCGAGGTAGGTGCGGTCGAACACCACCTCGCCGCCGATGTTGGGCAGGCCGAGGCAGTTGCCGTAGCCGCCGACGCCGGCGACCACGCCGGGCAGGACGCGAGCGGTGTCGGGGGCGTCCAGCGGGCCGAAGCGCAGCGGATCCATGACGCCGATCGGTCGGGCGCCCATGGCGAGGATGTCGCGGACGATACCGCCGACGCCGGTCGCCGCCCCCTGGTGGGGCTCGACGTAGCTGGGGTGGTTGTGGGACTCGATCTTGAACGTCACGGCCCAGTCGCCGCCGATGTCGACGACCCCCGCCTGCTCACCGATGCCGGCCAGGAGGGGGCCTCGGGGCGTCTCGGAGCCGACCTCGGCGAAGCGTGCGAGGTGCACCTTGGAGGACTTGTACGAGCAGTGCTCCGACCACATCACCGAGTACATGGCCAGCTCGCAGCCCGTCGGCCGGCGGCCGAGGATTTCGCGGATGCGGTCGTACTCCTCGGCGCGGAGCCCGAGCGCGGCCCAGGGCTGCTCGGCATCGGGGGTGGCAAAGGCGCTTCCAACGGTGTCGACCACGCCCCCAAGATAGCGTGCGCGCACTGCGGCCGACGCCCCCCGCCGATAGGCTGGGACGCACCATCCACACGACCCATCGGAGGGACGCATGGTCGCTCACCTCGTGGCCGACGCAGGCCAGAGTTCCACCCGCTACCGGTACGTGTCGGACGCCGGCGCGGCCGAGGCCAAGGGGCCCGGTGTGGTCACGGACATGCCCCTGCTGCGTCAACTGGGGGCGGGGATCGAAGCGGTGTTGGACGCCCACCCCGACTGGCACCCCCACACGGTGGCGCTGGGCTCGAGCGGCAACGAGGACGGGGACGCGGGCGTCCTGCTGCGGCGGCTGGCCGGCCGCGGCGTGGCGAAGGTGATCCTGTGCCACGACTCGGTGACGAGCTACCTCGGTGCCCTGGGGTCGGACACGGGCTGCGTCATCGCGGCCGGCACGGGCACGATCTGCTTCGCGGTGGGGCCGGAGTCCGTCGCGCGGGTGGACGGCTGGGGCTACCTGATGGGCGACGCCGGCTCGGCGTACTGGATCGGGCGCACCGGGCTGGAGGCCGCGCTGCGCGGCTTCGACGGCCGCCGGCAGATGACGGCGCTGACCGAGGCGATGGCCGAGGAGTACCCCAACCTCGAGCGGGCGTACCTGGATCTGCAGACCGACGTGAACCGCGTGCAGCGCGTGGCCTCCTTCGCGGCCAAGGTGGACGCCCTCGCCGCCAGCGACCGCGTGGCGGGCAACATCCTCGACAAGGCGGCCGCGCACCTCTCGGAGGCCGTGCAGGCGGCGATCAGGCGGGTCGAGCTGCAGGGCACGCCGGCCCCCCGGGTCGCGGCGATCGGCGGGGTGTTCGACAGCCACCGCGTCGTGAACCGCTTCACCGACTACCTCAGCCTGCAATGGCCCAACTTCGCGCTCACCGAGCCGCAGGGTCAGGGGATCGACGGTGCCCAGCGCCTGGTGGACCTTCCCGACGACCACCCCCTGCACGCGAAGCTCTCCGTCGCCCACGCCTGACCCGCTGCCCTGAGCCGGCGGCTGCCGTGTGATGGCGGCTGCCGTGTGATGGCGGCTGCCGTGTGATGGCGGCTGCCGTGTGATGGCATTTGGACCCGAGGAAATGGCGCCATGGCGCCATTCCCCCGGGTCCAAATGCCCGCCGATGACCAACCCCCCGCCCGGGGGGCGCCTAGGGTTGAGGCATGCCCATCACCGTGAAGGCCCTCCAGAAGACCAGCGCCGACGCCCCGTTCGAGGTGCGCACCATCGAGCGCCGCGACCCCCGCCCCGACGACGTCGTCATCGCCATCAAGGCGGCCGGCATCTGCCACTCCGACATCCACACGATCCGCGAGGAGTGGGGCCCGGTGACCTACCCGCTGGCCGTCGGCCACGAGATCGCCGGGGTGGTCGAGGCGGTCGGTGATGCCGTGACCCGCGTCAGCGTCGGCGACCGCGTCGGTGTCGGCTGTCTCGTGAACTCCTGCGGCGAGTGCGAGGAGTGCCGCAACGACCAGGAGCAGTCGTGCCTCAACGGCAACGTCGGCACGTACGCGTCCACCGACGTCGACGGCACCACCACCCAGGGCGGTTACAGCGAGAAGGTCGTCGTCAACGAGCGGTTCGTGCTGCGCCTGCCGGACGCCCTCGACTTCGACGTCGCCGCGCCGCTGCTCTGCGCCGGCATCACGACCTACTCCCCGCTGGCCACGTGGAACGTGCAGGAGGGGCAGAAGGTCGCGGTGCTCGGCCTCGGCGGGCTCGGCCACATGGGCGTCCAGATCGCCGCCGCTCGCAGCGCGGACGTCACCGTGCTGTCCCGCTCGTTGAAGAAGGAGGACCTGGCCAAGGAGCTGGGGGCGTCCCGCACCCTGTCGACCACGGAGGACGGCTTCTTCGACGACCACGCCGGGGAGTTCGACCTGATCCTCAACACCGTCAGCGCCGACATCGACCTCAACGCCTACCTGCGCCTGCTCAAGCCGCGCGGCGTCATGGCGTGCGTGGGCGCGCCGCCCACCCCGATGCCGCTCGGCATCTTCTCCCTCATCGGCGGGCGCAAGGTGCTCACCGGCTCCGACATCGGGGGCATCGCCCAGACCCAGGAGATGCTGGACTTCTGCGCCGAGCACGGCTTCGGTGCCCGCATCGAAAAGATCGGGGTGGACGAGGTGGACGCCGCCTACGAGCGCGTGGTGGACGGCGACGTCCTGTTCCGCTTCGTGATCGACACCGCGACCTTCGCCGACGCCGAGCCCGTCAACTGACGCGTCCCGACTGGCCACCAGGGGGCAACCCGCCCCCAGCGGGCATTTGGACCCGAGGGAATGGCGCCATGGCGCCATTCCCGGCTCTTCACACTTCCGGTGGGGGTGGCGGGGTGAGTCCGCCGCCGATGAGGAGCATGCGTAGCCGGTAGTTGTCTCGGTTGCGGAAGCCGCGGGCGATGCGGCGGTGGAGTTCGATGAGCCCGTTGATGCTCTCGGTGCCGCCGTTGCTGGCGCGGCCGGTGTCGAAGTAGGCCAGGAAGGCGTCCCTCCACTGCTTGAGGGTGCGGCCCAGCTTGGCGATCTCGGGGATGGGACACGTGGGGAAGCTGGCGACGACCTGTTCAGCGAGTTGGCGGCCTCGAGCGGGGTCGGGGTGGGCGTACGCGGCGCGAACACGTTGGGCGCACTGCCAGGCGATGTGGACGGCGTCGTGGCGCTCGTCGGCGGCGATGGCAGCGGCCAGGCGGGCCTGTTGCTTCTCGGTGAGCCGCTCGGCCGCGCAGCGCAGGATGTTCCGGATCCCGTACAAGGGGTCGCCGGAACGGCCACGGTGACCGTGGATCTCCTGCTGCACGCGGCGGCGAACCTCATCGACCGCCCGGCCGGCCAGGGCGACCACATGGAAAGCATCCAGGACAGCGGTGGCGTCGGCGAGTTTGTCGTCGATGGCGTTCTTGTAGCCGTGGAACGGGTCCAGGGTGGCGACCTCGACCCCAGCCTTGAACGCCGTGCCGCGTTGGTCGAGCCATGTCTTGTACACGGTCCCGGAGCGGCCGGGTACGAGGTCGAGCAGCCGGGCTCGGACGCGTCCGTCCTTGTCACGGGTCAGGTCGACCATGCCGGTGAGCTCCTTCGGGCCGCGCTTGCGGGGACTCACGTGGTGCCACAGGTGTTCGTCCACCCCGAGGGTGGTCACGCCGGCGAACCGGGCCTCGTCGTCGGCCAGCGTCGCCAGGATGGGTTGGATCGAGCCCCATACCGTCTTCCACGCCACCCCCAGCTGCCGCGCGAGTCCGTGGATGGAGGCGTGCTCGCGGCGGACCTGCTCGATCACCCACCGGCACGCCCGGGTGGTCAACAGCCCGCGCGGGCGGGCTATCTGCTCGTCCTGCTCGGTGAACACCCTGGTCGGGCACGCCGGCTCCAGGCACCGCCACGTGCGTTTGCGCCACCGCAGCCGGGTCGGCCGGGCGAAACACGGGATGTCCACCAGCGTGGTCGTGCGTCGGCCGCGACTCTCAGCGACTACCCCACACGACGGGCAACCCACCACCGTGGACGCCGACTCCATCGTCACCACCAGCACGTCGTGGACCTTGTCGACGTCGACAACGTGCAAGCCGTCCAGGCCGACCAGCAGGTCGCAATGGTCACAGTACGAAGGGGTCGTGGCAGCGCAGCAGCACCCCGTAGGCTCGGACACGTCGAGGCCTTCCGGTCAGGTTGAAGAGACGCTTCCGATCCTGAAGGCCTCGACCCCCAACCACCATCACCCCGCGCTCGGGCGTGTCGCGCTCACCCCCACCTCAAGGTTGAAGAGCCCCATTCCCTCGGGTCCAAATGCCAACAGTGCCAAGCAGGGCCAATCAGCGCCAAGCAGTGCCAATCAGAGCCCACGGAAGCCAACCGCCACCCAACCACCCACCAACGCGGTAGCGGCGCAGAGGTCAGACGCGGGCGAGGAACGCCTCGACGGAGCGGAAGAACCCCTGGCCGTCCAGGGACGGGCCCGTGAGCTCTTCGACGTTGTGCTCCGGGTGCGGCATGAGGCCCACCACGTTGCCCCGCGGGTTCGTGATGCCCGCGATGTCGTTGCGCGACCCGTTCGGGTTGCCCCCGACGTAGCGGAACGCCACCAGACCCTCGCCCTCCAGGCGGGCCAGCGTCTCGTCGTCGGCCATGTAGGAGCCCTCACCGTTCTTCAGCACGATGGTGATCTCCTGACCGGCCGCGAAGTCGTTCGTCCACGCCGTCGTGTTGTTCTCCACGCGCAGCTTCTGATCGCGGCACACGAACGTCAGCCGGTCGTTTCGCACCAGGGCGCCCGGCAGCAGGTGCGACTCACACAGCACCTGGAACCCGTTGCAGATGCCCAGCACCGGCATCCCCCGGCCCGCCGCGGCAACCACCTCGGTCATGATCGGGCTGAACCGGGCGATCGCGCCGCAGCGCAGGTAGTCCCCGTAGGAGAACCCGCCGGGCAGGATCACGGCGTCCACACCCCCCAGGTCAACAGCGTCGTGCCACAGCGCCACCGGCTCGGCCCCGCACAGCTCGACGGCGCGGCGGGCGTCCTGGTCGTCCAGCGACCCCGGGAACGTGACGACCCCGATCCGGGTCACCGCTCCTCCACCCGCACGTCGTAGCTCTCGATGACGGTGTTCGCGAACAGTTTCTCGGCGGCGTCACGGACCTGCGCGAGCACGTCCTCGGTGACCTCGCCGTCCACCTCGACCTCGAACCGCTTGCCCTGCCGCACCGTCCAGCCGGTGAACCCCAGCCGCCCGAGTGCGCCGGTCACCGCCTTGCCCTGCGGGTCCAGAATCTCGGGCTTGGGCATCACGTCCACGACCACTCGCGCCATGCCGGTCATGCTATCGGACGCCGCCGGCGCGGCCCGCTGCGGCCCAGCGTCCGGCTCGGCCAGGTCGGACGCCGACCGGGCACCCCCGACCAGCAGGTCCGCACCCGAGGCGGACGCCACCAGCTCGACCCACTCGTTCGCCGGCAACGCGCGCCGGGGCGGCGCGGGCTCGTCGTCCTTCTCGGCGGCAGCGGCGTCCACCCCCGCACCGGCAGCCCCGGGCGCGAACGGCGCCCCCGTCAGCCGCTCGTAGGCCTCGACGTAGCGCGCCCGGGTGGCGGCGATGACGTCGTCGGGCAGCGCGGGCGGCGCGGCGTCGCCGGAGCGGTCCCAGCCGGAGTCGCGGGTCAGCCAGTCGCGGACGAACTGCTTGTCGAAGCTCGGCAGGGCCTCGCCCGGACGCCAGCCGTCGGCGTCCCAGAAGCGGGAGGAGTCGGGCGTGAGCACCTCGTCGGCGAGCACCAACGTGCCGTCGGGGCGGCGTCCGAACTCGAACTTGGTGTCGGCGAGGATGATGCCGCGCTCCCGGGCGATCTCCTCCGCGCGCCGATAGAGATCGAGGGTGGCCGAACGCAGCGCTGCGGCCAGCTCCTCGCCGTGCTGGGCGACCACCTGCTCGTAGGTGATGTTCTCGTCGTGTTCGCCGAGGTCGGCCTTCGCCGCCGGCGTGAAGATCGGCTCGGGCAGCCGCGAGCCGTCCACGAGCCCGGCCGGCAGCGGCACCCCGCACACCGTGCCGGAGGCCTGGTACTCCGCCCAGCCGGAGCCGGTCAGGTAGCCGCGGGCCACGCACTCCACCGGCACCATGGCCAGCTTCTCGACGACCAGCGCCCGGCCGGCGACGGCGTCCGGCACCTCGGTCGACACCACGTGGTTCTCGACGCCGAGCTGCTCGAACCACCACAGCGAGAGCTGCGTGAGCACGGCGCCCTTGTCGGGGATCGGGGTGTCGAGCACGAAGTCGTAGGCGCTGATGGTGTCGGTGGCGACCATCAGCAGCCGGTCGTCCGGCCACGCGTACAGGCGGCGGACCTTTCCGGCATGGACGAGGGGCAGGTCGAGGCCGAAATCGCTCACCGGCCGATCCTAACCGCCGCACCCCGCCGCAATCTGCCGCCGAGGCGAAACCTTTCCGTCCAAGCCCGCGTCTGACACGGTGTACGCCAACCGAGGAGGTGGCCATGACCGGGCCGGGACTGGACGAGGAGTTCACCGCGTTCGTCCGCGACGCGTCCCCCGCGCTCGGACGCACCGCCTGGCTGCTGTGCGGCGACCGCGACCTGGCCGCCGACCTCGTCCAGGCCACCCTCGTCAAGACCTTCCGGGCCTGGCGGCGCATCGCCCCCGAGGCGCGCCTGGCCTACGCCCGCCGCGTCCTCGCCCACGAGAACATCGACCGGTGGCGGCGCCGCCACGGCGAGGTGGCCGTGGCCGAGGTGTTTGACCGGCCGGACGCCGCGCCCACCCCGGACGCCCTCGTGGCCGAGCGCGACCGCGTCACCCGGATGCTCGCCGCGCTGCCCGACACGCAGCGCCGCGTGGTGGTGCTGCGCTACTACGACGACCTCTCCGAGCGGCAGGTCGCCGAGACGCTCGGCCTCAGCGTGGCCGCCGTCAAGTCCGCGACCCACCGGGCCCTCACCGCCCTGCGTACGCACGAAAGCCCCGAAGGAGTCTCGGCATGACGAATTTCGAGAACCAGCTGCGCGACGACCTGCACGCCGCTGCCGACGGCGTCGAGATCCACGTCGACCCGGACGCCGTCGCCGCCGCCCACGCCCGGGCGGCCCGCAGGTCGGCGATCGGGTGGGGCGCGCTGGCGGCCCTGGTCGCGGCGGTCGTCGTCGGGTGGGTGGCGACGGCCTGGAACCCGCCGACGGACCGCGCCGTTCCCGACCCGCTGCAGACCCCCGTCGACACGGCCTCCCCCGCCCCGTCGCCCACGCCGAGCACCCCGACGCCAGCGACGACCTCCGCTCCCACGGCGACACCGGGGGCGGACGCCACCACCCCGGCTCTCGTCTACGCGGTGGTGGACACCGAGATCGGGCCCCGCCTCGTCCGGGAGACCCGCTGGGTCCCCGCCGCAACCCCGGCCCGGGGGGCCCTGGAGGCCATGCTCGCCGGCCCGCTCGACCCCGATCACCACTCCGCCTGGCCGCGCAACACCCGCGTGCTCGGCATCGCCGACCACGGCGACGAGATCACCGTGGACCTCTCGGCCGAGGCGTTGCGCGCCGCCGTCGGTGCCGAGGCCGAGTCGTTGATGGTGCAGCAGCTCGTCTGGACGGTCACCGAGGCGCTCAACCCGGACGCCCGCGTCCTGCTCCGCGTTGACGGGGCGGTGCCGAGCTGGGGCCACCAGGAGTGGTCTGAGCCCGTGGCCCGGGCGGACGCCGACGCCGTCCGCCTGTTCGTGGGCATCGACACCCCCAGCGAGGGGGACGCGGTGGACTCCCCGGTGACCGTGCGGGGCGAGGCCTGGGTATTCGAGGCCAACCTCCTCTACACGGTCACGGACGCCGCCGGCGCCGTGGTGGCCGACGGGTACGCGACCACGCAGGATGGCACGACCTTCGCGCCCTATGCCTTCGACCTCGACCTGACACCGGGCACCTACACGGTGACGGTGCGCGAGGACGACGCGAGCGACGGCGAAGGGCGCGCCCCGTTCAGCGAGAGCCGCACGTTCCGCGTCCGCTGATCTGGCGCGACCGGCCGGAGACAGGGGCGGAGAGAGGGGGGCTGACGGCCTCCGACTAGGCTGGATGCATGAGACCCCGCACCCTCGCCTCCCTGACCGGCGTGTTCGCGTGGGGCCTCGCCGCGTGCGCAGGCCCCACCACCACGCCCGATCCCACCACCGCCCCCGAGGCCACGACGCCCGCAACCACCCCCGCGACGAGTCCGGCCACACCCGCCCCCACCACCGCCGACGGCGCCGAGATGCCCCTCGGCCCCGACGGCCGGCCGTTCACCGTCGCCGAGGTGGCCACCTTCGACACCCCGTGGGCCATGGCGTTCCTGCCCGGGACGCAGACGGCCCTGGTCACCGAGCGGGAGGGCGTCCTGCACCTGGTCGACACAGCGTCCGGGGAAGCGACCGAGGTCGAGGGCATCCCGGACGTCGTGGCGTCCGGCCAGGGTGGGTTGGGCGACGTCCTGCCCGGCCCGACCTTCGAGCAGGACGGCACCGTCTACCTCTCCTGGGTGGAGAGCGGCAGCGGCGGCACCGGCGCGGTCGTCGGCCGCGCGGAGCTCATCACCGGTGACGCCCCGCGGCTCGAAGGCCTGGCCGTGATCTGGGAGCAGACGCCCAAGGTGTCGGGCAACGGCCACTTTTCCCACCGGCTCGCGTTCTCCCCCGACGGGCAGCACCTGTTCGTCAGCTCGGGCGACCGCCAGGAGATGACGCCGGCGCAGGATCCCGCGAGCATGCTCGGCACGATCATGCGGATGAACACGGACGGCTCGGACGCCCAGATCTGGACCAACGGCCACCGCAACCCGCTCGGCCTCGCGTTCGACGCCGACGGCAACCTGTGGAGCTCCGAGATGGGCCCGCAGGGCGGCGACGAGCTGAACCTGATCGTCGAGGGGGCCAACTACGGCTGGCCCGAGGCGTCCATGGGCGTCCACTACAACGGCACCGACATTCCCGACCACACCGACGGCGACGGCTTCGAGGCGCCTGTGGCGTACTGGGTGCCCGCGATGTCGCCCGGCTCGCTGATGATCTACACCGATGACGCTTTCAGCGGCTGGACCGGCGACGCCTTCCTCGGCGGCCTCTCGGGGCAGAACCTCGTCCGCGTCGACCTCGACGGCACCAACGGTGACATCGCCGACACGTGGGACATGGGTCAGCGCATCCGCGAGGTCGAGCAGGGCCCGGACGGTTCGGTCTGGCTGCTCGAGGACGCCCCCGGCGGCCGCCTGCTGCACCTCACGCCCGTCAGCTGAGTGACCCCGTGGCCGGGGGTGGGGCCGCTCAGCCCTCGGTGACGGCCACGGTGCCGTGGGCGCCGCGTTCGGCGTCCACCATCACGTGGCTGACGACGGAGTAGTGACCGGCTTCCGGGAACGTCAGTTCCACGAACCCGCCCTGGGCGGGCTGCAACGCCAGCACCTGGGCGCCGCCGTCGGTGGCACCGAACGCGCCGACGCCCTCGCGCAGGGTGTAGGTGCCCTCGGTCCACACCGTGTCGAACTGGCCGCCGACGATGTGGAACGCGCTGGCGCGGTTGGGGCCGGCGTCCAACACCCAGAAGCGGACGCGCTCCCCCACCCGCGCCTCGAACGGGGCCAGGTCGTACTGGTTGGCGACCCCGTTGAACACCACCCGGTCGGGCCGCTCGGCGACGACCTTGTCGGCGTCCAGCTCGCGGGCGTCCTGCGGCGAGGTCGCGGCGTTGGCGAGGAACACCTCGGACTGCACCAGCGCGTAGGTCCGGTCGACCGCGGGCAGCCCCTCCGGCTCGATCACGACGGCCCCGTGCATGCCGGCCGCGATGTGGCTGCTCATGGGCGCCGTGGAGCAGTGATACATCCACATGCCCGCCCGCTCGGCGGTGAAGCGGTAGACGAGCGTCTCGCCCACGCCGATGGTGCGCATGGGCTCGTCCGGCGCCAGCGCGCCGGCGTGGAAATCGATCGAGTGCCCGATGGTGCCGTCGTTGACGAGCGTCACCTCGAACACGTCGCCGACGCGGCCATGGAGCGTGGGCCCCACCGACCCGCCGTTGAACGTCCAGCGCGTCTGCCACAGCCCGGGCGCGACCTCCAACGGCACCTCGGTGACCGTCAACGTCACGCGGCGCACGGTGACATCATCCAGCGGCGGCAACACCGGGTCGACGACCGTGCCCAGCTCGTCGGACGGGTTCGGCCCGATCACGGCACCGCTCGCGGCCGCCGCGGCACCCGGGGCCGCGTGCGCCCCGTGGGCCGGCCCGCCCTCGGCGACGACGTCGAGCACCATGCCCATCTGCCGGTGCCCGGCCACGGTGCAGTAGCCCTGCACGGATTCAGTGATGACGCCGGCGTCGAGCTCGACGGTCTCGCCGGGCGCGAGGCGCGGCGTCCGGAAGGTGCCGATGAGAAGGTCGTGCGCCATGGCCTGATCGCCGTTGGTGAGCACGACGACGAGGCGGTTGCCGGCGGGCACGGTGATGGTGCTCGGCTCGAAGCGCATGTCGACGGCGGTGACCTCGACGCGGGTGGTCTCGCCCGTCTCGGCGGTGGCGGACGCGGCCGCTCCCCCCAGGCGCAGACCGGCGGCGGCCGGATCGGCCGCGACGCCCGCCCCGTACGCGAGCGCCAGGACAGCGAGCCCGGCGACCAACTGCCGCACGCTCCAGGGGCGCCGCGGCGTCGGCTCCGGGAGCGGGTCGCCGGTCATGACGGCGCGGCGGGCGCGTCCGGACGCCTTCGCCCCGCCCAGCAGCAGCGGGATGAACGCGGCCAGCGCGACGAGCACCGCCGAGGAGATCGCGACCTTCACCCACGAGGGCGCGGGCAGCAGAAACAGCACCAGCCCGCCGTTGATGACGACGAGACGGACGCCGGCCCACCGGTTGAACCACGCCTGGCCGGCGCGCACCACCGACGGGCCCCCGCCCATCACCGATGGGATCAGGTAGCTCAGCGCCCCCGACAGCAGCTGGGCCGCGAAGCCGACGGCGACCACCCCGGCGACGGTGGGGACGGCGTCCGCGAGGGCGGCCCAGGACGGCGCGGTCGCGAGCAGCCCGGCGACCCAGATAAGCGCGACGCCGCCCCACACCAGCGCGGCCAACACGGACGCCGGCGCGAACTCGCGCAAGCCGTGGGCGCGCAGCGGCCGGGCCAGGGCGCGGCCCCACCACAACAGCCCGACGCCGTACAGCGCGACGCCCACGAGCGCCACCGGACGCCAGCCCACCAGGGCACCCGAGGTGACGATCGCGATGCCGACGAGCTGGGTGGGCAGCGCCTCGCGCGCCAGCAGCTCGGCGCGGTCGTCCATGCGGGCGCGCAGCATCGTGGGCCAGAACGTGACGAGGGTGCCGGTGACGGTCAGGCCGATCCAGCCGAGCAGGTTGACCGCCAGATGGGCGACGAGCAGGCGCCCGTGCCACACCTCGGGCAGCCCGAACGCGAGCGCCGCGCCGAAGCCGACCCCGATCGGCAGGCACGCCACGGCGGCCACGTAGGAGTGCGTCACGACGCGGAAGCGGCTGGGCAACGCGCGGCGCAGTACCGCGACGAGGTGGACGCCGTGCCACACCACCGCGGCGCTCACCAGCGTCGCGCCGACGACGACCAGCCACCACACCTGCGCCGGAACCCCGAGGAACACGGCCAGCGCGCCGGCGGCGAGCAGGGCGACCCGGACGTCCTGCCGGCGGCGACCGGCGGCGTCCGGGAGGGTGCGCAGCAGCGTGTGAGCGAAGTGCTCGCTCCACACCAGCGCGGAGTGGCTCAGCGCCCCGAGGAGAACGAGGTGCACCATGAGCCACGTCGAGGCCGGCACGAAGCGGTGCACGAGCGCCACCGCCACAGCGGCGAGCAGCCAGACGACCGCGACCTGGTCGCGCAGCCGCCGCGAGCGCGAGCGTCCGGGTGCGGTGGGGCGCGTGCTCTCGGCGGTGGGCAGACCGGTCACGAACCCTCCCTGGTGACGATGGTGGGTCGGTTCCCGCGTCCGGACGGGAACCGACCCGCGTCAATTATTACATATCTCTGTGTAACTTTTCGTGGGCCCGGCCTAGACTGCGGTCATGGACGAGGAGCTGGGGCCCGCCCCGACGCCGACCGGCGCGCTCTCCCCCGCGCGCGCCCGCGTCGCCCGGGCCCTCGGGCACCGGGGCCCCGGCGTGGCGCTGGCCGATCTCGCCGACGAGCTGGGCGGCCACCCCAATGCGACGCGCGCCCACCTGGACGCGATGGTCGCCGAGGGCCACGCCGAGACCGCGGAGCGGCAGGGGGCCGGGCGCGGGCGTCCGGCCCGGGTGTACACCCTGACGGCCGCCGGACGCCGCGCGCTCGCCGGCCCGGTCGCACCCGTCAGCGAGGTGCTGGACGCCGTCGTGGCCCACCTCGCGCACGAGCCGGACGCCGCCGCCCGCGCCCACGCGATCGGCCGGGCCTGGGGGGCGTCGCGCCGCGGCGACGCCGCCGACCTGCTGGCCACGCTCGACGCACTGGGCTTCAGCCCCGACCCGGCCGGCGGCGGCCCGTCCGCCCTCATCCGGCTGCGCACCTGCCCGATGCTGGCGTCGGCGCGGGCCCATCCCGACGTGGTGTGCGGCATGCACGCCGGCCTGGTGCAGGGCGCGCTGCCGGAGGCGGCGGACGGCCTCCGCGTGGTTCCGTTCGCCGAGCCCGGCTGCTGCTGGGTGGAGTTCGACGGCACCCCGGGGCGACCTCGCGACTAGGCGCGTCACCCCCGCCGGGGTGGTGCACCCGTCGATACTTTACGGTACCGTAGCTTTTGTTCGTTCCCGGCTACCGTGAGGCTCCTACCCATGGATCGATCCCGCCCGCCCATCATCCAGGGAGGCATGGGCGTCGCCGTTTCCTCGTGGCGCCTCGCGAACGCCGTCGCCCGCGCCGGGCAGATGGGCGTCGTCTCCGGCACGGCGCTCGACGGCGTCGTGGCCCGCACGTTGCAGGACGGCGATCCCGGTGGCCACGTCCGCCGCGCGCTCGCCCACTTCCCCAGCCGGGCCATCGCGCAGCGCGTCCTCGACACCTACTTCCTCGAGGGCGGACGCCGCCCCGGCCAGCCCTACCGCCCGCACCCCACGCTCACCATCTCCCCCAGCCGCCCCGCGGTCGAGCTGGCGCTGGCCGGCAACTTTGCCGAGGTGTGGCTGGCGAAGGAGGGCCACGACGGGGTGGTCGGCATCAACTTCCTGGAGAAGATCCAGACCGCGACGCTCTCGGCGACGCTGGGCGCCATGCTCGCCGGGGTCGACTACGTGCTGATGGGCGCGGGCATCCCCAAGGAGATGCCGCGGGTCATCACCGAGTTCGCGGCCGGCCGGACGGGCCGGCTCACCATCGAGGTCGCCGACCAGACGAAGGCCCACGTCGCCGAACTCGACCCGGTCGCCCACCTCGGCGACGAGCTGCCCGAGTTCACGCGCCCCGATTTCATCGCGATCATCTCGCTGCACGTGCTCGGCGGCTACCTCGCCCGCGACCCCGAGATCCGGCCCGACGGGTTCGTCGTCGAGGGGCCCGTGGCGGGTGGTCACAGCGCGCCACCGCGCGGCAAGTTCGGGCTCGACGAGGACGGCCAGCCGATCTACTCGCCCAAGGACGAGGCCGACATCGCCAAGATGGTCGACCTGGGCCTGCCGTTCTGGCTGGCCGGGGCGTGGTCGACGCCGGAGCGCGTGGCCGCGGCGCAGGCGTCCGGAGCCCAAGGCGTGCAGTGCGGCACCGTGTTCGCGCTGGCGTCCGAGTCGGGCCTGAGCGACGAGCTGCGCGCCAAGCTGCTGGCCGACCTGGAGGCCGGGACGCTGGTCGTCCGCAACGACCCGCGGGCCTCGCCGACGGGGTTCCCGTTCAAGGTGGCGCAGGTGGAGGGCACGTTGTCGCAGCCCGAGGTGTACGCCGAGCGGCCCCGCATCTGCGACCTCGGCTACCTGCGTGCGCCCGCGGAGCGTCCCGACGGGTCGATCGTCTACCGCTGCGCGTCCGAGCCGGTGCACATGTACGAGCGCAAGGGCGGCGACGTGGCCGACACGGTGGGCCGCAAGTGCCTGTGCAACGCCCTGTTCGCCAACATCGGCATGCCCCAGGTGCGCAAGAGCGGCTACGTCGAGGAGCCGGCCCTGACCCTCGGGCAGGACCTCACGGCCGCCCACGCCCTGCTCGAGCTGTACCCCGACGGCTGGTCCGCTCCCCAGATCATCGACTGGCTGCTGTCCGACGTGGCGGCCTGAGGGTTCGCTCCCGTTTGGGGGGGGCTCGGCGGCTCAGTCGTCGCGCGCGGCGGGCTGACGCGGGGAGGCGTCCTCGCGCTCGAGGCGGCGCCCGGGCCGCCCGGGCCACAGGGCACCGGCCAGGATCAACCCCAACCCGAGCGCGATGAAGTTGAGGTTCTCGGCGGCCGAGAGCAGGTTCAGCACGAGCACGATGAGCCCGGACAGGATCGCCATCTCCCTCATTGGCTGGCTCCGCATCGGCTGGTTCCGCATCGTTTCCCCCTCGGATCGTGGCCGGCTCCACGATATTGGCCTGACCGGCCGGGGAGCGAGGTCAGGCAGACAGTCGCAGACCCCGCCCCCACCCCCTGGACGCCGCCGGACACGCCCACCGGCGCCGGACCGTGCCACGCTGGTGGCCATGGGACGCCGCCGCGCACGCTCGCCGCTGCCCCCGCGCGACGGGTTGGACGCCGTGTGGGTGCGGACGCCGGCGCGCGTCGGCTCGGCACCGAACCCGTGGCCCACGCTGCCCGCCTTCCTCCGCGACCGGCTCCCCGCGGTCGTCCCCGTCGACGCCTGGGTGGCGGCCGGCCGGTTCGCCACCGCGGCCGGGACACCCGTGGCGTCCGACACCCCGTACACCCCCGCGACGCTGGTGTGGTTCCACAAGGATCCGACCGAGGAGCAACCGCCCGCGCCGCTCGCCGTGCTGCACGCCGGGGAGCGCCTCGTGGTCGTCGACAAACCGCATTTCCTCGCCACGATTCCCCGGGGCGCCTTCGTCCGGCGCAGCGCGCTGGTGCAGGCCCGCGTCCAGCTCGGGCTCCCGGAGCTGGCACCGGCCCACCGGCTCGACCGGCTGACCGCCGGCGTCCTGGTGTTCACCACCGAGCCGCGCTGGCGGGCGGCGTACCAAACCCTGTTCGCCGATCGAGCCGTGCGCAAGACCTACGAGGCCCTCGCCCCGAGCCTCGACCTCGCGGGCCCCCTCGAGATCCGCAACCACCTCGTCAAACGACGCGCCTCGCGGCAGGTCGAGGTCGTCCCCGGCGCCGCACCGAACGCCGAGACCCGAATCACCCTCCTCGAACGGCGCGACGCCCTCGCCCGCTACCGCCTCGAACCGGCCACCGGTCGGACGCACCAGCTGCGCGTCCACCTCGCCGGCCTGGGCGCACCGATCGTGGACGATCCGCTCTACCCCGACGACCGCCTCACCGACGACGCCCCCGAGGATCCGGCGCGCCCGCTTCGCCTCCTGGCCCAGCGGATCGATTTCACCGATCCGGTGGACGGAACCCACCGCACGTTCACCTCACGGCACGAGCTGGCCTGGCCGGATCAGAGCACCGCCCCCGGCTTGTAGGCCGCGGCCTGCGGGTGGAGCGCCGCCATCTCCTGGACGCGTTGGGCCAGCTGGTTGACCTGGGACGCCGCCGATCCGGTGAGCTCGAGGGGGTGCGCGATGGCCTCATCCAACGCCTCGCGGGCGATGCCGAGGCGCGCGTCGGCGGCCAGCCGGTCGAGCAGGTCGTTCTCCTTCTGCCCCTGCCGCATCGCCAACGCCACAGCGACGGCATGCTCCTTGATCGCCTCGTGCGCCTGCTCGCGCCCCACGCCGTGCCGGACGGCCGCCATGAGCACCTTCGTCGTCGTGAGGAACGGCAGGTAGCGCTGCAGCTCGGCCTCGATCACCGCCCCGAACGCGCCGAACTCGCCCAGCACGGTCAGGAACGTCTCGAACAGCCCGTCGAGGGCGTAGAAGGCGTCCGGCAGCGCGATGCGCCGCACCACCGAGCACGAGACGTCACCCTCGTTCCACTGGTCGCCCGCCAGCTCGCCCACCATGGAGGCGTAACCGCGCAGCACCACCGCGAGGCCGTTGACGCGCTCGCACGAGCGGGTGTTCATCTTGTGCGGCATGGCGGACGACCCCACCTGCCCCTCCGCGAACCCCTCGGTCACCAATTCAGCACCGGCCATGAGCCGGATCGACGTCGCCACGTTGGACGGCGCCGCGGCCACCTGCACCAGGCAGGTCAGGGCATCCACGTCGAGCGAGCGCGGGTACACCTGACCCGTCGCCGTCAGCACCCGCTCGAAGCCCAGGTGGCGGGTGACGCGCTCCTCGAGCTCGACGAGCTTGGCGTCGTCGCCGCCCAGCAGATCCAGCATGTCCTGCGCCGTGCCGACCGGCCCCTTGATGCCGCGGGCCGGGTAGCGCCCGATGAGATCATCGAGCCGCTCGTACGCCACGAGCAATTCATCGGCTGCGGTCGCGAACCGCTTGCCCAGCGTCGTGACCTGCGCCGCGACGTTGTGCGAGCGCCCCGCCATGGGCACGTCCCGGTGCTGCACCGCGAGGCTGGTGAGCGCCGTCAGCACCGTCACCACGCGCTCGCGCACCAGCTTGAGCGCGCTGAGCACCTGGAACTGCTCGACGTTCTCGGTGAGATCGCGACTCGTCATGCCCTTGTGCACGTGCTCATGCCGGGCCAGGGCATTGAATTCCTCGATGCGAGCCTTCACGTCATGGCGCGTCACCCGCTCGCGCGCGGCGATGCCGGCCAGGTCGACGTTCTCGACCACCGCGCGGTAGTCGGCGATCACGGCGTCCGCGTCGTCACCGCCGAAGTCGACGCCCAGGTCGCGCTGCGCCTCCAACACCGCGAGCCACAGCTCGCGTTCGGCCACGATCTTGCGCTCGGGGCTCCAGATGTCGCGCATCGCGGGCGACGCGTACCGGGTGGCCAGCACGTTCGGGACGGTCATGGGGCAGCTCCTGCCAGGGGGACGATCGCTAGGACGCGCACCATCTTCCCACGGGCGGGGCAGACGCAGGAGCCGGCCCAGTGCGGCGTCCGGACGCGAGCGGCCGGCGTCCGACGTCAGTGGTCCTGCCGCGTGTACACGCCGATCGACACGACCAGGGACGCCGCCTGGGCGAGCACCCCCGCGCCGAGCACCCACCACGACGCCTCCGGACCCACGCCCGCGAGGCCCCGCAGGGCGCCCGCCAGCACGGGGTTGTCGCCGAACGCCAACAGCCCGCCGATGACCGTCGCGACCACCACCAGGGTCACCAGGCCGCCGGTCCGCGTCCCCCAGGCGACATACGCGGGCGTCACGAGCGCGAGCACGAGGAGCAGGGCTCCCAGGGTGCCGACCCCCTCGGCCACCCCGACCGCGGGTTCCGCCCGCACCCACGCGGCCACCCCGGCCGCGAGCGCGCCGAGCAGCACGAACACGCAGGTCAGCACGGCCGTGACCGCGTAGTGCGACACCATCACGGTGCGACGCCGCAGCGGCAGCGAGCCGTACAGCTGGGTGAGCCGGTGGTTCTCGATGGTCCCGAAGAGGTTGAGGCACACCATCATGGACGCCACCCCGATCATCGGCAGGGCGACCAGCGCGCCGTTCACCGCGACCAGAAAGCACACGACGAGCACGTAGATCGCGAGCATCTTGCGGGACGCCACGAGCGTGAGCAGGTCGAGGCGCAGCATGGGCGCCAGATCACGCATGGCGGGGCTCCTTCGCGAGGTGGACGACGATCTCCTCCAGGGTGGGCACCTCGGCGACGGCGCGGCGTCCGAGCGACACCGTGTCCTCGGTGGCCATCAGGCCCTGCCAGCCCACCCCGTGCTCCCGCAGGCCGTGAACCAGGGGTCGCAGGTCGGCGTCCAGCTCGGACGCCGCACCGCGCACGAGGCGGTAGCTGTCGACCAACTCGTCCCGCGTCGTGGAGGCGACCACCCGGCCGCGCTCGATGACGGTGACGTAGTCAGCGATCTTCTCCAGGTCGCTGGTGATGTGGGTGGAGAACAGCACCGAGTGACGCTCGTCCGTCATGAAATCCGCGAGCATCTCCAGCAGCTCGGATCGGGCGAGCGGATCAAGACCCGAGGTGGGCTCGTCCAGGATCAGCAGCTCGGCGGCATGGCTCAGGGCCACGGCGAGCTGCAGCTTCATGCCCATGCCCCGCGAGAGCTCCTTGACCTGCCGGGTGGGCTCGATGCCGGCCCAGTCGAGCAGCGCGCGGAACCGCTCCAGATCCCACGCCGGGTGGAACGGCGCGACGGCGCGACCGACCTGCGCGGCCGTCCACTTCCCCACGTAGGCCGGCTGGTCGTGCACGACGCCGACCCGATCGTGACCCACCAGGCGCACCGAACCCTCGTCGGCATGGACCAGGCCCAGCGCGATCTTGATCGTCGTGGTCTTGCCGGCACCGTTGGCCCCGACGAACCCCATGACGTACCCGCGGGGGACGACGAGGTCGAGGGGGCCGAGGGTGAAGCCGTCCCGGCGCTTGATGACGCCGGTCAGCTCAAGGGGATTCATGACTGCTCCTGTTCGGTGGAGGGGGTGAGGGCGGCGTCCAGAACCGCGTGGAGTTCGGCCGCGCTGAGGTCGACCAGCCGGGCCTGCGTGACCGCCTCGGCGAAGTGCTCCTCGATCTCGCGCAGGACGCGCTCGCGGACGAGCTCGGCGTTGCGCGGCAGCACGTAACTGCCCTTGCCGGGGACGTTCGTGACCAATCCCTCGGCCGCCAGATCGGAGTAGGCGCGGGTCGTGGTGATGATGCTCACCTGCAGATCGCGCGCCAGCCCCCGGATGGACGGCAGCGCCTCACCCTCGGCGATGTGTCCGAGCAGGATCGCGGCCTTGAGCTGGGCCTTGATCTGCTCGTAGATGGGCAGCCCGGAGGTCTTCGACACCACGATGTCGATTTGCATGCACCCTCCCTTGCTGTCTATATGCACTATAGACAGAAGATACAGGGAGTGGCAAGGAAAGACGAAAAAACGAGGGTGCCGCCCACCGGTGACCGTGGGCCGATGCTTCCGTCCGCGAAATGGGACACGCTGGTGCCGTGCACCACCTCACCCGAACGACTCTCAGCGGCTGCGCGGTCATCCTTGCGCTGGGCGCGGCGATCGGCCTGTCCGGGCTCAACCGGCCCACGCCCGAGCCCTTGCTCCCCCCTGCCTCAGCCCCCGAGGCGGCCCGGGGTAGCGGGGTCGACATCGCGATGACGCAGCGCCGCGACGAGTGGTCGCCAGTGTGTGCGACGACGGGTGAGCCCCTCATCGACTTCTCCCCCGTCGACCACGGCCAAGGCGTGCACCGCATGACGCTGACCGCGCACAACTGCTCTGACCAGCCGGTCACCCTCACCGAGCCGGCCATGTGGTTCGGCGGCCGTGAGGGGCTCACCGATCCGCTGCGCCTGGACGCCGGCCGCACCGAACTCACCCCGCTCACCCTGGAGCCGCAGGCGTCGGCCACCGCGGTGCTCACCTGGGAGTCCGCTCCCGGCGAGGTCGGAACGGTGCTCAGTATCCGTTTACCCGATGTCGGCGAGGGCGAGCTTCAGGACGACCTGGCGCTCGGCCCCACCTCGCGGGTGTGGCTGTCGGGCTGGCTGCGGTGACCCCGACCGGCCCGGGGTGCCGCCGCCCCGCCTAGAGCTGCCGCGTCGGGATCTCCCCCGCCGCGGCGCGGGCGGCGATGTCCGAGCGGTGGAATAGCGTCGGCGCGTCCAGACGACCGATGGCGTCGTAGGCACCGTCGCGGGCAACGGCGAGGTCGGCCCCCGTCGCCACCACCCCCAGCACTCGGCCGCCCGCGGCGACCAGGTGGCCCTCGGAGTCCTGCGCGGTGCCGGCATGGACGATGTGGACGTGGCCGTCCGAGCCGAACAGGCGCGGGCCGGCGATGACCCCGCCCCGCGCGGGCACGCCCGGGTAGCCGTCGGCGGCGAGCACCACGACCACGGCGGCGCCGTCGGCCCAGCGCAGCTCACCGATGGTGTCGAGCCGGCCGCGGGCGGCGGCGTCCAGCACCTCCCCGAGGGGTGAGTGCAGCAGCGACAACACCGCCTGGGTCTCGGGGTCGCCGAAGCGGCAGTTGAACTCCACCACCCGCAGCCCGCGGGAGGTGAGCGCGAGCCCGGCGTACAGCAACCCCTGGAAGGGCGTCCCGCGCGCGGCCATCGTGGCCACCGTGGGCTCGACGACGTCGCGCATGATCGCGTCGACCAAGCCCTCGGGCGCCCACGGCAGCGGCGTGTAGGCGCCCATGCCGCCGGTGTTCGGGCCGCTGTCGCCGTCGCCGACGCGCTTGAAATCCTGGGCGGGCTGCAGCGGCAGGCAGGTCGTGCCGTCGGTGATCGCAAAGAGACTCACCTCCGGGCCGTCGAGATACTCCTCCACCACCACCGGGAGCGAGCCCTCGGCGTGCTCGAGCGCGGCGTCGCGGTCGTCGGTGACGATGACACCCTTGCCGGCGGCGAGCCCGTCGGCCTTGACGACGTGCGGGGCGCCGAATCGGTCGAGGGCGTCGGCCACCTCGCCCAGGGTGGTGCAGTAGGCCGAGGCGGCGGTCGGTACCCCGGCCTGCGCCATCACGTCCTTGGCGAACTGCTTCGACCCCTCGATGCGCGCCGCCTCGGCCGACGGGCCGAAGCAGGCGATACCCGCAGCACGCACGGCATCGGCGACGCCGGCCACCAGCGGCGCCTCCGGCCCGACGACGACCAGCGTGGCGCCGAGGCTGCGGGCCAGCTCCACCACGGCATCGCCCGAGGTGGCGTCCACCGGGTGGTTGGTGGCCACGGCGGCGGTGCCGGGGTTGCCGGGCGCGCAGTGCAGAGCAACCACCGAGGGATCGCGGGAGAGCGCGAGGGCCAGCGCGTGTTCGCGGCCACCGTTGCCGAGGACGAGGACGGTTCGTTCGGTCACCCGGCCAGCCTAAGGGGTCCGGCGAGACCGGTGATCACCGGCCCAGCGACGAAAAGGCGACACTCGATGTCGCACCGGTCACGGATTCACGCTCAGCGGCCGGCACGCGTGCGCATCGAGTGTCGCCTTTTCGTCGCCGACGCCCTCGCACAGCCTCGCCTGCTACATCTTGAGCCGTGCTCACCGACCTCTGGCAGCGCGCCAGCGCCACCCAGCCGCCCCTGCCCTGGGCGTGGACCGTGGCCTGGGCGGTGGTCGCGCTCGCGCTCGTCGCCGCGCCGCAGGGGTGGCGCGTGGTGCGTCACCTGGTGACCCTCATCCACGAGGCGGGGCACGCTCTGGTGGCGGCGCTCGCGGGTCGGCAACTCGGCGGGATCCGGCTGCACTCGGACAGCTCGGGGGTCACGCTCAGTCGCGGCCGGCCGCGCGGGCTCGGGATGGTGGCCACGGTGTTCGCCGGCTACCCCGCCCCTGCCGTCGTCGGGTTGGCGGGTGCCTGGCTGCTGGGCGTCGGGCACGCCGCAGGCGTGCTGTGGGCCCTGGTACTCACGTGTGCCCTGATGTTGGTGCTGATTCGCAACTGGTACGGCCTGTGGGTGGTGTTGGTCACGGGTCTCGGGGTGGCCGCGTTGTCGTGGTTCGCGCCCGCGGACGTGCTGTCGAGCGCCGCCCACCTGCTCGTGTGGGTGCTGCTGTTCGCCGCGCCGCGGTCGTTGGTGAACCTGCAGCGGGCGCGTCACAGCCGCGCTGATCGCACCAGCGACCCCGACCAGCTCGCCCGCCTCACCTGGCTGCCCGCCTGGTGTTGGGTGGGCTGCTTCTGGGCAGTCTGCCTCGCCGCCCTCGGCGTGGCCATCTGGCAGCTGGTGCCCGGGGCTCAGGGCAGCTGACAGGCGGCCGTGCCACCCGGCAGCTGATGGCGTCGCGCCGCGACCCCGCGGTAGACCCGCTCGGCGATCTGGCTCACCCCGGGAGCCGCCAGCAGCCACCCGAGCCCGCGCAGCCACCACGGTCCGGAGACCAGCGCCGCGGCGAACGCCGCCGCGCCGTAGCGCACCTCACCCGAGGCCAGCACCGCCGGAATCTCGCGGCGCACCCGGTCGGCGTCGATGCCCAGCACGGCCAGTTCCTGGGCCGCCACCGCTGCAGCTTCGTCGGCGTCTCTCCCCGCTCCCCGCCCGGTGGGCAGCGGCCGGACGCTGAGCCAGCGGCCCAGCCACGTGCCGACGCGGGTGCAGAAACCGCAGTCGGGGTCGTAGTAGAGCGTGGTCACGCCCCGGCCGGCGCCGGGCACCGACGCGTTCACCGGAGTCACGGCGTCACACCAGGTCGTTGATCATCACGACCTGCTCGCGGCCCGGGCCGACGCCAATGCCGGAGATGCGGCAGCGCACCAGCTCCTCCAGGCGCTTCACGTAGGCCTGGGTGGTGGCCGGCAGCTCGTCGAAGGAGCGGCAGGTGGAGATGTCCTCCGTCCAGCCGTCGAGGAACTCATACACGGGCGTGGCCTTCACCAGGTCGGCCATGAGGGCCGGGTAGGTGTCGACGCGGCGTCCGTCGATCTCGTAGCCGACGCACACCGGGATCTTCTCCCAGCCGGTGAGGATGTCGAGCTTGGTGAGGAACACGTCGGTCACGCCGTTGTACGTGCACGCGGCCTCGACCACCAGCGGGTCGAACCAGCCGCAGCGCCGCGGGCGTCCCGTCGTGGTGCCGAACTCCCCACCCTCGGTGCGCAGGCGGTCGCCGTCGGCGTCCAGCAGCTCGGTCGGGAACGGCCCCTCCCCCACGCGGGTGGTGTAGGCCTTCGCGATGCCGACGATGCGATCGAGCCGCGTCGGGCCGATGCCCGAGCCCGTGCATGCGCCGGCGGCGATCGGGTTGGAGGACGTCACGTACGGGTACGTGCCGTGGTCTATGTCGAGGTGGTGCGCCTGCGCGCCCTCGAAGATGACGAGCTTGCCGGCGTCCAGCGCGTCGTTCAGCTCGCGCGCGACGTCGCGCACCATGGGCCGGACGCGATCGGCGAAGCTCAGCAGGTGGTCGGCGACCTCGGTGGCGTCCACGGCGAGCTGGTTGTAGACCTTCACCAACAGCTGGTTCTTCTGCGCCAGCGCCGCCTCGACCTTGTCGCGCAGCAACTGCTCGTCCAGCAGGTCCTGCACCCGGATGCCGACGCGGTTGATCTTGTCGGCGTAGGCGGGGCCGACGCCGCGTCCGGTGGTGCCGATCTTGCGCTTGCCGAGAAAGCGCTCGGTGACCTTGTCGAGCGTCTTGTGATAGGGCGCGATCAGGTGGGCGTTGGCCGAGATGACGAGCCGGGAGGTGTCGACGCCGCGCGCCTCAAGGGCGTCGATCTCACCGAAGAGCACCTCAAGGTCGATCACCACGCCGTTGCCCAGCACCGGGATGCCCGGGTTCAGGATCCCGGAGGGCAGCAGGTGCAGGGCGTACGTCTCGTCCCCCACCACGATGGTGTGGCCGGCGTTGTTGCCGCCCGAGTAGCGCACCGTGTAGTCGACGGAGTCGCCGAGCTGGTCGGTGGCCTTTCCCTTGCCCTCGTCCCCCCACTGGGTTCCGATCACGACGATGCCAGGCATGCGTTGCCCTCCCTGCGCAAACAACAAGCCCGGGGCCGCAAGGTCCGCCGGGCTCTTACAGCGAAATGCTACCAAACACCCCCGGGGACGCCATCGCGCCTGATCAGAGCGTGAGGGGGCGCTCGGTCGTGAGGGCCGCGTAGCCCTCCTCGGACGCCTCGGTGAGGAACGCCACGCACCGCTCGTACTCCGGCAGCTCGCCGATGCGCCGGGCCGCGCACGCCAGCGCCCACAGGGCCCGCAGGAAGCCCTGGTTCGGCTCGTGCTCCCACGGGACGGGACCCTTGCCGCGCCAGCCGGCGCGGCGCAGCGCGTCCAGCCCGCGGTGGTAGCCGGTGCGGGCGAAGGCGTAGGCGGTGAGGTCCCCCTGCGGCGTCCGGGCCGACAGCGATCCCTCGGCGAGCAGCGCCCACACGAGCGGCGAGGACGGGTGCTCGGCGACGACGGCGAGGAAACGGGACTCCCCCGCGGCCACGATGGCGTCCAGGGCCGGGTCGGGGGGCAGGCGCGTCTCGCCGACACCATGGGCGAGCAGGAGGGTGCGGGCGTCGTTCACGCGAGCCAGCTTAGGTGGCGCCGACCTCAGACGAGGGCGTTGACCAGCGCGCGCGCCGCCTGCAGCGACAACCCGGGCTGGGCCTGCCGCAGGATCTTCATGGCGTAGACGGGGTCGCTGTCGGCATCCACCCCGGCCTCCCACAGGACGCCGAGCGCCCAGCGCCGCGCGTTGGGGCCGGGGTTGGGCCCGTCAGGGTCGTCGAACAGCTCGGCGAGTTCGGCGTGGGCCGGGCGCCGGTTCCGTCCGGAAGAAATCATCAGGAAGAGCAGGACGGCGAGCGCGAGCAGCGCGGCGACCTCGAGCGGACCGATCCTCATGCGTTGCACCTTACCTACACCCGAACCGGACGCCCGCGGTGAGCAACGCAGGTTGACACACGCCATGCGTCAACCTAGATTGACAGGCGTGATTCCCACCGAGGTCGCCGCGCTGGCGTCCGACACCACCGATCCGCGCCGCGGACTCGCCGCGGTGGTGTCCCTGCGCCGCCTGACCGACGCCCTCGAACTCGCTCAGGTCGAAAGCGCGCTGCGCGCGGGCCTGACGTGGGCCGACATCGCGGCCGAGCTGGGCGTCACGCGCCAGGCCGCGCACAAGAAGTTCTCCCGCCGGGTCGCCCCCGGCCTCGCCCGATCGAGGAAGTGAGCCATGAAGATCGCCCTGTCCATGCACTGGATCACCGCCGCCTGGCGCGAGTCGGCCCGCACCGGCGCCCGCGCGATCGACGTCGACCACCTCTACCTCGGGCTGCTCGCCCTGGGCGGGGCGGCCGCGCGCCTGCTCGGACGCCACGGCATCAGCCTGGCCTCCGCGCGGGAGCGGGCGAAGGAGGCCCAGGCGGACGGCGTCCGCGCACTCGGCCTCGATCCGACCCCCCTGGAGCTGCCACCCCGGCCGCTCACCGATCTCGGCGAAGCCGACGTGCAGTTCACCGCCCCGGCCCGCGCGCTGTACGACGACCTCGTCAAGGCGCCCGACTCCTTCGCCCTGCTCGTCGGGTTGCTGAAGGGCTCTGAGCAGGTCCGCCGCCTCGTGGACGCCGACGGCGTGGCGCCGAACGAGCTGGTTCCCGAGCTGCGTGCCGGGTCGGACGACCCGGTGCGCGCCGAACCCGTCCCACCCACCCCGGGCCTGTTGCCCGCGCCGGCCCGGGCCGTGCGCATCAGCGGGTTCGTATCGCTGCCTCCCGAGCGGTTGGCGGCGGTGCTGGCCGATCCGGTGTCGTTGACATGGTGGGCGTACGACCCCGACCGAGCCGAGGTCACCCCCGGCGGAGAGGCCGCCCGATTGCGCGTCGGGAGGAGCACGATGGGCGTCCGCTTCCACCTCACCCAGCGGGAATCCGAGGGGCGGCACAGCCTCGCCTGGCTGGAGGAGATCACCGATGGGGAGTTCGCCGGCCAACCGCTGCGGCACGACCGCTTCGAGATCGTGGCCGCGCCCGGCGGGAGCGAACTGACGCTGACCCGCAGCTATCGGCTGTTCCGGCTCTCCGGACGCCTGCTGGCGCCATTCACCGGCTGGATGATCGCGATCGGAACACGGCACACGCTGCAGATGATCGCCTACGGCGCCGCCGAGTCGCCGCAGGCGGGCTGAGGCGGTTGCCGCCTCCGGGCTGCACCGGGGCGGCGGCGCGCCGTACGATCGAGGGTGCAGCAACCCACGAGGAGATTCACCATGCCCCGCGTCACGCCCGTTCGCAGCCTGCCCGTCCTGGCCCTCGCCGCCGTCGCCGCCGTCGGGCTCCAGGCGTGCACGACCGGCCCGGCTCCCGCTCCGGAATCCGCCACCACCACGGTGCTGCGCGTCGGGCTCCCGGGAGGGGAGACCGACCCGGCGCACGCCGCGCTGACCGATCTCGGCCAGCGCCTGTCGGACGCGACGGAGGGCCGGTACAGCCTGGCTGTCGAGGCGGGCGGCGGCGACGTGGCGTCGCTGACGGCCGAGGACGGCGTCGCGCTCACCCTGGTGGACGGAGAGGAACTGGCTGAGATCAACGGCGACTTCGGCGTCTTCAACCTGCCGTACGTCTTCGACTCCCCCGCCCAGCAGGCCGACGTCCTGGGCGACGCCGAGCTGGTGGGCGACCTCTACGCATCGCTGGAGGGCGAGGGCGTCACCGTGCTGGGCGGGGCGTACGGCGGGGCCCGCAACCTGCTCGCCAACCACGCGGTGGCCGCCCCGGCCGACGTCGCCGGTCAGCGCGTCAGCGTCGGCCAGTCCGACCTTCAGGTGGCGGTCGTGGAGTCCCTCGGCGCCGTGGCCGTGCCGCTGGCGTCCGACCAGGTGGCCCCCGCCTTCGGCGCCGGCGCGATCACGGGCGCGGAGGGCACCCTCGCCGACTTCGCGTCGCTGGGGCTGGCGGGCGGCACGTTCGTCGCGCTCACCCAGCACCAGATGGTGCCCGACTATCTGGTGATGGACGCCGACACCCTCGCCGGCATGACCCAGGCCGACCGGGAGGCGCTCGTCGCGGCCGTGCCGGAGACGGTCGCCGCAGTGAACGAGGCCGTGACGGCGGCCGAGGTCGAGGCGCGCGCCACGGCGGAGGCCAACGGGGCGACGTTCAACGAGGTCGAGCCGCTGGCATTCGAGGCGGCGCTGTCTCCGGTCGCCGAGCCGGTGGTCACGACGCCCGAGCGTCGGGCTCTGTACGACGCGGCGTCCGCGCGCTGACACACCTGCGGGCTCGGCGGGTCGGGCTCTTGCAGGGTCCGGTCACGGGCCAGGACGCCCGGCGTGCGGGTGCCCCGTGTCGCAGCGGTCGCCACCCTGTCCGAGCGGGCGCCTCCCTGTCCGAGCGGGCGCCACCCTGCCGCGAACCCACCTCCCCAGCGTTGCGCCCTGCGTGTCAGCCTGTTGTGGGACAGCGGGGTGGTGGAGAGGATTGATGATGGATAACGATGATGTTCCGTTCCGGCCGTCTCGTTCGAGCAAGTTCACCCCGCAGCAGCGTTGGGCGTTGTTGTTGGAGTATGACCAGTGTCTGGAACGAGGGAGTCGGGTGGCGTTTTGTCGGCGAATCGGGGTGTCGTCGTACACGATGAACTCGTGGGTGCAGCAGCGGGCGGCTGGGTTGATCACGGAGCCTGACCCGGCTCGTTCGCGTGGGGATCGGAGGGGCGTGTTGACGTATGAGGAGCGGCAGGAGCTGGAACGGCTCCGCCGGCAGAATGAACGCCTCAAGGTGGAGTTGGAGCAGTCCAGAGCGGCTGCTGACATCTTGGGAAAAGCTGCCGCGTTCTTGGAGGGGTTGGCCAAGAACGCGGATCAGAACCAGACCCAACCGGAGCCTCCACCGGTGCCGGGCCGGCCGGCGTGGCTGGCCGATTCCGACACCTCGAGTTTGCCCTCGATACCGCCACGTCCCTCGAAGGGGTTGGGGTGAGCGTGGTCCAGGCATGTCGCTGGCTCGGGGTGTCGCGGTCCACGCTGTATCGGTATCGCAACCCGAACCCGGCTGGTGGGGTGGTGGTGCCGCACGCGGAGCGGAACTATCCCCAGCGGCTCGCCCCTGCCGAGACTGAAGCTGTCGTGGCTAGGTTGAACGCTGAGGACGTGGCCGACATGTCGATCAGGGAAGGGTTCTACCATCTGCTCGATCGCGGGGAGTACCTGTGCTCGCTGGCCACGATGCACCGGATCATGCGGCGAGCCGGGCAGTCCACCGATCGTCGTCGACAACGGACCCGGACCGGTGTCAGGGGCCGGCGTCATGCGCCACGCCTGCACGCGACCGCGCCCCGGCAGGTGTGGTGTTGGGACATCACCAACGTGCAGGGCCCGGGACGGATCTGGTTCAAGCTGTATGTCGCGATCGATCTGTACTCCCGCTACGTGGTCGCGCACCGGGTCGAACACCACGAACGGCCCGACCTGGCCAAAGACATGTTCCAAAAGGCGTTCACCGACCAACACTGCGTTCCTGCGGTCATCCACGCCGACAACGGCTCCCCGATGCGTGCCGGCACCCTCACCGACATGTTCAGGTTGTTGCACATCACCACGTCCCACTCCCGGCCCCGAGTGTCCAACGACAACCCGTTCGCTGAAGCCGTCTTCAAAACCGTGAAGTACGACCTCGCCTACCCCGGCCGGTTCGACACCATCGACCAGGCCCAAGCCTGGTTCACCGCCTTCTTCGACCACTACAACAACCACCATCACCACGCAGGCCTGGCCGGTCACACCCCCGCCCGCGTCCATGACGGCACCTGGCCCACCACCCACGACCTGTGGACCACCACCAAAACCGCTTACGCCGCCAAACACCCCACCCGCCACCCCAAACCCCGAAAACCCCCACACCCCCAGACCACGTCTGGATCAACCAACCCCCAACCCAACTGTCCCAAACAGCTTGATTCATTCCGTGCAACGCTGGGGAGGTGGGCTTCGAGCAGGGGGGCGGTGCCACCGACAGGGGGGCGGCCGCAACGACAGGGAGTCGCAGTCTCAGCCAGGGTCGCGGCCGTCCGGGGCAGAGGAGCTCACGGCCCGAGCCGCCGTCGGCGCGCGATGCCGGCCCTCTGCCGACAGGCCATGCACAAGCCCGGCTTCTCGACGCCCCCGCACCCATCTCCGTCGACCACCCAGGCACAAGCACGCCTTCTCGACGCCCCCGCGCCGATCCGCGTCGACAACCCATGCACAAGCCCCCCTTCTCGACGCCCCAGGCCCATCCGCGTCGACAACCCATGCACAAGCCCGCCTTCTCGACGCGGTGGACCCCCGCAACGCCAACGACGCCCCGCTCCTGTGCGGAGCGAGGCGCCGTGGTGCGCGATCAGATCAGACGAACCACCCGATTCGGGCGGCGTCCGTCAGAGGGCACCGATCAGGCGTGCGTGCCGACCGAACCGAGGTTCTGGCAGGCCTCGACGATGCGCTGGGCCATGCCGGCCTCAGCCTGCTTGCCCCAGGCGCGCGGGTCGTACTGCTTCTTGTTGCCGACCTCGCCGTCGATCTTCAGCAGACCGTCGTAGTTGCGGAACATCCAGTCGACCACCGGGCGGCTGAATGCGTACTGGGTGTCGGTGTCGATGTTCATCTTGATGACGCCGTACTTCACCGCGTCCGCGATCTCCTCCGGCGTGGAGCCGGAGCCGCCGTGGAACACCAGGTCGAACGGGCGCTCCTTGCCGTACTCGGCGCCGACGGCGTCCTGGATCTCCTTCAGCACGGCCGGGCGCAGCTTCACGGCGCCGGGCTTGTACACGCCGTGCACGTTGCCGAAGGTCAGGGCCGTGATGTAGCGGCCGTTCTCACCGAGGCCGAGGGCCTTGGCGGTGGCCATGCCGTCCTCGATCGTGGAGTACAGCTTGTCGTTGATCTCGTTGGCGACGCCGTCCTCCTCGCCACCGACGACGCCGACCTCGATCTCGAGGATCTGCTTGTTCGCGGAGGTCTTCGCCAGGAGCTCCTCGGCGATCTGCAGGTTCTCCTCCAGCGGCACGGCCGAGCCGTCCCACATGTGGGACTGGAACAGCGGGTCCTTGCCGGCCTTCACGCGCTCGGCGGACACCTCTAGCAGCGGACGCACGTAGCCGTCCAGCTTGTCCTTTGGGCAGTGGTCGGTGTGCACCGCAATGTTGACGGAGTACTTCGCGGCCACGATGTGGGCGAACTCGGCGAGGGCCACCGCGCCGGTCACCATGTCCTTGACCTTCTGGCCGGACGCGTACTCGGCGCCACCGGTCGACACCTGAATGATGCCGTCGGACTCGGCCTCCGCGAAGCCCTGGATGGCCGCGTTGAGGGTCTGGGACGAGGTGATGTTGATCGCCGGGTAGGCGAAGCCCTTCGACTTCGCGCGGTCGATCATCTCCGCGTAGACGTCGGGAGTTGCAATGGGCATGGTTGTGGTCTCCTGCCTGGAACGTTGATTCTGGCTCCTCCATTCAACCGCATTTCCCCCGGCTCGGCAGCCCGCCCGTCCAAACCGCCCAGGAGCGGTCGCTCAGTCGTCCAGACGGGTCAGGTCGAGCCAGGCCCGTCCTCCCGAGAGGGCGCGGATGGCCCCGTCGATGGACGCCGGCGTGGCGGCCAGGTGGTCCAACGGCAGCGTGTGATTCGCCCCGGACGCCGTGCGCACCACGAGGCGCGCGCTGCCGCCAAGACGGCCGGGGTGGACGTCCAGCCCCGCGAGATCGGGCCAACGGACGAGGGTGTCGTCGAGGTACAGGCCGCCCCGGCCGATGCCGAGCGCGAGCCCCTCGTGCAGGGCGGCGACGGCGCGTTTCGCGCGGCGGAACTGCACCGCGGCCCACACGATCATCAGCACCGACACCCCGACGCTGATGCCCGCGATCCACCACGACAGCGGCCCCCACTGCCAGCCGAGCGCATTGTCCGGCTCGCGGGTGAACCACCACAGGGCCGCCCAGATGACGAGGCTGAGCACCAGCGACACGATGCGGCCACGCAGTGCACCGCGCTGCTTGTGCCACCAGGCGACGGCGGGGGCGGGGTCGAAGAACACCGGGTGGTCCAACGCCTCGCTGGGGATCGGCTCGGGTCGCTCCAAGGTCGCGACGGCTGTGACGGACGCCGCCGGCTCCGGCGCCGCGGCGGCCGGCTCCGGGCCGGGCACCGGCTGGGTGGTCGGCGGCGGCCAGTCACCGACCGGGCCCGACCGCGTGGGCGGGCCAAACTCCAAGGGGGGCCAGGCCTGCTGAACCTGCCCGGGCGGCAGCCAGGCGTGCATGCCCTGCTGCGGCGCCTGGCCGGGCGGCCAGGCCTGCATGCCCTGCTGCGGCGCCGGCCACCCCTGTTGGCCCTGGTGGGGCGGCGGCCATGCGTGCGTCTGCTGGGGCGGGGGCCACCCTTGCTGGGGCGGGGGCCACGCCTGCTGAGCCTGCTGCGGCGGCGGCCAGCCCTGCTGACTTTGCTGAGGCGGCGGCCACCCCTGCTGACTCTGCTGAGGCGCCGGCCACCCCTGCTGCCCCGGGGCGGGCGGCGGCCATCCACCCGGCGGCGGGGCGGGGGGCGGCTGACTCATGGCCGTCATGCTACCCAGCCGCTCCGACGATCCGGACCCGCGAGCCGCTCACCAGCCCGGGCCAGCCGCCACCAGCGCACGACGCCCCCTCCACGCGTCGGACGCCTCAGCGCCGCCAGTCGCCCAGCGCACCCTCCAGGGCACCCAGGGCGGCGTCGACCAGCGGCCAGCGGTGATTCTCCGGACAGCCCTCGTCGCGCCACTGGGCGCAGGCGGCGTCCAGGAACCCTAGGAATCCGACCAAGGCGTAGCCGTCGCGCGCGTCGTCGTTCGGCAGCAGGACGCCGCCCAGCCACACCAACCATTCGGCGCGCGCATCGCGGCGGGCGGCCGCGACGAGGGGCGGGTCGTCGGGGTGGGGGCTGAAGCCGGCGTGTCCCCCGTCCGCGGCCAGCGCGTCGAGCAGCACGACCAGCGCGCCGCGGACGCGATCGCGCGCGCCGGCGTGGTGGGCGGCGGCGTCCGCGGCGTCACGACGCGCGGCCAACCCCGCCGCCACGCGGCCCAGGGCGGCGGCGTACAGAGCGGGTTTGGTCGCGAAGTGCTTGAACACCAGGGCCTCCGACACCCCGGCAGCCTCGGCGACCGCAGCGACCGACATCTCCGGGTACGGACGCCGCGCGCGCACCTCTGCGGCGGCCGCGAGGATCGCTTCGCGCCGCTCCGCGCCGGCCAGGCGGGCTCGCGGCACCTCGGGCACAGTCACACCATCACCCTAGCCCACCAGGTGAGCTGGACTCACCACACCCGGTGCGCTAGCCTCGACCCGTAGGTGAGTCCGACTCACCTCACCCCTCAGCAGCCCCGCGCACGTTCACCCGAGGAGGATCCCCCATGACCTGGACCGACCACGTGATCTGGTGGCACGTCTACCCGCTGGGATTCACCGGCGCGCCCATCCGGCCGGCCTCCGACGACGAGCGCGCCCTGACCCATCGCCTCGGCCACCTCACCGGCTGGCTCGACCACCTCGTCGGCCTCGGCTGCAACGGGCTGCTCCTCGGGCCGATCTTCACCTCGACGAGCCACGGCTACGACACCCTCGACCACCTGGAGATCGACCCCCGGCTCGGCGACGACGCCGACCTCGACGGACTCATCGCGGCGGCCCACGCCCGCGGCGTCCGGATCGTGCTCGACGGGGTGTTCAACCACGTGGGCGAGCACCACCCCCTCTTCCGCGCGGCGTTGGCCAGCCCGGACGCCCCCGAGAACGCCCTGTTCCGCATCGACTGGAGCTCCGGGGAGCCCCGCCCGGCCGACTTCGAGGGCCACGGCCAGCTCGTCGCGTTCAACCACGACTCCGACGCCGTGGTCGATCTCGTGGCCGACGTGATGCTCCACTGGCTGCGCCGCGGCATCGACGGCTGGCGCCTCGACGCGGCCTACGCGGTGCCCGCGGAGTTCTGGGCCAAGGTGCTGCCCCGCGTCCGGGCGGAATTCCCCGAGGCCTGGATCCTCGGCGAGATGATCCACGGCGACTACGCGGGGTACGCGCGGGCGTCCGGGCTCGATTCGGTGACGCAGTACGAGCTCTGGAAGGCGCTGTGGAGCTCGCTGCTGGACGCCAACTTCTTCGAGCTCGACCATGCACTGGGCCGCCACAACGCCCTGCTCGCCACGTTCGCGCCCAACACGTTCGTGGGCAACCACGACGTGACGCGCATCGCCACGCGCGTGGGCCAGGCGAAGGCCGTCCTCGCGGCCACCGTGCTGTTCACCGTCGGCGGCGTGCCGAGCGTCTACTACGGCGACGAGGAGGGCTTCACGGGCACCAAGCGCGAGGACTGGGGCGGTGACGACGACGTGCGCCCCTACCTGCCGGTGCACCCCGAGGAGCTGTCCGCGCTCGGAGCGCCCGTGCGTCACGCGTACGAGGGCCTCATCGCGCTGCGGCGCCAGCACCCATGGCTCATCCGCGCCCGCGTCGAGCCGGTGGAGCTGAGCAACACCCTATACGTGTACGACGCCGTCGGCGAGGGCGGCGAGCGGCTGCGCGTCGAGCTGGACGCCGACGCGGCGTCCGCGCGGATCACCCGCGACGGCACCGAGCTGTGGCGCACGGCGTCCGACCTGCCCGCCTGACGCGAGACCCGCGGCCCCCGGTGCTAGCCGGAGGCGTGCCGCAGGTTCCAGTGGTACATCGCGATGGCCGCGGCGGCACCCGCGTTCAACGAGCGCGTCGAGCCACGCTGGGTGATCGCCACCACCTGCGCGCACACCGCGACGACCTCGGCGGTCAGCCCGGGGCCCTCCGAGCCGAACACCAGGCAGCAGTCGCGGGGCAGGGCGGCGGTCTCGAGGGGCACCGAGCCCGGCAGGTTGTCGACCCCCACCGGCGTGACGCCCCGCGCCGCCAGCCAGCGGGCGAACTCCCCCACGTCGGCGTGGTGGTGCACGTGGAGATAGCGGTCGGTCACCATGGCGCCGCGGCGGTTCCAGCGCCGGCGTCCGAGCAGGTGGACGCCGGCCACGTTGAACGCGTTCGCGGTGCGCACCACCGAGCCGATGTTGAAGTCGTGCTCGAAGTTCTGGATGGCGACGTGCAGCGGGCTGCGGCGGGTGTCGAGGTCGGCGACGATCGCGTCCAGGCGCCAGTAGCGGTAGGCGTCCACCACGTTGCGGGCGTCGCCGGACGCCAACAGTTCCGGGTCGAGCCGCGGGTCGGCGGGCCAGGGCTCGGGGTGGGGGCCGACGCCGACCGCGGGAGCCGTGGGGTCGTCGGTTGCCATGGGCCCAAGGTAGCGGTTGCCACGCGGCGGCCGCGCGAGGCGGGATTCGTCGGACCCCGGCCCTACCATGGTGGGGCTCCACCCCCGTGACGCGAGAGAGAAACCATGAGTACGACGCAGCCGGCGCAGACCCCGTCCGCCCGCCCGGACGCCACCGACCGCCATCTCGACGCCCCCGAGTCCGTCGGCGCCTGGCTCGTCCGGCTGCTCAAGGGCATCGCCGTCGGCATCGGGTTCATCCTGCCCGGGCTCTCCGGGGGGGTGCTGGCCGTGATCTTCAAGATCTACGACCCGATGATCCGCTTCCTCGGCAACATCCGGCACCGGTTCGTCGCGAACGTGCGCTACTTCATCCCCGTCGGCATCGGCGCGGTGATCGGCATCATCTTGTTCTCGATCCTCGTCGCGGCCGCGTTCGGCCGCTACGAGGCGGCGTTCGTGTGCCTGTTCATCGGGTTCGTGATCGGCACGTTCCCGTCGCTGTGGCGTCAGGCCGGCAAGAACGGACGCGCCCCGAAGCACCTCGTGATCCTCGGCGTCTCCGCGGTGCTGATCTTCGCCCTGATGCTGTTCGGCGGCCAGATGGACCTGAACGTGCCCCCGTCGATCCCCGTGTGGTTCGGCTCCGGCGCGCTGATCGGCCTCGGCGTCATCGTGCCCGGCATGAGCCCGTCAAACTTCCTCATCTACTTCGGGCTCTACGACAAGATGGCCGAGGGCATCCGGGATCTCGACCCGACCGTCTTCATTCCGCTGTTCGTGGGCCTCGTCGCCTGCGTCCTGCTGTTCGCGAAAGCCGCAAGCTGGGCCTTCGACACCCACTACGCCGGCATGTACCACTTCATCCTCGGCATGGTCATCGGCTCATCGGTGGCCATCTTCCCGACGGTCGTGTTCACCGCCGAAGCAGTCGAGAAGGCTGGCCTGGGCCTGCCGCTGTTCCTCGTCTTCTGCGCCGCCATGCTGCTGGCGGGCATCGTGGCCTCGTGGTTGTTCAGCAAGGTCGAGGACCGCTACGCCGGCGAGCGGGACGCCATCGACGCGGGCTGACCTGCGCCCGCCGACACGGCGTGACGCCCGCTTCACAGGCGGCACTCAGCTGCGCGGCGTAGCGTCCACCCCATGACGTTGCCCGGCCTGGCGCCCCTGCTCCTGCCCGCGTGGTTGGACCCCGCCACCCTCATCCACGCGCTGGGCAACGGCGCCCTGTGGGGCGTGGCCGCGATCCTCATCATCGAGTGCGCGATCTTCCCCTTCCTGCCGGGGGACTCGCTGCTGTTCACCGTGGGCATGCTGATCGCCATGACGCCGCCCTCCATCACGTTCGGCACCCTGCCCCCGTGGGCCGTCCTGGTGATCTGCCTGCCGGTGCTCAGCGTCGCCGCCGTGCTCGGCAACGTCATCGGCTACAGCGTCGGCGCCCGCGTGGGGCCCCTGCTGTTTCGTCCGCGCCCCGGGTTCTGGGGCCGGGTGTTCGACCCGAAGCACGTGCTCACCACCCGCGCCTTCTTCGACAGCCACGGCCCGCGGGCCCTGCTGCTCGCGCGGTTCGTGCCCGTGCTGCGCACCTTCGTGACCCTCGTCGCCGGGGCGTCCGGCATGGCCCGCGGCACCTTCCTGCGCTGGACGGCGGTCGGTGGCGTCGCGTGGGCGGTGCTGCTGACCCTGGCCGGCTACTTCCTGGGCCAGGTGCCGTTCGTCGGCGACAACATCGAGGTGGTGTTGGTCGCCATCGTGGCCGTCTCGCTGCTGCCCATGGTCATCGAGTGGGCGCTCGGACGCCGCCGCTCGCCCGACCCGCGCGGCTGAGACGGCCCCACACGTCCCGGACGCCCGTGCGGGCCCCGTCCGAATCGGACGAGGCCCGCACGGGCGTCGGTGGCTCAGGCGATCAGCGCTGGGCCGGCGGCTCTGTGGCGTCCGGGTACTGCGTCGGACGGTCCGCCGGCTGCGGCTGCTGATCGAACTGGTTCTGCTGGTCGAACTGGATCGACCCACGCTCCTGGCCCTGCGGGTTGGGCAGCTCGTTCGGCGCGCTGGTGCCCAGCTGGCCGGACGCCGGCGTCGCACCACCGCCGGCGGGGGCGTCCCCGCGGTAGCTGATCTCACCGAAGCTGACGTTGGGGGTGCTGCGGACCTCGGGGTCGTTGACCTCGAAGTACGTCGCCTTCTGGAAGTTGAACTGGTTGGCGATCATGTTGCTGGGCACCGACTCGATGCGCGTGTTGTAGTTGCGCACGTTGGCGTTGTAGTAGCGGCGGCCGGCGGCGATGCGATCCTCCGTCTCGGCCAGCTGGCGCTGGAGCTCGAGGAAGTTCTGGTTGCTCTTGAGCTCCGGGTACGCCTCGACGCTCACCATCAGGCCGCGCACGGCACCGGTCAGCTGCTCCTCCACCTGGGCGCGCTCGGCCGAGGGCACCTCGCCGTGCTCGGACGAGCTCAACTGCTGCGCCTGCGAGCGCAGCCGGACGATGCCCTCGAGGGTGTTGCGCTCGTGCCCGGCAAAGGCGCGGACCGTCTCGACCAGGTTGGGGATGAGTTCGTAGCGGCGGTTCAGCTCCACGTCGACCTGTCGCCAGGACTCCTGGATCAGGTTGCGCTGCCGGATGAAGCCGTTGTAGGCGCTGAGGCCCCAGCCGACGACGCCGACGACGACGAGCAGCAGGACGATCAGGATGATCTCGATCGGACCCATGGTTCTCCTTCGGGTGTGCTGCGACCACCCTAGCCGGTGACCCCCGCGTGGTCGGGGATCAGCCCAGACCGAGGTCGGCGAGCCCCACCGCGAAGCGGTACGGCAGCCCGGCGGCCTCGATGAGCTCCCGGACGCCGGTGTTGCGGTCGACGATCGTCGCGACGCCGACGACGGTGCCGCCCGCCTCCTGCACCGCCTCCACGGCCTGCATCACGGACCCCCCAGTGGTCGAGGTGTCCTCCACCACCAGGACGGGACGGCCCGCCACCTCGGTGCCCTCGATGCGCCGCTGGAGCCCGTGCGCCTTGGACTCCTTGCGCACGACGAACGCGTCCAGCCGTTGGCCGGACGCCGCCGCGGCGTGCAGCATGGCGGTGGCCACCGGGTCGGCGCCGAGGGTCAGCCCACCGGCGGCGTCGAAACTCCAGTCGGCGACCAGCTCGCGCATGACGCGTCCGACCAGCGGGGACGCCACCCCGTCGAGGGTGACACGGCGCAGGTCGACGTAGTAGTCGGCCTCCTTGCCGGACGCCAGCGTCACCTTCCCCCACACCACCGCGGTGTTCTTGATGTGGCCGATGAGTTCGTCGCGATCGCTCATGGCCGTGAGCCTACCGAGGGCGCGGACCGTCGGGTCAGCGACGGAGGTGTCCATGTCGCCACCAGGTGCTGCGCGCGCTGGACGTCTGCTTGGGCGCGGGGGTGGCCGACCACCTCACCGGCTTCACCACCCCCGTCGACTTCACCGCCGGCGTGGGCATCCTGGCCGTGCTCGCTGCTGCGCTCGCCGCGATGCCACCGGCCACGTACGCGGCCCGGTTGGATCTGGTGGCCGCGATGCGCACCCCGTGAGCCATGGGCGGTGGATCCCCGCGACGAAAACGTGACACTCGATGAGAGACCGGGTCGCCCGTTGAGCGTAAACGTCGAATGAGTGCGCACTCACTGTCGCCTTTTCGTCGCATCCGGCCGAGCACGGCGCGGGTCAGGCACTCAACAAGTCGGGCGAGGCGCACAGCGGACAAGCGCAAACCGGGCAGGCGCAGATCGGGGACCGGCCCCTGGCCGGACGCACGGCGGTTGAGGCCGAACCTGCTGCCTACTTCTGCTGCGTCGACACCAGGGTGGCGAACGCGATCGCCCGGTTGTCGGAGCGGAACAGATCGTGGCAGGTGGTGAGCGTCAGGAGCGCTTCGGTGGGGCGCACCTCCGGATGGCCGGGCACCGGCTGCAGCACCCAGGTGTCGGTGTCCTTGACGGTCATCTCGGCCGGGTTGTTGGTGAGCGCATAGGTGAAGATGGCGTCGGCCGTCTCGACGACGACCTCGTCACCGGCCCGGAGATCCAGCAGCGGGGCGAGCGGTCCCCGAGTCCCGCGGTGGCCGGCGACGGCGAAGTTGCCCAGCTGGCCGGGCTCGGCGGTGCCCTCGTACCAGCCCAGCCCGCGCTTGAGGGTGGGCAGGTCGGCACCGACGAGGACGGGCTGTTCGAAGTCGTCGCCGAACGCGGGGATCCGCAGCAGCGCGACGGCGTCCCCCGGCAGCGGACGCCCGGGCTCGGCGTTCGCCTCCCATTGCTCGCGCAGCTCGGCGCGCTCTTGGGCGGCGACCTGTGGGTCGACGAGCGGGTTCCAGAACAGGTCGTAGCTCGACCATCCCAGAACGCCCAGGCCCAGCACGAGGCAGATGACTCCGACCGCGGTGACGACGCGGCCACCACGGCGCGGCTTGGCCGCTCGCTGGGGACGGGTCGTCGTGCTCACCGCCTCAGTATGCCTCGTTCGGATGCCGTGTCCGGCCGGTGTCGAGCTGGTGGGGTGTCCTTCCGGGCGGGCCCCTAGGAGAACCAGGTGCCCCGCTTGGGCACCGGTGATGCCTGGGCATCGGCGTCGGTGAACGGCGAGGCGTCGGAGATCCAGTCGACCACCTCGCGCCCGGCCAGCACCCGGTACGGGAACGCGGCCCGCGCGGCGAGCCGCGAGAGCTCGGTGGCGGGCAGCACGGCGTCGGACGCCACCACCACCAGGTTGCCGAAGCGCCGCCCCTTCCACACCGGCGACTCCGCACTCACCATCACCTGCCGGAAGCTCCCCCGCACCCCGGCGACGAAGCGGCGGGCCCAGCCGAAGGGGGCGCGGTCGGTGATGTTGGCGCACAACACCGCGCCGCGACGCCGGCGCAGCGCCAGGTCGTCGAAGAACTCCGCGGTGGTCAGCGAGGCCGGCACCCGAGGGCCGTCGAAGGCGTCCAGCACGAGGGCGTCCAAGTAGTCAAGCGGCATGGCGGCCAACCCCGAGCGGCCGTCCACCACCCGCACCTTGATGCCGGACTGCTTGGGGAGCGGCAACAGCCGCCGGACGTCGTCGACGAGGTCGGCGTCCGGCTCACACACGATCTGGGCCGTGCCCGGACGCCGCGCCGCCACCCACCGCGGGATCGACAGCCCGCCGCCGCCGAGGTGCACCACACGGACGCGCTCGTCAGCGGGGCGGGCCAGCACCGTCGCGCCGAGCGCCTCGGTGATGCGCTGGACGTACTCGAACTCCAGGTGCAGCGGGTCGTCGGGGTTGACGTAGGACTGGGACGTCTCCCCCGCCACCACGCGGAACGCGCCGGGGTGGAAGGGATCGGCCTCCAGGTGTGCACGCATGGCGTCCGCGTGAGGCTCAGAGGGAGGCGATGAAATCGAGCAACACCCGGTTGAACTCGTCGGCATGGCTGACGTTGATGCCGTGCGGGCCGCCGGCGACCACGTGCAGCCGCGAGCCCTGGATGAGCGCGTGGGCCCGCTGGCCGGACGCCTCGAACGGCACATTGTTGTCGGAGTCGCCGTGGATGACCAGCGTGGGCACGGTGAGCTTCGCCAGGTCGGCGCGGAAGTCGGTGGCCCAGGCGATGATGCTGTCCTGCAGCGCCTGGTCGGAGCCCTGGCCGGCGATCCGCAGGGCCTCGTCGAGCTGGGACTGACTGACGGCGAGGGCGTCCGGATTGCTGAAAAAGTTGGTCATGAACTGGGCCAGGAAGCCCTGACGGTCGCCCCGGCACTGGTTGCGGAGCTCGGCGAACCCCTCGAACGGCATGCCGCCGTCGGGGTTGTCTCCGGTGATGCAGAGGGCGGGCGTGACGGACGCGGCGAGCACGGCCCCGGCGACGCGCCGCTGCCCGTAGGTCCCGAGGTAACGGGCCACCTCCCCGCCGCCCATCGAGAAGCCGACGAGGACGGCGCCGTCAAGGTCGAGCTGGGTGATGATCTCGTCCAGGTCGCGCGCGAAGGTGTCGTAGTCGTAGCCGTTGGGGGCCTTGTCGGAGCGGCCGAACCCGCGGCGGTCGTAGGCGATGACGCGGTGCCCGGCGGCGACGAGGGCATCGGTCTGCGCGCTCCACGCCTCGGCGGACAGCGGCCAGCCGTGAATCAGCACCACGGGGCGTCCCCGGCCCCCGGAATCCTCGACGTAGAGCTGGATCGGGGTCATCTCGGTGACCGGTGATTCCTTGGGCACGGTGAGGTACGGCATGAGGGGCTCCTGTGTGTGGCGTTACCCCGACCCTAGCCAGCCCACCCCCTGTTCGGGACCCCCGCCGGGCCGGTGCGGGCGCCCAGAGGCGCGCCGACACGCTCACTTGGGGCTCAAACTCCGGGATTGGTGGCGGAGTTTGAGACAGAAGATGGAGTTTGAGGGCGTCGAGGGAGCTGCGGGGCGTCCGTGCGGCCGCCAGAGGGCATTCAGCATCCGGCATCTCGACGAGGCCGACTTGTGCATGGGTTTCTCGACGCACTCCGGGTGGCTGGCGTCGACGAGGCCGACTTGTGCATGGACTCTCGACGCAATCCGGGCGGCTGGCGTCGACAACGCCGACTTGTGCATGGACTCTCGACGCAATACGGGCGGCTGGCGTCGACAAGGCTGGCTTGTGCATGGGTTCTCGACGCGAGCGGCGCCTGCAGCAGCAGCCCTTACGCGGTGACGCCTCGGCATGGAAGCAGCCGGGCCCGCAAGCCCTGCCCGCACCGCCCGGGGGGCAGCGTGCGAGAGAGTCCCCCTGCCGATGCCCTCGCCGCCCTGCCCAAGGGCTCGCCTCCCTGCCCATCCCTCCGCCGCCCTGTTCGAAGCCAACCTCCCCAGCGTTGCGACGGCAGGGTCGTGCGCGTCGGACAGGGAGGCGGCGGTTGGGGCAGGGACGCGGCAGTACCGGCAGGGAAGACGCGGCAGTACCGGCAGGGGGGAGGCAGTACCGACAGGGGGGCGGCAGTCAGGACAGGAGGCGGCAGTACCGGCAGGGACGCGGCGGTTACCGCAGAGCGCCGGCCACCCCAAAAGAACCCGGCAGGGACCCCCTGGCTGCTGTAGGGATCCGACTGCCCCACGGGGTTCCAGACGGACGCGACCCCTTGGGCAGGGACGCGATCAGGCGTCTGCGGGGGCGGCGTCCGGGGCGATCAGATTCGGGTAGGCGGCATCGAAGGCGTATCGGAACTCCGCGAACGTCAGGACGCGCCCGGCCGGACGTGCGGCGTCCGACACCGTGGCCGCCCACTGCGCGGCACGCGCTCGCTGGTTCGGCGTGCCGTGGTGGCCGCCGCTGTCGAAGGCGCAGTCGCCGACGGTGCGGGCCACGGCCACGAACTGCTCCACCCGCTGCTCGCGCAGGTCCAGCCCGGCGGGGTGTGCGGAGTAGTAGGCGGCGGTCGCATCGGCCATGAGCTCCAGATAGCGGGTCTCCTCCGGCTCGCCGGTGTAGGCGTCGTAGAGCCCCGCCGCCAGCTGGACGGTGTGCCCCACCTCGTGCGCCGTGATGAACGGGCCCGCCACGTCGGCGTACCCGAGGTCGTCATACCCCACCAGCAGGCCGTGCCCAATGATGATGCGGTTGGCCGAGTCGTCACCGGGGTCACCCGACGCGAACGCCCCGAAGCTCAGGATGGGGTGGCGCCCCTGCTGCAGGCCCGGGCTGAGCCGCACGTACGCGGTGACCAGGCGCCCGTAGAGCTGGGCCGTGGCGGCGTCGAACCCGAACACCAGGCCACCGATGCGGGCCACCTTCGCCGCGTCGCGCACCATCTCCGAGCGCATGCCGAGCAACTGCGTCGCGGGAAGGGCGGGCGTCCAGAACGCCCGCGCACCGGTGAAAGCGCCGGCGACGGCAGCGTCCGGGGCGGCGTAGAAGGGGTCGGCCGCATCGCCGAACATCATGGCGTCATACGTCGGGTAGGCGTCCAACGCCGTGAATTGGATCACGAGTCGATCCACGGTCGAGAACGACGCGACCTGCTCCTGAACCCAGGCGTCCAGCTCGGTGGGGCCGCACTCGTAGAGCGTCGGATCGATGACATCGGTCTCCTGCCGCAATGCCGCCACCCGGCGCGCGGCGTCAGCCGGCAGCAACGCCTTGATACGCGCGAGGGCCGCTTTCTGCAGAGCGGCGCGCTGCACGGACGCCGACGGAGCGGCTTGGGCGGTGGGCGCGAAACCCACCGTTCCCAGCGCAAGAACCAAGGCGAGCAGGAGGGCACTCAGGGTGTGACGGAGCGGGCGAGGAATCATGGGGGGCGTCCTTCTTCGAGTCCCCTGGCGCGGGCCTCTGGGGGCTGGGGGTTGGGTGCTGCACAGCGTGCACCCACGTCGGGCAGTCCCGCAGCGAATTCACTCGATCGTCTCGCCCCCCAAGACGCCACCCGGCACTCCCCACCGGACGCCGCTCCGGTTGCTCCCCGAGGCCCGCTCGCCTAGCGTCATCCGGGGCGGCTCCGACCGAGCGCCGGCCCGCAGCCGGCGTCTCAGCGCCTCCCTGCCCGCCCGAACCTCAGGAGATGAGCAGCATGACGCCCCGCCAGACCGCCTGGGCCCGCTTCGCCGGACGCCTGCTCATGGTGGCCCTCGTCGCCGTGCTGGCCACGGTGCTGCTCGCCCTCACCCCCGGCCAGGGCGTGCTGCTGTTCTGTTCCGTCGTGCCGCTGCTCGTGGTGAGTGCCGTCCTGGACGCCCGCGAGGTGCAGACGTGGTGGGTCCGCTTCATCGCCGTCGCCGTGGCGGGCGCTGCGTTCTTCGTTCCGGTCGCGGTGGCCACCGGTCTGAACGTCGTCGCCGGCATCGGCATCACGCTCACGGTGGCCGCGGCGTTCGCCTTCAACCAGCTGTTCGACCGCCTCGGACGCCGCCCGCGCCCCGGTGACCTGCCGCCGTCGGGCACGCCGGAGCCGACCACGCGGCGCACCAGCACCCCCGGGACAACCGCCGCGACAGCCCGGCCCCGCACGCAGAAGCGCAAGCGCCCCCGCCGCTGAGCCGGGCCCCGGCCGGCGCCCCGCCGGCACCGCGATCAGCCCACCACCGCGTCAGTTGACGACGGTCAGCCCCGCGTCGTCGGCACCCACGTCGAAGGTGATCGCGTCCCCCTCGTGCAGCTCGCCGGCCAGCAGTCGGCGGGCGAGGGCGTCCTCGACCGAGGTCTGGATCAGCCGCTTGAGCGGACGCGCGCCGTACACCGGGTCGAACCCCGTCGCGGCCAGCCAGGCCTTGGCGGCGTCGGTCAGCTCCAGCGTGATGCGCCGATCGGCCAGCCGCGCGGCCACCCGGGCGAGCTGAATCTCGACGATGTGCGTCAGGTCGTCCTGGGACAGCGGGTCGAACATCACGATGTCGTCCAGCCGGTTGAGGAATTCCGGCTTGAACGCCTGCCGCACCACGCCCATCACGGCGTCGCGCTTCGTGGACGCCTGCAGGGCCGGATCGGCGAGGTACTGCGAGCCCAGGTTGCTCGTCATGATGAGGATGACGTTGCGGAAGTCCACCGTGCGGCCTTGGCCGTCGGTGAGGCGTCCGTCGTCGAACACCTGCAGCAGGATGTTGAACACGTCGGGGTGCGCCTTCTCCACCTCGTCGAGCAGGACGACCGAGTACGGACGCCGCCGCACCGCCTCGGTGAGCTGGCCGCCCTCCTCGTACCCGACGTAACCCGGGGGGGCACCAACGAGCCGCGACACGGAGTGCTTCTCGCCGTACTCGCTCATGTCGATGCGCACCATGGCGCGCTCGTCGTCGAACAGGAACGCCGCCAGCGACTTCGCCAGTTCGGTCTTGCCAACGCCGGTGGGCCCCAGGAACAGGAACGAACCGGTCGGCCGGTTCGGGTCGCTGATGCCCGCCCGGCTGCGGCGCACGGCGTCCGACACCGCGGCCACCGCCTCGCGCTGGCCGATGAGGCGGCGTCCGAGCTGGTCCTCCATCGTGAGGAGCTTCTCGCTCTCGCCCTGCAGCATCTTGCCGACCGGGATGCCCGTCCAGCTGCTGACCACCTCGGCGATGTCGGCAGCCGACACCTCCTCGGCCACCATCGGGACGCGGCTGGCCTCCTCCTCGGCGGCCGAATCGAGCTCGGACTCCAGCTGGGGGATGCGGCCGTAGAGAATTTCGGACGCGTGCGTCAGGTCGCCCTCGCGCTGCGACCGCTCGGCCTCGGCGCGCAGGGCGTCGACCTCCGCCTTGATCTCGCCGACCCGGTTGAGGCCCTGCTTCTCGGCCTCCCACCGCGCCTCGAGTCCGCGGAGCTCCTCCTGGGCGTCGGCCAGCTCGGCGCCGAGCCGGTCGCGGCGCTCGGTGCTGGCGGCATCCTCCTCCTTCTCGAGGGCGAACTGCTCCATGGTCATGCGGTCGATCTGGCGGCGGAGCTGGTCGATCTCCTCCGGGCTGGAGTCGATCTCCATGCGCAGCCGCGACGCCGACTCGTCGATCAGGTCGATGGCCTTGTCAGGCAGCTGGCGGCTGGTGATGTAGCGGCTCGAGAGCTGCGCGGCGGCCACGAGCGCGCTGTCGGTGATGCGCACCTTGTGGTGCGCTTCGTAGCGCTCACGCAGCCCGCGCAGGATGGCGATCGTGTCCTCCACGCTCGGCTCGCCGACGAACACCTGCTGGAAGCGGCGCTCCAGCGCCGGATCCTTCTCGATGCGCTCGCGGTACTCGTCCAGCGTGGTGGCGCCGATCATGCGCAGCTCGCCGCGGGCGAGCATCGGCTTGAGCATGTTGCCGGCGTCCATGGCGCCCTCGCCGGACGCCCCCGCGCCGACAACCGTGTGCAGCTCGTCGATGAACGTGACGACCTGGCCCTGCGATTCGGTGATTTCGCTGAGGACGGCCTTGAGCCGCTCCTCGAATTCACCGCGGTACTTGGCGCCGGCCACCATGGACGCCAGGTCGAGGCTGACGACGCGGCGTCCCTTCAACGAATCGGGCACGTCACCCTCGATGACGCGCTGGGCGAGGCCCTCGACGACGGCGGTTTTGCCGACCCCGGGCTCGCCGATGAGAACCGGGTTGTTCTTCGTGCGGCGGCTCAGCACCTGCACGACGCGCCGGATTTCCGTGTCGCGACCGATCACCGGGTCGAGCTTGCCCTCGCGGGCGCGCTCGGTGAGATCGACGGAGTACTTCTCCAGCGCCGACTCGCCCCCCTCGGCCTCGGCGCTGGTGACGCGCTTGCCACCACGCGCGGCGTTGAATGCCTCGGTGAGCTTGTCGGGGGTCGTCACCTTGGTGAGGATCGGCTGCGCGTCGGACGCCACGGCCGTCAGCGCGATGAGCAGGTGCTCGGTGGCGACGAAGTCGTCACCCAGCTGCTCGGCACGGGTCTCGGCGTCGGCGAGAACACGGGCGAAGCTGCCGGACAGCTGCGGCTGGCTCACCGAGGAGCCCGTCGAGCTGGGCAGCTTCTTGATCGCGGTCTGGGCCGCCGTGTCGATGGCGGCGGGGTCGGCGCCGACCGCGCTCAGCAGGGTGCCGACCGTGTTGTCGGGCACCATCAGCAGCGCGTGCAGCAGGTGGCTCGGCTCGGCCTGCGGGTTGCCCGCAGTGAGCGCGTTGCGGAGTGCGGCCGAGACGGCGTCCCGACTCTTGGTGGTGAGCTTGGCAGTGTCCATGGGTGCGTTCCTCCCCGGAGGTCTTGAAGAAGTTGAGTCCATCAGACTCAACCATCCTAAGGGGTCCCCTATTCCGTTGGCTCCTGCCGGGGAGGCGTCAGTCGCCGTCCGCCCAGAATCCCGGGCCGACGATCAGGGTGAGGTCGCCCGTGAGGGTCACTTCCCAATCGGTAGCAGTCGCGCCCCACGCGACCTGGGCGTCCATCTCTGCGGCAGCCTGCCCTGGGGGATGGTCGTCGACGGCTTCCGACCCGACCGCTACGACGTGATCGGCGCGCTCGTGTGCCTCGTCGGCGTGACGGTCATCATGTACGCCCCGCGCCCGGCCTGACCGCGTCCCACGCCGCCAGCGACCGCCGGACGACGTCGGCCGGATCGGCCGCCCCGGTGATCGCGCGCACCATGGCGACCCCGGCGACGCCCGTGCCCGCCAGATCGGCCACGTCCTCGACGCCCACGCTGCCGATAGCGACGATCGGCAGACGGGACGCCTCGACCAGCGGCCGGTAGCCCTCGACGCCGAGCGGCTCGCGTCCGGAGTCCTTCGTGGGCGTGGGCCGGAACGGTCCCGCGCCGAGGTAGTCGACCACGCCGACGAGCGATTGGGCCTGGAGGACCAGATCGAGGGTGCCCGTGGTGAACCCGATCACGGCATCGTCGCCGAGCAGCGCGCGGGCCGCCGGCGGCGGCAGGTCGTCGGCGCCGAGGTGGACGCCGTGCACGCGGCGTCCGGCCCGTCGCGCCGCGTAGGCGACGTCGGCCCGGTCGTCGACCAGCACGCGGGTGGTGGGGTTGGCCGCACCGACGGCGTCCGCCACCGCGCCGAGCAGCGCGAGCAGCTCGCGGGTGGAGGCCTCCTTGGCACGCACCTGGACGATGCCGGCGCCCGCGGCGGCGGCTGCGGCGGCCACCTCGACGGTGTGACGGTCGGACCCGGCGGTGACCAGGTACACGCGCAGATCGATGCCCATCACTGCTCCTCGCATCGCACGGCAGCGACGTCGGCCGCGGTCAGGGTATCGAGCGTATCGATCAGCGCGGCCCTGAAGCTGCCCGGCCCGGACGCCTGCGCCGCGGCCCGCTCCCCCGCCGCACCCAGCCACGCAGACGCCGCCAGCGCCGCCTCGAACGGGGGCGCGACGGCACAGCACGCGGCGACGAGGCCGCCCAGCAGACAGCCGGTGCCGGTGACGCGGGTGAGCAGCGGGTGCCCCGCCCGGACGCCCACCACCCGGTCGCCGTCGGTGACGAGGTCGACGTCGCCGGAGACGGCCACCACGCACCCGTGCGTCTGGGCCAGGGAGCGCGCCGCGCCCAGGGCGTCCTGCACCCCGTGGACGGCATCGGCACCCCGCCCGCCGGCTCCGCTCCCCGCCAGGGCCACGACCTCCGACGCGTTGCCCCGCACGACCGCCGGCGCACGCGTGACGAGCTCGCGGGCCAGCCGCGCCCGGACGGGGGCGACCCCGACGGCGGTGGGATCCAGCACCCACGGCCGTCCGGCGGCGCGGGCGACGTCGACGGTGGGCGGGATGCCGGCCATGGCGTCCGTGCTGAGCGTGCCGAGGTTGATCAGCAGGGCGTCGGCGAGGGCGTCCATGGTGGGCGCCTCGGCCCGCGTCTCGGTCATCATCGGACGCGCGCCGGCGGCGAGGAGGCCGTCGGCCACGATCCCCATCGAGACGGTGGCCATCAGGCAGTGCACGAGCGGGGGGTGGGCGCGGACGGCGTCCACGACGGGCGCGAGGTCAGTGGGCATCCAGGGTGTTCCTCTCGATGTCGGTGGGCGTCATGGCCGGACCGGCGGCGGCGCAGCCCGCGACCATCAGCCCGCCCAGCGCCAGCAGGGCCATCACCGGCAGGTCCGGGCCGAAGCGGTCGACGAGCGGCGGCAGGTAGAAGGGGTACAGCGCGGGCCCCACGATCGACAGCGAGTAGGCGGTGCCGTACGCCGTCGCCCGCACCCGGGTCGGGAAGATCTCGTTGAGGTAGGCGCCGATCGGCCCGTACAGCGTGACGGTCGAGACCTGCAGGGCGGCGACGCCGACGAGGGCGACGCCCAGGGCGCCGGGGCCCGCGGCGTCCGGCCGGCCGAGGACGCCCCACCAGAGCGCTGGCGCCGCCGCGGCCGCGAGGGTGCCGACGACGACGAAGAACCGGCGGCGTCCGGTAAGGGTGGAGAGGTGGCCGGTGCGGGCCATGACGAGCGCCTGGGCCACCGACGCCACCCCGAGCACGAGCGACACCTCCAGCGGGGTGATCCCGAGCCCGGGCAGGCGTTGCGCGACGACGATCACGACCATGTTGGTACAGAACCACAGGCCCGTCATCAGCCCGAAGACGCGCCAGAACGGTCCGGCCCAGCGCCCCGCCAGCACGTCGGCGAGCCCGACCGCCTCGCCGGGCGTCCGACGGCGCCGGACGAACACGGGCGCGTCCGCGACGCGCCGGGCATAGAAGACGAGCATGACGAGCGAGGCCAGCCCCCCGGCCACGAACGACACCCGCCAGCCCCAGGCGGCGTAGGCGTCCGGGCCGAGCAGGGCCAACAGGGCGACGGTGACGAAGGCGATCGTGGCCTGCGCCCACGGGGCCATCGCCATGATGCGACCCGAGACGAGCCCGCGGCGCCGCGGGGTGGACCACTCCATGGCGAGCGGGATCGCGGACGTGTACTCCCCGGCCAGGAACGCTCCCCCGACGAAGCGCAGGGCGATGAGGAGGCCGATGGTGGCCGCGCCGAGCATGTGCCAGTCCGGAACAGCGGCGATGCCGAGCGTGCAGGCGGCCGTCCCGGCGAGGGCGATCTTGGTGGTGCGGGTCCGGCCGATGCGGTCGGCGACCTGACCGAAGACCATGGCGCCCACGGGGCGTCCGATGAGGGTGGCCATGATCACGAGGGCCGCGGTGGTCGCCGTCGCGTGCGGCCCGGCCAGCGCCGGCAGCGCGGGGGCCAGCGCGGTCACGGGCAGGAAGATGTTCACCTGATCGACGTAGTTGCCCCACACACCGCCGCGGACGGCCGAGCGCCCGTCCGGGGACAGCTCGGGAACGAGCCCGCCCCGACGCCGCACCGACGGCAGGGTCACCGGCGCACCTCGGCGACGTCGAGGTAGACCGAGCCGCCCCGCTCACGGAACTCGCGGGACTTGGCCGCCATACCCTCCTGCGCCCCGTCGGCGTAGCGGGCGCGGATGTCGGCGCTGATCCGCATTGAGCAGAACTTCGGCCCGCACATGGAGCAGAAGTGCGCCGTCTTGGCGGGCTCCGCCGGCAGGGTCTCGTCGTGGAAGGCGATGGCGGTCTCGGGATCCAGCGAGAGGGCGAACTGGTCGTGCCAGCGGAACTCGAAGCGGGCCTTGCTCAGGGCGTCGTCGCGCACCTGCGCGCCGGGGTGGCGCTTGGCGACGTCGGCTGCGTGGGCGGCGATCTTGTACGTGATCACGCCGGTCTTGACGTCGTCGCGGTTGGGCAGGCCCAGGTGCTCCTTGGGCGTGACGTAGCAGAGCATCGCGGTGCCGTGCATCGCGATCACCGCGGCGCCGATGGCCGAGGTGATGTGGTCGTAGCCGGGCGCGATGTCGGTGACGAGCGGGCCCAGCGTGTAGAAGGGGGCGCCGTGACACCACTCCTGCTCGAGCTCGACGTTCTCGGGCACCAGGTCCAGCGGGATGTGCCCGGGACCCTCGACCATCACCTGCACGTCGTGGGTCCAGGCACGCTCGGTGAGCTCGGCCAGCGTCCTCAGCTCGGCGAACTGGGCCTCGTCGTTGGCGTCCGCGATGGAGCCGGGCCGCAGCCCGTCGCCGAGGCTGAACGCGATGTCGTAGGCGGCGAAGATCGCGCACAGCTCGTCGAAGTGCTCGTACAGGAAGGACTCGCGGTGGTGGGCCAGCATCCAGCCGGCCATGATCGAGCCGCCGCGGCTGACGATGCCGGTGACCCGCTCGGCGGTCAGCGGCACGTAGCGCAGCAGGACGCCGGCGTGCACGGTCATGTAGTCCACGCCCTGCTCGGCCTGCTCGATGACGGTGTCGCGGTACACCTCCCAGGTGAGGTCCTCGGCCTTGCCGTCCACCTTCTCCAGCGCCTGATAGAGCGGCACGGTGCCGATGGGGACCGGCGCGTTGCGGATGATCCACTCCCGCGTGGTGTGGATGTCGTCGCCGGTGGACAGGTCCATCACCGTGTCGGCTCCCCAGCGGGTGGCCCACGTGAGCTTCTCGACCTCCTCGGCGATCGAGCTGGTGACCGCCGAGTTGCCGATGTTGGCGTTCACCTTGGTGAGGAAGGCCCGCCCGATGATCATGGGCTCTGACTCAGGGTGGTTGATGTTGGCCGGGATGATCGCCCTGCCGGCAGCGACCTCCTCGACAACCTTCTCGACCGCGACGCCCTCGCGCAGGGCGACGTAGCGCATCTCCGGGGTCACGACGCCGGTGCGCGCGTAGTGCATCTGGGTGACGCGGCGGCCCTCCTTCGCGCGCACGGGCGCGTGGGCGCGTCCCCGCCATTGCTCGGACGCCGCACCGCGGCGGACGGCGGTGCGCCCGTCGTCCGCCAGGTCGCGCGGACGCACCTCGTGGCGTTCGGTGTCGCCGCGGTCGTCGATCCACGCCTGGCGGGACGGGGGCAGGCCCTGCGTCGGGTCCACCTCGGGGCCGCACGTGCGGTAGACGAGCACGTCGGGATTGGGCCGCCCGTCGGGTGAGTCGGCGAGGCTGATCGCGGTCACCGGGACCGTGACGTCGCCGTCGGTGAGCGTGCTGGGGCGGTGCTGCGGATGCGTCTCCATGGACATCTCTCTTCCTACGCCGGCATGATCCGGACAGGTTCGACGGTCCAGGCAGCGTCAGCCTGATCTCAGCCCGTGCTCGGGCGCCCGTGGGATGTCCTCATCTAAGCACATCTGCATAGGGTGGGCGAATGAGCAGTCCGACCGCGCGCCCTGTCTGCCTCTCCATCGCCGGCTCCGACCCCAGCGGGGGTGCCGGCATCCAGGCCGACCTCAAGACGTTCTCGGCCCTCGGCGTGTACGGGGCCGCCGCGCTCGCCGGCCTGACCGTGCAGAACACCCAGGGGGTCCGGGACGCGCGCGGGGTCGACCCGGCGTTCGTGGTCGCGCAGGTGGCGGCGGTCGTGGACGACCTGCCCGTCGCCGCCACGAAGATCGGCATGCTGAGCGACGCGACGACGGCGTCGGCCGTGGCGGGGTTGATCCGCGAGCGGCGGGACGCGTTCGGTGTGATCGTCCTCGACCCGGTCATGGTCGCGACGTCGGGCGACCGGCTGCTCGCCGAGGACGCGGTGGAGGCCATCCGGGCTGACTTGCTGCCCCTGGCCGATCTGGTGACGCCCAACCTGCCCGAGGCGGGGGTGCTGCTGGGGGTCGCGGAGGCCGAGGATGTGGACGGGCTGCGGGAGCAGGCGCTTGCCCTCATCCGCGCCGGGACGCGAGCCGTGCTCGCCAAGGGCGGCCACCTGCGCGGCGACGCCCTGCTCGACGTGTTCGCGGACGCCGCGGGCGTGGCCGACCTGACCGGTGAGCGGATCGCCACCCGCAACACCCACGGCACCGGCTGCACGCTGTCGTCGGCGATCGCGGCGTGCGCGGCCCGGCGCGGCGACACCCGGGAGACGGGAGTCAGCCGGGCGGCGATCGAGGACGCGCGGCGCTATCTGGCGGACGCCATCGCCGCGGGCGCCGGGTGGCGGCTGAGTCGGACGCCCGAGTCGGGGCACGGCCCGGTGGACCACTTGGTCACGTTGGGCTGAGGGCTCCGGGGGTGCCCGCCTCAGCGGGAGCGGCGGCGTCCGCTGGAACGGCCAGCCGACGCCGAGAACGCCGCCGCGCCCCCGGTGGACCCCGCACGGGCGGCAGCCGGTGCCCGACCGGCTCCGGTGCCCGCGCCGGCGCCGCGTGGCCGGCGTCCGGGCTCCTGGGGCGACTGACCGCGCGAGGCGGACTGCTGGCGTCCACCCGGACGACCCGAGCCGCGGCCCCGGCCGCCCCGCCCGGACGCACCGCGCGCCGAGGCGTCGGTCGGTGCCGTGGGGGTGCGCTCGGCGACCTCGGCCGCGGAGTACACCAGCCGCGTCCCGGGGGCCAGGCCCTGCAGCTCCTCGGTCGTGGCGGGCATGACGCGCGGGGTGATCTTCGCGGCACGCATGAGGCCCTGGACGTCGCGGCGCTGGTCCGGGGTGGCGATCGTCACCACGGTGCCGGCGGAGCCGGCGCGCGCCGTGCGGCCCGAGCGGTGCAGGTAGGCCTTGTACTCGGTCGGCGGATCGGCGTGCACCACCAGCGCCACGTCGTCCACGTGGATGCCGCGAGCGGCGATGTCGGTGGCGACGAGCGTCTCGACCCGGCCGGAGCCGAAGGCGTCCAGGTTGCGCGTGCGGGCGTTCTGGCTGAGGTTGCCGTGCAGGTCGACGGCCGGAATGCCGCGCCCGTTCAGCTGCTTGGCGAGCTTCTTCGCGCCGTGCTTGGTGCGGGTGAACACGATCGTGCGGCCGGGCGCGGCCGCCAGGTCGGCGATCACGTCGCTGCGCTCGGCCGGCGTCACGGTGAGCACGTGGTGCTCCATGGTGGCGACCGGGGACTGCGGGGAATCCGCCTCGTGGACGACCGGGTCATGCAGGAACTGCTTTACCAGCACGTTCACGGCGTTGTCGAGCGTCGCCGAGAACAACAGCCGCTGGCCGCGCGCCGGGGTGGCGGCGAGGATGCGCTTGACCGCGGGCAGGAAGCCCATGTCGCTCATGTGGTCCGCCTCGTCGATGACGGTGACCTCGACGTCGCGCAGCGAGAGGTGGCCCTGCTCGCTGAGGTCGAGGAGGCGGCCCGGCGTGGCGACGAGCACGTCGACGCCGGCGGTCAGCCCGCGCACCTGCGGGTTCTGGTTGACACCGCCGAACACGGTGAGCACCGAGAGCCGGGCGGCCTTGGCCAGCGGGGCCAGGGCTGCGGCGATCTGGGAGGCGAGCTCGCGGGGGGGGGCGAGGATGAGCGCGCGAGGGCGCTTCGGGGCCGGGCGCTGCCGGTCGCCGGCCAAGCGGGCGACCAGCGGCAGGCAGAACCCGTAGGTCTTGCCGGAGCCCGTGCGGCCGCGGCCGAGGACGTCGCGCCCGGCGAGGGAATCCGGCAGCGTCGCGGCCTGGATCGGGGTGGGGGTGGTGATGTCGCGCTCGGCGAGGACCTCGGCGAGCGCGGCGGGCACGCCGAGGCGTGCGAAATCTGAAGTCATGGGTTGTTTCCTGATTCGTGGGCGTCTCGCCCGGCGCGCCCGCCTTCGTCTGATCCGGTTGATCAGGGTGGCGCGACCAGCGACCCGTACGGGATCGCATCATCATGCGGCCCGAGGCAAGACTGGTGCGGACCGCTGCGCCCATACTAGTCCATCCGACAGAAATCAGTGGCATCGCACGACCGGCCACGGGTGCCCGGGCCATCCTGACGGTGTGGCTGCACTCGATTCCGGCACGCTCCCGGGAACCCCAGTCGCACAGGTGAGTTGCGGGTTCAACTCACATCGAGTGCAGCCACATCGTCACGCGCGCCCCGAGACGACCCCTTGGAGTGGGGGCCGCGCGGCCGCCGGGAGCGTCCCGGACGCCAACGCGAGACTCGATCCGCCGAAACAGTGGGGGTGGGTCCGTCGAGTGACCAATCTGCGTCGCGAAGCCCACAGCCCCGGTCAGCACGGAAGGACGGATGCCACGTCGGTGTGAGCGAAGTCGTCACCGACGAACAGCAGCGGTTCCCCAGAGGTCACCGACAGCGCGTAGCTGAAGCAGTCCCCGAAGTTGAGTCGCGCCGCCGAGCCCGAGCCACGCCCGAACCGGCGGTAGGCGAGACGCGCCACCTCGGCCTGCCGAACCGACACCGGCACGATCTCGATCCGGAGCTGGTCGAGGATGGCGTCGATGCGCTCCCCGTGCCGGGCCGAGGACCGCGCGTCCGCGACGATACCGACCTCCACCCAGGTCGCGGCCGACATGCGGCGAGGTCCGCCCACCGCGCAAGCCAGGACTCTCTCGGCGTCCGGTTCGTCGTTCACGATGGCCATGAGGGCCGAAGAGTCCACGATCACGCCGGGAGCCCCGCATCGTCATACAAGTCCTCGACCGTCCGGATCTCGGAGTTGGTGTACCCGACGTCGTACCGGTACGCCGCCGCAATCCCCCGAACGGCCGACGCCCGCGCCTCGCGGTCCTCGCCCTCGGGATCCACCTCATAGGCGCGCAGCAGCCGCTCGAGGGCCTCCTCCACCGCGCCGGTCTGTGACTTCCCGGTCACCCGGGCCGCCCGCTGCGCCAGCTGGTGCACCCGATGTTCTCCGCATCCACCACGCCGTCGGTCCGCGACCTCGTTCCGAGGCGCGAACCAGTCGGGCAGGCGAGCAGGGTGGCCTTGCCACCCCGCGCAGACCCGACACATCCCCCCGACCAGCCGTCGGACGCACTACCGTGAGGCGTCCACCCGCTCGCACACCCTCGAGGCCCACCATGAAACATCGCCTTGGGCTGCTGCCCAGGATTCTCATCGCCATCGTGCTCGGCATCGTCTGCGGCCTGTTCTTTCCGGATTGGCTGGCCCGCGCCTTCGTGACGTTCAACGGCCTGTTCGGCAACTTCTTGTCGTTCATCATCCCGCTGATCATCGTCGCGCTCATCACCCCGGCGATCGCCGAGCTCGGCCGCGGGGCCGGCAAATGGCTCGGCATCACCGCAGCCATCGCGTACGGCTCGACCATTTTCGCGGGTCTGCTGGCCCTGGCGGTCGGCCTCACGGTGTTCCCGATGATCCTGACGCCGGGCTCCCTGCCGATGTCGGTCGACAACCCCGAGGACGCCCTCCTCGGCCCCTACTTCACCGTCGAGATGCCGCCGGTCTTCGGCGTCATGACCGCACTGCTGCTCTCGTTCGTCATCGGCGTAGGGCTGACGCTGCTGCCGACCAACGCCCTGCAGCGCGGCTTCGTCGAGCTCCGCCAAATCGTGGAATGGGTGATCTCCACGATCCTCATCCCGCTGCTGCCGCTCTACATCTTCGGCATCTTCCTCAACATGACCGTCGCCGGGCAGGTGTTCAGCATCATCGTGACGTTCATCGGCGTCATCGCGCTGGTGTTCGCGCTGACGGTCGTCCTGCTGCTCATCCAGTACGGCGTGGCCGGGCTGATCGCGCGCGTCAACCCCCTGCGCGCCCTGGCCACCATGCTGCCGGCGTACGCGACGGCGCTCGGCACCTCGTCCTCGGCCGCCACCATCCCCGTCACGCTGCGCCAGGCGATCAAGGCGGGTGTCTCCGAGCCGGTGGCCGCGTTCACCGTGCCCCTGTGCGCGACGATCCACCTCGCCGGGTCGACGGTGAAGATCACGTCGTTCGCCCTCGCCATCATGGTGCTCGCCGGCGTCCCGATCGATCTGGGGCTGATGGTCGGCTTCGTCATGATGCTCGGCATCACGATGGTCGCGGCCCCCGGCGTCCCCGGTGGCGCGATCATGACGGCGGCCGCCCTGCTGTCGTCCATGCTCGGCTTCACCGAGCCGCAGGTGGGCCTGATGATCGCCACCTACATCGCCATCGACAGCTTCGGCACCGCCACCAACGTCACCGGCGACGGCGCGATCGCGCTCGTCGTCGACCGCCTCAGCCGCGGCCGCGTCGGCATGCCCGCCACCGACGCGGCAATTTCGCAATCTGGACGTGTTGCAAATGAAGGTTAGGGCAACCTAACCTGAACCCATGACCGCGTTGCCCACGACCGCCCTGACCGCCTCCGGGCTCACGTTGGGCTACGGTCCGCTGACCGTGGTGCACGACGCCGACCTGAGCGTCGGCGCCGGCCGCGTCCGGGCGTTGGTGGGGCCGAACGGCTCCGGCAAGTCGACGCTGCTGCGCGCCATGGCCCGCCTCCACGCCACGACGGCCGGCTCCCTGCGCCTCGTCGGTGCGGACGCCGACGGTGGCAGTGACATCGACTGCGCGGCCCTCTCCGCCCGCGAGTTCGCCACCCGGCTGGCCATGCTCACCCAGCAGCGCCCCACCCCGGCCGGCATGAGCGTGCGCGAGGTGGTGGCGCTGGGACGCCACCCCCACCGCTCCCGTTTCCTCGGCACGGACGCCCACGGCCCGGCCGCCATTGAACGCGCCCTGCACCTCACCGGCATCGCCGACCTGGCGGACCGCAAGGTCGACGAGCTGTCCGGCGGCCAGACCCAGCGGGTGTGGCTGGCGTCCTGCCTCGCGCAGGAGACCGGCGTCCTGCTGCTCGACGAGCCGACCAACCACCTCGACCTGCGCTACCAGTCCGAGCTGCTCGACCTGATCCGCGACCTCGCCGACGACCACGGCGTCGCGGTGGGCGTCGTGCTGCACGACCTCAACCAGGCCGCCGCCGTGGCCGACGACGTCACGCTGTTGGTCGACGGCCGCGTCGTCGCCTCCGGCACCCCCGCGGCCGTCCTCACCGAGGCCCGCCTCAGCGCGGCGTACGGCGTCGGCATCGAGGTCCGGCCGCAGGACGGCGTCCTCCAGATCCGCCCCCTGCCCAAGTGCCTCACGCGCCACCGTCTTGAAGCGAGCGCGCTCTCCGCCTGACCCGATCCCGCCTGACCCGATCCCGCCCCACCCGATCCCCCCCGACCCGAACCGATCCGAACCCGAAACCGAACCGAGGAATCACCATGCCCTTCTCCCGTCGCGCCCTCGTGGGCCTCGCCCTGACCGCGCCCGTGCTCGCCGCCTGCGGGGCCAGCGAGGCCCCCACCGTCTCCGGCGGATCGCCGAGCGCCGCGGCCGGCTCACCCACCGCCACCAGTGACGCCGCCGGCATGATCCGGGTGATCGACAGCCGCGGTGTCACCGTCACGCTCGAGCGGCCCGCCACCCGCGTCGTCACGCTCGAGTGGGGGCCCACGGAGGACGTCCTGGCCCTCGGGGTCGAGCCGGTTGCCGTCGCCGACCCGGCCGGCTTCGCGAGCTACGTCAGCTCGGTCACGCTCCCCGAGGGGACGCCGGACGTCGGCCTGCGCACCGAGCCGAGCCTGGAATCCATCGCGGCCGCGGAGCCCGACCTCATTCTCGGCGTCAACGGCTCCATCCCGGAGAACGCCATCGCCCAGGCTGAGCAGATCGCCCCCGTCGTGCTGCTCACGGGCGCCGACGCCACCCGCCAGCTCGAGAACCTGCGCGACAACTTCAACACCGTCGCGCTGCTGCTCGGCCGCGAGGCGGCCGCCCAGGAGGTGCTGAGCCAACTGGACGCCAAGCTGGAGGAGTCCGCGGCGGCCCTCTCCGGCGTCACGGCGCCCTACATCTTCGCGTGGATCAACGTGACCGGCTCGACAGCCGACCTCCGGATGCACAGCTCCCGCTCCGTGCCGGGCGCGATCGCCGAGGAGCTGGGCCTGACCAACGCCTACACCGAGCCGGGCGACGACGCGTGGGGCATCGGCTCGTGGGATCTCGAGGCGCTCACGACACTGCCTGCGGACACGCAGATCCTCTCCTGGGCCAACGACGACGCCGACCCGCTCGCCGCGCTGGCGGGCAACCCGCTGTGGGACGGGTTGGCGCCGGTGCAGGCGGGCAACGTCCACCCGGCCGCGCTGCACATCTGGGTCTACGGCGGCCCGATGTCCATGATGCAGTGGGCCGACGATCTCGTCGCCCAGCTCGCCTGACGCCCGGCTCTCCGACGCCCGACACACCGAAGCCCAGCGCACCCCGATGACCCTGCCCACCCCCACCCGGCCCGCCCCCTCCCGGCACCGCACTCGGCCCGGCACAGCCGCCCGCGCGCACGTGCCGGCGGGGGCGGGGCGGCTGCTGGCCTGGCTCTTCGGCGCCGGGCTGGTGCTGATGGTCGGGCTGTCGGTGGTGCACCTCACCCAGGGGACGGCCAGCGTGGGCCTGGATGACCTGCTCGCCTGGCTGCGCGGGGACGCCTCCGCGACCACCGGCGGCATCGTCGTGGCCTCGCGGCTGCCCCGGCTGGGGGCCGCGCTGGCGGTCGGGGCCGCGCTGGGGGCGTCCGGCGCGGCGTTGCAGGCCGTGGCGAGCAACCCCCTCGCCTCGCCGGACACCCTCGCGGTGAACGCCGGCGCGTACCTCGCGCTGGCGCTCGTGTCGGCGTTCGGGTTGTCGACCGGGGTGATCGGCGGCTCGGTGGTCGCGCTCGTCGGTGGACTGGCGGCGGCCGGTCTCGCGTTCGTGCTCACCGGCGGCGGTGGCTCGACGGTACGGCTCATCCTCGGCGGCTCGGTGCTCACCCTCGCACTCTCGAGCCTCACCTCGGCGCTGCTGATCGTCTTCAGCCAGCAGACCCAGGGTCTGTTCGCCTGGGGTGCGGGCTCGCTCAGCCAGTCCGACCCCGGCTCGGTCGTCCGCGCCGCCGCCCTCATCGCGGTGGGCGTCGTGGCCATGGTGGCACTCGGCGGACGCCTCGACCTCCTCCAGCTCGGCGACGACCAGGCCCGCACCCTCGGCGTCAACGTGGTCGCGAACCGGCTGGTGGTGGTGCTCGTGGCCGTGTTCCTCGCGGCCGTCTCGGTCGCCCTGGCCGGGCCGATCGGGTTCGTCGGCCTGTGTGCCCCCGCGCTCGTGCGGCTGGCGGCCACCCGCGTCCCCGGGTTGCACCGCCACCGGCCGCTCGTCCTTGCCGCCGCGCTCACCGGGGCGCTGCTGGTGCTCGGCTCCGACGTCGTGCTGCGCGCCGCGATCGGCGCCGCCGAGGCCGCCGCGATCCCCACCGGCGTCCTCACCACCCTGCTCGGAGCGGTGTTCCTCGTCATCCTCTCCCAGGGCATGCGGACCGGCCGGGCGGACGCCAACGCCACCCTCGCCGGCGGGGCGCGCCTCGCCCGCTGGGCGGGGTGGCTGACCGGCGGCCTCGCGGCCCTGCTGGTCGTGGGCGCCACCCTCGCCCTGCTCGCCGGCGACGGCTGGCTGCTGCTCGGCGACATCGGTTACTGGCTGCAGGGGCGCGCCTCGCCCCGCATCACCTTCATGCTGGACGCCCGCTGGCCGCGCGTCGCCGCCGCCGTGCTGGCCGGCGCCGCCCTGGCCCTCGCCGGCACCCTCACCCAGGCGGTCACGCGCAACGCGCTGGCCGAACCGGGCCTGCTCGGCGTGTCCGCCGGGGCCGGCGTCGGCGCGCTGGCGGTCATCATTGGGGGCTCCCGGGTCGGCGTCGGCATCCCGACCTGGGCGGTCACGGCGGTGGCGCTCGCCGGGGCCCTGGCCGCCGGGGCACTGCTGTTCGCCCTCGCGGCGCGCGGCGGCTTCAACCCCACCCGGCTGGTGCTCGTCGGTCTGGGCGTCGCGGCCGGCGGCCAGGCGCTGGGCACCCTGCTCGTGGTGAGCACCGACCCCTGGAACCAGTCGCGCGCCATCACGTGGCTGGGCGGCTCGACCTACGGCACCATGGCCGCCAGCCTGCCGCCCGTCGCGGCGCTGGTCGTGCTGCTGGGCGTCGCCGCGCTCGCGCTGCGCCGCGACCTCGACCTCGTGCAGCTCGACGACGACACCCCGCGGCTGCTCGGCGTCCGCCAGGCCCGGGTGCGGGCGTCCGCGCTGCTCGCCGCCGTGCTGCTCACCGGCGCCGCCACCGCCGCCGTCGGCGTCATCGGGTTCGTCGGCCTGATCGCGCCCCACCTGGCCCGGCTGCTCGTCGGGCCGCAACACCGCCGCATGACCGGCCTGGCCGTCGTCCTCGGCGCCCTGCTCGTGCTGGCCGCCGACACCCTCGGCCGCTCTGTGCTCGCCCCCGCCCAACTGCCCGTCGGGCTCGTGTGCGCCCTCGTCGGCGCACCCGTGTTCTGGTGGCTGATGTATGCCCAACGAGGAGATCGATGAACCCCTACCGCACCTTCGCCACCACGCTGGCCGGACGCGAGCGCGTCTCCCCCAGCTTCGTCCGGATCACCCTCGCCGGGGCCGACCTCGGCGACTGCAGCCCCGTGCTGCTCGACCAGCGGGTCAAGCTGCTGTTCGGCGCCCCGGATGTGCTGGCCGGGCTGGCCGGCACCGACGACTGGTACCCGACCTGGCTCGCCGCCCCGGACGCCGACCGCCCCGCCCTGCGCACCTACACGCTGAGCGCGGTGCGCCCCACCGACGACGGCGCGGGCGAGGTGGACATCGACGTCGCGATCCACCCCCTGCACGGCGACGAGCCGGCGCCGGGGCTGCGGTTCGCCCTCGAGGCCGAGCCCGGCACCCCCTGCCTGCTGGTCGCCGGCGACGTCACCCGGCCCGGGCACGACACCGTCGGGGTCGCGTGGCAGCCGGGCGCGGCCCGGGAGGTGCTGCTCGTCGGGGACGAGACGGCCCTGCCCGCCGTGGTCAACATCGCCGCGGCGCTGGCGTCCGACACCACGGGCCGCATCGTCCTGGAGGTGCCCGAGGCCGACGACGTCCGGGCGTTCCCCGCGCCGGGCGGCGTCCGCGTCGAGTGGCGCGTCCGGGCCCGCGGCGAGCAGGCGGTGGGGCTGTTCGGCGCCCCGCGAACCCCGTCCGGGGCGGCGGTCGCGGCCCTCGCCGATGCCGCCGCCACCGACCCCGCCGCCGACGACCCCGCCGCCGACGAGCTGCTGTGGGACGAGGCCGCCGCGGACGGCGTCCGCTACGGCTGGGTCGCCGGTGAGGCCAGCTGGGTGCGTGCCCTGCGCGCCGAGGCGCGCGCCGCCGACGTGCCCAAGGGGCAGGTGGCGTTCATGGGCTACTGGAAGCGCGGGGTCGCCGGCTCCTGACCGGCGACGCGCGGCCGGGTGGCCCGCGGCTAGGGTGGAGCGGTGACTGCACCGACTCCGCTCGACCTGCCCGCGCCCGACGCCGAGGCCTACCTCGCTTGGCTGAAGGACTCCTCCGACGAGGCCCTCGCCGCCGCACGCGCCGGTGTCGCCGCCCTCAAGGAACAGCCGCCCGCCACGGCGCTGGCCACGCTGCAGGCCTGGAACGACGTCGACATCGCGCTCGGCTCCACGATGGCCCGCAGCTCCCTGTTCAGCGAGGTGCACCCCGACGCGGGCGTGCGGGACGCCGCCGACGAGGCCTCGCGCGAAGCCCGGCAGCTCTCCACGGAGTTCGGCCTCGACCCCGACCTCTACGCCGTCTTCGCCCGCTTCGACGACGCTGTTCTGGGCGGTGCGGAGCAGGACGAGGCGGGCCTGGACGAGCAGGGCCGCCGGCTGCTGGAGCGCACGCTGCGCTCGTTCCGCCGCTCCGGGGTGGCCGCCGACCCGGAGACCCGGGCGCGCATCAAGGAGATCCGCGAGCGCCTGACGGTGCTCGGCCAGACGTTCGCCAAGACGATCCGCGAGGGCACGAAGTCGATCCGGGTCACGCCCGAGCAGCTCGCCGGCCTGCCGCAGGACTGGATCGACGCGCACCCCGCGGACGCCGACGGCCTCGTCACGGTGACCACCGACTACCCGGACGCCGTGCCGTTCCGCACGTTCGCCCACGACGCCGACGCCCGCCGGGCGCTCTCGATCGCGTCGCTCACCATCGGCTTCCCGGCCAACGTGCCGGTGCTGCACGAGCTGTTCGGGCTGCGCGCCGAGCTCGCCGGCCTGCTCGGCTACGACTCGTGGCCCGACTTCGACGCCGAAGTCAAGATGATCGGCACCGGCGCGGCCATCGAGGAGTTCATCGACAAGATCGCCGACGCCGCCCTCGCCCCCGCCGAGCGCGACCTCGGCATTCTGCTGGAGCGCCTGCGCCAGGATCGGCCGGACGCCGAGCGCGTCGAGTCCTCCGACGCCGCCTACTACGCCGAGGCGGTGCGCCGCGAGCAGCACGACGTCGACGCCCAACTCGTCCGCACCTATTTCGACTTCGCGCGCGTGCGCGCCGGGCTGCTCGACGTGACCGGACGCCTGTTCGGCCTCACCTACACCCCGCGGCCCGACCTGCCGGTGTGGCACGAGGCCGTGACGGCCCACGACGTCACCCGCACCGCCGACGGCGCGCCGCTGGGTCGCATCTACCTCGACCTGCACCCGCGCGAGGGCAAGTTCAAGCACGCCGCCCAGTTCAACCTGGTCAACGGCGTCGAGGGGCGGTACCTGCCCGAGGGCACGCTGGTCTGCAACTTCCCGATCGGCCTCATGGAGCACTCCGACGTCGTCACCCTGTTCCACGAGTTCGGGCACCTCGTGCACCACCTCGTGGGCGGACACCAGCCCTGGGTCGAGTTCTCCGGCGTCGCCACCGAGTGGGACTTCGTGGAGGCGCCCAGCCAGATGCTCGAGGAGTGGGCGTGGGACGCCGAGGTGCTCGCCACCTTCGCCACGAACACCGACGGCGCGGCCATCCCGGCCGACCTGGTGGCCCGCATGCGCCGCGCCGATGACTTCGGCAAGGGCTACTTCGCGCGCACCCAGATGTTCTACGCGGCCCTGTCGTACCACCTCCACCGCGAGAACCCGGCCGACCTCGTGGGCCGCACCCGGGAGCTGCAGGAGCGCTACTCGATGTTCCCCTACGTGGAGGGCACCTGCATGCCGGCCAGCTTCGGCCACCTCGACGGCTACGGCTCGGGCTACTACACCTACATGTGGAGCCTCGTGATCGCCAAGGACATGTTCAGCGCCTTCGACCCCGACCACCTCTTCGACGCCGAGGTCGCGACCCGCTACCGCGACCGCGTCCTCGCCCCCGGAGGCACGAAGGACGCCGCCGACCTGGTCGCCGAATTCCTGGGCCGCCCCTACAGCTTCGACGCGTACGCCGCCTGGCTGGACGAGTGACGACGGCCTGAGCCCCCCGCGCCACCGGTCACGGACCCGACCGTGGGGCACCAGCCGGGGGGTGGACACCCGGCCGTCCGCCGGGGTGCTCGCCCTAGCCTCGTGCCGTGAGGACGAGGCGGAGCGTGCACCGGGCGTGGTGGGTGGCGGTGGTGACGCTGCTCGCGCTGGTGTCGGCGGCGGCGTTCCGGTCGTCCACCGGAGTGCTGTTCATCCCCATCGAGACCGAGTTCGGCTGGGACCGCACGACCACGTCCGGGGCTGTCTCCCTCAACCTGGTGCTCTACGGCCTCACCGCCCCGTTCGCGGCCGCGATCATGGAGCGCTGGGGCGTCCGGGCCACGGTCGCCGCAGCGCTGACGATCGTGGGGGTCTCCTCTGCGCTCACCACTGTCATGTCCCAGCCCTGGCACCTGTGGGTGCTGTGGGGCGCCTTCATCGGCGTCGGCACCGGTGCGATGGCGCTCGTGCTCGGCGCGATCGTCGCCAACCGGTGGTTCAGCGCGCACCGCGGCCTGGTGACGGGGGTGTTCTCCGCCGCGAACGCGACCGGCCAGCTCAGCTTTCTGCCCGTCATCGCCGCGCTCGCGGACGGCCCCGGGTGGCGGTGGGCGGCCGGATCCGTCGCGCTCGTGTCGCTGGCCCTCGTGCCGCTGGTGCTGGGGCTCATGGCCGACCGGCCGGCCGACCTGGGGTTGCGCCCCTACGGCGAGCCGACCGTCGCGCTCGACACGCCCCTGCCCTCGGCCGCTGCCCAGCACCCGACCCAGCACCCGCGCTCGACCCAGCAGGCGTCCTCGGCGGCGGGCCGCGGGGCCGTCGGCTCCGCCTTCGCCGCGCTGGCCCTCGGCGCGCGTCACTGGTCGTTCTGGGCGCTGGCTGGGTCGTTCTTCGTGTGCGGGTGGTCGACCAACGGCCTCATCCAGACCCACTTCATCTCTGCCGCGGCCGATCACGGCATGTCGTCCATGCTCGCCGCCATGCTGCTCGCGATGATCGGCGCCTTCGACATCATCGGCACGATCGGCTCGGGCTGGCTCACCGACCGCGTCGACTCCCGCATCCTGCTGGCCCTCTACTACGGCGGACGCGGCATCGCGCTGCTGGCCCTGCCGCAGTTCATCGGCCCCGACCTCACCGCCGGCATGTGGTTCTTCATCATCTTCTACGGCCTCGACTGGGTGGCGACCGTGCCGCCCACCGTCGCCCTGTGCCGCCAGCACTTCGGGCTGCAGGCCTCCGGCATCGTCTTCGGTTGGGTGTTCGCGAGCCACATGATCGGCGCCGGCGCGGGCGCCACGCTGGCCGGGGTGCTGCGCCAGGACGCCGGCACCTACGACGCCGCCTGGTTCATCGCGGCCGTGCTGTGCGGCCTGGCCGCGGTCGTCGTACTCACCATTCGCCGGCCCCGCGCGTCCGCCCCCCTGCCGGACGCCGTCGGCGTCAGCTGAGCGTGACGCCGCGACCGTCGGGCCCAGCCGCCCCGGCGGTCAGGGCGGCGGCGTAGTCGGCCGCCAGCTGATGGGGGTCGGCGCGGTACGCGCGCAGCCGGCAGCCACGCCCCGACGCGTCCACCGTGATGCCCTCGGCGTCCCAGAACGGACGCGCCGCGTCCAGCACCGGTGACGTGCCCGACGCCGACAACACCCGCCACCACGGCACCGACGCGCCCTGCTCGCGCTCGTCGTGGTCGCGCAGCACCGCCCCCACCTGACGCGGCCCGACCCCGGCCACACGCCCGATGTCGCCGTAGGTCGCCACCCGTCCCGCCGGGATCACGCTGACGGCCAGCAGCACCCGGGCGATGGCGTCGGCGTGCTCAGGAGGCACCGCTCTACCCCGGATGGGCCGGCTCGTCGGCGTCCGAGGCGGCGGACGCCGGCGTCCGCAGCGCCTGCACCTCGGCCGCTGCGGCCGCAGCCTCCTGCGAGGCGCGGGCGCGGCGCTCAGCCTGCAGCCGGTGCGCCATGCGGGCCTCCTGGGCCTTCTTCGCCGCCTTGGCGACCGCCTTGCGGGCGGCCTCCTTGGCCTTCTCGGCCTCGCGGGCCACCTTGATGGCGTGCGCCTCGGCCTCCTCCGCCTTCTTCTTGGCGCGCTTCTCGGCGGCGATGCGCTTCTTCTCGATCTCGCGGCGTCGTTCCTCGGCCTGCTGGGCCATCTTCGCCCGCTTCTTGCGCAGCTTGGCCTCCTTGCGGACGGCCACGTCCGCGGGGGTCTCCGGCCGCTCACCCTCGGCAACAACTCCCGCCGGACCCTCGGGTACCCCATGCTCCTCGTCCGGCACCGCCTCCTCGGCGGCCCCGGGCATCTCCTCATCGGCCAGGGCGGCGGCGTCCGCCTCGGGCTCGACGACGCTGCCCTCACCGGTGATCGCGTCGGCGTCCAACTCGTCGAACCACCAGTCCCGGTCGCTGCGGTAGCGGAACACCACGGGCTCGGCCGCCGCCACCGTGACGGACGCCTCCAGCCAGCCGTCGGCGGCGTGCTCCATCACCAGCACCCCGGGCGTCCAGTCGTTGAACGTGCCGCACACCGAGATCCGGCCGTGGTCGCCCGGCAGGCGGAAGGTGAGCGTGCGGCGTCCGGCCGTCACCGGTGAGCGCTGAAGCATGGCGTCCTCTCTCGCGGGGGCACCCATTCTCCCACGGCGCACGACGCCGGCCGAAGAAGTGTCGGGGCCGCGGGCTAGGATCGTCGTTCGTGGCGTTCCTCGACCCCGTGACCCTGAGCGGCCGGCTCGTTCGGCTGGAACCGCTCACCCCCGACCATGCGGACGCCGTGCGCGACGGCAACGTCGGGGAGCTCTGGTACACCAACGCCCCCACGCCGGACGGCGTCGCGTCCGACATCGCCGCCAAGCTCGAGCAGGCCGGACGCGGCGCGCTGCTGCCCTTCGCCACGCGCCGGCTGGCCGATGACCGGATCATCGGTGTGACCACGTACCTCAACCCGCTCCCCGCGGTCCCCGCCGTGGAGATCGGATCCACCTGGAACGCGGCATCGGCCCGCCGCACCGGTACCAACACGGAGAGCAAGCTGCTCCTGCTGCGGCACGCGTTCGAGGCGTGGGGCTGCCGCCGCGTCGCGTTCCGGGCCACGTGGTTCAACCATGAGTCGCGCCGGGCCATCGAGCGCCTCGGCGCCGTCTTCGAGGGCCGCATCCGCAACGACCGCGTCACCCGCGACGGCACGGTGACCGACACGGCACAGTATGCGATCACCGACGACGCCTGGCCCGCCGTCGAGCGGCATCTCACCCACCTGCTCCGCACCCACGCCTGACGGGAACACCATGGATAGCATCCTGCGCGCGCTCCGCGAGGCCCACCAGCTGACGCCGCGCTACGTCGGCATCGTCATCACGTCCGTCCTCATCGCCGCGACCGCTCTGTTGACGCCCTACCTCACCAAGCTGGCCACCGACGAGGTGGTCGCCCAGGTGGGTGGGGGCGGACGCGGCGTGTCCGCGCTGGTCTGGATCGCCGCCGGATTGTTGGCCGTCGAGCTGGCCAACACGTTGCTCAGCAACATCGGCGGGTATCTCGGCGACACGATGTCGATGCGGCTGCGCGCCATCTTGAGCTCGCGCTACTACAACAAGCTGCTCGGGCTGCCGCAGCGCTACTTCGACACCCAACTCACGGGCACGATCATCAACCGGCTCAACCGGTCCATCATCGAGCTCACCCAGTTTCTCGCGTCGTTCTCGAACAACTTCTTCCCCACGCTCATCACCGTGGTGGCCGTCCTCGTCATCGCCGGCTTCTACTATTGGCCGCTGGCGCTGCTGCTGTTCATCGTCTATCCCCTCTTCACGTGGCTCACGATGCTGACCTCGAAGCGCTGGCAGACCCTCGAGGGCCGCAAGAACCTGCAGCTCGACCTGGCAGGCGGCCGGTTCGCCGAGGCCGTCGGCCAGATCCGCGTCGTGAAGAGCTTCGTCCGCGAGCGCGACGAACTCGACCGGTTCGACGACCACTACCGCAGCACCGTCGCGACGACGCACGAGCAGTCCCGCTGGTGGCACCTGATGGACGTCGCCCGCCGCGGTTCGATCAACGTCATCTTCTTCGGTATCTACGTGATCATCTTCGTCCGCACGGCCGGCGGGGAGTTCACCCTGGGCGACATGGTGATGCTGCTGCAGCTCATGGGCATGGCGCGCACGCCGGTGATGATGATGAGCTATCTCGTGGACGCCTCTCAGCACGCCATCGCCGGCACCCGCAGCTACTTCGAGGTGATGGACGAGCTGCCCGAGCCGCGCGCCGCCATCGGCGACGTGCGCTCCCCCGACCTGGACGCCGCGCCGGGCTCCCCCGCGGCTGTGCTGGCGCCGCCGGCCCCGCAGGTGATGGCCGATCCGGACGCCGCAGCGTTCGCCTTCGAGCACGTGCGGTTCGGCTACGACGACACGGAGGTGCTGCGCGACATCACCTTCGCGGCGGCACCCGGGGAGCGCATCGCGCTGGTGAGCGAGTCCGGCGGCGGCAAGACCACGCTGGTGAACCTGCTGCTCGGGCTGTACGCGCCGGACGCCGGCACGGTGCGTCTGGGCGGGGTGGACGCCAGCACGATGCCCTTGGCCGAGGTGCGCGCCCGGACCGGCGTGGTGTTCCAGGACGCCTCGCTGTTCTCCGGCACGATCGCGGAGAACATCACCTACGGACGCCCCGGTGCGAGCCGCGACGCGATCGTCGAGGCGGCCCGTCGCGCCCACGCGCACGACTTCATCGCTCGACTGGCGAACGGCTACGACGCCGAGATCGGCGAACGCGGCATCAAGCTCTCCGGTGGCCAGAAGCAACGGATCGCCGTGGCCCGCGCCATGCTCAAGGACGCCCCCCTGCTGGTGCTGGACGAGGCGACGAGCTCGCTGGATTCCCGCGCCGAGCGGCTCGTCCAGGCCGGCCTGGAGGAGCTCATGGCCGAGCGCACGAGCCTCATCATCGCGCATCGGCTCTCGACGATCTCGACGGTCGACCGCATCATCACGCTCCGCGACGGTCGCATCGACGAGGTCGGCTCGCCCGAGGAGCTGGCCGACAGCGGCGGCATCTACGCCGAGTTGCTGGCGCTGCAGGCGTCCAACACCAAGCGCGACCGCAAGCGACTCCAGCGCTACGACATCACGGGCTGAACCCGGCCGCCGTCCGGCGCCGCGGTCAGTCGGCGCCGGAGCCCTCGGGCGCGACGGCCAGGAGGGCGTCCACGCTGATGCCGGAGACCAGGCAGCGGTCCTTGCGGTTGCGCGTGAGCGCCTGCGTCCACGGGACGAGGCCACCGTCGCCGAGCTCGAGGCCGTCCGGCCCGAGGATGCGGAACGCGGCGGCGGTGTAGGGGTTCCGGTAGGCGCCCGGGGCGTCCACGGTCACCACAATCAGGCCGTCCGCGCTGCCGCGGTCCGCGACGCGCTCGGCGATGGCCGCCTCGGGCGTGTGCAGCTCGATGCGCCCGCCGGGCACCAGCGTGCCGACGATCTCGCGCCAGTAGTCGAGGTGCAGGTCGAGCAGGTCGGCCTCGGTGAGGAAGGCTCCGCTGTCAGGTGCGCTCGAGACGAGGCCGAAGCGGGTCTCGTGCTGCGCCTGGGGGCCGTTGTCCCACGCATGGGCGGCGCGGATGGCGGCGGCCAGGTGGACGCGGCTGTGACCGCTGCGACGAAGACGGGACGCCTCGAGGGCCAGCGGGTGCACCGGGTCGAGCACACTCTCGTTGCCCCGCACGGTGGTGATGACCCGGTTCTGGCTGACGCCGCTCAGGTGCGACACCGAGCCCAAGGTGGTCAGCGGCGAGAGCTCCAGCCCACTGAATTCCTCGGGCAGGGCGCGCCACAGGGCGCCCTGCAGCGCCAGCAGCGCGCGCGGATCGACGGGCGCGGGGGTGAGGTAGCGATCCTCACGCCACCGCTTCATCAGGTCGACGTCGGTCAGCGCGCCGGCGCGGACGCGCGCCACATCGGCCAGGATCGAACGCAGCTCCGCCGGGGGCAGGCCGCGCAGCAGGGCGTCGCGCGCCAGAACGCCAAGGCGTCGCCACACGCGGGAGGACGCGGCAGTGGGGCCGCTCATCATTGGTCTCCGTCACACTCGGAAGCTGTCACCAAACGATTCAATCACACCCACCCAAGGGGCCCCGCACGAGCCGGCCACACCCCCGACATGCGAGACGACCCCCGACCCGCCAGACGACGCCGACGGCCGTGCCCGCTGGCGTCCTCCACGTATTCCCCCGTGCCCAGCGACGCGCAGGTCGGGCCGGAAAACGTCGGACGCCGCTCCTACGCTGGCGTCATGGCGAAGCGGACCAGTCCCGGCATTCCCGGCATCGGCCTTCCGGTGCGGCGCGTCGAGGCCCGCAGCGGCATCGAGGGGGAGCGGCGGGGCTGGCCCTACGACATCGCGGCGGTCCGGACGCTGCTCACCGACGGCATCGACCTTGGGCGGGCGACGATCGTGGTCGGGGAGAACGGCACCGGCAAGTCCACCCTCGTGGAGGCGATCGCCGAGCAGTTCGGCCTCAGCCCGGAGGGCGGCTCGACGGGCGCGATGCACCACACCCGGCGCACGGAATCCTCCCTCGCGGCCGATCTGCAGCTCGTCCGCGGTGTCGGCGGGGGGCGGGGCGGCTACTTCCTCCGCGCCGAGACGATGCATGGGTTCTTCACCTACCTGGAGGAGTCCGGCATGGGGTCCTTCCATGAACGCAGCCACGGCGAGTCGTTCCTGGATCTGATCGGGGACCGCTTCTTCGACCACCGCGGCATCGCCCACCCGGGGCTCTACGTGCTCGACGAACCCGAGTCGGCCCTGTCGTTCAGCTCCAGCCTGAAGGTGCTCGCCCTGCTGCTGGAGGTGCTGGACGCCCCCGGCACGCAGATCCTCATGGCCACCCACTCCCCCGTGCTGGCGGCGCTGCCGGGTGCGACGATCTGGGAGGTGTCGGACGCCGGCCTGACCCCCACGGCGTGGGAGGACCTTGCCCTCGTCGTCGACCTGAAGCGGTTTGTCGCGGGGCCCGAACGCGTCCTCCACCACCTGCTGTCGGGCTGACCCAGTGTCACAGGGTCAGCGGCCCGAGGTCAGCGCGCGCGGCGTCCGGGAGCGATACGTCCGCCCCAGGTGCACCTGGCCGGTGGAGGCGGCGGTGAACAACCGGGCACCCGGCGTCGTGGCACGCTCGGCCACGAGCCCCAGCAGGTGCGTGACCTGCTGCTGGGCGTCGTCCAACTGGGCCTCCAGGTCGAGGATTCGCCGGATGCCCTCCAGGTTGATCCCCTCGTCCTGCGAGAGGTGCTGGATGTGGCGCAGCTTGGCGATGTCCCGCAGCGAGTAGCGGCGGCCCCGCCCACGCGAGCGCTGGGGCACGACCAGCCCGAGCCGGTCGTAGCCGCGCAGCGTCTGCGGGTGCATGTCGGCGAGCCGGGCGGCGACGGTCACGGTGAACACCGGAGCGTCCACGTCCATCGTCGCGGGCAGGTGCTCGGTCATCGTCGCCCCCGAACCCTCAGCCGGCGAACAGGGACGCCCGCGGGTCGCCGGCACCCGCGGCGTCCGCGTACGCCTTGAGCGCGTCGCTGGCCTCGGAACTCAGCTGCGTGGGCACCTGGACGGCGACGGACACCAGCAGGTCGCCGTGCTGCCCGTTGCTCTTGCGGATGCCCTTGCCCCGGACGCGGAACGTGCGGCCATTCGGCGTCCCCGCGGGGATGCGCAGGCGCACCCGCGGGCCTCCGAGGGTGGGCACCTCGATCTGCGCGCCAAGCGCGGCCTCGGCGAACGTGACCGGCGCATCGAGGGTCAGGTTGTCGCCCTTGCGGCCGAACACCGGGTGGGCCCGGACGTTGACGAGCACGTAGAGATCGCCCGCCGCGCCGCCGTTCTCGCCGGCGCCGCCCTTGCCCTTGATGCGGATCCGCTGCCCGTCGTTGACGCCGGCGGGGACGCGGACCTGCATGGTGTTCGTCGAGCGCCCACGGCCGGAGCCACCGCATTCGGGGCAGGGATCCTCGACCACCAGGCCACGGCCGCGGCAGTCGGGGCAGGGCTCCGCGATGCTGAACCCGCCGGCCGACTGGGCCGACTTCATGCCGGAGCCCTGGCAGGTCGGGCACACCTTCGGCATCGTGCCCGAGCGGGCGCCGGTGCCCCGGCAGGCCGCGCAGGGGGCGTCCGAGACGGTCTGCATCTGCACCGTGGTGCCCTCGACCGCCTGGTTGAAGTCGATCGTGACCTCACCCTCGATGTCGGTGCCGCGGCGCGGGTTGCGGACGCCGCCGGTGCGCCGGGTCGTGGTGCCGCCGAACAGGTTGCCGAACAGGTCGGAGATGTTGGCGTCCCCGCCCGAGGCGTTGCGGAACAGGTCCTCCATGTTGACGCCGCCGGCGCCGCCGAAGTTGCCGGGACGTCCGGCCGCTCCTCCCCCGCCGGGGAAGCGGAAGCCGCCTGCGCCACCGAACAGGCTGCGCTGCTCGTCGTACTCCTTGCGCTTCGTGGCGTCCGACAACACGGAGTTCGCCTCGGAGATCTCCTTGAACCGCTTCTCGGCGGAGGCGTTGCCGGGGTTGGCGTCCGGGTGGTTCTCCCGCGCCAACTTCCGGAACGCCTTCTTGATCTCCTCGGGCTTGGCGTCCTTGGAGACGCCCAGGATCTTGTAGTAGTCCTTCTCGAGCCAGTCCTTGGTACTCATGGCGCCTCCTCTCGTTGGGTCAGGACGGGTCGGCCACGCCGACGCGGGCCGGGCGGATCACACGGTCGTTCAGCCTGGCGCCCTTCTGCATGACCGCCGACACCACGGTGACGTCGGTCTCCTCGGGGTAGGGCACGTGCATGAGCGCCTCGTGCAGGTTCGGGTCGAACGGCTCGCCGACCTCGCCGAACGTGGTCAGGCCGTACTTGTTGGTGACCTTCTCCAGCTCGTCGACGATCATCTTGAACCCGCCCCCGACCTCGTCGTGCTGCTTGGCCGCGGCGATGCCGTCCAACACGGGCAGCAGATCGGTGACGACCGCCTCAATGCCGCGCTGCTTGGCCACGTCACGGTCGCGGTCGACGCGTCGCTTGTAGTTGACATACTCGGCGTGCAGGCGCTGGAGGTCCGCGGTGCGCTCGGACGCCACCCGCTCCCAGTCGCTGGCACCCTCGGCCGGTGCGTCGGACGCCGCGGCGCGCTCCTGAGCACTGCCCTCGGTGGGGGCATCGGCGGACGCCTCGGCGTCCAGCGCCGACGCGTCGTCGGGCACCTCGTAGGACGGGGTCTCCGCTCCGTCGCCGACGGCCTCGCCGTCGGGCACCAGGTCGGGGTTCTCGTCGTGGTTGTCGCTCACGTCTCTCCTCATCGTCGCAGCCGTCGTCGCGCAGGGCTGCTGCCAGCGTAGGCCAGCGAGTGTGCCGGGGCCGGAGCCCCGACACACTCACCGGCGGGTGTCACACGGCCGGTGGCCGCGTCACTTGTTGTCGGTGTCCTCGTCGACGATCTCGGCGTCCACCACGTCGTCGTCGCCGGACGCCGGGGCGTCCTGGCCGTCCTCGGTGGTGTAGGCCTGGTCGTCGCCGGACGCCTGCTGGGACGCCTGGGCGGCCGCGTACATGGCCTGGCCCATCGCCGACGCCTTCTCGTTCAGGTCGGTCATCGCGGCCTTCACGTCGTCGTCGTTGTCGGTGCCCTTCAGCGCCTCCTGCAGCTTCTCGAGCGACTCCTGCACCGGGGCCTTGATGTCGTCGGTCAGCGTCTCCTCGTTGTCCTTCAGGAGCTTCTCGGTGCGGAACGCCAGGGCGTCCGCCTCGTTGCGCATCTCGACGGCCTCGCGGCGCTGACGGTCCTCGTCCGCGTGCGCCTCAGCGTCCTTCATCATGCGGTCGATGTCGTCCTTGCCGAGGGCCGAGCCGCCGGTGACGGTCATGGACTGCGCCTTGCCGGTCGCCATGTCCTTCGCGTTCACGTGGACGATGCCGTTGGCGTCGATGTCGAAGCCGACCTCGATCTGCGGCACGCCGCGCGGGGCGGGCATCAGGCCGGTCAGCTCGAAGTTGCCGAGCGACTTGTTGTCGCGGGCGAAGTCACGCTCGCCCTGGTAGACCTGGATCATCACGGAGGGCTGGTTGTCCTCCGCCGTGGTGAAGATCTCGGACCGCTTGGTCGGGATCGTCGTGTTGCGCTCGATGATCTTGGTCATGACGCCGCCCTTGGTCTCGATGCCGAGGCTCAGGGGGGTGACATCGAGCAGGAGCACGTCCTTGACCTCACCCTTCAGGACGCCTGCCTGCAGGCTCGCGCCCAGGGCCACGACCTCGTCGGGGTTCACGCCCTTGTTGGGCTCCTTGCCGCCGGTCAGCTCCTTCACCAGGTCGGCGACGGCCGGCATGCGGGTCGAGCCGCCGACGAGCAGCACGTGGTCGATCTTGTCGACGCTTGTGTTGGCGTCCTTGATGACGTTGTTGAACGGCGCGCGGCAGCGGTCGAGCAGATCCTGCGTCAGGCGCTGGAACTCGGCGCGCGTCAGCTTGAGGTCGAGGTGCAGCGGGCCCTCGGCGCCGGCCGTGATGTACGGCAGGTTGATGGAGGTCTCCTGCGCGGAGCTCAGCTCAATCTTGGCGCGCTCGGCGGCCTCCTGGAGGCGCTGGCGGGCCATCTTGTCCTTGGACAGGTCGACGCCGTTGGCGTTCTTGAACTGCGTGACCATCCAGTCGACGACCCGCTGGTCCCAGTCGTCGCCACCGAGGCGGTTGTCGCCCTTGGTGGCCTTGACCTCGAAGACGCCGTCGGCGATGTCGAGCAGCGACACGTCGAACGTGCCACCACCGAGGTCGAACACGAGCACGGTCTGTTCGATGTCACCCTTGTCGAGGCCGTAGGCCAGGGCGGCGGCGGTGGGCTCGTTGATGATGCGATCGACCTTCAGGCCCGCGATCTCGCCGGCCTCCTTGGTGGCCTGACGCTCGGCGTCGCCGAAGTACGCCGGCACGGTGATGACCGCGTTGGTGACAGACTCACCGAGGTAGGCCTCGGCGTCCCGCTTGAGCTTCATGAGCACGCGCGCGCTGATCTCCTGCGGCGTGTACTTCTTGCCGTCGATGTCGACGGACCAGTTGGTGCCCATGTGGCGCTTGACCGAACGGATCGTGCGGTCGACGTTGGTGACGGCCTGCCGCTTGGCGACCTCACCGACGAGGACCTCGCCGTTCTTGCTGAACGCGACGACGGACGGCGTCGTGCGGGCGCCCTCGGCGTTCGGGATGACGGTGGGCTCGCCGCCCTCGAGAACGGCGACGACAGAGTTGGTGGTGCCGAGGTCGATACCGACTGCACGGGCCATGGTGTGTTACCTCCGGTGTTCGTGGGAACTTCGTGGTTGAGCCTAGCAGACTCACCTGCGAAGTTGAGTTCACCAGACTCAACCTCGGGGCGGGTCAGGGTATTCCCGCCCCGGGCACTCCCGCAGCGTGGGTCACCCGGCGGTGCCGGCGACGTCCGGGTAGAACAGGGCTCGGCGCACCTCCGGGCGTACCCGGGCACCGACGACCGGACGCCCGTCGCTCTCGGCGCGCAGCCGAAGGCCGTGCCAGTCCACGATCACGTCGGAGGCGGTGCGTCCGTACAGGGAGCTGACGACCTCGGCCCTGCCCTCCTCCCCGCCGGGGGCGCCTTCGTGCAGCACGACGTCCCCGGGCAGCACGGCCAGGGTGCCGCTCCCCCGGCCTGGCCCCACCACGACGTCCCGCGCGAGGCGCAGCGGGTGCTCGTCGGCGACGAACCCGCTGTCGGTCAGCTCACCGGGCAGCAGCGTCGCGTCGGAGAGGAAGCCCGCGACGAACGGAGTGGCGGGTTCGTGCAGGAGCCGCTCGGGCGTGTCGACCTGGACGATCGCGCCGGCGTCCAGCACCGCGATGCGGTCGGCCAGGGCGAGCGCCTCGTCCCGGTCGTGGGTGACGTGGATCACCGTGAGGCCCAATTGCCGCGTGAGCGAGCGCAGCTCCACCCGCAGCTGGTCGCGCAGCGGTTCGTCGAGGGCGGAGAGCGCCTCGTCGAGCAGGAGCACCCGGGGCGTCGGCGCGAGGGCGCGGGCGAGCGCGACCCGTTGCCGTTGCCCGCCCGACAGCGTCGCCGGGTTGCGGTCGGCGTAGCCGTCGAGCCCCACCAGGGCCAGCACCTCGGTCACCCGCTCGCCGATCTCGGCGCGCGGACGGCGGGCCCGCCGGAGCGGGTAGGCGACGTTGGCGCCGACGCTCATGTGGGGCCAGATGGCGTGCTGCTGGAAGACCATGCCGAGCCGGCGCCCCTCGGGCGGGACTCCCGCGCCCGGCGAGGCGACGGGCTCGCCCCCGATGGCCACGGTGCCCCGGCTGGGCGCCAGGAACCCCGCGACGGTGCGCAGCAGCGTCGTCTTGCCCGACCCCGACGGGCCGACGAGGGCGACGAACTCGCCGTCGGCCACCTCGAGATCCACCCCCGTCAGGGCCGTGTGGCCGTCCGGGTAGGTGAGCCCCACTTCCGCGAGCGTGACGCCTGCCATGTCAGTTCCTCTCCCTCCCGGCCAGCAGGGCGATGCCCAGCAGCCCGACGATGGTGACCAGCAGCGAGAGCGCCGAGCTGGCGTTGTAGTTGCCCGCCTGCTGCAGGTCGAAGATGGCGACGCCCAGCGTCTGGGTGCCCGGGCTGCGCAGCAGGGCCGAGATCGTGAGCTCGCGCACGGCCGTGAGGAACACCATCGCACCGCCCGTGACGGCCGCGGGGATGGCCAGCCGCAACGCGATGTCGAACAGGGCCCGGGTCTGCGTCGCGCCCGAGGCCCGGGCCGCCTCCTCGAGCGTGACGGGGATGCCGCGCAGCGGCGCGGACACGGCCTGGACGACCAGGGCGAGGAACGCCATGACGTAGGCGACCAGGATCAGCCAGGGGGTGTTGAACAGCCCCAGCGTCGGGGCGACGATCAGCCAGCCGACCGCGATCACGGTGCCCGGGATCGCCTGGGGCAGGATGGCCAGGCCGTTGAGCAGGGCGTTGCCCCGTGCCCGCGTGCGCGTCGTGACGAGCCCCACCAGCAGGCCCAGGACGGCACAGATGGCCGCGGCGAGCCCGGCCAGCATCAGCGAGTTGCGCACCCCCACCTGCGTCGAGCGCAGCCCCAGGGCGCGGCCGAAGTTGTCCAACGTGAGGTGCTCCCAGGCCAGCGGCACCCCAGGGGCGGGCAGAACGGCCTGGGTGGCGAGCGCCACGATGGGCAGCACGGTGATCGCCAGGGCTGCGAGCCACGTGAGGGCCGACAGCGGAAGCCTAGCGCCCGCCAGATCCAGCCGGTGGCGCACCACGGCGGTGGAGTCCAGCTCCGTGTGCTGGCGGTTGACGCGGGCGTCCAGCAGCGCGGCCACGACGGCCATGGCCAGCAGGGCGACGCCGATGGTGGAGACCACGCTGAGCGGCGCGGCCACGGTGCCGGACTGGATGGAGCGGTAGATGAGGGTGGCGAGCGTGTAGTAGCGCTCGGGCAGGCCGATGATGGCCGGGATGCCGAAGTCGGCGAGGTTCGAGACGAACGTCAGGGTGAAGGACGCCACGAGGGCCGGGCGCAGCAGCGGGATCGTCACGTCACGCAGCGCCCCGACGCCGCTGGCGCCGGCGATCCTGGCCGCCTGCTCAAGATCGGACGGGATCCGCCGCAGAGCCGCACCGATGATCAGGTACGCCAGCGGGTAGGAGTGGACGGTGAGGAGGAAGATGATGCCGTCGGCGCCGTAGATGTTCCACAGCGGCGCCCCGAACCCATCGCTCCAGACGCGGTTGACCCCCATGGTCGGGCCGAAGACCCCCAGCCAGGCGATGGCGCCCACGAACGGGGGGATGAACATCGGGGAGAGGGCGAACAGGCGCAGCGCCGCGCGGCCGCGTAGGTCGGTGTGGTCCAGCACGATCGCGAGGTACGTGCCGACCGCGACGGCGCCGATCGCGGAGGCCAGCGACGTGACCACCGAGTTGCGGGCCGCAACGACGACGTCCTCGCTGCCGAGCAGGGCGAACTGGTCACCCTGGACCGCCAGGGCAACCATGGCCGCCAGCGGCGTCAGGACCACCCCTGCCGTCACCAACCACACGATCACGCGCACCCCGGTGAAGGAGTCGGCCCGCCACCCCCGTCGCGGGGCGGGCCGCACCGTCACGGCCGAACTCATGGGCGCGTCCTACTGGAACAGGCGGTTGAAGAGCTCGACGGCCTCCGTCCGCCGCTGCTGCACCTCGGCCAGGTCGAACTCCATCAGTTCCAGGTCGGCCATCGCCGGCGCGCCCTCGGGCGAGTCGACGTCGGTGCGGACCGGCAGGTAGTTCTGCTCGACGGCCAGCTGCTGCCCCTCCGAGGAGACCAGCCAGTCGGCGAAGGCCATGGCCGCGGCCTCGGCGTCCGTGTTCGCGAACACGCCCACCGGCTGGTAGACGTACGGGACGCCCTCGCTCGGGTAGGAGACGGCGATGGGGGAACCCGCGTCTGCGAGGTCGCGCACGAGATAGTCGACGACGATGCCCACCGGCTGCGCCCCCGACGCCACGGCCTGCGACACCGGCCCGTTGGAGTCGGCGATGACGGGCTGGTTCGCCGCCAGAGCCGTGAGCCAGGGCTCGCCCAGGTCGTCGTTGAGCAGCCACACGGCGGCGTTGAACGCGGCGGCACCGGAGACGTCCGGGTTCGGCATGACGATCTGGTCGCGGTACTGCGGGTCGGTGAGATCCTGCCACGACGCGGGTGCGGTGGTGATGGCCGTGGTGTTGTGGGCGATGACCGTCGGGATCACCCGGGTGCCGACGTAGAAACCCTCGGGGTCGACGACCTCCTCCAACAGCCCAGCGGTGTCGACATCCAGTTCCATGAGGAGGTCCTGGTCCTTGTAGTTCTCGAACGTGGGGGCGTCGGCGGCCAGCAGCACGTCGGCCTGCACCTCGCCCGTGGCCAGCTCCGACTCGATGCGCGCCGTGAGGTCGCCGGTTCCGGCCCGGAAGACGTCCACCGTCACGTCGGGATGGGTCTCGTTGAACGCGGCGATGAGTTCCTCGACCTTCGCCTGGGGCTCCGAGGTGTACAGGGTGATCGTGCCGGAGACGGCGTCCCCCGCCCCGTCGGTTGCCGCCGGGGACGCGGCGGGGGCGTCCCCACCCGCACAGGCGGACAGGCCGACCAGGGCCAGCCCGGCGAGGGAAACTGCGAACCTGCGCGACATGGAAGTCCTTTCGACACGGTGGGCGAGCCGCCCGGAGCGGATGCGTCTTGTTGACCGTAGGCACCCTGTGTGAACAGAAGATAACGCATCCCCGACGCCGACTAGGCTCCAGGGACCACCCCGGGCCGGGCGCCCCTGCCCCCAGACGGTCGGCCCCGGTGACCACCCGTGAGGAGAAGAGCATGGCTGAGCACGACCAGTTCCGGATCAGCACCGTCGAGGGCACCAACATCATCGATGTCGCCTACGCCGGCGGTCTGACCCGCGAGGACGAGGAGCAGCTCCACACCGTCCTCGACGCCCTCATCGCCGAGCACGGCTCGGTGCGCGTCCTGGCGCGCATCGGTCACATCGCGTGGTCGCGCATCGAGCCGGCCGCGGCCTGGCTGGACGCCAAGGGAGCCAAGTTCCTGCCCGACGTCGAGAAGGCCGCGCTGGTCAGCGAACCCGGGGCGCTCCAGGCACTGACGGGCCTCTCGGCCCAGGCGGCACCGGGCATCGCGTGGCGCTCCTTCGGCCCCGACGACGAAGAAGCCGCGCTCGCGTGGCTCCGTTCGTGAACCCGGCCATGACCGACACCTATGACGTCATCGTCATCGGCGGCGGGTCCGCCGGTGAGAACGCCGCCCAGTACGCCGTCGAGAAGACCGGCCTCACGTGCGCGCTCATCGAGGCCGAGCGGGTGGGCGGCGAGTGCTCCTTCTGGGCCTGCATGCCGAGCAAGGCGCTGCTGCGCCCGCTCGACGTGGCCGGCGCGGCCAACCACCTGGACGGCATCTCGTCGGTCACGGTGCAGCGTGACGCCCTCCTCGCGCGACGCGACACCTGGCGCAGCGATCTCGACGACTCCGGCCAGGTCGAGTGGGCCGAATCCCTCGGCATCGAGGTCGTCCGCGGCCGCGGTCGCTTGGCGGGCCAGCTTCGCGTCGACGTGGAGTCCGACGCCGGCGTCCGCCACCTGCGCGCGCGGCACGCGGTGGTGCTCGCCACCGGCAGCGAGCCGGTGATCCCGGACGACTGGGCAGCCGTCGACCCCTGGACGTCTCGGGACGCCACCGGCGTCACCGAGGTGCCGGGCAGCATCGCGATCATCGGCGGCGGCGTCGTGGCGTGCGAGGCTGCGACGTGGCTGAACGCCCTGGGCGCCGACGTCACGCTGCTCGTCCGCGGCGACCGGCTGCTCCAGCGCTTCGAGGAGTGTGCGTCGGACGCCGTCGCAGCCAGCCTCACCGAGGCCGGCGTCCGCCTCCGCTTCGGGGTGACCGCGTCGGAGCCCGAGCGCGACGCGCCGGACGCCGACCGCGCGGTGGGGCGTCCGCACGGTGGCCCGGTGAGCGTCACGATCGAGGGCGAGCGGGTGTCGTTCGACGAGGTGCTGGTGGCCACCGGACGCCGCCCCGCCGCCGGCGACCTGGGCCTGGCCGGCGTGGGCCTGGATCCCGACGACCTGGACGGCCGCACCCGGCTCGCCGACGGGCTGTACGCCGTGGGGGACGTGACCGGCGGCCCGCCGCTCACGCACTGGGGCAAGTACCAGGCGCGCCGCGTGGGCGAGGCGATCGCGGCGCGGGCGTCCGGCAAAGATCCGGGGCCGGTCGAGCCCGACGACGCCGTTCCGGTGCCGCAGGTCGTGTTCACCGACCCGCAGGTGGCCCAGGTGGGTGCGACCGCGGCGGAGGCTGCGGACGCGGGCCGGGAGGTGCGCGTCGTCGATGAGGAGATGAGCGCCGCGGCCGGCTTCGGCCTGCTGCGCGACGACGCGTCCGGCCACGCCCGGTTGGTGATCGAGGGCGACCGGATCATCGGGGCCACGTTCGTCGGCGCCGAGGTCGGGGAGCTGCTGCACGCCGCGACGATCGCGATCGTGGGCCGGGTGCCGCTGGCGACGCTGCGCGATGCCGTGCCCGCCTACCCCACCGCGAGCGAGATCTGGCTGCGCCTGGTCGAATCCGCCGTGCGGAGCTGATGCTGCGCCCCTCCCCCCGGGAGACTCACGCCGAATGGGCGTACAGGTCACGGAGCAGGGCGATCTCGGCGCCGTGGTGGATCAGCTCGCGGTTGATGTGGAGCACCAGCGTGATCCGGGGGGACTCGGCGTACTGGGGCGGCTCGGCGTCGCCGACCGGAACGGCCAGGTCGGCGTCGGACCAGGAGGCGATGCCGTCGCGCCAGCGGGCGTAGAGGTCGTCGAGCCGGGCGAGGGCGTCCGCGGCGGTCGAGGGGTAGTCGTAGCTGTCGTAGTCGCAGGGCTCACCGCCGAAGTGCCCGGCCAGCCGGGCGCCGAGCACGCCGACGAGGAGGTGGTTGAGCCGCCAGGCGATGGTCGTGACCGGGGCCGGATCCGGCTCGGGCCACGCCCAGTCGATGGTCCAGTCACCCGCGCCGGGCTGCATCTCCATCGTTGACTCCGCCTTGGGGCGCACGTTCCAGGCGCCGGCGACCGGCTCCCAGAGATACTCGTCGTCCGTCAGCCCGTCCAGCCGCGAACGCAGCTGACCGCGCCAGTGCCAGTCGATTTGCTCGACGAGTTCGTGGGTGAGATCGATCGAGGCCATGGCCCACCCTCGCACAGCAGCGCAGCGATGGGTATCCTGATGCGGTGATGATGTGATGCTATGCTGCGACGCCATGAGAACGACCTTGGAACTGTCCGATGACGTGATGGCCGTCGCGCGGGCCCTCGCCGCGGCGAAGGGGGTCTCCTTGGGCACGGCAGTCAGCGACCTCGCGCGCCAAGGCATCCAGCAGCGAACGGCCCCGACCGCAGACGTCTCGTACAGTCCGTTCCCCATCCTCATCGGCCCTCCTGGCCACGTGGTCACCGACGACCTCGTTGCCGAGCACCGGGATGACTAGAGCCACCCCCAGCTACCTGCTCGATGCCAATGTCCTCGTGGCCCTCTGCCTGAGCAACCACGTGCATCACCGCGATGCCCACGCCTTCCTGACCGGGGTGGAGGGCTGGGCCACGACGCCGCTCACCGAGGTCGCTCTCTACCGCCTCCTGCTCAATCCAGCGGTCGCAGGGAGACCCACGGCCGTGAGGGAGGTGGATGACGCCGTCCGGGGGTTCCGGAAGGACCCTCGATGGTCGTTCGTCCCGGACGCCTCCAGCCTCGCGTTCGCCGGCGTGGACGCCAGTGTGCTCGTAGGACACCGGCAGGCACCCGACCTCCATCTGCTCAACCTGGCGCGCAGCAACGACCTGATCCTTGCCACCTTCGACCGCGCGATGTCGGGCTGGCTGGTACCTGCCGACCGCCACCTCGTCCACCCCATCCCCGTGACGGTTTGAGTCAGAGGCGAAGGATCAGATCGCGTCGAGGTCGGCCAGGAACGTCTCGGCCCAGTGGTCGATGTCGTGCGTCGCGACCTGCTTGCGCAGGGCCCGCATGCGGCGCCGGGTCTCCTGCTTGCCCGCACGGCCGGCGGCCAGGATCGCCTCCTTCATGCCGTCGATGTCGTACGGGTTCACCTGCCAGGCCTGCTTGAGCTCGCGCGCCGCGCCGGCGAACTCGCTCAGCACCAGAGCGCCGTCGTTGTCGCTGCGGCAGGCCACGTACTCCTTGGCCACCAGGTTCATCCCGTCGCGCAGCGGCGTCACCACCATCACGTCCGCCGCCCGGTAGAGCGCCGCCATCTCATCGCGCGGGAAGCTCTGGTGCAGGTAGTGGATCGGGGGGCGTCCGAGCTGGCCGGAGTCGCCGTTGATGCGGCCCACGAGCAACTCGATGTCGTCGCGCAACCGCTTGTACTCCTCGACGCGCTCGCGCGAGGGCGTCGCCACCTGGACGAACACGACCTTCTCCGGGTCCAGCTCCCCGGAGGTGAACAGCTCGCCGAAGGCCCGCACCCGCTGGCGCAACCCCTTGGTGTAGTCGAGCCGATCGACACCGAGGAAGACGGTCTCGGCGGCCAGGTCCTCACGGATCTGCGCAGCCCGCTCCACCACCTCCGGGGAGTTCGCCAGGTCCTCGAACGCCTGCGTCGCGATCGAGATCGGGTAGGCGGCGGCCCGGCCCCGGCTGCCGTCCGGCCGGACGAACTCCTGCCGGTGGGTGTCCCAGCCGAGCCGGCGGCGGAGCAGGTTCAGGAAGTTGGTCGCGGCACCGGGCACCTGGAAGCCGACGAGATCGGCACCCGCCAGCCCCTCGAGCACGGCGCGGCGCCACGGAAGCTGCTGGAACAACTCCGAGGGGGGGAACGGAATGTGGAGGAAGAAGCCGATCCGCAGGTCGGGACGCATCTCGCGCAGCATCGAGGGCACCAACTGCAACTGGTAGTCCTGCACCCAGACCGTGCCGTTGTCGTCCGCTGCGGACGCGGCCGCCTCCGCGAAGCGGCGGTTGACGGCCACGTAGGCGTCCCACCACTCGCGATGGAACTCGGGGAACGCGACCGAGTCGTGGTACAGCGGCCAGAAGGTCGCGTTCGACATGCCCTCGTAGTACTCCTCCACCTCGCCGGCGGACAGGGCCACGGGGATCATGTCGATGCCGTCGTGGTGGAAGGGCTCCAGCTCCTCATCGGGTGCGCCATGCCAGCCGACCCACGCGCCGTCCTTGGCCTGCATGATCGGTACCAACGCCGTGACGAGCCCGCCCGGTGAAGTCTGCCAACCTGCCGAGCCGTCCGCGGCGGTGGTGCGTTCGACGGCCAGACGGTTGGCCACGACCACGAGGGCCGCCCGGGGGGTGTCGGTTCCGGCTTCGTTGCTCGTTGTCATCAGTGAACCTCCTGACGTCCAACCTAGCCCGTCCGGCCTCCGGCGTGACAGGGTGGAGAACATGCACATCACCTCCGACGCCGGCCGCGCCGCCTGGTCCGCCATCGTCGCCGACCCCGCCTCGACCCTCGTGTGCAGCGACTTCGACGGCGTCCTGTCCCCCATCGTCCCCAACCCCGACGAGGCCTGGGCATCCGAGGCCACCCTCGGTGCCCTCGAACGGCTCGGGGGGCGCGTGGCCAAGGTCGCCGTCGTCACCGGACGCCCCGCGCGGCAGGCCGTCCGCCTCGGCCGCCTGGACGCCCGCGACGGCCTCGGGTCGGCGTCCGTGCTGGGGTTGTACGGATTCGAGCGTTGGGACGCCGGGACGGGCGCCTTCGACGAGCCCGAGGCGCCGGCTGGGGTTGCGGAGGCGGCCGCCGAACTGCCGGCGCTCTTGGCCGGGCTGGATCTGTCGGGCGCTCGCATCGAGTACAAGCGGCTCAGCGTCGGCGTCCACACCCGCGAGTTGCCCGACCCGGCGGGCGCGTTCGAGCGCCTCACCGCGCCGTTGGCGGAGCTGGCCGGACGCCACGGCCTGCAGACCGAGCCCGGCCGCCTCGTGATGGAGTTGCGCGCCCGGGGCCTCGACAAGGGCGACGCGATCCACCGCCTCGTCGACGAGGTGGAGCCCACCACGATCATGTACGCCGGCGACGATCTCGGCGACCTGCCCGCGTTCCGCGCCGTCCGCGATCTGCGCGACTCCGGCCGCGTCAAGGCCCTGCTGATCTGCTCCGGTTCCGATGAGCAGGACGCCCTCGTGGCGGTGTCCGACGTGGTCGTCGACGGCCCGGACGGCGTCGCCGCGTTGTGGAACGCCCTGGCAGACGAACTGGCCGGCTGATCGGAACACGCGACCGACGCCTCGGCCCGCTCGGACGGTCGCCGTCACGGGTGCCCAGCAGAACGCTGGCCCTCGAGCGGCCAACGCGCCCTAGGCTGCACCCATGAGGGTGCTGGTGGTGTCGGACACGCACGCGCCGCGTCGGTGGAAGGGCCTCCCGGAGGCGTTGTTGCCGGCGCTGGCGTCCACCGACGTGATCCTGCACGCCGGCGACGTGTGTGAGCCGTCGGTGTTGGACGCCCTGGCCGCCCACGCGCCCGTCCACGTCGTGGCGGGCAACAACGACGGCCCGGACGTGGTCGCCTGGGGCGCACCGGAGCGGTTCGAGGTGGTCTGGGAGGGCGTCCGGCTCGCCATGGTGCACGACGCGGGCGCCAAGACGGGCCGCGGCCGCAGGATGCGCCGGTGGTTCCCCGACGCCGACGTGGTGGTCTTCGGCCACTCCCACATCCCGATGGACCTCGTCGAGGACGGCGTCCACCTGTTCAACCCCGGCTCGGTCACCGACCCCCGCCGCGAACGCATCGGCAGCTACGGCTGGCTGGAACTCGCGAACGGTGCCGTCACGCGGCACGAGATCGTGCGCGTGCGCTGACGTCTAGGAGGAGGGCGCCTGCAGCCGCTCGCCGCCGGGGCGGTCGGGCGTGCCGGCCCCTCCGGGTGAGGCATGGTCCTGGGCAGCCTGTTCGGCAGCATCGGCCTCGGCCTCCGCCTCCTCGGCGAGCCAGGTGGGCGACGCGTCGCCCAACCGCGGGGGGTTCTTGATCTCGGCCTGATCCCCCATCAGCTTCTTGGGTGAGTCCGTCAGCGCGCTGCCACCCTCGGCCAGCATCGGGAAGGGGTCGAGGTCGTTGAGGTAGAGCACGATGCTCTTGATGGTGGCGATCACCGGCACCATGAACAGCGCGCCGACGAGCCCGAAGATGTAGGTGGCCCCGGCCACCGAGAGCAGGATGAGCAGCGGGTGCACGTTGACCGCCTTGCCCATGAGCAGGGGGGCCAGGACGTTGCTCTCGATCTGCTGCACCGCCACGCAGATGGCCAAGATGACGAGGGCGGCGGTGATCCCCTTGAAGGCGAGGGCGATGAGCACGGCGATCGCACCCGACACGATGGCACCGACGAAGGGGATGAAGCACAGCACGAACGTGATCACCATGATGGGCACGACGAACGGCAACCCCATGAAGAAGGCACCGGCGCCGATGCCGATGGCGTCCACGGCGGCCACGATCACCTGCGTGCGGCAATAGGTGCTCAGCGTGACCCAGCCCCGGCGACCGGCCTCCCACAGCCGGCGGCGATGGTCCTTGGGGAGCAGGGTGAGCAGGCCGGACGCGATGCGGTCACCCTGGGCCAGGAAGAAGAAGGTGGCGACCAGGGCCAGGATGCCCGCGATGACGACCTGCGCAGCGGTCACGCCGTAGCCGAGCGCGCCCTGGGCCAGGCTGGCCTGGTTGTCGGTGAGCCACTGTTGCGCCTGGTTGATGGCCTCGTTGAGCTGCTCCCGGCCGATGGGCAGCGTGGACACCACCCACCCGCGCAGGTCCTCCAGCTGACCCTGGAACACGCCCACGATGTCATCCATCCCGGCGGCCAACTGTGCCCCCGACACCCAGAGCAGGGCCGCCACGGCCCCGATGGCCACGAGCACCGTCAGCGCGGCGGCGAGCGACCGCGGGAGGCGCAGGCGGTGGTTGAACAGCACCTGCAGGGGCATGAGCAGGCCGGCGAACAGGATCGACAGCGCCGTCGGCACGAGGATCGAACTCAGCAGCGAGCCCGCCTCCGCGACCATCCGGACAGCCCAGCCGATGAGGACGATGAGCAGGCACACCACGAGGACGGCCCGGAGCCCGGGATGCTCGTCGAAGAAGGTTCGGTTGGGCTGGGGCCGCGCGGTGGATGACACGGCGCCATGCTGCCCGCCCTGTCGTCCCGGCGCAACACCCACACGGGTAGACCCGAATGCCGGGCGCCCCGGCCCCTCGAGCTCTCGGGCGCGCGCGGCGATCCCCCGGCACGGCGCGCGCCGTCGCTGCGCTCACCCGCTCTGGACGACCTTGCGCAATACCGGGGGCGTCGAGGTCGGCCTGGCGGTGACCACGGGCGGTGTGACCACGGGGGGCGTGACGGCCGGCGACGGCGTGGGCGTCGGGCTCGGGCTGGGCGTCGGGCTCGGGGTCGGCGTGATCTCCGAACCGGCCGCAAACCCACCGACGTCGTAGCCCTCCACCGCGGTGCGGGCCGTCCAGGTCTCCGGCCCGCCGGCGTAGCTGACGGTGGCCTGGTCGCTCCAGGGACCCTCTCCGGTGAACGTCATCCCCAGGCGGAGCCGGATGAACTGGTCGTCCTGCGTCGTCGTCACGGTGTAGGTGCCTGCGGTGCCCACGGCGGTCAGGTCGGCGTGGCGGGTGGTGTCGCAGCTGCCGTCCGCCGCCGACAGGCCGGGTGCCCCCCAGGTGTCGACGCAATCGAAGCCGCGGGCCCACAGGACACCGGTGATGGACTGCCCGGCCGAGGTCAACGTGTCGGTGAAGGCGACCTCGGTGCCCGCGGTGGGGATCACCGGGGACTGAATCACGACGACGCCGGTGCCGTCCCCGTTGTCGATCCCGTACTTGGCCGCGTCGACGGGCACGACGGGGCAGTCGGGCGGGCACGGCTCGGTGCCGATGTCGACGACCGGCCGCGTCTCGCCGTTGACGTCCACGACGACCGGCACCGTCTGGTCACGCTCGAGGCTGCTCGTCAGGCGCGCGGCCGTCCAACCGTGGGCCGAGACGCCGCTGTGGGTGGCCGCGTAGTCGGTGAGCGTGAACGTCATGGTCCGCGCCGGGCCGTCCACGGCCATCACCGCGACGGTGTCGGCCTGCGGCGTCGCCGACGAGGTGCCGTCCGCGTTCAGGTACAACGTGGTGGTCAGGATGTCGACGAACAGGTCGGGCAGGGTGATGACCGCCTCGCAGCCCTCGGCGAGCCCGTCGAGGTTCGATAGGGTGGCGGCGATCTCGAACTTGTCCCACGGGCGCGACGTGTCGATGTCGCGGGCCTCGTTGGTGACGGTGACGGCCACCCGGTCAGCGGGGATCGTGCAGTCTGCGGCCACCGCGCGCAGCGGCGCCGCGACCAGCAGGGCCGCCAGCAGCGCCAGCGCGAGGCACAGCGCCGCCCAGCGTTGGCGGAGGTGCGGCAGGGAAATGGCTGTGCTCATCTGATCCTCGTTCCGGGGTGCGCGGACCACCGTCGGCGGGGTCGCGAAAGTCACAGTAGCGGCTCCGGAGTCCGTCCGACAGGGAAATTTCACTCTTGACTGTGAGGAATTTGTCCGTGAGCGGCGAGAGGCGGCTCTCCGCCAGCAGGATACGGTGGTGCCTGAACTGCGCACGTCGAGAAGGAAGAAGGCCATGGCCCCCGACACCGCTCCCCACCCGGACGACCCCCGCAAGCCGGACAGTCCGACTGACATCAAGGCACCCAACTGGAAGTTCGTGCTCAAGAACGCCGTGCGCGAGTTCTCCGACGACCAGTTGCCGGACGCCGCCGCCGCGCTCACCTACTTCACCGTCTTGTCGATCTTCCCCGCGCTGATCGCGCTCGTGTCGATCCTGGGTCTCTTCGGCCAGAGCGGAGACACGCTCCGCACCCTGATCCAGGACCTGCGCGACCAGGGCGCACTGCCCAGCGGCGCGATGGACACGATCATGCCGGTCATCGACAACCTGCTCGACGCCCCGGCCCCCGGTCTCGGCCTCTTCCTCGGTCTGGCGATCGCCCTGTGGACGGCGTCGAACTACGTGAAGGCGTTCAGCCGCGCGATGAACCGCATCTACGAGGTGGGCGAGGGCCGCGGACCGATCAAGTTCAACCTCAGCATGTATGCCCTCACCGCCGGCATGCTGACGCTGCTGGCGTTGGCGATCGTGGGCGTGGCCGTCTCCGGCCCCCTCGCGCAGTCCCTCGGCAACATGATCGGCCTGGGCGACATCGCCCTGACCGTGTTCAACATCGCCCGCTGGCCCGTGATCGCCGCGATCGTGGTCGTCCTCGTCGCACTGCTCTACTGGGCGACGCCCAACGTCCGGCAACCGAAGCCCCACTGGTTCAGCCCCGGTGCGATCTTCGCCATCGTCGTGGCCGGCATCGCCTCGCTCGCGTTCGGGTTCTACGTGTCGAACTTCGGCTCCTACGACGAGACCTACGGCGCGCTGGCCGGCGTCATCATCTTCTTGTTCTGGATCAACATCATCAACATGGTGCTGCTCTTCGGCGCCGAGGTGGACGCCGAGCTCGAGCGCGGGCGCCAGCTCCAGGGCGGCATCGCGGCCGAGGAGGAGATCCAGCTGCCGCTGCGCGACGAGAAGGGCGTGATCAAGAAGAAGGAGAAGCAGGCCGAGGCCATCGAGGAGGCCCGCGAGGTGCGGTTGACCGCCGGCGAGTCCTCCGATCCGGATTCGGACGCCGACGATGCGGGCTCCGATTCCGGCACCGATTCCGATTCCGACTCCAGTTCCGACCCCGAGACCGGTTCCGAGAACGCCGGCCGTGGCGGACGCGGAGCGAGCGCCGCGTCCCCGGAGGAGGTCGCGGACTCCAAGAAGGTCCAGCAGGAGCAGGAGGCCGAGGAGGCCAAGCCGGTGAACCACTACCCCGACCTCTGATCGCCCGGGCGGGGGCGAGCCCCAGACGGGGTCGGCGTCCGGTGAATCGACGAATCGGCACCTGCGGCGTGCGGACCTGGCATACCTGACAGGATGGAATCGTGACCACGGAACCCAACCTGCGCCGGGCGACCAAACCCGGAGAGGCGGGGGGGCCTCGCCGGGAGCGGATCGGCCAGGTGTGGCGCATCCGGTCGCTGGAGGGCGCCCGTCAGGTGCTGCGCGCCCGCCATGCCACCACCCAGGCGGGCTTCACCGCGGAGGCGATCCCGAAGGGCGTCCTGCGACACCACCCGATCCTGATGTCCGACGGACCGCTCCACGACGAACAGCGGTCGAAGGTGGGCCGGTTCTTCGCCCCGAAGGTGGTGCAGGAGCGCCACCGGCCGACGATGGAGTCCTGCGCGGACGCCCGCGTGGCCGAGGCGGCGGCGTCCGACAGCGTCGATCTGGCCGAGCTCGCCCTGCACTACTCGGTGGAGGTCACCGCCGAGGTGGTGGGCCTCACGAACTCCCCGGTCCGGGCCATGGCCCGTCGGCTCGTCACGTTCTTCCGTCAGCCCCCGTTCGACATCACGCGACCCGACCTCGGCCGCACGAAGCGGCAGTGGATGCAGGCGGCGTTCAACGGCCTCGTGCCCATCGTCCGGTTCCACCTCGCCGACGTCCGCCCCGCCATCGCCGAACGTCGCCGGCAACCGCGGGCTGACGTCATCAGCCACTTGATCGAGGAGGGCTACACCGACACCGACATCTTGGTCGAGTGCGTCACGTACGGCACGGCCGGCATGGTCACCACCCGCGAGTTCATCTGCATGGCGGCCTGGCACCTGCTCACCCACGAGCCGTTGCGGCGCCGCTACCTGGTGGCCGACGAGGCGGAACGCCACGCAATTCTCAACGAGATCATCCGCCTGGAGCCGGTGGTGGGCCACCTCTATCGGCGCGCCACCGAGCCCATCGAGGTCAGCGATCGTGGCGAGACCACGCGCATTGAGCCCGGCGACCTCATCGACGTGTGCGTCCGCGACACCAACACCGATCCGGACGCCGTCGGGGCGTGCCCCTACGACCTGCGGCCGGGTCGCACCATGCCGCGCGGCGTGGACGCGTCAGGCCTCACCTTCGGCGACGGCGCCCACCGCTGCCCGGGCCAGCCGCTCGCGATCATGGAGTCCGATGTGCTGCTGACCCGCCTGCTGGCCCGCTCCCCCGAGATCGTCCGCGAGCCCGACCTCGGCTGGGACGACCTCATCGAGGGTTACACGCTGCGCGGCTTCCAGATCCGCCTCACCCGCTGAGGCCGGCCGGCACCGCGTTCACCCGCACACGTACAGGCCGGAGACGGGGGCGTCCGTCGCGGCCTCGCAGTGCTCGGTCACCCATGTGGTCAGCTCCGCGTCGCCGGACCGGTCACGCCCCTGACCACCACCGCCCCCGAGCAGCACATGGTGGAGTTCGCCGGCCGACACCATCGCGGCCAGCTGCTCGGCGGTGACATTGGGGATGGATCCGGTGAACCCACCGATGGGCAGAACCGCACCCCCGGCCAGGACGTACTCCCCGCCGCCCTGCGACCCGACCACGGCCAGCTCGAAGCGCGTGCCCGGGTTGTGGGCGCGGATCCAGGCCAAGGTCTCCGCGGCCTGCCCCTCACCGACCCCGGGTTGCCCACCAGCTCCCCTGGTTGCGCCACCGGGACCCGAGAAGCCCTGACCGGCGGGGACACCCGGTTGTCCGCTGGCAGGCAGGTCGTCCGGCCTGCCGTTGCCAGGAGCGGTCGGGGCGGCGCCCGGGTCGCCGGATGAGGCGGCACCTGGCGCGGTGGCACCCGGCGCACCGGGGGGAACTGCGCCCGTCGTCCCACCCTGAGCACCACCGGGCGGGCGGCCACCCCCAGCGCCGCCACCGCGGGGCATTCCGCCCCCGCCGCCCATGGACTGCACCGGGCCGGCGGCTGGCCCGATGTTCGAGCCGCTGTACCCCAGCTGGGTGGTCGAGGCAGCCCAGGCGGCGGGGGTGATCAGCAGCGATGCGGCGAGCGCACCGGCGGCCGCAGGGGCCACGGCCCGTGGCGGCGTCCGGAGGAAGCGCTGCGCCAACAGCGCCGCCAACCCCACCACCCCGAGCACCACCACGGTGGGCACCAGCCACGACAGGAAATCCGGGTAGCGGGTCTGGAGCCAGACCGTCCAGGCGAGCGAGGCGGCCACCCCCGCCGGGAGCAGCCAACCACTGGCGTGGCCCGCCCGCCACGCCCGCCACGACAACACGACGCCCGCGACGGCGAGCGCGGCCACGGCGGGGGCGAGTGCCTCGACGTAGAAGGAGTGGGCGACGCGTCCGAGCGAGAACGCGAGGGCGTGCGTCACGAGCCACACCCCCCACATCACCACGCCGGCCCGGACGGGGTCGGTGCGCGGTCGGCTACGCAACCACCAGAGCCCGCCCGCGAATCCGAGGAGGGCCAGCGGATACAGCCACCCGACCTGGGTGGCCACGTCGGAGGTGAACAGGTAGCTCCAACCCCCCGTGCCGCCGGGCGTGCCGCCCCCCTCCGTGTGGCGGGAGAACAGGTTGTAGCCGAAGACCATCGCCCACGCCGAGTTGGACGCTGAACCGTCGATCCAGGGGCGTCGATCGGCCGGAACCACCGAGGCGACCACCAGCCACCACAGCGACACGACGGCCGTCACGACCCCCGCCACGAGGACGTGACCGGTCCGGCGACGCTTCGTGCCGGGCGCGAACAGCCAGTAGGCCACAGCCAGCGCCGGCAGCACCCCCCAGGCCTGGACCATCTTCACGTTGAACGCCGCGCCCACGAGCGCACCACACAGCACCAGCCAGCCGAGGCGTCCGGACTGCACGGCGCGCGTCCACGCCCACGCCGCGCAGATCAGCAGGAACATGAGCCAGGTGTCGACGATCTGGCTGTGTGCGAGGGCCGCCACCACCGGAGTCGTCGCCAGGACGGTGGCCGCCGCCAGGGCGGCGCGCGGGCCGAGCCACCGCCGTACGGTGGCGAACAGGACGCCGACGGCGGCCACGGCGGCCACCACCTGTGGCAGCAGCACCGACCAGGTGGAGTAGCCGAAGACGCGTGCCGACAGGGCCTGGAGCTGGAAGGCGCCCGGCAGCTTGTCGAGGGTCAGCATGGCCTGCGTGTCCTGGGCGCCCCAGAACCAAGCCTCCCAGCTGTGGGCCATGGCGTAGACGGCCGGGCCGTAGTAGTTGTGCACCAGACCGAGCGGGATGCCTGCGGCGTACCCGACGCCGGCGAGAACCATCAGGGAGGCCAGAGCGACCCAGATCCACCGGGGTGTTCGCACAACGGACGTGTCACGGAGCGAAGGAGCCGCGGACGCGGCGGGTGAGGCGGTCACGCCGACAGGTTCCGGCCCTCCCCTGTGTCAACGCTGTGCCCGGGCTTTCGTGGTGCTGCGGACGCAGGCGGCCAGCGCGGACCCGTGTTTTCTACCGGTCGGGGCCAGACGACCCCGAGGCGATGATGGCGCGCAGCGCGGCCACGTGCCGGCGGTAGGCGCCGCGTCCGGACGCCGTGAGCGACACCCAGGTGCGCGGGCGCCCCACCGCCTGTCGCCGCTTGGCGAGCGTGACGTACCCGGCGTCCGCGAGCACCCGCAACTGTTTGGAGAGCAGCGAGGTGGAGATGCCGAGCCCCTCCTCGAGCACGCCGAACTCCAGCGCGGTCACCGGCTCCAACGCGGCGCACAGGCGCAGCCTGGTGGGGGCGTGGATGAGTTCGTCGAACTCGGCGCTGTCGCTCACGTGCGGTCGTAGGGCCCGTAGTCGCCCCGAGTGAGACGACGCACCTCATACGCCTCCTGCAGCCGCAGGTAGGCGAAGACAGCGGGTGTCACGAGGGCGAACACCGCGACGTACCACCATGCCGATCGGCCCGGGTCGCGGAGCACTTGGCCGACCAGGACCATCGTGACGTAGGCGATGGTGAAGAAACCACCGTGCGCCAGGACGCCGCGGTCGTCCGTGAGCCGACCCGTCCGGCGTCGGCTGCGCAGCGCCAACACCCCGCAGAGGACGGACGCGACCACGGCCACCACCGCGCCGGGGACGGTCCAGCTGAAGAACCCCGTCCACGCGATGCCAATGAGGGCGGCGGCCAGCGCGTCCTGCCACGCCGGACGCCGCGAGGCCAGCACCGCGGCGCGACGGGCATCCTCGGTCAGGTCGAGCTGCTCGGACGCCTGTGAGCGGCTGGGTGGGGGTTCAGGCATGGAGCTCCTCCCGGTGCTCCCCGAAGGGAAGTTGGTTGCCAACCATTCAAGTGTGGCTCTCGCTTGAACGTACGTCAACCAACTCGCCGGCCCGCCCTCACCGCCGGCGGCCCATCACCAGTCCCACAGCGTGCCGTCGGCCAACCGGGCGACGGGCAGGTACTTGCGCTCGTAGGGGAATTTCTTGGCCGCCTCCTCGTCCACCTCCACGCCGAGCCCCGGGGCGTCCGAGAGCCAGACGCGGCCGCCCTCAAGCCGGTAACCAGGCCGGAACACCTCGTGCGTCACCGGCAGGTGAGCCATGTACTCCTGGATGCCGAAGTTCGGGATCGTGATGTCCAGCGCCAGCGCCGCGGCGAGGCTCACCGGGGAGAGGTCGGTCGCGCCGTGGGAGCCGGAGCGAACGTGGTAGAGCGCCGCGAGGTCGAAGATCCGCCGCAGGTGGGTGATGCCGCCGGCGTGCGACACCGACGTGCGCACGTAGTCGATGAGCTGCTCAGTGATGAGGGTCTGCACGTCCCAGATCGAGTTGAGCACCTCACCCACGGCGATCGGCGTCGACGTGCGCTGCCGAATCAGCCGGAAGCCCTCCTGGTTCTCCGCCGGGGTCGGGTCCTCCATCCAGAACAGCTTGAGCTCTTCCACGCTGCGCCCGAAGCGACCCGCCTCATTGGGCGTCATGCGGTGGTGGCAGTCGTGCAACAGGTCGAAGTCGAACCCGAAGCGCTCGCGCACGGCCGCCAGGTAGGCCGGCGCCTGGTCGAGGTAGGCCCGGGTGTCCCAGCCCGTCTCGGTGGGCAGGGAGCCGTCCGCCGGGTCGTACGTGCTACCGGCCGCGTGCGCCCCGTACGCCTGCGGGACGCCGACGAGCCCGGTCTGCGCCCGCACGGCGGTGAAACCGAGATCCAGGAACCGGCCGACGTCATCCACCATCTCGGCAAGGTCGCCGCCGGCGGCGTGGCCGTACACCAGGACGTTCTCGCGCGCCTTGCCGCCGAGCAGCTCGTACACCGGCAGGTTGGCCCGCTTGCCCTTGATGTCCCACAACGCCACGTCCACCGCAGCGATCGCCGTCATCGTGACCGGCCCCCGCCGCCAGTAGGCACCGCGGTAGAGGTACTGCCACGTGTCGCCGATGCGGGAGGCGTCGCGTCCGATGAGGCACGGCACGACGTGCTCGGTGAGGTAGGACGCCACCGCCAGCTCGCGGCCGTTGAGGGTCGCATCCCCCCAGCCGACGATCCCGTCGCTGGTGGTGATCTTCACCGTGACGAAGTTGCGCCCCGGCGAGCAGACGATGACGTCGCAGCGCGCGATCGTGTCCACGCCTACTCCTCCCCCCACAGCGACACGAGCACCTTGCCGGACGCCTGCGCGTCGCGCGCCACGGCGAACGCCCGCTTGGCGTCGTCCGCGTCGATGACGTGGGTGACGATCTGGCCCAGCTCCGGGCGCGAGGCGAGCAGCGCCACGGCCTCGTCCATCTCGTCGTTGAACCGGAACGTCGCGCGGTACTCGAGTTCCTTGCTCACCATCGGGCCCAGGTTCACCGCGATGGGCTCGTTGGGCAGATTGCCCACCTGCACCACCACGCCCGCGCGACGGGCGGCCCCGATCGCGGAGCTGATCGCCGGCGCCACGCCGGAGCACTCGAACACCACGTCGTAGTGCGTCTGGGGCACGCCGCCCGCCGCTGCGGGGTACGTGGCCGCCGCGCCGAGCCCCGCAGCACGCTCCAGCGGACCGCCGAGCATGTCGGAGGCATCCACGGACGCCGCCCCGCGGGCCAGCGCGGCCGCCACGACGCACAGGCCGATGGGGCCACAGCCGATGACCAGCACGGACGCCCCGCTGAGGTCACCGGCCACGCCAGCCGCGTGCAGGGCCACCGACAGCGGCTCGGCCAGCGCGGCCGTCCGCAGGTCGAGGCCGTCGGGCAGCAGCCGCAGCATCGACGCGGGCACCGTCTTGTACTCCGCCATGCCACCCTGGGTGTGCGGCGTGGTGGAGGCGCTGCCGTAGTACGCCCCGCCCGGCCACAGGTGGGGCCGGTCCTCCAGCCCGGGCTGGGGCTCGCCGTGGGTGGCGGGTGCGATCGTGACCGGAGTGCCGGGCGCGAAGTCGCCCGACGGGTCGAGGTCGACGGTGGCCGACATCTCGTGCCCGGGGGTGAGGGGTTCGCGCAGCACGAACACCCCGGAGGCGCCGTGGAAGTAGTAGTGCAGGTCGGAGCCGCAGATGCCGCCGTAGGCCATGCGGACGCGCACCTCCCCCTCGGCCGGTTCGGGCATCGGCGCTTCCTCGACGCGGATGTCCTCCTTGCCGTGGATCTTCAGCACCTTCACGGGGTCCTCCTCACCACCGACGGTCGGACGCCCTCGCCCGCACCGGGGCGTCCTCCCATCGGGGGCCGGGACGCCGCGCGCCCCCAAGGGGGCACGGCCCCAGCGTGCCACACGGTGCGCCGCCCTCGGATCGGTTCAGGCACCTCCTGTCACAGTCGCACGACCCGGCACCGGGCGCGCACCGCGCTGGCAGGACGTCGCACGCCGCGCGTGCGGCGTCCACTAGGGTGAGCGCACTCCCGCAGCGTCGCGCGAGCCCACGCACGACGACCGAGAGGAGCCCCCGTGGCCGCTCACCTGCCCGGCATGGGCGCCATCAAGGCGTCCCGGGGCTTCGCCTTCCGCGTCTGGGCCCCCCACGCCGACGCCGTCAGCGTCTTCGGCGAATTCAATGACTGGGACGCCGAGGCCAATCCACTGAAGAGCGAGGGCAACGGGTACTGGTACGTGCGCGTGCCGAAGGCGAAGGCCGGCCACGAGTACAAGTTCTGGATCACGAACGGGGAGAACTCCTTCGCGCGCCGCGACCCGTACGCCCCGCAGGTGACGGATTCCGTGGGCAATGCCGTGATCTACGACCAGGCGGCCTTCGACTGGGAGGGCACGCAGGCCCACTGCCCGCCGCACCACGAGCTGGTGATCTACGAGCTCCACGTCGGCACGTTCAACCAGGGCCCGGACGCCGATGGCACGCTGCACGATGTGGTCGACCGGCTCGACCAGCTTCGCGACCTCGGCGTCAACGCCATCCAGCTCATGCCCGTCGCCGAGTTCGCCGGCGACATGTCGTGGGGTTACAACCCGGCCGACCCGTTCGCGGTGGAGAGCTCCTACGGCGGCCCGGACGCCCTGAAGACCCTCGTCCGGGCGGCCCACCAGCGCGGCCTCGCCGTCATCCTCGACGTCGTCTACAACCACTTCGGCCCCTCCGACCTCGATCTGTGGCAGTTCGACGGCTGGCAGGAGAACGGCCTGGGCGGGATCTACTTCTACAACGACTGGCGCTCCGCGACGCCCTGGGGAGACACCCGCCCTGACTACGGCCGCGAGGAGGTCCGCCGCTACATCCGCGACAACGCGCTCATGTGGTTGCGCGAGTACCACATGGACGGCCTGCGCCTGGACATGACGCCCTACATGCGCAGCGTGGACGGGACCGAGTTCAACCTGCCCGAGGGCTGGAGCCTGATGCGCTGGCTCTCCGAGACGATGCGCGAGGAGTTCCCCGGCCGCATCATCATCGCCGAGGACCTGCACGGCGACGCGTCCGTCACCTCGCTGGCCGAGGGGGGCGCCGGCTTCCACGCCCAGTGGGACAGCCAGTTCGTCCACCCGGTCCGCGAGGCCCTGGAGAAGACGAACGACGCGTGGCGCTCGCTGGCGGAGGTCTCGAGCGCGCTCACGCACAGCTACGGCGATCCCTTCGCCCGCGTCATCTACACCGAGAGTCACGACGAGGTCGCCAACGGCCGCTCGCGCGTGCCCGCGTCCGTCGACGAGGGTGACCAGTCCGGCTGGGCCGCCCAGAAGCGCTCGACGCTGGGGGCCGCGCTCATGCTGACCGCACCAGGCATCCCGATGCTGTTCCAGGGCCAGGAATTCCTCGAGGGCGGCTGGTTCCGCGACGACGTGCCGCTCGACTGGCGGCGGCGGGAGGACTTCGCGGGCATCGCCAACCTCTACGCCGACCTGATCACGCTACGGCTCAACCGATGGGGGTCCACCCGAGGCCTGACGGCGGGCAACATCGACGTGTTCCACGCCGACGAGGAAGCCAACCTGCTGGCCTACCACCGGTGGGCTGACGGCGGCCCGGGCGACTCCGTGGTCGTCGTCGCCAACCTCAGCGCCCAGGCGCTGGAACACCGGCGCATCGGGTTGCCGGCGGCGGGGAGGTGGACGCTGCGCTTCAACTCCGACGCCCCGTCCTACAGCGCGCTGTTCGGCACCCTGGCGAGCTTTGATCTGGACGCCGGAACCGACGGGGCCGACGGGCTGCCGTGCAGCGCCGAGGTGACGGTCGCGCCCTACAGCGTCCTGATCTACAGCCAGGACGCCTGAGCGGCCGCGGCCGTCGGCCCCGCGCAAGGCGACGTCAGGAGATCTGGACGGCGGCGTCGGCGCGGGGCAGCTCGACAAAGGTGCGCCCCGGCGCGACGCGCAGCGGCTCGCCGCTGTCGAGCGTGAACTGGAAGGGGGCGTCCACCCCCGCCTTGCTCCACTGCCCCGAGACCGCACGCCCACCGTGGGCGTAGTGGAACCGACCCGAGGCGTCCGTCACCTCGTGGATGGGCTCCGGCCCGCCCTCGCCCTCGGCGAGCTTGGCGCTGCCCTGCCCGGCCAGGATGACGAGAACGTTGTCGGTCGTGACGCGGGAGCCGTCGGCCAGCACGTGCGGCCCCCACGGCATGCTTCGCTCGTACCTCCCGGACGCCGCATCGAACACGTAGCCCATCGCGTAGTCGCTGCCCGACTTCCACGGCACGATCACCGTGGTCGCCGGGAAGCCGGCCTCGGTGCTCGGGGTCTGCTCCCCCGTGGCGTAGGGCAGGTAGGGGGCGGGCGGGCCGTCGGCGAACCGGCCCGTGACCTCGGCGAGCAGCGCCGGGTGGCACCGCACCGCCCGGTCGTAGTACTTCTTGCCGCTGAGGGTGCGGATGCGCGACGGGTCAATGGAATAGGCCCCCGTGCCGCGCGTGGCGAGGTAGGTGTGTCCGGTGTCGAGAATGTCGCTGCGCTGCGCCAGGTAGGACGCGACCCAGCCGGCGGCGCCCGTGCTGCCGACGACGGCGCGCAGTGGCCCGAGCAGCGCAAGGTCGGAGGGCCGCAGCGAGCGGACGGGGCCGGCGGCGTCCGGGAAGCGGGAGTGGAACACCGGCACGAGGCGGGTGGCGCTCTCGCCGTGGGCGTCGGGGTAGCCGTCGAGTTGGACGAACACCAGGTCGGCGTCGTTCAGGCCCAGCTGGGGGTGTTCGACGCGGGTGTCGGGCACCTTCACCGCCACCGCCGCGTGTTGAACCAGCGCCGGGTCGTCCACCAACTGGCCGGTCAGCGGCCAGCGCGGCCGTGCGTCGGGTTCGGGGGTGGGTGTGACGGACGGGGCGGGTGCGGTGGGCGTGGCGGTCGGCGTCGGACTCGGCGCGGCGGCCGGGGCGGAGCACCCGACCGCCGCCGTGCCGACGAACGCCGCCAGGATCGCGCGACGCGAGAGGGGGGTCATGGCCGGCACAGTAGCGTCGCCGCGCCTGGGTGGGGTGGCACGCCGTGCCACCCATGGGGAAATCTGCCCGGACTCTCGACCGGGGGTCGATGCCGGCCCCCCGTCGGATTGTCGGAGCCGCCCCCTAGGGTGCGGCCATGCCCTCGTTCCGGCTCGAACTGGAGATCCTCGACGTGCGGCCGGGGCACGCCCCGCCCGAGGTGCTCGCCACCCTGCTCGGGCAGCTGCGCGCCTCCGGTCACCACCTCGACGGGCACGACCTCGACGTCGTGGCCGGGACGCCGCGCCTCTACGTCCGGTTCGTCGTGCCCGACAGCAACGACGCCGAGGAGGACGCGGAAGCGTTCATCGCCGCCGACACCGCGCGCAAGGCCGTGGACGCCGCCGCCGTGCCCGGCCGGTTGTGGGTGCTGCGTCGCCGCAAGGGTGCCTGGTTGCCCGCCCGCTGGCACCACCCCTCCCCGCTGGGCGACCACGTGCGCTACGACGACGGCTGACCCGACGGCCGGCAGGCACCCCGGTCGGCCCCCCGAAGCCCGGCAGGGCCGCGGGGGCCCGGCCTGTCGGCCGGACCCGCGCGGTGGTGCTGTTTAGGTACTGGTCAGTCGCGGTGCTCGGTGTTCGACTCCCCCGGCCAGGTCTGGTCGGGTGCGGCGTCCTCCGGCGCGGTGGGCGGCACGTCGGTGTCGAGGAAGGTGGTGTCGGTGGTCGTCTCCTCGACGAACTCGGGCGCCACGACGGTGTCGGCGTCGTCGGCGTCCACACCCTCGTTGACATCGAAGGCCCCGTCGGGGCGGGCGGCGCGGGACTCCTTCACCTGCTGGGAGAAGTCGGAGACGGCGCTGCGACCCCGCTCAGCCATGTCGTGGTACTGCCGGGTCACCTCGTCGAGGAAGACCTTGAACTGGTCCGGCATGCCGTCCACGAACTGCTTGAAGTTGGGGTCGATGCCCTCCGGGGTCTTCTCGGCGAGCTGGCGACGCTGCGTGTCGAAGAACTCGCGCGCCTTCGCGGCGATGAGGTCGGCCACGCCCGCGGCCGCGAAGGCCGTCTCGGACGCGAACTTCACCGCGGCCTCGCCCACCTTCTCGGGCGTCAGCTTCTCGCCGTCACCGAAACCGGCGGTCGGCTGCGTGCGGTCGGCGGTCACGTCCTCGACGAACTCGCCACGGGTCTGGTCGTTGTGCTGGTCGGACATGTTCACTCCTCGTGCTGGGCCGGGCTTGCCGGCTCGTGGGGTTGATTCGGCTCGGGTGACTGGTCGGCCAGGCCGGTGAAGGCCCGGTAGACCCCGATGAGCGCCTGCTGTTGCGCCGGGGACAGCTTCGGATCGGTGGAGATGACGCGTTCTGTCGCGGTGGGTCGGTCGTCGACCCCCTCGAGCAGACCGGCCCGGATGTACAGCGACTCGGCCGACACCGACAAGGCGGTGGCGATCTGGTTCAGTACCTCCGCGGACGGCTTGCGCAGCCCCCGTTCGATCTGGCTGACATAGGGATTGGAGATCCCGGCGCGATCGGCGAGTTGACGAAGCGACATCTCGGCGGCGCGCCGCTGGCTTGCGATGAAGTCCCCGAGCGCGGTGCGCTCGTGGTGGTGGACCTCCTCGCCTGCCATGGCCCCATCCTGCTAGCTGGAGTTAGCGCTGGCAACCCCCTGTCACCCCGTTCGTGACCCTGAGACAGCCCCGATGAGCCGCTCGGGGGCGGGTGATGGCGCTTGCCGGCCCGCATCCCGGCAAGCGCCTTGCTTGCCCGCCGCACGTAGGCTCGGGCCATGTTCGGAAAGCCTCGCCTCGTGGATCCTCGCCTCGCCCTCCCCGGTCGCGACACCCCCGTCCTGCCGCCCGGCGTCGTCCACGACGTCTTCGGCACCGACGTGCTCGCCACCCCCGGCGGCTCGCAGGTCGCGTACTTCGCTCTGGGCTGTTTCTGGGGCGAGGAGAAGCTGTTCTGGCAGATCCCCGGGGTGACCAACACCGCGGTGGGTTACCTGGGCGGGTTCACGCCGAACCCCACCTACCAAGAGGTGTGTTCGGGCCGCACCGGCCACGCCGAGACTGTCCGCGTCTGCTTCGACCCGGCGCAGGTCGGCTACGACGACCTGCTCACGCACTTCTTCGAGGCCCACGACCCCACCCAGGGCATGCGGCAGGGCAACGACGTGGGCACGCAGTACCGCTCGGCCCTCTTCACGGTCGGCTCCGAGCAGGCGGACGCCGCCGCCGCGGCCCGCGACCGGGCGCAGGAGGCCTACGCGTCTGCCGGCTACGGCGCGATCACCACCGAGATCACCCCGGCGGCCGGGGGCACCGGCAGTGGCGGTGCCGACGCGGACGGTGTGACCTTCTACCCCGCTGAGGCGTACCACCAGCAGTACTTGGTCAAGAACCCGGGCGGCTACTGCCCGATCCACGCGACCGGGGTTGCCTGCCGGGCCTGAGCGCCCACGAGCCCCGCGTTTCCCCCGCGGTGGTGCGAACGGTTCAGCGGCTCTTCGTGTCGGCCAGGACGAAGGCGAAGCCGGGCTTGCGGCGCGTCCGGGCGGCCAGCACCTCGCTGATGGTCTCCCACGCGGCCGGATGGGCGTCCGCGAAGGCCCCACCGCGGGCCCAGACGAGCACGGTGGGCTCGGTCAGGTCGCGCAGGCTGTCCTCCAACGCATCCAGGTTGGCGCCGAAGGAGTCGCCGAACCGGAGCGAACGGCCCACCTCGACCAGCGCGGCACGGCGCGCCCGCTTGCCCTCCTCGTCGGTGTCGACGTGGACGACCCGGGCCGTCCAGCCCGCCAGCCGCCAGTCGCCGGCGACCGATTCGGCCGATGCGGTCGTGACGTACATGCCGGGCGCGAAGGTCGCGTTCATCGGCGGATCCTCTCGAAGCTGTCGTAGTGGTCTGCGGTCCAGTAGTACTCCCCGCCCGCGCCGACGACGATGCGGCGGGCGCCGCGGTCGTCCGCACCGGGGGTCTCGACCGTGAACTCGCGATAGTAGCCCTCCGGCTGGGCGGGCAGCAGGCCCTCGCGGTTGGAGAACGTCTCGCCGTCGGCGCGGTAGGGGTACGGCGGGCCGGCCGCGATGATGTCCACCGTGTCGGACGCCTCGGGCGGCAGCGCGGCGAGCTCCACCCAGGCCAGGCCCGAGACGGGGTCGGCGCGCACTGATGCGTCCGCGGTTGCGGCCGCCGGCGTGGCGGCCTGCTGCGGCCCGGCGCTCAGCGCGCCGCCGAGGCCGGCGAGGCCGAACGCCAGGCCCGCCACGAGCAGCACGATGACGACCCACGTGGCCGCCACGCGCGGCTTCACCGGACGTCGCGCGCGAGCAGATTGAGCAGATAGTCCCCGTAGCCGGACTTCACGAGCCGCTCCGCGCGCTCCCGAAGTTCGTCATCGCTGAGGAAGCCCTGACGCCACGCCACCTCTTCGGGGCAGCCCACCTGGAGCCCCTGACGCGCCTGCACCGTCCGCACGAAGTTGTTGGCATCGTTGAGGGACTCGAACGTGCCCGTGTCGAGCCAGGCGGTGCCGCGGGTCAACACCTCGACCTGCAGGTCGCCCCGCTCGAGGTAGACCCGGTTGACGTCGGTGATCTCGTACTCACCGCGCGCGGAGGGCTGCAGGTTGGCGGCGATGTCGACGACGTCGGCGTCGTAGAAGTACAGGCCCGGCACGGCGTAGTTCGACTTCGGAGCGACGGGCTTCTCCTCCAGCGAGACGGCCCGGAAGTCCTCGTCGAACTCCACGACGCCGTAGTCGCTGGGGTTCGCCACCCAGTAGGCGAACACCGCGGCACCGTCGATGTCGCCGTACTTGCGCAGCTGCCGGCCGAGACCGGGGCCGTAGAAGATGTTGTCGCCGAGCACCAGCGCGCACTTCTCGCCGCGGGCGAAGTCGGCACCGATCGTGAAGGCCTGGGCCAGGCCCTTGGGCTCCGGCTGGGTGGCGTACGTGATGGAGATGCCGAACTGCGAGCCGTCCCCGAGGAGGCGTGCGAAGGCGTCCGCGTCGTGCGGGGTGGTGATCACCAGCACGTCGGCGATGCCGGCGAACATCAGTGTGGAGAGCGGGTAATACACCATCGGCTTGTCGTACACCGGGACGAGCTGCTTGCTGGTCGCCTGGGTGATCGGGTGGAGCCGAGTGCCGGACCCCCCGGCGAGAATGATGCCGCGCATGGCTCCATCATGGTGCTTTTCACCGCCGGGCGCGAGGCGACGCGACGCCGATTCCGGCCTGCGGCGCGCGCACAGTCGGCGAACGGCGGCGCCCCCGCGAGTGAGCCGATAGACTCGGCTGCCGTGTCCCACTACCTCGTGACCGGCGGCGCCGGCTTCATCGGCAGCAACTTCGTCCGCTCGGTCGTCGACGGCACCGACCACAAGGTGACGGTGCTCGACAAGCTCACGTACGCCGGACGCCGCGCCTCCCTGGACGATCTACCCGAGAACCGGGTCCGCCTGGTCGTCGGCGACATCACCGACGCCGAGTTGGTCGGCTCCCTCGTGGCCGACGCCGACGTGGTCGTCCACTTCGCCGCCGAGTCGCACAACGACAATTCCCTGAACGACCCGTCGCCGTTCATCGACACGAACCTCGTCGGCACGTTCACCCTGCTGGAGGCGTGCCGGCGCCACGGCGTCCGCTACCACCACATCTCCACCGACGAGGTGTACGGCGACCTGGAGCTCGACGACCCCGAGCGTTTCCACGAGACGACCCCGTACAACCCGTCCAGTCCCTACTCCTCCACGAAGGCCGGCTCCGACCTGCTGGTGCGGGCGTGGGTGCGGAGCTTCGGCGTCGAGGCCACGATCAGCAACTGCTCCAACAACTACGGGCCGCGCCAGCACGTGGAGAAGTTCATCCCCCGCCAGATCACGAACCTGATCGACGGCGTCCACCCCAAGCTGTACGGCGCGGGGCTCAATGTGCGCGACTGGATCCACGTCGACGACCACAACGCCGCCGTGCTGCGCATCATCGAGGCGGGCCGCATCGGCGAGACGTACCTGATCGGCGCCGACGGCGAGATGAACAACAAGGACGTCGTCGAGATGATCCTGCGCCTCATGGGCCACCCCGCCGACGCCTACGACCACGTGAACGACCGGCCGGGCCACGACCTGCGCTACGCGATCGACTCCACCAAGCTGCGCACCGAGCTGGGCTGGACGCCGACGTACACCGCGTTCGAGGCCGGGTTGGCCGCCACCATCGACTGGTACCGCGCGAACGAGGGGTGGTGGCGTCCGATGAAGGAGGCCACCGAGGCCAAGTACGCCCGCACCGGCCAGTAGTGCCCCCCTTCCCCGCCGCTCGACCCACGGAGACTTCCATGACCGACCTCGCCGTCCACACCACCGCCATCCCGGGGCTGCTGGTCGTCGACCTGCCCGTGCACGGGGACGCCCGCGGCTGGTTCAAGGAGAACTGGCAGCGGGCGAAGATGGTGGCCCTCGGGTTGCCCGACTTCGCGCCGGTGCAGAACAACATGTCCTACAACGCCGACGCCGGATCGACCCGCGGCCTGCACGCCGAGCCGTGGGACAAGCTGGTGGGCTTGGCCCACGGCCGGATCTTCGGCGCGTGGGTCGACCTGCGGGAGGGGCCGACGTTCGGCACCAGCTTCACCCTCGAGATGGGGCCCGAGCGGGCGGTGTTCGTGCCGCGCGGCGTCGCCAACGGCTACCAGGCCCTCGAGGCGGACACGGCGTACAGCTACCTCGTCAACGACCACTGGTCACCGGAGGCGCGGGCGTCCTACACCTACCTCAACCTGGCCGACGAGACCGCCGCCATCGCGTGGCCGATCCCGCTGGCCGAGGCCACGATCTCGGACGCCGACGCCCAGCACCCGCGGTTGGCCGACGTGGTGCCGATGCCACCGCGCACGACCGTGATCGTCGGCGCGCAGGGCCAGCTCGGGCGCGCGCTGCAGCAGGCCTTCCCGGACGCCGCGGCCCTGGACCGTGATGAGCTCGACCTCACCGACGCCGACGCGGTCGCCGCGTACCCGTGGGGGGGCGTCGGCACCGTCATCAATGCGGCCGCCTACACCGCGGTCGACCAGGCCGAGAACGCCGAGGGACGCGCCGCGGCCTGGGCCCTCAACGTGGGCGCCCTGACGAACCTGGTCGCCGTGGCCCGCGAACACCGGATGACGCTGGTGCACGTGTCCAGCGACTACGTGTTCGACGGCGAGGCGGAGGAGCACGACGAGGACGAGCCGTTCAGCCCGCTCGGGGTGTACGGCGTCACGAAGGCCGCCGGCGACGCGCTGGTCGCGACCCTGCCGGCCCACTACGTCGTCCGCACCTCCTGGGTGATCGGCGAGGGCAAGAACTTCGTGCGCACCATGGCGTCGCTGGCCGAGCGGGGCGTCGCGCCGGCGGTGGTCGACGACCAGTTCGGGCGGCTCACGTTCACCACCGACCTGGCCGACGGCATCGCGCACCTGCTGGCGTCCGGGGCGCCGTACGGCACCTACAACCTCACCAACGACGGCGCCGTCCGCAGTTGGTTCGAGATCGCCCAGCAGGTGTTCGAGCTGACCGGCCACGCGGCGTCCGACGTGTCGCCGCAGACCACCGAGGCGTTCGCCGAGGGCAAGGTCGTCTCGCCCCGCCCGCGTCACAGCGCCCTGGCGCTGGGCAAGATCAAGGCCACCGGGTTCGTCCCCCGCGACGCCGACGATGCGCTCCGGGAGTACCTGCGCGCCTGAGCCGGCGCCTGCCCCCTTCCGGGGCGCCGATACGATCGGCGTCATGCCTGCGTTCGAGCCGTTCCTCGCCCACCGCTACGCCCCCGGCACCGACCTGACCCGGGTGATCGCCCCGCCGTACGACGTGCTGAGCGACGACGACACCGACGCGCTCGCCGCCCGCAGCGAGCACAACGTCGTCCACATCGACGTGCCCCGCGGTGGCGAGGACCGCTACGAGCGGGCCGCGGCGACCCTGCAGGGGTGGCTGGACGCCGGCGTCCTGGTCACCGACGACGAGCCGAGCTTCACGATCTACCGGATGGGGTTCACCGACGCGACCGGAGCATCGCGAGAGATCGTCGGCGTCCTCGGCGCGCTGGAGGTCGTGGACGCCGGCGCCGGCGGCGTCCTGCCCCACGAGCGCACCACCCCGAAGGCCAAGACCGACCGCCTCGACCTCACCCGCGCCACGGGCGCCAACCTCTCCCCCGTGTGGGGCCTGTCGCTGGCCCGGGGGCTCACGGCCGCGCTGGCCGAACCCGGCGAGCCGGTCGGCACGCTCGTGGTGGACGGCGTCACGCACCGTGTCGAGCGGGTCACCGACCCCGAGCGCATTGCCGCGATCGCCTCCATCGTCGGCGCCGACGACGTGCTGATCGCCGACGGCCACCACCGCTATGCCATCGCCCGCACGCACCGCGACGAGGTCCGGGCGGCGTCCGGCCGCACCGACACCACGGCCGAACGGACCCTCACCTTCATCAACGAGCTCGTGGAGGAGCAGCTCAGCATCGAGGCGATCCACCGCGTCTACACGGGCCTCAGCGCCGACGCGCTGCGCGACGCCCTCGCGGGCCGCTTTGACCTGACCCCCGCCCCCGAGCCCACACCGGCCACGCTCGCCGAGATGGTCCGCACCGGACGCCTCGTCCTGCTCACGGCCGAGGGCGCCAGCTGGCTCACGCCCCGGCCTGGGGCGTTCGACGGCGTCCGCGCCCTCGACGGCGCCTGGCTGGAGCACGCGGTGGAGGGCACCGGCGCCGAGGTCGGCTATCAACACGGCTTGGCGGAGGTCACCGGGTTGGTCTCCTCGGGCGCCGTCGCGGGGGCGGTCCTCATCCGGCCCACCTCCCTGGTCGAGATCGAGCGCACCGCCCGCGAGGGGCTGCTGATGCCTCCCAAGTCGACGTTCTTCACCCCCAAATTGCGCACCGGTTTCGTGTTGCGCCCGCTGGGCGTCACGGACTGATCGGCTTCACCGGGCGAGAGGGCCGCCGATTTCGCGCCGTGGCTGCACGGCCGGGGGCCGCGAACTAGGCTCAGGGCACCTGACGACTCTCCCGAGGAGGATCCTTCACCATGGCGTTCGAGACCACCACGAACCCGATGCGCGGCGTCGAGGCCAAGCACGGTTCGGGGCACTACGGCGTGTTCGAGCACGGGGCGCACATCTGGTCGTACCAACCCGACGGGCAGGCGCCCGTGCTGTGGCTCAGCGCGCACTCCGCCTTCTCCGACGACCAGCCGATCCGCGGCGGCGTTCCCGTGATCTTCCCGTGGTTCGGGCCCGGTGAGGAGGGCGACCCGGCGCACGGGTTCGTCCGCACCGCCACATGGCACCTGCAGGACACGAAGGACACCCTCGAGCGTGACGGACGCCTCCTCGTCGAGTACGAGCTCGACCAGGCGATGACCGGACGCCAGGACGGCCTGCCGCACCGCTACCGCGCCTACCTGCGCGCCAAGTTCACCCCCGAATACCTCGGCATCACGCTCGAGATCAACAACACCGGCGAGAACGTCATCACCTTCGAGAACGCTCTCCACACCTACCTGGCCGTCGGCGACGTGCGCGAGGTCACCGTCTCCGGCCTCGACGGTGCGACGTACTTCGACAAGGTCACCGGTGAGACGCAGACCCAGTCCGGTGACATCACCATCACCGGTGAGACCGACCGGGTGTACACGAGCGAGGGTGAGGTCGTCGTGCACGACCCGGTGCTCGGCCGCACGCTCGTCATCGCGAAGAGCGGCTCGGCGAACACCGTGGTGTGGAACCCCTGGGTCGACAAGGCCAAGGCGATGCCCGACTTCGGCGATGACGAATGGACCGGCATGCTCTGCATCGAGGCCGCCAACTGCCGCGACGGTGCGATCACCCTGCGGCCCGGTGAGATGCATCAACTTCGGCAGCGGATCGCGCTCGCCTGACGTCCGCGTGACGCGGCTGGCCCCGGCGTCTCGCCGTGGGTCAGCCCACCGGGCCGGGCGGCCAGAGTTTCGCCACCACGCGTCCGGCCACGCGCTCGGCGGGGACGAAGCGGGCACAGTCGGACGCCGGCGCGGTGCCCCGGCACAGCACCATCGAGTCGGGAGCCACGCCGCGGTGGTCCCCCAGCACGAGCAGCCGCCCCGCGGGCACGGTCACGGGCGGGAAGCAGCGCTCCGATCGCGGCCAGGTGGCGCAGTCGAGGACGCCGGGGGTGAACGGCGCGTCGTCCACCGTGGCCGGTTCGACCCGCGGCTCCCCGTCGACGGTGATCCGCCCCTCGGCGTCACAACACACCACGGCGTCCCCGGGCAGCCCGACGACCCGCGTGATCGTCCAGAGCTGCCCACCCCCCGCCGCCGGGGACAGCTCCGCGTCCTCCCAGGTGGTGCCGTGGCCCAGTACGACGACGTCGCCGCGCGACGGGCCGTCCGGCCCCAACGCCCAGGACGAGGACAGCACGCGCTCGTCGCGCGTCAAGGTGGACGCCATCGCGTCGGAGGCCACGACGTGCACGCGCACGAACGCCTGCAGCAGCAACGCCACCAGCACCACGCCGGCCAGGACGCCTCCGACGGCCAACCAAGACGTCCGGCCCCCGCCCGCGCGCCGGCGTCCGGCCCGCCGCTCGGTTGCCGCACCGCTCACCTCACCCACCCCGTTTCCGTCACGCGCCCCTGCCTCCGCGGACGCCACTCTCCATGGTAAACAGCCCCTCCGACACCAGCCTGCCGGCCCTGCACCGGGCGGCTTCCACTGACTTGGGCCACGTTGCTCCGGGCGGCCGTGGGGCCGGGTCGTTCGGGCTAGGGTGGTCGTGATCGACAAGAGGAAGTGGTTGCATGTCCCGGATCCAGCACGAAAAGTTCCGTTCCAAGGTGATGTCGGCCGACGAGGCGGCAACCTTCATCGAACACGGGGACAACGTCGGGTTCTCCGGCTTCACCGGAGCTGGCTACCCCAAGCTGATCCCGGGTGCGCTCGCCACGCGGATCCGCGCCGCCCACGAGGAGGGCAAGGACTTCCAGATCGGGTGCTGGACGGGCGCGTCGACCGCTCCCGAGCTGGACGCCACCCTGGCCGAGGTCGACGGCATCAGCTATCGGATGCCCTACCAGTCCGACCCGGTGATGCGCAGTAAGATCAACGCCGGTCTCTCCGACTACAACGACATCCACCTGTCCCACTCCGGGCCGCTCGTCCGCGCCGAGGTGCTCGCGCCGCTGGATGTCGCGGTGATCGAGGTGGCGGGCATCAACGCCGACGGTGAGGGCATTCCCAGCTCGTCGGTGGGCAACAACGTCATCTACCTGGAGAAGGCCAGCAAGATCATCCTCGAGGTGAACAGCTGGCAGAGCCTCGACCTGCTCGGCATGCACGACCTCTACTACGGCTTCGCGCTGCCCCCGGATCGCCGCGAGGTCGACATCCTCGCCCCCGGCGACCGGGTGGGTCAGACCACGTACCGCATCGACGCCTCGAAGGTCGTCGCCGTCGTCGAGACCGATCTGCCGGACCGCAACTCCCCCTTCAAGCCGGCCGACGCCATCTCCGAGGCGATCGCCCAGCACTACCTCGACTTCCTGGCCAACGAGGTGAAGCACGACCGGCTGCCGAAGAACCTGCTGCCACTGCAGTCCGGTGTCGGCAACGTCGCCAACGCGGTGCTCGCGGGCCTGCAGGCCGGGCCGTTCAGCGACCTCACCTCGTACACCGAGGTCATCCAGGACGGCATGGTCGATCTCATCGATTCGGGCAAGCTCACCGTGGCGTCCGCCACCGCGTTCTCCCTGTCGCCGGAGTACGCCGAGCGGATGAACGACGAGGCGAAGAAATATCGCAAGAACATCATCCTGCGGCCCCAGGAGCTCTCGAACCACCCCGAGATGATCCGGCGCCTCGGCGTGCTCGCCTGCAACGGCATGATCGAGGCCGACATCTACGGCAACGTGAACTCCACCCACATCATGGGCAGCCGGCTGCAGAACGGTATCGGCGGTTCGGCCGACTTCACCCGCAACGCCTACATCTCCGCGTTCGTGACGCCGTCGGTGGCCAAGGGCGGGGCCATCTCCGCGATCGTGCCCATGGTCAGCCACCACGACCACACCGAGCACGACGTGCAGGTGCTGATCACCGAGCAGGGGCTGGCGGACCTGCGCACGCTGGCGCCGCGCAAGCGCGCGAAGCTCATCATCGAGAACTGCGCCCACCCCGACTACCGTCCGGCGCTGCTGGACTACTTCGAGCGGGCCCAGAAGACGGCGAACGGGCAGCACACACCCCACAACCTGGGGGAGGCGCTGAGCTGGCACGTCCGGTTCCTGGCCGACGGAACGATGAAGTCCTGATCGCGGGCGAAAGCCCCCCAGCGCGTTGGTAACTCTTCACAACGCCTTCCGGTCGCCGATTCGACGCGCAACTGCGGCGGGTCTAGGCGTGACGCCCGCGATGACTTCACCAGACCGCCCCGAGAAGGTGTGCAGAAGGCGTGTTCCTGGTCACCTACCGGGGGACGTCAGGCCTTGTCGGGGCGCGAAACAGGCGCTTTGGAGTTGACGCCGACGCTTATCATCACAAGACTGAATCGGAATCGTCACTCAACGATTCCTTGTAAATGATTGCAGTTCGAGCGGACCCGGGGGGTCCACCCCCCCTCGCACGGTCGAACTGGGGGGAGGATCTACATGAACACGGCTGCGCGCCCTCGGGGCCGTCGTCCGGGCAACGACGACACACGGGGCACCATCCGGGACGCCGCCAAGGCACTCTTCAGTGCCGAGGGCTATGACCGCGTGAGCCTTCGGGCGATCGCCCGCGCTGCGGACGTCGACCCGGCTCTTGTCCATCACTACTACGACTCCAAGGCCGCCTTGTTCGTCGAGGCGCTCCTGCCGACGGAGGTGGACCTCGCCGAGGTGCACCGCCACATCCTCGGCGGGGAGGTGGCCGAGGTCGGCCAGCGGGCCGCCAGGTCGTTCATCTCGGCGTGTGACGCCCCGGAGGTCAACGACGGCTATCTCTGGCTCATCTCCCAGGGAGAGCAACAGGTCACCCGCTTCCGGGCGGTCCAGGAGTTCACGGCACGGGAGCTGTACGCCCCCATCGCCGAGCACTTCGGACACGAGGACGCCGTGCTGCGGGGTCAGCTCGCGGCGGCTGCCACGCTGGGGCTCTTCGCGAGCCGCAACCTGCTGCAGATGCGGCCGCTGTCGACCACGGCGGTGCGCACTTTGGTGCGCACCACCGGCCATGCGCTCCAGCAGTACTTGGTGGACACCTGGTGATCCCGTTGGTTCGGGGACGGGCCTAGACTGGGCGTCCCCGAACCAGGACGGAGCCATGACGCATCCTGTGCCGACCGAACGCACGGACGCCGCACCTGCGGCGTCCGTGGCCGAGCCGGCCATCGGCACCGTCGCCGCCTCGAAGGACGCCACCACCGACCCGCGGACGGGCGAGCCGCGTCGGCCGTGGTCGATCTACGGGGCGGCGGCGTTGCTGTACCTGGGCGTCGCCGTGGTGTTCGCCGGCTTGCTGTGGGCGTTCTGGCAGAGCATCGACACGTTCGCCGAGGCGGCGTGGCTGCACCGGGTGACGCCCACCGAGCCGGGCTCACTGATCCGCGTGGCCATGGTCAGCGGTGAATTCGTGGTGGCCCTGGTGATCGGGGCCGCCGGAATCATCGCCGCGCACCATGCGTGGTGGGGGTACCGGTGGGCTCGGATCGCCGGCCTCATCGCCGTGGCGCTCAGCTGCGCCGCGCTCATCATCAATCCGCTGGCCAGCGCGGGCATCGCGTTCGCCGTGCTGGGCGCGATTCTGCTGTGGCTGCCGCCGTCGCGGGCGTTCTTCGCCCGCTGGCACCTGCGCCGCCACCCCGGCCCGCCGGTGGCCACGATCACCGACGACGTGTACTACGGCCCGCTGCCGAGGTACCGGTGAGCGGCCGCCTCGCCCGGGCCGTCGGCGTTTTGCGGCGCGTCGTGGGCCGCGCGCGGGCGTCCGCTGCGCTGGTGTCGACCACCCGGTCGGCCCGCCGTCCGCGAACCACCAAGCCCCGTGGCGGCTACCCCGGGGACTTCGAGGGTATGCCGACCGTGGCCTACACCCCCGTGGCCGGCAATCGGCCCGACCCGGGTGAGGTCGTGTGGGCGTGGGTGCCCTTCGAGGAGGACGCCACCCGCGGCAAGGACCGCCCGGTGCTGCTCATCGGACGCGACCGCTCCTGGCTGCTCGGGCTGCCGCTGACGAGCCTCGACCACGACCGCGACGCCGCCCAGGAGGCCCGCGCCGGCCGGTACTGGATGGACATCGGGACCGGCCCCTGGGATTCCCGCGGCCGGGCCAGCGAGGCGCGCGTCAACCGGATCGTCCGGCTCGATCCGGACGCCGTGCGCCGCACGTCGGCGGCCCTGCCCCGCGACGTGTTTGACCGGGTGATCGCCGAAGTCCGCGTGCACCGGGGGCACTGACGCCAGCTCGGCCTACCGCAGGACTTGACCAGATTGGTGCGCCGAAACCCTCCGACTGCTCGCCCCCGCCGCATTTCCGGTCGGCAAGGATGCGCCCGTCTTCCAAGAGCGAATGCGACAACCCCCTGTGGTCCAGGGACTCAAATCAACAGGGTCCGGCCTCGCGTAGCCCCAAGGATCGCGCTGGGCACCGCCCTCGCCACCAGCGCTGAACCGGCTGACGCAGGTCCGCCGTCAAAGGCCACGCGTCACGATGGTGAATCCCCCAGGTTCGATGCGCACGCGGCGGCCACGCATCAGGGCGGAGCCCTGCGACCGACCATCCGCGTCATATGAGGTGGCCACCAGCTTTCCCGAGCCGGCCAAGTCTGGACGCCTCTCCTCGACCCGGCGGCTCTTGGAGGTGAGCAGCACCATGCCCACGCCGTCGCTCTGCGAGGCCAGCATCGCGATCTCAGGCATGACAAGGAGCGCGTCCAGCCGAGCTGTTCCCCCGCGCACGAGCGCTTCGACCGACCTCTCGCCTCCCGCAACGCGTCCGTCGAGCTCGACAGGGGTGAGCCTCGTCGGGGCCGCGGCGTCACCGGGTGCCCCCACGGCGCCGTGATGGATCCACCCAAGCGGACGGCGTCTGCTCACAAACTTCGTCACCGCATGCGAGCCGGGCACCAACTCGACCACCGGCTGCAGCAACCGTGGCTCACGCGAGGCGGGCAGCGTCCACCTCAGCACGGCACCGGCCTGTGCCACGACCTGCTGACCGCTCCACGACGATTCGCCCGTCCACGCGGACGCCGGCGTCTCCACGGTCGCCGGGCCTTGCAGCGCAGCTGTTTCAGCCTCGACGACCACCAGACCGTTGCGCACCTGGATCTGGGCGGACGCCTTCGCGAGCGCCACCAATTCAGGGTTGTCGTCCAGCACGAGCATGGTCAGCAGCCCGTGGATCGTCGACTCGGCACCCGAGTTGCGGTTGATGCGTCCGTCCGCCTCGACGCCGTCGAACGTGACCCCGGTGGCCGGGTCGTAAACAGGCACGCCAGCCAGGTTCGCACCGAAGAACCAGCCCGCGGCGATTCCCGCCAGACGGCGGATGCCGTCACGCCGGGCAGCCACTCCCACGTCATAGCAAGCCCGCACGCGGGCGTCCGCTCCGTACGCGATCTGCACCTTCTCCAGTGGAACCGGCAGCCAACCGTTGTCGGGCCCCGTGGAGGTGAGGAGTTGAGCGGTGAACCCGGCGGTGTCGCCGATCGCCGGCCCCATGAGGTCGGAGTCGCCAAGGGCGATGGACGCCGCCGCCAGCCCTTGGGCCATCTCCGAACCCCAGGCGTGCCACAGGTCCAGCGACTCTGCCCACGGCATGAGGGCGCGGAACGGCCATTGGGTCGTGGTGCCACGATGGAACTCCGCCAGGCCTTGGGCAAACTGCCGGGTTGCCTTCACGGCCGCGGGCGACCCGGTCGCCTGCACATAGGCGGCCAGTCCGAGCAGGGCCTCGCTCGTGGCGTCGGCGCCCTGCGTGATCAGCCACGCGGGCACCTGGACACCGTGCAGGTCGTGGTAGGTGCCGTAACGTACGAGCACGTCGCGCTCGAGGGCTGCGATGGTGAGTTCCATCCGATCCCGCAGGAACGCAGCGAACGCCTGGTCGTGCTGGGCGAAGGCGGCGTACCCTTCGCCGTAGGCCCACACGGCGCGCGCGGTCCAGTACGACTCCCCCTGATCGGCCGGATTGGGGTTGTCCGGCGGGGTCGGTGTCGGGTTCAGCGTGCCGTCCGGCTGCATCCACAGCACGAACTCACCGGCGTACGGGCCGGTGAGGGTCTGGTAGTACGCCATGCCACGTAGCTGTCGGTAGGCCTGCTCGCGGGCGTGCGCCGAGCCGGTCTGCTGCCAGGCCCGCAGGTACACCACCGCCGCCCGGGCGATGTCATCGACGTCGTACGCCCCCTGTCCCCACGTGTCCGTGGCTGCGTCGTAGGCGCCACCGCCCACTGGCTGGTAGCTGCCGTCGGGGCGAACGTCCGCATAGACCCACAACTGGCCCACCTCCGGTTCCTCGGACAGCCGGTAGGTCGTGTGGGCCGCCGAAGGCGTCAGGCGGACGGCGGTGGTCAACTCGTCCAGGTGCCCCAGGTTGGTGAGGGGGGGCGCCGGCGCGGCGCCCGGGGTGGAGGCCGGGGCCGGAGCAGGTGCGGCGACGGCGGTGGCAGCGGAGAGCGCCAGCGGTGCGGTGACGACGCCGGCGAGCAGGGTGCGACGCCGGACGGGGTGATCGATGAGCATGACGTGCCTTTCGGGGTCGGGGATCGGCGCGCGAAGACCGCAGGGGAGGGTGACCGCGTCAGGGGGTGGCTCGGTCGAGCGAGGCGACGCCGATCGCCTCGTCAGCCATGCCGTAGAAGGTGAACAGGCGTCCGTCGACCTCGACGATCGCGGTGGGAAACACGACGTTGCCAACGATGCCGACACGTTCACGCTCTGTCTCGGGGGTGAGCAGCGGATGGGCGGTGCGGGCCACGACCCGGCTGGGGTCGGCCGCGTCCAGGATCATCGCCCCGGCGGCGTAGTGGACGTCCTTCTGCGGCGCGAAATCGTCCTCGATGATGGTGCCGGAGACACCGTGGTAAATCAGGAGCCAGCCTTCGGGAACGCGCACCGGAGGCGGCCCACCGCCTATCTTGAGCGCCTCCCAGGCCGTCTCAGAGCGAGCGATCTCCCGATGACCGAAGGGACGCAGCAGCGCGGCCGGGTCAGCCAGCGCGTCCGAAACCCGGACGTAGGAGAGCCAAATGGCTGCCCGATCATCGGTGACGCCGGCCGGCAGCGACACCTCTTGGCCACGGATGCGCCACATCGGGCGGTGTATGAACCCGAAACAGAGCTCACCTTCGGGGCCAGGGATGGGCTCGGGGAACCAGACCAGATCCTTGTTCGGGAACAGGTTGAGGTCGGTGTCGAGGTGGTCCTCATACCGGAACTGGACCGGCCCCAGGCGCGTCCACGTTGCCAGGTCACTTGAGGTGGCGAGGGCCGCGCGGGGGCCCAACGGACCGTATGCGACGTAGGTCATCACGTACAGCCCCAACGCCTCGATCCACGTGATGCGCGGATCCTCGACGCCCCCGTGGTCGGAGCCGCGCTCCCACCCGCGGTCGGGGCTCAGCACGATGCCGCGCCGCTCCACCCCGGTGGGGACACCGTCGGTCACCACCACATCGGCGACGGCGATGCGCGACCGGTTGCCAGCCGCGACCACGCGCGGGAAGAGCACGAGGCGCCCATCTGGCGCCCGCGCCGCCGCCGGGTTGAGGACGCCCTCCAGCTCGTGCGGGTCGCTGCGGTCGGGCGTCATCACGACCCCCCGCCGCGTCATCGTGTAGGGGAAGTCTGTATGGCTCATGCGGTCCTCTTTCGTGGTCTGGCTGGGGGTTTGAAGGGGCGTAAGAAGTGGGTCGATCGATCAGCCCTTGACGGCGCCGCCAACGACACTGGCCACGAGGTAGCGCTGCAGGAACAGGTAGACGATGAGCAAGGGCGCCGCGACGATGAGCGTCGCCGCCGAGAGCAGGCTCCATTGGCTCGTGTAGGTGCCCTTGAAAGCGAATAGACCGAGCGTCACGGGCCACTTCTCCTGGTCGGTGAAGAGGATGGTGGCCAAGATGATGTCGTTCCACACGCCGATCGCCTGCAGGATGAAGATGGTTGACAGCACGGGCGCCATCAGCTTGGGCAGGAACGTGAAGAGGTAGCGCAGATACCCCGCGCCGTCCATCGCGGCGGCCTCGTCGATCTCCCGGGGGATTGAGCTGAGGTAGCCCGTGACAAGGAGGGGTCCGACGCCGACACCCGAGGCCATGATCAAGATGTAGCCGAGCGCCGTGTCGTACAAGTTCAGGCGCAGCGCCATCTGGAAGACCGTGACCAGGGTGTTGGGCAGGAAGAGCATGGCGGCGAAGACGCCCTGCCACAGCCGGGGATGCTTGACGTATCCGCGAGCGACAGGGAACCCGATCATGAGGGACATGACGGTGCCCAAGGATGCGGCAACGAAGGTGTACAACACCGAGTTCAGCACGTAGTTGGCGAAGTTGCCCTGCTCCCATGCGGCGACGAAGTTGCCGAACTCTGGGGCTCGTACCAGGCCGGTGGGGTTCACCAAGAACTCGGCGTTGCTCTTGAGGGCCGTGTTGATCAGGAACAACAGCGGGTAGGCGTACACGATGATCACGATGAGCATCAGCGCGTAGCCGACGAGGGTGAGCGGCGTCAGTCGATGGCGCCCGACGGGGGTGTCTTCGCGAGCGGCGATGGGTCGTGGCGGGGCCGCGACGGGGAGGGGTGTGGTCACAGCGCCGTCTCCTTGGAGCGCAGGTACGCCAGCGTGGCCAGCGAGATGATCGCCACGATGACGAACTGGACGATCGAGATGGCGGCCGCGTAGCCCTGCGACTGAACGGTACCGCCTTGGGCTCCCCCGAAGCCTTGGGTGAAGATGGCGAGGCTGAGCACCTGGGTTGCCGGGTTGATCGGCCCGGTCAGCACGTAGATGAGCTGGTAGCTCTGGAGCGCACCAATGATGCACAGCAGAGTGTTGGCCGTCACGGACGGGGCCAGCAAGGGGATGGTCACATTGCGAAGCTTCTGCCAGTTGGTCGCTCCGTCAATGTCGGCCACCTCGTACAACTCCGGCGGGATGGCCTGCAGGCCGGCGAGATAGATGACGACGGCGACGCCGATTCCACTCCACACCTGCACGAAGATCACGAGCGCCATCGCGAGGTTCGGGTCCCCAAAAAATGCGCTGGACTGCCCAAACGCTGCCCACAGCTCGGCGGCCGGCCCGGCCGACGGGTTGAAGATCAGCGAGAAGATCAGGCCGATGACGGTGACACCCAGGATGGTGGGCAGGAACACGACGGCGCGGGCGAAGTTGCGCCCCACGAGGCGCTGGTTGAGCAGGACCGCGATGAACAGAGCGATCACGTTCTGGAAGAAAGTGACTGCAAAGGCGAAAACGAAGGTGTTCTTCAGCGCCGACAGGTTGTAGCCAATCTGGGCCGAAGAGAAGAACGTCAGGTAGTTCTCCACGCCGACGAAGCGTGTCGGCAGATAGGGCAGCGACCGGATGTCCGTGAACGAGATGACTAGGATCAGAACCGCCGGGACGAGCGAGAACAGGACAATCAGGCTCATTCCGATGGCGAAACTGATCTGGGCGGTCAAGCGCCGGCCGAAGACGATGTAGTTGCTACTGTTCCCGCCTTCCCCTCTCGGGTGGGTGGGGGGGGGGGCCCGGCCCGAGGGCCCCCACCGAGGGACGTGGTTGACGCGCGGCTCGGCAGGGCCCAGCCTTGCGTCTCAGCGGACGGCTCTATCTACTTGGCGGCGTCCCAGTCCCGCTGCGCGGCGTCGGCAGCCGCCTGCGCGTCACCGGCTCCCATCGGCTGGATGCCCTGCCAGTTGAACGGAAGGGCGGCTGCCTGGCCGGCACTGGTGTTGGCGATCCAGATGGTGTCCCACGCCGGTTCGAAGGTCTCGGTGTATTGCTCGATGCCGGTGTAGAACTCGTCACTCGCGACGCCCGGCTGCGAGGGCGCGAACCCTGCCTCGTCGTTGAACAACTCGTAGTTGTCGGCGAAGAACGCCATCCACGCCATGGCGGCCGGCTTGTTCTTGGCGTTGCTCGGCACTGCGAGGCTCAGCTCCGCCTTTCCGCCCAGGGACGCGTTGTCGGCCGCGGTGTCGCTGGCGGGCAGCGGGAAGTAGCCGAAATCAACTCCCCCTGCCTCGCGCAGCGAGCCGACGTTCCACGTCCCGTCGGAGATCATCGCTGCCTGGCCATTGAGGAACTCGGAGGTCATCTGGGAGTAGTTGGAGCCCGCGAAGTTGGGCTGGCCGTACGAGTAGACCTTTTCCACCTTCTGCAGCACCTCGAGCTGCTCGTCGTCGTTGAGCGCGATCGTGTGCTCGTACAAACCCTGGGCCAGATCCTGCTTGGCCTGGGCCGTGGGGTAGGTACTCTGCACGACGCTGAGCATGATGATGCCGGCGGTGTCCTTGCCGCCGATCGAGATGGGCGTGATGCCATTTGTCTTGAGGGTCTCACACAGGGTGATGAACTCGTCCCACGTCGTGGGCGGAGTCAGGCCGTTCTCCGCGAAGATCTCCTTGTTGTAGGTGAGGCCCGTGTAGTAGGAGAGGCCCGTCGGCACCGTGTAGTTCTTGCCCTTGTACCGAGTTTGCTCCAGCACGGACGGGGTGAACTTCTCCATGAAGGCTTGGTCGGTGAGGTCCACGAACCCCCCGGCATCGGCGAGTCGGGCATCGTCGCCCATGTTGGACTCAGGCACGTAGCTCGGTAGTTCCCTGGGGTTGGCCAGTCCCACGTCGATGCTGCCTGCGGTCAGCCGCGAGGTGCGAGCCTGGTTGTAGTTCTCGTTGGGCACTGCCGTGAAGTTGACCGTGACGTTGGGGAACTCCTCGGCGAAGGCGTCGTTGACGGCCTTGAATCCGGCGTCTGAGCCAGCGGCACTCGACACCAGGATGTTGAGCTCACCGTTGACAGCCGCAGTGTCCGTCGGCACTGATGCGGGAGCCGGTGCCTCCGCGCCCGAGCATGCGCTGAGCGCCAGAGCGGTCGCGCCCGCAAGGGCGATCAGCCGGAAATATCGTGCGCGTCCGGCGCGCAACTTCATCGTTGCCATGGGGGTCCTCCCGTATCCGAAACGTTTCGGTGGGCAGACAGTAGCAGTCGTGGCCACCCATGCAACAGAGGTCGAGGCGGCCCCTCAGATCGCTTTGTGCGAGTACGCACTTAGTGGCCGGGGGGCGGTGGGGCGGTCGAGCCCGCCAGGACGAGGCCGGCCGGCTCGATGTGGGCGTGTTCCACGGCACCACCGGCGATGCGGTCGAGCAGCAGTTCAGCGGCGCGGCTTCCGAGGTGGTGGGGCGAGGTGCGTACCGTCGTGAGCGGTGGCGAGATGTAGGACGCCAGTCGGATACCGTCGAAGCCGGTGACCGACAGCTCTTGCGGGACGCGGACGCGGCGGGCGCCCGCACGCGACACCAGGCCGATAGCCATCAGATCGTTGGCGCATACGACGGCTGTCGGGGGTTCGGGCAGGTCCAGCAGTGCGTCGGCGGCCTTCGCCCCGCTCTCGGTGCTGAAGTCACCGCGGACCAGCGGCCCGGGGGGCAGACCGGCCTCGGCGAGGGCATCGCGCCACACCTGCTCGCGCTCCCCTGAATGCACAAACGCTGCCGGTCCGGCCAGGTGCGCGACGCGCTCATGCCCAAGGCTGAGCACGTGGGCCATCAGATCGCGAAGGCCCGAGTGGTGATCCTGAGTGACTGACGACGCAGCGCCTCCCGGTGGGGTGACGTTGATCGCCACCGCGGGCAACGCCAGCTCCTCGACCATGGCGAAGCGCGGGTCGTCGGCCTGCACGTCAGTGAGGAAGACGCCGTCGACCACGCCGCCGAGCGCCCAACGCGGCATGCGCTCCAGCACCTTCTCGGGGGTCGCGGCCAGCATGAGCACCAGCGCGTGCCCGGCCGGGTCGAGCACGGTTTCGACGCCCCCGAGGAAGCCGGCGAAGAACGGGTCGGCCTCTAGGACGGACGCCGGCCGCTGCAGGAGCAGGCCCACCGCCCATGCGCGGCGGGAGACGAGGCTCCGTCCCTGCATGGACGGAACCCACCCCATCCGCTGCGCCGCCTCCAGCACTCGTTCACGTGTAGTCGGCGCCACACCGTCGCGACCGTTCAGTGCTGCCGAGACCGTGCTGATGGCGACGCCCGCCTCACGGGCGACATCGACGATGGTGACGCGTCGGGCCACACCCTCTCCTGTCGCTCGGGTTCTGCTCAGCGTAGCGCCGCGACGGACGTGCCCAAGCGTCGAGCGCGGCTGGTGAGCTGGACGTTGAGCGGCCAGGGCCGCGCGTTCGCCCAGCGGGGTGAGCACGCGGGATTGATGTTCCTGATCTGGCATGCGAGCGTCAACGTGGCGCTGGATAGCAGCACCGGACGGGGACACAGTGACCGCGCGATGGCTGAGGGGCGTGGACGCCTTGTGGAGGGCAGCGTGGCCATCTATTAAGCACTGTACTTCGGGGATGGGGCTCAAGCCGAGGGAGAAACACCTGTGACGTGCCGCCTGGCAAGCCCCGTTCGATGGGAGCGGGCGACGGGAATCGAACCCGCGTGTCCAGCTTGGGAAGCTGGCGCTCTACCATTGAGCTACGCCCGCAGTGTTGCTCGCGCAACCCGGCCATTCTAACCACGTCCCCCCGCCGCCCGCATGTCGCACCGGTCCCGGCCAGGCCGGCGGCCCGCCCGGCGGATGCGCGGCGGATGCGCGGCGGCGGCGTCAACTCACCCTTCAGGGTGGCCCCCGAGCGACCCCGGGTCGCCGACGCGAGGTCTCGCCACGGCGTCCGCCCCCGCTTACGGTGGAGCCATGACCGTCTCCCCCGACCCTCGCCAGCCCGGACACATGCGCGTCGGGGACGCCGACCGCGGCATCGTCGCCGACCTGCTGTCCGCCGCCTACGCCGAGGGGCGCCTCACCCGTGACGAACACGGCACGCGCCTCGAACAGGCCATGGCGGCCCGAACGTTCGACGACCTGCGCGGCCTCACGGCCGATCTCGTGCCGGCCACCAACACCGGCCGCACGATCGGAGCTTTCAGCTCGTCGGGATCGGCGCAGATCGACCGCACGGCGGGTTCCTCCGAGGCCGACACCTCCTTCGCCATCTTCGGCGGCGTCGAGCGGAAAGGTCCCTGGCACGTCCGCCGCCACGTCTCAAACATCACCCTGTTCGGCGGCACGGAGTTCGACCTCAGGGACGCGACCTTCGAATCCGACGTGGTCGAGATGAACCTGTTCTGCGCCTTCGGAGGAGTCGACATCACGGTGCCCGAGGGGGTCAACGTCCGCAACGAGACGGTCGCCATCTTCGGCGGGACGAGCGTCTCCCGCGTCCACCCCGTGCCGGGCGCTCCGACGGTCGTCCTCAAGGGACTCGTTCTCTTCGGCGGCGTGGACGCCAAGGGGCCCCGCACGAAGAAGCGCGACCGGTGATGCGGGGCCCCGCATCCGACTCGACCTCTGACTCGACCGAGGGCGCTGCCCCACTGTCAGACCCCGCACCTAGGGTGGGCGACATGCAGGCTCTCCGACCCGATCAGCACCCCGCCGACCCTGAACCGGTGCCGACCGCCGTGTCCCCGGGTGGTGCCCTGCCGCCGCTCCCGCCGGCATCGGAGGATCGTCTCGGCCCGCCCGACGTGCCCGCCGTCTTCGCGCCGCCCGCTGACACGTGGCGCCGCGTCTCACCCAAGCTCATCACGGTCCGCCGGATCAGTTCGTCGATCACCTTTGCGGTGCTCGCCCTCATCACGGCCGTGCCCGTCTGGTTCATCTGGGAGCAGGCCTGGGCCGCCGCCATCCCGCTGGTGGTGTTCTTCCTGTGGTGGTTGTGGGCGTGGATCCGGGCCGGCCGGGTCGTGCGCGCCATCGGCTACGCCGAGCGTGAGGCGGACCTGTGCGTGACCGAGGGACTCTGGTTCAAGCACCTCCTCGTGGTTCCGTTCGGTCGCATGCAGGTGGTGAAGGTGTCGTCCGGCCCGCTCCTGCGCGCCCACGGTTTGGCGACCGTCGAGCTGGTCACGGCGTCCGCCACGACGGACGCCACCATTCCGGGCCTGCCGCTGGAGGAGGCTCGCATCCTGCGGGACCGGCTCATCGAGCTCAGCGACGCGAAGGGGTCGGGGCTGTGACCGACCGGCCCGACACCGCCCAGGGCGCGCCCGGAGACGACGAAGCAGCCCCGCTTGGCTCGCTCGGCCCGCCGCCCGCCGACGCCCCCGGTCGCGTCGTCGTCGAGGAGCGGATGCACCCCCTCAGCCCGTTGGTGAGCCTGTGGATCGGCGTGGTCGCGTTCGGCTGGTTCGCCCTCACGTCGATCCTGCAGGGCGACCGCACGTTCGCCGACATGTCGGACCTCGTGGGCCGCATCCCGTGGTGGCTGCTCTTCCTGATGGGCGCCCTGCTGCTGGGGCTGGCGTGGGGCTACTGGTCGTGGTGGACGACCAAGTTCATCATCGACGATGCCGAGCTGCGCATCGAGAACACCGGTGCGTTCCAGGAGTCCAAGCGCATCGCCTTCTCGCGCATCCAGTCCATCGACATCACCCAGCCGTTCGCCGCGCGCCTGCTCGGCCTGGCCGAACTCACGATCGACGTGGGGGCGGACACGTCCACCAAGCTCGCCTACCTCAAGCGCGGACGCGCCGCCGAGATCCGCGACTACCTGATGGTGCGCGCCCACGGCCGCTCGGCCTCCACGAAGGACGCCGCCACCCCGGACGCCGCCGCCTCCGCCTGGGACGACCTGTCGGCCCGCGACGAGATCCTCATCCGGCTCAGCCCCGGCGAGGTCATCCTCGGTGCCGTGGCCTCGCTCGAGGTCATCGGTCTGCTGATCGCCTTCGGCATCCCGATGGCCATCGCCGCTGCGTTGGACGTGCCGGCACTGGCCGTGGGCACCGGGATCATTCCGCTGGCCATCGCGCTCGCGGGTTTCCTGAGCAACAGACTGTTCGGCCAGTTCAACTACACGCTGGCGCAGACGTCCGCCGGCGTCCGCATCACCCGGGGCCTGTTCACCCTGAAGAGCCAGACGGTGCCGGCGCACCGCGTGCAGGCCATCCGGATCAGCCAGCCGCTGCCCTGGCGCTGGCTCAACCGTGCGCGGCTGGATGTGACCGTGCTCGGCCTGGGGCTCGGCGGCGACGGCGAGGGCCCCGCGACGACGATGCTGCTGCCCATCGGGCGACCCCACCAGGTGCAGGCGGCGCTGGCTGCGCTCTGGCCCGGGCTGGAGCTGGATCGCCTGACCTTCAACGGCCCGCCGCGGCGTGCCCGGTGGCTGGACCCGTTCGCGTTCCCCTGGCTGGGTTACGCGCTGGACGACCAGGTGGTCGTCAGCCGCCTCGGCTGGCTCAACCGCACCCAGCAGATCGTGCCGCACGCCCGCATGCAGTCGGTGCGGCTGACCCAGGGCCCGCTGGAGCGGCGCGTGGGCGTCGCCACCGTGCAGCTGCACACCACCAACCCGCTCGGGGAGCGGATCGTCCACATCGACGCCGACGAGGCACGGGGCCTGGTGTTCAGACAGATGGACCGCGCGCGCTCCTCCCGCACCGACGAGTTGCTGGATCCCCCCGGGCTCCGCGAGACGCTGGTGCATCGTGCGGACGCCCCCGCCGATGCCAACGTCTGGTTGCTGCGCACCCACACCGACGCCGCCGCGGAGCAGCAGCCGGCCCCGGTCGCCGGTTACGACCGGTCGTTCGATACCGGGGGTGCCGGTCTGGCGGACGCGAGCCCCGAGGCTCGCTAGGCTCTGCGGCATGAAGATCCGTCACGCCCTGGGCATCGACATCGGGGGCTCCGGCATCAAGGGAGCCATTGTCGACCTCAAGAAGGGCGAGTTCTCGACCGACCGCCTTCGCATCCCGACGCCGCAGCCGGCCACGCCCGAGGCCGTCGCCGACGTCGTCGGCCAGATCGCCAAGCACTTCTCCGAGGAGCTGGGCGACGGCCCCATCGGCATCACGATCCCGGCCATCGTGCAGCACGGCATCACCCGGTCGGCCGCCAACATCGACCCGACCTGGATCGACGCGGAGGCCGAGAAGATCTTCGAGGAGCGCCTGGGCCGCGACATCACGCTGGTCAACGACGCGGACGCCGCCGGCGTCGCGGAGGTCCGGTGGGGCGCGGCCAAGGGGCACCCGGGCCTCGTCATCGTGACGACGCTCGGCACCGGCATCGGGTCGGCGCTGATCCACAAGGGCGAGCTGATCCCCAACTCCGAGCTCGGCCACCTGGAGATCGACGGCCACGACGCGGAGTCGCGCGCGGCGGCGTCCGCCCGGGAGCGGGAGGGCCTGGACTTCGACGTGTGGGCGACCGAGCGCCTGCAGCGGTACTACGAGACCGTCGAGTTCCTGTTCTCGCCCGACCTGCTCGTGGTGGGCGGGGGCGTCAGCAAGAAGGCGGACAAGTTCCTCCCGCTGCTCAAGCTCCGCACCGAGATCGTGCCCGCCGAGCTGCGCAACGCGGCCGGCATCGTGGGTGCGGCGTGGCTCGCCGCCGATCGACTGAAGAACCCGGACGTCCTGATCAAGAAGTGACCCGCCGCGCGGGGCACCTCACGCCATCGTCGCGAGCATGGCGGAGGTGACCTCGCCGCGGGGGCGGCGTCCGGCGAGGACGTCGGCGACGGCGTCCACCGCCATGCGGCCCATGCGGTGCAGCTCGAGCCCCTGCGACCCGGCCCAGTGTGGGGTCAGCGTGACGTTCGGCAGCTCCCAGAGCGGGTGGTCGGCCGGCAGCGGTTCCGGGGTGGTCACGTCCAGGATCGCGCGGTGGCGTCCCTCCTTCAGCACGGCGACGAGACCGTCCTGATCGACGATCGCCGGCCGGGCGGTGTTGATGAACGTCGCGCCGTCGGGCAGGGACGCGAGCAGCTCACGGGTGACCATGCCGCGCGTGGCCGGCAGGTCGGGGGCGTGCAGGCTGACGACGTCGGAGCGGGCGAACAGCTCGGCCAGCTCCACCTTCGTGGCGCCCAGGGCGGCGGCGTCGGCGTCCGACACGTAGGGGTCGAACAGCAGCACCTCGAGGTCGAACGGGGCGAGCAGCGCCATCACCCGCCGGCCGATGGAGGAGGCCGAGATGATGCCGACGACCCGCCGGTAGTTGCCCACCCGGGCGAACGCCGGGCCCGCGTAGGCGTCCGGATCGGCCCACACGGTGCCCCGGCTCGACCGATAGACGGCGGCCGCATCGGGCACGGCCTTGCCGGCCAGCAGGATCCACCCGAGCGTGAACTCGGCGACCGGCACCGCGTTGGCCTCGGCCGCGGAGGTCACCACGATGCCCCGACGCCACACCTCCGGTGCGAGCAGCGCCCTCACGCTGCCGGCCGTGTGGAACACGTGGGTGAGGCCGGGCAGCCGGTCGAGGGCGGCGGCGTCCAGACGGGGCGAACCCCACCCGGTGATCAGGAACGCGATGTCGTCACCCTGCGGCGGTTCCACCCCCGGGTGCGCCGTCAGGTCGAGCGCACGGTGCATCGCAGCGAGGTCGCCCGGCGCGAACATCCTCTCCGGCAGGCCGGCAGGCATGGCGAGGACGGCTCGGGGACGTTCGGTCATGGCCTCACGCTACCGAGTCGGGGCGCGGGTCAGAGATGGGGTGCGACGAGTGCGTCGTAGCGTCGCTTGACGGTCGCGACGGCCTCGGCGGGCGGCTCGGCCCAGATGTCCTCGTTGAAGATCTCGGACTCGATGTCGTCGTCGTACCCGGTGGCCGCGACGAGCCGCGTGATCGTCGGGAAGTCGATGAACCCGTCGCCCATGTACCCCCGCGAGTGCAGCGGCTCGGCGGCCAACGGCAGGTTCCAGTCGCACACCTGGTAGCTGAACAGCTTGCCGAGGCGTCCGGCACGGGCGATCGCGGCGGAAAGGTTCGGATCCCACCACACGTGGTAGGTGTCGACCACCGCGCCGACGTGATCGGAGCCGACCTCCTCGGCGATGTCGAGGGCCTGGTCGAGCGTCGAAACCACCGCCCGGTCGGCCGCGAACATGGGGTGCAGGGGTTCGATGGCGAGCTTGACGCCCTCGGCCTCGGCGAACGGCGCGATGGCCGCGATGTTCTCCGTGACGCGCCGCCGCGTGGCGACGAGATCCTTCTCACCGTCCAACAACCCCCCCACCACGAGGACGACCGTCTGCGTGCCGAGCGCCACCGCCTCGCGGATGGCGTCCTCGTTGTCGCGGATCGCCGCGGCGCGGGCGTCCGGATCGGCCGCGGTGAGGAAGCCACCGCGGCACAGCGTCGAGACCCGCAGGCCCTCGCGCCGCACGAGCGCGGCGGTCTCGGCCAGGCCGTGAGCGGCGACGTTCTGCCGCCACAGGCCGATGGCCTCCAGCCCGTTGGCCTTGACCGCCGCGACGGCGTCCGGCATCGACGCCGGCTTGATGGTCCACTGGTTGATGGACAGGCTCATCAGAGGTCGGCCTCGGTCAGCGGCTCGAGGTCGATGCGGCGTCCGTCCGCGGCGGCCTGCAACCCCACCTCGGCCAGCCGGACGCCGCGAGCGCCGCTCAGCAGGTCGTAGGGGTACGGCTCGTCGAGGACGACGGCGCGGAGGAACTCCTCCCACTGCACCTTGAAGCCGTTGTCGTACACCTCGCGCTCGGGCACCTCGAGCCAGAAGTCGCGGTGGTTGATCGGGTCGGGGATGTCGGGGTTCCAGACCGGCTTCGGCGTCAGCTCGCGCGGCTGGATGCGCGCCTTGTGCAGGCCGACGACCGCCGAGCCCTTCGTCCCATCGATCTGGAACTCGACGAGCTCGTCGCGGTGCACGCGGACGTCCCAGCTCGAGTTGAGGCTCACGATGACGCCGTTCTCCAGCACGAACAGCCCGTAGGCGGCGTCCTCGGCGGTGGCGGTGTACTCCTCACCCTGCTCGTCCCAGCGCTTCGGGATGTGGGTGGCGATCGTGGTCTGCACCGACGCGATGCGGCCGAACAGCTCCTCGATCACGTAGTTCCAGTGCGGGTACATGTCGGTGACGATGCCGCCGCCGTCCTCGGTGCGGTAGTTCCACGACGGACGCTGGCTGGGCACCCAATCACCCTCGAACACCCAGTAGCCGAACTCGCCGCGCACGCTCAGGATGTCGCCGAAGAAGCCGGAGTCGATGAGGTCCTTCAGCTTGCGCAGGCCGGGCAGGTAGAGCTTGTCGTGCACCACGCCGGCCTTGACGCCCGCCTCCTTGGCCTCGCGGGCCAGGGCGAGGGCGTCCTCGAAGGACTCGGCGGTGGGCTTCTCGGTGTAGATCGCCTTGCCGGCCTTCATGGCCTTGCGGAGGTTCTCGGCGCGGAGCTGGGTGATGAGCCCGTCGAAGTAGATCTGGAAGTCGTCGTCGGCCAGTGCCTCGTCGAGGTCGGTGGTCCAGTCGTCGATGCCGTGGCGCTCTGCCACCTCGGAGATCTTGGCGGCGTTGCGGCCCACGAGCTTGAGGCGGATCGGCACGCGCGTGCCGTCCGGCAGCAGAATGCCACCCTCGTCACGGATCGGGAGCAGCGACCGGACGAGGTGCTGCCGATAACCCATACGCCCCGAGGCGCCGTTGACGATGATGCCAAGGGATTCGGTCATGGGTGTTCAAGCCTCCTGAACTGCTCCGCCGCGCTGCGGACGATTGGTAAGCGCTTACCACAGTTTAGGGAGCGCCTCGCCGTGGAGTCAAGGGCCACTGAGGTGCCGGGCTTGTCCTCGAGGCGACGAAAAGGCGCCACTCGATCGCACCGTGGTGCGCGTTCTGAGCGTGCGCACGCGAATGAGTGCGCACTCACCGTCGCCTTTTCGTCGCGGACCGGCAACGACCAGCCCGCGGGGCGTCACATCTGGTCGGGAGCCTGGATGCCGAGCAGGTCGAGCCCGGTGGCCAGCACCTTCTTCACCGTGGCGCACAGCGCGAGCCGCGAGGAGCGCACCGCACCGTCGGCCTTGAGCACCGGGCACTGCTCGTAGAACGTGCTCATCGCCGTGGCCAGCTCGAAGAGGTAGGTGCACAGCTTGTGGGGCTGCAGGTCGGCGGCCACCGTCTCCACCACCTCGCCGAACCGGCTCAGTTGCAGGGCGAGCGCCTGCTCGGCCGGCTCGTCGAGCACGGTGATCCGCTCCCACGCATACCCCTCGGCCTCGGCCCGGCGCAGGATCTGGGTGGCGCGGGCATGGGCGTACTGCAGGTAGGGGCCGGTGTCCCCCGTCGTGGCCGTCATGCGCTCGGCGTCGAAGACGTAGTCCTTCTGCAGTTGGTTCGACAGGTCGGCGTACTTCACGGCCGCCATCGCGATGGGGCGGGCGGCCACCTCCTCCGCCTCGTCCAGCAGGGACTGCAGCGTGACCGTCTTCCCGGCGCGCGTCCGCAGCATCTTGCCGTCGGTGCCGAGCACCGAGCCGAACGCGACGTGCTCGGCGCTCACGGTCTCGGGAAGGTACCCGGCGAGGCGCGACACGGCGAAGACCTGGGCGAAGTGGTGGGTCTGGGGCATGCCGACCACGTAGATGATCCGCTGGGCGCCGAGCTGCGTGGTGCGGTAGCGAATCGCGGCCAGATCGGTGGCCGCGTAGCCGAAGCCGCCGTCGCTCTTGCGGACGATGAGCGGCGCGTCCTGCCCCTCGAGGAAGACGCAGAGCGCCCCGTCGTCGACGACGGCGATGCCCCGGCGGGCCAGATCGTCGGCCACGTCGGCCAGCATGGCGTTGTAGAGCGACTCCCCCGCCAGGTCGTCATCGGTCAGCAGGACGCCGAGGCGCGCGTATGCCTCGTTGAAACCCGCCTTGGACACCTCGATCAGCGTCTGCCAGATCTCCATCGTCCGCGGATCGCCGCCCTGCAGGGCCACCACGCGGCGGCGGGCGGCGTCGGCGAACGCCTCGTCGGCCTTGAACCGTTCCTGGGCCTGCTTGTAGAGCGCGACGGACCCGTCAAGATCGAGGCCGGCCGCATCCACCCCCTCGTCGAGGATGTACTCGACCAACATGCCGAACTGGGTGCCCCAGTCGCCGATGTGGTTCTGCGCGATGACGGTGTCGCCCCGGGCGGCCAGCACCCGGTGGAAGCAGTCACCGATGATCGTGGAACGCAGGTTGCCCACGTGCATGGGCTTCGCGACGTTGGGGGCGGAGTAGTCGATGACGACGGTCTGCGGGTGCTCGGTCTGGGTGATGCCGGTGTGCGGATCGGCCAGCAACTCGGACGCCGCCGCCGCGAGCACGCCCGACTTCAGCCGGAAGTTGAGGAACCCCGGGCCGGCCACCTCGAGCGGCTCGCACAGGTCGGCGACGTCGATCCGCTCCGCCAGCTCGGCCGCCAGCTCGCGCGGTGGGCGTCCCTCGCCCTTGGCGAGGCGCAGCGCGACGTTGGACTGGAAGTGCCCGAACTGGGGCTTCGTGGCGGGCCGCATCTCGGGGTCGATCCCGGTAGCGGCCTGCACCCGCTCGGTGAGCTGGGAGAGCAGAGACGACATGATCCCCATGATCCCACAGGCCGTCGCGTCCCCCGGCGGACGCCCGCCCCGCGCGACGCCGCCGGGCACAGGCCGCCACCCTGCCCTACACGCCGCCACCCCGCCCGACGCGCACCTCCCTGCCGTTGCAACGCCAGGGGGGTGGGTTCCGGACAGGGAGGCGCAGCCAACGGCAGGGAGGCGATCCCGTGACCAGGAGGCGGCGTCCGGCGCTCAGGATGCCAGGGCCGCGGCGACGGCGTCCGGGTCGCCGTCGAGGGAGGGCGTCCGCCGGGACACGAGATCCCACACCATCTTGAGGTTCGCGCCCAGCTCGCGGGCGGCGAACTCGTTCCACCGGCGCGAGGTGGCGCGGACGGAGACGTCGCCGACGCCGACGGCGTCCACCCCCACCGCCCGGCACGTCGCGACCGCGCGGGGCAGGTGGTAGCGCTGGCTCACGAGCAGCGCGTTCGTCACGCCGAACACCTCGCGCGCCCGCACGCAGGTGTCGTAGGTGTCGAGGCCGTGTTCGTCCTCCACGACGCGCTCGGCGGGGACGCCGGCGGCCACGAGATACGCCTTCATGTTCGTGGTCTCGTTGTGGTGGGCATCGTCGTTGTCGCCGCTCACGACGAGCACGCGGGCCCTGCCGCCCTCGTACAGCTCCACCCCCAGGTCGAGGCGGGCCCGCAGGTAGGGCGACGGCTCCCCCGAGGCGTACATCTCGGCGCCGAACACGATCGCCACGTCCTGCGCCGGCGCCTCGTCGGCGGCGAAGACCCGATCGGACGCCATGGCCCGGGCCCACACGGCGGGCGCCGCGACGCCGAGCGCGGCCACCCCGCCGAGACACGCCAGCCAGACCACCGCGCGCAGCACGGGGCGTCGGCCTCGCGTCATGCCCGCCCCTCCCCGCGTCCCGGTCGGCGCGCGGCCAGGGTGAACGTGCACGGCAGACGCTCGGGTCGATCGGTGAGGCGGTACTCCCCGGCGTCGTCGGGCGTCATCAGCCCCGGCAGGGCGTCCCATGGGGCCGAATCGTGTTCGACCAGCAGCTCCAGCACCAGACCCGCGTCCATCACCGCCGTGACGATCTCGGCCAGCCCGTGGTTCCACTCGTGGGACTCCGGCGCCGCCACCTCCCCCTCTCCCGCGTAGCTCCGCTCGTCGCGCCACGTGATGCCCTCGGCGGTCTCGAAGTACGGCAGCTCCAACGCCGGGGTCGCCTGCCCCGGGCCGGAGAGCCACGGCTGTTGGGCGCGATCGGGGTGGTCGTCGCGCACGACGACGCCCAGGGCACTCAGCAACACGGGGTGCCCGTCGCGGACGAACAGCCGGCCACCCGGGCGCAGCAGCGCGGCCACGACCTGCGCCCACCGTTTGATGTCCGGCAGCCAGCACAGGGCTCCGATGCCCGTGTACACCAGGTCGAAGCGCCGGCCGCCCAGGGCCTCGACCGCGTCGTACACGTCGGCCCTCACGTAGTCGATGTCGGCCCCGGCCCGCTCGGCGAGCGCCCGGGCGTGCTCGAGCGATCGGCCCGACAGGTCCAGGCCCGTCATGCGGGCCCCCAGGCGTGCCAGGCTGATCGTTTCGAGGCCGAGGTGGCACTGCAGGTGCACCCCGTCCCTCCCGGCCACGTCCCCCAGCCGGGGCAGATCGAACCGGACGACCGACGACAGCCAGGAGGGGTCGTCCACCGCGTCGAGCGGGTAGCCGCCCGGGCCAGCGTGCACGTCGGCCCGGGCGTCCCAGTTGGCGCGGTTGACCTCCCGGTGGTCGGCCGGGCTCACGCCCGGTGGGCCCGGTAGTACTCGATGAGCCCTCGGGTGGACGGATCCTGGTCGGCCAGGGCGGAGGCGTCCCCGGTGATCGCCGGCACGATCTGCTTCGCCAGCACCTTGCCCAGCTCGACGCCCCACTGGTCGAAGCTGTTGATGCCCCACACGACGCCCTGGGTGAAGGTGATGTGCTCGTACAGCGCGATGAGCTGGCCCACCACGGACGGGGTCAGCGCGGGCGCCATGATGGAGGTCGTCGGCCGGTTGCCCGGAAACACCTTGGCGCTCACCAGATCCTCCGCGACGCCGTCCTCGCGCACCTCGGCCGCCGTCTTGCCGAACGCCAGCGCCTTGGTCTGGGCGAAGAAGTTCGCCAGGAACAACTCGTGCACGTCGACGTCGCCGTCCTTGATCGGGTGTGCCGGGGTGGCGACCGCGATGAAGTCGGCGGGGATCAGCTGCGTGCCCTGGTGGATGAGCTGGTAGAAGGCGTGCTGCCCGTTCGTGCCCGGCTCACCCCAGAACACCTCGCCGGTCTCGGTGTCGACCGGCGACCCGTCGGCCTTGACCCCCTTGCCGTTGGACTCCATCGTGAGCTGCTGCAGGTAGGCCGCGAAGCGGTGGAGGTACTGGGCGTACGGCAGCACGGCGTGGGTGGACGCCTTGAAGAAGTTCACGTACCAGACGTTGAGCAGCCCCATCAGCGCGGGCACGTTCTCCCGCCACGGCGCGGACGCGAAGTGCTCGTCGATCTGGTGGAAGCCGTCCAGGAAATCGGCGAAGTTCTCGGGCCCGATCGCCACGACGACGGCGGTGCCGACCGCCGAATCCACCGAGTACCGGCCGCCCACCCAGTTCCAGAACCCGAAGGCGTTCGCCGGGTCGATGCCGAACTCCTCCACCAGGTCCAGCGCCGTCGAGACGGCCGCGAAGTGCTTCGCGATCGCCCCGTCGGCGGCCACGCCCGCGTCGGCCAGCCCGGCGAGGAACCAGTCGCGCGCCATGCGCGCGTTCGTCATGGTCTCCAGGGTCGTGAACGTCTTGGACGCCACGATGAAGAGTGTGCGGGTCGGGTCGAGATCCCGCGTCTTCTCGTGGACGTCGGTCGGGTCGATGTTGGAGACGAACCGCACCTCGGGGCCGTCCGCATAGGGCTTCAGCGCCTCGTACACCATCACCGGGCCGAGGTCGGAACCGCCGATGCCGATGTTGACGACCGTGGTGATCGTCTCGCCGGTCACGCCGGTCCACTCCCCCGAGCGCACCTTGCGCGCGAAGGCGTACACCTGCTCGAGCGTGGCATGGACGTCGGCCACCACGTCGACGCCGTCCACCACCAACGAGTCGCCCTTCGGACGCCGCAGCGCCGTGTGGAGCACCGCGCGGTCCTCCGTCGTGTTGATGTGCTCCCCGGCCAGCATGGCGTCGCGCTTGGCGGCCAGACCGACCTCATCGGCCAGTTCCACCAGCGCACCCAGCACCGCCTCGTTCAGCAGGTTCTTGGACAGGTCGACGTGCAGGTCACCCGCGGTCAGGGTCAGATCCTTTGCCCGGTCGGGGTCCGCGGCGAACCAGCCGCGCAGGTCGGGACGGAAGCCGTCCTTGAGGTCAGCGAGCTTGTGCCACGCGTCCGTGGCGGTCACGTTCGTCATGGATCTCAGCCTACGGCGTCCCTCCGACACCCCGGGCCCCGCAAACAAAACGACGCCCGCTCCCAGTTGGGGGAGGAGCGGGCGTCGCGGATGGGGGTGCAATCAGAGCTTCACCGACACGTGCACGTGGTCGTAGTGGTTCGCGGTGATGCTGCCCCGGTCGGCCATCGGGCGCCAGTAGGGGCGGTAGGGCGTCCAGATCTTCTGCTCGAAGATGATGTGGTCGATGCCGAACGCGTCGGCGTTGGCGGCCACGTAGTTGGCCACGGCCCAGCCCTTCGCCGAGTCCTTGAACGTCATGAAGTCGATCGCACCGCCGTACTGGTGGTTCGACAGGCTGCTCGCGCGGTAGCCGCCGATCGACTGGAACGACCACTTCGCGGTGACCGCGTTGTAGACGACCATCGCCTTCGGCTTGAGGCCGAGCACCGAGCCGCCGGAGTAGGAGGTCGACCCCGTGTAGGTCTCGGCGCTGCCGGACGAGGACGCGGCCGCCGCGGATGCCGTGCCCGAGGACGCCTTGCTCGCGGACGCGGTGCCGGAGGACGCCTTGCTGCTCGACGCGGCGGCGGTCGCCACGGGCTTGGGGGTCTCGACGACGGGCGGGGTGTCGGCCAGCAGCTCGTCGTAGACCCAGGCGACCTTGCCGTCGTGGTTGACCTGGCGGTAGCCGTTCTCCACCTTGTCGGTGACGGCGATCTTGTCGCCCACCTTCAGGCTGCCGAGCTTGTCGGAGTCCTGCGTCGCGCGGGCCCGCAGGCTCGCGGTCTTCTGCGCGTACTTGTCGCCGGCGGCGGCACCGATGGACGTGGTCCAGGAGCCGACGGCGAACGTGACGGGCTCCGCCACCGGCTCGGCGGGGGCCTCGGCAGCAGCATCGGCCGGTACCTCGGCAGCAGCATCGGCCGGCACCTCGGCGGCACCCTCAGCAGGCACCTCGGCGGTGGCGTCGTCAGCGGCGAGGGTCTCGGCGCTCTCCAGCGCGGCGCGCGCATCGGTGCGCGAGGTGGCGTCGTCCGCGCGGACGGGGGCCGGGACGGCCACGGCGGTCTCGGTGCCCTTCAGCCCGAACGACAGGCCGGTCACACCACCCAGCAGGGCCAGCGAGACGGCCGTGGGGGCGATGCGCGCACGGAGGAGCTGACCCTGGGTGCGGGCCTGCCGACGCGGGGAGGCGTTGAACGCCTCGGCCTGCGCCTGCTCCGGGCACTCGACAGCGGTCTCCGAGAGGCGACGAGGATTCGACATGAGGCGGTCTCCGAACGTGTTACAGGTAAGTGACTCCACAAAGTTAGCTGAGAAAGTCTCAGCCGCAAACTGGGGCGTCCCTCAGGACTCGGGAGTTGCCAGCAGTTGCACGAATCCCTGGCACCGCCGCCGCACCTCGGACGGCTCGTTTGGCGTCTTCCCCCCCGTCTCGGGCTGCAGGATCACGCCCTCGACGCTCACCGCCGCAGCGCCCGCCTGGAGCCACATCTCAGCCTGGTAGCGCTCGAGCCGCCCTGCGGCGACGAGCGGCACCCCGGGGAACAGCGGCGGCAGCGAGCGGGCATACCCGGAGCCCATCACGTCGGCCGGCGTCACCTGCACCGCCTCGGCGCCCGCGCTGAGCGCGGCGGCAATCTCCTGCGGGGTCAGCCCGCCGGTCAGCAGCGGCACATCCCCGGCCGCCTCGACCATCTCGGGCAGGTGCACGGGCGCGCTGACGAAGTGCGCCCCGGCCTCGACCGCCGCGCGGACGCCGGCGGCGTCCACCACGTGCCCCACGCCCACGCGCGCGCGCCGCGCGTAGAGGGAGAGCACGTCGGGCAGCAGCGCGAGCTGGCTGTGGGGCAGCTGCCACGTGCGGAACCCCTCCATGAGCAACACCTCGGCCGCCGGCACCCAGTCGGCGAAGCCGTCCGGGGGAAAGCAGACGACCACACGCTGGCCGCGGAAGGCCGCCTCGAGCACGCTCATGGCCCCATCATGCCGCAGGCCAGCCACCGCCCCTGCGGGCCACGGCAGCGGCGGCCGAGCGGGGCAACCGGGCAATAGGCGGCAACCACGCCACCCGACCAGCCGATTTGGCGGCATCGGCTGTGGAATGGATGTGTGCCCACCGCTCCAGCCGCCGATGTCGTGATCGACGACGCCCTCGTGGCCGATCTGCTCGCCGAGCAGGCACCCGACCTCGCCGATCTGCCGCGCAGCGCGTTCGACTCGGGGTGGGACAACGAGCTCTACCAGATCGGCGACGGTCTGATCGCCCGCTTCCCACGCCGCGAGGCGTCCTCCTCCCTCGTTGAGAACGAGGTGCGCTGGCTGCCGAGGCTGGCCGTCGGGCTCGACGTCGACGTGCCGCAGCCCGTGTTCGTCGGCCGGCCCAGCGAGCGCTACCCCTGGGTGTGGTCGGTGGTCAACCTCATTCCCGGGGTCGGCGCCTCGCGCGTCACCCCGGCCGAGCGCACCGGTTTCGCCGAGCAGCTCGCCGACGCCCTCTGGTGCCTCCACCTGCCGGCCTCCCCCGACGCGCCGCTCAACCCCGTCCGCGGGGTCTCCTTGGCGCAGGAACGCTTCGACGCCCGCGTCCGCGAGCGCGCCGCCGGGTTCGCCGAGGCGGACGCCCTGCTCGCCCGCTGGGACGCCTGGTCGCACGCGCCGGAGTTCGACGGCGTCGACGTCTGGGTGCACGGCGACCTCCACCCCCACAACCTGATCACCGACGGCCACGGCACCCTCACCGGCATCATCGACTGGGGTGACCTCACCGCCGGCGACCCGGCCACCGACCTGGCCACCGCGTGGCTGACCTTCGACGCCGACGGACGCCGCATCTTCACCGAGCGCCTCGACGACGGCGGCCTCGTGGACGCGGCGACCTGGCAGCGCGCCAAGGCGTGGGCCCTGCATCTCGGCCTCATCTTCGCGACGATGAGCGACGACTCCCCCGAGCTCTTCGCCGTCGGTCAGCACACGCTGGCCCAGGTATTGGCCGAGCCCGTCTGACCCACCCGCCCGCGAGGCTCAGCTCACCCCACCGCGGATGAAGTTGCTCCAGCTCCGCGACGCCGTCGGGCCCCGCTGCCCCTGGTAGTGGCTGCCCCGCTCCCGCGTGCCGTAAGGGTGCTCGGCGGCCGAGCTGAGTTGGAAGAAACACAACTGCCCGATCTTCATGCCCGGCCAGAGCTTGATGGGCAGCGTGGCGACGTTGCTTAGCTCCAGGGTCACGTGGCCGGTGAACCCCGGGTCGACGAACCCCGCGGTCGCGTGCGTCAACAACCCGAGCCGACCCAGCGAGCTCTTGCCCTCGACGCGGGCGGCGAGGTCGTCCGGCAGCGTCACCTCTTCCAGGGTCGAGGCGAGCACGAACTCGCCGGGGTGCAGCACGAAGGCCTCGTCCGGGTCGACCTGCACGAGCCGGGTCAGCTCGGGCTGCTCCTCGCCCGGGTCGATGAACGGGTACTTGTGGTTGTCGAACAGCCGGAAGTGGCGGTCGAGGCGCACGTCGACACTCGAGGGCTGGATCAGCGCGGCGTCGAACGGGTCGAGCCGGACGCGTCCGGCATCGATCTGGGCGGAGATGTCGCGGTCTGACAACAGCACGCTCCGCAGCCTAACGGAGGCCACGGGTGGACCCGGACGACCGTCCGGCGGCCGCGGGCGTAGGGTGAGCCGGTGACCCACCCAGCAGCCGCCCCCGGCGGTACCGTGCCCGCGCCCGACGACGGCTCGCGCGAGCGCTCGATCGGCCTGGCGTCGGGTGTCGCGGCCTACGTGATCTGGGGCTTCTTCCCGCTGCTGTTCCCCCTGCTCAAGCCGTCCGGCCCGATGGAGATCCTCGCCCACCGCGTGGTGTGGTCGCTGGCCGCGGTCGGTCTCGTCCTGCTGGCGCTCCGGCGCCCGTGGGGGTGGCTGCGCGACGCCGCCCGCCGCGACAAGCTGCCCTGGCTGGCCGCGGCATCCCTGCTGATCGGGTTGAACTGGCTGACGTTCATCTGGGCCGTGAACTCCGCCCACGTCGTGGAGGCCAGCCTCGGTTATTTCATCAACCCTCTGGTCAACATCGTCCTCGGCGTCTGGCTGTTCGGCGAGCGCATGACCCGCGGCGGCCTGACCGGCACCCTGCTCGCGCTGGTCGGCGTCAGCGTCATCGCCTGGGAGAACTGGCGCGGCCTGTGGGTCTCACTGCTGCTCGCGGCGTCGTTCGGGCTGTACGGCGTGGTCAAGAAGCGCGCGAAGCTCGGCGCGCTGGAGGGGCTGTTCGTCGAGTCGGGCCTGCTGGTGCCGCTCGCGCTGGCCTACTGGGCGTGGCTGGCCGCCACCGGTGCCAGCCATTTCGGGTCGGACGCCCGCGCGTCCGCCCTGCTCATGTTCGCCGGCGTCCTCACCGCGCTGCCGCTGTGGTTGTTCGCGCTCGCGGCGCCGCGGCTGCCGTTCGGCGTCGTCGGCGTGCTGCAGTACCTCGGCCCCACGATTCAGTTCGGCCTCGGCATCACCGTGTTCGGCCAGGTGGTCGGGCTGTCGTACTGGGCGGGGCTGGTGCTCGTGTGGGCGGGCTCGGCGGTGTACCTGAGCTCGGTGTTTGCCCGCGCGCGCAAGCAGCGGGTCACCCCGCCAGTCTGATCCGGACGCGGCGCCGCGCTCAGGCGTCCGGCCAGGTCCACCCGTCCATGCGGCCGAGGAAGTCGTCGCTCGGGTCGCCGTCGTAGCCCTCCTCGAAGTGGGTGCAACGCGCGGCGTGCAGCACCTCGAGGGCGTTGAACACCCCCGAGGCGAACTCCTCGGCGAACAGGACGGCCAGCGCCTCACGCTGCGTTTCGGTCAACGACGCGAGCACCGTGTTCATGGCCTGCGGCGACGGATCGACGTCGGCGATCTCGTCCGCGTTGTCGTTCCAGACGCCCACGCGGACGCGCTGGGCGCTGATCTGGCCCTGACCCTGCGCGCACGACACCACCATGGCGTCGATCATCTGCCGGTACAGCCAGCGGGGATCTTCGGACATGGCTCCATCATGCCCTGCGTCAGGGCACCGTGCTCCCCCCGAGCTCAGTGCTCCTCGTTCGGGTCGGTCTCGGCATCGGCCTGGGTGCGGTGCACGGTGCCGGCGACGTGGTCCGGCGGGCCGTAGAGGGTGTACAGCTTGAGATCGTCTCGGCCGGTGTTGGTGATGTTGTGCCAGGTGCCGGCGGGCACGAGCACGACGAAGTCACCGGTGACGCGGCGGGTGTAGGTCAGCTCGTCCTCGGCCGGCCCCATCTGGACGCGCCCGGTGCCCTGCTCGACGCGCAGGAACTGGTCGGTGTCGGGGTGCACCTCCAGGCCGATGTCGCCGCCCGGCGGGATGGTCATGTAGGTCAACTGGAGGTGCTCGCCGGTCCAGATGGTCTTGCGGAAGTGCTTGTTGGCCAGCGTCGCCTTCTCGACGTTCACGACGTAGGGCTGGCGTCCGTAGTCTTTCTGGAAGAGCACCGGCTTGCGGGCGGGCGGGCTCACCGGCGCCTCGGCCTCGACCAGCTCGGCAGCCTCGGCCTGCTCGGCCTCGATCGCGGCGGCCGCATCGGCCTCGACCTCGGCCGCCTGCGCCGCAGCCGCCTCCGCCTTCACCGCCTCGGCCTTCTTCTCGGCCTTGCGGGCCTTCTTCTCCTCCGCCTTGCGCAGCGCCTTGGCCTCGGCCTTGCGCGCCGCCTTCTTCTCAGCCTTCTTCTCGGCCTTCTTGCCCATGGGCACCTCCTCGGTTGGCCTCCGATCCTAGTGCGCTGCGGCTGATCCGGGGGCTGGCGGCACCGGCGGCGTCCCACTAGGGTCGGGAGCATCGCGTCGCCGCGGCGCGGATCCACTCACGAAGGAGCATCCCGTGACCGAGAACACCGAACCCCTCAGCGACGACGAGCTCATCACGTCCGGTTCCGGCGTGGAGACGCCCGGCCCGCGGGCCTCCGGCGGCGACGCGGACGGCGTCGACGGCGGGGATGCCGACGGCACCGACGGCGACAGCACCGACGGCGTGGACGGCGACTCCTCCGACGCCGACGGCGTCGACGGCGGGGATGCCGACGGCACCGACGGCGACAGCACCGACACCGTGGACGGGGACTCCTCCGACGCCGACGGCGTCGACGCCTGAACGATGGACCCACTCGATCTGCTCTCCGGCGACGCCCACACCTTCATCGAGGAGGTGTGGGGTCGCCGGATCCACGTCCACACCATCCCCGAGGCCGACCTGGCCGGGCTGTTCGACATCGAGCAGGCCGACCACCTGATCACCCAGACCGCGATGCGGACGCCGCAGCTGCGCCTCGCCCAATCCGGCTCGGTGCTCGCCGAGAGCCGCTTCACGCGGCAGGCGTCCATCGCCGGCAAGCCGATGACGGGGCTGATCGACCCCCGCAACGTGCTCGACCTGTTCTCCGACGGCGCCACCATCGTCTTCCAGGGGTTGCAGCGCTACTGGGAGCCGCTGCGTCAGCTCGTCCGCGGCCTCGAGACCGCGCTCGGCCACCCCTGCCAGGCCAACGCCTACCTGACCCCGCCCGGTTCGCAGGGCTTCGCGCTGCACTCCGACAGCCACGACGTGTTCGTGTTCCAGACGTTCGGCGCCAAGGAGTGGGAGGTCCACGACGACGCGGGCGCCCACCAGGTGCGCATGGTGCCGGGCACGAGCATGTACCTGCCCACCGGCACGCCGCACATGGCGCGCACGCAGGCGACCGCGTCCCTGCACGTCACGATCGGCATCAACCGCTACGTGTGGCGCGACCTGGTGCGTCGGGTCGTCGACCCGATCCTCGCCTCCGACGCCTTGGCGGGCCCGCTGCCGGCGGATCTGTTCGCCGATCCGGACGCCCTCGCCGCCGCCCTGCGGGCCAAGCTGGCCGAGGTGGCCGACGCGGTGCGCACCAGCGAGGTCGAGCCCATGCTGGCGTCCTTCGAGCGCACGTTCGGATCCGGACGCCAACCCGTGCTGGGCGGCGGCCTGCTCGACCGATTGGATGTCACCGATCTCACCGCCGACACCCCGGTGCGGCGGCGTCCGGGCAGCACCTGCGTGATCCGGCCCGACGGCGAGCGCCTGCGCCTGCTGCTGGGCGACCGCGTCCTGACCGTGCCGGCCCGGATCGCGGGGGCGGTGGACGACATCGCCGGCCAGTCCGGCGCGTTCACCGCGGCCGACGTGGCCGACCACCTCGACACCGACAGCGCGGTCGTGCTGGTCCGCCGGCTCGTGCGTGAGGGGTTGCTGGAAGTGGTGCGGTGACGCCGGACGCCGTCGCGGCACCCCCGGAGCCCTTTCGTTGCGCGGCGGCGAGCGAGGCGCGCTCCGAGCCGCTGACGGCGACGGCGTCCACGGTCGGGCGGTTCGTGCTGCTGGAGGACCCGGGTCCGTGGGGGCCCGCGGTGCTCCGCAACCGACGGTTGGCGCCCGACGTGCGCGGCCGGCTGAGGGCGTGGGAGCGGGAGCTTGGCGTCCGGCCGCTGCTGATCCGCCGGCCCGGGCGCGGTGAGCCGGGCCCCCGGCGAGTGTTCGTGGTGAACGCGGCGCACGGGTGGGTGGAGACGACGCGCGTGGCCGACCCGGCCGAGCTGCTGGACTGGGACCTCGCCGGGGTGCGGACGCCCGACGGCGTCGGCCTGCCGCGCTGGGACGAACCGCTCCTGCTCGTGTGCACCCACGGGCGCCACGACGCCTGCTGCGCCGAGCGCGGGCGTCCGCTGGCCGCGGCGCTGGCGCACCGGTGGCCGGCGCAGGTGTGGGAGTCGTCCCACCTCGGCGGCGACCGTTTCGCCGCCAACCTCCTCTGCCTCCCGGACGCCCACGCCTACGGCCGCCTGACCCCGGAGTCTGGTCCGGTCGTCGTGGCCGAGCACCTCGCCGGGCGGCTGTCGCTGGAGCACCATCGCGGCCGCACGACCGTGCCGTGGGTGGCGCAGGCAGCCGAGGCGGCAGTGCGGCGCCAGCTCGCCGAGAGGCGGTTGGACGCCGTGACCTCACGCGTGCTGCGGCGCGACCCCGGCGGCGCGGAGGTCGCGGTGGTCGCCGCAGGCCACACCCACCGGGTGCGGGTCGACGTGGCGTCCGCTCCGCCCGCCCAGCTCACCTGCTCGGCGTCGCTCCCCCAGCCGGCGCCGGTCCACACGGCTCGGCTGCGGGATGGAGGCGCCGTCACCCCAGCGTGACCTGCCCGCCGCGATCCTTGTCCGGTTGACAGGCCGGGCAGAACGAGAACCCACGCTCCTGGGCGCGCGGGCCGGCGTCCAGCTGGGCGATCGGCGTGCCGCACCGGTGGCAGGGACGCCCGACGCGGGCGAAGGCGTGGAACGTCTCTCCGGCCCCCTGCCGGTCGGGGCTGGGCCGGTAGCGCTCCCCGCCGACGGGGGCGCGCGGACCGTTCTGCTCCGAGCCCCGGCCGGTGACGAGGCTGCGCTCCATCAGCACGCGGGCGCGCTCGACGAGCGCGAGCAGGTCGGCGTCGGTGAGCTCGGCCACCGGGGTGAGCGGGTGGCGGCGCTCGGCGAAGAGCGACTCCGCGGCCCACAGGGTGCCGATGCCGGCCAGGTGGCGCTGGTCGAGCAGCGCGGGGCCGAGCGGCCCACCGTCGGCGCGGAGGTTGGCGACGGCGCGCGCGGCGTCCCAGTCGGGGCCGAGCAGGTCGGGCCCGAGATGGCCGACGAGGCGGCGTTCCTCTCCCGTGGGCACGAGGTCGAGCATGCCGAGGCTGGAGCCGGCGGCGGTGACCCTGGTGGTGCCGAGCAGCACCCGGACGCGGTGGCCGGTGGGGCGCTTGGCGCGGGCGGGGGCGACGCGCCACGTTCCGTCCATGCGGAGGTGGGAGTGCAGCGTCCACGTCGCCCCCTGCGGGGAGCGGAGGCGATGCAGGATGTGCTTGCCGCGCGGGATGACCTCGACGGTCGTCCAGCCGCGCAGGTCGGCGGTCGCCAGGCTGGGCCAGCGCACGTCGCTGAGCACCAGGGCATCCCCGGCCAGCGCGTCGTGCAGCCGCCGGGCCGTGCGCCACACCGCATCACCCTCGGGCATCGGGCCTCCTCGGCGCACAGGCTAGCCGCCCGTGGCAGGCTGGGCCCATGGAGCACGTGGAGAAGCTGCCCTGGAGCGCCGGTACCTGGACCACTGCGCCCGTCCGGGCGGACGCCGACGGCGACGCCCTGGTCGTCGAGCCGGCCGAGGGCAGCGACCTGTGGCGCGTCACGTCCTACGGCTTCATCCATGACGACGCGCCGGGGCTGCTCGCCGACCTCCCCGACGGGGCGGCGATGGAGGTGTCGTTCGCGTGGGGTGCCAGCGAGCAGTTCGACCAGGCCGGCGTCCTGCTGCGGGCCGACGCGGAGCACTGGGTGAAGGCCGGCGTCGAGTTCGCCGACGGCCACCTGGGTGTGGGCGCCGTGGTGACGGCCGGCGTCTCGGACTGGTCGGTCGGCCGGGTCGACGGCTGGCAGGGTCGGGAGATCACTGTGCGGGTGAGCCGGTCGGGGGACGCCGTGACCGTGCGCGCACGCTGCACCGACGAGGACTGGCGCCTGGTGCGCGTCGCCCCCATCGACCCGGCGCTGGCCTGGCGGGCCGGGCCGTTCTGCGCCGCCCCGACCCGGGCGGGCCTCACCGTGCGGTTCACCGGCTGGTCACGCGGTGCCGCGGACGCGTCCCTGCACTAGACCCCGCTCAACCGGCTCCAACGTACCCACGTGGCGCAGTTCGGCTTCACCTGGCGCAGGTGAACTCCACGTGGCGCAGCGCAGCTCACCTGGCGGCCCGTGCAAGGGCCTCGAGGTGAGCTCCACTGCGCCACGTGACTCCGGGGTGCGCCACGTGATGCCCGAGCGCGCCACGTGACAATTCATCAGAGATTCTGACGAACACGGACTCCGTGCGCCCAGCCCTCGGGACGCCGGACGCGCCGGAGGTTGCCCACCCCCGTCCGTTCACTCACCCTTCACTGTTTCGTAGGCCACCGCGTCGCTGGAGTTCGTGGACGACTTCTAGCGTCACGGGTGATCCGATCACGCACCGAGCGAAACGAGGAGTCATGGGCCACGATCACGACCACGGTCACACGCACGAGCACGGGCACCACCACGACCACGACCACAGCGGTCACGGCCACCACCATCACCACGAGGAGATCAGCGAGTCGGAGGCGGTCGTCGTCGACCTCGGGATTCCCGACAAGGAGCTGAGCCCCCACCAGCTCGGTCGCCGCGGATTCCTGCGCGCGGCCGGCGTCCTGGGCGCGGGTGCTGCGACGGCGTCCCTGGTCACCGCGAGCGGGGTCGCCACGGCCGCCGCCGAGGAGGCGGACAGCAGCGGGCGCGGCACCAACAACAAGGCCCCCAAGGTCTGGCTCGCCGGCGACCACCACATCCACACCCGCTACTCCTCCGACGGCATGTACCTGGTGGAGGACCAGGTGCAGCACGGCGTCGCCTACGGCCTGGACTGGATGGTCATCACCGACCACGGCAGCGAGCAGCACGTCCGCATCGGCGTCGAGAACGTCAACCCCGAGATCCAGGCCTCCCGCAAGCGCCACCCGAATGCCTTCATCTTCCAGGGCCTCGAGTGGAACATTCCCGCCGCCGAGCACGGCACCGTGATCGTCCACCCGGGCCAGCACGAGGTCTCGGTGATGCGGCGGTTCGAGGAGGGTTTCGACGGCCGCGTCCGCTCCGCCACGGGCAACACGCCCGCGAACGAGGCGCTGGCGCGCGACGGCATCATGTTCCTGTCCGACTCGGTCAAGCGCAAGCAGATCGACGACGCCCTCTTCCTGGCCAACCACCCCGCCCGCAACGGCATCGACTCCCCCCACGAGGTGCGCGGCTGGCGGGACACCGACCCGAGCATCGCGGTCGGCTGGGAGGGTGCGCCGGGTCACCAGGCGGCCGGCATCTCCACCACGCAGCTGGGCCCGGGCTCGGCCCGCGGTTACTACGGCAACGCGCCGGGCGCGAACTCGTTCGCCGGCTACCCGCTGGAGTCCTACCGCACGTGGGGTGGCTTCGACTTCTACACCGCCACCGTCGGTGGGTTGTGGGATTCGATGCTCGCCGAGGGCAAGCACTGGGGCATCTCGGCGAATTCCGACAGCCACAGCAACTACCTCGACACCGCCCAGCGCGGCGCCGGGAGCGATTTCAACGCCAAGGGCTTCTACAACGCGCCGGAGTACTCCGGCTCGCCGAACACCAGCGCGGGCGACTACTGGCCGGGCTTCTACAGCCGCACCGTGGTGGGCGCGAACAAGGCCAGCTACGCCAACGTCATGACCGGGCTGCGCAACCACTGCGTGTGGGTCGACCACGGCCGGCTGCTGGAGTCGCTCGACGTGCGGGTGCGCCTCAACAACCAGGAGGCCCACCTCGGCGGTGTGCTCACGGCCAGGCGTGGCCAGCGCGCGCAGCTCGTCGTCCGCATCGTGCCGGCGCAGTTCCCCAACTGGGCCACGTTCGTGCCGAAGCTGGCCAAGGTCGACGTCATCCAGGGCCGGGTCACCGGGCCGGTGTCGGACGCCGACACGCTCCACACCCCCGAGACCAAGGTCGTCCAGACCTGGGACGTGACGGGCCGCACCGACGTCATCGAGCTCACCTACGACCTCGGCGAGGTCGGCGACACGGGCTTCTACGTGCGCCTGCGCGGTTCGGACGGCAAGCGCACCCAGGCCGGCTTCTACGGCAGCTCGGTGGACGCCACCGGCCCGGCCATCGACGTCGTCGGTGACGCCAACCCGTGGCAGGACCTGTGGTTCTACACCAACGCGATCTTCGTGCTGCCTCGCCGGTGACACGTCGCGTCGGAGTCGACCAGGGCGTCAGCGACGCCCTCGACGCCGAGCCCGCGCTCCGGGCCGCCTGCGGGCGGCTCGCCGAGCGCGGGCTCGCGCCCGTCTGGGTGGTCACCCACGTCGTCACCGACGGTGACGGCGCCCACATCGCCTACACCCTCGATCTTCCGGACGTCGCCTCCTCGGACGCGGCCCCCTCGGACGCCGACCTGGCCGCCCTCGTCGCGGCGGCGTTCGCTCCGGACGCCTCGGGCCCGGCCCACGCGCACGACCACGCACTCCCCGGCCCCGCCGCGGTCGTCGTGGGCGGGGCGAGCGCGGGGGCGTCCGCCGGCTTCCACGGGGCCGCGCTGGCGCTCGAGGCGCGGGCGTCCGGCACCGCGGGGCGCGCGGTGGTCTACCCCGGGGTGGACGCCCTGAGGGGTGTCGTTCCGGTCGCGCAGGTCACCGACGCCTCCGCCATCGACGCGGTCAGTTCGCTCGGCGGGGCGTTCACCCCCGAGACGCCGTTGCAGACGCGCAACCATGTCCGGCCGTATCTGCAGGGTGGCCGCTGGGTGCTGGCCGTCCAGCCCGCGATCGGGGGCACGCTGGTGCCGTTCGAGGATCCGGCTCCGAAGCGCTGCTGCCAGGACAAGTGAACCCCAGGACGCCGCGGGCGTCACTCCCCGGCCCGGGCCACTACTCCGTCGGGAACCCGGCCAGACCCAAGAGGTGCTCGTCGAAGTAGTGCTCGCGGGTGAAGCGGGCAAGCACGGCCTCGCGGGCCCGCTGGCCGAGGGCCCGGTAGTGCTCGGCGCGGGCCGGATCCATCGCGTCGGCCACGGCGGCCCGCAGCGCGTCGGGGTCGGCGTCGACGACCACGCCGGTCACTCCGTCCTCGATGTAGTCGCGCACCCCGATGCTGTCGGTGACCACCACGGGCTTCTCGAGCAGCATCGCGTTGAGGTAGGTCTGCTGGCCGGCGGAGCGTCCGTCCGCATCGTCGAGGGGCACCACGACGACGCGCGCCTCCGCCAGGAGGCGGACGAACTCCTCGTGGGGGACGGGCCCGCAGCGCAGGCTCGGGCTGGGCCGACGCGGCTCCCACCGGGAGGCGACCACGGTGGTGAAGGGGGCATCGCCCAACGCCTCCTCCAGCAGGTCGTGGCGGCGCTGGGAGTTGCCGCCGGCGAACGCGTGATCGCCGTACCGCCGTGGGGTGTCCGGATCCACGGTGCTGGGGAAGGGGGTGAACACCACCCGCTCCGGGTCGACGCGCCAGCGGCGGGGAAACTCCTGCGCCTCGGCACGGCTCAGCACCGCGTAGGTCACGTGCGGGCCGTCCAGCGCGCGCACGAGCGACCGGTGCAGCGCGGGCAGCAGCGGCGCGAGCAACGGCCACCGGCGCGCGAGCGTCGCGCTGCCCTCGGCCCAGGTGCAGTCGGTGAGGATTACGCGCGGCCGGGGACGCCGCCAGCGCAGCAACGCGGCCAGCACGAGATCGCGGTAGCGCTTGGCCAGGGGCACGGACCCCAACAGGATGACGGTGTCGTACCCGCGGGTTCCGCGCCACAGGGACGCCAGATCCGCCAGCCCACCCTTGCCCTCGACGAGGCCGTCGGAGTGCACCACCTGGTTCCACCGGGGTGCCTCGCTGACCATGGTGCTCGCGATCGGTTTGCGGTCACGGGGACGATCAGCCATGGCCTCCAGACTAGGGGGTCGGCCGCCACGGGCACCGCCCCGGCTCGGTAGGGTCGAACCCAGGAGGTGCCATGAAGCACATCGAAGAGATCTCCCCCGGCTCGGGGATGCGCGTCGCCCCCCGCTCGGAGCTGAGCAGCACGGCTGAGCGCATCGACCTGGGCGGGGCCTGGCGGTTCCGCCACTCGGCCACGCCCGCCCAGGCGGCGGCGCTGGCGTCCAACCCCGGGGTGTACGACGCAGGCTGGGACACCATCGACGTCCCCTCCCACTGGGTGCTGCGCGGAGAGGGGAGCTACGGGCGTCCGGCGTACAACAACGTGCTCTACCCCTTCCCGCTCGACCCGCCACACGTGCCGGACGCCAACCCCACCGGCGACCACTGGCGCACCTTCGACCTGCCCGCGGCCTGGTTGGACGACGGCCGCGTGGTGCTGCGGTTCGACGGCATCGAGTCGATCGGGGTCGTAACGCTGAACGACGTCGAGGTCGGCGTCGTGCGCGGCAGCCGGCTGCGGCAGGAGCTCGACGTGACCGACGCGGTCCGCCCCGGTGAGAACACCCTCCACGTGCGCGTGCACCAGTGGTCGGCGATGACCTACGTGGAGGACCAGGACCAGTGGTGGCTGCCCGGCATCTTCCGCGAGGTGACGCTGCTGCACCGGCCCGCCGGCGGCATCGACGACGTGTGGCTCCGCGCCGATGTCGACCCCGCCACCGGACGCGGCACGCTGACCCCCGAACTGCGCGCCACCGGCCCGGTGCGGATCACCTGCCCCGAGCTCGGCCTGGACGCCACGGTGGACGCCGACGCGCCAGGCACGATCGCCGTGGGCGAGGTCGAGCCTTGGAGCGCCGACGTGCCGCGGCTGTACACGGTCACCGTCGCCAACGAGGTGGAGTCGATCGAGCTGCGCGTCGGGTTCCGTCGCGTCCAGATCGACGGCGATGCCTGGCTGGTCAACGGCCGCCGCGTCCGGCTGCGCGGGGTGAACCGGCACGACTTCGACCCCGTGAACGGCCGCGTCGTCGACCCCGCCGAGCTGCGCCGCCAACTCGAGCTGATGAAGCGGTACAACGTCAACGCGATCCGCACCAGCCACTACCCGCCGCACCCCACGCTGCTCGCCCTGGCCGACGAGCTGGGGTTCTGGGTGATCGACGAGTGCGACATCGAGACCCACGGCTTCGTCGCCGCCGGCTGGCAGGGCAACCCGTCGGACGACCCCGCCTGGCGCGACGTGTACCTCGACCGCGCCGAGCGCATGCTCGAGCGCGACAAGAACCACGCCTGCATCATCGCGTGGTCGCTCGGCAACGAGGCCGGCGTGGGCGGCAACTTGGCGGCGATGGCGGCCTGGCTGCGGCGCCGCGACCCGTCGCGTCCGATCCACTACGAGGGCGACCACGACGACCTCGTGCCCGACGTGGTCTCCCGCATGTACGCGCCCCTGGAGGAGCTGCGCCGCCTGACGGTGGCGCGCGCGGGGCGTCCGATCATGCTGTGCGAGTACGTGCACGCCATGGGCAACGGTGCCGGCGGCGTGGCCGAGTACGAGGAGGTGTTCGACGCCCACCCGGCGATCCACGGCGGTTTCGTGTGGGAGTGGCGCGATCACGGCCTGCTCACCCACACCGCGGACGGGACGCCGTTCCACGGTTACGGTGGCGACTTTGGCGAGGAGTTCCACGACGGCAGCTTCGTGTGCGACGGCCTGCTGCTCGCCGACGGGACGCCCTCCCCCGCGCTCGCGGAGTTCGCCGCCGTTGTCACGCCCATCAAGGTGAACGTCGGCACCGGCGCCGTGACCGTCGAGAACCGTCGCCACGACGGCGACACCGCGGACCTCACGTTCGCTTGGGACCACGAGGTGGACGGTCACGTCGTCGCGTCCGGCACCCTCAACGTGCCGCCGGTGCTTGCGGGGGCGGAGGCGTCCGCCGCGCTGCCCGACCTCTCCCTGGACGCCCCCGGCGAGCACTGGCTCACCGTGCGCGCCGAGCTGGCCGCCGCCGCCCCGTGGGCCGACGCCGGCCACGTGGTGACCTCCGCGCAGCGCCAGCTCCGCGAGGCCACAGCGCCCGCGCCCGGCGCCACCTCCGCCGAGCCGGGGGTGGCGACGGCGTCGGGCTACACCCTGGGCGAGGCGACGTTCGATGAATCCGGACGCCTGACCTCCCTCGGCGGGCTCGCCCTGACCGGCGGCCAGCTGACGCTGTGGCGGGCACCCACCGAGAACGATCTGCTCAGCGGCTTCGGCTCCTACGAGCTGGGCGCACCGGAGGAGACCGGCGGGCTCGGCGCCCCCGGCCCCTCTTCGGCCGCGCGCTGGCGCGAGGCGGGGCTCGACCGGCTGCAGCACCGCGTCCTGGCCGCCGACGCCGACGCTGACGGCCTCCTCGTGCGCACGCTCGTGGCTCCGGCCGGCATCGCCCAGCACGTCGTGGTGGAGCAGCGCTGGGCCTGGACCGACGGCGCACTGACCTGCGCGGTGGACGTCACGCCCTCCACGGGGTGGGATCGCACGTGGCCCCGCATCGGCCTGGCCTTCGAGCTGCCGCTGGGCCACGGCCGTGCCGCCTGGTTCGGCACCGGACCGCACGAGAACTACCCCGACAGCGACGCCGCGGCGCGCGTGGGTCGGTTCGAGGCGGACGTCGCCGAGCTGACGGTGCCCTACGCGGTGCCGCAGGAATCCGGGCACCGGGCCGGCCTGCGCGAGCTGACGCTGACGGGCGAGGGCGTGCCCCCGCTCACGGTCACGACCACGCCGGTTGCGGGTCACCGCGTCGGGTTCACCGTCGGCCTCCACAGCGCGGCCGAGCTGGCCGCCGCGGCGCACCCGCACGAGCTGCCGCCGCCGCAGGCCACGCACCTGGTGCTGGATCTCGCCCAGCACGGCCTGGGGTCCCGCTCGTGCGGGCCCGACGTCCGGCCCCGGTTCGCGCTCTGGCCGCGGCCGGCGTCCGCGTCGTTCGCGTTGCGCGTCGGCTGAGCGGCGCCCGGCCCCCGCTCAGCGGTTGCGGCGCGCCAGCGACGCCGACAGCGCCGTGGCGAACCCGCACCAGGCGGTGTAGGCACCCAGCGCGGCCGCCTTGCCCCAACCCGCGGGGGCGGCCCGGCGCGTGAGGTCGGCCGACGACGCGGCGAGCGCCGCCGCGCCCGCAGTGGCCAGCGGCAGGTTGTGGGCGCGGAAGAACAGCCCGCTCCAGGCGGCGTTCAGCACCAGGTTCCCCGCGAGCGCCCACCCGAACGCCTCGGATGCCTCGTGCTCGTCGTCCTCGGCCAGGTCGGCCACGGTGGCCGTGCCCGCCACGGCGATCAGCCCGTACAGCGCGCTCCACACCAGCGGGAACGCCACGTTCGGCGGCTGCCAGTCCGGCTTGTCGAGCCGGCGGAACCACCGGCTGTCCGGATTGCTCAGCACCGAGCCGACCACCGCGGTGGCGGCCACGCCCAGCACGACCCGGCCCGCCGTCCGGCCCCAGCGGTGGGGGTCGAGATCGCGGGTTGCGCGGCGGATCGCGGCGTCGTAGCCGGTCAGCCCACCCTCCGGCTCGCCGAGCAGGCGGCGGGCGTCCGCGATGTCGCCCACCGCGTCGTGGGTGAGGCTGCCCACCAGCGGACGCGCGATGGCGGCGTCCACGGGTGAGATGAAACCGACCCAGTACGACGCGAGTTCCGGCGTCAGCACCGGCACGGTGCCGATCCGGCGCCGGTGCAGCCGCACGACCCGGGCGTAGCGACGCATCATGTCGGAGTACGTCAACACCTCGTCCATGCCGATGTCGATGGGGCGGGACTCCTCGGCCGGCAGGTCCGCGGCGCGCAGCAGGTAGAACAGCGCGTCGTCGACGGCGATCGGGCGGATGTGGTTGTTCAGCCAGCGCGGCCCGAACGCCGCGGGCAGCCGCTCGGTGAGGTGGCGCAGCATGTCGAAGGACGCCGAACCGTCACCGAGCACGACGCCGGCCTGCAACACCGCGGTCGGCACCCCCGAGGCGAGCAGGATCTCGCCGACCTCCACCCGGGAGGCGAGGTGATCGGACAGCTCCACCCCGTCCGGGTGCAGCCCGCTGAGGTACACGAGGCGTCCCACCTCGGCCGCCGCCGCGGCGTCGGCGAAGGTGTGGGCCAGCAAGCGATCGCGCTCGGCGAAGTTGCCGTCGGAGTCCATCGAGTGCAGCAGGTAGTAGGCGACGTCGACCCCCTCGACGGCGCGGCGGACGTCCTCGGCCTCGGAGGCGTCGCCCTGGACGACCTCGACGCGGTCACGCCAGTCGTCGTTCAGCTTGCCGGGCGTACGGGCCAGCACGCGGACGCGGAAGCCGGCGTCCAACAGCTTCGGCACGAGGAGGGCGCCGATCGAGCCGGAGGCGCCCGTGACGAGCGCGAGGCGGGATTCGGTCGTGGTGGGTTCGGTCATGGGTTCAGACTCCTGTCGAGAACACCAGGGGCAGGGCGAACAGCATGCCCAGCGACCAGGTGAGGTGGCTGACGATCGGCCCCAACACCCCGCCTGTCACGCGGCGCTGCGCGCCGGTGAGCAGGCCGAGGCAGGCGGCCGCGAACGTGAGCAGCGGCACCCCGGAGAACAGGGTGGACGCCGCGTAGAGCACCGTCGATCCGGCGAGGTTCCACCGCCGGTCCAGGGCGGCATAGGTCGCGCCGCGGAAGAAGAGTTCCTCGGCGATGCCGTTGATCGCCGTCACGAGCGCGACGATCCACAGCGAGCCGAAGCGCGCGTGGTCGAGCAGCCCCTCCACCGGCCCGCGGAGCACCGGGATGCGGCTGACGACGAACGCCCCCAGCACGAAGATGCCGAGCAGGGCCGCGCCGAGGAGAAAGCCCTGCAGCACCGCACGGCTCTGCCCCCCGGAGCGGGTGTGCGCCCGGCCGAGGTGGAGGCGTCCGGACGCGAACGCCCCGACCGCCCAGATCGCCGCGACGCCCAGCGTCGCCGGGTAGAACAGCGGATCACCGGGGCGGATCGCCAGCGCCGCGCCGAGCGCGAGCGCCCCGGCGATGGCCGTGACGGTGACGACGATGCGGCGGCGTCGGAGCTGCGCGGTGGTTTCGGTGTGGTCGCGCTCGACCGGGTGCAGCAGTGCGGCGTCCACGAACGCGCGCACCTCACCGACGAGTCCGCCCGGGCCCAGCAGGCCGTCGCGTTGGGGGTCAGCCATCGATGCGGTCCTTCCGGAGGGGCCCGGCGTCCTGCCAGACCACGTTGCGCGCCAGCGGCCACTGGTGGGAGCCGGATTCGAGGATGTGCATGAAGTACCCGGCGGTGTTCGGCAGCGCGACGATGTCGCCCGGCGCGATGCCCGGCGCGGTGAGCCGCCGCTGCAGGATCAGCTCGTTCTCGATGCAATAGGCCCCGACGAGGAAGCCGGTGAAGGGCGCGTCGGCGCCCGACCAGGTGACCAGCTCGGGATCCACGAGGAAGTCGTCGGAGGTGGTGCGGCACTGCGTCCGGTTCATCTCGACGCCGATGAGGCCGACGCCGTCGCTGCGCTGTTTGGTGAACGCCACCCGCGCCAGGGTCAGACCGCAGCCGTCCAGCAGCGCGCGGCCCGGCTCGAGGTGCAGGCTCAGCCGCCGGCCCGCGAGCGCCTGGGCCACCGATCCCTCACCACGCCGGGCGGGCGCGTCGAGCACCGCGGTCAACCAGGCCCGCCGCGTGGGCTGCTGGTGGTAGGGGTAGACGGTGGTGAGCGGGTGACCGTTCCAGGTCAGCGGCTCCGCCTCGCCGGCGACGGCCGCGCGCTGGGCCTCCCAGAACGTCTCCCACTCCTGCGCGTCATCCAGGTAACTCATGGGGACGCCGCCGCCCGCGTCCACGAACCACGGGCGGTGGCCGCGGTCGCGCACGGCGTCCACGAGGTCGCACGCCGCGACGATGCCGGTGACGCGCTCGGCCGCGCTGTAGCCGTTGAGGTGGAAGTGGACGCCGGTCACGTCCACGCCGTCGAGATCGGCGCCCAGCCACCGGTCGGCCAGTTCTCCGAATCGGGTGGGGGCGACGCCGGAGCTGGGCGGCAGCGCGAGCCGCAACGCGACGGGCGGGCGGACGCCGCGCCCCCCGGCCGAGGTGGCTGCGGCCAGCGCGGTGAGCTCGGCGAGTTCGCCGAGGTGGTCGAGCGACACCGTCACGCCGTGGGTCAGGGCAAGGGAGAGCAGGGCACGGTTCTTGATGGCCGCCGACACGATGATCCGCTCGGGCCGGACGCCGGCGTCCAGCACCTGGGCCAGTTCGGCCTCGCTGGCCACGTCGACGCCCAACCCGGCGCGGGCTGCGGCGTCGACGAAGCAGAGCGCCTTGTTGGCCTTGCGGGCGAAGAACAGCTGGATCTCCAGGTCGCGCACCGGGCCCAGCGACGTCAGCTCCGCAGCGTTGCGGGTCAGCGGCTCGGGGTTCAGCACGTTGACCGGCGAGCCGTGCTCGGCGACGATCGCGGCCACGCGCTCGGGGTCGGCGAGCAGGGCACGCATCCACGGTTCCCAACGGGGGGTCAGCGGGGGCTGCCCCTGCAACGTCACGGTCTCAGGCATCGCGGCTCACCTTCTCGGCCCAACGGGGCACCACGTCATGAAGGGTACGGGACAGGGTGTCGTTGCCGATCACCACGTCTTCGGTGCTGCGGCCCACCGCGGCCAACCCCGGCCAACCGGGGACGCCGCCGTCTGGCCCGACGCGCAACCCCCGGCGGCCGGAGGCGAGGCGTCCGATGCCGCGGCCGACGAGGGCGGCGGTCAGGCTGCCGGGCACCACGCCGGGGGGCGCGATCACGGCGTCCACCCGGGCCTCGGCGGCGGGCTCGGTGCGCGACGGCGGGGCGAGGACGCCGGCGTCCACCAGCGCCAGCACCTTGGCGGCGTTCACCGGCGGTGGCCCGAACGCGACGCGCTCGAGGGTGGCGGCGAGCGCGGCGAAGGTGGCCCACTCCCCCGCCGGGCAGCGCTCGAAGGACAGCGAGGCGATGATCGCCGGGTACAGGTCCCGGAACGCCTGCCCCACCGCCCACGGCGCGTGCGGACGCTCCTCGCCGCGCACCACGGCCAGCGAGCGGCGCAGGTCGGCGACCGGATCGGCGCTGCCGTCGGTGCCGGCCAGCACGGCGGCCACGTCACCGCTGCCGCCGGCCTGCCGCAGGTACGCCTGGGCCGTGACGCGCACCGCCTCGGCGACACACCGGGCGCTGCCGGGGGTGCTGGCGATCGCGCCGGCGCCCGCCGCGCGGGGCTCCGCGAGGTCCAGGGCAGCCAGGGGTCCGTCCGGTTCCGGCTTGGGCTCCATGAAGCGGCCGTGCCGGCTGAACGGCACGATGGTGGGCTCGGCACCGCCGGTCTCGTAGCCGGCGTCGGTGAACCACCCGCCGCGACCCTCGGTGAGGCTGAGCGCGGCGTCGATGAAGGTCAGCGCGGTGCCGCGCACGGCCACGGGGCGTCCGGCCGGGACGCGCTCGGGCGTGAGCCCGTTGACGGGGAACGCGGGCACCGCGTCGGGGCGGGCGTGGTGCCAGGCGCCGGGCCAGGCGGACTCGTGGCCGGTCGCGAGCAACACCTCGTCGTACAGCTCACCGGCGGCGTCCGGCCCGCCGACGCGCCAACGGCCCTCCTCGGGACGCGGCGCGGTGGCCGCGACCGCGTGGTGGCGGACGTCGAGGCGCTCGGCGACCGCGGCCCAGGCGTGGGCCAGGAAGGCACCCACCAGGGCGCGCGGCGGAAAGGGGTCGAGCTCGGCACCCTCGCCGCGGGCTCGCCGCCAGTCGTCGAACGCACCCAGGCCCGTCCGGACGATCGCGGAGGTGACGTTGAGCCGCAGGTGCCGCGGCTGGTCCACCGCATAGGCCGAGCCGACCCCCGGCGGGCGGGGGTCGAAGACGTCGAGGGTGATGTCGGCGGCGGCGTCCGCCAGGCACTCGGCCGCCCACAACGCGCGCGGGCCGGCACCGAGCACGGCGACCCGCCGGACGCCGCTGCCACGCCCTCCGCCGCCGGCACCGCTCACGGCAACGCGCCCACGTGCTCGGCCACCCAGGCGTCGTCGTAGACCGTGTCGAGGTAGGCGAGACCGGCGTCGTGGAAGATGCCGACCACGTCGGCGTCCCCCACCGCCAGCGTCGTCATCGCGTGGACGACCGCGCCGGCCGAGGCGCCCACGAGCATGCCCTCGGTGCGCGCCAGCAGGCGGCAGCCGGCGACCGCCGCGGCGTCCGAGACGCGGACGACGTCGTCGGGCACCACGCCCTCGGCCAGGCCGGGCACGATCCCCGCGCCGAACCCCGAGAGCAGCCGCTGCCCGCGGCGTCCGCCGAACAGCACGCTGCCCTCGGCGTCGACCGCCACCACCGCGGTGTCGAGCCCCTGCTCGCGGACATGGGTCAGGCAGCCGCCGATCGTGCCGGTGGTGGACGTGGCGACGACCACCACGTCGGGGGCGCGGCCGAGGTCGCGCACGATTTCGGCCATCGTGCCGTCGGCGTGGGCGCGGAGGGCGGCCCGGTTGGAGTACTGGTCGAGGGAGTACGCGTCGGGCCACCGCTCGCGCAGCTCGGCGACCTTCGCGATGCGCGCAGTGAGCCAGTCGCCGGTGTCGGGGTCGGGCTCGGTCAGCTCGTGGACGGTCGCCCCCAGGGCGCGCATCGTGGCGACCGTCGTGCGGTTGGAGCGCGGGTCGACCACGACGTGCAGGGTCATGCCGTGCCGCACGCAGAGCCGGGCCAGGGCGACACCGAAGTTGCCGGAGCTGGATTCCACGAGCACCGAGCCCGGGCCGATCCGGCCGGAGGCCAGCGCGGCGTCCACCATGGCCTGGGCGGAGCGGTCCTTCGCGCTGCCGCCGGGGTTGAACCACTCGAGCTTTCCCCAGGCGCGCACGCCGCGCGGAGTGGGCAGGCGGTCGAGACGGGCCAACGGGGTGTTGCCGATTCTCGCGCGCGTGCCGGTGGGCACGGTCGTCATCGTCCGCCTCGGCCGCTCATGGGGCACACTCTAGCCCGCCGGCCCACCGCAACCCACCCCCGGAAGGGTGGCCGGTGGCCCCGGTTGCTCGTTGTTGGCCCCGGGCCGCGCCACCCCTAGTCAGCGGCCCACGAGCCCGCGCCCGCCCGGCCCGGACGCCGGGCGGGGACGCCGCCGCCCCACCCCGCGGCGTTATCGTCGAGGGGTGACCATTCCGCACACCCTTCCCCGCCGCCCGGACGCCGTCGCGCACCGCCGCCGGGCCGCCGCCGCGCTGGCCTGCCTGCTCACCCTGGCGCCGCTGGCGGCCTGCACCGCGCCGGCCCCGACGCCCTCCGCCACGGCCACCGCGACCGTTGCCCCGACCCCCGCAGCGGCGCCGGTCGCCCAGTTCTCCCTGACGGTCGCCGACGGCACGTTCACCCTGGCCGGCGCCGCCACCGACGACGCCGCCCGCGCGGCCGCCGTCGCCGCCGTCTCGGCGGGCCTGGGCGCCGGGGTGCCGGTGGACGACCAGCTCACCGTGGTCGACGGCGCGTGGCTGCCGGACGCCGACGCGCTCACGGCGCTGGCGTCCGAGCTCGTCGGCGTGGAGGCCGTGAGCCTCAACGTGAACGCGGGGGACGCCGTCGTGGCCGGCACCGTCACCGACGAGGCCGAGCGACAGGCCGCGGTGGACGCCGTGACCACCGCCTTCCCCGACGCCGAGGTCACCGACACCATCGCCATCGTCGAGCTGTGCACCGTGGTCGGCGCCAAGGTGCGGGAGGCGTCCCAGCCACCCGCCCTGGTGTTCGAGACAGGCTCGACCGACCTCACCGACGCGTCGCAGACCGCCGTCGCCGAGATCGCCGAGCTCGTGGCGCAGTGCCCCGACACGACCCTCACCGTCGTCGGCCAGACGGACGCCCGCGGCTCGGAATCCGGCAACGAGGCGCTCGCCCTGGAGCGGGCCAACGTGGTCGCCGCCGCCCTCGAGGCGGCCGGGGTGCCGAGCCAGTCCCTGCTCGTGCAGGGCAACGCAGCCAACGCCCCGGTCAGCGACGACGATGCCCTCAACCGGCGCGTCGACGTGGCCGTGCAGTGACGGGGCCTGACGTGGCCGTGCCGCACCACCACCTGCCTCGGGACGCCGATCTGCGGCTCGTCGTCAGCGACATGGACGGGACGTTGCTGGACGACGCCGGCCACCTGCCCGACGAGTTCTGGCCGCTGCTGGACGTGATGCGTGAGCGCGGCATCGTGTTCGCGCCGGCGTCCGGACGCCAGCGCGCGACCCTGGAGACACTGTTCGAGCGCGCGCTCGACGGCATGTCGCTGATCGCCGAGAACGGCACGTACGTGGTGCGCGACGGCGCCGAGGTGTCGTCGGCCGTCCTGCCGCCCAGCCTGTGGCAGTCCGTCGTGGCGGCCACTCGCGCGGCCCGGGCCGACGGGCTCGACCTCGGGGTCGTGGTCTGCGGCAAGCGCGCGGCCTACCTCGAACGCACCGACGACGCCTTCCTCACCGCGTGCTCCCCCTACTACGTGACCATGCAGCTCGTGGCCGACCAGCTGGCCGTCGACGACGAGATCATCAAGATGGCCGTCTACGACTTCGACGACGCCGAGGTCTCCGTGGCGCGCTTCGCCGAGTTCGCCGCCGACCACCAGGTGGTCGTGTCGGGCCGCAACTGGATCGACATCATGGCCGCAGGCATCAACAAGGGTGCGGCCGTGCGCGCCCTGCAGGCCGACCTCGGCGTGACCCGCGCGCAGACCGTCGCGTTCGGCGACTTCTTCAACGACGCCGAGATGCTGGACGAGGCCGACTGGTCGTTCGCGACCGCCAACGCCCACCCGGCCATCCGCGAGCGCGCGCGGTACGGGGCGTCCTCGAACGCCGACCACGGCGTCCTCCGCGTGCTGGAGCACCTGCTCGGCCTCTGACGGGCGGCCAGCGCTTGTCGTGATACCCCCCTGGGGTACCATGGATGCATGTCCGAACACCAGCACACCCACTCCGGCGCCGACCAGCGCGACCCCGAGGCCGTCCTCGACCCGGTGTGCGGCATGACGGTGGACCCCCGCGCCACCGACCACCACGCCGTCCACGACGGCGTCACCCACCACTTCTGCTCGGCCGGGTGCAAGGAGACGTTCCTGGCCGATCCGGACGCCCACGCCGGCGGTCCCGCCGGCCATGCCAGCCACGCCGACCCTGCCGTGCAGGCCGAGGCGTCCGCCGTCGACGCCGATGAGTGGACGTGCCCCATGCACCCGGAGGTCCGCCAGGACCACCCGGGCTCCTGCCCGCTGTGCGGCATGGCGCTGGAGCCGGTCACGGTGACGGCGGATTCCGGCCCGAGCCCCGAGCTGGCCGACATGACCCGCCGGTTCTGGATCGCCCTGGCGCTCTCCTTGCCCGTCTTCGCCCTGGAGATGGGCTCGCACCTGGTGCCGGCCATCGCGGCGGCGGTGGATGCGCGCGTCTCGGTGTGGGTGCAGTTCGCGCTCGCCACCCCGGTGGTGCTGTGGGCCGGCTGGCCCTTCTTCGTGCGCGGCGTCGCGTCGGTGCGCGCCCGCAGCCTCAACATGTTCACGCTGGTCGCCATGGGCACCGGCGTGGCCTGGCTGTACAGCACGGTGGCGACGCTGGCGCCCGGCATCTTCCCGGACGCCTTCCGCGACCAGCACGGCACGGTGGCGGTCTACTTCGAGGCCGCCGCGGTCATCACCACCCTCGTGCTGCTCGGCCAGGTGCTGGAGCTGCGCGCCCGTGAGGCGACCTCCGGTGCGATCCGGGCGCTGCTCGACCTGACCCCGCAGACGGCCCGCCGCGTCACCGACGACGGCGAGGCCGAGGTGCCGCTGGACGAGGTGCGTCTCGGCGACCGGCTCCGCGTCCGCCCGGGCGAGCAGGTGCCGGTGGACGGCTCGGTGGTCGAGGGCCGCTCGACGCTGGACGAGTCGATGGTGACGGGCGAGTCGATGCCGGTCACAAAGGAGGTGGGCGACACCGTCATCGGCGGCACGCTCAACCAGACCGGCTCGCTGCTCGTGACCGCCGAGAAGATCGGCCGCGACACCATGCTCGCCCGCATCGTCGCCATGGTCGCCGACGCGCAGCGCTCCCGCGCCCCGATCCAGCGGATGGCCGACAAGGTCTCCGGCGTGTTCGTCCCCGTCGTCCTCGGGGTCGCGGTGCTGGCGTTCGTCGTCTGGGCGCTCGTCGGGCCCGACCCCCGGCTGGCCCACGCCCTCGTGGTCGCGGTCAGCGTCCTCATCATCGCGTGCCCCTGCGCGCTCGGGCTGGCGACCCCCATGTCGATCATGGTCGGCGTCGGACGCGGCGCGCGCGAGGGCGTCCTCATCAAGAACGCCGAGGCGCTCGAGCGCATGGAGAAGGTCGACACCCTCGTGGTCGACAAGACCGGCACCCTCACCGAGGGACGCCCCGCGCTGACGCAGGTCGTCGTGGCGCCCGGTGCGGGCCTCACCGAGGATGAGCTGCTGCGGCTGGCCGCCGCCGTCGAGAACGCCTCGGAGCACCCGCTGGCCCGCGCGGTCGTCGAGGCGGCCTCCGAGCGAGGCCTGGAGCTGCCCGGTGTGGCGGACTTCGACGCCCCCGCCGGCCGCGGCGTCACCGGCACGGTCGACGGCCGCGGCGTCCGGCTGGGCACCAGCACCCACCTGCGCTCCGACGGCGTCGACACCGCGGCCCTGGACGCGGACGCCGACCGGCTCCGCGGCGAGGGCGCCACGGTGGTGTACGCCGCCGTGGACGGCTCCCTCGCGGGCCTGCTCGTGATCGCCGACCGGGTCAAGGAATCCACCCCCGCCGCGCTCGCCGCGCTGCGGGAGGACGGCATCCGTGTCGTCATGCTGACCGGCGACAACGCGACGACCGCGCGGGCCGTGGCATCCGGCCTGGGGATCGACGAGGTCGAGGCCGAGGTGATGCCCGACCAGAAGGCCGCGGTCGTCGAGCGGCTGCGCGGGGAGGGTCGCGTGGTGGCGATGGCGGGCGACGGCGTCAACGACGCCCCGGCCCTGGCCGCGGCCGACGTCGGCCTGGCGATGTCGTCCGGCACCGACGTGGCGATCGAGTCGGCCGGCGTGACGCTGCTGCGCGGCGACCTGACCGGCATCGTGACGGCCCGCGCCCTCTCCGCCATGACGATGCGCAACATCCGGCAGAACCTGGTGTTCGCGTTCGTCTACAACGCGGCCGGCATCCCCATCGCCGCGGGCGTGCTCTACCCGTTCACCGGGCTGCTGCTCTCACCGATCCTGGCGGCCGCGGCGATGGCGCTGTCGTCGGTCTCCGTGATCGGCAACGCCCTGCGGCTGCGGGCGCAGTCGCTGACCTGACGTCTGCGCCGACCGGGCTCAGTGGCGAGGCTCAGGCGTCCGGCTCCGCCGGGTCGGCCTCCGCGCGACGGTCGCGGCGGCGGAACCAGCGCAGGGACGGCCACCCCAGGCCGTGGGCGTGCTCCGGCTCGGGCGTGGGCTCCGGCTCGGCGGGCGGTGCGGCCGCGATCAGCGCGGCCCGCTCGGCGCGCAGGGCTTCGCGGGTCTCCTCGACCAGTTGGTCGCGGACGGGCTTGGGCGGTGCCGAGGTGGGCTCGGGCTCCAGGCGGGTGCGCGGCAGGGCGTAGGAGGCATCGGTCTGCAGCCAGAGTACGAGATCCTCGCGCAGCTGGCAGCGCAGGTTCCACAGGTCGTCGGAGTTGCGGGCCGACACGAGCAACCGCAGCTCGACGTGCCCGTTCTGGCTGTCGGTCACCTGCACGCCGGCGGTCTGACCGTCCCACAGCGGGTTGCCCTCCACGAGTCGCAGCGCCTCGGAGCGGAATGCCTCCACGGGCACGAGCCAGTCGAGATCGAACATCACGGCGCCGAGCTGCGCCGGGTCGGTCTTCGTCCAGTTCTCGAACGACTGCGCGGTGAACAGGGTGGACGGCACGACGAGGCGGCGCCCGTCCCACACGCGGAGCACCACGTAGGTGAGCGTGATCTCCTCCACCCGCGAGGTCTCCCCCTCCATCACCACGGTGTCGCCCACGCGGAGGGCGTCCGAGAAGGCGATCTGCAGGCCCGCGAAGATGTTGCTCAGCGACGACTGGGCGGCCAGGCCGGCCACGATCGAGAGGATGCCGGCGGACGCGAACACCGACGCCCCGATGGCGCGGAAGGCGTCGAACGTCAGCAGCACCGATGCGATCGCAACCAGCCACACCAGGGCGACACCGACCCGGCGCACCATCTGCAGCTGGGTGCGGACGCGCAGGGCGTCGCCGTGGGCGCCCGTGCGGGCCCGACGGGCGTTCACCGAGTCCTCCACGGCGCGGAGCAGGCCGGCCGCGAGCTGCGCCCCCGCCAGGATCACCGCGATCAACACCCCGTGCTGCAGGGTCGCGTAGTCGTCCCACTGCTCGCCCAGCACCTGCGCGCTGGTGCCGACCAGCAGCCCCACGCCCACGCCGAGCACCGCGAAGAACACCCGCTGCGGCACGCGCAGCCGCAGCGAGACGTGGGTCAGGCCCGGACGCCGCCGGCGCAGCAGCGCCACCGCGAGGGTGAGGAGGAAGGACAGCAGCAGCCCGAGCGCCAACCCGGCCGTCGCGTACAGCAGCACGCTGAGCACATCGATGACCACCTCGCCGGTTTCGTTCTCCACCCGATCGAGACTAACCCGGGTGGGGGGCCCCTTTCGCGGTGCGTCCCACCCGTGACACGCTGACGATCATGGTTGACCCGAAGAAGCGGCTCACTCCCGCCGAGGTAACCTCGGCCGGCCTCGAGGACTGGCGTCAGTTGGTCGGCAGGCTCCACGCCCGGTTCCGCACGGGCGACTTCTCGGCCAGCCTGGCACTCGTGTCCCGAATCGGCGAGGCCGCCGAGGCGGCCGACCACCATCCCGACCTCACGCTCACCTACACCGAGGTGGGCGTGGTGCTGAGCAGCCACGACGTGAGCGGCATCACGTCGCGCGACCTCGACCTCGCCCGTGCGATCAGCACCCTGGCACGCGAGGCGGGCGCCACCGCCGACGTGGCGGGGCTCACCCTGGTCGAGCTGGGCCTTGACACGACCGAGGGATCCCGGCACGCCGCCGTCTACGCCGCGCTGCTGGGCGCCGAGGTGGAGCACGGCGAGGTGCAGGACCCCAGCGGCCAGACCCCGACCCTCTGGTGGCAGGAGCCCGGCGAGGAATCGTCGGCCTGAGCTTTGGATCCGGGTGAATCCGCGTCCAGGGCTGCGCTCCAGCGTAAGCCGACGGCTGCCAAGCGTCCCAGCCTTCGACGAGCAGCGGCGTATCGACTGGCCAACACGACGACGGTACTGACGGTCATGGAAGGGGGCACGGGAAGCTTGCGAGCTGCGTCCAAATGTTAGTTACGTAAGCGTCCAGTTGTTAGGTAGCAGTACGTCCAACTGTTAGAGTCCATCGGGTGGACTATCGGCGCAGGATCGTGGACGAGACCCTTGACGATCTCTTCCCGCACCTCGCCGCCATCGCCCTCGAAGGAGCCAAGGGGGTGGGCAAGACCGCCACCGCCACGCAACGGGTCGCCACCGTGATGTTGCTGAACAACCCCAACGAGCGAACAGCGCTGTCCAGCCACCTGGACCTGGTCACGGACGTCCCCGGCCCGGTCCTCATCGATGAGTGGCAACTCGAACCCGACGTGTGGGACCGGGTACGACGCGCGGTCGACGACGACCCCACCGGAGGCCGCTTTCTGCTGGCCGGTTCGGCCGACGTGGCACCAGGGGTGCGGATCCACTCGGGGGCAGGGCGCATCGTGAGCCTGACCATGAGGCCGCTGGCGTTCAGCGAACGAGCCCTGGCCGAACCGTCCGTGTCCCTGCGAGGCATGCTCGACGGGACCCAGCCTGCCATCACCGGCATCTCCCCCATCGACCTGCCCACCTACACCGACGAGATCCTCCGGTCCGGGTTCCCCGGGATCCGCGACCTGCCCGAACGGGCCCGCCAGGTCCAACTCGACAGCTACCTCACCCGCATCGTGGACCGCGAGTTGCCCGACAGCGGGGTGAGCGTGCGGCGTCCGGCAGCCCTGCGGGCGTGGTTGACCGCCTATGCCGCCGCGACCGCAACTGACGCCACCTTCGCCACGATCTTGGCGGCCGCAACACCAGGCGAGGGCGACAAGCCGGCTCGGCAGACTGCCGACATCTACCGCCAACACCTCCAACGGATCTACCTGCTCGACCCCATCGAGGCCTGGACGCCGGCGTTCTCCCCTCTCAAGCGGCTCACCCATTCTCCCAAGCACCACTTGGTCGACCCGGCCCTGGCCGCCCGCCTTGTCGGCGTCGGCAAGGCCGGACTTCTGCGCGGACAGGGTAACCGCGTCCACGCTGCCACCGGCACCTGGCTGGGAGCACTGTTCGAGTCGCTGGCCGCCCAATCGGTACGGGTCTACGCCGAAGCGGCTGACGCCCGCGTCGGGCACCTGCGCACCAAGAACACCGACCACGAAGTCGACCTCATCGTCGAGACGGCCGACCGCTCCACCCTCGCGATTGAGGTCAAACTCACCGACACCATCAGACCCGCCGACGTCGAACACCTGAACTGGCTCAGCGAACAACTCGGCGACCGCCTCGTCGACCGCATGATCATCTACACCGGCACCCACGCCTACCGCCGCCCGGACGGCATCGCCGTCGTCCCCCTCGCACTCCTTGGCCCCTGAACCACCCGACGGCGCTGCTATGGCGCGCCACTGAACTCCCCGGTCGGAGCGTTCCGAGCGGCCAGCCGGAGCCGAGATACCTCGCGCGCCGGAATGCCACTACACCACTGAGAGATCTCGGCTCGGGTGAGGCCCACCGATCCCAAGCCCTCCAGGAGGGCGCCCGCCGCACGCTCGATCAGGTGCTTCCACGCGTGCTTGGTGACCAGGAAGACGATGCCCAGTTCGTTGCGAAGAGTGAACGACCAATCCGGCTCTTCACAATCGAGGGTGTAGTTGGGGTCTGAAGCCGCCGGTCTCCAGGAGTGATCTGGCGATGAAGTTGGTGAGGTTGCGGAAGCCGAGGGCGCTGCCGCGGAGGTGTTCGAGGCGGCCATTCAGGGCCTCGGTGGGGCCGTTTGAGGTGCCGGGACGGTCGAAGTAGGGGAGGATGTCGCGGCCCGCTTGGTCATCGTTCGGCCGAGGGTGATGACCTCGTGGAGGGCGGCGGGGACGCCGCTGCCGATGGCGGTGATGACGGCCTTCATGAGCGCCTTGCCCTTGGGCTTGTCGGGTTCTCGGTAGGCGGTGATCATCTGTTGGTAGACGGCCCAGGTGGCTTCGACCTCGACGTGGTCGTCGCCGGTGAACAACGCCTCCAGCCGCGTCTTCTGCCTGGCGGTGAGTAGCCCGGCGCCGTTGTGCAACATCCGCCGGGCGCGGTAGAGCGAATCACCAGCGCGGCCACGGTGGCCGTGCAGGGTCTGCTGGACCCGTCTTCGGCATTGGTCGAGGGTCTCACCGGCCAACCGGACGACGTGGAACGGGTCCAGTACGGGGGTGGCGTCGGGGAGTTCTTCGGTGGTGGCGGTTTTGAAGCCGGTGAAGCCGCCCATCGCGACGACCTCCACCTTGTCACGCCAGTTCTTGGGGCGGGCGGCGAGCCACGTCGACACCCCAGCCTCCAGTTGGCGGCCAGCGAGCCGTTGTGCTTCCTCGGCGGCAAGCGCAGACCAGTTTGAGAAGCGGGCATTCAGGATGCCGAACACGACCGAAACGACAACAGAAAGGATGGCGGCTCCTGCCGCAATGATGGCGGCCAAGGCGTTCGGATCCATGCCCATCACGGTATCGCGGCCCACAGAAACCGCCAGTAGGGCAGCCGATCCCGACGCGCACCGACTCCCACGGGGGGCTCCTGAATCGATCATGCCATGGTCTAGCCGGGCCGGACATATTACTCCCGGTGCGCGAGAGAGGAGTTGAACCTCCACGTCCTTTCGGACACACGGACCTGAACCGTGCGCGTCTGCCATTCCGCCACTCGCGCGCAGCCCCATCGGGGCAGCCCCGACAGCCTAGCACGGGCCCTACGCGGCCACCTATTCGGGTCTGCCGGTGAAGGCGTCCATGGAGCCGTACACCCGGAACAACCGCCCCGCCACAAGGTCGTACGCACGCGCAGGCAGCAGACCGCGCAGCACCTTGGCCGTCCGCACGGAGCTCGGCACCATCACGGTCGGCCGCCCGGCGAGCATGGCGCGCCAGACGGCGCCCACCACCACCTCGGGCTCAACCACAGGCGTCAGCAACGGCCCCCGGGCACCGGCGAACATGCCCGTCGAGACGTAGCTCGGGTACACGGTCGTCACCTTCACGTGAGCGTGCCCCGCCCGCTCCAGCTCCACGCGCACGGACTCACTCCACGACGCCACCCCGGCCTTCGACGCCGCGTAGGCGGCCATCCGCGGGTTCGGCGTCAGCGCGGCGGCGGACGCGATGGTCACCACCCGGGCCGGACGCCGCCGCTCCACCATCCCCGGCAGCACCGCTCGGGTCACCAGCATCGCCCCCAGCACGTTCACGGCGATGGTCGCGGCCAGGTCGGCCACCTCGGCCTCCCAGAACAGGTCGTTCCCGCGCACGATGCCCGCGTTGTTCACCAGCACATCGACGCCCTCGGCGGGCAGCCCGGCGAACGCGTCAGCCACCGCGTCGGCGTCCGCGATGTCGACCACCGTGGCCGAGGTCAGCACCCCCGGATACCGAGCAAACAGCCCCGCCAGTTCGCCCAAGCGCGCGGAGTCCGCGTCCCACGCGTGCACCGCCGCGGCACCCTCGGCCAGCGCCCGCTCCACGTACATCCGGCCCATGCCCTGCGCCGCACCGGTCACCAGCACCCGCGCGCCCCGCACCCCGTCGTCCATGAACCACAACCTAGCCACCAGCGCTCAGCCCAGCAGCACCAGCAACCCGGTCACCGTCACGAACGACCCCAGCGTGGTGAGCAGCATCACCGCGGGCGGCACGTCCTTCTCCCCGAACGTCGCCGCGAAGATCACCGAGCTCGTGAACGTCGGCAACCCCGCGCCGACCACGGCGGCCAGCGCCAGATCGTCGCCCAGCGGGGGCAGGGGCGTCCACCCCAGCACCCACACGAACAGGAACGCCACGCCCGGCATCACCAGCAACTTGCCCGCCGTCACCACCACGATGCGGCGCACCTGGCCGCGCACGCGGATGCCCACGAGCATGCCGCCGACGCCGAACAGCGCCAACGCCGTGCTGGCGCGGCCGAACAGGTCCAGCGACGTGGCCAGCACCTCCGGCAGGTGCCACCCCAGCAGCGACACCACCATGCCCGCCACCAGCGCGATCATCACGGGCATCTTCGCCATCCGGACGACCGCGGCGCGCACCTGCGTCCCCAACGACGACCCCGCCGAATCCGAAAGGCCCGCCCAGAAGAACACCAAGGGAAGTGTCAGCAGCGACTCCACCAACACGTTCATCCCAAAGATGGGCCCGGCCAGCCCGGGCAGCAACAAGCTGAACAGCGGAAACCCGATGAACCCGCTGTTCGCCGCGCCCATGCCCATGGCGTCGAAGGCCGCGGCGGCGTGCCCGGTGCGCTCGACGCGGCGCGAGTACACGTACCCGAACACCAGCGTCACCAGGCTCGCCAGCGCGTACACCAGCAGATACGTCGGGTGCAGCGCCTCGGCCAGCGGCCGGGCGCTCAGCGAGCTGAACATCAGCGCCGGCAGGGCGATGTTCATCACGAACGCGCTGATCGTGTCCACGTCGCGCCGCCCGAACGGCCCCCAGCGCACCGCGGCGTAGCCGACGAACACGCACGCGTACAGCGGCACGGTGATGGTCAGGATGTCGAGCACGGCTCTCCGCTCATGCGGCCTCGATGGGCGCGACGCGAGCCTAGTGGACAGACGCCCGGCGCCCGGTGGGCGTCCGACACGGTAGGTTGGTCCCCGACGTGAACGCACCCCGGCAGCGCGTCCCGGCTCCCGCGGGGGCACCCCGCGACCGGAAGGCGACCCCCAGCATGACCCAGCTCCACGACCACGCCGACGCCCCCACGTCCTCCTCCCCCACCCTTTCGCCCACCTCGTCGCACGTCCCCTCAGCCGGACGCCGCACGCCGGTGTCCACCTACCGCCTCCAGCTCGGCCCCGACCTGACGTTCGACCAGGCCATCGGGCACCTCGACTACCTCGAGGATCTCGGCGTCACCGACCTGTACCTCAGCCCTATCCTGCAGTCCGCGCCGGGCTCGACGCACGGCTACGACGTGGTCGACCACACGCGCATCAACGAGGCCATGGGGGGCCGCGAGGGCTTCGAGCGCCTCGCCACGGCGGCGCACGAGCGCGACATGGGCATCGTGGTGGACGTGGTGCCCAACCACATGGGCGTCCCCACCCCGCTGTACCACAACAAGGCGCTGTGGTCGGTGCTCCAGCAGGGCCCCGAATCGCCCTACGCCGCCTGGTTCGACGGCACGGACGCCGGCGACGAGGGCATCCTCATGCCCGTGCTGGGCGCCCGCATCGGCACGGTGCTCGACAGCAACGAGATCACCCTCGAACGCCGCGTCGTCCCCGGCTTCGAGGACGCCGGCGAGCAGCCCGTGCTCGTCTACTACGACCACGTCTTCCCCGTCCGCGCCGGCACGGAGAACCTGCCCATGCCGCTGTGCGTCGCCGAGCAGTTCTACCGGCTCGCCTACTGGAAGGTCTCCGACGAGGAGCTCAACTTCCGCCGCTTCTTCGACGTCGACACCCTCGTCGCGGTGCGGGTGGAGGATCCGGACGTCTTCGACGGCACGCACGCCCTGCTGCTCGACCTGTTCCGCGCCGGCCACATCGACGGCTTCCGCATCGACCACCCCGACGGCCTGGCCGACCCTCGCGGCTACATGCGCCGCCTCTCGATGGCCACCGGCGGGGCGTTCATCGCCGCCGAGAAGATCCTCGAGGGTGGCGAGTCGATGCCCGACGACTGGCCGGTGGCCGGGTCGACGGGCTACGACACCGCCTGGCGCATCCAGGCCCTCCAGGTCGAAGCGGCGGGCTACGGCGACCTCGGCACGATCGCCCACGTCATCACCGGTGACATCCCGGGCTCGCTGGCCGACGTGATCGAGCAGGCCAAGCGCGAGATCGCCACCACCAGCCTGTTCGCCGAGGTGCACCGCATCGCGACGCTGGCCCACGCCATCTGCCGCGCCGACATCATGCTGCGCGACCACACGTTCACCTGGATCCGCGAGTGCGTCACCGAGCTCGTCATCGCGGTCGACCGCTACCGCGCCTACGTGGTGCCCGGCGAGCCCGCCTCGCAGGAGTCGATCGAGCTGATCGAGGAGGCCGCCGCCACGGCTCGCGGCCGCCTGGAGGCCGACTACCACGACACCCTCGAGGTGGTCGTCGATCTCGTGCTGGGCCGCGAGGTCGGCTCGCAGGGACGCGTCCAGCAAGCCGTCCGCGACGAGCTGGTCGTCCGCTTCCAGCAGGTCTGCGGCGCGGTGACGGCCAAGGGTGTGGAGGACACGGCGTTCTACCGCTGGACGCACCTCGTCGCGCTCAACGAGGTCGGCGGCGCCCCGGACACCTGGGGCCTCTCCCCCGACACGTTCCACGCCTGGCTCTCCCAGATGACCGCCGAGTGGCCCGACACCATGACGTGCGGCACCACCCACGACACCAAGCGCTCCGAGGACGTCCGCAGCCGCATCGGCATCCTCGCCCAGTACGCCGCCGAGTGGCGCGCCCTGCTCACCAAGCTGCACCCGCTGGCCGAGGCCGTCGAGGGCCACACCGAGAACCTGATGTGGCAGATCCTCGCCGGCACGTGGACGCCCGAGGGCCCCATCGCCCAGGAGCGCCTCACCGACTACCTCCTCAAGGCCGCCCGCGAGCAGAAGCTCTGGACGTCCTGGACCAAGCAGGACGCCGCCCGCGAGCAGGCCCTCACCGATTTCATCAGTGAGCTGTACGGCAACGACGACGTGATGGGGGCGTTCGCCGACTGGTACGCGTTCACCGACGCCAGCGCGCGCGTCGCGATCCTCACCCGCAAGACCATCCAGCTCACCTGCCTGGGCGTGGCCGACACCTACTCCTCCACCGAGACCACGCAGAACTATCTGGTCGACCCCGACAACCGCGGCCCGTTCGACTGGGACGCCCTCGCCGGCCTGGCCCGCACCCTGGACGGACGCGAGCCCCAGACCCTCGCGGAGGAGAAGTTCCACCTCACCCGGGAGATCCTGCGGCTGCGCCGGCGGCGTCCGCACGCGTTCGTCGGCCCCACCGCGACCTACCGCCCCCTGCCCAGCTCGACCGGGCACGCCGTCTGTTACGCCCGCGGCACGGACGTGGTGACCGTCGCGATCCGCCTGCACCGCAGCTTCGCCGAGCAGAGCCCCACCCAGCACGCCGTCGTCCTGCCGGCCGGCCGCTGGCGCAACGTGTTCACCGGCGCGGAGTTCGACGGCGGCAGCGCCTCGCTCACCGAGCTCGTGGGCCGCTACCCGGCCGCGGTGCTCGAGCGCACCGGCGGCGGGGACGACGCGGCGGACGCCGACGCGGACGCCCTCGCAAGCGAGTTCACCGCCGGCGGCCCGATCTTCCGCGCCCAGCCGGCCGACCCCGCCCGCCGCGGTCGGCCCGCTGCAGAGACCGAGGCCGAGAGCAGCACCGAGTCGACCGGCCTGCTCGGCTGGTTGTCGCGGCGGTTCTTCGAGCGCGGCGACACCGGCAGCGTGCCCGTCCACCAGCCGACTCCCACCGACCCCGACACCCTCGCTGACCCCGAAAGAGATCACCGTGCCTGAGATCCGACTCTGGGCCCCCCTGGCCCACCGTGCGGACGCCCACGTGGGCGACACCGTCCACCCGATGACCCCGGCCGGCGACGGCTGCTTCACCGTCGACCTCCCGGTGGGCACGCGCTACCTCCTCTCGGTGGACGGCGGCGAGCCCCGCCCCGACCCGCGCAGCCCGCGCCAGCCCGAGGGCATCCACGGCCCCTCCGAGGTGTTCGACGCCCCCGCCCACGCGTGGACCGACGCCGGCTGGGCCTACCCCGAGGTGCTGGGCGGGGTGTTCTACGAACTCCACGTCGGCACGTTCACCGACGCCGGCACGCTCGATTCCGCGATCGAGCGGCTGCCCCACCTGGTGGAGCTCGGCGTCGACACGGTGGAGGTCATGCCCGTCCAGCCGTTCCCGGGTGAGCGCGGCTGGGGCTACGACGGCGTCAGCCTGTACGCCATCCACGAGGCCTACGGTGGCCCGGCGGCGCTGCAGCGCTTCGTGGACGCCGCCCACGGCCTCGGCCTGGCGGTCTGCCTCGACGTGGTCTACAACCACTTCGGGCCGGCCGGCAACTACGTCAGCACCTTCGGCCCGTATTTCACCGAGAAGCACCACACCCCGTGGGGCGCGGCCATCAACCTCGACGACGCCCACGCCGACGGCGTCCGCGCCTTCATCGTGGACGCCGCCTGCCGCTGGCTGCGCGACTTCCACGTGGACGCCCTCCGCCTCGACGCCGTGCACGCCCTCGTGGACGACTCGCAGCCGCACCTGCTCGCCGAGCTCTCCGACGCGGTCACCGCGCTGCGCGACGAGCTCGGCCAGCGCCGCACCCTGATCGCGGAGTCCGACCTCAACCAGGTCTCGATGATCACCCCGACCGCCGAGGGCGGCCTCGGGATGGACGGCCAGTGGGCCGACGACGTGCACCACGCCCTGCACTCCTGGCTCACCGGGGAGACGTTCGGCTACTACGTCGACTTCGGCCCGATCTCTGTTCTCGAAAAGGCCTTGACGGGCGTCTTCGTCCACGACGGCACCTTCTCGACGTTCCGCGACGAGACGTGGGGCGCCCCGGTGCCCGACGACGTCGAGCGCCGCCGCTTCGTCACGTTCACGCAGAACCACGACCAGGTCGGCAACCGCGGCCTGGGCGACCGGCCCGACGAGCGCCTCGCCCCCGGCGCCGTGGCAGGCGGCGCCGCCCTGCTGCTGCTCAGCCCGTTCACGCCCATGCTCTTCCAGGGGCAGGAGTGGGGCACGCGCCGCCCGTTCCGCTACTTCACCGACCACGACCCCGAGCTGGGCCGGCTGGTCACGCAGGGCCGGATGCGCGAGTTCGCCCAGCACGGGTGGGACGAGATCTACGGCCCCGGTGCCGACATTCCCGACCCGCAGGATCCGGCCACCTTCGCGGCCAGCACGCTCGACTGGGACGAGGCGTCCGACCCCGAGCACGCGGCCACCCTCGCCTGGCACCGCACCCTGATCGCGCTGCGGCGCACCCACCTGCACCCCGATGACCGGGGCGGCAACCTGCCCCTCACCGTCGCCCACGGTGCGGACTGGATCGCGATGACCCACGGCCCCCTCACCGTGGTCGCCTCCCCCCGCAGCGCGGTGGAGATCGACTGCGCGGCGCAGCTCGGCTGCGACGGTGAGCTGACGGCCTCCGCGGGCGACGCGACCCTGGCCGGAGGCGTCCTGACCCTGGGGCCCGCGTCCGTCGCCGTGCTCCTCGGGTAGGCTCGTCCGCTGGCACACCGCGTGTCGCGTCGCTCTGGAGGCGGCGCTGCGCGCCTCCCGGCCACAGACCCGGGGGCTACGCTGGTGCTGCCCGACGAACGGAACCGGCCAGGAGGGAGGCACGCGGTGGGCGTCTTCGACAACCTCGAGCGCAAGCTCGAAGGGGTGGTCAACGGTGCCTTCGCACGCGCCTTCAAGGGCGACGTCCAGCCCGTCGAGATCACGGCCCGGCTGCAGCGCGAGCTGGACGCCGAGGCCCGGCTGCTGGCCCGCGACCGCCACCTGGTGCCGAACGACTTCACCATCGGCCTCTCCTCGCACGACTACGACCGCCTGACGCCGTACAGCCGCACCCTGAACGCGGAAATCATCCCCCAGCTGCGCGACTACGCGGCCAACGCCGGCTACGTCTTCAACGGGCCGGTCACGATCGCCTACGAGCTGGACGCCGCCCTGCCGGTCGGCCGCTTCACCATCACCAGCCAGGCCCTAGCCGCGGCCGACACCCCGGCCACGCAGACCGCGATTCGCCGCGCCTCCCTCGTGCTGGAGGTCAACGGCATCCGGCACCCGCTCTCGGCGCCGGGCTTCACCATCGGGCGCGGCACGGACGCCGACGTGCGCATCAACGACCCGGGCGTCTCGCGCCTCCACGCGCGGGTGAGCGTCCAGGACGGTGCGGACACCCAGGCCGACCCGCGGGTCACGATCGAGGACATGGGCTCCACCAACGGCATCGTCGTCGACGGCCGTCGGGTGCAGAACGCGCTGCTCCGCGAGGGGTCGCGCGTCGAGCTGGGCAACACGCGCATGCTCGTCAGGTCGCCGGTGACTGATGTCTGAGCTGCTCGTCCTCGCCCTGAAGTTCGCCTTCCTCGGCCTGCTGTGGGTGTTCATCCTCTTCTGCGGCAACATCATCCGCACCGACCTGTTCGGACGCCGCGTCCCGGTCGCCGACGCCGAGGAGCGCCCGCCCGCGGCCGCGCCGCGCGCCGCCCCGTCGTGGCGGGAACGCCGGGCGGCGAAGTCCCTGCCCTCGACGCTGCGCATCACCCAGGGCCAGCAGCAGGGCCTCACGATGGAGCTCGGCCAGGCGCTGCAGATCGGCCGCTCGACTGACTGCCAGCTCATCCTCGACGACGACTACGTCTCCACCCGCCACGCCCGCATCGTCCGCGGGGAGCGCGGCTACCTGGTGGAGGATCTGGGCTCCACCAACGGCACCTACCTCAACAACGAGCGCATCAGCACACCTGTGCCCTTCACCCCGAACGACACGTTGCGCATCGGGCGGACGCTGCTCGTCGTGGAGGCCTGATGGCGCTGACCCTCGCCTACGACGCGCACACCGAGGTGGGTCTCGTCCGCAGCAACAACCAGGACTCGGCGCTGGCGACCCCCCGCATGCTCATCGTGGCCGACGGGATGGGCGGCGCCGCGGCCGGCGACCTGGCGTCCGCCGTGGCCGTCCAGGAGATCGCCCGGACGGACGCGCAGCTGGACGCGCGCATCGCCGCCGCGCGGGCCGAGCGGGAGGCCGACCCGGTCGATCACGAGGAGGACGCCGGCTCGCTCACCGACGTGCTCACCGTGATGGCCAACACGCTCAACCGCGCCAACGAGCGCCTCGTCGAGCTGGTGGAGGACGACCCGAGCCTCGCGGGCATGGGCACCACGGTGTGCGGCTTCGTGCTGCACGACGACCGCCTCGCGGTGGTCAACATCGGCGACTCGCGCGCCTACCTCGTCCGCGACGGTCAGCTGCACCGCGTGACGCGCGACCACAGCTGGGTGCAGACCCTGGTCGACGAGGGCAAGATCACCGAGGCCGAGGCCCTCGAACACCCCCACCGCTCGCTGGTGCTCCGCGTCCTCAACGGCTCGCCGCAGCACGAGCCCGATCTCGGCTGGCTCGAGATCGTGCCGGGCGACCGCCTGCTCGTGTGCAGCGACGGGCTGTGCGGGCTGGCGACGGACGCCGAGCTCGCCGCGATCGCGACGGCGGACGCCGACCGGCCGGCGATCATCGCCGAGCTCGTCGCGCTCGCCCATGCCCGAGGCGGGCACGACAACATCACCCTGGTGCTCGCCGACGTCGCCATCGACGGGCCCGCCGGGCCGGTGCTCGTGCTGGGCTCGGCCAGCACGCTGGCGGTGCCCACGTCGGCCGAGCGCACCGCGTCCCTGCCCGTCGTCACCGACCCGACGCCCGACGAGGCGGGCGAGCGCGCGATGACCGAGGAGGAGCGCTACGCGTTGACCGGACGCCGCCGCCTCGGCTCCCGCGTCCGCATGGCGCTGGCCTTCCTGCTGCCGATCGTGGCGCTGGCCGGCGCCGGGGGCATCTGGTACTCCTACACGCAGACGCAGTACTTCGTCGGCCCGAACGACGCCAACGTCGCGCTCTACCGGGGCGTGCCCGACCAGCTGGCCGGCCTGCCGCTCTCGACCCTGCTCGAGACCGACGACACCGAGATCGCCAATCTGCCGCCCTACTACGCCGAACGCGTCCGCCAGAACATTCGGACGCCCGACCTGGCGGCCGCGCGCTCCACGCTCGTCGAGCTGCGCCAGAAGGCCGCGCAGTGCGTCGCCCAGCGCGAGGCCCGGGCGCAGGCCACCGCCACGCCGGCCCCCGCCCCACCCTCCGAGAGCCCCGAGCCCCAGACCCCCGCACCCCAGAGCCCCGAGCCGGCGAGCCCGGCCCCGACCGCGGAGGTGACGCCGGCCACGTCCCCCGCGCCTGTGGGTGAGGACTGCTGATGTCCGAGGTCGTCGTCCGCCGGCAGCGCAGCGTCGCGTCGCTGCTCATGATGCTGCTCGCCCTGGCCCTCGGCGCGTCGGGGTATCTGCTGGTGCACCTCAACCAGGACGGCGCGTTGCCGCCGGACTGGCTGATGTCGGTCGGGCCGCTGCAGTTCTCCGGGCCGTGGTACGTCGGCGTCGGGGCGTGGTTCGCGCTCGGGCTGGTGGCGTGGGGCGTCACGAAGTGGCGGCTGCCGTACGCCGACCCCATCATCCTGCCGCTGGTCTTCCTGCTCACCGGGCTGGGGATCTCGATGATCCACCGCCTCGACCAGGCCGACAGCCTGCGCAGCGCCGAGCTGCAGCTGTTGTGGCTCTTCGCGGCCGTCACGGCCTACTGCGTCGTCGTCGTGGCGCTGCGCGACCACCGCCGCCTGCAGCGCTACACCTACGTGTGGTTCCTCGCCGGGCTGGCGCTGCTGCTGATGCCGCTCCTGCCCGTGCTCGGCCGCGAGAACCACGGCGCCCGCATCTGGATCGCGGTGGGGCCGTTCAGCTTCCAGCCCTCCGAACTGGCCAAGATCATCCTGGCGATCGCGTTCGCCGCCTACCTCGTCGAGAAGCGCGACGTGCTGGCGATGGCCGGCCACCGCTTCCTCGGCATCGACCTGCCCCGCCCGCGCGATCTTGGCCCCATCGGCATCGCGTGGGGGGTGGCGCTGCTCATCCTCGTCTTCCAGCGCGACCTCGGCACCACGCTGTTGTTCTTCGGCCTGTTCGTGATGATGCTCTACACCGCCACCGAGCGCGTGGGCTGGGCCGTCCTGGGCCTGTTGCTGATCCTCGTGCTGGGCTTCGTCGGCTATGAGATGTTCGACCACGTGCAGACGCGGTTCGCGTCCTGGCTGCACCCGTTCACCGACTACGACCGCAACCTGCAGGTGATCAGCGCCCAGTTCGGGCTCGCCTGGGGCGGGCTGTTCGGCACGGGCTGGGGCGAGGGGCGTCCGTACCTGACGCCGCTCGCCAAGAACGACTTCATCGCCGCCGCGCTCGGCGAGGAGCTCGGCCTGGTCGGCTTCTGCGCCGTCGTGCTGCTGTACGGCCTGATCGTGGCCCGGGTGCTGCGGACGGCGCTGGCCGCCACCGAGCCGTTCGGCAAGCTGCTCGCCGCGGGCGTCGCGTTCGTGTTCGCGCTGCAGGTGTTCACGATCATCGGCGGCGTCACGCGGCTGCTGCCGCTCACGGGCGTGACGACGCCGTTCGTGTCGCAGGGCGGCAGCTCGCTCATCGCCAACTACCTCCTCGCCGGGGTGATGCTGACGATCACCCACCAGGCCCGTCGCCCGCAGGTGGCCCCCACGGCCGAGGAGTACGCCTCGCTGTCGGCCGACCCCACGCAGGCCCTGCCCGCCGTCGCGGCCCCGCGGCCCGACCCCGCCGACTTCGCCGACGGGCCCTCTGGTGCGACGGAAGGGGAGGCGCGGTGAACGGCCCGATCCGCCGGGTGAGCGTCGTGGTGATGCTCATGTTCGTGGCCCTGATGCTGAACGCGAGCTTCAGCTACGTCGTCCGGACGCCCTCCCTCACCGCCGACGCCAACAACCGCCGCGTCCGCGACGCTGCGTTCGGCACCGACCGCGGCGACATCCTCGTCGGCAACACCGCCGTCGTCTCCAGCGAGCCGATCGACGACCGGTTCGGCTACCAGCGCACCTACGCCCAGGGCGAGCTCTACGCAGCCGTGACCGGGTACTACTCCTTCCTCTACGGCGGCTCGGGGCTCGAGCAGTCCTACAACGCCGAGCTCGCGGGCACCTCCGACGCCCAGTTCCTCGACCGGCTGGTCGACCTGGCGGCGGGGCGGCGTCCGCAGGGGGCCTCGCTCGAAACCACGCTGGACGCCGCCGCCCAGACCGCGGCGTCCCAAGCGCTCGGCGACCGCCCGGGCGCGGTGGTGGCCCTGGACTACACGACCGGCGCCGTTCGCGCGCTGGTGACCTCGCCGACATTCGACCCGAGCCTGCTGGCCTCCCACGACCTGGACGCCACCACACAGGCGTGGACGGCGCTGAACGATGACGCGGCCGCCCCGCTGTCGAACCGCGCCGTCCGCGAGATCTACCCGCCGGGGTCGACCTTCAAGCTCGCCGTCAGCGCGGCCGCCCTGGAATCCGGCCTGACGCCGGACACCCTCGTCGACTCACCCGCCAGCGTGCAGCTGCCCGGCTCGACACACGAGCTGCGCAACGCCGGCAGCTGTGGCGGTGACCAGATCACGCTGCGCCAGGCCCTCGTCGTCTCCTGCAACACCGCGTTCGCCAACCTCGGCGGTCAGCTCGGCGACGACGCGCTGCGCGCGCAGGCCGAGCGGTTCGGCTTCGGCACCCGGCTGCTGCCCGCGCTGAACGGGGTGGCGTCCTCCTTCCCCGCCGACCCCGACCCGGCGCAGACGATGATGAGCTCCATCGGCGCGTTCGAGGTGGCCGCGACGCCGCTGCAGATGGCGATGGTGGCGGGCGCTATCGCCAACGACGGCGTCGTCATGGAGCCCTACCTGGTGAGCAGCGTCCGCGGCGAAGACCTGAACGTGGTGAGCCGCCGCACCCCCAACCAGCTCTCGACGGCGATGAGCGCCGAGCACGCAGAGCAGCTGCAGGACATGATGGTGGCCGTGGTGCAGGATGGCACCGGCAGCCGCGCCCAGATCAGTGGGGTGCGGGTGGGCGGCAAGACCGGAACGGCCGTCACCGGCGAGCGGACGCCCTACGCGTGGTTCGTCGCGTGGGCGGAGGACCCGACGGTCGCAGTGGCCGTCTTCGTGCAGGACGCCGGCGTCGACGGAAGCGACGTGTCCGGTGGACGGTATGCGGCCCCCGTGGCCCGAGCAGTGATCGAGGCGATGCGATGACCGACGAACAGATGTCCGACGACCAGTGGAGCGAGGAGAGCACGCGGGCCGAGGCCGGCGAGGTAACCGAAGCGACCCAGGCGTTCCCGGCCGGCGACGAGGTCGCCGCGACCCGGGCGATGCCGCCCGCCGGGCCGCCGTACTCCCCGCACACCCCGGCGGCGGAGCCGCGGATTCTCGGCGGGCGCTACCAGCTCGGCAAGGTGATCGGCCGCGGCGGCATGGCGGTGGTCAGCCAGGCGCGCGACACCCGGCTTGGGCGTGACGTCGCCGTCAAGGAGCTGCGGCTCGACCTGGCGTCCGACCCCACCTTCCAGACCCGCTTCCGCCGCGAGGCCCAGGCCGCGGCCGGGCTGAACCACCCGAACATCGTGTCGGTCTACGACACCGGGGAGGATGAGGACCCCCGCACCGGCGTCGCCGTGCCCTACATCGTGATGGAGCTGGTGCCGGGCCGCACGCTGCGCGAGATCCTGCGCGAGGGGCGTCCGATCCTGCCGCGCCGGGCCCTGGAGTTCACCCAGGGCGTGCTGGACGCCCTGAGCTACAGCCACAAGGCCGGCATCATCCACCGCGACATCAAGCCCGCCAACGTCATGCTGACCCCCACCGGCGTGATCAAGGTGATGGACTTCGGCATCGCGCGGGCGGTGTCGGACACCTCGTCGACGATGACGCAGACCGCCGCGGTGATCGGCACGGCGCAATACCTCTCCCCGGAGCAGGCGCGCGGCGAGACCGTCGACGCCCGGTCCGACATCTACTCCGCCGGCTGCCTCATGTACGAGCTGCTCGTGGGGCGTCCGCCGTTCCAGGGGGACTCCCCGGTGTCCGTGGCCTACCAGCACGTGCGCGAGACCCCGAAGGCACCCTCGGAGCTGGACGCCGAGGTGACGGCCCCGATGGACGCCGTGGTGCTGCGCGCGCTGGCCAAGGAGCCGGACGCCCGCTACCAGACCGCGGCCGAGATGCGCGACGACATCGGCCGCATCCTCGGCGGGCAGCGCGTCAAGGCGACCCTGCCGCCACCGGTGGCCCCCATGGTGGCCGCCGCCGTGCCGCCGATGGCGACCGCGATGGTGCCCCTCACGTCGCCGACGTCCGCGCCCAGCGCGACAGAGACGACGATGACCGGCTCGATGGAGCCGGTCGGCGAACGGCGGAGGCGGGCGGTGATCGGCTGGACGGTCGGCATCCTGCTGGTGCTCGTGGCCGCCGTCGCGGCGTTTCTCCTCATCAACCGCGACACCGGGCCGGTGACGGTCGCGGTGCCGAGCGGTCTGCTCACCCAGACCCAGGCGGTTGCCGAGGCGCGCCTGGACGAGGCCGGGCTGGAGGCCGCCGTCACCACCGTGCAGGGGCCCGACGACGCGACCGTCGGCACCGTCACGCAGGTCAACCCCGTCTCCGGCACCGTGGTGCCGGAGGGGTCGGTCGTGACGCTGACCGTCAACGCGGGCCCCGAGCGCGCGGAGATTCCTGACGGGCTGGAGGGGCTGCTGTACGAGGAGGCCCGCCAGCGGCTCCTCGACGCCGGCTTCCCCAACGTGGGTCAGACGCCCGCCGCGGAGGACGACGCGCCCGCCGACACCCCGGCCGGCACGGTGCTGTCGGTCTCCCCGAGCCCGGGCACCAGCGTCGCCACCAGCGCCCAGGTGACCCTGACGGTCGTCATGACCGAGCGCGCCGCCATCCCGGACGGGCTCGTCGACATGTCGTTCGACGATGCGGTGGCGGCACTCGGCGAGGCCGGTTTCACGAATGTGAACCGCGCCGTCGCCACCTCAGAGCCCGCCGACGCCGCCCCCGACGTCGTCACGGCCGTCTCCCCTGCCGCGGGGGAGGTGGTGGCCACCTCGAGCAGCATCACGCTGACCGTCACGACCGGAGCGGCCACCGTCCCGACCCTGCGTGGTTCGACATTCGAGGACGCCGCCCAGCGCCTCGCCGACCTGGGCTTCACCGACGTGACCACCCGCAACGCCGCAGCCTCCGAGGATCTGGTCGGCTACGTGATGTACACCGAACCCGAAGCGAACTCCAAGGTGGCGAAGAGCAGCCGGGTCGTGCTGGTCGTCGGCGTGGCCGGCACCAGCGCCTCACCCACGGCAAGCACCCCGCCGGTCGACAGCCCCTCCCCGGAGCCCACGGGCTAGGCCGACCGCGGTCGGTCAGCCCTGGACGGCCATGAGGGGCGCCAGGCCCTGCGCGCGGGCGGGGGCGTCGGCGTCGCCGCAGGCGGCGAGCCAGTTGGCGAGCATCTGGTAGCCGCCCTCGGTGAGCACGGACTCTGGGTGGAACTGGACGCACTCCACAGCCAGCTCGCGGTGCCGCACGGCCATGATGACGCCGGACTCGGTGCGCGCGGAGACCTCGAGGGAGTCGGGCAGGGTCGCCGGCTCGATGGCGAGGCTGTGGTAGCGCGTGGCGGTCAGCGGCGAGGGCAGGCCGGCGAACACGCCGCGTCCGTCGTGGTGCACCAGCGAGGTCTTGCCGTGCAGCAGCTCGGGCGCGCGGTCGACGACACCCCCGTAGGCCACGCCGATCGACTGCAGGCCGAGGCACACCCCGAAGATCGGCAGCCGGCCGGCCTGGGTGCGCACCACGTCGATGCAGACGCCGGCGGCCTCGGGCGTGCCCGGCCCCGGCGAGAGCAGGACGCCGTCGAAGCCGTCGGGCCAGTCGGGATCCTCGAAGCGCGCGTCGTCGTTGCGCCACACCTCCACCTCGGCGCCGATCTGGGCGAGGTAGGAGACGATGTTGTAGACGAACGAGTCGTAGTTGTCCACGACGAGTACCCGGGCCATGGCGTCCATTCTCCCCCACGCGCACCCACCGGGCCCGCGGCGTCCGCTCAGCGCCCCGCGACCCGCGCGTGGTCGAACGTCGCCGGCCCCTCGTAGGCGGCAAGCCTCGCCTCCGGCGTCCGGGCCACGGCGTACCCGAGCCGGTAGGCGTCCACGTACTGGCGGTAGATGTCCAGGTAGGCGGAGTCGGCCAGGGCGCGCTCGAGGGCGGCCTGGTCGCCGACGGCGGTGATCACGTAGGGCGGGGCGTAGGGGACGCCGTGCAGCACCACGGTGTTGCCCACGCACTTGATGCCGGTGCGGCTCGAGACGCGCTGGCCCTGGATGGTCATGGCCTCCGCGCCACCGGCCCACAGGGCGTTGGCGACGGCCTGGATGTCCTGCTGGTGCACCACGAGGAGGTCGGCGTCGACGCCGGCCGGCTGCACCGAGGCCGGGGCGTCGGTCAACGTCACGGTGACCGCGGGGCCGACCACGGCGACGGACGCCGCCGCCTCGGCCGCCGCACCGATCTCGGCGGCGTCCGGCCCGGCGGCGCGAGAGGCGTTGGCCTGGGTGAGCTCGTCGACCTCGGCGCGCAGCGTCGCGGCGTCGCGGGCGAGGGCGTCCGCCCGGTCGGCCTCCTGGGCGACCAGGCGAGAGAGCTCGGTCGTGCGGTCGGGACGCAGGTCGTTGCCGCGCGAGGCCAGGGCGCCGGTGGCCATCATGAACCCGGCGACCACGCAGGCCAGCACGGTCAGCAACCGCAGGGGGGACGCGGTGGTGGCGAAGCGGCTGCGGGCGGCGCCGAGCCGCTGCCGCGCCCGGCGCGTCCGGGAGGTGTCGCGTCCGGCCATGGCCACCAGCGTAACCGAGCCCACCGCCGACCACTGGGGTAGGGTGAGCTGGTCCGTTCGACCAAACAGCAGGAGCATGGGGTGCCGGAGTCCAAGGGCCGCGAGCAGGCGGAGCTCAAGAAGAAGTCCGCCCGCAAGGCGTCGGTCAACGCGGTGCGGGCCGAGAACCGGAAGAAGCAGACGCTCAGCAACCGCCGCGGCTGGGTGGTGCCGACCTTCCTCACCCTTCTGCTCGTCGGGGTGTTGTGGTTGGTCGTGTACTACGTCACCACCTCCACCGGCATCACCGTGCCGGGCATGACGGCGCTCGGCAACTGGAACATGCTGATCGGCATGGGCCTCATGGCGGCGTCCTTCGCCGTCGCCACGCAGTGGAAGTGACCCTTCATCCCACCGCGTTTGCCCGTTAGGGTGGTCGCCGTTGCACGGGCGCCGCTTCGGCGCTCGTTGGCCCAACGGAGGGATCCCCCATGGCAGAGCTCGACGGCGACGTCTTCCACCCCGACCGCAGCGTGGCAGCCACCGCCCACGTCCCCGATGCGGACGCCCTGCGCGCCGAGGCGCTGGCCGACCCGCAGGGGTTCTGGGCCGACATGGCCGACGAGCTGGAATGGTTCGAGCCGTGGGACAAGGTGCTGGACGACAGCGACGCCCCGTTCTACCGCTGGTTCACCGGCGCGCGCTGCAACATCGTCCACAACTGCCTCGACCGGCACCTGACGGGCCCCAACAAGAACAAGCTGGCGCTCATCTGGCAGAGCGAGGACGGCTCGGAGCACAAGACCTACAGCTACTACTCGCTCAACCGCCAGGTGAACATGATGGCGAACATCATCAAGGCGATGGGCATCACGAAGGGCGACCGCGTCACCATCTACCTGCCCCGCATCCCCGAGGTGTTCTTCGCGATGCTGGCGTGCGCGAAGATCGGCGCCGTCCACTCGGTGATCTTCGCCGGGTTCTCCTCCGACGCCCTGGCCTCGCGCATCGACGACTCCGAGTCCAAGCTCGTCATCACCGCCGACGGCTCGTTCGTGAACGGCTCGGTGTTCCCGCTGAAGAGCATCGTCGACGAGGCCGTCCGCTACTCCCCCACGGTGGAGAACGTCATCGTGGTCCGGCGGGCCGGCAACGAGGTGACGATGGACGCGCTGCGTGACCACTGGTACTCCGACCTGCTCGCGCTGCCCATCGCCAAGGGCACCTGCGAGACCGTGTCGCTGGACTCCGAGGACCCCCTGTACATCCTCTACACCTCGGGCTCGACGGGGAAGCCGAAGGCGATCCTGCACACCCACGGCGGCTACATGGTCGGCACGTACACCACGTTGAAGTACACCTTCGACATGCGCCCGGAGGATCGCTGGTGGTGCACCGCCGACCCGGGCTGGGTGACCGGCCACTCCTACCTGGTCTACGGGCCGCTGCTCACCGGGGCCACGGTGTTCATGTTCGAGGGCGGCCCGACCTACCCCTACCCCAACCGCTGGTGGCAGCTCATCGAGTACTACGGCATCACGCAGTTCTACACCGCGCCCACGGCGATTCGCTCGCTCATGCGCTTCGGCGAGGCCTGGCCGAACCGCCACGACCTGAGCTCGCTGCGCCTGCTGGGTTCGGTGGGCGAGCCGATCAACCCCGAGGCGTGGCACTGGTTCCACCGCGTGATCGGCAAGGAGCAGTGCCCGATCATGGACACCTGGTGGCAGACCGAGACCGGCATGTTCCAGATCACGCAGACCCCGGGCGAGCCGCAGAAGCCAGGCTCGGCCGGCAAGCCGTTCTTCGGCCAGGACGTCGCGATCCTGGACGCCGACGGCAACGAGGTGCCCGACGGCGAGGAGGGCTTCCTCGTGCTGAAGAACCCGTGGCCGGCGATGCTGCGCACCCTGTACCGCGACGACCAGCGCTACGTCGACACCTACTGGTCGACCTACCCCGGCGTCTACCTGGCCGGGGACTCCGCCCGCCGGGATGCCGACGGCTACCTCTGGATCATCGGGCGCACCGACGACGTCATCAAGGTCTCCGGTCACCGCCTAGGCACCGCCGAGGTGGAGTCGGCCCTGGTGTCCCACCCGGCGGTCTCGGAGGCGGCCGCGATCGGCCTGCCGCACGAGGTGAAGGGCAACGCCATCCACGCCTACGTGGTGCTCCGGGTCGGGGAGAAGGAGACCCCGACGCTCGCCGAGGAGCTCCGCGCCCACGTGGCCCAGCACCTCTCCCCCATCGCCAAGCCGGACGCCATCGACGTCGTCGAGAAGCTGCCCAAGACGCGCTCGGGCAAGATCATGCGCCGCGTCCTCAAGGCCCGCGCCCAAGGTCTGGACGAGGGCGACCTCAGCACGCTGGAGGAGTGAGGCAGGAGGAATGAGCCCGGCTCAGCCCTGCGGCTTGAGCAGTGGGAACAGGATCGTCTCGCGGATGCCGCGGCCGGTGAGCAGCATCATCAGCCGGTCGACGCCCAGGCCCAGGCCGCCCATCGGCGGGGCCCCGAACTCGAGCGCGTTGAGGAAGTCCTCGTCGAGCTGCATCGCCTCGGGGTCGCCGCCGGCCGCGAGCAACGACTGCTCGACGAACCGCTGCCGCTGGATCACCGGGTCGATGAGCTCGGAGAACCCGGTGCCGCGCTCGACGCCGCCGATGATGAGGTCCCACGCCTCGATGAGGCCGGGCTCGCTGCGGTGCGGGCGCGCGAGCGGCTGGGCGATGGCCGGGTAGTCGCACACGAACGTCGGCTGCAGCAGGCCGGGCTCGACGAGCTCGCCGAAGAGCTCCACGGCCAGCTTGTCGGTGCCCCACGCCGGGTTGTACTCGAGCTCGTGGGCGTCCGCGACGGCCTGCAGCGTCCCGACCGGGGTGGCGAGCGAGATCTCCTCACCGACCTGCTCCGACAGCCCCTCGAACAGCGGCAGCCAGCGCCACTGCCCGTCCAGGTCGATCACGCCGGCCTCGGTCTCCATCTGCCGGGAGCCGACCGCGTCCGCGGCGTCCACCACGATCTGCTGGGTGGTGGCGGCGATGCCGGCCTGGTCGGTCCACGCCTGGTAGGCCTCCAGCATCGTGAACTCGGCGGAGTGCGAGCTGTCGATCCCCTCGTTGCGGAAGATGCGCCCCAACTCGTAGACGCGGTCGGTGCCGCCGACCATGGCCCGCTTGAGGTTGAGCTCCAGCGCAATCCGCAGCGTCATGTCGATGTCGAACGCGTTGAGGTGCGTGGTGAACGGCCGCGCCGCGGCGCCGCCGTGGATCAGCTGCAGCACCGGGGTCTCCACCTCGATGAAACCCAGGCGGTGCAGCGTCTCGCGGATCGAGCGGGTGACCGCCGCCCGCGTCCGCACCATCGCGCGCGCCTCCGGGCGCACGACGAGATCGGCGTAGCGCTGGCGGACGCGGGTCTCCTCCGCCAGGTCCTTGTGCAGGGTCGGCAGCGGCCGCAGCGCCTTGGACGCCAGCGCCCACCCCGTCGCCATCACCGACAACTCACCACGCCGGGAGGAGATGACCCGCCCCGTCACCGAGACGAAGTCACCGAGGTCGATGTCGGCCTTCCAGGCGTCCAACGACTCCTGGCCCACCTCGGCGAGGCTGAGCATCACCTGGAGGCGGTCGCCGTCGGCGTCCGGGGTGAACTGGTCGGCCAGCGTCGCGAAGCAGAGCTTGCCGGTGTTGCGGACGAAGATCACGCGCCCGGTGACACTGACGACCTCGTCGGTCTCCTGCCCGGCCTCCAGGTGCCCCCACTGCGCGCGCACGGCGGCCAGGGCGTGCGTGCGGGCCACCTCGACCGGGTAGGCCTCGCCGCCGGCGGCCAGCAGCCGCTCCCGCTTCGCCAGGCGCACCTGGACCTGCTCGGCGACGGGCTGCTCCGTCACGGGCTGCGCTGCTCGGGGCTGGGCTGCACTGGGCTGGGCGGATTCAGTCACCGCTCCAGCCTATCGCCGGGCGCAGGCGCGGACGGCCACCGGGGTGGGGGCGCGGGCGTCTTCAGTCACCCCCACGGGGACAGGTTTTCCTCACTGGGCCCGACTATCGTTCCTGATGAAGGGCCGGGGGCCTGCCTATTGGGGGATCGGCAGGCCCCGGGCCCTGTCACAGGGACCGGTCGTGACGCGCAGGAGCGCCGGTGCGGATCGTGGGGGCGAGCGCATCGTGGCCCGCGCGTCATGACCACCTCGTCCCGGCCCCCTCCCGATGCGAGTACCGTGGGCGCGTCCGTGCCACGCTCTCGCCCAAAGGGGTCCCGATGGAGAACTCTCCGGTCACACTCGTCATTCTCGGCGCCTCGGGTGACCTCACCCATCGCCTGCTGTTGCCCGGCCTCGGCACCCTGCTGCACGCGCGCCCCGGGTACCGCGTGCACCTGGTCGGGGCGGCGTCGGACGACCTGACGGCTGAGCAGTGGACGCAGCGCGTCCGCGAGGGCCTGGCCGAGGGCGGCTGCCGCGCCGACCGGATCGAGCCGATGATCGACGACACGACGTTCGAGCACCTCGACGTGACCAACCCGAGCGCGCTGGAGGAGTTCCTGGGCCGGCTCGCCGCCGAGGGACGCCCCATCGTGGTGTACTTCGCGCTGCCGCCGGCCATCAGCCAGCAGGCGTGCCAGGCCATGACGCAGTTCGACCTGCCGCCGGGCATCCGGCTCGCCATTGAGAAGCCCTTCGGGTCGAGCCTCGCCTCCGCGCAGGACTTCAACCGATTGCTGGCACAACTGGTGCCGGAGCGGCAGATCTTCCGCGTCGACCACTACCTCGGCAAGGCCACCGTGCTGAACCTGCTCGGCCTGCGGTTCGGCAACCGCATCTTCGAGCCCATCTGGAACACGGTGAACATCGAGCGGGTCGAGATCATCGCCGACGAGACGCTCGCCCTCGAGGGCCGGGCCGGCTACTACGACAAGGCGGGCGCGCTGCGCGACATGATCCAGTCGCACCTGCTGCTCGTCATGGCGATGCTGGCCATGGAGGAGCCGGCCAGCATCGACGAGGTGGAGCTGCGCGACCTCGTCGTGCACCTGCTGCGCTCGACCCACCTGGCCGGGGACGACCCGGTGCAGGCCTCCCGCCGGGCGCGCTACACGGCGGGGCAGATCGACGGCAAGGACATCCCGTCCTACACCGACGAGAAGGGGGTCGACCCCGAGCGCAACACCGACACCCTCGCCGAGGTGACCGTCGAGATCCGCAACTCACGGTGGGCGGGTGTGCCGTTCCGGCTGCGCAGCGGCAAGGCGTTGGGCGACGGGTTCCGCGGCATCGTCGTCAAGTTCCGGCCCGTGGTGCACCTGCCGGCCGGCTTCCACAACACCGCGGAGCCGAACGTGCTCGTCATCGGCATGACGCCGGAATCCATCGCGCTGAGCCTGAACACCAACGCCGAGGGCGATCGGTGGGACCTGGAGCAGACCTCGCTGGCGGCCGACCTCACCGAGTCGCCCGTCCGACCCTACGGCGAAATCCTGCAGGGCATCTTGGACGGCGACCCTCTGCTCAGCGTCCGCGGCGACATGACCGAGGAGTGCTGGCGCATCCTGCAGCCCGTCGTGGACGCCTGGGCGGCCGGCGACGTCCCGATGGACGAGTACGCCGCCGGCTCGACCGGCCCGTCGGACTGGCGCTGATCAGCCCTTCACGCCGCCGGCGGTCAGGCCGGAGACGATGTACTTCTGCAGGTACATGAACAGCAGGATGATCGGCACGGCGGCCACGACGGCGCCGGCGGCGAACAGGCCCCACGGGGCGTTGCGCTCGTCGGAGCCCCACACGTACAGGCCCACCGCCAGGGTGTAGTTCTCGGGCCGGGCCAGCACGATGCGGGCCAGGATGAACTCACCGTAGGTGCCGACGAACGACAACAGCCCCACCACGGCCAGGATGGGCGTGACCAGGCGCATGATCATGCCCCAGAAGATCTGGGCGTGCGTGGCGCCGTCGATCTTGGCGGCCTCGTCCAGCTCGGCCGGAATGGTGTTGAAGAAGCCGTACATCAGGAACGTGTTCGCCCCCAGGGCCCCGCCGAGGTACACGGCGATGAGGCCGAACAGCGACTCCAACCCGAGGAAGGGGTAGATGTCGCGCAGCGTCAACAGCAGCAGGAAGATGGCGATGAACGCCAGCATCTGGGGGAACATCTGGATGATGAGCAGCGCCGTCAGGCCGCCGCGGCGTCCGACGAACCGGAATCGGCTGAAGGCGTACGCCGCAGCCGCGCCCATGATGACGGTGCCCACGGCGGTGACGGTCGACACAATGAAGCTGTTCAGGATCCACCGCGGGAAGTTCGTGTTGGTGAACAACTCGGTGAAGTTCTGCAGCGAGACCGCGGTGAACAACCGGGTGGAACCGGTCAGCGTGCCACCGGGGTTCAGCGCCGCGGAGAGGACGTAGAGGATCGGGAAGACGCAGTAGGCGATCATGGCGATCGCGAACAGGTGCTTCCAGCCGACCTCCTTCCACCAGCGGACGCCCCGCAGCCGGGTGTCGTTGGCGTTGTCGAGTTCGATCTTGGCGACGGTGCTCATCAGATGATCTCCTCGAGCTTGCGGGTCTGGCGGAAGCCCAACCACGAGATGAAGCCGACCACGACGAAGATCAGGATCGACAAGGCGCTGGCGAGGCCGAACTGCCGGACCCCCGACTCGAAGGCCACGGAGTAGACCATCGAGATGAGGATGTCGGTCTCACCGATGATGAGCGGGGCGCCCGGATAGTTCGGCCCGCCGCCGGTCAACATGTAGATCAGCGAGAAGTTGTTGAAGTTGAACGCGAAGCTGGCGATCAGCAGCGGCGCCACCGAGACCATGAGCAGCGGCAGCGTCAGGTTCCAGAACCGCCGCCACGGCCCGGCGCCGTCCATGATGCCGGCCTCGGTGAGCTCACCGGGGATCGACTGGAGCGCGCCGGTGCAGATCAGGAACATGTACGGGAAGCCCAACCAGAGGTTGACGCCGAGGATGCTGAGCTTCGCCAGCGTGCCGTCGCCCAGCCAGTTGATGGTGGCGCCGTTCAGCAACGTCTGGTTGATGATGCCGAAGTTCTGGTTCAGCATGCCCTTCCACACCAGCGCGGCGAGGAAACCCGGGAAGGCGTACGGCAGGATGAACATGGCCCGGTAGAAGCGGCGTCCCTTCACCCGTTCGTCGTTGAACACGACCGCGAGCAGCAGCCCCAGCGCGAACGTGGTGAGCACGCTGAGGATGGCGAACGCGAACGTCCACAGCAGGATGGACAGGAACGGGCCCTGCAGCCGGCTGTCGGTGAACATCCGCGTGAAGTTGTCGGTGCCGACGAACACCCGCCAACCGGGGCTGAGCGACGTGCCGTCCGGCGCGACGTACAGGCCCTGGGCCGGGTCGGCGGTGTAGACCGTGCCATTCTCGGCCGTGAACGTGTCGGCTGCCTCGTCGTAGCGCAGCACCGAGCGCGCCTGGTAGGCCGTGGTGCCGTTGTCGGTGCGCAGCCAGCCGTCGTCCGGGTCGTCGGAGACACTGACGCGCAGGTCGAGCACCTCGTTCTGCCGCTGCTGGATCTCGGCGAGCGGCAGCACGGACGCCCCCGGCACCTGCGTGACCCGGCCGCCGGACTCCACCGCGCCGGTGACCGGCTCGAGCGGATCCTCCTGGGTGCCGACGAGCACCTCGTCGTCCTCCACCACGGCGAAGCCGAGGGAGCCGTTCACGTCCACCACGGTGACGGGGTACGTGGGGGTGCCGTCGAGCCGACGGTCGGAGGTCTTGAGGATCTGCGTGATGGCCGGGCCCTTGAGGTCGTTGTGCCCGTCGCCGTAGTTGGTGAAGGCGACCACGGCCGTGTTGGCCATGACGTAGATCTGGTAGACCAGCAGGAACACCAGGCCGGGCATCAGGTACTTGGCCGGGATGCTGCGCTTGGAGAAGTACACGTAGTCGGCGACGACGAGCGTCACCACGAGAACGGCGAGAATGACCCACTGCTCCTGGCCGAACGCGGCCATGATGCCGTAGAGCCCAAAGGCGTTCACGAGCATCATCAGCACCAGCTTCACGTAGAAGCCGGGCCGCGAGAGGTCGCGGGCGTGGGAGAGCTGGGGGGCCGACGTCGACGTCGGCGGCGCCTCGGGAGGCTGGGTGTCGGTGCTCACGACGGATCCTTTCGGGCCGGGTGTCCGCTGCGGGTGTGAGACGACGCGGGGTGGCGCTTGCAGCACCACCCCGCGTCGTCAGGTCACCTGCGAGACGGACTCAGAAGGCGGCCTTGATGTTGTTGTTCATCTCCTGCCACGCGGCCGCGGGATCGGCGGCCTGGCCGTTGATGATGCTGACCTCGGTGGCACCCCAGAAGTTCCACACGGCGGCCATCTCGGGGATGGCCGGCATCGGCTCACCGTCGGCGCCCGCCTCGGCGAAACCGGCGATGATCGGGTCGTCGATGGCCTCGGCCGCGGCGGTGTTGGCCGGCGTCCGGCCACCCAGCTCGTAGAGCTTGGTCTGGGCGTCCTCCGACGTCATGTAGTCGAGGAACTGGTTGGCGAGCAGCGCGTTCTCCGAGTGCGAGGACAGGTAGACGCCCTGGACGCCGAGGAACGGCGCGGACGGCTGGCCACCGGCCGACGGGATCGGCAGCACGGTGATGTCGAGGCCGGCGTCGACGAAGTCGCTGGTCCACCAGGGGCCCGTCACGATGTAGGGCGACTGGCCGTCGAGGAAGGCCTGCTTGGCCTGGTCGCCGCCGATGTTGGCGTTCAGCGCGCCCTCGTCGGCGAGCTTGCGGAGGTAGGTGGCGAACGCCTGGCCCTCCGGGCCCTCCATGCCGAGCTCGGTGGTGTACTCGCCGTTGGAGCTGGTGAACACCGGCGCCCCGAAGGAGGTCTGCAGCGGGTACAGGTGGTAGGCGTCGCCGCCGTCACCCTGCTGGATCACGATCGGGAACTGCGTGCCCGCGCCCTTGCCCTGCGTCACGAGCTCGTCGAACGTGGCCGGGGTGTCCTGCACCAGGGCGTTGTTGCGCACGAGGCCGATGTTCTCGATGGCGTAGGGGACGCCATACAGCTGGCCGTCCCACGTGAACGCGGCCTTCGACGCGTCCGAGAGGCCGTCGATGGCGTTGCCCAGCTCCACCGGGGCCACGACGCCGTTGCTCACGAGGTCACCCGTCGCGTCGTGCGCGGTGACGATCAGGTCGGGGCCCTCGCCGGTCGGGGCCTGGGCGATGAAGTCGGTCTTGATGTCGCCGGTCGGCTTCTGGACGAGGTCGAGCGACACCCCGCTGGTGGCCTGGAAATCGGCACCCAGCTCGGTGAACGCGTCGATGCGGGTCTCGTCGACCCAGACCGTCAGCGTGCCGGCGTCCGCCGGAGCAGCAGCCGTGGTGTCGGCTCCGCCCGGCGCGGGCGTGGTGGTGGCGGTACCGCCACCGCAGGCAGCCAGGGTGAGGCTCATGCCCGCGGCGAGCGCTGCAACAATGCTCTTGCGCATCTGTATCTCCTTGCTGGGGGGCTGCTCCTCTGCGCGCCCCTGTCTGCAAGCAGAGTAGCCCACTTTCTGCAAGCAGCCGCCAAATCTTCGTAACGCTTTCATAACGAGGCTGGTTCCGGCGGGTGGCAGCTGCCACAGTTCATGCGGAGCGTCGTGACTTCCGACGGTGGAAGCGGACCGAAAACTTTGCACTAGACTCGCAACGTTCCGTCAACGACGCGGAGGGAGGGCACGTCCAGATGAACCACGCCAAGGCACGCTTGGTGGATCTCGCGCACGCCGCGGGCGTCTCGACGGCCACCGTCTCCCGCGTGCTCAACGGCAAGCCCGGCGTCCGCAGCGACACCCGGGACGCGGTGCACGCGGCGGCGGCCGCCCTGCACTACCCCCTCGAGCGGCCCACCCGGCGGCCGGGGCCCGTGGCCATCATGACCGGGGAACTCTCCAATCCGTCCTTCGCGGCCTTCGCCGAGATGGCCGACACCCTGCTCTACTCCGCGGGCGTGCCGAACTTCGTCTGCCCGGCCGGGCCGAGCGGCACCAGCGAGGAACAGCACCTCGAGACCCTGCTGACCATGGACATCGCGGGCATCATCTCCATCTCGGGCATGCCCGCGAACAACACGTTGCCGGTGGAGCCGTACGAGCGGGTGCTGGAGGCCGGCATCCCCACCGTTTTCATCAACTCCCCCAGCGAACAGCTCGAGGCAGGCTTCTTCTCGTGCTCGGACGCCGAGGCAGTGGCGTCGTCCGTGGCGCACCTGCGCTCGCTGGGCCACACCCGCATCGGCCTCGCGGTGGGGCCCGACCGCTTCCTGCCCGCGCGGCGCAAGGTGGCCGCGTTCCGGGCGTTGGGGTTCGGCGCCGACTCCGTGGCGATGACGCAGTTCACCGCCGAGGGGGGGCAGGTGGCCACCGGGCGGCTCGTGGCGTCCGGCCACACGGCGATCGTGTGCGGCTCCGACCTCATGGCGCTCGGCGCCGTCCGCGAGGCGCGCGTCCGGGGCCTGGGCGTGCCCGAGGACCTGTCGGTGGTCGGGTTCGACGACAGCCCCCTGATGGCGTTCACCGAGCCGGCGCTGACGACCGTCCGCCAGCCCGTGGGGGCGATCACCTCGGCCGCCGTCGCCGCGCTGCTGCGGGCGATGGACGGCACCCCGCTCGACACGACCGAGGTGCTCTTCCACCCCGACCTGATCATCCGGCGATCGACGGCACCCGCGCCATGATGGGCATCGTCGTCGTCTGCCACTCCCGGGAGTTGGCCACCGCCGCCGTCGCCTTCGCGACCCGCGTGGCGGGCGACGACGCACCCACCGTGCTCGTCGCCGCCGGCGTCGCGGACGGGGCCCTCGGCACGGACGCCGCGGCGATCACCAAGGCCATCGTGGCCGCGAACAGCGGCGACGGCGTCCTCGTCTTCCTGGATCTGGGCAGCGCCCTGATGAGCGCCGAGCTCGCCGTGGAGTTCCTGCCCGCCTCGTTCGACGCCGAGGTGCGCATCACGTCCGCGCCGCTGGTGGAGGGGCTCGTGGCGGCGGTCGCGGCGGCGTCCGCGGGGGCGTCGTTGGAGGAGGCGGACGCCGCCGCACGCCGCGCGGTGGAGACCAAGCGCTCGCACGTGGACGACAACGTGCCCGCCCCGCCCCTGCTGACCACGCCCGCGCCCACCCCGAAGGACACGTCGCTGGTGTGGCGCGCCACCGTCCGCAACGCGCGGGGCCTGCACCTGCGTCCGGCCGCCACCGTGGTGACGGCGCTGGGCGACATCGCCGCCGAGGTGCTGCTCAGCAATGCCACCACCGGTGCCGGCCCGGCGCGGGCGACCAGCCTGTCCAGGGTGACCGCGCTGCAGGTGGGCCGCGGCCAGGTGCTGCAGGCGCGCATCAGCGGCCCCGAGGCCGAGGAGGCCCGCCGGGTGCTGGCCGACCTCTCGGCCCGCGACTTCGGCGAGAGCGCCAGCCGCCGGCAGGCACCGGTGACCGGGGTCGCCCCCCCAGGAACGCCGGCCGAGGCCATGGGCCCCTCGGACACCCTGCCCGTGGTGGGGCAGGTGATCCTGCGCTCGTCCGGCCCGCCCCTGCAGGGCTATGTGCCGGGCACGCCCAAGGACGAGCTCGACCGCTTCTTCGCCGCCGTGGCCCAGGTCAAGGAGTTCCTGGCCGACCTCGCCGCCGGCGGCGACCCGACGGGCATCGTCGCCGCGGAGGCCACCCTGCTGACCGACCGGGCGCTCAACCACGAGATCGTCACCCGGATCACGGAGGGGTTCAGCGCCGTCGAGTCGGTGGGCAGCGAGCTGACGCGGGCGGTGCGGGAGTTCGAGGCGCTGAGCGACCCCTTCCTGCGCGAGCGCGCCCAAGACCTGCGGGGCCTGCGCCGCCTGCTGCACCTGGCCCTCATGGAGCGGCCGTTGGTCGACGAGGGGCCCGACGAGCCACGCGTGTGGGTCGTCGACGAGCTGGACGCCCCCACCGCGCTGCGGCTGGACCGCCGGACCTGCCTCGGCGTCATCACGACCAGCGGCGGGGCCACCGGCCACGGCGTCCTGACGGCGCGGGGCCGGGGCATTGCCGTGCTGCCCGGCCGGCGCGACGCCGCCACGCTGCGGGACGGGGACCAGGTGGCGTTCGACCCGGTGACCGGCGACCTGTGGCGCCGCCCGAGCCCGGCGCGCCGCTCGCTGCTGGCCGAGGTGCGCGTCCACCGCCGACGCACCGCCCAGCGCGCGCTGGCGCGTGCGCACGAGGACGCGGTGACGACCGACGGCGTCCGCGTGCCGGTGTTGGCGAACGTCTCGACGTTGGCCGACGCCCGGGAGAGCGAGCGGTTCGGGGCGGACGGCGTGGGGCTGCTGCGCTCGGAGATCCTGTACTCCTCGCGGGTGGACGCCCCCTCCGCGGAGGAGCAGGCGGCGGCCTACGTGGAGATCGCGCGGGCGCTCGGGGGCCGGCCGGTGACGATCCGGACGTGGGACGCCGGCGCCGACAAGCCGCTGGCCTTCGTGCCGACCGGGACGCCGGACAACCCGGCCATGGCCCTGCGCGGCATCCGGGCGATGCGGCTCGCGGAGGACGTGTTCGCCGAGCAGTTGCGGGCCGTACTGCTGGCGGCGCGCGACGCGGACGTGCGGGTGATGTTCCCGATGGTGAGCTCGGCCGACGACGTGACGTGGGCGCGGGGCGTCCTCGACGCGGTGCAGCGTGAGTTGGGAGCTGGGCCGGTGCCGGTGGGCATCATGGTGGAGGTGCCCGTCGTGGCGCTGCGGGCGGGTGACTTCGCGGGGATCGTGGACTTCGCCAGCGTCGGCACCAACGACCTGGCGCAATACGCCGGCGCCGCCGACCGCACGGATCCCGACGTCGGCGGCCTCGCCCGCCAGGACGACCCGGCGGTGCTGGAGCTGATCCGGCTGACGTGCGCAGGCCTGCCCGGTGTCGACGTGGCCGTCTGCGGCGACCTGGCGGGCGACACCACCCAGACGGCCACCCTGCTGCGCCTCGGCGTCGCCGAGCTCAGCGCGTCCCCGACGCGAATCCCGGAGGTCAAGCAGGCCGTTCGAGGCGTCCACCGCGGGGAGTTGGCCTAATCGGACGGCCGCCACACTGCCGCTGGCGTCGCGTTGCTGCCGGAGGCGTCGCCACCCTGCCGTTGCGATTGCCTCCCCGCCGTTCGCACCGCCACCCTGCCCGACCTCCACCCCCCTAGCGTTGCACGGAATGAATCAAGCTGTTTGGGACAGTTGGGTTGGGGGTTGGTTGATCCAGACGTGGTCTGGGGGTGTGGGGGTTTTCGGGGGTTTGGGGTGGCGGGTGGGGTGTTTGGCGGCGTAAGCGGTTTTGGTGGTGGTCCACAGGTCGTGGGTGGTGGGCCAGGTGCCGTCATGGACGCGGGCGGGGGTGTGACCGGCCAGGCCTGCGTGGTGATGGTGGTTGTTGTAGTGGTCGAAGAAGGCGGTGAACCAGGCTTGGGCCTGGTCGATGGTGTCGAACCGGCCGGGGTAGGCGAGGTCGTACTTCACGGTTTTGAAGACGGCTTCAGCGAACGGGTTGTCGTTGGACACTCGGGGCCGGGAGTGGGACGTGGTGATGTGCAACAACCTGAACATGTCGGTGAGGGTGCCGGCACGCATCGGGGAGCCGTTGTCGGCGTGGATGACCGCAGGAACGCAGTGTTGGTCGGTGAACGCCTTTTGGAACATGTCTTTGGCCAGGTCGGGCCGTTCGTGGTGTTCGACCCGGTGCGCGACCACGTAGCGGGAGTACAGATCGATCGCGACATACAGCTTGAACCAGATCCGTCCCGGGCCCTGCACGTTGGTGATGTCCCAACACCACACCTGCCGGGGCGCGGTCGCGTGCAGGCGTGGCGCATGACGCCGGCCCCTGACACCGGTCCGGGTCCGTTGTCGACGACGATCGGTGGACTGCCCGGCTCGCCGCATGATCCGGTGCATCGTGGCCAGCGAGCACAGGTACTCCCCGCGATCGAGCAGATGGTAGAACCCTTCCCTGATCGACATGTCGGCCACGTCCTCAGCGTTCAACCTAGCCACGACAGCTTCAGTCTCGGCAGGGGCGAGCCGCTGGGGATAGTTCCGCTCCGCGTGCGGCACCACCACCCCACCAGCCGGGTTCGGGTTGCGATACCGATACAGCGTGGACCGCGACACCCCGAGCCAGCGACATGCCTGGACCACGCTCACCCCAACCCCTTCGAGGGACGTGGCGGTATCGAGGGCAAACTCGAGGTATCGGAATCGGCCAGCCACGCCGGCCGGCCCGGCACCGGTGGAGGCTCCGGTTGGGTCTGGTTCTGATCCGCGTTCTTGGCCAACCCCTCCAAGAACGCGGCAGCTTTTCCCAAGATGTCAGCAGCCGCTCTGGACTGCTCCAACTCCACCTTGAGGCGTTCATTCTGCCGGCGGAGCCGTTCCAGCTCCTGCCGCTCCTCATACGTCAACACGCCCCTCCGATCCCCACGCGAACGAGCCGGGTCAGGCTCCGTGATCAACCCAGCCGCCCGCTGCTGCACCCACGAGTTCATCGTGTACGACGACACCCCGATTCGCCGACAAAACGCCACCCGACTCCCTCGTTCCAGACACTGGTCATACTCCAACAACAACGCCCAACGCTGCTGCGGGGTGAACTTGCTCGAACGAGACGGCCGGAACGGAACATCATCGTTATCCATCATCAATCCTCTCCACCACCCCGCTGTCCCACAACAGGCTGACACGCAGGGTGCAACGGCAGGGGGGTGGGCCTCCAGCAGGGAGGCGCATTCAAAGGCAGGGTCGCGACGCCAACGACAGGGAGGCAGCGACGGCCAACCGCAGAGTGCGCGAGGCCGAGTCGACGACCCCCGTGGACGCCGCCAGCCGCCAGTCGCGTCCCTGCTTTGGCGCCACCGTGACCACCCGGTGCCGACACGTCCGAACTGACAAGACCAAGCCCCAGCACCCCGTCCCGCAGGGGCCGCCACCCTGCCGTCGCCATCGCCTCCCTGCCACTGGCACCGCCACCCTGCCCGACTTGCACCTCCCTAGCGTGGCAACGGCAGGGGGGTGGGCCCCCCGGCAGGGAGGCGCATTCAGGGGCAGGGTCGCGACACGAACGACAGGGGGCGGGTCGGGCCGACGGGGGTCGGGATCGGAGGGGCGCCCCGTCGAGAACCTGGCACAGGACCTGGTCGTCGACGCAAACGGTTCCCCGGCGTCGACGACCCATGCACAAGCACGCCTCCTCGACGGCAATCGGGGGATTCGCGTCGACGACCCATGCACAAGCACGCCTGGTCGACACCGGCGGGCTCGGACGTAAGGACGCCCCCGCCGGCGACCGCCGTCGAGCCAGGGACAGCCGGGCCTGAACGAGCGAGACTGGGCGTCAGCCCAACCCGGACGCCCCCGGGAGCGCACCCTCGTGGTGGAGCAACCACCGCTTCCGCTCCGTGCCGCCGGCGTAACCGGTGAGCGCCCCGGTGGACCCGACCAGCCGGTGACACGGCACGATGATGCTGATCGGGTTGCGGCCCGTGGCGGCACCGACGGCGCGGGATGCCCCGGGCGACCCCAGGTCGGCGGCCAGCTGACCGTACGAGCGGGTCTGCCCGTGGGGGATGGCGGCGAGGGCGTCCCACACCCGGTGTTGGAACGCCGTGCCCCGCGGCGCCAGCTCCACCGAGAACGCCGTGCGCGTCCCCGCGAAGTACTCGGCCAACTGCGCGACCGCGTCGGGAGCGACGGTGTCGTCGCGCTCGCCGAGGGCGGCGGCGTCCGGGAAGTGCTTCTGGTCGGCCGTGTACAACGCCGCCAGCGCGCCGCTCGCGTCCACCACGAGGGTGAGCGGGCCCACGGGCGAGTCGATCACGCGGTGTCTCATGCGTCCTCCTCAGGGTCGGCGGGCAGGCGGTTGATCGCGTGGTCCAGGGTGGACCACAGGTGCACCGTCGCGTACGCCCGCCACGGACGCCAGCGCTCGGCCCGGGCGGTCAGCGCCCGCCCGTCCGGCAGCCCCTGCCCCGCCGCGGCGCGCCGCACGCCCAGATCGGTGGCGGGGAAGGCGTCCGGATCGCCGAGGGAGCGCATCGCGACCATCTCGACGGTCCAGGGGCCGATGCCCGGCAGGGCGGCCAACCCGGCGCGGGCCTCGTCGCGGTCGGCGCCCGGCCCCAGATCGAGCGACCCGGACGCCAACGCCGCGGCCAGCCGGATGAGCGTCAACCGCCGGGACGCCGGCGCGCGGTAGTCCTCGGCGGACGCCCCGGCCACCGCGTCCGCGGTGGGGAACACGTGGGTCAGGCCGCCCTCGGGGTCGGCGATCGGCTCCCCCAGCCGCGCCACCAGCCGCCCGGCGGCCGTCCGCGCCGCGGCGGTCGAGACCTGCTGCCCGAGCACCACGCGCAGGGCGAGCTCGTCGGGATCGGCGCTGCGCGGCACTCGACACCCGGGATCGGCGGCGACCAGCGGCGCCAGCACCGGGTCGCGGGCCAGCAGGGCGTCGACGGCCACCGGATCGGCGTCCAGGTCGAGCATCCGCCGGCAGCGTCCGATGGCGGGGGTGAGGTCGCGCGGGTCACTCAGGTGCAGCGTCGCCGCCACGTGGTCCGGCCGCGGGGTCAGCGCCGCGATGCCCGGCCCGTGGGGCAGCCGCAGCGTGCGCCGGTAGGCACCGCCGCGCCACTCCTCGACGCCGGGCACCCCGGTGGCCACCAGGTGGCCGAACAGGTGGGTCGCGCAGAACGGTGGGCGCACCGGCAACCGCACGTCGAGCCGCAACAGCCGCCCGCCCACGGCGCCGGTGCCGGACGCCCCCGCCTCCGACGGCCCGCCCGCGTCCCGCAACCCCGACGGCGTCGCCGCGTAGGCCGCCACCAGGGTGGCGTTGAACGACCGGATCGACCCGAACCCCGCCGCGAACGCCACGTCCGCCATCGCGAGGTCGGTCGTCTGCAGCAGCAGCCGCGCGGTGTGCGCGCGCTGGGCGCGGGCCAGCCCGATGGGGGTGGCGCCCAGCTCGGCCAGGGTGAGGCGCTCGAGCTGGCGCGGGGAGTAACCCACCCGCCGCGCCAACCCGGCCACGCCGTCGCGGTCGACCACGCCGTCGGCGATCAACCGGACGACCCGGGCCGTCACGTCGGCACGGGGCTCCCACTCCGCCGAGCCGGGGGCGGCGTCCGGGCGGCAGCGCTTGCAGGCGCGAAACCCCGCGGCCTGCGCGGCGGCGGCGCTGGGGTGGAACGTGCAGTTCGCGGCCGACGGCGTCCGCGCCGGGCAGCTGGGTCGGCAGTAGATGCCGGTGGACGTGACCCCCGTGACGAACGCCCCGTCGAACCGCGCGTCGCGGCTGTCGACGGCGGCGAGGCAGGTCTCGCGGGCGGGCATCACGGCATCCATCCTCCCCCACGCACGCCCCGCGCTCTCGCAGGAATGCGACATCACAGCCGGGACGTCACGCCGCGAGCCTCACACCCCGGGTGTCACAGCAGCGACAGCACCACGGGCATCGCGACGATCGCGACGAGCACGCTCATGGTGGTCATGAACGTCGACACCCGCACGTCGAGGCCCGCCTCGGCGGTGAATCCCGAGGTCATCGCCGCCATGGGCGCGCACAGCAGCGCCAGCAGGATTGCCTTCTCGGCCGGCCCGAACGGCAGCACGAACCACAGCACGGCCGCCGCCACCGCCATCACGGCCCACCGCGTGGCCAAGAACCGCAGCGCGTTGCCGTAGGCCCGCCGGTCGAGCACCAGCTCGAGCCCCACCCCGATCATGAACATCGCCACGAAGGTGTTGGCCGCGCCCACGGTGGCGGTGAACTGCAGCACCGGGTCGGGCAACCGCACGCGCGCCAGCCCCATCACCACGAGCGCCAGGTACGTCAGGAACACCGGAGAGGAGAACACGGTTCGCACGAACCGCCCCAGCGACGCGGGGCGTCCGGACGCCAGCCCGAGCCCCCAGGCGTACGCGATGCCCGCGCCGGCGAGCGCGTTGCCGATGTCGAACATGGACGCCACCACGATCGCCTCGGGCCCGAGGAATGCCCCGACGTAGGGAATGGCGAACAGCTGCGGCCCGATCTCGAAGCTGTCGAAGCTCGTCACGAGCGCGCACGGCAGGGTGATGCGCAGGGCGATGATGCTCAGGGGCCGGAAGTCGGACGCCTGCAGCCACCCGATCCGCTTCACGAGGTGGCCCAGCGCGATGATCGCGATGAGCGTCAGCGCCGTCACGAGCATCTCCATCGCGCACCCCTTTCCCCGTGACGGTATCCCTCCTCCCACCCCACACCGGCAACCCAGCGGGGCGGCGCGGCAACACCGCGCAACCCGCTTGGTGAGTGAGCGCTCACTCACTTACGCTGTGCCGGTGACCCGAGCCACTCCCCTGCCGCCCGAGGAACGCCGACGCCTGCTCGTCGACGCCACCCTCCCGCTGCTGCGCACCCATGGTCCGACCCTGTCCACCCGCCAGATCGCGGAGGCCGCGGGCGTGGCCGAGGGCACGATCTTCCGGGTCTTCGAGTCCAAGGACGATCTGATCCACACCTGCCTCACCGAGGCCCTGTCGATCGAGCACCTGACCGGCGAGCTGGACGCCGCCGCGTCCGACGACCTGCCCACCACCACGCGGGCGCTGCTGACGACCATGCTCCACCACCTCGACGACGTCCGCGCGCTCACCGCGGTGTTTCCGCACCCCGCGATGGCCGACTCCCCGCGCCCGGCCGCGAAGCCGGACGGCTCGGCCTGCCCGCGGCCGGACTTCACCGCCCTGCACCGCGAGGTCCTCGCCCACGTCGCCGCCACGCTTGCCCCCCACGTCGCCGCCCTGCGCACCACCCCGGAACGCGCGGCGGCCCTCCTCGTCGCCCTCTCGTTCGGGGCGCACCACCCGTTGGTCGGGGCGTCCGACCTCACCGATCCCGACACGCTCGCCCAGCTGGCCCTCAGCGGCCTGGCCGGCCCCAAGGAGGCCTGATGCTCCTCTCCCTGCTCCGCACCTATCTCAAGCCCTACATCGGGGCGATCGCGCTGGTCGTGCTGTTCCAGCTCATCGCCACGGCCGCGGCGCTCTACCTGCCCACGCTGAACGCCCGGATCATCGACGAGGGCGTCGCCGTGGGCGACATCCCCGCCATCTGGAACCTCGGCGGCACCATGCTGGCCGTCACGTTCGGCCAGATCGTGGGCCAGGCCGCCGCCGTCTACTTCGGCGCCCGGACGGCCATGAACGTCGGCCGCGACCTGCGCGCCGACATCTTCTCCCACGTCCTGTCGTTCTCGACGCGCGAGGTGAACACCTTCGGCGCCCCGAGCCTCATCACGCGGACGACCAACGACGTCCAGCAGATCCAGCAGCTCGTCATGATGACCGCCTTCATGATCGTGCAGGCGCCGATCATGATGGTCGGCGGCCTCATCATGGCCCTGCGCGAGGACGTCGGGCTGAGCTGGCTGATCGCCGTCGCCGTCGGCGTCCTCGGCATCGTGATCGCCGTGATCCTCATGCAGGCGCTGCCGCTGTTCCGGGCCATGCAGGTGCGCATCGACGCCCTCAACCGGGTGCTGCGCGAGCAGATCAGCGGCCTGCGCGTCATCCGCGCGTTCGTCCGCGAGGAGCACGAGGGCGAGCGGTTCGCGTCCGCCAACCGGGACCTGACCGACGTGTCGCTGCGGGTCGGACGCCGCATGCTCACCCTGTTCCCCTTCGTCCAGCTCGTCATGTCCGCCTCCAGCGTCGGCGTCATGTGGTTCGGTGGCCTGCGGGTGGAGGCCGGCGAGATGCAGATCGGCCAGCTCACGGCGTTCCTGCAGTACCTCACGCAGATCCTGATGAGCGTGATGATGTCGACGATGATGCTGATGATCGCCCCCCGCGCCCAGGTGTGCGCCATCCGCATCCGCGAGGTGCTCGACACGCGCAGCTCGGTCGTGCCGCCCGCGAACCCGGTCGGCGACGTGATCGACCACGGTGCGGTGGATCTCGACGCCGTCAGCTTCTCCTACCCCGGCGCGGAGGCCCCCGTGCTGTCGGACATCTCCTTCCGCGTCACCCCCGGCACCACCACCGGCATCATCGGCTCGACCGGCTCGGGCAAGTCCACGCTGGTCAACCTCATCCCCCGCCTGTTCGACGCGACCGCCGGCACCGTGCGGGTCGACGGCGTCGACGTCCGCGAGCTGCACCCCGAGGTGTTGTGGAACGCGATCGGCCTCGTGCCGCAGAAGCCGTACCTGTTCACCGGCACCGTGGCCTCCAACCTGCGCTACGGCAACCCGGAGGCGACCGACGAGGAGCTCTGGCACGCCCTCGAGGTCGCCCAGGCCCGCGACTTCGTCGAGAAGATGCAAGGCGGCCTCGACGCCGCCATCGCCCAGGGCGGCACCAACGTCTCCGGCGGTCAGCGCCAACGGCTGTCGATCGCGCGGGCGCTCGTGCGGCGTCCGGACGTGTACCTGTTCGACGACAGCTTCTCCGCGCTCGACGTCGCCACTGACGCCCGCCTGCGCGCGGCGCTGGCGTCCGAGACGGCGGACGCCGCCGTCGTCATCGTCGGCCAGCGGATCGCCACGATCCGCGACGCCGACCAGATCGTCGTGCTCGACCACGGCCGCATCGACGGCATCGGGACGCACGACCAGCTGCTCGCGACCTGCCCGACGTACGTCGAGATCGTCGAGTCCCAGTTCAAGGCGGAGGAAGTGGCATGAGCAAGAACAAGCAGCCCGAGGCGTCCCAACCGACGTCGGACGACGGCCGCGTCGTGGACGCCCCCGAGCGCCCCAAGCACGGCCCCCAGTCCCGCGGCCACGGCCCCATGGCCCAGGGACCCGTCGAGAAGGCCATCAACTTCGGCCCGTCGCTGCGCCGCCTGCTCGGCCAGTTGCGCCCCGAGCGGGGCAAGATCGGGATCGTCGTCGTGCTCACCGCCATCGGTGTGCTCGCCAACGTCGTCCAGCCCCGCGTGCTCGGCGCGATGACGGACCACCTGTTCGAGGGCCTCATCGGCAAGAACCTGCCCGCCGGCATCACGCTCGAGCAGGCCATCGCCCAGCTGCGCGCCGCCGGCGAGAACACCTTCGCCGACATGCTGACGGGCATGCCGGGCATCACGCCCGGCGTGGGCGTGGACTGGACGGCCGTTGCCCAGGTGGCCTGGCTCGCGCTGGGCCTGGCCGTCATCGGCGGCGCCTTCACGTGGGCGGCCGGCTGGATCCTCAACGACGTCGTGCAGAACTCGGTGTACCGGATGCGCCGCGACGTCCAGACCAAGCTCGATCGGCTCCCCCTGTCCTACTTCGACCGGCAGCCCCGCGGTGAGCTGCTGAGCCGCGTCACCAACGACATCGACAACATCGCCACCTCGCTACAGCAGACGCTGAGCCAGCTGCTCACCAACCTGCTCATGCTGGTCGGCGTCCTCGGCATGATGTTCTGGGTCTCCCCGGTGCTGGCGGTCATCGCCCTGGTGGCCGTGCCGATCTCGCTGGGCGCCGCCATCCTCATCGGACGCCGCGCGCAGGGCAAGTTCGCCGACATGTGGAAGTCGACCGGCGACGTCAACGCCCAGGTGGAGGAGGCCTACACCGGCCACGCCCTGGTGAAGGTGTTCGGCCGCAGCCGCGAGGTGGAGCAGGCCTTCTCGCGCGACAACCACCAGCTCCGCGATGCCGCGTTCTCGGCCCAGTTCATCTCCGGGCTGATGATGCCGGTGATGATGTTCATCGGAAACCTCTCCTACGTCGCGGTCGCCGTCGTCGGCGGCGTCCGGGTGGCGTCGGGCCAGATGACGCTGGGCGACGTCCAGGCGTTCATCCAGTACTCCCGCATGTTCACCCAGCCGATCACCCAGGTGGCGTCGATGGCGAACCTGCTGCAGTCGGGCGTCGCGTCCGCCGAGCGGGTCTTCCAGGTGCTGGACGCCGAGGAGCAGTCCCCCGAGCACGCGGCCGCCCTGCCGCGGGGCCTGCGCGGACGCGTCGCGTTCGAGGACGTGTCGTTCAGCTACTCCCCCGACAAGCCGCTCATCGAGCACCTCAGCCTCGTCGCCGAGCCGGGTTCGACGGTCGCGATCGTGGGCCCGACGGGGGCGGGCAAGACGACGCTGGTGAACCTGCTCATGCGCTTCTACGAGGTGCAGCAGGGCCGCATCACGATCGACGGGGTCGACATCACGGCCATCCCCCGCGCCGAGCTGCGCTCGCGGATGGGCATGGTGCTGCAGGACACGTGGCTGTTCGGCGGCACGATTCGCGACAACATCGCCTACGGACGCCCGGGCGCGACCGAGGAGGAGATCCTCACCGCCGCCACCGCGACCTACGTCGACCGGTTCGTCCACGCGCTGCCGGACGGCTACGACACGGTGATCGACGAGGAGGGCTCCAACGTCTCGGCCGGTGAGAAGCAGCTCATCACCATCGCCCGGGCGTTCCTGGCCGACCCGACCATCCTCATCCTCGACGAGGCCACCTCGTCGGTCGACACCCGCACCGAGCTGCTCCTGCAGCGCGCGATGGCGGCCCTGCGCACCGACCGGACGAGCTTCGTCATCGCCCACCGCCTCTCCACGATCCGCGACGCCGACGTGATCCTCGTCATGGAGAACGGCTCCATCGTCGAGCAGGGCAACCACGAGGAGCTGCTGGCCGCCGAGGGCAGCTACGCGCGCCTGCACGCGAGCCAGTTCGCCGGGGCGGTCGAGGAGGACGCCGGGGTCTGAACCGGACGGTGTGATCCGGACGGCCGGACGTGTTAAGGGCCCGTGACGATTGCGCGCGGGCCCTTTACGCACCCGCAGCGGGAGGTGCAGAGTACCGGCGGGCCACCCGGCCCCACGGACGAGGAGCGCGCCATGGCGGAGCCGAGCACCACCCCCCACGCCGAACCGGAGCTGAAGCGGGTCATGGGCCCCGGCCTGCTGTTGCTGTTCATCATCGGCGACATCCTGGGCACGGGCATCTACGCCCTCACCGGCACGGTCGCCCGCGAGGTGGGCGGCGTGGTCTGGTTGCCGTTCCTGGTCGCGTTCGCAGTGGCGCTGATGACGGCCTTCTCCTACCTCGAGCTCGTCACCAAGTACCCCCACGCCGGGGGAGCGGCCGTGTTCACCCACAAGGCGTTCAGGATCGGCTTCCTGACGTTCATGGTCGCGTTCACCGTGATGGCGTCGGGCATCACCTCGAGCGCCACCGCGTCGCGGGCGTTCGCCGAGAACTTCATGAAGGGCTTCGGCCTGGGCACCGACCCCACGATCGTGACGGTTGTGGCCATCGGGTTCATGCTGCTCGTGATGGGCGTCAACCTCTACGGGGTCGCGGAATCCGTCAAGGCCAACGTGGTGCTCACGTGCATCGAGCTGTCGGGCCTGCTGCTGGTGATCTTCGTGGGCTTCCTCGCGATGTCGAGCGGCCGCGCCGACTTCAGCCGCGTGCTGCTGTTCGAGACGCCGCAGGACAAGGGCTGGTTCCTCGCCCTCTCCGCCGCCACGTCGGTGGCGTTCTTCGCGATGGTCGGCTTCGAGGACTCGGTGAACATGGCCGAGGAGACCAAGAACCCCTCCAAGATCTTCCCGCCGATCATGCTGACCGGCCTCGGCATCACCGGCGTGATCTACGTCCTCGTGTCCATGACGGCGGTGGCGATCGTGCCGATCGGCGAGCTCACCGAGACCGGCGCGACGCCGCTGCTGACAGTCGTCGAGATGGGCGCCCCCGGGCTCCCGTTCGGCGCCGTCTTCCCGTTCATCTCCATGTTCGCCGTGGCCAACACCGCGCTCATCAACATGATGATGGCCTCCCGCCTGCTCTACGGCATGGGCCGCCAGCTCGTCCTGCCGCACGTGTTCTCCCGCGTGCTGCCGAGCCGGCGGACGCCGTGGGTGTCGATCCTGTTCACCACCGGCCTGGCCATCGCCCTGATCACGTTCGTCGGCCAGGTCTCCCAGCTCGGCGGCACCACCGCCCTGCTGCTGCTGGCCGTGTTCACCCTCGTCAACGTGGCCGTCCTCGTGCTGCGCCGCGACCCCGTGGCCCACTCCCACTTCCGGGCGCCCACGTGGCTGCCCGTCGTCGCCGGGCTCTGCACGTTCTACCTCGTCGGGCCCTGGACCGGACGCCCCCTGGAGCAGTTCACCATCGCGCTGGTGCTCATCGCGATCGGCGCGGTGCTCGGCTTCATCACGTTCCTCGTGAACAAGGCCCTGCGCCAGCGGCCGACCCGGATCGAGGACGTCGACCTGCTCGACGAGGGCGGCGTCCGCAACTGAGGCTCCCTCCCCAAACCGGGGACGTCAGCCGAGTTGGGTGCCCACCAGCGCGCCGATGCCGTAGGTGATCGCCATGGCCAGCAGGCCCCCGGTGATGACACGCGCCACGGCGACCCCGGCCGGCGCCCGGCCGGCGCGGGCGCTGAGGTAACCCGTGAGGCTCAACGCCACCACCACGGCCGCCACGGTCGCGGCGACCCGGAACGCCGGCGGGGTCAGCACCATCGCCAGCAACGGCACCAGCGCGCCCGCGGTGAACGCGGCCATGGACGCCCCGGCGGCCGCCCAGGCGCTGATGAGCTGCTGGGCGGGGCGGCCCTCCCGGGCCAGCAGGGCGCGCTCGCTGTCCCGCTGGGCGCTGACCGAGACGTACTCCCCGACGGCCATCGACAGCGCACCGGCGACGAGCCCGGCGATCCCGGCGACCAGGATGGACACGGAATCGGTCGTGGCGCCGGCCACGCCCATGACCATGCCGGCGATCGACACGATGCCGTCGTTGGCCCCCAGCACGGCGGCGCGCAGCTTGTTCAGCAGCCCGGCGTCCGAGCCGGACACGTCGAGGGGCGTGGGCTGCGACGCGGCCGGGGCGGCAGCAGCGGGCGGGGTCTCGCTCATGCCCCGATCCTGATCCCGAATCGCGCATCCGGCAACGAAGGGCAGGCTGCCCAAACGACGCGTCAGTCGGCGGAGTCCCCGGCTCGCAACCGCTCCCACACCGCGTGACGGACATCGAGGGGGAGGTCCCCGAGAATGTCCTCGATCGCGCGGGCGTGCAGCTCGACGCGGGAGTGCGCGGGCTCGTAGAACCAGGCGCGGCCGTCGAGCTGGCGGACGACGATGCCCTTCTTGGCGAGCCGGTCGAGCACGGTCATGACGGTGGTGTAGGCGATCTCGCGCTGGGCGGCCAATTCAGCGTGGACGTCGCGCACGGATGTGGGGGCTGACCGGCGCCACAGGGCGTCCATCACCGCCTGTTCCAGCTCTCCGAGAATCGACACGGCAGCATCGTAACCCGCCGGGTGGTGTCGTACGACGCAAAGTAGTACACTCCGCCGCATGAGTCCGGACATCCTCGCACGGTGGCAGTTCGGGATCACGACCGTCTACCACTACTTCTTCGTGCCGGTCACGATCTCGCTGTCCTTCCTCGTCGCCGTCATGCAGACCCGCTGGTACCGCACCGGCGACGCCACGTACCTGCGCCTCACGAAGTTCTTCGGCAAGTTGTTCCTCATCAACTTCGCCATGGGCGTCGTGACGGGCATCGTCCAGGAGTTCCAGTTCGGCATGAACTGGTCGGAGTACAGCCGCTTCGTCGGCGACATCTTCGGCGCGCCCCTCGCCCTGGAGGCCCTGCTCGCGTTCTTCCTCGAGTCCACCTTCCTCGGCCTGTGGATCTTCGGGTGGGACCGCCTGTCCCGCAAGGTCCACCTGATGTGCATCTGGCTGGCGTCCAGCGGCACGCTGCTCTCGGCGGTGTTCATCCTCGCCGCCAACAGCTTCATGCAGAACCCGGTGGGTGCGACCTGGAACCCGATCACCGACCGGGCGGAGATGACCGACTTCCTCGCCCTGTTCACCAACCCGGTGTTCCTCGTCACGTTCCCCCACACCGTGGCCGCCGCGTTCATGACCGGCTCGGGCTTCGTCCTGGCCGTGGCCGCGTGGCACCTGGCGCGGCTCAACAAGGCCGACCGGACGCCGGCCGAGGACGACGACGTGGCGGGCTACCGCTGGGCGACGAAGCTCGGCGCGTGGGTGCTGCTCGGCGCAGGCCTGGCCACGGTGATCTCCGGCGACCTGCAGGCCAAGATCATGTACGACGTGCAGCCCATGAAGATGGCGGCCGCCGAGGCCCTCTACGAGACGGCCGGCGGCGACGGCGAGATGGCGCCGTTCTCCCTGCTCACCATCGGGACGCTCGACGGCACCGAGCCGGTCTTCGAACTGCACGTGCCGGGCGTGCTGGGCTTCCTGGCCGCGGGCGACCCGTACGCCGAGATCCCCGGCATCCGCAACCTGCAGGCCGCCTACCAGCGCGGCGAGCTGGTGAACCCCGACTCGCCGCTGCAGCAGGCCTACGCCGAGAAGCTGGCCACGCTCGGCATCACCGACTTCACGCCCATCATCCCCGTCAGCTACTGGACGTTCCGCATCATGATGACGCTGGGCTTCCTGGCCATGGGCATCGGCGCCTTCACGCTGCTGCAGCTGGGGCGCGGCAAGCTCCCGAAACCCGGCCTGGGGCTGGACGTCACGCTGATCGCCGTGGTGCTCGCGCCGCTGTTCGCCAACTCGGCCGGCTGGATCTTCACCGAGATGGGCCGCCAACCCTGGGTGGTGGCCGGTGTGCTGCCGACGGAGCTGGCCGTCTCCCCCGGCGTGGGGGCCGGCACGGTGTTCGCGTCGATGGTGGGCTACACCGTCCTCTACGGCGCGCTCGCCGTCGTCGAGGTCGGCCTGCTGCTGAAGTACGCCCACGCCGGCATGCCGGCCGAGGTGCCCGAGGTCGAGATCAAGGGTGAGGACGACGTCCTCTCCTTCGCCTACTGAGGAAGGAGACTCCCGTGACGCTGCTCGCCACCGAACCCACCACCCTGCAGGTCGTCTGGTACCTGCTCATCGCCGTGCTCTGGATCGGCTACCTCATCCTCGAGGGCTTCGACTACGGCGTCGGCATGCTCATCCGCGTGCTCGGCCGCAACGAGAAGGAGCGCCGGGTCATCGTGAACACCATCGGCCCGCTGTGGGACGGCAACGAGGTGTGGCTGCTCACCGCCGGTGGGGCCACGTTCGCGGCCTTCCCGGGCTGGTACGCCACGCTGTTCTCGGGGCTGTACCTCCCGCTGTTCCTGATCCTCGTCGGCCTCATCATCCGCGGCGTGGCCTTCGAGTACCGCGCCAAGAACCCCGACTCGGCATGGCGCACCCGCTTCGACGTGATGGCCGGCGTCGGCTCCTTCGTGGTGTCGCTCGTGTTCGGCGTCGGGTTCGCCAACTTCATCATCGGCATGCCGGTCACCACGGCCCCCGGCAACGACAACCTGTACGTGTTCTCCGGCGGCTTCTGGAGCCTGTTCAGCCCGTTCGCGCTGCTCGGCGGCGTCGTGCTCGTGGTGCTGTTCCTGTTCCACGGCGCCAACTTCCTCGCCCTCAAGACCCGTGACGTCGTCCACGACCGGGCCGAGGAGTTCGCCGGCAAGGTCGGCGTCGTCGCCATCATCGGCGGTGCCGCCTACCTGCTGTGGGCCAACCTCGCGTACGGGTTCGGCGTCCTCGGCTGGCTGCTCGCCGCGGTCGCGGCGGTCGCGCTCGTCGGCAGCTGGCTCGCGATCCGCGCCGGACGCGACGGCTGGGCCTTCGTGCTCACGACCGTCACGATCTTCACCGTCGCGGTGTGGATCTTCGCCCGCATGTGGCCCAACCTGGGCTTCGACAACAGCGCCGTGGCCGTGCCGCTGGATCGCGTCCAGGCGGCGTCGACCGACCTGACGCTCTCGATCATGACGGGTGCCGCGGTGGTGTTCGTGCCGATCGTGCTCGCCTACCAGGGCTGGACGCTCTGGGTGTTCCGCAAGCGCCTCAGCACCAAGAACATCCCGGAGGACGCCTCGCTGGCCGCGTAACCTGTCGTGGTGGCAGGCGAGGGACGACGGCGGGGACCGATCGACCCACGGCTGGTGCGCCGCGCGGCAGCGACCCGGTGGTACCTCGTCGCCGGCGCCCTCATCGGCTGCCTGGTCGCCGTGCTGACCGTCGCTCAGGCGTGGGTGCTCGCGGGGGCGATCAGCGGCGTGTTCGCCGCCGCCCCCGGGTGGGAATACACCAGCCCCACCCCCGGCACCGGGTGGTGGCCGGAGCTCGGGGGTGCCGCGCTCGCGCTGGCTGCGATCTTCGCCGGCAAGGCCGCGCTGGGCTGGCTCAACCAGGTGCTCGCGCACCGCACCGTCGCGGCCGTGAAATCGCGTCTGCGCCGCGACCTCGTCGCGGCCCGGCTCGCCCGCCCGCTGGACCCCTCGGCGTCCACCGCCCGGCTCGTGACGCTCGCCACGGTGGGCCTCGACGCGCTCGACGGCTACTACGGCAAGTACCTGCCCCAGCTGCTGCTCGCGGTGACGGTGCCGGTGCTCGTGGGCGGGGTGATCCTGCTGGCCGACGTGCCGGCCGCGCTGATCATTGCGCTGACGCTGCCGCTCATTCCGGTGTTCATGGTGCTGGTGGGGTGGACGACGCAGGCCCGCACCGAGCGGCGCTGGGCCACCCAGCAGCGCCTCGCCCACCACTTCGCCGACCTCGTCACCGGCCTGCCCACCCTGCAGGTGTTCGGCCGGGCCCGCGCCCAGGCCACCGGCCTGCGCCGCACCGAGGACGCCCATCGCGCCGAGACGATGGGCACCCTGCGCATCTCGTTCCTCTCCGCCCTGGTGCTCGAGCTGCTGGCGACGCTGAGCGTCGCCCTGGTCGCGGTCACCGTGGGCTTCCGCGTCGTGGCCCACGACCTCGACCTCGCCACCGCCCTGTTCGTGCTGATTCTCGCCCCCGAGGTCTACCTGCCGGTGCGCCAGGTCGGCGTCCACTACCACGACGCCGCCGACGGCATGGCCGCCGCCGACGAGGCGCTCACCTTCATCGAGGCCGCCCCCGCCACCCCCACCGGGCCGGCCGCCGCGCTCCCGGCCGGTGAGCTCGTGCGGGTCGAGGGCCTGGCCCACACCTATCCGGGCGCCGACGCCCCGGCCGTGGCGGGGGTCGACCTCACGGTCGCGCCCGGGGAGTTCGTCGTGCTCACCGGCCCGTCGGGCGGCGGCAAGACCACCGTGCTCAACGCGCTCGTCGGCTTCCTCTCCCCCACGGCGGGCACGGTCGCCGGCCCGGGCCGGGCGCGCATCGCGTACGTCGGGCAGAACCCCGGCATGGTGGCGGGCACGATCGCCACCAACGTGCGCCTCGGCGATCCGGACGCCTCCGACGCCGCGGTCGCGGACGCCCTCGCCCGGGCCGGTGCACCCGGGATGGACCCGGCTCGCGACGTCGGCGACGACGGGGAGGGCCTGAGCGCCGGCGAGCGCCGCCGCGTCGCCGTCGCCCGGGCCTTGCTGCGCATCGACGCGGGCGCCGACCTGCTGCTGCTCGACGAGCCCACCGCCGGGCTGGACGCCGACGCCGAGGCGTCCCTGCTCGCCGGCCTGCGCGCCACCGGCGTGGCCGCGGTCGTCGTGTCGCACCGCCCGGCCGTGCTGGCCGGGGCCGACCGGGTCGTCCGGATCGGCGCCGTCGCGCGAGTGGGCACGCCATGACCCGGTTGCTGGGCCGCCTCGTCGCCGGCGTGCCGCTCGGCTGGGGGCGCGTCGCGCTCGCGGTGCTGCTGGCCGCGCTCGCGTCGGCCTCCTCGGTGGCGCTGCTCGGGGTGTCGGGGTGGTTGCTCTCGCGCGCCGCGGAGCACCCGCCGGTCATGTACCTCACGGCCGCCGCCGTGCTCGTGCGCGCCTTCGGCATCGGCCGCGGCGTCTTCCGCTACACCGAGCGTCTCGTCGGCCACGAGCTGGCGCTGCAGCTGCAGTCGGCCCTGCGCCTGGAGACGTACGGCCGGCTGGCCCGCACCACGCTGCTCGGACGCCGCCGCGGCGACCTGCTCGCCCGGGTGGTCGCCGACGTGGACGCGGTGCTCGACGTCGTCGTGCGCGTGGCGCTGCCGTTCGCGTCCGGGGTGTTCGTGCTGCTCGGCACCACCCTCGTGCTGGGCGCCTTTGCGTGGCCCGTGGCGCTGGCGGTGCTGGCCACCGCCCTGGTCGCCGGGGTGGCGGCCCCGTGGCTGGCCGCGCGGCTGTCGGCGACGGCGGACGCCGCGGCCGTGCCGGCGCGCGGTGCCCTGGCCGACGTCGTCCACGAGATCGGCCGGACGGCACCCGACCTCGTCGCCCACGGCCGCGACGCCGACGCCCTGGCCCGGCTCGCCGATGCCGACGCCCGGCTGGTCGCCGCCGACGCCCGCGCCGCCTGGACGCGCGGGCTGGCGACGGCGCTGCAGGTGCTCGCCGCGGGAGCCTCCGTCGTCGCCGCCCTGCTGCTCGGGGCGGACGCCGTGCGCGCCGGCACCCTGGAACGCCCGATGCTCGCCGTGCTCGTGCTGATGCCGCTCGCGCTGCACGAGGTGTTCGCCGACTTCACCCGAGCGGCCCAGACCTGGACGCGGGCGTCGGCGTCCCTGGCTCGGGTGCGCGACCTGCTGGACGCCCCCACCGTCGGCGCGGGCGATGTCGCCACCGGCGAGCCGGTCGCCGCCCCCCGCCTCGCGGTGCGGGGCCTGGCCATCGGCTGGCCCGGGGCGGCGCCGCTGGCCAGCGGGCTCGACCTCGAGGTCGCCCCCGGGCAGCGGGTGGCCCTCGTCGGGCCCTCCGGGGTCGGCAAGACGACGCTGGCCGCGACGGTGCTCGGGCTGATCCCGCCCGTGGCCGGAACCGTGACCGTCGAGGGCCGCATCGGCTACCTCGCCCAGGACGCCCACGTCTTCACCACCACCGTCGCCGAGAACGTCCGCATCGGCGCCAAGGACGCGTCCGCCGAGCAGGTGGCCGACGCCCTCGCCCGCGCCCGCCTCGGCGTCGACCCGGGCCGGCTCGTCGGCGAGCTGGGCACCGACCTGTCCGGCGGCGAGCAGCGCCGCCTCGCCCTGGCGCGCCTGCTGGTGCGCGAGGCGCAGGTGCTGGTGCTCGACGAGCCCAGCGAGCACCTCGACCCGGAGACGGCGACGGCGTTGCTGGACGACATCTGGGCCTCCGCGGGCGATCGGCCGGTGCTCGTCATCACCCACGACCCGGCCGTCGTGGCCCGCTGCGACCGCGTCGTCACCCTGGGGCCGGCCCCGGCTCGGTGAGCGGGCTCAGTAGTAGACGGCCAACCGGCCCCGGGGTCCGTCGATGACCTCGACCGTCGTCTCGAAGACGTCGGTGAGGACCTCGCTGGTCATGATCTCCTCCGGCGTGCCGAACGCGACCACCCGGCCGTCCTTCATGGCGCACAGCCGGTCGGCATACTGGCAGGCGAAGTTGATGTCGTGCAGCACGATCACGATGGTGCGCCCCAGCGTGTGGGCGGCGTCGTGCAGGTGGCGCATCATGGCCACCGAGTGGCGCATGTCGAGGTTGTTGAGGGGTTCGTCCAACAAGACGTACTCCGTGTCCTGCGCCAGCACCATGGCGACGTAGGCCCGTTGCCGCTGCCCGCCGGACAGTTCGTCGAGGTAGCGGCCCTCGAGCCCCGTGAGGTCGAGGAAGGAGATGGCCCGGTCGATGATCTGCTCGTCGGCCGGCGTCAGGCGCCCCTGGGAGTACGGGAAGCGACCGAACCCGACGAGTTGGCGCACCGTCAATCGGGTGATGAAGTGGTTCTCCTGCCGCAGGATCGAGACGATCGTGGCCAGCTCGCGCGAGGGCGTCCGCGCGACGTCGTGCCCGGCGATGCTGATGCTGCCCCCGTCCATGCCCAGCAGGCGGCCCATCATCGTCAGGAGCGTCGACTTGCCGGCCCCGTTGGGGCCGACGAGGGCGATGATGCCGCCCGGCTCAATGGCGAGGTCGACCGGCCCGATGGCCACCTCGCTGGAGTAGCGCTTGATGACGTCCGTGACGCGGATCACAGGCGCCCCTTCCTCACGATCACGAACAGGAACACGGTTCCCCCCACCAGCTCGATGATGACGGACACCACACCCTCGGCCCGGAAGACGTGGTTCATGACGAAGTAGGCACCGCTCAGCACCACGAAGCCGGTCAGCACGGCGACCGGGAAGATGAGGCGGTGGTCGTAGGTGTCGGCCAACTGGTACGACAGCGTCGCCACCAGGAACCCGAGGAAGGTCAGCGGGCCGACCAACGCGGTCGAGATGGCCATCAGGATCGAGACCAGCACGAGCACCGTGATGAGCTCGCGGCGGTGGTTGACCCCGAGGTTGAGGCTGGTCTCCCGGCCAAGCGCCAGCACGTTGAGCCGGTGGGAGCGCAGGTACAACACCCCGGAGACGACGAGGGCCACGGGGACGCCGACGAGCAGGTACTGCGGGTCGGCGTTGCTGACGTTGCCGAACAACCGGGCGGTGAGCACGTCGAACTCGCTCGGGGTCAGCAGACGCTGCATGAAGGAGGAGACCGAGCGCAGGCCGCCGCCGAGGATGATGCCGATCAGCAGCATGATCTGGAGGTTGCCGAAGCGGCCGGTGAGGAGCCAGCCATACAGCAGGGCCGAGAACGCGACCATCACCACGACCTGCAGCACGAACTGCGGCAGCCCCTGCAGGGCGATGATGCCGGTGACGCCGAGGACGTAGACGGCCGTCGTCTGGATCGCGGCGTACAGGGCCTCGAAACCCATGATCGAGGGGGTCAGGATGCGGTTGGTGGTGACGGTCTGGAAGCTGACGGTGGCCACGGCCTGGCAGAGGGCGACCACGCCCATGGTGACGAGATTGGTGGCGCGCAGCTCGGCGATGCGCCAGAACCCGAGCGACCCGACCGGCATGGGGTTGGCCCACGCCAGCAGGCCGAAGCCGAAACCCAGGGCCATCGCCGCGAGCACCACCACGACGACGGTGTAGCGCCGGCGGGCGGCCACGGTGGGCAGCGGGCCGGACGCGGGGGCGTCCGCCGGGCGAGCCGGCGCGGGGCGGGAGAGGACGTCAGCCACGGCGGCGCCGGTGCAGCAGGAGGGCGATGAAGACGACGGCGCCGAGCATGCCGAGGATCAGGGAGACCGGCACCTCGAACGGCATGATGAGGGTGCGGCCCACCAGATCGCAGACGGTGACGATCCCGATGCCGAGCAGGCAGACCCAGGGCAGGTTGCTGCGCAGGTCGTCGCCGCGGATGAGGGAGACGATGTTGGGCACGATGAGGCCGAGGAACGGCAGGTTGCCGACCACGACCGTCACGACGCCGGTGGCGACCGCGATGAGGCCGGTGCCGATGAGCACCATGCGGGGGTAGTTCAGGCCCACGTTGGTGGCGATCTCCTCGCCGAGGCCGGCCACCGTGAAGCGGTCGGCCGCGATGAACACCGCGACGCCGACGAGACCCGTGATCCACAACACCTCGTACTGGCCGCGGATGATGTCGGTGAAGCTGCCCGCGAACCACACGCCGATGATCTGCAGCGAGTTCGTCCGCAGCGCGATGAAGGTCGAGATGGAGCCGACCACCGCGCCCAGCATGATGCCGACGATGGGCACGATGAGGGACGACCGCAGCGTGACGCGGCGCAGGAACGCGAAGAAGATGACGGTGCCCACGAACGACGCCACCACGGCGCCGATCATGCGGGTGGTGAGGCTCGCCTCGGGAGCCACGACCATCACCAACAACAACCCCAGGCCCGCCCACTCCGTGGTGCCCGTCGTGGTGGGCTCGACGAACCGGTTCTGGGTCAACAGCTGCATCACCAGGCCCGACATGGCCATGGCGGCACCGGCCAGCACGAGCGCGATGGTGCGCGGCACCCGGGTGATCGCAAACATCGCGGCACCATCGTCGGCACCCCAGATGTCGTACACCCCGGTGAAGAGGGACGCGACCAGCAGCGCGCCCACGACCAGGATGCCGAGAAGGAGCTTCGGGTCGACGAGGCGGCCCGGCGCCCGTCCCCGGCCCGGCGCCCTCACGGCGCCCGCGGCCGGGGAGGGGACGGTCACGGCTGCGACTCCAGCTGGTCGGCGAGGGTGTTGAAGAACTCCGTGTACGTCTGGATGCCCTCGTTGGTGTAGGTGTCGTTCGGCAGGTAGACGACGTTGCCCTCCGTGATGGCGGTCACGTTCGCCAACGCCTCCGAGCCCTCGAGCACCTGGCTGGCCGGCTGGTAGCTCGCGTCGTCGGCGGCCACGGCGGCGTCACGGTCCAGGACGAGGATCAGGCCCGGGTTCGAGGCCGCGATGGCCTCCACCGAGATGTCGTCACCCTGGTGATCGTCGGTCGCCCCCTCGATCTCGAGGGCCGGCGTGAGGCCGAGGATGTCGAAGACCGGCCCGAGCGTGCGGCCCGCGACGGGGGCGATGTAGCCGATGTTGCCGCCGGAGACGTTGACGGCCATGACCGTCATCGACGGGTCGTAGGCGGCCTCGGCGCGGGCGATGGCGGCGTCGAGGTCGTCGGAGAGCTGCTGGGCCTCGGCCTCCTTGTCGAACACCTGGCCGATCACGCCGACGCCCCGCTTGAGCTCCTCGTCCAGCGGCTCACCGTCGCGCGGGTCGAGGGTGAGGACGGTGGCGTCCGGCACCAGCCGGGCGAAGTCCTCGCCGTACTGGGCGAAGCGCTGGCCGTTGATGATGAGATCGGGCTCGACGGCCACCACGGCCTCGAGGTTGGGCTCGTTGTGGCTGCCGAGGTTGACCACCGACTCGTCGTCCCGGTACGCGATCGTGGTGGGGATCAGGTCGCGGGGCGCGGCGGCCAGCTGGACGCCCCAGTCCGAGAGGGTCTCGAACAGGCGGTTGTCCGTCGCGACCACCGAGGCGGGCGGCACCGCGATGGTGTGCTCCCCGACGTTGTCGCTGACCGTGACGGTGGTCTGGGTCTCGGTGGTGGCGGTGGGCGTCGCGGCAGGAGCGCCACACCCGGCCAGGGCGAGCGCTGCGACCGACAGGGCCAGTACCCTTGCGACAGGGGCGAACGGCATGGAAATCCTCCTGAGGAGTGGTTTAGGTGAGGCTAACCTAACCAAATTCCGTGCGGTTGGCGAACCCGTCCCACCTCCCGGACCCGACCTAGACTGCCGTCGTGCCCGCAGACCCACCACCGCCGCCCGAGCCGCGCCGCGTCTATCCCGACATCGCGATAAGCCGCCGCCTGGCGCGCGTGACGGATGATCTCGTGCGGATCCCCGGCACCGGGATCGGCATCGGGCTGGACGCCCTCGTCGGCCTGGTGCCGGGGATCGGCGATGTCGTCGGCACGGGGTTGTCGGCCGCGATCATGGCGGACGCCGTCCGGCAGCGCGTCCCGTTGCACGTCCTCGCCCGCATGGGGTGGAACCTGCTCGTGGACGCGCTGCTCGGCTTCGTCCCGGTCGTCGGGGACGCCGCCGACGTCCTGCACCGCGCGAACCGGAAGAACTTCCGCCTGCTGGAGCGGTGCGTCATCGAAAACCGCCATGTCGACGCCAGCGCCCGCACCTACGGGGTGCTGGCCGTCGCCATGGTGATCGGCTTCATCGCGGTGGCGCTCGCCCTGGCCGGCCTGCTCATCTGGGGCCTCGTCGCCGGCCTGGGCGCCCTCCTGGGCCGGTGACCCTCAGAACTGACCCGCCGCGATGAGGCGGGTGCGCTCGGCCTGCAGGGACACGTCCTTCTCGTAGTTGCGGTAGAAGACGAACCAGTACAGCGAGTTCAGCACGTACGGCACGCACACGCCCACGAGGATCGTCAGCGGCAGGTTGCCGATCGCCTGGGCGATGACGCCCACCAGCGGCTGGTACACCGTGTTGATGCCGCCCTGGATCAGCGAGAACAGCAGGGCGAACGACGTCGCCGAGAGCTGCTTGGGGCAGACCGAGGAGACCATCGGCAGGACGCAGCCCGAGAAGCCGAACGAGAAGATCAGGCCCATGAGGAAGACCATCACGTAGTAGAGGAAGCTCGGGTCGTTGGTGACGCTCTGCCCCGTTCCGGGCGCGATGTCGTTGTCCCACAGCTGCGCCCAGTACATGGTGAGGGCGATGATCGCGGCGAACGAGACGCCGTAGATCTGGAACAGGATGATGCGGCCCTTGTTGCCGAACCGGCGCACGAACCAGTCACCCGTGAGCCCACCGACGAGCGCCGAGATGGCCATGCCGATCTGCATGACGGTGTTGAGGTAGGCGGCGTTGGTGACACCGAAGCCGAAGTCGCGGGCCCACACCTGGGCCACGAAGTTGAACAGCACCAGCGAGGTCACCAGCAGCAGCATCGGCGCCATGAGCGCGAGCGTCGGGATCTTCATCACCTTGGCCGCGTCCGACCAACGGAACATGCCGGCCTCCGACTTGATCTCGTCGGTGTCGGCCGCGGCGACGCGGTCGGGCTCCTTCACGAAGATGAGGATGAGGATGCCGGAGAGCACCGAGAGGGCGCCCATCGTCATGAACGCCCAGCGCCAGCCCTCGGGGTTGCCGCCGAACTGGCCGAGCAGCGGGGTGATGACGAAACCGACGCCGGCGGACACGCCGCGCACGGTGCCGAACGCCTTGCCCCGTTCGGTGCGCGAGTAGAGCGAGCCGAGCAGGCCGTTGAGGATGGGCTCGGAGGCCACGGTGCCGATCAGCGAGATCGAGTAGATCAACAGCAGGATCGGCCAGTTCGGGGCAAACCCGGCGGCCACCGTCCACAACCCCCACAGGCCGGTGACGACGAACAGGATGCGCTTGCGGCCGAACCGGTCGGCCAGGATGGCCCACAGCGGGCCGAAGATCATGCGCGCGGCCGAGCTCAGGCCGCCCAGCAGGCCGAGCGAGCCGTCGCCCAGGCCGAACGCGACGGTGATCTGGGGGAAGAACGTGCGCGAAACCCCGCCCTCGGAGTTGTCGATGGACTGCGACATGCCCAGCACCACCGTGCCGGCGAGCCGGCCGGCCGGCGGCACGAAGTCGCGCTCGTCCGCGTCGTCGTCGACGTCGACGATGGTCACGCCCTGGGGCGTGGTCGCCGCCATGTCGCCCGTCTCGGGAACCTGGGTGGCGCCGAACGGGTCGCCCGGCGCCCGGAACGCGCTCGGATCGGCGTCGCGGCGATCGTGGTTGTCGGTCATGGAGAACCTCTCTGTTCGTCGTGCGTGCGATGAGTATCACCCTGCGGGGGTCGCCCGCGTCGGCTCCCACGCTCGCTGTTCCCGCGTGTTGCCGCGACGCACGGCAACAACAGCGTTTCAGTGCGCCAGTTGCACCCGCCACGGGGCAGGCGCGGGGGGTCACAATGGGTGCCGTGCCTACCCAGCCCGCCCTGACCGAGCTCACCCACGACGGCGTCGCGGCCTACGTCCACGCCCACCTGGTGTTGCTCGAGACGACCTACGCCCACCTCGTGGGGCCTGACTTCGCGGCACTCCGGTGGGCCGAGCGCGACGAGCGGGTGGCCGGCGTCCGCGCCGACGTCGCCGAGGCGGCGGACGCCCGCGCCGCCGGACGCGCCCCGCTGCGCAGGCACCTCGTCGCGACGAACGCGCACGGCACCGTGGTGGGCGTGGCCTGCGTCGCGTCCGAGGTGGGCGCGTGGGAGCAGCCCCACCTCGGCGACGCCTGGGTGCCGCCGGCGACGCCGCTTAACCTGGCGCACCTCTACCTCATGCCGGGCACGCACGGCACCGGCCTCGCGCAACGGCTGCTGGACGCCGCCCTCCCCGGCGGCGCGGCGGCCCACCTGTGGGTGATGACCGACAATGCGCGCGCCGTGGCGTTCTACACCCGCCACGGCTTCGTCACCGAGCTCGGGCCGGTCAGCTCGGGCGAGACGTGGGGCCGCATCCCGATGGTCCGGATGACACGCCCGCAGCTTGTATGACGACTTTGTCGGTCATATGATGCCGGCAGGAGCAAAGGAGCTGTCATGGGCGACACGATCCGCCACATCGCGCTGAGCCACGTGGTCCTCCCCCTGGCCACCGCGATCTCGGACGCCAAGGTGTTCACCGGCCGCCAGAAGCCGATGACCGAGGTGCACTTCCTCTTCGCCGAGATCACCACGGCCGAGGGCCACCGCGGCGTCGGGTTCTCCTACGCCAAGCGCGCCGGCGGGCCCGCGCAGTTCGCGCACGCGGCTCAGGTGGCCGAGGGCCTGCTCGGCGAGGACCCCTCCGACATCGGCCGGCTGAACACCCAGCTGCTGTGGGCGGGGGCGTCCGTGGGCCGCTCGGGCGTCGCGGTGCAGGCGCTGGCCGCGTTCGACGTGGCGCTGTGGGATCTCAAGGCCAAGCGCGCCGGCCTGGCCTTGAGCAAGCTCATCGGCCCCCACCGGGACGCGGTGAGCACGTACAACACCTCGGGCGGCTTCCTCAACACCCCGCTGCCCCAGGTGCTGGAGAACGCCACCGCGTCCGTCGAGGCCGGCATCGGCGGCATCAAGATCAAGGTGGGCCACCCCGACCGGACGGTCGACCTCCAACGGCTCACCGCGATGCGCGAGCACTTGGGCGACACGTTCCCGCTCATGGTCGACGCCAACCAGCAGTGGGACCGCGCCACCGCGATCCGGATGTGCCGCATCTTCGAGGAGTTCAACCTCGTCTGGATCGAGGAGCCGCTGGACGCCTACGACCACGAGGGCCACGCCGACCTCGCCCGCGCGATCCACACCCCCATCGCCACCGGCGAGATGCTCGCCTCGGTCGCCGAGCACGTCAGCCTCATCGACCACCGCTCGTGCGACTACCTCCAGCCGGACGCCCCCCGCGTCGGCGGCATCACCCAGTTCCTCAAGGTCGCCACGCTCGCCGAGCAGGCCGGGCTGGCGCTCGCGCCCCACTTCGCGATGGAGATCCACTGCCACCTGGCCGCCGCCTACCCCGGCGTCGCGTGGGTGGAGCACTTCGACTGGCTCGACCCGCTGTTCAACGAGCGCATGGCCATCGCCGACGGCCGCATGGTCGTCTCCGACCGGCCCGGGCTCGGCGTCACGCTCTCGGACCAGATGCGGGCCTGGACGATCGCCACCGCCTCGTTCGGAGAGCCGGCATGAGCGCGGTGACGGGGGTCATCCCCGCGCTGGTCACGCCGCTGGACGCCGACGGCGAGCTGTTCGAGGCCGGGCTGCGCGACGTCATCGACTTCACGATCGCCGGCGGCGTCCACGGCGTGTTCGTGCTCGGCAGCTCCGGGGAGATCTACGGTCTGTCGGCCGAGCAGAAGCGCCGCGTCGTCGAGATCACCGTGGAGCACGTCGCCGGACGCGTCCCCGTCTACGCTGGCGCGTCGGAGATCACGACGCGCGACTGCATCGCGACCGCCCGCATGGTCGCCGGCATCGGGGGCGTCGCCGGCCTGTCGGTGCTCACGCCCTACTTCATGACGCCCACCCAGGCCGAGCTCGTCGACCACTACACCGCCATCGCGGCCAGCACCGACCTGCCCGTCGTCCTCTACACCAACCCCGGCCGCACCGGCGTCGACCTCGCCCTCGACACCGTGCTCACCCTCGCCGAGCTCGACACCGTCGTCGGCATCAAGGATTCCGGCGGCGATCTGGCCTCCACCCGCGCGCTGGTGGCCGCCCGCCCGCCGGGCTTCGCGGTGATCATGGGCCGCGACACCCTCATCCTGGACGCCCTGCGTGCCGGTGCCGACGGGGCCATCGCGTCCACCGCCAACATCGCCCCCCACGTCGTCGCGGGCATCTACGACGCCTTCGTCGCCGGCGATCTGGCGCGAGCCCAGGCCCTGCAGGACGCCCTCACCCCGCTGCGCCACCTCGTCGACAAGGCCACGTTCCCCGTCGTGCTCAAGGAGGGCCTGCGCCTGGCCGGCATCGACGCCGGGTGGTGCTTCGCGCCCGCCCGCGCGCTGGGCGAGCCCTGGCGCACGCAGCTCGCCGAGGTCGTGGCCGCCCTCGGCGCGCTGGCGAAGGACCCCGGACAGAAGGAGACATCGTGAAGGTCGGATTCATCGGGCTCGGCATCATGGGGCGCCCCATGGCGCTCAACCTCATCGAGGCGGGCCACGAGCTGGTCGTGCTTGGCGGCCGCACGGGCTCGGACGCCCTCGCCGACGCCGGCGCGAGCACCCGCGCCACGCCGCGCGCGGTCGCCGAAGCCGTCGAGCTGCTCATCACGATGCTGCCCAACTCCCCCGACGTGGAGGAGGTCGTCCTCGGCGAGAACGGGGTGATCGAGGGCGCCCACGACGGGCTGGTCGTGGTGGACGCCAGCTCGATCGCCCCGGCGTCCGCCCGCGCCGTGCACGACGCGCTCGCCGAGCGGGGCGTCGCGATGCTGGACGCCCCGGTCTCCGGCGGGGAGCCCAAGGCCGTCGACGGCACGCTGGCGTTCATGGTGGGCGGCGACGCGGCGGTGTTCGAGGCCGTCACGCCCCTGCTGGAGGTGATGGGGGCCTCGGTGACCCACGTCGGCGCGATTGGCGCCGGCAACATCACCAAGCTCGCCAACCAGGCGATCGTCGCGGTCAACATCGCGGTGGCCGCCGAGGCGATGACACTGGCGGCCCGCTCCGGCGTCGACCCCCAAGCCGTCTACGCGGCGATCCGCGGCGGCCTGGCCGGCTCCACGGTGTTGGACGCCAAGGTGCCGCTCATGCTGGAGCGCCGCTTCGACCCGGGCTTCCGCATCGCCCTGCACATCAAGGATCTCGACAACGTGCTCGACGCCGGCCATGCCGCCGCCTCGCCCCTGCCGCTGACCGCCGCCGTGCGCGAGATGATGACGACGCTGGCGGCCGGCGGTCACGCCGGGGAGGACCACAGCGCCCTGCTGCGCCACTACGAGAAGCTCACCGGCGAAGCTTGGTGAAGGTCGTGTGGTGAAGGTCGTCTGCGCCCCCGACTCCTTCAAGGAGTCGATGACCGCCGCCCACGCCGCGGCGGCCATGGCGGCCGGCGTCCGCGCCGCCCGCCCCGACACCATCGTCGTCGAGGTGCCGCTGTCGGACGGTGGCGAGGGCTTCGTCGCCGCGCTCGCGGCCGGGCTGGGCGCCGACCTCCGCCACCTGACCGTTCCCGACGCGCTCGGGCGCCCCACCCGTGCCGCCTGGGCGCTCGCGGGCGACCTGGCCGTCATCGAGGTCGCCCAGGCGGTCGGGCTGGAGTCCATCGCCCCGGCCGAGCGGGACGTCCGCCAGGCCACGACCGTGGGCGTCGGAGAGCTCATCGGCGCGGCCCTGGACGCCGGCGCCCGACGCCTCGTCATCGGGTTGGGCGGTTCGGCCACCAACGACGGCGGCGCCGGTCTGCTGCACGCGCTCGGCGTCCGCTTCCGCGCCGCCGACGGCACCAAGCTCGCCCCCACCCCCGCCGCGCTGGCGCACCTGACATCCGTCGACACCACGGGCCTCGACCCCCGCCTGGCCGAGGTCACCCTGGAGGCCGCCTGCGACGTCACCCATCCCCTGTGCGGGCCGGACGGCGCCTCGGCGGTCTTCGGCCCGCAGAAGGGGGCCGACGCCGGCGACGTCGCGTTCCTCGATGGCGTGCTCGCCCGCGTGTCTGCCGCGCTGGCCCCGGCCGAGGCCCACCGGCCCGGAGCCGGCGCCGCGGGCGGCCTGGGCTGGGCGCTGCTGGCGCTGGGCGCGACGGTCCGGCCCGGCTTCGACGTCGTCGCCGACGCCGTGGGGCTGGACGCCGCGCTCACCGACGCCGACCTCGTCCTCACTGGCGAGGGCTCCGTGGACGCCCAGACCCTGGCCGGCAAGGCCCCCGCCGGCGTCGCGCGGCTGGCCGCCGCCCACGGCGTCCCGGTGGTGCTCTTCGGCGGCCGCCTCGCGCCCGACGCCGCAGCCCTGCTGGGCGCCGGCGTCCACCGCCTGGTGTGCATCACGCCCGAGGGAACCGCCCTTGCCACCGCCTTGGCACGGGGGCCGGAGCACCTCGCCGCCGCCGCCGCGGAGGTGATGTCGGGCATCGCCGGGGACGCCGCACAAAGCTGATCGGTGGGGGGTATCGTGCGAGGGACACCCACCGCGACGCTGCGCAGAACCCACCGGAGGGACCCACCCATGGATGCACCCACGAGCCGCAACCTGACCCACCTGCCGAACCTGGACACCGCGCAGGGTCGGGTGGGCCCGGTGCGGGTGCGGATGCCGATCTATGTGGATCTGCTGCCGCCGTGCAACCACGCGTGCCCGGCCGGGGAGAACATCCAGGAATGGCTGCGCCTCGTCAAGGCGAAGCAGGACGAGGAGGCGTGGCGCGAGCTGACGCGCAACAACCCGTTCCCCGCCATCCACGGCCGCGTCTGCTACCACCCGTGCGAGACGGCCTGCAACCGCATCGAGCTCGACGGGGCGGTGTCGATCCACTCCGTCGAGCGCTACCTCGGCGACCTCGCCATCGAGAACAACTGGCAGTTCACCGCGCCCACCCGGCGCACCGGGCGCCGCGTCCTCGTGATTGGCGCCGGGCCGTCCGGGCTGTCGGCCGCCTACCAGCTCGCGATGCTGGGCCACGAGGTCGAGATCCACGACTCCTCCGACGCCCCCGGCGGCATGATGCGCTACGGCATCCCGGAGTACCGCCTGCCCCGCGACGTCCTCGACGCCGAGGTCGCCCGCATCGTCGAGCTGGGCGTGACCATCGTGCAGAACCACACGGTCACCGACCTGCTGGCCGAGCAGGAGAAGGGCCACTTCGACGCCGTCTTCGTCGCGATCGGGGCGCACCTGTCCAAGCGCGTCGACATCCCCACCATGGACGCCGGCAAGATCGTCGACGCCGTCGGCTTCCTGCGCGACGTCGCCTCCGGCACCAAGCCCGTCATCGGCCGCCGCGTGGCGGTCTACGGCGGCGGCAACACCGCGATGGACGCCGCCCGCGTGGCCCGCCGGCTGGGCGCGGAGGAGTCGATCATCGTCTACCGGCGCACCCAGGAGCAGATGCCGGCGCACGCCGACGAGCACGACGAGGCCGTCCGCGAGGGCGTCAAGATGAACTGGCTGCGCACGATCACCGAAGTGGACGCCGGCGCCATGCAGGTCGAGATCATGGAGCTCGACGAGAACGGCAAGGCCCGCGGCACGGGCCGCTTCGAGTCCCTCGAGGCCGACACCGTGATCCTCGCCCTCGGCCAGGAGGCCGACTCCGGCTTCCTCCAGGCGATCCCCGGCATGCGGTTCGACGGCGATGTCGTCACCGTCGACACCACGACGCTCATGACCGATGTGCCCGGCATCTTCGCCGGCGGCGACGCGGTGCCCTCGGAGCGGACCGTGACCGTCGGCGTCGGCCACGGCAAGAAGGCCGCGCGCATGATCGACCTGTGGCTGCAGAGCCGCCCGCACGTGTCGCGCGAGAAGAACGACATCGCGACGTTCGAGAAGCTGAACCTCTGGTACTGGGGAGACAACCGGCGCAGCACCCAGCCCGAGCTGGCCGTTGAACACCGGCAGAACTTCGACGAAATCGTGGGTGGCCTGGCGCCCGACGAGGCGCGCACCGAGGCGTGGCGCTGCCTGTCGTGCGGCAACTGCATCGAGTGCGACGGCTGCCTGGGCTCCTGCCCGGAGGACGCGGTGATCAAGCTCGGCAAGGGCCTGCGCTACCGCTACGACTACGCCAAGTGCACCGGCTGCGGCACCTGCTACGAGCAGTGCCCGGTCCACGCCATCGAGATGGTCGCCGAGCGCTGAGCCGCGCGGACGCCAGAAGAGGGAGCGCAACCATGACAATCGAGGACGCAGCAGCGCGAGCGGAGCGAGCACCAGCCCCGCCGGCGAGGCGTGAGGATGTGCCAGCGCGAGCGGAGCGAGCACCAGCCCCGCCGGCGAGGCGTGAGGATGTGCCAGCGCGAGCGGAGCGAGCACCAGCCCCGCCGGCGAGGCGTGACATTATCGACGGGAACGAGGCCGCGGTCTCGGTGGCCTACCGGCTCAACGAGCTGTGTTCGATCTACCCCATCACCCCCAGCTCGACCATGGCCGAGCTCGCGGACGAGTGGTCCTCGCGCGACCGCGCGAACGTGTGGGGCACGGTGCCCACCGTGATCGAGATGCAGTCCGAGGGCGGGGCGGCGGGCGCGCTGCACGGCGCACTGCAGGGCGGCGCGATGTCGACGACGTTCACGGCGTCCCAGGGCCTGTTGTTGATGATCCCGAGCATGTACAAGATCGCCGGCGAGCTCACCTCGACGACGTTCCACGTCGCGGCCCGCTCGCTGGCCACGCAGGGGCTGAGCATCTTCGGCGACCACCAGGACGTGATGGCGGTGCGGCAGACCGGCTTCGCGCTGCTCAGCTCGGCCTCGGTGCAGGAGAGCCACGACATGGCGGCGATTGCCCAGCTGTCGACGCTGCGCAGCCGGGTGCCGTTCCTGCACTTCTTCGACGGCTTCCGCACCAGCCACGAGCTGAACACGCTGACGATGCTCTCCGACGACGACCTGCGCACCTACGTGCCGCACGACCTCGTCCGCGCCCACCGCGACCGGGCGCTGAGCCCCGAGCACCCCTACATTCGCGGCACGGCGCAGAACCCGGACACCTACTTCCAGTCCCGCGAGACCTCCAACAGCTTCTACCTCGAGGTGCCCGGGGTGGTGCGCCGGGCGATGGACGAGTTTGCCGCGCTCACCGGACGCTCCTACGGGCTGGTGGAATACCACGGCGACCCCGAGGCCACCCACGTGCTCATCGTGATGGGCTCGGGCGCCCAGACCTGCCACCAGGCGATCGACCACCTGACGGCCCAGGGCGAGAAGGTCGGCGTCCTGCAGATCCGGCTCTACCGCCCGTTCCCGGTCGCCGAGCTGCTGGCCGCGCTGCCGGCGTCCGTGGAACGCATCGCCGTGCTCGACCGGACGAAGGAGCCCGGCGCCGGAGGCGAGCCGCTGTTCCTCGACGTCACCTCCGCGCTGGCCGAGGCCGTCTCGAACGGCGAGCGGGCCTCGCTGCCGCTGGTGATCGGCGGGCGCTACGGGTTGTCGAGCAAGGAGTTCACCCCGGCCATGGTGGTCGGCATCGTCGAGGAGCTGCAGCGCGAGAAGCCCAAGCCGCGCTTCACCGTGGGCATCACCGACGACGTCACGAACCTGTCGATCGAGTACCCGGCCGACCTCGACGTGGAATCCCCCGAGACCCACCGCGCCGTGTTCTACGGCATCGGCTCGGACGGCACCGTCGGCGCCAACAAGAACACCATCAAGATCCTCGGCGGCCAGGAGGGCACCTACGCCCAGGGCTACTTCGTCTACGACTCGAAGAAGTCGGGCAGCCGGACGGTCAGCCACCTCCGGTTCGGTCCGGAGCCCATCACGGCGCCCTACCTGGTGAAGGAGGCCGGCTTCATCGGCGTCCACCACCTGTCGATCCTGGAGCGCGTCGACGTGCTGCGCACCGCGCGGCGCGGCACCGTCGTGCTGCTCAACACCCCGTTCGCGCCCGAGGAGGTGTTCGCGCACCTGCCCGAGCCGATGCAGCGGCGCATCATCGAGCTGGAGCTGGAGCTCTACACGATCGACGCCAACGCCGTCTCGCGGGCCGCCGGCATGGGCAACCGCACCAACACCGTGCTGCAGACCTGCTTCTTCGCGATCAGCCGCGTCATGCCGCGCGAGGAGGCCATCGCCGCGGTCAAGGCGTCCATCGAGAAGACCTACGGCCGCCGCGGCGCCGACGTGGTGAAGAAGAACCATGCGGCGGTGGACGCCGCGATCGAGCACCTGCACCGGGTGGAGGTGCCGGACGCGGTGGCGTCCGACAAGGGCCTCATCGCGCCCGTGCCATACCATGCGCCCGACTTCGTGCGCCGCGTCACGGCCAAGATGCTGCTCGACGAGGGCGACGACCTGCCCGTCTCGGCGCTGCCGGTGGACGGCACCTACCCGAGCGGCACGACGCAGTACGAGAAGCGCAACATCTCCGACATCGTGGCGGTGTGGGATCCGGAGACCTGCATCCAGTGCGGCAACTGCAGCTTCGTCTGCCCTCACGCCGTGCTGCGCGCCAAGTACTACCCCGAGCCGGCGCTGGACGGCGCACCGTCGACGTTCCAGACCGCCGAGCTCAACGCCGCCGGCCTGCCGGGCGCGAAGTACACCCTGCAGGTCTACGCGGAGGACTGCACAGGCTGCGGGCTGTGCGTGGAGTCGTGCCCGGTGAAGGTGGTGGGCCCCGCGGCCGGCACCGGCGGGGAGCGCAAGGCCATCAACCTGGCGCCGGTGCTCGACCGGGAGCCGACGAAGCAGAACGTGGCCTTCTTCGAGGCGATCCCCGTGAACCGGCGCAGCCGCGTCGACTTCGCCCAGGTGCGCGGCGTGCAGTACCTCGAGCCCTTGTTCGAGTTCTCGGGGGCGTGCACGGGCTGCGGCGAGACGCCGTACCTGAAGTTGTTGTCGCAGCTGTTCGGGGGGCGGGCGTCCATCGCGAACGCGACGGGTTGCTCGTCCATCTACGGCGGCAACCTGCCGACGACGCCGTGGGCGCGCAACAAGTACGGCCGCGGGCCCGCCTGGTCGAACTCGCTGTTCGAGGACAACGCGGAGTTCGGGCTCGGCCTGCGCCTGGCGGCCGATCTGCAGACCGATCTCGCGCGGCGCCGGCTGGAGCAGCTGCGCGGCGAGATCGGCGACGATGCGCTGGTCGATGACATCCTCACCGCCGAGCAGCAGTACGAGTCGGACCTCTCGCACCAGCGCTCGCGCGTCGACCAGCTCAAGGAGCGCCTCGACTCTATGACGGGACCGCAGGCGGCTGACCTCCGCTCGGTGGCCGATCACCTGCTGCGCCGCAGCGTGTGGATCGTGGGTGGCGACGGCTGGGCCTACGACATCGGCTCCGGCGGCCTCGACCACGTGCTCGCCTCGGGCCGCAACGTCAACGTGTTGGTGATGGACACCGAGGTGTACTCCAACACCGGCGGGCAGGCGTCCAAGGCGACGCCGATGGGCGCGGTGGCCAAGTTCGCCTCCGCGGGCAAGGAGACGATCGACAAGGACCTGGCGATGCAGGCCATCGCGTACGGCAACGTGTACGTGGCCCGCATCGCGATGGGCGCCGACCCGCAGCAGACGCTCACGGCATTCCGCGAGGCGGAGGCCTACGACGGGCCGTCGCTGATCCTCGCGTACAGCCACTGCATCGCCCACGGCATCGACATGAAGAAGGGCCTCGACCAGCAGTACTTGGCGGTGAACTCTGGCCACTGGCCGCTCATCAGGTTCAACCCGGTGCTGCGCATGGCCGGCAAGAACCCCTTCCTGCTCGACAGCCCGCGGCCGCGGTTCACGCTGGAGCAGTACCAGCGCAACGAGCTGCGGTTCCGGATGTTGAAGAACGTCGACCCCGAGGGCGCCGAGCGCATGCTCGAGTTCGGGCAGGCGCAGGTGGAGCGCCGCTGGCGCGACTACGAAGAGATGGCGACGCGGGGCGCGTCAGAGTTCGCCGCGGATGCGAAGGAGTGACATGGAGCGCGCGATCGACCTGACCACCACCTACCTCGGCCTGGAGCTGGCCCATCCCGTGGTGGCCTCCGCGGGTCCGTTGTCGCAGAACGCGGCCGGTGTGCGGGCGCTGGCCGAGGGTGGGGCGTCCGCCGTGGTGCTGTACTCGCTGTTCGAAGAGCAGTTGCGCGCGGAGGCCAACCGGGACGCGGCCCTGATCGACGCGCAGGAGGACCGGTACGCCGAGGCGACCGACTTCTTTCCCGATGTGGAGGTGACGGCCAAGTCGGCGGCGTACGGCTACTTGAAGCTGGTCGAGGAGTCGGCCGCGCAGCTCGACGTGCCGGTCATCGCGTCGCTGAACGGCTCCGACCTCGGCGGCTGGGTCGACTTCGCCCGCGAGCTGGCCTCCGCGGGGGCGTCCGCCCTGGAGCTGAACATCTACTTCGTGCCGGGTGACGTGCGCACCACGGGCGATCTGGTGCTCAAGCGGCACCTCGAGATCGTGCACGCGGTGACCCAGGCGGTGGAGCTGCCGGTGTCGGTGAAGCTCTCCTCCTCCTTCAGCTCGCCTGGTAACGCGGCCCTGCAGATCCTGGACGCCGGCGCGTCCGGCCTGGTGCTGTTCAACCGCTTCCTGCAGCCCGACATCGACATCGAGACCCTCGGCATGGACAACGCGTTCGAGCTGTCGACGCCCCACGAGGGCCGCCTGCCGCGCACGTGGATCGCCGCGCTCCGCAACCACACGCAGGCCTCGCTGGCCGGCTCGACCGGCGTCGAAACTGCCGACGACGTGATCAAATACCTGCTCGCGGGGGCCGATGTGGTGATGTCGACGGCCGCGCTGATCCGTCACGGCCGCGACCACACGCGGACGCTGGTGGCCGGCCTGGAGTCCTGGCTGGCGCGCAAGGGCTACGCCTCGGTCGCCGAGGCCCGCGGCCTGCTGGCGCTGCCCGCCGACGGCCGTGCGGACGCCTTCGAGCGCGGCGGCTACGTGGCCGCCCTGCAGGCGGCCAAGCAGCGCTACGGGTCGCTCTGAGCCGCAGCGAGCGACGGCCGGGCCAGGGCTGCGAATCTGGATAGTCTGGTCTGGTTGCCGTGCCCACCGTGGGAAGGAAGCCATGTCCGCCGTCGAGCCGTCGAACCCCACCGGGGAGGCCCGGCCCTTGCGGGTCGCGTTGTTCACGGACAACTACGGGCCCGGGCACAGCGGATTGTTGTACGCGGTGCAGTTTCTTGAGGGCGAGCTGTTGGCGCGGGGCTTCCGGGTGCAGGTCGTGGCACCGGCGTGTGACGGCCCGAACCCCTACCGCGACCACCCGCACCGCACCGAGCTCCGGCTGCCCGGGATCCCCGTGCCCGGCATGTCGCTGGTCATGGCGACGGGGCGCGGGTTCGAGCGGGCCCTCGACCAGCTGGCCGCCGACCCGCCAGACGTCATCCACGTGCACGGCCTGGGCACCATCGGGCTGCTGGGCGTCTGGGCGGCCGACCGCCTCGGCGTGCCGCTCATGGTCACGTGGCACACCGACTTCGAGGCCTACGCCGAGCACTACGCGCTGCTGGCACCCGTCGGGGACGCCTACATTCGCGTGCTGACCACCGCGACCCGCGGCATGCAGCGCCCGCAGTTGAAGGACATGCAGAGCTTCTTCCAGCCCCGCTGGTGGCGCCGGGGCCGCATCACGCGGCGCGCCGTGCTCAACGCCGCCCGCGAGATGTTGGAGGCGGCCGACCTGGTCACCACCCCGTCGGACAAGACGGCCACGCGCTGCCTCGAGCTGGCTCCGAAGTCCCACATCCGCGTGGTGCCGAACGGGGCGGACGCCCTGCCCACCGGCCCCGACCTGCCTGCGCCGCACGGCCCGCGGATCCTGTACGTCGGCCGCATCGCGCCCGAGAAGAGCATCGGGCTGCTCGTGGACGCCTTCGCCTGGTTGCGTGAGGAGATTCCCCACGCCGAGCTGATGATCGTCGGCAACTGGCGCACCGGCGCCCTGCTGGAGCAGAAGCTGCGCCGCGCGCGGCGCCGGGGCGGGGTGACGCTGGTCGGCCAGGTGCCCCGGGAGAAGCTCGGCCCCTACTACGCCTCGGCCGATGTGTTCGCCTTTCCATCGACCACCGACACCCAGGCCCTCGTGCTGCACGAGGCGGCCCACGCCGGGCTGCCGATCGTGAGCTGCGACCACGAGCTGCGCCTCGTCATCGACCCCGGCGTCAACGGCGCCATCGCGCGGCCCACGCCGGAGTCGTTCGCCCGGCAGCTCGTGATGATGCTCTCCAAGCTGGAGGACCCGGCCTTCCGCGAGCGGGCCGCCGAGCGCAGCCGCGAGATGGCGAGCTGGTGGACGATCGAGCACCAGTCGGCCGCCATGGTCGAGCTGTACGCGGACCTCGCGGCGGGGCGTCCCATCGAGGAGCGCATGACCGCGGTGCCGCACCCGTGAGCGCAACCCCGGACGCCTGCCCGTGCGGCACCGGGACGCCCTATGGCGCCTGCTGCGGCCCGCTCCACTCCGGACGCCGAGTGGCCCCGACCGCCGAGGCCCTCATGCGTTCGCGCTACGCGGCGTTCGCGCTGGGGTTGACGGCCTACCTGGCCGACACGTGGCACCCGGCGACGCGGCCGGCGTCCGTCACGCTCGATTCCGCCACCGCATGGACGGGGCTGGTCATCGAGAACACCACCGCCGGCCGCGCGTGGGACACCACCGGCACCGTCACCTTCGCCGCATCGTGGCGCTCCGGACGCCGCCACGGCACCCAGCGGGAGACCAGTCGGTTCACCACGCTGGACGGCCGCTGGGTGTACGTGGACGGCGTCAGCGCTGCGAACCCCGCATGACGCCGGAGATCACCCACCGCTGGGCGAACACATAGACCAGGACGAGCGGCGCGATCGCCATCAGGTACGAGGCGAACGCGACGGGGTAGTTCACGTTGAACTGGCCCTGGAACACGTACTGCGCGAGCGGGAGGGTCTGCGTACCCGGGTCGGTCAGGATGACCAGGGGCAGCAGGAAGTCGTTCCACGCCCACAGGCAGGTGAGGATGCCGACGGTGGCGTTCATGGGTCCCAGGAGCGGGAACACGATGCGCCAGAAGATGCCCCAGCGGGACGCGCCGTCCACGGCCGCCGACTCCTCGATCTCGAGGGGAATGGCGCGGACGAAGCTCGTGTACAGCAGGAGGTTGAACGCCAGGCCGTACACCGTGTAGAGCAGGATCAGGCCGGCCTCGTTGTCGATGCCGAGGATCGCCGTCTGCCGCACGACGGGCAGCATGATGATGGGGAACGGCACGAACATCGCGGCGATGAAGTAGTAGAACAGCAACCGCACCCACCGACGGTGCATGTTGCGCTCGATGGCGTAGGCCACCATCGAGTTCGTCACCAGGGTGAGCACGACGGCGCCGACGGTGATGACCGCCGAGGTGACGAGTCGCGACGGGAAGTCGGTCATCGTCCACGCGGTGGCGAAGTTGTCCCACCGCCAGGTGGCGGGCAGTCCGAAGCCGGACTCCGCCAGCTCCGCCGGTGTCTTGAGGGCGGTCACGACCGCGAAGTAGAGCGGGACGAGGATGGTCAGGGACAAGACGGCGGCGAGCGCCGTGAGGGCCCAGCTGCGAGAGGAGCGCTGGCGGTTCATGCGTTGGTGTCCTTGCTCGAGAGGAAGCGGAGCTGCGCGAACGAGATCACCAGGACCAAGATGAAGTAGATGATGCCGTTGGCGGTCTGGTAGGCGTATTCGCCGCCCTGGAAGCCGTTGCGGAAGATGAGGAACGAGATCGACTGGGTCGCCGTTCCGGGGCCACCGTTGGTGAGGGCGACCACCTGGTCGAACACACCGAGTGAGTTCTTGAAACTCAGCACCATGTTGATGGTGAAAAACGGCATGATGAGCGGGAACGTCATGCGCCGGAACTGCTCCCACCGGCTCGCGCCGTCGATGGCTGCGGCCTCGTACACCTCCTCGGGCACCGTCTGGAGACCGGCGAGGTACACGATCGTGCTGAACGCGACGGCCTGCCAGACACCGACGAAGACGATCACCATCCAGGCCGTGTTCTCGTTGGCCAGCAGCGACGTCGAGAGCCATTCCCAACCCAGCGCCTGGCCGATGGCCGGCAGGTTGTTCGTGAACAGGTACTGGAAGATGTACGCCACGATCAGCACGGGCAGGATGTTGGGCAGGAAGAACAGGCCCCGGAAGAACGTCTGGCCCTTGATCGCGCTGTTCAGCAACAGGGCCAGCGACAACGCGATGACGTTGATGAGGATGGTCGCGGACACGGCGTAGAGCAGCGTGAACGCATACGAGCCCCAGACCACGTCGTCGCGGAACAGGTTGAGGTAGTTGGCGAAGCCGACGAAGCGCCAGTCGCCGTAGCCGGCGTAGTTGGTGAACGTGTAGAAGAATCCGGTCAGCAGCGGGATCGTCAGCATCGCGGTGAACAGGATGGCCGCGGGCGCGATCATCCAGACGTAGGCGCGGTCGATGCGCCCGGGAGAGGTGGTTTGCATCACGGCCTCACAGGGTTGAGTTGATGCGCTCGATGACGCGGTCGTACTGGACGTCGAGCGTGCGGACGAAGGCGGCGGCGTCCCCGTTGATCAGGAACTGCTGCATGTAGTTGTTGAGGTTCACGGCCGGGGGGAAGTTGTGGTCGGAGTACGTCGTGAGCCGCTGGCTCTCGAAGTACGGCATGAGTCCCTCGAGCGCCTCGTCATCGGCCGTCATGCCCTCGCGGGTCGGGAAGGCGACCTGTTCGGCGCAGTAGGCGGCCATGTTCGGCTCCTCCATCAGGTAGGAGAAGAAGTCGAGCGCGCCGTCGACCGGCTCGGTGCCGCAGGTGAGTGCGACGTCCACCCCGGACACCACCCACGCCTCGCCGGAGTCCGGCGGCGTCGCGAACGTGCCGAGCTGGATGTCGGGGTTGTAGGACCGGATGGCCGGGATGGCGTAGGTGCCGTGCACGTACATCGCCGCCCGGCCCTGCGCGAAGCCCTGGTTGGCGTCGTTGTAGCCGATCTCGTACTTGTTGCTGTTGCCGTACCCCCCGATCTGCAGCATCTTCTCGAGCACGGGCATGAGTTCCTCGAACGACGTCTCGCCCACCTGACGCCGGGCGTACCAGGCGGCGACCTCGCCGTCGAGGAAATTGCCGGACAGGGAGCTGAACATCGGCGCCCCGGTCCAGTTGTCGCGGAACCCCCAGTAGAAGGGGTCGACGCCCAGCGCCGTGAACTCGTCGGCCAGCCCGATCAATTCGTCCCACGTCTGCGGCGGGTCGAAGCCGTGCTCGTCGAAGATCGCGCGGTTGTAGATCATGCCGGAGCCGTTGTTGGCGAACGGCACGCCGTTCACCTGGCCCTCGGCGCCCACGCCCAGGGTCGGCAGGATCTGCGCGATGGACGGGTTCACCGGCGCGAGCAGGTCGCTGCCCGCGAAGTCGTGGAAGACGCCCGAGCGGGCCAGCGCGCCGTAGCTGTAGTCGCCGTTGATGGTGATGAGCGGCGGGATGTCGCCCTTCACCAGCCGGACGCGCAGCGCGGTGACGTTGTCGGCCTGGAAGTTCTGCTCGATGTTCGTGCCGTGGGCGGCGTTGTACTCCGCGCAGATGCGGTCGAACAACGTGATGGCCTCGGACTTGAACTGGAAGAACTCGGTGCTGCCGACGCCGGTGCCGGTGGGCCGGGCGCATGCGCCCAGGGGCGCCAGCAACGCTGCCGCGGTGAGCCCGGACAGCACCGTCCGTCGGCTCAACTGACCGTTCATGACTCGCTCCTTTCGAGGTGGATGATCGCGAGGTGTTCGGGGTGCAGGGTGGGGGCGGCGAGCCCGGATTCGGCGAGTGCCCGGCCGCTCAGCACGGGCGTCCCGGACGCCCACGGCAGACCCGGCTGCGGGGTCAGCTCGTCGAGGCGGACGCGCCAGCGGGCGTCCGGATCGAGACCCGGCAGCGTCACCGGGGCCGTCGGGTAGGTCGGCGACGTGGCGAGCTGGACGACGGCGAACAGCGCCCGATCGGGCCCGACGACGCCGTGGACGCGCGTGCCGTCGCGATCCTCGGTACGCACCGTGGCGCCGGTGGCCAGCAGGTCGCGCACCTCCTTGGCCCGGGTCACCCACGCCGCGAGGCGCTCCCGCTCGGCCTGCGAGGCCGTCCGCAGATCCCACTCGATGCCGAAGTGGCCGAACAGGGCGGTGCCGGCGCGGAACGACAACTCCTGGGTGCGGCCGGTCGTGTGCCCCCGCGGGGGCCCGACGTGGGCGCCGACGACCTCCGGCGGCAGGAGCAGGCCGGTCCAACGCTGGATGTCCTGGCGCTCCAGGGCGTCGTTGCAGTCCGACGCCCAGACGCGGTCGGTGCGGGTGAGAACGCCGAGGTCGACGCGGCCGCCACCCGAGGCGCACGACTCGATCTCCAGGCCGGGGCACTCCCGCTTCAGGTGATCGACGAGGCGGTAGTACGCCAGCGTCTGGTCGTGGACGAGCCGCTCCCCCGCCACGCCACAGGCCTCGATCAGGTCGCGGTTGTGATCCCACTTCAGGTACGCGATGCCGAGCCGCCGCACCAGCTCGACGAGCCGCTCGGCGAGGTGGTCGACGACCTCGGGGTGCGTCAGGTTGAGCACGTGCTGGTTGCGGACGCGCAGCGGCAGCCGCTCGGCGTCGGGCCGCAGGATCCAGTCGGGGTGCGCCCGCGCGAGGTCGGAGTCGAGATTCACCATCTCGGGCTCGACCCACAGGCCGAACTCCATGCCCAGGCCGCGGACCGCCTCGGCCAGCGGTTCCAGCCCGCCCGGCCACACCGCGTCGGAGACCGCCCAGTCCCCCAGCCCGGTGGTGTCGTCACGCCGCGAGCCGAACCAGCCGTCGTCCAGCACGAAGCGCTCGACCCCGACGCCCGCCGCCACCTCGGCCAGCTCCACCAGCGCGTCGTGGTCGTGGGCGAAGTAGACCGCCTCCCACGTGTTCAGCGTGATCGGACGCGGGCGCCGCGGGCCGTTCACGCGCCGCAGCCAGCCGTGGTAGCGCGCGCTGAGGGCGTCCAGACCGACGCCGAAGGAGGCGAGAAGCGTGGGGGTCGCGTAGGTCTCCCCCGGCGCGAGCACCAGCTCGCCCGGCCCGAACAGCTCGCCGCCGGCCAAGATCTGCTCCCCGCCGTGGGACCGCTCGGCCAGGTGGGTGTGGTTGCCCGACCACGCGACGTGGACGCCCCACACCCGGCCGGCGCGGAAGCCGAAGCCCTCCTCGCCGGCGATCATCAGCGTGGTCGACTGCAGGGAGGTGCGGCCGCGGCGGTTGTCGCGCCGCAGGCTGCCGACGGAGAACGGGTGGCGCTGCGGGGAGCGCTCGCGCAGGTGGCGCCCGGTGAGGTCGAGCAGTTCGCGGGCGTGCGGCGGGACGCGCAGCGCCGGGGTCAACGCGTCGAGGGTGTAGGCGTCGGCGCCGGTGTTGGTGATCTCGGCGCCCAGCTCGACCACGCCCTCCTCGGTGAGCGCGACGCGCAGCGTCAGGGCCAGGCCGTCGGCGGCCGCGCGGAAGGTCGCCGACGTGGCGTCGGCGTCCACGTCATCGACGACGAAGGCGTGGGTGGAGTGCCGGCCGGCCCGGTGACCGGCGAGTCCCGGGGTGCCCAGCCAGCCGCGGGACTCCTCGGGCAGCAGGGAGCACTCGACGAGCTCCTCGGTCTGGTCGGACACGAATGGCGGGGTGAGCGTGGCGGCCGGGTCGTCGTCCGCAGTGAGCGCGGGGCCCCAGTAGGTGACGACCGGCAGGTGGACGTCACGCGTGGTGAGGACCAGGGTCACGCCGCCGCGCGTGAGGGGGAAGGACGTCTGCGTCACCCAATTATTCTGTCCCGAAATAAACTCCGGCGTCAACCCCCCGCTGGGGCACAATGACGTCGTGGATCTGACGGGCCTGGGGGATGCGCACCGCCGACTCGTGCTGACGCTGCTGCAGCACGGGCCGCTGCAGCGCCGCGACCTCGCCCACCGGCTGGGCCTCAGCGGCGGCAGCATCACCCGGTTGACGAAGCCGTTGCAGGAGCGGGGCCTGGTCGTCGCCACCGCGGAGCAACGCAACGCCGCCGGCCGCCCCGCGCACACCCTCGACGCCGTGCTGCCCGCCGACACACTCCTTGGTGTGTCGGTGAGCACGCACACCCTGCGCCTGGTGCGCACCGACCTGCGCGCCCGGGTGCTGGAAGACCTCAGCGGCCCGCTGGCCTCTCGTCACCCCGAGGCCGTCGTGGAACGGCTGGCGCTGCTCGTCGACCGGCTGGCCCCCGCCCCCACGGTCGGCATCGGGATCGGCGTGAGCGGCATCGTCCACGACGGTTCAACGGTGGTGCGCTCGCCGTTCCTGCGGTGGGCGGACGTCCCACTGGCCGAGCTGGTGTCGCAGCGGCTGGGGCACCCCTGCGTGGTCGCCAACGACGTCGCCGCGGTGGCGCTCGCCGAGGCGTGGTTCGGCCTGGGGCTGACGACGCAGAGCTTTCTGGCGCTCACGTTCGGCACGGGGGTCGGCGGGGCCGCAGTGGTGCGCGGGGAGGTGCAGGACGCGGAGGCGCAGGGCATCGGCCTGCTCGGGCATCTGCCCCTGATCTGGCCCGACGGGTCGGTGCGCCGGGCCAACGTGAGCCTCACCGACAGTGCGCTGGTGACGTTGGCCCGCGGCTACGGCTCGGCCGCGACGACGGCGGACGCCGTGGAGGCCGGTGCGGACGCCGGCGCCCGCCGCGCCGCCGCGGAGTTTGCCTACGCCTGCGGGGCCCTGACCGGCACGGGGTCGGCGTTCCTGGTGCCGGACGCGGTGGTGGTGCTCGGTGAGCGCGCCGGGCTGGTGGCGGCCTTCGCCGATGACTTCGAGGCGGGCATCGCCTCGGTGCGCGAGGCCGTCGCGCCGCCGTTGGCCGTCACCGTCCGGCCCCACAACCGTGACGTCTGGGCGCGCGGGGCTGCGGTGACGGCCCTGGTGCGCCACGTCAGCGGGCTGTGAGCCTCACCAGGCCCAGACGGCGACGCCGGCCTCGTGCGCGCGCAGGCTGACGCGGCCGTCGGCCACGGTGATCCCCTCGCCGAGCACGGCTCGACCGGACGCCACGCCGGGCAGCAGGGCGGCGTCCACCTCGATCGGCGCGGCGGAGTCGCGGGCGACCAGCACCAGTACCGACCCCTCGGGCGCCTCGCGGACGAACGCGACGGCGTCCGCCACGGCCCCGATCCACCGCAGGCCGCCGCGGCGCAGGGCGGGCAGCTCGTGGCGCAGCGCGCCGAGCCGCCGGACGGCCGCGAGGAGGTCATGGTCCCAGGTCTGGGGCGCCTGCCAGGGGAACGGGCGGCGGCCGTACTCGCCGGTCGAGCCGGTCAGCCCGATCTCGTCGCCGTAGTACAGCATCGGCGCGCCGGGCAGCGTGTGGGCCAGGCCGAGCGCCGCGAGCACCCGGCCACGGTGGTCGCCCACGCGCCAGCGGATGCGGCCCGTGTCGTGGGAGCCGACGATGTTGAACGAGGCGGTCGTGACGCTCCAGGGCACCTGGGCGGTGAAATCGCGGTGCACCGCGACCAGGCCCGGCCCGTCCACCGCCGGGATGCGCGCGGTGACCGCGAAGTGGGCGTCCTCCTCGGCGCTGTCGGGCTGCTCAAGCCAGGCCCACGCCGGGCGCGAAAAGCCCGTGTAGTTCATCGCGCCGTGCCAGGTGAAGCCGTCCACGTCGTGGTGCAGGTCGTAGAAGTGCTCGGCGACGAGCCAGCGGTCGCCCTCGGCGTCCACCGCCTCCCGGATGCGGTGGGCGACGGCGCGGTTGTCGTCGACGGCGCCGAGCCGACCGGTCATGTTCGCCACGTCGATGCGCCAGCCGTCGAGGCCGGCGCGCAGCCAGCGGCGCAGGACGCCGTCGGGCCCGGTCAGCCGCTCGGTGAGCTCGGCCGACGCGTGGTTCAGCTTCGGCAGCGAGGCGAACCCCAGCCACGAGGCGTAGCCGGGGCCGTCGGCGTCCCACGTGTAGAAGCCGCGCTCGGCGCTGGCGGGGTCGTCGCGTCCGGTGCGGAACCAACCGTGGCCGCTGCCGGTGTGGTTGGGCGTGAAGTCGCCGATCACGCGGATGCCGCGCGCGTGGGCGGCGTCGATCAGACGGGTCAGCGCCGCGTCGCCGCCCAGGAGGGGGTCCACCTCGTCGAAGCTCGTCGCGTTGTAGCGGTGGTTCGACTCGGCGGGGAAGAACGGCGTGAGGTAGAGCACGGTGACGCCGAGCGAGACGAGGTGGTCGAGGTGCTCGGCGACGCCGTCGAGGTCGCCGCCGTAGAGCTGGAACTGCTGGCGCTGCGCGTAGGTGCGCAGCGGGTCGTCCCAGGCGGCGGGCAGGGCCCAGCCGGGCAGGGGGCGGGCGTCGGCGTCCGCGCTGCGGGCGAAGCGATCGCAGAAGACCTGGTAGACGACCGCGTCCTCCACCCACGCCGGGGGCGCGGCGGTGATGAGGCGGAAGTCGGCCACGTCGGGCACGTCGCGCGCGTGGACGCCGGTGCCGTTCAGCCACGCACCCCCGGGGTGGAGCGGACCATCGAGGAACCAGCGGTACTGCAGCGTCGGGTTGGTCATGACGACCTGGGCGCTCCACCACGTCTCGCCGTCGCCCTGCTGCGCCGGGTGGGCCTCGACGAAGGTGCCCTCGCCGTCGAGCAGGTACCGCAGGTGGAGCCGCTCGAGGGGGTGGGCGTCGGGCACGCGGACGCGCAGCGCCACGGTGTCACCCAGCGCCGGGTGGGGGTCGGAGACGTACAGGGGCGAGGGGTCGTGGTGCGCGAGGCCGAAAGTCACGGGCGCGAGCCTAGACCGCGGAACCGGCGCAGCAGCAGGCTGTTGCCCACCACGAACACGCTAGAGAACGCCATGGCGGCGCCAGCGATCATCGGGGTGAGCCAACCGAACGCCGCGAGCGGCAGCGCGGCGACGTTGTACGCGAACGCCCAGAACAGGTTGGTGGTGATGGTGCGCAGCGTGGCCCGCGAGAGGCGGATCGCATCGACGGCGAGCAGCAGGTCGCCGCGCATGAGCGTGATGCCGGCGGCCTCCTTGGCGGCGTCGGTGCCCGTGCCGAGCGCGACGCCGAGATCGGCCGCCGCCAGGGCCGCGGCGTCGTTGACGCCGTCACCCACCATGGCGACCTTCAGCCCGGACGCCTGCAGGTCGCTCACCACGCGCACCTTGCCCTCGGGGCGGACGCCGGCGACCACCCGCTCGATGCCCACCTCGTCGGCCACCGCGCGGGCGGCGCGCTCGTTGTCGCCGGTGAGCAGCACCGGGGTGAGGCCCAGCTCGCGGAACCGCGCGACGGCCTCGGCCGACGTCGGCTTGAGGGTGTCGGCCAGCGCCAGGGCGCCGATCGGGGTGCCATCGCGCGTCACGACCACGACCGTCTGGCCGGACGCCTCGGCCGCGGCCACGGCGTCCGCGAGCGGGCCGAGGTCGACGACGTCGGGCCGCACCACGGTGACGATCTCGCCGTCGACGCTTGCCCGGACGCCCTCGCCGGGCACGTTGGCGAAGAGCGTCGGCGTGGCCGGGGGCGTGGGCGCGGCGGACACGACGGCGCGGGCGATGGGGTGCTCGGACGGCGACTCGGCCGCGCCGGCCAGCCGCAGCACCTCGCGCTCGGTCACCCCGGGGACGGCGTGGACGGCGGCGAGGCTCAGGTCGCCGCGGGTGAGCGTGCCGGTCTTGTCGAGCACGACGGCGTCGATGCGGCGGGCGCGCCCGAGCACGTCGGGGCCGCCGATGAGAATGCCGAGCTTCGCGCCGCGGCCGGTGCCGACGAGCAGGGCCGTGGGCGTCGCGAGGCCGAGCGCGCAGGGGCAGGCGATGATGAGCACCGCGACGGCGGCGGTGGCGGCGAACAGGAGCGTCTCCCCGGCGAGCAGCCAGCCGACGAGGGTGATTGCGGCGATCGCGAGCACGACGGGGACGAAGACCCCGGAGATGCGGTCGACCACGGCCTGCACCGGGGCCTTGCGCGTCTGGGCGTCCTCGACGAGGCGGGCCATGCGGGCCAGCTCGGTGTCGGCCCCCACGCGGGTGGCGCGCACGAGCAGGCGTCCGTTGGCGTTGAGGGTGGCGCCGATCACGGCGTCCTCGGGGGCCTTGTCGACCGGCAGCGACTCCCCCGTCACCATCGACTCGTCGACGGCGGACGCCCCGTCCACCACGACGCCGTCGGTCGCGATCTTCTCCCCGGGTCGGACGACGAACACGTCGCCGACCGCCAGCGCGTCGACGCCCACCCGGTGCTCGACGCCGTCGCGCAGCACAGTGGCCTCCGCCGCGCCCAGCGTGAGGAGCGCGCGGAGGGCGTCCGAGGCCTGGGTGCGGGCGCGGGCCTCGAACCAGCGCCCGGCGAGCAGGAACGTGGTGATGCCGGTGACGGCCTCGAAGTAGACGGCGGCGCCGTCACCCCGGCCGAGGGCGAGGCTGAAGGGGTGCTGGTAGTGCCAGTCGCCGGCGTGGGTGAAGAACAGGGCCCACACCGAGTAGAGGTAGCCCGCAGTCGTGCCGAGGGAGACCAGGGTGTCCATCGTCGTGGCGCCGTGACGGGCGTTCACGAGGGCCGAGCGGTGGAAGCGGCGTCCGCACCACGCGTAGACGGGGGTGGCGAGCACGAGCGAGAGCCACGTCCAGCCCGGGAACTGCCAGGCGGGCACCATCGCGAGGGCGATCACGGGCACGGTGAGCACGGCGGCGAGCACGAGGTCGCGGCGCAGCGGGGTGACGCGGTCGGGCTCCTCGGCGACCGGGTCGGGCACGGCGGCGTCGTAGCCCGTGGCGCGGACGACCCCCACGAGCCGCTCGACGTCGGCATCGGTGGTGAGGATGTGGGCGCGCTCGGTGGCGTAGTTCACGCTGGCGCTCACCCCGTCGAGCCGATTCAGCTTCTTCTCGATGCGCGCGGCGCAGGACGCGCACGTCATGCCGAGGATGTCGAGCTCGACGGACGCGCGCGCATCGGCCACGGGGGCCGTGTCGGTGTCGGTGTACACGAGGTCTCCTTGGGTCGTCAGGAGACCCCGCGTGGGCTCACGCGGACGCGGGGCTCCTGGCCAAAGTGGGTGGTGCCGGTTTGAGGTTGGGGCTCAGGCGACGGTGTAGTCGCCGGCCTCGGCGACGGCCTCGACGATGCGGTCGAAGTCGACCGGGGCGTCGGAGGTGACCTCGAGGCGTCCGGACTCCAGGTCGACCGTCACGCCGGTGACGCCGTCGATCGAGGAGACCTCCTCGGTGACGGCCTTCACGCAGTGCTCGCAGGTCATGCCGGAGACGGTGTAGGTGGCCGCGTTGCTCGACTCGGCCGCGTCACCGGACGCGGCGCCGGCCAGCGGGGCCGACTGCTCGGATTCCTTGACGCCCACCTGCGCGCCCTTCTGCTCACCGCACGTGCAGGCCTTGCCCTCTTGGCAACCGCAGCCGCAGTCGGCACCACAGGTGCAGGTGGCCTGGGCGGCGTCCTTCGGGGCGGCGTGGTCGCCGCAGCCGCAGCCGCAGCCCCCGCCGGTGGCGTTCGCGTCCTTGATGGTGAGATCGACCATGTCTGTGCTCCTTCGTGTTCGGATTGTTCGGCGTGGTGGTGTCAGCTGCGGACGAGACGCTTGATCGCCTCGGACGCCTCGCGGATCTTGGCCTGTGCCTCGGCGTCGTCGCCGGATCGGGCGGCGGCCAGGACGCAGTGATTCATGTGGTCATCGAGGAGTTCGAGCCCGACCGACTCGAGCGCCTTCGTCATGGCGGAGATCTGGGTGAGGATGTCGATGCAGTACTTCTCCTCCTCCACCATGCGCTGCAGGCCGCGGGCCTGGCCCTCGATGCGACGCAGCCGGCGCAGATAGTTCTCGCGCGCGGTGATGTAACCGTGGTGGTGCCCGGCCTCGTGGCCGCAGCTCTCGTGCCCGCCGGTCACGGCCATCTGCATCGTCTCTTCGCTCATCTCGTCCCCTCCCTCGGCAATGATACCCCGTGGGGGTACCCAGCGGCCACTTGCGGGCCGCCCGCACCGGGCAAAATCCCAGTGGGACTGTACTCGACACCCGGAGGGCCCGCCCTGTGGAAAAGCTGGGGGTGACGCGGCGCCGCCCGGGCCCACCGCCCACGCCCGAGACCGCTGTGTTCACCATGCGGATACCTCCCGCTCACCGCGTCAACCCACAGCGGTGGAGAGCATCGAACCTTGTCAGGAGGGTTTCGGCAGGTTCTAAACTTCTCAATCCCCAACGACGACGGCGTGTCGTACACAGCCGCCCCCGCGTGGCTCCACAGCCATCCACAGGTTGTCCACACTGGCGCCCGGTGGGTGCGTTTGGCGAGGGCTCGGCGGGGGCCTACGGTGCCATGACCGGGTCCGCTCGCCAGTTTTGTCAGAGGCGGCCCCTAGCGTCACGGTCGTGAGGGAAGGAAGAGGAGTGTCGGTCGACAACCTGCAGGGCCAGTGGTCGGGGGCGAGCGTCGTCCCGTTCGATCGGGGGGGCGCTGCGGGTGATCGGACGCCGCCGCAGGACATGGCGGCCGAACAGTCGGTGCTGGGGGCGATGCTGCTCAGCAAGGACGCGATCGGTGAGGTCACCGAGCTGGTGAAGGGGCGTGACTTCTACCGCCTCGCGCACGAGCTCATCTACGACGCGATCATGGACCAGTACGGCCGCGGCGAGCCGGTGGACGCCATCACGGTGGCCGACAACCTGGGCAAGGGCGGCCACCTGAACCAGATCGGTGGGCACATCTACCTGCACGAGCTGGTGTCGGCGGTGTCGGTGACGGCGAACGCCACCTACTACGCCGAGATCGTGCGCGATAAGGCGATCCTGCGGCGGCTCGTGGACGCCTCGATGAAAATCTCTCAGATGGGGTACGCCGCCGAGGGCGATGTGAACGGCATCGTCGACCGGGCGCAGCAGGCGATCTACGACGTGGCCGAGAACCGCACGGCGGAGGACTACCAGCCGCTGAGCGAGCTGGTGGAGCTCACCCTGGACGAGATCGAGTCGCTCGCCCAGCACGGCGTGATGGCGGGGGTGCCGACGGGCTTCATCGACCTCGACCAGCTGACCAACGGCCTCCACGCGGGCCAGATGGTGATCGTCGCGGCGCGCCCCGGTATGGGCAAGTCGACGTTGGGGCTCGACTTCGCGCGCGCGGCGTCCATCAAGCACGGCCTGACGAGCGTCTTCTTCAGCCTGGAGATGACGAAGTCGGAGATCGTGATGCGCCTCATGGCGGCCGAGTCGGGTGTGCCGCTCGGGCACATCCGCAAGGGCGAGATGAGCGAGGAGTACTGGAGCCGCATCGCGGGCAAGACGGCGCAGATCTCGCGGGCGCCGCTGTTCATCGACGACTCCCCCAACCTGACGATGATGGAGATCCGCGCCAAGGCGCGGCGGCTCAAGCAGAAGCACGACCTCAAGCTCATCATCATCGACTACATGCAGCTCATGACGTCGGGCAAGAAGGTCGAGAGCCGCCAGCTCGAGGTTTCGGAGTTCAGCCGGCAGATCAAGTTGCTCGCCAAGGAGCTGGAAGTGCCTGTCGTGGCGCTGTCGCAGCTCAACCGTGGCCCCGAGGCGCGGACCGACAAGCGCCCGATGCTGTCCGACCTGCGTGAATCCGGTTCGCTCGAGCAGGATGCCGACGTCGTCATCCTGCTGCACCGCGAGGACGCCTACGACAAGGAGTCCCCCCGCCAGGGCGAGGCCGACTTCATCATCGCCAAGCACCGCAACGGCGCCACCACCACCCTGCCCGTGGCGTTCCAGGGCGCGCTGAGCCGCTTCGTCGACATGCAGCGGTGAGGGCGGAACACGGCCCGGTCATCTCCCGGTTGCCCTGCCCGCCGCACGGCCCACCGCGGCGCGGCAAGGGGACCGCGGGCTGCCACTACTCGCCCCAGCGTTCCTCGCGTCCCGGTGAGACGGCGATGCAGACCTCGTTGCCCTCGGGATCGACCAGCGTCCACCAGGCCGGCGCCTCGGCGTCGTACGTGATGCTCCCGCCGGCCGCCAGGGCGGCATCGACGCGGGCCGGTGCGAGGTCGTCGGGGACGAAGACGTCCACGTGGATCCGGTTCCGCTGGGCACGCCGCTCGCGGTCGTCGGGGTCGAGCTCCTGCAGGAAGAACGGCATCGTCAGCTGGTGGGGGTGGACCAGGTCGGTCACCCCCTGCCGCGGATCCTCGACGTAGCCGAGCGCGGCGGCCCAGAACCGCCGGACGGCCGGAATGTCCACCGCGTCGATGCCCAAGGCCACCCCGGCCTCATCGGCCAGGTGGGCCGCCGCGTCGGCGAGGTCAAGCGTCTGCTCGACGCCCCTGGTCGGATAGCTGGCCACCGCGGCAAACACCAGGCGCCAGTCCTCGGCGTCCGCGCCCGGCCAGCGGTCGGCTCCCTCACTCAGCGGCAGCAGGTCGGCCTCGTTGCCGTCCGCATCCGCAACGGTGGCGTAGAAGTCGTTGTGCTGGCGCACCTCCCCACCGTGTCCGGGCACGGCGTCCAGCGCCGCCCGAGCGGTCTCGGTCGCGGTGACCATGTCGAGGTGGACCCTGTTCCGGAGGGGGCGCGGCGCGTCCTGCTCCTGGAACCAGACCGAGGCCAGCCGGCGCCCCGGATCCCGCAGCACCGCGTCGCCCTCCCGGTGGTGGCCCAGCACCTCTGCCCAGAACGGCAGCACGGCGGAGGCGTCCTGGGAGTCGATGCCGATCTGCACCAGCTGCAGTCCGTCGGTTTCAGCGCTCAGGCCGAGGGTGGCGGCCGCGGACGACACGGTGCGCGCCAACTCCAGCTCGTGCCCGGTGAAGCGGGCACCCGGGCGGGGCAACCGCACCCGGACACCGCGGGCGCGGAGGTCGGCGTCCAGCGCGGCACCCGACTCAGCGATGCGGCGGATCATCGCCGCCCCCGCGGCGTGCGAGGGCGTGGCGAACCAGGCCTGCGCGTCCCGGCCGATCACCCGCCAGTCGGCGGTGCCGTCCGCCGCCTGGAACTCGCGTGCGGTCAACTCCTGAACATCCATGCCCCCACCCTCGCAGCCGTCGCCTGGAAACGCCATGGGCGCTCACCCCGACTGGACCGCGGGCGGGACGCGGTGGTGTGCTGGGGGCATGATCGCGATCACCGAGGCCCGCGCATGAGCGAGCACCGCAAGGCCACGATTTCGGCCCTCGTCAAGGCCGGCTTTCTCGCCGGCATGGGTGTGCTGCACTTCGTCAAGCCCAAGCCCTTCGACGGCCTCATCCCCGAGGCCCTCCCGGGCACGGCCCGGGCCTGGACCTACGGCTCCGGCGTCGCCGAACTGGCCGTGGCCGGGCTGCTCGCCGCCCCGCAGACCCGGCGCCTGGGCGGACGCCTGGCCACCCTGCTGTACCTCGGCGTCTTCCCCGGCAACCTGAAGATGGCGTGGGACTGGCGCAACCGGCCGTTGAAGTGGCGGCTCGTTGCGTGGGGTCGGCTCCCCTTCCAGGCCCTGCTCATCCGGCAGTCGGAGCACATCCACCGCCACGCGTGACGGTTCGGTCGAGACCGCGGCAGGTCTACCCGAGCAGGGCGCGTCGTTTTCGCAGATGTTCGCGTTCGGTGTCGTTCGGGCAGGCGGCGAGCGCCTCGTCATAGGACGCCCGTGCCGCGACCACATCCCCCGTCCGGGCCAGCAGTTCGGCTCGCACGACGGCCATGCGATGGCTGTTCGGGAGGTGCACGCCGCGCAGCGCCGCCAGGCCGGCCGCGGGCCCGGCGTCCTCCGCGACGGCGACGGCGCGGGCCAGCGCGGCGGCCGGCGAAGGGTCGATCTCGAGGAGCGCGTCATACAGCCGGACGACGACGTCCCACCGCGTGGTGGTGGGATCGAGGGCGAGGGCGTGCTCGCGGGCGATGGCAGCCTGCAGGGTGTATGACGCGGCCAGGCCGGACAGGGGTTGCGCCAGCACGGTCGAACTCAGCAGGGTGAGCCCCTCGGCGATCTCGTCATGACGCCAACGAGCCCGATCCTGCTCGGCCAACACCACCAGCGCGCCGGCAGCGTCGACGCGGGCGTCCCGGCGCGAGTGCTGGAGCAGCATGAGGGCGAGCAGCGCCTCGAGAACCGCCTCGCCGGGTACGAGCCGACGCACCAGCCGGACCAGACGGACGGCCTCACCGGCGAGCTCGGCCCGCTGCGCGTCGGGACCCTCGCCCGGTGAATATCCGGCCGTGAACGCCAAATAGGCGGTGCGGGCCACCGCGTCCAGGCGCTCAGGAAGGACGCCGGCCCCCGGAAGCGTGAACGGTAGACCGGCCGCGACGATCTTGCGTTTGGCCCGGGTGAGGCGGGCGGCCATCGTGGCCTGGGGGACGAGGAAGAGGCGCGCGATGTCGGCCGTCCCCACGCCCAGGACGAGCCGAAGCGTGAGCGCGGAGGCGCCGGCCGGGTCGAGTGCGGGGTGCGCGCACAGGAGCACGAGCCGGAGGAGTTCGTCGTCCACCCGCCCTGGATCGCCGAGGTCGGCCGGATCCTCGGAGGGCACCGGGACGGCGAGGGACGGCTCGACGCGCCGATGCACAGCCTCAGCCCGGAGCCTGTCGAGCGCCCGACGCCGCGCCGCCGTGTACAGCCACCCCGCGCCGTTCGTGGGTACGCCGTCGCGCGGCCACGCCCTGGCCGCCGCCTCGACGGCGTCGGCAAGGGCGTCCTCGGCGAGATCGAGGCGGTGGAAGCGCGCGACGAGCAGGGACAACAGGCGCCCCCAGTCGTCGCGCACCACCGCCCCGAGCTGGCCGGCCGGGGTCTCACTCGTAGGGGTCCACCACCGGCTGGATCTGGATGTCGTAGGCCGGCAGGGCGCGGAGGACCTCGGTCAGGGTGTCCAGGTCGGGGGCGTCCACGAGGTAGAAACCACCCAGACCCTCGATGGCCTCGGCGAACGGCCCGTCCGTCAGGGTGACGGCCCCACCGCGGGTACGCATGACCGTTGCGGTGTCAGCAGCGCCCAACGCCTCACCGGCGACGATGGTCACACGCGGCACCGAAGTCCTCGAACTTCTGCATGGATGCGGCCTGTTCGGCATCCGTCTGCTCCCCCCACGGCTTCTCGTCACCGTCGGCCATCAGCAAGACCACGTACTTCATCGCTCCTCCTTCTCGGGCCGCTGGTGCGACCTCACCACCATGACGCACGAGAGGTGCCCGAATCGACAGGCGGCGCGCATTTCGCGCACGTGGGCGGAACACTCAGAAGGGTGGCGGGTCATTCCAGCCCGGCTGCGGGCGCGCCGGCCCCTCCCGCATCGGGGTCACCGGACGCCGACGCTCCCCCGCTGCCTGTGCCAGTTCGGGTGGTGCGGACCGCGCGGCGCCCGGATCCCGCCCCATCGGCGTGGTGCCCTGGGGTGTCACGAGGTACTGGAAGCCGGCTTCGCTGGTGAACCAGAAGACCCCGGGTCTCAGCTGCTCCCAGCGGTGGCCCGCGTGGGTCTTGGCCCGGTGGGCGGTGCGGGCGAGGGGGCCGAGGTTGTCGGCGCGGGTCTGGTGGCGCCCGACGCGGTCGCGGTGGTCGAAGGCCACGGTGTGGTCGAGGTCGCATCGGCGCGACTCGGTCGCCGACCACGGCATCAGGTCGTAGGGGTTGCGGGCGATGACGTGTTCGCGGAGCCTGGTGGGCACCTCGTAGGCGTCCGTGACCGGCGGCGCATTCAGGTCGATCAGCGGTTGCACCTTCACGACGCTGCCCCGCAGCACGTGGTGCAGCGAGTCGATGTCCACCGGGCCGTGCCGCTCGATGCGCACGACGCCGCTCCCGGCGGGCACGACGCCGTCGGCATCCGCCCGGGACACGTCGTCGGCGTGCAGGTGGAGATGGAGTTTCACCTGGGGGAGGAGCTTGTCGGGGTCGATCCGGGGCACGGGCGCCAGCACCTCCTCCAGCGCTGAGGTCGGCTGCCCGTGATCCTCCAGGTAGGCCGCCGCCAGATGCGGGACGGCCAGCATGGCCAGCGCGCGGGCGCGGCGGTGCTGGAGTGGCTCCGGGTTCTCACCCGCCGCCCTGGCCTCGCCAGCCAGCAACGTCGCGATACGGGACACCTGGGCCTCGAGCGCGAGGCCGTCCACCGCGTCCAGCCGGCCCTCGACCGACACCTGCCCCTCCTCGATCGTCGACACCCAGACGCCACGCTGCTGGCGCCGCGCCGCGACACGCTCCGCGGCGAGCACCGGATCGACCCGGACGATGAGGCCCTTCAACAGCCGCCGCGCCCGCGGCCACCCGAGCAGGTCGATGCCGTCGACCAACCAGTCGTCCACCTGGAGACACTCCTGGGCGCCCAGCCCGGCCCGCAGGCACTCGGTGACCACCTGCTGCGCCTGCCACGCCTCGACCCGCACCGCCTGGACGGCCTCCCACAGCCGCGGGTGACGGTGCCGCAGGTTCAACGCCTCGGCGATCCGGGCCCGAGCCCCCAGGACGGTGCACCCGAGCAGGCCGGCCAGCTCCACGGTGAGGAACTCGGCCACCCACGGCGTCCCGTCGGCACCCACGCGGACCCACCTCTCGGCGCCCTCCCAACCCAAGGCCGCATCGGGGGCGGCATCGTCGTCGCGGAGATCATCCTCGACCACGTCATGTTCGTCGCAGGCCTGGACGATCAGCGCGAGCCGGCGGGCGGCGTCCGACTTCTGCCGCGCGACCACCAGGGCCAAGTCATCGAAGACGTCCCCTTCGGCCCGCTCCGTGCAGGGCTCGGGCCCCACCATCCCCGCCACCATCTCGCTCATGGAACCAGCCAACCACGCCCCTCTGACATTTTTCGTACAGAGGTTCGAACATGGTGGCCGCGTGTCCAGACCGCTGGCGATTCGCCCCCGTCAACGGTCCATCCGAGATCAGGACGCCGCGATGAGGTCCCCGATGCGACGAGCCACCCCCGCCGGCCCCTCCGCTTCCGCGAACGACTCCCGCAGCGCAGCGGTACCGGCGGCCAGCCGGCCGTCGTGGCGCACGTCCTCGTAGATGGCCCGGACGGCCTCGACCGTGAATTCACCCTTGGGTAGGACTCGGCCGGCATCGAGTTCGCTGAGCCGGTAGGCGTTGAAGAACTGGTCGGCACCCATGGGGGTCAGGATCGGCGTGGCACCGAGGGCGATGGCGTCCGTGGCGCTGCCGAAGCCGCCATGGGTGAAACAGACGTCCGCCCGCTCGAGAACCTCTGCCTGTGGCACGAATGAGGACAGGATCACATTGTCGGCGACCGGCCCCACCGCGGCCCGGTTCGCCTCGTTCCCCGTGGTCAGCACCAGCAGGACGTCGCTTCCGGCGAAGGCGTCCGCCAAGATGCGGAAGAAGGGCGTCCATGTGTTGAAGACTGTCCCGAGCGTGCCGTACACGACCGGCCCCTCGTGCGCGCGGACGCGGTCGAGCGGGAACGAATCCAGGACGGCCTCGGAGGACGCGAGTGTCGGCGTCGGCCCCATGAACACGCACGTGGCATCAGAGAACTCCTCGGCGCACGGCTGGTAAAGCCGACTGGCGGGGGTGATGTTCAAGGTGCGCGAGCGGGGCCCCATCATCGCGATGATGTCCCCCGCCGGACGCCCCAGCATCGCGAGGCCGAACGCCGCACCCAACAGTGAGCGTTGCCGACGGCTGCGCATCATCCTGCGCGCCATCGCGGGCAGCCCCTCGCCGATGTCGGCGAGGTGGGCGATCACACGCGGGCTCTGGAAGAACATCGGCGAGCAGAACAGAACGGGCACGTCGAGCGCGTCCTGCAGCTCGGGCAAGGTGGGCTGCATGCCGGCGGCGACCACCGCGTCGTACCGCGGACCCAGGGCACGCAGGCCGGCGTCCTGGTCGCTGAACATGCGTCGCCCAAAGCGCGCGATCTGCTGCGGCCGCGTGATCGGCCCGTCCAGGTAGAAGCCCCACGGGATCGGCGTCGCGCCGATCTTCTCCACCGCGGGGCGGAACGACTCGGGCACGAAGTAGTCCACGTCGTGGCCCGCCTCCACCAACGCCTTGACCAGCGGGAAGGAGGGATTGATGACGCCGTACGCCGGCACGCACCCGAACAGGATCCTGGCCATGCGATCAGCCTACGACCGACCACCCCGGAGGAATCCCGCAACGGCCGGGATGACGATGTCGGGCCGGTCTCGCTGCACCCAGTGTCCCGCACCGACCACGACCAGCAATGTTGCGTCGGGTAGGCGGCCAGCGGCGTCACGGATGCTGGCCAGCGGCACGCCGGAGTCGCGCTCGCCGTGCACCAGCAGCACCGGGGCGCCGATCTCCGCGAGCCGCGGGGTGTAGTTGGTGCGCATGCGGCTCAACAAAACCTGGTCGCGCTGCCACTGCCCGAACGCGGCGAAGGCGTCCGGGCGCGACGCCTCGACGACCACCGCGTCGACGAGCTCGGACGTGAGTTCCGCAGGGTTGCGCACGATGCCGCGCAGGCTGCTGACCAGCAGCCGGCGATGGCCGAGATAGGCACCCGTCAGGGCCCCGAGCGCCCCGGTGCGCACCAGCGCCCAGCTGAGCCAGTGCGTCGGCCTCGCCCAGAGCCCGCTCGTCTGGCGGTCGGCCAGCCCGTAGGTGCCGAAGAGCAGCAGGCCGGCCACGCGGTCGGGGTGATCGAGCGCGTACCCGAGCGACATGCCCCCACCCATCGAGATGCCACCCAGCACGACGCTGCCCAGTCCGAGCGCATCGAGGAATTCCCCGACGTAGGCGACGAGCCGCTCCTGGCTGACACGCCACGGCGGCAGGGCGCTGTGCCCGAAGCCCGGGTGGTCGGGCGCGACGACGCGATGACCGGCGGCGGCCAGCGCCGCCCCCAACGGTTCCCACGAGAGCAGCGCGTTGTCCAGCCCGCCTCCGTGAAGCAGCACGACGGGTGGGGCGTCCGAGGCGACGTCCGGCTCCCAGGTGACGTAGGAGACCTCGCCCCAGCCGAGGTCCACTCGCGCACGTGCGCGCACCACCTCACCCCGGGTCACGCGTCAGCCCTCCCGCGCCTCCGTCAGGGCGTCGGTGACGGCTCGCAGCAGCCCCAGCACGCCGTCGTGGAACGACGCGGACGCCTCCCACACCGCGTCCTCGTTGGCCACCGGCCAGGTCACGGCGCCGGGATCGCGGCCCAGCGTCTCCGCCAGCGCGTCCTGCACGGGGCCGCGGTAGGCGTCCTCGAGGGCGCGGACGCGCTGGGTCGCGTCGGTGAACCACGCCACGAACTCCTCCAGGCGCACCACGTCGGCATTGACCTGGTCGAGCATCTCCTGGCTCTCGCGCAGGGTCGCGTTGTCGATCTGCTTGTCCATGCCCAAAGCGTAGGTCAGCGTCCCCGACCGCGCCGCGGCGCCGCCCTCTCCTGTTGGGTGCGCGCGCTGTTGGCCGTCCGGCCCCGGACGATGCCGATGAATTCCTGGATCAGCGGGTGTTCCTGGTCGCGCCGCCACGCGAGCACCACCGGGACGGGCTCGGCGTCGGTGACGGGGCAGAACGTGAGATCCCGCCGGCTCGCCGAGCGCGCCACCGACATGGGCACCAGCGCCACCGCGCCCCCGAGCACGCGATCGAGGGCCACCGGCCCCTGGCCGGCCACTTCGCCCGCCGTCAACACGGTCTCGTCGGTCAGGTCGCTCAGCGTCACCGCGTCGTAGGCCGCCACAGGGTGCTCACGCGAGACCCACGCGACCACCACCTCCTCGTAGAGCGCGATGGCGTGCAGCCCGTCGGTGTCGAGCGGTAGCCGGGCGAAACAGAGGTCGACCTCGCCCGCGTCCAGCACGCGACGGACGGCGGCGTCCGCCACCTCCACCACGTCCAGCCGCGCGGGGACCCGCTCGGCCCACCGCGTCCGCCACTTGGTCAGCGTCACGCCGGGCACGTGGCCGACGCGCAGGGCGTCCGGGCTGGACGGGCTCTCGCTCATGGACGCACCGTAGCCCCCCGGCTCGGCCCAGCGGGCGAGGCGGTAGCGTGGGGCCACAATCGCGGAGGTCACCCATGCGCCAGTACGTCCTGCAGCTCGCCGGCCGCGCCGGGCCGGGCGGTGCGCTGCGCGCCGCCGACGTCGCCCGCCTGTGCACCGCCGTGCAGACCCTCGTCTACCGGTTGTACCGCCACGCCACCGAGGAGCTCGACCGCGGCCGGCAACCGCAGGCCGTCGAGCAGCTCAGCGCCCTCGGCGTCCACATGCCCGACGAGGGCACCGTGGTGTTTCGCGTCGGCGAGGAGGGCGTCCTCGACCTCGACCCCCTCGCCGAGCAGGTGGACGCCCACGCGTGGCGGCTGCTGCAGGGCCTGGCCGCGGGTGAGCGCCCGCCCGGCACGCCGGCCACGGTGGCGGACGCCGTCGCCGCCCTCCTCCGCGCCCTGACGCGGGCCGCGACCGGAGCGACCGTGACGATCCCCGGGCACGGCGAGGTACGCCTCGCCACGGGTCACCTCGCTCGCGAGCCGTGGGAGCGCCGCGCCCCGAAGGATCTGCGCACCGTCGTCGGCGAGCTGCAGATGGCCGACCTGCGCTCCGACCGCTGCCGCGTGGTGGACGCCGACGGTCACGTCATCGAGCTGCACGACGTGCGCGGCATCACCGAGGCGGCCCGCCTCGTCGGCGCCCAGGTGCAGGCCACCGGCTGGTTCACCGAGCAGCTCCACGGCCGCGGTCGCCTCGACGTGATCGGCACCGTGACCCCGGCCGCCGAGCAGGACTCCCTGCCGTGGAACGACCCGTCGTAGCCGCCGAGCGCGCGGTGCAAGCCGCCTACGACGCGGTCGCCGACACCTACGCAGACTTCTACACCGCCACCGAGGGCGAGCAGCCGGAGGACCTGGCGATGATCGACCGGTTCTGCGCCGCCGTGCGGGGGCCCCGGCGGGTGCTGGACGCCGGCTGCGGCGCCGGCCGGCTGCTGCCCTACCTGGCCGCCCGTGGCTGCAACCCCGCCGGGGTGGACCTGTCCGCGGGGATGATCCGTCGCGCGCGGAGCGACCATCCGGGGTTCCCGACGGCCGTCGCGTCCCTGACCGCCCTGCCGTTCCCCGACGCCACGTTCGACGGCGTGTTTGCCTGGTACTCGCTGATCCACACCCCGGACGCCTCTTTGCCCCCGATCGTGGCGGAGCTGAGGCGGGTGCTGACTCCCGGGGGCGTGCTGCTGGTGGCGTTCCAGGCCGGCGAGGGCGTCCGCGACATCGGGGCTGCCTTCGGTCCGTACGGGCACGACGTCACCCTGCTGCGTCACCACCGCTCGGCGGCATCGATGGAAAGGATGCTGGCGGCTGAGGGCTTCGTCCCGCTCGACCGCCTCGAGCGTCCGCCCGTCGCAGGCGAGCGCGAAGATCAGGTGGTGCTGATCGTCGAGGTCCCCGCCCCGGCCGACCTGGCCGCCCCGGAAAGGCGCATCGCGGCAGCGGCCACCCGAGGCGCCGTCGGGCAGGATGGGACGCATGGCTGACCTCGACTGGACGTTCCACGCCGCCGGCGACGCGGTGGCCCCCTGCGTGCTCGTCCTGCCCGGCGGCGGCTATGAACACCTGGCCGTCCACGAGGGTGAACCCGTGGCCGCCTGGCTCAACTCGCTCGGCCTCCACGCCGCGGTGCTGCGCTACGCGACCGGCGACCAGTGCTGGCCCGACCCCCTCGAGGACGCCCGCGCCGCCCTCCGCGCGCTGCGCTCGGGCGCGACGCCGCTGCCCGTCGACCGCCGCCGCGTCAGCGTTCTCGGCTTCTCCGCCGGGGGGCACCTCGCTGCGCTGCTGGCCACCGACACCCCGGAGGTCTCCGGCGCGGACCCGGACACCTTCGCCGGCCGGCCGGACGCCGCCCTGCTCTGCTACCCGGTGACCGACCTGCGCGAGGCGCTGCTCGGGCGCATCCCGAACCTCCACGTCCGCTCCGGGGAGACCCTGCTCGGCGAGGACGCCGGTGACCACCTGCGCGCCGAGCTCTCCATCCCCACCCGCATCACCGCGCCCGAGGAGGAGCCCACCCCGCCGTTGTTCCTGTGGACGACCAGCGACGACGCCGGCGTCCCGGTGCTGCACGCGATCACGCTGATGACCGCCCTCGGCGTCGCGGGCGTCCCGTTCGAAGCGCACGTGTTCCGCAGCGGACGCCACGGGCTCGGCCTGGCCGACGCGGAGCCGGAGGTGGCCCAGTGGACGACGCTGGCGCAGCGGTGGCTGGCGTCCCTGGGCTGGCTGGACTGACTACTTCACCGCACCGCTGGCCAGACCCGCCTGCCAGTAGCGCTGCAGGCCGAGGAACAGCACGATCAGCGGCAGCACACCGAGCAGCGCCCCCTGCAGCACGGCGCCGTACTGCGGGTTGAAGTAGCTCATCATGCCGTAGAGACCGACGGTGACCGGCTTGAGCTCGTTGGTGGTGAGCATCATCAACGGCAGCAGGAAGTTGTTCCAGGTGGCGACGAAGATGAACAGGAAGATCGTCACCATGGCCGGCGCGAGCAGGCGCAGCACGACGGCGAAGAAGATCCGCAGCTCGGACGCCCCGTCCAGCCGGGCGGCCTCCAGCAGTTCGTCCGGCACGGACGCCTCGACGTAGATGCGGCCGAGGAACACCCCGAACGGGCTGACGCACGAGGGGATGATGACGGCCCACGGGGTGTTCACCAGCCCCAGCTGGATGAACAGCAGATACAGCGGCACGGTGAGCAGCGCGATCGGGAAGAGCAGCCCGGCCAGCACCGCCACCTGGACGGCCGCGCCGCCCGGCGTCCGGAATTTCGCCAGCCCGTAGCCCGCCGCGACGGACACGAGCGTGCCGATCACGCCGGCGGCGGCCGAGTAGAACACCGAGTTGCCCACCCAGCGCCAGAACTGGTTCTGCGTCCAGGCCAGCAGGGTGGCGTAGTTCTCGGCGATGTGGTTGGCAGCGGGCAGCAGGCCGCTGGTGATGTAGAGATCCTGGTTGCTCTTGGTGGCCGAGACCACCACCCAGTACACGGGCCCGAGGAAGTACAGCAGCGCCCCGATGAGCACCAGCCAGGTCACCACCACGGTCGCCCGGCGCGGACGCGCCGCCCCCCACGCCGCGCTCATCGGGCCAGCCTCCGCTGCGCGAGGGCGTACCCGGCGGCCAGGACGCCGGCGAACACGGCCATGACGATCGACACCGCCGACGCCGGCCCGGCCCCGGACGGTTGCACCTGGCCAGTCATGGCGTTGTAGGCGAGCATCATCGGGGTGAAGTCGTTGCCCATCCACGGGTTGACGGTGGCGAGCACCGTGGGCTCGTTGAAGAGCTGGATCGTGCCGATGATCGACAGCAGCACCGCCAGCAGCGCCGCCGGGGCCACCATCGGAACCTTGATCGCCCACACGATCCGCGCCTCGGACGCCCCGTCGATCCGGGCCGCCTCGTACAGCTCGCGCGGGATCGCCTGGAGTGCCGCGAGGAAGATCAGCATGTTGTAGCCCGCGAACGTCCACGTGGTCATGTTCGCCATCGAGACGAGGATCATCTGCGGGTGGAAGAAGTCGATCGGCGCCCCGACCGCGCCCAGCACCTGGTTGATGGGCGACAGCCGCGGGCTGTAGATGTAGGTCCACAGCAACGCGGCGATGACGCCGGGGATGGCGAACGGCAGGAAGAACCCCAGCCGGAACACGGTCACCCGGCGGACGACCTCGGAGTCGAGCAGCAGCGCCAACAGCAGCGCCAAACCGATCATGACCGGGATCTGGAAGATGCCGAAGAGCACGACCCGGCCCAGCCCCGCCCACAGCGCGGGGGTGGCCAGCACCTGGGCGAAGTTCTCGACCCCGACGAAGGTCTCCACGAGCTCCCCGCCGCCGTAGAGACCGCCCCCGGTGGGGAGGTCTCGGTGGAACGCCGCCCGCACCGACACCACGATCGGGGCGAGGAAGCACAGGGCGAAGAGCAAGACGAACGGGGAGAGGAACATCCAGCCGGTGCGCGCCTCGTGGCTGCGTCCGAACCCGCGGCGCCCGAACCCGCGTCCGCCGCGTGCGCGGCGGTCACGTGCGGCCATGGTTGTTCCCCTCCCCGTCGCCGCCACGTCAGCGAGCCACCGGCAGGCCGGCGTCCTCCAGCGACGACACCGACGCCTCCTGGGCGGTGGTGAAGATGTCCATCACCGTGCCCTGCCCCGACCCGGCCCGGTCCGCCGCGGCAGCCATCTCGGCCCCGATCGCGGGGTAGGTGGGGATGTAGGGGAAGTCGGGGTTCAGGTTCTCGTTGGCGGTGGCCAGCTCGGCGAACACGTCTTGGCCGCCGTAGAAGGTGCGGATCGCCTCGGGCGTCTCCATCGGGCCGGTGGCGGCCACGACGAGGCCCTGGGAGACGAGCGCGTCGATCTGCGTGTTGAGCCAGTTGTTGAACTCCATGGCCTCCGCCGGGTGATCGCAGGTGCGCAGCACCACGACGCCGGAGCCGCCATCGGGGCCCGTCATGGCCTCCGACCCGAAGGACGGGAGCTGCGCCACCGACCACTGGCCCTCGTTGGCGGTGCCCGCCATGTCGCCGGCCAGCAGCGGGGCCTCCCAGGCCGCGCCGATCGTGCCGATGAGCGACTGGTCGTTCAGCGCACCCCGGAAGCCGTCGCCCCAGCGCTGCTCCACGAGCGCAGCGTCGGAGTCGAGCAGGTCCTGCCACAGGCCGGCCACCTGCTGGGACGCCTCGCCCGCGGCATCCACGCGCCAGGCGTCGTTCTCGGCGGAGAACCAGGTGCCGCCCGCTGCGGCCGCCTGCGCCGAGAGCCAGTACTGCGCCTCGTCGGGCTGGAACGCGACCACGTACTTGCCCTGGCCGGCCGCCGTCTTGGCGACGTCGGCGAGCTCGGTCATCGTGGTGGGCACGGTCAGCCCGAGGCGCTCGAACTCCGCGGCGTTGTAGTAGTAGACGAGGGGGCCGCCGTCCTGGGGCAGGCCCACCGTCGTGCCGCCCACGGTCATGAGGCTGAAGGCGCCCGCGGAGTAGTTGTCGGCGTACCCGGCCGCCTCGCTCGTCACATCGGCCAGCAGGCCGCGGGTGAACAGCGAGGGCACCTCGGCGTACCCGGCCTGCGCCAGGCACGGCGCGGTGCCGGCCTGCACGTCGGCCTCGATCTTGGTGATCATCTCGGCGGCGCGGCCGTCGAACTTGGTCGCCGTCACCTGGATGTCGGGGTTCTCCTCGTTCCACTGCTCCGCCAGCTCGGCCACCTTGGTCATGCCCTCGCCGTCGGGCAGGCGGTGCAGGTAGGCGATCTCCACCGGCTCGCCACCGGTGACGGCGGTGGTGCCCGGGGCCGCCGGGCTCGGTGCGGTGGTGGTCGCCTGCGTCCCCGCGCAGGCGGAGGTCGCTGCGAGCGCTGCGACGGCCGCGAGGACGCCGGCTGCGCGGGCCACGGTGTGCTCCATGGGGCGTCTGCCTCTCTGCTGAGCCCGCACCAGCGCGGGCATTGATTGTTCGTACAGCATCCTAACTAATCAAGCGGCTGTCAAGGTCCCCCCGCACGTGACACAATCGGGCCTGTCGGACGCCGCGTCCGCCCACACCCCACCGCAACCGACGAGGAGCACCGAGATGGCAGCAGGCACACCGGGGGTCGGTCGCGTCGCGCAGGCCGAGATGCGGTCGGCCAACATGGGCCTGCTGCTGCGGCACCTGCGCGCACACGGCGGACGCTCCCGGGCCCGGCTGGCACAGGAGACCGGCCTGTCGAAGGCGACCACCTCGAGCCTCGTCACCGACCTGGCCCAGCGGGGCTTGGTGCGCGAGGGCGCGCTGGAGCGGGGTGGCGCGGTGGGGCGTCCGGGCACGACCGTCGCCCTGGACGGCAGCGGGGTGGCCGGCATCGGCATCGAGCTGGCCGTCGACTATGCGTCCTTCACAGCCGTCACCCTCGCGGGCACCGTGGTGCGCGAGCAGGTCTCCCCGCTCGACGTGGCCCACCTCCCCCTGGCCGAGGTGCTGGACCGGACGGCCACCCAGCTGCAGCGCATGATCCACTCCCTCGCCGAGTCGGGCACCCGGGTGGCCGGCATCACCGTCTCGCCGCCCGGCATCATCGACTACGCCAGCGGCTCGCTGCGCTTCGCGCCCAATCTGGGGTGGCGCGACGTGGCGCTGGTCAGGGAATACGCGACCCGCCTGAGCGAGCCGACCCCGCCGATCCGCCTGGAGAACGACGCCAAGCTGGCGGCCCTGGCCGAGTCCGTCCGTTTCGCGCGCGAGGGCGTGAGTGACCTCGTCTACCTCACCGGCGACGTGGGGGTCGGCGCCGGCATCATCGCCGACGGCGCGCTGATGCGCGGCTGGGCCGGGTTCTCCGGGGAGGTCGGCCACCTGCACCTGGCCCCCGACGATCGTCCCTGCAACTGCGGGCGCACCGGATGCTGGGAGACGGTCGTCGGGCTCAACGCCCTCCTCGAGTCCGCCGCCCCGGCCGGCGACAGCCTGCGCGACCCGGGGCGTCCGATCGAGGACCGGCTCTACGAGTTGCGCCGCCGCGCCGACGCCGGGGACGCGCCCACCCTGGCCGCGCTCACCGCGATCGCCGAGCACCTGGCCGAGGGCCTCGCCGTGCTGGTGGACGTGCTCAACCCCAAGGCCATCGTGCTGGGTGGCTACTTCGCCTGGTTCGGCGCGTTCATCATCCCGGTCGCGGAGACCCGCCTGCAGGCACGGGCCCTGGACGCCGGCAACCACGCCCGCGTGGTCGCGTCCGAGCTTGGGCTGATGGCCGCGGCCCGCGGCGGCGCCTTCCTGGCCCTGGAGGACGTGTTCGCCGACCCCACGCTGGTGCCGGCCGGGGCTTGACCGCCCCTCCCGTGCGGACAATACTTCGTTTGTTGTCCGAACTTTTCAGGAGCGTGGCATGACCCTCGACATCGTCGACGGCGGGTTCGTCCGGGACGGACGCCCCCACCAGATCATCAGCGGAGCGGTGCACTACTTCCGCGTCCACCCCGAGCTGTGGCGCGACCGGCTCGAGCGCGTGGCCGCGCTGGGCCTCAACACCGTCGAGACCTACCTGGCCTGGAACTACCACGAGCGCACCCCGGGCACGATCGACTTCAGCGGCCCGCGCGACGTGCGCCGCTTCATCGAGCTGGCGGGCGAGCTGGGCCTCGACGTGCTCGTCCGGCCCGGGCCCTACATCTGTGCGGAGTGGGATTTCGGCGGCCTGCCCGCCTGGCTGATGCGCACGCCGATGGCACTCCGGACCGCCGACCCGGCGTTTCTCGCCACGGTCGACCGCTGGCTGGACGCCGCCGTCGCCGAGATCGCCCCCCTGTTGGCCACCCGCGGCGGCCCCGTCGTCGGCGTCCAGGTGGAGAACGAGTACGGCTCGTACGGCAGCGACGCCGCCTACCTCGCCCACGTGCGCGACGGCCTCGTGCGCCGCGGCGTCGACGTGTGGCTGTTCACCTCCGACGGGCCGGGGCCCGACTGGCTGGCCCACGGCGCGGTGCCCGGCGTCACGGCGACCGTGAATTTCGGCTCCCGGGTGGCCGCCTCGTTCGCCGAGCTGCGCCGCGTCCGGCCCGACGATCCGCCGGTGTGCATGGAGTTCTGGAACGGCTGGTTCGACCACTGGGGCGAGCCCCACCACACCCGCGAGGCGCAGGACGCCGCCGCCACCCTCGCCGAGATGCTCACCGCCGGGGCGGGCGTGAACTTCTACATGGCCCACGGCGGCACCAACCACGGCCTGTGGAGCGGCGCGAACCACGACGGGGAGCGCCTCCAGCCCACGGTGACCTCCTACGACTACGACGCCCCGGTGGGCGAGGCCGGCGAGCTCACCGCGAAGTTCCACGCCTACGCCGACGTCATAGCGGCCCACACGGGGCGGACGCCGCCGCCGGCCCCCGCTCCCCTGCCGCGGCACCGGCCGCAGCAGGTGGCGGTGACGGGGTGGGCGTCGTTGCTCGACCACGCCGACCTGTTCGGCCCGCCGCGCCACGCTGCGCACCCGCTGCCGTTGGAGGAGCTGGGCGCCGATCACGGGCTCGCCCTGTACGAGGGCAGCACGTTCGTGCCCCCCGAGGGCCGCGACCTCGTGCTGGAGGGGCTGGCCGACCGCGCGGAGCTGCTCGTCGACGGGGTGTCGGCGGGCACCGCCGATCGCAACGACGGCGAGGCCCGCTTTCCCCTCACCCCTCGCGCGGACGGGGCCGAGCGACAGCTGACCCTGGTGGTCGAGAACGCCGGCCGCATCAACTTCGGCCCCCGGCTCGGCGAACGCAAGGGGCTCACCGGCGTCCGGCTGGGCGATCGGTTCGTGCACGGCTGGGCCTCGCGCGCGCTCACGATCGACGACCCCGCCTGGCTGGGCGGCGTCCGCTGGTCGGCGTCGCGCCCCGCCACGGCCGGCCCGCTGCTCGCCCGCGCCGAGATGGTGGTGGACGCCCCCGCCGACGGCTTCCTCGCCCTGCCCAGCTGGGGCCGGGGCTTCTGCTGGTTGAACGGCGTCCTGCTCGGCCGGTTCGACGAGGTCGGGCCGCAGCGCACCCTGTATGCCGCCCTGCCGCTGTGGCGGGCCGGGGCCAACGAGATCGTCGTGGGCGCGCTGGCCGGGGCAGGCGTCCCGACGGACGCCGGCGTCCAGCTGCGTGACGAACCCGAGCTCGATGGGTCCGTTCACATCGTGAACAAATCCTGACCTCACACCGATCGAAGTACTCGACGGCCCGCACACTGGCCGCTACCGTGGTTCGTCAACAGCCTGAACGAATGCTCCTCCCGAGCGGGCGTGGGCACCAGGCACCGAACGAAAGGCACGCACCATGGCCACCTTCGGCACGAAGATCTGGGCGATCGGGGCCGCCGCGGCCCTGGCGCTCGCCGGCTGCGCCGGCGGCACGGGGGCCGGCACCGGCTCCGGCACCACCGGTTCGGGTGACGCGGCCTCGGGCGGCACGGACGCCCCCGAGTCGTTGACCCTCGTGGCGGCCGAGTACAGCTCGAGCCACACCAAGGCGTTCTGGGATCAGTTCGCCACCGCCTATGAGGAGAAGACCGGCATCCCCCTCGAGGTGCAGATCGTCTCGTGGGACAGCATCGACCAGCAGAGCTCGACGATGATCCAGAACAACCAGGCGCCCGACATCCTCAACCTGAACGTCTACGCGTCCTACGCCGCCGACGACCTGCTGTGGAACAGCGACGAGGTGCTGCCCGACGAGGTGAAGGACGACATTCTCGACACGTTCGTCACCTACGGCACCTACGACGGCGACTTCTACGGGTTCCCCGACCTGTCGAGCGCGCGGGCGTTCTTCTACAACACCGATCTGTTCGAGCGCGCCGGCATCGCCGCCCCTCCGACCACATGGGACGAGTTCCGCGACGCCGCGGAGAAGATCACCGCGCTGGGCGACGGCAGCATCGGCTACGCGATGCCGCTCGGCCCGGAGGAAGCCCAGGGCGAGTTCTCGATCTGGACGTTCAACAACGGCGGCGACTGGAAGTCGGACGGCTCGTGGGCCATCAACTCCCCCGAGAACGTCGAGACCCTCACCTTCATGAAGGAGCTCGCGGACGCCGGCCTCACGCAGAACAACCCCGCGCGCACCAACCGCGCCGACGCGTTCGACCTCTTCAAGTCCGGCCGCGTGGGCATGGTCGTGGGCTTCAGCCCGCTGGTGGGCCAGCTCGACGAGGAGGGCACGGTGAACTACGCGGTCGCCCCGATGCCGGTCAACGACGGCGGCGAACCGCGCACCTTCGGCGTCACCGACTACCTGATGGCGTTCAAGAAGGACAACAACCAGGAGGCCGTCCGGGCGTTCTACGAGCTCTACTACACCCCGGAGCAGGTCAACGCGTTCATCGAGGCCGAGGGCTTCCTGCCCGTCACCGAATCCGGCCTGGAGTACTTCAGCTCGAACCCCGATCTGGAGGTCTACCTCGACACGCTGCCGAACGTGAAGCTGACGCCGACCGACGACCCGACGTGGGACAGGGTGAAGCTCGCCGTGCAGCAGAACATCGGCGCCGGCATCACCGGTGACCCGCAGGCGACGCTCGACCAGCTCCAGCAGACCGCCGAGTCCGGGAGCTGACGCAGGCGATGACCACCCGATCAGTACGAGGGCGCGGACGCCGGCGCCGCAGCCCGGGCCACGTCGGCCTCGGCACGGCCCTGCTGTGGCTCGCCCCCGCCCTCGTGCTGATCATCGGGGTGGTCGCGCTGCCGGCGGTCCTGCTCGTGGACGCCTCGCTGGCCAACTTCTCCATCACGGGCCTGCGCCGCGGCAGCGCGGGCCTCGCCAACTACGTCGCCGTCCTGAACCACCCCATGCTGCCGACCGTGCTGCTCAACACCGTGGTGTGGGTGGTCGCGGTGGTGGCCATCACGATCGTGTTCAGCCTCGCCATCGCCCAGCTCGCGTCCAAGGACTTCCTCGGACGCCGCGTGCTGCGGACGGCGCTGATCCTGCCGTGGGCGGCGTCCTTGGTGATCACCGCGCAGGTCTTCATGCTGATCTACGACTACAACTACGGGCTGCTCAACCCCTTCCTGCAGACGCTCGGCCTCATTGCCGGACCGGTCGACTGGCTGGGCGACGACGCGGTCGTCCGCTGGTCGTTCATCCTGGTCGGCGTGTTCGTGTCGATCCCGTTCACGACATTCGTGTTCATCGCGGGGCTCTCCGCGATCCCCGACGACGTGTACGAGGCGGCCCGCATCGACGGCGCCTCGCCGTGGCGGGCCTACCGTTCGATCACGCTGCCGCTGCTGCGGCCGGCGCTGCTGATCGCGACCGTCCTCAACACGATCTACGTGTTCAACTCGTTCCCCATCATCTGCACCCTCAACGACCGCAACCCGGGCTACACCCACGACACGACGATCACGTTCATGTACAAGCTCGCCTTCAAGAGCCAGGAGAAGGACGTGGGCATGTCCGCCGCGGCCGGCATCCTCAATGTGCTGCTCATCCTCGTCGTCGTCGCGATCTACCTGAAGATCGTCGACCCCCGCAAGGAGGCGGACGCATGAGGGCCCGCGGCGCCCGGGGCGTCTGGCTGACCCTCGGCGGTCTCGCGCTCGCCGCCGTGTTCGCGATGCCGTACGTCATCATGCTGCTCGGTTCGCTGCGCACGAGCCAGGACAACAAGACCTCCCCGCCGTCGTTCTGGCCGCGTCAGTGGCAGTGGGACACCTACGCCCAGATCCTCTCCGACGGCCGGTTCCTCAACTGGCTCGGCTCGTCGGTGATCGTGGCGGCGGCGTCCACGCTGATCGTGATCGTCGTGGCCATCCCGGCCGCCTACATCACCGCCCGGACGCGCTTCCCGGGCCGCATGGTCTTCCTGTTCGTCGTGCTCATCACCCAGATGTTCGCGCCGACCTCGCTCGTGGTCGGCATCTACCGGCAGTTCTTCGAGCTCAACCTGGTGAACACCTACGCGGCGCTGATCCTCACCAACGCGGCGTTCAACCTGGCCTTCGCCATCTGGATCCTGCACGGCTTCTTCAGCTCGATCCCCCGCGAGATCGAGGAGGCGGCGGCGGTGGACGGCGCGGGGCGGATCCGCACGCTGGCGTCCATCATGCTGCCTCTGACCGCGCCGGGGGCTGTGACGGCGATCATCTTCACGTTCATCGCGGCATGGAACGAGTACGTCGTCGCGCTCACGCTGATCATCGACGACGAGCGCAAGCCGCTCACCGTCGGCATGCGGGCCTACGTCACGGGGTACGAGCAGCACTGGGACCAGCTGTTCGCGGCGTCCGTGATCGCGATCGTGCCCGTGGCGATCCTGTTCACCCTGATCGAGAAGCACCTCGTCGGGGGGCTGACGGCGGGGTCGGTGAAGTAGCCCGCCGGGCGGTCAGGAGCCGGAGATCGTGAACGTGCCGACGGCCTCGGCGATGTCACGGCCGTCGTCGGTGACCACCTCGGCCGACAGCAGCACCACCGCCTTGCCGCGCTTGCCGATCTCGGCGGTCGCGATCAGGGTGTCGCCCGGCTCGGCCGGGTTGAGGTAGGTCAGCGACAGCTGCAGGGTGGCGGCGGACTGGTCTTCGTCGATCTGGTCGCGCACCGTGCGGCCCATCGCCATGTCGACCAACGTGGCGATGAGGCCGCCGTGGACGGTGCCGCTGACGTTGGCGTGCCGCTCGGTGGTGGTGACCCGGACCGTGGTGTCGTCCACGGTGATGCCGAGGTGGTCGGCGAAGGGCTGTGTCTCGCTCATGGCCCCCATTCTTGCTGCCCACCGGCATGGGGCGCGACGGGAACTGTCGGTGGGGCGTGCCAAGGTGGTGGCCATGAGCAACCGTGGGCCGGTCGAACCTCCCTCCTGGCCGGACGAGCCGCCGCCGGACTTCGACGAGCTGCCGCCCGATGATCTGTGGGACGCGGTGCCGCCGCGCGACGCACCCGAGCCGGCCGCGCCGTCGATCGCGGTGCAGCGCGACGCGGCGGGGCTGCGGGAGGAGGCGGTGGCGATCCTGCGCGACCTGACCGGACGCGCGGACGCGGACTTCCACCCCGGCCAGTACGAGGCCATCGAGGCGCTGGTGGCCGAGCACCGCCGCGCGCTCGTGGTGCAGCGCACCGGGTGGGGCAAGTCGGCGGTGTACTTCATCGCGGCGTTGCTGCAGCGGCGCGCCGGGGCGGGGCCGGCGCTCATCGTGTCCCCGTTGCTGGCGTTGATGCGCGACCAGGTGGCCGCGGCCGAGCGGGCCGGCGTCCGCGCTGCGGCGATCAACTCGGCGAACGTCACCGAGTGGCGCTCGATCGAGGAGCAGCTGGACGCCGACGCCGTCGACGTGCTGTTCGTGTCGCCGGAACGCCTGGTCAACCCGAAGTTCCGGGCCGAGCAGCTGCCGCGGCTCGTGCGCACGTGCGGGCTGTTGGTGGTGGACGAGGCGCACTGCATCAGCGACTGGGGCCACGACTTCCGGCCCGACTACCGGCGCATCCGCGACCTCATCGCCGAGCTGCCGGCCGGCGTCCCCGTGCTGGCGACCACCGCGACGGCCAACGCCCGCGTGGTCGCCGACGTGGAGGAGCAGATGGCCGCCGGCGGTCACGCCGTGTTCACGCTGCGGGGTGCGCTGGCGCGCGACTCGTTGCGTTTGGGCGTCCTTGATGTGGGGACGCCCGCGCGCCGCCTCGCGTGGCTCGCCGAGCACCTCGACGCGCTGCCGGGCTCGGGCATCGTGTACTGCCTCACCGTGAGCGGGGCCGAGGACGCGGCGCGCCTGCTGGCGAGCGCCGGGCACCGGGTGTTGCCCTACACCGGCCGCACCGACGCCGCCGAGCGCGAGGCGGCGGAAGAGGCGCTGAAGGCCAACGAGGTGAAGGCCCTGGTGGCGACCTCGGCGCTCGGCATGGGGTTCGACAAGCCCGACCTCGGGTTCGTCGTGCACTTGGGTGCGCCCAGCTCGCCGGTGGCGTACTACCAGCAGGTGGGCCGCGCCGGCCGCGCGACCCCGAGCGCCGACGTCCTGCTGCTGCCCGGCACCGAGGACCGGGAGATCTGGCACTACTTCGCCACCAACGCGATGCCCACCCAGGCCCGGGCGGACGCCGTGCTGGCCTGTCTGGCCGAGGCCGGCGGGCCGCTCTCGGTGCCGGCGCTGGAGGCACGCGTCGACATCCGGCGCGGCCCGTTGGAGCTGCTGCTGAAGGTGCTGGCGGTCGACGGCGTGGTGGAGAACGTGCAGGGCGGGTGGATCGGCACCGGACGTCCATGGACCTACGACGCCGAGCGCTACGAGCGCATCGCCGCCGCGCGCGTTGCCGAGCAGGAGGCGATGCTCGGTTACGAGCGCCTGGCGGGCGACGGGTGCCGGATGCAGTTCCTCACCGATGCGCTCGACGACCCCCACGCCGCGCGCTGCGGCCGCTGCGACGTGTGCGCCGAGCCGTGGTACCCCACCGAGATCACGGTGGCGAACCTCACCGAGGCCCAGGACACCCTGGATCGGGTCGGCGTCCCCGTCGCGCCGCGGGCGCTGTGGCCCAACGGGCTCGACACGCTGGGGGTGCTGGCCGACGGCGCGCCCGTGAAGGGCAAGATCCCGCCGGCCGAGCAGGTCGAGGAGGGCCGGGTCGTCGCCCGGCTCACCGACCTCGGCTGGGGTGGCCGCCTGCGCGACCTGTTCGCCCCCGACGCCGAGGGCCGCCAACCCGACGCCCCCGTGCCGCCCGAGCTGGGCGCCGCGGTGGTGCGGGTGCTGGCCGGCTGGGGCTGGAGCGAGCGGCCGGTGGCCGTGGCCTGGGTGCCGAGCCTGACGCGTCCGGCCCTGGTGGAGTCCCTGGCCACGGGAGTCGCCCGCGTCGGACGCCTCGAGGTGCTCGGGTCGCTGGATCTGGCCGCGGGGGCCGAGCCGCTCAACCGCTCGACCAACTCGGCCTACCGGGTGCGCGACGTGTGGGGACGCTTCACGGTCGGCGAGGCGATGACCCGGCGGCTGGGCGAGCTTGAGGGCCCGGTGCTGCTGATCGACGACCTGATCGACTCCCGCTGGACCCTGACCGTCGCCGGACGCCTCCTCCGCCGCGCCGGAGCGGCCTCCGTCCTCCCCCTGGCGTTGGCGTCCGTGGCCTGAGCGCTCGGGAATGTCCCCAGCGATCCGGACGCCTCCCTAGCGATCCGCGCGCCTCCCTAGCGATCCAGCCACCCCCCTGCCATCGCTGCACCCCCCTGCCGTTGCACCAGCAGGGGGGTGAGTTCCGGACAGGGCGGCGGCAACAACGGCAGGGAGGCGGCCGCAAAGACAGGGGGGCAACCCGGCGGACGCGAACCCGAGCGCTCACGGCAGCGGCCGGACCGGGAACTCAGTGGTTCCCAGGCCGGCCGTCAGGAGCGTCACGCTCGGTCAGGGGCGCGGGCCGCGCATGCCGCCGCCCGTGCCACCGCCCATGGTGCCCCGGCCACCGCCCATGCCCATGCCGTTCATCGCAGCGGCCGTGCCGGTCGCGCTGCCGGAGCCCGAGGTGACCGTGTAGCTCACGCCGTCGGTCAGGCCCACGATGGTCACCGAATCGGCGTCGGTGGGCATCGTGAAGGTCTGGCTGGAGCCGTCCGAGCCGGCAACCGTCACCGTCTCCCCCGCCGTGGCTGACACGGAGACCGCGACACCGACCGTCGTGGCGGAGCCGTTCACGTCCACCGCGCCGTCCGGGCCCTGTGCGGTGCCGTTGACCACGAGCAGCCCGCCCGTGACGTGGGCCGAACCGTTGGAGTCGAGCCCGTCGGAGGCGACGTTGTCGATCGTCACGACGCCGCCGGTCTGGGTGTAGACGCTGCCGTCGTCGGATTCGGAGTCGGCGTTCTCGTAGCCCCTGACGACCACGTCGCCGTTGGACGCGTTCACCCCGTCGTCGCCGGTGGTGAAGTTCAGCGTGCCGCCATTGACGTTCAGCGCGACGGCCTGCATGCCCTCGTCCGCGGCGTCCACCACGACCGTGCCGGCGTCGACCGTCACCGAGACCCCGGCGTTGATGCCCTTCGGGGACTCCTCGGCGTTCTCCCCGACGGCGTTGGCCGCCCCACCGCCGGCGACGACGGTCAGCTCGGTGCCGTCGATCGTCACGTCGGTGGTGGCGCTGATGCCGTCATCGCCAGTCGTCAGGCTCACGGACGCCGCCCCCAGCGCCACGAAGCCCTGGGCCTCGTCGGTGTCCTCGCTCGACTTGAGGCCGTCGCCACCGGCGTCCACCGTGAGCGTGCCCGACTCGACGGCCACGTAGTTCTTGCCCCGGACACCATCGTCCACCGCGGTCACGGTGATCGTGGTGTCGCCCGTGATGACGATGCCGTTCCTGCTGGAGATGCCGTCGTTGGCGTTGCCGGTCACCTCCAGCGCGCCGGTGCCGGTGATCGTGATGTCGTCGGAGGAGTACAGGGTGGCTGTCGGCGCCTCGTCGGACGTGTCGGCGTAGGTCGCACCGTCGGCCAGGCTGTTGGTCGAGCCGTCGGCCAGGACGACGATCATCTCGCCGGCGTCCACCACGTTCACGGCCGCCCCGTCGGCGTTGGTCAGGTCGACGCCGTCGAGCACGAGGCGCACCTCCGCACCGTTCGCGTCGACGACCACTTCGCCGTCGCTCAGCGTCCCCGACAACACGTATGTGCCCCCCGCGGTGATCGTGACGGTGGAGCCGTCGACGGTCACGCCGGAGGCGTCCGTGCCCTCCACGGTCGTGCCGGCGTCGGACAGCGTCACCGTGGTGGCGGACGCCGCGTCCCACGTGCCGGCGTCGTCCGCAGCGGTCGACACATCGGCGACCGCGTCGTTGGCGGCCAGGATCTCGGCCACCCCGGCCCCGGTCGAGGCGTCCATCACCGCGGTCGAGATGGTCGTCCACGCCGTGGAGCTGGCGGTGTCGTCGCTGCTCGACGTGCTCGTCTGGGTCGTGGTGGTGGTCGTGCTGCTCGTCGCGGTGGTGACCTCCGACGACATCGTGCACCCGGCCAGCAGCACCGCGGACGCGGCGGCCGCTGCGAGTGCTCGGCGGAAGGGAAGGCGTGACATGGGAATCTCCTCGGTCGTGGTGCCAGCCGGTCGACTGGTGCGTTGACACCATGCTGGGCCGCCCACCCGTGAGGATCCGTCAGAGAACTTGTGAGCTTCCTGTGAGCCCTCGGGCGGCGCCTGGGGGGGTTCTGCCGATACCCCTTTCGCTGGTGCCTTCCCCCCGGCGCGGGCGAGGCGGTGGAATGGGGGCATGGAGTACACACGGTTGGGCCGGTCCGGGTTGCGGGTGAGCCGCGTCGCGCTGGGGTGCATGAGCTACGGCGATCCCTCGCGCGGGTTCTCGGCATGGTCGCTCAGCGAGGAGGAGAGCCAGCCGTTCTTCGCCCAGGCCGTCGAGCTCGGCATCACCTTGTGGGACACGGCGAACGTGTACACCCACGGCAGCTCCGAGGAGATCGTCGGACGCGCGATCCGCACCTTCAGCCGCCGGGAGGAGGTCGTGCTTGCCACCAAGCTGTACTTCCCGATGCACGACGGCCCGGGCGGCAAGGGCCTGTCACGCAAGGCGGTGTTCGAGCAGGTGGACGCCTCGCTGCGCCGCCTTGACACCGACCTCATCGACCTCTACCAGATTCACCGCTTCGACCGGGCGACGCCGGTCGAGGAGACGATGGAGGCCCTGCACGACGTCGTCCGCGCCGGCAAGGTGCGCTACCTGGGGGCGTCCGCGATGCACGCCTGGCAATTCAGCAAGATGCAGTACACCGCCGAGCTGCACGGCTGGACGAAGTTCATCTCGATGCAGGACGAGTACAACCTCATCCAGCGCGAGGAGGAGCGCGAGATGTTCGGCCTGCTGGCCGACCAGGGCGTCGGGGCGATCCCGTTCAGCCCGCTCGCGAAGGGCCGGGTCGCCCGGCCGTGGGGCCAGCAGTCGGCCCGCTCGCGGAACGACCCCGCCGGCCAGCGCTGCGACAACGACGTGGACGCCCCCATCGTGGACGCCGTCGAGCGCATCGCCGCCGCCCGCGGCGTCCCGATGGCCCAGGTCGCCCTCGCCTGGGTGCTGCGCAACCCGGTCGTGAGCGCGCCCCTGGTGGGGGCGTCCAAGCCGCGCCACCTCACCGACGCCGCCGACGCCCTGTTGATCGACCTCACCGACGACGAGGTCGACGCGCTCGAGGAGCACTACACCCCGCGCGTCCCGCAGTCCTACCGCTGAATCACCCTGACCGACCACCCGACCAAGGAGCACGACCATGGCACCCACCAACAGGGCACTCACCGACGCCGCCCGTGAACGACACGACCGGCTGTTTCCCGAGGGGGGATCCGGCCTGGCCCGGACCGACCCGGAGTTCGTCGAGATGTTCGACAACTTCGCGTTCGACCGGATCGCCGGGCACGGCTCCCTGCCCGAGGAGCTGCGCCTGAAACTGATCCTGGCCGCGCTCATCGCCGTCGGCGCGGAGGCGGAGTACCGCGTCATGCTCGGTGCGGCGCTGAACGGCGGCGTCACCCCGGTCGAGGCGAAGGAGATCGTCTACCAGGCCGCCGCCTACGTGGGCCAGGGCCGGGTGTATGCCTTCCTCCACGCCACCAACGACGTCCTCACCGCGCGCGGCGTCGAGCTGCCCCTGCCGCCGCAGGCCACCGTCGCGCAGGAGGACCGGTGGCAGGCCGGCTGGGATCTCCAGGTGCAGATCTTCGGCGACGCCATCCAGGCCGGCTACGACGCCGCCGCGCCCGACGAACGTCACCTGCGCGACCGCCTGGCGGACAACTGCTTCGGCGACTACCAGACCCGCTCCGGCCTCGACACCCCCACCCGCGAGCTGCTCACGTTCTGCTACCTGGTGGCGCTCGGCGGCGCCGATCCGCAGGCGCGCAGCCACGCGCAGGGCAACGCGAACGTCGGCAACGACCGCGGCGTGCTCCTCGACGCGCTGACCACGCTGCTCCCCTGGATCGGCTACCCGCGCACGCTCAACGGGCTCGCCGCGGTCAACGCGGCCCTGCCGCCGGAAGGAAACTGACGAGACCCCTCAGGCGTCCAGCAACCCGTGTCGCACCAGGATCGCCCGGACGCCGGCCGCGCCGGCCTCCCGGTCGTGGAACTCCGCGACCAGGCCAACCGAGCGGGCGGCGTCCACGTTGGGCCGGAGGTCGTCGATGAACAGCGTCGAACCCGGGTCGAGCTGCAGTTCGTCGATGATGTGGGTGAAGAACCGCGGGTCGGGCTTGGCGAACCCGATCTGCCAGCTGTGGAACTGCCGGACGATGTCGGGATAGAGCTCGGGCCGGTCGGTCATGGACCGGCCGCGGACCGGCTGCTGATTGGTGCCCAGGTACACGTCGACCCCCCGGCCGCGCACCTCGGCGATCATGGCGAGCACCTCGGGGTCGGGCGTGATGTCCAACCATGGCTCGAACAGGTCCTGGGTGGTGGCCTCGATGCCGCGTTCGTCGAGAAACTCCCGCAGGTCGGCCTCGAAGTCGCGTTGCCCGGTCAGCGAGAGGGCCTCCACGCGGGAGACCTCCGGCATGGTCGCCCTGCCGTCGAGGAGGACGTTCATCCGCTCCAGGAAGGTCCGGTTGTACTGGGTGACGCCGTCGGCGTCCAACAGCAGCGTCGTGATGCTCGTCACGCTCCCCACGCTACCGAGCGCGGGCCGGCTGCACCGCGTCCTGCGCACCCCGCACGGTGAGAGCGGCGACGGCCGTGGTCAGCGGCACGCTGAGCACCAGGCCGATGCCGCTGCCGAGCGTGCGGATGATCTCCTCGGCGAACTGCTCGGTCGACAACAACAGGTGCAGCGGCTGGTCGTACAGGCTCAGCACGAGCAGCAGCGACAGGGCGGCACCGGCGTAGGCGAAGACGATCGTGTAGATGGTCGAGGCGATGTGGTCACGCCCGATGCGCATGCCGGACGCGAACAGCTCGCGCCGCACCAGGTGCGGGCCGGCGGCGCGAATCTCCCACACGGCGGACGCCTGCGTGATCGTCACGTCGTTGAGGACGCGCAGGCCGGCGATCACCAGCGAGCAGGTGAGGATGTCGGGGAAGTCGAGGTCGCCCAACAGGTTCGCCAGCGTGATCGTCTCGTCGGTGGAGATGCCGGAGAGGCGGGCCGCCCACACCCCGGCCGCCCCGAGCGCCGTCGTCGCGACGAGGCTGAGCAGCGTGCCGACGAACGCCGACGACGTCCGCATCGAGACGCCGTGCGCCACGTAGAGCACGACGAACATGATCGCCGTGGAGCCGACCAGCGCCACGGGCACGGCCGCCTCCCCCGCCGCCAGCGCCGGGATGACGAACGCGAACAGCACCCACCCGGAGATGACGAGGCCGACGAGCCCGCGCAGGCCCTTCCACCCGGCCACCGCCAGCACGGCGACGACGAAGAGGGCGCCGAAGACCACGATGACGCCCATCCGGTCGACGGTGATGAGGGAGTAGGTGGGCTCCCCCGCGGCCCCGGGCACCGCCGCGACCTGCAGCCGATCCCCCACCGTGATGCCGCTGCGCGCCGACACGCCGATCAGCTCGACGGGGACGGAGGCGCCGGCGTCCGCGCCCTCGAGCACCTCGACCGTGGCGACCTCGCAGGCATGCTGGACGCCGGCGTCCGGCGCGCTGTCGGCGCACGGAGCCAGCGCGGTGACGCGCCCGGGCACCACCTCGATACCCTCGGCCGCCAGCGTCGACCCGCCGGGCAGCGTGGCACGCTCGGTCGGCCACAGCCACACCAGCCCGACGAGGGTGACGACCGCCACCAGGCAGAGGGCGACGACGGTCACCCGCCGCGCGGTCTGGGAGACCCGGACGTCGGCGTCCAGGGCGGCGTGGTCGTGATTGTGTCCGGGACCCATGGCACACAGGGTGCCAGACGTGCAAAGATGCGCGCGCCGGATGTCAACACCGACACCAACCCGACCGGTTCACCGAGGAGACACACCATGACGTACCAGCCGCCGTCTCCCCCGCCCGGAGGCTCCCCCTACCCCTCGATGGGCGGGGAACACCCCCAGGCCCAGAAGCTGCTGATCTGGAGCATCGTCGGCCTGATCTGCTGCGCCCCGATCAACATCTGGGTGCTGATCACCGCCAACGGTATCGAGAAGTCCCCCGGTGGCTTCGACACGAGCAAGGTGAAGACGGCGCGCATCATCGCGATCGTCTCCCTGGTGCTGTGGGCCGCGGGCATCATCATCAACTGGACGACCGGCGCGTTCACCGCCCTCATCCCGCAGTGACACCAAGGCGGCGCCGCGCCGCCGGTGAGACGGGCCGGTGGACGCGCCTGCGCGACCCCCTGCTCGCGGCCGGCGGCGTGGCGGCGTTGTGCGTGGCCACGGCCGTCCACGACCCGAACGTGCCGGGCAGCTGGCTCACCTGCCCCTACCTGCTCACGACAGGTTTCTACTGCCCGGGCTGTGGCACCCTGCGGGCCCTGCACGCCCTGACCGGCGGCGACGTCGCCGCGGCATGGGCGTTCAACCCGTTGCTCGTCGCGTCGCTGCCCGTGTTCGCGTTCGTGTGGGTGACGGCCGTGCGCCGCGCCTGGCTGGGGGTGCCCCGGCGGTGGACGCCCGGCCCGCGGCTGCTGGCCGTGCTGCCCGTGGTCGTCGTGGCCTACTGGGTGCTCCGCAACGTGCCCGGCCTGGAATTCCTCGGCCCGCCCCGTCCGCTCACCTGAACCGGCCCTGTCAGCGGAACCACTGCGTCGGCGGCCCGGCCGCCAGCAGGAGGGCGAACACCACGCTGACGACGACGAGCGCCAGGGCCGCGGCGAGGAGGGGCCGCCGCAGGGCCGCGGCCACCGTTCCCTCGGCCGCACCGGCCGGCTGCTCGCTGCGCAACCGCCAGGTGGCGGCGAGCAGGCCCCGCCGATCCGCCGACCGCTCGAACGGAAGCGTGGCATAGGGAACCACGGCCGAGAGCAGACCCACGACGAGGTCGCGCAGGGGCCAGCGCTGGTCGACGGCGACGAGCACGGTCACGAGGCAGTAGGAGAGGAAGACGAACCCGTGCAGGCTGCCGCCGATGCGCACCCCGAGGTCGCCCAACTCCCCCAGCCGGAGCAGGTACTTGCCGGCCATGCCCGCCAGCAGCAGCGTCCAGGTGACCATCTCGGCGAGCGCGAGCAGGCCGTACAGCGTGCGGGGCGAGCGGAACAGCGAAGTCATGGTGCCTTTCAGTCGGGCGCGGGGGCGGGGGCCAACAGGGTGCGCAGGTCGTCGATGGTATCCGCCTGGTCCGCCGCCTTGTCCTCGCGGTAGCCCTTCACCCGGGCGAACCGCAGCGCCACGCCCCCGGGGTAGCGCTGCGAGCGCTGGACGCCGTCGAACGCGATCTCCACCACCAGCTCGGGCCGCACGAACACCGCGGCCCCGTCCCGCCGCTCCTCCAGCGCGAGCAGCCGCTCGGTCTGCCAGGCCAACAGCGCGTCGGTGAGCCCCTTGAACGTCTTGCCGACCATCACGAATTCACCCGGCGGGCCGAAGTGGCCCGCGGCGTCCCGCGCCCCGAGGTGCAGGTTCGACAGCCAGCCGCGGCGGCGTCCCGAGCCCCACTCGCACCCGAGCACGACGAGGTCGACGGTGCGCACCGGCTTGACCTTCACCCACGCCTTGCCGCGCCGCCCGGCCGCGTAGGCCGACGTGATCCCCTTGACCATGACGCCCTCGTGCCCCGCGGCGAGCGCGGCCGCGGCGAACTGCTCGGCCTCCTGGGGGTCGTCGGTGACGATCCCGGGCACCACGAGGTCGCCGGCCACCTCGGCCAGCACCTGGCGCCGCTCGGCCAGCGGCTCGTCGATCAGGTCGCGACCGTCGGCGTGCAGCACGTCGAAGAACCAGGGCCGCAGCACGGCGTCCGACCCGCCGGAGCCGAAGCGCGCCATCGTGTCCTGGAACGGACGCGGCGCCCCGTCCTCACCGAGCAGCAGGGTCTCCCCGTCGAGGATCACGCGCTGCACGGGCAGGGCACGGACGGCCGCCACCACCTCCGGCAGCCGGTCGGTGACGTCGGCGAGGCTGCGGGTGACCACGAGGACGTCGTCGCCGTCGCGGTGCACCTGGATGCGGGCGCCGTCCAGCTTGTGTTCCACCGACGCCGGCCCGGTGACCGCCAGCGCCTCGGCGACGGACGCCGCGCTGGAGGCGAGCATGGGCAGCACCGGGACGCCCACGCCCAGGCGCACCGCGGCCAGCCCAGCCGGGTCGGTGCGGGCGAGCTGGGCCGTCGCGCCCAGGTCCCCCGTCAGCATCGCCGCCCGCCGCACCTCGGCGACGGGTCGCCCGGACGCCCGCGCCACGGCGTCCACCAGCAGGCCGTCGAGCGCCCCGGTGCGCAGCTCACCGACGAGCACCCGGGTGAGGAAGTCCTGCTCGGCCTGCGTCGCGCGCGCCCAGAGCGCGTCGAGGACGCCGTGGCGGGCGACCGAGGAGCCGGTGCCGGCCGGCACGGCGGCCAGTGCTCCGAAGGCGTCATCGACATCGGCCACGGTCAGGGGTGCCGCGGGGGCGCCGGGGTCCGGCTCCACCCCTGACCGGCGCGCGGCCACCGTGCGCCACCCCACCCCCAACCGGCCCTGGCGCGGCTGGGCGCGCAGCAGCCCGATCAGCGGCACCAGGTCGCCCGGGAGCGCAGCGGCCAGCAACCCTGCGAGCGCGGTGGTCTTGGCCGTCCGCGAACCCGTCGCGCTCACCTCGGCCAGGGTGGCGACCACGCGCGCCAACGGCAGGGAATCCATGCGCGGACGCTACGCCCCGCGTGGGCGAACCATCAAGCCACGCCCAGGACGGCCAATGCGCGGTGCGGCCCGGGGAAGCCGTACGCTTGCAGTATGTTGCAGCCCCGCGTGCCCGTCCGAGTGGCCGTGATCAACGACTACGAGATCGTGGTGCGCGGTGTTGCCGCCATGTTGGAGGACACCGAGCGCGTCCACGTCATCGAACTCGACGCCGACCTGCCCACCGCCCAACCCGTCGACATCGCGCTCTACGACACCTTCTCGGCCCGCCAGGCCGGCGCGGACGACGTCGACGAGGTGCTGGGCAACCCGCTGGTCGACAAGGTGGTGATCTTCACCTGGAACCTGCAGCCCGAGCTGGTCGCCAAGGCCCAGGCCCAGGGCGTCCACGGGTACGTCTCGAAGGGGGCGGCGCGCCACGAACTGATCGACGCCCTGCTGCGGGTCCACGCCGGGGAGTGTGTGTTCCCCAACAACCACGAGGTCATCGAGGACGCCAACCTGCCCCACCCCGGCCACGAGGCCGGCCTCACGATGCGCGAGGCCGAGGTGATCGGGCTCATCACCCAGGGCCTGTCCAACGCCGAGATCGCCGAGCGGGCCTTCCTCAGCATCAACTCGGTGAAGTCCTACATCCGCTCCGCCTACCGCAAGATGGGCGTCCAGCGGCGCTCGCAGGCGGTGATCTGGGGCATGGCGCACGGGTTCACGACGCGGCCGCGCCGCTGGGTCCGCCAGCCCTGAGCGCGGCTCAGGGAATGTAGGTCAGCGGGTCGACGGGCGACCCGTTGGCGTAGACCTGCAGGTGCAGGTGGCAGCCGGTCGACAACCCGGTGGTGCCGACGTACCCGATGAGCTGGCCCATCTCGACGCGCTGCCCGGCCCGCACGGCCATCGACGACTGGTGCGCGTAACCGGTCATGATCGACGTGCCGCCGATGACCCCATGGTCGATGACGGTGTAGTTGCCGAAGCCACCCTGGACGCGGGCCTGGACGACGGTGCCCGACTGGGCGGCGTACAGCGGGGTGCCACAGGCGGCGCCGAAGTCCGTGCCGTTGTGCATCCGCCAGTACTTCAGGATCGGGTGGAACCGCCGCCCGAACGCGGAGCCGGGCTGGGCCTTCACCGGCCGGATGAATCCCTGCGGGCTCAGGATCATCTGGGCGCCGTCGGCGGCCAGCGGGTAGGTCGACGGATCGGTGGACACCACCCCCATCGCGACGAGCTTCGCGATGTCCTCCCGCGGGGCGCCGTGGGCGAGCTGATCGGCCACCCGGGCGGCGATGGCCGCCTCGACGGCGGCCCCCTCGGCCTGCAGCTCGGCGTAGTTCTCGTTGTCGGTGTCGAGCAGCCGCTGGGCCTCGGCGCGGTAGGCCTCGTTGGCAGCCACGAGGGTCTCCACGTCGGCCGCCTGCCGGGTGGCGTCCGCCTCGAGCGCGGCGATGCGGTCGACGGCCTCGGCCGCGGCCCGCTTCTGCGCGGCGACCTCCGCCTCAAGTGCGGCCTGCGCCGCCTCGGCGTCGGCCAGCCGCTGCTCGAGCGTCTCGAGCTCGGCGAGGCGGGCGGCGGTGGCGTCGAAGATCGTGGTGTTCCACTGGACGCGCTGCTGCAGGTCGGCCGGCGAGGCCGAGCCGAGCACGACCGGGATGCCGGTGAGGTCGGAGCGGTTCTGGTAGGCCTCGCGGGCCGCCTTGGCGATCAGCTCCTTCTGGGCGGCGACGTCCGCACGGGCCGCGGCGGTGGCCCGCTGGGCCTCGCGGAGCCGCTGCTGCTCGCGCGCCAGGCTCTGGGCGAGTTCGGCGTCCGCCGCCCGGGCGGCCGCCAGCTCGGCGCGTGTGCGCTCCAGCCCGGCCCGCGCCTCGGTGAGCTGAACCCGGGACGCCTCCAGCGCGGCCTCGGCGTCCGCCACGCCGGCGGAGTGGGCGTCGATCGAGCCCTGGGTCGCGACGATCCGCGCCTGGAGGTCGGCGTGGCGGGTCATGAGGTCGTCCTCGGCGGCCGCGACGGCGGGGAGCCCCACGCCCAGCGCGAGGCTGACGGTGGTGGCGAGGAGTGCTCGTCGAGCGCGCCGGAACCACGAGGTGCTGGCGGCGGTGGAGCAGGTGGAGGAAGGCACCTGTCGCACGGTGTGGGTCCCCTGTCGATCGGTGGGTGTCGCGATGAGCCTAGGCGTGGTGACCGCCGGCGGGGGGGCCCGCCGGCCGAGTGTCGCGCATTCGCGTCCGAGCCTCCTGACAAACGCCCCACCGCATGAGAGCGTGGCACCACACCGGCGTCGAGGAGGAGCCATGAGGATCGCCGTCCCCACCGAGGTCAAGTCCCAGGAGTACCGCGTCGCGATCACCCCCGTCGGGGTGCACGAGCTCGTCCGCCACGGCCACGAGGTGTTCGTGCAGGCCGGGGCCGGGGAGGGCTCGGCCATCACCGACCGGGCCTACACCGATGCCGGTGCGACCCTGCGGCCGGACGCCGCCGCCACGTGGGAGGCCGGGGAGCTGGTGCTCAAGGTGAAGGAACCGGTGGCCGCCGAGTACGGCTTCCTGCGCGACGACCTGGCGCTGTTCACCTACCTGCACCTCGCGGCCGACCGGCCGCTGACGCAGCGGCTGCTCGAGGCCGGCACCACGGGCATCGCCTACGAGACCGTGCGGCTGCCCTCCGGGCTGCTCCCGCTGCTGTACCCGATGAGCGAGGTGGCGGGCTGCCTCGCGCCCCAGGTCGGCGCCCACGCGATGATGAAGGCCCAGGGCGGACGCGGCGTCCTGATGGGGTGCGTCGGGGGCGTCCCGAACGCGAAGGTGGTGGTGCTCGGGGGTGGCGTCGCCGGGCAGAACGCCGCCAACGTCGCGCTCGGCATGGGCGCCGACGTGACGATCCTCGACACCGACCTGGACAAGCTGCGGCAGACGTTCTGGCGCTACGACAACCGCGTGAAGCAGATCGTGTCGACCGCGATGAGTGTGCACGACCAGGTGCTCGCGGCCGACCTCGTGGTCGGCACCGTGCTGATCCCGGGCGCGCGGGCCCCGAAGTTGGTGACCAACGCGATGGTGGCCCAGATGAAGCCCGGCTCGGTGCTCGTCGACGTCGCGATCGACCAGGGTGGCTGCTTCGAGGACTCCCACCCCACGACGCACGCCGACCCCACGTTCACCGTGCACGAGTCGATGTTCTACTGCGTGGCCAACATGCCCGGCGCGGTGCCGAACACCTCCACCTGGGCGCTCACCAACGCCACGCTGCCCTACGCGCTGCGCCTCGCCGAGCTGGGGTGGGCCGAGGCGTTGGCCGCCGATCCGGCCCTGGCGCTGGGGTTGAACACTCGCGCCGGGGAGATCACCCATCCGGGCGTCGCGGCGGCGTACGCGGAGGGCTAGCATCCTCGCATGCCACGCCTGCGCCGCGTCAGCCCCCGCCAGCCGGGCTGGACCCGGCGCAAGCGCGGCTCGGGCTTCAGCTACACCGACACCGACGGCGCCGCGCTCCCCGCCGAGGACGTGGCGCGCATCAAGACCCTCGTGATCCCGCCCGCCTGGACCGACGTGTGGATCTGCCCGCACCCCACCGGGCACCTGCAGGCCGTCGGCACGGACGCTGCCGGGCGCCGGCAGTACCTCTACCACCCCGACTGGCGGGTGCGCCGCGACCGGTCGAAGTTCACGCGCGTGACCTCGGCGGCGGCCCTGCTGCCCCAAGCCCGCAAGCGCATCAGCAAGGATCTGGCCCTCGACGGCATGCCCCTGGAGCGGGCCGCGGCCACGGCCGTCCGGCTGCTCGACGTCGGGTACTTCCGCATCGGCAACGACGCCTACACCGACGCCAACGGCTCCTTCGGGCTGACGACGCTGGAGCGCCAGCACGTCCGCCGCCGCGAGCAGGCGCTGGTGTTCTCGTTCATCGGCAAGTCCGGCATCAGCCACGCGATCACGGTCGAGGACGCCCCCGCGGTCGCCGCGCTCGACGCCATGCGCACCCGCCGCGACGACAGCCACCGGTTGCTCGCCTACCGGGTGAACCGGGCGTGGCACGACCTGGGCAGCGCGGAGGTCAACGCGTACCTGGCCGAGCTGTTCGGCGGCACGCTGACCGCGAAGGACTTCCGCACGTGGCACGCCGGCGTCATCGCCGCCGAGGTGCTGGCGCTGTCGGAGGAACCGGGCGCGACGAAGGCGTCCCGGACGCGGGCCGTCCGGCAGGCGACGCTGGAGGTCGCCGGCTACCTCGGCAACACACCCACCGTGGCCCGCTCCTCCTACATCGACCCGCGGATCATCGACGCCTACGAGTCCGGCACCACCATCGGCGAGGCGGCCCGGCGACGCTACCGGACGCCGCAGGCGCGCCAGGCCGGCCTGGAGAAGGCCGTCCTGGGCATGCTGGGCTGACTCGGGACGACTCAGAGGGCGTCCAGGCGGCCGAACACGTCACGCAGGCGGTCGTAGAGCTCGCCCTGCACGGCACCGATCTCGGCGTAGCGCGCCACGAGCGCCGGGTCGGGCTCGGTGACCTCGCCGAGGCGCCCCATGGCGCGGGCGCAGGACGCGACGTCGGCGTCCGTCGCGGCCGCCATCGCCATCGCCGCGGCGCCCAGCGCCGACACCTCGGCCTCCGTGCACGCCACCAGCGGCACGCCCACGCAGTTGGCCATGATCGTGCGCCACAGCTCGGAGCGCTGGCCGCCGCCCATGATGCGGATCGAGCTGAGGGGGGTGCCGGTGGCCTCGGCGAGGGCGCGCAGGTTGCGCCCCGTCTCCAGGCAGATGCCCTCCAGCACCGAGCGGTACATCGCGGCGCGGCCGTGGTTCCCGGCGAAGCCGACCATCGCGCCCCGGGCCCGCGGATCCCAGTGCGGCGACTGCACGGCGTTCCAGTACGGCAGCGTGAGCAGGCCGTCGGCGCCGGCCGGTAGGGCGGACGCGGCCGCCTCGAGGGCGGGGTCGGGGGCGCCGTGCAGGGCGGGGTCGCCGAGCTCGGTGCGGAACCAGCCGGCCAGGTACGCGCCGGAGTTCTGCACGACCTCCAGGACGTACTGGCCGGGCAGTCCGGCCGCGTCGGTGCGATAGACCGCGCCGTGCCGGTAGGCCTCGGCGTGGACGCCGGCCACCACCGCGGTGCCCAGGTTCAGGTAGCCCTCGTCGGGACGCGTCGCCGCGGCCCCCAGCCCGGCGGCCTGCCCGTCGCCGCAGCCGGCCACCATCGGGATCGGGCCGGGCAGGCCCCAGCGGCGGGCGACGTCGGGTTTCACCGGGGCCATCACCGCGGCGGCGTCGACCAGGCCGGGCAGTTGGTCGGGGCGGACGCCGGCGGCGTCCAGCAGCTCGGGCGCCCAGTCGAGCGCCGCCATGTCGAAGAGCCCGAGGCTGTCGGCGGTGGCCCGGGAGTCGAGCCACTCTCCGGTGAACGCGTGGGTGAGGTAGGCGTGGACGCCGGCCACCCGCTCGGCCGCGGCGAGGGCGTCCGACTCGTGCTCGGCCAGCCAGGCCAACTTGTACAGCGAGGGCGTGACGTCGGGCACCATGCCGGAGAGCTGGTGGACGCGGTCGGTGCCCAGGCGGGCGACCTGGTCGGCGGCGCGGCCGTCCAGCCACAGGATCGCCGGACGCCGGGGCGTCCCGTCGGCGTCGCAGAGCACGAACGTCTGCCGCTGCGGGGTCACGCACAGGGCGGCGACGCGGTGGCGGTCTGCGTCGTCCAGCGCTGCGACGGCCTCGCCGATGGCGGTGTCGGCGGCGGTGACCCAGTCGGCGGCGTCCTGCTCGTAGTGGTCCTTGCGCGGGTTGGCCATGCCAAACTCGGCGCGGCCACGGGCGACGACGGTTCCGTCGGCCTCCACGACGAGGGCCTTCGTGCCGGTGGTGGAGGAATCCACGGCGAGCACGAGGGGGGAATCAGACATCAGCGTCCTTTCAACAGGGTTTGAGGGCTCGGAGCCGTTCGACGGTGCCCGCGTGGAGCCGGTCCGTCTCGGCGAGGGTGAGGCCGAGTCCGGCGAGCAGGGGCAGGGGGCGGCGCGTCCAGTACTCGCCCTGCAGTGGGCCGGTGACGAGGTCGGCCAGGCGCTGCAGCGCACGGAGGCCGGCGTGGGTGGATCCGACGTGGTCCGCCAGCAGCAGCGAGCCGCCCGGCCGCAGCACCCGCACCATCTCGGCCAAGGCGCGCCGCTCATCGGCCATCCCGCACAGCGCCCAGGTGCACACCACGGTGTCGAAGCTCGCGGGCCCGAACGGCAGCGCGTGGGCGTCGCCGGTCAGCAGGCGCGGGGTCAGGCCGAGCCCGGCGGCCCGGGTGGCGGCGGCGTCCAGCATGGCCGGGCTGCTGTCCACCCCCGTCAGGCGGACAGCCTCGGGGTACAGGGGCAGGTTCAGGCCCGTGCCGATCGCGACCTCGAGCACGTCGCCGTCGGCACGGGCGCAGACCCACCGGCGGCTGTCGGCGAAGAACCGGCGCTCCACGGGGGCGATGCGCTGGTCGTACGTCGCGGCCTGGCGGTCCCAGAACCGGCGGGAGCGTTCGGCGGTGGGCACGGGTTCAGTCAAACACCTCCCCCGCGCCACCTCAAGGTCATCCGGCGCGCGGGGGTCAGGGGGTGAGGACCACCTTGATGCAGTCATCCTCCTTGCGCTGGAAGGTGCGGTACATCGCGGGCGCCTCCTCCAGGCCGACGCGGTGGGTGGCCAGCGACTCGACGCCCAGCACGTCGTCGTCGGACGCGACGAGGGCGAGGAGGTCGTCGGTCCACCGCTTCACATGGCACTGCCCCATGCGGATGGTGAGCCCCTTGTCGAACATGTCGCCCAGCGGCATGGGGTCGGCCGCGCCGCCGTACACGCCGCTGACCGAGACGGTGCCGCCGCGCCGCACGGCGTCGAAGGCCGAGTGGAGGGCGTCCAGCCGGTCGATGCCGACGCTGTCGACGGCCTTGCGCGCCAGCGGCTTGGGCAGGCGGGACGCCGCACCGATGATCTTCTCGGCGACCGGGTTGCCGTGCGCCTCCATGCCCACGGCGTCGAGCGCCCCGTCAACGCCCCGGCCACCGGTGAGGCCGCGGATGGCGTCGCCGAGGTTGTCGACGGTGGTGAGGTCGATGATCTCCGCGCCGCGGGCCTCGGCGGCGGCGAGGCGCTCGGGCACGAGGTCGGCGCAGAAGACCCGGCCCACTCCGCGGTGGATCGCCGAGGACACTGCCAGCAGACCCACCGGGCCGGCACCGAGGACGAGCAGGGTGCCGCCGGCGGGGACGTCGGCGAACTCGACGCCCTGCCAGGCGGTGGGCAGGATGTCGGAGAGGTAGAGGTAGCGCTCGTCGGGCCCCTCGGCGGGCAGCTTGACGGGCCCGAAGTCGGCGAACGGGACGCGCACGTACTCGGCCTGGCCGCCCGGCACCGCGCCGTACATGCTGGTGTACCCGAACAGGCTCGCGCCGCGGTTCTGGTCGCGGTTCTGGGTGGTCTCGCACTGGGCGAAGTAGCCGTGCGTGCACATCCAGCATGTACCGCACGAGATGTTGAACGGCACGACCACCCGGTCACCCACCGCGAGCGAGCCGGCGGCGTCCGAGCCGACCTCCTCGACGACACCCATGAACTCGTGACCCAGGATGTCGCCGGGCTTCAGGTAGGGGGCCAGCACCTTGTAGAGGTGGAGGTCGGAGCCGCAGATGGCGGTGGACGTGACGCGGACGATCGCGTCGGTGGGCTGCTCGATCGTCGGGTCCGGGACGGTCTCGACGCTGACGTCCTCGATCCCCTGCCATGTGAGTGCACGCATGAACCGAACCTACGGCGTGGCCGCCGCCCGGCCCACACCCCGCGGGGTGAGCTTCCACCCCTCGGGGTGGAACGGTGCGGCGGTGCGGGCCGTACCGTGGCGCTGTGACCTCGCAACCCATCGCCCTGGTGGTCGGGGCGTCGCGCGGCCTCGGGCTGCTCATCGCCCGCGAACTGCTCGACCGTGACCACCAGGTGTTCATCGCCGCCCGGGACGCCGAGGAGCTGGCGTCCGCCCAACAGCTGCTGGCCTCCCACGGATCGGTGGCCACGCGCGTCTGCGACGTGCGGGACGCGGACGCCGTCGCCGCCCTCGTGGCGGGCATCGAGGCCGAGGCCGGGCCGGTCGAGGTGGCCATCACCGTCGCCGGCATCATCCAGGTGGGGCCGGCCGAGGCGATGACGCTCGACCACTTCGCCCACGCGATCGACACCATGCTGTGGGGGCCGATCCACGTGGCCACCGCCGTGTTGCCCTCGATGCGGAGCCGGCGCAGCGGCCGGATCGGCACCGTGACGTCCGTGGGCGGCATGGTCTCCCCGCCGCACCTGCTGCCGTACGCGACCGCCAAGTTCGGCGCGGTCGGCTTCAGCGACGGCCTGGCCGCCGAGCTGACCGGCACCGGCGTCACCGCGACGACGATCGTGCCCGGCCTGATGCGCACGGGCTCCCACGAGCGCGCACTCTTCTCGGGGGACGCGGCCGCGGAATACGCGTGGTTCGCACCGTCCGCCTCGCTGCCCGGCCTGTCCATGGGCGCCGAGCGCGCGGCCCGCCGGATCGTGTCGGCCGTGCTCGCCGGCCGCCCCATGGTGATCTTGACCCCGCTGGCCCAGATCGGCGTCCGCGTGCGCGGCCTCGTGCCGGGCCTGACCACCCGCGCGATGGGCATCGCGTCGCTGTTGCTGCCCCGCGGCAGCTCGTCGGAGACCGTGGAGGGCCATGTCGCCGCGCGGCGCCTGAACTCGCCCGTCGTGGCCGCGCTCACCGTGCTCGGCTCCCGGGCCGCGCGTCGGTTCAACACCCGCGCAGGTCTGCGCCGGCGCTGATCCTGGCCGGGCCGGGCCGGGCCGGGCCGGGCCGGGCCGCGAAAGTGTGTCCACTTTTCGTCTCCGCCCTCCCTTCCTCCCACCGCATCCGCATGGTAGTATTCGTACATGAGATCGAATCTGGTGAGCAGGGAGGCCGCGGACAACTTGGCCGCGCTCGACCACGCGCACCAGGCCCAGCGCTCGGCTCGCGTGGCCGAGCTGATCTGCCTCGCTCGGGCCTGCGATCTCCACGCCGTGGACGCGACCGTGATCGTCGACGGCGCCGAGCGGCTGGTTTCTCTCGGCGGTGACGGGACGCCGCTGGTCGGTGAGTTCCTGGCGGCCGAGGTCGGTGCCCTGCTCGGCATCAGCCCGGCGTCGGCGAAGCGGCGGCTCGGGCGGGCCCTCAACCTGCGCCACCGTCACCCGCGGCTGTGGGAGCTGACGATGCAGGATCTGGTGGATCCGCGCGACGCCCTGGTGATCGTGGACGCCTGTGTCGACGCGGGCCTCAGCGGCGCCGCGTGCGCGTTCGTCGACCGCCAGTGCGCGATCGCAGCGGCGCTGCAGCCGCTCGGGCGCCTCCTGTCCCAGCTGCCCGGTTGGATCCTTGCCGCCGATCCGGCCCTCGCGCGCGAGCGCGCTGAGCAGACCGCCCGGTGGCGCGGTGTGACCGTCGACCCCATCGTCGACGGGGCGACCGGCCTCCACGGCCGCCTCGACGCCCGCGACGGCATCGCGCTGGATGATGCCCTCACCCAGCTGGCCGGCCAACTCCCCACGGCGATCGACGCCGGCATCCGGCGGGCCGCCTCGCTCGGCATGCTCGCCCGCCATGCCCTGGGGCAGGAGCCGCTTCCTCCCGTGGACGAGAGCGCCCTCCTGACGGTCGCCCCGGCAACCCCCGAGGGCACCCTGTTCAGCGTGGACGCCGCGGGTCAGGCCCGCACCGTGCCCCCAGCCGAGAGCCCGACCACCGGCAGCCCCGCTGCTGCGGACGCCTGCGGGTGCGGGCGGGCGGCGTTCGCCCGCCTGCTCGGGGGCACCCAGCCGCGGCCGCGCGCGTTGGTCGTGCACCTGGACGCCGCCGCGCTGGTCGACCCGGCGTCCGGTGTGGCGACGGTCGAGGGGTGGGGGGTGGTGCTCGCCGAGCAACTGGGCGGGCTGCTGTCCGGCAGCGCCGTGACGGTGCGCCCGGTGCTCGACCCGAACACCATCGGCGCCTCGGACGCCTACGAAGTGCCCGAGCGGATGCGCCGGTGGGTCGAGGTGCGCAACCCGGTGGACGTGTTCCCGTGGGGGACGCGGCGCGCCCGGTCCTGCCAGCAGGACCACACCATCCCCTTCGTCGCCGGCCTCCCCGCCGGCCACGGGCAGACCCGGCCCGACAATCTCGGCCCGCTGTCGTCGTTCACGCACCGGGCCCGCACGCACGGTGGCTGGCGCCTCGCGCAGCCCGTCGAGGGCGTCTTCTGCTGGGAGTCGCCGGCGGGTTACCAGTACCTGGTCACCGCGGACGGCTCCACGCGGGTCCGACGCCCACCGCCCCCCGAACACGCCTGGTGGCACGCCGAGCCGCCCGCGTGGCAGACCGAGCCCGACCCACCCGAGTGGCACGACCCACGCGAGGACACCCTGGCCCTCACGGCCTGATCACGCGCCCCTCACCCGCTCGCTGCAGCGCCCCGTCGTGGGCGCCCAGCTCCCATGCTTTGGTGTCGCACTGACCGTGGTTGTTGCTGCCCGCGGCGAGGACGGTTCCGTCGGCCCGTAAACCCAAGCTGTGCTCGGCCCCCGCAGCGACGGCGACCACGTCGTGCCACGAACCGACCTCGCACTGGCCGCGACGGTTGTCACCGGCGGCCCAGACCCGGCCCCGGGCGTCCACCCCCACAATGTGGTGGCTGCCCGCCGCAACGTCGACCAGGTCGCGCCAGCCGGCCGCTTCGGTCAAGCCTGCGCCCGGGTCGCCGGCGGCCAACACCCGTCCTGCTGCGGTGACGGCGACCGTGTGCAGCCACCCGGCCGCGACCCGACGGACACCGCGCCACCCACCGACCTCGCATTGGCCTCGGCGATTGACCCCCATGGCCACGACCGTGCCGTCCGCGCGCAGCCCGACGGAGTGCCAGTCCCCCGCCGCGACGCTCGTGATCTCCCGCCACGTGCCCACGTCGCACGCGCCCTCCCGAGTCCGCCCCGCCGCCAGCACCGCGCCCTCATGCCACGCCCCACCCGCACCCACCACCGCGAGCGTGCGTCGCCAGCCGGCGGCCACGGCGACCACGCCGGTCCAACCGGCGACGTCACACTGCCCGTCGCCGTTCCAGCCGGTGGCGAGCACCGTCCCGTCCCGACGCAGGCCCACCGTGTGCGACCGACCCGTGTTGGCGGCCGCGTGGACGTTGCCCGCCGCGACGGCCACCACGTCGCGCCAATCACCGACGGCGCACTCCGGCGCCCGTGCAACGCCGGCAAGGTCGGCCATCCCGGCCGCGACCAGCGTGCCGTCGGCCAGCAGGCCGACACTGTGACGGCGTCCGGCGGCGATGCGCGCTGCGGTCACACCGCCGGGATTCCGGCGCTGCCCCCGATGGGGAAGGCGTAGTCGAACTGCACCTGGTGGACGTCCTCGGCCACCAGGATCTCGATCGACCCCGACAGGCCGGCCAGCTCGCCGGTGCCCGAACCGGGCACCACCGTGTAGGTCAACGTCGACGCGCCGTCGGTCATCGTGCCCAGCTGCTGCAGCACGAAGGTCCCCAGGCGACCCTCGACCTCGCCGGTCACGGCCTCGAGGGCGACGTAACCCGCCTCGCCCAGCGCCGGGTCACCCGCTGACAGCATCACGCCGCGCCCGGTACCCGTCAGGGCGCCCTCCCACGTCTTGGTGAACGCGAAGCGGGCCGTGCCGTCGAGCAGCGGGTCGTCCGGCGCGAGGTCGATCACGAAGGAAGCATTGCCGGCGGAGAGCGGAACATCAGTCATGGCACCTCACGCTAGCGTGGGTCCCGACCCGTGAGGAGGCCTGATGCCCAAGACCAACCGCGACGGCAGCGCCAAGAAGTCCGAGCTGCCCTCCACCCTGGAGCGGTCCGGGGAGAAGGCGCAGCGCACCTACGCCCACACCTACGACTCGGCGATGGAGTCCTACGACGGCGACGAGGAGCGCGCCCAGCGCACCGCGTTCGCGTCGTTGAAACACACCCACGAGAAGGTCGGGGACCACTGGGAGTCCAAGGACGAGCCGGGCCCGTCCGACAGCGGCGCGACCACCGCCGGCGGCGTGGACGCCAACGCCACGAAGGAGCATGTCCTCGACCTCGCCAAGCGGCTGGACGTCAGGGGCCGCTCCACCATGACGAAGGCCGAGCTCGTCGAGGCCCTGCAGAAGGCCAACGACAAGGCGACGCGGGAGGCCCGCGGCAACTGACGGCCGGGGGCCGCGTCGGCACCCCGCCCGGGAGTAGCCTGACCCGACGTGTCCCAAGCCCCTCCTCCGGCGGAGTTCGATTTCGCCCGCGTCCGCTGGATCTACTTCGGCCTGATGATCGGCATGTTCACGTCGTCTATCAGCCAGACGATCATCGGGCCCGCCATCCCGCGCATCGTTGCCGACCTCGGTGGTCTGCCGTACTACGCCTGGCTCTCCACGATCGTCATGCTCGTGAGCGCCATCATCACCCCGATCAGCGGCAAGCTCGCCGACATGTTCGGACGCCGGCGGTTCTACATCCTCGGCCTGCTGGTGTTCATGGGCGGTTCGGTGCTCTCGGGGCTGGCGATGAACTTCTGGTTCCTGGTGTTCAGCCGTGCGGTGCAGGGCGTGGGCATGGGCGTCCTGATGCCCCTGTCGCAGACCATCCTCGGCGACATCATCCCGCCCCGGCAGCGCGGGAAGTACCAGGGCTACATGGGCGCCATGATGGGCGCCGCCCAGGTCGCCGGCCCGCTGATCGGCGGTGCGATCACGGACGCCTCGTCGTGGCGGTGGCTCTTCTAAGTCAACCTGCCGGTGGGCCTGCTGGCGCTCGTCATGATCATCCGGTTCATGCACGTGCCGGAGCTGTCGATCCCCCGCACCGTCGACCACGCGGGCATCACGACGATGACCCTCGGCGTCACCTCCGCCCTGCTCGGCATCACGCTGGGCGGCACGCTGGGCTGGGCGAGCCCCCTCGTCCTGGGCCTGCTCGCGGCGGGCATCGCCCTGCTGGCCGGGTTCGTGCTCATCGAGCGCCGCGCGGCGGAGCCGATCGTGCCGATGCACCTGTTCGGCAACTCCATCTTCACGTGGTCGGTCGTGGCGTCGTTCTTCCTCAACATGGTGCTGATCGTGCTGCTCATCTACACCCCGGTGTACGCCCAGGGCGTGCTCGGGGTGTCGGCCACGGCGTCCGGTCTCATCCTCATGCCGATGAACCTGGCGGTCTTCGGCCTCGGCGTCGTCATCGGCATCCTCACCAGCCGCACCGGCCGCTACAAGGTGTTCGCGGTGGCCGGCACGTCGGTTGTGGTGGTCGCCAGCGGGCTGCTGCTGTTGCTGGACGCCGGCTCCAGCCAACTCGAGCTCACGGCCATCACCACGGTCTTCGGCGTCGGTATCGGCATGTCGTTCCAGATCTACACGCTCGCGGTCCAGAACGCGGTGCAGCGCCGCGACCTCGGCCCCGCGACGGCGTCCCTGCAGTTCTTCCGCAACATCGGCAACACGCTGGCCACCGCGATCGCGGGCACGATGATGACCCAGCAGCTCCTCGCCGGCCTCGGCACCCACATGACGCCCGAGGCGCAGGCCAACCTGCCGGCCGGCGGCATCGACCCGAACGCCGTGCTCAACCCCAGCCAGCTCGCCGGCCTGCACCCGGCCGTCGTCGACGTGCTGCACCGCTCGCTGGCGGACGCCATGCACAGCGTGTACCTGTTGCTGCCCGGGCTGGCCGCGGTGGCGCTGGTGGCGACCCTGCTGGTCCGGTCGATTCCGCTGCGCGACTCCTTCTCCTCACCCGAGCGCACGGGCCGGGAGATGCTCGACTCGACCGCCCTGTCGGCCACCGACCGGGAGATGACGCTGCTCACCCCCCGCGAGTTCCACGAGCGCAGCAAGGAGCGGCTGCTGGCCGCCCACCTGTTCCTGCTCGCCGAGCAGGTCGGGCGCGGCGAGAACGACCTCCTCCGGGCCGCGGTCACCGATTTCGGCGACGGCGACCTGGAGCGCGGCCTGCAGCTGATGCGCTCCACCAGCGTCATGCTCGAATCGGAGGATCCGTCGGTGATCGACGCCCACGAGGGCTACGCGGTCGAGCTCTCCGAGCGCGGCAAGCGCCGCGCCATGCTGTCGGACGCCCTCACGGCCCGCCTGCACGACGTCGCCTCCCGGGTGGCCGAACAGCCGACCGGGCCGCCCACCAAGCCGCACCTGGCCTCGGCCCAGGGCATCGACTCCGCAGCGCTGAGCCGCGCGGTCGACATGCTCAACGTGGCCCTGATCGCCGATCTCGCGAACCGTCGCTGGCCGGACGCAGACGACTGACCGGTCGTCTCAAGCCTGCGTGTGGCTGAACGTCTCGGCGCCGTCGGCGTCCGTGGCGCGGACGGTGAACGCGCAGGTGGTCAGGTCGGCGTCCAACACCGCCGTGTGGCCCGCCCGGGTCCAGGTGATCGAGAGCTTGTCGGGGTCGGTGTCGGCCACCGAGCAGGTCGCGTCGAAGCCGAACGCCGGGCTGGTGTTGCGGAACCGCAACAGGGCGAGCTGGTCGCGCACGACCGGCTTGCCGAGGCCGTCCACGATGTCGGCGTAGGAGAGGTTGGTCCGGTTGATCTCCTTGTGGGCGTCCTGGCCGAGTGCCTCGACCGCCGCGGTGTCGTTCTCACCGGCGAACAGGTCGAGGTACCAGACCTGCGGCTTGCCGGGCATGAACAGCTGGATGGCGCGGGCCAACACCATGCGGGCGTCGTCGGCGCCGAGGGCTGAGTAATAGGTCGCGTTGACCTGGTAGTAGATGTTCTTGGCGCCGTGCAGATCCTTGACGCGGCCGCCGCGGCCTTTGACCGTCTCGATGACCGCCTCGATCCGCTCGTCGCTCAACAGCCCCTTGAGATCGAGCAGCGGGATGCCGTCATGGCAGCCGAGCATGTTCACCGTGACGATGCCCCGGTCGGTCATCTCGCCGATCCAGCGGCGCAGCACGGTGGTGTCGCGCCGGTCGAAGGCGTCGATCAACAGGCCGGGCAGGAAGAAGTCATAGGTCATGAACCCCTTCTCGGCGAGGGTCTCGTGGATGCGCTCCTCGTAGCGGGAGTGGATTTCGGGCAGCAGCGAAACCCCGTGACGGTCGGCGAGCCCCTTCACGCGGTCCAGCAGCTCCCAGGTGCCCGGGTCGTTGAGGAAGTTCTTCTCCCCCGGCTCCTTGGGGGCGTAGGCGAAGGCGTCCAACCGCACGATCGTCGCGCCGTACCCGGCCAGGCGGGCGAGGGTGTCGGCGTAGAAGTCCCACACCTTCTCCGAGCGGATGTTCAGGTCCATCTGCCCGAGATAGCGGCGTCGGGACTCGTAGGCGGCCACGATCGCGGTCTGCGCGTCGGCGAGACCGGTGAAATCTGCGGACGCCGGCCGCCCACCCGCGTCGAGGGCCGCGTTGACGCGGGCCGCGGCCAACAGGGCCGCCCCGTACTGCAGGCCGGCGGCGGCCATGAGGTCCTGGGCGTCGAGACGCGGGTAGGAGACGTGCTGGTAGAACGTGTTCCAGTAGGGCTTTTCCGTGCCGTCAGGCAGCCGGACCATCAGGATCGGCAGCCCCGGCTTGCGGAAGAACATGTTCTTGATGAGCTCGGGATCGGGCTGGATGTAGCCCTCCTCGGTCATCGTGCCGTGGCCGGCCCAGAACTTGTTCCAGTCGATGAAGAAATCGGCGTACGCGGACGCCTCGCCGTGGGCCAGGATGTCCTGGAACTGCGGCGACAACACCGAGGCGTGGTTGAGGATGAAGTCGAACTTCAGGTCGATGCCGAGCTCCGACAGCGCGGCGAGGTCCGCCGGGGTGGCGTACACGTCGCTCAGGTCGTAGCTGATCACCGAGAAGCCCCGGTCGAGGTCGGTGTTGAACACGCTCGGCAACAGGTAGGCCGAGCTGAACACGCCGTTGAGGGCCGGCGCGCGGAGGAAGTCGACCAGATCGGCCAGCGTGCCGCCGAGGCTGTCGGGGTAGGCGTTCAGCATGGGGCCGGCGTCCGGGCCGGCGTGGCCCATGCGGCGCAGGTAGGCGGCGTGGTCGATGAGCTCGCCCGACTTGGCGAGGATGATCCGGGCGCGGGAGGACTGCGCGTGCAGCTTGGCCTGCTCCAGCGCGAGCACCAGCGAGGTGAACGGGCTGTCGACCGCCCCGTCCCGGGCGCGCGAGCGGCGGTGGGCGAGCGTCTCCTCCGGGGTGCTGTTGAGCAGGATCGGGATGTCCACGCCCTCGACGAGCTCGTTGTTGCCGTGCGTCCACTCCACGACGAGCACGCGGACGTCGGAGACGTCGACCAGGTCGTACCAGAGGTCGCCCTCTTCGCGGCCCATGCGCTTGAGCGTCAGCACCGGCTCGCCGGCCTTGAACGCGGCGAGGATGCCGTTGATCTCGTCGAAGTCGATCTCGCGCTTGCTGCCGAGGTACGCCGCGAGCGTGCGGCGTCCGGCGTCGAGGTAGGCCGCGAGCCACGGGTGCTCGGCCACCTGGCCGGCGTCGGCGTCCAGATCGGCCGCCTGCAGGTCCGCCAGCTCCTGGCGCACCTGCGGGTCGTACTGCCCGGACTTCACGAGCCCCTGCACGGCGCCGTTGCGGAACTGGCGCAGCCGCTCGGCGTCGTTGGCCGCCGGGACGCGGCGCGGGTAGTTGTCGCCGGAGAGGATGTAGGCGCCGACGCCGTTGTGGTTGAGGTAGTGCGCCAGCAGCGAGCCGGTCTCGGACTTGCCGACGCCCGACCCGCCGTGGACGGCCACGACCGCCTTGCCACCGTCGGCGAGCAGCGGGGTCAGCTGGTCCCACAACACCGGGAAGATCGCCTGCGCCCCGCGCACGTGCCCCTCGGTGATGTGCACCTTGTCGCCCGGCATGTCCCCCACGGGAACGGTCGAGACGTCGTCGATGACGGGCAGGGTGGGCTTCACGCGTCCTCCTCGTGGGTGCTGGGCGCTCCAAGGCTAACGGGCAACGCGCTCGCACGGGGCAGCTCAGCCTAGGCTGGAGCCATGACCCTGCGCGTCGACGGCCTGCTGAACCTGCGTGACCTGGGCGGCATGCCCACCGGCACCGGAGCGACGGTGCAACCGGGGCGGCTGTGGCGCTCGGAGAACCAGACGCTGCTCACGCCGGCCGCGCTGGACGCGCTGGTCGAGCAGGGTCTGAGCGACGTCATCGACCTGCGGACGGACTTCGAGGTGAACGGCTCCCCCTCCCCGTTCGCCGAGCGCGCGGGGGTGGCCTACCACCACCTCAGCTACTTCCCCACCGCGGCCGACGACGACGCCGACGTGCTCGACCAGGCGTTGCCCTGGGTCGACAACGAGCTGAAGGTGACGCCGGTCACCGGCAACGAGCACGCCGACGGTTACCTCATGTTCCTCGCCATGCGCCCGGACTCGGTGATCGCCGCCCTGCGCGCGATCGCCGGCGCCGAGGGCGCGGCGCTCGTGCACTGCGCCGTCGGGCGCGACCGGACGGGCTTCACGGTCGCCCTGGCCCTCGCCCTGGTCGGGGTCGCCGACGACGTCATCGCCGCCGACTACGCGCGCACCGCGGACGCCATCGTCGACGTCATCGCGAACCTGTGGAAGGACCCGACCTACGAGGCCGAGGCAGGCGGCCGCATCGACCCGGACGCCGTCCGCCCCACCCCCGAGCCGATGCTCGCGATCCTCGACCACCTGACGCGCACCCACGGCAGCGTCCGCGCCGCGCTCACCCCGTTGGGCTGGACCGACGCCGACCAGGCCGCTCTCGAACGCCACCTGTTGGACGCCTGAGCGCCCTCAGCCGGACGCCAGCCGCGCCAGCGCGGCGTCGTACTCGCGCTCCAGCCGAGTGACGAGCTCGGCGACGCTCGGCACGTCGTCGATGCCCGCCACGCCCTGCCCGGCCGACCAGATGTCGCGCCACGCCTTGGCGTCGTCGGGGGTGGGGTCGGTCAGGTGGGTGAGGTCGGGGCGCTCGGGGGTGGGCAGGGCGTCCGGATCGAGACCGGCCGCGACGAGGCTCGCGCGCAGGAAGTTCGCCGGCACGGTGCTGACCCCGGGGGTCAGCACCACGTCCTCGGCGCCGGCCGCGACGAGCATCTGCCGGTAGGCGTCGGACGCCATCGACTCGGTGGTGGCGATGAAGCGGGTGCCGAGGTGGGCCAGGTCGGCACCCATCGCGCGGGCGGCCAGCACGTCGGCGCCGGTGCTGAGGCCGCCGGCGAGCAGCAGCGTGCCGGAGAAGTGGCGCCGCACCTCGGCGAGCAGCGCGAACGGGTTGACCGCGCCGGCGTGCCCCCCGGCCCCGGCCGCGACGCACACCAGGCCGTCGACGCCGGCGTCCGCCGCCTTGGCCGCGTGGCGGGCGTTCGTGACGTCGTGGAACACCACCCCGCCGTAGGCGTGCACCGCCGCGACCACCTCCGTGGCCGCCCCGAGCGAGGTGAACACCACCGGCACCCGGTGGGCGGCGATCACGGCCAGGTCGTCGGCCAGGCGCCGGTTCGAGGAGTGCACCACGAGGTTGACGCCGTGGGGGGCGTCGTTCGGGCCCTGGGCGTCCTCGATCTGCGTGAGCCAGTCGTCCAGGCCGGCCGTCGTGCGCTGGTTGAGCGCCGGGAAGCTACCCAGGACGCCCGCGCGGCAGCACGCCACGACGAGGTCGGGGCCGGAGACGAGGAACATGGGCGCCGCCACCACCGGCAGGCGGAGGCGACCCTCGAGCGACGCGGGCAGAGCCATGCGGGCAGTCTGGCAGGTCGGGCGTGGCTACGCTGGCGGGCATGGAGCTTGAGGTCGTCGACAACGAGGAGCGAGAGCGCTTCGAGATGCGCTCAGGGCGCAAGGTGATCGGCTGGGCCGCCTACCAGGAGACCGCCGAGCTGATCGTCTTCACCCACACCCACGTGGACCCGGAGTGGGAGGGCCAGGGCATCGGCGGCCGCCTCGTGCAGGCGACGCTCGACCACGTCCGCAGCCAGGGCATGCCCGTGCTGTCGACGTGCTCGTTCGTGACGGCGTGGCTGGACCAGCACCCCGACTACGCGGACCTGCGCTACCGGGCGCCGCAGAGCCAGGTGACCGACTGATGGAGATCACCGTCACCGGGCGCCACAGCTATCGCGTCCCGCCCGAGACCGGGCTGGTGTCCCTCGGCCTGGTCGCGGAGGCCCCCGCCGCCCGCGAGGCCGCCGACACCGTGTCGGCGTTGGCCCGCGAGCTGGCCGAGGAACTCGCCGGGCTGGCCGGCCCGGGCGGCCCGGTCACCTGGCACACCGTCGGAGCGATGACCACCTCGTCGTGGCGCCGGTACGACCCCGACGGCGCGCCGCTCGCGCCGCGGCACTCCGCGTCGGTGACTGTGCGCGCCCGGTTCGCCGACCTGCCCGCCCTGGCCGCCTTCGTGTCGGCGTGGGCCCTGCGCGACGCCTGCCAGCTCAACGGCGTCGACTGGGAACTCAGCGACGCCACCCGCGCGGAGTTGGAGGACGCCGCCCTCGCCGCGGCGGTCGCCGACGCGCGCCGGCGGGCCACGGTGATCGCCGAGGCCGCCGGCGCCGGCGCGGTGCGGCCGGTGTCGTTCCGCGACCCGCGCCCCGACCACACGCCCGGCTTTTTCGCGTATGCGCCGATGCCCGCCAGCCTCGGTGCGCCCGACGGCCCGAGCCCGCTGGTGGTCAACGACATCGAGGGCGCCGTCGCCGTGGAGGCCACGTTCGCGGCCGATACCGTGGCGTCATGACCCACGGACCGCTCTCCCGCGCCCTCGCCGACGGCCCCGTCATCCTCGACGGCGGGCTGGCCACCCTGTTGGAGGCCCGGGGCCACGACCTCGGCTCGGCGCTGTGGTCGGCCCGGCTGCTCATCGACGACCCCGGCGCGATCGTCGCCGCCCACGCCGCCTACTTCGAGGCCGGCGCGCAGGTGGCGACGGCGGCGTCCTACCAGGCGTCCCACGACGGGTTCGCCGCGCTGGGGCTCGACCGCACCGAGGCCAACCGCATGCTGCGGCGCTCGGTGAAGCTCGCCCGCACGGCGCGCGACGAGGCGCAGCGCGGTGGCTGGGTGGCGGCGTCCGTCGGGCCCTACGGCGCCGTGCTCGCCGACGGCTCGGAGTACCGCGGCGACTACGGGCTGACGGTCACCGAGCTCCGCGACTTCCACCGCCCGCGGCTGGCCGTGCTGGCCGACGCCGAGCCCGACGTCCTCGCCCTGGAGACCCTGCCCTGCCTGGCCGAGGTGGAGGCCGTCCTCGCTGAGACCGCACAGCTCGGCATCCCGGCTTGGCTGTCCGTGACGGTCGCGAACGGCCGGCTGCGCTCCGGGGAGTCCGTGGCCGAGGCGTTCGCCCTGGCCGCCGATGCGCCCCACGTGCTGGCCGTGGGCGTCAACTGCTCCGCGCCCGGCGAGGTGCTGGGCGTCGTCGAGCAGGCCGTCGCCGTCCGTCCGGGCGTCGCCTACCCGAACTCCGGGCAGCAGTGGGACGCCACCGCCCGCGCCTGGGTGGGGGCGTCCGCCTTCGACCCGGCCCTCGTGCGGGGGTGGGTGGACGCCGGCGCCCGCCTGGTCGGCGGCTGCTGCCGGGTGGGGCCGGCCGAGATCCGGGCCATCGCCGACGCCCTGCACGCCGGCGAGGCCGGCTTCGACATCTGAGCCGGACGCCTCAGCGCGCCGACGGCGGCGGCACCATCGGGCCGAGGTCGCCGTCGGGGGCGTCGTCGAGATCCACCATCACGGGCGCGTGGTCGCTCGGGCCGGTGCCCTTGCGGGCCTCCCGGTCGATCCAGGCCGCCGCGACGCGTCCGGCCACCCCTGCCGACGCGAGCACCAGGTCGATCCGCATGCCGCGGTTCTTGTGGAACATGCCGGCGCGGTAGTCCCAGTAGGAGAACACGCGCTCGTCGGGCCAGCGCTCCCGCACGACGTCGGTCAGCCCGAGGTCGAGGAGCGCGCCGAGGGCCGCCCGCTCCGGCGGCGTCACGTGGGTGTGGCCCACGAAGGCGGCCGGGTCGAAGACGTCGGCGTCGGTGGGCGCGATGTTGAGGTCGCCGCAGAGCGCCACGTCGGCCGGTCCGGCGGCCACGGCGTCCCGCAGCGCCGCCAGCCAGGCGAGCTTGTAGCGGTAGTGGTCGGAGTCCGGCTCGCGTCCGTTCGGCACATAGAGGCTGTGCACGCGGACGCCGCCGCACGTCGCGCTGATCGCACGGGCCTCTGCGGTGGCGAAGTCGGGCTGGTCTGCGAAGCCGCGCTCCACGGCGTCCAGCCCCACCCGCGAGAGCAGCGCCACGCCGTTCCACTGCCCCTGCCCGTGGCTGGCGAACGCGTAGCCCAGCGCGTCCAGTTCGGCCGCGAAGAGGTCGGCGAACGCGGCGTCGGTGAGCTTGGTCTCCTGCAGGCAGACCACGTCCGGACGCCGCTGCTCCAGCCACGCCAGCAGCCGCGGCGCGCGCTGTTTGGCCGAGTTCACGTTCCAGGTGGCGATCCTCACCCCGCGAGAGTAGCCGCCTCCTAAGCTGGGCGAGGTGGCACCCCTGACGCCTGAATCGCCCGGCCTCGCCGCCCTGCGCGCGGGGTTCGCCGACCCGCCGCGCGCCGCAGCACCGATGATGCGCTGGTGGTGGTTCGGGCCCGACATCACCACCGAGGGGGTCGAGCGCGACCTGACCGCGATGGCCGAGGCCGGCCTGGGCGGCGCCGAGATCGCCTTCGTGTACCCGATGCGGGTGCTCGAGGAGGAGGCACCCTTCCTCTCCCCCCGCTTCCTGGCCGCGCTCGACCATGCCGTCCGCTTCGGGGCCGCGCTGGGGCTGCGCATGGATCTCACGCTGGGCAGCGGCTGGTCCTTCGGCGGCCCCCACGTCACCGACGACCTCGCCGCCCGCACGCTGGTGTGGGAGCGCCGCCTGCTGCCGCCCGGCGCCCACCGCGTCCCCGTCTCCCCCACCTTTCCCGGTGACGTCGTCGTCGGCGGTTACCTGACCCCGCTCGAGGGGCCGGCCGAGCCCGTCCACCTGCCGGTGGTCGACGGCCACCTCGACGTGCCCGACACCCCCGGCCCGCGCCAGCTCCTGCTCGCCACCACCCGGCGGACCGGCCAGAACGTCAAGCGCGCCGCGGCCGGTGCGGAGGGTCCGGTGCTCGACCACTACGACGCCGAGGCCGTCCGCACCCACCTGCGCGCCGTGGGCGACGTGCTGCTCGACGCCGTCGATGCGAGCCTGCTGGGCGCGGTGTTCTGCGACAGCCTCGAGGTCTACGACGCGAACTGGACGCCCGCGCTGCCGGCCGAGTTCGCCGCCCGGCGGGGCTATGCGTTGGTGCCCCGGCTGGCCGAGCTGGTGGTGGACACCCCCGGCAGCGACTCGTTCCGTGCCGACGTCCACCGCACCCTCACCGAGCTGTACGAGGAGCACTTCGTCGACGTGGTGTGCGCCTGGGCCGATGATCGCGGCGTCGCGTTCCGGCTGCAGGGCTACGGGGTGCCACCGGCGTCGGTCTCCAGCTACCGCGACGTCGCGATGATCGAGGGCGAGGGCTGGGGCTGGCGGGAGCTGACGTCGGCGAAATGGGCCAGCTCGGCGGCCCACGAACGCGGCACGCCGGTGGTGTCCGCCGAGGCGTGGACGTGGGTGAACAGCCCGTCGTTCCGCGCCACCCCGCTCGATCTGGCCGGCGAGGCCCACGAGCACCTGCTGGCCGGCGTCAACCACGTCGTCGGCCACGGCTGGCCGCACTCCCCCGCGGACGCCCCCGGCCTGGGCTGGATCTTCTACGCCTCCGGCGCCCTCGACGACCGCAACGCCTGGTGGCCCGCCGCGCCCGCGCTGTGGCGCTACCTCGCGCGGCTGGGGTGGCTGCTGCGCCAGGGCGAGCCCGTGCGCGAGGTGACGCTGTTCGTGCCCGGGCACGACGTGTACGCCCAGCTCGCCCCGGAGCTGGATCTCTTTCGCGCCGTCCGCCGCCACGTCGGCGTCGCGCTGACCGCCGCCCTGCGCACCGCGGGGCACGACTACGTGCTCGTCGACGACGCCGTGCTGGACGCCGCCCCCCGCCCCCGCCCGGTCATCGTCGTGGCCGGCACCACCGACGCCCGGGCCGAGTCGTGGCTCGCCGAGCAGGCCGCCGTCGGCAGCCGGGTGCTGCGCGCCGCCGAGGTGGTCGCGGATCCGGACCTGGTGGGCGATCCCGACGTGGGCATCGAGGGCGGCGAGGGGGACGTCGGCGCCGTGCACCGCCGGATCGACGGCGTCGACGTGTGGTTCGTCGCCAACACGGCCCCCCGCGAGCGCCGCGTCCGCGTCCGGCCCCGGGACGCCGCGCCCGGGCTGGAACGCTGGGACGCCCACACCGGTCGGGTCAGCGCGACGTGGGAGACCCCGTTCGCCGACCTCGCGCTGGCCCCCTACGAGGCGGCGGTGCTGGTGGGCTCCTCGGCGCCCGCCACGCGGCTCACCCTGGCCGACTGGACGCTGCGCGCCGGCGTCCACGGCCCCGCCGCGCGGGAACGTCCGGTCACCCTGCCGCACGTGTGGGAGGACGACCCCGAGCTCGCCCGCTTCTGCGGCAGCGTGACCTACACGGCGACCGTCGCGCTGGACGCGGCGCCCGCGCGCGCCGAGCTGGACTTCGGCTCGTCGGCCCCCAGCGACGGGGCCTTCGCCGGCGACTCGGGGCTGCCGTCGTTCCGCGCCGCGGTCGAGCCCCCGGTCGGCGCGGTGGTGCAGGTGCGGGTCAACGGCACTGACTGCGGCGTCCTGTGGGCCCCGCCGTTCCGCCTCGACATCGCGCCGGCCCTGCGCGCGGGGGTCAACGAGCTGACGCTGGTCGTGTCCAGCACCTCGGCCCACGCGCTGGCCGACGACACCCACCTCGGCGAGGCGGTGGCCGCCGTCGCGCGCCGCTACGGGTGCCGGTTCGTGTTGCAGGACCTCGACCAGGCCGACGCGGCCGTCCGCTCGGGGCTGCTGGCGACGCCCACGCTGCGGCTGAGCTGACTCACCACCACGGCTCGTCGGTGAGGCGCACCGCCTCGCCGCCGGCCGCTCCGCGCTCGATGGCGAAGCCGATGGCCGCGTCCTGGCAGCCCTCGCGCAGCGGGTAGGGCTCCTTGCCCTCGCCGTCGGCCCAGCGCGCCGTCGCGGCGAGGAGGTCGGCGGTCGCGAGCTGGTCGTCGGACCAGGCCTTGCCCGGCCACGGGTTGCGCCACAGCACGTCGGCGCCGTGAGCGAGCGTGCGGGTGGCGAAGCCGGACATGTCGAGGTCGTGGCCGGCCTGGCGCCGCTCAATGCGGCTGGTGAGCACCGTCTCGGGGCCGCCCCAGGCGACGACGTCCTCGCCGTCCAGCTCGCCGTGGGTGCCGCGGACGACCAGGCGGCGGACGCGGAGCAGGTTGCGGGTCTGGTTGTCGGTGAAGTCGTACACACCGCTGCGGCCGTCCTTGAGGTCGATCACGGCGTGCGTCGTGGTGGCCGGCTCCGGCTCGGTGGCGCCCGTCCAGCCGGCGCGGGTGAGGGGCTGCAGCAGCGGCGCGGTGGTCGTGGTGGCGCGCACGGTGGCCGGCCCGGGAGCGACGCCGAGGTGGAACCGCATCAGCGCGGCGGCGTGGTGAAGCTGGGTGGATGACACCTGGGCCTGGGTCGGCGTCCCGATGATCCCGGACGCGACCAGCGCCCGGCGGGCCGCGTGGGAGGGGTAGCGGGGGTATTGCTCGGCCACCTGGACCAGGTCGCTGGCGCCCACGTCGGCCCACAGAGCGCGCAGGCGGTCGGGGTCGGCGGCGGGCGGGGTCTCGGTGAGCACCCCGACGCCGGCCGCCACACAGGCCCGGACCACGTCGGGCGCGGCGGCGGCGTCCACCGAGGCGACGACGAACCGCGCCCCGGTGGCGGCGAGGGCGTCTTCGAGCGAGGTGAACGTGGGCGCAGGGGTGGGCCGCGGCGTCCGGACGACGACGCCGAGGCACTCCACCCCGGTGCCGCGGGCAGCCTCCCACCAGGCGCGCGAGCGGTAACCCCAGCCGACGAGGAGGAATCCCATGCCGCCAGCGTAGGGCGGCCGGACGGCGGCCGCGTGGGAGACTGGGCGCCGTGCGCTCCGCCCCTGCCCCCGGCCTCGGGTGGCTCGTCCTCGCCGGGCTCACGTGGGGCACCTCGGGCACGATCGGCACCTTCCTCCGCGCCGAGACGGGCTTGGCCTTCCTTGCCGTCGCCGGCTACCGCATCTTCGTGGGCGGGCTGCTGGTGCTCGCGTTCGTCTGCGCCACCCGCAGCGCCCGCTGGCCCCGCACCCGGGCCGGCTGGCGGCGGGTGGCGGCCATCGCCGCCGCATCGGCGCTGTTCCAGTTCGGGTTCTTCTCGGCGCTGGAGTTCGTCGGGGTCGCGGTCGCCACCCTCGTGGTGATCGGCGCCACGCCGCTGGTCGTCATCGCCGTCGAGGCGGCCACGGGCCACCTGCGCCCCACCGCGCGGCTGGGGCTCACGCTCGCCCTCGCGTTGGCCGGGCTGGCCCTGTTGGCCGGCGCGCCCGCGCCCACCGGGGCGGACGCCGGCCGCACCCTGACCGGGCTGGCGCTGGCGCTGCTGGCGTCCGCGAGCTTCGCCGCGATCAGCCTGCTGGGCGCCCGGCCAGTGGCCGACTACGACGACGCGACCGGCACCGCGGGCGCGTTCCTCGCCGGCGGCACCGCTGTGCTGGGCGTGGCCGCCGCCACCGGCGGCATCGCGTTCACGCCCACCCCCGCCGCCCTCGCCTGGCTGCTCGCGCTCGGCCTCGTCCCGTCGGCCGTCGCGTACCTCGCCTATTTCCGCGGCCTGCGGACCCAGTCGAGCACCACCGGGGCGCTGGTCTCGCTGCTCGAACCGGTCACCGCGACGGTGCTGGCCACCGTGGTGCTCGGCGAGCGGCTGGCGCCCAGCGGGTGGGTGGGGGCCGGCCTGCTGGTGCTCGCCGTCGCGCTCACGACGCTCGCCCCCCGGGACGTGCGGGGCGGCTAGGGTCGGCACCATGCGCAGCACCGCCGACGCCGACGACCGCGCGTCCCTCCTCCGCTCCCACCCCCGCCCCACCCTGGCCCGACCGGGCTGGGCCAGCCTCGACGGCGACTGGGAGTTCACCACCGGCGCCCCCGGCGACAACCCCGCCGACCTGACGTTCGACCAGAGCATCGTCGTGCCGTTCCCGCCCGAGTCGGCGGCGTCCGGCCTCGGCGTCGACACCTGCGAGGAGCCGCGCTACCGGCGCACGTTCACCGCCGACCCCGCCCCCGGCCACCACGTGCTGCTCCACTTCGAGGGGGTCGACCACGACGCCCGCGTGTGGGTCAACGGCCACCTCGTCGGCGGCCACGCTGGCGGGTACACCCCGTTCGCCCTCGACGTGACCGACGCGCTGCGCCACGGCGAGGGCGACACCCACACCCTGGTCGTCGCGGCGTCCGACGACGCGCGCGACCTGGAGCTGCCGCGCGGCAAGCAGGCCTGGACGGCCGACCCGGAGGTGATCTGGTACCGGCGCAGCTCCGGCATCTGGCGCAGCGTGTGGCTGGAGGAGGTGCCGGCGCTGCGGATCGCGTCGGTCGCCTGGACGCCGCTCGACACCGATGGCACGCTGGCCGGCAGCATCGCGCTGGCCGGGCTGCCGCGCGGGGCGTCCGGGAGGCACAGCGTGGAGGCGACGTTCACCCACGACGGGGTGCTGCTGGCCCGCATCACGCTGCAGGCCACCGGGCCGAAGGTCGAGTTCCAGGTGCGGCTCGGTGACGCCCGCACCGTGCCCATCGAGCGGTTGCTGTGGACGCCCGAGCACCCGCGCCTCATCGACGTCGACGTGAAGCTGGTCAGCGACGGCGCGGTGGCCGACGAGGTCGCCTCCTACACCGGCCTGCGCACCGTGCGGGCCGTGCGCGGCGCCGTCCGCATCAACGAGCGGCCCACGTTCCTGCGGCTCGTGCTCGAGCAGGCGTACTGGCCGGACTCCCAGTTCACCGCCCCCTCCCTGGAGGCGCTGCGCGCCGAGGCGCAGCTCATCGCCGACCTGGGTTTCAACGGGCTGCGGATGCACCAGATGTCGGCCGACCCGCGGTTCCTGCGCGCCTGCGACGAGCTCGGCCTGCTCGTGTGGGCCGACCTGCCAGCCGCCCAGCTCTTCACGCCGGCCGCGCTGGAGCGGACGACGGCCAACCTCACCGAGCTGGTGGCGCGCGACCGCAACCACCCCAGCCTCATCGCGTGGGTGCCGTTCAACGAGAGCTGGGGCATCCCGCGCGTGGCGCGCGAGTTGCGGCAGCAGAACGCCGTCGTCGCGCTGCAGGCCCTGGCCAAGGCGCTCGACCCGACGCGGCTCGCGCTCGGCAACGACGGCTGGGAGCACGTCACCGGCGACGTCATCGGCGTCCACGACTACTCCCACGAGCCGGCCAAGCTCAAGCGCCGCTACCTGCCGGGCGTGATCGCCGCGACGCTCGCGTGGCGCCGGCCGGGTGCCCGCCGGCTGGTCGTCGGCGCGCCCCGCCGCCTGGGCCGCACCCTGGCCCTGGAGGGCACCCCGGTGGTGCTCAGCGAGTTCGGCGGGGTGTCGCTGGACAGCGACCAGGCGGCGTGGCGCGGGTACGGACGCGTGCGCTCGGCGTCCGCGCTGGTGGAACGGGTCAGCGCACTGGTGGACGCCGTGGGACCCGACTCGGGTTTGGCCGGCTGGTGCTGGACGCAGCTCACCGACACCCTGCAGGAGCAGAACGGCCTCACCTGGCCCGACCGGACGCCCAAGGCGCCGATCGCCGACCTGCGCGCGGCGATCACCGAGAGCGCGCAGGCTTGACCTGACCGCCGCGGCGGTGGTGGGCTGGTGGCACGTGACCGACTCTGCCGCCGCGCCGCCGAACCCGCACTTCCTCGCCGCCGACTGGTGGCGCCACGCCGTGGTGTACCAGATCTACCCGCGCTCGTTCGCCGACGCGAACAACGACGGCACGGGCGACGTCGCCGGCATGATCGACCGGCTCGACCACCTGGCCGATCTGGGCGTCGACGCGGTCTGGGTGAGCCCGTGGTACCCGTCGCCGCTGCTCGACGGCGGCTACGACGTGGCCGACTACCGTGACATCTCCCCTGACTTCGGCACGCTCGCCGACGCCGACGCGTTCATCGCCGGCGCCCACGCGCGCGGCCTGCGCGTGCTCATCGACCTGGTGCCCAACCACGCGAGCTGGGACCACCCGTGGTTCCGCGCCGCGCTGGCCGCGACGCCGGGCTCGCCCGAGCGGGCGCTGTACCTGTTCCGCGACGGCCGCGGCCCCGGGGGCGACCAGGCTCCCAACAACTGGGGCTCGCTGTTCGGTGGCCCCGCCTGGACGCGGACGACCAACCCCGACGGCACGCCCGGTCAGTGGTACCTGCACCTGTTCGACACCTCCCAGCCCGACTGGAACTGGGAGAACGAGGCCGTCCGCGCCGAGATCGACTCCGTGCTGCGCTTCTGGTTCGACCGGGGCATCGACGGCTTCCGCATCGACGTGGCCGACTCGATGGTGAAGGATCCGGCGCTGCCGGACGCCCCGCTCGACCCGGCCACCGGGTACGGCACGAACACCAAGCGCCCCGGCATGCCGCACTGGGACGTCCCGGGCCTGGACGACGTGCAGCGCCGCTGGCGCCGCGTGGCGGACGCCTACGCCGACACCGAACTGGGCGGGCGCGTGTTCGTTGCCGAGGCCTACCTCGACCCGATCGAACGCCTCGTCTCCTACGTCGAGCCTGATCGGCTGCACACCACCTTCAACTTCGATGCGCTCATCTCGGAGTGGTCGGCCGCCTCGCAGCGCACCGTGATCGCCACGACGCTGGCCGCGCACGCCGAGGTCGGCGCGCCCACCACCTGGGTGCTCGGCAACCACGACAACACGCGCGTGGCCACCCGCTACGGCAAGCCGGTCACCGGGCGCGACTTCACCCAACCCAGCGATGCCGCCGGCGATCCGATCGACCTCACCGCACAGTTGCTGGCGTTGCCCACCGACATCGAACGGGGACGCCGCCGCGCCCGCGCCGCCGCGCTGCTGGAGCTGGGGCTGCCCGGCGGGGCCTACATCTACCAGGGCGAGGAGCTGGGGCTCGACGAGGTCGAGGACCTGCCCGAGGCCGTGCTGCAGGACCCGGTGTGGGAGCGCTCGGGCCACACGATCCGCGGTCGCGACGGCTGCCGGGTGCCGCTGCCGTGGTCGGGTGACGCCGCCCCGTTCGGGTTCAGCGCGGACGCCGACCCGTGGCTGCCCATGCCTGCGCACTGGGCCGAGCTGACCGTCGAGCGCCAGGCCGCCGACCCCGCCTCGACGCTGAACCTCTACCGCCGCGCGCTGCACCTGCGCCGCGACCTGCCCGACCTGCGCACCGACGCCTTCGCCTGGCACGCCCTCGACGGCGGCGAGGTGCTGGCGTTCACCCGCGGCGCGGTGGTGGTCGTGGTCAACTTCGGCGCCGAGCCGGTCGAGCTGCCCGCCGGCGAGGTGCTGGTGGCGTCCGCGGAGCTGACCGACGGCCGATTGGGCACCGACGCGGCCGCGTGGGTGGGCCTCGACGGCGTGACCGGCTGACTACGCTGCCAGGCGTGCCGAAGAAACGCTCCGGGGGCCTGCGCCTGGCCCTCCTCGTCGTGCTGGTGGGCCTGCTGGGGTACGGCATCGGCATCCTGCAACCCCTCGTCGTCCGCGCGCCCCTCGTCGTGGGGCAGGACGCGGTGGTGGCGGACGCCGCCCCCTCCCGGGCACGGCTCGCCGACGCCGGCGGCACCGTACTGGTCGTCGAGCCCACCGACCGCCCGGCCACCCTGGCGTTCGTGCTCTACCCCGGCGCGCTCGTGCGGCCCCAGGCCTACGAGTGGATCGGCCACGCGCTGGCGTCCGGGGGCGTGACGACGCTCATCCCCGAGTTCGGCGCCGACCTGGCCTTCACCGGCATCGACCGCGCCGAGACGGTCGCCGCCTCGCTGGCGCCGGGGCTGCGCGTCGTGGTCGGCGGGCACTCCCTCGGCGGCGCCATGGCGGCGCAGTACGCGGCCGGCCACAAGGACGCCGTCGCCGGGCTCGTGCTGCTGGGCGCCTACCCCGGCAACGGCGTCGACCTGCGCGACGCCGCCTTCCCCGCCCTGACGTTGCTCGCCGAGCACGACGGCGTCATCAATCCCGAGGGCCTCGAGGCCGGGCGCGACCGGCTCCCGCCCGTCCACGAGGAGGTCGTGGTGGCCGGGGCCGTCCACGCCTTCTTCGGGCGCTACGGGCCGCAGGCCGACGACGGCGTCCCCACCGTCACGCGCGCCGAGGCCGAGCGCCAAATCACGGCAACACTGTTACGTTTCACCGGCGGCGTGGCCTAACCTGAATCGTGGCCGCTTCCGGCCGCTTCCCGTTTTCGTCTCGAAGGGACGCCCATGTCCGCCGCCCCCACGCTCAGCGACGCCCCGGCCCCCACGGCGTCCGGCAACCGCTCGATCATCGCGATCCTGCTGGTGGCGGCCTTCACCGTCATCCTCAACGAGACCACCATGAACGTCGCCCTGCCCGCGATCATGGCGTATTTCGACGTCACCGAGCGGATCGCGCAGTGGCTCACCACCGCGTTCATGCTCACCATGGCCGTCGTCATCCCGATCACCGGGTGGCTCATCGACCGCTTCACCACGCGCCAGGTGTTCGTCACCGCGATGGTGCTGTTCTGCCTCGGCACGCTGGTGTGCGCCGTGGCGCCCTCGTTCGCGCTGCTGCTCACCGGCCGCATCGTGCAGGCGTCCGGCACCGCGATGATGATGCCGCTGCTCATGACCACGATCATGAACCTCGTGCCGCCCCACAGCCGCGGTGCGGTCATGGGCAACATCTCGCTCGTGATCGCCGTGGCCCCCGCGGTGGGCCCCACGCTGTCGGGCTTCCTGCTGCAGCTCGGCTCGTGGCACTTCATCTTCCTCACCGTGCTGCCCATCGCGCTGCTGATGCTCGCGCTCGGCGTCTGGAAGCTCCGCAACACCGGCGACCACCGCCTCACTCCCCTCGACCCCGCCTCGATCGCCCTGACCGCGCTCGGCTTCGGGCCGCTGATCTTCGGCATGAGCATGCTCGGTGAAGGCGGCGGCGGTGAGGGGGGCGCCGCCTGGGAGGCCCCCGTGGCCCTCGTCGCTGGCCTGGTGTTCCTGGCCCTGTTCGTGTGGCGTCAGCTCCGGCTGCAGCGCACCGACACCGCCCTGCTCGACCTGCGCGTCTTCCGCCACGGCACCTTCACCGTCGCGCTCACGATGATGGCGCTGGGCATGATGGCGCTGTTCGGCTCGGTCATCATGCTGCCGCTGCTGCTGCAGCGCAGCTTCGGGCTCGAGCCGATCCAGGTCGGGCTCATGATGCTGCCGGGCGGCATCATGATGGGCCTCATCGGGCCGATCGCCGGACGCCTCTACGACCGCTTCGGCCCGCGCGTGCTCGTCATTCCCGCCAGCTTCGTCGTGCTCGGGGTGTTCTGGTTCTTCTTGACGCTCACGCTGGCGACGCCGTGGTGGGCCGTCATGCTGGGCCACATGACGCTGAGCACGTCGTTCGCGTTCGTGTTCACGCCGCTGTTCACCGTCGCGCTCGGCTCGCTGCCGCGTCCGCTCTACTCCCACGGCTCGGCCGTGGTCGGCACCATCCAGCAGGTCGCCGGCGCCGCGGGCACCGCCTTGTTCGTCACGGTGTTCTCCACGATGTCGGACGCCGCCCTCGCCCAGGGCCTGCCGGACGCCGCCGCCCTGCTCTCCGGCTCCCACTGGGCGTTCCTGTTCGCCGGGGGCGTCTGGGTGCTGGCCGTCGTCGCGAGCTTCTTCGTCCGCAAGCCGGCCGATGTCGACGGCGACCTGCCGGTCGGCGTCCACTGACATGGCCCGCCGCATCCTGTTCCTGGATGTCGACGGCACGCTGGTCGACTACCACAACGACCTGCCGGCCTCCGCGGTCGCCGCGATCAGGCAGGCGCGCGCGGCGGGGCACCTGGTGTACCTCTGCAGCGGACGCGCCAAGCCCGAGGTGTCGGCCGACCGCGTCGTGCTGCACGGCATGGTGTTCGGCGGCGAGCTGTACCGCGCCGACGCGATGAAGGTCAGCTACCTCCTGGGCTCCCCGGACGACCACACCGCCTGCGTGGCCGCCTTCGGCCACCTGCAGCACGGCACCTGGGGCGGCCGGGGCGCCGAGGCGCTGTTCGGCGACGTCGGCGTCACGGGTGTCACCAAGGCGTACGCCGTGGACGCCCTCCTGACCCACCTGGGTGCCGACCGGGCCGACACCGTCGCCTTCGGCGACGCCACCGTCGACCTGCCGATGTTCGCCGCCTGCGGCACGGCCGTCGCCATGGGCAACGCGAGCCCCGACGTGCAGTCCGCCGCCGATCTGGTCACCGACGACGTCGAGGCCGACGGCCTCGCGCACGCCTTCGCGCGGCTGGGCCTGCTGGGCCCGCCCCGCTGACTGCGGCTCACACCAGGGCGAACACCGCGTCCAGCATGGCCTCGGTGAGCCGGCCGGTGAACGTGTTCTGCTGGCTGACGTGGTAGCTGCCGACCAGCCGGACGCCGCGTCCGGTGGGCGTGGCCACCTCGGCGACCGCGCCGTGGCCGAACCGCGGCTTGGGGCGGGGCACCTCCCACCCGCCGCGGCGCAGGGCGACCAGCGCCGCGTCCCAGCCGATCGAGCCCAGGCACAGGATCGAGCGCAGCTGCGGTTCGAGGAGCTGCAGTTCCCGGTCGAGCCATGGGCCGCAGGTGGCCCGCTCGGCCGTGGTCGGCTGGTTGGCCGGCGGGGCGCAGTGCACGGCCGCGGCAATGCGGACGCCGCGCAGTTGCATCCCATCGCCGGTGTGCGTGGCGCGCGCCTGGGACGCGAAGCCCGCGCGGTGGAGGGCGGCGTACAGCCAGTCGCCGGAGCGGTCGCCGGTGAACATGCGGCCCGTCCGGTTGGCGCCGTGCGCCGCCGGGGCGAGCCCGACGATCAGCACCGACGCCGCCGGGTCACCGAAGCTGGGCGCGGGGCGTCCCCAGTAGGGCTCGCCTGCGTAGGCGGCCCGCTTGGTCGCCGCCACGGACTCGCGCCATTCCACCAGCCGGGGGCACGCGCGGCAGACCGACACGGCGGCGTCCAAGGCCTGCGTGCTGGCGGCGGCTGCGGCGAGCGCGGCCACCCCGGCCGCGTCGTGGGCGACGGGGGTGGCGGCGTCCGCCGGGTCGCCGGGCCAGCCCGCCCCGGGCGGCACGGGCGAGCCGAACGGCTGGCCGGTGATCGGATGGGGGTGCACGCCGGCAACCTACCCCACCTGCGGGTGGTGTCCGCCGACCGCGGACGACCTACGGTGGAGGAAGACGAAGGGAGCACCACCATGTCCGACCTGTCCGGAAAGAAGATCGCGTTCCTCGCCAACCGCGGCGTCGAGCAGCCCGAGCTGACCGACCCGTGGAAGGCCGTCAAGGACGCCGGCGGCGAGCCGGTGCTGGTCAGCAAGAAGCCCGGCACGATCACGGCGCTGAAGGGCGACTGGGACCGCGGCGACGACTTCGACGTCGACGTGACCCTGGCCGACGCCGACGCGGCCGACTACGACGCGCTCGTGCTGCCCGGCGGCACCATCAACGCCGACGACCTGCGGGTGGATGCCGACGCGCAGAAGTTCGTCACGGCCTTCATGAGCGCCGGCAAGCCGGTCGCCCCGATCTGCCACGGCGCCTGGATCCTGGTCAACGCCGGTCTGGTGGAGGGGCGCACCCTCACCTCGGTGGAGAACATCAAGGCCGATCTCGTGAACGCGGGCGCCACGTGGGTGGACGAGGAGTTCCACGCCGACGGCAACCTGCTCTCGAGCCGGACGCCGGATGATCTGCCCGCGTTCAACGCCGGGATCGTGAAGGCGTTCGCTCAGGCCTGAGCTCGTTCGCCGGCCCTGAGGCCGTTGGTCAGACCCGAGGCGGCGAGTTCGGCCGCGGCGGCCAGGATGGCCTCGCTCGCCTCGGGTTCGGCAATCGTGACGCGCAACCCCTCGCCGGGGAAGGCGCGCACGATCAGGCCGTGGCGCGCGAACACCTCGTTGGCGGCCAGCGTGTCCTCACCCAGGCCGAACCAGATGAAGTTGGTCTGCGAATCCGGGAGGCGCCAGCCGTCGGCGGCGAGCGCGTCGGTCACCCTGGTGCGCTCGGCGACGATCCCGCGGACGCGCTCGTCCAGTTCGTCCTGGGCCGCGAGGGACGCGAGCGCCGCGACCTGAGCGAGGGTGGTCACCGCGAACGGCATCGCCACCTTGCGGAGCGTCTCGGCGACCTGGGGATCGGCCAGCGCGTAGCCCACGCGCAGCCCCGCCAGCCCGTGCGCCTTGGAGAACGTGTGGGCCACGATGACGTTCGGGTGGCGGCGCAGCAGCGCGACGCCGGGGTCGGCGTCCAGGCCCCGCTGGAAGTGGAGGTAGGCCTCGTCGATGAGGACCGCCACGTCGTCGGGGATTGAGGCGACGAAGTCGGCCAGCTCGGACGGCGCGATGGCGGGGCCGGTGGGGTTGTTGGGGGTGCAGAGGATCACCAGGCGCGTCCGGTCGGTGATCGCCGCCCGCAGCGCCGACAGGTCGTGGCGGCCGTCCTCGGTGAGCGGCACCGGCACCGGCGTCGCCCCCGCGCCGACCACGAGCAGCGGGTAGGCCTCGAACGAGCGCCACGCGTACACCACCTCGTCACCGGGGCCGGCGACGGCCCGGATCACCTGCGACACGCTCTCCACCGAGCCGCCGCCGAACACGACGTGCTCCGGGGTGAGCCCGTGGCGCTGCGCCACCGCGTCGGCCAGGGCGGACGCCGCCGCCTCCGGGTACCGGTTCACCTCGGCCGCGGCCGCGGCGATGGCGTCCACCACGCTGGGCAGCGGGCCGTGGGGGCTCTCGTTGGAGGACAGCTTGAAGACCCGCTCGGTTGTGTCGGGGATGCGGCCCTGCTTGTAGGCGGGCAGCGCGGCGAGGTCGGGGCGCAGACGGATCACGGAGCCGATCCTAGGCCTCGAGCTCGCGCACCAGTGCCGGGGGTGCCGTCATGCGGAAGGACTCCTCCAGCAGGTCCCGCACCTCCTCGGCGCTCGGCTCCCACGTGTCGAGCGCGAGGGCCAGCCAGCCGTACGGACCGTCGTAGGCGGGCACGACGAAGCGCTCATCGCGGAGCAGGAGGTCGCGGTGGTCGGCGTCGGGCTTGAAGAGCAGGGCCCGGCTGAGCGAGGTGTCGCCGTGCGATCCCTTCACGTGCCCGCCGTAGGACGCGAACGTCTTGCGCGTGAACCACACCGGACGCCCGTGGCTCACCTTCTCCTGCGCACCGGGGAAGGACAGGGCGAGGTTGCGCAGGCCAGCCAGGAGGGCATCGTCGTCGTCGAACATCTGCGGGTGCGTCATGGTTCAAGCGTGCCCCTCGTCGGGGAGGTCGTCCGGGATGTCGTCCAGCGTGCGGAGGTCGACCATCTCGGCGCGGGTGAGAACGCCGCTGAGGGAGCGTCGGGTCCGGGTGAAGGGGACGAGGAGGACGGCTGCGGCGACGACGAGCACCCACAGGAGGCTCCACCCCGGCCCCAGACCCAGCCCTTCGTCGAGCACCAGCGTCACCAGCATCGGCCCCGGCACGACGTGCGCCCGCGCGAGACGCCGGGCGAGCGTGCCGCGGGTCAGGTTGCCGGTCGAGTCACGCCACAGGGGGGTGAGCCACACGGCGTACTGCCCGCCGGAGGCCGCATGACCGCCCCAGGGCGGGATGACGAAGCAGACGATCCAGGGCACCCCGACCGTGATGGCAAAGCCCAGCCAGCCGAGCGAGGCGATGCCGGCGTCCGTCTCGATGCCGAGCACCAGCGCGCCGACCAGCGTCAGCACCGAGAGGATCGCCGACAGCACCATGAACGCGAACGCGTCGGTGAGCATGCCGAGCCAGCGTCTCGGCGCCGTGACCGGGCGCGGGACGTGCCGGTGGGCCGCGAGCTCCCGCGCCCGCGGCATCCAGGCCAACAGGAGCGGCGCGACCAGCGCGCCGAGAAAGGCACCGAGGGTGTTCGTGATGAGGTCGTCCACGTCGAACGTCCGGTAGGCGCAGGGGTAGATGCCGAACAGACCGGTCAGCTGGGCCGATTCGATGAACGCGGACGCCGCCAGCCCGCTCAGCGTCGCGGCGAGGATGCTGCGGTGGAGGAACCGGCGAACGATGACGCCCCACGGCACGAAGAGGATCACGTTGAGCACCACCTGGAGCACCGTGAACGACCACAGCCCCTCCGGCAGCCCCACCTCGGACACCGCCCGTTCGATGTCGTCGACGAACGCGAACGGGACGAACCGCGGGCGCGGCGCCGCCGAGCACACGAGGCTGTCACGCTCGGGCAGCGGAAGCCAGGTGTAGGTGAGCAACGCGGTGGTGTAGGACGCCAGCGCGAACGCCCCCAACAGCCGCGCCGCGTTGGGGCGGCCGTAGCGGCGGTACTGCCACGTCACGACCGGCACGAACGTGACGACGAACACGATCAGGGCGTTGATCAGCGCGAGCTGGCCCTGGGCGATCCAGGTGGACACGCTTCGCCTCCTCGGGGGTGAACGGTCCCCGAGCGTAGTGGTGTCCTGGGCAGGGTGGGGTCAAGGCCAGGGTCAGCGCACTGGGGGTCGTCACGAGTGTCGTGTCGGGGGTCGTGTCGGGTGGGGTGGCGGGGATCGTGCTGTTCGGGCGGGCCGGTTCGTCAACCCCCGGCATCGGCTGCTCAACCCGCCCGACGCGGTCGTCGCGGCGGTGAAGCTCGCCTCGGACCGGTCCCGTGACGTGATCGTGCGGCTCTACGAGAGCTCGGGCGGACGGTCGGCGACCGTGGTCACCCCCGGTTTCGCGGCGTCCGGCGTCGAGGTGATGAACCGGGAAAGTGGTACTACCGTGGTAGGAACATCCGGAGTACCCTCGTGGCATGAGCCAGGTGAAGTTGAGCGTGAGCCTCTCCGAGAGCGACGTCGCGGCGCTGGACAAGTACGCCGCTGCGGCTGGCATCACGTCCCGATCCGCCGCCATCAAGCAGGCGATCAGACTGCTCAGGGATGCCGAACTCCAATCCGCCTACGAAACGGCGTGGGCGGAGTGGGAGAGCTCAGCGGACGCCGACGCGTGGGAGTCCGTCACCATGGATGGTCTGGCCTGATGCTGCGCGGTGAGATCAGGCTGGTCGATCTGGAGCCCGCTCGACCGGGCGAGGCCAACAAGCGCCGGCCGGCCGTGATCGTGAGCAATGACAACGCCAACGCCACGGCCGCGCGGCTGGGACGCGGCGTCGTCACCGTTGTGCCCGTGACGAGCAATATCGCGCGCATCTTCCCCTTCCAGGTGCTGCTTCCGGCCCACGAGACAGGCATCCACGCCGACTCGAAGGCCCAGGGCGAGCAGGTTCGCGCGGTTTCGTTGGAGCGGCTCGGTGCGACCGTCGGGCGGCTCCCGACACACCTCATGGCCCAACTGGACGACGCGCTGCGGCTCCACCTGCACCTCTGAATTCGCTGCTCCCGGAGATAATCAGGCGCCGCGGCGGTGAATCTGGGCCCGCGCCCCCTCATCGACGCCCAGGCAGGTTTGGCCGGCGGACGGGTCGGGGGGCTCACGCTCATCGGCCAGCTGCTGCGCCGCACCCGGTGTTGGGCGCGCATCAAGGCCACCCTCGCGGACGTCCAGACCCGGGACGGGAACGCCGCCGAGCCCGTCGCGTCCGCCGCCGCCCTGTTGGCGCTCGTCCGCGCGGGCGCCACGGATGCCGAAACCACCCTGGCCACCACCCCCGTCACTCCCTTCGTCCACCGCGCCGACGCGTTCCGCGTCCGGCTCGGGCAGTTCATCGATGCCGCCACCCAGCAAGGAGCCCCATGAACCCCAGGAGCAAGACGTGACCCCGGGCGGCCAGCGCGCCGGCCGCATCGTCGGCCTCATCCACACCGCACCAGACAACGCGGTGCGCTTCGACGCGCTCGTCCGTGAACGGATGCCCGACGCCGAGCAACTCCACGTCGTGGACGCCTGGCTGCTCGACGAGGCGGTCCGCCACCGAGTCGACGGCCGCCACGACGAGCGGATCGCCGCCCACGTCGAACACCTCACCGAGCGGGGGGCGGCTGCGATCCTCGTCACCTGCTCCTCGATCGGCGAGGTCGGCGACCGCGTGGCCCTGGACGCCCGCGTGCCCGTCCTGCGGGTGGACCGGCCCATGGCCCGGCGCGCCGCCGCGCTCGCGAAGGCGGGTGGCGGCCGCATCACAGCGCTCGCCACCCTGGCGTCCACGCTCGAGCCGACCACCCGGCTGCTCACCGACGAGGCGGGCTCCGGGATCGAGGTGGCCGGACGCATCGTGGAGGGCGCCATCCAGGCGCGCCACGTGGGCGACACGGCGACCTTCGACCGGCTCATCGGCGAGGCCGTCGACGCGGCCCTCGCCGATGGTGCCGTCATCGTGCTCGCCCAAGCGACGATGGCGAACGCGCTGGGCGGCGACGACCGGGGCGGGTGCGTATTGTCCTCGCCGGCGTCGGCGGCCGACGCGCTGGCGGAGGCTGCGGACGCCTGATGCGTGGCGCCCCCGGGCGCAGTGGTGACCGCCCGCAGGGGTGCATTTGGGGCGCAGTGGTGCCCGCCGCAGAGGTGGCTCAGACGGCGGTCAGCGCACGGGTGTCGTCGCGGGGGTCGCAGTGTTCGGGTGGGTCGGGCTCGTCCAGCCAGCCGGGCGGCTCGACCGTCCACCACTCCCCCGTCCGGGGCGGGGGCCTCCGGACCAGCGTGGTGCCGGTCGGGGTCACCAGATAGCGGAACCCCGCCGGTGATTCCCAGCAGAACACCCCGGGCATCGGCTGCTCGACCCGCCAGCCCCCATGGGTCTTCACCCGGTGCGTGAACGCACCGAGTGGGCCGAGGTTGTCGGGCCGGGTCTGCCCGGCACCGGACGGGGCGTCATGATCGAAAGGAACCGTGTGGTCCAGCTGGCACGCCCGCGCCCGCGCCGTACCCCACGGGAACACCTCCACCGGGTTGCGGACCTCCACCGCGTGCCGCATCCGCTCCGGAACGCCGTAGGCGTCCGTGGCGGGGAGCCGGCCGGGGTCGATCACCGGCCGGCAGATCACCGTCGCGTCCTTCAGCAGCCCGCCGAGCTGGTCAGCCAGCAGCACACCCCAGCCCTCCACGGTCGCCACGCCGCGCTCGGGGTGGCGCAAGGCGTCGGCGTCGAGGTGGATGACTAGCTCGCGCGTCCGCGGCTTGGTGGCGCCGATCAGCTGCGTGAACCAACCCGCCGCAGCGTCGGTCACCGACTCGTCCAACCCAGCAGCATCCGCGCCGGTGTCGCCGTCCGCGCGTCCGTCGGCCGGGGTTCGCCGCGGCGCGGCGAAGCCCGCGGCGTCCACGACGAACACCGTGGGATCGTCGTTGCCCCCTGCGCCCCGGCCCGTGCCGGGGCCGCCGGGCGCGAGCGACGCGACGTCGGGCAGTTCGTCCTGACCCAAGGCGTGCCGCGCCAGCATGCCCAACGACAGGGCGCGGCGGTGCTGGAAGTCCAGGTCGGTGGGCAGCTGCTGGGCGAGTTGCCCCAGCGCGTCGTCCAAGTCAACGCCATCGCGGGCGTCGAGCTTGCCACTCAGCGCGGTCGCACCCTCGCGGATGGGCTCGACCCTCACCCCACGCCACCCCGCCGTTCGCTCGGCGCGCTCGTGTGCGAGTTCGGTGTCGGCCAACAGGATCCAGCCCGCCAGCTGATCGCGGACGCGTCCGAACGGCTGCATCGCGAGCGCCACGGCGCAGTGCCCGTCCACCACGGCGCAGGCCTGCTGGGAGATCCCGGCCTCGACGCACGCGTCCGCGACCCACACCGCCTGCCACACGCGGACCAACCCGCGCATCGTCAGATCCCACAACTGGGGGTGCCGGTGGCGCAGGTTCAGCGCCTGCGCCAGCCGGCGCTTCGCGGCGCCGGGCCCGATCCGCAGCATCGCGCCGACCTCCGCGGCGAGGAACTCCCCCACCTGCGGCGTCCCGTCCCCGCCCAGGGACACCAGCCGCTCGCACCCGTCGACGATGACGGCGGCGTCGATGCGGTGGAGGTCGCAGGCGTTGGCCAAGCAGATCAGCTGCGCTACCTCGGCCGATTCCAGTTGCGCGGTGGCATGGTCGAGCGCGGCGAGGTTGTCGGCAGCGGCCGCGCTGATCACGCCACCCACCGCCGCCGCTCTCGCCTTATTCGAACTCATGTACCTATTCTAGAGCGATCGAAGCGCGCGCACCAGAGGGGTGAGGCAATCTGTGGGCAACTTTTGCGGCCGCTGCCCACCCGGCCGGCCGCGCCACCCGGGCCGGGTAACCGGACACCCCGGCCCCGGCCCAACCCATCTGCTCCGGTGCAGCAGATGGGTGGGGCCGGGCATCGGTCAGGCGGGCATTGGTCAGGTCGGCGCGCCCGAGCGCTCGGGGCGCCCAGAAGTCCCGATGTCCGTCACCGGCACCGTCCGGCCATCGGACAAGTGCACCTCGCGATGCGCGTAGGACGCCGCGTGGGCGTCGTGGGTGACCATGATGACCGTCTGCCCCAGCTCATCGACGCACTGGCGCAGCAGCGCGAGAATCTGCTCGCCCGTGTGGGAATCCAGAGCACCGGTGGGCTCGTCGGCGAACACCACATCCGGCTGGGTGATCAGCGCCCGGGCGATCGCGACGCGCTGCTGTTGCCCGCCCGAGAGCTCCGACGGCCGGTGCTCCAGCCGATCCCCCAACCCCAACGGCGCCACCACGGAGTCCAGCTGCTCCCGCCCGACGCGGCGGCCCGCCAGCTCCGCGGGCAGGGTGATGTTCTGCCGGGCCGTGAGGGTGGGTAGCAGGTTGAACGCCTGGAACACGAAGCCAATCCTGTCCCGCCGGGTGCGGGTCAGCGTGCGGTCGTCCATGCCCGCCAGATCGACCCCACCCAGCAGCACACGGCCGGACGTCACCCGATCCAGCCCCGCCAGACAGTGCATCAGGGTGGACTTGCCGGAGCCCGACGGCCCCATGATCGCGGTGAAGGAGCCGCGGGCGAATCGCGCGCTGATGCCGTCGACGGCCCGGACCGCGCGGTCGCCCTCGCCGTACACCTTCACCAGATCGATGGCCTCGGCCACCACGTCCTCACCCATGGGCGCTCCCTCCTCGACCCTCATCCGATGTCCGCTAACGCCTCGACCGGGGTCGCCCGGGCTGCGCGGCGTCCGGGTAGGACGGACGCCAGCGCCGCGGCCGCGACGACGAGCGCGCAGGTGAGCAGCGTGGCCGGCCAGTCGACGACGAGCGGCGGGGTGCTGAGCCCGAACGCCTGGGCGACGGCGGCCGCGCCGGCCCACCCGAACAGGAGGCCGGACGCCAGCCCCACCGCGACCGCGACGAGTGCGATCGCCAGCGACTCCAGCAGCACCATGAGGCGGACGCCCGACCGTTGCAGACCCAGGGCGCGCACCAGCGCAAACTCGCGGCTGCGCTCCAGCACCGACAGCCCGAGCGTGTTGCCCACCCCGATCAGCGCCACGAGCGCGGCCACGGCGAGCAGCCCCGTGAGGAACGCCGTGACGTCGTCGAGCAGGGTGCGCAGCATGGCCTTCTGCACGGCGCTCCCGCTCACCTCGAGGCCCGGGTTGTCCGCCATGAGCTGCGCCTGCAACTGCCGGACGACGCCCACGCTGTCGTCCGGGTTCTGCAGCCGCGCCAGAATGAGGCCGTCGCGGGTGTGGGCGCGCAGGGCAGCCAGGGTGTCCGGGTGGAGCACCGCGAGCGACGGGCCGAGATTGCTCTCCACCACCCGCAGCGACGGCTCCCGGTCCCCGGTGAGCGACTGCAGCATCACGATCGAGCCCACCTGGATCTGCAGCAGTGAGATGACCTGGGCCGGGAGACCGACCTCGCCCGGACCCACCTCGACGGGAGCGTTGAGCAGCCGCTGCGCCCCCGCCGGCACGACGGCGGCGGGCAGGAAGCGCATCATGCCCGTGCCGGTCCACAGCAGGAGCGGCTCGGTGGTGGTGAGCAGCTCGGCGTCCGCCACGCCGGGGGTGGCGCGGACGGCGTCCAGCCCCCCGGGCGCGAACCCCCTCAGCCGGCCGGTCGCGTCGCGGCGGCTGGGGCCCGCCCAGGCGCCGTTGGGATTGGCGAGGTCGGGTTCTGCGACGGCGGACTGCAGCGCGAGATCGACCGGGTAGCGCTCGTCCATCCGCGCGAACGCGCTGGCCCGCCCCGAGGCGCTGCCCACTTGCACGGTGACGATCAGGCCGACGGCGAGCATGACGGCCGTGGCCGTCGCACCGACCCGGGCAGGGTTGCGGACGGCGTTGGCGACGGCGAGGCGCGCCTCCGGCCACCGGCCCACCACGGGGGCGCCAAGGAGCCGCACCAGCGGTGGCACGTACAGCGACGACGCGCCCAGGACGCCCACGCTGACGCCAACCGCGCCCACGGCCACCACCACGACGCGCACCACCGGCCCCCAGGCCTCCGAGCCCACGCCGGCCCAAGCCCCCAGCCCCGCCGCCATCACCGCCGCGCCGATCGCCACCGGGGCGGCGCACACCACACCCCGCACGACGGACCGGCGGGCCGCCTGGGGCACCGCGTCCACCGGCTGGAGCGCCGCGAGCGGCGGGACGCGGGTGGCCCGGGACAGCGGGATGAGGGACGCGAGAACGGTGACCCCGACGCCGAGCAGCGCCACCCCGGCCAGCGTCAGCCACGGCACGACCAACCCGTGGACCAGCGACCGCGTGGCCCAGCCCGACACCGCGGCGGCGAGCCCCACCCCCACCGGCAGCCCGAGCACCGTGCCCAACGCGCCGAGCACCCCCGCCTCGGCCACGAACCGGGCCAGCACCTGACCGCGCGTCGCACCCACCGCACGGAGCAGGCCAATCTGGCGCTGGCGCTGGGCGACGAGGATCGTGAACGTGTTGGCGATGATGAGCGTGCCGACGAGCACGGCCACGGCACCGCAGCCGGTCACCAGCAGGCTGAGCCAGCCGGCCCCGCCCGCGACGGCCCCGGCCGCCTCGGCGCGGACGACCGCAGCCACCTTGGGCTCGACGATGATCTTGAGGAAGCCGGCCCGGTACAGCGCCTGCTGGGTCTTCTCGACGACCGCCGACGCCACGTCCGGGCTGGCGGTGCGCACGAGCAGTCGGACGCCGACGCCGCCGCTGGACGCGCCGGGGGTCTCCCGGGCGGTGGTGGCCGGATTGATGAGGATGCTGTAGTCGGGCGGCGGCAACAGGGTGCCCGCTCGCTCCAGCAACGCGTGCATCGCGTAGGCGGGCGGGTCGTCGTAACCGCGCTCGTCGGTGAGCCCAACGACGGTCAGGGGCAGGACGTCGGCCAGGTTGAGCTGCACGGTGTCGCCCAGCCCGACACCCAGGTCGGCGGCCGTGTCACGGGTGAGGACGATCTCGACGGCCGTCTCCGGGTAGCGGCCCTCGCTCGGGGCGTACCACCGCAGCTCCGGATCCATCGGCGAGGTGGTGAGCTTGACGCCCGCGAACGCGTCGCGGCTGCTCAGGTGCGTGTACAGCTGGCTGAACCGTTCGAAGGACACCACCTCGGGCTGGTCGCGCAGGGTCTCCTCCGCCAACGCCAGGCCGCCATCGCGTTGGAGGCGCGCGTCGGGCCAGTGCCACAGGTGGGAGTCGACCACCACATCCGCGCGCGAGGCGAACAGCATCTCGCGCTCGGTGATCGCGTTCGACTCGGTGGCGGCGAACACCTGCGTGGCGGCCAGGAACGCCACCGAGAGCACGATCGCGGTCAGCGTCGCCGCGAAACGGGCCGGGTGCAGGCGCACCTCCTGCCACGCCTGCGCCAGCACACCCATGCGGGCAGCTTCTCAGACTCCCTCGGCCTCGGCCAGGGCCTCGGCGAACCGCTGCCGGATGAAGGGGGTGTCGTCGCCCGCGAGGGTCTCGACCCCCGCCAAGGGCCAGACGGGCACCTCGGCGGCACCGGACGCCACCCACGCGGCCTGCTTGGCCGCGCCCAGGGCGACGTATTCTCCGTCCGGCGGCACGACGACCTCGACCCCGAGGATCGACGGCGCCAGCTGGCGAATCGCGGCGGACTTCGCCGCCCCGCCCACCAGCGACACACGCTCGACGGCCACGCCAAACGAGCGGACGGCGTCCAGGGCGTAGGCCATATGACCGAGGACGCCCTCGAACGCCGCGCGCGCCAGGTTGGCCCGCGTGGAGTTGGCCATCGTCATGTGGCGCAGCGAGGCCGTGGCGTCCGGGAGGTTGGGCGTCCGCTCGCCGTTGAACAGCGGCAGCAGCACCAACCCGCCCGCGCCCGGCTCGGCGCTCAGCGCGAGCTCACCGAGCGCGCGGTGGTCGACGCCCAACAGGCGAGCGAACACGTCGAACACCTGGGCGGCGTTCAGCGTGCAGGCCAGGGGCAGGTACTCACCCGTGGCATCGGCGAAACCGTTGATCGCACCCGAGGCGTCCGCGACCGGCGTGGTCGAGACCACCGCCACCACCCCGGACGTGCCGAGCGAGAGCGACGTCTCCCCCGGGGTCAGCCCCAGCCCCAGGGCCGCGCCGGCGTTGTCGCCGCAGCCCGGCCCCAGCGGGGCCCCGGAGGTGGCCATGGCCAACCCCGATTCCGCCGGCCCCAGCACGCGGGGCAGCACCACGTCGGCGGCGTCGCGGCGCAGCGCGAGGCCCAGCAGGTCGCGGCGATAGGCGTTGCCCACGGCGTCGAAGTAGGCCGTGCCCGAGGCGTCCGACCGGTCGGTGACCAACGCCTCGATGCCCGGCGCGCCGGCGAGCTGCCACGTGAGCCAGTCGTGCGGCAGGGCCACGGCCGCGACGGCGGCCGCGTGGTCGGGCTCCGCATCGGCAAGCCACCGCAGCTTGGTGGCGGTGAGGCTGGCCACCGGCACCGAGCCGACGGCGTCCACCCACGCCTGCGGCCCGCCCAGCTCCTCGGTGAGGTCGGATGCCGCCGGCGCGCTGCGGGTGTCGTTCCACAGCAGCGCGTCGCGGATCACCGCACCGGAGGCGTCCAGCGCCACCATGCCGTGCTGCTGGCCGCCGACCGACACCGCGGCGACGTCGTCCAGCCCGCCGGCGGACTCCATGGCCTCGCCCAGGGCCGTCCACCACGCCGACGGCGCCACCTCGGTGCCGTCGGGATGGGCGGCCCGGCCCTGGCGGACGACGGCGCCGGACTCGGCGTCGACGACCAGGACCTTGACCGACTGGGTGGAGCTGTCGATTCCGGCGACCAGCGTCACGGCGTCAGCCGATCAGGTGGGCCAGCGCCTGCTGGTACAGGCGGACGAAGTACGTCTCCCGCGCCCCGGAGGCCTCGGCGTCGAACTCCTCCTCGGCGGCCAGGAAGTCGGCCACCGACTCGCCCTGGGCCAGCGTGGGCACACCGAGCTCGAAGATGCCGGCGGCCTTCATGGTCTCCTGCACCTGCGGGTCGGCGCGGAACGCGCGGGCCTTCTCGGCGAGCAACAGGTAGGTCTCCATGTTGGCCTTCGCCGTGTCCCAGATGCCCTCCATGCCCTCGGTGCGCGAGGGCTTGTAGTCGAAGTGGATCGGGCCGTCGTAGGTCGGGCCGCCGTTGGGGAAGCCGTTGACCAGCAGGTCGACCGTGAAGAACGCGCTCAGCAGGTCGCCGTGGCCGAACACGAGGTCCTGGTCGTACTTCAGGCCCTTCTGGCCGTTCAGGTCGATGTGGAACAGCTTGCCGGCCTGCAGCGCCTGCGCCAGGCCGTGGGTGTAGTTGAGGTTCGCCATCTGCTCGTGCCCGACCTCGGGGTTGAGGCCGACGATGTCGCCGTGCTCCAGCGTGGCGATGAGGCCGAGGGCGTGCCCGATGGTGGGCAGGAAGATGTCACCGCGGGGCTCGTTCGGCTTCGGCTCCAGGGCGATGCGCAGGTCGTAGCCCTGCTCCTTGATGTGGGCCGCGACCGTGTCGAGCCCCTCGGCGTAACGCTGGTGCGCGGCGTGGAGATCCTTCGACGAGTCGTACTCGGTGCCCTCGCGGCCACCCCACATCACGAAGGTGGACGCCCCCAGCTCGGCCGCCAGGTCGACGTTGCGCAGCACCTTGCGCAGGCCGAAGCGGCGCACCGCGCGGTCGTTGGCGGTGAGGCCGCCGTCCTTGAACACGGGGTGGCTGAACGTGTTGGTCGTCACCATCTCGATGACCAGGCCGGACGCCTCCGCCGCCTTCTTGAGCGTGTCGATGCGCTCCGAACGGGTCGCGTCGTCGGCGTCGAAGGGGTACACGTCGTTGTCGTGGAACGTGATGCCCCACGCGCCCAGCTCGGCCAGCTTCTCCGCGTACTCCCAGGGCTCCAGGGCCGGGCGGGTGTCCGGGCCGAAGGGGTCGGTGCCCGTCCAGCCGATCGTCCACAGACCGAACGAGAACTTGTCTGACTTCTCCGGAGCACGAACCATGATGAGGCCTCCTCGCCATCGATATAAGTTTCACGACAAGACTAAACGCGCTCTCGCGTACAGTCAAGATGTGCAGCCATTGTCCTCCACCTCACCCCGCGGCGCACGGCAGTCGACGCTTCGCTCCTTGAATCTCGTGCTGGTGGCCCAGGCCGTGTTCGCGCGCCCTGGAGAATTCACCCGGGCGGACGTCGCGGGGGCCACGGGCATGACACGTTCGACGGTCTCCCGGCTCGTCGACCAGCTGGTCGCCGGCGGCATCCTGGCCGAGGACGACCCGGCCCAGCGCGGCCGGGGCCGACCCGGGGTGCCGCTGCGGCCGGCGCCGGGCACGTTCGTGGCGCTGGGCCTGGAGGCCAACGTCGGTCACCTCGCCTCCTACGTCATCGACCTCGCCGGCCGCGTGCTCGCTCGCCGGTTCGTGACCGACGACCTCGCGGGCTCGGACGCCGACGCCACCCTCGCGCGCCTGGCCGATCTCGGGGCCGAAACGCTCGCGGACGCCCCGGCCGGGGCCCACCTGCTGTCGGCCCACGTGGCCCTGCCCGGCATCGTCGACCACGACGCGGGCGTCCTGCTGCGCGCGCCGAACCTCGGCTGGAGCCAGGTCGCCGTGCTGCCCCACCTGGCGCGATGGGCGTCCGAACGCACCCTCACGGGGCTGGACAACGAGGCCGACTGCGCCGCCCTCACCATCGCCCAGCCCGCCCCGGGGTACCCGGGCGACCTCGACTCGTTCGTGTACGTCTCGGGCAACGTCGGCATCGGCTCGTCGACCGTGCTCGGCGGCCAGGTGCTCGCCGGGCGGCACGGCTGGGCCGGCGAGCTCGGCCACGTGTGCGTCGACCCGGACGGGCCGGTCTGCGGCTGCGGCGCGCGCGGCTGCCTGGAGGCCGTCGCCGGACGCCGGGCCCTGCTCGCCGCGTCCGGGCGCGACGACTGGGACGTCCTCGTCGCGGACGCCGCCGCCCCCGACCCCGACCCGGCCCTCGCCGCCGCCCTCACCCGCGCCGGCCGGGCCCTCGGCATCGCGCTCTCGGCGGCGCTCAACCTGCTCGACCTCTCCCACGTCGTGCTCGGCGGTCACCTCGCCGAGCTGGCCGACGCGCTCACCCCGGCCGTGCGCGCCGAGCTCGACACCCGCGTGCTGTCGGGGCCCTTCGAGCCGGTGCAGGTCAGCGTCCGCACCGCGGCCGAGGCCCCCGGGGCCCTCGGCGCGGCCTACCACGGCATCGCCACCCTGCTCGCCGACCCCGCGCGCGTGCTGGCCGACGAGGCGTCCGAGCCGGACGCCGCCGCGGCCCAGGCCTGACCGTGGCCGACCGGCTGCCGCTCGGGCACGTCCGCGAGGCCACGCTCGAGGTGAAGCGGTCGGTGTTCCTCGCCCGGGTCGAGCGTGTGGACGACGAGGACGCCGCCCGCGCCGTGGTCGCGGCCGCCCGCGCCCGAGCCCCCGAGGCCAGGCACCACTGCAGCGCCTTCATCGTCGATGTGGCCGATGCCCAGCCCATCGAGCGCTCCTCCGACGACGGCGAACCCGCGGGCACCGCCGGCACCCCGATGCTCGAGGTGCTGCGCGGCGCCGGGCTCACCAACGTGGTCGCCGTCGTGACGCGCCACTTCGGCGGCACGCTGCTCGGCACCGGTGGGCTGGTGCGCGCCTACTCCGACGCCGTCGCGCTGGCGCTGGACGGCGCGCCGCGCGTCCGGCCCGTCGTGCGTACGTTGGTGGAGCTGGAACTGGGCCCTGAGGAGGCCGGACGCGTCGACGGCGCCCTGCTCGCGCGCGGCGTCGAGGTGACCGACGCCACGTGGGGGCCGACCGTCGTGCTGCGCCTGGCCGTCGACGACCCCGCCGCGGCCGAGGCGCTCGCGGCCGAGGTGTTGCAGCGCCCCGCGACACTCACGCTGGCCGGGCACCAGGTCACCGAGGTCGCCGTCGCCGGCTGAACGCACAAGGCTCGGACGGCCCGCGGTGCGCGGCCCGCACTGGCCTACCCTGTCGGGCATGCGCTCCGAGCTCCTCCCCGGGTCCGTGACCCTCGTGGGCGGCGGCCCGGGCGACCCCGATCTGCTCACGGTCGCCGCCGCGCGCGCCCTCGGCCAGGCCGACGTGGTGCTGATCGACCACCTCGCGCCCGACCCCACCGCGTTCCTGCGCCCCGGCGCCCGGGTGATCGAGGTCGGCAAGCGGCCGCGCAGCAGCGACGCCACCAGCCAGGACGTGATCAACGACCTCCTCGTCGAGCACGCCCGCGCCGGCAGTCGGGTCGTCCGGCTGAAGGGCGGCGACAGCTTCGTGTTCGGCCGCGGCGGGGAGGAGTGGCTGGCGTGCGCGCGGGCCGGCGTCCCGGTCGAGGTCATCCCCGGCGTGACGTCCGCCGTCGCCGCCCCCGCGGCCGTCGGCATCCCGGTCACCCACCGCAGCCTGACCCAGGGGTTCACCGTGGTGTCGGGCCACGTCGCGCCCAGCGACCCGCGCAGCACGCTGGACTGGCGCGCCCTGGCGCACGCCGGCACCACGCTGGTCATCCTCATGGGCGTCAAGAACCTGCCCGAGATCACCGCCGAGCTCCGCGCCGGGGGCCTGGACGCCGCCACGCCGGCCGCCGTCGTCACCCACGCGTTCTCCGCGCGGCAGGACGTGGTGCGCGCCCCGCTGGCCGAGCTGGCCGAGGCCGCCGCCGGCATGGCCCCGCCGTCGGTGGTGGTGATCGGGGACGTCGCCGCGCTGGCGTTCAGCCCGGACGCCTAACCTCCGGCCGGCGCAGGCCTGTCCTCGAAGCGGCGGACGAACACCGGCTGGTCGGCCGTCGAGGCGTCCGCGTCGAAGCGGTACCCCGCGGCGTCGAACCCCCGCAGGGCCGCGACGCTCTGCACCCGTTGCTGCACCAGCCACGCCGCCATCGCCCCGCGCGCCCGCTTGGCGTAGAAGGACACCACCGACCGCTGGCCCCGCGCCGAGGTGTCCTCGAAGCGCGGGGAGATCACGCGGGCGGCCAGGTGCTCGACGTCCACCGCGCCGAAGTACTCCTGCGAGGCCAGGTTCACCACGGCGTCCGCGCCCGGGGAGGCGGCCAGGTCGTCGCGCAGCGCGTCGGTGATGCGGCGTCCCCACCACGCGTACAGGGACGCGCCGCGCTCGGTCCGCAGCCGCGTGCCCATCTCCAACCGGTAGGGCTGCACGAGGTCGAGGGGGCGCAGCACGCCGTAGAGCCCGGAGAGGATCCGCACCGTCTTCTGGGCGCGCGTGAGGTCGCGGGTGTCGAACCGGCGGGGGTCCATCCCCTGGTACACGTCACCCGCGAACGCGAACACGGCCGGGCGCGCGTTGGCCGGCGTGAACGGAACGGTGAACTCGGCGTACCGCTGGGCGTTGAGGGCGGCGAGCTCGTCGGAGATGTCCATCAGGGCACCGACGTCGGCCACCGACAGGCCGCGCAGGACGTCGATGAGGGCTTCCGACTCGCCCAGCAGGGTCGGTACGGTGTGCCTGCGCGTCGGCAGCGGCGTGTCGAAGTCGAGCGACTTGGCGGGCGAGAGCAGGGCGAGCATGCCCCGCAGGCTACCCCGCCCGGACGCCCATCCGTCGGCCCCTGAGGAGCACCATGCCCGTCCTTCGCCCCCTCCGCGCGCTCGCCGCCGCGGCGGCCGCCCTGGCGGTCGGGCTGGCCGGCTGGGCCGCACCGACGCCGGCGTCCGCCGCCTCCCCGTTGGACGGCTTCGACCCCGGCAACCTCATCTCGGACGCCGCGTTCTACCGGCCGGGCGCGATGACGCGCGCCGAGGTGACCGCGTTCGTCACCCAGATCGGCGCCGCCTGCGTGCCGAACGCCGACAAGACGCCGTGCCTGAAGGACTACACGGTGCCCACCCCCGCGCTCACCGCCACCGCCTACTGCGCAGCGCTCGCGGCCAACCCCGCCAACACCGGGGCGGGCATCGTCGCCGACGTGGCGACGGCGTGCGGCATCAACCCGCAGGTGCTGCTCGTGCTGATCCAGCGCGAGTCGAGCCTGCTCACCCGCTCGGGCAGCCAGCTCACCCGGCAGATGTACAACCAGGCAACGGGGGCCGGGTGCCCCGACTTCACCGGCTGCGCGCCGGACTGGGCGTCCTACTTCGCGCAGGTCTACGGCGCCGCCGAGCGCTTCCAGAAGTACCGGCAGCACCCGGAGCGCTACAACCACCGCGCCGGCACCACCGTGCAGATCGCCTACCACCCCGAGACCACGTGCGGGAAGGCGTCGGTGTACCTGCAGAACCAGGCCACCGCGGGGCTGTACAACTACACCCCCTACGTGCCGAACCAGGCCGCGATCGCCGCGGTGTCGGGCACCGGCGACGCGTGCTCCACCTACGGCAACCGCAACTTCCACCGCATCCTGCGCGCCTGGTTCCCCGCGACCGCCTCCGGCTCGACCGCCCCGCCCATCGCGCCCTCGCCCCCGGCCACCGTCACCCCCGCCCTCACCGAGACCCTCGCGCGGGCGTCCCAGCTCACGGCCGCCCGGACGGGCAACGCGCTGGCGCCGATGACGTGCACCGCGGCCGGGGTGTGCTCGAAGCGCTACGCGAACCTGACCATCTGGTGGACGGCTGCGCGCCGGACGACCCTCGGCGTCGCCGGCGTGACCGCCCCACCGGCGCCCTACACCGATGCGGCCAGCTCGGGCTTCCGCAACGAGGTCGAATGGCTGACTGCGCGCCGCATCGCCACCGGTTGGCCGGACGGCACGTTCCGCCCGGCGCAGCCCATCGCCCGCGACGCGATGGCCGCGTTCCTCCACCGCGCCGCCGGTGCGCCCGCCTTCACCCCGACGCGGCAGACGTTCCGCGACGTGACGCCCGACAACCCGTTCTACCGCGAGATCGAGTGGGCCGCGTCGGTGGGCATCACCACGGGGTACCCGGACGGCACGTACCGGCCGCTCGAACCCGTGCGCCGCGACGCCATGGCCGCCTTCCTGCACCGTGCGAGCGGCTCCCCGGCCCTCACCCCGCCGGCGCGGGCGACGTTCACCGACGTGCCGGCCGGGCTCCCGTTCCGCGCCGAGATCGAGTGGCTGGTCGCCAGCGGCGTCACCACCGGCTACCCCGACGGCACCTACCGGCCGTGGGATCCGGTCAGTCGCGAGGCCATGGCCGCCTTCCTCTACCGGCGGGCGGGCGGCTGAGTCAGTCCGCCTCGCGGGGCCACGCGTTGGGCAGGCACCCGCCCAGGTCGATGCTCTGCTGCATCATCACCGGGGCGACGCTGCCAGCCGCGGGGCACTCGACGTGCCCCAGCCCGAGGTAGTGCCCCACCTCGTGGTTGACCAGGTAGGCGCGGTACGCGGCGAGGTCGTCGTAGGTGGGCGTCATGTACAGCCAGCGGTCGGTGTTCAGCACGACGTTGGCGCCGTTGCGGCAGTTCCACGTCCGCGCGATGTCGAGCGGGGCGCACAACTCCTGGGCGCTGTCGGGGGCGGCAAGGTACAGGATCATCGCCGCGGCCGACTCGTGCGTGACCGCCCGGAAGGACGTCCGGCCGTACCCGGCCCAGCCGCGTTCGTCGTCGAACACGGCCTGGATCTCCCGGGCCGCCTCGTCGGGGTCGATGTCGGGCACCGTGGACTCGACCTTGACCACATAGTCGACCACCCGCTCGTGCGCGACGGCAGGCTCGAGGGCGACCGTGTTCAGCCGGTACTCCCCCGAGGAGGGGGTGTCGGACGTCCAGACCTGCTGGCGCGCGATCTCCGGGATCGCGGGGGTCGGGGTCGGCGTGGGCGCCGGCGTCGTCTCGACGGGCACGGCGTCCGGCGACGGGGGACGCGGCACCACATAGGCCCACACCACCCCGGCCGCCACGGCCAGGAGCAACAGCACCAGCACGAGGCGCCACAGGGTCGTGCCGCGGCGGGGCGCGGGGTGGGCGGTGCTCATGGCAGCCAGCTTAGGGAGACCGACCGACAACGGGTCGCTAGGCTCGGCGCGGAAAGGCGGTGGGCGATGAAGTTCCTGTTCCTGGGAGCCGGCGCGATCGGCACCTACATCGGCGGCTCGCTCGCCGCGTCCGGCCAGACGGTGGCGTTCGTCGAGCAGCCGGCCACCGCAGCGGTGATCCGGGAGCGCGGCCTGCGCGTGACCACCGCGGGCGGCGTCCGCGCCGTCGACACGGTCACGGTGTACGACAGCCCGGCGGACGCCCTCGCCGCCGGCCCGCACGACGTGGCCGTGGTGGCGCTGAAGTCCTTCGACACCGCGGACGCCATCGACTCTTTGGTGGCCACCGGGGCGTCGCTCCCGGCGATCCTCAGCCTACAGAACGGCGTCGACAACGAGGCCACGATCGCCGCGCGCGTGGGGGCGTCCGGGGTGATCGCGGGCACCGTGGTGTCGGCCGTCGGCAAGCCGGGCGTCGGCGAGGCCGTGGAGGAGAAGCACCGCGGCATGGGCGTCGCGCTCGGCCACCCGCTGTCCGATCGGCTCGTCGCGGCGCTGGACGGCGCCGGGCTCGCCTGCCGCGGGTTTGCCGACGCGGACGCGATGAAGTGGTCGAAGCTACTCACGAACCTGACCGGCAACGCCACCTCGGCGATCCTCGATCTGCCGGTGGCCGCGCTGTTCTCCGACGCCGATCTCTACCGCGTCGAGGTCGAGGTGCTGCGCGAGTGCCTGCGCGTGATGCGCGCGATGGGGCTGCGACCGGTCGACCTGCCAGGCACGCCCGTCCGCCTGCTGGCCCTGGCCGCGCAACGGCTGCCCCGGGTGATCGCGCAGCCGGCCCTCACGCGGGCGCTCGGCTCCGGGCGCGGGGACAAGATGCCGAGCTTCCACATCGACCTGCACTCGGGGCGGGGCCGCTCCGAGGTCGAGTTCCTCAACGGGGCCGTGGTGCGCCACGGCGCCGCCCACGGCGTCCCCACCCCGGTCAACGAGGTGCTGACCCGCACCCTGCTCGCCCTGACCGACGGCACCGAGAGCATCGAGCGGTTCCGGCACCGCCCGGCCGAGCTGCTGGCGCTGCTCCCCTGACCTCGGCCGTGCGGTCTCCTACTCCCCCGGATACCGCACGCCGACCTGCGCGCGCACGTCGTCCATGGTCGTCATGACGGCGACGGACTCCTCCGGCGACAGCAGGGGCGATTCGGTGCGGCCGTCCGCGATGAGCTGGGCGAGGTGGGCGACCTGGTGGCACAGCCCCTCGCTGCCGGTGATCGCGGGCTGCTCGGACTCGACCGCGTCGCCCTCGGCCGTCACGAGCCGCACGATGCCCGGGGAGTAGAACACGCCAGGCAGCTCGACGCGGGCCGCCGAGCCGGAGACGGACGCGGCGCACGGCGTCTTGGCCGCCAGGGTCGTCGACAGCGCGGCCTGCGCGCCGCCCGGGGCACCCAGCACCATGGTCACCTGCCGGTCGACGCCCGTCTCGGTCAGGGTGCCGCGGGCGTCGACGTCCGCCGGGGAGCCGAGCACGAGCTGGGCGAACGACACCGGGTAGACGCCGAGGTCGAGCAGCGCGCCCCCGGCCAGCTCCGGGTCGTGCAGGCGGGGCGCGTGCTCGGCGGTGATGCGCTGACCGTGGTCGGCCAGCACGGTCTCGACCTCGCCGAGCGCGCCGTCGTCCAGCAGCTGGCGGACGATGTCGTAGCGCGGGGCGAACCGCGGCCACATGGCCTCCAGACAGGCGACGCCGGCCTCGCGGGCCGCGTCGAACACCGCCCGCGCCTCGGCGGCGTTGCGCGTGACCGACTTCTCGATGAGCACATGCTTGCCGGCCTCGATGGCGAGCAGCGCCTGGGCGCGGTGCTCGCTGTGTGGCGAGGCGATGTAGACGACGTCGACCTCCGGGTCGGCGACGAGTTGTTCGTAGCTGCCGTAGGCCCGCTCGATGCCGTGCTCGCGGGCGAACGCCTCGGCCCGCTCGGCCGAGCGGGATCCGCAGGCCACGAGCCGCTGGCGGGTGTGGGTGCGCACCGCGTGCGCCAGGGCGCCGGCGATGTTGCCGGGAGCGATGATGCCCCAGCGCAGCGGCGGAGCCTCGGCGGGGTCGGGGGTGCGGGGGGTCGGCAGCGTTGGCGTCCTGGATCCACTCGGCGTCATGGCTCCACTCAACCATGCCGGCCCCGGTGGCCGTAGGCTCGGGGGCAGACCGGATCGAGGAGGACCCCATGGTTCAGCGCTTCACCAACCCCGACGGGCCGACGATCTCGACGGCCACGGGCCGCGTCGTCGAGATCGACGGCCGCTGGTTCCGCGACCTGGCGGGCACCGGCGAGCTGATCCCGGCCGGGGACTGGCGCCTGGACGCCACCGCCCGCGCCCGCGACCTGGCCGGCCGCCTCAGCCTAGAGCAGATCGCCGGGCTCATGCTCTACTCGCGGCACCAGACGGTGCCGTCACTGCCCGGCGGGCCGTTCTCGAGCACCTACGGCGGGCAGCCGTACGACCCGGACGTCCACGCCCCCGACGATCTCACCGACGGCCAGCGCGAGCTCATCCTGCGCGACAACATCCGCCACGTGCTCGTCATCACCTTTGCCGACGTGCCGACCGCCGTCGGCTGGCACAACCGCATGCAGCAGCTCGCCGAGGAGCAGCCGTTCAGCGTGCCGGTGAACTTCTCCACCGACCCCCGCCACGGGGCGTCCGACTCCGGCGCGGAGTTCAAGTCGAGCGGCGCCGCGGTGTCGAAGTGGCCCGAGGGCATCGGGCTGGCCGCGATCGGCGACGTCGAGACCGTGCGGCGTTTCGCCGACACCGTCCGCCAGGAGTACCGCGCCCTGGGATTCACCACCGCGCTCGGCCCGCAGATCGACCTGGCCACCGAGCCGCGCTGGATGCGCGCCGTGGACACCTTCGGCGGCGACGTCGAGCAGGCCGTCGCCTTCACCCGCGCCTACGTGGACGCCCTGCAGACCACCCCGGACGCCGAGGGCGGCTGGGGGCCGGGCAGCGTCATCGCGATGGTCAAGCACTGGCCCGGCGGCGGCACCGGCGAGGGTGGACGCGACGCCCACTACCGGTTCGGCCAGTACAACGTGTACCCCGGCGGCAACGCGGACGCCCACCGCCGCCCCTTCGTGGAGGGGGCGTTCGCCCTTGACGGGCCAACCGGCAGCGCCGGAGCCGTGATGCCGTACTACTCGGTGTCGGTCGGGCAGAACGAGGGCGCGTTCGGCAACGCCTACAGCGAGCAACTCATCAAAGACGAGCTGCGCGGCGAGCTCGGCTACGACGGCGTGGTGTGCACCGACTGGGGCATCACCGGCGACCCCGGGCCGATGGACTCCTTCGCCGCCCGCTGCTTCGGGGTGGAGGACCTGAGCGTGGCCGAGCGTCACCTGCGCCTCATCATGAACGGCGTCGACCAGTTCGGCGGCAACAACGAGGTGGCGCCGGTGCTTGAGGCGTACGCGCTGGGTGCCGAGTGGTACGGCGAGGACGTGATGCGCGCCCGATTCGAGGAGGCGGCCGTCCGGCTGCTGCGGGGCATGTTCCGCGTCGGGCTGTTCGACGACCCCTACCTGGAGCTGGCCGAGAGCCTCGCCGTGGTCGGCAATCCGGCGTTCGTGCAGGCCGGCCACGACGCGCAGCTGGCGTCCGTGATCGCGCTGAAGGGCCTCGACACGCGGTTGCCACGCGGCGCGAAGGTGTGGATCCCGCCCCGGCACACCGACGCCCACAAGGGCTTCATGCGCAATCTCGTGCCCGCCGCCGACAGCGACGCCCTGCAGCCGGCGGTGGTGGCGGAGTACTTCGAGGCGGTGGACGACCCGGCGGACGCCGACGCCGCCCTGGTCGTGATGGAGAGCCCGCACGCCGACCCGTACGTCGACGGCTTCCGGCCGATCAGCCTGCAGTACCGGCCCTACCGCGCCGAGACCGCGCGCGAGGCGTCCCTGGCGGGTGACCGCAGCTACCGCGGCGCGGACGCCGTGATCTCCAACGCCTCCGACCTCGACCGGTTGGAGCAGGCCCGGGCCGCGATGGGCGACCGGCCGGTGGTCGCGGTGGTGAAGCTGGACACGCCGGTGGTGCTGGCCGAGGTGGAGCCGCTCGCCGACGCGCTGTTCGTCCACTACGGCGTCTCGGATCGGGCGCTGCTCGACGTGGTGACCGGCGCCGGGCACCCCGGTGGCCGGCTGCCCGCCACCATGCCGGCCGACATGGCGACCGTCGAGGCGTCCTGTGAGGACGTCTTCGACGACTACGAGCCCTACGTGGACGCGGCGGGGAACGCCTACGCGACGGGCTTTGGGCTGGGTGCCCCCCACCTGGCGGCCGACTGACGCGCATGCTCGGACTTCCCCTCCACCCCCTGGTCGTGCACGCGGCCGTGGTGCTGGTGCCGTTGGCCGCGCTGGCCGTCATTGCGGCGGTGGCGTCCGCCAGGTGGCGCGAGCGTCACGCCGGGCTGACGCTGGTGGCGGTGGTTGCCGCGGCCGTGGCCGCGGTGGCGGCGCGCTTCTCGGGCGAGGCGTTGGCGGCGCAGCTCACCGAGCCTGAGGCCCACGCCCGGTGGGGCACCCTGACGATGGTCGGCGCGCTGGTGCTGGCCATCCTCACCGGTGGTTGGTGGGTGCTGCAGCGCCGGGACGCCGCCCGCCCCGGCCAGCGCGGCGTGGGCGTCCTGGCCGTCGGGGCGCTCGCCGTGGGTGCGGCCCTGGCCTGCCTGACGTTCGTCGTGCTGGCGGGGCACTCCGGCTCGACCGCGACGTGGACGCAGCGGCTGGCAGCCCCCGCCGCGGCCGAGGCGTCCCCGGCAGTGGCGTACTCGCTGGCCGAGGTGGCCACCCACGCGGACGCCGCGTCGTGCTGGGTGGCGATCGACGGCGGCGTCTACGACCTCACCGAGTGGGTCGGGCGTCACCCCGGGGGCGCGCCACGCATCCTTGGGCTGTGCGGTACCGACGCGACCGAACGCTTCCGCGCCCAGCATGCCGATCGAACGCGACCGAACGCCGCGCTGGCGTCGTTCCGCATCGGGGACCTCGCCTGAGCGACGCGTGAGCGCCGTTGGTAGCCTTCGCGCATGACCGATTCGCCGTCCGGGGCCCACGATTTCATCCGCGACCTGATCCGTCGCGACAACGAGGCGGGCACCTACGGCGGACGCGTCCAGACCCGGTTCCCGCCCGAGCCGAACGGTTACCTGCACGTGGGGCACGCGAAGGCGATCGTCACCAATTTCGGCATCGCGGAGGACTTCGGGGGCGTCTGCAAGCTGCGCCTGGACGACACGAACCCCGACACCGAGGAGGCCGAGTACGTCGCGTCGATCGTCGACGACATCGCGTGGCTCGGGTACACCCCCGATTCGGTCTGCCACGCCTCGGACTACTTCGAGCAGCTCTACGTGTGGGCCGAGCACCTGGTGGAGGCCGGGCTGGCGTTCGTCGACGACTCCGACGCCGACACCATCAGCGAGCAGCGGGGCACGTTTTCGACGCCGGGCGTCGAGTCGCCGAACCGCAACCGGACGCCAGAGGAGAACCTCGACCTGCTGCGCCGCATGCGTGCCGGTGAATTCGCCGACGGTGCGCGCGTGCTCCGGGCCAAGATCGACATGGCGCACGAGAACATGCAGATGCGCGACCCGGTGATGTACCGCATCCGGCACGCCCACCACCACCGCACGGGCGATGCGTGGTGCCTCTACCCGACCTACGACTGGGCACACGGCCAGTCCGACGCGATCGAGGGCGTCACCCATTCGCTGTGCTCGCTGGAGTTCGAGTCACATCGCCCCTTGTACGACTGGTTCCTGGCGCACCTGCCGCTGGACGGCCCCGCCCCGACCCAGCGCGAGTTCGCACGGCTGGAGCTGACGCACACGATCACCTCGAAACGTCGGCTCCGCACGCTGGTGGAGGACAAGGTGGTGTCGGGCTGGGACGACCCGCGCATGCCGACCTTGCGTGGGCTGCGCCGGCGCGGCTACCCGGCCGCCGCGCTGCGTGCGTTCTGTGAGGCCGTCGGCGTCACGCGCACCAACTCGCGCAAGGCAATCGAAGAATTCGAGTCGTTCGTGCGCCGCGAGCTCAACACGACGGCCCAGCGGCGGATGGCCGTGCTGCGTCCGCTCAAGCTGGTGCTCACGAACTGGCCCACCGACGCCGACGGCAACCCGGTGGTGGAGCACTTCGAGGTCGCCAACCATCCGGACGATCCCGAGGCCGGGACGCGCCTTGTCGCGTTCAGCGGCGAGCTGTGGATCGAGGCCGACGACTTCGCCGAGGTGCCGCCGCCGAAGTTCTTCCGGCTCTCGCCGGGCAGGGAGGTGCGCCTGCGGGGGGCCTATTTCGTCACCGCGACCGACGTGGTGACCGACGAGGCGGGCGAGGTGGTCGCCGTCCACGCGACCTACGACCCGGCCAGCCGCGGGGGCAACTCCCCCGACGGGCGCAAGGTGAAGTCGACGATGCACTGGGTTTCGGCGCACCACGCGGCGGATGCCACCGTGGCCCTGTACGACCGGCTCTTCACCACCGAGGTGCCGGGTGAGGCGACTGGTGAGCCGCTGGACGACCTCAACCCGGCGTCCCTGGAGCTGCTGACGGGCTGCAAGGTGGAGGCGGTGCTGGCGGAGACGGAGCCCGGCGAGGTCGTCCAGTTCGAGCGCCTGGGTTACTTCGCCGCCGACACCACGGAGCCGCTGACGTTCCACCGCACGGTCGGCCTCCGCGACGAATGGGCGTCCGTCCAGAAGCGCCAGGCCTGAGCCGCCCGCCCGAGGGGCGCCGACACGCTCCCTTGGGTCTCAAACTCCGGGTTCGGAGCCGGAGTTTGAGACCCAAACCGGAGTTTCACGCAGTTCGACTTCTCTCCGACGCCGCCCGTACGATCCTGAATCGTGTCACCATCGTCGACCCACCCCGTGCGCGCCCGCATCGGCATCTCGTTGCTCTTCTTCACCAACGGCTTCGCCCTGTCGAACCTGCTGCCGCGCTACCCCGAGATCATGGCCCTGTTCGGCCTCACGAACACCCAGTTCGGCGTGCTCATCGCGATGTACCCCTTCGGGGCCCTCTTCTCGTCCTGGCTGCCCGCCCCGCTCATCCGCCGCTTCGGCGCCGCGCCCACCGCCTTCGGCAGCACGGCCGTCCTCACCGTCGCCTTCGGCATCATCGGCTTCGCCCCCCACGTCCTCGTCCTGGGCGCCGCCATGTTCCTCGCCGGCTTCGCGGACGCGGTGACCGACGCCGCCCAGAACGTCCACGGCCTCCTGGTCGAGGACCTCTACGGCAAGTCGATCATCAACTCGCTGCACGCCCTGTGGAGCCTGGGCGCCGTGACGGGTGGCGCCGTCGCCACCTTCGCCGCCAGCCAGCGCGTCCCCCTCCAGATCCACCTCGTCGCCGCCGCCCTCGTCGGGCTCGCCATCGCTGGCCTCGCGGTCTGGCTCGCCCGGCTCCCCGCCGATTTCCGCACCCAGCGGAGGGAAGAGTCCAACCACCCCGCGTCCACACGGCTCACGAAGTCCATGTGGTTGGCCATCATCCCGCTCGCCGTGCTGGCGATCGTCGGCGTCCTGCCCGAGGAGGTCGCCATGAACTGGGCGGCCCTCTACCTGGTGCAGATCGTCGAGACCCCCATCGGCATCGCCGGCATCGGCTTCGTCGTCATGATCGGTGCCCAGACGGTCGGCCGCTTCCTCGGCGACCTCGCCACCGATCGCTGGGGCGTCGTCCCGGTGATGCGCCTCGGCGGCCTCATGATCGCCATCGGCGGCGTCCTGGTCATCGCCGTGCCGGTACTGCCGGCCGTCCTGATCGGTTTCGCGCTGGCCGGGTACGGCAGCGCGACGGTCGTGCCCGCTGCGTACGCCGCAGCCGGACGCCTCCCCGGGCTGCCCGAGGGCGCGGGCGTCACCATCGCGAGCTGGCTGCTGCGCATTGGGTTCTTGGCCGCGTCGCCACTCATCGGCTTGGTGTCGGATTTCACCAGCCTGCGAGTTTCCCTGGCCCTTTTGGCCATCGCCGGGTTCGCCGTCCTGGCGTTGGCCGGACGCGCCGCGCCGCCGGCCGAGGCGCGCGTCTAGCCGTCGACCATCACGGACGCCGCGCCAGCACGAGCAACCGCTCGCCCTCCTCATCAGCCTGTGGACCGCGGATGTACCACTCGTCCACGCGCAACCCGGCCGCGGCGAGAGCATCGCGCACCGCGCCAGCATCGTGCCGCACGAACGTCAGGTCGACGCTTCGACCCCACGCCTGCGTGACGTGGCGAACCTCATGTCCGATTTCCACGTTGGCGACGAACCAGCCCCCTGGGATCAGCGTGCGGGCCAGCGTCGTAAACACCCCCGGCAGTTCGGACGCCGCCAGGTGCGCGAAGGCGTTCCACGCCACGAGTGCGGCCCACCCCGGGTTGCGCGGCGGCCTCAACAACTGGGCGAAATCCCCGACCTGGAACGTGAGGTCGCCGTAGTCGGCCTGCGCGCTTTCGATCATCGCGGGTGACAGGTCCACCCCGGTGACCTCCGCGCCGGCGTCCGCCAAGAAGGCCGCCACGTGCCCCGGCCCGCACCCTACGTCGACCAGCGGGCCCGCCGGCGCCTCGTCCGGGATCCGCTCCAGCAGCCAGCGGTCGAACGGTTTGTCGTTGAGGTCGTCGGCGGTGGCGTCCGCGTACGCGTCGGCGGCCGCGTCGTACGCGTCCCGCACCGCCGCGTCGCGGGCGGCCGGCCCTGCTGCGAGCACGACCTCGCGGTCGATGGACCCGCTCGCCGGAGCAGCGGCGGTCGCGTCCGGCACCGGGCCGAGCAGGTGCGACCAGCGCGGATCCTGCTGACCGGCGCGGCGTTCCAGCTGAGCCGCCAGCGGGGGCGTCCGACCCGCCAGGCGGGTGAGGCAGTTCTCGACCTCGGACCGGTCGGTGAACGTGTGGAGCCGCTCGGTGCGCGACTTGAGCTCACCCGCGGCCTGGGGCCCTCGGAGCAGCAGCACGGTGAGCAGCGCGCGCTCGGCGTCGTCGAGGGCGAGCGCGTCGGTGAGCCGCTGGTGGTACTTCAGCGTGCGCGACCCCTTGCCCGCCCACACCACGCGGAGCAACTCGCGCTGCTTGAGGCGCCGCGCGATCTCCTCCAATTCAGCATCGGAGTAGTCGGAGACCGGCTCGCGGCTGGTGGTCTGGTTGCAGGCGGTGCGCAGCGCATTGAGCGACAGCGGGTAGGACGCCGGCACCGTCCGTTCCTTCTCCAGCAGGGCCCCCAGCACGCGTTGCTCGGCCGGGTCGAGAACGGGACGCTCCATGGCGTCAGTCTGGCCGCCCCCGGACGCCGGCGACAACCCCGAACCGGACGCCGTCGCCGGCTTGGGTGGGCCCCACCCCACTGCGCTCCCTGGCCATCGCAGCGCTCTTCCTGCACGGAGAGCCCGGTGGCGGGCGAGGAGCGAAGCGCCTGACGGACGGGAGCAGCGCCGCGTCCGGGGAGCGTCCCTGCACCCAAGGAGCGCCGTCAGCCGACCCCACACACGGCGACTCACCAGCCCCCCACAGGTCGCCCCTGCAGCGCCCATCCCAGGGCCGATCCACCCCGCCATCTCGCTCAAACTCCGGTTCATGGCTCAAACTCCGCGACCGGAACCGGAGTTCGGAGCCGGAGTGTGCGTGTCGGCGCCAGAAAGAAGGTATCGATTTTGTGACAAGGGGCGACAGGGACCCTGAGAGCAGTTTAGCCTCTCCTCATCTTGGCTCCAGGGCTGGGGCCGCCCCCACCGAAAGGGATCTCCGTGAAACACCCCTCCAGAGTGATCGCAGGCGTCGCCGCGCTGGCGATCGCCGCGACCCCCATGGTCGCCTACGCCGCCCCGGCGACGGCGACCGGTGCCGACCGGTTCGAGAAGACCCAGGCCGGGCTCGTCGACACCGCCATCATGCCGACGTCGCTCACCGACACCGAGCCGGTCGACGTCATCGTCGAGATGGCCTCCGATCCGGTGGCTGTCGTCCAGGCCAAGCAGGGCAGTCTCTCCGAGCGGCAGAAGGAGAACGTCCGCTCCAAGCTGCGCGGCGAGCAGGCCGCGGTGGCGGACGCCGCCGAGGCCGAGGGCGGCGAGGTGCTGGCCCAGATGCAGGACGCCTACAACGGCGTCAAGGTGCGGGTCTCGAAGCAGGAGCTCACGTCGCTGGCTGAGAAGCCGGGCGTCAAGGCCATCCACGCCGTCGAGATCCACGAGCGCACCAACCACATCAGCGTCCCCTACCTCGGGGTTCCCGAGGTGTGGGAGAGCACGGGCTACACCGGCGCGGGCATCAAGGTCGCGATCATCGACACGGGTATCGACTACACCCACGCCGACTTCGGCGGCCCCGGCACGGTCGAGGCCTTCGAGGCCGCTGAGGCCACCAGCACCGAGCCGGCCGATCCGGCCCTGTTCGGCCCGAACGCCCCCCGCATCAAGGGCGGCATCGACCTGGTGGGCAACGACTACGACGCCGGCGAGGCGGATTCCGTGCCCCAGCCCGACCCCAACCCGCTCGACTGCAACGGCCACGGCACGCACGTCGCCGGGTCGACCGGCGGCGGCGGCGTCACGGCGGACGGCCAGGCCTACTCCGGGCCCTACAACGCGGCGACGGCTGACCAGGACTGGCTGATCGGCCCGGGCGTGGCCCCGGAGGTCGACCTCTACGCGGTGCGTGTGTTCGGTTGCTCGGGCAGCACGGACGTCACCGTCGAGGCCATCGACTGGTCGGTCGCCAACGGCATGGACGTCATCAACATGTCCCTCGGCTCGTCCTACGGCACCGCCGATGACCCCTCCGCTGTCGCCGCCGCCAACGCGGTGGGCGCGGGCGTGGTGGTCGTGGCGTCCGCCGGCAACTCCGGCCCGAACCCCTACCTGACGGGTTCCCCGGGCACCGGACGCGGCGTCATCAGCGTCGCCGCCAACGACGCCACCGAGAGCTTCCCCGCCGCGCGGATCACCCTGCCCGACGGCAGCTCCATCGACGCGATCAACGCCAACGGCGCCGCCCTGCCGAGCGGCCCGGCGCGCGTCGTGGTGCTGAAGGACAACCCGGCCACCGGCGAGAACGAGGCCCTCGGGTGCTCGGTCAACGCCTACACCAGCAACGGCATCACGCCGGGCTACAACCAGGTGGCCGTCAGCCAGCGGGGCACGTGTGCCCGCGTGGCGCGTGCCATCTACGCCCAGCAGGCCGGCGCGGTCGCCGCGGTCATGGTCAACAACACCGCCGCCTTCCCGCCCTATGAGGGCCCGATCGTCGAGAACCCCGACGACGGCACCCCCTACACCGTCACCATCCCGTTCCTCGGGGTGCGCGGCGTGCTGGGCACGGCTCCCACCGACGACGGTGACCGCCTGGTCGCCGCCGCGGGTGGCAGCGTCACCATGACGGCCAGCACCCTGGCCAACCCGACGTTCTCCGAGTACGGCTCGTTCACCTCGGGCGGCCCGCGCACCGGTGATTCCGGTGCCAAGCCGAACGTCACGGCCCCCGGCGTCTCCATCCGCTCGGCCCAGGTCGGTGCGGGCAACGGCTTCTCGTACAAGTCGGGCACGTCGATGGCGGCTCCGCACGTCGCCGGCGTCGCTGCCCTCGCCGTCGAGGCACACCCGACCTGGAACGCCCGGGCCCTCTCGGACGCCCTGGTGAACACGGCGGACGCCGACGCGATCGCCAACTACCGCCTCACCCTCGGTGGCGCCGGCCTCGTGGACCCCGCCGGGGTGGTGGCCGCCCGCGTGACGGCCTCCGGTGACCAGTTCACGACGACCAGCGGTGTCTACCGTGAGCCGTCGCTGAGCTTCGGCTTCGCGGAGTCCACCAAGCGTGACATCACGGGCGTCAAGCGCGTGGTGCTCACCAACCACACCAACGCGCCGGTGACCTACACGGTCAGCACCGAGGCCTCGCCGCAGAGCAAGCCGGCGACGGTCTCCGTCAACCGCCAGCGCGTCACCGTGCCTGCCAACCGGACGGCCAACGTGCAGGTCACCCTGCGCGTCCCGGTCGAGACGATTGGCGGTGCGCTGGAGGGCGGCTTCGCGATGCACGAGGTCTCGGGCAGCGTGGTCTTCACCGGGCCGGACACCATCAAGGTGCCGTACCTCCTCGTGCCCCGCGCCGACTCCGACCTCACGGCCAACGTCCGCGGCCGTGTCGAGCGGAACAACGTGTCCATCAACCTCCGCAACCGCGGGGCCGTCGAAGGCGTCGCCGACGTCTACCAGGCCGGTCTCGAGGACGCCGAGGGCGACGCCACCCTGGCGGGCCACCCCGGCACCGACGTGCGCGCGGCCGGCGTGCAGTCCTTCGAGAGCGACGGCAACGACCAGCTGCTGGTCTTCGCCATCAACAGCTGGGACCGCTACTCCAACGCTGCCCGCAACAACACCCAGGTGATCATCGACACCAACGGGGACGACGAGGCCGACTACGTGGTGTACGCCACCGACTCCGGCTTGGTCCGCACCGGCGATGTGAACGGCAGCAACGAGGTGTTCATCCGCGACGTGGCCAACGCGCGGACGCTCGCCGCGGGCTACCTGGCCCAGTCGCCGACCGACAACAGCACCGTGCTCATCCCCGTCCGGGCCAGCTCGCTGGGCCTGTCGGCCGAGGACGGCGACTTCACCTACACCGCCTACGTGAGCTCCATCACCGACAGCGGAGCGAACGACTCCTTCGACGGCAGCGCGCGGTTCAACCCGTGGGCTCCGGCGCTGGAGACGGGCCAGTACGAGCCGGTCGCGGCCGGTTCGAACTCGTCGCTGCCCATCACGATCGACGCCGACGCCCTCGCCGACCAGCAGCCGCTGGGTTCGATGGTCGTCGTGCTCGACAACGCGGCGGGCGCCGCCGAGGCACACGTCCTGCAGCTGCAGGGCTGACCCAACCACCGATGCCCCCGTCCCGGCCCAAGCCGGGGCGGGGGCATCCCCTTCCCCCCCGGCACTACCCCAATCAACCGGCCCTGGTTAGACGTCCCCCATCTCCCCGCAGAAGGGCCACCGCCATGGGTTTCGAGCACGTACTGCCCCACCGCGCCGTCGCCCTGGCGGGAGTCCTCAGCAGCTTGGTGTGGGGCACCGTCCTGTGGGGCGGTCCCAGCCGCGTGGTCTCCCTCGGCGCGGGCATCGGCCTGGCGTGGGCCCTCTTCACGGTCACCGCCGGCGTCCTGCTCGCCCGCACCCGTGAGGCGCGGGCGTTGCCGCGCACCTTCGGTCTGCTCTGGGCGCTGCTCGCGCTGATCGTCGTGACGCTGCTCGTCGCCTTCGAGCCGGGCGGGTTCCTGCCCGTGCTGGCGGGCCTGTGGTTCGGGACGCTCGGCTTCCTCATCTGGGCGCTGCTCCCCGCCGTCGTGGCGTCCCACAGCCTGATCTTCGGACGCCGCACAGCGCGGCCCGAGGTGCCCGCCGCCACCCCCGCACCGGCGACGACACCGTTGGGCTGAACCGCGATGTCGGTCATCGACGACTACGTCGCCGCGCAGGAGGCGTCCCACCAAGCCCACCTCACCCAGCTCGTCGGCTTGGTCCGCGCGCTGGCCCCCGACGCCGGGGAGAAGATCAGCTGGGGCATGCCCACCTGGACGCTGCACGGCAACCTCGTCCACGTCGCGGCCGGCAAGCACCACGTCGGCCTGTATCCCGGGGCCGACGGGGTGGCCCACGTGGCGGACGCCTGCACCGAGCTCGGCCTGCGGCACAGCAAGGGTGCCATCCAGCTGCCGCTCTCCGCGCCGATCCCGGTGGAGCTCGTCACGCGCGTCGTCAAGTTTCGCCTCGCCCAGCAGCGGGCGAAGGCCTCGGGCTGACCAAGCCCTAGGATCGCGGGTGAGATCTACCCGAGGAGCAACCCGTGACCACCCCGACCCTCAAGCAGGGCACCCTGACGCTCGCCGATCACTTCACCGGCACCTTGCACACCTACAAGGCCAAGTTCTGGCTGTTCATCTCCCTCGCGCTGGCCCCCATGGCGGTGCTGGTGGCGGCACTCGTCATCGTGTCGCTCATCGTCGCGGCCGCCCTCGCCGCCACCGGCGTCGATGCGTCGGGGCCGTCCCTCGGGATCCTGCTCCTGGGTGGTCTGGCCTTCTTCGCCGTGCTGTTCGGCGTGATGCTGTTCCAGTACCGCTGCCAGGCCATGACGTCCCTGGCGACGCGCGACCTCAGCGCCGGCTACGAGCCCGGGTGGCGCGACCTGATGGAACGGACCCGCGGGTTCTCCGGGCGTATGGCGCTGCTCCTGCTGGCCCTGCTCGCTGCGGCCTTTGCGGTCTACGCGCTGCTCGCCGCGATCATCGTCGTGCCCCTCATCCAGGCGAGCGTCACGGGTGACGACGAGGCGGCCGTCGCCGTGCTGGGCACCATGGCGTTCGTGATGCTGCTGTTCCTGGCGTTGGGTGTGGTCGCGGTGTTCCTCAACGTCCGGTGGCTCTACCTGATCCCTGCCATGGGCATCGAGCAGGTCTCCGGCTTCGACGGGCTCCGCAGCTCCTGGCGGCTGACGCGTGGCGCCTTCTGGCCCACGCTCGGCTACTACCTGCTGATCGGTCTGGCGATCAGCATCCCCAGCTACGTCATCTCGATGCTCCTCCAGGTCTTGCTGATGCCGCTGACCGCGGCGTCCCAGACCGGGAATGACGTCTCGGCGGCGGCCATCGTCGGCGCGGTCGTGGCCGGCCTGCTGCAGTTCCTGCTCACGGTGGTGCTGCAGCCCGTCACGGCCATCTTCATCACGGTGATGTATCTCAACCGCCACCGCCAGCTCGCGGGCGAGCCGCCGAGCTACGCCTACGGGCAGGGCTTCGGCCCGGGGCCCGGGCCACAGGGGTATGGGCCGCAGGGGTATGGGCCGCAGGGATATGGGCCCCAGGGTTCCGGGCCGGCCCCGCAGGCCTGACGGCAACTGGGTTTGCCACGGCGCGGCCCGAAGGGGTCCAATCGTGGCATGGAGATTCTCGCGTACCTCGACGACGTCTCGATCGCCCGCGCGACGCGCGACGACGTGGACATCATCGAGCGACTCCTGGCCGATGACCCCACCTCGCCGAAGCACGTCGCCACCACGACCCTGATCAGCGACGACATCCTCGGCGAGGCCCATGAGACCTGCGGGCTCGCCACGGCGTTCGAGCGGATCGATCGCGACCCGAACCAGCTGCTGGCCGTCGTGCTCGACGACACCGAACGGGTGATCGGGACGTTCCAGCTGTCGTTCCTCAGCACGATGGCCCGCGGCGGCGCGATGCGCGCCATCGTGAACGGTGCGCGCATCCGGGCTGGCGACGACTCGGTCGCCGTTGGGCGCGATGTCTTCCGCTGGATCAAGGAGCGTGCCCGCACCGAGGGCGCCCGCGTCCTGATGGTCGCGACCGAGAAGGACCGCAGCCACGTCCACGGCTTCTACACCACGATGGGCTTCCGCCCCACCCACGAAGGCCTCACACTGGTGCTCTGACCCCGTGTTCGGTGACCCGGACGCCTCAGCGCATCAACGCGTGCCGCAGCGCATCGCTCAAGGTGTGCTGGGCGAACCGGAACCCGCTGTCGGCCAGCACGCCGGCGCTGACGCGCTGGTCGGTGTCGATCATCTGGTCGTACCCCTCGGCGCCCAGCACGGCCGTCGGCCCCACCGCCGGCGTCGGCAGCATCGCGGGGCGGTGCAGCACCCGGCCCAGCGTCTGCGCGAACTCGCCGTGCGTCACCGGGCGCGGGGCCACCGCGTTGACCGGGCCGGTCAGCTCCGGGGTCGCCACGGCGTGGACGACGGCGCGCGCCAGGTCGTCCAGCCCGATCCAGCTGAACCAGGCGTCGCGGCGCGTCAGGCGTCCGCCGAGGCCCACCGAGAACAGTGGCACCTGCGGCAGCAACGCGCCGCCGCCCTCGCTGAGCACGATGCCGATCCGCAGGAACGCCGTGCGGACGCCGGCGTCCACCGCCGGGAGCGCCGCCGCCTCCCACTGCTGCACCACGTCGGCCAAGAACCCCTCACCGGGCAGTGAGCCCTCCGTCAGCAGCTCGTCCGGCCGCCGGGCGCCGTAGAGGCCGATCGCGCTGGCCTGGACGAGGCGCTTCCCCTCGGGGTCGGACGCCAGCGCAGCGGCCAGCGTGCCCGTCGCCTGCAAGCGTGACTCCAGCACCTGCTGCTTGTGACGCTCCGTGAACCGCCCGCCGATCGAGTGCCCGGCCAGGTTCACCACCACGTCCACCCCGGCCAGGGCGTCCGCCGGCAGGTGCCCCGCCGCAGGATCCCAGGTGACGGCGTCGGCGTCCGCGCTGGCGGAGCGCACGAGCCGGCGCACCGTGTGCCCACCGGAGGTCAGCAAGGCGCACACCTGGGTGCCGATCAGGCCCGAGCTACCCGCGACGGCGACCGTGAGCGGTGCGGCGTCCGGGCGGGCGGCCAGGCGGGCATGCAGGGCGAGGTCGGCGCGCAGCTGGCGCTCGCGGAACGCGAAGAGCCCCGCCAACTGCATCTCGACCAGCGGGGCGGCCAGCCGGTCGGGCACCACGGGCAGCTCCCAGGTGACCCGGTCGGTGATCACCGTCGACCCGCCGGGCCCGTCGGCGAACTCATGCTCGTGGCGCCACGCCTTGAACGGCCCGCTCACCTGCTCGTCGACAAAGCGCACCCCCGGCTCGAGCTCGACGTGCCGGACGCGCCAGTCCACGCCCACCGGGCCGCGGCGTCCGCGCCAGGAGACCTGGGGCAGCAGCCCGGAGACCAGCGGGTGGGAAATGCGCAGCGTGATCTTTGAGCCGACGTTGATGCCGTCGCTCGGACCCTGCAGCAGCGTCGCCATGCCGGGCGGGGTGAGCCGCACGAACGCGCCGGGGCGGGTGTGCCAGGCAAACACCTCCGCGCGGGGGTCCGGGTAGCGCGACACGTGCTCGAAGACAGGCATGCAGCCCAGCCTAGAGTGCCGCCGTTCAGGGACGCGCGTGCCAGGTGCGCAGCATCGTGATGCGGGCGTCCACCTGGTCGCTGCTGGCCTGCGCGAGCGAGGGACCGCCGCACTGGCGGCGCAGCTCGGCGTGGATGTGGCTGTGCGGCACACCCTTGACCCGCGCGTACTGGGCGACCAGCGTGTTCAGTTCCTTGCGCTTGGTGGCCAGCGCCCGGTGCAGCGAGACCTCGGGGGTCACCCGCTCGCGCCGCTCGGCCCGCTCGTGGCGGTTCACCTGCCGCCGCTGCCGCTCGCGGAGCAGATGACCGATCTGGTCAGGCTCGAGCAGCCCGGGCAGGCCCAGGTAGTCGGCCTCGTCGTCGGACGTGGGCACCGCGTGCATGCCGAATTGTTGGGCGTCGAAGAGCACGTGGTCGAACACCGCGTCCGACCGCAGCGCCTCGAAGCTGCCGATGAGGTCGTCGGACGCCGCCTCGCTGCGGTTCGCCTCGTCGACGAGGGCGTCCTCGGCCCAGTCATCACCGCGCTTGGGCGCGCCGAGCACGTGGTCGCGCTGCCGCTCCAGGGCGGACGCGTGGGCGAGGATGATCGGCACGGTCGGCAGAAACACGGTGGCCACCTCGCCGCGGCGCCGCGTCCGCACGAACCGGCCGACGGCCTGGGCGAAGAACAGCGGCGTGGACGTGGCGGTGGCGTACACCCCCACCGCCAGGCGCGGCACGTCGACGCCCTCGGACACCATGCGCACCGCGACCATCCAGCGGTTCTCGGACGCGGCGAACTCCTCGATGCGCTTGCTGGCGCCCGTGTCGTCGGAGAGGACGAGCGTGGGGCGCGCCCCCGTGTGCTGCTCCAACACGCGGGCGTACGCGCGGGCGACGGTCTGGTTGGTGGCGATGACGAGGCCGCCGGCGTCCGGCACGTGGCGGCGCACCTCGGTCAGCCGCCGGTCGGCCGCGCCGAGCACCGCGGCGATCCACTCGCCCTTCGGGTCGAGCGCGGTGCGCCACGCCTGCGCGCTGACGTCCCTGGTCAAAAGCTCGCCGAGGTTCGCCTCGATCTCATCGCCAGCCTTGGTGCGCCAGCGCATCGGGCCGCCGTAGTTCATGAACACCACGGGGCGCACGACGTGGTCGCGCAGCGCGTCGGCGTAGCCGTAGGTGTAGTCGGCCTTCGAGACGCGGACGCCGGCCTCCGACTCGTCGTAGGTGACGAAGGGGATGGGATTCTCGTCGGACCGGAACGGAGTGCCCGTCAGCGCCAGCCGCCGCACCGCGAACTGGAACGCCTCGCGGATCGCCTCGCCCCAGCTCAGCGCGTCGCCGGCGTGGTGCACCTCGTCGAGGATCACCAGCGTCGGGATGTCGGTGGCCATCGCCTGGTAGCCCCACACGGACGCCGCCACCCCCGCGTAGGTGGCCGCCACACCGTCGTACTGCCGCGACCGGCCGCGCGTGCGGCCCCCGGTGCCCGGGTCGAGCTGGATGCCGACCTTCGCGGCGGCGTCCGCCCACTGCACCTTGAGGTGCTCGGTCGGCGCGACGACGATGACGCGGCGCACCGTGCGCTCCTGGAGCAGCTCGGCGGCCACCCGCAGGGCGAAGGTGGTCTTGCCCGCGCCGGGGGTCGCGACGGCGAGGAAGTCGCGCGGGGCGGCGGCGGTGTACTTCTCCAGCGCCTCGGCCTGCCACGCGCGCAGCGACGCTGACGTGCCCCACGGCGCGCGCTGGGGAAAGGCGGGGCTGAGGCGTTCGAAGGCGGACTGGCTCACGGGTGCACCCCTCCCCCGGTCGCGGGGTCGGACGCCGCGTGGCGCCGGAGGGATCGGCACGCTGCCGGGGTGGTGGACATAGGCCCTCGACCCTAGCCGGACGCGGCGCCCCGACGAACCCCCGGCCGGCGTGTTGGCCGAGTGTTGGCCGCGTGTTGGCGGCGAGTGGCTCAGAACCCGACCTGGAGCTCGCGCATCAACTCGATCTCCTGGGTCTGCGTGGCGATCACGTCCTCGGCCATCTGCCGCACGTCGGGGTCGGTGCCGGACGCCAGCTCCTCCTCGGCCATGGCGACCGCTCCCTCGTGGTGGCCGATCATCTGCTCCAGGAACAGCTCGGACGCGGCGAGGGTGTCGGCGTCGCGGAGGGCGTCCAGCTGGTCGGCCGACACCATGCCGTCTATGCCGGTGTGGCCGGCGTGCGCGCCACCCTCGGGCTCACCCCACGCGGCCAGCCAGGCGCGCATCTGGTCGATCTCGGGCTGCTGGGCGTCCTTGATCGCGGTGGCGAGATCGGTCATCTCGGTGCCCAGGCCGGGCTTGGCGAGCAGGATGTCGCTCATCTCGATGGCCTGCTCGTGGTGCGGGATCATCATCTGGGTGAACATCACGTCGGCCTCGTTGTGGGCCTGCTGCTCCGACGCCGGCGCTGTGGTGGCGGGCGTGACGCCGGCGTCCGGGGAGGCCGCAGGCTGACCCGCACAGCCGGACAGCAGTGCCGCTCCGGCAGCCAGGGACGCAGCGAGAGCGGTGAGCAACGAAGCGGAGTCACGGCGACGAGTGGGGGAGGTCATGCATCCAGCGTAGCCCCCGGCACACTGCCTGGCTGGGCGCCTCGATGGCCTCACCCGATGATGCGCTCGAGGGAGTCGATCAGCGGCACCTGGCCAGCGGTGAGTTTCGTGCGGGCCACGTCGAGGCCGAACCAGCCCGCCCGGTCGACCTCCGGATAGGTGCGCATGCGCCCCGAGCGGCGGGGCCACTCGACCTCGAAGGTGTTGGACGTCACAAAGGCGAGGCCGGCGTCCGCTGCGACCGCGAAGCCACGCACCCGCTTGCCGGAACTGAGCCGCACCTCGCCGAGATCGATGAGTTCACCAGCCGGCGCCGGGATGCCGACCTCCTCGGAGAACTCGCGCCGCGCGGCGTCCTCAGGGGTTTCCTCACCCGGGATGTACATGCCCTTGGCCAGCGACCAGCCGCCGTCGTCACGGTGGCCCCAGAACGGGCCACCCATGTGGACGATGAAGACCTTGACCTCTCCACCGGCATCGTTGAAGGGCAGCAGCCCCGCGCTGTGCAACGGCATCCCCCCATGCTAGACGGCCCCCCGGCCCGGGCTTCGTCCTCTGGACGCCAGCACCCCCCAGGTGCCACAGTGGGCGCCATGAGCACCACCGATGACACTGGCCGGGCGCAGCCCTCCGAGGCCGCGGACCAGCCAGACCCGCGGGAACAGATGAAGGCGGCGCTCGAGGCCAAGAAGAACGCCCAGCACGGCAGCGCGGGCGGTCCGGCCGGGTCACCGGGCCGGGCGTCCGGCGGGCCGCACGGCCAGCAGGGCGGCAAACGTCAGTTCCGGCGCAGGTCGGGCGGCTGACCGCCCGCGCGGCCTCCGCTCACCGGGCGCCGCGCTGATTCAGGCGCGCTGATTCAGGCGTTGTCGCCGGGCTTCTCCGGCTCGAAGTCGGTGGCGTCGGGCTCGCGCTCGGCCCACGCCTGCGCGGGCGACTCCTCGCCCACCTCGAGGTGACCGAAGTAGTCGGGCTGGCGGAGATCCTCGGGCACGGCCGCGTCCGCGATGCGGTCCCCGGCCTGCTTGGCCTCGTCGATCGCCTCGTCGGCGCGATGCAGCTGCTCGTCGTTGGCCTCGGTCATGGCTGGCTCCCTTCGTCACCCGTGCACCGGCGGACGCCGCGGGCACTGGAGTGTCTACCCCACGCGGCGCCCGCCGCACAATGCCTGCGTGCCGATCAGATGGCCGCGACGGCCACGACGTTGGCGACGACCGTCGGCAGCCCGCGACCCATGGCGGCGCCGATGACCCTGTTCCACAGCCGCGCGAGGGGGCCTGTCAGGACGACGCGATGCGTGATGCGGCACAGCTGGGACGGCGCGTCCTGACCCTCCACGTCGGGGGCGTCGGGGTCCGGACGGTCGAGCTCGTGCTCGAGGCGGAGGGTGCACAACAACAACTTGCACTCGATCGCGAAACGGCCACCCATCCGGTCGACCTGGGCGAAACGAAACGTCGCCCGGGGGCCACCCGCAAGCTTCACCTGACCGACCGCGCCGACGGCGATGGGGCCGTTCAGCGTGGCCCGCTCCACCTGGGGGTCGTCGACCGGCCAGTGCTCCACCTGGGTCCACCGATCCCACACCACGGCCGGATCCACCGCCGCCTCCGCACTGTGCTCGTGGACGATCACCGTTGCCCCCTCATTGATCCTGCACCGTCAGCCCTGCGCCGCCAGCCCTGCATCGGGACGCCTCCGGCTGGTGCGGCGTCCGGACCGGCACGCCAACACCCATTGTGCAGCGTGCGAGAGGTCGAGCGTCAGCCGCCCAGCACCCGGCGGAGCACCGTCGAGGACGTGTGGGCGGTGTAGGGGAAGTAGAACACCGTGACGCCGACGGACTCCATGGCGGCCTCCAGCCGCTCCCCCTTGGGCGTGCCCTTCCAGTCATCGCCCTTGAACAGGACGTCGAAGCGGACGCGCTCCCACACCTCGCGCTTGTCGGAGGAGAAGTCCACGACGACGTCGTCCACCATGGCCAGGGCACGCACGATCTCCATGCGTTCCTCGAGCGGGACCATGGGGTACTTGCCCTTGGCGGCGAACAGGGCCTCGTCGGTGACGACACCAACGACGAGGCGCTCGCAGTTCTCGCGCGCGCGGCGGATGATGTTGAGGTGCCCGATGTGGAACATGTCCCACGCCCCTGGCACATAGCCGAGGCGGTAGCGGGCGGGCTGGGCGTCGGTCACGCCGCGCCACTCACCGCCGGCGCCTGCCACCGGCGCAGGATGGCGCTGGCCGAGGTGCGCATGCCGCTGAGCCGTGCGGCGTCCCACCCGGCCGGCAGCACCTCGTCGTCCGCGGCGAAGAGGACGGCGTCGGAGTCCAGCTCAAGCGAGGTGCTCTCCACGGTGACCACCGAGTCCACACCCTGCAATTCCGCAGCGATGGCCACGCGCTCGTTCACGGGGACGACGGGCAGCCGTCCCGTCATCGCGAGGGACAACTCGTCAGAGGGAACGAGCAGCACCAACTGCTCGCAGGCCTGCGACGCCTGGGCGATGAGGTCGAGGTCGCGGATGTTCACCATGTCGAACCGCCCCACGAGGTACCCCGTGCCGACCATCTCGCTCCCCCCAGTGTCCGATGCACCCGGGTGGATGCATCACTCGTCAACTGTTCACCCTCCGTTGGGTGAACGGCAACTTTGAGCGGCGTCGTGACGCCGGTTGCACGGGCACCCCCGCCCCCCACGCCGCGCACGGGCGCCTCGACCCTGCGCTACGACGGGAGGCATCGGACAAATCCATCACTGATGGCCTGGGGGCGCAAGTCCCCCCGGGTGGGAAACACTGTCCACCACCCGGCGGCGCACCGCCGGTAACACCTGGGGATCGACCGGACAGGAACAGGGTGTGAACGCACAATCAGAGCCCGAGCGCTTCCGGGGAGTGTTCCGGGCCGCCCACCCCGACGTCCTGCGCTTCGTGCAGCGTCGCACCACCCCCGACCGGGCAGAAGACGTCGTCGCCGACACCTTCATGGTGGCGTGGCGTCGCGTGGCCGACCTCCCCGTCGACCTCGACGGCGCCCGCGCCTGGCTGTTCGGCATCGCGCGCAACCAGTTGCTCAACCACCGTCGGGGCGAACGGCGGTCGGACGCCCTCGCCGTCCGCCTCGCGGACGCCGCCGCGCTGCACGGCGACCGCACCCCCGACACCGCGGACGCCGTGGTGGCGCGCCTCAGCGTCGCGGACGCCTGGCATCAGCTCTCCGAGGCCGATCAGGAAGTGCTGGCCCTCGCCGTCTTCGAGCAGTTGACGTCCACCCACGCCGCCGCCGTGCTGAACATCTCACCGGGCGCCTACCGCGTCCGACTCTCCCGCGCCCGGGCGCAACTCCGCCGCCACCTCGGCGCCGAACCGACCACCCTGCCCCTGGAGGAGGCCCACCCATGAACACCATTCACCACGACCCCGTCGACGACGCCCTGCGCAGCCTGGACGCCGCCTCACCCCTGACGCCCGACCAGCAGGCCCGGGCCGACGCCCTCCTGGCGTCCATCCTCGCGACGGACGCCACGGGCGGTGCTGACGGCGCTCGGGTCGTCCCGCTGCGCCCGCGCCGGCTCGCCCGCTGGTTGGTGCCGGCCGCGGCGGCGTCCGTGTTGGCCGTCGGCGCCCTGGTGTGGCCCTGGAACCCGAGCCTGAACGCCGCGTTCGCCGACTGGACGGACACGCCATCGTCCGTCGAACCCGGGCTTCTCGCCAAGGCGACCGAGGGCTGCCGGGCCTTCATGGGCACCTGGGAGGTGCCGGATGCGGGACACGCCCGCGTCGGGCTCGCCGAGCAGCGCGGAAGCCATGTGTTCGTGGCGCTGCGCGCCGACGACGGGTCAACCGCCGAGTGCCTGGTGGAGGCCGAGAACGGCCAGGTGCGCGGGGGGACGGGCGGCGGCCCGGGCCCGTTGGCCCCCCTGGGGCCCCGGGACGTGGAGATGGACGGCCCCGGCATGCAGAGCGGCCCGGGATATGCCTTCGCCTTCCTGCGAGGCCGGGTCGGGGCGGAGGTCGAGGCGGTCACGCTGCACGCCGACGGCCGGGCCATCCACGCCACCGTCGCCAACGGCGAGTTCGTGGCCTGGTGGCCGACCACCCCGTGGGGGCCCGACGACACCCTCGGCCCGTTGGACGTGACGGCTGACGTCACCTACACCGACGGGACCGTCTCACCCCACCACAGCACGGGGCCGGCGTCCGCCCTCCCGGCGCCGACCTCGGTCGCGCGGGTGGCCCAGGGCGGCGGGGTCGTGGACGGCCACGAGGTGGGCACCATCGAGGGCCTGGCTGGTGAGAACGTGGTGGCGGTGAGCGTTCACGCGCACGGGCTCGTCGTGCCGGCCACCCTGGAGGACGGAGCCTTCAGCGCCTCCTGGCCGCTGCCCGAGGGCGTCAGCCTGGAGGACCCAGCCCCTGACGTCACCCTCACCCTCACGCTGTCCGACGGGTCCGTGATCGAGGACGTGGCGGTCACCGGCTGACGCCGGCCGAGGGGGTCGCCGCGTCTTGGGCACGGTGGCGCGGCGACCTCACCGGTGCGTGGCGCATGCCGACCTCGACGTGAGACCGGCGGGGGACGGCGAAGGAGGCTTCAGCGCAGCGCGACCTGGATGACCTGGCCGGCTCCCGGCGCCACGGATCCCGTGGTGACGTAGGCCTGCCCCCGGCGGATGGCCACGCCGTAGGGGGCGAACAGGTCACCGACCACGGTCTGGTGGGCCCCGGATCGGTCCACGCGCACCAGCGAGCCCTGGACCCCGCTCAGCAGACCGGCGTCGGAGATCTGCACGGCATAGAGCGTGCCGCGGTCCCAAGCCAGGTCGGTCACCGTGGTCAGGCCGGTGGCGTACGCGGTGCGCGACCCGTCGCGGGCGATGCGCCAGATCGTCGCCTTGCCCGGTTGGAACGGGAAGCCGGTGAGCTCGGAGACGTACCAGGCGCCGTCGGGCCCCTGGGCGACCGCGGTGGGCACCGACTGTGCGGGGAAGGGGGTGGGCCAGCCTGGGGGCGGTCCTGGAATCGGGGGCGGATCCATGAGCACCGGCTGGTCGAACACGGCGAACTCGCGGACGCCGCGCCGCGGCCCGGTGAGTCGCAGGACGCTGTTGCCCCCGGCATCGACGGTGAGGATGTGGCTGCCGTCCCGGACGACGTCGACCGGGTTGCTGTCCGCGCCGGCGGCGTCCGGGTCCCGGTCGGCCTCGTAACGCGCCAGATCGGCCAGCACGGACGTGCGCTGCCGCCCACCTCTCGTCTTCACCTCGACGACGGTGCCGAGGAGATCCGCATCGCTGCCGAGCAGCGACCTGAGCTCAGGCGTCCCGCCGAGCCCCATCGCCACCGTGAGGGTCGTGCCGAGGGCGACGACGTCGGAGGCGCCCGTCGCCTCGCCGTCCGCGTTGACGATGGCGGGCAACCCGGTGACGGGGCGCGACTGCCGGCCGGTGCGGTCCAGCAGCGTGATGGACGAGGTGTGTGCGAGGCAGACCTCCCCGAACTCGGGGTGATCCGCGCACGCACCCGCGTCGGCCGAGGGCGCCCCGGACTCGGCGATGTAGAGGTCACCGTTGCGTGCGAAGGAGAGGTGGCGGGGGCTGTTCAGCCCGGAGGCCACGACGGTGTACGGCTGATCATCGGCGGCGAGGGCTGGCTGCGCCAGGGCTGCCAGGGCGACCGCGGTGAGCGCGGCGCAGGCGCGAGCGTGCAGTGCAGTGGTCATCGGAGTCCTCCTGTGGTCCTTGGCCCACCCCCAAGGAGCACCCGCACGACACTGGTGATACATGACCCACCGCACTCGTGGGTACCGGCCCCGGGCGCTCGCGCGCCACCAATGCCCGCCATGCCCTGGACCAGCGTCGCCGGTCCGTTCACACTGGAGTTGCTCGAACACGGGCCGGCGCCACGTCGGGGGAGCCGCACGGAGAAGGAGTCACGGTGACGCGCTACGGAACCGTCCTGTCGTTCCAGGGCAATCTTGAGGAGATCGTCGACCACTACGCCTCGATCCTGCCGGATCTCAGGAGAACGGTGGTCCTCCCGCACAGCGAGGTCACGGGCGGAGAACCCGGGACCGCGCTGCTCGTGGGGTTCACGCTCGGCAGCCAGACCTTCACCGTGATGCAGGGCCTGCCTGATGAGTTGAGCCCCGCCGTCTCGATCGAGGTCCGCACGGACTCCCAGGAGGAATCAGACCGGATCTACGAAGCCCTCCTCGAGGGTGGCTCAGAGATGGCCTGCGGCTGGCTCACCGACCGTTACGGGTTGAGTTGGCAGGTGTCCCCCCAGGAGCTGCTGGACCTGGTGAGCGACCCCGATCCCGCACGGGCACGCGCAGCGAACAGGGCCATGCAGCAGCAGAGGAAGATCGACATCGAGCCGATCCGCGCTGCGGTCGAGGCGGTGTCCGGGCCGTCAACCCCTAGTCCTTGACAGCACCCCCGCGGTGTCCATGATCTGCCGCTCACCGTCCGGCACCGAACGCAGTGCTTGCAGACTGCTAGCATGAAGGCGTGACCATCCTGTACATCCGCGACGTCCCCGAGGCTGTGGCCGCGACACTGAAGGAACGCGCCGCTGCGCAGGGCACGTCGCTGTCCTCCTATGTGGCAGCGGAGCTGGCCAGGATCGCCGCCCGCCCCACCAACGAGGACGTGGCCGCTCGACTTCGCGCCAGGGATCGCGCCGAGGGTCCGAGCAGAGCCGAGATCGTGGCCGCGGTCGAGAACAGCCGCCCGTGATCGTCGTTGACGCCTCGGCCATGGTCGAGGCGCTGGTCGGGCGCGATGCGGACGCGGCGCTGTTCGAGGCTCTCGGCGGAGACCTGTATGCCCCACACCTTCTGGATGTCGAGGTGTTGTCCGTGTTGCGCGGCCTCACCTTGTCTCACAAGCTCAATCCACTGGACGCGGACCGGGCTCGCGAGGACTACTTCGCCCTGACGATTCACCGGTACGAGATCGCCGGGTTGGCTGAGAGGATCTGGCAGCTGCGCCATCAGTTCACCAGCTACGACGCCAGCTACCTGGCCCTGGCCGAAGCGCTCGGGTCGCCACTGCTCACCTGCGACGCGAAACTCGCCACCAGCGGTCACCACGCCGAGATCCGTCTCATCGCGCAGGGCTCGTAGCGCCGAAGCCAAGGCCTGGTCGAGCGGCAACATCGAGACAAGCCCCGCCCAGGCGCAGGTTGTGCACCCACCGGATCCTCTGGTGCCGGGCACTGCTGCGTGAGTGCGCGCTCGGGGGGATTCGACCCCCCACCTGCTGATCCGGCATCGATGCGGCGATCCCGCTGGTCAGCAGCCCACCCCGTTCAGAACGTTGCCCGTGACGGTGGCGCGTGAGTCGAATGACACGTCCTCCTGCGTGGTGCACGCGCCCGGGACGTCGACGGCCGTGACCGAGACGGCGTTGCCCGTGACCGAGCCCCTCGCTGGCCCCCAGCCCAGTCCACCCGCGACGAGCACGGCTCCCTGCCCACCGGACGGGCTTTGGATCGTCAGCCCGCGGATCTCGTTCTGCTCCACCCCAGCGTCACCGGCGTCGAAGAAGTTGGCGTCCGTCGCATAGAGCGTCCCGCCCGCGACCACGACCTCGTGCACCGCTCCGCCCGCACGGTTGCCCCGGATCTCCAACCCCTCGATCGTGTTGGACTTGCTAACCCCCGCCGTCCCCCAGTTCAGCACGGGCGTGGCCAGGATGCCTGTGGTGCAGCCGTGGGCGGTGTTGCCCGTGATGGACGCGTCACGCACCGCGATGCCCTCACCCGGCCCGCCACCCATCTCGGTGAAGGCACCGGCAAGCAGGATGCCGACGTCGCATGTCTCGACGGCGGAGATCTCATTTCCCTCGAGCTCGATCCCGTCCAGGGCGACGCTGTCGGACCTGGTGTTGCCTTGGAGGAGGTGCTCAACTCCGGCGACGAGCACCACGTACCCGTTGCCGGCGATCTGGTTTTCGGCGATGCGCACGTCTCGAACCGTCACGTCGGTCACGTGCCCGTCCATGTTCACCGCTCCCCAGATGTAGACCGCCGGATCGCCAGCGCCTTCGGGCATCGCGATCGTGTTGCCCTCGATCACCAGGCCGTCGAGTGCCCCGCGGGCATTGCCCCCTCGGGACTGGAGGGCTGCGATGGTGAACCCGCCCTGGAATCCCCGGACATCGTTGTCGGTCAGGGAGAGCCCACGAATCGTGGCGGCGCCAGCTCGGTCCGAGGCGGTGAGCAGCGCCGCGTTTCCGCCGACCGCACTGTGGATCTTCCGGGGGAAGGTCTCCCCGAACTCGGGGGGCCCGAAGATGTCGTTGCCCGTGATCGTCACAGCAGAGACGGTGCTCTTCGAGCCATCGACAGCGGTGGCCGTGATGTCGATCCCCCCGCCATTGAGAAACGCGTTGTCGGCCAGCGTGACTCCGGTGAGCTCACCGGCCCCGACGGGCTGGATGCTCACCATCTGCGCGAAGCGCTCGAAGGTGACGCCCTCGACGGACACATCGGAACTCGACACCTTGAGGGCCAGGCCACCAATGGGGCCGTCGACGGGCCCGTTCGCGATGATGACTCCCCCACCGACGATGCGGTCGCCCGTGTTGTTCTCCAGCCGCGGCAGGCGCGTCTCCGCAGGTGCCGGCTCCCACTCGAAGCCCCAGGGGACCGTCTGCTCGGGCACCTCAATCCGCCCACCGTCGACGTCGAATCGGATCTCGTCGCCACTGCCAGCCCCCGGGACCCCGTCGAGCTGGGCTCGTTCGGCCGCGGACAGGGTGCCGTCGCCGAGCGCTCCGGAGGCCAGCTGGAGCGCTTCAGTCAGGGACAACCGCTCATCACCGACCTCGCCCACCGCGTCGGGGTCGTTCACCACCAGCGTGCTCGCTCCCGTCAGCTCGACCGAGGTCGCTGGCGCCGTCGCGGTCGGCACCAGCGTTGGTTCGGCGGGCGGACCCGCCGTCTCGCCGGCACTGCAGGCCGGGACGGCCACGACCAGTCCCAGCAGCACTCCACCCACGCACGCCCGCCTCGCGCGACGCTGGCCCATGGAGATTCCCCTTCCTGGCCGAAGGATTGCTAGCACGCGCTAGTTTACCGTTCGATGTCGTTCACTTCGAGATCCGCCCACTCACCGGACTGGCGCGTTCGGCGTCCCGCTCGCCGCGGACGGGGGGACCAAGAGGGCTCTGCCGATCTGGACGAGCTCCCTGCGCAGCGCGACGTCCTCGACCTGCGCGCAACGAGGGTCAACGGCGGGGCCCATGAGGCCGGAGAGGAACACCGACACGCGGACCAGCGAGGCGTCCGTACCTGCAGACGCGCCAGCGAGGACGTCATGGAGCTGGTGGAAAAGACCGGCAATCTCGGCGTCGTCGCTGATCAGCTGCCCGACGGTCACGTCACCCAGGAGCAGTCCGTAGAGCCGTCGGTGGACGACAGCCTGGTCGGCCAATGCGACCACGGCAGCCTCGGTGCGTCGAACGGTGTCATCGTGACCCTCAACCACGCGGAGAAGCGTCGCGAGCCCGTCCATGGCTGGGTGCAGGACGGCGAATACGATGGCTGCCTTCGTGCGGAAGTGGTGGTAGACGGCCGCCTTCGTCACGCCGAGGCAGTCGGCGATGTTCTGCAGGGAGGTGCCGGCCACCCCTTGAAGGGCGAAAAGTTCTTCAGCGGCCGCGACCACCTGGCCGCGGGCCGCCGGGCCGCCACTTCCTGGCATGAGGACCCCTTCCCTCGTTGTGTCGCTCCGACTAGCCAACCGTGTTGCCCAAACTAGCCGATCGGCTAGTGTGAGAGCACGATCCGGCCGAGGACACGTTGTCAGTGTCAGCGCCCCCCCGGCAAAGCCCAGCCATGAAGGAGCCAGCCATGAACACCGCCACGATCCCCGCCGGCCCCACAGCCGTTGACACAGAGGTGGACCTCCTCGTCATCGGCAGCGGCACTGGCATGGCCGCCGCACTCGCCGCGCACGAGCTCGGCCTGTCCACGCTCGTCGTCGAGAAGACGAGCACGGTGGGCGGATCGACCGCTCGCTCCGGCGGAGCCTTCTGGATCCCTGCCAACCCCGCGCTCGCCGAGGACGGCGCTGCGGACTCCCTCGCCCGCGCCCGGGAGTATCTCGCCGCGGTCGTGGGGGACACCACACCCGAGCAGCGGTGGCTGGCCTTCCTGGAGCACGGACCCGCCGCCGTCGCGATGCTGGGACGCACTACCCCGATGAAGTTCTTCTGGGCCAAGGGATACTCCGACTACCACCCGGAGAACCCGGGCGGAAGTTCACAGGGCCGTACCTGCGAGTGCACACCGCTCGACGTGACAGAAGCCTTGGGCGAGGAGCGCGGTCGGTTGCGCCCAGGGCCTCTGGCTGCGCCCATTCCCATGCCGGTCACGGGCGCGGACTACAAGTGGCTCAACCTCATGGCCAAGGCGCCGGCCAAGGCCCTGCCAAGGATCGTCAAGCGCGCCCTCCAGGGCGTCGGCGGCCTGGTGATCCACCGCGAGTACGCCGCGGGGGGGCAAGCACTCGCGGCCGGACTGTTCTCCGGGCTGATCCGAGCAGGCATCCCGGTGTGGACCAACACCTCCGTGGTGGATCTCATCGTCGAGGATGCCCGGGTGACAGGTGCCGTGCTGGATCAGCGGGGCACGACGGTGAGCGTCCGGGCCCGTCGGGGCGTCGTCCTCGCGGCCGGTGGCTTCGACCATGACCTGCAGATGCGGCAGGCCCACCAGTCGCCCTCCCTCACCCACGACGTCAGCCTCGGCGCCGAGGGCAACACAGGCGACGCCATCAAGCTGGCGCAACGGTACGGCGCCGACATCGACCTGATGGACCAGTCGTGGTGGTTCCCGGCCGTCGCACCCATGGGAGAGGATGCGCCGCAGGTGCTGCTGGCCGAGCGGTCACTGCCCGGCTCGTTCATGGTCGACCAACACGGACGCCGCTTCATCAACGAGGCCGACGACTACATGACCTTCGGGCAGGGCGTCCTGGCCCGCGAGCAGGCCGGCGACCCCGTCGAGCAGATGTGGCTCGTGTTCGACCAGGCCTACCGCAACAGCTACGTCATGGCGGGCGTCCTGTTCCCCCGCATGCCCATCCCCCAGGCGTGGTACGACGCGGGCATCTCCGCCAAGGGCTCGGACGCCGCCACCCTCGCGAGGGCCGCCGGGCTGCCCGAGGGCACCTTCGTGGAGGCCTTGCAGCGCTTCAACACGCTCGCCGCCAACGGCAACGACGAGGACTACCATCGCGGGGAGAGCGCCTACGATCGGTACTACGGCGACCCCACCGTCACCCCCAACCCGAACCTGCGACCCCTGCGCGGCATGCTCTATGCGGTCAAGGTGGTGCTCAGCGACCTCGGTACCTGCGGGGGTGTTCGGGCGGACGAGCGGGGCCGGGCCCTCCGCGCCGACGGGTCTCCGGTCGAGGGCCTGTACGCCATCGGGAACACTGCAGCCAACGCGTTCGGGGCCTGCTACCCCGGTACAGGAGCCACGATCGGCCAGGGGCTGGTCTACGGCTACATCGCCGCCCGGGACGCCGCGGGCCATCCCGCCGACTAATCTGCCCGGGCGACCCAGCGGGGCCAGCGGATCTCTTCGGGGGAAGGTGACCTTGACGGCGGCTACCAGACCACACGGTTGTGGCGGCGGGGGGCCGTGAGGCAACGCAACACCGGGCGTGTGCGGCCCCGGCCCCCTACCCAGCCTCCTGCCGCCCGCAGGCGTGGGCCGCCGCGTCCGCTGCGGTGCTCGTCCGCGCGCTCGGCTGAACGGGGGTCCCGGCCAGGGACAGCTTGCCCGGCTCGTCGACGCGACGCCGGACCACATGGTGAACACGCACGTGCTCTCGTGGGCCCACCCGGCGCACGCTGATGCCAACCACAACGGTGCGGCCGAAGGAGTCCCCCATGATTGCCCTGCACACCGTGATCGCCATCCTCGCGATCATCGTCCTCATCATCAGGGTCAAGGTCGACCCGATCATCGCGCTCGTCCTTGGCTGTCTCTACCTCGGGCTGGCATCGGGCACCGGCTTCGTCGCGACCGTCGAGGCGATCACGACCGGCTTCGGCGACATCATGACGAAGATCGGCCTGCTCATCGGCTTCGGCGTCCTGATGGGGGCCCTCCTTCATCGCATGGGGGCGTTCACGGTCATGGTCGAGGCGCTCGTCCGGGTCGTGCCCGCGAACAGGCTGCCCTACGCGTTGGCTCTCGCGCTGACAACCATCGCGCCGTCCATCTACGTCGATGTCCAGGTCGTGCTCGCCGCTCCGGTCGCCCGCTCGTCGGCGAGGTACATCGAGAAGAACGGCCTCGCGTGGCTGGCCGGTGCACTCGGAACGGGCATTTTCGTCGGGTACGTGTTCGTCATCCCGGGGCTGGCAGCCATCTCGACGGCGGGCTTGCTGTCGGTGCCGCTGGGGCTCTACATGCTCTACGGCGTCGTGATCGGGGTGATCACCTTCCTTGTCACCGTCTGGATCTTCCGCCGGATGCTGACCATCGGCTGGTGGAACGCGGCCAAGGACGAGGAGCACTCCGAGGCCCTCGAGGAGGTCGAGGCCGCGGACGCCCTGCCCCGCGGCGCGAGGCGTCCCTCGCTGTTGCTCTCACTGCTGCCCATCATCGTGCCCCTGCTGCTGATCGCCTTCGGCGCCTTCGCTGAGCTCGCCGGCTTCACCAACGACATCATCGCCTTCTTCGGGAACGCCAACGTGGCCCTGTTCCTCGGCCTGGTCGGTGCCTACGTCATGGCCCGTCGCTACGTCGGTACCGAGCAAACGGCGGACGCCTTCGGTGACGGCCTCAAGACCACCGGCGACATCCTGCTGGTGACCGGTGTCGGCGGCTCGCTCGGCGCGGTCATCAAGGCCACCGGCCTTGCTGACCTGCTCGGCGGACTCTTCGCGGTGGACTCCGGCGCCCCGGTCATCGTGTCGATCCTCCTGGCGTGGTTCATCGCGGCCCTGTTGCACCTGGCCATCGGAGGTGTCGGTCGGTGCCATCACCGCCGCCGGCATCATCGCGCCGATCGCCGGCCAACTGGACGTCGCCCCCGTCATCCTCGCCCTGGCCATCGCCTCCGGTGCCATGTTCGCCCTCCAGGTGAACTCGAACTTCTTCTGGATGTTCAAGTCCCTGCTCGGGCTCACCACCCAAGGCGCACTGAAGACGATGACCACGGTGACGTCCATCGCCTCGGTCGTGTCGCTACCGCTCGTGATGGTGGCGGCACTGATCGCCGGCTAGGCACCGGTCACGGACGCCGCCCCGACCCGGACCGTGCGCCCAGACGTACGGCGTCATGGGCCAGCCGGGCGGGCGATTCGTGCTCGGGGCCCAACAGGGCATCACCTGGCGCAGTGAACCAGGACGTGGCGCACCCAAACGCGACCTGGCGCGGTGGAGCCCACCCGGCGGCCCGTACAAGGCCCTCCACGTGAGCTCCGCTGCGCCAGGTGAGGTTGAGGTGCGCCACGTGATGCCGCCGTGCGCCACGTGGGGGCCGCCCGCGGGTTCGAGCCGAGTCCGGGTGGCCCGACGGCCACTGGGCCCCTGAGCCGGAGGCCCTCGACCCCTGGTGGACCGCGACGCAGAAGAACAAGAGCCCCGCACCACTTGGTGCGGGGCCCTTGATCCATCAGCGGCGCGCTCGGAGGGATTCGAACCCCCAACCTGCTGATCCGTAGTCAGCTGCTCTATCCGTTAAGCTACGAGCGCTCGGTCGTGAACCGGAGAACCACTCTACCCTCCCGGCCGCACCGCGTCCAAAACGCGACTCAGGGGCGTCCGAACCGCACATCGCTCGCGGCCCAGCCTGAACGGCCCTCTCCGACCCACCAGGCTGCGCCGGACGCGGCGTCCGGCTAGGTTGGACACCCGGCCACCGCGGCGTCCCCCAACCCCTCGGGAGAACGATGAGCGAGCACGTCACCCGTGCCTTCGACGCCGGCGCACGCCGGTATGACCTGCTGACCTCACTCAACCCCGGGTACCACGCCCATCTGCGCCGGGCCGCGACGGCGCTGGCCGAGGCCGTGCCGCACGCGCGCACCATCGTCGATCTGGGGTGCGGCTCGGGCGCCTCGACGCGCGCGCTGCTGGACGCCTTCGGCGCGGGTGTCCGCATCATCGGTGTGGACGCCTCCCCCGGCATGCTCGCCGAGGCGCGCGCCAAACAGTGGCCCGCGAGCGTCACCTTCCAGCAGGGCCGCGCGGGCGCGTTGGGCGATGTGCTCGACGGGCCGGTCGACGGCGTCCTGGCCTGCTACCTGTTCCGCAACGTGCCCGCCGACGCGCGCGACGCCGCGCTCCGCGACACTCACGACCACCTCGCCCCCGGCGGCGCCCTCGTGGCGCAGGACTACGCCCTCGACGGCTCGCCCGCGCCCCGCGCGGTGTGGACGACGGTCGCCCTCGGGGTCGTCCGTCCCCTCGCCACCGTCACCGGCGGCAACCGCGCCCTCTACTCCCACCTGCACCGCAGCGTGATCGACTTCGATGCCCCCGCCGCCTTCGCCGACCGCCTCGTCGCCGCCGGCTTCGACGACGTCGCCCGCTCCACCGTCACCGGCTGGCAACACCAGATCCTCCACCTGTTCCGGGCGCGACGCCCGGCGCAGCCCGTCGAAGGGAGCCTCCCATGACCGATGTCCTCATCGTCGGCGCCGGCCTCGCCGGTCTGCGCGCGGCGAGCGTGCTCCGTGCGGCCGATCTCGAGGTCCGCGTGCTGGAGGGGTCGTGCCGCGCCGGTGGTCGCATCGCAACCGACTCGGTCGACGGCTTCCTGCTCGATCGCGGTTTTGCCCTGGTGAACCCCGCCTACCCCGAGCTGCGCTCCGCGATCGACGTGGACGCCCTGGCGCTGCAGCGCTTCGGCCGCGGCGTGGCGGTCGCGACCGACGCGGGTCAGACCGTCCTCGCGGACCCACTCCGGCACCGCTCTCGCGTCGGTGAGACCCTCGGCTCGGGCATCGTGACCCCCCGCGACGCCGTGGCGCTCGCTCGCTGGTTCGCCTCTCGCGGCCGCGACCGCGACCTGCGCGGCTCCCTGGACGCCGCGGGCGTCACCGGCCAGCTCCGCGCGGTGCTCGACGGGTTCCTGTCCGGCGTGCTCGCCGACACCGCCGGCGTCACCTCCGCCGCGTTCGCGCGCACCCTGGTCGGCTTCTTCCTACGTGGGACGCCCGGTGTGCCGCGGGCGGGCATGGGGCACCTGGCGGAGTTGCTGGCCGAGGACGTCGCAGTCGAGATCGGCCGCCGCGTCACCGCGGTCGAGCCCGGGGAGCGCCCGGCCGTGGTGGTGGACGGCGAGCGGCTGGGGGCGTCCGCCGTCATCGTGGCGACCGACCCCACCACCGCCGGCGAACTCACCGGCGCGCCCGTGCGCCCCATGCGTGGCCTCACCACGTGGTGGTTCGCCCCGGACGCCGCGCCCGTCGACCACCCGTTCATCGTCGTCGACGGCATCCGGGGTCGCGGCCCCGTCGTCAACACCTGCGTGATGACCAACGCCGCCCCCGGGCACGCCCCCGCCGGGCGCCACCTCGTGCAGGCCTCGACGGTGCTGGACGACCTCGCCCCCAGCGAGGCGGACGTCCGCGCGCACGTGGGCCTCCTCTACGGCACGGACGCCGCCGCCTGGCCCCTGCTGCGCCGCGACGTCCTGCCGCATGCCCTGCCCGACCTGCGCGCCGGGTGGCAGCCCGGCACCGCGGAGGTGACGCCCGGCGTCCACCTCGCCGGCGACCACATCGGGGGTGCCTCGATCAACGGGGCCTTGGCGAGCGGACGCCGCACCGCGGAGACCCTGCTGGCCGCGCGCGCCGGCCACCGCCACGGCCGTTGAGGCGACCCCGGCACACATCGTGAGATGAACGCGTCCAGGGGGTGATCGACTCGCTCGAAGCGTTTGCGGTGCGCCGTACCGGACGGGGCATGATGGGGTCCTGAGCCGGCGACGGTGCCGGCGCAGTGGAGCGAAGGAGCACCCCGTGTCCGTGGAGACCACCACCGCCCCCCCTGCGATCGCGCCCGCCGACCTGGTCGCCTGGGTCGAGGAGATCGCGGAGCTGACCCAACCCGACGAGATCGTCTGGTGTGACGGCTCAGTCGAGGAGCGCGACCGGCTCTACGACGCGATGGTCGCCAGTGGCATGGCGATTCGGCTCAACCCCGAGCTGCGTCCGGACTCCTATCTCTTCCGCTCCGACCCCTCCGACGTCGCGCGCGTCGAGTCGCGTACGTTCATCTGCTCCGAACGCGAGAGCGACGCCGGCCCGACCAACAACTGGGCCGAGCCGGCCGCGATGAAGCAGACGCTGCGCGGGCTGTTCGCCGGCTGCATGCGGGGCCGGACGATGTATGTCATCCCGTTCTCGATGGGCCCCCTGGGCGGCACCATCAGCCGCCTGGGCGTGGAGCTCTCCGACAGCCCGTACGTCGTGGTCAACATGCGCATCATGACGCGGATGGGCACCGAGGCGCTCGCCGCCATCGCCGAGGGCGGCGACTGGGTGCCGGCGATCCACTCGGTGGGGTACCCGCTGGTGGACGCCGACGGCGCGGCCCGCCCGGACGTGGCCTGGCCGTGCAACGCCGAGAAGTACATCACGCACTTCCCCGAGACCCGCGAGATCTGGTCGTTCGGCTCCGGTTACGGCGGCAACGCCCTGCTCGGCAAGAAGTGCTACGCGCTGCGCATCGCATCCGTGCTGGCCCGCGACGAGGGCTGGCTGGCCGAGCACATGCTGATCCTCAAGATCACCGGGCCGGACGGTCGCGTCTACCACCTCACCGCGGCCTTCCCGTCGGCGTGCGGCAAGACCAACCTGGCGATGCTGCGCCCGACGATCCCGGGCTGGACGGTCGAGACCGTCGGCGACGACATCGCCTGGATGCGCCCGGGCCCCGACGGCCGGCTCTACGCCATCAACCCCGAAGCGGGCTTCTTCGGCGTCGCACCGGGCACCTCGCTGAAGACGAACCCGACGGCCCTGGAGGCCCTCGACCACGACACGATCTTCACCAACGTGGCCCTGACCGACGACGGCGACATCTGGTGGGAGGGCATGACGGACGAGCCCCCCGCCCACCTCGTCGACTGGCTGGGCAACGACTGGACGCCCGAGGACGAGCGACTCGCCGCCCACCCGAACAGCCGCTTCACCGTGCGCGCCGACCAGGCGGCGTCCATCAGCGACAACTGGGACGACCCGGCCGGCGTGCCGATCGACGTCATCCTCTTCGGCGGACGCCGCGCCACCAACATTCCGCTCGTCACAGAGACCTACGGCTGGGAGCACGGCGTCTTCGTGGGCGCCACGGTGAGCTCGGAGCAGACCGCTGCGGCGGAGGGCTCGGTGGGGGCCCTGCGCCGCGACCCGTTCGCGATGTTGCCCTTCTGCGGCTACAACATGGCCGACTACTGGGCGCACTGGCTCGATCTGGGCAACAGCCTGGGCGAGGGGGCACCCAAGGTGTTCCAGGTCAACTGGTTCCGCAAGGACGCCGACGGGTCGTTCCTGTGGCCGGGCTTCGGCGACAACGCCCGCGCGATCGAGTGGGCCCTGCGCCGCGTCAACGGCGAGGTCGAGGCCGTCGACCGCTTCAACGGCCGCCTCCCCCGCCCCGAAGACCTCAACACCGAGGGCCTGGACCTGCCCGAGGAGCGCCTGACCGCACTGTTCGACGTCGACCACGCCGCGTGGAGCGAGGAGTGCGACCTCACCGAGGCCTACTTCGAGCAGTTCGGGGAGAAGCTGCCCCAGGCGTTGATGGACGAGCTGCATCACATCCGCGTCCGCATCGCGGAGGAGCTCGGCGAGGAGCCGCCGACCTTCCCCGAGGCGTCCGCTCACTGACGGCCACACCGGCGGCGCGGGGCGTCCGCCCGGCCGCGGGTGTGCTTCCATGGGGGCGTGGACGAGGCGAGAGAGGTCGAGCGGTGGTTCCGCCGCCGGGGCTTCACCGCGCTGCTCGACGGCACGGCGATGCACCGCAGCCCCGCCACGCTGGCCCGCGTGCTCACCGTGTTGCTCGCCGTCACACTGCTCGTGCTCATGCCGCTGGAAGCACCCCACCCCTGGATCGCCCTGGGGGTGGGAGTTGCCTTGCTGCTGGGCGCCTGGGTCGGCCTGAACCTGGCGCGGCGTCGGCGTCCGCTCGCTCCGCCACGGGTGGTCGGTGTGCCGGAGCGGGTGGTGTTCGTGCTGCTGCCCGCCCTCGCCTACGCGCTCACCCCGCGCGGCGGGGACGCCGACGCCGGGATTCCCCTGTCCGCTGCCTGGTTGGTGACGCTGCTGGCCTCGGCGCAGGTGGTGGTGCAGCTCGTGGTGCTGGCCGTCGCGCCCCTGATCGTGCGCAGCGGCATCCTTGCGGTGTTCCCGTGGCTCGGGCGGCAGGTGGCCCTGGCCTTCCTCTCGGCCGGGGTGGCCCTGGGCCGGACGCTGCCGCTCCTGCTCGGCGTGGTCGGCCTGTTCTACTTCACCGGGGAGATCTGGCAGTCGGTCGGACGCCTCGCGAGCTGGGCCTACCTCGGGGTGCTGCTGCTGTTCGGCGTGCTGTCGTGGATGTTCATCCACAGCCGCCAGCACCTCGACCTGACCGCGCTCGCCACCTTCGACGACGCCGACGAGATCGACCGGCTCCTGGCGGCCACCCCCCTGGCACCGCGGGCGGGTGAGATCGTCGCCCCCGTGCGGACGCCGCTGGGGGACCGCCACGAGCACGACCTACGGCTCGTGGTGACGTCCTCGCGCGTGACCGTGGTGACGGTGATCAGCGCGGCGGTGTTCGCGTTCTTCATGCTGCTGGGCTGGCTGGCGATCAACGCCGAGACGGTGCGCGCCTGGATCGGCGCCGACCCGGCCGTGCTCTTCTCGTTCGAGACCAGCCGCCACCGCTACGACCTCACGTGGGAGCACCTGCGCGTTGCCGGCTTCTTGGGCGTGTTCGCCGGCTTCTACTACGCGGTGGTGTCCCGGACCGACGCGGCCCTGCGCGACAGCATGGTGGACACGGCGGAGGACACGGTCCGCGAAGCATGCGCCGCCCGGCTCGTCGCGCTCACTCGTTACCCGCGCGTCCCCGACGCCCACGCCGATCCGGCGGCCTGAGCCGCGACGCAGAAGTGGGGCGGACCCGACGGTCCGCCCCACTCCTCCCCCCCTGCTCGGCCGCGGATTGGGGCGCGGCCGAGGTCTGTTACGAGGAGGCCTTCTCCTGCTCGTCGGCGTCGCGGGAGGCCTGCTTGCCCGCCGTGCGCAGCGCATCGGTGACCGTGCGGACGTTGCTCGTCAGCCGCCCGTTCCAGTCGTTGCGGAACCGCTGCGCGTCGTTGCCGACCCACTTCACAGAGTTGAGCTGCTTGGTGATCGCCTTGGCGGCGTTGTCGATCTCGTCCGCCTTGCTGAGCATCAGCTTCGACAGCGCACGAACGCCAGCAATGTCCATTCCGACCATGCCCGACATGGTGTCTCCCTTCGTCTGTCGGCCCCCACCGGAGCCTCTGGTTCTGTGTCTCGATCGCGACCCGGTGTCGCTTCGATGACTTCAACCTAGGGGCGGGTCGACGGGGGCGCCATGGGGAGGACTCCCCACCGGCCAGATCTGTGGACAACTCTTCTTGAGGGGCTGCGGTGCCCCCAGAAACAGGACGCCCCGCCGGCTGACGGGCAGCGGGCGGGACGCGCGGCGGAGGTGGCGGGATTTGAACCCGCGATGGGGTTAACCCCCAAACCCGCTTAGCAGGCGGGCGCCATAGACCGGACTAGGCGACACCTCCTCGGCCAAGAGCACAGGCTACCCGGGCAGGGAGCAGGCAGGCAAAACCTGCCGAGGCGTCCCCGAGTATGCTCACGATCATTCACCGATCCCGAACGGAGCGGCATGGCCACCGAGGCGAGCAGCGAGGACGACGCGACGCAGGCGTCCGATGCCGACCCCGCCCCTCAGCGCGCCCTGCCGGACGAGCCCGCCCCGATGCCGCACGCCACCCGCGCCCGCAGGGTGAGGGACCGCTGGACGTTCCCCGCGGCCCTCGGCTGGACCCTGCTCGGCGCGGTGCTGCCCGGGGCCGGGCTGCTGCGCACGCGCTGGCGCTCCGTCGGGGTCGTGATGCTGGTCGTGGTGGCGCTGCTGGCCGCCGTGGTCGGCTTGCTGTGGCTCGGCGGACGCGACCTGCTGCTCACCTCCGCACTCGACCCTGATGTGCTGACCGTGGTCGGCGTCGCGATCCCGCTGCTGGGGCTGGTGTGGGCTGCCTCCGTCGTCGTCACCCACCTCGCGTTGCGGCCGGCCGCGCCGACGGGCGTCCAACGGCTGCTGGGCTCGGTGGTGGTCGGGGCCCTGGTGCTGGCCATCGTGGCCCCCAGCTTTGTGGCGGCCCGCTCGGTCTACGACACCCGCGAGCTGATCGGCGGGGTGTTCACCGATGACGAGCCGGGCGCGACGCCCGAACCCACCTTCGGCACCGCCACCGACCCGTGGGCGAGCAAACCCCGCCTCAACATCCTGCTCCTGGGGGGTGACTCCGGGGAGTCGCGGGACGCGGCGCTCGGCATCCGCACCGACACCGTCATCCTCGCCTCCATCGACACCGAGACCGGCCTCACCACGCTGTTCAGCCTGCCCCGCCAGATCCAGCGCATGCCGTTCCCGGAGGGCTCGGCGCTGGCACAGCGGTGGCCCAACGGGTTCACCGACGGCTCGTCCTTCAACCCCGAGTACTCCCTCAACGCCCTGTACAACAACGTGCCGGCCATGGCCCCCGATCTGGTGCCCACCGGCGTGCGTGACCCGGCGGCCGAGATCCTGAAGATGTCGGTGGGGACGGCGCTGGGCCTCGACGTCGACTACTACGCCATGGTGAACATGGACGGCTTCATCGAGTTCGTCAATGCCCTGGGCGGTGTCACGGTCAACATCAACGAACCGGTTCCGGTCGGCGGCAGCGACGACGCCAACCGTCCGCCGGACCGCTGGCTCCCGCCCGGCCCCTCCCAACACCTCAACGGTACCGACGCCCTGTGGTTCGCCCGGGGCCGGTACGGCTCGGAGGCCGGCAACTACGCCCGCATGGCCCGGCAGCGCTGCGTGATCCAGGCCGTGGTGCAGCAGGCCAACCCCACCACCGTGCTCACCAACTACGAGGCGCTCTCCAAGGCGGGCCGCAACATCGTGCAGACCGACGTGCCCAACAGCCGGCTGCCGGCGCTGCTCGTGCTGGCCCGCAAGGTGCAGGGCCAGGCGCTGCAGAGCGTCAGCTTCGAGAACGCCGTCGACGGCTTCTCCACCGCCCGGCCGGACTGGGATCTCGTGCGCGCCCGCGTCCAAGAGGCCCTCGCGCCGCCGCCGGCGCCCGAGCCGGCACCGGAGGCGACGGTGACGTCCGCTCCGACCACGGCCCCGGCGCCGACCGAGACGGCCGCACCCGAGGCGTCCGACACCGCCGCGCCGGAGGCCACACCCACGCCCGAGACCGTGACCGACGAGTGCGCCTACAACCCCGCCTCGGCGGTGGTGACCCCCTCCCCCACGCCCACCGCGCGGGGCTGAGCCACCCGCGGAGCGCTGCGCTCAGATCAGCGTCGTGTACCCGCGGCTGTTGTCGAGCCGCTGCGCGATGTCGGCGGCGACGGCGTCCAGCGCCTCGGCCCGCTGCGGTGAGGCGACCAGGTGGACTCGCTCGTTGTCGCCGTGGTGCAGCGTGAGGCGTCCGGGGGCGCCGGTCATCCGCGTCACCTCCGCCCAGGCGCCGGACCGCTCCCCGCCGGGCTCGACGATGCGGTAGCCGTCGTTGTCCAGCTCCACCGTCACCTGCTGGCGCCGCGCGGCGGCCCAGGCGAGCGCGACCAGCACCAGCGCGAGCACGATCACGACCAACCCGACGACGCCCCAGGCCAGCGGCCAGCCCCAGGCGGACGCGCCGACGGTCAGGGCCGCCCCGGCGAGGGCGAGCGCGGCGGCGAGCCCGAACGCCCGGATCGCCGGGCTGGGCCTGAGGACGTGACGGGTCGACTCCACGCGGCGAGGGTGGGATTCGAACCCACGGAGCGTTGCCACTCGGCCGCTTTCAAGGCGGCTGCACTAGTCCACTATGCGACCTCGCCAAGGACGGCCTCATCCTACCGACTCGACACGTAGGCTCGAACCCATGCGAGCTGTGGTGAGGACGGCGGACGGCGGACCCGACGTGTTGCGCGTCGACGAGGTGGACACCCCGAGCCCGGGCGACGGTGACGTGCTCGTGCGCGTGGCGGCGGCCGGGGTCAACCGGGCCGACCTGCTGCAGCGCCGCGGCCACTACCCGCCGCCGAAGGGCGTGTCGGAGACCCTCGGCCTGGAGGTGTCGGGCCACATCGAGGCCGTTGGCGCCGGGGTGACGACGTGGTCGGTCGGCGACCCGGCGGTCGCCCTGCTGGCCGGCGGTGGCTACGCGGAGTACGTCGTCGTCCCGGCCGGCCAGGTCACGTCGCCGCCCGAGGGGGTCGACCTCCTGAGCGCGGCGGGTCTGATCGAGGTGGCCGCCACGGTGGTCTCGAACATGGACCACGCCGGCCTGCGCGACGGCGAGACCCTCCTCGTGCACGGCGGCACCGGCGGGGTCGGGAGCTTCGCGATCCAGTACGCCAAGGCCCGCGGCTGCACGGTGGCGACGACGGCCGGTTCGGACGCCAAGCTGGCCGTCTGCCGCGACCTGGGCGCCGACATCGCCCTCGACTACCACGGCGACTGGGTGGCCGAGCTGAAGGAGGCCACCGACGGCCGGGGCGTCGACGTGATCCTCGACATCATGGGCGCCAAGTACCTCGGCCCCAACGTCGCCTCGCTCGCCCGGGGCGGACGCCTCGTCGTCATCGGGCTGCAGGGCGGCGTGAAGGGCGAGCTGAACCTCAACGCGCTGCTCACCCGCAACGCCACGGTGACGGCCACTTCGCTGCGCTTCCGGCCCACCGAGCAGAAGGCCGAGATCGTGGCGCGGGTCGCGGAGTCGGTGTGGCCGCTCATCAGCGACCAGACGATCCGCCCCGCCGGCGAGACGCGGTTCGCCCTCGACGACGTCCGCGCCGCGCACGAGCACCTCGAGAGCGGCGACAACGTCGGCAAGGTCATCCTGGTCGTCTGACGCGCGTCCGGGCGCCCCCGGCGCCTGTGAGAGGCTTGCGCGGTGCAATTGTCGGCGTATCGCGCGGTGTGGGCGCACCCGGTGGTGCGTCAGGCCGCGATCCTCGGGTTTCTCGGCAAGGCGCCGTGGTTCGGCGCCGCGATCATCCTCACCCTGCACGTCGTGGACGGCCTCGGCCGCAGCTACGCGGCCGCCGGGCTGGTCACCGCCGTCTTCACCCTCGCGACCGCCGTCAGCTCGCCGTGGCGCGGCCGGTTGCTCGACACCGTCGGGCTGCGGCGCACCCTGATCCCCAGCCTGGTCGTCCTCCCGGTGGCGTTCCTGGCCGCCCCGTTCGTCGGCTACGGCTGGCTGCTGGTGGCGATGGCGGCCGTCGGGCTCCTCGCCGTGCCCTGGTTCGTCATCACCCGGCAGATGACCCTGGCGGCCGTGCCGGTCGAGCAACGCCGGACGGCGCTCGCCCTCGACTCGGTGCTCACCGAGCTGGCGTTCATGTTCGGGCCGCTGGCCGGCGTCCTGGCCGCCACCACGTGGGACACCGGCTGGGCGCTGGTGACCTTCGCCCTGCTGAGCCTGCTCGGCGCGCTCGGTTTCGTCGTGGTCAATCCCCCGCTGGTCGCGCCCGTGCGTCCGGACGCCGCCGCCGACGCGACGCCGCGCGCCGGGATGCGCACTTGGCTGAACCGCGCCGTGGCGACGACGTTCGTGGCGAACGTGGCCATCGCGTTCACCCTCGCGGGCTCCGACCTCGCGATCGTCGGCGCGATGCGCGCCATGGGCACCACCCACCTGCTGGGCGTCGTGCTGGCGGTGTGGGCGTCCGGCTCGCTGATCGGCGGACTGATCTACGGGGGGCTCACCGGCCGGACGATCCCCCTCACCTTCTTGGTGGCCGGCCTGGCGCTGACCACCCTGCTCGGGTCGCTGGGAGTGACCTGGTGGCTGCTGAGCCTCGCCATGATGGGCGCCGGGCTGTTCTGCGCCACGAGCCTCGCGGCGGCGGTCGAGCGCATCAGCCACCACGTGCCCGAGCGGTACCGCGGCGAGGCGCTGGGCTGGCAGGGAACCTTCGCCACGGCCGGCAACGCCTTGGCTCCCCCGGTGGTGGGGTGGGTCATCGACCACCAGGGCTGGCAGGCCGGTTTCCTCGCCACCGGGGGCGTCGGGTTGCTCCTCGCCGCGCTGGGCTGGCTCGTGCTCGTGGCCGGGGTGCGGACCCGCCGCAGAATCCACGCAACCCAAAGGGGGCGTCCTTCGTCGTTGTCGGCATGAGTATCTCCACCGGCCGTCGTGCCATCGCCGCCACCCTCACCGCCATGACGCTCATCGCGCCCCTCACCGCCCCCGCCGCCGCCGTCGCGACCGAACTCTCCGCCAGCTCCACCGTCACGACCACCACGGCGACCTCCGGCATCAGCCTGGTGCCCGATTCCGCGCGCCGACCCAAGGCGAGCACCGTGGTGCCCGGCCGCGTCGCCCTCCGCGCCCGCGACTTCACGGTGCGCCAGGTGCTGGGCTTCGACAGTGGCCAGAGCCCGCTGCAACCCGCCGCCGGGGGGCAGTACTGCGACACCAGCAACAACGGCGCCACCGGCCTCGAGCCAACGCCGCTGGGTGGGCGGCAGTGGTCCTGGTACGCCACCGACGGCAGCGTCGGCACGACCCACGTCGTCACCGCGTGGGCCGACGGTGACGGCGCGCTGGCCGACCTCGCGCACGACACCGGCGCCTGCCGCTTCGACACCGCCGGGGTGGAGGACTACGCCGTGACGCTCGCCGACCACGACGCGTTCGCCGCCACCTACCGGGTCGGTGAGGTGCACACGGCCGTCCACACCGTGCTGGTGCGCAACACGTTGGTCTCGGTGACCGTGGACGACTGGACCGGCGCCCTCGACGAGGCGGCCGAGGCGCAGCGGCTGGCCGAGCGCAGCGCCAAGGTCGTGGCCCGGACGCGGCTGCCCTGACGCGGCGGGCGGCTCAGCGCAGGAACAGCTTGCGCAGCCGCAGCGTCACCGCGGTGATGCCGATCACGCTGATCACCACGAAGTACAGCGCGTGACCGGCCGAGGCCGCGGTGACGTAGCCGACCGACAACTGCCGCATGAGCTCCACGCCGTGCCACAGCGGCATCGCCATCACGAACCACTGCACCGGCTCGGGGTAGACCGTGATCGGGTAGAGCGTCGCCGAGAACAGGAACATCGGCAGCAGCACCATGGGCACCAGGTCCAGCTGCTGGAAGCTCTTCATGTAGCTCGTGACCGCCATGCCGACGGACGCGAACCCGAGCGCGATCAGCACCGCCACGGGGATCATCGCCAGGGCCCACCAGCTCGTGACGAGCCCCATCACGGTGAGCACCCCGAGGAAGCCGACGGCGTACAGGAAGCCCCGGAACAGGGCCATGAAGATCTCGCCGATGGCGACGTCCATGGGGCCGAGCGAGGTCTGCAGCATGCCCTCGTAGAGCTTGGAGTAGCGCATCTTGAAGAACACGTTGTTGACCGAGTCGTACACCGCGCCGTTCATCGCCGAGGTCGCCAGCAGCGCCGGCGCGATGTACATGGCGTAGCTGACCGGCTGGCCGTCCGGGCCAGGCACGCTGCCCACCAGGGCCCCCATGCCGACGCCCATGGCGAGCAGATAGAACACCGGCTCGAAGAACCCGGTGGCCACCACGCCCCAGTTGGCGCTGCGGATGACGCGGAACCCGCGCGCGATCACGGCGCGCGCGTTGCCCGCGTAGAGGTTCGCGATCCACCCCGGACGCCGCCGCAGCCGCTCCTTGGTGGCGGCCATGACGTCGGTGGGCCCGGTGCTCGGGGCGTCCATCAGCCCACCAGCCGCTTCGCGAACGTGCGGCCGGCCCACCACTGCCCGGCCAAAATCAGCGCCAGCGGGTACAGCACGTGGACGGCCGTCAGCCACGGCGGGTTCGCCATGCCGTAGGACGCCATCCGCGCCAGCTGGGTGCCGTGCCACATCGGTGAGATCCACCCGACCCACTGCAGGTACGCCGGCATGACCGACAGCGGGAAGAAGGTGCCGGCGAACAGGAACATCGGCATCACCACGAGCCGCTGGATGAAGTTGAACTGCAGCCCCTCGTTCTCGACGGTGGCCGAGTACGCCATGAGCAGGGTGAACATCGCGAGCCCGGCCAGCGTGACCGCGGGAATCGCCAGCAGCGCGGACGCCGACGGCCACGCCCCGAACAGCGCGGCCATGAGCCAGAAGATCACGGCCTGCAGCACGAGCCGGACGCCGATCGCGGTCGTCTCGCCGAGGGCCATCTGCCCCGGCTCCAGGGGCGTGGAGTACCCCGCGAGGTAGTTCTTCTGCCACTTGAAGCCGCCGAAGATCGGCCAGGTGCCGAACTGCGCCCCGGTCGTCGCCACCGTGGCGGCCAGCAGGCCGGGCGCGACGAACGTGAGGTACGAGACGCCGTCCACGTCCCCCTGGACGATCGCGCCGAGGCCGAGGCCCATCGCGGCGAGGTAGAGCACCGGGTTGCCGAACGCGACGGCAAGCCAGGTGGCGAGGAACGGCGTCTCGGCGACCTGACGGTAACCGGCGTACTGCAGCCAGCCCCAGCGGCGGGTCCGGGCGGCCAGGGCGTGGTGGTCGAGGCCGGTGAAGGTGACGCGGGGGCCGGCGTCCGCCCCCGGGGTGCCCGTGTCAGTCAATGAGGGACCTCCCCGTGAGGCGGAGGAAGACGTCCTCCAGCGAGGTGCGCCGCACGAGCTGCGTCAGCGGGTTGAGGGCACGGCGGTTGATCTCCTCCAGCATCGCCTCACCGTCGTCGGTGTAGAGCAGGATGCGGTCGGGCAGCACCTCCAGGCCGGCCCGGCTGCGCTGCCCGTCGGCCACCAGCGCGGCCAGCTCGGCCTGCATCTCGGCGTTGCGGGCCGAGCCGAAGCGCACCTCGACGACCTCCCGGGTGGTGTGCTCCTGGATGAGGCCGCGCGGGGATCCCTCGGCCACGATGCGCCCGTGGTCGACCACGACGAGCCGGTCGCACAGCTGCTCGGCCTCGTCCATGAAGTGGGTGGTGAGCACGAGCGTGACCCCCTGCTCCTTGAGGCGGAACAGCCGGTCCCACAGGATGTGACGCGCCTGGGGGTCGAGGCCGGTGGTCGGCTCGTCGAGCAGCAGGATGCGCGGCTCGTTGATGAGGCCGCGCGCGATGGTGAGGCGGCGCTTCATGCCACCGGACAGGGCCGTGACCTTGGCGTCCGCCTTGTCGGTGAGCTGGGCGAACTCGAGCAGCTCGGGCACCTTGGCCTTCAGGTAGGCCCGCGGCAGCCCGAAGTAGCGGCCGTACACGTAGAGGTTGTCGCGGGCGCGCAACTCCTCGTCCAGCGCATCGGCCTGCGGGACGACACCGAGGGACGCCCGCACCTCCGGCCCGTGGCGCTCCGGGTCGAGCCCCAGCACGCTGAGGGTGCCCGCCGTGCGCAGCGACGTGCCGCCGATCATGCGCATGGTGGTGGACTTGCCGGCCCCGTTGGGGCCGAGCAGGCCGAAGGACTCCCCCGGCGCCACGTCGAACGAGATGGCGTCGACGGCGGTGAAGTCACCGTAGGTCTTGGTGAGCTCTCGGGCCTCGATCACGGACACGGCGGTGACGCTACCGCCCGCCTCCGACATTGGCCAAAGGGTTCCGGTGCGCCCTACGCTGCCGTCGTCCCGACCGTGGTCAATCGCCGCGTTCTGCCTGGCGGTCGGGGAACAGGTAGGCGACCACCACGGGGATTCCCGTGCCGATCATCGGCCAGATGGGCCAGTAGTAGAACGGCTCGCTGCCCGACAGCAGCCAGCTCATCAGCCAGATGACGTTGAACAGCACCGCGAGCCCGAGCCACGACCGGATCGCCGCGCCCCGCACCCGGCGCACCGGCGTCTGCGGGGGTTGGGGGCGGGCCGCCACGGTGATGTCGCCCAGGAGCGGCACGAGCTCCCCCAGCCGTTTGGCCTGCAACACCCCGGCGAGCCGCTCGCCGTGCTCGATCGAGTCGAGGCGTCCGTCACTGAAGGCGGCGTTGATGACCTCGGCGGCCACGTCGCGGTCGGCGTCGCTCGCGCGCATGTCGCCGTGTGTGTGCGGGTCGGCGCTGAAACGCGACCACAGGGGGCGTTCGGGCAGGGACTCAGACATGCAACACCTCTCCGTCGTCCTGCGGCGAGCCTAACGCCGCCGCCCGCCCGGGGCCGCCCCCGCTCAGCGTGAGGGACGGGCGTAGCGCAAGGTGTTGGGCCGGCAGGGGGCCTCGAAGGCGATCTTGAGGTCGTCGGCCACCCTGTGCTCGGCGCGCAGCGCGAACAGTCGCTCCACCACGCGATCGCGCAGCATCACCGGCGTGATGGTGTTGAGGTAGATCTTGGTCGCCCCCTCGAACCCCGCCAGCGTCGAGATGCGCCACTTCAGCATGACGCGCCACGGCATGGCCAGGTCGACGTCGATGGGGCGGTAGTGCCACTCCTCATTGCACGGGATGTCCGCGCCGGTCGCGGCCTGCATGGCGTGGATCATGTCGGCCATGCCGCGCAGTTCCTCCGGCCTGAGCTCCCACGGGTCGGAGGTGGGTGAGGTGCTGTAGATCTCGATGGTGGGGAACCGGTGCCCGAAGCCCGCGAACGCGATCGCGTGATCGTTCTCGGCGATGACGAGGTTCTTGCGCGCGGCGTAGTTGGTCGCCACGTCATTGAAGAGGTTGGGATTCTGCCGCAGCTTGGCCAGCGTCGCCTCGTGCTGGACGCCGCGCTCGTCGATCGCCACGAGCTGCTTGTGCAGGTGGTCGAACGACGCCCCCGCCGGCTTGAGCCAGTTCTGGAACACCGTCACGTACCGCGCGTACCGGTTCAGCTCGTACAGCGCCTTCACCGACTCCACGGTGAACCGGATGAACTCCCGGTGCTCCTCGATCGACAGGGTGCCCGAGGACGCCAGTTGGGTGGTGTCGGTGGCGCCGTCGACGTAGTGGCGCCGGGCGACGATGAGATCGTGCCCGCCCCCGAAGAAGCCGGACGCCGCCGCCACGACCTCGTCGCGGCCCAGGGCGTTCACCTCCGCCTCCCCGAGCCCGGCGGCGCGCAGCTTCATGGCGACCACCCGTCGCACGTGCTCCCAGCCCGCGGGCGAGGCCAGGTACGCCTCCCGGCGCGCCGCGACCCGGCTCGGCAGCGCATAACCGTAGTTGAGGTGCCAGTACTCGTAGCTGAGGATCTCGAAGAGATTGGAGACGCGCCGGAACGCCGCGGTGGTGGCGTGGAGCTCCTCGGCCGGCGTCCGGTAGTGGGTCTCCCAGGTGTCGTTGCCGCGGTGGACCACGCGCGCCTTCTCCGGCGGGGTCTCCAGGTAGCGCTTCTCACAGAAGGCACAGTGCGCGCCGTCGGCGTCCGGATCCAGCGGCAGCGCCGGCCCGGACGCCCCGCCGAGCGGCCGGTTGCCGCGGCCCGGCACGGTCCACACCTCCGTGCCCGTGAACGGGTTGAGCTGTTTGACGGTGCCATCGGCCAGGGTCGTCACATACTCCGGCTCGCGCTGGTAGGGCTGCATCGGGCTCCTCACTCCGGCCACGGACGCCACGCTAGCGCGGCCACCTCCGACCCCGGGGCGGCGCGCACGCCGCGTCGCACCCCCGGCAAGCGCCGGACGGCAGGAAGATGGACGCATGGATTCGTTGGTCTCGGCCCGCGCGTGGCGCGACGGCGTGCCGGTCGAGCACGCGATCACGCGCAACGACCTCGTGACGGCCGCGCACGACCCGGACACCCTGGTGTGGGTCGACCTGCTCGCGCCCGAGGCGTCCGAGCTGGCGGAGGTGGCCGAGGAGTTGGGCCTGCCCGTGACCGCGGTGGAGGACGCCCTGGCCCCCAAGGAGCGCCCCAAGCTGATCCGGCACGAGTCGCACGTGTTCTTCACCGTCTACGCGGTGCACCGGGACGGAACCCGGCTCGGCTTCAGCCGCGTCTCGGGCTGGATGCTGCCGCATGCCCTCGTGACGATCCGGCTCGACGAACTCTTCGACGTCAGCACGGTCGAGCGGCGCTGGAAGGACAGCCCCGCCCTGCTCGCGGCCGGCGCAGGCGGGCTGGTGCACGGCCTGCTCGACACGGTGGTGGACGGCCACTTCGCCGCGATCCAGACCCTGGACGACGCCCTGGAGGCCATCGAGGACACGCTGTTCGACGACCGGCCCACGAGCACGGCGTTCGCGCGATCCGTCTACGCCCTCCGCAAGGATCTCGTCGCTCTGCGCCGCATCGTGCTGCCCATGCGGGAGGTCGTGAGCGGGCTGCTGCGGCACCCCGGCACGGACGCCCCCGTCCTGCGGCCCTGGTACGACGACCTGTACGACCACGTGCTGCGCGCCTCGGAGTGGACCGAGTCCTTGCGCGACCTGGTGACGAGCGCTTTCGAGACAAACCTGTCCCTCACCGACGCGCGCCTCAACACGATCATGAAGAAGCTGGCGGGCTGGGCCGCGATCATCGCCGTCCCCACGGCGATCACGGGTTGGTTTGGGCAGAACATCCCGTTCCCCGGCGACGGGCAGCCGCTCGGCCTGTGGTTGTCCGCCGCCCTGATCCTCGTCTGCAGCCTGGCGCTCTACGTCGCCTTCCGCCGCCGCGACTGGTTGTGATGACGCGCACGAGCGTGGCTGAGTTGCATGGCCCCACGACCGAGTGGCTCAGTGGGTGACGTGGCTCAGGGCGCGGGCATGACAGCGCCCCCCTGCGCTCACACGCAGGGGGCCGGGGCTTCCTCAGGCGGGGGGTTCGGGTTCCAGCGGCGGCGGCTCCTCGCGCAACCACCACCGGTCACCCGGCGCAGTGGGCCGCCGGGCCATCACCGTGCCGGCCGCCGAGACGGTGTACTCATAGCCGGCGCGACTGCGCCAGCAATACGTCCCCGGCGTCGGCTGGGTCACCTGCCAACCACCGTGGGTCTTCACTCGATGGCTGAAGCGGGCGAGCGGCCCGAGATTGGTGAGATTCGTCTGCCCAGCCCCGGGTGGCGCCCCGGCGTCGAACGGTTGGGTGTGGTCGGTGTCGCAGGCCCGAGCGGCGCGCGTCCCGAAGGGGAAGACGTCCACCGGATTGCGCTGGTGGAGCGCGAACCGCATTACCTCGGGCACCTCGTAGGCGTCCGAGGGAGCGAGCGCCTCCGGATCAAGGATCGGCCTCACCGTCACCTGACAACCGGACAACACCTCGCGCACCTGCGAGGCGAGCACATGGCCCCACCGCTCCACCTCGGCCACCCCACGCTCGGGGGCCGGCAGGTCGACGCGGTTGATGTGGACGACGACCGTCGCCCGGCGTGGCTGCCCTGCCGTGAGGTGATCACCCAGACGACCGAGCACTGCCAAACCGTCGTGGGCAGCGGTGGCGGGCCGCTCTGCTCCGAGCATCACTGCCGAGGGGGCCGCTGCTGCGAGCACCAGTGCCGAGGGCGCCTCTGACGTGGGCGCCTCTGAAGTGGACCCCTGTGCCGTGGGCAGCTCTTCCGCGGGCACCTCTGGTGCGAGGAGCGCGTCCTGGCCGAGGACGGCGCGCGCCAGCACGCCCAAGGCGGTCGCGCGCCGCACCTCATGGTCCTCAACGACGGGAAGCGCGGCGGCGACGACCGTGAGCGCATCATCGAGGGCGAGGCCGTCTCCCGCGCTCAGCCGCGCCGAAACGCCGCACGCGCCGTCCACGATGCCCTCCACGCGGACGTAGCGGCTGCTCTCCGCCTGTGCTGCGCGCTCAGCGGCCGCAGCCGGATCGGCCGCGAGCACCCAGCCCTCGACCTGGCGCATCACCCGGGGGAAGGGCTGCAGGCACGAAGCGATGGCGACCTGCGCGTCCACCCACAGGCAGGCATCCTGCGCGAGGCCCGCGCAGGCGTCCGTGACGAGGAACGCCTGCCACACGGGCACGAGGCCCGCGACCGTCGCCTCCCACAGCTGGGGGTGCCGATGCCGCAGGTTGAGAGCTCGGCGCACCTGCGCCCGGGCCGTATCGGTGCCGCACCGCATGAGCGCCGCGAGCTCGGCCACCACGAACTCCCCCACCTCCGGCGTCCCGTCGCCGCCGAACCGCACCAGGCGCTCGCAACCCTCCACGACCGTGGTGCCGGAAATGGCGTACGCGTCGCAGACGCGGCACAGCGCGATCAACTCGGCCACCTCGTCGGCCCGCTTCGCCGCGTGGGCATGCTCGAACGCGCTGTAGGCATCCGAGAGCACAGCCGGCACCACCGCGATGGATGCGGCGATAGAGGTGCGGGACTGGCTCATGACTCTAGATTAGCACCTGTGTTCGATTCCTGCAAGCGCATGAGCATCTCCCTGCCCGCGGCCGGGGCGAGACCGGTGATCGTCTCATTGCGAAAAGCGATCGGGGGCGTCGAATGAGCGCGGGGAGAGCGAGAGCCGCACTCACATGTTGCCCATCGCGACCCGCCGGAGCCCCTGGCCCCAGGCACGGCAACCAGCACCGGCGGCGGCTCCTCGTGGCTCAGCCCGGCTCACCTGGCGAACGTCGACCCCACGCTCGGCATCGCCACCTGGCGCACCTCAATCCCACCTGGCGCAGCGCGGCTCACCTGGAGGGCCGTGCAAGGCCCGCCACGTGAGCCCCGCTGCGCCACGTGATCAGCAACCCCGCCACGTGGGGCCAGCGGGCGCCACGTGATGGCCACGACGCCCCGATCGGCCCAAACCCCTGCCGCCAAGACCCTGCCACCAAGCCCCGGACCGCCAAACCCCTGCCGCCGAGCGCCTAACCGACCGGGGTCAGGGCGTCCCGGCCGCCGAAGTAGGGCCGCAGCGCCTCGGGCAGCCGGACGGAGCCGTCGGCCTGCTGGTGGTTCTCCAGGATCATGATGATCGTGCGCGTCATGGCGCACAGCGTGCCGTTGAGCGTGGCCAGCGGACGGGTGCCGTCGGCGTCCTTCATGCGCATGTTGAGCCGCCGGGCCTGGAACTCGGTGCAGTTCGAGGTCGACGTGATCTCCCGGTAGCGCTCCTGGGTCGGCAGCCAGCCGTAGCAGTCGTACTTGCGGGCGGCCGACGAGCCGAGGTCGCCCGACGCCACGTCGAGCACCTGGTAGGGAATCTCCAGCGACTCGATGAACTCCTTCTCGAAGCCCAGCAGCTTCGCGTGCTCGGCCTCGGCGTCCTCCGGGGCGCAGTGGACGAACATCTCGGCCTTGTCGAACCAGTGGACGCGGAAGATGCCGCGCGTGTCCTTGCCGTAGGCGCCGGCCTCACGGCGGAAGCACGACGACCAGCCGACGTAGTGCCGCGGCAGGGTCTCGGCGGGCAGGATCTCGTCGGCATGGTAGGCCGCCAGCGCCACCTCGGAGGTACCGACGAGATACAGGTCGTCGCGCTCGAGGTGGTAGACGTCCTCGGCCGCCTGGCCGAGGAAGCCGGTGCCCGCCATCGCCTCGGGCTTCACCAGCGAGGGCACGATCATCGGCGTGAATCCCCACGACGCCGCCTTGGCCATCGCGTGCTGCAGCAGCGCGAACTCGAGCTGGGCGACCTGCCCCTTGAGGTAGTAGAAGCGGGAACCCGACACCTTCGCGCCCCGCTCCATGTCGATGCCGTCGAGCAGCTCGCCGATCTCGAGGTGGTCGCGCGGAGTGAACCCCTCGGCCGCGAAGTCGCGCGGCGTGCCCCAGGTGTCGATGACGTACAGGTCGTCCTCGCCACCGGTCGGCACCCCGTCGATCACCAGGTTGCCCAGCGCCCCCATCAGCGTCTCGTAGGTCTCCTTCGCCCGCTCGGCCTCGGCCTGGGCCTCCTTGACCTCGGCCGACAGCTCCCGGGTGCGGCCGAGCAGCTCCTGCTTCTCCTCGCCCTGGGCCCGCGGGATGCGCGACGACAACGCCTTCTGCTCGGCCCGCAGCCCTTCGGAGGTGGCGATCAGCTCGCGGCGACGCTCGTCGGCGGCCAGCAGCTCGTCCACCAGCTCGACGGACTCACCGCGCGCCGCCTGGCTGCGGCGGATGCGGTCGGGGTCGGTGCGCAGAATCTTCGGGTCGATCACGGTCCCCGAGTCTATCGCCGGACGCCGGCGCCACGGCGCGTCCAGAACGGGCCCCGTCACGCGGACTGTCGGCCCCGGGTGCCACACTGGGGGCATGCGCGCGAAGATCGGCCCCGCCCACGTGTTCTTCCTTGTCACGACCGCCTTGTTCATCCTGTGGACGTGGCTGACCCTGGGCACGTCGGCGCTCGCGGGTCTGGACGCACTCTCCGATGGCCCGGGCGTCGATCCGGCCTCGCCCTGGGGTCAGGTGCTGGCCGCGATCGCGGTGGTGACCGTGCCGGTCGTCCAGTTCGTCGGGCTGGCCCTCCTGGCGTTCTGGGCCTCGCGCCGCCGGCTGAACAACCTCGCCTGGGCCGCAGGCCTGGCCATCCCGTTCACGTTCGGCGCCTACCAGGGCCTCAAGGCCCTCTTCGCGCGGCCCCGCCCGGCCGGCGTGCCCCCGCTGATCACCGCCGAGGGGTACTCCTACCCCTCGGCGCACATGGCCGCCCTCACGGTGCTGTGCGTCATGCTCGTCGCCGGGCTGATCCTCGTCCGTCAGCGTCACCTCTTCATCTGGCTCGCGGCCGCCGGTCTCACGCTCTTGTGGTGGTTCATCGCCTACGACCGATGGGCCCTGCGCGCCCACCACCTCACCGACATCATCGGCGGCGGGTTCCTCGGGGGCGCGTTGGCCTCGCTGGCTCTCGCCCTCGCCGGCGTCCACGTGGGCAAACTGCCGGAGCTCACGCGGGCCGCGACCAAGGACGACAAGCCCACCCGCCTGGCCGCCGTCATCTACAACCCCACGAAGATCCCCGACCCCGTCGTCTTCCGCCGCCACGTGCAGGGCGAGTGCGCCGAGCGCGGTTGGCAGGTGCCCTTGTGGCTGGAGACCGAGGCCGACAACCCCGGCGAGTCCGCCACCCGGCGCGCCCTGCGGCGCAAGGCCGACCTGGTGATGGTGGCCGGTGGGGACGGCACCGTGCGCGCCGTGTGCGGCGCCATGTCGGGCTCCTCGACACCCGTCGCGATTCTGCCCGCCGGCACCGGCAACCTCCTGGCCCGCAACCTGCACGTCCCCCTCGACATGGCCGACGCGCTCACCACGGCCTTCGACGGCACGCCCCGCACCATCGACCTCGTCGAGATCAAGGCCGACGACCAGGCTGCGGAGGCGTCCGCCGTGATGGCCGGCATGGGCACCGACGCCGCGATCATGGGTGACACGAACGAGGACCTGAAGAAGGTCGTCGGCCCCGCCGCCTACGTGGTCGCCGCCGCGAACGCGCTCAACCGGCCGCCGTTCGACGCGCGCCTGGAGGCCGACACCAAGACCCCCGAACAGGTGACGGCCTCCATGGTGCTCATCGCGAACGTGGGCCAGATCCAGGGCCAGCTCGACGTGGCCCCGGACGCGAGCCCCGACGACGGGCTCCTCGACATCCTCGTCGCGACCCCCCAGAACGTGGGCGAATGGGCCGCCATGGCCACGAGCATGCTCACGAAGTCCGACACCCGCGGCGTCCACCGCGCCCAGGCGAAGACGCTCGTCATCGAGACGTCCGAGCCCGTCGCCTACCAGCTCGACGGCGACGCCGTCGGCGAGTGCCGCCGCCTGGAGGCCACCATCGTCCCCGGCGCCGTGCGCGTGATGACACCGGCCAGCACACCCCGGTCGTAAGCGCTCAGGCGCGGTGCGGGCGGCCGAGCAGGTCGTCCATCCAGTGTTCGGCGGCGTCGTAATCGGCCGCGGTGAAGCCGCGGGCGATCTTGGGGCGGACGCCGTCGGCGCGCGGGTAGCTGCCCAAGAACGTCACCTCGCGGCACACCCGGTGCAGCCCCTTGAGCGTGCCGCGCATGCGGGGCTCGCCAACGTGCCCCTCCGCGTCGATCGAGAAGCAGTACTCGCCGTAGGCCTTCTTCGTCGGGCGGCTCTCGATGCGCGTCAGGTTCACCCCGCGCATCGCGAACTGCTCCAGGATCTCCAGCAGGGCGCCCGAGCGGTCGGCGTGCATGTAGGCCACCAGGGTCGTCTTGTCCGCACCCGTCGGCGCGGGCGTCTCCCCCGGCAGGCGCACGAGCACGAAACGCGTCACGGCGTCCGGGTTGTCCGCGATGTCGGACGCCGCCTCCTCCAGCCCGTAGAGCTCCGCGGCCACGGCGGCGCAGATCGCCGCGTCGTGCCGGCTCTCGGGATCGGCCACCTCTTGGGCGGCGGACGCCGTCGAGCCCCCCTCGGTGACGAGCGCCCCGGGGAGGTGGTTGGCGACCCAGGCCCGCGTCTGCGCGTGGGCGTGGGGGTGGGTGAGGACGCGGCGGACGTCACCCAGCGCCGTGCCGGGCCGCACCGCCAGGACGAACGACACCGGCATGATCACCTCCTGCGCGATCACCAGCGGACGCCCTGAAGCCAGGTTGTCCAGCGTGGCCGTGACGCCGCCCTCGACGGAGTTCTCGATCGGCACCAGCGCCGCGGTCACCTCACCGTCGCGCACCGCGTCCAGGGCCCGCGGCACCGTGGCGAACGGCAGCGCCTCCTCCGTCGTGATGCGCCGCAGCGCCTGGTGGGTGAAGGTTCCCGCAGGGCCGAAGTATCCGAGCACCGCAGCAGTCTAGGGCCGCCGCACCGCCCGCACGCGCGGGGGCCGGGCCGTCCCGCGCAGCAGGTCGGCGACACCGCCGGCGACGAAGGCGCGCGACGGCCACTGCCGGTTCCGCGTCCAGAACCAGTGAATGATCGCCGCCAGCACGAACCACTGCACCGCGGTGCACAGCGTGTCGCGGACGACCACCGCCCCGAGGAACAGCATCTCGTCGCTGAACCCCACGGTGCGCCCCGTCACGTAGGCCACACTCAGCGCGGTGCCGCGCAGCACGAGGAGCCAGTCGAGGCGGTTCGGCACCATGAGCGCCAGCGGCACCCAGACGATGAGGTCGTACCACGCGAGCGTGTACGGCGACGTCACGAGCCAGGCGGTGCACAGGATCACCGCCGTGCGGAGCGCGATGGTGAGCGGATCCCGCTCCGCCGGGCCGATGGCCCCGGGGGCGGGGTGCCAGGGCAGCACGCGGGAGAGCATCCAGGCGATCACGACCAGCCCGACCCAGGCGACGGCCGCGGTGATGCTGAAGGCGGGCCCCGGGCCCAAGATCCAGGCGAGCACCTGGTACAGCCACGGCGCCCAGGAGCCGCCCGACATGTAACCGGTGTTGCGGCCCGCGGCGAGCAGCGCCTCGGGGGCGAACACCCCGTAGAGGATGGCGATGGGCAGCAGGGCCCCGGCGCACAGGGCGACCACCTTGCGCCAGTCGTGCCGGTAGCCCCAGATGAGGGCCAGACCGTAGAAGACCAACGACACCTTGACCGCGCCGCCCAGCCCAATGAAGATGCCCGTGACGAACGCCGAGCGCCGCACGAACCACAGCGCGATCACGGCGAACACCAACGTGAGCGCCTCGTTGTGCGCGCCGGCGATCACGGCCCAGATCAGCAGCGGGTTGAGGACGGTGAACAGCACCGAGCGTGTCTGCACCGCGGCGTTGCCGTGGGCCAGCTTGATCATCACCGCGCAGATCACCAGGAACGGCACGGTGTTCATCACCTGCAGCCAGAACACGACCGCGTGCATCGAGTCACCGCCCAGCAGGTTGGCCAGCCATTGGGTGGCCGACGCGATCGGGCCGTACACGCTCGGCGTGTCCTGCCACGGCCGCTCGGTCCACACCAACACCGGGTCGTAGGACTGCCGGAAGATCTCCGCGGGCGTGATCTGGTACGGGTTCAGGCCTTGGCGCTGCAGCCGGCCGTAGGCGGCATACATCAACACATCGGCGCTGGTCAGCGGCGGCACCAGCGCGGTGCCCACCGTCAGGGCCGCACCGAGGCCGAACAGGCGATGGATGGACGGACGCCAGCCCAGTTCGATCGCCCGCCAACACACGAGCAGACCGACCGCCCCGACCAAGAGACCCACCCACAGCGCGGGCACCACGACCCACTCCGAGAGCGGCAGCCCGAGGCGCTCCCCCACCTCGGTGGGGATGAACCAGGGCGGCAGCGGGCTGGACGCCGGCCCGACGTTCAACGTGACCGGCGACGGGCCCAGCAACCCGACCACGATCGTGGTCAGGCAGCTCGTCACGATGAGTCGCAGCCCCAGGCGTCCGTCGTGGGTCCAGCCGCGCTCACCGAGGTGGCGCCACCGGGCTGCCGCCCTGGCGGTGCTCACGCCGGTGGGGTGACCAGGTCGACGTAGCGGTACATGAAGGCCGCCATGGCGTCGCGCAGCACCGGGGTCACCGGTCGGTACGTCCGGTCGGGGTAACCGGTGGAGATTCCCGCGTCGTACATCCACGCCATTTCCGCGTAGAACTGGGTGTCCGGCGTCACGTCGCCGAACGGCGAGACGTCCCGCGCGGGGTAGCCGTCGAACCCGCTCCGCTCGCTCAGGCGGGAGAAGAAGGCGGCCATGGCGTCACGGTTGACCGGGGCGTCCGGCCGGTAGGTGCCGTCGCCGTACCCCGTCGTGACGCCGGTTGACGCCATCCACTCAATCTCGCGGAAGAAGGGGTGGGAGCGGGGCACGTCGGTGAAGGTCGGGGTGGCGGGCAGGGTGACGTCGGGGCTCCCGGACAGGCGATGGAGGAAGGCGGCCATCGCGCCGCGTTCCACCGGCTCGAAGGGGCGGTACGTACCGTCCGGGTAGCCCGTGGAGATGCCTGCCCACGCCGTCCAGTCCATCTCGGTGGAGAACTGGAGCCCGTCGTAGAGGTCGCTGAAGCCGAAGCCTGCGGCGCAGTCACGGCCGTACAGCGAGGGGGTGTAGAAGTGCTCGGACGGATTCGAGGTGTCCCAGACGCGGAAGGCGCCCCGCGGGGCCGTGGCCGTCACGACGGTGGGTTCGGCCGGGTCGTCGGTGACGGGCACGTCCACCGCCACCTGATCCGCGGGCAGCGCGTCTGGGGCGGTGAGGGCGTAGCTGCCGGCGGCGTCCGCGCCGGTGACGTTCACGAACGCCAGGGTGACGACCGCGCGCGTACCCACGCACTCGACCCGGTAGTCGGTCAAGATCACGCCGTCCGACAGGAGGGATGCCGCGGCGCCGGATGCCACGGTCGAAGCGGCGGCCATGGGGCTGATCCGCGTCGCCGCCGTGGCCGGCGGGGCCGGCACGACCGTCAGGAGGCTGACGGTCACCAGCCCGGCCGCGAGGCCGGGGAGGGAACGCTGCATGGGACTCGCCTTCTCGAAGGGGTTGGTGCCTCGCACGCTAACAAACAACGCCGGGGCCGGGGGCCCATCTTGTGAGCCCCCGCCCCGCAGCCGGCGATAGAGGCGGCGGGCGTCCTGGCGGCGGCTGCGGAGCCAGTGCCGCGCCAGCTTGCGGCGCCGACCGTGGTCCGAGCCCAGCGCGTGGGCCACGTCGTCCCACCACTGCGCGTGCACGGTGGCGAGGTGGGGGGCCGGAGTGGCGCTGCGTTCCAGCGGCGCCAGCCACGACGACCGGACGGTGGGGGCGGCGATCAGGTCGTCGAGCCCGATCACGGCCGGCTCCCTGCCGACGCGCCCGAAGGCCCCCTCAATGCGGACGCGCCCGTACTCGTCCGGCACCACGGCCAGGACGCTCACCCCGTCGCTCAACGCGAACACGACCGGGTGGTAGCGCGAGGTCAGGACACCCCGGGCGCGGGCCGCCACCGCGGCGCTCTCAAGGGCGGACGCCACCGGCGCCAGCTCGTGCCCCACGGTCAGGTGCGCCGCGATCTCGGCGTGGAAGGCCTCGTCGCCGTCCCCCTCACCCGGCGTGGCCATGTGGGGCACGAAAAGCACCGGCGCCCCCACCCGGCGCGCGGCCGCGTCCAGCAGGCGGGCGTAGGCGCGGGCCGCCGCGTCACGCTCGACGCCCTCGGGCGCGGCGAACGTCGCGGCCAAGGGCGCCGGACGCCGCTCGGGCACCGGCACGGGCGGGTCGGGCAGCTCGCTGGCGTCGTCGAAACACGGCCGGAGCCCCGGGTGGTCCGGCGTCAGCTCCCGGGCGAGGCGGAGGGAGGCGTCCTCCCGCAGCCCGACCAGGGAGGCGTTGCGGAGCAGGTTGGCCAGCGTCGAGCGGTCGGCGTCCGAGAGCTCCGGACCGAGCGTCTGCCCGCCGATGACCACCTGCTTGCCCAGAGCGACCGCGATGTGCGCCATCGCCGCGCGCTCGTACAGCAGCCAGCCGTAGCGGGAGTTCATGTTGCCGCCCCCGGCGATGAACAGCGCGTCGACGCCGCGGAGCGTCTCGATCACGCCGAACACCTGGTCGTGCGCGGGCAGCACGTCGGGCTGGCCGGCCATGACGGCCTTGATCTCGGCCAGGTAGCGCTCGCGATCGACCGGCGGCCAGGGGAACACCAGGGTGCGCGCGACGTCGACCCCGGGGCCGAAGTGCCGGCGGGTGTGGTCGAGGTCGCGCGTCAGCAGCACGACGTCGGTCACTCCGCGGGCGCCCAGCTTGTCGAGGGCACCGTGCACCATGGCCTCGTCCCCGACGTGGTAGACGGGCTGACCGATGTCACCCTGGATCGCCACCCGCATCCGCCGCTCCTCCCCACCCACGTCGCGAGGAGTCTAGTGACGAATGCCCCGATCAGCCCAGAACGGGATCCCACCCGTCGGACCCGGCCAGGTAGGCCCGGGGTGTGGCGTCGGACGCCTCGGCGTCGGTCAGTTGCGGCCGGGTCGCCGGATCGACGATCGCCGCACCGGCGCCGGTGTTGCCGAACTCGGCGAAGCGGCCGTCGGTCCACGCCAGCGGGGTCATGTCGGCCCACGGCTGGGCCGTGCGGATCGCCGCCGAGAGCTCGGTGTTGCGGAACGTCACCTGGCCCCGGCTGTTGTACACGACACCGCCCTTCGTGTAGCCGTCACCCCAGCCGCGCCAGGGGCGTCCGAGCGACACCGTCCCGGCGGGCGCGTCGGAGGTCACCCTCGAGTTGACCACCAGGAACCCGAACGGGTTCTGGTCGGACGTGCTGGCGGCGGTGAGGTAGCCGTTGTTGGAGTTGCTGCCGCGGCTCAGCGCGTGGATCGTGCTCGCGTCGAACACCGCGGTCGCCCGGCCGAAGATGAAGTCCACGTCGCCCTCGATGTAGGAGTCGTAGAAGTACACCCGCGACACGACGTCGGCGTCCGGGGAGTTGGCGAGCAGCGTGTCCTGGTTGCCGAGCAGCCGGACGCCGGTGAACACCAACCGGTCGCCGGTGGTGTGCAGGGCGACGGCCTGCTCGGCCTGGTAGTCGTGGGCCGCCTCGTCGAATGCGTTCTCGATCGTCAGGTCGCGCACCGTCACGTCGCTGCCGGTGATCTTCACGCTCTGGCTCTTCGACGTGCCCAGGGTGCCCCCGCCGGCGGTGGGCGTCCCCGAGGCGTTGTCGTAGGTCAGCACGACATCTGCGGCCTTCCCCGTGGTGCCCAGCAGCGTGAGGTGCGACTGCGCCACCGTGACCAGCTCGTGGTACACCCCGGGCTTGATCGCGATGACCACCGGGTCGGACGCCGTGCCCGGTGCCGTCGCGTCGAGCGCGTCCTGCACCGTCGTGTAGTCCCCCGAGCCGTCGGCGGCGACCAGCACGTCGTGCGCCGGCAGGACGGCCCCGACCGGCGTGGCGGTGACCGCCGCGGAGGGCGCCGACGCGTTGCCGGCGGCGTCCACCGCCGTGACCACCCACGTGTAGGCCGTCTGGTTCACGACCCCGCGGTCGCGGAAGGAGGTGTCGGTGAGATCGGTGGCCACGGCCGTCGCCGAGGCGAGATCCACCGGACCGGCGCCCTCGACGCGGTAGAGGGTGTAGCCGGCCAGGTCGGCGTCCGTGACCGGCTGCCAGGTCAGCACCACGCTGCCGTCGGACGCCTCCGCCACCAGCCCGGTGGGGGTGGCCGGCGCCGTCACGTCGGCCGGGGCTTGCTCACCGGTCGGGTTCCACCCGTCGGGGCCGGCGAGGTAGGTGAACTTCGTGTGGTCCGCCGCCTCGACGGTCGTGAGCTGCGGCCGGTCGGCGTTCACGACCGCCCCCGGGCCCGTGTTGCCGTACTCGGCGAACCGGGCGTTGCGCCAGGAGAAGGTGCTGGTCATGTCGGTCCAGGGAGCCGGCGCGATGGCGTCCGGGAGCACCGTGTTGCGCACGACGACCTGGGCGATGGCCTGCGCGTCCCCGCTCGGCTGCCAGGGACGGCCGAGGTGGAACGTGCCCGCCGGCGCGTCGGAGGTGATGGTCGAGTCGGTGATGAGGAAGCCGTACGGCAGCGACACGTCGGTGCTGGCCGCCGTCACGTAGCCGTTGTTGCTCGTGCTGCCGCGGTCGCTCGCGTGGAGCGTGCTCCGGTCGAACACCGCGGTGCCCCGGCCGAAGATGAAGTCCACATCCCCCTCGATGAAGGAGTTCACGTAGTAGGAGCGCGCGAGCCGGCCCGCGGCGGGTGAGTCGGCGTACAGGGTGTCTTGGTCACCGAGGAGGCGCACCGTGTCGAACACGAGGCGGTCGCCCTGGGTCTTCAACGCGACGGCCTGCTCCGAGGCGTAGTCGTGGGCGGCCTCGTCGAACGCGTTCTCGATGGTGAGATTGCGCACCGTGACGTCGTTGCCCGTGATGAGCATGGTGGCGCTGCCGGTGGTGCCGTAGGTGCCGGAGCCGTCCGGCTTGGGCGTCCCCGCGGCGTTGTCGTAGGTGATGACCACATCGGCGGGAGACCCCCCGCCGCCCAGCAGGGTGACGTTGGAGCGGCGCAGTTGCACGACCTCGCGGTAGGTGCCGGGGCGGATGCCGATGCGCCACGCCGAAGCGTCGGACGGCGCCTGCGCGATGGCCTCGGCGACGGTGGTGACGTCGCCGGAGCCGTCGGCGGCAACGACCACGTCGGCGTCCGCGAGCGGGTCGGCGGCGAGCGGGCCCGGGCGGCCGAGCGCCGTGACGGCGCGGTACAGGAAGGCGGCGATGGCGTCGCGGGCGATCGGCTGGACGGGGCGGAACGTGCCGTCGGGCCACCCGGTGCTGATGCCGGCGTCGGCCAGCCATTCGATCTGGGTCACGTACTGGTTCTGGGATGCCACGTCGGTGAAGACGTCCCCCGATGCCGTGTACGAGGGCGCCCCCCAGGCGCGGTGGAGGAAGGCGGCCATCGCGTCCCGGTTCACCGGCTCGTAGGGGCGGAACGTGCCGTCGGGCCAGCCCGTGGCGATGCCCGACGCAGCCAGCCACTCGATCTCGCGGTAGAACTGGTTGTCGGGAGCCACGTCGGAGAACGTCTGCCCCGTGGGGGTGAACTCCGGCTCGTCGAACAGGCGGTACAAGAAGGCCGCCATGGCGTCACGCGCCACAGGGGCGTAGGGCCGGAAGGTGCCGTCGGGCCAGCCCGTGGCGATGCCACTGTCGGCCAACCAAGCAATTTCGGTGGCATACATGTTGTCGTCACCGACGTCGGCGAATCGCGATGCCGCCGAGGCCGGAGAAACACCCACCAGGGTGAATCCCAGTGCCACACTGAGCGTGAGAATGAGGGCGCGCAGATGCGCCCGAACGTTGATCATGAAGTTTTCCCCCCTTGGCCTCACGGGCCGTTGCGCCCATTGCGGCGCCACCCTCGACGCTACCGCGGCCCAGTTCGTTCCACACGTCCCCTCAAGGGGGGATGAATTGTTCGCTCAGCCGACGGTGACCCAGAGCGTCGCCGGCTCGGACACGACGCCGTACCGCGAGACCGCGATGACCCAGTAGTGCGTGTCGCCCGCCGGGGCGGTCGTGTCGGTGTACGTCGACTCCGTGACCTCCACCGGGCCAAACGTCGGGTCGATGTCGTTCTGCCCCCGATACAGGTCATAGCGGATGACGTCGCGCTCGGGGCTGGGGTTCCAGCTGAGCACCACGTCGGAGCCGGTGACCGTGGCCGTCAACCCGGTGACGGCGGCCGGGGAGTCCGGAAACAGCGGCGGGATGCCGAAGCGCTGCACGGCCCGGAACAAGAACGCGGCGATCGCGTCACGGGCGATCGGCGCCGTGGGCCGAAACGTCTTGGACCCGTCCGGCGCCACCCAGCCCGTGGTGATGCCCGTGGACGCCAGCCACTCGATCTCTGTGTAGAACTGGTTGTCAGGCGTCACATCCGTGAACGTCTGCCCGGTGGGCTCGTACACGCCGCCGTCGCAGTAGATGCGGAACAGGAACGCCGCCATGGCGTCGCGGTTGACCGGATCGAGCGGCCGGTACGTCCCGTCCGGGTACCCGGTGGCGATGCCCTCGGCCGCCACCCACTCGATCTCGTGGTGGAACTGCAGCCCCATGGGCACGTCGGAGAACGTCTGCCCCGGGGTGTCGAACTCGGGCGATTCGTGCAGGCGGTACAGGAAAGCCGCCATGGCGTCCCGGTTCACCGGGTCGAGCGGCCGATACGTGCCGTCTGGGTAACCGGTCGTGATGCCGGAGGCGGCCAGCCAGTTGATCTCGTTGAAGAACTGGGCGTGCTCCGGGACGTCACTGAATCGCTGGGTGGCGGCGTGCGCCGGCAACGCGGTGAGCACGGCCAACGACATGGCAATGAACGCAGCAATGAGCCGCGCGACAGACGATTTCATGGTAATTCCCCCCGCATCTCCAGCATGGAGACACATTGACCAGGCCCGTCCGGGCGCTGGAAAGGGAGTCTACGCCGCCCATTGCGTGGCGAAACGTCCCCGCACGGGGGAATCCTCCGCCCCCGCGGGTGGTTGCTATTTCAACAGCTTGGAAAGGCGCCGATCTGCCAAGAGCTTGCCGCCGGTCTGGCAGCCGGGGCAGTAGTTGAGGAAACTGTCAGCGAAACTCACCTCGGCGACGACCGTGCCGCACACGGGGCAGGGTTCACCCTTGCGTCCGTGGACGCGCAAGGAGGAGCGCTTGCCGTCCTTGAGCTCGGCCGGCGGCAGGCCGACGGCCCGCCCGATCGCCGCCGTGAGCTCCTTCCGCACGGCCGCGTACAGCGCGGACGTCTCCTCCCCCGTCAGGCTGCCGGCCAGTTTGAACGGGCTCAGCTTTGCCGCCTGGAGGATCTCGTCGGAGTAGGCGTTGCCGACGCCGGCGAGCAGCGACTGATCCTTCAGCAGACCCTTGATCTGGGTGCGGGCGTGCTCGGCCAGCACTGCACCGAACGCGGCCTCGTCGAAGTCGTCGGCCAGCGGGTCGGGCCCCAACCGGGCGATGCCCGGCACCTCGCCCGGGTCGGCGACCACGTACAGCGCCAGGTGCTTCTGCGTGCCCGCCTCGGTGAGGTCGAACCCGCCGGCGGGCTCCGCGACGAGGCGGAGGGCCAGGGGTCCCTTGCCCGGTTTGGCCGGGCTGGCGGGCGCCTGCTCGTACCAGCGCAACCAGCCCGCCCGGGCCAGATGGAACACCAGCCACGTACCGCTGACATCGAGGCAGAGGAACTTGCCGCGTCGCTGCACCGCGGTGATCTCCTGCCCCAGGAGGGCGGAGAGCGGGAGCGTGAACGTCTTCAACGCGCTGAAGGCGGCGAGCTCGGCCCGCGTCACCGTGGCGCCGACCAGCCGCTCGGCCAGGAACGCGCGCAGCCCCTCCACCTCGGGCATCTCGGGCACGGCCACCACCCCTTCGTCCTCGACGTGGCGACCAGCCTAACCTGCCCCCCAGGCGGGGGCCGGCAGGTCGAGGGCGTCGGCGAGCAGCCGGAGGTAGTCCACCCGGTCGACCTCCACGGCGCCCAGCGAGGCGAGGTGGCCCGTGACCCACTGCACGTCGAGCAGCCGGCCGTCCACCCCGTCGTCCAGCACCTCGCACAGCCCGAGCAGCGCGACCTTGGAGGCGTCCCGCCCGATCACCGGGTCGTGGAACATCGACTCCCCCGCGAAGAGCCCTCCGAACCCGACGCCGTACAGCCCCCCGGCCAGGTCGCCGGCCGGCGTCCAGGCCTCCACGGAGTGGGCCACGCCCAGCCGGTGCAGCTCGGTGTAGACGCCGACGACGGCCTCGTCGATCCACCCCAACGGACGCGACGGGTCGGCACAGCGGGCGATGACCTCGTCGAAGGCCGCGTCCACCGTGACGCTGTACCGCTTCGCCGACTGGCGCAGCGACCGGGTGACGCGCACGTCGTCCAGCGGGAGGATGCCGCGGTGCACGGGCGACCACCAGCCCATGGCGTCCGGCGGCAGACCGGCGTCGTGCAGCGGCATGGGGAACGCACCCGCCAGGTAGGCCTCCGCGACCAGGTCGGCGTCGAACTCGGACGACAGGGCGATGAGGTCCTGGTCGGGCCATTCGCGCCACGGCCCGAAGACGCCCGACAACCTCATGGGCGCAGTGTGGCACCGGTTCAGGGTCGCATGGGGGAAGCCCTCGTTGGGCGGACGCCGGCGTTGCGCCTAGCCTTGGGCCATGGCCAACGCACGGGACGTCAGCAAGACGCTGGCGGCGCGCGGCCCGGAGATGGGCGGCAACGTGCTGCGCCAGCTCCTGGAGACCGCGATCAACGGGATGGGGGTCGTGCCCGGCGCGAAGGCGACGGCTGCGAACCACCTCGTCAAGCGCAACGGCGTCGAGGACGCCCTGGACGCCCTGGTGCGCACGCATGTGGGGCTCGCGACGGCCCAGGGCGTCGTGACCAATATCGGCGGTCTCGCCACCCTGGCGGTCGCCCTGCCGACGAACATCGCCGGCGTGGCCGTGCTGCAGATCCGCCTTGTGGCCGCCATCGCCCACCTGCGCGGCTACGACATCGACTCCCCCAGCGTTCGCACGGCGCTCACCCTGTGCCTCATGGGGGCGGAGGGCACCCAGCGCCTCATGGACGCGGACGTCCTGCCGGCCAGCCCGCTCGTGATCGCGACCGCACCCGTGTTCGACGCCTCCCTCGACCAGGTGGTGTGCGAGAAGGTGTTCGCCGAGCTCGCCTCCCGCATCGGGGGCCGGCACGCGGCCGTCCTCATCGCTCGGCGCATCCCGCTGATCGGCGGCGGCGTCGGCGGCACCCTGGACGCCTTCAGCACGCTGGCCGTCGGCACCTACGCCCGCGAGCAATTCGTCAACCGCCGGCGGATCACCCAGAGCTGAGGGGCTGACTCCTGGACTCAGGTGGGGTCGTCCTCGCCGTAGGCGATCGTGACCAGCTCACACGCCCGGCACAGGTACCCGGGTAGCGTGGCGGCCCCGAAGATCGACCGGGCGACCCGCACGTCACCCTCAGCAAGCGAGGCCAACAGGCGCCGCGGTTCGCGAACCCAGGCCAGGTGGCCGGTGGACTGGACGAGTCCCTCCTCCATGACCTTGCCACACCGGGGGCAGTTCATCGGCGGATCCCTTCGTCGGTTCGATGAGCGGTGCATCTGTCAGCCTGCCACAACGCCACGGACCAGCTGACCGAGCCACGCCGCCTCACCGGCGGGCACCTCCTGGGCCTCGTTGGCATCACGGTCGGGCACGTCAGGGTTGACCCAGTAGACACCGCCCTCACGCGCGAGGTAGCGGTAGTCGACGAGTTCGCGGCGGAGGAAGGCGACGTCGTCGTGGGCCTCGCGCAGGAGCGCGTTGACCTCGGCCTCCGCGTAGCGCCGCCCCGGCTCGAAGCGGCGCAACAGCTCGAGCAGCACGCTGACGCGCGCCTTGCGCTTGGCGGGGATGCTGCGCAGGCGCGGCCCGTCGAAGAAGATCCGGACGTGGCGCGCGTGGTCGGGGTCGGCGATCGGGGCAACCGTGGCGGTCGCCGCGGGCGCGGCCGCCGCGTCCAGCAGACCGGCGTTGAGCGCGTAGAGCCGCCGCGTGCCGTCCGGGGTGACGCGGACGATGCCCACCTCCACCAGGCGCGCCATGTGGTGGCTGATCGTCGGCGCGCCCAACCCGAGGGCCTCGGCCAGCTGGCGTCCGCTGCGCGGCTCCTCGGCGAGCAGCCCGAGGATGCGCAGTCGCGTGGCGTCCGCGATGGTCTTCAACAGGTGGACACGTGCGTCCAGGTCCATGGGTCACTCCTTCGATGTGCATCGAAGTTTAGGAAGCGGCGTCCCGTTTGGCAAGGGTCTCCATCCCGTCGTGCGGCCTTGAGGTGACCGGACTCGCAACCACTCTCCGGCCACCGACGGCACTCAGCTGTGGCCCGTGACCGTCCGACCCACCCTGGCTGCCACCAGGCAGGTGACCTCGTAGGTGATCGTGCCCATGAGGTCGGCCAGCTCCTGGGCGGTGATCGCGTCCGAGCCCTGCTCCCCCAGCAGCACGACCTCGTCGCCCACCTGCGCTGAGGCGTCCGGGCCGAGGTTGACCATCGTCTGATCCATGCACACCCGGCCGACGACCGGGCACGACCGGCCCCCCACCAGCACCCGGCCGCGGTTCGAAAGCTGCCGGCTGTAGCCGTCGCCGTACCCCACCGGGATGGTCGCGACGATCGTGTCGGACGCCGCCGTCCACGTCCGGCCGTAGCCGACCGTCTCCCCCGCCGCCACACGCTTCACGAACGACACCCGCGTCGTCCAGCGCAGGGCCGGCCGGAGGTCGACGGTGGGGTCGGTCGTGGGGTCGGGCAGGTTGCCGTAGACCATCACGCCGGGCCGCACCAGGTCGAACCACGTGCCCGGGTGCATCAGCACGCCACCGGAGTTGGCCAGGTGAACCAGCTCCACCCGCCCGCGGGCCGCGGCGACGGCGTCCGCGACCGCGGCGAACCGCGCGGTCTGCTCGTCGGTGAAGGCCCGGCCGTCCTCGGTGTCCGAGACGGGTAGGTGGGAGAACAGCCCCCGCAGGTGGAGGCCGGCGGCGTCCGCGCGCCGGGCAAGGTCGGGCGCGGCGTCCGGTGGGCAGCCGATGCGGCGCATGCCCGTGTCCACCTTGAGGTGCACCGACGCCGGAACCCCCGCCTGGGCGGCGGCCCTGCTCACCTTGTCGAGGGTGTCGGCCGAGGCGACGGTGAGGTCGACTCCCGCCCGGACGCAGGCCAGGGCCGCGGCGTCCGAGACCACCGGGCTGAAGATCAGCATCGGCAGGCGGACGCCGGCCTCCCGGAGTTCGAGCGCCTCGGCGGCGGTGGCGACGCCGAGCCAGTCCGCGGCGGCGGCCTGATCGATCATGCGGGCGACCGCGAGCGCGCCGTGGCCGTAGGCGTTCGCCTTCACGGCGGCCAGCACCAGCCGGTCGCCAACGCGGGCCCGCACCCCGGCGAGATTGTGCCGGATCGCCCCCAGATCGGTGGTCGCCGTGCTGGTGGACGCAATGTTGGTGGACGCCGCGGCCATGTCAGGCGGCGGAGGTCCCGGCATCCGAGGAATCCCCGGCATCGTCGGCCGTGCGCTCCGCCCGCTCGTGGGTTCGGATGAGGGCGAGGACCCCCTCCAGACCCGCGCGGACCAAGCAGATGCCCAGCAGCGCGGGCACCCAGCCGAACAGCAGGGTGAGGAAGGGCGAGGCCATCGCCACGGGGTACCCCTGCAGACCGTTCAGCACGTCCCCCAGCCAGCCGCCGACGAACGCCACGATCGCGAGGATGTAGATGGCCTTCGCCGCAGCGGGCGTCGCGTACGTGGCGAACGAGAAGTCGAGGAGGCCGCCGAGAGCGTTGCCCCGCTGCGACGGTGTCGGCGCGGGGCCATAGGCTGCGCCGCCGGCGTAGGCGCCCGGAGCGTAGGGCTGCTGGGCGGGGCCATTCTGCGGCGGATACGTGGCCGGGGGGTAGCCGGGCTGCGGCGGGTGGGGTGGGTAGGGCGCGGATGGCGCGCTGGTGGGGTAGGCCGAGGCCCCGCTCGGCGGGGGCGGAGTGTGCGACGGCGCAGCGTAGGGGTTGACGGCCTGCGGAGGTGCCGGCGGTTCGTCACCCGGCGCGGGGGGGGGTGGGGCCCAGGGGTCCGGATGGGGTTGGGAGCGCTGCCAGGGGTTGGGGTCGTCCGACATGGCGTCCATTAGACCAGAGGTCACCGGGGGCCGTCGTGGCGACGCCGGGCCTCGTCGAAGGCAGCCCTGAGGTCGGGCCGGGCGCGCAGCGCGTCCGCCAGGAGTTGCTCCTTGCGGCGCAGCCGCAGCACCGTGGGCAGCATCCCCGTCGCGATGACCGCACCCGCACCACCGAGGCACGCGGCCAGCACCAGGCGCCCGGCGGCGTCCAACTGCGGCGCGATCAGGGCGAACGCAACCGCGAGGAGCGCCAGGAGCACGGCCAGGATCGTGAGGGTCGAACGCAACAGGTGCGGCGGCCGCACGGGCGCGCCGCGCGGCAGCAGCACCGGATTGCGCCGGAGCGTGCCGGACATCCACCAGGCTGTGGCGCCGAACAGCACCGTGGCGACCCAGCCCACGACCCCACTCGCCCAGCCGCCCGCGAACCCGGACGCCCCCGCGACGCATCCGCCGACCGCCGCCACCAGGGCCCACCCGGTCGCGACGGCCGCCGCGTCACGCTGCCCGAGGCGCTGGGCGTGGGTCTGGGCGACGTAGTTGCCTTACCCGGCGGTCTTTCCCATCCTCGTCATGCCGTTCACCTCCTGACGCTTCCCCGCCGTGACGGAAGCCGACGTGTGGTTGGCCGACTCAGTAGAGCAGCGCCAGGCCCGGATCGGTGAGGATCGTGGCCACGTCGGCCAGGAAACGCGACGCCTGCTCCCCGTCCAGCACCCGGTGGTCGATCGACAACGTGAGCTTCGCGACCGACCGGATGACGATGCGCTCGTCCGCCCCCTCGCCCACGACCCACGGTCGCCGGTTGAACGTGCCCAGCAACAGGATGGCCGACTCCCCCGGGTTGAGGATCGGCGTGCCCCCCTCGACGCCGAACACGCCGACGTTGGTGATGGTGAACGTGCCGTCCGCGGCGTCCGCCGGGGTGATCCGGCCCTCCCGCACGGTCGCGACCAGGTCGTTCAACGCCTGGGCGAGCTCCACCAGGTTGAGCTCGTTGGCGCGCTTGATGTTGGGCACCACCAGGCCGCGCTGCGTCGCCGCGGCGATGCCGAGGTTCACGTCGGGCCGCACGACGATCTCGCCACGCTCGAGATCCAGCGTGCCGTTCACGTCCGGGTGGCGCTGCATCGCCAGGCACACGGCCTTGGCCAGCACGAGGATCGGTGAGATCCGCAGCCCCGCGAACTCCCGGCGTCCCCGCAGCTGTTCGATCAGCTCGACGGTGTTCGTGACGTCGACGTCCATCCAGACCGACGCCTGCGGCACCTGCAGCGACGCGGTCATCGACTGCACCATCTGCCGGCGCACGCCGCGCAGCGGGATCCGGGTGGTCGGACGCCGCCCCCCGGCCTCCCCTGCTGCCGCCTGCGCCACGTCGTTCGGCGTGATGCTGCCACCCGGGCCGGTGCCGGCGACGGTGGCGAGGTCCAGCCCGAGATCGCGTGCGAGCCGGCGCACGGCTGGCTTGGCCAGCGGACGCCCCACCGGGTCGGTCGGTGCCACCGCCGCCCCCCGGGCCCGCGCCTCGGACGGCTGCGGCAGCGGCGGCTCGGCCGGTTCGTCGTCGATGGGGCTGGTGTAGTAGACCTCGTCCACCTTGTGGGCCGGCGTCTCGTCCAGCCCGTACGACTCGTTGACCTGCCCGCCCTGCGGGCCCGCGTCCGGCCGGGCGACGCCCTTGCGCGGACGCCGCGTGGCTGGCGCCTGCGCCGCGCCGTAGCCCACGAGCAGCGCCCCGGACGCCTCCGGCGCCGCATCACCGGCGCCCGCGGCATCCGTCGCTGACTCGGTCTGGGCCTCGGCCGGTTCCCGGGTCGCGGACTGTCCCTCGGACTCGGCCCCGGTCGTCGCCCCGTCCGGCGGGTTCTCGCCCGGGTCGTCCGCGTCGACCACGGTCATGATGACGCTGCCCACCTCGACCACGTCGCCGACCTCGCAGCGCAGCTCACCGACGACGCCCTCGAACGGGCTCGGCAGCTCGACGACGGACTTGGCCGTCTCCACCTCGACGACAACGTCGTTGATCTTCACGGCGTCCCCGGGCGCGACGTGCCACGCGACGATCTCGGCCTCGACCAACCCCTCGCCGGGGTCGGTCAGCTTCATCTCGAACATGCGCGGACTCCTAGTGGGCGAGGCTGCGGTCGACGGCATCCAGGATGCGGTCGAGGTCGGGCAGGTAGGTGTGTTCGGCCTTGCTGGGAGGGTACGGCAGGTCGTGACCCGTGACGCGCAACACGGGGGACTCCAGCGCGTAGAAGCACCGTTCCTGGATGCGGGCGGCGAGTTCCGCGCCAATGCCGCCGGTGCGGACGGCCTCGTGGACGACGATCGCGCGCCCGGTGCGCTCGACGGAGGCGAGGACGGTCGCGTCGTCGAGTGGCGCGAGGCTGCGCAGGTCGACGACCTCGACGCTGCGGCCCTCGGCGGACGCGGCCAGCGCCGCCTCGACGCAGGTCTTCACCATCGGCCCGTAGGTGAGCAGGGTCACATCGTCGCCCGTCAGCACGGTGCGGGCGGCGTCCAGACGCAGTGGGGGCTCGGACAGGTCGACCTCGCCCTTCTCGTGGTAGCGGCGCTTGGGCTCGAGGAAGATGACGGGGTCGTCGTGCGCGATGGCCTGCTGGATCATCCAGTAGGCGTCCAGCGGCGTCGATGGGGTCACGACGACGAGACCGGGGGTGTGAGCGAAGTACGCCTCCGGTGATTCGGAGTGGTGCTCGATCGCGCCGATGCCCCCGCCGTAGGGGATCCGGACGACCATCGGGATGCTGAGGCGTCCCATCGACCGAAACCGCATCCGCGAGACCTGGGACACGATCTGGTCGAACGCCGGGTAGACGAAACCGTCGAACTGGATCTCGACCACCGGACGGTAGCCGCGCAGCGCCAGGCCGAGCGCCGTACCGACGATGCCCGACTCCGCGAGCGGGGAGTCGACCACCCGCTCCGGCCCGAAGTCGCGCTGCAGGTGCTCGGTGATGCGGAAGACGCCGCCGAGCTTGCCGATGTCCTCCCCCGCCAGCAGCACCTTCGGGTCGGCCTCGAGGGCACGGCGCAGGCCGGCGTTCAACGCCCGCGCCATCGTCATCTGCTCCCCCATCAGGCCTCCTCGAAGGACGCCTCGTAGGCGAGCTGATCCGCCCGCTGCGCCACGAGGGCGTCCGGCAGGGTGGCGTAGGTGTGGGCCCAGAGGTCCTCGAGCTTCGGCACCGGCAGCGCCAGGCAGCCCTCGCGGATGCGGACGCCGAACGCGTCCGCCTCGGCGTCGAGGGCGTCCAGCCACGCCTTGTCGATGGCCCCCTGCCCGAGCAGGTAGAGGGTGAGCCGGGCCACCGGATCCTTGGCGCGCCAGGCCTGCTCCTCCTCGCGCCGGCGGTACTTGGTGGGGTCGTCGGACGTGGTGTGCGCGCCCATGCGGTAGGTGAACGCCTCGATGAAGGTCGGCCCTTCGCCGCTGCGGGCGCGGTTCATCGCCCACTCGGTGACGGCCTGGACGGCGAGCACGTCGTTGCCGTCGACGCGCACCGCCGGGATGCCGAATCCGCTCGCGCGCTGGTAGAGCGGGATGCGGGACTGCAGGGCGATCGGCTCACTGATCGCCCACTGGTTGTTCTGCACGAAGAAGACGGTCGGCGTCGCATAGCTGGACGCGAACACGAGCGCCTCGTTGACGTCGCCCTGGCTGGTGGCGCCATCGCCAAAGTAGACGACGACCGCACCGTTGGCGTCCGGATCGTCGTTGCCGACCAGGCCGTCGCGCTGCAGGCCCATGGCGTAGCCGACAGCGTGGAGGGCCTGGGTGCCGATGACGAAGGAATAGAGGTGGAAGCGGAGAGCCTGGCTGTCCCAGTCCACCATCGTGGTGCCGCGGAAGGTGCCGAGCATGGTGACCGGGTCGACGCCCATCATCATGGCCACGGCGTGCTCGCGGTAGCTCGGGAACACCATGTCGTGCGGGCCCACGGCAGCGCCGGACCCCACCTGGGCCGCCTCCTGGCCGAGCATGGGCACCCAGAGCCCCAGCTCCCCCTTGCGCTGGAGTGCCGTCGCCTCGCTGTCGAATCGCCGCGCCAGCACCATCGTGCGCAGATGGTCGACCAGGACGGCGTCATCGTGACGCCAGGTGAACCGGGCGTGATCGACCCGCTGCCCGGTCGGCGTGAGCAGCTGGATGAGGTCGGCCGCATCCGGTGCCGAGACGTCGCGCGTGTCCATAGCCAAGATTCTACAGTTACGTAACCGTAGGTCACCAGTCATGGTCCGCCGCTGGCCACCCCTCGCCGTGACGTGGCGCACCCCGGCCTCACTGCAGCGCCGACGTCAGCCGGAAGACCGAATCGAGGTACCGCTGGTGCCACGGACGCTCGTCCCACGCCTCGCTAGTCAGCTCGATGCACTCCTCGCGGTACTCCGCCGCGATGCGCTGCAGCTCGTCCACCATGTCGCCCCCGTAGCCCAACAGGCTGATCTCGTAGTTGAGGCCGAACGAGCGCATGTCCATGTTCGACGACCCGACGACGCCGACCAGGTCGTCGACCGTGAAGAACTTGGCGTGCAGCACCGCCGGCTTCGGGTAGCGGTAAATGCGCACGCCCGCGTTCAGCAGCGCCCGGTAGTACGACGACTGCGCGTGGTCGACCATGAACTGGTCCGCCTGCTCGCTGACGAACAACTCCACCTGGACGCCCCGCATCGCCGTCGTCGTGATGGCGTTCAGCAGTGACTCGTCCGGCACGAAGTACGGGCTGCAGATCGTCAACCGCTCCTGGGCCAGGTGCATCAGGTTCACGAACAACCGCAGGTTCGGCTCGGTCTCGAACCCGGGGCCCGACGGTACGAGCTGGAACAGGTTCACCGGGCCCCCCACCGGCCGGTCCCCGATGTCGACGTGGCGCTCCGGCGTCGCCTGGTGGGTCTCGGTGTACCAGTCGACGGCGAACACCGCATCCAGCGCCGCGACGATCTCCCCGCTCAGCTCGACGGTCACCTCGTGCCAGTGCCGCCCGAGCTTCTGGTTCTTCCGAACAAGGTAGCTGGAGTCAATCATGTTGAGACTGCCCATGTGCCCCTCGCGGCCGTCCACGACGACGAGTTTGCGGTGGTTGCGCAGATCCGGGCGCCGCCAGCGTCCCCGCCAGGGCTGCAACGGCAGCATGAGGTGGGCGTCGATGCCGGCCGCGTGCAGGCGGGGCAGGAGCTGGCGGAAGCCGGGGTACTTGCGCGACCCGATGTGGTCGAGCAACAGCTTCACCCGGACGCCGCGGGCGGCCGCCGCCGCGCAGGCGGTGAAGAACGGGTCGGTCGTCGCGTCCCACGCGACGATGTAGATCTCGATGTGCACGTAGTGCTCGGCCCGTTCGACCGACGCCGTCATGCGCGCGATCGACTCCGCGTAGTCGCTGCTCAGGCCGCGATTCACCGAGGTCACCGCAGGCAGCGCGGTGAGCCGCCGGTTGAGATGGATCAACGACTCGAGCTCCACCGGCACGTCCACCCCCGCGGGCACGTCGGGCAGGTGGTCGGTGCGCGCCGCCATGAGTTGGTTCGCCTCGCGCTGGATCTCATGGCGTCGCCCGTTGATGAACGGGCTGCCGAGCAGGAAGAACAACGGCAGGCCGACCGCGGGGAGGAGCAGGATCAGCAGCAGCCACGCGTTGGACGACGACGGCCGCCGATTCTCCGGGACGACGCCGATCGCCCAGATCTTGATGAGGTACTCGGCCACCAGGAACACGGTCGCGGCGATCGTCGGGCCATCCCACGTCTGCACAGGGTCCATCATGACGGGCGACGGGGCGCCGCGGGGCGGGCCTTCGCGGGGCGAGTGGCGGTCCGCAGCGTCCCCACGCCCCACAGCTCACCCGAAAGGGCGGATTTGGCGGCGCGTCTGCCCGCATCCGCGGGCAGACGGCCACCAAGGGTGCCATGCTCGCGCCACCGGACAACCGTCCGGGAAAGGGCAACAGGAAGGAGCGAACTGATGGTTTCGCTGGGCGTCATCCTGCTCATCATCGGTCTGTTGGTGGACACCGGATTCCCGTTGACCACGATCGGCATCATCCTCATCGTCGTGGGGTTGATCCTCAACCTGGTTCCGATCGGCGGCAACCGCATCCGGGTCTTCTAGCGACCCCGACCCTTTCCCCCAGCAACGAGCGAGGCCCTCCGGCCTCGCTCGTCTGCGTTGCGGGGGGGGTCAGCAGCCCGACAGCGTGGCGACCAGCACGGCCTTGATGGAGTGAAGCCGGTTCTCGGCCTGCTCGAACACCAGGGACGCCTCCGAGTTGAACACCTCGTCGGAGACCTCCAGCTCCCGCATCCCCGTCAGATCGTGCACGATGCGCGCCGTGGAGGTGTTGAGGTCGTGGAAGGCCGGCAGGCAGTGCATGAACTTGGCCTCCGGCTTGCCGGTGGCCTCCATCACCTGGCGGGTCACCCGGTAGGGCGCCAACATGCGGCACCGCTGCGCCCAGACGCCCTTCGGCTCCCCCATCGACACCCACACGTCCGTGTGGACGAAGTCGGCGCCCTCGACGCCGTGCGCCACATCGTCGGTCACGGTGACGCGTCCCCCGGTCATGGACGCGATCTCCCGCGCCCCCGACACCAACCGCGGGTCGGGCTGGAAGGCCGCGGGGGCGACGAGCCGGACGTCCATGCCCATCATCGCGCCCATCACCAGCATCGAGTTGCCCATGTTGAACCGGGCGTCGCCGAGGTAGGCGAAGGCGATGTCGCTCCCGGGGCGTCCGGCCGATTCCACCATCGTGAACGCGTCGCACAGCGACTGGGTGGGGTGCCACTCGTCGGTCAGGCCGTTCCACACCGGCACGGAGCTGAACTCGGCCAGCGTCTCCACCGTGTCCTGGCTGTTTCCCCGGAACTCGATGCCGTCGTACATGCGGCTGAGCACGCAGGCGGTGTCCGCCGCGGACTCCTTGGCGCCGATGTGGGACCCCGCGGGGTCGAGGTACGTCGTGAAGGCCCCCTGGTGCCGGGCCGCGACCTCGAACGCCGCCCGCGTGCGCGTGGAGGCCTTCTCGAAGATCAGCGCCAGGTTCTTGCCCGCCAACCGCTGCCGCTCGGTGCCGGAACGGCGCTCGGCCTTCAGCTGCCGCGTCAACGCGACGAGCTGGTTCCACTCGTCCGGGGTGAAATCCACCTCCTTGAGGAAGTGGCGTCCGGCCAGGTCGATCACGGCGGGGCCTCTCTGTGGTGCCGGGGGGTCATCGGGGGCACCGGGGCCTGCGCCCCGGAGCCGCCATTGTTGCGCACATGGGAGGATGGGGGCCGTGATCATTCGTTTCCTGGTCAGCGCCCTGTCGCTGGGCCTCGCCACCTGGGTGCTGGACGGCATCTGGCTCGACGTCACCGACCGGCCGGCCGACGCCGTGCTCACCATCCTCATCGTGGCTGCCATCTTCGGGCTCGTGAACGCGCTGGTGAAGCCGCTCTTCGTGTTCGTCACCTCCCCCCTGCTGCTGATCACGCTCGGGCTGTTCCTCCTCGTCATCAACGCCGCGCTGCTCATGCTGACGAGTTGGGTGTGCGCCCAGATCGGCGTCGGGTGGGGTGTCACCGGCTTCTGGTCGGCGTTCTGGGGCGCCGTGATCGTGTCGGTGGTGAGCTTCATCCTCAACTCGTTCGTCGGCAACCGCGGGGAGCGGCACACCTGATGGCCCGCGACATCGAGGTCGTCTTCGTCTGCTGGGGCAACATCTGCCGCTCACCCATGGCGGAGCGGATGGCGCAGACGGCGGCCCGCGCCGAGGGTCTCGAGGGCGTCCGCTTCACCTCGGCCGGTGTGAGCTCCGAGGAGCTGGGCAACCCCATCGACCCGCGCGCCCGCGCCGTGCTCACGCGCCACGGTCACGACGCCGAGGGCCACCGCGCCCACCGCATCACCGCCGAGGAGATCGCGGGGGCCGACCTCGTGATCGGCCTGGAGCAGATCCACCTCGACCGCATGCGCCGCATCGCCCCGGACGCCGACCAGCTCGCCCTGCTCACCGACTTCGACCCGGACGCCGAGCCCGGCTCCGGCGTCGACGACCCGTGGTACGGCGGGCCCGAGGGGTTCGACACCACCATGGCCGCCATCGAGGCGGCCCTGCCCGGCGTGCTTGCGAAGGTGCGCGAGCTCCAGCACCGTTAGGATGACGCCCATGCACATCCTCGTGGTGGATGACGACCAAGCCGTGCGGGATTCGCTGAAGCGATCCCTGCAGTACAGCGGCTACGAGGTCGCGTCCGCATCCGACGGGGTCGAGGCGCTGGCCCACCTCTCCACACACCGCGCCGATGCGGTGATCATGGACGTGATGATGCCGCGCCTCGACGGCCTCGAGACCACCCGGATGCTGCGCGGCCAGGGCAACGATGTGCCGATTCTCGTGCTGACGGCGCGCGACGCCGTCGGCGACCGCGTCGACGGCCTGGACGCCGGCGCCGACGACTACATGGCCAAGCCCTTCGCGCTCGACGAGCTGATGGCCCGCCTCCGCGCCCTCACGCGGCGCTCGCGTCCGGAGAACGAGGAGCCGGGCACGGCGCCGGCGTCCAGCCAGGTGCTGACGTTCGAGGACCTGCGGCTCGACCTGGGCAGCCGCGAGGTGACGCGCGGCGAGGCGCGCGTGTCCCTCACCCGCACGGAGTTCGCCCTGCTGCAGACGTTCCTCGAGCACCCTCGCCGCGTGCTCGAGCGCTCGTGGCTCCTCAACGAGGTGTGGGGCTACGACTTCCCGACCACCGCGAACTCGCTCGAGGTCTACATCGGCTACCTGCGGCGCAAGACCGAGGTGAACGGCGGTTCCCGGCTCATCCACACCGTCCGCGGCATCGGCTACGTGCTGCGCGAGACGGCGCCGTGAGCGCGGCCCCACCGTGATCCGGTTGCGCCGGCTCTTCAGCAACGCCCACCGCCCCCTGCAACAGCGCCTCGCCCTCCTCATCGCGTCCGCCGTGGCGGGGGCCGTGGCCACCACCGCCGTCGCCGCCTACTTCCTCACCCTCCTGACCGTCTACGACCAGCTCGACAACGAGCTCGTCGACGTCGCCTCGATCTTCTCCGGGCGTCTGGTGGAGGACCTGGAGAACATGGGCGGCATCGATCCGGCAGCCCTGCAGGCCGCGAACACCACCATCGTGCTCGTCCGTGCCGACAATCACGTCATCACCGGGCCCGGCGGGCAGACCACGCTGGAGCCCGGCGCCGACGAGCTGGCCATCGCCCGGACGGGCATGGGCTGGTCGTCGCGGACCGGGCCCAACACCGCCGGAGCGCCCATGCGGATCGTGGCCGTCCCCCTCGTGGACGCCGGCGTCCAGTACGCCCTCGTGCTCGGCCGCCCGCTCGACCCGACGCTGGCGATCCTGCGCACCACGGGGTTCGCGTTGGTGCTGTTCGGTGGGCTCGGCGCCACCGTGGCCGCACTCTCCGGTTACGGCATCGCCAAGTCCGGCATCCAGCCCATCCGCAAGTTGTCGGACGCCGTGGCCTCCATCGCCGCGACCAACAAGCTCACCCCCATCGAGATCCAGGGCGACGACGAGGTGGCCGATCTCGGCCGCTCGTTCAACCGGATGCTCAAGGCGCTCGACAGCTCGCGCGAGCGCCAGCGACGGCTCATCGCGGACGCCGGCCACGAACTCCGCACGCCCCTGACCTCGATGCGCACCAACGTCGAGCTGCTGGTGGCCGACGAGCGCCAGGGCATGCTCCCCGAGGGCGCCCGGGCTGACATCCTGCGCGACGTCGCCGGGCAGCTCGGGGAGTTCACCACGCTGGTGGGTGACCTCGTGCAGCTCTCTCGCGAGGAGACCGTGCAGGCCGCACCCGAACCCGTCGACCTGCGCGACGTGGTCGAGAACGCCCTCGAACGCGTCCGGCGCCGCGGGCCGGGCATCATGTGGGACGTCGAGCTCGACCCCCTCTACCTGATGGGCGAGCCCGACGCGCTCGAGCGGGCCGTGACCAACCTGCTCGACAACGCGGTGAAGTTCTCCCCGCCCGGAGGCACCATCCACGTTCACCTCGAGGGCGACCGCCTCCGCGTCTCCGACCAGGGCCCGGGCATCGCCGAGGAGGACCTGCCCCACGTGTTCGAGCGCTTCTACCGCTCCCAGCACGCCCGCACCACGCCCGGCTCGGGCCTCGGGTTGTCGATCGTCGCCCAGACCATCCAGGCGCACGGCGGCTGGGTGAAGGCCGGCCGCTCGGCCGAGGGTGGGGCGGAGTTCGTCGCCCGCTTCCCCGGCAGCCCCACACCGCCGGCGGTGGAGCCGGCCGAGGAGGCGGCGTCCGAGTAGTCGGGGTGACCGACGCTCAGCCGAGCAGGCCGTGGTGCCGCGCGGCCGCGACGGCGGCGGTGCGGGAATCGGCGTCGAGCTTGCCGAAGGCGTGGACGAGATGGGTCTTGACCGTGCCCTCGGAGATGAACAGGCGCCGGGCGATCTCCTTGTTCGCCAAGCCGTCGGCCACCAGGCGGAGCACGTCGATCTCCCGGGCACTCAGCTGCGGGACGCCGCGGGCCATCCGGTCGACGACGCGGCCCTCCAGTTCGGGGCTGAGCACGAGGCGTCCGGCGGCGGCGTCCGCGATGCCGCGCACGATGGCCGCGGGCTCGGCGTCCTTCAGCAGGTAGCCGGCAGCGCCGGCCAGCACGGCGCGCGCGATGTCGGAGTCGTTGTCGTAGGTGGTGAGGATCAGCACGGCCGGGCCCGGGCCGGGGCCCTTCCGCAGCGCCGCCGTCACCCCGACGCCGTCGAGTCCCGCGCCGAGGCGCAGGTCGCACAGGACGACATCGGGCGCGTGCGCGGCGACCAGCGCCAGCGCCTCCTCCCCGGACGCCGCCGCCCCCACCACGCTCAGGCCGGGTTCGGACGCGAGCAGCGCCTGCAGCCCGGAGCGCACCACCGGGTGGTCGTCGACCACGAGCACCCGGATCACGGCCGCGTCCCCTGTCCGGAGGGCAGGGCATCCCCCGGCAATGGCAGGTGCGCCGAGACGGCCGTGCCGCCGCCCGGCTCGCTCTCGATCGCCAGGCCACCGCCCAGCTCGACGAGGCGCTCGCGCAGCGCCCGGAGGCCGTAGCCCCCCTCGAGGGTGGCGGCACCCAGCCGGGTCGGGTCGAACCCGACGCCGTCGTCGACGACGTCGAGCCGGACGGTCTCGCCGCTGCGGCTCAGCTCGACGGCGACGCGTCCCGGGCGGGCGTGGGCGCGGACGTTGGCCAGCGCCCCCTGCGCCACGCGCAGGAGGGCGACCTCGGTGGCGGTGCCGAGGCGAGGCAGGTCGGGGTCGATGGTCACCGACGCGGTCGCGCCGACGGCGTCCGCCGCCTCGCCGGCCAGCCGACGCAAGGGGGCCGCCAGGCCACCCGCGCTCGTCTCCTCGGGGGCCAGGGCGTAGACGACGCGGCGGGCGTCGGCGAGGTTCTGCGACGCGGTGGCCTCGATGCGCTCGATCAGAGCGGCGGTGCGGGCGGCGTCCGGCTCCCGCCCGGCCGCGCGGGCCAGCAGGATCACCGAGCTGAACCCCTGGGCCAGGGTGTCGTGGATGTCGTGGGCGAGGCGCGCCCGCTCGGCCTGGACGCCGGCCTCGCGCTGCGCGGCCGCCGTCGCCTCCTGCGCCACGAGCACCTCACCGACGAGCCGGCGGTGCTCGGCGGCCTCGTGTTCGAAGCGCAGGACGCCGCGCGCGATGCCGAGCGCCACGAGGGCGCCGATGACCGGGCCGAGGACGGCGGCGGGCGCGTCGTTGCCGGCCATGGCCAACGCAGTGACGATGGCGGCGAGCGTCACGGCCGTGAGCAGGAGGGCGCCCAGCAGTGGCAGGACGGCCGCCGCCAGCAGCCACAGGGGGAACGCCACCCACAGGTACTCGGGGGCGTGCAGGATCAGCCAGGTAACGCCGGCGAACAGCACGGCCACCCACACGGCGCGGCCGCGGGCGCCAAGGCGCCCGTGCCCGGCGAAGCCGACCGCGAACACGGCCAGCACCGCGCCGGACGCGGCCACCACCGGCCAGCTGGCCCCGCGGCCGGCCGCCAACGCCGTGGCCAGCACGAGCAGGCCGACGAACAGCACGGCCTGGCCGAGCCGCAGCCACCACGCCGCCGACCAGGCCGGGGCGGCCGGGGCGGCGTCGGAGGAGGTGGGCCGGGTCACACGGCCACGGTAGCCGGGGCCTGCGTGCGCGCGCCGCCCTGCCGCGCGCAACCCTCCTTCGGTAGAGGTCCTACCCTTGGGCACCGTGCCCGATCCCGCCGCCCCGCCCCCACCGATGGGCACCCCCCGCGCCCATCGCCGCGAGGTGCTGGCCCTGGCCGTGCCGGCGTTCGCCACGCTGGTCGCCGAGCCGCTGCTGCTGCTGGCCGACACGGCCATCGTCGGCCACCTCGGCACCGCGGAGCTCGCCGGGCTCGGGATCGCCGGCAGCCTCATGGGATTGCTGACCGGGTTGTGCGTGTTCCTCGCCTACGCGACCACGGCGACCGTGGCCCGCCGGCTCGGCGCCGGCGACCACCGCGGGGCGCTGGCAGGCGGCATCGACGGCATGGCGCTCGCCGCGCTGATCGGCGCAGCGCTGACGCTGGCGCTCCAACTGGGCCTGGACGCCGTCGTCGGCCTCTACGGCGCCCCGCCCGCCGTGGCGCTGCAGGCGGTGGCCTACCTGCGCGTCGTGACCTTCGCGTTCCCGTTCCTGCTCATCATGCTGGCCGCCACCGGCGTGCTCCGCGGGCTGCAGGACACGCGGACGCCGCTGGTGGTGGTCGTCGCGCTCAACCTCACCAACGTGGCCCTCACGCTCACGTTCGTCCACGGCTTCGGGTTCGGCATCCGCGGTGCGGCGTGGGGCACCCTGCTCGCGCAGTCGGCGGCGTCGCTGCTGTTGGCGGGCGTGGTCGTTCGCGGCGCCCGGCGGTCGGGCGTCCCGCTGCAGGTGCGTGGGGCGGGCGTCCTGCGGGCGGCCCGGTCGGGAGGCTGGCTGGTGGTGCGGACGCTCGCGCTGCAGGCGTCCGTGACCGTGACGACCGTGATCGCCACCCGCATGGGCACGACCACGCTCGCCGCCCACCAGGTGGTGAATTCTCTGTGGGTGTTTCTCGCGTTTGCCCTCGACGCCATCGCGATTGCGGCCCAAGCCATCATCGGCCGGTGGCTCGGGGCCGGGGACGCCTCGGCCGTCCGCGTTCTCACCGCGATGATGGTGCGCTGGGGCGTCGGGTTCGGGGTGCTGCTGGGGTTGGCGCTGGCCGCGGCGAGCCCGTGGCTGGGGGTGCTTTTCAGCCCCGACCCCACCGTCGTGGCCCTCGTGGCCCGCACCGCGCTCGTGCTCGCGGCGCTGCTGCCGCTGGCGGGGCTGGTCTACGTGCTCGACGGCGTCCTGATCGGCGCCGGGGACACCCGCTACCTCGCGCTGGCCGGCCTGGCCGTCACGGTCGTGTACGTGCCCCTCGCCCTGGCGGTGGACGCCGCGGGCGCCGGCCTGGTGTGGCTGTGGGTGGCCTACGGAGTGTCGATGCTCGGCCGCGGTGTCGCGCTGGGCGTCCGGGCCCGGGGCGTCGCCTGGCAGCGGCTCGGCGTGTGAGGTGGCCGGCGACACGTGTGGCCCCAGGACGGCGGGGTCGAGTTGCCCGCCGAGTCCTGCGTCCGCTGGCCCGGGGTCGAGCGACGCGCTACGCTCCGCCTGAATCGTCACACCTCCGGGAGGCTTGCCATGGTTGAGCGCCGCGTCACCGTGAAGGACGTGGCCAAGCGCGCCGGGGTCTCCCAGGCCACGGTCAGCTACGTCCTCAACGAGACCGCCGGGCAGACCATCACCCCAGCCACGCAGGAGCGCGTCCGCGAAGCCGCCCGCGACCTCGGCTACACCCCGTCGCGCACCGCACGCGCCCTGCGCTCGGGCCGCTCCGATCTCGTCCTGCTTCTGCTGCCGGACGCCCCCGTCGGGGAGAACCTGGCCCGCATGACCGAGCGCTTCACCGACGCCATGGACGCCCACGGCTTCCTGGCTGTCTCGCGGCGCAAGCGCACCGGGCAGGACATGGGGCACCTCGTCGCCGAGATCGGCCCCGCCGCCGTGCTGTGCCTGGGCGAGCTCGGCCCGGAGGACGAGGGGTGGGCGTCGGCGCCGTCCCTGCCGATCGTGCTGCTCGGTGAGGGGCCCGGCGGGGCCCTGGGCGAAACCTCCTACGCGCACGACGCGATGGCGATGCGGCAGGTGGACCACCTGGCCGACGCGGGCCACCGGCGCATCGGCTTCGCCCGGCCCCGCTCGGCCCAGTTCACCGTGTACGCCGAGCCGCGCGCCGAGGGCGTCCGACGGCGCTGTGCCGAACGCGGGCTGGCCGAGCCCGTCGAGGTGGAGCTCGGGCTCACCGGTGAGGACGCCGTCGCGGCCGTCGCGGCGTTGCGCGGGGCGGGCGTCACGGGCGTGGCGGCCTACAACGACGAGTACGCGATCGCGGTGCTGGCGGGGCTGCGGTTGAGCGGGCTCACGGCCCCGACCGATCTCGCGGTGATCGGGATCGACAACATTCCCCTGGCGGCGCTCACCCATCCGCCGTTGACGAGTGTCGCGCTCGACCTCAACTCGGGGATCGACCGGGCCACCGCCGCCATCTTGACGGGGCTCGGCATCCCCACCGATCCGCCGCCGCCCAGCGATCCCTTCCGGGTCGTGGTGCGGGCCTCCGCCTGAGACGACCGGCCCGAAAATGCGGAACGCCGCGGCCCCACGGGCCGCGGCGTTCTTCTGAGGTCAGCTCAGAGGGGCGTGATGTTGCTGGCCTGAAGCCCCTTCGCACCCTGCTCGGTGTCGAACTCCACCTTGTCACCCTCGTTGAGCGAGCGGAAGCCGCGCGAGTTGATGGCGGTGAAGTGCGCGAAGACGTCGGCCGAGCCGTCGTCGGGGGAGATGAAGCCGTAGCCCTTGTCCGGGTTGAACCACTTCACGGTTCCGGTTGCCATGGATCCTGCTTTCGTTGTGTTGCGTGACTCCCCATGGGACAGGGGGTCCAGGATGAGCTCGACGCTGAAGCACACACGTGCGGCCAAACATCAACCTGCCAAGAGTCTACACCGCCGGGCACCCCGCTCCGTGCGATTTCGCGGCTAGCCAACGGCCAGTTCCACCCCTCCGGGCGGACGGGCCCCCGGCCGAACCCCCTCCCAGCCCGCCTCGGGATCCGAGGGCCGCGGAAGATTGAATTGCGTCCCCCTCGGGGGACTGGACTTCTGGGGCCCGGTGAGGGAAGCTTCGAGCAGCAGTTCCGTCCGGGGCCTTCCCCCCCGCCCGGCCTAGCCCAAGGAAGCCATGTCACGCGTTCACGCTCGCTCACGGCGAGAAGTGCCACCCCGGCGCGTCGCTGCTGTTCGCCCTGCTCTCGCCGTCTCCGTCATCGCCGCGTCCAGCCTTCTGCTGGCGCCCCTGGCCGCTGCGGCCACCGGGACCCCCTCGGTGGCGGCGCCGGCGCCGCGTCCGGTGGCTGAGCGTGCCACCCCCGGCACGTCGAGCACGCCGTTGCGGGCCAGCTACGCCGAGGTCGACTCCTACGCCGCACAGCTCCTGGCCTCCCAACGCGCCCTGCCGCTGACGGGTGGTTCGGGCGACCTGAGCATGGCCGACGGCTTCGTGGCCACGGGCGCGAGCGGGCTGCCGCGGCCCGCCGGGATGCTGCTGGGAGGCGTGCCGTCGCTGAGCGTGTTCGACCCGACGACCGGGACGCTGCTCACCGGTGATGCCGCCGCCCGGTACTTCGGTACCGCCAACCCGTTGGCCCTGGCCCGCTACATGTCCCCGGTGCCCGGGCCGATCACCTCGGCCTACGGCATGCGGTTCCACCCCATCCTGAAGTACTCCCGCATGCACAACGGCTCGGACATGACCGCCGCCTGCGGCACCCCCGTCGTCGCCATGGCCGACGGCACGGTGACGCGCTCGGCGTCCGCCGGCGGTTACGGCAACCTCGTCGAGATCGACCACGGCACGGTGGACGAGGACCGTCTCACCACGCGCTATGCCCACCTGTCGGTGCTCGGCGCCGCGGTGGGTGACCGCGTCACGCGCGGGCAGGTGATCGGCCTCTCTGGCACCACCGGGCTGTCCACCGCCTGCCACCTGCACTTCGAGGTGCTCATCAACGGGCACTTCGTCGACCCCGCCGGTGTGCTCGCGGGCGCCCCGCACGCGCAGCTGATGGGCATGGCGCGCCGCTCGGTGCCCACCACCGCCACCCTGACGCAGCTCCCGACCACGCGGGTCACCCCGCCGAGGGCGCCGTCCAGCTCGCTGCCCACGCCGGTCGTGACGCCGCAGCCGGCCGCCCCGGTGCCGGCCCCGGGAGCGGACGTGACGCCCGATCCCGCCACCCCCCCCCCCACGCCCGACCCGGGCGCGCCGGTGACGCCCAGCCCCACGCCGACGCCCACGCCCGATCCGGCGCAGCCGGGCGACCCATTGCCGCCATGCCCCCCGGAACCCACGCCCACCGATCCCGCGCCTCCGACCGATCCCGCCGACCCGGGTGCCCCCGGTGAGAACGTCCCGGCGCCGCAGCCCACCTGCACGCCGGTCCCGGATCCCTCCGGTGAGCCGACCCCGCCCACCGACGGCTCAACGCCGACGCCGGACCCGACTCCCGAGCCCACGCCGGAGCCGACGCCGGAGCCCAGCCCCGACCCGACCCCGACGCCCTCGGCGTCGCCGAGCTCGGACGCCTCCGCTGCTCCGGTGACTCCGACCGCCCTCGCACCGGCCTTGCGGAGTGCCTCCGCGAGCCCCTCTGCCACCGCCACCCCGTCCAACTCGGCGACCCCGACCGCGTCGGCCACGCCGACCGCCTCGGCCACCCCCACGCCGTAGCCGGGTCGACGGGGGCGCCCGGGCTAGGATTCGGGCATGCCCGAGACCCGCAAGCACCACCCGGTGGCGCGCGACGACCTGGATCGCGCGATCCAGGCTGCGCTCGGTGAGAACCCGCGCCCGTTCACGCCCGGTGAGGATCCCACGGCCCCGCCACCCGGCAGCGAGCCGGAGGCGTTCCGCCCGGGTCACCTGCCGCCGACGTCCGCGCTCGGCTCGTTCACGTTTGCCCCGCTCGAGTCGCCCACCGGGGCGGCGGCTGCCAAGGACGACCCGGCGACGTAACGGCCCTGTTGCAGGCCGCGGAACGGGCCGCGGCGGCGTCCGTGCCCTGCCAGACTTGCTCCATCGCACCCCAACGCGAGGAGACCCGGCATCATGGTCGTCGAATGGTGGAGCATCATCCCGTTCGCGCTGCTGCTCGCGGCCATCGCCATCCTGCCGCTGGTGCCGGCCACCGAGCACGTGTGGGAGCGCAACACGACGAAGCTGACGGTGGCGCTCGTGCTCGCCCTCCCCGTCGCCGCCTGGTTCGTGCTGGCCGGTCACGGCACCGAGATCGCCCACGCGCTGGTGGAGTACGTGCAGTTCATCACCCTGCTCCTCGCCCTGTTCGTCGTGTCGGGCGGCATCTTCCTGCTCGGCGACATCCGCGCCACCCCACGGAACAACACGACCTTCCTGGCGGTCGGCGCCGTGCTCGCGTCCTTCATCGGGACGACGGGGGCGGCGATGCTGCTGATCCGGCCGCTGCTGAACACGAACCGCGAGCGGGCCCACCGCATCCACACCGTCGTGTTCACCATTCTCATCGTGGCGAACTGCGGCGGGCTGTTGACGCCGCTCGGTGACCCGCCGCTGTTCCTGGGGTTCCTGCGCGGCGTCCCCTTCACCTGGACCCTCTCCCTGTTCCCCGAGTGGCTCTTCGTCAACGGACTGCTGCTGCTCACCTACTACGCCCTCGACCGCCGGGAGTACGCCCGCGAGACCCCCGAGGCCCTCGCGTGGGACGCCGGCGCGCAGCGTCCGCTGGGCATCGCCGGGGGCCTGAACTTCGCCTTCTTCGCCCTGATCATCGTGGCGGTGGCGTTCGTGCCGTCGGTCGACCTGCACGCCATCGAGGCCGGCCACGCTGCCTGGACGGCGTGGGTGCCGTGGCGCGAGTTGATGTTCCTGACAGCGGCGGCCCTCTCGTTCGCGCTCGGCGACTCCGACGTGCGGTTCCGGCTCAACCAGTTCACCTGGGGGCCCATCGGCGAGGTCGCCGCGTTGTTCGTCGGCATCTTCGTCACGATGGTGCCCGCCCTGATCTACCTCGCGCAGGTCGCGCCGTCGCTGCCGCTGAACCGGGTGACGTTCTTCGTGTTCTCCGGCGGGCTCTCGGCCGTGCTGGACAACGCGCCCACCTATGCCACCTTCTTCGAGATGGCGGCCCAGCTGCCTGGCGAGCCGCGCGTCGCCGACGTGCCCGAGGCCTACCTGGTCGCCATCTCGCTGGGCGCCGTGCTGTGCGGGGCGATCACCTACATCGGCAACGGCCCGAACTTCATGACGAAGTCCGTGGCGGACGCCGCCGGCGTCCGGATGCCGAGCTTCGCCGGCTACGTGCGCTGGACGTTCGTCTTCCTCGTCCCCACCCTGACCGCGCTCGTGTGCCTGTTCATCGCCGAGGGCCTCGTGTGGCGCATCGTCGGCGTGGTGCTGACCTTGGCGCTCGTGGCCCGGGCTGTCTGGGTGGCCCGGAGCCACCAGCCGCCCGAGGCCGTCGCGTCGCCTCAGCCCTGAGTGACGGAGCTGGCCCCGGATGTCTCTCCCGACGCCTCGGCCTCCCCGGGTGCGGTGGCGGCGGCAGCGGCGTCCCGGCGCGTCCGGCGGCGGCGTACGAACCAGACCACCGGCGCCGCGATGAGCAGCGCCACCACCGCGAACGGCAGCAGCGCGCCGACGACGACGAGCAGCAGCCGGGCGGAGGCGCCGAGGGCGTCCCAGCCACCGAGCAGGCCGGCCCACAGCGGGTTGGCCGACGCCGTGGCGGGGGCGGTGAGCGCCACGTCGACGCTGGCCCGCTGCGTGATCGACGCGTAGTACGCCTGCTGGGAGCGCAGCACCTCAAGCTCCGACTGGCGGCTGGCGAGCTCCTTCTCCACCGTCGCGATCTCCGCCACCGTGCCGGCCCGCTCCATCAGCGCCTCCACGCGGGCGATGGAGGCCTCGAGGCTCCGGATGCGGGCATCGACGTCGACGACCATGTCGGTCACGTCGGCGGCCAGGATCGATCGGTTCAGCAGGGTGCCGACCGTGGCGAGGTCGTCGAGGGTGGCGTCCAAGGCGTCGGCGGGCACCGACAGCGTCAGGTGGGCCTCACTCGGCCGCGTGCCGTCCTGCTGCATGCCGAGGTACTCACTGGCGATCCAGCCGGAGCGGTGGGCCGCGATGTCGCGGACGCGCTGCGCCGCGGCCGCCGCGTCCGGCGTCGCCACGGTGACGGACGCCGACCGCGCCACTTGCCGCTGGGCACGCTCGTCCCCGGCCCCGACGGGTGCCCCGCCGCTGCCCTCCTCGGCGCCGGACGCGTCGGCGGCGTCGCCGGGATACACCTCGCCGACACTCGGTAGCGCCGGCCGGGAGGCGGCGGTGTCGGTGCCTGCCGGGCTCGAACAACCGGCAAGCAGCATCAGGGCGGCGGCCAGGGCGCCGAGGGCCCGGGGCAGTGGCAAGGTGTCCATGACTGCCCCACGCGCCACCCGCCCGGTTCGTGGCGGCCGGTGCGGTCACGAATCGGTCACGAGTCGGGCACGGGCGCTGCCACGGGGTGGGTCAGGTGAGGTGGGGCCAGGCGTTCGGGAGGCAGCCGGCGAGGTCCTTCTCCTGCTCAGCCATCACCGGGGCGGGCTCGCCCGGCGTCGTGCAGAAGCCGACCGCCTGGCCCAGGAACAATCCGACCTGGTGATTGACGAGATAGGCGCGGTACTCGTCGAGGTTGTTGAAGGTCGGCACCATGTAGTGCCACCGGTCGCTGTTGAGCACGATGTGCTGGCCGACCGTGCAGCTCCACAGGCCCTCGGTCGCGGCATCCTCGCCGCACAGGGTGTCCGCGGTGGTCGGCGACGCGATCGTGACCACGAAGGCGAGGCCGGACGCCGCCGCGTCGCTCTGGGCGGTGGCGCCGGCCATCGGCGCCGACCCGAACGGCACGAGCCGGAAGTCGTTGCGGCCGAACCCGGCCCAGCCGCGCGGGTCGTCCAGCGCCGCCTGGACGGCGCGGGCCGCGGCGTCCGGGTCGATGTTCGTCCCGGTCTCGACCTGCAGGGCGTAGGCGTTCGTGGACTCCCCCGCCGTCACCGGGTCGATGGTGAGGCTCGCGCCCGCGAACTCACCGGTGGCCGTCACGTCGGAGCGGTACACCGTGGTGCGGGCCTCGTCGGGGATCGCGACGGGGGTGTAGGTCGGTGCCGGCGCCGGGGCGGGTGATACCGCGTCGGACGCCGCGCCACGCACCGCCTGGAGCCCGAACCCGGCCGCCACCAGCACTGCGGCCAACGCCGCCAGGCCCACCACGCGCTCGGTCGGCCCGATGACCGGGCCGCCGGCGTCGTGCGGACCTTCGTCCAGGGCCTCGACGTCGGGTTCGGGGGCGTCGGTCATGGCGTCAGGATAGGCGAACGCCGGCCGGATCCCGGGGATCCGACCGGCGTGCGCGGTGCGTTGCGTTGCTCGACGCCTCAGGCGGCGACGACCTTCACCGGCAGGTGCGCGGTGACGGCCTCGGTCAGCTTGACGCCGACCTTGTGCTCGCCGACCGTCTTGATCGGCTTGGCGATCTGCACGGCGCGCTTGGCGACGGCGGGGCCGCCGGCCTTCTTGATCGCGGCGGCCACGTCGGCGGCCGTGATCGCACCGAACAGCCGACCCTCGCCGGCGGCGCGGGCCGACAGCTCGACCGACAGGTCCTCGAGCTGACCGCGCAGCTCCAGGGCGTGGCTGTTGTCACGCACGGTGCGGGCCTCGCGGGCCCGGCTGATGCCCTCGATCTGCTTCTCGGCGCCGCGCGTCCAGCGGATCGCGTAGCCCCGGGGCAGGAGGTAGTTGCGGCCGTAGCCGTCCTTGACCTCGACGATGTCACCGGCGATGCCGAGGTGGTCGACGGCGGCAGTCAGGATGAGCTTCATGTCCGACGTCCTTTCTCAGCGAGCGGTCGACGCGTAGGGCAGCAGGGCCACCTCGCGCGCGTTCTTGATGGCGATGGCGACCTTGCGCTGCTCCTGCACGGAGAGGCCGGTCACGCGGCGGGCGCGGATCTTCCCGCGCTCGGAGATGAACTTCCGCAGGGTCGCGGTGTCCTTGTAGTCGACGTGTCCGATCTTGATCGACTTCGCCGGGGCGATCTTCTTCTTGTTCACAGGCTTACGCTGTGCAGCCATTGTGGTGCTCCTTCAAGCGAGCCCGGCACGGGGCCGGAATGACGTGGGTGTGGATGAACGGGTGGCCGACCGGACGCCGCGGCGTCCGAACCGCCGATCAGAACGGGGGCTCGTCGCTCTGCGCGCTGGCCCACGGGTCGTTCTGCGGCTGCTGGGGACGGTTGTTGCTGTAACCGCCGCCCCCGGAGCCACCCTGGCCCTGGTTGTTGTTGGACGACGACCAGGAGTCGCCGCCCCCACCGGAGCCGCCCTGGCTGTAGCCACCGCCGCCGCCACCGCTGGTGCGGTTGACCTTGGCCGTCGCGTAGCGCAGGGAGGGGCCGATCTCGTCGACGTCCACCTCGAACACCGTGCGGCGCTCGCCCTCGCGGGTCTCGTAGGAGCGGCTCTTCAGCCGGCCCTGCACGATCACCCGCATGCCCTTGGTGAGCGTCTCGGCCACGTTCTCGGCGGCCTGGCGCCACACAGCGCAGTTGAGGAACATGGCGTCGCCGTCCTTCCACTCGTTCGTCTGGCGATCGAACGTGCGGGGGGTGGACGCCACCGTGAAGTTGGCGACCGGAGCCCCGGACGGGGTGAAGCGCAGCTCAGGATCGGCGGTCAGATTGCCGACGAGCGTGATGGTGGTTTCGCCTGCCATGGATGTCTCCGAAATCGGTCGTGATGAGTGAGTTCTGGGTCAGTCTCGCAGGCCCCGCCGAGGCGGCGGTAGCGTCCGCGACCAACCCTGTGGAGAACTCGCGTCAGTGGTGCAGATCGGGGCGCAGCACCTTCGTGCGCATGATCTGCTCGTTCAGCGTGTACTGGCGATCGAGCTCCTTGACGACGTCCGGCTCGGCGGTCACGTTGATGACCGAGTAGACGCCTTCGGACTTCTTCTGGATGTCGTACGCCAGCCGGCGACGGCCCCAGTGCTCGATGTTGTCCACCGTGCCACCCGCGGCCTTCAGGCCTTCGAGCGGCTTCTCGACGACGCCGGCGACCTGGCGGTCATCGACGTCGGGGTGCACGATCACCATGATCTCGTAGGAACGCATACGTGTATCCCCACCTCCTCTGGTCTGGCGGCCACGGGGACTTCCCGGGGCAGGAGGGCATATGCCGGTGCCTCCCGAAGGACGCACCAACGGCCCATGCTACTCCACGCTCCGGAGGGCGGGCCAATCGGCGCCCCACCACGTGACGCCGCCCCGGGTTCACATGATCGCAACACCCCGCGCACCCCGATCTGGCTAGGGTGCCTTTCCGTGAGTTCCCCCACGACGCCGAGCACCCCGTCCGCCTTCTACTCCGAGCAGACCGCCCGGGAGACCGAGGATCGACGCTGCGCCGCCGGCCGGCTCACGTCCGACTTCGCCGGCGCCCCCGAGGACGCCCACGCCGCACTTGAGCGCGCCGTCGCCGACGTCCACCCGGCCGTGGCCGAGCTGGCCGCCGCCCTGCACGCCGACCCCGAGACCGCGTTCGCCGAGCACCGCAGCGTCGCCCGGATCGCCGACCTGCTCGAGCGCGAGGGCCAGGCGGCCAGCGTGGGCGTCCACGGCCTCGACACCGCACTGCGGGCCGAGTTCACCGCTGGCGAGGGCGGGCGGACCGTGGCGCTGCTCGCCGAGTACGACGCCCTGCCCGAGATCGGCCACGCCTGCGGCCACAACGTCATCGCCGGGGCGGCCGTGGGTGCGTTCCTGGCGCTGCGGCGGCTCGCCGAGGCCCACCCGGACGCCGTCCGTGGCCGCGTCGTGCTGCTCGGCACGCCGGCCGAGGAGGGCCACACCGGCAAGGAGTACCTCGCCCGCGAGGGCGCCTTCGACGGGCTCGACGCCGCGATCATGCTGCATCCCTACGGCTACGACCTGGCCGACCAGGCCTGGCTCGGACGCCGCACCGCCCGGCTCACGTTCACCGGGGTGACGGCCCACGCCTCCGCCGAGCCGTTCATGGGCCGCAACGCGCTGGACGCCGCCACGCTCTTCTACACCGGGCTCGGGTTGCTGCGGCAGCAGATGCTGCCGGTGGACCGCGTCCACGCCGTCATCACCGACGGTGGCACGCGGCCGTCCATCATCCCCGAGACGGCCTCGCTGCAGCTCTACGTTCGCTCCAAGTACACCGAGAGCCTCGTCGATCTGTCCGCCCGCGTCAACGACCTCGCGCACGGCGCAGCGCTCATGGCCGGCGTGGGCGTCCAGCTCGAATGGGACTCCCACCCGCCCTCGCTCCCCGTCCGCAGCAACGGCCCGCTCACCGGGCGGTGGGCCCAAGCCCAGGCGCGGCGCGGACGCCAGGCGCTGCCGTTCGGCGTCGTGCCCGAGACGCTCGCCGCGTCCACCGATTTCGGCAACGTCAGCCTGCGCGTCCCCGGCATCCACCCGCTGCTCAAGATCGCCGACTCCTCTGTCGCCCTCCACACCCGCGCGTTCGCCGACGCCGCCGGCTCGGACGCCGCGCAGGACGCCGTGGCCGACGGCGCCTACGGGCTCGCTGCGACCGCGCTGGACTTCCTCACCGACGACGCCCTGGCCGCCGCCGTGGCCGAGGACTTCGCCGCCGCCGGTGGCGTCGTCGACGTCGAGCACCTCTTCGACGACCTGACCTAGCCCCATCCGTCCCCCCTGATTCCCCACCGACCGAGGAGGCCCCCATGACCCACGGCACCGTCGAGAAGCGCACGCTCAGCGACCGCCTGCTCTCCGGGCTCGAGGCGGCAGGCAACAAGCTGCCGCAGCCCTTCAACCTGTTCCTGTGGCTGTTCGGCATCGTCGGCGTCGTCGGCACGATCGCGGCGTGGGCGGGTGTGAGCGTCCAGGTGCCCGGGGCCGAGGAGGTCACGCCCGTCCGCGGGCTGTTCACCGGCGAGGGGCTGGCGTGGTTCACGGCCAACCTCGGGCCGAACTACCTCGGCTTCCCGCCGCTCGTGACGGTGCTGCCGATCCTGCTCGCCATCGGCATCGCGGAGAAGACCGGCTTCCTCTCCGCGGCGATCCGGGCGGCCATCGGCTCGGCGCCGCGCTGGCTGCTGCCCTACATGGTCGGCTTCCTGGGCGTCGTCGGCTCGATCATGGCCGATTCGGTGTTCGTCATCCTGCCGCCGTTGGCCGCGCTGGCCTTCGCCGCGGTCGGACGCCACCCCGTCGCCGGGCTGCTCGGCGGGTTCGCGGCGGCCGGCGCCGGCTACTCGACGTCGATCTTCCCGACCTCGCTGGATGCCCTGTTCGCCGGCATCACCAACGCGGTGCTGCCGACCGTCCCGACCGTCGAGGCTGCCGCCGCCCCGGTGAACCCCGTGTCGAACTACTACTTCAACATCGTCGCCGCCCTGCTGCTCAGCCTCATCGCCGGGTTCATCATCGACAAGGTGATCGAGCCGCGCCTCGTCCGCACCGGCGTCCCCACCACGCCGCAGGCGTCCGACCCCGGCGCACCCACCACCCACACGATCGACGACGAGGGCAACGAGGTCGTCGTCGACACCGCGGCGGAGGTCAACCACGCCCTCACCGCCGACGAACGCCGCGGGCTGGTGATGGGCGGGCTCGCGGTCCTGGGCGTCGGCGTCGTGATGCTGGCCGCCACGCTGGTCCCGTTCTCCCCGTGGCGCAACGAGGCCGGCGGCTTCCTGCCGCGCTCGCCGCTGCTGAGCTCGATCGTGTTCATCGTGTTCACGCTCTTCGCCGTCGGCGGCTACGTCTACGGCCGCAGCGCGCGCACCATCGAGGGCTTCAACGACGTGCCGCGCCTGATGGGCCTGGCGCTGAAGGACATGATCCCGTTCCTGGTGCTCGCCTTCGTGATGGGCCAGTTCATCGCGCTGTTCAACTGGTCGGGCATCGGCTCGTGGATCGCCGTGGCTGGCGCGGACGGCCTCGAGGCCACCGGGCTCACCGGTTTCGGCGTCATCGTGCTGTTCATCCTGCTGTGCTCGCTGCTGAACCTGTTCATCATCTCCGGGTCGGCGATGTGGACAATCATGGCCGCGGTCTTCGTGCCCATGTTCGGGCTGGTGGGCTTCGAACCGGCGTTCGTGCAGGCCGCGTTCCGCATCGGCGACTCCGCCACCCAGGTCATCACACCCATGAACCCGTACATGATCGTGCTGCTCACCTACCTGCGGAGGTACTCCCCGCAGGCCGGGTTCGGTTCGCTGATGTCGGGCATGGTCCCGTTCGTCGTGCCGTTCTGGTTGGGCTGGCTGGCCCTGCTGTTCGTCTTCTACTCCCTCGGCCTGCCGCTCGGGCCGGGCAATGACATCTTCATCGAGGAGTTGCGTCGTTGACGCGACCGCCGGCGGGGGTGGGAATGGGGCGTCTGCCACCATGGACGCCGTGACGGCATCGTTCTACGACCGGGTCGGCGGCCACGCGACCTTCGTGGCCCTCGTCGACCGCTTCTATGCCGGGGTGGCCGACGACCCGCCGCTGCGCGCGCTCTACCCGGAGGAGGACCTGGGCCCGGCCGCCGCCCGGCTGCGCATGTTCCTCGAGCAGTACTGGGGCGGCCCGAAGACCTATGGCGAGACCCGGGGCCACCCCCGTTTGCGGCTGCGCCACGGCCCGTTCGCCGTGACGCCCACCCAGCGGGACCGCTGGCTGTTCCACATGCTGGCCGCCGTCGACAGCCTCGAACTGCCCGCGGCTGAGGACGCCGAACTCCGCGAATATTTGGTGCGCGCCGCGCACTTCCTGGTGAACACCCCGGACGACCCCGAGGCCTGAGCCACAGGCGTCCGGGGGCTGAGCCGCGGGCGTCCAAGGCTGCGCCGTAGGCGTCCTGGGCACGAGCCGTAGGCGTCCTGGGCACGGGCAGCGGGCGCGAGAGTCGTGAGCCGCCCACGTCCGGCGTACTTCGCTCTTGTTCCCTGGCCGGGCTCCCCGCACGGAGCCGCGCTCCTCGTCGTCCTGGGCCACTTCGCTCCCCGAACGTGGCGGTGCTCTCCGGACATAGCGCTGCTCTCATGCGCCAAGCACTCCGCTCCCCTGCCGTAGCAGGGCTCTTCGTGCACGAAGAGCCCCGCTACGGCCAAGGAGCGAAGTGATGTCCCCAGGGCGTGGGCCCCCGTGGGCGAGACCGGGCGCGGCGGACCAGTCGGGGCCGGGGTCAGGAGGAGGGGCAGCCGGGGGTGTCCATGGCGCGCAGGAGGGTGTCGGCGTCGTTGAAGCGGACGCCCACGGCGCAGCGCGGGTCGAAGCCCGGCACCTCGTGGATGGTCGCCCCGACGGGCAGGAATGTCGCGGTGCCGTCCGGCCAGGGGCCGGGCACCGTGCGCGTGCCGTCCTCGGAGATCTCGATGATCGAACACCGCACCTCACCCAGCACCGCCCCCAACCCGGCCACCGGCTCGTCCGCAGCCCACGCGTAGGTGCGCCCGTCCCAGTCCAGCACGGCAACGAAGTTGACGATGCCCCCCACCGGCGGCCCCGCCGTCGGGCAGGCGACGGGCTCGGAGGCCCCGGTGTCACCCGACGCGGTGACGTCGCCCTGCGATGCGTCCGCGGAATCCACCCCGGTGCCAGCGTTGTCGCTGGCCTCGGCGTCGTCCTGCGTCGGTGCACCCCCGCGGGCGACTGCGGATTCCGACCGTGCGGAGGCCGCCCCGGGCACCGCGCTGAAGCGGTCGCCCCCCTGCAGCAGGAACCCGGCGGGCACCACCAGCACGACGGCGGCGGCCGCGGCGGCGAGCAGGATGCGACGCCGGCGGCGGGCGCCCAGGTCGACCGGACGCACCGCTTGCGCCCGCAGGTCGTCCGGGTCGAGCGGAGCGGCGTCGACGTCGGCGGCCCGGGACGCCAACGCAGCGCGCAACGCCTCCTCGGCGCGGTCGGTCCCCCCGTCGCGGGCGTCGCCGACGAGCCGCAGGTGGTCAGGCATGGTCATCCTCCCCCAGGTGGGCGCGCAACCGGGCGAGCGCCCGGTGCACGTGTGAACGCGCGGTGGCCTCGGGGCAACCGAGGGCCGCGCCGATGTCGGCGAAGGTGGCGTCCGACCAATAGCGCAGCACCACGGCGGTGCGCTGGGCCGGCGGGAGTTCCCCGATGAGATCCCAGGCGACCTCGGCGTCGGTCACGGCCTCCTCCAGCGGACGCCCGTCGGCACGGACGTCCTCCGGCTCGGCGACCGGGACGAGGCGACGCCCCTTGCGCCACCGCGACACCGCGGCATTGGCGATCGAGCGGTGCACGTAGGCGTCCACCGAGCCCGCCGCCGCGACCTGCGCGTACCGCGGGAACAGCCCGACCAGTGCGTCCTGCACGGCGTCGCGGGCGTCCTCGGGGTGCCGCGTCACCAGGTAGGCGAAGCGCTGGAGCGCGACGGAGCGTTCCCGCACGTAGGCGTCGAACGTCTGCGGCTCAACCGCCCGCTCGTCGGGTTCCATGTCCCGGGCCACCTCCAGCGTCACACCCGTCCCACGCGTGCGGGCCACGCGGCGTTGCAGCGTGGTCGGGCGCGATCAGTCCTTCTTGCCCCGCACGTCCTGGACGCGGGCGTACATGTCCTCGATCAGCGCGGCGAAGCGCTCCTCGACCTGGCGGCGCTTCACCTTCAGGGTCGGGGTGAGCAGCCCGTTGTCCATCGTGAACTCGTCCCAGGCGACGCGCAGGTCCTTGATCTGCTCCTGCGAGGGCAGCCGCTCGGTGAGGACGGCGACGCGACGCTTGATCTCGGCGACGATCTCGGGCGCGTGAACGAGCTCGGCGGCGTCCGCGGCGGCGATCTGCAGCTGGGACGCCAGCTCCTCCAGCGCCGGCGGCGAGGGACGCACGAGCAGGGTGACGTAGGGCCGGTTGTTGCCCAGCACCACGGCGTGTTCGAACAACGGGTCGGCGAGGATCAGGCCCTCGATCGGAGCGGGGGCGATGTTCTTGCCGCCCGAGGTGACGATGATGTCCTTCAACCGGTCGGTGATGACGAGGTAACCGTCGGTGTCGACGTAGCCGACGTCGCCGGTGTGCAGCCAGCCCTCGTCGTCGACGGCCGCGGCGCTGGCGTCGGGGTTGTTCCAGTAGCCCCGCATGACGTTGGGGCCGCGGTACAGCACCTCGGACTCCTCACCGATGCGCACCTCCCCGCCGTCGATGATGCGCCCCACCGTGCCGAACTTGAACGCCGCCGGCGCGTTGAACGAGATCAGCGGGGAGGCCTCCGTGAGCCCGTAGCCCTGGCACAGCAGCATGCCGGCGGCACCGAAGAATTCCTCGATCTCCGGCCGCAGGGGGGCGCCGCCACAGGCCATGACCGTCTTGGGGCCGCCGAGGGCGTCGCGGATGGAGGTGAAGACCAGCTTGTCGGCGAGCCGCAGCTGGGCGCGCACCGAAGCCGAGGGGCGGCGTCCCTGCCGGAAGGCGTGCTGGGCGCGGACGCCCACGCCCATCGCCCACGCGAAGATCTTCTTCTTCGCCGGAGAGCCGGCCACCCGCTCGTGGACCGTCAGGAACACCTTCTCGTACAGGCGCGGCACCGAGACGAACATGGTGGGCCGGGCGATGACGAGCTGGTCGGCCACCGTGCGGGCATCCGCCACATAGGTGTTGAGGCACCCCGACATGAGCACCTTGAACGTCCAGGCCCGCTCCAGGGCGTGGGAGAGCGGCAGGAAGGCCAGCGAGCTGTCCTCGGCCGTGATGGTGAAGAACGAGTCGAGCGCATCGAGCTCGTAGGTGAAGCCGGTGTGCGTCAGCGTGGCGCCGCGCGGGTCGCCCGTCGTGCCCGAGGTGTAGATGATCGAGGCGACGTCGTCGCCGGACGCGTCGGCCAGCCGCTGCGCGACCTCACCCTCGGCCGTGTCGGACGCCGGCGCCGCGAGGATGTCGGCCAAGGTCGTGACGCGCTCGTCCTCACTGTCGGCGTCCTCCATCGTCCACACGCCGCGCAGGTCGGGCAGGTCGTCCCACACCTCGGCGAGCCGGCCGAGCAGGCCGTCGTTCTCGACGACGCCGAACACCGCGCCCGAGTCGGCCAGGATGTGGCGCACCTGGTCGGGCGTGCTCGTCGGGTAGAGCGGCACGACGACGGCGCGGACGGTCAGGAGCGCCAGGTCGACGATCGACCACTCCGGCCGGTTGGTGCTGAACAGCGCGACGCGGTCGCCGGGTTGGACGCCGGCGTCCACCAGGTGCCGGGCGAGGCTGCGGACGCGCCGCTCGACGTCGGCATACGTGAGGGTCTGCCAGTCGTCCCCGCGCAGGATGCGCATCGCGGGTCGGCGCCCGTGGCGGGCGTAGACCTCCGCCATGCGGACGGCAAGATGGGCCTGGTCCATGCGTGAACTCCCTTGTCGTGGCGCCGCGATCGCCCCCGCGGCCGCTCTCCCTGCCCGAGGTTACCGTTCCGTAGGTGCCGGGGTCATCCCGCGCGCTTGCGGCCCCGGGGAGGATGGCCCGGTGAGCACGCCGATCCCGGAGTCCTTCCGCGCCACCGTGGCCGGGCGCAAGCCGGACGCCCGCGGCGCCGGCCCCGGGGGCCCGGTGAGCGGGGACGCGTGGCTCGCCCGCCTGCCGTCGCTCCTGGCCGATCGGCTGGCGGCGTGGGAGCTGGCCCCCGACGGCGACGCGTGGCACGGCGAGTGTGCGCTGGTGGTGCCGGTGCGCCGTGCCTCCGGTGAGCGGGCCGCGCTGAAGCTCACCTGGCCGCACGCCGAGGCGGCGCTGGAGCACCTGGCGCTACGGCACTGGGACGGCGACGGTGCGGTGCGGCTGCTCGCCGCCGACCCCGCCTCCTGGGCCCTGCTGCTGGAGCGGCTCGACGGCGACCGCGACCTGCGCGGCGTCAGCGTGCTGGAGGCCTGCGAGGAGATCGGCACGCTGTTCACCCGGCTGGATCGACCGGCGGCGCCGCAATTCACCACCGCGGCCAGCCACACCGAGCGTTGGCGGCGTGACCTGCTGGCCGGGACTCCCCTGGTGCCCCGCCGGATGACGCAGCAGGCGGCGTCCGAGCTGGCCTCGTTGCTCGTTGACCCCCCAACGAACCGGCTCGTCCACACCGACCTGCACGACGCCAACGTGCTGGCCCCGCTGGACGCCGGCCGCGGTGCCTGGGTGGCCATCGATCCCAAGCCCCTGGCCACCGAGTGGGCCTTCGCGGTCGCGCCGATCGTGTGGAACCGCGCGGACGAGGCCGCCCGCGCCCACAGCCTGCGCGCCCACCTGCGGTTGCGCGCCGACATCGTCACCGACGTGGCCGGCCTCGACGAGGACCGCGTGCGCGCCTGGACCCACGTCCGCCTCGTCCTCAACGCCGTGGACGCCGCCGCCCACGCGCCGGCGTCCGACGCGTTCCGGGCCCGCATGATCGCGCTGGCCAAGGCGTTCGCGTCCTGACGGCCTCGCACCGCGGCCGGTCGCGGCTCGTAGACTCACCCCATGGCCGGCCTGACCAACCTCCACGAGATCCTCGGCGCGCTGCGACCGCGCGTCCGCCCGGGGAGCTACGTGTTCACGACCACGCCCACCCCGCCCGACGTGATCGCGCACGCGCGCATCACCGAGGACGAGGGCACGACATTGGTGGTGGACCGGGACGCGGCCGACGAGCTGGGCCTCGCCTACGACGCCGAGTTCGGCTGGATCACGCTGCAGGTGCACTCCTCGCTGGAGTCCGTGGGGCTGACCGCCGCGGTGACGAACGCGCTCGCCCGCGTCGGCATCTCGTGCAACGTGATCGCCGGCTACTACCACGACCACCTGCTCGTGCCGGTCGAGGACGTCGCGGCGGCCGTCGATGTGCTGGGCGGTCTGGAATGACGGGGGTTGGGTTGAACGGCGCTGTCGTGAATCTGGAGTTCGGCGCACACCTGGGCGCGGACGCGATCGCGAGGGCGTCCGCCCAGGGGCTCGACATCGTGCAGACGTTCCTGGGTGACCCGCAGGCGTTCAAGGGGCACGCCGTGCCGCACGCCGACGGCGCGGCCGGGTTCCGCGCGGAGGCGGAGGCCGCGGGCGTCGGGGTGTTCGTGCACGCGCCATACATCGTCAACGTGGCCACCACGAACAACCGCGTGCGCATCCCGAGCCGGCAGATCCTCGCCAAGCAGGTGCGGATGGCCACGGAGATCGGCGCGCGCGGCGTCATCGTGCACGGCGGCCACCTCGGCGCGAAGGACGACCCGGAGGTCGGCTTCGACAACTGGCGCAAGGCCGTCGAGGGGCTCGAGCTGACCGTGCCGATTCTCATCGAGAACACCGCGGGCGGCACCAACGCCATGGCCCGCCACCTGGAGCGCATCGCGCGGCTGTGGGAGGCCGTCCAGGCGGCCGACGGTGCGGAGAACGTCGGGTTCTGCCTCGACACGTGCCACGCGCACGCCGGCGGGCTCGACCTGGCGACGGTCGTCGCGGACGTCCGCGCCATCACCGGCCGCATCGACCTGGTGCACCTCAACGACTCCCGCGACCCGGCCGATTCGGGCGCCGACCGCCACGAGATCCTCGGCCGCGGCCAGATCGACCCGGACGCGCTGGCCGCCATCGCGCGGGACGCCGGCGCCCCGGTGATCCTCGAGACCTCCGACGCCGTCCCCCACCCCGCGCAGATCGCCTGGGTGCGCGAGCGCCTCTGAGCCGGCCCGCACCGGGGCGGGGGCGGACGCGATAGCCTGAAACGGTGACTCGGAGCATCTACGTGGTGGCCCCCGAAGGCCAGACCGGTAAGTCCATCGTCGCCCTGGGCGTCATCGACGCCCTCACCCGGAACCTCGGCTCGGTGGCCGTGTTCCGCCCGCTCGTGACGTCGGAGGGACGCGACGGCGTCGCCGAGGCGCTGCTCGCCCAGCCCGCCGTCGAGCTCTCCTACGCCGAAGCCGTCGGGGTGACCTACGCCGACGTCCGCGCCGACGCCGACGACGCGCTGGCGACGATCGTCCACAAGTACGGCGAGCTGTCGGAACGCCACGACACCGTCGTCATCGTCGGGTCGGACTACACCGACGTCATCGGCTCCACCGAGCTCACCTTCAACGCCCGCATCGCGGCCAACCTCAACGCACCGGTCGCCCTCGCCGTCTCGGGGCAGGAGCGGACGCCGGAGCAGGTCGTCCAGCTCGCGCAGACCTCGGTGGCCGAGTTCCGCCACCAGCACGCCGGCGTCATCGGCGTGTTCGCCACCCGCGTGCCGGTGGGCGAGGAGGACGCCTACGCCGCGGCCCTCGGCGAGGCGCTGCCGGGCCTGGTGGTCGGCGCGCTGCAGGGCCACCCGCTGCTGACGGCCCCGTCGTTCGACGACCAGGTGGCCGCGGTCGACGGTCGCGTGCTGCACGGGCGTCCGGAGAAGATCGAGCTGGAGAGCCAGAGCGTCCTCGTGTGCGGCATGACGCTGCCCAACGTGCTGGCGCGGCTCCAGCCGGATTCGACGGTGGTCGTGCCCAGCGACCGCTCCGAGCTGATCCCGGGCGTGCTGCTGGCGCACACCTCGGGGGCGTTCCCGCAGCTGACGGGCATGATCCTGGTGGGCGGCTACGAGATCCCCGCCACGGTCAGCGCGCTCATCGACACGGTGCACCACGAGCTGCCGATCGCGCTCACCGACCTCGGCACCTACACGACCGCCGAGCGGCTGTTCAACCTCGAGGGCACGATGACGAGTTCGCCCCGCAAGCTCGAGCTCGGGCGTCGGCTGTTCGACGAGAACGTGGACGCCGCCGCGCTCCTGGCCGCGATGGACGTCGCGCCGTCGAACATCCGGACGCCACTGATGTTCGAGTACCAGCTCACCGAGATGGCCCGCAAGGACAAGCGGAAGATCGTGCTGCCCGAGTCGGGCGACGACCGGATTCTGGAGGCGGCGTCCCTCGTGCTGCGCCGCGGCACGGCCGACATCGTGCTGCTCGGCGACGCCACCGAGATCAAGAACCGCGCGAGCGGGCTCGGGTTCTCCCTGGAGGGCGCCGAGATCGTGTCGCTGGGCTCCCCGGAGCTCGTGGAACGGTTCTCGCAGGAGTACGCGACGCTGCGCGCCAAGAAGGGCGTCACGGTGGAGCAGGCGCGGGAGAAGATGACCGACCCGAGCTACTTCGGCACGATGATGGTGCACCTGGGAATGGCCGACGGCATGGTGTCGGGCGCGGTGAACACCACGGCCAACACGATCCGGCCGTCGCTGGAGTTCATCAAGACGCGCCCCTCGGTGTCGGTGGTGAGTTCGTCGTTCCTCATGTGCATGGCCGACCGGGTGGACGTCTACGGCGACTGCGCCGTCAACCCCGACCCGAGCGCGGAGCAGCTCGCCGACATCGCGATCTCCTCGGCCGAGACGGCCGTCGCGTTCGGCATCACGCCGCGCGTGGCGATGCTGTCGTACTCCACCGGTGAGTCCGGCTCGGGCGCCGACGTCGACAAGGTGCGCGCGGCCACGGAGCTGGTGAAGCAGCGGGCGCCGGAGCTGAAGGTCGAGGGGCCGATCCAGTTCGACGCCGCCGTCGACCCGACCGTGGGCTCGAAGAAGATGCCGGGCTCGGAGGTGGCGGGGCAGGCGACGGTGTTCATCTTCCCCGACCTCAACACGGGCAACAACACGTACAAAGCGGTCCAGCGCTCCGCGGGAGCGCTGGCGGTCGGGCCCGTGCTGCAGGGGCTGAATAAGCCGGTCAACGACCTGTCGCGCGGTGCCCTGGTCGACGACATCGTCAACACCATCGCCATCACGGCCATCCAGGCCCAACACAGCTGACCCCCGACCTGCCGACCTGAGGAGAACTCGTGTCCACGCCCATCCTGCTGCTGAACGCCGGCTCCAGCTCCATCAAGTACCAGGTGATCGACGCCGACGACGAGCGCGTCCTGGCCACCGGCCTGATCGAGCGGATAGGCCAGGAGCTGAGCCGCATCAAGCACACCGTCGGTGACGAGACGTTCACCGAGGAGGAGTCGTACCCGAACCACACCGTAGCGCTCGCCGCCATGGTGACGATGTTCGAGGAGCACGGCCCCGCGCTCGACCAGGTGAAGGCCGTCGGCCACCGCACCGTGCACGGCGGGGACAAGCTCACCCACAGCACGGTCATCGACGACCACGTGATCGAGACGCTGGAGGAGTTGTCGCCGCTCGCCCCGCTGCACAACCCGCCCGGCATCGCCGGCATCCGCGGCGCGCGTCGGGCGCTGCCCAACGTGCCCCACGTGGCCGTCTTCGACACCGCCTTCTTCAGCTCGCTGCCGCCGGAGGCCTACACCTACGCGGTGCCGACCGGCATCGCCGAGCAGTACTCCGTGCGGCGGTACGGCTTCCACGGCACGTCGCACAACTACGTGTCGCACACGGTGGCCGAGACGCTGGGCGTCGACTATGAGTCGTTGAAGCAGATCGTCTGCCACCTGGGCAACGGGGCGTCGATCTCGGCGATCGACCACGGCGTGGCCGTCGACACCTCGATGGGCCTCACCCCGCTGCAGGGCCTGGTGATGGGGACGCGCTCCGGCGACGTCGATCCCGGGCTGATCTTCTACCTGCACCGCGAGGCCGGCTTCAGCGTCGATGCGATCGACAACCTGCTGAACAAGAAGGCGGGCATGATCGGGCTCGCCGGGGCCTCGGACTTCCGCGACATCTCGGCGAAGATCGAGGCCGGCGACGAGCGGGCGAAGATCGCGTTGGACGTCTACATCCACCGGCTGCTGCACTACATCGGCGCCTACATGGCCATCCTGGGCGGCGTCGACACGATCACGTTCACCGCCGGCGTCGGGGAGAACGACCCGGTGATCCGGGCCCGCGTCTGCGAACGCCTCGCTGGGCTGGGCGTGAAACTCGACCCGGAGCGCAACGCCGAGCGCAGCTCGCAGCCACGGGTGATCTCCACCGACGACTCGCCGGTGACCGTGCTCGTCGTGCCGACCAACGAGGAGCTCCAGATGGCCCGGGAGGTCTCCGCAGTCATCGCGGGCTGAGGTTTTCGGGGCTGTCCCGGTGAGCCGGTGACAGGGGCGTGTTTGTGACGCCTCCTCCGGGCGCTGGGATGGGTGTTCCAGCGGCCTGGGGTCACCTGGCGTTCCGCCCTTGTCAGAGGGCGCTCTCCCTCAGCGCACCAGATCTCTTGACGCACCACTTGGCGCACCGTGGTTCCACGTGGCGCACTGCGCTGTCTCTTGGCGCAGCTGAGCTCACGTGGCGGCCCGTCCAAGGCCCTCCACGTGAGCCGCGCTGCGCCACGTGAGGGGAAGGTGCGCCACGTGAAGGCTCAGTGCGCCACGTGAGGGCTCAGTGCGCCACGTGAGGTGAGGTGCCACTTGGAGGCCCAGTGCGCCACGTGAGGTGAGGTGCCACGTGAGGTGAAGTGCCACGTGAGGAGCGCGGCACCAAGGTGCACCGACCGCCCTCGGCCGCCCTCTCCGAGACATCGCGACGGTTTCATGACACTCGATTTTGATTGACCCTTCACTTCTCCAGTCCCACTGGGGTTTCTTGCAGCGCTCCGAAATCGAGTGTCACGAAACCGTCGCGGATCCCCGTGCCCGGCACGGGTGCGGCCGGTCCGATGCAGGACGTCGTCGGATCAGGCGGGGGAGGCGGCCGGAAACAGCAGCGGCCGGACCCCGGCCAGAGTGGTGACCGAATAGCGGGCGTCGTCGTCGACGGGCGCCTCGGGGGATTCCAGCATCACCGCATCGATCCCGGCGGCCTGGGCGGCGGTGGCGTCGAGCGGCCGGTCGCCCACGGCCAGGCACTCCCCCGTGTCGAGCCCGTGGCGCTCCACCAGCAGCCGGTACATCGTCGGATCGGGCTTGCGGGGGTGCCCGTCGGAGGTCGAGACCAGGTCGTCGACCTCGAGCCCCAGGCCCTTCAGCAGCGCGGTGGCGGAGGCGCGGTCGCGGTGGGTGACCACGAGGTTCAGCCCGCCGGCAGCGCGGATCTCGGCGAGCAGGTCGGCGGCCCCGGCCATGGCGGGCGGCGGCGTCCGCTCCCACGACTCCTTGAGCTCCGCATTCGCCCGCTCAAACGCCGCCGCGTCGATGCCGAAGCGGGCGGCCAACGCCTCGATCGCCTCGCCCGTCGAGCGCCGCGTCAACCGCGCCACCTCCGCGACCCCGACGTGACCGCCGCGCGCGGCCACCACCCCCGCGAGGGCCGCGTCGAGCGCTGGATAGGTGTCGACCAAGGTGCCGCCGAGATCCCAGAACACGTGCCGGTACATGAGTTTCTCCTATGTCAAGCGGCCATCGGGAGGTGAGTCCCGAGTGCCGCTTCGTGGTCGGTCTTGAGGGCTTGGTAGACGATGCGGGCGAGGCGTCGTTTCAGGCAGCGTAGGGCTTCGGATGTGGACATGCCCTCGGCCTTCTTCTTGTCGTAGTACGTCTTCCCGAGGCTGCCAGCCAACCGGATCTGGGTGACCGCGATCCGATGCAGAGCGGCGTTCAACTGCCGGTTCCCAGACCGAGTCAACCGAACCCGCCCTTCCGTCCTTCCCGACCACACCGGGATCGGCGCGATCCCAGCATGTCGAGCGAACTTGGCCTCGGTGACGAACCGACCGACACCGGCCGCCTCCCCGACCAGCTTGGCCGCGGTCAAAACTCCACACCCGGGCAACGCCACCAAGGACGGCGCCGCCACCACCACGATCGCAGCGATCCGGCGCTCCAACTCATTGACCCGACCCGTGAGCGCGACCACATCGTCGAGCTCGGCCAACGCAAGTTCGGCCACGACCCCCGACAGCCCCACCAACCAGTCCCGCAAAACCCGCTGGGTCACCTGACGATCCAACGATCGAGGCGCCGGCGCCCGTTCAGGGTCGAGCTCATGGATCCGCCACAACAAACTGTTGATGATCCGGGTCCGGGTCGACACCAACGATTCACGGTAGTCAACCAGCAGCTTCAACCGCCGCGACCCCTCATCATGAGACGCCACCGGCAGCTCGGGCTCCCGCAAGAACGCCCGCGCCACCGCCAACGCATCAATCGGATCAGACTTACCCCTCGTCCGCGCGACCCGACGCTGCTCAGCCATCATCTTCGGCGGCACCCGCACCACCCGCTGCCCAACCGTCAACAAATCCCGCTCCAAACGGGCCGACAAGTGCCGGCAATCCTCAATCGCCCACACCAACTCGCCCCCGAACTCCCGCGTCGCCCACGCCCACGCCTTCGCGTGCCCCTCGCTGGTGGCCCTCACCGTGAGTTGCCCCACCTGGCGGCCGACCTCGTCAACCGCGACGAACGTATGGGTCTGCTTGTGTACATCCGCACCAACGACAACCATGGTGGTTGCCTCCTTTCACCTGATCAGTGGAGGGACGGTCGGGACCGGTCGGCGGACACATCTCAGTGGGGGCGATGCCACGCTCCTATCAAGCCACGCCGGCCGGTTCCTTCCCACCAGTCGACGGCAAAACGCATGCACGCCACACCCCACCAACGGAGCTCCCGGCACCCAGCCTAAGAGCCAGCCGACTGATGATCAGGATCCAACCACCGCAACAGCGGTGCCATCACCCTGACACTGACCCCAGCCTAGGGACGGCGCCCGCTGGCCGAGGCGCGTCCCGGCTCATCGGGACGCAGGCTCCCCACGCGTCACCGCGCCCCACACAGCAACGCCGCGGACGCCAGCTGGGCAGCGCCCTCGTCCCCGTGGCCGAGCAGGCGCAGGAACAGCCCGGTCGTGACCCGCTCGACGAACGCCCAGGCCTCGATGCGGTCGGCCTCGACACCACTCTCCTCGGCCAACACGGCGGCGCAGTCGGCCACGAACCGGGCACCACCCACGTGCACCTCGGGCAGGAAGCTGCGCATCGTCACGCCCAGGTCGTAGGCGCGCTCGCCGACGAAGCCGTCCGGGTCCACGAGCGCAAACGAGCCGCCACCCCGCGCCAGCACGTTGCCGGAATGGGCGTCGCCGTGGCACACCACCTCGGCGCACTCGCCCACCGCCAGGTCCTCGGCCAGCCCCCGAGCGCGCTCCAGCACGTGCGGCACCTCCGCACCGAGCCCCGCGTGGGCATCCAGAATGCCCAGCAGCCCAGCAGCCTTCGAGCCGACGCGCTCCCCCACCGCCAGCGGCACCTCCCAGGCCCGCCGGAGCAGCCGCGCCTGGATGCGCAGCTGTTCCAGCGGGTCGGGCACCGCCGCGTGCAGCGGAGCACCCAAGCGTTCCAGCAGCACCGCCGCCTCGTCCACCGCCAGCACCCGCGCGTAGGCCCGGCCACCGTCGGCCACAAGCACCAGCGTCTGGGCCCGCAGATCGTCCGGCGGCGCCACCTTGAGGACGGCCTCGCCCGCCGGCCACGCGACCCGCACCACGGGGTGGCCGATCCCGGAGTCGTAGAGCTCCAGCGGCCGCAACTCCCACGCCCGCGCCAACCGGGTCAGGGTGGTCCGCAGGTCTCCGGCCCAGCCGAGCACGCCCCCGGACGCGGCGTACCGCCGCTCCGCCTGGGCCGCCACGTCGTCCCACGTCACCGACCTCTCCGCGCCCATGGCCGCACCCTACGACACGCCCCGGCCGGGCCCGCCGGGTAGGTTGGGCGGCATGTCCACTGCCCTCGTCACCGGCGCGACCGCCGGGATCGGTGCCGCGTTCGCCCGCCAGCTCGCCGCGCGCGGCGACGACCTCGTCCTCGTCGCCCGGGACGCCGACCGCCTGGCCACGATCGCCACCGAGCTGCAGGCCACCCACGGCGTCGCCGTCGAGACCCTGCAAGCCGATCTCAGCGACGCCGATGACCTCCACCGGGTCGCCGAGCGCGTCGCCAGCGCCGAGAAGCGCGTCGACCTGCTGGTGAACAATGCCGGGTTCGGCCCCACCGCGTCGCTCCTGGATGATCTCGGCGAGCACGACCGCGCCTGGGCCGTGATGGGCGAGGCGGTGGTCGTGCTGTCGAACGCGGCCGCGCGCGCCATGGTGACCCGCGGGCACGGCCGCGTGCTGAACGTGGCCTCCCTGTCGGCCTGGGTGACCCAGGGCGAGTACTCCGCCATCAAGAGCTTCGTGAAGCTCTACACCGAGGCGCTCGCCGGCGAGCTGCGCGGCACGGGCGTGACCGCCACGGCGCTGTGCCCGGGCTGGGTCACCACCGAGTTCCACGAGCGCGCGAGCATTCAGACCTCGGCCATCCCCACCGCGGTCTGGGTGGACGCCGACCGTTGCGTCCGCGAGGCGCTGGCCCACGCGGACGCCGGCCGCGTCGTCTCGCTGCCGACGAAGCGGTGGAAGGCCATGGCGATCGCGCTGCAGCTCGCGCCGCGTCCGCTGGTGCGCGCCCTCTCGGGCGCGATCGGTCGCGACCGTCGCCGGCGCACCCCGTGACGCGGTGCCCGCGCACCCGGCCCGGTGGTGCACAATGGGGCCGGTGACGAGGGGAGGGATCGATGCCTGAGGACGCCGACGACCTCGGCAAGTACTCGGCCACCCCCCAGGCCCTGGCCCGCCGGGTCGCGCAGCAGTTCGTGATGAAGCCGTACGTGTGGTCGGCGCTGAGCGTGAACGTGCACGGCGAGCGTCACCTGGACGACCTGCAGGCGCCGTTCATCATCGTGGCCAACCACTCCAGCCACGTCGACACCACGGTGATCTTCGGCTCGCTGCCGCGCCGCCTCTCGCGCAACCTGGCCGCCGGTGCCGCGGCCGACTACTTCTTCAAGCAGAAGATCAAGTCGCTGCCCACCCGGTTGTTCTTCAACGCCTACCCGATCGACCGCGGCGGCATGCGCGCGCACCAGGGCATGAGCGGCAAGCTGCTGGACGAGGGCGTGCCGCTGCTCATCTACCCCGAGGGCACCCGCAGCCGGACGGGCGCCATGGCGAAGTTCAAGAACGGCGTCGCGGCGCTGAGCATCCAACACGACGTGCCGGTTCTCCCCATCGCCCTCGTCGGGGCGTACGCCGCGATGCCCTATGGGCAGAACCTGCCGGTGCCCGGACGCCCACCCGTCCACATTGTGTTCGGCCACCCGCAGCGGGCGCTGCCCGGTGAGTCCGCCCCGCGCTACACCGAGCGGCTCTACAACAAGGTCGTGGAGCTGCACGACACCACGGCCCGCGCCTACGGCATGCCGACCCAGGCCGACTTCCAGCGCCAGGTCGCCCTGCGCGCGGCCGCGGCACGCAACGTCGAGCTGCCGCCGCTGCCTCCGCAGCCGCCCCTGCCGTTGCAGGATCCGCACCCCGGCGAGCCGGCCGGCGGCACGGACGCCCCGCCGGCCTGAGCCGGCCCCCCGCCGGCCCGCCCCTCAGGCGGCCAGCGCCGCCAGCGGCACGGTGCGCGTCCGGTGGACGGCGACCAGGGATCCGACGAAGGCGACGGCCGCCCAGCCGAGCAGCGTCATCGCCGCGATGACGGGGCTGGTGCCCACCCCGACGGAGCGGACGGCGTCCAGCGCCGGGGTCAGCGGGGAGAGCACGGCGGCGGCGTCCAGCACCCCGGGTGCCGCGGTGGAGGCGACGACGAGCGTCACCAGCGCCAGGGCGAGGCCGATCAACCGGCCGACGTTGCCGAGCAGGGACGCCAGCGCGTGGTTGACCAGCGCGAACGCCGCCCCGGCCACCAGCAACACCCCGACGAGCGCGGCGGACGCCCCCAGCGGCAGGCGGAGCACCACGGCTCCGACGACCCCCAGCAGCAACGCCTGCACCGCGACGACGGCCGCGCCGGGCACCAGGGAACCGGCCAGGAGCCGCACGTCGCTGGCCCGGGACGTGAGGGCCCGCGGCGTCAGGGCCGGCAGCGCCGCGAAGGTCGCCATCGCGCCGAGCCACAGGGCCAGCACGAGCAGCAGGCTCGCGTACGCCAGGCCCGGGCGGGCCAGCCCCGCCAGCGGATCGGCGTCCACCGGGGCGGCCACCACGGACGCCATGGTGGCCGCCTCGTCGTCGGTGTAGCTCGGGATCTGGTCGATGCCTGCGGCGACGCCGGTGGCGAGCTCGTCGGTGCCGTCGGCGAGTTGCTGCCCGCCCTCGGCGAGGGCGTCGAGGCCCCCGGCGAGCTGCTGGCTGCCCTCGTCGAGCCGCCCCAACCCGGACGCGAGTTCACCCGCGCCGGACGCCGCGGCGTCCACCCCGCCGGTGTAGGCGTTGACACCGCCAGCGAGCTGGCCGAGCCCGGAGGCGACCTGCCGCGTACCGCCGGCGAGGCTCCCCGCGCCGTCGGCGAGCTGGGTCGCCCCGCCCGCCAGGTCGCCTGCCCCGCCGGCCAGGGCGGCGCCGCTGCCCGCCAGCGCATCCGCGCCGTCGGCGAGCTCACCGGCCCCGCCGGCGAGCTGCTGCCCACCCGAGGTGAGCTGGTCGCCGGCGCTCACGAGCTGGTCGAGCACGGCCAGGGTGTCGTCCTTCGTCAGTGGCGTGCCGGCCGGAAGGGCGGCCTTGACCTCCGCGTAGGAGGCCTGCAGCTCACCGGCCCAGCCGGTCAGGCCGTCGACGGCCGTCTGCGACTCGTCCAGCGCCGCCAGGATCTGCGGGGCGAGCGCGGCGAGCCCGTCGAGCCCCTCGGCCAGGTCGGCGTCGTCGACCTCGGCCAACCCGTCGCGCACCTGCTCCGCGGCGGCGATCGCGCCCGCGGTGTAGGCGGCGCAGGCGTCGGCGTCCAGCTCGGTCGGGCAGGTCACCCCGCCGTTCGCGAGCCCATCGGCTGCGCCCCGGGCGGCGGTGAGGGCGTCCGCCACGCCGTCACCCTGCTCCGCGAGCCCGGCCACCCGCTGGACGAAGGCCCGCGTCTGGCTGATGAGGTCGGTGAGCGGGCCGGTGAGCGCCGCGGCCTCCTGCGGCGCCCGGGCGACCCAGGCGTCCGCCGCGGTGAGCCAGCCGCCCCACTCGGGCAGGGCCTCCAGGGCCGAGCGGGCGGGAGAGAGCACTTGGTTGATCCCACCGGCATAGGCGGCGACCCCGTCGGCGTAGGTGTCCACGCCGTCCGCGTACGTCGCCAGCCCGTCCGACAAGGACGCCACGCCCCCGGTGTACTGCCCGACGCCGTCGGCGTAGGCCCGCGCGCCGGCGGCCCAGGTCTGCGTGCCGTCGGCGAGCGTGCCCGCCCCGGTGGCCAGCTGCGCCGCGCCCGCGGCCGACTGCCCGGCCCCGTCGCGCAACGCGCCGGAGGCGGCGGACGCCTGCTCCAGCCCCGCGGCCAACTGGGCCGCGCCGTCGGCCGACAACGACATCCCGTCGGCCAACTGGCGCGCGCCGTCGGCGGAGGCGTCCGTGCCGTCGGCGAGCTGGGCGGCGCCGTCGGCGAGCTGCCGGGTGCCGTCGGCAAGCTCGAGCATCTGGGTGCGCTGCTCGCCGAAGCCGAGGTAGACGTTCGTCAGGTACTCGCGGGTGAGGAAGTTGTTGAGCGCGTTCACCGCGGCGTAGGCGACGGCCTGGCCGACGGCGGTTTCGCTCAGCGTCGCCACGGGCGAGGTGTCGACCGTGATCGTCGCCTGGACCGCCTCGTCGACGGGCTTGGCGAACGACGTCGCCGCCGCCGAGAACTCCTGCGGAATCGTGACGACCGCGGCGTATTCCCCGGTGGCCAGGCCCGCGCGGGCGTGCTCGGTGTCGGCGAGCACCCAGGTGACGTTCTGGGCGCGGTCGGAATCGACGATCTCGGCCGCGAGCTGGCGGCCAAGCGGCGTGGGCTGGCCGTCGATCTCGACCATCTCGTCGTTGTTGACGACGGCGGCCTGCACCTGACGGAGCCGGGCGTCGGAGTGCCAGGTGCCCCACAGGACGCCGCCGGCGACGAGGGCGGGCACGAGCAGCAGCACGAGCACGGTGCGCCAGCGTCCGGCGCTGAGGAAGGAACGGATGGTCATGCGGCACCTCCGAGGGTGACGGCGTCTGCGGTGCTGCGGACGCGGGTGGGGAGCAGGGCGCGGACGCCGTCGGCGTCCGCCGCCCCGAGGACGAGGGTGGGGGCGGGATCGCCGTCGTCGCCGGAGCGCGCCAGCAGCGCGGCGAGGGCCTCGCGAGCGGGCGAGGAGAGCCGGTCGGCGTCGTCGATCACGACGAGCTCGCCGACCGGATCGGTGAGCGCGCGGGCGGCGTCGTCGTCCGCGCCGTCCACGAACGTGGCGTCGCGGCGCAGGGCCCCGGCCTGCTGGGGCAGCACGTGGCCGAGCACCTTGAGATCGCCGCTGGTGAGGGTGAGGCGTCCGGCCAGCGCCAGCAGCAGGGCCCGTCGGGCGCGCGGCTCGCCGGTCAGGACGAGACTGTGGCCGGGCTGCACATCGAGGTCGACCCCGTCGAACAGGGTCGCGCGCGGCGTGGCCGCACCCAGGCCCTCCCCGTGGATCACCGCGGTCGACCCTTCCGGCCAGTCGGCCAGGGCCAGGGCGTGGGTGATGCCCTCACCCTCGGCGTCCAGCACGGGCAGCCGCCGGTCGAGCAAGCGCGGCAGCCACCAGGCGTGGTTGCCCAGCAGCTTCATGACGGCGGGGCCGAGGGTCATGCGGACGACGAACGCGTCGATCGCGACGCCGAGGGCCAGGCCGAACGCGATGGGCTTGAGCGTGACGTCACCCTCGGGGATGAAGAACGCGAAGACGCTCACCATGATGAGCGCGGCCGCCACGACGACCTTGGCCGAGTGCACGAAGCCCTGCTCGACGGCGTCGGTGTGGTTGCCGTGCACGTACTCCTCGCGCATGCGCATGGTGAGGAACACCTCGTAGTCCATCGCCAGGCCGAACAGGATGCCCATGAGGATGATGGGGAGGAACGAGATGATCGGCTGCGGCTCGGCCAGGTTGATGAGTTGGCGTCCGACGCCGTCGTTGAACACCAGCGTCGTGATGCCGAACGCCGCGCCCACGCTGAGCAGATAGCCCAGCGCCGCCTTCACCGGCACCCACACCGAGCGGAAGACGAGCGTGAGCAGGATCAGCGAGAGCCCCATGACGAAGACGCCGAACGGCAGCAGCGCGGCCCCCAACTGATCGGACACGTCGATGGCGACGGCGGTGTAACCGGTCACCGCCGTGGCGACGCCGAGATCGGCCTCCCACTGCGGCGCCAGCGCGCGGAGTTGCTGGACGAGTTCGGTGGTGGCCGGGTCGTCCGGGCCGGTGGTGGGGATGACCTGGATCATCATCGTGTCGACGTTCGGGTTGGGCACGGCGGCGGCGACGAGTTCGACACCGGGCAGCGCCTCGATGTCGTCGCGGATCGTGCCGATGACGCCCATCGGGTCGTCGGACTCCACGATCGAGCCGGTGACGACGAGCGGCCCGTTGAAGCCCACGCCGAACCGCTCGGCGATGACGTCGAACGTGACGCGGTCGGCCGCCGCCGGGTCGTTACGCCCGGAGTTCGGCAGCGCCAGGTGCAGGTGCTGCGCCGGCAGGGTCAGCGCCCCGAGCCCGAGCACGACGACGGCGATCGTGAGGGCGGGCACCTTGGTGACCACCCCCACCCACCACGCCGAGGCGTTGAACCGCGGCAGGCGGGCGAGCCAGCCCCGACGCGCGCGGGGTGCGGCCGGACGCAGGCGCTCGCCCGCGAAACCGAGCATGGCCGGCAGCAGCGTGACGGCGAGCGCGACCTCGAGGGCCACGGCCAGGGCGGCGAAGATGCCCATCGTGGTCAGGAAGGGGATGCCGGCGATGCCGAGCCCGATCAACGCGATGATCACGGTGACGCCCGCGAACAGCACCGCCGAGCCCGCGGTGGCCGTGGCCCGGGCGGCCGACTCCCGGGCGTCCATGCCCGTGGCCAGCTGGTCGCGATGGCGCGAGACGATGAGCAGGCTGTAGTCGATGCCCACGGCCAGCGCGAGCATGAGGGCGAGCATCAGCGTGGTCGAGTTGATGGTGAACACGTGCGAGGCCGCCATGATCAGCAGGGTCGACAGCCCGGCGCCCACGAGCGCGCTGGCCAGCGGCATGAGCGCCGCCACGAACGACCCCAGGGTGAGGAACAGCACGAGGATCGCGACGGCCACGCCGATGACCTCGACGACCGACAGGTGCGGCAGGGACGCGGAGAACAAGTCGCCGCCGACGTGGACCTCGCTGCCCGGCACCGCCGCCGCCAGCGCGTCCGCGGCGGCCACGAGCTCCTCCCGGTCGGCGTCGGTGATGGTGGAGCCCGTGATCCCGGGGGTGGCCCGGACGGTGATGAGGCCGGCCGTCCCGTCCTCGCTCAATAGGCCCTCGACGTACTCGCTGTAGGGCAGCTGCACCGTGTCCACCCAGGCGACCTGCTCGATGTCGGACGCCGCCGCCTCGAGCTCGGCACGGACGTCGGGGTCGGTGATTCGCTGGCCCTCCGGCGCGAGCACCACCACCGTGGCCGAGCTCATCGCCGCCTCGGGGAACGTCATGCGGAGCTGGTCGAGGGCCTCCTGCGACGCGGCCCCCGGGATGCGGAACTCGTTGTCGAACCGCGCGCCACTCAAGGCCACCAGGCCGCCGAGGACGACCAGCACGGCCAGCCAGGCCCCGATGACGCGCTTGCGCGCGGCCCAAGACGCCAGGGCCAACCGATGGATGAACGTGGACACCGCGCCTCCGATACAGATGTGTATTCGATGCACGAGTGTATTCGAAGCGTCAGGCACACCCAACCCCACAGGCCAACCGCTCGCCGGTTGCCGTCGGCGGATCCCCCGCGCGGGTGGGGGTCCGGACGGCTAGGGTGGTGGGGCATGATGCGGCCGCGGGCCACAGATGAAGACTTTCCCCCAGGAGGGCCATGAGTACCGAGGCGGTGAGCCCCCGTCGCGCCGTCACGCGCGAGAAGCTGTGCGTCGCCGCGATGGAGGTGATCGCCGAGAAGGGGGTGCTGGGCGCCAGCGTGGAGGCGATCTGCGACGCCGCCGGCTTCACCCGGGGTGCGTTCTACTCCAACTTTTCCTCCCGCGATGAATTGTGCGTGGCGATCATGGAGCGCCAGCTGCAGCGCAACCTCGCGGCGCTGGCCGGCACGGTGGCCCTGGCCGCCGGGGCGACGACCACCGACGAGCTGGTCGACGGGGCGGTGCGCACCTTCCTCGCCACCCAGCCGTCCGATCGCACCTCGGTGTTGGTCAGCCAGGAGCTGCAGCTCTACGCCGCCCGCGAGCCGGAGTTCGCGCCGGCGTACTCCGCGATGCACCGCCGGGGGCTGGACACGGTGGCCCGGGTGCTGACCGACGCGCTCGCCGGGCTCGCACACGAGCTGAGCACCTCCCCCACCCAGGCCATGGGAATCCTGTTCGCGGTGTTCACCCACGGCGAGGTGACGGCCCTGATCGACGGCGACCATCTCGACAACGCCCAGCGCACCGAACGGCTGACCCAGGTCGTGCGCTCGTTGGTGCGTCCGGTGAGCCGCGTCAGCTGCTCCACCGGCCGGTGAGGTAGAGCCACGCCCAGACGATCTGCGCGGCCCAGGCGACCAGCCCGGCGATCCACGCGGCGGCGACGCCGACACGGCCGGGACGCCGCTGGCTGAGGGCGTCGCCCAGCAGCCCCCACAGCGGGAACCACAGCAGCAGCGCCCGGGTGACGCTCATCAGCCAGTACGACAGCGCGAAGGCGAGCACCTGGACGCCCACCCAGGCGGCCTCGGCGACCCGCCGGCGCGCGAGGCAGACCACCGTCACGGCGAGGCCGACCAGCCACGCGACCATCTCGGCGCGGAACACCCACACCCACTCGGGGTGGTCGGGCGTCGGGCGCCACAGCACCTCCCAGTGGTTGGCCAACGCCTCCCACGGCCAGTGGAACCCGCGCTGCCAGCCGGCCTCCTGCGCGGAGAACCACGCCGTCCACGACCCGGTCAGGCCGTAGAGGTAGGTGATGTAGGCGGCGATGACGGCCGCCGGCAGCACGAGCCACGCCAGGCGGACGCCGAGCCCGCCCTCGCGGCGCGCGCGCGCCGAGGTGGCGCGCCGGGCGTCCCAGGCCTGGGCAAGCGCGAGAATCACCAACGCGCCGATGAGGAACAACCCCGAGACGCGCAACGTACAGGCCAGCGCGGCCAGCGCGGCCGCGGCACCCCACCGGCGCTGGGTGGCGCGCTCCCACGCCCAGAACGCCGCCGCGCAGAACAGCGCCTCCGTGTACGGCACGGCGGTGAAGATGGCGGTGGGGGCCAGCAGCCAGGCGATGGCGGCCCACTGACCGTAGAGCCGGCGCAGCGCGAAGGCGGCGACCAGGGAGCAGACCAGCGCCAGGACACACCCCGCCAGCACCGGTGACAGGCCGAGCTCGGCCGCCCCGCGCAGCAGCAGCGGCAGCCCGGGGAAGAACGCCATCTCCTGCGGGTTGGCGTACCCCTCGTTGGCAATGAGGAGGAAGTGCGCGACGTCCCACTGCACCACGACCGACTCGAGCGAGCGCCGCCCCTGCACCGCCAACCACACCGCGAGCAGGGCGAACGTCAGCCGCGTCGCGAGCCACACCTGCACCACGAGCACGGCGTCCCCGCGCCTCGCCCGGGTTCCGCGTGGTGCACGGGTCGCCCCGGCCCGGCTCATGGGCGCACCTGCGGTGTCGCGGGGGCGGGGCGCAGGGCGTCCACCACGACGGACGCGGCGAGCCAGGCCTGGACGCCCAGGCGGAGCAGGACAGCCGCCGCGTAGGGGCGGGCCGAGCCGTCCCCGGAGTAGAGCTGCCCATCGAGGTAGGCCCACACGGCCCACCAGTAGAGCAACTCGGCACCGGTGAAGGCCGCCAGCCGCAACCAGCCGGGCCGGGTGAGCAGCAACAGCGGCAGCAACCACACGACGTACTGCGGGCTGTAGACCACGTTCACCAGGCAGAACAGGGCCACGACCAGAAAGGCGAGGTCGGTGGCCCGCGGGCGTCTCGGCGCGGCGAGCGCGAGCGCCGCCACCCCGGCCAGCCCGAGCAGCAACAGCGTCCGCGAGAGGGTGGCGGCCGGCAGCGTCCACCCCGCCAGCTGCAGCACGTACCACAGCGATCCGAGGTCGGCCCCACGGCCGGCGTGGAACGTCCACTGGTGCCACCAACCGTCCGGGGCCAGCAGGTACACGGGCAAATTGACCGCCAGAAACGCACCCGCCGCCCCGGCGGCAAGGCGGGCCAGGGCCGGCCACGAGCGGTCCCGCAGGCACAGCGCGGCCAGCGGCACGAGCAGCAGCGCCGGGTAGAACTTGGCCGACAGCCCCAGCCCGATGAGGACGCCGGCGAGCCCCGGCCGGTTCCGCGTCCAGGCGAGCAGGGCGGCCGACGTGAGGAGGACGGCGAGGAGATCCCAGTTGATCAGCCCGGCGGCCAGCACCAGCGGGCTGCCGGCCAGCAGGGCCGCGCCGCGGGCGTCCAGCCGCAGGTGCACCGCGACGAGGCCGAGGAAGCAGGCGAACAGCGCCAACGCCGTGAGGCCGAAGAAGTTCGTGGCCAGGCCAGTGGAGGGCAGCCACCCGGCCAGGGCCCGCGTCGCTGCGATGAGGCCGCCGGTGAGGACGGGGTACTCCAGATCGGTCTGCAGGTAGGGCAGCAGGCCCCGGTCAATGCCGCGCGGGCCCCAGAGGGCCGCGATGTCGGAGTAGCACAGCGCCCGGTACTGCGCCGAGCCGTCCTCGACGCAGGGGGTGTGCCGCGCGACCAGCACCGCCCAGGTGAGCGTGGCCAGGGCCAGGACCCACCCGGCCCGGGGCGTCCAGCCGGCGGGCTCCGCATGACGCCCCAACGGGCCGCCGAGCACGGCGGTCAGCCCGGGTCCACGCATGGCGTCAGCCTACGCGGGCGCCGGGCCGGGGCGCCGCCCCGGTGCGCGGTTCAGCCGTTCCCGCCGGTGTCGTCGTCGGTGCCCTCGTCCGTGCCGGCGTCGGGCGCCTCGGTGGGCGGCGTCGTCGGCGCCGCGGTGGGCGGGGCGTCGGCAGGCGGCGCGTCGGTGGGGGCCGTCGTGGGATCGGTGGCCTCCGGTGTCGGCTCGGCGGTGGCAGTGGCGGTGGTCGGAGCCGGGGCGGGCGCGGACGTCGTCCGGGTCGGCTGCGGCACCGGGATCGCCGAGAAGTTCCCGCTCGCGCGCGTGCGGGTGGCGTCGGGGAACGTCAGACGCTCCTGGCCCTCCATCGCGGTGCGCATGTACTCCAGCCAGCCCTGGGCGGCGTACGTCGAGCCGTAGGTGTTGCGGCCCAGGTTCGACTGCCCCTCCGGCCCGGCGGTGAGCACGAAGGCGGTGGAGATCTGCTTGGTGGAACCGATGAACCACGTGGCACGCGTCTCCTGCAGCGCCGAGATGTAGTACGTGCCCGTCTTGCCGGCGACCTCGTAGCCCAGGGCGCGGACCGAACGTGCCGTGCCGTCGTTGACCACCCCGGTCAGCGCGGCGACGGCGTTGCGGGCCACCTCGGTCTCGACGGTCTGCTCCGGCGCGATCGTGGCGCGGTGGATGACGTCTCCGGTGGGATCGCTCACCTCGGCGACGATGTGTGGGGTCGTCCGCTGGCCCTCGTTGACGAGGGTGGCCAGCCCGCGGGCGGCGTCCACGGGGGACACCTCGCCGACGCCCAGCGCGATCGAGGGGTAGGGCTGCCAGCCGGGGTTGCGGATGCCGACGTCCTCGGCCGCCTGGATGACCTTCTGGGGGCCGTCCTCCATCTGCACGACGAGGTCGATGTAGGCGGAGTTGATCGACGACGTCGTCGCCTGCTGCAGTGTCACGGGGCCGTAGTTGCGCCCACCGGCGTTCGAGATGGGCTGCTTCTCACCGGGGAGGGTGAACTCGTTGCCGTTGAGGCGGGTCTGGAGCGTCGCCCCGTCCCGCAGGCCGGCGACGAGGGCCCAAGGCTTGAAGGTCGAGCCCGTGGGGCGGGCGGTGGTGGCCCAGTTGCGGCTGTCGGTGGTGGACGTGTAGTCCGGGCCGGCGTAGAGCGCCACGATGCCGCCGGTGGCGGTGTCGAGGGAGGCGATGGCCGGGTGGTAGTAGTCCTGCTGCTGCCCCTGGGCGGACGCGATGCGTCGCGCCTGGTTCTGCGCGGCCTCGATCGCCGCGGCCTGGGCGGCCGGGTTCACCGTGGTGACGATGCGCAGGCCGCCGCCGCTGATCTGGGAGTCCTCCAGGCCGGCGGCGGTGAGCTCGTCCTGCACCATCTTGAGCAGGAAGCCGTTCGGGCCGCCGAAACGGGAGTCCGAGGGCAGATCGGGGAACTCGGGCAGCGTCGTGTAGATCTCGTCGCGCTCGGCCTCGGTCATGTGACCCTCGACCACCATCTGGTTGATCGTGTACTGGTAGCGCTCGAGCAGGTCGGACGCCGCCTGCTCGCCGCGGTGGGGGTCGAGGTTGTTCGGCGAATTGATGATGGCGGTGAGCGCGATGGCCTGGGGCAGCGAGAGGTCCGCCGCCGAGACGCCGAAGTAGGACTGGGAGGCGGCCTCGATGCCGTAGGCGCCGCGTCCGAAGTACACGGTGTTGAGGTAGCCGGCCAGGATGTCCTCCTTGCTGACCTCCTGGCTCACCTTGAGCGCGATCACGATCTCGTTGAGCTTGCGGGCGATCGTCCGGTCCTGCGTTAGGTAGAGCACCTTGACGTACTGCTGGGTGATCGTCGACCCGCCGACCGTGGCCTCACCGGGCGTCAACGCCGTCTGCACCGCGCGCAGCATGCCGGGGATCGAGATGCCGGAGTCCTCCCAGAACGTCGCGTTCTCCGACGCCACCACGGCGTCCTTGGCGTGCTGGGAGATCTGGTCAAAGGCGACCGTCTCGCGGTTCTGGATCGCGAAGGTGCCCAACTCGGTCGTGCCGTCGGCGTAGTAGACGTGGCTGTTGTTGGTCTGGAAGTCGGCGTTCGGGTTGGGGATCGGCGTCATCGCGTAGAAGATGCCGAACGCGATGGCACCGGCCACGGCGAGGGCGGCGACGATGCCCACGACCCACGCCAGAATGCGGACGCCGAGCGGTCGCTTCGGCTTGCCGTTGCGCCGCAGGGCGCGTCCGGTGGCTGCGGTGGAGCCGCCGCGGCCCGAGGCGGCGGCGCGGCCGGGGGCGCCCGAAGCAGGGGGCACGGAGGTCTCCTCAGTAGTGGGGGCCGCGGGCTCCGGGGCGGGCTCGCGGAAGATGTCGTCGGGGGTGTCGGCGTCCTGCTGGGCGGCGAAATCCGCGTCAGCGGCCGCGTAGGGAGACGCGTCGGCGGCGGGGGGCGCGTCGGCGTCCGGCTGGGTGTGACCGCCCGGAAGGTCGTCGTCGGCGCCGGGGGCGCGGGTGGGCTCGTCAGCCATAGATGTCCTCAACAGTCTTCTGCCGGCGGGGCGGTTTGCGGGTGACGCCGTCTCCGAGCAGGTACGCCGCGATCATGTGGTTCCAGCGGCACGCGGGGCAGACCTCCACCACGCGCACCATGAATTCTCCGAACTCGCTCTGCATCGCGTCCAGCTCGGCGCGCGACTTCACGCGTCCGGCGTACTGGCCAAGCTGGTCGCCGAACACGTAGTGCAGCAGGACCATCTCATCACTGGAGCAGACCGGGCAGGCCTCGGGATGGGGTTCGCCGTGGTGGCGGGCGGTGCGCACGAGCAGCGGGTCCGCGTCACACGCGTCCAACCTCGCGAGCGCGCGCTGGCGTCCCTGCACGGCGCGGAGCACACTCCGGCGCTGCAGGGCGTAGTCGACCTCCTGGCGCTTGGACCACATCGGGATCCATGGTACGGGTGGCTCCTGTGGCACCGAAGCGGGTTGCCGTGGTTTTGGTTGAAGGGTCACCTAACCGGGGTGAGGCGTGGCGCGAGCAGCCCGTCGGGGCCGCTAGACTGGGCCGTTGCCGGGGCCCATGGCGCAATTGGTAGCGCACCTGCTTTGCAAGCAGGGGGTTAGGGGTTCGAGTCCCCTTGGGTCCACCCAACGCACAAGGCTCGAACCCTTGCCAACGGAAACGTTGGTCGAGGTTCGGGCCTTGTTCGCGTCTGCGGCCCAGGTCAGAGCGTTGGCGTTGACCTGCGGATCGAGGAGCATCTCGAAGGGCCGGTTGTGTTCGACTCGTAGCTCGTTGTCCTCGTCGATGAAGACCTTGGTGAAGAACGCCTGGTTGCACAGCCGCCGGTTGGTGTCGTCGCAGCGGGCGTAGATGTCGGCGCAGTTCGCGAGCAGGCCCAAGGCGTCGTCGAGGTGGGCGCGGGCGTCGGCGTAGTCACCGAAGTGGGCGTCGATGCGGCGGGTCACTTGGTCGAGCTCGGCGACGATGCGGTCCTGCTCGCGCTTGAGCACTGAGAGCGGGATCGCGTCGGCGTAATGCGCCTGCATGAGCCGGTCCTGCTCGCCTTCGAGCCGATCGCGGTTGGTGGTGAGACGTTCCAGTTCCTCGGTTTCGGCGGCCATCAGCCGGTCGAACTCGTGGTGCAGCATCCCTGCTAGTGCGTCCTGTTGGGCGGGCGTGATCTGGACACGGGTGTAGTAGTCCTCGACGAGCTTCTCGACGTCCTCGATGAGCATCGCCTGGCGCGTGCAGTCGGTGCGCTTGGAGTGCCGACCGGAGCACACGAAGTAGCAGTACACGTTCCCGTGGCGGTTCTTCGCGTTGGACACGATGAGCCGGGAGCCGCACTGGCCGCAGTGGATTGTGCCTTTGAGGTAGTGGCCGTGGACTTGGGTTGCCTCGACGGCGCACTGGTGCGCGGTGAGCACGGACTGGACCTGATACCAGACCTCGGCAGGCACGAGCGCTGGGTGGTTGCCCTTGTAGCGGGTGCCTCGGTAGATGACATCGCCCTTGTAGTACGGGTTTGTCAGGAGCCGATGGATGGTGGATACCGCCAGCGATTTCGCCGGCCGCTTCGGTGTGGGCAGACTGCGCAGCCCGCGCGAGGTGAGTTCATCGTGCAGTTGGCTGACGCTCCAGTTGCCCGAGGCGTAGGCCTTGAACGCCCACTCGATCATCGGTGCTCGCTCGGGATCGAGCTCGATGGTGCGGACTTCGCGGCCGAGCTCGTCGCGCTTGCGTACATTCAAGTACCCGATGGGCGCGCGCCCGTTCGTGCCACCGCCGATGGCCTTCTAGGTCATGCCCTTGGCGACCTCGGTGGCGAGGTTGCGGGAGTAGAACTCGGCGATCGTGGACATGATGCCGTGCAACAGCATCCCGGAGGGCGTCTCGTCGATGTTCTCCGACGCGGATACGAGCATGACCCCGCATTGTTGGAGTGCGAGGTGGATGCTCACGTCGTCGGCGCGGTTTCTGGCGAGCCGGTCGACCTTGTGGACGATGCAGTATGCGACCTTGTTGGCCTTGACGTACTGGATCATCCGCATCAGCTCGGGCCGGTCGGACGACTTGGCCGAGGCTCCCGCGTCGACGAACTCCTCGACGATGCCGGCGCCGAGCTGTTCGGCCTTGCGTCTGGTCGCTTCGCGCTGTGCGGGGATGGAGAATCCCTCGTCGGTCCCGCCCTTCTCTGCTTGCTCTCGGGTGGAGACCCGAAGGTAGGACACTGCGACGGCAGCAGTTCGGGGTGGGTCGATCAGGCTGGCCGTTGGATCATCGGCGACGGTGGTCATCGGGGGCTCACTCTCACGCGGTTCGACCCTCGCGCTCCCACTGCGGTGGGAGGGGCGTTGATCGTGAGAGCAGCCGGTGAAGGCTGTAGGGCGAGACCCGATGGTCTCGGTGCGTGTTGCCCGCCAGATGACGAGGTTTGGGCCACAACGCCCCGCGTTGCGAGGCTTGCAAGTTTCATTCTACCGGGCGGCCTCTGAGGCGGCTAGGTCATGGGGGGTCGCTCGGTAGGTGTCGGGCACCCGGACCGCTTCGCGGGCGGCTCGGCTCTCACCTGTCTCCTGCAACGTCAGCCGGATGAGGACTTCGGCGATCTTGTGCAGGTCGGCACGGTCGCGATGCACGGCCCGGACGGAGAACGACCGCTCCTCGTAGGGGCGACGGTCGGTCTTCTTGGCATAGCGGCTCATCGGTCTACGGACCCTCGTCGTCGGCGAGGCTGGCGTAGAACTCGTCTTCGGCTTCCTGGCGCTTGCGGACCTGGGCGATCACGAAGTCCACGAACTCTTCGTCCCTGTCGTCGAACTTCACCTCCTGGATCGCGGGGGCGGGCCCTTCGCCGGGCCATGCGGCCTGCCGGGTGGGACGGTCGCGGTCCCCGCGCGTGCTGCAGGCGGTGACCCAGTAGCGGAGGCGTTCTCGCGCGTCGGCGAAGTCGCGATGCCAACCGAGGGGTGCGGACGCGTTCTGTTCGGGGTCGTAGGCAGCCAGCCAGTGCAGGTGCAGTGCCGACAACTCCCAGACCATCTCCGGATGGTGGTGCCAGAACGGAGGGATCACCGAGACCTGAAGTCCGTAGGTGCGGCGCAGCCAGTCCACCCACCGGTTCAGCGCGAGCCATTCCTGCTCCAGCTCGTGAGCGGTGAGCAGGTTCCAGTTCACCGGGTGAGGCGGTTCGGGCATGTCGGCGTTGGTGACGCGGGGCGGTCCGTCGAACACGTCGGGCTCATCCACCTCGGACGGGCCGACGGGGACATCGGGTGCTGTGGGTTCTTGGTTTTGATCGTTCGTCCTCGCCGCGTGGCTCGATCACCGTGCCAAGCGCTGGCCCGAGACGAAGAACCCCTACCTGCTCGTCACCGTCCAGACCGCGCCTAGGCTCTCACCGCCCGGCCGGAACTTTGCCTGGAAGAAAGCCGGTGTCACTGCCCAGGCGCTGCGCACCGACCGGATCCTCTACGAAGTCGAACAGACCGGCGGCGATATCAGGCGCGTCTGCGACCTCTTCGGAATCGGCATCGAGACCGCGCTGCGCTACTCGGCCACGATCCTCGACCCGCCCAGCCCGTGACCCAGCGCACGCCCAGCCGCCACGCCACGATCCGCTCCCACCCACTCGACCCCCGACCCGACCGTGCTCGTCTCGTTGAACAGCAGATGAACATCCGCCCGCGAGACGCCTCCTGACTTGCCATCCTGTATCGATATCACTCAATATAGAAGCATGTCGATGCAAGTGGTGGAGTTGGTGATCGTCGGGTCTGGCCCTGCGGGATACACGGCGGCGATCTATGCCGCCCGTGCGGGGCTTGCCCCGGTCGTGGTGGCGGGGTCGGTGACCGCTGGCGGGGCGTTGATGACGACGACGGAGGTGGAGAACTTTCCCGGTTTCATCGATGGTGTGCAGGGGCCGGAGCTGTTGGAATCGATGCGGGCGCAGGCGGAACGGTTCGGCGCCGAGATCGTCTCCGACGACGCGACCCGTCTCGACCTCGCCGGCGATCTGAAGGTCATCGAGACCGGCGCCGGTGTCACGTATCGGGCGCGAGCGGTGATCCTGACGATGGGCTCCGCGTACCGCAAGCTCGGCCTCCCCGAAGAGGAGCGCCTGTCCGGCCACGGGGTGTCGTGGTGCGCGACCTGCGACGGGTTCTTCTTCCGCAATCAGCACATCGCCGTGGTCGGCGGTGGGGATTCCGCGATGGAGGAGGCCCTGTTCTTGACGCGGTTCGCGGCGAAGGTCACGCTCGTGCACCGTCGCGATGAGTTCCGGGCCTCTCGGATCATGGCCGAGCGGGTGCGGGCCGATCCGAAGATCGAGATCGCCTGGAACAGTGAGGTCGCCCAGATCCTCGGCGACGACCGGGTGGCCGGGCTGCGGCTGCGCGACACCCTCACCGGCGCCTTGCGCACCCTGGACGTGACCGGGGTGTTCGTCGCGATCGGGCATGACCCGCGCTCCGAACTCGTCACCGGGCAGGTCGACACCGACCCGGACGGGTATGTGCGGGTCGCGCATCCATCGACGGCCACGAACGTGCCGGGCGTGTTCGCGGCCGGCGATCTGGTCGATCACACGTACCGGCAGGCGATCACCGCCGCGGGCACCGGCTGCGCCGCAGCCCAGGACGCCCAGCACTATCTCTCCCATCTCGCCCCCGCCGCCCAGCCGGCTCCCGTTCTGGAGGTCTCCGCATGAACACCGTCACCCCCGTCACCGACGCGACCTTCCAGAGCGAGGTGATCGAAGCCGAGCTGCCCGTCGTGGTCGATATCTGGGCGGCCTGGTGCGGGCCGTGCAAGGTGATCGCCCCGATCCTCGACCAACTCAGTGAGGAGTATGCGGGCCGGGTGAAGATCGTGAAGGTCGACGCCGATGCGAATCCGGAGGCCGTGACCGCGGCCGGGGTGACGTCGATCCCGACGCTCGGGTTCTACCGGGCCGGAGAACGGGTGGACGTGCTGATCGGCGCGCACCCGAAGCCCGTGTACGCGGCGAAGATCGAGGAGCTGCTCGCATGACCCAGACGAACACCGCCCCTACCACGGCGACCCCGAAGCGGCTGTCCACGCTGGACAAGTGGTTGCCGCTGTGGATCGGCCTCGCGATGGTCACGGGCCTCCTGCTGGGACGTTTCGTTCCCGCGCTCTCCGACGCGCTGTCCGCGATGGAGGTCGGCGGGATCTCGGTGCCGATCGGGCTGGGCCTGCTGGTGATGATGTACCCGGTGCTCGCGAAAGTGCGGTACGACAAGGTCGCCGCCGTCACCGGCGACAAGCGCCTCCTCGTCTCCTCGCTCGTGCTGAACTGGCTGGTCGGTCCCGCGGTGATGTTTGCCCTCGCCTGGCTGTTCCTCCCCGACCTGCCCGAGTACCGCACGGGGCTGATCATCGTGGGTCTCGCCCGGTGTATCGCGATGGTCGTGATCTGGAACGACCTCGCCTGCGGCGACCGCGAGGCCACCGCGGTGCTTGTCGCGATCAACTCCGTCTTCCAGGTCGTGATGTTCTCGGTGCTCGGCTGGTTCTACCTCGCCGTGCTGCCCGGCTGGCTGGGGTGGGATACGCAGGGGCTGGAGGTGTCGGTGTGGCAGATCGCGCTGAACGTGCTCGTGTTCCTCGGCGTCCCGCTGATCGCCGGGTTCGCCTCCCGGTTCATCGGCGAACGCCGCAAGGGCCGCGAATGGTACGAGGAGACGTTCCTTCCCCGGGTCGGGCCGTGGGCGCTGTACGGGCTGCTGTTCACCATCGTGCTGCTATTCGCGCTGCAGGGAGAGGCGGTCACCCAGAACCCCCTCGACGTCGCCCGGATCGCGCTGCCGCTGCTGGTCTACTTCGGCCTCATGTGGTTCGCCGGGCTCCTGCTCGGCAAAGGCCTCGGTATGACCTACGCCCGGTCCACGACGCTGGCATTCACCGCGGCGGGCAACAACTTCGAGCTCGCGATCGCGGTCGCCATCGGCACCTTCGGCGCCGCCTCCGGGCAGGCCCTCGCCGGCGTGGTCGGCCCGCTCATCGAGGTGCCCGTGCTCGTCGGCCTCGTCTACGTCTCCCTCTGGGCGGCGAAGGCCTGGTTCCACACCGACCCCTACGCGACGGAAGCCGTCACCGAATCGAGGACGTCATGACCGACACGACCGTCCTCCCCGACGCCGAGGCGTGCGCACCGTCCTCGACGCACGCGATCGGACAGGATGCTGCCACGACCGTGGCCGGCGCACTCAAATCGCTCGCCGACCCGCTCCGGTTACGGATGCTGTCCGCGATCGCCACCGACCCGCGCGGCGAGTCGTGCGTGTGCGACCTCGCCGAGCTCGCCGAGGTGTCCCAGCCCACCGTCTCCCACCACTTGAAAGTCCTCAAAGACACCGGGATACTCGCCTCGGAACGGCGCGGCACCTGGGTCTGGTACCGGATCACCCCGGCCCGGCAGCGCGCCGTCGCCGCACTCCTGGACGCGTTCGCCCCAGCCGCGGTCTCAGACGAACCCGAGCAGGCCGAGGCCCGTGCTGAGGCGCTGCGCGACATGGACGCCCGCGTCACCCGCCTCGCCGAGGAACTCGCCGACGAACTCAGTGATCTCAACCGGGATCTCGTGATCGCGATCGTGCGCGAGTCCTACGCGGGCCTGGTGCGGTCGGCGAAAGTGACCCAGCACCTAATCCCGCTGACCGAGCGGTTCGCGAGGCAACGCCTGGCCGATCTCACCCGGAACCGGGAAGCCGGGGTGCCGCAGGTGCTGTTCGTGTGCGTGCAGAACGCCGGCCGCTCCCAGCTCGCCGCCGCCCTCCTCAACCAGCTCTCAGGCGGCACCGTCATCGCACGCTCGGCCGGGTCGACCCCGGCGTCCGACGTGCACCCGCACGTGCGCTCTCTGCTGACCGAGATCGCAGGCGACCAGGACGCGGAGACGGCGTTCCCGAAGCCGCTCACCGACGACGCCGTCCGCGCCGCCGACGTCGTGATCACGATGGGATGCGGGGACGTGTGCCCGATCATCCCGGGCGTCCGCTACGAGGACTGGGCCGCGGGCGACCCTGCCCTCGCCTCCCCGGAAGGGGTCGCGGCGATCCGCGACGACATCGAAACCCGCGTCCGCGCACTCCTCACCAGCCTCACCAACTGAAAGAAGACACGTTCATGACCGTTCACAAGCCCTCCGTGCTGTTCGTCTGCGTCCACAACGCCGGCCGCTCCCAGATGGCCGCCGGCTACCTCCGCCACCTCGCCGCCGGCCGGGTCGAGGTGCGCTCGGCAGGTTCCATGCCCGCCGAGCAGATCAACCCGGTCGCCGTCGAGGCCATGCGCGAGGACGGCATCGACATCACCGCCGAGCAGCCCAAGATCCTCACGACCGAGGCCGTGCAGGACTCCGACGTCGTGATCACGATGGGCTGCGGGGACGCGTGCCCGTTCTTCCCCGGCAAGCGGTACGAGGACTGGAAGCTCGACGACCCCGCCGGGCAAGGCATCGACGCGGTGCGCCCGATCCGCGACGACATCAAGACCCGCATCCAAGCGCTGATCGACAGCCTGCTCACCCCCGCAACGCCGTAACCGGGACGGGTCGGCCGGTGCGGGTGCTGATGATGAGGAGCACGGTGCCCGCCCCCGCCAGCCCGGCGAAGATCAGGAACGCGGCCTGGTAGCTTCCGGCCGCCTCGGCGAAGACGGCACCGGCCCAGGGGGCTGCGGCTGCGGCCAGCAGGACTGGTAGGCCGAGCAGACCCGAGAGGTGCCCGTAGGCGCGCGGCCCCCACCGGTCGGTGATCGCCGTCGCCTGCAAGAGCGTCGCGATGCCACGCCCCACCCCGGCGAACATCGACACGCCGATCAACAACGCCACCGGCCCTTGTACGACGGCCAGAACAGCGGTGCTGATCGTGACGAGTCCGAACACGACCGTCGTACGCAGCACCAACGAGGCGCGGTGCGCGAGGGCGGTGTAGACGAGACGGCCGGCGACCTGACCGAGGCCACCGAGGCCGAGCACCCATGCCGCGGTCTGGGTGGCGACGCCGCGTTCGAGCATCAGCGGCACCATCGCGAGCAGTCCCGCGTACATCGCCAGCGACACGATCGTCAGCCCGGACGTGAGCAGCCAGAACCGGCCACTCTGCACTACAGTCGCCGCATACGCCCGCGCAGCGACCGGCTCCGCGGCACTGGGGTGGTGCCGGGCGGGCCAGGGACGGCGCAGCACAACCCCGTGTGCCGGGATCGTGAGGACGGCGAGTACGACGGCCGCCCACAGATACGTCTCTCGCCACCCCAACGAGTTGCTGGCGGTCGCGGTCAGCGGGGCGAACACGGTACTCGCCAACCCGGCGATCAGCGTCAGCGTCGCCAGGGCTCCGAGGCGGCGCGTGGTGAACCAGCCGGTGATCGCGGCAAACGCCGGCGGGTAGAGCACCCCGGCCATCGCCGCCCCCGCCAGCACCCACCCGGCGACAAACGCGAGCAGGCTCGGCGCGTTCGCGACCACGACCAGAGGGATCACCCCGAGCACGGAGCCGACGGTCATGATCAGGCGTGGCCCGTGCCGGTCGATGATGCGCCCGACCGGCACCCCGGCCAGCGCGGAGACCACCAGCGCGGCCGAGAACGCCGCCGACACCGCGACCGAGGACCAGCCGGTGTCGGCGGTGATGGCCGGGGCGAGCACGGGGAACGTGTAGTAGAGCAGCCCCCAGGAGACGATCTCGGTCACGCACAACGCCGCCAGCACCACGCCCAGGCCCGGACGCACCCGGACGGCGGTTGTCTCAGCCACCGCGGGCCCGCCGCGTCTGGCTGGTGAGGGCGGTGATGAGGTGGGCGGCGTCGCGGTGCACGCCGCGCAGCGTGTTCGACGAGAACGACCGCTGAAACTCCAACCCCAGAAATCCCAGCCCCGGAAGCATGGTCGAGACACCGTTTCGATGCGGCGGTATCCCGGCGTCATCGATCGCACGCAGCGAGGCGAGGTAGGGCAGGTCCGGGCGGTACCCGGTTGCGAAGATCACCGCATCGACCCGTTCCCTCGCGCCATCCGCCCAGACGACCCCGTCCTCGGTGAACGCGGTGAACATGCGCCGTTGCGGGAGCGTCCCGGTCTCCAGTGCGGCGCGGTAGGTGCCGGCGTCGATGACCGGGGTGCCGGTGATGACCCGGTTCAGGATCGCCGGGGGCAGCAGGTCGGCGCGCGTGCGCGTCAGCCACCAGTGCAGATCCCGCCCCGCGATCACCTGGGGTGCGAACCGAACCCGATCCTGCACCACCACGGACACGTCCGCGGTCTCGGTGAGTTCGTAGGCGACCTGGATCGCGGAGTTGCCCGCCCCGACCACCAGCACTCGCTGCCCGGTGAAGGCCTCCGGTGACCGGTAGTCGGCGACATGCAGCACCCGCCCGCCGAACGCTTCGCGTCCTCGGATCTGCGGCACATACGGATTCCGGAAAGAACCTGTCGCCGCGATCACCACGTCCCCGACCACTCGACCGCCATCCGCGAGCACCGCCTCGAACCCGCCGTCGCGTGTGGTGAGGTCGGTGACGCGGGTGCGGGTGCGGATGTCGACATCGAGCCAGGTCGCATAACCGCGCAGGAAGTCGGCGACGTCATCGCGGTGCGGGTAGTCGTCGGGCAGTCCGGGGAACGGGTAGCCGGGGAAGCCGCTGAAGCGGTGCGGGGAGAACAGGCGCAGGCTCTCGTAGTACGCCGGCCACGACCCGACCGGTTCCGGTCCGGCCTCCACCACGACCGGCTCCCACCCGAGATCCCGGCCCACCCGGGCGGCGGCGAGCCCGGACTGGCCGCCGCCGACGATCAGGAGCCGCCCGTGGCTCATACCGCCGTCCTGGCGCCGAGCGGCACGAGCTGCGGACCCGTTCCGCAGCACCCGCCAGTGCTGTTCTCGGCCGGAGCATCGAAGAGACCGCTGCCGCCGCACGCTCCGGTGTCGGGTAGCTCGAGCTCGACCCGCCCGGCCGCCGCATGGTCACCCGAGAGTTCCGCGACGACGCTGCGGACCTGCTCGAACCCCGTCAGCGCCAGGAACGTCGGAGCCCGCCCATACGACTTCGCCCCGACGAGGTAGAAGCCCGGCTCGGGGTGGGCGAGATCGGCCGCGCCTGTCGCGCGCACGCTGCCGCAGGAGTGGAGGTTCGGGTCCACCTCGACCGCGACCCGGGCCGGGGCCTGCAACCGCACATCCAAGTCCAGGCGCACCTCGGACAGGAATGACAGATCCGGTCGGAACCCGGTCAGCACGATCACCCGGTCGGCCACCGCGAGTTCACGTCCGTCCTCCGCGACGAGCACTGCTCCGCCGTCTCGACGGATGATCCGTTCGGTGCGGAACCCGGTGACCAGATCCACGAGCCCGCCCGTCACGGCCCGGTGGGCGCGCTGGCCCAGTGCGCCGCGCTCGGGCAGCTCGTCCGCGGCACCGCCGCCGAAAGCGTTGCCGACCTGACCGCGCCGCAGCACCCAAGACACCCGCGTCGTCGGTTCCCGCTTCACGACCCGGGCCAGCAGACCGATCGCGGTCGCCGCCGAGTGCCCGTTCCCGAGCACGACCACATGCTTCCCGGCCAGCGCCGCCGCATCAGCACTACTCGGGATGCCGTAGTCCAGCACGCCGGCCACGGCGGCCGCCCGCTCGCCGAGGGCGGCGAGCCCATCCGCGCCCGCCGGCGCAGGCATCCCCCAAGTCCCGGAAGCGTCGATCACCGCCCGCGCCTCGACCCGCTCCTCACGCCCATCCGCGTGCCGCACATGAACGACGAACGGCTGCTCAGCACGGCCCGCATCAACCGAGAGATCCCGACCCTTCCGCCCGACCCCGACCACACGCGCCCCGTACCGGACCCGGTGACCCAGAGCGTCGGCGAGCGGCGCGAGATACCCTTCGACCCACTGCGCCCCCGTCGGATACCCCGACTCCGGCTCCCTCCACCCGCTCGTCTCCAGCAGGCGACGGCTCGCCGCATCGACCAGTTCCGGCCACGGGGAGAACAGACGCACATGCCCCCACTCGGACACCGCCGCCCCCGCACGGTCACCGGACTCCAGGATCAGCGGTTCCAGATCGCGTTCGAGCAGATGCGCCCCCGCGGCCAGCCCCTGCGGGCCGGCCCCGATCACCACGACAGGCAGCTCCATCACCACATCCTCCTCATATCGATAGACTTCAATACGTCAGAGCCTGGCATGACGCATCGACAAATGTCAATACGACGGGCAGAATGGGAGCCATGACCACCAGCACCGCGCCCGAGATCCTCGCCGACGCACTCGCCGGCTGCTGCAATACTGCCGGGCAGCCGCTCACCGACGAGCAGGCCGGCCAGCTCGCCCGCGTCTTCAAAGCGCTCGGCGACCCCAACCGCGTCAAGCTCTACTCTCTGATCGCCGCCTCCGCGTCCGGGGAGATGTGCGTCTGCGACCTGACCGAACCCGTCGGCCTCTCCCAGCCCACCGTCTCCCACCACATGAAGCTCCTCGTCGACGCCGGCCTCGTCATCCGCGAACAACGGGGACGCTGGGCCTACTACCAACCCGCCCCCGAACCGTTGACCGCCGCCGCCCGAGCCCTCACCCGAACGTGAACGGCTCTGGCCTCACTGACTGAGGGCTGCGTCCAACGCGTTGGGCAGGTCCTCGGGTGCGGTGAGTTCGAGCTGTTCCCCGTCGAGGAAGAACGTGGGCGTGCCCGACACGTCCAGGGCCAGCCCCGCGTTGAAGTCTTCCTCGACGCGTTCCTGCGTGGCCGGGTTCGCGACGGCCTGGTCGTAGGCGGCGAGGTCGAGGCCGAGGGTGTCGGCGTATCCGCGGAACCGTTCCGCCTCGGAGGTCTGTCCTTCGCCCCATTCGGCCTGCGTTTCGAACATCATCCGGTACATGCCCTCGAACTCGCCCTGCTGCGCGGCGGCCTCGACCGCGAGAGCGGCGTTCATCGAGTTGAAGTGGCCCTGGAGGGGGAAGTAGCGCACGACGTAGTTGATCTGCCCGTCGTACTGCTCGCGGATGTCTTCCATGTAGGGGTAGAACGCCCCGCACGCCTCGCACTCGAAGTCCAAGAACTCCACCAGCGTCGGCGCATCCTCTCCCGCTTCTTCCGGGTAGTGCGCGTTCTCCGACAGGGTGCGCGCCGCGCCCACACCTTCGGGCAACGCGACCGGCTCCGGTCGGTTCACGATCACGACGATGATCGCGACCGCGACGAGTGCGACGATCACCGTGACGGAGATCAGCATCGCTTTCATCGATGTGTTCAGTCGGCTCCACCAGGACGCAGGCGGGGACGGGGGCAGGGTCATGTGAAAGGCTCCTGGACGGTTGCGGCTAAGGGCGAGGACGGACGATTACTGCTGTTGGTCTGCGCGGGCGAGGATCGCGTCGACGATCTGCGCTCGACTGGGGTATCCCTTCGTGCCGGTCCCGGTGCGATAGATGCGGCAGGCGAGGGTGCTGGTCGGCGCGGTTCCGGGGATCACATCCACGCCGTCGATGAGCACCGTCGGCGACCCGGCGAACGCCGTCGCCGCTGCGTCCGCTGGTGACGTCACGCGACGCTCGACCACCGCCGTCGCCGACAATCCGAGCGACGCCAGTGCCGCTTCTGCTTCCTCGACGGCGATTCGGGAGTTCGGGCACTCATCGATGCTCAGCACTTCAACTCGCACACGCAAACCTTCTTCCTGCTCCACTCGACACTCACCATGATAGGTCACCCCTTGCTGAATGGTCACCGGCGGATGTATGGTCAGTGCATGCTGACTCTTGCTTCTCGGGTGGATGTGATGAACCGTCTCGGACGGGCGATGGCCGACCCCACCCGCTCGCGTATTCTGCTGGCGCTGCTGGGCGGGCCGGGGTATCCGGCGAAGCTCGCCCGGGAACTCGAGCTGACGCGCACGAACGTGTCGAACCATCTGGCGTGTCTGCGCGGGTGCGGGATCGTGGTCGCCGAGCCCGAGGGGCGGCAGACGCGGTACGAGATCGCGGACCCGCATCTCGCCGCCGCATTGACGGCGCTGGTGGATGTGACGCTCGCGGTGGACGAGCACGTGCCGTGCATCGACCCGGCCTGCTCGGTGCCCGGCTGTTGCGACACGCCCGCTGGCACCGGGGAGGATGTGTCGTGAGCGAGGACTGCTGCGCCCACGACGCCTCGGCCGCCGCCGGGAGCGAGGTGACGGAGGAGGCTGCGCGTGCGTGGTGGCGGGATCGGGGCATCCTGATCCCGATCTTCTCCGGTATCGCGTTCCTCACCGGCCTGGCCCTGGACTGGTCCGGGCAGGACACGCCCGCACTGGTGGTGTTCTGGGCGGGCCTGCTGCTGGGCGGCTCCACCTTTGTTCCGGGGGCGATCCGCGGCCTGGTGATGCGCCGCAAGGTCGGGATCGCGCTGCTGATGACGATCAGCGCGATCGGCGCGGTGATCCTCGGCTACGTCGAAGAAGCCGCCGCTCTCGCGTTCCTGTACTCCATCGCCGAAGCCCTCGAAGACAAGGCGATGGACCGGGCCCGCTCCGGACTGCGCGCCCTGCTGAAACTCGTCCCCGACACCGCGACCATCCGGCACAACGGCGCCACCGCGGAGATCCCGGCATCAGAGCTCACCGCGGGGATGGTCCTCGTCGTCAAACCGGGCGAGCGGGTCGCGACTGATGGCATCATCGAGGCGGGGCGGTCGAGTCTGGACACCTCGGCGATCACCGGGGAATCGATCCCCGTGGAGGTCGCCCCGGGCGACGCGGTCGCCGCTGGGGCGATCAACACCGCCGGCGTCCTGGACGTGCGCACCACGGCGAGCGGGAAGGACAACTCGCTGACCACGATCGTGGAACTCGTCGAGCAAGCCCAAGCGGAGAAGGGCGAACGCGCGCGGCTCGCCGATCGCATCGCGAAGCCCCTAGTGCCCGGTGTCATCATCCTCGCCGTCCTCGTCGGCGTCCTTGGTTCTCTCCTCGGAGACCCGGAAACCTGGATCACGCGCGCCCTGGTCGTTCTGGTCGCGGCGAGCCCGTGCGCGCTGGCGATCGCGGTGCCCGTCACGGTGGTGTCCGCGATCGGTGCGGCGAGCCGGTTCGGCGTCATCATCAAAAGCGGTGCGGCGTTCGAACGCCTCGGCACGATCCGCCACCTCGTCGTCGACAAGACCGGCACCCTCACCCGCAACCAGCCCACCGTCACCGCCATCGCCACCACCGAAGGGGTAAGCGAAGCGGAGGTGCTGGGCTGGGCGGCGGCGATCGAGCAACACTCCACGCACCCGCTCGCGACCGCGATCACCGCCGCCGCACCCGAGATCCCTGCTGCGACCGACGTGACGGAGGAGCCCGGAAACGGGATCTCCGGCACCATCGACGGCCACCGAGTCATGGTCGGTAGCCCCCGGTGGATCAGCCCCGGCCCGCTCACCACTCAGGTGGAGGCGATGGAGGCGGCCGGGCAGACCTGCGTCCTCGTCACCCGCGACGACATGCTCATCGGCGCGATCGGGGTGCGCGACGAGCTCCGCCCCGAGGTCCCCGACGTCGTCCAGACATTGACCGGGCAAGGCATGGCGGTATCGATGCTCACCGGCGACAACACCCGCACCGCCCGCGCCCTCGCCAACCAGGCCGGGATCAGCGACGTGCACGCCGAACTCCGCCCCGAGGACAAAGCCCGCCTCGTCGCAGCCTTCGCGACGGAACAGCCGACCGCGATGATCGGCGACGGCATCAACGACGCCCCCGCCCTGGCAGGTGCGACGGTCGGGATCGCGATGGGCGCCACCGGCTCCGACGCCGCGATCGAGTCCGCCGATGTCGCGTTCACCGGCCACGACCTGCGCCTCATCCCGCAAGCCCTGCACCACGCCACACGCGGCCGGGCGATCATCAACCAGAACATCGTCCTGTCCCTCTTGATCATCATCGTTCTGCTCCCACTCGCGATCACCGGCACCCTGGGTCTTGCCGCCGTGGTCCTCGTCCACGAAGTCGCCGAAGTCATCGTGATCGGCAACGGCCTCCGCGCCGCCCGCACACGACGCACCAGGCTCCCCACAACAGCAACTACCCGCCCACCGATCTCCGAGACCGCCACCCGATAGTCCCGCACACCTGATCGCGACGGATTGGATGCTCACCGAGGCCTGACCGATCCGGCAGGACATGCTGGGGTCGCATCTTCCCCGGAGATGCGACCCGACCACATCGCTGAGCACGCCTCGACCCGCATCTTCCGACGATTCAGGCTTCAGGATTCTTGAACTTGCGGGGAATTCCTGCCGCGCGGCTGCTGGTGTCGAACAAGGCGAGCTCGGCAGGGTGCAGCTGATGCTGTGTGACGAAGCTCCTGGCTTTGATTCGCCACAGCCCTTGGCCGACGCCGAGGTTCGGCAAGAGCTGTTGCTCGGTGCCGGTCAGGCCGAGGGCGGTCGCGGTCGGGCCGAGCTGGTCGGATTCCTGGCGGTACACGATCCGGGTCTCGGCGTTCGCGAGTAGCGAGTTGGCCAGCGACCGCATCGCGGAGCCTTGGTCGCCCACGTTGTCGAGGTCGGTGAGCTTGTGGAAGATCAGCATGTTCGCGATCCCGTAGTGCCTGGCGAGTCGCCAGTGCGCGTCCATCCGCCGCAGCAACGCGGGGTGGGACATGAGCCGCCAGGCTTCGTCGTAGATCACCCACCGTTGCCCGCCGTTCGGGTCGAGCAGCGCGGACTCCATCCACGCCGACGAGCACGTCATCAACACCGAGATCAGCGTCGAGTTCTCCGTGACACGGGAAAGGTCGAGGGAGATCATCGGCAACGACGGATCGAACCGGACGGTGGACGGACCATCGAACAGTCCCGCCAGGTCACCGGCCACGAGACGGCGCAGCGCGTGACCGACCAGACGACCGTCCTCTGTGAGCCTGCCGTCGGCATCCGCACTGGGGGCAAGGATGCGGTCGACGACCATCGGCAGGATCGGCACATCGTTCTCCCTAACTGTCTGGGTCAGGGCGATGTCGATCGCGGTGTGCTCCAACGGCGAGAGCCCTCGTGCGAGCACGGTCTCGGCGAGCGCACCGATCAGGTCACGGCGCCGGGCCGCGACTGTGTTGGTCCACTGCTCGTCCGAGAGGCCTGCTGGTCGGTGGCCTTCGTCGAGCGGGTTCAGGCGGGTGTTGAGTCCGTGGCCAAGGACGATCGCGCGTCCGCCGAAGGCGTTGGCGACCGCGGTGTGCTCGCCCTTCGGATCGCCGGGAACGTATACGCGCCGTCCGAACGGCAACGACCGCGTGTAGAGCGACTTCGCGAGGCTCGACTTCCCAGAGCCGACGATCCCGGCCAGCACCACGTTCGGTGCGGTAATAATCCCGCGCGCGTATAACACCCACGGGTCGTAGACGAAGCTCCCACCCGAGTACAGGTCCTGACCCACGAACACCCCATCGGCACCGAGACCACCCTCGGCGACGAACGGATACGCCCCCGCCAACGTCGCCGACGTGTCCTGATGCCGCGTCAGATGGAACCTGCCCGGCGTCCGCAACCGCGCGGCACCCGCTTCGCCCGCCTTCGGCAGGTAGATCGTGGCACGCCGCTCGGCCCGCTCTTGCTCGGCCTTTGCCTTCGCGGCCGTGAGCGCGGCCTGGCGCTGCTCGGCATGCAAGCGGGCTTCTGCGCGGCGGCGGTCGCCGCGGTCGTCGTGGTGATCGCGACGCTCGTGGCGCGGATGCGGACGCGCAGGCCCCTGGTGGGCTGAGGTCGGTGGCGCCGGGGCGGGTCAGTGCGTCGCGGTGCCGGACGCCCCGCCCAGGGCCTCGGCGCGGGCGGCCTCAAGCCGGTCACGCAGGCCCTCGAGGTCGACCAGGTGCCCGAGGCGCCCGAACCCCTTGAGCACCCGCTGCTGCAGATGGTCCCCCCGCACCACGTCGAGCACCACGGCGGTGGTCTCGATGCCCCACTCGGGCACCTCGGCCACGCGGATGGCGGTGACGGCCTCCCACGGCGTGCGCCGTTGGAACAGGGTGCGGAACCCCCGCCGGTCGAGCAGCAGGATGGCGTCGCCGGTCAGATTGCAAAAGACGCCGAACAGCGTCACGATCGCCGCCGCCGCGACGATCCTCGCCAACACATCCTCGGCCTGGACGGCCGCCACGATGAAGACGACCGACGACAGGGCCCCGAAGAGGACGATCACCCCCAACCATGGGGAAATGAGGATGCTGCGGCCACGAGAGCGCGACAGCTCCATGACCCCTTCACCCCCTTCCGTGCCCGGCGCCCCGGTGAGGCGGGACGCGGGTCGCCGGCGCCCCAGGTGGTCACCGTAGCGAATACTTCACCATTCATGTCGGGGGAGGTGGTGGGAGCCTCACCGGGAGTCACCGTGCCGGTTTTCACGGGTGCCGTCTCCGGCACGGACGCCTGGTCGCTCACACCGTGTCGGTGACGTTCGCCCACACCGCGGCGTCCCGGCGGACGCGTCGCGCGCGGAGCGCCCACGCCGCGCAGACGGCGGCGGTCACCACGGCGAGCAGACCCAACTTCTTCACGGCCCCATCTTAGGAAGGAAGGGTCCCCCAGGCTGTCCCACGCGCGAGCGACTGCGGATTCGTCCCGCCTCGTACGCTGGGGCCCGATGAGTGCGAGCGAACTGGTGTTCCCGCCCGGCGCCACCCGACGTGACTGGATGGCCGACGGGATCCTCGCCGTGTCCCTGTCCCTGGTCGTGATCGCGGTGCCGTTCGTCTGGCTCGGCGGCACCCAAGAGCCCGACCCCCGCGTCGTGGGCGTGTCGCTCGCCATGTTGCTGCCCCTGACCCTGCGCCGGCATGCCCCTCTTCTCATGCTCGCGCTCGTCAGCGTCGCCGGGGCGCTGCACCTGGTGCTCCTCGATGTGCCGTCGCCGTCGCTGATCGCCGTCCCGATCGTCGCGTACAGCGTGGCGCGCTGGGTGCCCGGCCACGCGTCGCGCTCCGTGCTGGTCATCGGCACCTTTGCCTCCCTGTTGGGTCCCATGCGCTGGTTCGAGAACACGACGTCCGGCAACCCGAGTGTCGACGTGCTCTCCTGGGGCGCCTGTCTCGGCGCGGTGCTGACCCCCTATGCCATCGGACGCCGCGCGCGCGAGGTCGCCGAGTCTCGGGGCGCCGAGGTCCGCATCGCCGAGGAGCGGTATCGCCTGCTGCTCGCGGAGCGGGAACAGCAGGGCAGGCTGGCGGAGGCGTCCGCCCGTGCCGTGATCGCGCGCGAGTTGCACGACATCGTCGCGCACTCGCTGTCGGTCATGATCGTGCAGGCCGAGGGCGGGCGGGCCGCGGCCGCGCGGAACCCCGACGTGGCCGCCGAGGCGCTCGACACGATCGCCGAGACGGGCCGCGAGGCGCTCCACGAGATGCGCCGCATCGTCGGCGTCCTGCGGGCGGGCCCCGAGGCCGGGGAGCGGCCCACGTACGCACCGACGCCCACCCTCGAGGACATCCCCGAACTGGTGGCGCGGACGAGCGACCGGGCGCGCCTCGTCGTGCACGGCGAGCCCGGCAACGTGCCTCCGGCCCTGGCCCTCACCATCTACCGCGTGGTGCAGGAGGCCCTCACCAACTTCCTCAAGCACGCCGGGGCGTCCGCCCACGCGACGGTCTCGCTGTCGTACGGCCCGCAGCACATCACGATCGATGTGCAGGACGACGGCGAGGGCGTCGAGGATCCGACCGACGGTGGCGGCAACGGCCTGCGCGGCATGTACGAACGCGTGGCGTCCATGGGCGGGTCGTTGCGGGCCGGCCCCCGCACCTCCTCCCCCCGGTTCCGCGTGCTGGCCCCGCTGCCCGCGCCACCACCGAGCCCCCCTCCCACCCACCGAAGGAGCTGACCCGTGCCCCCCATTCGCGTCTTCCTGGCCGACGACCAGTCCCTGGTGCGCAGCGGCTTCCGCATGCTGATCGACTCCTCCGAGGACCTCAAGGTGGTCGGGGAGGCGTCCGACGGCGCCGAGGCGCTGCGGGCCCTCACCGCTCACCCCGCCGACGTCGTGCTCATGGACGTCCGCATGCCCGTGCTCGACGGCGTGGAGGCGACCCGGCGCATCACCGAGGCGGGCCTGCCCTCGCGCGTGCTGGTGCTCACTACCTTCGACCTCGACGAGTACGCGTTCGCCGCCCTCAAGGCCGGAGCTAGCGGCTTCCTCCTCAAGGACGCCCGCCCGGCCGACCTGCTGAACGCCATCCGCAACGTGGCCGCCGGCGACGCCGTCATGGCCCCCTCCACGACCCGCCGCCTGCTGGACCACGTCGTGCCCACCCTCGACACCAGTCCCCACGCGCAGGATCCCCGATTGGCCCTGCTCACCGACCGCGAACGGGAGGTGCTGGGGGAGGTCGCGGCCGGCGCCACCAACGCCGAGATCGCCGCGCGGCTCTTCATGGCCGAGGGCACCGTCAAGACCCACATCGGCCGTCTGCTGACCAAGCTGCAGGCCCGCGACCGGGTGGGCCTGGTTCTCTTCGCCTACGAGAACGGGCTCGCCGGGCGCTGACCCGCCGGCGGCCGCCCTCACCCCACGAGCTCGGCGACGAGGTCGCCGGCGTGGGCGCGTAGGGCGCGCACCCCCTTGCTGCACCGCCACCGCACCGCGTCGCTGCTGGTGCCGAGTTCGCGCGCGGCGTCCGCGCTGCTGTGTCCCTCGACGTACACGCAGGCCAGGGTGCGGCGCGTCTGGGCGTCGATGACACCGAGCCGCAGGCCTGCGTCCAGCACGGCGTCGCCCACCAACGGGTCGTGCTGCTCGGCCACGGGCGCCCACGCGTGGGTCGGGCGACACGCCCGGGCAGATTTCACCGTTTTCAGTGCATCCAGTGCGAGGTTGGCCGCCACCCGGGTGGGGCGGCGCTCCACCGGATAGGTGGCGATCCGCTCCCACAACGCGGCCAGGTAGTCGGCCAGGCCCGCCTCGGCGTCGCGAGCGGCCATCCGCACCGCCTTCGGTGTCATCGCCCGCAGGACGGCCTGCCCGGCCAAGGTGTCCCCGGTGCGGTGGAGCCGCAGCAGGGCGAGCAGCACGGCGTCCGGATCGGTGCGGACGACGTCCGCAACCTCACACACCCACGTGGCCGGCGTCAACACCGGGCACGCGAGCAGCCACGCCGTCGGGACGGTCCGCCCCGGGGGCGCGAGGCGCTCCCACTCCGCATCCCACGCCCGCGCCGTCGCCTGCCAGTGCTCTGCTGTCATGGCCGCAAGATTCGCGTCCGGGTGTTGGCAGGAGTGTTGCCCGAACCACCCCCGGTGTTGTCCGCCGGATCACCCTGGGGTGGGGGGATTCATCGTTGGCGTGGTGCAGGCGCCCCCACCGGGCCGAGCAGCGAGAGCAGGGGCGGCGATGATTGCTCTGAACCCGGGGCTGGCTTACCCTTTTACTGCCCGGGGGGCTGCTGGTTGGGGTGCCGCAGCCTCTCGGTGCCTCACGTCAGGGCTGTGACGCTCACCGGCCGGCGAGAACACGGTCGAGAAACTCCTGCAGGTCACCACTTTCGCCGTCGCGTCCACCGCGGGCCACCACCAGCTCCGGCGGCGACGGCTGCAGCTTCACGCCGGTGAAACGGCTCATCCACGAGGTCGGCACCTGGAGGACGAACCACTCTCCCCCGGTGCCGATGGCGAGGGTCTGCTTCTTGTTGACGTACCACCCGATTCGGTCGGTGCGCACGCGGCGGCCGTCCAACTGGGTCGCCTCCAGCGGAACCGGCGCGATGCCCCGCGCGGTCGCCTGCTCCACGAACCGATCGACGATCCGTTGCGCTGCCCGCGACTCCCCGGCGCGCGCGGACACCGCCAGCTCGGCCATGCGCTGCGCGTCGGCGCGCCGCTCCTGCGAGGGGTCGGTCATGGTGGGGAGCCTAGCCCGTCGGGGGGCACCGGGGCAGGCTCGGGCCGCACCATCACCGGGGGCTCACCATCACCGGGGCCCACGGCCACCGGGGTCCACAGGCCCCCGCGGCCAACCTCGCTCCCCGGACGCAGCGCTGCTCCCCCGGCGCCGGAGTGCTCTCCTTGCGGGCCCCTTCCGGGCCACTCCCCTCCCTGGCCGTAGCGCCGCTCTCGCTGCAACGTGAGCACGGCGATGGGCGGGGAGCGACGTGCCTCGAGCCCCCGCCGCAGGCAAGCGGCGTGCCTGGAGCCGCCCTACGCGAGCCGCCGCCCCCCAGCCCGCCCCGCGCGGCGCAGTCTGCCCGGCGAGGGCGTCCGACAGGCCAGAGACGGAGCGGACTGGGTACGGTGTTCCCCACCGGCGACGCCGCCGGACCGCCAGGGGGTGGCATGACCGATCAGCAGTTCGAGCAGGCCCGCGCACTCGTCGCGGGGGCGTCCGCCGTGCTCGCCCTCACTGGGGCGGGGCTGTCGACGGCCTCGGGCATCCCGGACTTTCGTGGCCCCCGCGGCCGCTGGACCCTCGACCCGGACGCCGAGCGCATCTCCACGCTGAGCTGGTACCGCCGCGACGTCGAGATCCGCCGCCGCGCCTGGCAGATCCGCGCCACGTCCCCGGCTCGCACGGCGCAGCCCAACCCGGGCCACCACGCCCTCGTCACCCTCGAGCGTCAGCACCGCCTGGCCGGCATCGTCACGCAGAACACCGACGGCCTCCACCTGGCGGCGGGTTCGTCGCCCGAGCTCGTCCACGAGATCCACGGCAACGCCCGCTCGTGGCGCTGCGAGGGGTGCGACGCCACCGGCCCGCTCGCCGAGATGCTCGCCCTGGTCGAGGCCGGTGATCCCGACCCCCGGTGCCCGCGGTGCGGGGGGATCACCCGGGCGACCGTGGTGCTGTTCGGCGAGATGCTCGACCCGGCGGTGCTGGACGCCGCGGTGGACCTCGCCGACACCTGTGACCTGGTGCTCGCCGTCGGCACCTCGCTGCAGGTGCACCCCGTGGCCGGGCTGGTGCCCCGCGCGGTCGGTCGCGGCGCCCGGCTCGTCATCGTCAACGCCGAGCCCACGCCGTACGACCCGTGGGCGGACGCCCTCGTCCGGGACCGCATCGAGCAGGCCCTTCCCGCCCTGGTGGCCTGAGCCGGGTCAGGCCACGTTGACCCCGCTCCTCCACACCCCGCGCACGCTCCAGTCCGACGCCAACGCCACGGCGTCCGCGCGGGCCCCGGGGACGAGCTCGCCCACGCCATCCAGGCTGAGGTAGCGCGCCGGGTGCAGCGTCGCGGCGCGCACGGCGTCGGTCCACGGCACTCCCCAGCCGATGACGTTGCGCACCGCATCAGCGAGCACCAGCGTGCTGCCCGCGATGGTGTCGGTGCCGGCGACCAGCGCCTTGCCGTCGCGCACGTCCACCGCGAGCGAGCCGGAGGTGAAGCGCCCGTCCGGCATGCCGGTGGCGGCGAGCGCATCCGTGATGAGCACGACGCGTCCGGGCGCCTGGTCGAACACCCAGCCCACCAGCTCGGGGTGGAGGTGGACGCCGTCGGCGATGACCTCCAGCCAGACGTCGGCGTCCCGCAGCAGCGCCAGGATCGGCCCGGGGCGACGGTGGTGCAGCCCCGGCATGGCGTTGAACAGGTGCGTGACCCCGGTCACCCCCGCCGCCAGGGCGTCCCGGGTCTGGTCGAACGTGGCCGCCGTGTGCCCGATGGCGGCGACCACCCCCCGGTCGGCGAGCCAGCGGACGGCGTCCATCGCCCCGGGCCGCTCGACCGCGATGGTCACCATCCTGACGATCCCCTCGCCCGCCTCGACGATGCGGGCCACCTCCGCAAGGTCCGGGTCGCACAGGAGGTCCACGGGGTGCGCCCCGTGGAACTCCTCGGCGAGCCAGGGGCCCTCGAGGTGGACACCGGCGATCGTCCCCGCCGTGACGTGGGGCACCAGCGCCGCGACGCGCTCGGCCAACGACGCCACCGGCATGGTGACGAACGAGGCCACGACGCTGGTGGTGCCGTGCCGCAGGTGATGCTCGGCGGCGGTCACGGGATCGTCCGCGAGCTCCGCGCCGGCTCCACCGTGGGTGTGGACGTCCACGAACCCGGGGACGAGCGTGACGTCGCCGAGATCGATCTCGGCCACCGCCACCCCCTCGGACGGCGCGGACGAGACACGGGCCACCCGGCCGGCGGCGACCTCCACCACGCCGGGGGCGATCACCTCATGGCCGGTGAACACCCGTGCCGCGAGGAGGCGCGTGTCACAGGCCGGTGCGGAACCGCTGCCAGTCGGGCTTGCGCTCATAGGTCTCACGGTAGTAGTCGGCCAGCCGCAGGCCGGACGCCGCGGCCTCGTCCACGATCACGGTGGCGCGGCGCTGCAGCTGCAGCACCGAACCGGGCACCATCGCCGTGACGGGGCCCTCCACCAGACCGGCGATGGCTTCCGCCTTGCCGTCACCCTGGGCGACCAGCACCACCTCGTGCGCGGCCATGATCGTGCCGAGCCCCTGGGTGAGGCAGTGGGTGGGCACCTCGTCGGCGGACGCGAAGAACCGTGCGTTGTCGAAGCGGGTGCGGGCGGTCAACGTCTTGATGCGGGTGCGGGACGCCAGCGAGCTGGTGGGCTCGTTGAACCCGACGTGGCCGTTCGAGCCGATGCCGAGGATCTGGACGTCGACCCCCCCGGCGGCCGCGATGGCGTCCTCGTACGCCGCCGCGGCGGCCTCGAGATCCTGCGCCCGGCCGTCGGGCACGTGCACGCGGGCCGGGTCGAGGCGCAGCGGCTCGGTGACCGTGCGGCGGATCACCTCGGCGTAGGACTCGGGGTGCCCCGGCGGCAGGCCGACGTACTCGTCGAGGGCGAACGCATGGGCGTCGGAGAGGTCCAATTCTCCGGACGCGACCCGCGCGGCCAACGCGTCGTAGAGGGCGACGGGCGAGGAACCGGTGGCGACGCCGATGACCGGCTCCGGGCCCCGGTCGCGCGCCACGCGTTCGACCTTGGCGGCGGCCAGCTGGGCAACCGCCTCGGCGTCCGGGCAGATGATGACTTCCATGACTGCTGCTCCTGTTCAGGCGTCCCGCGGCGCGGGCCCGGGCTGACCCAGCATCCGCAGGATGGGTGTGTAGTGGTCCACCACCGCGGCGCGGTAGGCGTCGATGTCGCCGGCGATCGCAGCGTCCAGCATGCGTTCGTGCGCCAGCGCCGTGTCGGTCAGGTCGCGCGCACCGGCGAGACCGAGCCGGGGGGCAACCGTCATGTGGATGTCCCAGAACGCGGCGACGATCTCGCCGTACAGGTCATTGCCCAGCCGCTCCGCGAGGGTGAGGTGGAACGTGCGGTCCTCGGTGGTGAAGGATTCACCGCGGCCCGCGGCGTCCACCATCGCCTGGACGCAGGCCCTCAGTTCGGTGTCGTCGCGGCCGGCCAACCGCTCCACGATGCGCGGGGCGAGCCCCAGGTCGAGCCCGGTGCGCACCTCGACGACCTGGGTGAGCATCGTCGCGTCGTCCCCGGGGGCGAGCACGCCCCGGAAGACCATGCCCTCCACGAGCGGCCGCATCGACATCTGCCCGACGAACGTGCCGGTGCCGTGCCGCACTTCGAGGATGTCGAGGGCGGTCAGCGTCCGGACGGCCTCGCGCAGCTTGGAGCGCGACACGCCCGTCGTCTCCACGAGCTCGGATTCCGTGGGCATCGGATCCCCCGGCTTGAGGCCGCGCGCGAGCATCAGCTCCTTGATCGCCGTGGTGGTGCGCCAGCGCCCCCCCGGCAGCGGATCGTGATCCATTCGTGATTGCTCCTTCGCCTGCGTCCCTCTATATTGGCACAAACGTCAGACATCGGACGTCCGACATTAGGAGCTTCCATGAGCAACGAACTCATCCCCGGCACCACGCGCCGGCGCTTCCTGGGGCTGGCCGGGGCCATGGGCGCCGCCGCGGCTCTCACCGGCACGCTCTCGGCCTGCGGCACCACGCCGGCCCAGCGCGAGACGGCCGGCACCGACGCCGGCACCACCCCGGGCGCAGGCACGGCCGCCGAGGACGGCACCATCACCGCCGGCATCAGCTACGAGCTGGGCACCAACGGTTACGACCCCCTGACCACCACCGCCGCCCTCACGCTCGCCGCGAACTGGCACACGATGGAGGGTCTCACCGAGATCCTCCCCACCGGCGACCGGGAGGTGTACGCGGCCCTGGCCGCCGAGCTGCCCACGCAGGTCGACGACACCACCTGGGAGGCGACGCTGCGCGACGGCGCGGTGTTTCACGACGGCACCCCCGTCACCCCCGACGACGTCGTCTTCAGCTTCAACCGGGTCATGGACGAGGCCAACAACTCGCTGTACCGGCAGTTCATCACGTTCATCGAGTCCGTCGAACCGGCCGGCGACAACGGGGTTCGCATCAACCTCGCCTACCCCTTCTCCTTGGTGCCCGATCGGCTGAGCGTCGTCAAGATCGTCCCCCGCGCGGCCGTCGAGGCCGACGCCGAGGCGTTCGACGCCAACCCCGTGGGCACCGGCCCGTGGCGCATGACCGACAACTCGGCCACGTCGCGCGAGATCGTCTTCGAGCGGTTCGACGACTACACCGGCACCCACCCGGCCCGCGCCGCCCGCATGGTGTGGAGCATCATGCCCGACAACGCGACGCGCATGAACGCGCTGGGGTCGGGCGCCGTCCAAGCCATGGACCTCGTCCCGGAGCTCTCGATCGCCACCCTGGAGCAGAACGCCACGGTGGCGTCCGAGCAGGGCTTCGGTCTGCTGTTCGCCATGTTCAACCAGGGCAAGGCGCCGTTCGACGACGTGCGCAACCGGCAGGCGTTCCTGTACGCGATCGACATGGAGAAGGTCGTCCAGACCGCCTACCAGGGCAACGCCACCCCGGCCACCTCGTTCCTCCAGGAGACGCACCCCTCGTACGAGCGCGCGTCCACGGTGTACGCGCTGGACGCCGATCGCGCCCGCGCGCTCCTCGCCGAGACCGGCCTGACCTCGATGCGCATGATGTGCACCAACCACGGCTGGGTCCAGCTCGCGACCCCCATCATCAAGGAGTCGTTGGAGGCCGTCGGCCTCACCGTCGAGTTCGACGAGCGGCAGAGTTCGGAGGCCTACAACGCCATCACCGGCCCCGAGAACGTGAACGCCTACGACGTGCTCGTCGCTCCCGGTGACCCGTCGGTGTTCGGCTCGGACGCCGATCTGCTGATGCGCTGGTGGTACGCCGGGGACACCTGGACCGAGGCCCGGATGCACTGGAAGGGCACCGAGTCCTACACGCAGGTGCAGACGCTGCTCGACGAGGGCGCCCGGCAGACCGGTGCCGAGCAGGAGGCGACGTGGAGCGATATCTTCAACCTCCTCAGCGAGGAGGTGCCGCTCTACCCGCTGTTCCACCGCAAGACGACGACGGGCTACGACGCCGACACCCTGGTCGACTTCCAGCCCATCGCCCTGACGGGTCTGTCGTTCATCGACGTCGGCACGACCCAGTCCTGACCCCCCGACGCGGGTGGCCGGCCCCTCCCTCCGGGTCGGCCACCCCTCCCCGACCGGCGGCCCCTGACCGGTCCCGTCCTCGTCACCCACCTGGAGTCACCTGTGACCACCCTGCTCCGACTCATCGGACGCCGCCTCGTCGCGTTCCCCGTCATGGTGCTGGGCGTGACGCTGCTGGTGTTCCTGGTGATGTCCTTCTCCCCGGCCGACCCGGCCCGTCTCGCCCTGGGCGAGTCGGCGTCCCAGGAGGCCATCGAGGCCTACCGGGAGACCCACGGCCTCAACGACCCCTTGCTCGTGCGCTACGCCTCTTTCCTCGGCGGTCTGCTGCGCGGCGACCTCGGGATGAGCGCCGGCAACGTGCCGGTGACGGAGTACGTCGCCACGGCGTTCCCCATCACCCTGCAGCTCACCCTGGTGGGTCTGGTGCTCGCCGTCGTCCTGGCGCTCGTGCTGGGCATCACCGCCGCGCTGTACCGCGACCGCTGGCCCGACCAGCTCATCCGCGTCCTGTCGATCGCGTCCCTGGCGACGCCGTCGTTCTGGCTGGCGATCCTGCTGATCCAGTGGCTCTCGACGGTGCCGGGCGGCGCGGGCCTCTACCCGGCCGTCATCGCCCGCTGGGTGCCGTTCACCCAGGATCCGGGCATCTGGGTGAACAACATCTCGCTGCCCGCCATCGCGCTCGCGGTGCCCGTGGCCGGCTCCCTGACGCGCGTGGTGCGCACCTCGATGGTGGAGGAGCTCGACCGCGACTACGTCCGCACCGCGATCGGCGCCGGCATCCCCCGGCCGGTCGTGATCGCCCGCAATGTGCTGCGCAACGCGCTGATCACCCCGATCACGGTGCTGGGCCTGCGCGTCGGCTACCTGATGGGTGGTGCCGTCATCATCGAGATCATCTTCAACATCCGGGCCATGGGCCAGCTCATCCTCGACGGCGTGACCCGCAACGACGTGTTCCTCGTGCAGGGAGTCACGCTCACCGTCGCGATCGCGTTCATCGTCATCAACATCATCGTGGACGTGCTCTACGTCCTCGTGAACCCCAGGATCAGGACGGTCTGACATGCGCCGCCGCCTCACCGAACGCCTCTCCGAGCCCGGCCTGCGCCTGCGCGCCCTGCCGTGGGCATCCCGCATCGCGCTGGTGCTGCTCGCCGTGGTCGCTCTCATGGCGATCTTCGCGCCGCTCGTCGCCACGCAGAGCCCGCTGGCCACCGGCACCCCCGCCCAGCCGCCGAGCGCGGAGCACTTCTTCGGCACCGACCAGATCGGGCGCGACATCTTCAGCCGGGTCGTGCACGGTGCGCGCAGCTCGCTCGTGATCGGGCTGGCCGCGACCGCGGTCGCGCTGGTGGCCGCGGCCGTCCTCGGCTCGGTCGCCGCGACCAGCCACAAGTGGGTCTCCGAGGTGCTCATGCGCATCCTCGACATCATCATGAGCTTCCCCGGCATCGCGCTGGCGGCGGTGTTCGTGGCGGTGTGGGGGGCGTCCCTGCCGGTGCTCGTGTTCGCCATCGCCTTCCTCTACACCCCGCAGCTCACCCGCGTGGTGCGCGCGAACGTCCTCGCGCAGTTCGGGGAGGACTACGTGGCCGCGTCCCGCGTCATGGGTGCCGCGACGTGGTGGATCCTCGCCAAGCACGTCGCCCGCAACTGCATCGCGCCGATCCTGGTGTTCGCCACCGTGCTGGTCGCGGACGCCATCGTGTTCGAGGCATCCCTGTCGTTCATCAACGCCGGGGTCCGCCCGCCCAACCCGTCCTGGGGCAACGTGCTGGCCGACGGCAAGCAGTTGCTCCTCATCGGCGGCTGGTGGGCCACGTTCTTCCCGGGTCTCGCCATCCTCGTCACCACCCTGTGCCTCAACATCCTGTCCGAGGGGATGACCGACGCGATGGTCGCGCCGAAGGCGCGGCGTCCGGTCAGGATCCGCGACGCCGCCGCCGAGGACGGGACGGACGCCGTGGCGGCCGAGCTCGCCGCGGCCGGCGAGCCGACGGTGCCGCTGGAGGAGCGCCTGGCCGCGCTCGCCGTGGTGGAGGCCGAGCGGAACGACCGGCTCGTCTACACCGGGGACGCCCCGCCCCTGCTGGAGGTCGACAACCTGTCGATCCGCTTCCCCGAGCAGCACGGGGACGTCGCGGTGGTCGACCACGTGAGCTTCGCCGTGCGCCCCGGCGAGACGATGGGCCTGGTCGGCGAGTCCGGCTGCGGCAAGTCGATCACGTCGATGGCGATCATGGGGCTGTTGCCGCCGTCGGCGCGGCTGTCGGGATCGATCCGCTTCGACGGCACCGACCTGCTCACGCTCAGCCCGGCCCGGCACAACGCCCTGCGCGGCCACGAGATCGCCATGATCTACCAGGACGCCCTCAGCTCCCTGAACCCGTCGATGTTGGTGCGCACCCAGCTGAAGCAGCTCACGTCCCGCGGGGGGCAGCGGTCGGCCGAGGATTTGCTCGACCTGGTGGGCCTCGACCCGGCCCGCACGCTGGCGTCCTACCCGCACGAACTCTCGGGCGGGCAGCGGCAGCGGGTCCTCATCGCGATGGCACTGACGCGCAACCCGCGCCTGGTCATCGCCGACGAGCCGACCACGGCGCTCGACGTGACGGTGCAGAAGCAGGTCATCGACCTGCTCAACGACCTGCGCGAGAAGCTCGGCTTCGCCATGGTCTTCGTCAGCCACGATCTGGCGCTCGTCGCGTCCGTCGCCCACCGCGTCACCGTGATGTACGCCGGGCAGGTCGTCGAGTCGGGCGCGACAGCCGACCTGCTGCGCGACCCGCGCCACGAGTACACCCGGGGGTTGCTCGGATCGGTGCTCTCGATCGAGTCCGGGTCGGGCCGGCTGCACCAGGTGCCGGGCGTGGTGCCCAGCCCGCGGGAGTTCGTCGCCGGTGACCGCTTCGCGCCCCGCTCGTCCCACCCCGAGATCGGGCGGGACGTCCGGCCGCCCATGGTCACCGTGCCGGGCACCGACCACGTGTATGCAGCCCACCCCGAACTGGAGGCCCTCCGATGAGCCACGCAGCCACCACCGCCAGCCCCACCGACGACGCCCCGGCGCTGGAGCTGCGCGGCGTCCACGTGATCCACCGGACGCGGACCGGTGGGCTCTTCCGGCCGGGCACCGTCCATGCCGTGAACGACGTCGACTTCACCGTGCGCCGCGGCGAGACGGTGGGCATCGTGGGCGAGTCGGGCTGCGGGAAGTCTACGCTCGCCCGGGTGCTCGTGGGTCTGCAACGCCCGACGCAGGGCGAGGTGCTGTTCCGGGGCCGTCAGTTGCGCTACGGCGCCGGGTTCCGGCGCGAGCTGGGCCGCGCGGTCTCCGTGGTGTTCCAGGATCCTGCGACCGCCCTCAACCCGCGGATGCCCGTGCGCGACCAGCTGCTCGACCCGCTCGTCGTCCACCGGATCGGGACGGAGGCCGAGCGGGAGGCACGAGTGCGCCGGCTGCTGGAACTGGTCGGCCTGCCCGCCTCGGCGCTGGACGTCCTCCCCCGCCAGATCTCCGGCGGCCAGCGCCAGCGGGTGGCCATCGCCCGGGCCCTGTCGCTCGAGCCCGACGTCATCGTGGCCGACGAACCCACCTCCGCCCTCGACGTGTCGGTGCGCGCCCAGGTGCTCAACCTCCTCACCGACCTCAAGGACGGCCTCGGCCTGGGCATGGTGTTCATCAGCCACGACATCGCGACGGTCCGCTACGTCTCCGACCGGATGGCCGTGATGAACGCCGGGCAGATCGTCGAGACCGGCCCCGCCGAGGCGTTGTTCACCGACCCGCAGCACCCTTACACGCGCACCCTGCTCGGTGCCGCCCCGACCCTCCTGGAGAGGTGACCCATGTCCCTGTTGTCCGGCATCATCCCGCCCGTGCTGACGCCCCTGACACCCGGGGGTGAGCTCGACCTCCCGAGCCTCGACCGTCTCGTCGACCACCTGCTGGCCGGCGGCATGGACGGCTTGTTCGTCCTCGGTTCGTCCGGCCAGGTGGCCTACCTGACCGACGCGGAGCGCGAGGCGGTGGTCCGCCGCGTGGTGGAGCGCGCTGCCGGCCGGGTGCCCGTGTTCGTCGGGACGCCCGACCTGACCGCTCGCCGCGTCGCGGAGCTCGCGCGCCGCGTCGTGGACTGGGGTGCCGACGCCGTCGTCGTGACCGCCCCCTTCTACGCGTTGGCATCCGCCCCCGAGGTGGCCGAGCACTTCCGGATGGTCGCGCACGCCGTCGACGTTCCGGTGGTCGCGTACGACGTGCCGGTGCGCGTGAACACGAAGTTGGGCGTTGACCTCGTGGTGGAGCTGGGGCGCGAAGGGGTGTTGGCCGGGGTCAAGGACTCCTCCGGCGACGACGTCTCCTTCCGCCGCCTGGTGCGGGCCAACGCGGACGCCGGCTCCCCCCTGTCGATCTCGACCGGCCACGAGGTGATGGTCGACGGCATGGCGCTGCTGGGGGCCGACGGCGTGGTCCCTGGCCTGGCAAACGTCGATCCGGCCGGGTACCGGCGCCTCTGGGACGCCGCCCTCTTGGGCGACTGGGGTGCTGCCCGGGCCGAGCAGGATCGCCTGGCCCGCCTGTTCGAGATCGCGTTCACCACCGTGGGTCTTGGCGGCGACGCCGCCGGCATCGGGGCGTTCAAGGCAGCCCTGGCGCGGCTGGGTGTGATCGCCTCCGGAGCCATGCCCGCACCGCTCACGCCGCTGCCGGACGCGGCACTCGCCCGCATCGACGTCCTCCTGGCCGAGGTGGGCCTGGTGGCGTCGCCGCGGGGGGTGGCGTCATGACGGTGGATCTCGAGGCCCTGCGCGGTGGCCTGGTCGTGTCGTGCCAGGCCTACCCCGGCGAGCCGATGCTCGACCCGCGGACGATGGCGCAGGTCGCCCAGGCGGCGGTGGCCGGCGGCGCGGTGGGCATCCGCGGCAAGGGACTGGACGACCTGCGGGCGATGCGCCCCGTCCTGACCGTGCCGCTGATCGGGCTGGTGAAGGTGGGCGACTCCGGGGTCTACATCACCCCGACCCTCGACGACTGCCTGGCCGTGGCCGACACCGGGGTGGAGATCGTGGCCCTGGACGGGACGCGGCGGCCGCGTCCGGACGGGCTGTCCTTCGCCCGCACCGTCACGGAACTGAGGAACCGCTTCCCCGACGTGCTCGTGATGGCCGACTGCGGGTCGGCCGCCGACGCCGACGCCGCGCAGGACGCCGGCGCGGACATCCTCGGCACGACCCTGGCCGGCTACACCGGCGAGCGGCCCAAGACGGACGGCCCCGATTGGGAGTGCATCGACGAGGTCGTGGCGCTGGCGTCCGTGCCGGTGTTCGTCGAGGGCCGGATCCACACGCCGGCCCAGGCTGCACGCGCGATCCGGCACGGCGCATGGGCCGTCGTGGTCGGCACCGCCATCACCCACCCGACGACCCTCACGGGCTGGTTCACCGAAGCCGTGGCCTCGGCCTGAGTCCACCCGGCGCACCGCAGCTCCACCCGGCGCAGCTCAACACCACTGGGCAGACCTCAGTTCCACGTGGCGCAGCGCCGCTCACCTGGAGGGCCTTGGACGGGCCGCCACGTGAGCGGCACTGCGCCACGTCATTCTCGGGTGCGCCACGTGAATGCCGGGTGCGCCACGTGGACCGTCTGTTGGCCGACGCCGGGTGTTCCCGTGAATCGCCGGGGTCAGTCGCCGCGGGGCGGAACCACGGCGTCGGCGTCCGGGGCCAGCCGGCCCGCCGCGATGGACTCCGCCCAGTGGCACGCCACGCGCCGCCCCGGCGCGATCTCGCGCAGCGCGGGCACCTCGGTGCGGCACAGCTCGTCGCGCACCCAGGGGCACCGGGTGTGGAAGCGGCATCCGGTCGGCGGGTTCGCCGGGCTGGGCAGGTCGCCGGAGAGCAGGATGCGCTCGCGGGACGCCTCGGCGACCGGATCCGGCACCGGGATCGCCGAGAGCAGCGTGATCGTGTAGGGGTGCAGCGGCTCGGCGTAGAGGTCGTCGGCCGGTGCCTCCTCGACGATGACGCCGAGATACATCACCCCGATGCGGTCGCTGATGTGCCGGACGACCGCCAGGTCGTGGGCGACCACGACGTAGGTGAGGCCGAGGGCGTCCTGCAGATCCTCGAGCAGGTTGATGACCTGGGCCTGCACCGAGACGTCGAGCGCCGAGACGGGCTCGTCGGCGATCACCAGCTCGGGGTTCAGGATCACCGCGCGCGCGATGCCGATCCGCTGCCGCTGCCCGCCGGAGAACTCGTGGGGGTACTTCTCGAGCGTCGCGCGGGGCAGGCCCACCAGCTCGAGCATGCGCACCGCCTTGGCGAGGTGGGACGCCGACGAGTCGGCCCCGAACTCCTCCCGATCGGCCTCCGCCAAGCCGTGGACGCGCAACGGCTCGGTGAGCAGCGACTGGATCGACTGGCGGGGGTCGAGGCTCGCCATCGGATCCTGGAACACCATCTGCATCCGTCGGCGCAGCACCCGCAGCGGCTCGCCGCGGAGCTGGGTGATGTCGTCGCCGTCGAAGACGATCTGCCCGCCCGCGGTCTCCTCCAGGCGCAGCAGCGCCCGGCCGAGCGTCGACTTGCCGCAGCCCGATTCGCCGACGAGCCCGTAGGTGCTGCCGCGCGGCACGGCCAGGCTGACGCCGTCCACCGCGCGCACGTGGCCGACTGTGCGGTCGAACACCAGCCCCCGGCGGATCGGGTAGTGCACCTTGAGATCCTGGGCCTCGACGAGGTGATCGGTCACGGGGCCTCCTGGCTCGTGGCGGTGACGGCACCGGGCGCGGCGCCGCCCGCGGGGTGGACGCAGCGGACGTCGTGGCCCGGCCCCAGGGGGGCGAGGGCCAGGTCGCCGCGCACGCAGGCGTCCGTCACGAACCGGCAGCGGGGCGCAAACGCGCAGGCCCGATCCCACGCCACCACGTCGCGCGGCGTCCCCGGGATCGGCGTGAGCGGCAGCGACCGGTCGCCGTCCAGCCGTGGGATCGAGGCCAGCAGCCCCTCCGTGTAGCGGTGCCGGGGGCGCGCGAACAGCTCGTGACACCCCGCCCGCTCGACGATGCGGCCGGCGTACATGACGTTCACCTGGTCGCACAGCCCGGCGACGACCCCCAGGTCGTGCGTGATCATGACCATCGCCGTCCCCAGATCCCTGACCAGCTCGACCAGCAGTTCAAGCACCTGGGCCTGGATCGTCACGTCGAGCGCGGTGGTCGGCTCGTCGCAGATCAGGAGCTTCGGCTTGCACGCCAGCGCCGTCGCGATCAGCGCCCGCTGGCGCATGCCGCCCGACAGCTGGTGCGGGTACTCCCCCAGCCGGCGCGCCGGGTCGGGGATGCCGCACCGCCGCAGCAGGTCGACGGCCTGGTCGCGGGCGTCCGCCCGCGAGAGCCGCTCGTGGGCGTGCAGCACCTCGGTCACCTGGGTCCCCACGGTGACGACGGGGTTGAGCGAGGTCATCGGGTCCTGGAACACCATGGCGAGCTCGGCGCCGCGGTACCGGGCGCGCTCGCGGTCGGGCATCGTCAGCAGGTCGCGGCCGCGGTAACGCGCCTCGCCGCTGATCCGGACGCCGCGCGCCGGGAGCAGCCCCATCACGGCCATCGACGTCACCGACTTGCCCGAGCCCGACTCCCCCACGATGCCCACGACCTCGCCGCCCGCCACGTCGAACGACACGTGGTGGACCGCCGTGAACCCCGGCTGGCCGCGGCGTCCGAACACCACGCTCAGGTCACGCACGCTCAACAGGGGCCCGCCACCGACCGAACCGGACGCCGCCGCCCCACCCACCACGGTGCTCACGGCCTCACCCCCGCGACTTCGGGTCGAGGGCCTCGCGCAGGGCCTCCCCGAGCAGGGTGAACCCCAGCGCGGTCACGGCGATGCACAGGCCCGGCAACAGGGTCAGGTGCGGGTAGGACTGCAGCCGCTCCTGGCCGCGCACCAGCATGCGACCCCACTCGGCGACCGTCGGGTCGGGCGAGCCCATGCCCAGGTAGCTCAGCGCGGCCACCTCGATGATCGCGGTGGCCAGCACCAGCGTGGCCTGCACGATCACCGGCCCCAGCGAGTTCGGCAGCACGTGCGCCATCACGATCGTGCGCCGCCGCAGCCCGAGCGACGTGGAGGCCAGCACGTAGTCCTGCCCCCGCTGGCGCAGCATCGAGCCGCGCAGCAGCCGCGCGAAGATCGGCACCTGGGCGGCTGCGATCGCGATCATCAGCGCCTCGGGACGCCGCCCCACGATGGCCGCCACGCTGACGGCCAGCAGCAGGGCGGGGATGGACAACAGGATGTCGACGATCCGCATCACCAGCGTGTCCACCCACCCGCCGAAAGCGCCGGCGAGGCCACCCAGCAGCGCGCCACCGGCGAGGCCGAGCAGCGTCGAGACGATGCCGATGATGAGCGACTGCCGGGCGCCGTGGATGAGCTGGGTGAGGAAGTCCGAGCCGAACGAGTCGAGCCCCAGCGGGTGCTCGGCCGAGAACGGCGGCAGCGTGGTCGGGGTGATCTGGTTGGCCCACTGGGTGCGGGCCGGCTCGTAGGGCGCGAGCACGGGTGCGAACACCGCGACGAGCACGAAGATCGTCACGATCACGGCCCCCACGATGGCCGAGGGGTCGCGGCGCAGCCGCCGGAACGCGCCGGCCCACAGGCTGGTGCCGGTCTCCTGGGCGTCCAGGGCCGGACCCATGGCGTCCACCAGCGACTGCGGCCGGGGCAGGCCCTCGTCGGGCGTGAACGAGGCGGGGGTCACGGAGGTCATCGCACACGCATCCTCGGGTCGAAGAGGCCGTACACGATGTCGACCACCAGGTTCACCAGCGCGTAGATCAGCGCGATGAACAGGATGAAGCCCTGCAGCACGGCGTAGTCGAGCGTCGCGATGGCGTCGAACAGGTAGCTGCCGATGCCGTTGAACGCGAACACGCTCTCGGTGAGCACTGCCCCGGAGAGCAACTGCCCGGTGAGCAGGCCGATCATCGTGATGACCGGCAGCATGGCGTTCTTGAGGACGTGGCGGCGGGTGATGAGACCCCGGGCCAGGCCCTTGGCGCGGGCGGTGCGGACGTAGTCCTCGCCCAGCACCTCGAGCACCGACGCCCGCGTCATGCGGGTGATGGCCGCCAGGGGGATCGACCCCAGCGCCAGCGCGGGCAGGATGAGGTGGCGGACGGCGTCCCACGCCGCGTCCCACTCCCGTGTCATCAACCCGTCGAGCACGTAGAAGTTGGTGATGTGGGTGGCGTTGATCCGCACGTCCTGACGCCCCGACGGCGGCAGCACCGCCAGCCAGTCCAGGCCCGGCAGCCCGATCGCGAACACCACCTTCAGCAGGTAGGCGAGCACGAACACCGGGATGACGACGCCCGCGAGCGAGCTGCCGACGGCCACCAGGTCGAGGACGCCGCCCGCTCGCTTGGCCGCGAAATACCCGAGCGGGATGCCGACCACCACCGCGAACAGCAGCGCCGCCACCGAGAGCTCCACCGTGGCGGGGAAGCGCTCCACGAACGTGGCCAGCACCGGTTGGCCGGTGCGCGGGCTGTTGCCGAAGTTCCCCTGCAGCAGCTGGCCCATGTAACGCACGTACTGCACGGGCAGCGGCTGGTCGAACCCGTACTGCGCGTTGAGGCGCTCGATGCCCTGGGGCGTGGCCCGGTCCCCCAGCAGCGCGCGCGCCGGGTCACCCGGCAGCGCGCGCAGCCAGGCGAACAGCAGCAGGCTCAGCCCGAAGAGCACCGGAACCAGCAGCAGCAGCCGCCGGACGACGAAGCGCAGCATGCGTCAACGCGTGATGGTGATCGTGTTCCAGACCTCGTCCTGCACCGGGCTCGGCTCGTAGCCCTCGACACCGGGGCCCAACGCCAGCGACGGGGCCGGGTGCGCGATCGGCACGCCCGGCACGAAGTCGGCGATCATCTGGTTGATTTCGGCGTAGCGGGCCTCCTGCTCGTCGGCGGTCGCGAGCTGGCGGGCCTCGGCGAGCGCGGTGAACAGCTCGGTGTTGTCGAAGCCCCACTCGTTGCTGTGCTGGCCGAAGAACACGCCGATGAAGTTGTCCGGGTCGTTGTAGTCACCCGTCCAGCCGAGGAAGTGCACGTCGCGCTGGTCGATGCCGGCATCCGACTGCACCATGTCCAGGTAGTCGGGGCTCCAGCGGGCCGTCACCGGCTCCACCGTGATGCCCACGGCCTCGAGCTGGGCGCGGATCGCGACGAACGTGTCCTCCGGCGTGGGCATGTAGGGCCGCGAGACGCCGGTCGGGTAGGCGAACCGCAGCGTGAGGTCGGCCTGACCGGCCTCGGCGAGGAGTTCGCGCGCCCGGTCGGGGTCGTAGGCGTACTGCGTGACGTCGGGGTTGTAGCCGTTCACCGAGTCCGGCATGTACTCGATGGCCGCGATGGACCCCTCGGGCAGCGACTGGCTGATCACCGCGTCCTTGTCGATCGCGTGGTTGATCGCCTGGCGGACGCGGATGTCCTGCATCGCCGGGTTCACGTTCTGGTTGATGCCGAGGTACAAGATGTTGAAGGCGGGCCGGTTGAGCACCTGGAAGCCGGCGTCCTTCAACACCTGGATGTCGGCGGGGGCCACGAGGTCGTACCCGTCGATGTTGCCGGCCTGGAGCTCCTGGGTGCGGGCGCGGGCGTCGGAGATGATGCGGACGACGACGCGGCTGACCTGCGCGGCCTCGCCGTGGTAGTCGTCGTTGCGCACGAGCGTCACCTGCTGGCCGCGGTCCCAGCTCTCGAACGTGAAGGGGCCGGTGCCGGTCGGGTGGGCCGTCGCGTACTCGGAGAAGCGCGGGTCGTCGACGGTGCCCTGGGTGTTGTCGGCGTTGTACTGCTCCATCGCCGACGGGGACTGCATGGAGAACGCGGGCAGCGTCATCGCGTCCACGAAGGACGCGAACGGCGCGGTGAGGTGCACCGTCACCTCGTTGTCGCCGTTGGTCTCGCAGCGGTCGTAGATGCCGGGCTCGGCGCCGTCCTCGGGGTTGCGGTAACCACGGAAGAGCTTGCCGTAGTAGTAGGTGATGTTCTCGTTCTGGTTGATGCCGCTCCAGTTGGCCCAGCGCTCGAAGTTGGCGACCACGGCGTCCGCGTTGAACGGGGTGCCGTCGTGGAACGTCACGCCCTCCTTGAGGGTGAACGTGTGCGCCAGGCCGTCGTCGGAGCTCGTCCACTCCGTCGCGAGCAGGGGCGCCAGCTCGGTGGAGCCGGGCTCGACGGTCACCAGGCCCTCGAAGATCTGGCGGGCGATGCGGAACGTCTCGCCGTCCGACGCCATCGCCGGGTCGAGCATGACCGGGTCGGAGGACCCGGCGAAGATGAACGTCTCGGCCGTGGTGCCGGTGCTGCCCGGCTGGCCGGCGCTGGTGCTGGCGGAGTCCGGGGTGCGCTGGCTCTGGGCGCACCCGGCGAGGGTGCCGGCGGCGGCGACGGCGAAGATGCCGAACAGGGTCCGGCGGTGCAGGGTGCTCATGGGGTTCACCTCAGGATCGGGGAATCGGATGCGTGGCACCCTAGCCGCGGCGTCCGACACTCGAGGTTTCGTCCGGATCACGATTTGGCGTCGGTCGCCGGCAGGCAGGGTGCCTGGCCGGCCCGACAATGGGGGCATGACGCCGCTCATCACGTTCACCTGGCCGGAAACCGCCCTCGAGATCCTCACCGTGCTCGTCGTCGCCGGGATCGGCCGGCTGGTCGTGGCCCGAGCGATCAAACTGGGGGTCGCGGCGTCCCTGCACACGGCCGACCGGCGCCGCGAGGGCGTCACGGGGCGGGCCGAGCAGATCCTGCGCGAGGTCAGCGGCGCGAACGACGCGCGCCACGTCGCCCGGGTGAAAACGATCGGCTCGGTGCTGCGCAACGCCCTCGACGTGGTGGTGTTCGTGCTCATCGTGCTGACGATCCTGAGCATCCTGGGCATCCCGCTCGGCCCGCTGCTCGCGTCGGCCGGCATCGGTGGCGTGGCCATCGCGTTCGGCGCCCAGTCGCTGGTGAAGGACTACATCACCGGCATCCTGATGATCTTGGAGGACCAGTTCGGCGTCGGCGATCTGATCGACACCGGGGAGGTGACCGGCACGGTCGAGGAGGTCGGCCTGCGCGTCACGCGGCTGCGCGACTCCACCGGCCAGGTCTGGTACGTCCGCAACGGCGAAATCGTGCGCATCGGCAACCAGTCCCAGGGCTGGTCGACCGGCAGCGTCGGCGTCCCCATCGCCTGGGACGAGGATGCGGCGCGGGCCATCGACGTCCTGCAGGAGGTGGTGGACGCCGTCTACGCCGACCCGCGCTGGCAGGGCGTCCTGCTGGAGAAGCCCACGGTCGCAGGGGTGGACGCCGTCGCCGACGGGGCCGCCACCCTCCGCATCTTCGCCAAGACGGCACCGAACCAGCAGTGGGGCGTGCAGCGCGACCTGCTGGAGCGCTCGACCGAGGCGCTGCGGCGCGCCGGCGTCCGCGCACCGGCGTTGCGCCCCCCCGCCCCGCCGGCCTGACCGACCCACCGTCCCTGACCCTGCTGGCGATCACGGACGCCACCGAGGCGCGCGACGACATCGACGGGTCGAGGACGGTGGCGATGGGCGGCTCGTTCGGCGGCTACATGGCCAACTGGATCGCCGGGCACACCGACCGGTTCGCGGCCATCGTGACCCACGCCAGCCTGTGGGCGTTGGACCAGTTCGGCCCCACCACCGATGCCCCCTTCTACTGGTCGCGCGAGATGGGCGGCCTCGCCGAGGCGCACTCGCCGCACCGCTTCGTCGGGCAGATCACCACGCCGATGCTGGTGATCCACGGCGACAAGGACTACCGGGTGCCCATCGGCGAGGGGCTGCGGCTGTGGTGGGAGCTGCTGTCGGCGTCCGGCCTGCCGGCCGACGCCCACGGCCAGAGCCCGCACCGCTTCCTGTACTTCCCCGACGAGAACCACTGGATCCTGCAGGCCCAGCACGCAAAGGTCTGGTACGAGGTGGTGCTGGGGTTCGTCGGCGAGCACGTCCACGGCCGGACGCCGACGCTGCCGGACGTCCTGGGGGCACCGGCGCAGGGCTGAGTCGCGGGCCTGGGGGACGCCGGGCCGGCGCGCGCGGCGTCCTCACCCCCGGTGGCAACCGCTTTCCGGAGGAAACAGATGGAAACCCACACCGACGTCGGCAGTCGGGGGGCGTTCGCGTGACTTCGCCGTCACACAACACCCCTAGGCTTGAGGACATGCCTGATCACATCCAGACGTCCGGGCCGGCTCCCACTGCGGACGAGTCCCCGTCGACCGATCACCGCGTGTACGGCCCCAGCAGCACGCCGAGCCACCCGCTGGCGACGGCGCCCGTCTCCCCGCCGCCCTTCTCGGTGGACGGGTTCGTCAAGGAGTTCCTGCACGAGCTCAACACCAACCAGGGTGTGGCCCTGTCCCGCAGCTCGATCAACGACCAGTACCTCGCGCTCGCCAGCACGGTGAAGAACTACCTGATGGCCCGCTGGCTCGAGACCGGCCGCAAGACCCGCGAGTCGCAGGCCAAGACGGTCGGCTACCTCTCGGCGGAGTACCTGCTCGGCCGCCAGCTCGGCAACGCGCTGCTGGCCACCGACCTCGGCGACATAGCCCAGCGCGGCCTCGAGCTCTGCGGCCTCGATCTCGCGACGCTCCGCGCCCAGGAGGTCGAGCCCGGCCTCGGCAACGGCGGCCTCGGCCGGCTCGCTGCGTGCTTCATCGACTCCCTCGCCACGATGAACGTCCCGTGCATCGGGTACGGCATCCGCTACGAGTACGGCATCTTCCGCCAGACCTTCGTCGACGGACGCCAGGTCGAGCAGCCGGACACGTGGCTGGCGCTCGGCTCGCCGTGGGAGTTCCCGCACCCGGAGGCGTCCGTGACGGTGCACTTCGGCGGTCACACCGAGAAGTACACCGACGCCGCGGGCACCGAGCGCACCCGGTGGGTGCCGGAGTGGAACGTGCTCGGCGTCCCCTACAACTACATGGTGCCGGGCTACCTGAACGGCCGCGTCAACACGCTGCGGCTGTGGAGCGCCCAGGCCACGCAGGCGTTCGACCTCCAGATCTTCAATTCCGGTGACTACGCGGACGCCGTGCGGGCACAGACGTTCGCCGAGAACATCTCGAAGGTGCTCTACCCCGAGGACTCCACGCCGCAGGGCAAGGAGCTGCGCCTGCAGCAGCAGTACTTCTTCGTGGCCTGCTCGCTGCGCGACTTCATCGACAACGAGCTCGAGGAGGGCTTCGACCTCCACCGGCTGCCCGAGCGGATCCACTTCCAGCTCAACGACACCCACCCGGTGATCGCGGTGCCGGAGCTCATGCGCATCCTGGTCGACGACCACGGCTTCGACTGGGACGAGGCGTGGGAGGTCACGCAGCAGTGCTTCGCGTACACCTGCCACACGCTGCTGCCCGAGGCGTTGGAGATCTGGTCGACCGAGCTGCTCGGCCGGCTGCTGCCGCGCCACCTCGAGATCATCTACCAGATCAACGACGAGTTCCTCGCCCGCGTGCGGGAGGCCTTCCCCGGTGACGAGCTGCGCGCGCGTCGCATGTCGATCATCGCGGAGTACCCCTCGCGCGGCGTCCGGATGGCCTACCTGGCCACGGTGGCGGGCACGAAGGTGAACGGTGTGGCGGAGCTGCACAGCCAGCTGCTGCGCGACAAGGTGTTGCCCGACTTCTCCGAGCTGTACCCCGACAAGTTCACCAACGTGACCAACGGCGTCACGCCGCGCCGGTTCGTGCGCATGGCGAACCCGAAGCTCTCCGAGCTCATCACGGACGCCATCGGCTCGGGCTGGGTCACGGACCTCGAGCGCCTGCGGGAGCTGGAGCCCTACGCCGACGACCCGGAGTTCCGTGAGCAGTTCCGCGCGGCCAAGGCCTGGAACAAGTCGCGGCTCACCGACCTGCTGGCCCAGCGCGACGGCATCGAGCTGCCCGACGGGCACCTGCTCGACGTGATGGTGAAGCGCCTGCACGAGTACAAGCGCCAGTCGCTCAAGCTGCTGCACATCGTGTCGCTGTACGAGCAGGTGCACTCCGGCGCGATCGCCGCAGCCGACCTGACGCCGCGCACCGTCGTGTTCGGCGCCAAGGCGGCCCCCGGTTACAAGATGGCGAAGGACACGATCCACCTCATCAACAAGGTGGCCGCGATCGTCAACGCCGATCCCGTTCTCGAGGGACGCCTCAAGGTGGCCTTCCCCGCCAATTACAACGTGACGCTGGCCGAGAAGCTGATCCCCGCCGCCGACCTCAGCGAGCAGATCTCGCTGGCCGGCATGGAGGCGTCCGGCACGGGCAACATGAAGTTCGCGCTCAACGGCGCCCTGACGATCGGCACCGACGACGGCGCGAACGTCGAGATCCGCGAACTTGTGGGTGACAAGCACTTCTTCCTGTTCGGCATGAGCGAGCCGGAGGTCGCGCAGCTGGGTGCGCAGGGTTACCACCCGGGGTCGTACTACGAGAGCAACCCCCGCCTGAAGGCGGCGCTGGACCTGATCTGGTCGGGTCACTTCTCCGATGGCGACCGTTACCTGTTCGACTCGGTCGTGACCAACCTGGTGCACAACGATCGTTTCATGGTGCTGGCCGACTTCGACTCCTACCTCGCCACCCAGGCGAAGGTCGAGGAGAAGTACGCCGATGTCGACGCCTGGACGCGCTCGGCGGTGCTGAACGTCGCCCGCAGCGGGTTCTTCAGCTCCGATCGCTCGATGCGCGACTACCTCAAGCGGATCTGGCACACCCAGCCCGTCATCTGAGCCCGACCGCCGCGCGAGCGGCGAACGACCACCGCCGCCACCCGTGCCTCACGGGTGGCGGCGGCGTTTGTCACTCGGACCGCGGGGTCGAGGTCGGGCAGATAGGCGCTGCCCGCGTGGACCCCGGGTGATCCGGGTCGGTTGTCACCACTTCCAGCAGAACTTCTCACTGCGGTAGGAGTTGCGGCAGAACGCGTACGAGACGAACGAGCCCTTCTCCTCGGCGGGAACCTCGTCGGAATCCTGCAGATCGATGATGTCGGCCATGATGTTGTCACCTCCTCGGTGCGTGATTCGGGTGGTGCGCCTGCTCACTTGACGAAGCAGAGCGCGAGCGAGATGTAGGAGTTGCGGCAGAACCGCAGGCTCAGGCGCGACGCCTTCTCCTCCTGCGGTGCGTCCTCCGCACCATCCTGGAGATCGAGGATCTCGGCCATGGGTGTCACCTCCTTCGGGTGGTGGATGGGGATCGACGTGGTCGGCGCTTCACTTCACCCAGCACGCGACCCACGACTTGTAGCTCTTGTGGCAGAGCGCGAGGGAGTAGTTGGACGCCTTCTCCTCCTGGGGAGTGTTGTCCCAGGCTTCCTGGAGATCGATGACATCGGCCATTGAATTCACCTCCTCACATGGTGCTCGATAGGTTCACGTGCCTGCTCGCGTCACTTGACGAGGCAGAACACGTAGGACTGGTAGCTGTTGTGGCAGAAGCCCCAGCTGCGGTTGGACGCCTTCTGCTCGTCGGGAACCTCGGGGCTGTCGTCCTGGAGATCGATGATCTCGGCCATGTGCGATACACCTCCTCTCGGGTGTCGAAGGGTCAGGGGGTCAGGGGGTGCGGTCGGGGCGTGCTGCCCCGAGCCACGGGTCAGCCGTGGCCGACCATCGCGCCGGCCAGGCTGGCCGGGACAAATCCGGGCACCGGCTGCGGGGTGGGGAGCCCGGCGAGGGCGTCCGCCGTGCCCTTGGCGAGCGGCAGCCAGTCGAAGGGGCGCCCACGCCGGACGCTGTGCAGCCCGAGCGCGACCCCGGCGGCGCCGGTGGCCAGATCGGAACTCAGCCTGAGGAACCCGTCGCCGGCGGTGAAGGCCATGCCCTCGCGATGCAACAGGGTGTCGAGCACGAAGTCCTGTTGCCGCTGGATCTCCGCGTGGTCCGTCCCGTCCGCCGCGAGGGCCGCGAGCGTCCCGGCCCGACCGTGGAGCAGGCTCGGGTAGACGTAGAAGTCCGAGGAGCAGGCCCGGGCGAAAGCGGCGCGCTGTTCGTCGGTCAGGAGCTGCTGCTTGGCCAGCCGCTCCGCGATCATCACGACCACCCAGACGCCGGCGCTCCCCCACTCGAGGTAGGGCAGGGCGCGGTTGTTGTCGACGTCGCGGACCATCATGTCGCCGTCCGCCGTGACGAAGCACGCTGCCACCTCGTCGGTGATCCGGTCGATGGCGCGATCGAGCAGCGGGGCCTCGCCGGTGGCGCGGTGGGCGGAGAGGTCCACCAGCGCGAGCCCGCTGAGGCCGAAGTGGAGCCCACGGCGGTGCGTGAGTGCAGCCAGGCTGCTGCCCCCCGCCGCCACGGCCCGGTGGAGCCGTTCGTAGCTGGTGCGGCACCGCTCGAGGAGGTCGTCGTCCCGGGTCGCGCCGGCCAGCTCGAAGCCGGCGAGCAGGACGCCGGTCAACCCGGCCTGGAGGTCCAGTCGGCGGCGCGCCTCCGCACCCGCGAGGGCGGTTCGCGCGGCGGCGACGGCCTGCTCGGGTCGCCCCACCTCGCCGAGGGCCAGGGCGATGCCCGCGAGTCCGTCGACCAGGCCGGGGGCGTCCTCCGCCGTCCAGCCCTCGGCGGCGCGCTCCAGCGCCGCGATGTCGTCGTCCGGCACGGGCCGTCCGATCCGGGCCCGGGCCCAGGCCACACCGGCCCGCCCGTAGCCCCAGGTCTCGCTGACGTCTCCCGGCTGGGAGCAGTCCCCGGGGTAGGAGTTCCGGGGGGAAAACTGGCGCGACCAGGTGATGCCCTCGTCGAGGGCGACGATCGCGGCGTCCGGGTGGGGCCGCTCGTCCCACAGGCCCACCGGCTCGCGCGGTGAGAGCAGGTGACGCTCGGTCGCCGGGAAGAGCGCCATCACCTCGTCCAGCTGGGCTGCGGACTCGGCCCCGAACTCGGAGGCGAGCCGGCTCCGCGCGCGGTCCCAGAACGCGGGGGCGATCACCTCCAGCTCCCAGTCGGCGAAGTAGAGCAGCATGATCGAGCGCGACACCGCGTACCAGTCGGCCTGCTCGGCGCTGAACTCCTCGGGGGCGCAGAACTCGAAGACGCGGAAGCCGACGGCCCGGTCCTCGCCTCGTCGCGTGGCGTCCTCGAAGTCGAGAATCACCACCTCGTCGGACTCGGTGACCATGATGTTGCCGGGGTGGAGGTCCCCGATGCACCAGCCGCGCTCGTGGATCCGCTGAACCGTGTCGATGAGCTGCCGCACAACGTGGTGGGCACGCTGCACGTAGGCGCGCTTCTTCTCGCCGCCGTCGCGCACGTCGCAGGCACTGTTCTGCACCATCCACGCGGTGAGGGTGCGGCCGTCGACGTACTCGAGCTCGAGGTAGCGGTGCTCCCAGGCGCTGAAGCTGCCCAGCAGCCGCTGGACGCCGGGCACGTCAGCCAGCTCGGTGAGGGTGATCTCCTCGTCACGCTGCCGCGCGATGGCGTCCCGGCCGCGTCCGTCGAGCCCGGTGTGGGGCCGCGCCTCGCGCAGGACGTGGCGCGCGCCGTCGGGCAGGGTCGCCTTGTAGACGCCACCGGCGTTGCTGAAGTGGAGGGCCGAGATGGCCTTGAACTCGCGCAACCGGCTCGGGCTGCTCTGGCGCGACCGGGCATACGACTCCTCCAGGCAGGCCGGCAGCTGGACGCCGTCGGGGAGGCTGAACCGCGGCTGGCGGTGGTCCTCGGTGAGGGTCAGCGCGTCTCCGGTGACGATGGCGGCAACGGGCCGGTCCGTGGGGTCGGGGAAGTTGAGGGCCATGATGGCGCCGTAGCGGACGTACACGGGGGCGTCGCGGAAGCGGAGGTCGCTGAGGATGTAGGGGCCCTCCTGACCCGTCAGGGTCTCGTCGAGCTCGTCGAGCAGCTCGCCCAGCTGGGCGTCGTCGTCGGGGTAGATGGTGATGAACTTGCCCGATGCACCGCGGTCGTTCTGCTTGCCGTTGCTGTCGGCCAGCATGCCCTCGACGGGGAGGAACTTGAAGGCGACGCCGCGGGCGGCGCACACCCGCGTGGTGCGGGCCAGCGTCTCCCGCGCGCAGCCCAGGGAGGCCGACACGTGGATCTTCCAGCCCTGGAGGCGCGGCGTCCAGTCGCGGGGCGTCCAGCCCTCCCAGACGCCCCAGGTCTGCCGCAGCCAACCGGCGGGCAGTTCCTCGCCCTGGAGGCTCTCGCCGGGCCCGATCAGCTCGTCGACGCGCCGCGGACGGCCGTAGTACGGCGATCCGTGCTGCGCTGCCATGAAGTACTCGGGACGAACGCCCATGGTGGCCTCCTGGTGGGAATGGATGGGGGTGCTTTCGCCGGCAGGAATTTCAAGTGAGAACATTTCTCTTTTCCTGCCGATGACCCCATTCAACTCCGCGCGCCCCACCTCGTCAATGAAATACCGGCACCGGTGGCCGTTCGACAGCCTGGGGCTGACCATGTGGCCAAAACGATCAAGGCGGACGCCAACAAGGGCCCCGGTCACGATGACCGAGGCCCTTGCTGGGGAAATGGCGTGGTGGGTCGGGGCTCACTCCGCGGCGAGCCGGGCCACCACCCGGGGCTCGGGCAACCGGAGCGCCGAGAGCGTGGGCAGGAACGTGGCGGCCACCATGATCAGGCCGGTGGCTCCGACGCCGACCACCCAGGCGGACAGGGGTACGGACAACACCGCCACCAGGCCCGCGCCGGTGAACGAGATGTACAGGTACGTCAGCATCAGCGCCAGGGCGAGGACGGCGGGAATGGTCGCCGTCACGGTGAGGATGATCGCCTCCAGGATGGGCAACACCCTGCGCTGGGTCGGGGTCGCCCCCGTGATGCCGAACAGGGCCAGCTCGGCGTCGCGCTGCTTGCTCATCATGAAGAGGTTTCCCACCCCACCCGCGAGAGCGATGGCCAGCGCAGGCCCGAGCAGACTCAAGAATGCACCCATTCCCGCTTTGTCGAGGGTGATGGGCCCACCCTCGAAACCGCTCGCCGCCGAGGTCGCGAAAATGGTTGGCCCCAGGCTCAACAAGCCCAGCATCAGGGCGATGGTGAACACGATGGGGACGACCGAGCGGGAGAATCGTGAACCGCGGACGTAGACGTTCTTCCTCGCGATCTGCCACGTCGGGCCGCGGAAAGGCACGAGCGCCGTCCAACCGCGGGCCAACGGCCCGATGAGCAGGGGCGCCACCATGGCCACGAGCACCGTGAAGACCAACAACGCCGCCAGGGCCATCTGCATCAGCGTGCTGACCGTCTCGCTGGTGCGGAACTGCATCATCACGAAGATGCCGGCGAAGAGCGCCACGATCACCACCACGCACAGCGCCGCACCGATCCAGCGCAGCACGGTCATCCGTTCCCCGGGGGCGGCGACGGCCTGGCGCAGTGCCTCCACCGGCGGGATGGTCGCTGCCCGCCGCGCCTGGCCGTAGCCACCGAGCAGGGCCACCCCGATGCACACCGCATTGGCGAGCACCATGACCCCGACGTCGTAGACGGGGGCGGGCTGCTCGAGGACAAGGCCGGACTCGACGCCGACCGTCAGGAAGTGGAGGAACGGGTCCAGGGTTGCGGCCGCGATGATGTTGGCGATCAGGGCGCTCAGGACGGAGACCGCCACCAGCTGCGTCATGATCGAGCTGACGATCTGGCCCGGCGCGGCGCCGGCCACGCCCAGGCGCGCCAAGCTGCCGCGCCGCGAGTCGACCACCATGGACGTGCTGGTCGCGATGACCGTCAGGCCCACGATGCCGGAGAAGACGAAGTTGGACACCGGGGTGAGCGTGAAGTCGGCGCTGTCCATCATGTCGATCTTTCCGGCGGCCACGGCGGCCCAACCCGAGCGCAGCACGAGCGCGGAATTGACGAACGAGAGGTTGGTGATGACGAAGGCGAGCGAGACACCCAGCCAGGCGGGCCACGAGTCACGCAGCTCCGCCGCGTAGACCTTGCGCATCGCTCACACCTCCCGCGAGCCGAGACCGGCGAGCGTCGCGGCGACCGTGTCGACCGACGCGTCGTGGAGCTCACGCACCAGGAGGCCGTCGCGCATGAACAGGATCCGGTCACATGACGCCGCCACCTTCGGATCGTGCGTGACGACCAGGACGCAGCGGCCGGGCGTGTGCGCGATGCGCACCAGCTCGGCCAGCACCAGCTCACCGGTCCGGGTGTCGAGCGCGCCGGTGGGCTCGTCGGCGAAGATCACCTGGGGCTGCTGGGCCAGCACCCGCGCCAGCGCCACGCGCTGCTGCTCGCCGCCCGACATCGACGGCGGACGCGCGTCCGCGCGCTCGGCGAGACCCACCGTGGCCAACGTCGAGGCGATGAGATCCTGCGGCGGCTTGGCCTTGTCGAGCAGGTAGGGCAGCGCCACGTTCTCGGTGGCGGTCAGGGTGGGGATGAGGTTGTAGGACTGGAACACGAAGCCCACCTGCGAGCGACGCATCCTTGCCAGGTCGGCGCGGGACAGGGCATCGAGGGGCTTGCCGGCCAGGATGATGCCGCCGGAGGTGGGCGCCTCGAGCCCGGCGAGGCAGTACAGCAGGGTCGACTTGCCCGAACCCGAGGGGCCCATGACCGCGACCATCTCCTGTTCGTGGACGCCCAGGCTGACCCCGTGCAGGATCTCGACGGAGTCGCGTCCGACCTGGTAGGACTTGCGGACGTCGTGGGCGGCGATGAGAGGGGCCGGTGCCCCTCGGGTCGCGGTGGGCGCCTCGGCTTCGATCTGGTTGGTCATCTCGTTGCTCCTTGTGCGGCCGGCCGACCCGGCTCTGGTGTGGGCACCCCGGGGTGGGGTGGGTGGGTGATACCGAGCCCGGAGGGACGGGGGACGCCCCTTCGGCCTGTTCGCTCCCGAGCCAAACACACGCCCCACGGCCGGGCAACGGGCGGGGGCGGGAACTGGCCGAACGTTAGGCGGCGTCGCGCCGGGGGCGTCCGGGCGCGTGGACCACGCCGATGGACGCGGCGACCACGCAGGCCAGGGCGGCGACCTCCACCGGCCGTAACTCCTCCCCGAGCAGCACGAGGGCGGCCAGGGCGGCCGCCGCGGGTTCGAGGCTCATGAGGACGCCGAACACCCGCGGTTCGATCCGACGGAGGGCGATCATTTCGAGCCCGTAGGGGATGACCGACGCCAGGATCCCCACGAGCAGGCCCTGCAGCCAGGGGGTCGCGGCCGCGGGGGGCCAGGCGCCGAGCGCGATCACCGGCACCGAGATGGCGGCCAGCCCCGTCCACAGCGCGATCGTCACGCCCGTGACGCCCTCCCAGCTCCGGCCGACCGGCCGCGCGAGCAGGATGTAGCCGGCCCAGCAGGCGCCGGCGACCAGGGCCAGCAGGACGCCGACCGGATCGAGCTCTCCCGGGGTGAAGCCGAGCAGCACGATTCCGAGACCGGCCAGGCCCACCCACCCGAGGTCGCGCAGCCGACGCGAGGTGGCCACCGCCACACCGAGCGGTCCGATGAACTCGAGGGTGACTGCCATGCCGATGGGGATGCGGGCGATCGCGGCGTAGAACGAGAGGTTCATCGCGGCCATCACCAGCCCGTACCCCACGACCCACGCCCAGTCGGACGCCGGCCGCCCGGCCAGCCGCGGGCGCGCCACGAGCCCGAGCACGACGGCCCCGGCCAGCAGGCGCAGCCACGTGACGGCCAGCGGTCCGGTGACGGCGAAGAGGTCCTTCGCGGCGGACGACCCGATCTGGACGGTGGCGATCGCGATCAGCACAAGGACGACCGGTGAGGCCGCGAACCGGGCGCGTCCTCCCGTCACCGGGTGGCCCGGGTCGGTCAGGGGCGCGTCCACGTCACCGCTCGGCCCACCAGGCGAGCAGCTCCTCGCGGGCCCGCTCCTCGCCGAGGGGGCCGGCGTCGATGCGACGCTCCAGCAGGAAGCGGTAGGCCTCGCCGACCTCGCGGCCGGGCTTGATGCCCAAGATGGCCATGATCTGCGTGCCGTCGAGATCGGGGCGCAGGGCGTCCAATTCCTCAGCGGCCGCGAGTTCGTCGATGCGCCACTCAAGCTGCTCGTACGCCGTGCGCAACCGGTTGGCCTTGCGGGCGTTGCGGGTGGTGCAGTCGGCGCGGGTGAGGATGTGGAGACGCTCGAGCTGGTCGCCGGCGTCGCGGACGTAACGCCGGACGGCGGCGTCGGTCCAGTCGGCGTCGGCGTAGCCGTGGAACCTCAGGTGCAGCTCGACGAGCCGGGCGACGGCCTTGACGTCGTCGGTGCTGAACCGCAGGGCGGTGAGGCGCTTGGCGGTCATCTTGGCCCCGACCACGTCGTGGTGGTGGAACGACACCTTGCCGCCGCCCTCGAAGCGCTTGGTGGGCGGCTTGCCGACGTCGTGGAACACCGCGGCGAGGCGTCCGACGAGGTCGGGGGCGTGGCCGCGGGCGCGTTCGAGGTCGATCGACTGCTCCAGCACGGTCAGGGTGTGGGCGTAGATGTCCTTGTGGCGGCCGTGTTCGTCGACCTCGGCCTCGAGCGCGGCGAGTTCGGGGACGACGCGGGCGGCCAGACCGGTGCGCACGAGCAGGTCGAGGCCGGGGCGGGGGGCGTCGGTGAGCAGGAGGCGGCTCAGCTCGTCGCGGACGCGCTCGGCGGAGATGATGTCGATGCGCTCAGCCATGGCGGTCATGGCTTCGACCACGTCGGGAGCGGCCATGAAGCCGAGCTGCGCGGTGAAGCGTGCGGCGCGCATCATCCGGAGCGGGTCGTCGCTGAACGAGACCTCCGGCGCTGACGGCGTCCGCAACACCCCGGCGGCCAGGTCGCCCAGGCCACCGTGGGGGTCCGTGAACGCGCCGGTCACGACCGAGAGGGCCATCGCGTTGACCGTGAAGTCTCGCCGGGCGAGATCGCCAGAAAGGGTGTCGCCGAATTCAACGGTGGGCTTGCGGGAGGACGGGTCGTAGGAGTCGGCGCGGTGGGTGGTGACCTCGACGACGAGCTCGCCGCCCTGCGCGGCGAACGAGGCCCCGATGGTGCCGAAGGCGCGGCCGATGTCCCAGGTGCTGCGCGTGAGAGACCGCAGGATCGTCTCGATCTCCGCGGGCCGGGCGCCGGTGGTGAAATCCAGGTCGTGGACGGCGCGGCCCATCAGCGCATCGCGCACGGGGCCGCCAACCAGGTGGAGGTCGTGACCGGCGTCCGCGAAGGCGGCGGCGACCCGGCCGATGACGGGCTCGGCCAGCACGACGCCCTCAAGGGCGCGGCGCTGTTCAGGAGTCAGGCTGGGCACGGTCAGTCAGCTTACGCGGCCGGCACGACGGCCGGGCGTGCGGCGTCCGGCTCTGCGCGAGGGACGCTCACACTCCGGTTTGGTGCTCAAACTCCGGCTCCGGAACCGGAGTTCGAGACCGGAGTGTGCGTGTCGGCGCCCACCGGGGGCGAGCCTACGATGGAGCGGTGAGTCGACCGCAGCCACGCCGCGCGCCCGCGCTCGGGGCGCTGGTCGCGATCGTCCTGGCGCTGCTGTGGCCGCTGGCACCGCCCCGCGCGGCCGCCGCCGAGGGGCCCGCCGTCGCGCTCACCGCCGCCAGCCTCATCGGGTCCGGGCCGGACGCCGTGCTGGTGCTCACCGCCACCGTCGCCAACACCACCGGCGATCCGCTGCACGACGTCCAACTCCAGCTGTGGCGCTCCACCGCCGTGCTGCGGTCGGCCGCGGCGCTCACCCGCACCCTCGCGGCCGAGGAGCCGCCCAGCGGCACCAGCCAGGCGGTCGAGCCCAGCAACACCGCCGCGCTGACCGCTCCCGACGCGTCCCTGCCGTTCGGCACCGAGGTCTCCGGGTCGGCCAGTGGCACGCTGGGCGGCCTGGGCCTGACCCGCACGGGGGCCTCCTACTGGGTCGGCGTCCGCGTCACCGCCCGCGCCGCACCGGACGCCCCCAGCGGCGAGGTGGCCATCGCCCGCACCCTCGTCACGGTGCCGGACGCCGGGGCGGAGGTGTCGCTGACCTCCGTCGTCGACCTCTCGGCGCCGCCCCGGCAGGTGAAGGGCGATCTGTTCGTCGATGACGGTCTCGCCGACGATCTCGAGGGCCGCCTGCGCGTCCTCCTCGACGCGGCGCGCAGCCGCGACTGGGTGGTCGACCCGGCCCTGCTGGCCGAGGTGCGCGACATGGCCGACGGCTACCGCGTCCGCACCGCACCAGGCGTCTCCGAGGAGGGAACCCACGCCGACCTGGCCCAGGCCTGGCTGGGCGACTACGACCAGCTGGACCCCGACCGCGGTCACGCGGGCCTGTTCGCCACACCGGACGCCGCCCGCGCCGAGGTCGTCGCCGCCGCGACGGCGGCCGGGGAGGCCGTCCCCGACGTCGACCTGCCTGTCGCCGCCGTGCTGGACGCCCCGGCCGCCACCACCCTGGCCGCGCTCAGCGACCAGGGCCGGCCGGTGCTCGCCACCGGGCTCGACGCGGACGCCGCCCCCGTCGACGTGGGCGGCACCACGGTGGTGCCGGCGCTCGCCCCCACCGACCTGACCCTGCCGGCCTCGCTCGCCGACGAACCCCTGGCGCGCACCGCCGTGTTGACGGCGCTGGCCCGCGCCGACGGCCGGCAGGTGCGGGTGCTGCGCAGCGCCGAGGACGTGGCGATCGACGCGGCAACCCCCGACTGGGTGAGGCGCACCGACCTCGCGACGCTGCTCGCCACCACCCCGCCCGACCAGACGCTGGGTGCGGCCGACCCCACCACGGGGCTCGACGAGGCGACCCTGCTGCGCGTCGAGGACCTCATGGCGGGCATCCAGGCCTATGCCGAGGCGGCCCCGGAGGCAGACCTGGCGGGTCTGCCCGAGGACGTGCTCGCGCGGGCGGCGTCCCGCTGGTTTGCCGACGACCCCGCCGGGCGCGACGCCTACCTCGACGCCGTCGACACCCGGGCGGGCTTCTGGGCGCTCGATGCGGGGCTGGAGCTGTCGGCGTCCGCCCGCTTCTCGCTCGCCGGCTCCTCGGGCGACTACCCCGTCACCGTGACGAACCACCTCGTCGACCCGGTGGTGGTGCGGGTGGTGGCCACCACCGACAACCCGCAGCGGATTCGGTTCGTCCCGGCGGAGGCGACGCGGGTGGAACCGGGCAGCAGCACCGCGCTGTTGCTGCGGGCGGAGGCGTCGGGCGGCGGCGTGGTGGAGGCTCGGATCCACGTCGAGTCGCTCGCGGGCCGTAGGCTGACCGCCGACGAGGCGATCGTGGTGGAGACCACCAACTTCGGTCTCATCGGGTGGGTGCTGGTGATTGGTTCGGCCGTCGTGCTGGTCACGACGACCGCGCTGCGCATCCACCGCGTCCGGGCGGCCACACGAGCACAGAAGGCGGGCGAGCATGGCTGAGGCGGCACCGGAGGCCGGCGCGGCGTCCCGGCGCCTGGTCAACGCGACCGCCGTGATGGCGTCCGGCACCGCGATCAGCCGCGTGCTGGGCTTCGTGAAGGCGACGCTGCTCGTGATCGTGCTCGGCGCCAACAACCCCCTCGCCGACTCCTATGCGGTGGCCACGCTGGTGCCGAACAGCCTCTACATGATCTTCGCCGGCGGCGCCCTCAACACGGTGCTCGTACCGCAGATCGTGCGCCACGTGCGCAGCGACGCCGACGGCGGCGAGGCGTTCGTGCAACGCATCATGACGGCCTTCGGCGTGGTGCTGGCGGTGCTCGCCGTGCTCGCCACCGCGCTGGCCGGCCCACTCATGAGCCTGTGGACGGACGCGAGCTGGCGCGCCCCTGCCATGGCCGGCCACTGGCACCAGCTGGTGCTGCTGGCGCTGCTCACCATGCCGCAGCTGTTCTTCTTCGGCGCCTTCTTCCTCGTCGGCCAGGTGCTCAACGCCCGCGACCGGTTCGGGCCGATGATGTGGGCACCGATCCTCAACAACGTGGTCGGCATCGGCGTGCTCGGCCTCTACGTCGCGCTGTGGGGCACCAACCAGGCGGGCTCGGTGCCGTTCACCGACGAGCAGGTGTACCTGCTGGGCCTCGGCTCGACGCTCGGGATCATCGTGCAGACGCTCGCGTTGCTGCCGGCCCTGCGGTCGATCGGGCTGCGGTACCGCCTGCGGTGGGACCTGGCGGGCCAGGGGCTCGGCGAGACGTTCCGGTTGGCGTCCTGGATGCTCGGCTACGTGCTGCTCACCACCGTTGTGCAGGCGGTCGTGAGCCGGCTGGCCTCCTCCGCGACGGGCTCGCCGGACGGTCAGGGTGCCGGACTGGCGGCCTACAGCACCGCCTACCTGGTGTGGATCCTGCCGCACTCGCTGCTGACCGTCTCGCTGGCCACGGCGATGCTGCCGTCGGCGTCCCGGCTCGCGGCATCGGGCGACCTGCAGGGCGTCGCCGCCGAGACGACCCGCACGATGCGGCTCGCCTGTGCGTTCCTGGTGCCCGCCTCCGTCGGCTTCCTGGCGCTGGGGTTGCCGTTCGCGCGGATCGCCTTCGGCCACGGCGCCGGCGCCACGGGCTGGGACGCCATCGGCTGGACGCTCGTGGCGTTCGCCCCGGCGCTCGTGCCGTTCACCGTGCAGTACGTGTACCTGCGCGCCTACTACGCGCTCGAGGACACCCGGACCCCGTTCCTGCTCCAGATCGCGATCGCCGTGGTCAACCTCGGGGTCGGCCTGCTCCTGGTGGGGCTGGGCGGCTCGCCGGCCACCGTCGCCCCCCGGCTGGCCTTGGCGTACGGCGTCGCCTACGCGGTCGGCGCCCTCGTGACCCACGCCGCGTTGCGTCGCCGCCTCCCCGGGCTCTCGGGGGGCACCCTCGTCCAACACCTCGCCCGGCTGCTGCTGGCCGCCGCCCGGGGGGGCATCGCAGCCCTCGTCATCGGTTGGTGGGTGCTGCGTGACGGGTCCCTCCCGGTCGTGGTGGCCGGCTTCCTGGGGGCGGTCGCCGTCGTGCTCGTGGCGTTCTTCGTCACGGCCCGGCACCTCCGGATCGCCGAGCCCGGCGAGCTGCTCGCCGTGCTGCGCCGCCGACGCGGTGGCGCCGAGCACGCCGACGGCCCCGCCCCGGCCGGGGGCGGCCGTGAGGCAGACCCGGTCACCGGCGGCCCGTCGCCGGTCGGCGACCCGGGTGCAGGGTCGTTGGCAGGGCCGGGCGCGGGCGGGCGCGCCGAGGCCCCGGAGGTCCCCACCGGGGAGGCCCCCCTGCTCTCCTACCCCGATCCGCACGACCCCCACCGGACGCCGGCCACCTCCTTCCCGGCCTCCGACGTCCCGGTGGGCCACGTGGTACCCGGCCAGATCCTGAACGCCCGCTACCGGTTGGACGAGCCGCTGCACCGCCGCGGCGGCACCTCGACGTGGCGCGGGTTCGACGTGAAGCTCTCCCGGCCCGTGCTCGTTCACGTCATGGCACCCGGTGACCCGCGCGCCCTGGAGATCCTCGACCAGGCCCGGCGCGCCGCCCCGGCGGTGGACTCGCGCTTCCTGCGGGTGTGGGACGCGGTGCTCGTCGAGGAGGAGGCGCACGGCAGCTACATCGTGTGCGAGTACGCCCCCGGGCAGTCGCTGGAGCTGGCGCTCCGGCAGGGCCACTTCAGCGACCTCGAGGCCGCCTGGGTGGTGCGCGAGGTCGCCTCCGGCCTGGTCGCGATGCATGCTCAGGGGCTCTACCACCGGCAGCTCAACCCGGACACGATCATCATCACCGCCAGCGGCAACGTGAAGATCGTAGGCTTCCTCGTCGAGAACGCCCTGCACCCGGAGACGTCCGACGACGCGGACGGCGAGCGCGCCGACGTCCTCGCCCTCGGCCACCTGCTGTACGCCGCCACGGTGGGCCGCTGGCCGGGTGGCGCCCGTTACGGGCTGGCGGCGGCGCCGACGGACGCGGGCGGGCGGCTGCTCCTGCCGCGCCAGGTGACGGCCCGCGTCTCTCCGGAACTGTCCGACGTGGTCGACCGCATCGTGTCCCGGACGCCGCGCGGGCGCGCCTCGCGCCTGACCAGCGCCCAAGACATCGACCACGCGCTCACCCACCTCCTGCGTGGGCAGGACCAGTCGCACGTGCTCGACCGGCGGTTGCGCTTCCCCGTCTCGACCGTGCAGCTCACCGTGCCCAAGCCGCCGCCGACCAACCTGCTCGCCACCCCGCTCGCCCTCGGCGACCCCCTCGCACGCCTGGACGCCCCTGCCCCCCTCGACACCCCCGCCCCCCTCGACGTGCCCGCCGTGCCGCTCCCGCCGGAGGTGCCGGGCACCCCGGGTGCGACGCCGCTCGGCGTGCGGGGCCCGGGCGAACGCCCTGCTCTTCCGCCGCCGCGGGTGGTTCCGAACGCCGGAGGCGAGGACGACGACGAGGACGGCACGCAGCGGTGGGCCCCCGGCGCCGGGGACGGGGACTCCACGCAGTCCTACTGGTTCGACGCGGAGGACGGCGACGCCCGACGCCCGACGCGTGACCGTCGGCCCGCCGCCGAGCACGATGACGAGCCGGAAAACACCGACCGGATCACGCCCGTCCCGCCGCCCCGCGGGGGACGGACGGGTGGCGGCACGGCGACATCGGCGTCGTCGGCACGCTCGGCGTCGTCAGAACGCTCGGCGTCGTCCGCGCGGGCATTCGAGGCGGCGCGGCCGGGGGGCCCGGACGCCCGCTCGCTGCCGCCCGATCCGCCCCGCCGGTGGTACGGGGCCCTGCTCGGCCTGTTCGCGGTCACGCTGGTCGTCAGCCTCGTGATGGTGGGCAACGGGCTGTCGCAGACGGCACGGACGCCCCAGGAGCCGGCGACGTACGCGGTGGCGTCCGCCCGCGACTTCGACCCGGCCGGCGACGGGGGTGACGACACCGAGAATCCCGACCAGGCCTCGCTCGCCGTCGACGGGGACCCGACCACGGCCTGGACCACCGAGCGCTACGGGCGCACGGCGACATTCAATGACCGCAAGCCGGGGGCCGGTGTCATCGTCGACCTCGGGGAGGTCAGGGAGGTCGGTCGGGTGTCGGTGCTGCTGGGCAGTGGCCCCACCAGCGGGGAGATCCGGGTGCCCAACGATCCGACGGCGGTGGTGCCGCCGCTCGGCTCGGAGCGGGACTGGCGCACCGTGGCGCGGTTCGACGGGGCCGGCGGTGAGGTCCAGCTGCCGCTGGATGCGGCCGAGGCCACGCGCTTCGTGCTGGTCTACCTCACCGAGCTGCCGCGCGTGGAGCCGAACCACCAGGGCTCGATCTTCGAGGTCAGCGTCGGCCCGTGAGCCCACCCGGGGCCGGAATAGCGGCGGGGGGTGTCGCGTTGCGGCACTAGATTGGTCCACGCAACGCACACGCAACGCACACGCAACGCACACGCACCGAGCAAGGGAACTCATGAGCGACGTCCGCGAAGTCATCGTCATCGGGTCGGGTCCGTCCGGCTACACCGCAGCGCTGTACGCGGCGCGCGCCAACCTCGCGCCGCTGGTGTTCACCGGTGCGGTGGACGCGGGCGGCGCCCTGATGAACACCACCGAGGTGGAGAATTTCCCGGGCTTCCCCGAGGGCATCATGGGTCCGGATCTGATGATGAACATGCAGGCCCAGGCGGAGCGCTTCGGGGCCGAGCTGGTGGCCGACGACGTGGTGGCGGTCGACCTGACCGGCCCGGTCAAGACGGTGACGGACGCCGCCGGCACCACCCACAGCGCCAAGGCCGTGATCCTCGCCATGGGTTCCGGCTACCGCCGGCTGGGCGTGCCCGGTGAGGATGAACTGTCGGGCCGCGGCGTCTCGTGGTGCGCCACCTGCGACGGCTTCTTCTTCCGCGACAAGCCGATCGCCGTCATCGGCGGCGGCGACTCCGCGGTCGAGGAGGCCACCTTCCTCTCCCGGTTCGGCTCCTCCGTCGCGCTCGTGCACCGCCGGGGCGAGCTGCGGGCGTCCAAGATCATGGCGGCCCGCGCCGAGGCCGACCCGAAGGTCGCGTTCGAATGGAACTCCGTCGTGGAGTCGATCAACGGCGAGGGCTCGGTGGAATCCATCACCCTGCGCGACACCGAGACCGGCGCGACCCGCGACCTGCCCGTGCAGGGCGTCTTCATCGCCATCGGCCACGACCCGCGTTCGGAGTTGGTCAAGGGCCAGGTCGACCTCGACGCCGAGGGCTACGTGCTCACCAAGCCCCAGTCGACCGAGACGAACCTGGCCGGCGTGTTCGCCGCGGGCGACCTGGTCGACCACACCTACCGCCAGGCGATCACCGCCGCCGGCACCGGCTGCCAGGCGGCGCTGGACGCCGAACGCTACCTGCAGGCGCTGGCCGACGCGGTGCTCACCGAGAAGGCGATCGCCCGCGCCTGACGCGCCGGGCCAGCCGGTCGTGCCAATGGGGCGGCACGACGCCGGCCGCCACCACCCGGCGGGCGGCGTCGTCGTCGCCCATCTCGGCGGCGAACAGGGTGACCAGATCGATGTCGTGCTCGGGGGCCTCGAGCGGGGTCACGGCGTCACCGGGGCGGACCGTGCCGGGCCCGACCACCCTGAAGTACGCCCCGCACCGGCCGTGCGCGGCGAACCGCTTCACCCAGCCCCGCTCGCCCATGTGGCGGGCGAACGTGGCGCACGGTTGCCGCGAGATCGACACCTCGAGCTCGACGGCGTCCCCGACCCGCACCCGCTGGTTGACGAGCAACCGGTCGAGGTCGAGGCCCTCGGTGGTGAGGTTCTCCCCGAACCAGCCGTCGGGCAGGTCGCGGCCGAGCTCGCTGCCCCACCAGTCGAGCTCCTCGCGGCTGAACGCGTAGACCGCCTTGTGGGCACCCCCGTGGTGCTGGCTGTCGCCCACCAGATCCCCCGCCACGCCGGGGCCGTCCCCGTAATGAGGCCCGTCGCCGTCGGCCGGCCCTGGGGCGAACACCTCGATCGCCGGCGCCGACCGCTTGTCGATCCCCGTCAGGCGGGGCGTGCCCGGGTCGGGCTTGGGCCGGGCGAGGTTGGTGGACCGGATCCGCGGGGTCATGGGCGCAGGCTATCGGCCCCGGGCGACCACCGCTTGACCCTCACGCTGCGTGAGGCTCTAGGTTCACGACCAGGAGGTGGGAACCATGACCAACAACCCCACGTACACCACCGAGCTGCTCGTGACGCAGCTCCACAGCGACGACAGCGCGACGCGCTTTGACGCGGCGTCCCTCATCGGGATCGACCGCGTGACCGACGCCGCGGACGCCCTCGCCGCGCGCCTCGGCGCCGAGACCGATTGCCAGGTGCGCGAGCGCGTCACCTGGGCCACCGTCCAGGTGATCGACGCCGCGCTGCCCGCCGTCCTGGCCCTGCTGGACTCCCCGGACGCCGAGGCCCGCATGCAGGCAGCCCACGTGCTGAGCAAGGCCGCGCGCCCGGAGTTCGCCGCGCACCTCGCCCCGCTCGTCGCGGACGCCGACGCCCAGGTGGCCATCAAGGCCTACCGCGCGGCCGCCAACACCGGCGACGCCTCGGTCGTGCCGTTGCTCGCCGCCCGCCTCGGCGACGGCGACGCGCACCAGACCGATGCGCTCACCAACGCGTTCGTCACCCTCGGCGGGGCGGGCGTGCCCGCCCTGGTCGAGGCGCTGACCTCCGAGCGTGTGGCGGTGCGGCGTCACGCCGCCGAGACCCTGGGCCACCTCGGCCCGGACGCCGACGCGGCCGTGGATGCCCTCACCGGTGCCACGGCGGACGCCGACGCGGAGGTGCGCGTCATGGCCGCCACGGCGCTCGGTCAGCTCGGCCCGGTGGCCGACGAGGCCCTGGCCGCGCTGGCCGCCGGTGACGACAGCGTGCTCGCCAGCGTCGCCGGTGCGCTCGCCGCGCGTCGGAAGCGACTGGCGGCGCGGGCCTGAACCCGGCGCCGGTCAGCTGCCCGCGATCCGCCGGGCGAGCAGCCGGGTGTGCGGGTCGGCGTCGTCGGCCCGCTGCCCGGCTGCCGCACGGGCCTCGGGCGTGCCGAGAGCGCCGAGCGCCGTGAGCGCAGCGAATCGGACGCTGCCCTCGGGGTCGTCCAGGGCGGCGGCGAGGGCGTCCGTGGCGGCCGGGTCGGCCACGAAGCCGAGCGCCTCGGCGGCCTGCTCGCGCACCGCCGGGCCGCCGCCCGCGAGGGCCGCCTCCAACAGCGGGACGGCCCGCGACCCGAACCGGTCGAGCGCGGAGACCACCGCGTCGGCCAACAGCGGGTCGTCGGAGCCGAGCGCCCCGACGAGGGCGAGCAAGGCGTCCGGGCCGCCCACCTGCCCGAGCGCGAAGGCCGCCTTGGCGCGGACCGCGGCGTCGGCGTCCGCCAGCCGGGGCACGAGGGCCGGGACGGCCGCCGGGTCGGCAAGTTTGGACAGCACGTGCGTCATGCGCAGCCGGACGCCGGCGTCCCGGTCCGCCAGCTGCGGCACCACGGCAGCGAGCGCGTCCGGGTGCCGCACGATCGCCCACGTGAGGTTCTCGCGGACGCCCGGCTCGGGCTCGGTGCGCAGCTGCGCCAGCAGCGTGGCGAGCGGGGCGGACGCCGGCGCGTCGAGCGCCGCCCGGAACCGCACGTGCGCCTCGGGGTGGCACAGCCGCTCGGTGAGGGCGATGGCGTCGACCACGTCGCCCCAGCCCGCGTCGGCCACGCCCACGAGGCCGCGCAGCCGGGCGAGCAGCGCCCGCTCGGCCGCCAGGCGCTCCTCCACGACGGCGATGTGGCGGGCGAGGGCGTCCGCGGCGTCGAAGGCCGGGTCGTCGAGGGCCGCGGCGATCTCGGGCAGCGCCAGTCCGAGACTCTTCAGGTGCTGGATCGCCAGGAGCCGGCGCAGGTCGTCGGCGGAGTAGAGCCGGTAGTCACCCCCGGAGCGGCCGCTGGGCACGAGCAGGCCCAGGTCGTCGTAGTGGCGCAGGGTCCGCACCGTGAGCCCGGTGCGGCGGGCCACCTCGCCGATGCGCAGCCACTCCTCCATCGCGCCACCGTAGCGCCTGAGCGCCCGGACCCGGCGGGGACGAGGAATGCCGCGCCACCCGATAGTGTTGGACGGGTACCCACACGAAGGAGAAGCAAGCATGGGTTCCGTCGCCGAGGTCACCGATTCCACGTTCGATGAGGTCGTGTTGCAGTCGTCCAAGCCGGTCCTGGTGGACTACTGGGCCGACTGGTGCTCGCCCTGCAAGCAGATCGCCCCCATCATCGACGAGCTCGCCGCCGAGTACGGCGACAAGGTCACGTTCGTGAAGCTCGACACCAACAGCAACCCGCAGGTTCCCGCCCAACAGGGCATCATGGGTCTGCCGACGCTCCAGTTGTTCGTGGACGGCACGGTCGTCACCTCGATGACCGGCGGCAAGACGAAGGCGACGCTGATCCGCGCCCTCGAGGACTACCTCTGAGCCACCGGCGCCACGGGGCCGGACGCCGCGGGCGTCCGGCGCCGCACCCGGTCGATGCGCAGGGCCAGGCCCAGCTGCGCGCCGACGAGCAGCACCAGCGCGGCCACGACGGCCAGCGCCTCGGCATGGATGACGGCGAGCACCACCGCCGCCAGTGATCCTGCCGCTGCCGCCGCGAGCGCGAGTGTGCCCGGCTCCGCGAGCCGGGCGGCGGGCAGCACACCCAGTTGGGCGATCTGGCTGGCCCAGGCCAGCGCAATGACGAGCAGCCCGGCGAGTTGGGCGACCGTGAGGTCGGCGACCGGGGTGACCGGCAGCCACCCCGCACCGCCGAAGGCCCCGGAGGGGAACAGCACCAAGAGGGCCGCACCGGCGACGGTGAGGACCAGTCGACGCAGCACCGCGTCGAGCGCACTGGGGTCACGCATGAGAACACCCTAAGAATCCTCAGACCCGTCGCGCACCCCCGACACCCGATCCGTGGTGAAATTCATTCCTTGGGAGGACGCACCTTGCCACCGGGTCGCACCAAAGGAGTCGTTCCTTGGGACGACCCCGCAGCGTCAGGCCGCGAGGAACACCGCGCTGGCCCAGACGCGCTCCCCCGCGCTGCAGGCGAGCACGTCGATGTCGTCGAGCTCCTGGGCCCGGGCCAGCGCCTCGGGCCCGCCGGCGAGGATCGCGGTGGCCAGCACGTCGGCCGTCACGATGTCACGGGCGCACACGGTCACCTGCACGAAGGTGTCGTCGGCGCCCAGCCGCCACACGTGCTCGCCACGCTCCGCGGTGCCCGACGTCGCGACGGCCCACCGCTCGGGGCCCATCTGGAACTCGGTGAACAGCTGGGACCGGTCGAGCGGGTCGACGATGCCGACCACCCACGGCTCCCCGGAGGCCCGGTGCCCGGACGCCACCACGTCACCGCCGGCGTTGAGGCACCAGTCGGTGAGGCCCTCGGCCCGCAGCACCGCGCCGGCGTCGCGGAGGGCGATGGCCTTGACGATGCCGGAGAGATCGACGACACCGTCGGGCCGGTGCGGGGTGAACGCGCCGCCGGTGGCCAGCCGCCAGGTGACCGCCTCGTCGTACACCTGCCGGAACGCCTCGGTGGTCTCGGGCAGAGCCAGCTCGCCGCGGGCGAACCGGGCGGCCTCGGTGTCGGGACGCCACAGGCTGAAGCGATCCTCCAGGGTGGCGAAGGCGGTGAGCACGGCGTCCTGGGTGGCGCGGGGGACGGGCCGGGCGCTGTGCAGACTGATCACGGTGCCCATGGCGGCGAAGACGAAGGGGGCGCCCATCACGCGGCCGCCTGGTCGAGCGCGGACTGCAGCGAGGTGAGGTAGGCCTCGGTGGTGTAGGTCGCTCCGGAGATGGTCGCCACGTCGTCGCCCTGGGCCTTCAGCACCGCGCTGCGCATGGCCGGGACGGCCCGGGCGTTGATTTGGTTGGACTTGCGGTCGCCATCGCTCACGACGGACTCCGACACCCCGGTGATCGTGCCGTTCGCCACGGTCACGGTCACCGTGACCGACCCGTAGCGGTGCCGCGCCGTCGAGCCGGTGTAGGTGCCGTCGGCCCACGAGCCGGTGCTGCTGGAAGAGGTCGTGCCGCCGCTGGACGAGGACGCCCCCGAGCCACTCGTCGCCGCAGAGCCGGAAGACGCGGTGCCGGAAGACGCGGTGTCGGAGGCCGTTGTGTCGGAAGACGCGGTGTCGGAGGGCGTCGTGGTGTCGGTCGTGGGCGGGTTGAGTGCCAGTGCGACCTGCCCCTGGGCGGTCGCCGTGCCCCAGCCAAGCCCGAGGATTCCGAGGGACGCCAACGCTGCGGCGGCCCTGGCCCTGCTGCTCATCCTGATTCCTTTCGTCGGACAGGCATCAGCCTCGGCGCCGCACCTGTGGCGGTCCTGTGGGCGGCCTGTCGGACGGGTGCGAACCCGGGCGTGCGTCCGTTCAGCGCAGGGCGACGGCGGGCACCGGCGCGGGGGCGAGGTCGCGGAAACCCCAGCGCTTCAGCTCAGATCGGCGTCGCGCTCGGCGGAGGTGGCCGTGGCCAGGACGCGGCGGCTCTCGCTGAGCGCCACCCAGGTGTCGGGTCGGACGTCACGGGCGGAGTCCCACACCACGACGCGGTGGGCGTCCGCGGTGTCACCCTGGGCAGTCACCGAGCGGGCGTTGACCGTGGATGCGGTGCCCGAGACGTCCTCGACGCACTCGACCCGGATGACGTCAGCGCCCAGGGTGCGGGCCTGGGTGAGGAAGGCGCGCCACTGGCTGCGCTGCTGCAGCCAGCCGGCGAAGGTGATCCACAGGTAGCCGGGCAGGATGACCATCGCCACGCACCACGCGGCGAACGTCGCCTCGCTGATGCCCATGACACCGAAGGGCGTGACGTAGTGGGGCCCGAGGATCGCGTAGAACAGCTGGTGCACCGGGATCGCGGCGAGGGTGAGCAACGACAGTCGGGTCACCCACGCCAACCAGGACGGCACCCGCAGCCCCTGGACCCGGCAGGGCCCCACGACGGTGAAGACGGCACTGCGGGAACGGTTCACGCGACTGCGGGGCATGGCATCTCCTGTTGTTCGGGGGACCGGAGTGGCCGTTCGTAGACAGTTCCCACGCTAGACACCTTCACTATCAATTCACCAGTCCCCCCAGGGAGGACACTCGCTGGGCCACCCGGACCACCGGATTCCCCACGCCGGCCGCAGGAGGGGGGCCCATCGGTTAGCCTGATGCCAGCAAGCCCCCGGGGAGCGCGACGCGCTGAGAAAGTCATCCTGACTGACCCGTGGAACCTGAACTGGTTCATACCAGCGGAGGGAGTCGGGCTGGGTGGGGCGTCGCGCCGCACCCGTCGTTGCCGGCCACCACCCTCAGGGGCGGAAAGGCAGGCATGGCAGCACCCACACCGTCCGCACCCTCGGCGGCCACCTACGGCATCGGGGCCCGGATCGCCCTCCACCCCATGACCGACCGGTACGTCGACATCATCACCACCGCTCTCGCCGCCACCCCGCGGCCGCCGGAGCTCGAGCTCACCACCTCGCCCGTCAGCACCTTCGTCGGCGGCCCCGATGCCGCTGTGGTCAGGTATTGCGCCGACTTGGTGGCCGCTGCGGCCCACCGCGCCGACGGTGCCCACCTGGCGGCGCAGGTCCTCCTCTCCCGGGGCTGCCCGGGCGAGGTGACCTGCACGCTGCGGCACGGGCCCTGGGTCGACGGCGAGGCGGTCGCGGTGCCGGACGCGGGCGTCCGCGCCTGGGCCGAATGGTCGCTCTACCCCCTGCTCGACGGGCAGGGGGGCGGGGCCCACATGACCCCGATCATGGACGCCATCGCCACGGCCAGGGCGTCCGGGTTGTTCCACTCGTCGGATCACTTCGTGACCCGCCTGGCCGGCGACGTCGGCGCCATCCTGGCGCTGGTGGCGACCGCGTGGCTGCGCACGGGGGCCGGCGTCCAGCACGTGGTCACCCACCTGTCGCTGTCCATCAATTCACCGACCCAGGGGGTCTGATCGTGACCACATCGCCACGCACCCCCGGCACCCACCCCCTGACGCTGGCCGAGATCGTCTCGGTCGTCGTGCTCGGCGTCGTGTTCGGCTTTCTCTACTACGCGCTGGTGCTGGGCTGGCGCGCCCTCGGGGTGCTGATGGGCCCCTTCGGCGATCTCGCCCAGAACGTGCTCATCGGGGGCTGGATCGTCGTGGCTCCCCTGGCCGTCTTCATCACGCGGCGCCCGGGCACCGGCATCCTGGCGGAGGTGGCGGCGTCCGTCGTCGAGGTGGTGTTCCTCGGCAGCCCCGTCGGGCCCATCCTGTTGCTGAGCGCGTTCATCCAGGGGCTGGGCGCCGAGGTGGCGTTCCTGCTCACCGGGTACCGCCGCTACGGGCTCGGCGTGTTCCTGGCCTCGGGACTGACCGGCGCGGCCCTCAGCTTCGTCTACGCGACGATTCGCTTCGGCTGGTGGGGCCAAGACCTGTTCGCGCTGCGCCTGGGCCTGCACCTGACCTCGGGCGTGGTGCTGTGCGGGCTCTTGGCTTGGGCGGTGGCCCGAGCCCTGCTGCGCAGCGGCGTGCTGCGGGACCTGCCGGCCGGCCGCGCGGAGCGGGCGGAGCGCGCTCGCGGGGCACTGGCGCCGGCCGGCCAGGAATGACGGGGGACGCAGCCGAGCCGCTGCGGGCCGAGGGCATCACCGTCACCCACACCGACGAGCCGGTCGTCCGGGGCCTCGACCTGGCGCTCGCCGCGGGGGACGTGGTGGCGCTGACCGGTCCGTCGGGGTCGGGCAAGTCGACCGTGCTGGCGGTGCTGGCCGGGTTGATCCCCCACACGCGGGCCGGCGACCTCGACGGCCGGGTGCTGCACCACGGCGCGGACGTCACCGATCAGCCGCCCTGGCAGCGGCGGCCTGGCTGGGGTTCCTGGCGCAGGACCCGGCCTCGTCGCTGTGCCTGGCCAACGTCCGCGACGAGCTGGCCCTACCCCTGGAGAACGCCGGCGTGCCCCGCGCCGAGATCGGCCCGCGTGTGGCCGCCATCGCCGAGCGCTGCGGCATCACCCACCTGCTCGGACGCCAGACCGGGCAACTCTCCGGCGGGGAGGCCCAGCGCGTCGCGCTGGCGGCGACCCTGGTGGGCGGGCCCGAGGTCGTGCTGCTCGACGAGCCCCTCTCGATGCTCGACCCGGACGCCGCCGCCGACGTCGCCGCGCTGCTGCGCACGGAGCTGGGCACGGCGCGGGGCACGGAGCTGGGCGTCGCGGAGGGTGCCTCGCGGAGCGGCAGGGCCCCCGCGGCGGTCATCGTCGAGCACCGCCGGGCGGAACTGGCGCGCGCCGGCGTCCGTGCCAGCCACACGGTCGCGCTCGGGCGAGGCTGCGCCGCGCCGGCACGGCCCGTGGGGGCACCCGGCCCGGCGCCGCGCCCCGCTCCCACGGCGGCCGCGCCATTCCGCTGGCACCTCACCGATGTGCGCCGCGCGCCGGACGGGCCGGTCGTGCTGCCCGGCGTCGACATCGCGCTGCGGCCGGGCACGCTCACGGCGCTCACCGGGCCCAACGGCTCGGGCAAGTCGACGCTGCTCCTGGCGATCGCCGGCCTGCTGCCCGCGCACCGCGCCGCGTTGGGTGCCCCCCGCGTGGGCATGGTGTTCCAGCGCCCCGAGAACCAGTTCGTCGCCCACACCGTGCGCGAGGAGATCAGCTGGAACGCCGATGCCCGCCGCGCCGCTATTTTGCTGGAGCGGGTGGGGCTCGCCGGGCTGGAGGAACTGAGCCCTCACCAGCTCTCCCTGGGCCAGCAACGCCGGCTCTCGCTGGTGGCCGCCGCGGCCCAGAGCCCACCCGTGCTGCTGCTCGACGAGCCGACGTTCGGGCTCGACGACGCCGGTGTCACCGCGGTCGAGGGCGTCCTCGCCGGCCTGCGCGCCGACGGGGTGGCCCTGCTCGTCGCGACCCACGACAGGGGCCTGGTGAAGCGGCTCGCGGACGCCGAGGTGCGGCTCAGCGCCCAGCCTGCCGGACGCTCGCGGCAGGCGCGGCCGCGCGTGCCGGACTCCTTCCTGGCCCGCTGCTCCCCGGTCACCACGTTCACGCTCGTGTTCGTCGTCAGCATCGCGTTGCTGTTCACCCTCGACGTCGTGCCCGTGCTGGGTCTCTGGGCGCTGGCCACCGCGGCGGCGCTGACGCTCGGCCGGGTCCCCCTGCGCCGGCTGCTGCTGTTCCAGGTGCCCGTGGCGTGGTTCGCGCTGTCGGCGTTCCTGGTCAACGTGCTCAGCCGCAGCGGCGGCGTCCCGGTGGCACAGTGGGGGCCGCTGACGATCACCGACGACGGCCTGGCGTGGGGGCTCGCGCTGGGGGCACGCTCCCTGGCGATCGGCGCCCTGGCCGCGCTGTTCGCCCTGACCACCGACGCCATCGCCTTTCTCAACGCCGCCCACCAGCAGGCGCGCGTGCCCGCGCGCCACGCGTACGCGCTGATGGCGGGCTACCGGCTGATGGAGATGCTGCCCGAGGAGTGGTGGACGCTGCGGGCCGCGCACCGCGTCCGGGCGCGGGGCGCCGGCCGGGACAGGCTCACCCTCGACGCGTTCCGGCGGGCCGCCTTCAGCCTGCTGGTCGTGGCGCTGCGGCGTGGGCAGCAGTTGGCGGAGGCGCTGGAGGCCCGCGGCCTGGGGCGCTCCCCGCGCACCGTGTGGCGTCCCGTGCGCTGGGGGTGGCGCGACGCAGCGCTGGCCGCCGGCGCCACGCTCACGATCGTCGCGGTGCTCGCGCTGTGAGCCCTCGCGCGCGCTCGGTCACGGCGTCCGGCCCACCCTCACCAGGCGAACTCCTCCCGATGCAGCCGCTCGGGGGGCAGGCCCGCGGCGAGCGCCTCGTCGGCCACCAGCTCGGTCGCGCCCGCGGGCCCGCAGACGTACACGTCGGCCTCGGTCAGCGGCCCGGTGAGGTCGGTCAGGCGCCAGTGCAGGTGGGAGGCGGGCAGCCAGGACGCCGAGCCGTCGGCCAGGACGCCGCGGTGACCGGTCAGCACGTGCAGGCGGACGCCGCGGGCCCGGCACCACGCCTCCAGCTCGGCCCGGTGGGCCACCTCGACCTCGCTGGAGGCCCGGACGATGACCGTGGCGTGGCCCGGCACGACGTCGGTGCCCTCCAGCAGGGCGCGGATCGGGGCGACGCCGATCCCGAACCCCACGAGCACCACGTCGGGGGCCGTGCGGGCGGCGTCGGTGAACACGCCGTACGGCCCCTCGATGAGCACGGGCGTGCCCGGGCGCAGGGTGCTGGCGAGACGACGGGTGCCCTCACCGAGCATGCGGACGGTGATGCGGATGGTGTCCTTGTGCGGCGCGGCCGACAGCGAGAAGGGGTGCTGGTGCCACCACAGCCCGCCCTGCAGGAAGCGGAAGTGAGCGAAGTGCCCCGGCCGGATGCCCAGCTGAGCGATGCGGCGTCCGGTCATCTCGATGGCCACGGTGTCGGGGGTCTCCCACGTCACGGCCGACACGCGCAGGCGGTGCTCGGCGGACGCGAAGAGCGGTACGAGGACGCGGTGGGTCAGCAGCACGAAGAAGGTCGCCCCCCACAGCGCCAGCCAGAACCAGTGCGCCGGCCCCTCGGCGAACAGCCCGCCCAACGAGAACTGATGGGGCAACGCGAGGAGGATGGCGGCGTAGGTGACCAGGTGGATCCCCTGCCACACCTCGTGGCCCAGCCGGCGGCGGGCGGCGGCGACGGACGTGACCGCCACCACGGCGAGGAGGCCCGTCGCGACCACGGCGAGGACGAAGTCGCCCACCCCCCACAGGGTGGCGAACTCGGCGGACCAGCTCAGCTGGTCGGCCATCGCGTACCCGGTGACGAGGTAGACGCCGTGCAGCACCAGACCGCCGAAGGTCCACTGGCCGAGCGCCTTGTGGAGGGCCAGGGCGCGGTCGTGGCCGAGGGTGCGGTCGATGAACGGCACCCGCGCCGCGAGCCACAGCATGAGGACCATCGCGGAGGTCGCCACCAGGCCGGTGAGGATGCCGACGCCGCGCATCAGGCCGGCGGCCGAGGCGGTCAGGGCGCTCCAGCCGCCGTCGTGGAGCCGCAGGCCGATGGGCAGCACCACCACCATCCAGGCGAGCACCTGCAGGGTGTCGGCGGCCCACGTCCGACGGCGATGCTGGGCGGCGTAGCGGGCAGCGAGCTGCTCCCGGACCCTCGAGGGCGCGGTTGTCGGCTGCGCGGGTGCCGGGAGCGCGGCCGCCGGGAATGCGGGCATCGGCGCAGGGGCGGACGCGCCGGCCGGCCCGGCTACGGTGCCGGGTGGCAGGGTCGAAGTCATGCTCCCGAGGGTCGACCCGGTGGCTGTGACCGACCTGTGCGCTGCCTGACGGGTGCCCCTGAAACGTAGGGCACCGCCCTGCTCCCGGGAGCCGGAAGGGCGCCGACTATGCTGGTCCGGCAGGGCTCCCCCACCCGACCAAGCCGCGCTGACAAGGAGGTCACGTGTTCGGAGATGCCGTACACACGCAGCTGAACGGGCTGTTGAACAGCCTCGCTGCGTCGTCGCGACCGCTCGTGGTGTCGCACGCCGGCGTGGCGGTGGGGCCGTTCCCGTCCAACACGACGGCGGCCGTGCGGTGCGCGCTGCAGTCCGGGGCAGACCTGGTGAAGATCGACGTGTCGGCGTCGGCCGACCACATCTTCTACGCCTTCCACGACGGGTTCGAGGATGAACTGCTGGGCGAGGAGCGCAACATCCAGTCGCTGACCGCGGCCGAGATCGCGCAGCTGAGCTACCGCTGGAAGAACCGCCCCGGGCACCGAGCCCAGGTCGAGCGCCTGGCCTCGTTGCTCGGCGAGTTCCGGGGCAAGCCGGTGATGTTCGCCCTCGACCGGTCGTGGTGGCGCTGGCCCACCTTGTTGCGCGTGCTCGACGGGCTGAAGATGGCCGACCAGTTGCTGCTCAAGGTGCCGAGTTGGGAGACCGCCGCGCTCGGTGCCCTGCGCCAGCACCGCACGGCGTACCCCGTGCTGGCGATCTGCTCGACCCCCGAGGAGCTCGCCGCGCTGCCCCTGGGCGACGAGGCGGTCAACCTGGTCGGGGTGGAGCTCATCACCCACGACGCCGACCACCCGTGGTTCGACCCGGACGTCCTCGACTCGATTCACCGCAACGACCTCCTCATCTGGATCAACTCCGAGACCCTCACCACCGGCATCCCGTTGTTCGGCGGCTTCGACGACGAGAAGGCGGTGATGGAGAGCCCCACGGCCGCGTGGTCCCACCTGCTCGACCTCGGCGTCGACGCGGTGCAGACCGAACTGCCCTGGCTCCTGCGCGAGCTCCGCGAGGATCGGCGTCGGTGAGCGCAGACGACCGCGCAGGGCTGAAGCCGCGCGGCCACAACGAGGCGTCGGGCAACCCTGCCTCGGGCAACCCCGCCTCGGACGGCCCACCGGCCGGCCCGCTGGCGGCCGGCGTCCCACCCTCAGTTCATCGAGGATTGGCACGCCGGAACCGCGCCGCCACCGGCATCGTCGCCGTCGTGACGGTGGTCGCCGGGCTCTGCCTGCTCTGCGGCCTGGTGCTCGTGGTTGCCGCCTTCATCCTCCTGGGGTGAGTTGCGGAGTCGGAATCGTGGCGCAGCGCCGCCCCCGCCCGCCGTCACGCCGGGCCGTTCGGCAGCATCCCGCGGAGGTAGGCGATCTGGCCCAGGTGCTGGTTGACCTCGTTGACGACGCTCACGAGGCGCGACGCTGCCGTCACCGGCGGGTCGTAGCTCTCATCGACGACCCGCTCGTAGTCGCTCAGCTTCACCAGGACGCGCCGGGTCAGCGCGTGCACGTCGGCGGCGTAGCCCGCCAGGTGATCGGCCGTGCCGCGCCACGCGGACACCTCGTCCGCGGACTGGCCGTAGCCGTGGGCGTCCTCGTCGTAGGGCAGGGCGAACCGCTCCTGCCAGCCCTGCGCGAACCAGGCCTGCTGAACGCCGCCCAGCTCGGCCAGGTGGTCGTCCTGCACGCGGAGCACGTGCCAGGCGATCCAGCCGATCGGGTTGGCATCGGGCGCCGGACGCCAGCGCAGGGCGTCCTCGTCGAGATCGGTGACGGACTCGGAGATGCCCTCGGCGAACCGGTCGAACACGTCGAGGAGCAGCGTACGGGCGAGTGTGGTGTCCATCACCCGAGGATAGGCTCACACCTCCCCGCGGGGGTCTGCAATAGTATCTGTGATCTATTCGTTACCCGACAGTGCTTCCCGAAGGGCTGTCCGAGCAAAAAATGTCAGAGGCGGATCGTAGCGTGGTGGTCATGACGGAAGGCTTGGAGCACCTCGATGACGCCGCCCTGGTGGCGTTGATCGGTCGCGCCCTCGATGCGTTGACCGACGACCGACTCCGCCTGCCTTCCGACGCCGACCGGTTGGCGCTGCTCGCCGAGGCGGTGCGGGTCACCGGACGGCTGCACGCGTGGCAGGCGGGGCTGGCTGCGGCGATCGACCACGACGACGTGGCGTGGCGCGCCCACGGCACGTCGGCCTCGACCTGGTTGACCGACGCGACCCAACACACGCGCGCCGAGGCCCACCGGCTGATCGGCCACGGGCAGCGCCTCGATCGGTTCGCCATCGTCCGTGATGCCGCACGCGCAGGCGACGTGATGCCCGTCCAGAGCGACGCCATCACCGCGGTGCTCGACCAGCTGCCCGCCGACCTGCCGGAAGCGGTCGTCGAGGAGGCCCAGCACATGATGGTCGGGTTCGCCGCCACGCACACCTCCACCGAGCTCCGTCGGCTCACCCATCGGTTGGTCGAATTGCTCGCTCCGGAGGTCGCCGAGGCACACGAGGCTGCCCGCCTGGAACGGGAGCTCGCCCAGGCCACCCGGGCCCGCCACCTGACGTTCACTCCCGACCACTGCGGTTCGATCCTGATCAAGGGGTCGTTGCCGGTGGCCCAGGCCGAGCTCGTGGTGAAGACCGTCAACGCCTGGGCCGAGGGGCAGCGCCGCGCGCTGGACGCCCTCGACCCGGCCGCCGCGCTCCTGACGCCGGCGATGCGCCGCGCCGATGGGCTCGTGGCCCTCATCGACGCGCTGTCCCGCACCACCCTGTCCCCTCGGCACGGAGGCGACCGACCCCGTGTCATCGTCACGGTGACCCTCGACCAGCTGAACCAGGCAGCCCGCGATGCGCCACCACGGCTCCACGGTCGGCTGGTCGGCAGCGACACGCCCATCGACGCCGGCACCCTGCGCCAATGGCTCTGCGACTGCGAGGTGCTCCCCATCGTGATGGGCGGGCGTTCCGAGGTGCTCGACCAGGGCCGCCAGCGCCGCCTCGTCACGGACGCCCAACGCGCTGCCCTGGCCGTGCGTGACCGGGGTTGCGTGTTCCCCGGATGCGAACAACCACCCGAGAGCTGTCACGCCCACCACATCACCCCGTGGTGGGCCGGAGGACGCACCGCCCTGGCGAACCTGGTTCTCCTCTGCCCGCATCACCACGGTGTGGTGGAGCCCAGTCACGACCCCCAGGCGGATCGGTGGCGCATCCACCTGCCGGCCCACGGGCCGGCGCAGGTCATTCCACCGCTCCGCGTCGACCCGACGGGCCGTCCACGTCAACACACCCGCTACCTGACCCCGATTCGGACGTGAGTCGACCGGGTGCGGGGCCGGAGGTCCCTGGGAGAGGTGGGGTCTGGTGGCGGGCGTGTCCTGGGCTGGTTGGTGCCGGCCGGGTTCGAGATGCCCTGGCAGGATCGCGCCGTTACGCGACCGTGGACCGCAGCCACGACAGGATCGGGTCGCGCCAGCCGACGAGGTGCTCCGGGTCCATCGCGTCCATGAGGCGACGGAAGGTCTCGAAACGCTGCGTGCCCGCCACGCACAGGGCCGCCGGGACCGCCGCGCGCAGCTCAGCCATCGACGCCAGATCGCTCCAGTGTTCGAGGTAGGCGTCCACCATGCGCGCCAGGGGTGGATCGACCCCGAGATCACCGTGCACGGTGAGCATCCGGTGCGGTGCCAGCAGGGAACCCACAGGGTTCGCCCACACGGCATCACCCCAGTCGAACAGCAGGAGCCGCCCGTCAGGAGCCACGAACACGTTGCCGGTGTGGAGATCATTGTGCTCCACGCTGTCCGGCAGACCCAGCGCCACCACCTGCGCGACCGCGTCCTCCAGCCGGGGCAGCCCTGCCAGCAGCTCGGACGCCGCGGCGGCATCCAGGTGCAGTGGGTGGGTCGCATCCAACCGCGCCAGCCACTCGACCTGCCTGCGCACGTATCCGACGGCGTCGCCGCTGGGTCGCGCCGGCAACCCTGCGGCACGCAACCGGGTCCCGTGCTCGGCTGCGCGGCGCTGGACGTTGGCGCAGGTGTGCACCAAGTCGAGCAGCACCGGTTCGGTCAGCGGCCCGCGCTCGCGGAGCACTGGGCCGGCGTCGGCGGTGAGGATCCAGCCGTGGTCCCGATCGACCGCGAGCGGCGGCAGGATCTGACCGGGGGCGATGCCGACCAACTCCATGGTGAGGGCGGCCTCGAACCGCTGCCCCGGATTGTTCTCCTTGAACCACACCCGGCCCTCGGCCGTCTCCACCGTGAGCAGCACCGACCAGAACCGCACCCGATGGTGTGCCACCGGTGCCACCACCCGCAGCCCGAGTCGGGCGCAGGTGGCCAGGATCCACGTCGAGGCCTCGGCGAACCAAGCCGGGGAGTTCCAGTGCCGGACGATGTCAGCCACGGTGCCTCTCAGGATCGTTCTGCGTCGGCCAAGGCGTCGGCGGCGGCGAAAAGCTCCGCGGGGGCGTCCGGGGCGAACTTCCTGGCGAAGGGGGCCCGCGCGCCGTCGGTCAGGCGGCGGAGGCGGTCGGCGTCCAACCACAGCGGGCTGGAGGGATTCTCACCGAACTCCTTCAGCGTGGTGGGCCCCTGGACGACGCGGAGTTCCGGGTCGTCGTGCACCAGCGACTGGAGGTAGATCTCGTCGGTGATCCGCACGGTGCGGAACCAGCGGCGCAGCTGCGACTCGCGCGCGTCCCGATCCAGGACGCGGCGCAGCGCGCGCGCCGACAGCGTCATCCACTGGCTCGCCTTCACGATCGGTACCGGCGGCCTCACGCCCGGACGCCGCACGCCCACAAACCAGCGGCGGTCGCCCTCGACGAACCGGGGCAACACCTGCAGGACCGGTCGGGTCAGCGTGCCGATGCGCCAGCCGACGTGACGGACCGCGCGGTACAGCGACGGCTGGCTCGGGAAGCGCACCTCGGGCAGAAACCACCGGAAGCGCCAGTTGTCGGGCTGGTCGGGCGTCTGTTCGACGAGCGCATCGGCACCCTGGTCGACCCATTCCCGCTCCCAGGCCGCCAGGGAGCGAATGGGATAGTCCGTGCCCGAGACCAGCACGTAGTGCTCGGCGTGGAACTCCGCCTCGGCGGTCGCCAGCGCCTCGATCATCGCCGCGGTCAGTTCCCAGGACCCCCAGCGGACGTGGATCGCCGACGCCAGCGGGTGTGCGCCCGCCACACGGAGCGCCTCGGCGTCGAACCCCTGGTGGGGCTCGAACCGCACCAGCACGTTCGCGCTGGGGCTGAGGCTCCGGATACGGCGCACCAGCCGGTCCACCCCGTCCGGGTTGTGGGCCATGACGACGTAACAGAATGCGGCTTCCCCCATGCGACAAGGCTACGGCGTGGGTGAGGTGGCTCCGCACCCGCCCCCGGCCCAGGCACGCTGCGCTCCGCACCGAGCCACCTCCCGGCCCCCCGAGGCTGCGGTTCAATGGAGCCATGGGTGAGCTCTGGACGCACATCGGCATGACACCGTGGGACGCGCTGGGAGTCGTGATCGCCGCCACGGTGCTCTACCTGGCCTATTCGCTGGTGCTCGCGTGGTCGGGCCCCCGGCTGTTCTCCAGCTCATCGACCCTCAGCCTCGCCCTGCTGACCGTTCTGGGCAGCCTCATCGCCCGCGGGATGTTGGGGCCGACCCCCACCCTGGCCGGGGCGCTCGTCGCATCGACCACCCTGCTCGTTCTCGAAGCGCTGCTCGGCAGGCTGCGGCGCATCGCCGCCGTCTCCCGCCGCCACCAGCCCCGCGTGGTCATGGTCAACGGCCGGTTCGTGTCGCGTCCGGCGCGGGAGCTGCTGGTCTCCGAGGCCGACCTCATGGCCCGGCTCCGCTCGGCCGGCGTCCGCCATCTCGAGGACGCCGGTGTCGTGGTGCTGGAGCCCCGGGGCGGCGTCACGGTCATCCGGCGCGGCGAGAAGGTCGACCCGCGGCTGCTGGCCGGCGTGGCCGGCGTCGAGTTCGTACCCGCCCACCTGCTCACCGACTGACCCCTCCGGACGCCGGACGCCCCGGCTCAGGCCTCGCGCGCCCGCAGCCGCCCCTCGACCGTCTCCTGGATGAGGTCGACCGTCTCGTCCAACAGGTCCACCCCGAGCAGCCGCGACTGCCGGTGGAGGCGTCCGACGAGCCGTTCCACCTCGTCGTAACGGCCGGCGGCCTGTTCGGCGCGAATCCGTTCGCCGAGCAACAACTCGTCGTCCGGCGCCGCCATGAGGGCGCGATTCGCGGCCCAGCGGGCGGCGTCCAGATCGCCCTTCTCCCGCGCCAGGCGCGCCGTGACGACCCCCAGGTCGCGAATCAGCGCCGCCATCTCGGAACGCAGGTGCTCCGCCCAACCCCACTGCCCCGGGGCGGCATCGGCCAGGGGCGCTCCGCGCACCAGGGTCAGCGCGGCTTTGAGCCGCTCCAGCGACATCGTGTTCACGCCGCCCCGCGTCAGGGTCAGCATGTCACGCCAGTCCGAGGTCACCTCGGGGTGCAGCCGCATGTGGCCGGAGTAGGCCTCGGGAAGGTAGGGCCGCCCGTCGGGATCGGAGCCCAGCCAGGCCCGCAGCCGGCTGAGGTTGGAGCGCCGCGTCCCGTCGGTGACGAAGAGGTCCGTCGACATGTGGGACGGGGTGGCGCCGGGGTGCTCGACGAGCCACGCGCAGTACTCGACGCAGGCCCGGGTCGAGCGGGTGGGCGCCTCCCCGGTGGCACCCACCAGGTCGAGCGGGCCGAGCAGCAGCACGCGGGGGGCATGCGTGTCGGCGGGGCGGGGGTGGAGTTGGACGATGTTCACGGGTTCCTCCGGGTCGTCGGACGACCACCAGGGGGCTGGGTGGGTGAGGGTGGAATCGGCGAGCGCGTACAGGCTGCTGATCGCGGCCCGCGTCGCCGACGGGAGGGTTTGGGGCACGAGGGAGCGCTCGCCGGCCAGCACACCTCGACCTTCCTCGTTCTCGGTGAGCTCCCAGGTCGCCTGCCCGGCCTCGGCGCCCACCGGGAGTGCGGCGGCCAGGCCCACCGCCGTGCCCTCCGTGGCCGCCTGGATGCGGGCAACGTGCGCCGGGGACGGCCTCACCTCGAACAGGACGACCCAGGGGGCCCAGGCGTCCGCGCGGTCGGGATCGAGGCGCACGCGATCCCAGGCCTCGTCGCCGAGAAGGCCCTGGCGGGCATGCGCCATGCGCTCCACTTCGACGACCGCGGCCTCGGCGTCCGTGGTGGTGCGGACGCGGTGGGTACCAGCAACGTGGGTGAACGCCTCGTCATCGGTGACCACCAGCAGCTGCAGCTCGGCCGACCACGGCGCACACGCCAGTTCGACCAGCATGGCCGACAGGGCCTCGGACGCCAGCGTGGCTCCTTCGCTGCGGACGCCGAGCGTGCCGGAGGCCACGAGATCGACCATGACGAGGTTCTCTCCGACGTCCTCACCGAGCGTGACCAAGGCCGGATAGGCGACCGGATGCGGAGGGTCGTCGAGCTCCCGCAAGGCGGCCCAGGTCACGGCCAGCCGGTCGCCGACCTTCTGGAACCCGGGCGGCGCGGAGCCCGGATCGGACACGAAACGGAACTCGCCGTCGTCCGGCCCGACCACCACCTCGGCCAGCACCGGCGCGAGCAGACCCTGCTGCCACCAGTGCCGCGCCAGGTGGCGCATGGCCCGCTCGATGAGATCCTCGCGATCCGGCTCGTGGTGGTCCGGCACCAGCCCGAGTGCCGACTCGAAGCGCGTCAGCTCGGCCTCCGGCGGGGCGATCCTCCGGCCCAGCGGCCGCGATGCCTCCTGCCAGCGCCGCCGCAGCGCCAGGCCGCCCAGCACCGCCGACGCCGTGAGCGTCGTCAGCCCGCCCACCAGCCGAGCGATGGCCCGCTGGTCGTGCTCGGGCGCCAGTGTGTCCGCCGTGGGAACGGTGCTCTGCACCGGCGGGGTCGGCCGCGCCGGAGCGCCGGAGTCCGCCGATGCGGTGGGGGGCACCGAAACGTCGGGCGATGCAGCGCCCTCCTCCCCCTCGGCCATGCCATCACCCGAAGCGTGGTTCTCGGACCCGCTCGGGTCCGCGTCCTGGGCGGAATCCCCCTGTGTCTCGGCGAGCGGATCAACCGGCGGATCGGCCGGTGGATCAGCCGGCTGATCCACCGGGGTGTCCACCGACTGCTCAGCCGTCGCCGGCGCAGGGGATCCCGCGACGCCCTCGGCCGCGAGCAGGAGCGGCACCCGCAGGACCCACCCGATGTCGATCATGTCGGGATCCGCGACACGGTCGCGGTTGAGGGCGTGGATCTCGGGCCAGCGATCCGCCTCGCCGAGATGGCGCAGGGCGAGCTTGCTGAGCGTGTCCCCGGCCCGCACGGTGACGAGCGTGACCGGCTCGGCGATCGTGAGCTGCATGCCGGGGGTGAGATCAGCCAAGGGGTCGGTTCCCAGGCTGGGGTTCGCGGCGACGATCTGGCGCCACTGCGCCCCGTCGCCGTAGTAGCGGGCTCCGAGACTCCACAGGTCGTCGCCGGGACGCACCGTGTGGATGGTGGCTCGGGACGCCCTTGCACCGGATGGCCCGCGGGCGACCAGCGCGTCGGTTCGGCTGACCTCCGACCCTGTGCTCAGCTCCGCATCCGTGGCATCGCCCGCCGTCTGGCCGAGATCCTGGCGCGCCCCTCCGCCGGCGGCCCGACCCTCGGCCCGGGCGCTGGCGTCCGGGGCATCGCTCACGGTGCCGGCCAGGGGCAGCCGACCCCCACCGGGCGTGGCGGTACCGGCCCCATCCCCGGGGGCACCCGACGCCAGGGGCGTCACCTGGGCGACGAAGGCGGCGGCCAGCAGGGCCGCGGCGAGGGCCCGGGGTCCGGCGACAACCGCCCATCCGGCCGGCTGCGGGGCTGCCCGCTGGGGGCGTCCGCGATCACCCGCGAGGAGCGCGACGAGTTCGAGGACGACCGCCGCCACCCACCCCACCCACGCCACCCAGCCGACGACGGTCAGGAGGGCGAGCAGGAGCCGGATGTCGGTGACCCCGGTGAGGCTGAGCGTGGCCCAGTCGCGGAAGCCGATGGCGAGCAACACCAACGGCGGTGCGACCACGAGGCCGACCAGTGCGGCGAACGCCGCCGAACGTCTGATCATCGTCTCCCCCGGTAGCGGTCGATGGCCGAACTGGCCTGCCCTTCGATCACCCACGTGCCCGGCAGGCCTGCAACGAGGAGGTCACCCAGCGTCACGGCGCAGCGCACCTGCACCTCGACCCGCGCCTCCTGGCCCACCGCGACAAAGAACCCCGAGGTGTCGATCACGTGATCCAGACCGCCGGAACACCGCAGCCCGGCCGCAGCGGCGTCCGCCCCGATGACCTCGAGCGCGTGCCGCTGCGCGGTGGAGGCGTCGCGGGCCAGCGATGCGGACCGGGCGGCCGAGTCGGCCATCTGCTGCACGGCCGAGCGGGCGAGGGCCAGCCGTCCGCCCGCCAACACGAGGCCGATGATCAGGAGCAATGCCGGGACGATCACGACGAACTCGACCGAGGCCGCGCCGCGCTCCCCCCGGCGCGTCTCCCGTTGCGGGTGCGTCATGGCCGGGTCACCCGCTCCACGGGCCGGGTCGCCTGCTCGCTGACCCGCGTCTGACCCAGGTCGACGAACGTGGGCATCTGCCCGCTGACGACGACGCGAACCCGCTCGGTGCTCCGCTCGACGGACACGGTGACGTCCGCGAGCCCACCCCCATCGGCCAGGCGCTCGGCCATGGCGACCGCGGCGCTGTCGGTGGCGCCCAGGACGGCTGCCTCCTCGGCGCCCGCGATGGCGGCACTGGACGCGATGGTGCGCCCGTGGAGCCACAGCCCGGCCTGGATGATGCCGAGCACGGTGAGCAGGAGCAGGGGCGTCAGGATGGCCCACTGGACCGAATCCGTCATGCCCCGCTCGTCGCGGCGGGTCACGTCGGTCAGCCGATCCCCGCGAGCTTGCCGTTCACGAAGCCCGTGATGAGGGTCACGATGCCGATCGCGATCGCGACGACGCCGGCCAGCAGGATCGCCTGCTCGGTCGACTGGGAGAGGCCCCGCTGATCGCGTGCGGTCTCCGCCACGGTGTTCCTCAACACGAGGGCGGAACCGATGAGTCGGTGGACGGTTTCCATGGTGTTTCCTTTCATTGGTGGTGTTCAACTGCTCAGGAGGGTCAGGAGTGGGGGCACAAGAAAGAACAGGCCGAAGACGAGGCTGGGGATGACCATGAAGAGCGTCATGCGCTCCGATGTCTCGGCTGCGGCCATCTTGACGGTGGTGAGGTGCGCATCGCGGAGCTCCTTGACGCGGGCCCGCAGGGTGCCCGACAGGGACGCCCCCGACTCGTCGAGCCGCATCACGTCGGCCAGGTCCACCAGCGCCGGCAGCTCGAGCTGGGCGCCGACCTCCCGCAGCTCCGCGTACGGCATGCGCTGCTGCAGACGAGCCCGGTCCAGGGCGGAGCGGATGGTCGCGAAGATCGCGATGTCGGACAGGGACGCCGCCGCGTGCAGGGCCTGGGTGGCGGACTGGTTGGCCAACCGCTCGAGGGTGACCAGGTCGAAGTACACGAGCAGCGCCTCCGTGGCGTCCGAGCTCGTGGTCCGGTCCGCGGCGCGCAGCAGCAGGTCGGGTGCGATGAACCCGATCAGCCCACCGAGCAGGCTCGCCAGCACCGGCACGAGCGCCAGCTGACCCGTCACGACCCAGTAGGTCACCGCGCCGACGACCGGCAGCAGGAAGCCGGCCAGCGCGCAGACGAGCTTGATGCCGACATGCCGCGCGAGGCTCCGCCCCCGGAGCTGCAACTGCCGTGTCAGCTCGGCGGGAACCACCGTCGGACGCCGGTCGAGCCACCAGCTGCCCACCGACTCGAGCCGGGTCTGTTCCAGGTCCGTCTCAGGCTCGGGCGGGGCCGTGTCGCCGAGCACGCCGAGGGCGTCCGCCAGCCGCACGTGCTGGGGCAGGAACGCCCCGACGATGAGCACGAGCCCCAGCGCGAGCAACAGCCCGGGGCCGACGACCAGCAGGGCGTTCATGCGCGTGCCCGCAGGATGCGTTCGCGGCGGCGGGGCAGCGTCATCCGCCGCAGCATCACCAACGAGCCGACGTACAGGGTCAGCAACACGGCCAGCAGCACCTGGCCGAGCGGGGTGCCGTAGGGAGCGAAGAAGCCGCGCCCGAACAGGAAGGCGCCCGTCAGCACCACGAGCGTGATGAGCGTCACCTGCCCGACAATCCCGTTACCCTAGGCTTGTGACGCACCCACCACGGAGCCCGCAGAGCCCCAACGAGCCTAGCCACGTAGCGATCTACGCGCGTATCTCGCTCGACCGCGACGACACCGGCCTAGGCGTTGCCCGCCAGGAGGAGGAATGCCGCGCCTACGCGGAGGCGCGCGGGTGGACGGTGGGCACGGTCTACATCGACAACGACGTGAGCGCTACGAGCGGCAAGCGGCGTCCCGCCTTCGAGCAACTGCTAGAGGATCGTCCCGCCCACGTCGTCGTGTGGAACCTCGACCGACTGGCCCGCGTGAGCCGCGACCTAGAGCGCGTGCTGGACGCTGGCCTCACCGTGTGGGCGATACAGGCAGGGCAGTTGGACCTCTCGACCCCCGCTGGCAAAGCGGTCGCTCGCACGGTGACCGCATGGGCAACCTACGAGGGCGACATTCGCAGCGAGCGCCAGCGAGCCGCCTACCGCCAGCGTGCCAAGCAAGGGGGGAGGGGGTGGGTCAACCGACCCTTCGGCTACGAGCTCGACGGGACCCTCCGGGAGGCGGAGGCGACCCTGCTGCGGCAGGCGTTTGCCGACGTGCTACAGGGCGCCACCACGGCATCCATCGCGCGGACGTGGAACGAAGCGGGATTTGTCGGTTACTTCGGCAAGCCCTTCACCCCGCACACAGTGAAACAAACGATGAAGAACGCGCGGAACGCTGGTCTCAAAGTGTACGAAGGTGAGGTGGTCGCCCGGGGTGACTGGGTCGCCGTCGTTGACGAGCCCACGTGGCGAGCCGTGGTGGACACCCTCACCGACCCCAAGCGTGGACGCAATGCGAACGGTGGGAACAAGGTGACGACGATGTTGTCTGGCATCGCCACGTGCGCCCACTGCGGAACCCCCTTGTGGATCATCCGAACCGACGTGATGAAGCGCAACGATGGGCGAGAGTTCAAGGTCCGGAAGTACGGATGCCGCAAGGGTCACTGCTCGGTGGCGCAAGACTGGCTCGACTCTGTCGCCCTCCTCGCGCTTCGCGAGGCACTCCCCCGCCACATGGAAGCGTGGACGGGGCCGAGTGAGGAAGCGGACGCCTCACGAGCGCTGGAGCTACGCGCGGAGTTGGCGACGATCGAAACGAAGCTAGGGGAGCTTGCCGCAGCGTTCGCAGCGGACCTTATGACGATGGACCAGGTGACCACGGCGACGGAGGGCTTGCGCCAGCGGAGGGAGGCCACCACTAAGGAGTTGGAAAGCCTCACGGCGTCTGCCAGCGCGATGGGCTGGGTGGCAGACCTCGAAACCTTCTTCACCCTCCCCGACGCGCTAGACCTGGGGAAGCTCCGTTCCATGTTCGCGAATGTGTTCGAGTCCATCACCGTCGCCCAGATGCCGAAGGGCAGGTATGCCAAGCCCGACCGCGACCGGGTGAAGTTCACACCGCTGGCTTAGCTCGCTCGTTGGCTTAGCTCGCTCGTTGGCTTAGCTCGCTCGCGTTGGCTTAGCTCGCTCGCGTTGGCTTAGCTCGCTCGTTGGCTTAGCTCGCTCGCGTTGGCTTAGCTCGCTCGTTGGCTTAGCTCGCTCGCGTTGGCTTAGCTCGCTCGTTGGCTTAGCTCGCTCGCGTTGGCTTAGCTCGCTCGTTGGCTTAGCTCGCTCGTCGGCTTCGTCGTTGTCGCGGCCTACGTGGCCCGCTGAGCGACGACGAGAACGAGGGTGAGGGTTGGGTCCAGGTCGCTCCCCGCTGTCGCGGCAGGCGGGCCCTCAGGGGTGGGGGGTGGACCCCCGAGAATGCCCGCGATGCACCATCAAGTGTTAGCTGCTCGCAGGGTGCCACAGTTCCAGGGTCGTCGGCGTCAACCCAGGTTGACATGGAAGAGCCCCCGATCCCCTCACGTTGAAGGGATCGGGGGCTTCTGTTCACTGGAAGTCGTCGTCGTCGTCGTCGTCGTAGTCGTAGTCGTCGTCAACGTCGGCGTCCATGAACAACTCCGGGGCGGGGTTCGAGCGCTGGACGGCGACCACGGCGTAGGCCACATCGGCAGTGTGGGCGCCCACGTGATCGGTGAGCTTCACGTTCACGTCGCGCCGACCCGGGAGGGGGCTGGCGTCGGTGAGCTTCACATCCGCGACGAGGCCGAACCCCGGGATGTAGGTGTCGACCAGGGAGCGCAGCGCACGCCCAGCCGCACCCTTGGCCGCGTCGACCTCCCCGTGGAAGGCGGCGCCAAACCCGAGAGCCCATCGCTCAGTGATGCGGTCACCGTCAACGGTGGACTCTAGGAGGGTGCCGTCGAGGCCATAGCCTGCGAGCCTCACCCCGTAGTGGTGCAAGCCCTCCATTGCGGCGTCCGGCACGCGGTAGTGCAACTCGTAGAAGTTCCCGCCCCGCGTAGCCGGGAACTGGCCCCAGCCCTTGGACACGTCGAGGGTGACGGCGTGCCGCCAGACTCCCCCGTCCAGCTCTTCGGGCAGGGAGCGCATGGCCGAGACCTCCCATCCCCGCTGGACGAGCGGACGGGTGATCTCGTCGGTCTGCGGCGAAGTGAGCATCTTAGACTTCGAGTAGAGGATGACCTCCAGGTGGACCGACTCCAGGTCGAGGCCGACACTGTGGCGACGCTGGACAATGAACGTGTGCGGCAACGTCCTCTTGTCCACGGCAGCGGGTACCTTGTCGGTGATCGTCACGTTCGTGTCGTAGGTGCCCGTCTCGACGAGGATCGTGGCGACGTGGGTGGCGACCTCGTAGTCGCCAGGTGACGTGTTACGCTCGGCACGCCGCAACAGGCGCTCGGCGTAGGTGTTGAGCAGGTCGGCGCGCTTGACTTCAGCATCGGCGTTGACCAGGTCGATGGCCGTGACGGCGTCGTCACCACGGAGCAGGCGAGCGTTGAGAGCGTCGAGCGCGTGGGTGACATCGGCCGCTTCACGCTTGCGCAGCTTGACGAGCTTGCGTGCTTCGGCCTTCGCCTTCGCGGCTTTGGTCGAGGCGTCGTAGGCGCTGGGGTCTACGGTGATCGTGGGCATGGGTACTCCTTCTTACAGGTTGACTGCTAGAGCCCCCTTCGGGGGCGTGGCAGGCTGTGGGTTATGGGAGGGCGGAGCCCTCCAGTTGACGAGCCACATCGGTGAGGAGGGGTTGTCCCTCTCTGGGTTGAGAGGGGTTGTCCCTCTCTGGGTTGAGAGGGGTTCTCCCTCTCTGGGTTGAGAGGGGTTGTCCCTCTCTGGGTTGAGAGGGGTTGTCCCTCTCTGGGTTGAGAGGGGTTGTCCCTCTCTGGGTTGAACGGCTAAGGGGGGAGCGGGTAACCTCCCACCCCCCAGTCCCTTCGTCGCCGCTACAAGAAGTAGAGAGAGGCATAACGCTAAGTACGCTGACAAAGCCCCTCTCAGGGACAGAATCCGTACGTGAAGGGACAGAATCCGTACGCTCTCAGGTGGCTTGACCCACCCAGATACCGGACGGCATCCCGTTGACGCGGGTAGGGGTGGAGCCGTCGCCCACCCAACCTGCCGCGATCGCTTCGGCCAGCGCACGCCGGACGTTACTGACGCCCGTGAGGTCAGAGAGTTCCCCCGCCCCGAACGGGGCGTAGCCGCGTGGACTCATGTAGGCCCAGCTCGCAAGCGAGACTCTCACCCATCCCGGCACGGAGGGGTTGGAGAGCTGGGCCTCCAGGAATGGACGATGGACCCTACGCCACGGAGCGTTCCTCACGTTGCCTACGCTCACCACGGAGTGAGGGACGAACGCCCGATGGACGCTGGAGCCAGGTCCGATCCAGCCATTCGTCACAGCCGTGCGGACGGCGCGGGTGAGCTTCGAGGGTGGGAGGAGTTCCCCCGTGTCGAGGTCCACTTGTAGTTCCCCCTCCCCCGAGGTCCAGTTGGAGGCGGTGAGTCCGTCGAGGCCGAACGCACCGAACGAGGCGAAGCCCTTCGCATCGAGGCGATACCACGAGGCGAGGGAGACCCGGATCCACAGCGGAAGGCGTCCATCGGCTACGTGTTCGCCCAGCCAATCGGCATCGAGCTTCACCCAGGGAAAGCGAGTGCGAGAATCGCTCACGACGACCACCCCGTGAGCGCATATCGGGCTGGTCGCTGGATAGTGGAGTCGCCCCGAGCAACGAGCGCGACGAAGCCAAAGCTTCGCAGCTTGGAGAACGCCGCTTCAGCTTCCTTCGGCTTCAAGCCAGCCGCTTCGCCGACGTATCGACTCAGCCATCGGCCGGCACCGTCGAACTCCCCTTCGTTGTCGGCGTGCCCAGCGAGCACGGTGGCGATTTTGAGCGCATCCCCACGGAGGGAAGCCCTCACCATGGAGACGTAGGAAACGGGGTTGAACATGGGACTCCTTCGGTGGCGAGGGTGATTCGGTAGTAACCGCCACGGCGGATTCGTCGGAGGGTGTCGCCCTCCATCGTGTAGCCGATCCCACAGAGGGATAGGCGTAGGCCGTCGTCGTCGCGGGCAGGCTCCAGAGTGTGGCTGTGAGTGCCCTCGCAGTAGGGGCACTGGACGGAAACGGCGATCGCCCCGGGGGGGGGGGGTAGCGGTCTGAGCCGTGATTGTGGGGGTGTAGATCATCGAGCTGGCTCTCGCCGCAGAGAGGTAGAAGACGGGGTTGGACATGGCACTCCTTCAATGAGAGTCGTCCAGGAACGATTCTAAGCGGAGTTGACCTAGGGATGGGTCCTAGGTCACGTCTAGCGATCACTTCGCTTAGGATCATTCCTACACAACTTTGAGGTGAATAAACCCGAGGGTTAGCGTTACGGGATTAGAGGGGTTGAGCGGCCTTCCGAGCATCGCGGAAGGCTTGCTGGCGACAGGGGTTGGAGCAGTATCGGGAGGTGCTCCGATAGGCCCTGTAGGTGCCCTTACAGGACGCACACGTTCGAGGCTTGCCCTCCGACTTCGGAGGCCGCCCAGGGCCGCGATGAAGGGAGTTGCCAGCGTCCACGCGCTGAGCGTCCGCCACGATCGTGAGCACATCGGCTCGCGGCAGGAGGTGGTGATTGTTGTGGGAGTAGTCCCACGGCATCCAACCCGGGGTTGCGGCACGTGCCCTTCGGTAGCGATCGGTGAGGATGCCATGATCGTCGGTGCCGACAGGATGGAGCGAGGAGAGCTCCCCATCGGACATAGCGAACAAGCGGGTGACGAGCGTGTGGGCATCAATCACTGAGATCATCTCCTTCGAGGTCGTGGCGGTAGGGCTTCGTCCAGTGCCCAGACTTCGCCCATTCATCGAGGGCATCACGGTCATAGCGGATCGCACCGCTGGGCAGCTTCAGGTAGAGCGGTCCACGCCGCTCCCATCGCCAACACTCCAGCGTGTGCGCTGCGTAGCCCAGGTAGGCCGCAGCCGCCCGGGTATCGAGGTTCCATCCCATCGGGGTTCCTTCCGTTGTGGGTGAGGGACATAGATCAATCCAGAAGTTGGAGGGCCGAAAGAAGAAGCCCCCGACCGCGCAAGCGATCGAGGGCGCGCGCAAGCGATCGAGGGCAAGAGCTTGGGTTGAATGGGAGCGCATCGCCCCCGGCAAACGAAAGGTCAACAACGAACCGATCGTGTGGAGCTACCGGGAGCGACGCTCGCCCACGCCGCTAACTGACGTGGTGAAGTTCACACACCACGGAGCGGCGCACCCCCAGGCCGAAGGAGTGGGAAGCCCGAGGGGGGACATGACGAGAGGGCCACCCGATCCGGGAGGCCCTCTACTCTGTATCCTACGGTTGAGGTGCCCGAATCCGCAACAGACCGGCGGATCGTAACCATAGCGTTACGGAGACTCGACAGGGAGGGGGAGGCCGTGCTCAAACCCCTCCACTCTGTATCCTGGGGTTGAGGTGCCCGAATTTCCAGCGGCACCCCCGGATCGTTACCTTAGCGTTACGAAGCCAAGCCTTGGGTACTCGGATTGTACGATGGCGGACGACCGCCCGCGGCTTGGCGCGCTCGGCCTCGACCTCGCGCAGGGCGCGGAGCCGCTCCTGCACCGAGTCTGCGAGCGCCGCGAGGGTCACGATGGCGCCACTCCCGCCCCGCTGCACGGCCAGGATGAGGCTGGCGATGACGGTGTCGGCGTCGGCGCTGTCCAGCTCGTCGGCCAGCGCACGCAACGCGTCCGAGGGCGTCCAGCGGTCGTCGAGCCGCCGCACGAGCAGCACCATCGAGTCGCTGAGCTCGGGCGGGGCCTGGCGGGCGCTGAGGCGCAGGGCGTCCGTGATGGACTTGCCGGTCGCCATCGTGGCCGTCATGCCGCGCACCCAGCGGTCGAGGGCACCGAGCAGTTCTATCTCGACGTTGCGCGGCGCCGACAGCAGGTGGGGCAGACCCACCACGGCCAGGGGCACGACGACGAGCATCAGGGGCCAGCCCGTCCACACGGTCACGAGCACGGCCGCGACGGTGGACACCCCTGTCAGCACGAGGGTGCGGCGCGGGATGTGCTGGTACTTGTCCACAACCTTCGTCCACAGGCCTGTGGAGAACGACGCGGACCCCGGCACCCCCACGACCCCGAACGACCACGCCAGGATCAGCACGATCCCGCCGATCGTCAGCATGCTGGCGAGCACCACCGCGGCCGTCGTCATGCCTGCCTCCAGGTGCCCCAGAACGGCTCAAGCTGCTCCAGCAGAGCGGCCTCGGGGTGGTACGACGACGCCGTTGCCGGACCGCCCGCCGCGTACACGAGGTGCGTCACCGGCCGGTTGCCCTCCACCGCCCCGGTCAGCGAGCGCACCTCGGAGACATACCGGTTGCGAACGCCCCCGCGCCACGTGTCGTCGTCGAGCTGCACGTGCACGATCAGGTCGATGTGGAGCGCGATCTGGCGGTAGGCCTCGTCCATCGTGAGGACGCCACCCTGCGCCACGCGCGCGGCCAACCGGTCCATCGTGGAGGCGGCGGAGTGGGAGTGCGTCGTGCTCAGCGTCCCCGCGCCCGCCTGCATCGCCTCGAACATCGCGCCAGCCTCGACGCCGCGCACCTCCCCCACGACCAGTCGAGACAGGTTCTGGCGCAGCGCCTCGGGAATCAGGTCCGCCACCGAGAACTCGCCCACCGACCGGCCGTCGGAGATCTCACCGAGCCCCACCCGCGCCTGCAGCGCCAGCATGTTGCGGCGTCCGGGTTGGAGGTGGGTGAGGAGCTCGTAGTCCGTCTCCAGGGTGCCGAAGCGCTCGTTGGGCGGGATGGACGCGATCAGCGCGCGCAACAACGTCGTCTTGCCCGCACCCTGGTCGCCGGCGATCACGATGGACATGCGCGCCAGGATCGCCGCATGCAGCAGGCGGCCCACGTCGTCGGGCAGCATGCCGCGGTCGACCAACTCGGGCAGGTCGATGGCGGTGAGGATGTGCTGCCGGATCGTGACGCTGGGCCGGTAGCTCAGGCCGAAACCGATGGCGTGCAGGCGGTGCCGGTTGCCGAGCGCCAACGTCATCGTGGGGTGCGCGTCGTCGAACGGACGCGGCGGGGTGACCGACTCGCCCAGGAACCGGATCGCCTCGACGAGCTCCTCGTCGGAGTCGGCCACCGGCGGGTGGGCGACGCGGTGACCGTCGCCGTACTGCACCATCACCGAATCGCAGCCGTGAATCTCGATGTTCTCGGCGTCGGGCAGCGCGAAGAGGGGCTGCAACCGGCCGTAACCGAAGATCGCGTCCTCCAGCGCGACCGCGTAGGCGCGCTCGCGCTCCAGCGGCCACAACTCCCCGAGGTGGCTCTGGCCCTCGGCATGCTGACGCACGATTCGTCGGCAGACCGAACGCCCCAGCAGCCGGCGGTCGGCCTCCGCCACCACGCCGCCGGACGCCTGGGCCTGGAGTTCGGTCTCGCGGGTGATCTCCTCGCTCGCCTTCCGCCGCAGGATGACGACGAGACCCCAGTCGATGGCCGTGTCGTGGGGCACCACGGCCTCGGCGCGCCGAATCTCGGGGGCCGACAGCGCATAGTCCGCCCCTTGGAGCAGCGGAACCTCCGCCAACGGCCGCGCAGCCGGGTTCATGCCGCACCCCCCGCCCCAACCGTCACCGTCTCCGCGCCTTGGGGCAGGGTGAGCCCCTCGGTCATGGCGGCTCGCAGCTGCTCGGCCGTCCGCGCATACGACCGCGCCAACCCCTGACGCGACCAGTTGCGCGGCAACGACCCGGCCTCGATGAGGTCGGCGGCGGCCTTGGGCTCCCACGGAATCTCGGCCAACACGCGGACGCCGAACTGGTCGGCCACCTCCCGTGCCCCGTAGGGACGCCCGGGGCCCACCAGCACCAGGCCCACGCGGCCGGGCGGTCCGGAGTCCACCAACGGCGGCAGGTGCAACCGCAGGGCCGCCAGCGAGACCAGCGTGGTGCGGCAGACCAGCCCGATCATGTCGGCACCGCCGGCGAGCTCGCCGGCCAGCCCTGCGGGGCCGAGGCGCCCGGCGTCCACCACGAGATCACGATCGGTGCCCCTGCCGGCCTCCAGCAACGACCCCCAGACCCCGTCGAACAGACCGACCGACCCCAGGTGCGTGAAACCCGGGACGAAGCGGCGATCCGGCCCCGATGGGTCCTCGGCGGCCCGGGAGGCCCGGGCGTCCGGCAACGCCAGCGCGTTGGCCAGCAGCGCCTCACCCATCGGCAGGCGCTCCCGATAGGCCTGCAGCAACCCCTGGACGCCCAGCGCGTGCGGCGCCTGGCCCCGCAGGTACCCGGCGAGCACCGTGTGCGCCGCGCTGCGGTCGGCGTCCAGGAGCAGCACGTCCCTGGGCCACGCCAACGTGAGCCCGAGCGCCGTCGTGGTCACGCCCGGCGCACCCGACGCGCTCGCCAGCACCACGGTGCTCATGCGCCCGCGTCCTGCTCCACCAGGGACACCCGGTTGGCCGAGGCCAGCCGGGTCACCGACTCGGCCTGGGTCGCCGAGAGCGTCAGGTCGATGACCACCGCTCCGTCGTTCTGCGTCGCCGGCGCACTCGTGAGGGTCGCTGGCACGCTCGCAGGCAGCGCCGCCTGCTCGGTCGAGGCACTCTGCGCGTTGGCGTCGGGCAGCGCCACGACCAGCACGTTCGTGCCCGCCGTCAGGCCTGTCGGGAAGCGGCCCGCCTCGAGCCGGACGCCCACACGCGCCATCCCGTCCGGCAGCGCACCGTCGCCGTAGGTGCCGCCGACGAGCAACGAGCCGTTCGCGATGTCGAGGGTCGCCCGCTGCCCGACGACGCTGGCCAGGTCGTCGGCCGGCACGGTGTCCACGCCCGACCCGGTGCCCACCGACACCACCGTCAGGTCCCCGGCAACGATGGGCTCGCCACGATGGATCGTCCGTGTCGCACGCAACACCTCTTCGGTCGAGGCCACGCTCGTGTAGAGGTAGGCCGAGGCGAGCCCCCCGAGGGCGACGGCCAAGATGCCGGCGAGCAGCCACAAGGGGTTGCGCCGCAGGCGCAGACGAGGACGACGGGCATCCGGTGCGACGGTGGACATTGATCTCCGCGTGGTCGAAACAACAACGTGAGGGCCACGGTAAGCGGACACGCGGGGGGAAATCCACCTGTCCGGGATGTGGTGTGGATAACTTGGCACGCTTCTTTTCACCGCTCCGCGGAGCCGATCCGCCGGCCGCTGGCCCGGCACCGCGTCCGCATGGGTACGTTGGGTCACCACCGTCCGGAGCCGGCCTCCCGACCGAGCACGAGGAGCACCGTGTCAGCACGCACGACCCTGAATCCCGACGGCACCGCGCTGCCCGAACTCCTCGGACGCCTCGCGTTCCGCCCCGAGGACGCCGCGGCGTTCACCGACTGCCTGCGTGCGTTCACCGACGCCGACTGGGCCACCGTGGAGCGCCTCCACGGCCTGCTCGCCGCCCGTGTCGGCCTCCTGGAGGACCGGCCGAACCCTCTCCACGGCGAGCCGATCGACCATCCGCTTGCCCCCGAGTTGCTCGGCCTGGCCGCCCTCGTCGCGGCCGCTCCGCAGGTGCAGCACGAGCTGGTGCGCCGCGGTGTCACCCCCGACGTCGCCTGGCGCTCGGTGGCCGACCTCGGCCAGCAGGTCGCCGTCCATCGCCGCGTCCACGGCCGCTTCGGCTTCGGCACCACCGGGTGGAATGCGCCCAATTTCGCCGGCGGCCTCGTCTGGTTGGGGCGTTTGCAGTACACGTTGGAGCGCGACGAGGTGTTCGGCTGGGTGCTCGGCTGCCACATCCCCGAGACGGGCTCCTTGACGCCCGCCGCCGTCGACGATTCCTTCCGCCAGGCCCGCCACCTGGCGGACACCGCGTTCGCCGATTTCCCCATCAGCCGCATCACCTGCGAATCGTGGTTACTCGACCCGAGCATGGTCGCCCGGCTCGACCCGGCGTCCAACATGGCCCGCTTCGCTGGCCGTTTCACCCGGTACGGCACCCCGCGCGACGGGCGGCGCGACGCCCTGTACTTCGGTTTCCACCGCGAGACCCGCTCGGGGCAGCACGTCGACCTCGCCTCCCTGCCCCGCGCCACCTCCCTGCAGCGGGCGGTGCTCGCGCAACTGGACGCCGGCGGTGTCGTCGTCCAGCGCGGCTGGGCGCCCCTGCCCACGGATGGCCTGCCCACGGACGATCTGACCGGCTGACGACCGCGCCGCCCCCCGCCGGGCTCGGCGACTAGCATGGGCCCCGCCCACCCGCCGGAACTGCACGAGGACGACACGATGGATCCCCGCCCCACGTCGAACGTCTCGGTCGACGTGCTGACCCTGCGCTACGACGAGGCCGGCCGCGAGGTCGAGATCGCCGTCTACCCGCGGGCCACCGAGCCCTACATCGGGCAGCTGGCCCTGCCGGGGGTGACCCTGCTGGAGGGCGAGCGTCTGGTGGACGCCTCGCGGCGCGCCGTGGCGACCAAGCTGGGCGTCGGCGTCCGCGACCTGGGGCAGCTCACCGTGTTCGACGAACCGCACCGTGACCCGCGCGGCTTCACGCTGTCGGTGGTCATGTGGGCCGTGGCGGACGACGCCGAACCGCACCCCGACGTCACGTGGCACCGCCTCGACGCCGTGCCCCACCTGGCGTTCGACCACGACCAGATGGTCACGGTGGGCCGTCCGCTGCTCATCGACCGGCTGTGGCGCAACCTCGCCTTCACCCGCGCGCTGACCGGCCCGCAGTTCCCGGTCTCGGCCGCGGTCGCGGTCACTCGATCGCTCCACGGCGTCGAGCCCGACCGCGGCAACCTGAACCGTCGACTGGCGTCCATCCCGGAGCTGCGCGTGGCGCACAAGCGCGTCGTGCTGGGGCGGGGGCGTCCGGGCACGCTCTGGGAGTGGGCCGACAGCGAGGCACTGGACGCCGCAGCCGCCGGCTGAGCCCACCCGAACGGGCAAAACCCCCGCCCCCGGGGCGGCGGGGCTGCGCACGCGGCCGGATACAGGGTTGAATGGGTGCATGACTGGTACCTGTGACCGCGTCTCCCAGCGCGAGGGCGAGCGCACCACGCCGCGCATGGAGAAGGTGGGCGACGTCTGGCACGTCCGCTCCGCAGAGGTGGCGCGCCAGGTTCTGCGCGAGCGCGACGCCACCACGCAGGCCGGCTTCACCGCGGAGTCGATGAAGGGGCGGATGACGGACACCCCGATTCTGTTCATGGACGGCGAGGCGCACCGCCAGCAGCGGGCCAAGGTGGCCCGCTACTTCGCCCCGAAGGTCGTCTCGACGCGCTACTCCGAGCTGATCACCCAGCGGGTGGACGCCCTCGTGGACGCCATGGTCGCGGCCGACACCGTGCAACTCGACCATGTGACCCTGCGCCTCTCGGTCGACGTGGCCGCCCAGGTGATCGGCTTGACGAACTCCGACACCGATGCGATGGCGAACCGGCTGGAGAAGTTCTTCGACCAGCCCCCCTTCGACCTCGCCGAGCCGGGTCTTGGCCGCTCCCGCTTCGAGTCGCTGCGCGCGGTGCTGACCGGCAACCTGCCGGTGCTCGTGTTCTACTTGCGCGACGTGCGCCCGGCGATCCGCGCCCGCAAGGCCGAGCGCCGCGAGGACGTCATCAGCCACCTGATCGACGAGGGCTACTCCGACATGGGCATCGTGATGGAGTGCATCACCTACGGCGCGGCCGGCATGGTGACGACGCGCGAGTTCATCTCCATGGCCACGCTGCACTTCCTGCGCAACGACGCCCTTCGCGAGCGCTTCGTGGTGGCCGGGGAGGCCGAGCGCCTCGCCATGCTCGGCGAGGTGCTGCGCCTCGAACCGGTGGTGGGCCACCTGTACCGCCGCGCGCAGCGCGCCATCGAGGTGACCGACGGCGACGTCACCCACGTCATCCACGAGGGCGCCCTGATCGATCTCTCCCTGCGCCGGACCAACGCCGACGAACGGATCGTCGGCGAGCAGCCGGACGCGCTGTGCCCCGGCCGGGAGCTGCCGCGCGGGTACAGCGAGGAGATGATCAGCTTCGGCGACGGCGCCCACAAGTGCCCGGGCAACGCGCTCGCCCTGCGCGAGACCGATCTGTTTCTCACCCGGCTGTTCTCCCACAAGGTGGCGCTCGTGCGTGAACCGCGCCTGGAATGGGACGAGATCGTCGCCGGGTACGCGCTGCGGGACTTCGAGATCACCGTTTCCTGACCCCGGCATCCGGGGGTCCATCGAAGGATGGATGCCCGGCGGTGTCGGTGAAACCCCTGCTCAGGCGAGGGTGAAGGCATGCTTGTTGCTGCCATCATTCTCATCTCCCTGGCGTTGGTCGCCTACACCGCCGGCGTGTGGGCCGAGCGCATCGCCGGACGCCTGCGCCCCTTCCACGTCGTGCTGTTTGGAGCCGGGCTGGCCTTCGACGCCTCCGGCACGTGGCTCATGTCCCTCATCGCGCAGGCCGGCACGCACGACAGCGCGACCGCGACCGGCGGCGTCCTGATGAACGTCATGGCCGTGACCGGGCTCATCGCACTCGTGCTGATGGCCGTGCACTTCCTGTGGGCCGTGGTCGTGCTCGTCCGCAACCGGGACGCCGAGCTGCGCACCTTCCACCGGTTGTCGGTGATCGTGTGGGCCATCTGGCTGATCCCGTACTTCACCGGCATGATCGGCGCCATGCTCTGACCGGGCTGGTCTCCTGCCCCACGGGGCATTTGGCCCCGAGGAAACGGTGCCATGGCGCCATGTGCTCGGGTCCAATTGGGCAAGCCCCGGGGGTGGGACGCCCGCGGCGGCCATGACCCCTCCACGTGGCGCCTCTCCGCGTCACCTGGCGCACCCACGCTTCACGTGGCACAGCGCCGCTCACGTGGAGGGCCTTGCACGGGCCGCCACGTCAGTTGCACTGCGCCACGTGGGGCTGAGGTGCGACACGTGGGCCTGAGGTGCGCCACGTGGGCCGGCACAGCTGTCGAGCACTGGTGGAGCAAGCTGGCCATCACCGTGCGACCTCGCCGCCAAGCCACCATCCCCGTCGCCGAGACCGCTCCGCTGGAGCAGGCCGATCTGGCCGCGTCCGCGACACATCCCGCAGCGCTGGGACTTCGCAGGTGGGCATCTGGAACGCACGACCGCGCGGGGCGTGAGCGTCCCGCGCTGATCCTCCCGGGCTGAGGGGGACCGCCTCAGGCGTCCAGCAACCCCCGGATGTCGGCGGCGCTCAACGGAGCCGCAATGTCGGACGCCTGCCCGACCACCTGGTCGAACAGGTGGCGCTTGGTCTCCTGCAGGGCGACGACCTTCTCCTCGATGGTGTCGGCCGCGACGAGGCGGTAGACGTTGACCGGCTTGTCCTGCCCGATGCGGTGGGTACGGTCGACGGCCTGCGACTCCGCGGCCGGGTTCCACCACGGGTCGAGGATGAACACGTAGTCGGCCTCGGTCAACGTGAGCCCGAACCCCCCGGCCTTCAGCGAGATCAGGAACACCGGCGCCTCGCCCTCCCGGAATGATGCGATCCGCGCCGCGCGGTCACGCGTCCGGCCGTCCAGGTACTCCAACGCGATGCCCTCCGCCTCCAGCCGCCGCCGCACCAACCCCAGGAACCCGGTGAACTGGCTGAACACCAGCGCCCGGTGACCCTCCGAGATGACCTCGCCCAGCCGCTCGACCAGGGCGTCGACCTTGGCCGAGGCCTCCGGATAGCTCTCGTCCACCAACACGGGTGCCAGCGCCAGCTGCCGCAGCAGCGTCAGCGACCGCAGGATCGTGATCCGGTTGCGCGCCAGATCCCCCACCAGGCCCAGCACCTTCTGCCGCTCGCGCGCCAGGTGCTTGTCGTAGAGCTTGCGGTGCGCCGGGCTCAGCTCGATGGGCAGCACCTGCTCCTGCTTGTCGGGCAACTCCTTCGCCACGGCCGCCTTCGTGCGCCGCAGGATCAGCGGCCGAATCCGACGGTGCAACCGGGCCAACACCTCAGCGTCACCGTTCTCGATCGGCTTGCGATAGGTGTCGGTGAACGTCTTCGGGTCGACAAACAGCCCCGGCGCGGTGATCGACAGCAGCGACCACAGGTCCATCAGGTTGTTCTCCAGCGGGGTGCCGGTCAGCGCCACCTTCATGCGCGCCCGCAGCCGCCGGACCGCCTTGTACGCCTGCGAGCTGTGGTTCTTCACGAACTGCGCCTCGTCCAGCATCACCGCCGACCAGGGCTGCTCGGCGTAGGCGTCCGCCTCCAGCCGCAACAGTGTGTAGGATGTCACGACGACGTGCGCCCCCTCGATCGCCTCGGCCAGCGTGTGCCCGCGCCGCTTGACCGTGCCGTCGACCGCCACCACCCGCAGGTCGGGCGTGAACCGGGCGGCCTCGGACGCCCACGTGCCGATCACCGAGGTGGGTGCCACCACCAGCATCGGCCGCTCCAGCTCACCGGCCTCGAACGCCGACTGCGCCATCGCCAAGGCCTGCAGGGTCTTGCCGAGCCCCATCTCGTCGGCCAAGATGCCGCCCAACCGGGAGCGCCACAGCAGCGACAGCCAGCGGAATCCCGTCAACTGGTAAGGGCGCAACTCAGCACGCAACCCCACCGGCGGTGCCACCTCCGGCAGCGATTCGACGTCGAGCAGCGCGGTCACGGCCTCCTGCCACGCCGCGGACTGCTCCCCCACGACGCCCAGCCCGACCAGCTCCTCCCACAACCCGGCGTGCTCGGGCCGTAGGTGGAAGGTGTCGCCGTCGTGGTCGACGAGCTCGCGGGCCTCATCGATGAGCGCCCGCAGCTCCTCCAGCTCCGGGATCGCCAGGTCGAACCAGGTGCCCGATTCCAGAATCAGGTGGTCCTGACCCACCGACAGCGCGGCGAACAGCATCCCGAACGGCACCCGCTCGTCCCCGACCCACACCTCGACGCCGAGGTCGAACCAGTCCCCCACCTCGGAGTCGGTCACGGTGAGCTCGACGCGCGGCGCCTCCTCGGCTTCGGTGAAGGTCGGCGGCTCGCCGGTGCGCGTGACGTCGACGTCGTCGCGCTCCAGCAACCCCGGCAGCACAGCGGTGGTGAACGCGATGAGCCCGCGGCCGATCACCGTGGTCTCGTGCAGCTCCGGCAGCGCACCCCCGGTGCGCCACGGCCCCTGCGGCACGGACGCCGCGAGCGCGGCCTCGGCTCCGGCGTCGCGCAACGGCGGGTCGGACGCCGCCGGTCGCACCCCCAGCTCGTGGACCTCGGTGCCGACCCGGTAGGCGAACCCCCACGCCACCTGGGCGCGCCGATCGGAGAACGTGACCCGACAGAGCAACCGCGGCGGCTGCGCGGTGGGCAGGTCCAGCTCCGGGTCGACCCGGACGGCCAGCCGATCCTGCAACTGGGGCAGGAAACCGGCGGCGAACAGGGGGATGTCCGCGGCGGGGATCGCCATCGCTCCCCCCTCGAACAACCGCGCCTCGGCCTGGTCGAGCGGGCGACTCAACCGGCTGAGCACGAGGCGTCCCCCAGGCGTCTTGGCACTGACACCGTGCGGGGGGCGTCCGATGAACGACACCCCCTCGAGCGGGCCGATCTCCTCGTTGCCGGCCAACGCGGGCGTGACCCGCAGGCCCTCGTCGGCCCTCTCGACCCGCATCGCGGGCACGAACGGCTCACTCGCCAGCAGCGGGTCGGGCATGCGGCGGCGCATCCGATCCTCCCCACCCAGCAGCCGGACGCCCACGCTGACGGCCCGTTCCAACACCCCCCACGCGTCGGGCCGCAGCTCGGCCAGGGGAAGGGCGTCGACGCGGTGGCCGTAGTAGAAGTCGTTGCGGCGGCGCGATTCCAGCAGCCCCACCAGCGCCGCGAGCTGCGCCTGGTCGAACGAGGCAGCCTCCGGCCCGCGCAGGTCGGCCCACGTCGCGCCCGACTTCACCCACGTGTTCCGCGCCCCGAGGCGCAGCGGGCGCAGGCTGATGCCCTGGACGTCGTCGTCGACCTGCAACGCCAACGGGGTGCCACCCCGGGCGGACGCCGCCCGCGTCAGCAGCGGATCGAGCACCTGCTGCCAGCCCGACACCTCTCGCCGCGGCTGAGCCTCGCGCATGTGGACGATCAGCGCCGCCGCGTGCTTGCAGTCCCGGCGCACCGGGCAGGTGCACGTCGCGACCAGCGACGCCGGCCCCGCCTGGCAGACCACCGAGGTCTGGTAAGTCTGGAACTGCGAGCCGCGCACCGCGGCCATCACCAGATTGTCCGCCCGCCGGATGCGCTGCAGGCGGCCTTCGTCGGCATACTGCCGGCCGCGCTCCAGCGTGTCGTGCCCGAAGCGGCGCTGGAGGGTGTTCTCGTCGAGGGTGCGCACCCAGTCCGGATAGGTCGTCATGGCACCCGCGAGCCTAGTCCGCGGCTCTGACAATCCTGAGTGGGGGGCCGTCCCCACGGTGCGCCCGCGTGGAAACGAGGGAGAGCTCGAGGGCCCGGGGCGGTGCGGTCGCGGTGCCTGACGCCCGCGGCGGCTACGTGGCGCGCCTCAACCCCACGTGGCGCAGCGGAACTCACCCGGCGGGCCTTGGACAGGCCGCCAGGTGGATTCCACTGCGCCACGTGAAGTCCGAGCGCGCCACGTGATGCCAGACCGCGCCACGTGGACTCCGACCGCGCCAGGTATGCGCGGTCTGGGCCACCTGGGCCTCACCGCACCGCCGCGACCCCCAGGTCGGGCTGATCGGTGAAGAACTCGTCCATGCCCGCCGCCAGGAAGTCTTGGATCTCCGCGGCCAGGTCGCCGTGGTCGGCCGGGTTGGCGCTCGAGCGGTACTCCACCGGCAGGAACAGGTTCTCGGCGCGGAACGTCCACCCCACCACCGACAGCCCGGCCCGGTGGGCGTTGCGGATCGCCGCGGTGGGGCGTCCGAGGGTGCCGTCGGCCAGGCGCGGGATCATCACGTCCTTGCAGAAGCCGACCTTGTCGGCGTAGCTCGCGACGTTCCGCATCCCCTGCCGCGTCACCATCTGGGCGTACGTCAGCTCGGGCCGGTCGGCCGGGCCGCCGGAGCAGTTGACGAGCTGCACCAAGGTGACCGGCGAGCGCTGGCTCAGGTACACGAGGTTGTTCACCTCGAAGCTCTGGATCGCCACGGGTGCCGAGCGCCGGTTGAGCCCCGCCGCGCGCAAGGTGTCGACGACGGCGTCCTCCATCGCCAGGCCGATGGATCCGAAGTAGGAGGGGTGCTTGATCTCCGGCACCACGACCACCTGCTGGCCATCGCACGTGCGCGAGTGGCGGGCGAGGTCGACCACCTCGGAGAACGTCGGCACCACGTAGAGCCCGTCGAACTCCGCACTGCCCGGGCGCAGCTGCGGCAGCCGCTCCTTCGCCCGCAGCGTCCGCAGCTCGGCCAGGGTGAAGTCCTCGGTGAACCACCCAGTCACCGCGGTGCCGTCGATGGTCTTCGTCGTCCGCCGTCCGGCGAACTCGGCCCGCGTCGCCACGTCGGTGGTGCCGCTGATCTCGTTCTCGTGCCGGTCGACGAGCACGCCGTCGGCCGTCATCACCAGGTCGGGCTCGATCGCGTCCGCGCACTGCTCGATGGCGAGCTGGTAGGCGGCCAGCGTGTGCTCCGGGCGATAGCCGGACGCCCCCCGGTGCGCGATGACCGGCACCGTGTGGTCCGCCTTCCGCTTCACGGTGGGCAGGTCGACGATGATCATCTCCGTGTCGTCCGGGACGCCCGGGTAGCGGGCGTCGTTGCCGGGGTAGTTGTTGTCGTTGGCAATGAGCAGGCGCCCGTCCCGCAACTGGACGACGGTCTCGACCGACTGCTGCGGGAACGCGAACGTCTCCCCGACGCCGTAGGCGTCCGCGTCGTTCTCCATCCCGATGCGATCGGGGTTGTCGATCTTCAGCAGATCGACCACGAGTTCCTTGGCCAGGTGGCCGCCCGCCTCGGTCTTCGCCAGGTTGACGCGGTAGACGCGCTTGGTCACGGCCTCGCGCCCCCAGAAGTCGTCGCGCTCAAGCACGAGCAGCTGGTTGCCGCGCAACGCGAAGGCGTCACCGACGAGCGCGTCGTCGGTGTCGGCGCGGTACTGCCACGTCTTCTGTGTGTAGGTGCCCGTGCGGGTGTCGAACTGGTAGATCATCCGGCGGCGCTTGTCCGTGTCGTTCGGCAGGTAGCCCTCGAGGATCGGGTAGAGGTAGCGGCCCTGGGCCACCAGTGCCTCGAACCCCTTGGACCCGCGGACGGTAGGGGTCTCGCCCGGTGCCAGGAAGGGGCTGGACGGGGACTTCAGCCCGCCCGGCAGCGCCACCGGCGCGGCAAGCAGCACGCCGTCGGCCGAGAAGTGCAGCAGGAACGGGCCGAACTCCTCACCGATCCAGAACGTGCCATCGTCGGCGCGCACGACTGACTCGATGTCGAAGTCCGCACCCGTCAGCAGCCGCTCCGGCGTCGCGTCGTTCACGAGCGGGAAGCCGGCGCGGCGCTGCGGATCGCGCAGGGAGATGTGGGAGAGCACCTCGATCTCGCCGCTGCCGCCCGAGGCGACCTGCCAGTGCGGCTTCACCAGGTACAGCCGCAGCAGAAAGTCGGCGGAGTTGGCGCGGGTGCCGAACCCGTTGTCGGGCATCCCCCAGAACGTGCCGTCGGCGTTCCCGATCATCGCCGAGAAACCCGGGATCACCTGGCCCGGCCACGGGCCCTGGCGGCCGTTGCCCGGGGACGCGAGCGCCCCCGATGGCGGCCCCTCCTCGAGGTGGTCGGCCGAGAGCGTCGCCCGGGCGGCGAGGGTGGGAACGACGACGCGGACGTTCTTCTGCTTCGCCGGGGCGGCGGCGGCGGACGGGGCCGAGGTCGCGGCGAGCGAGAGGCACAGGGCCGCGGAGAGGAACCCGGCGGCGGCACGGTGGAGGATGCGCATGATCGGACGCTAGGGCCGCCCGGGCGCCCCGCGGGACCCACCTGAGATGAGCATTGGATGAACGGGCGGGGTCGGCCATCGGCCTGGGCCCGGAGGGGGCCAGGCCGAGGGCCTCCCGTTGCGGCCCCCTTCCTCGTCGCACCTCGGCTGACCAACCTGAGGCGCGTGACGACGAAGCTCCCCGGCGGGACGGTCCATGCGTTGCCCGCCGACCTGCGCACCGAGCTGTCCGCGCACGACGAGGCGCTGGCAGCGTGGCACGACATCACCCCGCTGGCTCGCAACGAATTCATCTGCTGGGTCGAGGACGCCAAGAAGGAACAGACGCGCGCGCGGCGCGTCCGCCGCACCCGGGAGGAGCTGGAGGAGGGGCAGCGGCGTCCGTGTTGCTGGCCCGGTTGCAGCCACCGGGAGAGGGACGGAGGGTAGCGGCGCCATGCGGATCGTCCCCGCCCATGAAGCGGCATGTGAGGACATCGCGGCGGTGTTCGGGACGCGCGGCGCGGCTGCGGAGTGCCAGTGCCAGCGGTACCGGCTGGCGCGCGGCGAGGCCTTCGGGAACACCCCGGTGGCGGAACGTGCCCAGCGGCTGCGCGAGCAGACGGCGTGCGGGGACGCCTCGGCGTCCACCACCAGCGGGCTGATCGCCTACCTGGACGACGAACCGTGTGGCTGGTGTGCGGTCGCCCCGCGGCCGGCGTACGGCGGGCTCGTGCGCAACGCCAACCAGACCGCGTGGCGCGGCCGGAGCGAGGACCGGGACGACGCATCGGTGTGGGCCGTGACGTGCCTGCTGACCCGGGTGGGGATGCGCGGCCGGGGCGTGGCCCGGGCGCTCGCCGCCGCGTCGGTCGGCTTCGCCCGCGAGCGCGGCGCCCGGCGGCTCGAGGCCTACCCCATCACCGTGGCCCAGGCGACGTGGGGCGAGGAGCATCCCGGCCCGCTGCAGGTCTACCTCGACGCCGGGTTCACCGTGGTGCACCGGCCCTCGAAGCGCCGAGCCGTGGTCAGCATCGACCTCTGAGGGGGCCCGTCAGCCGGTGGCGGACGCCGCCCCGTGCCGGCTCGCGTAGGCCGCCGGGGTGAGGCCGGTGACCCGGCGGAAGTCGCGGCTGAAGTGCGCCTGGTCGAACGCGTCGCGTCAGATCCCACCCGGGCCGGGGGGCGCGTCCGCATCAGGCAGCGCTGCCGGGCGCACGATGTCAATCTCCGCGATCGACGTGCCGAAGTCACGGGCATTGTTGGTGATGAAGCGCTCGGCACCGGCGTTGACCGCCGTCGCGAGGTGGATCGCGTCCGCGGCCTTCAGCTTGTACTTCGCCCCCAGAACCGATGCGAGCTCCCCGACGACCTCGGTGCAGGGAAGCAAGGTGAGGCGGCCGAGCACCTCCGCGAGAACGCCGGCCTGGTCATGAGCTCCCTCGCGCAGCGGTTTGCTCAGGAGTTCGGGCAGGAGCACGGTCGAGCCGACGCGTGGCGCGTCGCTTCGCAGCAGGGGCAGAACTCGGCGGCCCAGCACATGGTCGGGCACTGCCGCGTAGATCAGGACGTCGGCGTCAAAGGCGTCCATGTCACCCGTCGCGGCCGCGTCGGACATCGACCACCAAGGCCTGGGCGTCCGCCTCCGACAGCCGCGGTTGGAGCACCCCGGCCGCCCGGGCGCTGGCGAGGGTGTCCCTCAGGGAGCGAGCCTCCGCCAGCGCGGCGTCCGCTCGCCGGACCGCGATGGCGGACGGATGGACCATCACCGCGACCGGCCGGCCGTGCCGCGTCAGCACCACCTCGTCACCGGCCTCCACCTGTTCCACGAGGTGGGCCAACTGGGCGCGAGCCACACTGATCGGTACTGACATGGACAAGATTGTACAACTTCACGCCCGGCCACTGTCCGCCAACCTCCCCCGGGTCGCGCCGGCGTCAGTGACGTCGTCTCCAGACTGATGCCGACAGAGCACCGACGGCGCCCAGGGCGACGGCCGTCGCCAGGGCCGCAGCGACCCGCCCAGCGGCGTCCGCTGTGGCCGGCGTAGCCTCGGCCTCATCCAGCACCACCCGTGCCCCGACGCCGTCCACGGTGATCTCGTCGCCCGTCGCGATCCGGCGGGTGGCCGCACCCGTGCCCAGCACCGCCGGAATGCCGTACTCGCGCGCCACGATCGAGCCGTGGCTCAGGACGCCGCCGATGTCGGTCACCACGCCCGCGGCCCGCGCGAACAGGGGCGTGTAGGCCGGGGTTGTGATCGCGGCGACGAGGATCTCACCGGGCGCGAAGGCAGCGAAGTCCTCCGGCCCGGCCACCACCCGCGCCCGGCCCGTGACGGTGCCGCCGCTGCCCGTCGTGCCGCTCAGCACCGGGCCGTCGCCGGACTCCCGCGCCGGCATCATCGACTCCAGCCACCGCAGGCCACCGCCCTGGGGCAGGTACTGCGGCGGCGTCGCCCGGCGCTGCCCCCGCCACGCGACCTGCCGTGCCTCGACGATCTCGGAGTGCGGCGCGACCGGCGCGCCCCGGTCGAGGTCGGACGCCAACCCCTCGGCCTCCGCGCGCGTGAGCCAGTACACGTCCTCGGCGGACGCCAGCGCGCCGGCGCCGACCAACCGGCCACCCAGCTCGCGCAGTAGGCGCCGGGCCGTGGGCCAGGCCAGGCCGAGCGCGGCCAAAGCGTCCTCGCGGATCGGCGCCCACCGCTGCGCCAACGCGAGCGAGCGCCGCGCGAGGCGGCGCAGCACGGGGTCGAGGCAGCCCATCAGCTCGGCGGTGATCCTCTCCCGCAGCACGGCCTGGGCGCGCTGCCGCGCATGCGGGTCGCCCGACTGACCTTCCAGCGCGTACCGCAGGCCGACGAGCACGGGCTCGGGGTCGTCGGCCGGCACCGGATTCATCAGGTCGAGGTTGAACAGCAGGTGGCCGTGGGCGGCGAGGTGGGCATCCCACTGCCGGCGGAATTCGGCCCACACCTCCGCGGCCACCCCCTCGGGCGCGGCGTCGCCGATCTGGAGGGCCGGAGTCGTCAGCGACGAGGCCAGCTCGGAATGCTCCCGGCACCAGGCGGCGAGGTCGAACAGCGACTTCTCCGCCCGGATCGGCTCGGAGTCGAAGCCCACCAGGAACGCTGCGGCGTCCGGCCCGTGGGGCCTGGCCAGCACGCGGGAGTGCAGCGTCGTCCAGGCGATCTCCGCCATCGCGGCGACCGGGATGATCGACTGCACCGTCGTGTAGTACAGGCAGGTCGCGTCGACCAGTTCCTGCGCACCGGTCAGCAGCTCCACGGACGCCAGCGCGGCCGCCTCCTTCGCGTCCCAGGCAGCGACCGTCCGCCGGAAGCGGGGCAGCTCTCGGTCGCGCCACCGGTCGTGGACGAACCCGCTCCGCGACAGGTGCGCCAGGCCCGCGGGCGTGAACGACCACATCTGGTTCCACGCGCGGCGGCTGTAGTCGTAGAACGCGTACCCATGGATGGTCGGAAACTCCACATCGAGCGTGGCGGTGCGCGGGCTCAGCTCCGCGACGAGGCCCTGCAGCCCCGCCGGCACCGCCGTGGCCGCCATGTCGGCGAACAGGGGGCTGAGCGGGTCGGGGAGGTGCTCAACGATGCTGGCCCGGAAGTACAGGCTGCCCGGGCGGGGCACGGGCCACGTGGTCGGCACCGGGCCGGAGGGCTCCGGCAACGCGGTGATCGGACGCGCCTGCACGATCTGGAACTCCCCGCCGGCCAACACCCACTCGATGTCCTGGGGCGACCCGAAGTGAGCAGCGATGCGCGCGCCCAGTGACGCCAGCGCGCGCGCCTGGTCGTCGGTCAGCGTCCGGGCGCGACGCCGGTCGTCCGGTGTGGGCCGCTGCGTCACCCCGCCATCGGTGGCGACCGTCATGGACTGCTTGCTCCCCATCGTGACGCGGATCCTGTCCGCCCCCACCACGAACTCGTCGGGTTCGACCGTGCCGCCCACCACGCTCTCACCCAGGCCCCACGCGGCGGTGATGACGCTCTCGTCGCGGCGCCCGGTGACCGGGTGCGCGGTGAACAGGACGCCCGCCACCTCGGCCTCCACGAGAAGCTGCACGACCACCGCCATGCTGAGGTGCCCGGGGGCATCTCGTCCGGCGCGCTCGGCCGCAGCGCGATAGGCCACGGCCCGCTCGGTGAACAGCGACGCCCAGCAGCGGGCGACGGCGTCCACCACCGCGTCCGTGCCGACGACGCCCAGATAGGTGTCCTGCTGCCCCGCGAAGCTCGCCGTGGGCAGGTCCTCCGCGGTGGCCGAGGAGCGGACGGCCACCGGGCCGCCCCCCAGCGACGCGTAGGCGGCGGCCACCACGCCGGCGAGGGCGTCCGACACCGGCCGCACTGATCCCGACCCACCTGACCCCGACCCACCTGACCCCGACCCAGCTGAAGAGTCATCGAACGCAGCCGTCGTGACCACGAACCCGTCGGGCACGGGGAACCCCGCCCGCAGCAGCTCCCCCAGATTCGCGCCCTTGCCACCGGCGAGGCGGATGTCCTCGCGTCCGACGTCAGCCAGCGGGAGCACTACGCAGGGATCGCCCATGGGCCCGATGCTAAACCTGCACCCGCTCGCCCGAGGGACTTCGTCAGTGACGCGGGCCGAACACCAGCGCGACGCAGCGCAGCGCCAGGACGAAGCCGGCGAAGGCGAGGAGGGAGCCCAGCACGGGGTACAGGCCAACGCCGGAGCCGAGTTGGACCCCGCCCGGAGCGGTCGCGAGCAGGATGCCACCCAGCACGGCCGCCGCCGCCAGCACCGCGGCCACGACCTGCTGTGCCAGTCCGAGCAGGAAGCCGCGGTCGTCGGGGTCGCTCAGCACGCGGACGTGGGTGGTGAGCCGGCCCCGCTCGAGGTCCTCGGTGATCTTGGCGACCCGGCGGGGCAGGTGGTCGAGCAGCGGCAGCAGGTGCAGGGCGCGTTGGGTGAGCTCGGCGCGGACGCGCTCGGCCGACAGATCCCCCAGCACGTCGCGGCCGGCCTCGCGGGCGGCGGCGACGAGGTCGAGGTGGGGGTCGATCAGGCGCAGCGTGCCCTCGAGCGCGCCCAGGGAGCGCAGCGCGGCGGCGATCGCGGGCGGCACGCGAAAGCCGTGGCGCACCACGAGGGACAGCAGGTCGCCGAACACCTTGAGCGATCCGCCGGAGCCCAGGCCGCCGCGCACTCGCGTCATCAGGGTGCCGATCTCCCGCTGGAGGGCCCGCTCGTCGAGCCCGTCGGGGCGGTCGAGCAGCTCCAGCAGGGCATCGGTGGCGCTCACCGGGTCGTCGGCGTCGATGGCCCACAGCAGCATGCCCAGCGTCCGGCGCGAGACGGCGTCGAGGCGTCCGACGGACCCGAAGTCCAACAGGCCCACGCTGCCGTCCGGCCAGATCACGACGTTGCCGGCATGCAGGTCGGCGTGGAACACCCCGTCCCCGACGATCTGGCCGAGCACGGCGTCCAGCAACCGTTGGGCGGCGGCGGTGCGGACGCCGGCGTCCAGCCCCGCGATCAGGTTGGACGCCTGCGCGACCGGCGTACCGTCGAAACGCTCCATGACGATCAAACGGGAGGAGCAGAAGGCGTCTGCCACCCACGGCACCCGGACGCCCCGCGCGGCGAGCGACGCGCGCACCGCCGCCATGTTGTCGACCTCGACGCGGTAGTCGAGCTCCTCGGTGAGCGAGGCGGCGAACCCGCGCGCCAGGTCGTTCAGTCCGATGGCGCGCGCCCAGCCGGCGTTCCGGTCGAGGGAGCGCGTCACCTGGTCGAGCAGATCCAGGTCGGCCGCAACCTGGGCGATCGCGCCGGGCCGCTGCACCTTGACGACGACGGGGCGGCCGTCGGCCAGCGTCGCGGCGTGCACCTGGGCCACGGACGCCGACGCGAGCGGCTCGGTTTCGACGCTGCTGAAGACTTCTTGGATCGGTCGGCCGAGCTCATCGGCCACGACGGCGCGGACGTCCCACGGCTCCGGCTCGGCGCGATTGGTGAGATGGCTGAGCTCCCGGACGAAGGGCTCGGGCAGCAGGTCGGAGCGCGTGGAGAGCATCTGGCCGAGTTTCACGAACGTCACCCCACCCTCCTGCAGAGCGCGGCGGAGCGAGGCCGCGAGTTCGTCGTCGCGCCGCGCGGGCCGCAGCCCGCGCAAGGGCGCGCCCAGGCCGTGGCGCGCCGCGATCATCGTGATCTGGTGGTACCGGCGGGCCCGCGCCGTCCGGCGCCGCCACCCCAGCAGCCAGGCGCGCACGGGTGGGATCGCCCCGGTCGGCACGACGATCTCCGCCATCAGGAGCACGGCGGCCGACGCTGCGAACGCCCACAGCACGAGGACGCCGAGGTGGGCCAGCGTGCCGGCGCCGACCGCCCCCTCCCGCGGCTGACTGGTGATGACGTCACCCATCACTCCGACCAGCACGAGGATGGCGATGCCGCACACCGCGATGGTGCGGGGCCAGCCGACGCGCACACCCAGGACGCGCCGGACGGTCTGGGCCACCAGCCACGTGAGGCCGAAGAAGAGCACCGTCCAGATCGTGACGTCGACCAGGGCTGCGAGCATGGCGAGCCACTCCACGGGCGCTCCTCGTCGGTTCGGGCTGTGCGTCCAGAACACGCGTCGCGCGACGACTGACCGGTGTGCCGTCCGCCGCGGTCGCGTGCTGGGGGCACCTTAACCCACCGTCTCGACCCTGAGGTGTCCGACGTTGGGGTCACCCTCGCGGGCCGCGGAGCCCGCGGCGGTTCGGGCGTCGCAGCCCCGTCCTCCTGCCCCTTCAACAACCACCCAGTGAGGAAATTTGACAAGACACCTCCGGATGGTTGAATCTTCACCTGTGGGCGTTGGTTGAATGTTCACTTAACTGTCTGGGGGGAAATCCGAAGAGCACCATCTCGATCATTCCGGCCGCCACCGCGCCGATCGCGGACCCGTGGGTCGCACCCCGCCACCCGCGCAACCTTCCGGGCATCGTCGCCCTGACGCTGGCTCTCGTCGGCTCTCTGCTCGCGCTCGTTACGGCGACCGCAACCGCCGGGTGGTACCTGCTGCCTGGCAGCTTCCTGCTCGCGCTGGCTGCCCTCACCGTCGCCGAGCGGGACAAGAACGTCCCGGCGCTCGCCGTCATGGTCGCCCTCGCCGGGGCCCTGCTGGGCGGCATCGCCTTCGCCCTCACCAGCCTCTGAGGCCCGGCCGCACGGTTCGGGCCTCCCCCGCCGGTTGACGCGCTCCCCCGCCGCCTGACGCGCTCCCCGGCCGCGGCGCGCGAAGTTCAGGACGCCAGATCCAGCCGGTACCCGCGCCGCGGGACCGTGGTCACCACGGCCCGGTTCCCCAGGCTGTCCCGCAGGCGCGCGATGGCGACCTCGGCGGCGTGGGGATCGGCGGAGGTTCCCGGCAGCAGCGCCAAGATGTCCTCGCGCGTCACCACCCGACCGGCCGCCCGTACCAGCGCGGCCAGCACGTCGAACTGCACCCGGCTCAGCGGCAACACTCGGCCGTCGAGGCTGGCCCAGCTCCGCTTCAACCGCAGGACGCCCCCCGGCGTCCCCACCTCCACCACCCCGCGCCCGGTCAACGCCGCCGTCAGCTCCCGCACGAGCGCGCCCATCCGGAACCGGTCTGGGATCAGCGGGGTCAACCCCGCCTCCACCAGGGGCGCGGCCGTCACCGGGCCCACCGTCGCCGGCAACACCGGCCCGGCCAGGGCGGCGATCACCGCGTCCCGCAACCCCGCGCGTTCGGCTGCGGCCAGGAACTCGACGGCCCCGGGCGCGGCCGTGAACACCACCGCGTCCACGCCGGCGTCCGCCACCAGCCGGACACCGCGCCGCACGGCCTCCGGATCCGGCGGTGGCCCCCAGCGGTAGACCACCAGCGGCGTCACCCGCGCGCCGAGCGCCACGAGCAATTCGTCGATGCCGTCGGCTCCCGACCCGTGGTGCTGGACGCCGACGTGCAGGCCCGCCACCCCCTCGGCCTCGAAGAGCTCCTTGATCTCGGCGGCGGTCTCCGACTGGGCCACCCAGTCGGCCACCAACCCGGCGCCGTGGATGGCCCCCTGCGCCTTGGGGCCCCGCGCGATGAGGCGCGCCCTCCGCAACACCGCCAGCAACTCCGCGTGGACGCCGGCCGCGTCCGCCGCCTCCAGCCAGCCCCGGAACCCGACGCCGGTCGTCGCCACCACCACATCGGGTGGATCGGCGATGAGCGCCCGCGTCTGGGCGAGCAGCTGCTCGTCGTCGGCATGCGGCACGATCGACAGCACCGGCGCGTGGACGATCTCGGCCCCCCGCCGCTGCAGCGCCGTCCCCAGCTCCGTGGCGCGCCGCTTCGCGGTGAGCAGCACCCGGCACCCGGCCAACGCCTGGTCCGGACCCACCGCTGCAGGGTCGGGCACACCGGGCGGCACCGGGGGCGTCGTCGGCTGTTCCATCGGACCTCCTGGGTGGGGGCGGGCACGGGGGCGTCCCGAAATCTACGGCGTCGGCGCGACAGCCCGGCGACGCCCGTGTTTCAGCCGTGTGACGGGCCGCTCACACCTCCCAGCCCGACCCGCCCGGTCAGGCCACCGCGAACGCGCCCTCCTTCTCGGTCACAGGGGCCGACGGTGCCGCCCCCAGCGCCTCCACCAGCCGGCACACGTCGTTCGTGCAGCTCCCGCACCCGGTGGTGGCCCGCGTGACCTCGGCCACCTCCGGCACGGACGCCGCCCCGCCGCCCACCGCCGCGGCGATCGCCTGCTTGGGCACCGCATTGCAGCGGCAGATGACCGCCTCGTCCGGCAGGTCCAGCACGGACGCCGCCGGCGCGGCCCCGGCGAGCGGCCGGGCCAGCAGCGCGGCCGGATCGGCCGGCACCGGCATCCGGCTGTCGAAGGCCACGGTGAGGTCGGCGGCGATCTGCGGGTCGCCGACGCAGGTCGCCCCCACCAGTACGCCGTCGGCGACGGCGATGCGGACGCGGCGGCGTCCGGCCGCATCGACGAAGCCAAGCACCCGGGGCGCCCCCAGGGCGAATTCATCGACGGGGAACGCGCCCATCGTCACGGCGTCCACCCCGTCGGCCTTGAGCCGCACCACCCCGGCGTCGAACCCCAGCGTCGGCCGGGGCCGCGCCCGCCCGCCGATCTTCTCGGCCAGGTGGTGCGCCACGACCCGCGCCTGCTCCCAGCCCGGGCCGACGAGGCCCTGGCAGCCCCGGCCGGTCTGGGCGCAGTCGCCGATCGCGTGGATGTCGGGGTCGTCGGTGCGGCACAGGTCGTCCACGAGGACGCCGCGGCGCACGGCCAGCTCGGCGCGCGCCGCCAGCTCGATGCGGGGCTCCACGCCGATCGCGACGACGATGAGATCGGCCTCGATACGCCGGTCGTCGGTGAGCCGGATGCTCTTCAGCGCGTGGTTCCAGCGGCGCTCGATGCCGGCGATGCGGCAGTCGGTGAGCACCGCGACGCCGTGGTCGGCCAGGCTCGCGGCCACCACCCGGCCGCTGAGCGCGTCGAACTGCCGATCCAGCGGCGCCCCGCCCCGGTGGATCACCGTCACCGCGCAGCCCGCCCGCCGCAGCGCCACCGCCGCCTCAATGCCCAGCAGCCCGCCCCCGAGCACGACCACCCGCGCACCCTCGGCCGCCGCCGCGCGGATGTGCTGGGCGTCCGCCCAGCTCCGCAGCGCCGTGACGTCCGGCATCGGTTGCCCCGCCGAATCCCGCAGCCCCTCGATCGTCGGGAACACCGGGGCCGCCCCCGTCGCGAGCACGAGCGTGTCGAAGGGGTGTTCGCCCCCGGCGTCGTCCGTGACGACGCGGCGTCCCCGGTCGATGGCGGTGGCCCGGACGCCGGCGCGCGCGTCCACGCCCGGGTGCGCCGGCAGGGTCAGGCCGGCCAGGTCGAGGTGCCCGGGGAGCACGTCGGGCAACAGGATGCGGTTGTAGGCAGCCTCGGGTTCATCACCCAGCACGGTGAGCGTCACGTCCGGCAGCCCGTGGGCGAGGAGCTCCGCGACGAAGCGGTGCGCGACCATCCCGTGGCCGACGACGACGATGCGGTGGCTCATGCGGCGTCTCCCGGTGCGGGTGCGAACGAATGCGGCGCGTCCACGAGCCGTTCCAGCCGGACGGTCGCGACCTTCAGCTCCGGCATGCCGGAGATCGGATCGACGGCCGGGTTCGTCACCCGGTTGACCGCGCCGCGTCCGGGGTAGTGGAACGGCATGAACACCGTGTCGAGCCGGATGCCCTCGGTGAGCCGGGCCACCGCCTCGCACGACCCGCGCCGCGAGTGGACGCCCACGCGCTCGCCCGCCTCGACGCCGAGCCGCTGGGCCAGCAGCGGGTGCAGCTCGACGTAGCTCTCGGGTTCGACGGAGTTCAGGGCGGCCACCCGCCGCGTCTGCGCCCCGGATTGGTAGTGCTGCAGGACGCGGCCGGTCACGAGATACAGGGGGTACTCGGCGTCCAGCAGGTCGTCGGGCGGGGTCTCGTCGACCGGATGCAGCACGGCGCGGCCGTCGGGGGTGGCGAAGCGGTCGAGGAAGGTCCGCGGCGTCCCCGGGTGGCCGGGCTCGGGGCAGGGCCAGTACAGGGCCTCACCGGCGCGCAGGCGTTCGTGGGAGAAGCCGGTGTAGTGGGCCACGCCGCCCGAGCTCGCCCGGGCCAGCTCGGCGAAGACCTCGGCGGCGTCCTCCGAGAAGTCGATCGGCGCGTCCAGCCGTCGGGCCAGCTCGCGCCAGACCCACAGTTCGGTCCGGACGCCCTCGGGCGGCGGCACCGCCTCGTCGCGCAGCAGTAGACGGCCCTCCAGATTGGTCATCGTGCCGGTCTCCTCGGCCCACTGCGCCACCGGCAACACCACGTCGGCCAGCGCGGCCGTCTCCGACAACACGAAGTCGCACACCACCAGGAGCTCCAGGGCACGCAACCGCTCGGTCAGCGGCCCCACGTCCGGCGCGCTGACGACGGGGTTGGCGCCGTGAACCAGCAACGCCCGCGGCCCGCCCGGTGTCGCCAGCGACGCGAGCATCGCCACCGCGGGCGGCCCCGCCCCGGGCAGCGAATCCGCGTCCACGCCCCACACGCGGGCGACGTGGGCGCGGGCGTCCGGATCGGTGATCGAGCGGTAACCGGGCAGCTGGTCGGCCTTCAGGCCGTGCTCGCGCCCGCCCTGCCCGTTGCCCTGGCCGGTCAGGCAGCCGTAGCCGGAACCCTCCCGCCCCGGCAGGCCGAGGCACAGGGCGAGGTTGACCGCCGCGGTCACCGTGTCCGTCCCGTGGGCGTGCTGCTCGGCCCCGCGCCCGGTGAGCACGTACCCGCCGCGCCCACCCCGGGCCGGGCTGGCCGCCGCGAGCAACCGCGCGGCCGCCCGCTGCTGCACCACGGGGACGCCGGTGACGCGCTCCACCCGCTCGGGCCACCAGGCGGCCAGGCTGGCGCGCAGGGCGTCCACCCCGCTGGCCCGCTCGGCGAGGTAGCCGCGGTCCACAAGCCCCTCGGCCCACAGGATCTGCGTGATGCCGAGCAGTAGGACGAGGTCCGTGCCGGGCAGCGGGGCGAGGTGCAGGCCGCCGCCGTCCTGGGTCAGGTCGGCCGTCGGCGTCCGCCGGGGATCGATGATGACCAGCCCACCGGCCTCGCGGGCGCCGGCCAGGTGGGTGACGAAGGGTGGCATCGTCTCGGCGGGGTTGGAGCCGACGAGCAGGATCGCCTCGGCCCCGTCGAGGTCGGTGAGGGGGAAGGGCAGGCCCCGGTCGAGGCCGAACGCGCGGCGTCCGCCCGCCGCGGCCGAGGCCATGCAGAAGCGGCCGTTGTAGTCGATGTTGGGCGTGGCCAGCGCCACGCGGGCGAACTTGCCGAGCTGGTAGGCCTTCTCGTTGGTGAGCCCGCCGCCGCCGAACACGGCCACCGACTCCGGGCCGTGCGCGGCACGCAGGCGCCGCAATTCACCCGCGACCCGGTCGAGCGCCTCCTCCCACGACACCGGGGCGAGGGTGCCGTCCGCCCCCCGCACCATCGGCGCGGTGAGCCGGCCGGACGCGGTGAGGACGTCGGCCGCCGTCCAGCCCTTCTGGCACAACCGGCCGCGGTTGGTGGGGAACTCCAGCGGCGTGACGGTCGGCCCGTCCGGGGTGGGCGCGACGTCCATCGCGCACTGCAGCGCGCAGTAGGGGCAGTGGGTGGCGACCATGGGGCGGCGTCCGCCATCAGACCTTGAGGGCGGCGAGCTTCGAACCCGGGCGCAGGTAGACCGCCCAGGTGAGGACGCCCATCAGCACGTACGCGCCGATCAGCACCCACAGCGCGGCCTGGATGCCGCCGGTGGCGGTCGTCGACATCGCGAACCCGCGGGGGATGAGGAAGCCGCCGAACGCCCCGATGGCCCCCGCGATGCCGATGCAACCCGCCGCGGACCGGCTGGCGTGCAGCAGGGCGTCGGTCTGCGTGCCGGCCGTGCCCGCGAAGACGGCCGGGATCATCCGGTAGATCGAGCCGTTGCCGATGCCGGTGAACACGAACAGCCACAGGAAGGAGCAGAAGAACAGCACGAACGACTGCTGCTGCAAACCGAAGATCGCGCCCACCGCGCCCAGGGCCATGGCGCCGAAGGAGATGACGGTGACGATGCCGCCGCCCCACCGGTCCGAGAGCGAGCCGCCCAGCGGCCGGGTGACCGAGCCGACCAGCGCACCCAGGAAGGCGAGTGAGAGCGTCACCTGCGGGAACAGGTTGACGAGCAGCGTCGGGAAGGAGCCGGAGTACCCGATGAAGCTGCCGAAGGTGCCGATGTAGATGAACGCGATGATCCACGTGTGGGGGTGCTTCAGCGCGGCCGCGTAGGCGCGGGGGTCGGCCTTGGCGTGGGACAGGTTGTCCATGTACTTCCAGGCGCCGAAGGCGGCGAGCAACGCGAGCGGGATGAACATGAGGCCCGCCCGGTCGAGCGCCATGCCGCCGCCGATCACGACGACGATCGGCACCGCGAACTGGACGGCCGCGGTGCCGATGTTCCCGCCCGCGGCGTTGAGGCCGAGCGCGGCGCCCTTCTCCCGGGCCGGAAAGAAGAAGGAGATGTTCGCCATCGAGGAGGCGAAGTTGCCGCCGCCGAACCCGGCGAGCGCCGCGATCGCGACGAGGGCGCCGAACGGCAGCTCGGGGTGGTGGACGGCCCAGGCGAGCGCCCCGGTCGGGATCAGCAGGAGCAGCGCGGAGACCATCGTCCACGTGCGGCCACCGAACGTCGGCACCGCGAAGGTGTAGGGAATGCGGAGGGTGGCTCCCACCAGGGCCGGCGTGCTGACGAGCCAGAACATCTGGTCCACGCTCAGGTCGAAGCCGACCGTGTTGAGGCGGGGCACGACGATGCTCCACAGCGCCCAGACGGCGAAGCCGAGGAATTCGGCGAAGATCGACCAGTACAGGTTGCGGCGCGCCATGGGGCGGCCCACGCCCTCCCACTGGTCGCGGTTCTCGGGATCCCAGCCATCGATCCACCGGCCGGGGTTGCGCCGCAGGCCGTGGTCGAGGGTCGTGGTGGCGGTCGAGCGCGACGCGGTGCTGGTCATGGTCGCTCCTTCGGGTCGGGGGCCGTGAGCGACGCTGCTCCTGCCCTGACGGTAGACAGCGCGCATTGCAGGCAATGACGCCGCCGGTAACGCCTGTGTCACCGCCGCTTCACACCACGCGGCCACCCCCCGTGAGCGGGCGACGACTCTGCCCGAAAGCCCATGGCGTGGGCGTCGGCGCGGGGCGTGGAGTGGAGGTGACCGCCCCACGACCCGGAGGACCCGCCATGACCCCGCTCCCTCGCGCCCGACGCGCCCGCCCCCGCAGCCCTCGCACCCCCCGCGGACGCCGCACGCTCGCGTCCGCCCTGCTGGCGCTCACCTGCCTGGCGACGGTGACCGTGCCACCCCTGGCGGCGGACGCCGCCCCCACCACCTCCGCGCGCGAACGCGCCCGCGTCGACACCGTCCCCACCCCCACCCTGGCGTGGGAGCCGTGCGAGCTCGGCGAGTGCGCCACGGTCCGGCTGCCGCTCGACTACGACGAGCCCGGGGGCGCGAGCGTCGACATCGCCGTGACGCGGATCCCCGCCCGCGACCAGAGCCGCCGCCTCGGCAGCCTGTTCCTCAACCCCGGCGGGCCGGGGGCGTCGGGTGCTGCGTTTCCGCTGCGGGCCACGGAGTGGCTGGGTGAGGAGGTGCTCGACCGGTTCGACCTCATCGGCATGGATCCCCGCGGCACCAACGGCAGCACGAACACCCAGTGCTTCCCCACGGTGGCGAGGCTCGACCGGGTGACCGGCACGCTGGTCGGCATGTCGTTCCCCGTCACCGAGGCCGAGGAGAAGAGCTTCGTCCATGCCGCCCGCAGGCTCGCGAAGAGCTGCGCCGGCTTCGGTAAGGAAGTGGCCTCGGCCATCTCGACGGCCCAGGTGGCCCGCGACATGGACGTGCTACGGCGCGCCGTGGGTGACGAGCAGCTCACCTACCTCGGCTTCTCCTATGGCACGTACCTCGGGCAGGTGTACGCCAACCTGTTCCCCGACCGGGTAAGGGCCATCGCCCTCGACGGCGTCGTCGACCCGACCGCCTGGGTCGGCACCGACGCCACCGCGCAGACGCCGATGAGCGTCCGGATGGACTCGGCAACAGCCACAAGCAAGGCCCTCACCGAAGTGCTGCGGCGCTGCGCGGCGTCCGAGGCCTGCGGCGTCCCCGATCCGCAGGCGACCTTCGACCGCGTGGCGCAACGGCTGCTGGCGGGGCCCGTGACCGTGGCCGACCCTGAGGGCGCCTACGACGTGACCTACCAGATGTTCATCACCACGGTGATCTTCTCGTTGTACTCCGACGTCGGCGCCGAATCCGTGCCCGCCCTGGCAGCGATGCTCGACGAGCTGCAGTCCAGCGACCTCACCCGGGACGCCCGCGTCGACCTCTCCCGGCGCTACTCCCGGACGGCCGCGGCCTCGCTCCGCCGGGCGGCCGGCTACGAGAACACCCTCGAGCAGGTTCCGGCGATCATGTGCACCGACAGCCGCAACCCGCGCAGTCCCGCGGCCTGGGACGCCCTGGCCAACACTGAGGACACCCGTGCCCCCCACGTCGGCCGGTACTGGCTCTGGAACTCCGTCTACTGCGCCGGTCAGCTGTGGGGTGCCCACGACGAGGACGCCTACGCCGGCCCGTTCAACACCGTGACGGCCCACCCGCTGCTGGTCGTCGGCAACCTGTACGACCCGGCCACCAGCTACGAGGCGGCCCGTTCGACCGCCCGGCTGCTCCCCCGCAGCCGGCTGTTGACGAGCACCAACTGGGGCCACACCGCCTACGGCATCTCTCCCTGCGCCACCGCGCACGTGGACGCCTACCTCCTCGACGGCGTCCTGCCGGCCCCCGGCACGACCTGCGACGACGCCCACCAGCCGTTCGGCCGGTGAGCACTCCCGCCCCCGAGCCACCCCCGGGATGACCCCACGTGGCGCACTTCCGCCTCACGTGGCGGGCCCCAACCCCACGTGGCGCAGTGGGACCCACGTGGCGGGCCGCGCACGGGCCGCCACGTGAGCTGGGGTGCGCCAGGTGGGTTCAAGCCTCGCCACGTGAGGCGGCAGTGCGCCACGTGACGTGGGGGCGGACCGGTGGGCCGGGCCGACGCGCGGCTCAGGCTGCCACCTTGGCCCGTCGGCGCGCGACCGCGGCGCTGACCCAGTCGACCAACGCCGTGCGCGGCATGCCGGCGCCCCAGCAGTCGTGGGCGCCGTTCGGGTCGTACCAGAGCTCGACCGAGCCCCCCAGGGCCCGGTAGCCGAGCGCCCACTTCAGGCCCTGGCGGGGGTTGACCCGCACGTCGCAGCCGGCCACCACCACGAGCGCTTCGGCCGCCGACGGCGTCAGGTTCTCCACCGGGGAGATCGCGTGCAGCACCGCCACGTCGTTCGGGTTGGTCGGGTCACCCCATTCGTCCTCGTCGCTGGCCGAGGTCAAGGTGTCGCGTCGCACCAGGCTGGTCAGCGGGTCGACGAACCCGTTCACGACCACGCACACGTCCACCTCACCGGGGCACACGTTCACCATCGTCGCGGAGAGGAACCCCCCGGCGGACGCCCCGAGCGTCACGATGTCCGTGGCCTCGACGACGCCCACGCCGGCGCGCAGGTGGCGGATCGCGGCGGCGGCGTCCATCAGGGAGCGGCCGCGCTTCGCCCGCGTGCCGGCGAGGTGGCGCAGCTCCGGACCCCCGCCCCGCACGTGGGGGGTGGCCACGGCGAAGCCCCGGTCAAGCCACTGCTTGAGGTCGGGGTCGGAATCCAGGTCGAGATCGAGCCCGTAGGCGCCGTACAGCATGACGACCACCGGGCCCACGAAGCGGTCCCCCGCCGAGGCCGGCCACCGGAGGTCGAGATCGAAGGCGTACCCGTCGTCGGACGTGACGCGCTCCCGGCGGGCGCGGGCGAGCCCGGCGGCCCGCTGGGCGATGTCGGCCGGGTCGTTGCGGCACTCCCCGGCGCGGTTGAAGTACCAGACGAAGGGCGGGATGCCGCCGCTCATCTCGGTCGCCGCGAAGCCGATGGACGGTGTCACCTGGTTGTAGCGCAGGTCGAGCAGCCCGGGTGCGACCAGCAGGGGGGAGCGGCCCGTGGAGAAGCCGTCGATGTCGACGCGGTGCAGGGACTCCTCGCCGTCGCGGCTCACCCGGACGACGGCGTACCCCACCCCCGAGGTGATCTCGCGGGCCGCACCCACGCCGGACGCGCACGCCCAGGACCGCATGACCTGGCCGTCGTCGAGCAGGCTGGCCATCAGGGTCCAGGAACCGTCACCGTTGTAGAGCTGGACGAGGACGGGGAGGCCGTCCAGCAACGCCATGTCGAACAGGCTCGGGTCCTTCGGTGCGCCCGGGACGGCGATGGGTTGCGGGGGGTCCTGGCGCACGTCCACCACGTCCCACACCCGCTCCGAGCGGATGCCGTGACTCATCTTGAAGAAGCGTCGCACCGAGCAGGGCTTGATGCCGATGCCCCCGGTGGCCGAGTAGGCGATCACCTGCCGCGACTCCTCGAAGAGGTCGGGGTCGGCCCGAGCCACGATCGCCCGCTGCCCGCCGGTGACCTCCCGGTCGGGCTCCACGAACGCCAGGTGATGGCCGTCGTCGATGAGGCTGATGTCGGGGTAGACCCCCCTCACCAGCAGCTGGCGCACGGGACGGATCGCGCCCGCGTCGTACAACAGCGCGACGTAGGCCTCCCGTTCCGGACGCCGCATGACGGTCACCCACCGCTGCCCCGACCCGTCGATGTCGGCGCGGGCCATCATCCAGCCCAACAGATCCTCCGCGTCGTCGTCGAAGCGCATCGGCGGCTCACCGTTGGTGACATCGGGGTGGCGGGCGTCCGGAATCATGGCCCCCCACAGCCGACCACCGCTGTCGGGTTCGAGGCGCAGCCAGGCGTCGCCCAGGGGGATGAGCTGGTAGCTGGGCCCATCGGACTCGGCACCGCCCGGGGTCGCATGGCTGGGATCCCCGTCGACCTCGCAACCGTGGGTGGCCAACGCGGCGAGCAGCTGCTCGGCGTCGAGGTCGTCGACCCAGGACAGGTCGGGCAGGTCGAGCACGGGATCTCCTCTACGGGGCGACGGGGTCACTGGGCGATGAGGGAACGGAACAGCGACGATCGCGCCGCCACCTCGGTGGGATGGCCGTTCTCGACGAGCCGGCCCCGGTCCATGACGAGCACCTGGTCGGCCCAGTCGGTGCCGAACCGGCCGTGGCCGGCGGCGAGCACCGTGATGTCGCCCATCGTGGTGCGGATCAGCTCCATGATCTGCATCCGGTTGAGCACGTCGAGACCGGAGGTGATCTCGTCCAGCAGAAGCATCCGCGGCGAGCGGAGCAGCGTGCGCGCGATGGCGAGGCGCTGCCGCTCGCCCCCCGAGAAGGCGTAGGCCGACTCGCCGACGGGGGCGTCCAGACCCTCGTCGCGGTCCCGGATCGTGCCCAGCAGCCCGACGTGGTCGACCATCTCCCAGCAGGCCTCATCGGAGATGTCGGTGCGCCCCAGCAGGAGGTTGTCGCGCACGGTGCCGGCGAACAACGGGCAGGCCTGTTCGATGTAACCGATCTGGCTGCGGTAGACGTCCTCGTCGCGATCCTCGATGGGGACGCCGTCCACCAGGATCAACCCCTGGCTCGGCACCAGGAACCGCTCCATGAGCGAGAGGATCGTCGACTTGCCCGAGCCGGACGTGCCGGTGAGCACCACCCACGAGCCGGCCCGCACGTCGAAGGAGACGTCCGCGATCGCGTGTTCGCGGTCGGTGGAGCCGCCCGTGGCGTACCGCACCGAGACGTTGCGGAAGCTGATGTCGCCCTCGATGACGTCGGGGTTCGCGCGGGGCCGGTTTCCGTACTCCTCGAGCGACATCGCGTCGAGCTCGGCGCGGATGAGCTGCGTGTCGCGCGGCAGTCGTTCCGTGACGGCCTTCAACTCGACGAGCCGCTTGAGGGCCCCGAGGGTCTCGGCCATCAGCATGACCGTGTCCGTCGACCCGGCGATGGGGCCGATCAACAGCATCGTGTACATGAAGAACGCGACCAGGGAATCCACCGCCAGGGCGCCGGTCTGCACCCGCGCGAACGCGATGAGGATGATGACGAGCATGGTGCCCTGCACGAGGGCGGACACCATCGGCTCCATGAATGCCTGGGCCCGGGCCGACTTGTTGGACGCGTCCTGCAGCCGCTGCGAGGTGCCGGAGAGGCGTCCGATGGCGAACGCGTTCGCGACGAACGCCCGGATGGTCAGCACCGAGTCCAGGGCCCGCGTCATCTCGGCGACGTAGGCGCCCTGCGCCTCCTGGCGCTCGAACGCCACGCCGGTCAGGCGGCTGGAGGAGACGATGATGACGACCAGGGCCAGCACGCACAGCCCGACCGCGGAGACGGTGAGAATCGGGTCGAGCACCACCATCTGCACGAGCGAGCCGACGACGAGCACCATGCTGCCGAGCGCCTGGATCGGCCCGCGGGTGAAGACCTCGCCCATCTTGTCCGAATCGATCGAGCACCGGGCCACGAGATCGGCCGTGGGATGCTCGACGAGTTTTTCGGCCGGGACGCGCAACGCGATGGCCGCCGACTGGTCGCGGAAGGTGCGCACCAGCCGGTTGCCCGCATAGGCGACCACGAGGTTGACGCCGGCGGTCACGAGGGACGCGAACAGCGCGGCCCCGACCAGCAGACTCCCCATGGTGATCAGCTGCGGCATGTCCAGGGACTGCAGCGCCCCGACGAGGGAGCCGGTGAGGGCGGGCTGGACGAGGGACGCGAGCGAGGCGACCACCGTGCCCAGGAACGCGACCACCATGGCGCGGGGGTCGGAGCGCAGAATGAGCAGGAGCCGCCGCAGCGGGTGGGTCGGCGGGTCGGTCAGGAGGTCGCCGATGCGCTCGGCGCTGGAGACGTGCGAAGGCATCAGCGATCACCTTTCTGTGGTGGGCTCACCCCCGGCGGGGGTGAAAAGGGGATGTACTTTCGGCCACCGGGGTGGCACGATGGTGGGGGTTCAGGGAGTTCGCTCCGGTCGGATAGGCGCCGACCGGCACGGGCTCCCTGATGCGTCCGTGGCGCGATGGGTCAAAGCCGCCCGAACGCCTGGCACATCACGACGCTGACGGCGCTGTTGTAGCACTGGAAGACGCTGACCATCGACACCTTTTCCTCCGACGGAACCGCCGGGGTGTCGTCGGAGCGATTCTGAAGCCTGAGCACGTCGCTCACGGTGTGCCTCCTCGGGGTGACGGATTCAGTAGCGCCAGCACAGGGCTTGGCTCTGGTGGGAATTGCGGCAGGCGAAGTAGGAGACGTAGGAGTCCTTCTCCTCGTCGGGGACGTCGGGATCGTTGTTCTGCATGTCGATGATCTCGGCCATGGAACTCACCTCCTCGTAATGTCCGGTGTGACCTTCACACGCGGCATGTGTGTGTTCCTGCCGCCAGTCAACTGCCCCGGTCAGGAGGGGTCAATCAATTGCAGTGAAGGCTGCCCGTTGGTTACCCGCACCTGCCCGATCGGCACGCCCGGGGCCGCACCTCAGCGGGCAGCCATGTGCTCGCTGACGGCGGGCAGGGAATGAGGATCGACGATGTTGAGCTGGATGGCCCGGACGAGGATCTGGGTGCGGGACTTGACGCCCATCTTGTCGCCGACGTGGGCCAGGTACTGCTTCACCGACCCCTCCGAGACGTACATCTGCCGGCCGATCTGGACATTGGTCAGCCCCTGGGTCAGCCATCCCAGCAACTCGGTCTCCCGCGGGGTGAGGCCGATGTCGACGGGCTGGCGGCCCACCGGGTTGTCCGAGGTGACGGAGTCCACGAGCTGCCGTCGCACGGACGCCGACATCGGCATGTCCCCACGCATCGCCTGTTCGATGCCGGCCACGAGGTTGTGCGCGCCGGTGTCCTTCAAGAGGTAGCCGGACGCCCCCGCCCGCAGCGCCGCGACGATGTACTCGCGGGTGCCGAACGTGGTGAGGGCCACCACGCAGGCGTTGCTCCAGCGGGCACAGATGCGCGAGGTGGCCTCAATGCCGGAACAGGTCGGCATCTGCAGGTCCATGAGGACGACGTCGGGGAGCAGGGTGGCGTAGGTGTCGTGGGCCTCGTTGCCGTTGCGAGCCTCACCGACGAGGGTGTAGGTCGGGGTCGTCCTGAAGAACGACCGGTACGCTTCGCGGACCAGGGCGTCGTCGTCGGCGACGAGGACCCGGACCGCTCGGGTGCTGGGTGCGGTACTCATGGCCCCCATCCAACGGCAGCGTGCTGGCCGCCTGACAGTTCACTTCCGGCCAGCACCCCGGCGTGTCCGGTGAGACGGCCGCGCCGGACGAGTCGTGACGACCAATGTGTCCATTGGTGAATGGTGCCCGCCCGCCCTCGAAGCGGAGGCTGGCGGAGGCCACCCACCGTGACCACACCCTCGTGAAAGGCACCCCGATGAAGAAGTTCCTCTCCACGCTCATGATCTGGCCGCTGGTGGCCCTGGGGCCCGTCGTGCCGTCCGTCGGCGGGGATCAGCCCGACTCCTGCCTCTGGATCCCGTGGTTCCCGACCTGCCCCCGGTGACGCGCCCCATGAGCGCCCTCTCGATGAACACCTCCGAGGCGACGGCCTTCGCGCTCGTTCGGCGCCTGCGCAGTCTCGCGACCACCGACCTCGTCCGCGTCCTGCTGGCGGCGGTCATCCTGTTCCTGCTCATCGACCTGGTCCGGCTCAGCGTCACCTCACCCACCGAGTTCGAGACCCGAGCGCTCGTCACCACCATGGACGTGACGGCCTACGTCGCGATCATCTGCGCTCTGTGGCGGCCCCGGTTGGGGCTGGCGCTGGCGGCCGCCCCCCTGGCCACCGCGCTGTTCTGGCCCTCGACCAGCATGGACGCAGTGCTCCTCACCGTGGTGACCGCGCTGGCCGTCCTCCAGCTCGCGCGGCGACCGGCGCTGCTGGTGAGCGCCGGCCTCGCCGGCTACGTGGCCCTGCGTGTCGCCGTGGTTCCCGGCGCGGAGCCGCGCCTCTTCACCCTGCTCGTGCTCGGTCTCAGCCTGGCGGTCGGGCTGGTGGCCGGATGGGTGGGACACGTCGTCCGCGAACGCGGGGAGCGGACGGAACGCTCAGCCTTCCGGATGGCCACCGAGAACGCCCGCATCCGGGCCGATGAACGTCGCGCCCTCTCGGCGGACCTGCACGACGTGGTCGTCCACCACCTCTCCACCGCCTCCCTGCACCTGATGGCGGCCCACGGCAGCGGCGAACCAGCAGTGCTGCGCCGGGCCCTGACCGCGGTGGAGCGGTCCAACGCGGCCGCGCTGAGCGAGCTCCGCCTCCTCGTCCGGGTGCTCCGCGACGACCCGGCCACGGGCGCGTCCGGCACCGAGATCCGCGAGCTGGCCGAACGCGAGTCGCCCACCCAGGCGGGTGCCGACGGTCAGCTGCTGCTCATCCGGGCGGGGTTCGAGCCGGCCGTGCGCGTGCCGGCCGCAGCGGACGGGCTCGACATGACCGTCCAGCGGACGCTGGCCCGGCTGATCAACGAGACGGTCCGCAACCAGCAGCGCCACGCCCTGCCCGGATCGCGGTGCACGATCGAGGTGCAGGTCAGTGACCACCAGGTCTCGTTCCACGGCCGCAACCCGCGCGCTGCGGACGCCCCCGCCGACCCGGCGTGGGGCTGGGGGCTGCGCGGCGTCCGCGAGCGGATCAGCCTCACGGGCGGGACCTTCAGCGCCGGACCCGTCGGCGAGGAGTGGATCGTCGCGGCGACCATTCCCCACGAATGACCGCACCCACGCCCACGCGGCCCCCGCGTGGGACGCCCCGGTTCCCCGCTCGGGGGTCGTCTACGCTGAGAATGGAATCGCCACCCACAGGATGCACACAGATGTGGAATTCGCCCTCTCGTCAGCCTGACCTGCACCCTCGCGATCGGAGCGACGCGGGGATCGACCGGACGGACGCCGCGCCCCGCCGCGCGCGTGCCGCCCTGCCGCGACCGCTGCGGGCGATGCGCTGGGTGCTGATCGCGACGGCCTTCGTCGACCTGACCTCCACCCTCTCGACGCATGCGGCCTCGGGCGTCGGCGCCCCGGTGGCCGTCCCCATCGCGCTCTCCTCAACCCTCGCCGTGGTGACCACGGTGTTCCGACCCAAGCTCGGCGTGCTCCTGTCCGCCATCCCCCTGGCCTCCACGTTCGTGGTGATTCTGGGCCAGGACGTCCTCCCCCTGCTGGTCGGCATCCTCGTCATGACCGCGGTCGGTTCCCGACGGGCGGTTCTCTTGACGCTCACGGTTTACCTCGCGCACACAGTGGCGGTCGGCCTGCGCACCCACTCACCTGCCCTCGGCTTCAGCATCGCCCTCGTGCTGGGGGTCGCGGCCGCGGGTCTGGTCACCCGTGCCCTCCTCGCCCGGAGCCACCGCGTCCGAGACGACATCGCGCGGCTGCAGCGTGAGACCGAGCGGATCGCCCGCGACGAACGGGCAGCGCTGGCCGACGAACTCTCGACGCTCCTGACCGACGAGCTCGCCGACCAACAGCGCGTGCTGGGCCGGAGCCTCGCCGCGGCGGACGCCGCCGGGATGCGCGGTGCCCTCGCCGGCATCGAGGCGTCCTCCCGTGAGGCGCTGGCCCAACTCCGGGGGCTCGTGTCCACCCTGCGGGGGCGTCCCTCCTACGACCCGGCGGACGGCGGAGGTGAACCGACCGATCTGGTGATGGTGGCCGAGGAGGCCGAGGACCTCTTGGTCGGGCATGGTCACCCGGTCGCCCTGGAGATCGCGCGTCCGCCCGAGGGCGCCGGCGACTTCAGCAGCGACCTCCTCGCCAACGCCCTCCGCGCCGCCGTCCCGCTCGTGGCGTCCCACGCACCGGCCGGCGTGGAGTGCACCCTGCGCCTCGCCCACACCCCGGACGCCGCGGTCCTCGAGATCTCCCACCCGAGCCTCGACGAACCGGCCCCGCTCACCACCCCGCTGCGCTCGGTCCAGCAGCGCGTGGAGGCGACGGGTGGCGCCATGGACCTGACCACCGGCGGGGGCCTCTGGCGCCTCCGCGTGACCCTGCCGACCCGGCCCGCGGCAGCGTCCGCCGCCCCCCGTGACTCACTGCGCCACCTGTTGCGGCGCCGGAAGCTCGACGAGGTGCTCCAGTGGGGCGCCCTACTGCCCCTCACCGCGGCGACGGTCCTGGTTGCCGCCGAGGCCATCACGCTTCACCAGCAGGATGATCCGTGGCACACCACCGCCCTGTGGGCGCTGGTGCTGCTCGGCACCACCGCGTCGGTGTGGCGCTGGTGGCTCGGCATCGGCGTGCAGGTCGCCGTCCTTGTGCTCTCGCTCCTCTGGGCGCGCGCGGACGTGCTGGCCGGCCAACCGGCGCAGGCATCCCTGGTGGTGTTGACCGCGCTGGCCGTGATCCGCGACACCCGGTGGGGGTGGGCGATGGCGGGCGGCTGGCTGCTCTACACCGCGGCCTGGTTCGGCGGGGTCGACCCGCGCCTCATGACCCTCTCCCTGGTCGATCCCGGGCTGGGCGTGATCATCGGCCTCGTCGTGCAGTACTTCCTCCGCCTCCGCACGCACCAGCTGGGCCAGCTCCGCGATGAGACCCTGCGCCACGACGAGGCCCGGGACAGCGTCCGCACGGAGCTGGCCGGTGAATTGCACGACATCGTCGCGCACCAGCTCTCGCTGATCACCATGCAGGTCGGCGCCCACGCCCGCGAAAGCGATCCGTCCGCCGTGCGGAACACCCTCGAGCGTGTCGCCACCATCAACCGCTCCGCCCAGGCCGACCTGGCCCTGCTGCTGCACGTCATGCGCGCCGAACCGGCCTCGGCGGACGCCGCGCCCGCGGATGCCGATGCGGCGTGGCTCTCCCCCACCCGGGCCGCGCACGCCGCGGCCGCCACGCTGCGCGACGCCGGCCGCCAGGTGAGCGTGGACGTCGATCCGGCGGTCGATCTGACCGATCCGAGCACCCAGAAGACCCTCACCCGGATCATCCGTGAGGCCGCGACCAACATCCTGCGCTACTCCGCCGCCGGGGCGTCCTGCTCGCTCCGCGCGACCCGCGACGACGCCCACCTGGAACTCACGATCACCAACGCCCTGCCCGCGGCGCCCTTGCGCTCCGACCACTCCACCGGGTTCGGCCTTCTGGGCCTGGACGAGCGGGTTCGGCTCACCGGCGGCACCCTCACCGCGGGACCGGTGGGTCAGAGCTGGCAGGTGTGGGCCACGCTGCCGACGCGCCTCCACGTGGATCCGCGCCCGCGCCCGCCCGAGGACTCGGGGGTCAGGCGTCCGGCCGCGGCGTGAGGCCGTCCGCAACCAGCTCGGACGCTCCGGCCCGGTAGCGCTCCACCACCACGTCGATCAGCCGCGGGTGGACGCCGAGCGGTGCGCTGACCGCGTCCGCACCCGCGCGCTCGAGCTTGCGCTGGAAGAACCCCCGACCCACCAGATAGGACGCCGCCGCCACCGGCCCGTCGGTCTGCGCCCGGGCCGCCGCGACGGCGTCCGGCACGGTCGGGGAGGCCGCCGAGAGGAAGCCGACCGTGACCGGGCCGTCCCACCGAGCGGCCACCGCGTCCCCCACCCCGTGCCCGACCCTGATGGCCGCGGGACGCGACGAGCCGGCGACCGCGACCACCAGCGGCGTGCCGGGCGCGACGGACGCCTCCGCGAGCCGGCCGAGCAGCGCGTCCACGAGGGCCTCGTGCGGGCCGAGCGGGCCGGTCGAGACGACGCGCCCGGGGTGGCGGCCCACCGCCCGCGCCACGTCGACCTCGGTGTGGAACCCGAGGGTGAGCAGCACGGGCACCACGACGACGGACAGGCCTGCCACGACGAGCTCGTCCACCACCTCGCCCAAGGTGGGGCTCTGGACGTCGACGTAGGCGTCCCGCACCACGACGCCGGGCAGTCGCGCCGCCACCGCGGCGGCGATGCCGAGCACCGTCGCGCGGCCGTCGGGGTCGTCGGTGCCGTGGGCGCACACGACGACGGCTGGCTGGTTCACGGGTCCACGGTAGCGGAGTGGGCATGTCACCCCCGTGGGGGACTTTCGGGGGCGATCATCGGCCGAGCGGCCGTGCCGGCTCGCCCGGCCGGACGCGACCAACCGGGCGCGGCACCCCCTGCCACTACTGGGGATGCCGCGGCGGCCCCTGTGACTCTCCTGTGAAGGCCGTCCAAGGGCGCCGCCGCCGGGCATCCGGCCCCCCTGAGGGGGTCTTGACGGCGGCCGAACGGGAGTTTCACCATGAGAGGGCCGGTGCGGTTGGGGGCCTCCCGGCACCGGTTGTGGTGTTTCCCCCACGGGTGCTGGGGGGAGCACTGTGGTTCCAATGTCATGCGTCCGCGTCTGGGGCGGACTGGTCGGTTCGATCATCATTCTTCTCGCCGGTGCGGCTGCGCCGGCCACGGCCGCGACGGCCGTCCGCGCCGACATTCGGCTCAACGTGCTCGTGCTCGACGACGGCCAGCCCATGGTCGCCGCCCTGGCGGCGCGGCTGGCGTCCGAGGGGCAGCCGACCACGGTGGTCGACCTGAACGCGGCCGACCGGCCGACGCTCACCGCCGACTTCCTCGCGACGACGGACGCCGCCGGTGCGCACGGCCAGTTCTCGGGCGTCGTCGCGCCGAACGAGGCGCCCAGCCAGCTCAGCGAGGCCGAGCGGCAGGTGTTGGCCCAGTACGAGCGCACGTTCGGCGTCCGCGAGGTGGCGGCCTACACGTGGGCGCACCCCGAGGTGGGCCTGAACTACGCCGCCAACCCCGGCTACGTCGGGGCCGTCGACGGGCTGACCGCCACCGTGACGCCGGCCGCGCTCGCCGCCGACTTCCGCTACCTGAAGGGCACGTTCACCCTCGACGACCTCGATCCGCGCGTGGACGAGTCCTGGGGCTATCTGGCCACACCGCTGGCCCCGACGGCCACCACCTCATTCACGCCGCTCGTGACCGCGCCGATCCCGGGCTCGGCCGAGGCCGGCTCGCTGCTCGGCGTCTTCACCCACGACGGCCGCGAGCAGTTGGTCACGACGTTCGCGTCCAACCGCCACCAGGCGCACTTCCAGGTGCTCGCGCACGGCATCGTGGCGTGGCTCACCCGCGGTGTCACCCTGGGCACGTCGCGCAACTACCTCAGCGTTCACATCGACGACGTCCTGCTGCCCGACAGCCTGTGGAGCGTCGAGGGCAACTGCACCATCGGTGACGACTGCGACCCGGCCGTGTATCCGCCCGAGGGGCCGGGCGCGACCGTCCGCATGACGAAGGCCGACGTGACGGCGCTACTGGCCTGGCAGAAGCGGACCGGCGTGAAGCTCGACATGGTCTACAACGGGTTCGGGGCCACCGAGTACAAGAACGACCACAAGACGTTGATCGACCCGCTCGAGATGGCACTGCTGCTCAACAAGTACCAGCTCCGCTGGATCAACCACACCTGGTCGCACCCGTGGTTGGGCTGCACGCAGAACTACACCGCCCTCGGCACGTGGCAGTGCGGCACGGACGCCACCGGCGCCGTGGCGTGGACGTCGCTGGCGACCCTGAACTCCGAGATCGGCAAGAACAAGAGCTACGCGCAGTGGAACCTGCTGCCCAACTACGACGCCAAGGCGCTCGTCACCGGCGAGCACTCGGGCATCCGCGCGTTGCCGCAGATGCCGAACGACAACCCCAACCTCGCGACGGCGCTGGCCCAGCAGAAGATCGCCTGGATCGCCACGGACAACTCCCGCGAATCGACGGTGCGGACGATCGGGCCGGCCACCACGGTGCCGCGCTACCCGATGGCCGTGTTCTACAACGCCGCCACGAAGCAGCAGATGGCCGACGAGTACAACTGGATGTACACGGCGGCGGCCGACGGCGGTTCGGGCTACTGCGAGGCGCACCCGGAGACGACGACGTGCATCGCCCCGCTCGACCTCGCCACCGGGTACGACAGCTACATCGCGCCGCTCGAGGCGCGCATCGACCTCGGCCACGTGCTCGCCAACGACCCCCGGCCGCACTATGCGCACCAGTCCAACTTGGCCGGGGAGCGCATCCTCTACCCGGTGGTGGACCAGATCCTCACCCGGTACCAGGCGCTGTTCGCGACGAACGCACCGGTGGTGAACCCCACGATGGTCGAGGCCGGGACGGAGCTGCTGCGCCAGAGCACCTGGCCCACCCAGCAGGCGAGCATCTCGGCGACGCTCTCCGGTCAGCAGGTGACGGTGACGAACCGTGCCGGTAGCGCCGTGACGGTGCCCGCCACCGCCCCCGCGGGCACGAAGGCGGCGGTGGGACGCACGGCCTGGACGATGCCCAGCTACGGCGGGCAGGCGTCCGGCGCCCGCAGCGTCCCCGCGGGCCAGACGCTCACGCTGACGCTGCCCGCGGCGAGCGGGTACGCCACGTCGGTCGTCTGGCCGGTCGTGCCCGACGTGCCCGTCGCCACGCCGAACCCGGCGGTCGAGGCGCAGGAGCCGACCGTCGAGCTCCCCGTCCTCACCGAGGCGCCGCTGGCCCCCGAGGAGCCGATGGCGGGGGAGTCGGCACACGAACCGGCAACCGCGCCGAAGGTCGCAGCGGGGCGCTGACCATGCGCATCGCACTGCTGAACGAGGGCACCTACCCCGTGGCGAAGGGAGGGGTGAGCACCTGGTGTGACCAGCTGCTCACCCACCTGCCCGAACACACCTTCGACGTGGTGACGATCGTCGGGCTGGAGCGCACCCCGGTGTGGGACGCCCCGGCCAACGTGGCCTCGACGACGTGCGTGCCGATGTGGGACGCACATGTCGGCACCCGCCCCTGGCGACCCCGGACGACCGGCCGCGAGCTCCGCCGCACCCGCGAGGCACTGCGGGACCTGTGGGCGGCCGTCCTGCCCAGCAACCCCGCCGACCCGGAGAACATCGACCGGCTCCGCGACGCGCTGGGCCGGCTGGCCGTGCCGAGCTACCAGGCGCTGGACTGGCTGCTCACCCAGACCGGCTCCACCCGTCCGATCCTGGAGGCCTGGCAGGCCCACCGCGTCCACGTGCCCGGCACACCGGCGCTCACGGCGTCGGACGCCGCCGCCGCGGCCGTGCACGCCGACCGGGCTCTCGCCCTCATGGACGCCGACTGGCCCGAGGTGGACGTCATCCACGCCACCTCGAACGGCCCGGCCGCGCTCATGGCGCTGGCCCGCCACTGGCGCACCGGGACGCCGCTGCTGCTCACCGAGCACGGCGTGTTCCTGCGCGAGCGCTACCTGGCCCTGCACGCGGCCGGGTGGCCGTGGAACGTCCGGTACGTGCTGTTGGCCTTCCTCCGCTCGGTGTGCACGCTGGCCTACACCGACGCCGAGATCATCGCGCCCGTGAACTTCTTCAACGGCCGCTGGGAGACCCGCCTCGGCGCCGACCCCGAGCGCATCCAACCGGTGTACAACGGCGTCGACCCCTCCCTGTTCCCGATGTTGGAGAGCGAGCCCGCCGATCCGGTCGTCAGCTTCGTCGGCCGCATCGACCCGCTGAAGGACCTGGCAACCCTGATTGACGCGTTCGCCCTCGTCATGGCGCGGGTGCCGGACGCCCGGCTGCGCCTCTTCGGCCCCGTACCGGCGGGCAACGAGGCCTACCACGCCACGCTCGTGGAGCAGGTGGCGCTGCTGGGGCTGGGCGAGGTGGTGACCTTCGAGGGGCCGGCGCCCTCGGCGCGTCCGGCCATCGAGGCCGGGCAGGTCGTGGCGTTGTCGTCCATCTCGGAGGGGCTGCCCTTCACCGTGCTGGAGGCGATGATGCAGGGCCGCCCGACCGTGAGCACCGACGTCGGTGGCGTCGCCGAGTGCACGGGCCGCGACGGCGCCGCCGGGCTCATCGTGCCGCCGCGCGAGCCCGCAGCGATGGCGGACGCCCTCGTCACCCTCTTGACCGACGCCGACGCCCGCCATGCCATGGGGCTGGCAGCGCGGGAGCGGGCCCTCGAGGTCTTCTCGCTGCAGGTGTTCGCCGACACCTACCGCGCGGTGTACGACGATGCTGCGGCCCGGGCCGTCTCGGCGCGCGTGGCAACCCTCGTGCCCGACCGGGCGGGGGGCGTCCGGGCCGCCGCCACCGTTTTGGAGCCGGCATGAGCGCCAGCGGCTACACCGGCACGCCGGGGGAGGCGTGGGCGAGCATTCCGGCCACCGTGGCGGGGTCGGTCGACGTGTTCGACGCCACGGCGCGGCTCGAGTCCCAGGGGTTCGGGGACGCCCACGCCATCCGCGCCGGCTACCACGACGCGTTCGACCACGCGGCGCATCTGCTGGCCGACCAGGGGCACGGCGCCGTGGTGACGCCCCGACCCGCGGCGGGCCTCGCGCCCGCCATCGCCCGCGCGCTGGCGTTGCTGGGTGGCGTGGTGCTCTGCGTCATGACCCTCGCCAACGGCGACCATCCGCCCGCCGTCTTCGCCGCCGGGGCGGCGTCCTGGCTGGGCGGGCAGATCCTCGGCGCGGTCCTGTGGTGGGGGCTGGGGCAGGGGCGGCTCGCCGCGGCGTCCGCCACCGCCCTGCGGCTCGCGATCGCGGTGGTCGTGTGCTGCGCGGTGGTCGCTCTCGCCTGGGCCCAGCCGGCGATCGTCGCCTGGGCGGCGTGGGGGGTCGTCGGGGCGGTGGGCACCTGCCTGCTCGCCGGCTGGCGGTTCACCGGCATCGTCGCCGCGGGGGCCGCACTGTCGCTGACCGGGCTCGCCCTGCCGGGCACCCGGTTCGACGGTGCGGTGGCCTACGCCGTCATCGCCGGCGCCACCGGCTGGGCACTGCTCGTGCTCGCCCGCCGGGCCGGGGGTGCCGCTCCCGCCTGGACGCCCGCCCTGACCCGTTCGGTCGGCTGGACGACCCTGCAGGTCGCGGCCCTGCTCGGCATCCTGGCCCTGCTGTTCGGCCGGCTCGGGCCCGCGTTCATCGTGATCGCCACCGCCGGCCTGCTGGCGTCGGCCGCCGCCGACCCCCTGCACGAGTTCTGCGCCCGCTCGGCGCGCAGCGTGGCCTCGGTGTCGACGACCTGGCGCATCGCCCTGTGGGCCAGCGGCACCGTGGGGGTGCTCGCGGTCTGGGCGGTCACGGGGGTCGGCGAGCTCACGGGCTGGGCCACGGCCGCCGTGCTCGGCCTGCCGTGGACGGTGCCCCTGGCCACCGCGGCCATCGCCGTCTCGGCACTGACGGCGGCGGCGTCCATCCTGCTGCGCTCGGGGCACGCGCCCACCTCCGCCCTCATGTGCCTGGCCGGCATGGCCACCCTCGCGGCCGCGGTCTGGCTGGCCGACGGCTCGACCGACGCCGTGCGCTACGGTGCCTGGATGGCGGCCAGTCTCGTTCTCACCACCGCGGTCGGCGCGTCGCGCCACGCCTCCCCGAGCGCATGGTGACCCTGACACCGGACGGGCCCCAGCTGGCGGCGCCGTTCTACCTGCACCCGGCCGAGCACCCCACGGCCTGGGAGTTCCTCCGGCAGGGTTCGCTCGGCCTCGCATTCGCCGTGGTCAACGTGGCCAGCGGGCCGGGCCCGGAGGGCGACCCCTACTACACGGAGGCCCTGCGCCCCGGCATCCGGACGCCGCTGCTCGGGTACGTGAACACCGGGTACGGGCAGCGGGACGCCGACGCCGTCCGTCGCGACGCCGCCACGTGGCGCGAGCGGTACGGGGTGAGCGGCGTGATGTTGGACTGCGTGAGCACCGACGCGCCCAGCACCACGCTGGAGCTCATCGGCGCCCTGCGCGCCGACGGGGCGACGAAGGTGGCGCTGAATCCCGGGGCACCGTGCGCGCCGGAGGTCGTGGCGGCAGCCGACGTCACCTGCGTGTCGGAGTGCGCGTGGAGCACCTACGCCGGTCTGGCCTGGCCGGACCGCCCTGCCGCCGGGCCCACGTGGCACCTCGTGCACGGCGTGCCCCTCGCCGACATCACGGCGGCACGCGACGTCGCGGCGCGCCGCGGGGCGGCGTTCGTGTGGGTCACCGATGCGACCCTCCCCAACCCCTATGCACGGCTGCCGGAGGCGTGGCCGTGACCCACCCCCGGCGCGCCGGCTCCACCCCCACCCGGCCCGTCGTCGCGCTGGTCGCGATCGCGGGGTTCGCGATCGCGGGCTGCGGGGTGACCGGCTGCGCGGCCGCGAGCGCCGGACCGGCGTCCCCGGACGCCCGCCGTGCCCACCCGACATCCCCAGCCGCGCCCACCCCGGCCGACACCGCAGCACCGGTCGCAGCCTCGGGCGGGCCGTCGGCCTCGCCCGCAGCGGAGACGGCCGGGGCGACGCCGGAGGTCTGGGCTCCCGAGCAGGGCGCCCCCTGGCAGATCGCTTACGCCGAGATGCCCGCGCTGGAGCCGGGGGTCGGCGTCTACGACGTCGACGGTGAGGACGCCCCGGCCGACTGGGTGGCCGCGGCGGAGGCGTCCGGGGCACGGACGATCTGTTACGTGAACGCCGGCGGCTGGGAGGACTGGCGCTCCGACGCCGACGCCTTTCCCGCCCCCGTGCTGGGCGAACCCCTCGACGACTGGGAGGGCGAGCGCTGGCTCGACACCCGCCAGCTCGACGTGCTGCTCCCGATCATGACCGCGCGCCTGGACGCCTGCGCAGCCAAGGGATTCGACGCGGTCGACCCCGACAACGTCGACGGGTACGGCGCCGAGACGGGGTTCGACCTGACGCGGGGCGACACGGTGGCCTATGTGCGGGCCCTCGCCGAGGCCGCCCATGCCCGGGGCCTTTCGCTCGGGCTGAAGAACGCCGTGGAGGTGCTGCCCGAACTCGGCGGCGTCGTCGACTTCGCGGTGAACGAGGAGTGCGTCGCGTACGCCGAGTGTGACGCGTACGCCCCGATGCTGGCGGACGGCAAGGCGGTGTTCCACATCGAGTACGCCGGCGACGCGGCCGCGGTGTGCGCGGCGGTGCCCGCCGGGTTCTCGACGGTGCTCAAGGATGACGAGCTCAGCGCCGCCGTCGAGCGCTGCGGCTGACGCGGGGCGTCCTCGCCGACCCTGCCGTCAATCGTGGATGGGGGGCAGGTCGCTGGGGTCGACCACCCTCAGCTGGATCGCCCGGACCAGGATCTGCGTGCGCGAGGTGACGCCCAGCTTGTCGCCGATGCGCGCCACGTACTGCTTCACCGACCCCTCCGACAGGTGCATCCGGGCCCCGATCTGCGCATTGGTGAAGCCGTGCCCCAGCCAGCGCAGGAGCTCGGTCTCGCGGGGGGTGAGGTCGCGCTGCGGGGGCGGGCTCGCGGCGTCCCCCTTGAGGACGGCCGCCAGCTCGCGCCGCACCGTGGAGCTGAGCGGCATGTCGCCGGCCACGGCCTGGCGCAGCGCGGTGGTGAGGCCGCTGCCGCCGACCCCCTTGATGAGATACCCCGCCGCCCCGGCCCGGATCGCGGCCACGACGTACTCCTGGGTGCCGAACGTCGTCATCGCGACGACGATGGCGTCCGGCCACCGCTGGTGGATCTGGCCGATGGCGTCGATGCCGGAGACCCGGGGCATCTGGAGATCCATGAGCACCACGTCGGGCCGCAGCCGGGCGTACGCCTCGACGGCCTCGGCCCCGTCGCTCGCCTCGCCGACCAGCTCCACCTCGGGGTGGTGGGCGAACAGGTCGCGGTAGGCGGCCCGCACCTGGGGGTCGTCGTCGGCCGCGAGGAGGCGGATCCGGGGTCGTGGCGCCACGCGTCCACGGTAGCGGAGCGATCCCCGTGCGGCGTCGACCTCGGGCTGCGCCGTCACCCGTGGCGGCCATGGCAGAGTGGAGCGATGACTGATCGTGAACTCGACATCGTCCTGCTCGGTGCCACCGGTTTCGTCGGATCCCTGACCGCAGGCCATCTGGCCGAACACGCCGGCGGGGGCGTCCGGATCGGTCTGGCGGGCCGGTCGGCGTCCCGGCTGGCCCGGCTGCGCGACGACCTGGGCGAGGCTGCCGCCGACTGGCCGCTGATCGAGGTGGACGCCTCGGACGCCGCGGGGCTGCGGGCGATGGCGTCCCGCACGCGGGTCGTGGTCACCACCGTCGGGCCCTACGCGCGCGACGGCCGCCTCGTCGTCCGCGCCTGCGCCGAGGAGGGCACCCACTACGCCGACCTGACCGGCGAGCCGTTGTTCGTGCACTGGTCGGTGGACACGGCGACCGCCCGCGCCCGCCAGACCGGCGCCAAGATCGTGCACTCGTGCGGGTTCGACTCCGTGCCGTCCGATCTCGGCGTGCTGCTGTTGGCCGACCGGGCGGACGCCGACGGCGAGGGCACGCTCACCGACACCACCCTCGTCGTCCGTTCGCTGCGGGGCGGCATCTCGGGCGGCACACTCGACTCGGCGCGCCAGATGGCCATCACGTGGCGCAAGGATCCGGCCGCCCGCCGGCTGCTCGCCGACCCCCACCTGCTCAGCCCGCGGCGCGACGAGGAGCCGGAGGGCGCCCAGGAGAAGGGCTCGCTGCTGCCCGCCGAGCGCGAGCCGGGGACCGGCCGGTGGCTCGGGCCGTTCGTCATGGCGTCCCACAACGCCCGCGTGGTGCGGCTCTCGAACACGCTGACCGACTGGTCCTACGGCCGGGGGCTGCGCTACCGGGAGCTCATCGACCTCGGCCCGGGGCCGCGCGGCGTGCTGCGCGCCGGGGGCCTGTCGGCGGGGATGGGGGTGCTGTTCGCCGGGTTGGCGTGGAAGCCGACCCGCACGCTGCTGGACCGCCTGCTGCCCGCGCCGGGTGAGGGGCCGGACGCCGAACGCCGCGCCAACGGACGCTTCCGCCTCGACATCACGACCACGACCACCACCGGTGCCCGGTACCGCGCCGTCGTCGCCGCCGACCACGACCCGGGCTACGACGGCACCGCCATCATGCTCGGGGAGAGTGCGCTCAGCCTGGCGCGTGACGACCTCCCCGAGCGCGCCGGCGTCCTGACCCCCGCGTCCGCGATGGGCGAGGCGTTGGTCGACCGCCTGCGCGCCCAGGGATTCACCCTGACGGTGGAACGCCTGGGCTGAGATCAGCTGACGCTCAGGGGATGACCTCGCCGCGGGAGTCGTTGCGCTCCTCGCCGGCCTGGGTCTCGGCGCCGACCGCCTGGTCGACGCCCGTGGTGTCGCGGCCGTAGTCCTTCGGCTCGCCGTCGGCGACCTGCCCAGCGTCCACCGCGGGGGGTGCGGCATCGAGGGTCTCGGTGCCCTCCGCGGGCGCCGTCAGGTTCTGGACCTCGGACTTCTGCTCACTCATGTCGACTCCTTCGTTCGCCGAACCGGTGCGCAAAGGGCGCCCCGGTGCCCTCCCCACCGTAGTCACCCGGGCGGCCCGCGTCTCCCACCCGAGAGCAGGCATTCGGGTCGGCGCCCTCCGGGTCGTGACTCCAGTGCCTTGGGTGCCTGGTCTCTGGCGCCCTCCGGCCGCCCGCTGCGTCCGGCCGCGCTCCCCCGCCGTCACCGCGCTCCCCTGCCGTAGCCGCGCTCCCCTGCCGTAGCCCTGCTCCCCGGACGAGCCACCTCGCTCCCCGGCCATAGCGGGGCTCACCTTCCAGCAAGAGCACGGTGCCGCGCGGGGAGCGCAGTGGCTCTGGCTCGCCACCCCCGCGGGATCGGCCGCCCGATTGCCACCGACTTGGGCCCGTCCTTCGCATCAACCACACTGAAACCTGTGAAGTCACACTGGTCTCTCGTCCTGCTCCGCATCGCGGCCGTCCTGGCCGCCCTCATCGCCCTCTACCAGCTGTTCACCGGCTTCGGCTGGGCCGGCCCGTGGCCGCTGCACCCCCGCATGGGTGAGGCGACCACCACGTTCGCCGCCATCGGAGCCATCGCCGCGTTCATCTGGTCGCGGCAGAGCGGCAACCAGGGCCTGTTGTGGCACGCGCTCGGGATGACCTTGTTCGGCGTCCTCCAGATCGTGCTCGGACACATGCACCTCACGCTGGTGCACCAAATCTTCGGCGTGATCTACCTCATCGGCATCATCGCGCTCGCCACCCTGGCGTTCCGCAAGCCCGGCGCGGCCCGCACCGTGGACGCCCCCGTCGGCGCTCCCGTCGACCACCGCTGACCACCGGGGCCATCCCCGCCCCCGACCGACCCGACGCGCCCGCTCACCTGAGCCGGGCGCGTCGCCGCGTCCAGGGGCGCCCGGGGCTCCCACCCATCGCGCCATCACTCCGGTTGGCCGGCCGTTCACCCACGCGACACCGGCCCCTCACCCGCCCGGGCTTTGATGACAGGCATGCTGTCTGAGCGGAAGCCGTCCACGTCCCGCAGGTTCACTGCCCTGGCCGCAGCATCGGCCCTCGTGGCCACCGGAACCCTGTTGTCACCCACCAGCCAGCCGGACGCCCACGCAGCGGACACCAGCATCCGCATCAACGAGATCGTCACCAACGATCCCGTCCTGGCCGACGCGATCGAGCTGACGAACACCGGCACACAGGCCGTCAACGTCTCCGGATGGATCATCAAGGACGGCGACGACACGCGCACCGACGCCCTGCCCGAGGGCACGCTGATCGGTGCCGGGGAGTATCTCGTCCTGAGGCAGGACGGCACCCCGGGGTTCACCTTTGGGTTGGGCAACGGCGACGCCGCTCGGCTCTACCTCCCCGATGGCACCACGCTGGTGGACGGGCACACGTTCGCCTCCCACGCGCAGCCCAGCTGGTCGCGCTGCCCCGACGGCACCGGCGACTTCCTGCAGGCCAACAGCGTCACCCTCGGGGGCCCCAACGACTGCGACGTGGAGCAGGTCGGCCCGCACAACCTGGTGCTGAACGAGGTCGACTCCGGCCCGCTCGACGGGGTGGAGTTCTTCAACACCGGCACCCAGCCCCTCGACATCGGCGGTTACGTCCTCACCGACAACGCGCCGAACGACGCGACGCACCGCTACGCCTTCCCGTCCGGCACCCTCGTCCCGGCACGGGGTTACCTCGTCGTGGACGGCGGCACGTTCACCTTCGGTCTCGGCGGCGCAGATTCCGTGCACCTCTTCGCCCCCGGCGAGACGGCCTTCGATCCGGCCAGCGCGCTCCAGTCGTTCAGCTGGACGGCGCACCCCGCCATCGGTGGCGACGAGGCCGTCGCCGGCTTCTCCCGCTGCCCGAACGTCACCGGTGAGGAGTGGGTCGTCACGTACACCACCTCCGGTGGCTTCAACGACTGCCCCGGCGGCATCGTCATCAACGAGGTCGAGTCCGACGGCGATTCCACCGACTGGGTGGAGGTGGTGAACTCCTCTGACGCACCCATCGACCTCTCTGGCTGGACGGTCATGGACGACGACCCCTTCGGCCACGCGGGCCAGACCGCACCGCTGCCGTCCGGCACCGTGCTCGGGGCAGGTGAGTACTTCGTCTTCGACCAGGGCACCCACTTCTCGTTCGGTCTCGGCGCCAACGACGTGGCGAGCGTCCGGGACGCCGACGGGACGGTCGTGGCCGAATCCGCCTGGGCGGCCCACGCCGCCGTCTCGATCGGCCGCTGCCCCGGCACCACCGGCCCGATGGTCGACCAGATCGCTTCCACGAAGGGCCTCTCGAACGCGTGCGACGGCGTCATCCCGGAGGATCCCGAGCCCGAGACGCCGATCAACACGATCACCTGGCCCGGCTCGCCGGACGTGACCGTCCTCGACACCACCGCCACTTTCCTGGCCGACTCCTCCGGCCTCGACGTCGAGCAGACCGAGGACGGCTCGGTGCTGTGGGGCGTCGACAACGATGCCGGCACGATCTTCAAGTCCCACGTGGCCGCCGACGGTTCCTTCACGCTGGCCCGGGGCTGGGAGGACGGTAGGAACGTCCGCTTCCAGACCGACACCGGCCCGGAAGGGCCGGACGCCGAGGGCATCACGGTGTCGGGCGACGGGTCCCTGTACGTGGCCGTCGAGCGCGACAACAACGCCAAGGGCGTGAACCTCAACAAGGTCCTGAAGGTCGACCCGGACGCCGCGGGGGCGACGATCGTCGCGTCCCAGGAGTGGGATCTCACCGCCGACCTGCCGGCCGTCTCCGCCAACACCGGCCTCGAGGCCGTCGAGTGGGTGGCGGACGCCGACCTGGCCGGCGTCCTGTGGGACGACGCGCTCGGCAAGCCGTACGAGCCGGCCGATCACCCCGGCCACGGTGACGGCCTGTTCTTCGTGGCGCTCGAGGCCAACGGCCACGTGTACGGCTACGCGCTGAACGCCGACGGCACGTTCGCCCGGGTGAGCGAGACGGTCCCCTATCTGGGCGGCGTCATGGCGCTCGACTGGGACACCGACCTCGGCGTGCTGTGGGCCGTGTGCGACAACGGCTGCAACGGTCTGGCGACGCAGATCACGTTCAACGGCACGGACGCCCCCGGTCTCGTCCACGTCGAGCGGCCGGCGTCCATGCCTAACCTCAACAACGAGGGCTTCGCCACCGCGACGGCCGACCTCTGCACCGACGGCGTCCGCCCCGCGTGGTGGTTCGCCGACGGCGAGCAGCCGGGTGCGCTGCGGACGGGGACACTGCCCTGCGCGGACGCCGTGCCGCCGTTCAGCGATGTGCCGGTCGGGACGGAGCACTTCGACGCGATCGCGTGGATGAAGAACGCCGGCCTCACCACCGGCTGGCCCGACGGCACCTTCCGGCCCACCACCGCGGTCAACCGGGACGCCATGGCCGCCTTCCTGTACCGAGCGGCCGGCTCACCATCCGTGGCGGGGCTGACCGAACCATTTGCCGATGTAACCCCCACAACCGAGCACTACGCCGCGATCGTGTGGGCCGCCAACGAGGGCGTCACCACCGGCTGGCCCGACGGGACGTTCCGACCCACCGCGCCCATCGACCGGAACGCGATGATGGCGTTCCTCTACCGCTACTCCGGCTCGCCGGACCACACCCCGCCGACGGTGTCGCCGTTCAGCGATCTGGCACCCACCGATCCGTTCTACGCTGAGATCACCTGGGCCCACGAGCACGACATCACCACCGGCTGGCCCGACGGGACCTTCCGGCCCTACGCCCACACCCACCGCGACGCCATGGCCGCGTTCTTCCAACGCTTCACCCAGGACAACGGCTACAGCCACAACAGCGAAGCCAACCGCTGACGGGTCACCGACACCCTCCCCGAGAATCTGAAGCACGAGCATGGGCTGGCCCCGCAGCCCTGTCCGGTGCACGCTGGAAGTTGATGCAGGGTGGGGACACCGAATTGAACTCATCAACTTCCGCCTCGAAGCTGGTCTGAGAGCCAGAATCCGTCGGGGGCGGTTGAACGGAGCAGAGTATCGAGCCACGCTGGCAACCATGACCATCGCCAAGATCAACGCCATCACCGTCCCGGCCGACAGCGGAGACGAACTCGCCCACAGGTTCGCCCAGCGCGCCGGAGCGGTCGACGGCCAAGACGGGTTCGAGGGCTTCGAGCTCCTCAAGCCGCTGGACGCCGACCGTCACGTCTGGCTCGTCCTCACCCGCTGGCGCGACGAGGAGTCGTTCCAGGCCTGGATGAACTCCTCGAACTTCCGCGGCGCCCACGGTGGACGCGACACCGAGCTGTCCCGACAGCACGGTCAGGGCTCCCCGGCGGCGGAGTCGAACCCCACCGCGTTCGTTGAGCACCCGACCGCGTCCCCCACCCCACGCCCCGTCGGTCTCACCGCCGAGCTGTGGAGCTACGAGGTGGTGGACCTCGGCTGAGGCCCGCGCCTCAGCGGTTGGCCTCGCTGTTGTGGGAGAAGCCGTTGTCCTGGGTGAAGCGTTGGAAGAACGCGGCCGTGGCGTCGCGGTGGGTGTGGGCGTAGGGCCGGAAGGTCCCGTCCGCCCAGCCGTTCGTCAGTCCGGCGTTCTCCGACGTGTCTTCAGCACGTGCGCTTGGGCACTACCTGGGGAGTGCTTGATCGAGGTGTGGCCGATCACGAGTAGAGACCCCTCAGAAGGCCAAGGACACGCTCTCCCCGTGCCACCGCCGCAGCACGTCACTCGTCGTCGGTCGCCTCCAGCATCTCGCGCAACGCTGGCGACTCGACCTCGACCTTGATCATTCGGTCCAACCCCGCCAACATCACCTGAGCCCCGTTCGGCAGTACCCAGTCATCGCTCTTCACCCCGCGATGGGAGTGTTGCTTCGGTCGGCCCCACAGTGCCGTGAACGCCGCCTCATAGGCCGCGAACGCCGCCCACGACCGCTCCGCCACCTCCCCTTCGGTTCCCCTCGGCGCCAATGTCGACAGCCGGAAGGCCACCTCGGCCAGCAGCCCATGGTCAACGCCCAGGCTCCCGTCATGGGAATCGAGTCCGAAATCGGTGGTGAACGCGCGGGCGTCCTCTGACGACTCCGACCACCCGAGCCGATTCCTCATCGCTGCGGCCTGCTCGCTGGTGACAGGCCAGTCCATCTCGGCCCACGCACGCACAGCGCGGACTCCGGCGTCGATGGGCACCGTGCGAAACTCGACCATGAGGTCTCCTCTACTTGGCCGCGAGCCTAGTGTCGATGGCTGACTGGAGGGCGCTCAGGACCTGTTCGGTGAGCGTGAACGGCTCTTCGGTCCTGGTTTTGGCGCTCTTGGTGGTGATCACGCGGATGTTTCACTCGACCTGCCCCGTCTTCACCTGCTGCCACAAGTCTGTCCAGCAAGGACATCTGCGGGGCGAGCGCGTAGGCGTCCGTGTCGCGCAGATACTCGGACCCGTACTGGAAGCTGCTCGTGAGCGTCCGCCCCACGGTGACATGGAGCGTCCCTGCCGCGATGGTTCGGCCACCGACATCGACCGCGACCTCGATGCGTTCACTCATCGGCGGACGAGCTTGGGTAGGGCCAGCTCGGCGCGGGCGCGGCCGAGATCGGTCTCGAAGGGGTCGGTGGCTTGGACGACGGCATCACGGATTCCCAGTGCGTTGGCGACGTTGAGGAACGTCGCGAGACCGACGCCGGTGTCCCCGTTCTCCAGGCGACTGAGGGTGGAGACGGAGATGCCCGCGTGCTCGGCGATCACCGACGCAGGTAGGCCCAGCAGGCGGCGCCAAGCAGCGAGGTTGGCACCGAGGCTGTCGCCGGCGCGCTTGGTGGCGAACGGAGTGGGGCGCTTGACCATGGTGGACCTTCACATCTCGTATCCGCGGTGTTTACCGGCTTACGTGTCACTTCGCGCTGCTGACCCCTGCCCCCACCGGTCGCTCAGGTACGCAAGCCTGCGCGCCACAGCGTCGTGCGTAGCGACGTGGTGGCTTCGTAGTGAACACAGGAACCGGGCTCAGCGCCACCCCAGCTCGGGAGCGACGTGGGTCAGCAAAGACTCGATCACGTGCGCGCAGTAGTCGACGCCCAACTGGTTGGGAACCGTCAACAGCAGGGTGTCCGCGGCGGCGATCGCAGTGTCCTGCGCCAGCGCGGCCGCGAGGCGATCAGGCTCGTCCGCGTACGTCTTGCCGAAGCGAGCGAGGCCGCCCTCGAGGCGTCCCACCTGGTCCTGGCTCCGCGATTCCAATCCGAAATACGCCCGATCGGTCTCGTTGACGATCGGGAAGATGCTCCGGCTTACCGACACGCGCGGCGTCCTAGTGTGACCCGCCGCGGCCCACGCGTCGCGGAACCGCTGGATCTGCTCGGCCTGCAGCTCGTGGAACGGCACGCCGGTGTCCTCGGTGAGCAGGGTCGAACTCATCAGATTCATGCCCTGCTCCGCCGCCCACTCGGCGGTGGCGCGCGAGCCGGCACCCCACCAGATGCGGTCGCGCAGGCCGGGCGAGTGCGGTTCGATGCGCAGCAGCCCGGGCGGGTTGGGGAACATCGGCCGCGGGTTCGGCTCGGCGAACCCCTCGCCCTTGAGCACGTCGAGCAGCACCTGGGTGTGCTCGCGGGCCATGCGGGCGTGGTCGCCGTCCTCGGGCGTGTGCCCGAAGTACGAGTACCCGTCAACAACCTGCTCGGGCGAACCACGGCTCACCCCGAGCTGGAGGCGTCCGCCGGCGATCAGGTCGGCCGCGCCGGCGTCCTCGGCCATGTAGAGCGGGTTCTCGTAGCGCATGTCGATCACGCCGGTGCCGATCTCGATGCGGCTCGTCTTCGCACCGATCGCCGCCAGCAGCGGGAATGGCGAGGCCAGCTGCCGTGCGAAGTGGTGGACGCGGAAGTACGCCCCGTCCGCGCCGATCTCCTCGGCCGCGACGGCCAGGTCGATCGACTGGAGCAGCACGTCGGACGCCGATCGCGCCGCCGAGTGCGGCGAGGGCGACCAGTGCCCGAACGACAGGAAGCCGATGTTCTTCATGCGCCCTCAGCACCCACGCTGCCGCCGATATTCCATGGAGTATCCGCGCCTCGCCGCGTCGGTTAGCGTGGGGTCGTGCCGACCTACACCCACGACGGACTGACCTTCGACTACACGGACGCCGGGGCCGGCGAGCCGGTCGTGCTGCTGCACGGCTTCCCCGAGGACGCCCAGAGCTGGCAGCGCGTCGCGCCGTTGCTCCACGATGCCGGACTGCGCACGCTCGCGCCCGAGCAGCGCGGTTACTCCCCCGGGGCCAAGCCGAAACGTCGTGGCGACTACACCCTCGACAAGCTCTCCGGCGATGTGCTGGCCCTGTTGGACGCCGCCGGCATCGAGCGCGCCCACGTCGTCGGGCACGACTGGGGCGGCGGCGTCGCCTGGGATCTCGCCACCCGCCACCCGCAGCGGGTCGCGTCCCTGGTGGTGCTGGCCACGCCGCACCCCTCGGCCGCGATGTGGGCGATTCCTCGCTCGAAGCAGGCGCTACGGAGTTGGTACATGGGGTTCTTCCAGCTCCCCTGGCTGCCGGAGCGAGCCGGTGCCCGGGTGATCGAGCGGATGCTCACCTCGTCGGGCCTGAATGCCGAGGACGCCCGCCGGTACGCCGAGCGCTACGCCGACCCGGCCCGCCTGACCGGGCCGATGAACTGGTACCGGGCGATCCCCCTCTCGCAGCCCGCCACCGACCTGACCGTCCGCGTCCCCACCACCTACGTGTGGGGCAACGGAGACCCCTACCTGGACCGCGTCGCCGCAGAGAAGACCCGCGACTTCGTCGCCGCTGACTACCGGTTCGTCGAGTTGGACGCCACCCACTGGCTGCCCCAAGACGAACCGGACGCCGTCGCCACCGCGATCATCGAGCGCGTGATGTCCTGAGGTCCGACCCGTCGGGCGACGAGGGCACGCCGCCGACGCGCAGGATCTTGGCCAGCGTCTCGTCGGCGGACTGGCCGGTGGTGTCGAACCTCCAGACGCGATCGCCGAAGCCGGCCTACATGGCCCCGACGAGTTCGACGTAGCTGACGAACGCAAAGGCTCGTCCCGGTGAAATTGCACTCTCAAACTGGCTCTTCATACCTGCGGTGGGTCCAGGGTGAGTCCGCCGCCGACGAGGAGCATGCGTAGCCGGTAGTTCTCTCGGTTCCGGAAGCCTCTGGCGATGCGACGATGGAGCTCGATGAGCCCGTTCACGGCCTCGGTCCCGCCGTTGCTGGCGCGGCCGGTTTCGAAGTAGGCCAGGAAGGCGTCTTTCCACTGTTTGAAGGTACGACCGAGGCGGGCGATCTCGGGGATCGGGCACGTGGGGAAGGTAGCGACGACTTGCTCGGCGAGCTCACGTCCTCGAGCAGGGTCGGGGTGGGCGTAGGCGGCGCGAACCCGTTGGGCGCACTGCCAGGCGATGTGGACGGCGTCGTGGCGTTCATCGGCGGCGATCGCCGCCGCGAGGCGGGCATGTTGTTTGTCGGTGAGCCGCTCGGCCGCGCAGCGCAGGATGTTCCGGATCCCGTAGAGCGGGTCGCCGGAGCGGCCGCGGTGGCCGTGGATCTCCTGCTGCACCCGGCGACGGACCTCGTCGACCGCCCGCCCGGCCAACGCCACGACGTGGAAGGCATCCAACACGGCGGTGGCGTCGGCGAGCTTGTCATCGATCGCGTTCTTGTAGCCACGGAACGGATCCAACGTGGCGACTTCCACCCGTTGCTTGAACGTCTTGCCGCGTTGGTCGAGCCACGTCTTGTACACCGTCCCGGACCGGCCCGGCACCAGGTCGAGCAGCCGCGCTCGGACGCGTCCGTCCTTGTCACGAGTTAGGTCGACCATGCCGGTGAGCTCCTTGGGGCCGCGCTTGCGGGGGCTCACGTGATGCCACAGGTGCTCATCCACCCCGAGGGTGGTAACCCCGGTGAAGCGGGACTCGTCGGCGGCGGCGCGGGCGAGGATCGGCTCGATGCTGGTCCACACGGTCCGCCACGTGGTGGCCAACTGCCGAGCCAGTCCGGCGATGCTGGCGTGCTCGCGTCGGACTTGTTCGGTCGCCCAGCGGCACGCCCGGGTGGTCAGCATCGCCCGCGGGTTGGCGATACCGGTGTCCTGCTCGGTGAACGCCCCTACCGGACAGGACGGCTCGGGACACGTCCACGTGCGTTTGCGCCAACGCACGCGTGTCGGGGCGCCGAAGCAGGGGATGTCGACCAAGGTGACCGTCCGTCGGCCATGGCTGCGGGCCACCACCCCGCAGGTCGGGCAGCCCATCACCGCTGGTGGGGACTCGACCTCAACCACCAGCCCGGCAGGTCGTCGGTCCACATCGATGACGTGCACGCCGGGCAGGCCGACGAGACGGTCACAGTTGTCGCAGTAGGCGTCATCATGGGGGCAGCGCGCAGCACACGCCGTAGGCTCAGACACAGTCGGGGTCCTCGGTGGAAAGAAGCTTGGTAACTCCTGATCCTGAGGGCCCCGACCCCTACCTCAGCAGACCAGCCTCACTCGGCGTGTCGTCCCCCACCCACCGCAGGTACGAAGAGCCCTCAAACTTGCATGCCCTCAAAGATCTAGCCCGCACGATCCCACGGGCTCGCACCTGTCAGAGCACACCAAAGTAGCGTCCCAGATACTTGCGGAGTCCCGGATCGACAACGTGCAAAAAGGTGCCCCTGATCCCGCGTGTCATCAAGACGAAGTAAACATTGGTGATGTAGCGAAAGAGCATCTCATCTGTGGTGACCTGCCCTGCCATGGTATTGTTTCGCTTTCCGGCCTTATCGAAGTAGTTGCGTCGATCGATGAACAACTCCTCCGTCTCAAGGTCGTATCGAAGGTCGGGCCCGATAATAACCCCTGCATAGTTGAGGTCGTACCCCTGCACGGTGTGTATCGAACCAGACTCGTCGAGTGCCGTCGGCGAGTTGACCAAATCAACCGAACGTGTGTTCCACCGCAGCTTCGTCTCCCCCAGTTCAATGTCATACCGCGTCGGGTCCTTGGCGCTGACCCACTGCCAGGCATAGCCGGCGACGACACGCGAGAGGCCGTGCTCCGAGTCCTTTTCCCTGATCGTAGCCACCAAATCTGCAGGGCTGTCCACGATCCCCACCTCATAAGGTCGGAAGTCAAGGCGCTCTGCGGGTGGCACTCGGCTGAGTACCGCCTGAACGTAGTCAATGTAGTCTTCGCCTGCTTCACTGCGCATCTGCGTGCGAAGGCGGTACTGCGATCGCCCCAAGCGCGTGGCCTCTTGAAAAGCGACACCAATCTGCTCCTGCGACAGGTCCGCTGGCCGAACGCTCTGATCTTGGTCAAGCATCAGGATGAGGTGCTTGGTCTTCACGCGCAACCAATCGAGTTGCGAGGCTTGCGGCTGCAATCCCGCGAAGAGGCGCGAGTTGACGTCCCTGAAGCGTTTGGTCAACGATCCGTGCGACTGGGCCGCGAACTGTGTCAACCGATGCGCCTCGTCGACGATCAACACGTCAAATTGGTCCGCAGAGTCGGCGACGTCGAATGCTGTGACGACCATGCTCCGGCTCAAACCCGGGGTCTTGTCGAAGACACGTCGGATGGACATCCGCAAGGCCTGCTGCGGCACAACGAGCCCAATCTTCAATCCTTGGAACCGCTCACGGTAGCCCTCGACGAAGAAATCTGAGAAGAGCGTGTCCCGGTCCACCCCATCACCGCCGCGGTGTTGGCCAATGTCCGCGATGAGCTTCATCAAGTAGATGGCTATGACAGTTTTGCCCGTCCCAGGGGCGCCCTGCACAAAGGAGACGCTGGTGGAGTCGTCATCGCCGCCCAAGTCCGCAGCAAGCCCCTCCATAATATCGTCGACCGCAACCGCTTGATCAGTGTTGAGCGCTTTGAACGGCGACAGCTTGAACAGCTCAGAGTTGATAATCTCTGGAATCGTTCGTTGAAACAGCCCTTCCTCGCGCAGTTCCTCGAAGACCTCGTCGAAGACCTCGCGGTAGCGGCGCCTGTCAAAGTAGTTCGCATCCACGACACCATCAACTCGGTTCAACACTTCGAGCGAGCCATCACCCGCCGCGTATCGAATGAGATGGGACTCCAGGTCGAGACAGGCGGACTTGTTGAAGGTCTCGTCGAGGACCACCCTGACTGTCGTGAGTTGCCGCTTCTCTTCGGAGGCGAGGTGGTCCGCCATCCGCTTCAGGAAATTTACAGACTCCCCAAAGTAGACGCTTCCCCGAGCGGGCTGCTCAGCCGGTCGGTCAAGAACGTACACGACGGGCCAGTTCCTCATCGCCTCAATATCGTGCAGTGTCCTCAGTTCGTCCCGGTCGAACCCGTAGCGTCGGATCTCAAAGCTGGTCATACTTCGCTGCCCGTCCTCGCGCTTTGTCAGCAGGATACTTGCGCTCGGTGAGGGCCAACTTCTCCAGGATCAGTCGTCCTGGGTCAAGGTCCAACCGGTCCGCCAGATAGAAGCTGTAGGTGAGGACGTCGGCCAACTCCTCCTGCACCCGGTCCACATCGAAGCTCTCCTCGGTCCACTGGAAGCACTCCAAAAGCTCACCAGCCTCAATGACGATGCTCTTGGCGAGGTTGCCCTCCGCGTGGAACTGCGCCCAATCCCTCCGCTCACGGAACTCCCGTAGGGCGAGCATCAGGTCCGCAGTGTCCATGAGGGGAGGGTACTGGAGTTCGAGCAGGGGGAAGCCTGACCACCCAGTCATCGTCGGCGCGGTGGCTTGCGCAGCTCACCCGTGCACTTGCCGCGTACGGGCCCTCGCGGCAGGTCGTGGAGGGGAGTGTCCCCCCGCCAGGCTTCAATCTGGTTAGTATTCATCGACCAACGGGGATGGAGAGAACCACCACCATGATCAGGCCAAGACTTCAATCAGGAGTCGACCTGTGACCTCATCTCTGGCCTGGCTGGACACGTCTCCCGACGAACAGCGCCGGGTGCGCGAGATGCTGCACCTGTTCATGCAGCCGGAGAGCCGTGACGAGTTGGGCATCGGGCAGATCCGGGACGCGTTCAGTGATGCCCTCTTTCCTGGCACCTCGACGCTGCAGACGCGCGCCAAGTACTTCCTCCTCGTGCCCTGGGCGTACCTCGACGCCGAGGGCAAGGGCTGGTCACCGGAACGGGTCCGCAGCCACGCGCATGCCGTCCAGAAACGACTGGTTCCCGCCATCGAGAGCAGCGGCGACGCGCTCGGGTTGATCGGGGTGAGGGCACGCGACGCGGTCAGCCAGCTGCCGTCAGACGTGTACTGGAACGGGTTGGCGACGTTCGGCATTCTGCGCAGCCGCGGCCCGGCGGGCCAAGTTTCCTCCCCCGCCAGCGTCGATCACGAGGCCGACGAACTCCACCAACGGACGCTCAGTCCGTGGCACCCCACCATTCCGCCCGCGCCAACGGGTTTCCCCAACGCGCCACTGCCGGACGGGCTCGCCCTGACGCCCGCGGAGGCGTCCTGGCTGCGCGAACGCATCCTTGAGTCGGCGCCCGGGACCCTGCTGACCCACCTGATCGCCACCGATCGAGCGCCGGACGGCGACAGCGCGACACCATGGCATGACAGCGTCTGCCAGACGGTCGACGGCCCGGCCCGGGGCATCCTGCTCCACGCCCAACGGTTCAGCCTCGCCATGGAGGGCGCCTCCCGGCTGTACAACCTGCTCGTCGGCGAGGCGTATGAAGCCGCGGGGTTCGACCGGGTGGAGTCGCCGGTCGAGAAGCAGTCAACCGCCTACCAGGGCTGGGTGGAGGCCAGCGGCGCGGACGCGCACGCGCTCCGGTCGTGGGACCTCGACGACTTCTGGGAGCTGGCGCTCCGGCTCAACGGCCGCATCTCGCATCGCACACGCTTCTTCGTGACCGACTGGGTGACCAGCATCCAGCGGGGCGCACACCGCACCGCGCTCACCGACGAGCTTCTGCGCTCCATGGTGGCGAACCGCGAACGCAGCTTGAAGAAGACGCAATCGCGGCTCACCAACGCCAAATTGCTCGGCCAGTGGACCGGCGCGGCGGGGCTGGGCCGGCTCACCTACCGCTGGACGACCGTGCGCCGCATCGTCACAGACGTTCACGACGGGATGCATCGTGCTGGAACCTGACAGCAGGGTCGTGCTGCTCGACCAGCTCCGGCCCCCCGATGGGTTCATCCTCGACAGCGCCGTGGCCACCACGTTCACCCTGGACCTGACCACGGCCCTGGTGCCTCCCCTGGCGTTCGCCTCCTTCCAGATGCGCGGCGCCACCCCCGATCCGGTCACGGCGCTCGAAGCCGTGCGCTCCTGCGCCGAGCGCGTCAGTGTCTTCTGCCAGGCCGGTCAGATCTCCGTCCCGGGCCAGGCGTCCGATCTGATGGCGTTCCTGGAGAAGATGGTGCACGCGGTGCGGCGGCCACGGCCGGGCTTCCTCTTCCATCCCAAACTTTGGCTGGTGCGCTACACCGCCGACCGCCAGGCCGACCGGTTTCGCCTGCTGTGTTCGACGCGCAATCTCGTCGACAGCGCCGCCTGGGATGCCGTCGTGACGCTCGAAGGCGCCGCCACCACCGAACGGCAGCCGATCGACGCGCCGTTGACCACGCTGCTGCGCAACCTCCCGGAGCTGGCCGTGAGCCCTCTTCCGCCGGACCGACTGCGGCGCATTCACGATCTCGCCGATCGGTGTGATCGGGTCACGTGGCAAAGCCCGGAGGGCACGACCCTCGAGGCCTTCCACGCCTGGGGCGTCCCTGGTGTGACAGGCGCGCCGGACTACACCGGAAGCAGGCGCCTGGTTGTCTCCCCCTTCCTCAACGAGGACGGGCTGGCTCTCCTGGCGCCACGGCGAGGTGACCTGCTCGTCTCGCGCGCGGACGAGTTCGAACGCCTGGGCCCTGCGGCCCTCGCGCGTTTCGTGAAGGACAACAAGCCCACCACCTTCGTGCTCGACGCAGCCACGGTCGTCCCAACCGGGGTGTCCGATGGTCCCGGCCCTGCTGACGAAAAGGAGCCAGGGGATTCTGCGGATGGCCTCCAGCGGGCAGGCCTCCACGCGAAGATCACCCTCGTGGAGCGCAACTATCGCGTCCACATTCTCGTGGGGTCACCCAACGCCACGTCGGCCGCCCACGGTGGCAACGTCGAGTTCGCCGTCGAACTCAAGGGTTCTCGCGCCACTCACGGCATCGATCAGTTCGTCGGTGAGAATGCGTCGCTGGTGAGGTCCGGGTTCCTCGTGCCCTATGCCGCCACCGGCGGGGCACAGCCCGACCCAGAGGAGGATGCTCGCCACGCGCTGGAGAGTGCACTGCGGCAGGTGGCGTCCGAGCCGTTCATCCTCACCGTTCACCCAAGTGGCGACGGGTTCGACCTCACCGTGACGGCGGCGCACCCACCCGCCGTGGCCCCCGGCCTGCGGCTGGACGCGTCGCTGCTCACCCGCCCCGGCAACGTGCTCGCCCTGGACGCCAGACGCGCCGCGGGAAACACCTTCCGTGGCCTCCCCCTGGCGGACATCACGGCGTTCCTCGTCCTGACCTTGGCCGACGCGTCCGGGCTCTCGGTCGGCTCGGTGGTCCAGTGCCGGCTCCTGAACGATCCCCCCGACCGGTTGGACGCCGTGCTCGCCCGGCAGGTCAACACCCCCGAGAAGTTCCTGCGCTTCCTGGCCCTGCTGTTGGGCCTCACCGATCTGGACACGCTCCTGGGCTGCGGAGAAGGCCCCGGCGACGGTTCCGCCTTCGCGTGGTCGGACGCCTCCGCCGGCGTCCCGCTCCTGGAGCTTCTGCTCCGCGCCGTGGCCGGACGCCGCGAGAACCTTCACACCCTTCGCGGGCTCGTGGACCGGCTGCTGGCCACCGAGCAGGGCCGGTCGACCCTGCCGGAGGGCTTCGAGGATCTCTGGCGCACCATCGACACGGCTCTGCTTCTCCTGCCGGAGGACGCCGAGTGAACCACCGCGACGAATTCAGCGCCGAGGACGTGATACGCACGCTCACGCCCTTCCAACGCAACACCGTCGAGCACGTCATGGACCGGTTCTTCGGAACGGACCATGCCGACCGGTTCCTCGTGGCGGACGAGACGGGGCTGGGCAAGACCATCGTCGCCCGGGGCGTCATCGCCCGCACGATCGAACACCTGCAGCACGACGACGCCGTGGATCGCATCGACATCGTGTACGTCTGCTCCAACACCGACCTGGCGCAACAGAACCTGCGCAAGCTCAATGTGACCGGCGAGGCCCACCACGGCATCGCCAGCCGCCTGACGCTGCTCGCGAAGCACGCTCGCCACTTCACGCCCGAGGGAGGGGGGCAGTTCACCAAGCCCGTCAACCTGGTCTCGTTCACCCCGGGCACCTCCTTCGAGTCCGGCTGGCGCACCGGCCTGGCGGAGGAGCGCGCGATGCTGTATCTCCTGCTCGAGCGGAGACTTCGGCTCAGCACCCACCCCGAGCGCGACCGGACGGTGCTGGAGGTGCTGCGTCAGGGCGTCGGCTCGGCGGACCGCTTCCGCGACGAGTACGTTCGGCCGTTGCAGCGTGACCTCGCGGGGAGGATCGACCCGACGATCACTGCCGCCTTCCTGACCGCGATCGAACTCCCGGGCGCGAACGGCGGCGCCAGCCTGCTCGAGCGTTTCAAGCGACTCATCGACCGCCGCCGGAAGGCGAGCGGTGCGGAGACTACCGGTCGCCTCATCGGTGAGCTCCGGGCCACCCTGGCCCGGGAGAGCATCAGGGTGTTGACTCCCGATCTCGTCATTCTCGATGAGTTCCAACGGTTCCGTGACCTGCTCCGTCCCGATTCCGAGGCGGGCGAGTTGGCCCATCACCTCTTCAATTTCCACGAGGGCGGATCCGCCCACGGCGCGAAGGTGCTGCTACTGTCCGCTACGCCCTTCAAGCCGTTCACGTACGCCGAGGAGGCGAGGGTCGGGGAGGATCACCACTCCGACTTCCTCAAGGTGGTGGACTTCCTCTCCAAGGAAGATCCCGCGGTTCGGCACGGCGTCGCGTCCGCGCTCGCGGGCTACAGGGAGGCGCTCCTCACCGGTCATCCGGACGACAGCCTCACCGAGCGCGTCCAGCGCCAGCTCCTCAGGGTGATGGCGCGGACGGAGCGTCCCCGGGCACTGAACGAGGCGATGGCGTCCGAGACGATCACGCCCGCGACCGACCTGCGCGACGACGACGTGCTCGGCTTCGTGGCGATGAGCCGGGTGGCGCGCGCGGTGCAGGCGCCGTTCCAGGTCGAGTACTGGAAGTCGGCCCCCTATTTCGTGAACTTCATGGACGGGTACAAGCTCGCCCAGCGGGTGCGCGACGCCCTCGCCGACGATGTGACCCGGGCTGGGCTGGCACCGCTGCTCGCGTCCACCCAGCGGCTCGATTGGGACGCCCTCGAGCGATATGAACCACTCGACATGGGCAACGCCCGCCTGCGCCGCCTCGCTGAGGAGACGGTGGGCCAGGGCTGGTGGAAGCTGCTGTGGGTGCCACCGAGCCTGCCCTACCTCGTCCCGGACGGCCCCTACGCCGATCCGAACACCGCGGGGCTGACCAAGCGGTTGATCTTCTCCTCCTGGACGGCGACGCCCACCGCGGTCGCCGCCCTCCTCAGTTACGAGGCGGATCGACTGACGTCCGGTGACGCGTTCACGAATCGGACGTCCGATGAGCGGGAAACCGAGCGCCGGAGCCGGCGCACCCGGCTCGCGCACCGTATCGATCAGACCCGGGATCGCCCCGCCACCATGGCGACCTTGGCGCTCTTCTGGCCCATGCCCGGCCTGGCCGCTCTGGCGGATCCACTGGAGGCTCGGCGGCGTGCGGACGGCCCGGCCGATCCGGAACAGATCGTGAGCGACCTGGCCGACCGCCTCCTCGCGGATGGGTCCGAACCCCCGGCGGACGAACGCCCCGCCGTCGCGTCCCACTGGTTCGAGGCTTTCCGTCGACCGGACAGCATCCCGACTGGACTGCGTCCGGCGGACGCGGCCCTCGCCCTGGCCGGAGCAACGGAGGATGAGATCGCTGCGGCGACGACCGGGGACGAGGGTGTGCCCGCCCCCAACATTCTCTCCCGCCACATCGAGGAGGCGTACCTGGCCCACGGTCGGGCCCAGGATCGCTTCGTCACCCGTGACGTTGCCGAGCAGGTGGCCGAAGTGGCGGCACATTCCCCGGCGAACATTGCCTACCGCGCCCTCGCCCGAGTGAGCGACGGCCAGGACGGCGTGACGCCGGTGGGCCTATGGACCGCAGCCGCGCAGCTCGGGTCGGGCCTGCGTTCACTTTTCGCACGCCCCGAGACCACGCTGCTGCTCGACCAGCTCTATCCGGACTTGGTCTACTGGCAGGTCGTGTTGAGGTACTGCGCCGCCGGCAATCTGCAGGCGGTGTTGGACGAGTACGTGCATCACCTCGCCGTGAATCTGGGCGCCACTGAACTGGACGACGACGGCTTGCTCCACCTCGCCCGGGCTGCCTCCGAAGCGATGACCGTCCGTCCCGCCCGGTATGAGGCTTTTGATCCCGACTCTCCCGACACGAGGCGCGCGATCATGGCCCGGTTCGCGCTCCGCTACGGCGGACGCCGTACCAGCGACGACGGTGTCAGACTGCCGCAGGTGCGGCAGGCGTTCAACAGCCCGTTCTGGCCGTTCGTGCTCGCCACCACGAGCGTGGGTCAAGAAGGGATCGACTTCCACTGGTGGTGCCATGCGATCCTGCACTGGAACACTCCGGCCAGCCCCGTCGACTTCGAGCAGCGGGAGGGCCGTATCGACCGTTACGACGGGCACGCCGTCCGCAAGAACATCGCCCGCCAGCACGAGGGTGCGATCTTCCGCAGCGACGCACGCAACCCGTGGCAGGCCGCCTACGAGATCGCCGTCACGAACCTGCCGGCCGAGGCTGATTGGGTGGGTGACTTCGCTCCCCACTGGGTGTACCCCGGTCAAGCGCGTATCGAGCGGCACGTCACGCCGTTCCCCCTGAGTCAGGACGTCACCCGCCTGGCGGACATCAAGCGGGACGTGGCCCTGTACCGGCTCACCTTCGGCCAGCCTCGGCAGGAAGACATGATCGAAATCCTGAAGCTCCGCTTCGGTGAAGCGAACCGAGCCACGCTGGAAAGCATGCGCTTGGATCTGGCTGCTCCACCCCGCCCAGCTGACTCTGCCAACCTTTCAAGGGAAGGCGGCCCCCGAGCGGGACCTCACCAAGCGTGAGGGCCGCACGGTGATGTACCGCTCCCCCTGAAATCTCCGGCATCGGAGGGAAACCCTCGACACTCAACCATCGCGCCACAAGCACCGACGTCCAGGGTCATTGACGTGCGCTCCGGGGGCTCGCTACAGATGGACTGCCCTCGCACCCCCGCCCAGCTTCGGAAGAGGTTCCCATGGTTCTGCGGCTCTTCAACCTTGAGGTGGGGGTGAGCGCGACACGCCCGAGCGCGGGGTGATGGTGGTTGGGGGTCGAGGCCTTCAGGATCGGAAGCGTCTCTTCAACCTGACCGGAAGGCCTCGACGTGTCCGAGCCTACGGGGTGCTGCTGCGCTGCCACGACCCCTTCGTACTGTGACCACTGCGACCTGCTGGTCGGCCTGGACGGCTTGCACGTTGTCGACGTCGACAAGGTCCACGACGTGCTGGTGGTGACGATGGAGTCGGCGTCCACGGTGGTGGGTTGCCCGTCGTGTGGGGTAGTCGCTGAGAGTCGCGGCCGACGCACGACCACGCTGGTGGACATCCCGTGTTTCGCCCGGCCGACCCGGCTGCGGTGGCGCAAACGCACGTGGCGGTGCCTGGAGCCGGCGTGCCCGACCAGGGTGTTCACCGAGCAGGACGAGCAGATAGCCCGCCCGCGCGGGCTGTTGACCACCCGGGCGTGCCGGTGGGTGATCGAGCAGGTCCGCCGCGAGCACGCCTCCATCCACGGACTCGCGCGGCAGCTGGGGGTGGCGTGGAAGACGGTATGGGGCTCGATCCAACCCATCCTGGCGACGCTGGCCGACGACGAGGCCCGGTTCGCCGGCGTGACCACCCTCGGGGTGGACGAACACCTGTGGCACCACGTGAGTCCCCGCAAGCGCGGCCCGAAGGAGCTCACCGGCATGGTCGACCTGACCCGTGACAAGGACGGACGCGTCCGAGCCCGGCTGCTCGACCTCGTACCCGGCCGCTCCGGGACCGTGTACAAGACATGGCTCGACCAACGCGGCACGGCGTTCAAGGCTGGGGTCGAGGTCGCCACCCTGGACCCGTTCCACGGCTACAAGAACGCCATCGACGACAAACTCGCCGACGCCACCGCTGTCCTGGATGCTTTCCATGTGGTCGCCCTCGCCGGCCGGGCGGTCGATGAGGTTCGCCGCCGCGTGCAGCAGGAGATCCACGGTCACCGTGGCCGTTCCGGCGACCCCTTGTACGGGATCCGGAACATCCTGCGCTGCGCGGCCGAGCGGCTCACCGAGAAGCAACAGGCCCGCCTGGCCGCTGCCATCGCCGCCGACGAGCGCCACGACGCCGTCCACATCGCCTGGCAGTGCGCCCAACGTGTTCGCGCCGCGTACGCCCACCCCGACCCCGCTCGAGGCCGCCAACTCGCTGAACAGGTCGTCGCCAGCTTCCCCACGTGTCCCATCCCCGAGATCGCCAAGCTGGGCCGCACCCTCAAGCAGTGGAGGGACGCCTTCCTGGCCTACTTCGACACCGGCCGCGCCAGCAACGGCGGCACCGAGAGCATCAACGGGCTCATCGAACTCCACCGCCGCATCGCCCGCGGCTTCCGCAACCGAGACAACTACCGGCTACGCATGCTCCTCATCGGCGGCGGACTCACCCCGCCACCCCCACCGGAAGTGTGAAGAGCCGGTTCTGCAGGTTACCGATCCCGCCCGCCGCCGCTATGCGACCGCAGCCCTCGTCGGCGTCATCGCCGGTGCGATCGGCGCGATCGTGAAGTTCGGCTGGGAGGTCCCGTTCCCGCCGCGCACCCCCGAGCGCAACGCCACCAATCCTCCCCAGCAGTTGCTCGAGCAGCTCGGCGTCCCGTTCGACATCACGCACCTCACGTACACCTACTCGGGCAACGAGCTGCCGATCATCAGCTTCATCGTGCACTTCGCCTTCTCGATTGGCGTGATGGTGTTCTACGCGGTCGTCGCCGAGAAGTGGCCCCAGATCAAGTTGTGGCAGGGCGCCGTCTTCGGTTTTGTCGTCTACGTCGCCTTCCACATCGTGATCATGCCTGCGTTCGGGACGGTGCCCGCGCCCTGGGACCAGCCGTTCGAGGAGCACTTCTCCGAGCTTTTCGGCCACGTCGTGTGGCTCTGGATCATGGAGCTGTGCCGCCGTGACCTGCGCAACCGGTTCACCCATGAGCCGGACGCCGAGGTGCCCCTCTCGGTGCCGGACGCCGCCCGCTGACCCTGGTGACCGCCGGGCACTGGTTGAGGTCAGACGCCCCCCTGTGCCCTCGGCCCAGTCACCGTTTGCCCCCGCTCACTGCCCGTGACGCCTTAGCGTTGAGCTATGAGCCCACGCGATGATCTCTGCGCCCGGGTGCGCGACGCGCTGCCAGCTGGGCGTACCGTCCGGGAGGTGGCCATGTTTGGCGGCCGCGCCTTCATGGTGGACGAGGCCATGGTCGTCTCCGTCGGGAGAGACGGGGACCTGCTCGTCCGCATTGATCCCGAGCGGCACGAGGAACTCCTCACCCGGCCCGGTGCGCACCCGGCGGTGATGGGGGCGTCCGAACAGCCCATGGGGCCGGGCTGGCTGCGGATTGATGCCGACGGTGTGGCCCGGGACGCCGACCTCCATGGGTGGATCGAGATCGCCCTCGACCATCGGGACGGCGCCGCATGAGCCCGCGTCCGCCCGTGCTGCCCGCCGACCTGCCCTCGGGCCTCTTCATCGGCGGCACGTGGCGCGACGGCGCGCGCGGCACCATCGCCGTCGACAACCCGGCCACGGGCGAGACCATCGCCCACGTCGCGGATGGCGGCGTCGACGACGGCCTCGCCGCCCTGGAGGCGGCCGCCGCGGCAGCGTCCGCATGGGCCCGGACGCCGCCGCGCGAGCGAGCCGAGATCCTGCGGCGCGCCTTCGACCTGGTGACCACTCGCGCCGACGACCTTGCCACCGTGATGACGCTGGAGATGGGCAAACCGCTCGCCCAGGCCCAAGGAGAGGTCACGTACGGCGCTGAATTCTTGCGCTGGTTCTCCGAGCAGGCGGCGCACATCAGCGGGTCCTATCGGCCCTCGCCCGAGGGGTCGTTGCGCCAGCTGGTGGTCAGGCGTCCGGTGGGGCCCTGCCTGCTCATCACCCCGTGGAACTTCCCGCTCGCCATGGCGACGCGCAAGGTGGCCCCGGCGCTCGCGTCCGGGTGCACCGTGGTGCTGCGGCCGGCGTCCCTCACCCCGCTGACCTCGCTGCTGTTCGTGAAGATTCTCACCGACGCCGGCGTCCCGGACGGCGTGGTCAACGTCATCACCAGCTCCCGCCACGACGTGACCGACGCGATCATCGCCGACCCGCGGCTGCGCAAGCTGTCCTTCACCGGCTCGACCGCGGTGGGCCAGCAACTGCTCCGTCAGGCCGCTGACAACGTGCTGAAGTGCTCCATGGAGCTCGGGGGCAACGCACCGCTGCTGGTGTTCGAGGACGCCGACCTCGACGTCGCCGTCGAGGGCGCCATGGTGGCCAAGCTCCGCAACATGGGTGAGGCCTGCACCGCGGCCAACCGGTTCATCGTGCACGCGGACGTCGCGGACGCCTTCGCCGCCGGCCTCGCCGAACGATTCTCGAACCAGCGCCTGGGTGACGGGTTGGACGCCGGCGTGGACGTGGGGCCCCTGATCACGGAAACCGCTAGCGACGGGGTGCACGCGCTCGTGACGCGCGCGGTCGCGGACGGCGCCCGGGTGGTCACCGGCGGCGAACCGCTGGAGGGGCCGGGCTGGTTCTACCCACCCACCGTGCTCACCGGGGTCTCCCACGACGCCGAGATCTTGAGCGAGGAAATCTTCGGCCCCGTCGCACCGATCACGACGTTCACGACCGAGGCGGAGGCCATCGAGCTGGCCAATGACACCCCCATCGGCCTCGCCGGCTACGTGTTCACCCGCGACCTCGACCGGATCCTGCGGCTCAGCGAAAGTCTCGAGGTCGGCATGATTGGCGCCAACACGGGGCTCATCTCGAATGCCGCCGCGCCGTTCGGCGGTGTGAAGCACTCCGGTCTCGGCCGCGAAGGAGGCGATCACGGTCTGGATGAGTTCACCGAGGAGGTCTACGTCGCCCTCCCCGACCCTCACCACCCCGCGGTGTCATCCCGTAACTGAGGCGTGATCACCCGGCACCGACAGCGCTTGCGTCACTCTGGCGCCACCGCATCGATGACTGGTTGCCTCAGGACGGTGCGCAGCTTCTCGGGCGCGACGCGGCGGGGGTCGGAGAGGTAGATCTCGTGGTGCGGCCCGTTCCAGGTGACGCCCAGCGCCGGCATGACCTCGTGATGCAGCCGCGCCAGGGTCGGCCCCTCGTCGTCGTAGCTGCCCACGTGCATGATCTGCAGGCTGCGTCCCTCGGCGATGACCCGCGGCTCCACCTCCCCCACCGGTAGCTCGGACTTTCGCTGGGCTGCGTGCGTGATCCCGGCGTTGGCGTCCACGCTGCTCACCGCGTCAGGCAGGGCAATCAGCAGGGTCCAGTCCCAGGCGCTCTTCTCCCGGCGGACGAACGTTTCCGGGTCCGAGCTCGTCCACAGCGCCTCCAGCGGACCGACGACGAAGTCGTCCCCCGTGCGCTCCTTGAACGCGGCCCGGACGCCGTACCCCGCGGTGTAGAGCGCGCCGACGGCGTCCGCGTACGTGGAGGAGGTGTTCGGGTCGCCGTGACCGTCAATAGCCAGATAGGTGACACTCGGCACATCCACCTCAACGAAGTCGGCGGTAGGCGGAGCGTAGAGGTCCTTGCGCTCCTTCTTCAGGTCGATTCTCACGAGACTCCTCAGGTGCGTCGGCGCTCGCCGGGGAGCCTACGCTGAACCGGTGCCCCCCGAACCTTCGCGTCACCCCGGCATGAGCGCGACGGTGCACGACGGGGGCGTGACGTTCCGCGTGTAGGCGCCGTAGATCATCTCGTTGCGCTCAGCCGACAAGGTGGTCACGCGCGCATGTGTGTCTCGACTGATGCGGATGGCTGTCGACTCGGCCAGGGCCGCACGGTACTTGTAGATGTATCCGTCTACAAGAGGCGCCAGTGATGGCACACTCGCCGTGGGCACGATCAGACGAAAGGCGGCGACGCATGGGGTCGTTGGCTGATGAGGTCCTCCCCCTGGTGCGGACGAGGGCCGGATTGCACCGTTGGGGCGCAGCCAACAGCTACGGCTACAGCGCCCATGAAGCGGTCGCTCGCCTGAGCGAAGCAGCCCAGACCCAGCCAGCTGCCGAGGTCTTGGCCGTCACCCAGCGCGCCCTGGTAAGCGCCTTGAAAGCCAGCGCTCGCGCAGACGACTCCAGCGGCATCATTGGCGCCGCGATCTACGACCTCCTGGCCCTCCACGCCGCTCTCGCCACCACTGCTCCTCCCCCGGCAGCCCGTCTCGTGGCCTGGATGATCGCCTTCCAGTTCGACGGTGTCGTCGACTTCTTCACCCTCGACCCTGCGGCCTACGGGCCTGCGCTGGGGGATCGCGGAATGGCCTTGTACCGCGCCAACCTCGCCGAGATCGCAACAGCGCTCGGTCCACCACCCACACCTGAGGAGGAGCAGGCCTCCATGCTGGAGCGTGCGACCGACCCCTCGGGCTGGGAACAGCAGGTGCAGGATCGGCACACAGGCTTCGTCCTGGAATGGAACGTCCGCCGCTTGGCCGTTTGGGATCGTGACATCGAGGCGATCATCGCCACCCACGCCCGTGACCGGAGGGTCGCCGCCTGGTTCGAGGACACCGCCACGGCATTCGACGAGATCGGCGAGATCGACCTGGCCATCGACTGGGCCCGACAGGCAACCTTCTTCGACCGCGGCCACCAGTCCGTGAAGGCCGCCCAGCTCTGGTGCCGTCTTCTGGCCGACCACCGGCCGGGCAAGGAACTCGCAGCCCGGCTGGCGGTGGTCGAACGCTGGCCCACCGCGACCCACGCCGACGACGTCCGCCATGCCGCCCGAGACGCGTGGCCTGACCACCGCGACTGCGTCATGGATACGCTGCGACAGCGGCCGGGAGAAGCCGTAGCGTTCGCCCTGCACACTCTGGACGACGCCCAGCTGGCCTGGGACCTCGCCCACGACCTCGACCTCGACTACAGCGAGACCGGTGTGTGGCACACCTTGGCCCATCGCTACGAGAAACTCGATCCGGTCGCCGTCGTCCCCGTTCAGACGCGTCAGATCTTGGCGCACCTGGAATACGCAGACGCGCAGCACTACCGTGCCGCCGCACGCGGCTTGGCCCACCTGCGCACCCTCACCCGCGGCACCAACGAGGCCGAGAACATTGAAGCGCTCATCCGCGAACTGCGCGAAACTCACCGGCGGCGCCCGCGGCTGCAGCAAGAGTTCACCCGGGCCGGTCTCCCCTGACGAGTTGCCCCAGGCTCCCCCGGCAAGGCGTGAAGGGACCCCCTGCTCCCCATGTGGACCCGAGATTGTGGCGCCATGGCGCCATTTCCGGCTCTTCAACCTTGAGGTGGGGGTGAGCGCGACACGCCCGAGCGCGGGGTGATGGTGGTTGGGGGTCGAGGCCTTCAGGATCGGAAGCGTCTCTTCAACCTGACCGGAAGGCCTCGACGTGTCCGAGCCTACGGGGTGCTGCTGCGCTGCCACGACCCCTTCGTACTGTGACCATTGCGACCTGCTGGTCGGCCTGGACGGCTTGCACGTTGTCGACGTCGACAAGGTCCACGACGTGCTGGTGGTGACGATGGAGTCGGCGTCCACGGTGGTGGGTTGCCCGTCGTGTGGGGTAGTCGCTGAGAGTCGCGGCCGACGCACGACCACGCTGGTGGACATCCCGTGTTTCGCCCGGCCGACCCGGCTGCGGTGGCGCAAACGCACGTGGCGGTGCCTGGAGCCGGCGTGCCCGACCAGGGTGTTCACCGAGCAGGACGAGCAGATAGCCCGCCCGCGCGGGCTGTTGACCACCCGGGCGTGCCGGTGGGTGATCGAGCAGGTCCGCCGCGAGCACGCCTCCATCCACGGACTCGCGCGGCAGCTGGGGGTGGCGTGGAAGACGGTATGGGGCTCGATCCAACCCATCCTGGCGACGCTGGCCGACGACGAGGCCCGGTTCGCCGGCGTGACCACCCTCGGGGTGGACGAACACCTGTGGCACCACGTGAGTCCCCGCAAGCGCGGCCCGAAGGAGCTCACCGGCATGGTCGACCTGACCCGTGACAAGGACGGACGCGTCCGAGCCCGGCTGCTCGACCTCGTACCCGGCCGCTCCGGGACCGTGTACAAGACATGGCTCGACCAACGCGGCACGGCGTTCAAGGCTGGGGTCGAGGTCGCCACCCTGGACCCGTTCCACGGCTACAAGAACGCCATCGACGACAAACTCGCCGACGCCACCGCTGTCCTGGATGCTTTCCATGTGGTCGCCCTGGCCGGCCGGGCGGTCGATGAGGTTCGCCGCCGCGTGCAGCAGGAGATCCACGGTCACCGTGGCCGTTCCGGCGACCCCTTGTACGGGATCCGGAACATCCTGCGCTGCGCGGCCGAGCGGCTCACCGAGAAGCAACAGGCCCGCCTGGCCGCTGCCATCGCCGCCGACGAGCGCCACGACGCCGTCCACATCGCCTGGCAGTGCGCCCAACGTGTTCGCGCCGCGTACGCCCACCCCGACCCCGCTCGAGGCCGCCAACTCGCTGAACAGGTCGTCGCCAGCTTCCCCACGTGTCCCATCCCCGAGATCGCCAAGCTGGGCCGCACCCTCAAGCAGTGGAGGGACGCCTTCCTGGCCTACTTCGACACCGGCCGCGCCAGCAACGGCGGCACCGAGAGCATCAACGGGCTCATCGAACTCCACCGCCGCATCGCCCGCGGCTTCCGCAACCGAGACAACTACCGGCTACGCATGCTCCTCATCGGCGGCGGACTCACCCCGCCACCCCCACCGGAAGTGTGAAGAGCCCCATTTCCTCGGGTCCAAACGCCCGGAGGAGGCTCAAGCGCGGACGCGGGCGCGTCCAGCCGCGTGGCGTTGAGGGAGTGTCAGGGTGAGGCTGCCCGCAGCAGACGTCGGACGTGCCTATCGGGCGAGGCCGAGAAACGTCATCAAGGAGCGCTCGAACTCTGCCAGCTGCTCAGCGGTGAGCCGGCCGACTCTGGTCTGCACATTGCTGCGGCGGACGGTGGTGAGCTTGTCGACCATCACGTCGCTGTCATGGGCCAGGCCTGCCAGTTCGCTGCGTGTGATACGCACGCGAAGGAGCGGCGCGTCCGTCAGGGTGGTGGTCAGGGGCGCCACGGTCACCGAGTCGGTTGCGGTGAACAGATCGTCCTGGACGATCAGCGCCGGGCGGGGCTTTGAAGCGTAGACACCACCGGCGACCGTCCAGAGTTCACCGCGGATCACGCATCCTCCCACGGCGCCGACACGGCCTCGATGAACGCTTGGTCGTCACCGGTTCGATCGACCTGGGCCACCAGCGTGGCCTGCCGACGGGCCTCAGCGGCGAACTGTTGCGTGCGCACATCGGGTACCCAGACCTGCACCGGTCGGTACCCGCGCTCCCGCATCCGCCGCCGGTATTCGCTCACCCGCTCTCTCACCGCCATGCATCCAGTGTTTCATGTAACAGTGCGTTCGCACAGTCCATCAGGAAACGTCTTCATCCGGTACATAAGTTGGCCTTATGAGCTTGGTTGTGAAGTACCGAAGCGCCCTACATCAGGAGGAGGTCGCCCGGCTGCGACGGGCGCTGGCATTGCGCGCCCTGGTCGCAGACGGGTCCAGCCAGCGCGAGATCGCCAACTCTCTGGGGATCAGTACGACCAGATCGACACAGGCGGGCCGCAGGGCAGTCGAGAACAGTGTCGCTCGAGGGGGGCCGGATCGTTGAGTTGTCCATAAGTCACCCCGGCCGCGCAATGGTAAAACCCCCTGCCCTAGTGGGAGGGGTTTTGAACGGGTGGGCCTAACTGGACTTGAAATTGACCATTGACCCTAACGGCCTCAATGGCCAACCCGTGACACTTCGGGCCTATCAGGCATCTACTAGGTGTTTCACTGCTCTTCGTCCTAGAATCAGTCAGGTGACGAAGAAGGCGCGCGGCGCCGAATCGGGCCGCGAAGATACACGGAAGATACACAGGACCGGGGAAGAAAGATCGAGCCCGAGCTCCGAGAAGCGCCGCCACGGGCCGGCCAAGGGCACGCGCTTTCGTTCAGTCGGATCGGTTTTGAAGACCGGCAATCGATTCGCCGTGCGCTACACCGGGCCCGATAGGAAACATCATACCGCCGGCATGACCTTCAGCACCGAGGTCCGCGCTCAGACCTGGCTGGGCCAGGAACTGGGCCTCATCGAGCGGGGCGAGTGGACGCCGCCGGCCATCCGCCGCCAGCTCGCCGAGGCCCAAGCGATCACCTTCGACGAGTTCGCCCGGGAATGGATCGACAAGCGACTCGTGCGTGGGCGCCCCCTGAAGGACCGCTCCAAGGAGCACTACCTCGACATCCACCAGCGTTGGTTCGCACCGTTCCACGACCTGCCCCTGACCGCGATCACCACCGCCGACGTGGAGCGCTGGTTCCACTCCCGTCCGGACGCGCCAACCATGCGCACCCACGCCTACTCGCTGCTCAAGGCGATCTTCCGTACCGCCGTGGCACGCAGGCTGGTCACGGAGTCCCCGGTCAGCGTCGAAGGGGCCACCTCCCGCGCCGTCCCCAAGGAGATCAACCTCCTCACCGTTGCCCAAGTCCAGGAACTCGCCGACGCCATGCGCCCCCAGCACCGCCTGATGGTGCTCCTCGCCGCCTGGTGCAGCCTCCGCTTCGGAGAGCTCACCGGCCTACGCCGCCGCGACATCTACCTCAGCGAGGACCTCACCGAGGGCACCATCACCGTCGAACAGGCCGCCGTCACCGTCGCCGGCGAACGCCTGATCACCACACCCAAGTCCCTCGCCGGGCACAGGACCATCTACCTGCCACCCCACCTCATCGAGGACGTTCGGCAGCACCTCGCCACCTACACAGGAAGCGACCCCGACGCGCTGGTGTTCCCCGGCACCGACGGACGGCCACTCAGCCCGGGACAGGTCTACGGCCACGCACCCCGCTTCGACCGTAGGGGAAAGCAGACGCACCCCGGCAACGGCTTCTACAGGGCCCGCCACCAGATCGGACGCCCCGACTTCCGCTTCCACGACCTCCGCCACTTCGCTGCCACCATGGCCGCCATCAGCGGCGCCACCACCAAGGAACTCATGCAGTTCGCCGGCCACAGCGACATCCACGTCGCCATGCGCTACCAAGAAGCCGTCAACGACCGGAAGAAGGACCTTGCCAAACGCATGGCTGCGCTCGCTCAGCCTGCCGTCGAGGAGTGACAGCGCGACGCGCCCCTCGGCTACTGAATTCTCAGCACAAACGTGCAGTGCGCGCCCGCTGGGAGCGCGCACTCCAAGGATCCAGATGCGGTCAGAGGGTCACCGTCCTCGGCACTCGTCCGCGGGCACGAACAGGGCCTCAACATCGGAGGCCTTGAGCCGCAGTACCTTGCCTCCAACCACGTAACAGGGCAGCTTCCCCGCCGCGGTCAGCCGCTTCAACGATCGCACCGACAGCGTGGAGAGCTCTGCCGCCTCAGGGTAGGACAGCCACTGCGACGTGCGATCGGACGTCGGCTGCTGGGTGGTCTTCCTCGAACGGGTCGTCGTCAGGGTGGTCATGTCATCTCCTTGGTCGTCGATGGACGCTGGTGTCGTCCTTCACCCTCCAGAAGTGACCACGAAGGCCCTTCACGGACACCCCGCGCGAAATCCGCACGGGACTGTCACCGGGGCCGGATAGCCTCGTTCCTGAGCATAAGGAGAGCAACGATGGCGGTGGTGAGCGCACCCAACCGGGACCCTGAGGACACCCAGGGCCTTCGCAAGGCACGTGGTGCCTTCTTCACGCCACCCGCCATCGCGTCCTACATCGTTGACTGGGCCATCGAAGCCCCTACCGACAAGGTTCTCGAACCCTCCACTGGCGATGCTGAGTTCCTGGTCCGTGCGGTCGACCGGCTCATCTCCTTGGGCGCAGAAGCCCCGCAGGTCCACGGCTCCGAGCTCCATGCCTGGAGTGCCGAGGAGGGCCGCCGTCGCGTGGATGCGGCAGGCGGCGTCGCCCACATCACCGTCGGCGACTTCTTCGAGCGCCCCGTCGAGCCTGTCTTCGACGCGGTCGTCGGAAATCCTCCCTACATCCGCTTCCAGGACTTCGCGGGCGAACAGCGCACGCGAGCCAGAGCTGCAGCGCTGCGTGGTGGAGTAGCGCTGTCTGGGCTGGCCTCGGCATGGGCCGCATTCACGGTGACCTCGGCTCTGCACCTGCGTCCAGGCGGGCGCCTGGGCTTCGTGCTGCCCGCCGAGCTGCTGACCGCCAACTACGCAGGCGCCGTCCGTCGCTTCCTGTTCGAGCGATTCAGCTCGATCGAGCTGGTGCTCTTCGAGGAACGGGTCTTCGCCGAGGCCGAGACCGAGGCCGTGCTCCTGCTCGCCTCCGGCTACCAGGAGGGGTCTACAACCAGCGCCCAGGTCCTGCAGGTGCGCAACGCCGCGGACCTCCAGGCCATGCCGCCGGCCATCACTTGGACGCCCGCGGACCCCGCGCAGAAGTGGTCGGGCGCCACCATCGGCACCCAGGTCACCGCAGCGCTGCTCGACGCCGTCAGTGCCGACCAGCTCCAGTCACTCAGCAAGTGGGGCGGCACCCGACTCGGCATCGTCACGGGGCGCAACAACTACTTCGCTATGAGCCCGGCGACAGTCGCGGAGGTCGGCCTGAGTGCCCGCGAGACCCTTCCCCTGTCGCCTCCCGGCTCATCCCACCTGCGCGGCCTGGAGCTCTCAACTGCCGCTCTGCGGAAGCTGGGCAAGAAGGGCCGCCGGACGCACCTGTTCTACCCCGCGGAGGGCCTCCTGTCCGAGGCTGCTACTGGCTACCTAGCCACCGGCATCGCGGAGGGGGTCGATCAGACCTACAAGAGCCGCACGCGCCGCCTGTGGTGGCAGGTGCCGTTGCTGCCCCCGCCTGACCTGTTCCTGACCTACATGAACGCCGACACCGTGCGGCTGGTCACCAACACCGCGAAGGCGTACCACCTCAACAGCATCCATGGCGTGTACCTGCACCCTAAGCACTCGAAGCTCGGCCGCGAGCTGCTGCCATTGGGCGCCCTCAACTCCTTCACCATGCTCAGCGCCGAGCTGGCAGGCCGCGCCTACGGTGGCGGTGTGCTCAAGATGGAACCTGGGGAGGCCGCACGCTGGCTCGTACCCTCAGCCGAGTCCCTAGAGAAGGCCCGCGAGAAGCTCACCGCCATCCGACCCCAGGTGGGCGGCAAGCTGCGCAGCGGCAAGCTAGCCGAGGCGGTCAAGATGGTCGACGACGCTCTGCTGGTCGAGACTTTGGGCATCTCGCGGCCAACGGTGCGCGCCGTGCGGCAGGCCCGCGATGAGCTCGCGGGACGACGGGAGGCGCGCGGTCATGCTGTCCAGGGTTGAGAACCCCATGGAGGCCGCACTCAAGGGCTGTGGTCAGAAGCCCCTTGATACGGACACCCAGGCGAACAAGAAGAACTACAACGAGAGGGTGTCCGCCGCCGTGGCCCTCGCCCTCGCGGAGGAGCTGCGCCAGCGTGGCATGGCTGAGGCGCGCCCTTCCGGTCCCGGGGTCGTGGGTTCCAGCGGAGCCGAGCGGCGACTGGCCGGTGGCATCGGCGCCAAGAAGGTCGACGTTACTTGGGCGACAGAGGAGTCCGGCCTCATCCTGGCCGTCAGCGTGAAGACGATCCTGTTCAAGGACGCACGCTCTGGGAACTACCAGAAGAACCTCACCAACCGACGCGCAGACATGCTCAACGAGGCGGTCACTCTGCACCGCCGGTTCCCCTACGCCGTCCTGGGCGGCTTCCTCATACTCGACGCCGGGTCCGAGAATGATGGCACTGCGCGCCGCCGCTCGACCTTCCTCAATGTCGGGCCGCGGTTCCGGCTGTTCACCGGACGCCAGGACCCTGCTGGCCGCGACGAGCAGTACGAGAAGTTCTACGTCGTGCTCGTCGACCTCAACGTCTTCCAGCCGACGGTCCGCGTGTTCGAGGTCAACGACTTGGAGAACGAGGTGTCCCTCGACCAGATGTTCGACGACCTCATCACCCTCGTAGGCGAGCGCAACTTCGACTTCTACGAAGGCCTAAACGGTCAGGTCACCAAGCTCTAGTGGCGTGTCGTTGAAGAGGGACTTGCACACGCTGATCTGATCTCGAGGGTTGCGGTCCTGTTGCGAGCAACCGCCTGGCGCGACCGCACATCGAGGAGTCGACGATGGGCGACTGGCGTTCAAGGGGCCTGCGCGAAGACGGCGAAGGTGGCTAGGCTGCGCAGGTGACCGCACGCATCGTAACGGGTGACCTCCCACGCGATCTGGCACAGACCTTCCGGCGAGAGCACTTGGTTGCAGTCGACACAGAGACAACAGGACTTGACTGGCGGCGGGACTCCTTGGAGCTATGTCAGCTCTTCACTCCAGCAACGGGTGCGGTCTTGATACGGCGATCGGACGCGTATCCCGAGAACCTGCTTTCGCTCCTGCGGGACAGACTGATCACCAAGGTCTTCCACTTCGCGCCGTTCGACCTGCGCTTTCTAGAGGCCACTTGGCGAGCTCAAACGGGTCCCGTCTACTGCACGAAGGCGGCATCGAAGTTGCTGAATCCGCAGCTCCCCGCACGTGAACACAGCCTTGGTCCCCTGCTCGAGCGGCACTTCAGCCTGCACCTAGACAAGGGTTCGGTTCGCGTCAGTGATTGGGGCGCCTCAGAACTGAGCCCCGAGCAGGTGGCGTACGCCGCCGCTGATGTATTGAACTTGTTGCGTTTGGTGGACCAGCAGAGCTCCGAGCTCCGCGCCCGAGGGCTGCAAGCCGACTTTGAACTGATCTGCTCCTACATGCCGCTGGACGCTCGGCTGGAGGTCGCGGGGTATCCCAACCCACTCATCTACTAGCCTGCTAGCGGCTCCCAGCGCCCGTCCGTGTCGAACCTGAAGCCGAGGGGAACCGGCGTGTCGAGGTCAACGGCCAGCCGGAGGTGGTAAGGGGTTCCTGGGAGCCCGCGTCGATGCACGGTTGCGAAGCAATTCTGCGACTCCACCAGGGGGCGCAGGCTCGCGGACAGGGCACGCGGCACCCAGCCCAAGGGTATGCCGCTGACTGTCAGCAAGATCGCGTTTGGATCCTCAGGGTTGTACAGCTCCGGCTCGAGCAAGACCCGGTCGCCGACCTGAAGGCCGCCCAGAGCAGCTTCCTGCGCTTCTCGGGTGACGTCCACGGTTCGTCCGGCGAAGTGCCGAGGAGCATCGGGGATGTGACTGAACCCGTTTGCCAGGAAGCGGGCACGGGCGCGACCCTCGATAACGGCAGGGACTGGCATGAACTGCAGGGTGTCGCCTGCGCGGTCACCCCCAGACTCGACGATCTGTTCCCACGGGGTTGCCAGTCCGTCGGCCAGTCCCAACGTCTGCATGTACTCGCCGTAGTCAGGCCTGTCCGGAGACATGACCCGCTGGTTGAAAACGGCCGGGATCTGGGTGTCCTCGTACCGTGCATGCAAGTTCGTCAAGCCTGGCAGAGGCCGAAACCCCTGCACGTCCTCCGCCGCGCGGGTGTACGAGAAGCCGAAGCCCTGACCGTCGCGAGTGAAACGACCGATCGGCACGATCTCACGCGTCACGGGGTGCTGCCACAGAACAAGGAGATCGCTGATCTCGAGCGAGTCTCGCCGCGTGGGACCGTCAACCACTGCCGGTGATCGCATCTCGGAGCCTCCCTAGGTTGATGTCCAGCAATCTGCTTGAGAACGTAGCAGCGGCCTCTGACATTCCTGAGATCCCGCTCATCAGAGCCGCATGAACCGGCTCCAAGTTGAGCGCCTCCAGCCGCCCCCGCCACCATAGTGCCCCCGATGCGGAGCCCAGACCAACAGCCTGAAGCGCTAGGTCAACCAAGGGTTGTGCCGTCCCCACGTGCTCGAACCTGTGTGCCGTGCCCCGCCTTGCCCATTTCTCGAGACGTGCCGGCTCCTCCAGACAGCGCAGCCGCTCCTCATCGCGAACGTTGTAGCCAAGACTCCCGCCGTGATCGAAAGACGGGGCCAATCGTTCCGGCTCATCGATGAGGCGCGGCCGAAGCACAGCCCAGTTCTGCTCGTGCCTGTCACGATTGGCGACCAGCGCATCCAAGATCGTGAACCCAACGAAGACGTCGAAACCGGTGCTCCCACTTGGGCCGGCGAAGGCCTCGGGAGGCTCGACACCCTCCAGCACGTCCCGGATGTTCTCGAGAGTATGGCCCGGGCGCTTCACACGAGGTCGTTTCGGATCACGCACCTTTCGACTGTCGGTCTGGCGGAAGTAGCCGCACACTCCCGCAGTCTCGAGCACGACACCGCCTTCGTTCATGTCGCATCCATCTGGAATCACCGATCTCGATATTGAGCCCCGCACATCCTCCCGAAGGCATAAGGAGGTCTCCGCGCAGGGAACGCCCAGAAGCTTGGCCACTTGGGTCGCCGTGACCTCGGCCCAGTCCTCGCCTTGCGGCACGCCATTAGCCGGCACGTCGATGTTCTTGTGCAGCCACAGTTCGCCAGTCGCAGGATGCTTGAGCCAAAGAACCTTGTTGGACCCCGCTGCCTCGACGCGACGGACGGGCCAGCCAGAGACATCGATCCGTTCCCAGACGGAGTCATCCACCGGGTCACTCCTCCCTGCTGATGCCTTCGGCCGGTTTCCCCACGGCCTGCCTCATCCACCCTGCCAATGACGTCAGCACCTTCAGCAGCACGTCAGGATCGGCGTCGAGGTCGAGGGTGTGCGCGATGATCCGGACGCCAGCGTTCTGAACAAGGTGTTCACGGGCGACCTCGTATCCCTTGGCGTACACGAGGTGCCCGACCGGAAGTCCCAGCCGGATGCAGTAGGCGAGCATCTGGTAGAGGTCGGCCTGCGGGAACCCGGCGGGCTTCTCAGCCTTGTACTTCGCGTCCACCACCACCCGTGGGACGCCGGCGGCCGACCAGACGAAGTCCGGACGAACCGGCACGGTCTCCGCCTCATCCAGATGGGTGCGGTACTGCAAACGCGAACGTCCCCCGAACGGCCGAAACGCCTCTCGCAACGCGACCGTCACGAAGTCCTCGAAAATCGTCGCCATGTTGAACAGGTAGCCCGACACCACCAGCTCCCCCACCCGCTGCTCGAACGAGTGCCCCGCCAGCACCAACTCCGCCAACTCCAACGCCGGCACGTACCGCGCGTTCAACCGCGACGGCGTCCACGAAGGCCGGACGCCGCCCCGCCCAGGAGCGGTCACGTCCCCCAACTGCAACCGGAGGCGCTGCAACCCAGCCCGATGCCGGACGCCGACCCGCGGCGTCCGCAACAACCGCTCCACTGCCGCCAACAGCACCTGGTTCTCGGCGATGTCGACGGTGAACTCGTCGTACCGCACCTCCAAAGGGATGCTCCGCCCCCACCGGCGCCGCAACTGGTCCGCCTCCCGCACCCGGCCCCGCAACACCGCCAGGGTCTCATCGACGGTCACGTACCCCTTGAGCAGTCCCTGCTCCAACGCCCGCCTCGCCAACCGCACGAACGCGTCCGCCAAGGCCTCAGGGAGATCAGCGTCGGCGTCCAGAAGCACCCGGTCATCGCGCCAGAAGTCCGGCCGCCGCGCGTACCCCATCAGGAACACCAACCGGTTGATGTCGATCTTCGGCTCGATCACCACCTGCAAGCCAGCCACGCTGACGACCCCGATCTGCGTGCCCGGAGTCACCTCCCACCACCCCGGACGATCCGTCAGCGCGACCTGGACGACCCCCGCTGCGGCCAACGCGTCCGCGACCGGACGCCGCAACTCCACCAACCGCGGCGGGTCACCCTCACGCAGGATCAGCGGGTTCGCCACCACCACTCCCCGCTTGGTCGGACGCCGACCGGCCGGCCACGCGGGCGCGGATCGCGTTCAACCCGTACCGGGCACGAACGTCGGTGCCGTCGCCGTAGTGGTGCTCCTCCAACAGCGGCAGGATCGCCGTCCGCCACGCCCGCTCCAGACCGCCCTGTTCGTGCACTGCCTTCCGCATGAAGTACGACGGGCCGATCTTGAAGTCCGGATCCTCGATCCGCCGGTTCAATTCCTCCAACAGATCCGCGATCCCCATATCAAGGTCGGACGCCGCCAGCCACCTGCGCAAAACACCGTTGGTGGGCGGCTCGGACGGGTGCAGCGGCACGAACGCGAACCTGCGACGCATCGCCGCGTCCACCAGGGCGATCGAACGGTCCGCGGTGTTCATCGTGCCGATGATGAACACGTTCTCCGGGAGCGTGAACCCGATGTCGTCATCGGTGGCATACAACAGGTCGACGTTCTGGCTGCGGTACTCCAGGAGGAAGTACAACTCGCCGAAGATCTTCGCCAGGTTGCCGCGGTTGATCTCGTCGATGATCAGGAAGTACGGCGTCGACGGACTCTCCCGCGCGGCGTCCACCGTCTTCCGCAACGGACCGGGCTTGAGCTTGAACCCGCCCTCCTCCAACGGCCGGTAACCCTCGAAGAAGTCCTCATACGAATAAGCCGGATGGAACTGCACCAGCCGCACGTTGTCGCCCGCCAAGTGGGCGGCGAGGTGCTGGGCGATGAACGTCTTGCCCGTGCCCGGCGGCCCGTAGAAGATCAACTGCGGACGGTCCCGCAGGAGGTCGATGCACTCCTGCAACCACGCCCGATCCACGTTCAGCGACTCAGCCAGGGCATCGGTAGCACCCGGCAAGGTCAATTCGCGCGCGACGACCGGCTGGGCCGGTGGCTCGTCGTCCTCGACGACCGCGGTCTGCGCCGCCAGCAGCTTCTCCAACAGATCCAACTGCTGGGTCATCTCCACCACGTCGTACTGCACCTGCAGACGCGCCTTGATCTCACTGGCCAGGTCCCCATAGTCGAAGCCCTCCGGCGCCCACTCCACGGTCCGGCGCAGGTTCGAAAGACCGCCAGCCGATTGGACGTATTCGACCTGCCCCGTGACGCGGCCCAAGTACAGCTGTCCCTGGCTGGTGGTCGTGATGAGGTCACCCACCTGCATGCGCGAGAGGAAGGCGTGGAACTCGTCCAGCTTGGCCGCCTTGGCTGCATACGAGGTCTGCGAGTAGTCCTCGTCCACAATGGTCTTCAGCTCCGGACGCCCGATTCCTGGATCCACCTCGCGAAGCTTGGACGCCCGCAGCGATGCGAAGCCGTCCTGACGCCAGCTAGGAACGAGGTCATGACCGTCCACGGACGACCCCCGCACCAGCCAGGCGCGTCGCGGCAGAGCTGCGAGGACACCCTTCTCCTCGAGGAAGGCCCGAAAATCCTCGGTGCGGACATGCTGGGCTTCGCTCGCCGCCCCAGACTCATCGAACTGGACGCCCTCAGACTCCAGCACCTCCCGTAGGTTGTCGGTTCGGCCGTCAGCCCACGTGAAGCCGTCGGCGGGACGCCCATCTTTCCCAAGAACGCGGTATGCCCCCTCCGCGGAGGTCCTGTTCATGAAGTTGCCGACGGTCTGGGCATTGGTACCTGCCACGGCGGCCAGTTCGCCATACGACGTCCACTGGCCCGGTTCGAGGAGCTCCAAGGCGGCCTCGAGAATCTGGGCGTAGTCGGTCTCCGTGGCCGAGCCCGTCTTTCGGGACTTCAAGCGGTCCCGGTAGGCGCGCGCGGATTCGACGTCAAGACCGATCCCATCGGGATGCGTCTCGAGGGCCTCCCTGCCAGCCTCCGTGATCGCCCAGCCCTCACGCGACTTCGTCATCCACCCGGCCGCCACCATGTCGGTCGTCCCCCAGCCGAGATTGTGACGCCACCGGGTGGTGTCGTCAGCATCACGGAACGTCGCAAGCTCGTAGTCGGTGAGCTGACCGTCAAGCCGCTCAGCAACGCGCTCGTACGCTTCGTACCGACGCAAGGGCCGGCCGTGCTCCGCCAACACCTCGAGCAGAGTGCGGTACAGCAGCCAGCGCCGGACCGGCTCCTGAGACCCATCACCCGATCCGAAACCGGGGTCCACGCCACGATCCGCCACGAACTGAAGGCGCTCCACTGCGTCATTCCGGGAGACGCTGAAGACAGTCATGGCGCCGTTCACCATGGCCAGAAGATCCGGCTGCAGCGTCTCACGGGAGACCAGATCGGGCTGCCACTCAACAGACACGTAGTGCCGAGCAGCCTCTGCGGCCTCGGCGTCGTACCCGTAGGGGCCGGCGCACCTCCCGAACGCAAGCATGCCCCGCTGGGTCTTCAGAGGCATGACCACCAGGTCGCCCGCCGCGATGGAACTACGGAACGCCCACAGTTGGCCCGCAGTGTTGGCGCGGCTCTGAGCCGAAGCGTCGGGATAGAGCCCGTCGACGATCTCGCGAACCTGCTCGCGTGAGGTCACCGACGACATGTCCGGCACTTCGGACCACCCGATGCTTGCGCGGCCGAGCGCCAGATTGGACGCCTCCGCCTCACCCTCTCTGCCGGCCCTCACCACCCACGCGGTTCCCCCACCGCTTCCAACCTCGGGCTCAGCGATCGAGCCCGTCGCTTCCTCCTGGAAACCCATTGAGGTCATGGCTGCTCCCATTCGAATGGTGACCGGTAGGCGCCGCCGGTCTCGATTGCTGCTTGCATGGCGTCGTAGACCTCCAAGATCAGGTCCTTGGTCCGGTACGAACCGTAGGCCGCCACGTCCTTGCGCTTGACGATGGGAAACGTCTCCATGATGTAGTCGACGTCGTCCCGGGCAATCCCGAACAGGTGGAACGTCGCAGCATCGAGTTTTGCACGAACACGCCGGCGCCGTTCCGGGTCCCACACTCCTCGCGTGCGGGTGACTCCGAAATCGGTAGCTAGAGCGTTCATCTCGTCAGAGTCCACCAAGAGGTCAAGTGGCTCTTCCGATTTGAGGGTGTAGCGGGAGCCTGTGTTCGGCGGGCAGGTGGGTGGCGCGTCGGTGCCGTGCTGGGGGTCGGGGTCCCCCGAGGATGGAGGTTCCTACACCGATCCACCAGGAAGACCCCGACGTGTCCTACGCTACCTTCGCGCGCCCTGACCTGACCACGTTCGCCGGCTTGGACGGGCTCGGTTTGGAGGTGGTCGGCCAACGCGTCGAACCTCAGCGGGCCGTGCTGGCCTGCCGGATCGTGGAGCCTGACCAGTGGTGTCACCGGTGCGGGTGCGAGGGTGCCCCGCGCGACACCGTGACGCGTCGGCTGGCGCACGAACCGCTGGGCTGGCGGCCCACCACCCTGGAGGTCACGGTGCGCCGCTACCGGTGCGGCGACTGTGGGCATGTGTGGCGCCAGGACATGACCAAGGCTGCCGAGCCCCGCGCCTTGTTGTCCCGCCGCGCCCTGCGGTGGGCGCTGGAAGCGCTCGTGATCGCACACCTAACGGTGGCCCGGATCGCTGAAGGGTTGGCGGTGTCATGGGACACCGCGAACAATGCGGTGCTGGCCGAGGGACAGCGTGTCCTGATCGCCGACCCGACACGGTTCGACGGCGTGCGGGTTCTTGGCGTGGACGAGCACGTGTGGCGGCATACCCGCAAGGGCGACAAGTACGTCACGGTGATCATCGACCTTACTCCCGTTAGGGATGATACTGGTCCCGCGCGTCTGCTCGACATGGTCGAGGGACGTTCCAAGCAGGCGTTCAAGACGTGGCTCGCCACCCGGCCCAAGGTGTGGCGGGACGGAGTCGAGGTCGTGGCCATGGATGGTTTCACCGGGTTCAAGACCGCCACCACCGAGGAACTCCCTGACGCGGTCACCGTCTTGGATCCGTTTCACGCAGTCAGATTGGCCGGCGATGCCCTCGACCAGTGCCGGCGCCGGGTCCAACAGACCCTGCACGGCCACCGAGGCCGTGCTGATGATCCGCTCTACCGGGCCCGTCGCACCTTGCACACCGGCCTGGATCTGCTCACCACCAGGCAGAAGGCCCGGCTGGAAGCCTTGTTCGCCGGCGATGAGCACGTCGAAGTCGAAGCTACCTGGGCGGTCTACCAACGGATGATCGCCGCCTATCGCGAACCCAAGCCCGCTGAAGGGAAGGCCCGCATGCAGGCCGTCATCGCCGCCCTCAGCAGCGGTGTCCCCGCCGCGTTGACCGAGCTCGCCGTGCTGGGCCGCACACTGAAGAAGCGGGCCCCTGACATCCTCGCCTACTTCGACCGGCCGGGCACGTCAAACGGTCCCACCGAAGCTCTGAATGGCCGGCTGGAACACCTCCGCGGCAGCGCCCTCGGCTTCCGGAACCTCACCAACTACATCGCCAGATCCCTCCTCGAGACCGGCGGATTCAGACCGCGACTACACCGTGGTTTGGGATGAGCCGGTCAAGTACGCGGACCCCAAGCCAATCCGCCCAGGCATCCTGCGCCCAAGGGACACCCTGCGAAAGATGATCGGGTGCGGGCACCGGAAGCTGCCGCATCGTGGAGTACTTCAGGTGGGTCCCGCCGACCTTCTGCCTTGCCACGAAGTCGAAGGCGAATGAGTTCCACACTGCCAACAAGGCGGGAGCGCCATGGGGCGGCTCCGGGAATGAAAGCAACGTGCCACCCTCGGGGCTGGCGCCCTCTCCGTTGGTCGTTGCGATCATGGTGCGCTCATCCGTGCTCCTGCAGATGTCGCGCCAACCGAGGAGCCACTCGCGATCCCAGCGGTCACCCGAGCGATCGCGGACGCCCTCCGTCCGGACCCAATACCTGGGCAGCGACACGAATGTCGGATCCTGTTTCTCAGTCAGGGTGACGTCCCGCACCGTCCCATCGGGCTCGTAGGTCGCCCAGCGGTGGTCGAACTGGTGGATCATCTTCGCCTCGTAGAGGTGAAGCATGCGTTCGATGGTCTCGGTCATGCGGAAACCTCCTGGGGCCAGGGTGGCTGGTAGGTGCGACCTGACGACTTCGCCTCGGCCATCGCGTCGTAGGCGGACAGGATCAGGTCCTTGGTCCGGTAGGTCCCATAGGCGGCCTCGTCCTTGCGCTTCACGATGGGGAAGGTGTCCATGACGTATTCGACTTCTTCCCGCCCCAGCCCGTAGATGTGGAAGCAGGCCGCATCGAGTTCGCCCCTGACCACGTCCCGACTCGGAACACGCCATGACGCGGGCGACTGCAGGTGCAGGCTCCGCCGCTCGAACCATTCGACAGCCTCCGTCAGCCACGGGGCCTGAAGACTCGGAAGTGGTGCAGCAAACTGACTGAAGTAGCCAAACGTCATGTTGATGCCGCCAAGCTTCTGACGCGCGACGAAGTCGAAGACGAATGAAGAGATGATCGCTTGAAGCAGTGGCGCATGACCTCGGGTGAGGATTAGCGGCAGGCTTTGACCAACGGCCGCCGCGGGGAAGCGCGACCCAATAGTCGTTCGCTCGTCCGTTGAGCGGCAGATGTTTCTCCAGCCAAGGATCCACTCCTCACCCCATCGGTCACCGAGACGATGCCGGACGACCTCTTCGCGCACCCAGTAGCGAGGAAGGGGCACAAATGTCGGGTCCTGCTTTTCGGCCAGCGTAACGTCCCGAATGGATTCCGCCGGTTCATAGGTGGCCCAGCGGTGATCGAACTGGTGGATCATCTTCGCCTCATAGAGCGGCAACATCCGTTCGAATCGCGCCTCCCGATTCTCATGTGCGATGACGGTCTGCTCAAAGACGTTGCCGTTGAGGGTCCAGCCATCGGCTTCGAGTTCGTCCCAAGTGTGGAACAGGTGCGAGTCGTTGGACATGTGGAACATCGTCATGAACTTGATGCCCCAAGGGTTGCCGTTGACCGGGTCGGTCTCGTTGATGAGCACCGGGACGCGGCGTTAGATGCCGAGGGTGGTCTCCGCGTCGCGGCGGGTGCGGAAGATTGGGCAGGTGCCGGTGTTCGGGTTGAGGAGCTGGATCTCCTCGGGGGTGAGCCCGAAGCGGGCGTCATCCTTGAGCAGGTCCGTGGGATCGTGGGCGAAGAAGGCGAACTCAGCTCGGGCCACCCGCTCCTCGCGGCCGGTGAGGGTGAGGAGGCAGAACTTGAAGGAGCGATGCACTCCTTCGAACAGCGGCTTGGCGTTCTCGAAGTCGTACAGGCTCGCCAGACTGCCCCGCTGCACTAAGTCCTTGAAGAAGTACTGGGTGGTGGCGTCAGTCGCGATCCCGGTGGGCAGGATCATGCCCATCCGGCCGTGCTCGTTCATGAGAGCGCGGCTGCCCTCGGCGAAGACCGCGTAAGTGTTGATGTCGCCGCGCCCCGCCAACGGGTAGCGGCCCGAAACTCGCAGCAGATGCGACTCACCGGCGGCGCGCCGCAGCGCGCCGAGGTACGCCTCGTACAGCGACGGATTGGACGTCTGAAGGGCCTGGATGAGGCGCTTGCGGGCTGCGGCGTTGGGAGCTGCGGCAATCTGGGGGTCCCGGACGGCGAAGAACTCCTGTTCCTGCAGCTTCACGCGTTCCCATGGGGGGTTGCCGAGAACGACGTCGAACCCGCCGCGCCAGCCCGGTCCGTCGGCGGGTCCACTGGCTCTGAAGAGGTGCGGGAACTCCAGGTGCCAATGGAAGAACCGGTACTCGGCGGCGAGTTCGTGGATGGTCGCGAGGGTGGCTGGTGGCAGCGCTTCGCCACGTGCGAGGGCGTGCACGCTGCGGTCGGTGATGGGCTTGGGCCCGCCCGGTTGCTTGGGCCACACGAACGCGGCGCACCAGGCGTCCGCGACTAGACGCTGCTGTTGCAGCGCCGGGTTGGCCTCAAGGGCCTTGAGTCGCTGCTGGCGGACCTGGATGTCCGCCAGCGACGCGGGACGCACGCCACCGATCAGCGCACCCAGTTCGCCCGCGACGGCGGCGTCCAGGGTGGGTGAAGAGTCGTCGCCGAACAGGTCGTCCTGCCCGGAGCGTTCGGCCTTGTTCTGCTTCTTCAGGGCCGCGACGATCTTTTTGTCGTCGCCCTCGAGCGCCGCGAACGCATCGTCGGAAACGCCCTGCTCGACGAGCGCAGGGGTGGTCCCGATCAGTGAGTTGCCGACCTTGATCTGGGCGTCGAGGAACGCCAGGGGGCGTCCGGGGTCGAGGGTCTCCAGCCACAGGGACACCTTGGCCAGTTCGGCGGCCAGGGGGTTGAGGTCGACGCCGTAGAGGCAGCGGCCGACCACGTCGGCCAGCGCTTCTCGGACCCGCTCGGGCGGTGGTTCGGGGTCGCCGGTCCGGATGGCCGCGACCCGCTTGGCGATCCGGCGCGCGGCCGCCACCAGGAAGTGCCCCGACCCGCAGGCCGGGTCGCACACGGTCAAGGACAGCAGGGCCGCCTCTGGGTCGTATTCGCGCTCGGCGCGGTCGAGCACCGGGTCGAGGGCCGAATCGAGCAGGCAGTCGATCAGCGAGGTGGGGGTGTAGTACGAGCCCGTCGACTTGCGGTCGTTGCCCGCGGCCGACAACAACTCGAAGACCCGCCGGCCGGCGTCCCAGGAGGGCACGAACTCCAGCAACGCTTCATAGATCGAGCCCAGCTCCTCGGCACCAAGGTTGCGGTAGTCGACGACGCGCTTCATCTTCGAGCCGGGCTCCTCGACGAGGCTCAGGTGCCGGACCGCCCGCAGCAGCGCCTCGTTGGACAGGCCGCAGCCCCGGAACAGGTCGAGGGCGCCGGGTTCGAACAGGCCGCCGATGCCGACGAGGCCGAGCTCGGGGCGTCCGGTAACCGACCCGAGCCCGTCCCAGACCAGGTTGAGCGCGCGCCACTGGTCGGCGTGCCGGGTGCCGCGCCGGCGACGGGCCGTGCGGCGCAGCCGCTCGGTCGAGAAGTAGTCGCGGTAGCGCTGCCGGGCTGTGGGGTCGGCGTCCGGGGCGAGCAGCAGACCGCGGTCCTCGGCGACGAACGTGAACAGCAGCCGGTAGACCACCCGCAGCAGGCCGTGGTTGACGTCCTCGATGCGCAGGCTGCCCTCAGCGAGCCCGTCGCGCAGGGGGGCGTTCGCAGGGTGTGCGAGGAACCCGGTGCCGAGCGTGGTGATCGCCTGGATCACGCCGTCGCGCAGCTGGTTGAGCGCCCGTGAACCCGACTCCAGCGACTCAGTGCGCCACGCCTCCAGCCAGCAGGACGCCGCGCCCTTCTCGGGGTCACGCACTTCGAGCCGCGACTGGTGGCACACGCTGAACAGCAGTAGGAAGTCGGCAAACAGGTCCGCGTCGAAGATGGCCTCCAGGTCGAACTCGATGTAGGCCGACCCGACCAGCGACGTGGAGTCGCGCAGCAGCCGCAAGGTGAGCCCGTTGGACAGGATCGCCCACAGGTGTGCGTCCGACCGGTTGAGCAGTTCCTGCACCATCGACTGCGGCGACGAGGTCGCTGCGCCCGCGACGCCGTGGGTGCGCCGGTCCAGCTCGACACCGTGGCCGAGCAGGTGCATCGGCACGTGCTCCCACGCGTGCGAGACCGGCAGCTGCTTGCCGTCGGCGCTCAGCCCACCGGCAGGCGTGGTCGGGACGCGCCCGTACCCGAGTTCACGCAGCAGGATCAGGAGCCACCGCTCCCGGGTGAGGGTGGTGCCGCGGTCCGACTCCGGCAGCTTGTCGGCCGCCTGTCGGTAGGTCGCCCAGACGCCGGTCAGGTATGCCCACGCCCGGTTCGCCGCCTCGCGGACGGTCTCGCCGGGGGCCAGGTGGTAGTCGCTGGACGCCTGCCCGGCCAGGCCTCCCGCCGCGATCCGCGACAACAGTTCGGCGGGCAGCAGGCCACCGGCCACCCGGACGCCCACGAACGATTCGGCTGCCATGGCTCTCAACCCTTCGGGACCGGAACGAACACGTACACGCCCAACACATCGGGTGGGCTCTCGGCCCGCACGCCCAACCCGCGCACCACCGCACCGGATGCCGCGCGCACCCGCCGGTGCGAGGCCCGGAGCTTCTCGGCGAGCGCCTGCCCGTGGTCGTCCAGATGCGACTGCACCTGCGCCAGTTGGCCCAGCGCCGACGTGAGGTACTGGCCGGGGTTGCTGACGTTCCCCGACGGCGGGGCGTCGAGCAAGGCGCTGACCTCGTCGGGCTCCAGCCACGACAGGACGCCGTCGCGGGAGGTGAAGCCGAGGGTGGCGGCGTCCTCGGCCACGGCCGTCCGCTCTCCCGCGCGTGACGGCAGGGTGAGGTGGAACCGGTAGCGGACGAGCAGCAGCGTGGTGCGCGTGTCGACCGCCGCCGTCCGGACGACCGCGCAGCGGCGGGCGGGCCGGACGGAGGCGGGCAGGCTCGGGTCGAGCGCCGACTCGAGCACGTAGGAGGCGATCGCTTCGACGGCGGCGTCCGTGCGGTGCAGCACGTTCTCGCCCTTGGCGACCGGGAAGTCGCTCAGGAAAGTGAGTTGGCTCTCCCGGCCCGGTGGGAGGGCGTCCAGCAGGCCGCCGGGCAGCGGGCCGGTGGACGCGGTGAAGCCGCGCTGGGTCCTCTTGAGGGTGGCCTTGAGAGCTGTGAGCGCCTGCTCGGTGAAGGCGCGAACCTCGGCGTGGGTGCCCAGGTTGGCGCGGATCTCGGCGACCTCGTCGGCCACCTCGTCCGGGTGGATGGCACGCTGGGCGAACTTGGTGCGGGAAGCCTTCTCGCGCTCGGCGGCGGACTTCCACTCCTTGTCGAGCTCGACGGCCTTCGGGTCGTACTCGAAGTCGAGGGTGTCCTGGCGGTGATCGCTCCCCCTCAGGATCAAGCCCTCCATCAGAGCCTCCAACACAGCATCGCTGTTGTCCGGCACTGGCACCGACACCCCTGTCGCCTTCCGGATCGCCTCGTGCTTGCGGAGTAGGACGTCGAGGACGATGCCGTCGATCCGGTTGTCCTGGCCGTACAAGGTGACCGCACGGACGACGTCGCGCTGCTGGCCGAACCGGTCGACACGGCCCTCCCGCTGCTCGTGCCGGGTCGGGTTCCACGCCAGGTCGTAGTGGACGACGGCCTGGAACTGGTCCTGCAGGTTGACGCCTTCGGACAGGCAGTCGGTGGCCACGAGCACGACCGGGCCGTCGGCGTCCGCCAGTTCGGCGATGCGGGCCACCCGTTCCAAGGGCGGCAGCATGCCGGTGACGCACGCGACGGTCGTGCCCTTGCCGAGCTTCTGGGTGAGGTGTTCGGCGACGTACTCGGCGGTGTCGATGAACCGGCAGAAAACGATCGGCGCGCAGGCGTCGGCGAGCAGCCCCTTCACTTGCGCGGTGATGGCGTCGAGCTTGCGGTCGCCGGCGCCTTCGAGCGCCTTGGCGCGTTGGAGGAAGCCGCGCAGCTTGCGCTGCTGGGGGGTGCCCAACGCCGCGGAGGCGTCAGCGCCCGGCGCGACGTCGACCGATTCGAGGGCCTCGTCATCGGCCAGGTCGAGGACGGCCGAGCGGCCGAGGGCGTCGGCCTCGGCAGCGTCCTCGCCGCCCAAGGCGGCAGAGCGCGTGGCCAGCGTCTGGGCGGCGGCCCGCGGCGAGGATGCCAGCGCGCGCAGCAGGGCGAGCGCCGACCACCAGTTGATGCGTTGCTCGCGGGCGCCGTTCGCTGTGCTCACGGTCTCGCGGGCGTAGGCGATCACGTCGTCGAACAGGTCGCGGTAGGCGGGCGACAGCTTGTACGCCACTTCCTTGGACTGCCGGTCGGACGGAAACGGGGTCTCCTCATCCAGGAACTGGCGGATGTCGGCACGGCGCCGCTGCACCAGATGCCGCGCCAGCAGCTCGCGGCCCTTGGTCTGGTCGAGGTCGAGGTCGTGCAGCACCGGGTCGAGCAGGCCGATCAGGTTGCGGAACGCCTCATCCTTGCCGCTGTGCGGGGTGGCGGTGACGAGCAGTAGGTGCCGGGAGGCGTCCTTGGCCAGCTCGCGGACCAGTTCGTAGCGCTGTGTGCGGGCCTTGCCGCCGAGCCCGCCGTCCGCCACGCAGGTGTGGGCCTCGTCCACGATGACCAGGTCGGGGCAGGTGCGCAGGAACTCGTTGCGTCGCCGGTCGGACTTGATGAAGTCGGTCGACACGACCGTGATCGGGAACCGCTCGAAGATGGACTCGTCCCCGATGCACTGGCGTTCAAGCCGGCGGACGGTGCTGGGCAGAACCAGCTCGGCCTCCAGGCCGAACTTGGCGCGCAGCTCGCTAGCCCACTGTTCGGCGAGGGCCGGGCTGCACAGGACCGCCAGCCTGCGGGCGTCCCCGATGGTCAGCAGTTCGGCGGCGATGAGGGACGCCTCGATGGTCTTGCCGATGCCGACGTCGTCGGCGATGAGCAGGCGGACGGTGTCCTGCCGCAGCGCCATCAGCAGGGGTACGAGCTGGTAGGCGCGCGGTTCGACAGCGATCCCGGCCAGCGACCGGAACGGGCCGGCACTGGATCGGAAACCGATCTGCAGGGCGCTGCGCAGCAGGCGGGCGCTCTCGTGGTCGCCCAATTCGTCGGCGGTGGGCGGCGGGAAGGACGCCGTCGTCACGGGCTCGATGGCCGGCAGCACGCCGGCGATGTCGTCGTCGGTGCCGCCCAGGGGACGCAGGACGAGGAAGTCGTCGGAACTGTCCGGCAGCACGACCCACTCGCGGCCCCGCGCCGCCACCAGACTCCCCACCGCAAAGGTCGTCACACCCGCCGTCCTTCCCCGAACACGTCCGCGCGCTCGCGGAGCTTGGCCAGCCAATCCTCATCGTGCGTGAACCGGACGAGGGAATACCCCGCGTCCAGAAGGCGCTCCTCCACCGCGGCGTCCTCGGCGGTCTTGTCCGACCGGTCGTGGACCGGACCGTCGATGAACACCGCCACCCCCGCCTCGGAGTACAGGAAGTCCGGCCGGCAACGCGCGGAATCCAGCAGCGGCTGCGCGGCATCCGGCAACCGGAAGTCGCCCGCCATCAGCACCTGCAGCCAGTCGCGCTCCAGATCAGTGTCGCAGGCGGCCAGCAGCTCGTCAGCGTGCTCGCCGCGCGGCAGCTCGGACGCCGACACGCTCGTCTGGGCGCTGGTGAACCGCAGCAGCAGGTCGCGCATCAGGTGACGGTCGATCGCGGTGTGCTCGAACTGGTTGCCGTAGGACAGCAGGCAGTCGTAGCACGCCTTCTCACAGCGCTCGCTGCCCGCCTCGGACGTGCTGCGGTCCTCGCCGGTGTCCGGATCGAAGTGGGCGATCTCCAGGGCGGTGCGGGCAGCCAGCGCGAGCGCGTTCGACTCCGCCTGCAGGCGACGCAGGACGCCGGCTCCCCCTTCGGCGGACTCGGTGAACAGCATCCGGCCGCGGTGCTGGTCATCGGGCAGCGACTCGGTGGCCAACTCGGAGTCCTCCAACTGGAACGCCGCTTCGATGCCTCGCTCGAGTGCGTAGCGCAGGGTGGTGGCGACCTCGTCGGGGACGGAATTCGCCAGCCGCAGGACGAGGATGTTGCGGTTGTCCCGCACGTACGGGATCACCCGGACGCAGTTCGCCTCATCCGGGTCGGAATCACCGTCGTCGGCCTCGGCGTCGGCGCCGGCCTTGTCGGACAGCCACTGGCCCTTTACCGGGTCAAGGTAGAAGCCGACCTCGGTCGCGTCCTTGCGACGGCGACGCCCGCGGTTGGTGACCCGCACCTCGGCCGAGTCGCCGTAGGCCAGGTCGGCCAGCGGTGCGCCGTCGGCCAGCACCTCGGCACTGAGCTTGCCCGAGCGGGCACCGTGCTGGCTGAACCGGTAGGACGTCTGCAACTCGAAGCCGGCGCGGCGTCGCTCCTCCTCATCCGACGAGATCCGCTCCCGGCGACGGGTGTAGACGGTGGTCAACTGCATGAGGCCGTACGTGGTGGCGCCGAGTTCCTCGCCGCAGTTCTCGCACACATCCAGACCTGCGCGCCGGTCGTGGTGGTACCCGCACGCCTCGCAGCGGCGGGCCTCGGAGGTGTCCACGCTCGCCTGCCCCGACTGCGCCAGCGGCACCTGGACGCGGTTCACCTCATAGCGGGCGCCCTCGTGGTAGATCAGCGCACCCGGGCCGAACTCGGAGACCGCCAAGCAACGCGGACGCTGGATGTAGTCGCCGCCGTCACGCGAACCCACCCCTCCCCGGACCGCCGGGATGTAGGCGGCCAGCGGCAGCCTCGGGAAGCTGTAGCCGGGCAGGAAGCCCTCCGACGCGAAGTACCGGTAGGTGTAGAAGTCGGAGTGGCCCGACTCGTCGTCCTCGTTGCGGAGCAGCCGCAACTGGTTCTCCGCCTCGCGGCGGCGGGTGGTCGCGGCCTGGCGAGCGCGTGGAGATAGGTGGCTCTCCAGGACGATCCGGTTCTGGGCGTCCTGGTCGGCCAGCGCAGCCAGGTAGAGGCGGCGCCACCGGTCGCACGACTCGTCCAAGGTGCGCGGCGCGGCACGGACGACGTCGGCGACCCAGTCGTCCTGCCACCAGGCCGTGGCCCTGAGTTCGGGAAGCATCGGCTCGATGATCGCCTGCGCGTGCCGGGTGGCCCGCCGGATGGCGTCCGGGTCAGCGAACGCGCGCTCCTTCTCCGGCTTCATCACCAGCGACGGGGCCAGACCCTCGGCGTCCAGCAGGTCGGTCATCCGCGAGCCCAGCTTCTCGCCGGTCTCGGCAAGCCAGACCGCCTGGACGTGGCTTCGCAAGAGCGCTTCGTTCGCCAGGTCGAGCCGGGGGGCGGCGACCGAGCCGGCGACCATGTGCTGGGACCGTCGGAAGTAGTACTGGTCGTGGGAGTTGCCCGTCGCGCAGTACGTGAGCACCAGGGCCGGCTGCCCTGACCGGCCCGCCCGTCCCGAGCGTTGCGCGTAGTTCGCTGGCGTCGGCGGGACGTTGCGCAGGCCCACCGCGTTCAGGCTCGAGATGTCGACGCCCAGCTCCATCGTCGGCGAGCAGTACAGCAGCGGCAGCGTGCCCTTCCGGAAGGCGCGTTCGCGCTCCTCACGCTCCGTGGGACCCACCTGGGCGGTGTGCTCCCGAGCCGACAGACCGCGGAGTTCGCGGGCCACCCCCTGATACAGGGTGCGGAAGAAGGCATTGACTCGGCCGCCGGTGTCGGCGTCCACCGTCTTGCGGATCGGGTCGGCGGCTGCGCTCGTGCCGTTCCCGGCGGACCAGACCAACGCGGACGCCTTCAGCCGGTAGCCGCGGCGTCCGAAGCTACCGTCGGCCTCGGTGAGGAGACCGGCTCGGGTAAGCACGCCGAGGATGTCCTGGATGATGCGCTGCGCATCGTCGGCGACGAGCTTGCCGGCATGGCCGGGGAATTGGTTCGGGCGGGACAGGTAGCGTCCCAGCGCGGAGCGGCCGGTCAGGTGCAGGTCGTTGCGGCCCCTGCCCGGCTGGCTGGTGAACGCGTACACGATGCCGACCGGGGCAACCATCTCGTTGGCAGGCACAGCCCACACGCCCGTGAGCTCCTGAGACGACTGACGCTTGACCCGCTCGAAGCCGAGTTCGGTCAGACAGTCGACGTCGACGGCGAGCACCTTCCGGAACTCGTCCAGGACGATCCGGCACAACTCCTCGCGATGCCCGTCCCGCGCATCCCGCAGCGGCTCCAAGGCGCTCGACCACAGCGACTGGTCGGCGGCGATCTCCGGCAGTGACTCGTAGCCCACGTGAAGCAGGCCGGTCTGCTCGAGGTTCGGCATGGTGATCCGCCAGCCGCGCTGCAGGTCGAGGTACAGCCGGTACTCCACCAGATCGCGCAGTGCCCGCTGAGTGCGCGTCTTGGCCGAGTACACGGCGTCCGGCGCGGCGGCGTAGTCGGCGAACTCCAGGCCCAGGGCGTCCACGACCTTGGCGGCGACACCCTCGTGGGTCAGACCCCGGGGAGCCGCCTTCATGGCGGCGTAGAGGGCCCCGCGGAGCTGGGCAACCTGCACGAAGTCGTTCAGGTGGCCAGCCTGCAGGCTGGCGTCCTGCCGGTTGTCGACGAAGGTCAGCAGCTTGCGAGCCTCGGCCGGAAGCTCGGATTCAGGGACCTCACGCAGGGCGCGCACCAGGCTCGTCGACAGCACCGAGACCGCCGAACTGCGGCCCTCTGCGTCCAGGGTGATCAGCTTGGAGAAGTCGCGGCCGCGAGTCTGCTCGTAGCTGACCTGGCAGGACAGGCAGAACGTGAACGGTGACGGGATGAACGCCGCCGGCGTCCCGCCCACGTCCACGCGATGGCCGGCCGTGTCGACCCGTACCCGCTGCGGCAGGTAGCGCACCCTGTTGGCCAGCGGCAGGTTGTCGGGACCCACCCACGAGTCGGGCAGGCGGCCCTCGGCGATCGGGTCGGCCGGCCACGGGAACTGCGTGGACAGGTAGAGGTAGCCATCGACCGCATCGCCCGCGGTGATGTCGCGGGACGCGCGCGGGGCGTAGGTGGTCTCGCCCTGCTTGGTGATTGCCTTGACGACGGCGTACTCCTGGCCACACTCGCGGCAGAACGCCAGCGGGAACAGCAGCTTCTCCGGGGCCGACGGGACGGCGACCTGGTACTTCGAGGTGATGAACCGGTCCTGCTCCGGCTCCAGGGACACGTGCAGCGTGTCGCCCTTCGACAGGAACTGGTGCAGCCGAAACGCGAACAGGGGGCGTCCGGTCTCGGGATGCCGGACCCGCGAGCCCTTCAGGAGGGCCTTCTGAATCGCATCGTGGCAGTCCTGCACCGGAAGGCCCGTCACCTCGGACAAGGCAGGGGCGGCATGCTCCCGCAGGCGGCGGGGCACCTGCCGGATCAGCAGGCCCGTCGCCTCTTCGGTGGCCAGGCCAAACGTCGTCTCGATCCACGACGCCAACGGGGACGCCGCGAGCCCGGTGTAGTCGTCGGGCAGGTATCCGGACCTGACCGCTTGGGGCAGGGCTGCGACGTCCGCGCCAGCGCCTGCTGCCGTGGCCCGGGTGAGGGTCTCCCCGATCACATGCTTTGGAATCACGGTCGCCCCGAAGATGCGGGTGGCCACCTCGGCGACCGTGCGCTTCTGGTCGAGCGTCGACCCGTCGCTCGACATGGTGGCCGAGGTGCCCACGCACTGCAGGTGCGGCGACGAGCACGCCTCCCGGACGCGGCGCACCAGCATCGCCACGTCGGCGCCTTGGCGTCCGCGGTAGGTGTGCAGCTCGTCCAAGACGAGGAACTGCAACCCCTTCGCGGCCTTCACCAACCGGGCGCGCTCCTCAGGACGCGTCAGCACCAACTCGAGCATGACGTAGTTCGTCAACAGAATGTCCGGCGGATTCGCCAAGATCCGGTCGCGTTCCTCGCCCCGCTCCTGACCTGTGTAGCGGGCGAACGTGACAGGTTCGCGCCCATCACCGTAACCATTGCGCAGGAACTTCTCGAGTTCGCCGCGTTGCGAGTTGGCCAGCGCGTTCATCGGATACACGATCATCGCCTTCACCCCCGGCGTCCGGGGCTGCCGCAAGACGTGATCCACGATCGGGACGATGTACGCCAACGACTTGCCCGAACCTGTGCCTGTGGTGAGCACGTAGCTCTGGCCGGAACGCGCGACCTCGATGGCCTCACGCTGGTGGCGGTGCAGGGTGAAAGGTGCACTACCAAGGTCATCCACGTGCTGCTTCACCCGGAAGATACGGTCGCATTCGGGATGGAGGAGGCCCTCGCGCACCAGATCGTCGATCCGGCCGCCAGTCTCGAACGCGGGATTCAGCGAGATCCACGGCTCCGGCCACTGACGATCCCCATCGAGTTCGCGTTGGTAATGCTCCTTCAGCCGGGCGTCCTTGATGTCGATGGATGCCGTGGTGAAGGAGCGGTAGTCGTCGATGACCTTGTCGCGCACACTGAAGACATCCACTGAGCCAAACCCCCTTTGGTTCTTGGCACTCTATCCGGAGCGATGGGGGGATACCGGTGGCTCGCTGGCAGCCAGTCAACGGGGCTGGCCGAAAGCCGGCCACCTGGATTCGCGTCGATGCAATGACGGTGACAAGCGTGCCGAGACGTATTCGTTCCAAGCCGAACGCGAGCGAGGCAGCACGTAGCTCAGCGCAATGAACGCGAAGATGATGATCGCCGACGGCCAGCGTCCAGCCTGGGTCTCGAGGATCACGGCGATGGAGCCGACAACGAGTCGGATCCGCCAGGCGAACTGGACCAGTGGGATCCAAGCGAGGCGCCGTCCGATGCCGTGGGCGAGGCCGCGGACGAGGTCCCAAGGGATGGTCCAGAACGTCCAGAGCAGGTCGAAGCGGGTGTGGCCGTGGCGGAGACATCCGAAGCCCTGGGCGATCATCGCGGCGACCTGATGGGCGGCCACCTGGTTGGTGCAGTACGCGGCGACGACGTCCTTGCGGAGGAGGACGTGGCAGCGTCCCGCGGTGCTGACGGGCGGGCCGTGGCTGACGATCCGCAGCCGGACGCCGTCGGCGTCCAACTGGTGGGTGGCGATCCGCCACGCCGCGGCCAGCCGCTGCGCCTCGGCGGGAGTGGCACGGCGGGCCCGATACAACACCCGAACGGTGAGATCCTCGCCGAGCCCGACCGCGAGCACCACGGCGAAGATCAAGCCTCCGACCGTGAGCACGAAGCCGGCGCCCGGCGGAAGCAGGGCGATGATAACCAACCACAGCAAGCTGGCGATGATCAGCTCGGGGACCACGACAGCGGCCTTGAGCAGCAGCCCCCAACAGCGGCTGCGCGCGGGCCTTGTCGTGATCGGGTCGCTCATCGCGGGTCGTCCTCGCCGTCGAAGAGGGTGGGATCCCCCTCGTCTTCGTCGTGGTAGCCCTGCTCGCTGATGGCAGCCTGCGCGGCTTCGAGGAGTTCGCCGAGTTCGGCGGCCTTCCGGAGGGCTTGGTTGAGCAGGAGGGTGGCCTCGAGGACCGAGTCGGCCGGGTCCCGAGCGTCGTAGACCCGGTACACCTCTAGCGACTTCTGGAGTCCGCGTGTCATCTGGGCCAAGGCCTGCGGCAGGAGGTGGCCGACGCCCTTGAGTTCGCCGAGGACGCGGTAGAGCGTGGGCGCCGGGATGGGGCCGTGGCCGGTCAGGTGGTTGATGGCTCGGATGGACTCGCGGGCCACCTCGGGCCAGCCGGCCACGTACTCACCCTGGTCGTCGTAGCCGACCAGGCAGCGGCCGTCGTGGATCAGGTTCTCGACGTTGGTGATGACGGTCATGACCGGTCTCCTTCGGGCTGGAGGTTGGCGAGCCGTGCGGCTTCCTTGGTGGTGGTCTGACCGTCGGTCCAGGTGACGATGTCGGCGATGGTGAGTCCCTCGGTGATCATCGACCGGATCGCGGCGCCGGCCTGCTGCTCGAGGGCGTCCCGCTCGCGCAGGGCGACGATCAGGGCAAGGGCTGCGGCGTCCAGACGCTTGTCTCGCTCAGCAGCGTTGGCCCGCCGCTTCGCCTGGGCGGCGATCGCAGCTCGCCGCGCCACGCGGCGGATTGACTGCCCGCTCGTCTTGGTGTCTGTCATGTGATCCCTCCTGGCGTGGTGGTCCTCTCACCCTCCAGAAGTAGTTCAAGGCGCCCTTCACGGACACCAAACCGCGACCTAGTCAGTCCCTCCGTGTTGCATGGTCGCCGGGGTGAGCAGGCTGCTGTCGACCAGCTGGAGGCTCGCCTGCCGGGGGCGTCCGAGACGGCGACCTTGCCCCACCACTTCCCGTCCCCGCCGCGCACCCACGCGACCAGAAGTCCGGCCTGGCGTCCCGAAACCGTCTTCACCCACACGTGACGGGCAGGATCCACGGGCTGATCGTCCGGGACGCCGCGCGTCATGGCCGCCACGCGGTCGCCGAGGGTCCCGAACTCGGAGTGGATCCTGGACGACACGTGCTCCAAGGTAGGCACGCACGCTGACATTCAACGCTCGGCCGCTCGCAGGCGTGCCCCTGTCCGTCAGGACGACGCGGCATTCTTGGACCGCGGGAACGCTTCGTGGAGCTGCCACTGAAGCTCGGCGATCCGGTCAGCGGCGAGCGGTCCGGGCGCGGTCAGGAGTTTGGAGAGCTTCTTCGGCCACAGCACGCCCACGTCCCGGACCATGAAGTCACCACCGAAGACTGGCCAGTCGGCGTCGATGAAGCACAATATGCCCCGCACGGGTATGTCCGGCTGGTCGGCCAGGGCAGCACGGACGAGCCCCACCTGCTTGTCGACGCCGTCGACCAGCTTCGTCCGGTCTCGACCGCCGACCATCAACAGCTCAACGCGGGGACGCAGGATGCCGCCCTCGACCCTAAGTTCGGGCCGGCGATCCACGTACCGCTTGCTGTCCACCACGAACACCCCCGACGGGCAGATGACCAGGTGGTCGATGTTCGCCTTCGTCCTGGGGATCCTCCGGTCGTGCAGCACGCGCAGTTCAGGGCCGGCGACCCGCTCCAACATGCCGCCCAGCGCCTCCTCGCCATGAGCACCGCTCGACCAGGCCCGCGTCGATTGCGGGTCGTCGAACACGGCGAGCAGGAACTTGCCGATCACCGGATGGTTGGCCTGCACCCGCTCCTGTCTGGCGTCGTGCCGCCGCCGGAACTCGTGGGCCGCAGACGCACCGGCCACCCCGTCTACCACGCCCAGAGCCTGCTCGGCCGCAGCCGCAGCCGGAGGTTCATCGACGAGCGGCGGTTCCGGTGGGGCCGACACGACAGGAGGAACATCAGGCACCGCGGCCGTCGGAGGATCCGACTCCGCCAGGAGGACTCCCGAGGGAGCAGGGGCCATAGCGTGGTCTGCCGGCGCGCTGGACTGCTCCGCCCGCCAGCGCGAGACTGCGTCAGCCAGGGCGGAGTGCAGATCCGGCGTCGCGGGGTGGGCCTCATCAGTGACGAGATCCCACCAACCCACGTCGGCCCCGCTCTCGTCGTCCTTCACATAGAGCCGGTCCTTGCCGTATCGCCGCCAGCGGGTCACCACCATGCCTCGCCAGCCTGCCAGTCCCCGCCGCCGCTCTCGAATCCCGAAGGCCCTGGCCCGGCGCCACCCTCGCCGGCCATGTCCCTCCCGATTGTCCCGACGTCCTCATGTGGCACACACCTGGGAGTGGACGCGCCCTGGCGCGGCTTCCAGTGGAACTTGACGAGGCTGGTCTCGCCCGCGTCGTTGATGAGCCGGAAGGTGTGGACGCCGAAGCCCTCCATCATCCGGTACGACAGCGGCACGGCCCGGTCCGACATGCTCCGCCACGTGCGCCTGCGCCTCCGTGTGCAGCGACACGAAGTCCCAGAAGGTGTCGTGGGCGCTCTGCGCCTGCGGGATCTCCCGGTCGGGCTCGGGCTTCACCGCATGGACGATGTCGGGGAACTTGATGCCCTCTTGGATGAAGAACACCGGGATGTTGTTGCCCACGAGGTCGTAGTTGCCCTCGGAGGTGTAGAACTTCGTCGCGAAGCCTCGGGTGTCGCGGACCGTGTCCGACGACCCGCGGAAGCCCTGCACGGTGGAGAACCGCACGAACGTCGGCGTCTCGACGCCCTTCTTCAGGAAGGCCGCGCGGCAGATCTTGGTCGCCCGTCCGTTGGCGACGAACACGCCGTGGGCGCCCGTGCCGCGGGCGTGCACGACCCGCTCCGGGATGCGCTCGTGGTCGAAGTGGGTGATCTTCTCGCGGAGGTGGTGGTCCTGCAGGAGAACGGGCCCGCGGCGACCCGCCTTGAGGGCGTGGTCGGTGGTGCGCAGCCGCGCCCCCTGGGCCGTCGTCAGGTACTCGCCCTGCTGGGCCATGGCCTCGGGCGGCGCGCCCGTGGGGGCACCGGTGGGCGTCACCGTGGCCGGGCCCTGTTGGGACGCCTTGGGCGGCGGCGGAGCCACCGGGGCCGTGGGCTCGTCCAGAGAGGGGTCCTCCACGCCGGGGCCGGGAGGCCGGGGCGGGGGTGGCGCCATGTCCGCGGCGGGGGTCTTCTTCTTGGCTGGCGACATGCGGTTCTCCTTTGCTCGGGCTGGTCCCACTCCGGTCAACGGTCAGCTGTCACCCTTGGCCTCCGCCAGCGCCTCCTTGTTGGCGCCGGCGTCCGCGATCTGGGTGAGCAGGTCGTCGGTCTCGGACTCCTCGGTGAGGGTCTGCTCGAGCAGGCTCGCGGCCTCCTCCATGCCCAGCATCTTCGCCCAGCGGCGCAGGGTGCCGTAGCGGGTGATCTCGTAGTGCTCCACGGCTTGGGCGGCCGCGATCAGGCCGGCGTCCAGCGCGGCGGTGTCGGCGTAGTCCTCGGCGACCGAGTCACCCTCCTTGAGGATGCCGTCGATCGCCTCGCACTTCTTCCCGCGGGGCGTGAGGTCGATCATCCCGAACACCTTCTCCAGGCGCTCGATTTGCCCCTCCGTCTGCTTCAGGTGCGTGCGGAAGGCCTGCTTGACCTCCTCGGCGTGGGCCGCCCGCTCCATCTTCGGCAGGGACTTCAGGACCTGCTTCTCGGCGTAGTAAACGTCGCGCAGCGTGTCCTTGAAGAGATCGTTGAGACCCTTGTCCGCCATGGTTCCTCCTCGGCTCGTGGTGGCTGTGGCGTCCCAGTCTTGCGGGGACGCCGCGCACCACGCCTCACCCGTGGGGGTACCTCCGAGGGGGCCCCGCCGGGGGCCCCACCGTGGGGGCCGCCTCGGCCCGGCGGCTCAGTCGCGCGGGTTCCGACGGGCGATCTCCGCGGTCAGGATCGTCGCGAAGGAGCACCAGGCCGCATAGGGCGCCAGGGCGATCGCACGGCTCCGTCCGGTCGCGCCGGCCCTCCGCGTGAGGTCGATCGCGCTCGCGGCCAGCAGCGCCGCGACCACGGTGGCAGGGCGCAGCCGGTGCGCCCGGAAGAACGCCCAACTCCAGCCCTGGTTCAGCAGGAGGTTGACCACCAGGGCTGCCTGGAAGTCCCGGGCGCGGCGTTGATCGCCGGCGTCGTGCAGGTTCTTGATCGCGGCCGCCGACGTGACCGCGATGTCGGTGTAGAGGGCCGTCCAGACGATCGGGAAGAGCCACCCGGGGGGTTGCCAACGCGGCTTGTCGAGCCCCGAGTACCACGCGGACTTCGGATCGGTGGCCAGCGAGCCGGACACGGCGCACGCGGCCGTCAGCGCCCCCGTCATGGCCAGCGGTGTGGTCTTCAGGTCCGTCGTGTTCATTGGAGGTTCCTCCCCTGGGTCGATCGTGGGTGCTACCTCCCCAACCTAGGACCTCGCCGCATCCGGAATGCCGGCGCGGCGAAAATCACGGGATCCTGGCCGACATGGGCCGCAGGCCGGCCGCCCCTCGGGGCGACCGGCCTGCGGTGCTGCGTCCGGCAACGGGCCTCAGCCGGCCACCGGCGCCTCCTCGTGCGCGGACACAGCCGCTGCCTCCCCCACCTGGCGGTCGGGAGCCTCCGCCGGGAGGGCCCTGCGGCCCGCGGTCCCGGGGCGGCGCGGCCACCAGAAGGCGTCCCCCAGCAGGATCGCGATGGCCGGGACGAGCACGGTGCGCACGAGCAGGGTGTCGAGCAGCACACCGACGCCGATGATCACACCGATCTGGGCCAGCACCACCAGCGGGAGCACACCGAGCACCGCGAACACCGCCGCGAGCAGGATGCCCGCGCTCGTGATGACCCCGCCGGTGGCCGTCAGCGCCCGGAGCATGCCCCGCTTGCTGCCGTACCGCAGGCCCTCCTCCCGCGCCCGGGTGACCAGGAAGATGTTGTAGTCGATGCCCAGCGCCACCAGGAACAGGAAGGTGAGCAGGGGCACGCTGGAGTCGAGCCGCTCGAAGCCGAGGACCTCGACGAACAGCACCCAGGAGGCCCCGAGGGCCGCCGCGTAGGTCCCGACCACCGTGGCCACCAGGACCAGCGGGGCGACCACCGAGCGGAGTAGGACGAACAGGACGCCCAGCACCAGGGCCAGGATGAGCGGGATGATCGTGCGCTGGTCCTGGGCCGAGCCGTCCAGGCTGTCCACCGCCTGGGCCTCGGTGCCGCCCACGACGGTCATGTCCAGGCCCTCGAAGGCCGTGCGCAGGTCACGGATGGTCTGGCGCGCCTCGTCGCTGCCCGGCTCCGGCTCCAGCACGACCCGGACCTGGGTGAGCTCGTCCGCGGCGTCACCCACGGTGGCGGAGGCCACGCCCGGGACGGCCTCGGCCAGCTCCACGACCCTGGCGGGGTCGTCCTCGGTGATCACGAGGGCGGGGTCGGACTCGCCGGCGGGGAAGGACTCGCCGAGGCGGTCGAGCGCGACGATGGCCTCGGGCTTGCGCAGGAACTGGTCGGACGGGCCCAGCCCGGTCTCGATGCGGAACAGGCCCGCGCCCATGACGGCGATCAGCGCCAGGCTGGCTGCGATGAACGCGGCGGGGCGCTTCGCCACCTGGTTGCCGACCCGCGCCCACACCGACCGGTCGCTGTCGACGAGGGCGGCCTGCCCCACGCGGGGGATCAGCGGCCAGAACACCCAGCGGTTGACGAGCACGAGCACCGCGGGGAGGACGACGAGGGCGTAGCCGGCGGCGATGACGATGCCGACGGCGCTGGCGAGACCGAGGCCGCGCGTCGCGGGGAACACCGACAACAGGAGGGTCAGGACGCCCAGGACCACCGTGGAGGCGCTGGTGACGACGGCCTCACCCGCGTGGCGGAGCGCGCGGCGCATCGCCAGGAACCGGTCCTCCGTGGCGCGCAGTTCGTCGCGGTAGCGGGAGATGATCAGGAGGGCGTAGTTCGTGCCCGCACCGAAGACGAGCACCGAGAGGATGCCGATGGTGGACTCGTCCCACGGCACGCCGGCCAGGCGCAGGGTGTGCGTCGCGACGATGGCGGCCAGGCGGTCGGCGAGACCGACGACCAGCAGCGGGATGATCCAGAGGATGGGGCTGCGGTAGGTCAGCAGGAGGAGCAGGGCCACGACCGCGGCGGTCGCGGCGAGCAGCCGGAAGTTGGCGCCGTCGAAGACCGCACCCAGGTCGGCGCGGATGCCCGCGGGCCCGGTCACCTGCACGGTGACGCCCTCGGCCGCCTCGTCCACCAGCTCGGCGCGCAGTGTGGCGATGGCGTCGCGGTTCTCGGCGCCGTCGGCGGCGTCGATGGCGATCGTGCCGAAGGCGGCGGTCCCGTCCTCGCTGACCAGCGGCAGCGGGGGGATGCCGGCCGGCGGGCCGGCAGCGCCCGTGTCCACCCCGGCGGGCGGACCGGCGGCACCCGCGTCCACCCCGGCGGGCGGACCGGCGGCACCCGCGTCCACCCCGGCGGGCGGACCCCCGGCACCGGCGAACGCGTCGTCGGGCAACCGCTCGAAGAGGGACTCGCGGGCCGCGGCCAGCTGCTCCTCGGTCAGGGCCTCCCCGTCGGTGGAGGTCCAGAGGATGAGGGCCGTGCCGTCACCCTCCTGGGGGAAGCGCTCGGCCAGCTCGACGACGCGCGTGCTGTCGTAGCCCTGGGCCAGGGAATCGGTGGGCGAGGCGTCCCGCTCGGCCTCGGGCAGGAAACCGACGACGAGACCTCCCAACAGGAGGAAGAAGAGGGCGACGATCCACGATCGGCCGCGGCCGATGTAGAGGGAGGGCAGGGACATGGTGGACTCCTGGGGAGACGAGGTTGGAGGGATCGGGAGGGAACGGGAATCGTGCGTGCGGGGCCGTCTCACCGGTCCGCCTCTTGGGCGGCCAGCGTCGCGGCGTGGTCGGTGAGGTGGGTGGCCATGACTTGGAGGAACTCCGTCACGAGCTGGGCGTCCTCCGGACGCAGGGCCTTGACCCAGGCGTCGGTGGCGCCCATGAGGGGGCGCATGATCTCGACGATCTTCTGCCAGGCCAGGGGGGTCGGCTCGATGGTGACCAGGCGGCGGTCGGTCTCGGCCCGGTTCCGCTGGGCGTAGCCGGCCCGCTCGAGCCGGTCGACGATGGCGCTCGTCGTGGCCGCCGTGGTGCCCAGCGCCGCGCCCAGACCGGTCATCGTGACCGTCTCCTGGTGGGACAGCTGCTGCAGCGCCGACAGGGCGCGGTAGTCGGTGGCGTTCAGCCCCAGCAGCCGGGCGAGCTCGCGCTCGAGGACGTTCGACTGGGCGATGACGGCCTGCAACGCGAAGGTGGCGGGGTGGTACGCGTGGGACATCGGGAGCCTCTCTGACGGTAACAAGAGGACAGTGTATCAATCTTGTTTGATTATCAACCCTCTTTGAAGGTTGAATCCCGAACCGCTTGGATACTGCGGATCGGGGCTTTGAACAGAGTTGACTCCCCCACGCTCAGCTATAAGATTGAGTCAACCACGCTCAACCAGGGCGCCTGATGCGAAAGGACTACTCATGGCCATGTTCGACCCGTTCCGCGAGATGGACCGCCTCCTGGGCGACGTCACCCGCACGCCCGCCTCGGTCGCGATGCCCATGGACCTGTACCGCTCCGGTGACACGTTCGTCGCGCACATCGACCTGCCTGGCGTCGAGCCGGGCAGCATCGACATCGACATGGACGGCGCGACGGTCACGATCCGCGCCGAGCGCACGCCGTCGGTCGATGAGGACACCCAGTGGCTGACGCGCGAACGGGCCGTGGGCACGTTCGCCCGCCAGCTCACGCTCGGCCGAGGGCTCGCCACAGACCAGATCAGTGCCGACTACAGCGACGGCGTCCTGACGCTGACCATCCCGGTGGCCGAGGCCGCCAAGCCGCGCAAGATCGCGGTGCAGCACTCCACCCGGGATGTGCCGGGTGAGATCACCGAGGGTGCCACCGAGGAGCAGCCCGCCTGACCGGCACCGTCTGCGAGGTGGTCCCGCGCGTGGGCCGGCCGGAGCGCCTCGGCGCCGCCCGGCCGGCCCTCGTCGGTGGGCCCTACTCCCGGAACTTCAGCACCTCCGTCACGGGCACCGTCCTGGTGTCACGAGCCGTGGCCACGCGCACCACGGCATAGGCGCCCAGCGCGAGCCCGGCCATCAGCGCCACATCAGCCGGGGTGACCAGGAACGGGATGCCGATCGGCAGGTGGGCCGTCATCAGCCGCCAGACCTCGCCCATGATGGCCACCGACGCCGGGACGGCGATGGCGACGCTCGCCGCCACCAGCCATAGATAGTTGTCGAGGTAGAGCCTGCCCACCTCACGATCGCTGTAGCCCAGCGCCTTCAGCAGCGAGATCGAGTACCACTGACGGGCCACCACCAGGCGGACGAGCACGTAGAGCACCACCACCATGATCAACATGGACGACCACGAGACGAGCGCCACGATCCGCGACAGAAGGGCGTTGAACTTCTCCACGCCACCGAGCATCTCCTCGCGCGTGCTGTGGCTGACCAGCCGGTCGGGGTCGATGTCCAGGGGGCGGTCGGAGAACACGGCGTTGTAGTAGGGCACGACGCCGTCGCCGTCGTCGTCCGCGCCCGGGCGGGCGCCAACCATCGACCGCGCCGCGAGCAGGACCGCCGGATCCACCAACGCCCGAGCGTGTTCCGGGGTCGTGAACCCGAACGCCGAGGTGGTGTAGTCGGAGACGCCCACGACGTCGAAGGCCCACGAGAGCTCCCCATCGTGGAGCGTGAGGGTGTCGCCTGCTCCCAGCCGGTACTTGTGGGCCGCGGCCCGCGAGATCACCAGCTCCTGCGCACCCAGGGCGTCCACGTCCACCGCGAAGTAGGGATTGTCGGCGGGCACGCCGAGCACGGTCAGCGACTCCCCCGGCAGCCCGTCCGCCCCGACCACCCGCAGGGGGACGGCCACGGCCTCGTGCCCTGCGGGCGGAACGGCAGCCAGGTCGGGGAACCGCAGGGTGTAGAAGTCGTGGAAGAGGAGTTCGTCCTCGGCGCGGGTCAGGTAGGTGTCCATCGAGCTTCGCATCCCGAGCCCGAAGACCAGCAGGAGGATGCACAGGAACGTGCCCGCGGCGATGAGGAGGTAGCTGCCGGGGGTGCGGAGCGCCTGCCGCAACCGGAACATGCTCACGAAGGGCAGCCGGTCCAGGCGCACCGGCAGGCCCGGCCCGCCGGCCGGCTGGGGACGCAACAGCTCCTGCGTGGGGCGGCCCAGCGCGGCCCGGATCACGACGGCGTTGACCGCCGTCACCAGGGTCACGGGTGTCACGATGCTCAGCAGCGCGACCAGCGGGGTGGGTTCGACCGGGGCCGCGGGGAACGAGTAGTAGTCGGTGACCAGTCCGAGGAAGGGGGCCAGCGCCCGGCCCAGCAGGAGCCCCAGCAGCGAGCCGGCGAGCGTGACGGCCAGCGGCAGGACCAGGTAGTGGGCCAGCAGGGCGCGCTCGCTGGTGCCGTGGGCCGACTGGGTGCCGATGACAACGGAGTCGCGGACGATCCGGTCCCGGGAGAACTCGGCGAGGACATAGGCGACGAGCAGCAGGACGAGGACGGTCGTGACCAGGGTGACGGCCATCGTGGTGCGGGCGTCCGAGATGGCGCCGTTGATGCGCGGGTTGTCGTCGGCCGGCAGGAACAGCGACACCGCCGGGTAGCTGACGGGCAGGCCGGCAGCGCGGGCGGCGTCCGTGGCCACGGCCACGTAGGGGTTGGTCGCCCTCGCCGGATCCAGGGTCGCCTCGCCCAGGAGGCGGCGCACCTGCTCGTGGGTGGCGCCTTCGAGGGCGTAGCCGTACACCCACGAGACGGCACGCGGGTGGGCGGCCGCCACCTCCTCGAAGGCGTCCGGAGCCACCATCACCAGCGCGAACAGCTCGGGGTCGCCGGACTGGCCCACGTGGGGGGTGACCGAGGCGTAGTCGGGAAGGCTGCCGATCCCGGTGATCCGCAGGGTCCGGCCGTCCACCGCCAGGGTGTCACCCACGCCCAGGCCGTGCACCCGGGCGTGCAGTTTCTCGACCATGCCCTCGTCGTCGGCCGAGGGCAGGACGCCGGCGTCCAGCGTGGGACGGCTCAACGCCTGGTCCGCGCGGAGCACGCGCACGGTCGTGTCGGTGCCCGCGGTCCGCCCCGGGACGTTGACGAACGGCGTCGGGACGATGCGCGCCCCCAGCGCCTCCACGTCGGCGACCTGCTGCTCCGTCAGCGGGATCTCGGTGACGACCATGCCGTCGGCGAGCTGTCCCTCGCGCGCGCCGCGTTCCAGCGCGCCCAGCGTGGCGGACGCCGAGGTCAGGAGCACGGCTATCGCGGTCCAGCGCGCCCACGTGGCGCGGAAGCCGCGCCACTGGCGGCGGAGGCCGAGGGCCACGGCGTCCCTGTTCACCAGTCGAGGTCCCGGGCCGCGAGCGGATGGGGGTTGAGCCGGTCGCGGACGATGCGCCCGTCGCGCAGTTCGATGACCTGGTCAGCGAGGGCCGTGATGGCCTCGTTGTGCGTGACCATGACGAGGGTGGCGCCGTACCGCCGGTGGACGTCGTCCAGGACCTCGAGCATCTGCTGGGAGGTGTGCCGGTCCAGCGCCCCGGTGGGCTCGTCGGCGAGCAGGAGGTCGGAGCCCTTGACCAGGGCCCGGGCGATCGCGCACCGCTGCTGCTGGCCGCCCGAGAGCTGCGCGGGGAACTTGTGCCGGTGCTGGGTCAGGCCCAGGTGCTCGAGGTGCTGAAGGCGACCGGCGACGACCTGGACTGGTTCTACCTCAGCCCGCCGGCCGAGTTCGGCGCCTGGGTTCCCAGCACCGAGACCGGCGAGTACCGCACGAGCGACGATGTCCTGCTCCGCAGCCCCGATGGCAGCTCGCAGATCTCGGCGGCCGACCTGGCCCTGGCGGTCCTCGACGAGATCGATCAGCCCAGGCACCCCCGGCGCCGCTTCCACGTCGCCCACTGACCCGGCACGCCCACGGGACCACCTGCGTGACGCCGCACTCGCGCTGGGGACGCTTGACATCTGGGTCAACCACGCCGGCACCGCGGGCGTGTACGGGCCCACGTCGTCCACCCCGATAGAGGACTTCACCAGGTCGTCCGCACCGACATCCTCGGCACCTTTCACGGCTCGCGCGTGCCACTGCCGGTCTTCCTGGCCCAAGGCCAGGGCGACCTCGTCAGCGCGTCCGGACGCGACCGTCCGTCGTGCATTCGCGTGGCGTTTCGGTGCCTGACGTCAAAGACTGGGGCGCATGCTCTCCTCTCGATCCACCCAGAACGCCAGATGCCAGTTACACCGGAAATCGGACATACCCGCCCGACTCCTGGCTGTCGAGTTCGAGGTGAGAGCAAGAGCATGGGTGAGAGGTGCGGTGCGCCCCGGATTGTCAGACCGGGGTTGGAGGCTGTCGTCGGTAGGGTGGTCTTCGGGAGGGTGATGTGACGATCGAGCTGGCTGGCGATTCCGCCGAGATCCGGAAGGCGCGTGGCGCGTTCTTCACTCCGCCCGAGGTGACCCGGTTCCTGTGCGCGTGGGCGATCACGTCGCCGGGAGATCGGGTGCTGGAGCCGAGTTGTGGTGACGGCGCGTTCCTGGCGGCGGCGGCCGAGCGGCTGCGTGAGTTGGGTGGCCGAGCTCCATTGCAGGCCCACGAGTTGCACGAGGAGTCGGCTGCGGACGCGCGCGCGCTGTTGGCGTCGGCCGGCTATCCGGGTCGGGTGGTGGTGGGCGACTTCCTCGCCACCCCACCGGGGCCGTCGTTCGACGCGGTAGTTGGCAATCCCCCCTACATCCGCTACCAGGGGTTCACCGGCGAGGCGCGGGCGACGGGACTGGCGGCCGCGCTGGCCCAGGGCGTCCGGCTGAGCCGGCTGGCGAGCTCGTGGGCGCCGTTCGTGGTGCACGCGGCGGGCTTCCTTTCAGCGCAGGGGCGGTTGGCGTTGGTGGTGCCGGCGGAGTTGCTGGCCGCAAACTACGCCGCCGAGGTGCGTGACTTCCTGTTGCAGCGGTTCGCCCGGGTGAGGGTGGTGCTGATAGGGGGTCAGGTGTTCCCCGGCGTCCAGACCGAGGCGATGCTGCTCCTCGCGGAGGGTTCGGGTGGCACGGACCGGGTCGAGTTCGCGTCGGTCGCCCACGCCGCCGGCCTCGACGCGCTGCTGGTCAACACCGGGGCGTTTGAGTCCGTCCTGGAGGTCCGGGCGGGTGAGCGGTGGACAACCGCCCTGGTGTCTGCGGAGGCCACCCACGAGCTGTCGCGGCTGGCGGAGGCGGGTTGGCTGTCGCCGCTGTCGCACTGGGGGCGGATCAGCCTGGGCGCGGTCACGGGAAACAACCGGTACTTCACACTCAGCCCGGCCCAGGCCGCCCAGTGGGGCTTGACCGCTTCGGAGCTAGTGCCAATCTCGCCAGCGGGGTCCTCCCATTTGCGAGCGCTGCGCCTCACCCGCGCGGGCCATGCGGTGTTGGGGCAGGCAGGGAAGAGGACCTTGTTGTTCCGCCCCGGCGACGAGCCGTCAGCGGACGCGCGCGCGTACCTGGCGCACGGTGAGGCGTTGGGGGTGACGAAGGCGTACAAGTGCCGGGTGCGGACGCCGTGGTGGCGGACGCCTTTGCCGGCACCGCCGGACGTGTTCTTCACCTACATGAACGAGGCGACCCCGCAGCTGGCGGCGAACCCGTCCGGGTTGCACTACCTGAACTCGGTCCACGGGCTCTACCTGACCGAAGGAGCGTCCGGCCTGGCAGAGCTGGTCTCGTTGGCGGCGTTGAACAGCGCCACCGGGTTGAGCGCCGAGGTCACAGGTCGCGCCTACGGGGGTGGCGTGTTGAAGATGGAGCCGCGCGAGGCTGCGCGGCTGCTGGTCCCGTCGATCAACAAGGTCCGGGCCCACGAGCAAGAACTGTCCGATCTGCTGCCCGTCGCCCGACGGCTGCTACGGGCCGGACGTCTCGAGGCGGCCCGCGACCTGGTCGACGATGTACTCCTCACCGCCCGCGCCGGCCTGACCCCAGCGGGGTTGGCGTCGCTCCGGGAGGCGCAGGCCGCCTTGCGGCAGCGGCGTCGGCAGCGGGCAAAGAGCCGCACCACCCGCCGGGAGGCGGAATGAGCAGCCTCCGCGGCAACGCGTGGGCGTGGTTCGACCAGATTGTGGCCACCTCTCCCCTGCGGGCGGCGAACCCGTGGGTACGTGAGGACGACGGCGGCGTCCGGTTTGAACCGGACTACGACACCCTGCGCCTGCTGTTGGGGGTTCCGGCGTTGTTGCAGGCGACCAGCCAGTCCGGCGTCCCCGCGCTGGCGTTGGACGTCTGGGTGTCCTACGAACTGCGGCGTGCCGGTTTCGATCCGGACCGGGTTTGGCCGCGTCCGGTGGCCCCGCGGGTCCTGCCCCGGGAGGTCATCGATTTCGTAGCCGCCCTGCCTGCCAGGCAACGAGCCGAGCTGACCGAGCGGATCAGCGTGCGCGGCACCGGTGGCGCCCCGTCCGCGAACATCTTGGGCAAGAACTACGTCAAGCAGGTCGATGTGGTGATGAGTTCGTGGGCGACCGGTCCGGAGTTGATGATCTCGACCAAGAGGATGGATTCCTCCTTCGGGAAGAACGCCGCCAACCGGGTCGAGGAGAGCTTCGGCGACGCGATGAACCTCCGCTCCCGCCACCCGGAAGCAGCGGTCGGGTTCCTGTACGGCCTGGGCGCCAGCGCCCTGGACACCGAACCCGAAACCGCCCGCTGGCTGATCGACCTGCTCGGCAAACTGGGGCGGGAGTCGGACGCCTACGACGCCGTGGGGCTGATCATCCCGCACGTGCCCACGGCCCCGGACGCCACCTCGGAGGAGGATCCGGCCGGTCCGCTGGAGGCGGGCGCCACCGAGGGGCTGGTCGCGAACCCGGCCGACGGAGCCACCGAAGACGACCTGGACCTGGGCCTGCTGCCCGCCGTCGCCCTGCACCGGGGCGCGGTCCCTGGGGAACTCGATCCGGGCCGGTTCTTCGCGAAGATGTGCACCCTGGTTCTCGATCGGACGCCGATCAACTTCCACCGCGAGGCGCGGGCGCGGCGACGCTCCGCGTGACCCGACGCTCAGGCTCGGTCATGACAGGCCGCGGGTGGTCGCGGTGAGGGGCTCGTTGACGTCGAAGAACCGGGCGCGGATGCAGGTGATGCCGAAACCTTCCAGGCGCTTGGTGTGCATGGTGGCGTAGGCGTGGGCGGACGCCTCATCAGCGAAAAAGTAGATGCCGCCAGCGGTCTGGTGGGTGGCGTTCTCGGTTTAGACTTTCCACAGCAGCCCGTGTTCGCCCGCTGCGGGCGTCCGCCGGTGCAGCTGGTCCCTCTCGTGCTCGACCACAACCTGCGCAACACCCGTGAGATCGCGTCCACGTTCGTGCCGCACGCCACCCGGTGCAGACCGAGCGTCAGGCGTCCCTGGGGCAACAGGGCTACTGGGACCTTTTCTGGGACGCCGACGACATCTTCTACGGGCACGTGCTCGGCTTCAAGGGCATGGAACGCCGCGCCTTGGTGCTGTGCGTCAACGAGGACGGGACGCGCGACCGAGCCGCCGAACGGCTCTACGTCGGCCTGTCCCGCGCGACCGACCGTGGTCCAACCTGCTGCGCTTCAAGGAGCGGTTCAGTGACCGAACCGTCATCGGCGTCTGCCTCCACGCAGGAACCAGGTTGCGCGTCTGCACGACTGGCTGCACGTGCTGCCGATCACCTCACATTGGCAGCACTAACCTCTCGGCACCGGCTTGGATCGCGAGTCTCCTCGCCATCGCCTGGCGCATCGGCGGACCCGACGTCCACCTGCACCTCGGCACGCCGCTCGCCCCAGGGCGCATCGTGCAGGAACTCTAGGGTGCTTCCTTCAGGTCCATCCCAGGCGCGCCCGTATCCACCAGATCCTCCAAGATCATAGGCTCGACCACGGACGCCGTGTCCCCGCACGCATCCCCCGACCCATCACTTGTGACGAGCTCCTGGAGGTCTGACCGTGGCCGACAACGTCATCCCGTTCCCTGGCGCGGAGGCCGAACCCGACGACGCACCTCCGTTCAGCCAGGCCGACATCCAGGCCATCACCCAGCAATTGATCGACGAACTCGGCAGCCCCGAGGCAGTCCTCCAAGCTCTGGGGGCGTTCGGGGGCTTCGAGCCTTTCGGCGGTCGGGGTCCATTCGACCTCATGTCACCTCGGCCGAAGCCCAAGCTGCTGCGCAAGCGCAGCAAGCGGGCCACCTACGTCGTCCGCCTCGACCTCGATGACGCCAAGCCGCCGATCTGGCGCCGCCTCCGCCTGCGCAGCGACGTCACACTCGGTCACCTGCACGGCATCATTCAGGTCGCCATGGGTTGGACAAACTCCCACCTGCACCAGTTCAAGATGGGACCCTCCACCAAGGACTTCATGATGATGCCGTTCCTCACCGCCTACGACCTCAGCGAGGGCGAAACTGACGGCATTCCGGAGAACGACGTGCGCCTCGACCAGGTTCTCGGCGAACCCGGGCACCGCCTCTTCTACGAGTACGACTTCGGCGACAGTTGGCACCACACGATCAAGCTCGAGAGAGTTGAGCCATGGGTCGACGGCCAGCCCGACGCCTCCTGCGTCACCGGACGCCGCGCCTGCCCGCCCGAAGACGTCGGTGGCGTCCCTGGCTATGAGGACGCCCTCGCCGGCCTGCGTAGTGAGCCCTCCGACAACCCCGAGTGGACGCGTGAGCTGTTGGCCTGGCTGCCACCCCGCTACGACCCGGAGCACTTCGACGTCGCCGAGGTCAACGAACAACTCTGGCAAGGACTCTTCAACCCCGACGCGTGGCACCCCGGGATCGTTTAACTGCTCGCTCAGGGCGGCGCCCAACTGAGTCCGATCGCCGCGCTCGTCAGCAGGGCTACCCGCGTACGCGTCGAGCTGACCGACGCCGAACTGGACGCCACCACCCACCGTTACCGCCACCTCCTCACCCTGATTGGCGACGGGCTCAAGCTCACCCAGGCGGGATACCTGCCGCCGGCCCTGGTCAAGCAGCTCGCCGACGATCTCGAACTCATCGACTCCACGTGGCCCTTCCCAGCTAGCACCGAGGTCAACACGACCCCCGTCCTGTCACTACGGGAATCCGCGGTCAGCCTCGGCCTGCTCCGCAAGCAGCACGGCAAGCTGCTGCCCACGGCGTCCGCGAAGCGCATGGTCGACGACCCGCGCAAGCTGTTCGCGCACATCAGAGGTCGACTGCCGCTGGGCCGTCACGAATCCGATCGGGACGCCGGCCTGCTGGCTCTGCTGTTCACCGCCGCCGGCCAGGAGTTCTACGCCGCACGGCACGAGGCCGCCGGAGTGTACGGCTCCCTCGGCTGGACGTCCCCGGTCTCCTTGGAGCGCGCTCTCTGGCATCATGCCCAGGACTCTCTGTGCGTCCTCTCGCATCTAGCCCCCGGAGCCAAGGACGCCACCCGCATTGCCGGAGCCTTACTCGCCCGGTGACAGGCACCCGATCGGCGAGCAAGTGCACCCGTTCGGCCGATACACCGACTAACAGCAAGGCGCCGACGGGCGTCAGGTGGTCGGCGTAGCGCGGGCACGCCTCCCCGGGCTGCAGCTCAGCCCAGTCGCTCGGTCGGGGACGCGTCCCAGACGTAGATGAGCGCGTCCCAGGCCTCCGCGGGGTTGACGCTCACCGTGTGCAACGGCGGCACCCACGCCTGCCACGAGGCGAACGGCTCGCCGGCGCTGACCATCGTCGTGGCGCCGCGCAACAACTCGGCGTCGGCCCCGGTGACCGAGGCCAGCTCCAGGTAGCCCACCGTCGTGCCTTCGAACAGCCCGCGGATGCGCCCGTTCACCGTGAGCGTCGACACCGTTCCCTGCGAGTTCAGCCCCACGCGATGCCCGTCGGTGCCGATCACCCGGTACTCGTCACCCCACTGCCGCGCGGCCAGCCGCCCCACGGTGTCGCCCCCAACCGCGGTCGCCTGCCCCGCGCGGTCGAGGTGCCCGTTGTGGCCGAACAGCAGCGTGCGCTCGCGCCCGGACGCCGTCCCGCGCTCCACGAGCCAGGCCAGGTTGTCGAACATCATCGCGTCCCGGTTGCCGACACCGAGGCCTCGCTGCCGGGCTTGCTCCAGCACGCGCCCCGCCTGCCGCGCCTCGGCCGCCGCCTCGCTCCCGTCATCGGACGCCGTGAGCGCGGCCTGCAGGTCCGCCACGGCCGACTCGACGTCGGCGGCCACCGCCCTGTCCCACAGGGATTCATCGGTGAAGCGCGCCAGCCGCGCGGTCAGGTCGGCCGCAGCCGTGGGGTTCCGCGCGGCCAGCCACGCGAGCGCAAGCCCCTTGGTGGCGGTGGGACGCGCGGCGTCGATGCCCACGAAGCGGATGTCCTCGCCCGCCGGGTGTTGGTCATTGTGCGCGCGCACCCAGGTCAGCAAGTCGACCGTGTCCCGGGTCCGGTTCAGGCCGTAGCCGAACAAACGGGCGGCCTCCACGGCGGTGCCCGGTCCACCCTGCAGCAAGGCGTCAACCGAGGCGACGCTGCCGAAGTCTTCCTCCCACGCGACGGTCGTGAAGCCCTGCTCCGCGACCTTCTGCAGCAATTGCAGGCGCGGCGTCCGAAACTCATGGGTGCCATGCGTGGCCTCCCCCAGTGCCAGCACCCGGGCGGAGGTCATCCGTTCCGAGAGAACCGCCTCGGTGAACTCACCAGCCACAGGTGAGCCCTGCGGGCGGGACTGCCACCACGACACCATCGCCGCGACGGCCGCCACGCTGACGATGATGGCGACGAACACCAGGCCGAGGGGCTTGCGCTTCTTCATGGTCGTCTCCTTCTGGTCGGGGTTCGTCACAGGTCGTCGCGCAGCAGACGCAGCGTCCCGACGGTACCTGGGGCGACGATCCACACCATCGCAGCGACGACCACGGCCAGCGGACCGACGACCGCCGCGTCCGGAAGAAGTTCGTAGAGCGGATCGACGGCCACGAAAGCCATGGCGCGCGCTGCGGTGTCGGAGATGCTGCCGATCAGCATGGCCACCGTGGGCCACACCAGCAGGAAGGCGATCGGGGCGGCCGCGTTGCGCAGCGCCAGGGCCCACGCGAAGCCCGCCAGGACGAGGAAGGCACCATTGCCGGCCACCACGGCGAGCGAGGCGACGTCAAACGTCCACGCCAAGGTCACACCGGTGATCAGCGGCGCCACCACCATCACGAGCGCCGCCGCCACGACAGCCAAGGTCGTCGCGACGACCGACAGCCCCAGGACGGTCAGACTCTTCGCCAACACCAGACGGCCACGGCGGGGATCGAGGGTCAACGTCACGGAGGCGGTGCGGGCCGAGAACTCACCGGCCACGAGCAGCACCGCAAGCACCATCGAGATCATGGACGCCGGCACCACAGCCATCGACGCCAGGTGGCCGAAGTCGGTTCCTGTGGTGGGGAAGAGGGCACGTCCCCCGGCAAAGGCGCCCGACAGGAGAGCTGCCGCAGCGATCAGCACGGGTCCGGTGCGGGTGTTGACCAGCTTGCGGGTCTCGACGGCCACGGCGCGGGCCAGTGCCCGACCGGAGGTCTCGTTCGAGGCGACGCGCGCAGCGCGCACCGGAGCGGCGGCAGGAGCAGGGACGGAAGCGGTGTGGACGGTCATCTCGGGGTCCTTTCGAGGGTGGTGGTCAGGCGGCGCGGTCAGCGCCAGAGGTGAGGGTGAAGTACTGCTCTTCGAGCTCGGCGCTGGACGCGGCGGTGATGGGCTCGTCGGCGAGCACCCGACCGCGGGCCACCATCACAACGCGGTCGGCCAGGCGGCTGACCTCGTGCAGATCGTGGCTGCTGAGCAGCACCGCGCACCCACGCTCGGCGCGTGAACGGAGCAGACCCGCAAGCCAGCGCTGACCCTGCGGGTCGAGGCCGTTGGCCGGCTCGTCGAGCACGAGCGCGGCAGGGTCGCCGAGCAGGGCATGGGCCAGGCCGAGACGCTGCCGCATGCCCAGGGAGTAGGTGCCGACGCGACGGCGTCCCTCAGCAGCCGTCAGGCCAACCTCGTCCAGCGCGTCGTCGACGCGGCTCGCGGGCAGGCCCAGCGTGATGGACGCCAACCGCAGGGTTTCGCGTCCGGTGCGGCCGGGGTGGAAGGAGTCGGCCGAGAGCAGGGCACCCACGACATGGGCGGGGTCGGCGAGGGTGGCGTAGGCCATCCCGTTCACGGTGGCCTCCCCGGAGTCGGGGCGGACGAGACCAACCAGGGAACGCAGGCAGGTCGACTTGCCGGCCCCGTTGGGGCCGAGGAACCCGACGATTGTGCCGGGAGCGACAGAGAACGTGACATCATCGAGCGCCACGGTGGCGCCGAAACGCTTGGTGAGGTGGGTCAGGTTGATCATGGGTTCAGTTCAGCCCAGCCATCCGGGGTGCCGCATCGGGTGATCAGCCACCGTGACGGGTCGCTTCGGCGCTGGGGAAGGTCCGATCGGACCCCCCTCCGCGGGCCGCTCGGCCGACGCCCCTCGAAGGCACCAGCGTTAGGTTGGGACCGTGACCGCGCCACCCCTCGCCCCTGCCCCGCCCCGATTCGTGGTGTGGACCGTCGCGGTGCTCGCGTTCCTCTACTACCTGACGCCGGTCGCCGCCCGCCTCGCCGCTGGACGCCCACTCCCATGGTCGCTCGTCCTCCTGCTGGTCCTCCCGGCCATCGCAGCCCTTGTCGCGCTGCCTTGGCGCGAGCGAGCTCCGATCGCGATCGCACTCGTCATCGCCGCCTTGTGGGTGCCGAGCCCTGGGGTGCTCGGGGCAGCGATCGTGGCGCAGGAGTCGGTGGCCCGACGCCGGAGCCTCACCAGCGCCCTGACGACGGGTGCCGTCCTCATCGCCGCCAAGGTGCTCGAGCTATTCGCGTCGGCCTCGGGTGCTGCTGCGACGGCGCTCAGCTTCGAACTGGCGTTGGCCGTCGCTGGCGTGGTGATCGCGACCCTCATCGGATTGTTGGCGTCCAGCCGCGCTCAGGCCCAGCACGACCGCGAATCGGCGGAGCAGGCACGACGCGAGGCCGAGGCGTCCCGCATCAACGAGGCGCGTATGGCCGAACGCGAGCGCATCGCTCGCGAGATGCACGACGTCGTGGCGCACCGCCTGTCGCTGGTCGCCCTGCATGCCGGCGGCCTGGCCTATCGAACGAATCTCACCGCGGATGAAGCCCAGGCAGCGGCCAGGATGATTCAGCTCAATGCGCAGGCGTCACTCGACGAGCTTCGCACGATGCTTGCCACGCTGCGAGGAGCTGAGGCACCGCCCGAGCCTCCCCAGCCGACACTCGCCGAGCTGGACGTCCTGCTGGCCGACGCCGAAGACATCGGCCAGCGCGTCACCGTGACCCACATCGGCGACCTTGAGGCGGTGGCCACCCACGCGTCTCGGCAGGCATTCCGGATCGTCCAGGAGTGCCTCACCAACGCCCGCAAGCACGCCCCCGGAGCGCCGGTGCACCTCAGCCTCACCGCACGCGACGAAGTCTTGCACCTGCGGGTATCGAACCCGCTCGCTGACCTGGCGATCCCCGACGCGAGCGGGTCACTGCTCGGTCTGGTGGGCATCGCCGAACGCGTCGGGCTGGTGGGCGGAACGCTCACCCACGGCGTCCGAGATGGACAATTCGTGGTGGACGCCGCCCTCCCGTGGGGCGCCCCGGCGAAGGAGGGCGCATGATCCGGCTCGGAATCGTTGATGACGACGCCATGGTGCGGACCGGCCTGGCTTTCATCCTGGGCGGTGAGGCTGACATCGAGGTGGCCTGGCAGGCCGCCAACGGGATCGAGGCGCTGGAGCACCTGGCGGCGCAGGGTGCCGACCTGTTGTTGCTCGACATCCGCATGCCGGGCATGGATGGTCTCGCGACCCTGGACGCCCTTGCCGGGCGCGACGATCGGCCTCGCGTCATCGTGCTGACCACGTTCAACACCGACGACTACGTGGTGCGGGCGCTGCGGCAAGGCGCCGACGGGTTCTTGTTGAAGGACACCGATCCGGCCCGGGTGGTCGACGCGATCCGTGGAGTTCACGCCGGGGAGCGGACGCTGTCACCGGAGGTCACCGACACGCTCATCCAGGTCGCCACCGAGCGTCCGGCCGCCGAAGCACCGGCGAACGCGGCGCTGAAGCAACTCACCCAACGCGAGCGCGAGATCGCCGTCCTCATGGCCGAGGGCTTGACCAACGCCCAGATCGGCTCGCGGCTGAACGTGTCCATGGCGTCGGTCAAGGCGCACCTGTCCCACATCTTCACCAAGCTCGGCGTCGACAACCGAGTCTCCGCGGCGATGATGGTGCGCGAGGTCCGCACGTAGGTTGGTTTCCTGCCCGACCGCTGGTGATCCTGCTCCACGGCACCCGTTCCAGCTCTCGCGCGGCCAACAGCATCCGCGGGCCGCGCCCTCGTGTACCGAAGCCGACCCTGCACCTTCGCACTGTGGGCGGCAAAGTCGGTCGTGCGCCCGGGAACCGGAGCCGACAGGCTACCCTCACGCACTCTGCGGCAGAGTAGTGCGTTTGCGGACCACTCCTTCCCATAGCTCTGGATGCTATAGTCCGGGCATGGGTGGTCGGGAGGTCCTGCGCGAGGTGATGACTGAGAGCAAGGTGTCTCAGTCGGAGTTGTCGCGGATGAGTGGGGTGCGGCAGCCGAGTATCAGTCAGTTCTTGTCGGGCCGGATCGAGATGAGCGACGAGATGCTGGATCGGCTGCTGTCGTGCTTGGGGTATCGGCTTGAGGTGGTGCGTCGCCCGGTCCGGGTGGAGTTGGACCGGTCGCACCTGCGGAGTTGGCGCCTGCACCGCCAGTTGGCCACTCATCTGGACACCGGCGTGTTGGACGACTGGGTGCCGACGATCCGGCGGAGCGTGGAGCGGTTGCGGCACCGCGTTCAGGGTGAACCTCATGTGTCGAACCTGGGCCGGTGGGAGGTGTTGGTGGAGCAGCGCGACGTTCCCGGGCTGCGCCGTGTGATGACCGGCCTAGACACCGACTCGGTGCAGATGCGGGAGGTGTCGCCGTTGGTTGGATTGTTGCCGCAGTCGGAGCGGGCGAAGGTGCTGGCGGTGGTCGGCCGATGAGACGCGACCAGTTGGAGCATGCGATCCGGACGGCGTGCCAGATCATCGGGCATCCGGCGGTGATCATCGTGGGGTCCCACGCGATCCCCGGGGGCCGGGTGGGCCGTCCACAGCCTGCCGGAGGGTTCCGCCCCCGGTCAGGACTTGGCTGGCGACTGTGTGTCGAAGACGGTGGGCGTACACGCCGTCCAGGCCGGCACGTCGGCCGTACCTGAGGACGACATCCCCCACGCCGGCCCGATGCAGCGCCGTCAACGGCGGCAGGCAGCGGAGGAACACCGCCCGTTCACCGCGATCGGCGCGACGGACCCGGAGGTAGTCCACCAGCGCCTCGCCCACGTCGACGGGCATCGGAAGGACCAGAACCCGGCCGCCCTTACCAACCACCCGCAACGAGGGTTCGCGCCAGTTGAGGTCGTCCAGCCTCAGCCCGGCGACCTCACCGTCACGCACGCCTAGGCGGGCCAGCATGACGATGATCGCCCAGTCCCGCTTGCCCGCCACAGTGTCCCGATCGACGGCATTCTTCAACGCGGCGACTTGGCTGGCGGTAAGGCCTTTCGGCAGGCCGGCCCGGATACGACGCGGCGACAGGACCCCGTCAACGATCCCGTCCCGTATCCACCCGTTGGCTGCGGCCCAGGTGAGCAGACCACGGAGCAGAGCCGCCCTGCTCTGCGCGGTGGAGGAGGAGTAGCCGGCCACCACACGCACCAGGAACTCGTTGACCATGACGACGTCAACACGTTCCCAGTGGAGGTCCCCGTCCTCGTCTTCGACCAGCGGCAGGAAGCGTTCCCCGATCTGGCGGGCCTTGTAGAGCCAACTGGCACCCTGTCCCTCTTCGACCTCCAGGAACCGCAACCACGCGGCAAGACAGGCTTCTGCCGGTCGCAGCGGCGCCGTGTCGACAGGCGACGGTTTGAGGCGTCCGGTTTCCTGCAGGAACCTAACGACGGCCGAGACGTTCTCGTTGGCGGATCGATGCTCCGGGTGGCGTTCGTTGTCCCCTGAGACAAGGCCGAACACGCACGCAGCGTCAACGTCCGCGAGCTCAACCCCAGCAGCGGCCAGCCATGCACCGAGCCGAGCCGCCGCCCGCACCAGGTTGCGCTGTGTCGTCGGTGCGTACCCCTCCGTGACCAGCCAGTCGATCAACTCGGCCATTACCGCGGCGAGCGGACCAGCATCACGACGAGGCCAGATCCTCATCTGCCCACCAGCAGCCGCAGGCCCCTCACGTACCAGATCACCCATGACCCGTCCTTCTCCCATCAGGAGAAGGCTGGACCTACAGGATTATGCCGACAACCGCCCCGGACAAACCGGGATTCACAAGGTCACACGCCACCAAGGTCGGCATAACCCAGACGTCGGCATAAGCGATCAAAGGCAGGCTCGAGCACCTGCGCGGCTCGGCGCTGGGGTTCCGCAACCTGACCAACTAGATCGCCAGATCCCTGCTCGAGACCGGCGGGTTCAGACCCTGATTACACCCTTGATTCGGATGAGCCTTGCCGGTAACGTCCTGCAAGGAAGGTGCGGTCTTGGACGCGGCGAGGTGCGCAAAGAGTGGGGGCACGCTCGCCCGGCTCCGATCGTGGCGCAGCCTGCCGACCACCCTGGCTCATCACCCACTCACATGTGAAAAACAGCGGGCCGAGAGGGGATCCATCGATGATCGTTCCCAGGTACTACGAGGACTTGGCCGTTCTGCACGAGAACACGCTCCCGGCACGTTCCTACTACATCCCGAGTTCCACGCCGCTCGACCCCGGTCCGGAGGCTCGTGACTCCTCCGATCGTCTGCAGCTGCTGAACGGTGAGTGGTCGTTCCGGTACTTCGAGAGCATCCACGAGCTTCGGGACCACTTCTACGAGCGCGACTTCCCCGCGGGCGGTTTCGATCGTGTGCCGGTGCCGAGCACGTGGCAGCACCAGGGCTACGACCACCACCAGTACACGAACATCCGCTACCCCTTCCCGCTCGATCCGCCGTTCGTCCCGCAGGACAATCCGTGCGGCGCGTACGTCCACGAGTTCGAGTACACGCCCAGTGAAAACGCCCCGAGCTCTCATCTCACCTTCGAAGGCGTCGACTCCTGCTTCTACGTGTGGCTCAACGGCAAGTACGTCGGCTACAGCCAGGTCTCGCACGCCACCGCCGAGTTCGACGTCACCGAGATCATCGAGCCGGGCACCAACCGCCTGGCCGTCCTTGTACTCAAGTGGTGCGACGGCAGCTACCTGGAAGATCAGGACAAGTTCCGCGTCAGCGGGATCTTCGGCGAAGTCTACCTGCTCTCGCGGCCGGCCTCCGTCCTCTTCGACTACTTCACCACCACGACGATCGACACGACGGGGGCCACGGTCGAGATCCGGGGGCTCTACCGCGGCAAGTCCGTGCCGACCTCCGCCGACCTCACCGACGCCGATGGGACGCGCGTCGCAAGCGGTGAGTTGCAGGAGTTCTCCGGCGACGACACGTACACCCACCGGGTCCAGCTGCGCGTTGAGGACCCGCAGCTGTGGACCGCCGAGAATCCTTACCTCTATACCCTCACCCTCACCTCACCGCAGGAGGTCGTCACCGACCGCGTCGGCATCCGTGAGATCACGGTCGTGAATGCCGTCGTCCACGTCAATGGGCAGCCGATCAAGCTGCGCGGCGTCAACCGCCACGACTCCGACCCGGTCACCGGCCCGGCCATCGACCTCGATCACATGAAAACCGACCTGCGGTTGATGAAGCAGCACAACATCAACGCGGTGCGCACCGCTCACTATCCAAACGCGCCGCGCTTTTACCAGCTGTGCGACGAATATGGATTCTTCGTCATGGGCGAGGCCGACAACGAGAGCCACGGCACCCAGTTTCAGTTCCTGGAGGACCCCTCCTTCGCGAATCAGGTCGAACACTGGAACGAGCCGATCGCGGACAACCCCGAGTGGATCGAGGCGACCCTCGACCGCACCCGACTTTGCGTCATCCGTGAGAAGAACCGCCCGAGCATCGTCATGTGGTCGGCGGGCAACGAGGGCGCATAGGGGTGCACTTTCGAAGCCGCGCTCGCGTGGATGGCCGAGTTCGACCCCACCCGCCTTACGCACTACGAGAGCGCCTTCTACCGTAACAGCAAGCGGAAGTACGACTACTCGAACATCGACCTCTACAGCCGGATGTACCCCGCGCTGCACGAGATTCACGAGTACCTCGATTCCGACCCGGACAAGCCGTTCATCCTCGTGGAATACAGCCACGCCATGGGCAACGGCCCCGGTGACCTCGAAAACTACTGGGAGATCATCCGGGCCGACGAACGCATGTGCGGCGGCTTCGTGTGGGAATGGTGCGACCACGCCGTCTACAAGGGCAAGGCCGACAACGGCAAGGACATCTATTTCTATGGCGGTGACCACGGCGAAGACATCCACGACGGCAACTTCTGCATGGATGGTCTCGTCTACCCCGATCGCACGCCCCACACGGGTCTGTTGGAGCTCAAGAACGTCCACCGGCCTGTCCGCGTCCTCGGGTTCGACCAGCACACCGGCCGGCTCACCCTGCGCAACGACATGGACTTCACCGATCTGCGCGATCACATCTACCTGACCTGCGGAGTCGTTTGCGACGGCGAGGTGGTCAAGACTGTGCGCGTCGATCTCGACGAGAGCGTGCCGCCGCGGTCCGAGACAACCGTGACGCTCACGCCGACCGTGCCCGAGGCGGGCACCTGCCACCTGCTCGTGACGTCTCATCTGAAGGGCGAGGTGCCATTCCTCACGGAGGGGCATGAGCTCGGCTTCGACGAACTCGAACTGACCACCGCCGATGGACGCAACCAGAGGGCGGTCGCTCTCCTGGAGGGCACCGAGCCGGGCTCGGGCCGGTTGCGCGTCACCGAGGACGCCTCCTCCATCACCGTCGAGTCCGAGGCGTTCCGGTACGCCTTCGACACGCGCACAGGGCTGCCCCAGACCATGACCCTCGGCGGTCGGGATCTGCTCGATGCTCCCGCGCAGATCAATATCTGGCGGGCACCGACGGACAACGACATGAACATCAAAGCCGAGTGGAGACGCGCCCACTACGACGCCGCCTCGGCACGCGCCTACTCCGCAAGCGTCGAGCCAGGCGCGGATGCGGTGACGCTCACCTTCCCCCTCGCGGTCGTGGCGCCCACGATCCAGCCGATCCTGAAGGTGGAGGCCGCCTGGCACGTGAACACCTCCGGTGCGGTGCAGGCGTCCCTCTCAGTGAGGCGTGACCCTGCCTTTCCGTCGCTGCCCCGCTTCGGGATCAGGCTGTTCCTGCCTAAGGAGATGTCGCAGGTTACCTATTGCGGCTTGGGTCCGTTCGAGAGCTACGTCGACAAACGCCGAGCTTCCCATCACGGCCTCTTTAGCTCCGACGTCTTCCGCCTGCACGAGGACTACCTGCGTCCGCAGGAGAACGGCAGCCACGCGGACTGTGACTACGTCATCGTGGCCGGAGGCGGTCTGTCCCTCACCGCCGTGGGGAGCGAGACCTTCTCCTTCAACGCCTCCCCTTACACGCAGGAAGAGCTGGCGAGACGTGCCCACAGCTATGAACTCGTACCGGCGGGCAGCACCGTTTTGTGCCTGGACCACGCCAACGCCGGGATCGGGTCCAACAGCTGCGGTCCTGAACTCCCCGAAAAGTACCGCGTGGATGCCGAGACGTTCCGGTTCGACATCACGGTGATTCCCACCATCGAGCAGTGAACTAGTGAAGGGTTACAACGACGTGGCTGCCACCCAAGAGAAGACGTACCTCAAGTGGTACAACAAGATCGGTTATGGATCGGGCGATGTCGGCGGGAACGTCGTGTATGCGTTCCTGTCCGCGTTCGTCATGATCTACCTCACCGATGCCGTGGGCTTGAACCCAGGCATCATCGGCACATTGATCATGGCCTCCCGGCTTTTCGACGGGGTCAGTGACCTCTTCTTCGGAAACCTCATCGACCGCACGCACACGAAGATGGGCAAGGCACGTCCGTGGATGTTCTGGGCGTACTTCGGTTGCGCCGCCACGCTCATCGCCACCTTCGCGATCCCGACCAACGTCGGCCAGACCGCGCAATACGCCTGGTTCTTCATCGCCTACACGCTGCTGAACGCGGTCTTCTTCACGGCCAACAACATCGCCTTCTCGGCGTTGACGGCGCTCATCACCAAGAACGGTGCCGAGCGTGTGCAGATGGGCTCCATCCGCTTCATGTTCGCCTTCGGGACGAGCATGCTCATCCAGACCTTCACCGTCGCAGGTGTGCAACAGTTCGGTGGCGGCGCCGAGGGCTGGCGCACGATCGCCATCATCTACGCCGTGATCGGGCTAGCCGTGAACTCGCTGTCGGTGTTCTCGGTGCGCGAGCTTTCGCGCGAGGAGCTTGCGGACCGGCCGGGCGCCCACCATGACCCCGCGGAGCTCGCCGAGGTGGAGGTGACCAGCTTCAAGGAGGCCGCGAAGCTCGTGGTGGCCCACAAGTACTACCTCATCATCCTACTCGTGTTCCTCCTGGCGCAGATCTTCACCGCGACGCTCAACATGGGGATCTACTTCATGACGTACATCCTCGGCGACGCGAACCTTCTCGGAGTCTTCGCGTGGGCGATCAACGCGCCGTTGATCATCGGTCTGCTCTTCACCCCGTTCCTCGTGAAGCGGTTCGGTGAGATGTACCGGGTGAACATCACCGGGTATGTGATCGCGGTCGTCGGCCGGCTCGGTGTTCTCGTCGCGGCGTACATGGGCAGCATTCCCCTCATGCTCCTCTTCACGGGCCTGGCCTCGCTCGGGATGAGCCCGCTGCAAGGCACGTTGAACGCACTGATAGCCGAGGCGTCCGAGTACACCTACCTCACCAAGAACCGGCGCATCGATGGGGTCATGTACTCCTGTACCTCGTTCGGCGTGAAGCTGGGCGGCGGAATCGGGACGGCACTGGCAGGATGGCTGCTCGCATGGAGTGGCTACGTCGGTGGTGCGGACACGCAGCCGGAGTCCGCGCTGCAGATGATCAGCTTCATGTACCTGTGGATCCCGGCCATCATGAACTTCATCATCCTGCTGCTGCTGACGCGCCTCGACGTGGAGAAGGCCAATAGGAGGGTCAAGGCGGAGATCGCCGTCACCGCGTGACGCCTCGACCCACGACACCACCGACGTACCCATCTCAAGAGATGAAGGAAATGCACCCATGATCGCCACTGCTCCGCTGTCGGAGTTCTTCGAGGGGTTGTTCGGCGGGGAGCCGTCCGGGTTCTGGGCGGGGCCGGGTCGGGTGAACCTGATCGGTGAGCACACCGACTACAACGACGGGCTCGTGCTGCCGTTCGCGATCGACCGATGGGCGGTGGCTGCCCTGCGGTTGCGGTCGGACCGGACGATCCGGCTGGCCACCGACTACGTCGACGGTGTCGTCGAGACCACCCTGGACCGGATCGGACCCGCTGGGCTGTCGGGCTGGTCGGCCTACCCGCTGGGCGTGGTGTGGGCGCTCGGCGAACACGGCGCCGACCTGACGGACCTGCCCGGATTCGACCTGGCCCTGACCTCGGACGTGCCAGTCGGGGCGGGCTTGTCATCGTCGGCAGCGATCGAGAGTGCGGTCGGGATGGCGCTCAACGAGGCGTGGCAGCTGGGCCTCGATCGACAGACCCTCGCCCGCGTCGGGCAGCGTGCCGAGAACGTGGTCGTGGGCGCGCCGACCGGCATCATGGACCAGTCGGCATCCCTACTGGGCGCACCGGACTGTGCGGTGTTCCTCGACTGTCGGAGCCTGGACGCCGAGGTCGTGCCGTTGGGCCTGGACGCCGCCGGTATCGAGGTCCTCGTGGTCGACACGCGCGTCAGCCACGCCCACGCCGACGGCGGCTACGCCTCCAGGCGCACCGCCTGTGAGGCGGGCGCCCGGATCCTGGGCGTTCCCATGCTCCGCGACGTGACGGTCGCCGACCTCGACCGGGTCCGCACCCTGTTGGATGACGTGACGTTCCGCCGGGTGCGGCACGTGGTGACCGAGAACCAACGCGTCCTCGACACGGTGCGCCTGCTGCGCCACGAAGGCCCGTCGGCGATCGGCGCGTTGCTGGACGCTTCGCACGCGTCCATGCGCGACGACTTCGAGATCTCCACCCCGGAGCTGGACCTGGCCACCGACGTCGCCCGCGCCCATGGTGCGATCGGTGCGCGCGTGACCGGAGGCGGGTTCGGCGGCTGCGTGATCGCCCTGGTGCCTGTGGACGCCGTCGCGACGGTGACCGACGGCGTCCGGGAGGCGTTTGCCTCTGCTGGGTTCACGGAGCCGGGCATCTTCAACGTCCGCCCGGTGGCCGGCGCCGGCCGGATCGAGGTGACGCCATGACGTCGTGGCTGGTGACCGGTGGGGCGGGCTACATCGGCTCTCACGTGGCCCGGGTGTTCGCCGAGCGGGGCATCGGCGTCGTCGTGGTGGACGACCTGTCCAGCGGACACCGGGAGTTCGTCGACCCCGGCGTCCCGTTCGTGGAAGGGTCGATCCTGGACGGCGACCTGCTCGGTCGCACGTTCGCCGCGCACGACGTTGAGGGCGTGATCCACATCGCCGGCTTCAAGTACGCCGGCGAGTCGGTCAAGCGTCCGCTGCACACCCTGCGGCAGAACGTGGTCGGCACCATGGTCCTGCTGGAGGAAATGCAGCGGGCGGGCGTCGGCAAGGTCGTGTTCTCCTCCAGCGCGGGAACCCGGGCAGGGTGTAGCGGTGCCACTCTTCGAGGGCGTTGGAGTCGAGGGCGACGCTGGCGCGGCGGCGTTGGTCGGCCATCACGGCGACTTCCTGGACGATGTGAGGGTGCAGGGGCCAGCAGGGCGGGATGGTGCCCTCGGGGTCCCACACGTACTCGTGGTTCACCCAGATGACGACGGCGTCGAGCCACGTCCAGAGTTCGGCCCGTAGTTGGGGATTGCGGCAGGTGGGTGGGTCCCACGGCTTGGGCAGCAGGTTGGGGTCGCCGATGGTGGCTTTCTGGTTGTCGCTGCCCTCGGCGGCCAGGTAGAGGTCGCGGTAGGCGGTGCCGAGTAACGGCCCCGGGGTAGGGAACGCGCGGACGAGCCCGGCGTCGGCGTCCGGCGTGGTGGTCATGGGATCTGCCTCTCGGCGACCAAGCCACCCCGTTGGGCGGCGACGAGGGCAGCGGTGGCGCGGGCGTCCGCCGGTATCTGGCCATGCCGGACTGCGGCGACACGATCACGGGCAGCGCGCTGGCGTTCGAGAAGGGCGCGTCCGGTGGGGCCGTCGATGCAGCGAATGAGTTTGGCGATGATGGGTTTGCTGTTCTCCGCGACGACGAGGGCCTGACGTTCAGGGAGCTGCCGGATCTCCTCAGCCCGCAGGATCGGGATGTCCTCCCCCGAGATCGAACGCCCACCGCGTCCTGTCTGCCAAGTGGTGCGAGCGACGCGGACGGTGCCGACCAGATCGGCGATCTCCTGGTTGAACGCGACGTCCTTGCTGCCGCCGAACACGACGATCACGTTCGTGAGCCCGAACAGGGCTTTGGCTTCGGAGTCGCCGAAGATCGCCGTGAGTTGCCTCCAGGTTTGGGCGGCGTAGATGAAGGAGATCCCCAGCGCGCGTTCGTTGGCCATCCGAGTCCGCAGCGTGGGCAGCGGAGCAGTGGACGGCAGTTCGTCTAGGCAGGCCAGCATCGGCGGGCACAGCCGGCCCCACGGCGAGGTGTTCGCCAGCGCGAGGGCGGTGTCGAGGACGTGTTCGGCCAGCGCGGTCATCAGGGGGGACGCCGAGGCGTACGGGTCTTCGCGGCCGAGCAGGTAGATGGTTCCCCGCCTACGGATCAGGTCAGCGATGTCGGTGGCCGGCCGGGACGCCGAGGGGATGCAGCGGCGGCGCAGGTCGGCCTGGAAGAACAGCGCGAGAGCTTGTTGGACGGTGGTGACGGTGTTGCTCGAGGTCCGTTCATCGCCGTGCAGCGCTCCGTGGAGGAGGCCGTGCCAGAACGGGGCGGCGTGGGGATGTTCGCGCAGGATCTCCGACGGTTCGGTGGTCGCCAGAGGTTGGGCGACCCAGCGGAGGACGTCGTCGAGGGTGCCTCCGGTGAGTGCGGCTGCGTGGAAGTATGCCTGCAGGACCTTGGCGGCTTCCGCGGCGTAGAAGCGGGCGGCGCTGTCGCCGTTCCCGGCGTGGATCGAGCCCTTGACGGTGCCAGCGGTGAACGCCTTCGCTCGCCGTTCGGCGACCAGAGGGTCGACGCAGCCAACCACCGGATCCCACACCAACTCGGGGAGGCCCGCGGCGAGTCCGAACGGGTCCAGCACCACGCAGGGCCGGTCATCGCTGCTCCGGTCAGTGATGGTCAGGAGCAGGTCGTCGGGCTTCGTGAGCGTTACGAGGGCGGCGCCGGGGGCGTTCAGGAGGGCGGGGGTGAGCAGGTCGAGTTTTTTGCCGGAGCCTTGGGGTCCGATGACGCCGGCAGTGCGGTCCCATGGGCACCACAGTTCGCCGGCGCGGGGTTCCCAGGAGCGGCCGATCTTCCAGCCGATCTGGGTGGGGTCGAAGCGTCTCATCGGAGTTCTCCTCGGGTGCGGCGGGTGGTGTGGAGGTCGGGTCGCACGACGGGGGCGACCTTGTGGAGGCGGGTGAGCCCGAGGAGCTGCTCGGCCTGGTCCCGGGTGGCGACGCCCTTGAGTCGGGTGGGTCCCCACCGCTGCCAGCTGACGCCGGCAGCCCAGGCGAGGCTGACGATCAGCGACAGTTCGATGGCGATGATCCAGACACGAACGCCGACGGCGTCGGTCGAGGTGTTCAGGATGCTGGGGAGGCTGGTGAACAGCTGCGCGGTGGCAGGCCAAGTCCAGCCGTGGCCGCTGGTGAGGTGGGCCAGGCCGTTGCCGAGGTGGACGCCAAGCGCGAGCACCAGCAGCACGGCGCAGGCAATCGCGACAGGGACCTCCCAAGTCCACGGGTGGGGATTGTGGCGACGTTCACGCTGCATGCGAAGCTCCGGTCAGCGGGCAAGGGGGAGGCCGTGGGTTGGCGTCCGGACGGTGGTGTGGCGGGCGGTAGCGGCGCCGTCCAGCCGCGGGGAGGTGACGGTCTCCCTGAGGTGAGGGATTGTTTCCGGACCAAGAGCCCCCACCGGTAGAATCCGTGGGAGAAATGGAAGGGATCGAATGACCCGGAAGAAGTTCAGCCCGGAATTCAAGGCGGAGGCGGTTCGTGCGGTGATTGAGTCGTCGCGGACTGTTGCCGAGGTCGCGCGTGATCATGGTATCGGCTCGGAAACACTCAGGAATTGGGTGAATGCGTATCGGCGGGACCACCCGGATGAGTTACCGGAGATCAGCGAGCCGGAGCGTGCTGAACTGGCACGGTTGCGTAAAGAGGTCCGCGAGTTGAAGGCCGAGCGGGAGTTCCTGGGAAAAGCGGCGGCCTTCTTCGCCAAAGAGTTCCGGTGACCGCGAAGTACGCGTTCATCAACAGCGAAGAAGGCAACTACTCGATCCGGAGCATGTGTCGGTGGGCGAGGGTGTCGCGGGCCGGCTACTACGAGTGGCTCAACCGGCCGGTCTCGGTGACCCAGCGGTGGCGCGACGAGCTCGGCGACATCATCGAGGTCCTGTTCGCCGACTCCGACGCCACCTACGGCTACCGACGGATCCATGCCGCCTTGGTGCGGGCAGGCAGGCCGTGTGACCCGCAGACGGTGCGTGCGATCATGGCCGAGCGCGGCTTGGTGGCTTGTCAGCCGCGCCGCAGCGGGCCCAGGACCACGATCCCGGCTGACGCGAAGGATCTGCCGGATTTGGTCAACAGGGACTTCACCGCCGACGAGCCCGGGCTCAAGCTGGTCGGCGACATCACCTACATTCCGACCTGGCAGGGGTGGGTGTATCTGGCCACCGTGCTGGACTGCTGCACGAAGAAGGTCGTCGGGTACGCGATGGCCGAGCACATGCGAACCGAGCTGGTCACCGACGCCCTGGCCATGGCGATCAGTAATGGCCATATCCGCAGCGGGGAGACGATTTTCCATTCGGATCGCGGGACTCAATACATGTCGGCCGGGTTTGCCGAGTTCACGCGCGCGGCTGGGATTGTTCGGCCGGTCGGACGGACTGGGATCTGCTATGACAATGCGTGGGCTGAGTCGTTCAATGCGACCTTGAAAGCGGAGCGGGTTCATCGGACCGTGTATCCGACTCGGCGGCATGCTATCCGGGATATTGCACGCTACATCGAGTTGCGTTACAATCAGAAACGGCTGCATTCCGCGCTTCAATATCGTACCCCGAACGAAGCAGAGCAGGACTGGTACGAAACCAACAAGGCAGCCTGAAACATGAATATCAAGCGGTCCGGATTCCATCCCGCAGCCCACTGCGCAAGTTGGGCATCACCACCGTCACCGACCGGGTGGTGCAGGCCGCCTTGAAGCTGGTACTGGAACCTATTTTCGAGGCGGACTTCCAACCGTGCTCGTACGGGTTCCGCCCCAACCGGCGCGCTGCTGACGCGATCGCCGAGATCCACCACTTCACCAGCAAACGGTATGAGTGGGTGTTGGAGGCCGACATTGAGGCGTGTTTCGACATGATCGACCACACCGCGTTGATGGACCGCCTGCGAGCGAGGGTTTCGGACAAGCGTGTGCTGGCGTTGGTGAAGGCGTTCCTGAAGGCGGGGGTGCTCACCACGGTGGGTACCACCGAGGGAACGGTGACCGGCACCCCGCAGGGCGGAATCTTGTCTCCGTTGCTGGCCAACATCGCTTTGTCCGTGTTGGACGACGAGTTCGCACGGCGCTGGACCCAGGAGATGGGAACGGCGAACCAGCGGAACCGGCGCCGCTATCACGGCGAGGCGACCTACCGGCTCATCCGGTACGCCGACGACTTCGTGATCGTGGTCAAAGGCGAACGGGCTGATGCCGATCAGTTGCGCGAGGAGGTGGCAGTCGTGTTGGCCCCGATGGGGCTGCGACTGTCGCCGGACAAGACCCGAGTGGTCCACATCGACGACGGGTTCGACTTCCTCGGCTTCCACATCCGACGGATGCGGAAACGCGGGAGCCACAAGTCGTTTGTGTACACCAAGCCGTCGACGAAGGCGATCGCCTCGATCAAGGCACGGGTGAAGGCCATGACGTACAGAGCAACCCTGCACCGCGACCCGGGCTACCTGATGGCCTACCTGGGTCGAGTGTTGCGTGGGTGGGCGAACTACTTGCGGCACGCGTGGCCAAACGAGCCTTCAACGCGGTCGATTCCTACACGTGGGAACGGATCACGTCGTGGCTACGGAAGAAGCACCGTCGTATCGGATGGCCAGAGCTCCGGCGCAGGTACTGTCTGCCGGGCAGTTGGCGGCTCGCCCACGACGGGGTCAGGTTCAAGGGCGCAGCCAGCGTCCCCATCGTCCGGTACCGCTACCGCGGCTACCAGATCCCGACCCCGTGGACCCCATCGACCGTCACAAGCTGACCAACCCCCTCACGTGGAGAGCCCGGTGCGGTGAAAGTCGCACGCCGGGTTCGGCGGGCGGGCTGTGGAAACCCACCACGGGTAACCGTGGCCGGGCGCCACAGCCCGACCCAACTGGCATCACGTGAGTCCCCGCAAGCGCGGCCCCAAGGAACTCACCGGCATGGTCGACCTGACCCGTGACAAGGACGGACGCGTCCACGCCCGGCTCTTGGATCTGGTCCCGGGACGTTCGGGGACGGTGTACAAGACGTGGCTCGACCAACGCGGCAAGACGTTCAAGGCTGGGGTGGAAGTCGCCACGTTGGATCCGTTCCATGGCTACAAGAACGCCATCGACGACAAACTCGCCGACGCCACCGCTGTGCTCGACGCCTTCCACGTGGTCGCCCTGGCCGGCCGGGCGGTCGACGAGGTCCGTCGCCGGGTGCAGCAGGAGATCCACGGCCACCGCGGTCGTACCGGCGACCCGCTCTACGGGATCCGCAACATCCTGCGCTGCGCGGCCGAGCGGCTCACCGACAAACAACACGCCCGCCTCGCGGCGGCGATCGCCGCCGATGAACGCCACGACGCCGTCCACATCGCCTGGCAGTGCGCCCAACGCGTCCGAGCCGCCTACGCCCACCCCGACCCGGCAGCCGGCCGCCAACTCGCCGAGCAGGTCGTCGACGGCTTCCCGTCCTGCCCCATCCCCGAGATCGCCCGCCTCGGCCGAACCCTGAGACAGTGGAAGGACGCGTTCCTGGCCTACTTCGACACCGACCGCGCCAGCAACGGCGGCACCGAGGCAATCAACGGGCTCATCGAGCTCCACCGCCGCATCGCCCGAGGGTTCCGGAACCGAGAGAACTACCGGCTACGCATGCTCCTCGTCGGCGGCGGACTCACCCCGGACCCACCGCAGGTATGAAGAGCCGTTTATCTCGTGGCCACCGGCGCCGAACCTCACGTGCCCGCGATCCCGGGCCTCGAGCACGTCGATTACCTCACCTCGACCACCGCTATGGCGCTCACCACACTTCCCGTCTCGCTGGTGGTGATCGGGGGCGCCTTCGTCGGGCTCGAACAAGCCCAACTCTTCTCCCGCCTCGGTGTCCAGGTCACCGTCGTCGGTAGGCTCGCCCCGCATGCCGAGCCCGAATCTTCCTCCGCGCTCCGCGGAGTCTTCGAGGCCGAGGGCATAACCGTCATCGACGACCGCGCCGTCGCGGTCACCCAAGACCACGCCCGGGTGCGGGTGCGCACCCGCACCGCGAGAGAAGCCGCCGGTGAACGCGTCCTCATCGCTACGGGCCGCACCCCCCGCGTTGACGGACTCAACCTCGCAAGCGCTGGAGTTGAAACCAACGACCACGGCTTCATCAGAGTCGACGCATACCAGCGGACCACGAATCCGGCGGTGTTTGCCGCCGGTGACGTCACGGACGCGCCCCAGTACGTGTACGTTGCCGCCATGGCTGGGAGGGTTGCGGCCCGCAATGCGCTGGGTCACCACGAGCACGTCGATTACACCGGGCTTCCCTCCGTACTGTTCACCTCACCCCAGCTCGCCTCGGCGGGGATGACCGAATCCGACGCCATCGCCGCCGGCTACCGGTGCGCATGTCGCTATCTGCCAATGTCTGACGTGCCCCGGGCCATCACCAACCACGACACCCGCGGCGGCATCAAAATCGTCGCCGATGCCGATACCGGCACAGTCCTCGGCATCCACGCCCTTGCCGATACCGCCGGCGAAATGATGCTCGCCGCGACCTACGCCATCAAGTCCGGATTCACCGTCACCCAACTCGCTGACACCTGGGCCCCGTACCTCACCATGGCGGAAGGCATCCGCCTCACAGCGAACCTCTTCCGCAACGAACTTCCCACGTCCTGCTGCGCCTAATGCACGCGACAGCCCAGCCCAGCCCTGCTCGAGCACGGAGCCGCCATGCTGGACGTCCAGCAGGACACTTGAGCTCATCGCCGGTCCCGCCTGTCAAGCAGTAGCGGCTCGGCTCTTCTGGGCCCGCCGATACCGCGCAGACCTGACCGGGAACGGATCCGCTCAAGGTCGTGCGGGGACTGGGCACCCCGACTGCTGATCACCACCTGCAACGCGAGGACGCACTGCAGAGCAGGATGGGGCCCAACAGCTGGGGTGGTCAGTGCTCCGCGTGGTCGCCCTCAGCCCCGGTGGCGTAGTTGGGGACGCTGATGCTGGTGGTGGCGGGTCCGGGGGCCGGCGGTTCGGGGCTGTAGCTGACGCCATTGGGCTTCTTGCCCACCGGCACAGTCGTGATGGTCTCGTCGGTCGACAGGTCGATCACGGAGACGGTGTCGTCGTAGAGGTTGGTCACCCACGCTCGCTGCCCCGTCGGTTCGATGACGACCCCGTGCGGGCCGCTCCCTGCGGGGATGGTGGCCTCCACCGTCATGGCGCCTGGGTCGATCACTGAGACCGTACTGCCCGGGGCGTCCTCGGTTCCCTGGTCGGCCGACAGGAGACGGGTCCCGTCCTCGGTCAGGTACAGCTGGACCGGCGGCGACGGAACCGATACCGATCCCGTGACCCTCTTCTCAACGAGGTCGACCTTCACCACGGAGCTAGACCCGACCAGACTGACGTAGGCGTATCGCCCGTCTGGTGCCACGGCAACCTGCGGTGGGGAGTCCCCGACCGGGATCGTCGCGGTGACTTCATAGGTGTCGGTGTCGACCACGTCGACAGTGCCGGCGGTGGTGTTGGCCACGACCACCGCCGTCCCGTCCGGGGTGGGACGCAGGCCGTGCGGCCCGGCGCTGAGGTCAAGGGTGGCCCGGAGCTCCAGCGATGCGGCGTCGTAGACGCTGAGCGTGTCATCCCCCGAGTTGGTGACAAGAACCTGCTCACCATCAGGACTGACGACCACGTGCGCAGGGCTCGCTCCGGTCGGGGCGGTGCCCAACAGCTCGTAGGTGGCGGCATCCAGTGCCACAAGGGCATTCGCATGCCCACTGACAGCCCAGACCGTGCCCCCATCAGGGCTCACCTGAACATTGTGAGGGCTCTCGATCCCGCTCACCGTGGTCACCACCGCACCGGTGGCCGCGTCGATGCCCGACAGCGAATCGCCGTCCTCGTTGGCAACCCACACAGTGCCCTCGATCGCCGTCGGCCCCTGAGATTCCTTGCCTTCATCAGTAGCAGCGCTCTCGTCGCTCTGCGCCGCGGCGGTAGCACCCGAGGACGCAGCCGAATCTGCGACGGGTGAATTCTGACCACAGGCGGTAAGCGAGAAGGCGGTCGTCATCACCAGAACGGTGAGGAACAGGGGGCGGCGCAGACTGCCGTGGCGAACGAACACAAATTTCTCCTAATGACATGTAGAAACGTGCCACCACTATGACGCGCCAGTCGTGTGCGTTCGATGCTCATTCCGGTCAAGGTTTCGTCAAGACCATCGCCCCACCCGAGGAGCCTCTGTGAAGCGCGGCGCTGTCGCGATTCAGATCGCTGTCACCGGCCCGAGCGCCGCCGCCGGCCCGAGCGCCGCCGCCGGCCCGAGCGCCGCCGCCGCCGGGCTGATGTTCAAGCCATCTGAGTCGTGGTTCTTGGACGGTGTCTCCCCACCACTCTCGAGCATCTGCCGCACATCTTCGAACGCTTCTACCGCGGGGACACCGCCCGCGACCGGGACCACGGCGGCTCCGGGGTCGGCCTGGCCATCTCCCGCGCCCTGGTCCAGGCCCACGGCGGAACCCTGACCGCGACCTCCACCACGGCCGGGGCGACGTTCACCATCGACCTGCCCACCGAACAACCCACGGACCGGCGCACCCGTTCATCCACCGCGAACATCGGCGTCCCATCCCTTGAAAATTATACCCCTGGGGGGTATATACCGGGGGTGGAGGTGCCGTCCGGCGCCGCCCCAAGACCTGTAGGAGACCGTCATGACCGAATCCCCCCGCACCCCGCTGCCGATGGCCACCACCGACTGCTCGTGCTGCGCCCCGGCCGCCGACACCCCGGCCCCCGCCGGGCGCCAAAGTGCCGATCCGACCGGGACGAGCGCAGGCACCGCGACCTACCAGGTGGAGGGCATGACCTGCGGACACTGCGTGGGCTCCGTCGCCGAGGCGGTGAGCGCCCTGGACGGGGCGGACGACGTCCGGGTCGAACTGGTCGCCGGCGGGGCCTCCCCCGTCACCGTGACCGGGCCCGCCTCCGCGGGGGCCGTGCAGGCCGCTATCGAAGCGGCCGGCTACCGCGTCCTCACCCACTGACCCATCCCCTCAGCGCCGGAGCTTCATCCCCGAGTAGGCCACCGCGTAGGCCGCCGAGCAGAAGGAACACCATGAGCACACCGCACCACCCCGAGCACCCCACCGGCCAGACCGCCGAGCACCCAGACCCGAACCCCCACGCCAATCGCGACCGGCACGCCGGCCACGCCCACCACCCCGCGGACGCCGACACCCACGGTCAGGCCATGCCGCAGGGTCACGCCCACTCGGCCCTGGACGAGGACCACCAGGTCCACGACCACGGTCAGCACGCCGGGCATTCCACCGCGATGTTCAAGAACCGGTTCTGGGTCTCACTGGTGCTCTCCATCCCGGTGGTGTTCTTCAGCCACATGGTCGGGCAGCTGCTGGGCTACCACGTCCCCGAGTTCCCGGGCTCGGCGTGGATCGCCCCGGTGCTGGGCACCGTGATCTACCTCTATGGCGGCATGCCCTTCCTGAAGGGCGGGCTGACCGAGTTGCGCGCCCGCCAGCCCGGGATGATGCTGCTGATCGCGATGGCCATCACGGTGGCCTTCGTCGCCTCCTGGGTCACGACCCTGGGCATCGGGGACCTGATGCTGGACTTCTGGTGGGAGCTGGCGCTGCTGGTGGTCATCATGCTGCTGGGCCACTGGATGGAGATGCGCGCCCTGGGCGCGGCCTCCTCCGCCTTGGACGCGCTGGCGGCGCTGCTGCCGGAGGAGGCCGAGAAGGTCGTGTACGGTGAGACCATCACCGTGCCGATCACCGAGTTGGCCGTGGGCGATGTGGTGCTAGTGCGGGCCGGGGCCCGGGTGCCGGCCGACGGGACTATCCTCGAGGGCGCCGCGGAGTTCGACGAGGCGATGATCACCGGGGAGTCGAAGCCCGTGCTGCGCCAGGCCGGGGACACGGTGGTCGCTGGGACCGTGGCCACCGACAACACCGTGCGGGTGAAGGTGGCCGCCGTCGGGACCGACACGACCCTGGCCGGGATCCAGCGGATGGTCGCCGACGCCCAGGAATCCTCCTCCCGCGCCCAGGCGTTGGCCGACCGGGCGGCGGCCCTGCTGTTCTGGTTCGCCCTGGTCGCGGCGATCATCACCGCGATCGTGTGGACCGCGATCGGCCAGCCCACCGACGCGGTCACCCGCACCGTGACCGTGCTGGTCATCGCCTGCCCGCACGCCCTGGGCCTGGCCATCCCGCTGGTGATCGCCCTCTCCACGGAGAAGGCCGCCAAGTCCGGGGTCCTGATCAAGGACCGGATGGCCCTGGAGCGGATGCGCACCATCGACGTGGTCCTGTTCGACAAGACCGGCACCCTGACCGAGGGCGCCCACGTCGTCACCGCCGTCACCGCGATGCCCGGCGTGTCCGAGGCAGAACTGCTGGCGGTGGCCGCCGCGGCCGAGGCTGACAGCGAGCACCCCGTGGCCCGGGCCATCGTCACCGCCGCCGGGCAGCACCCGCAGGCCAGCACGTTGCGCAAGCGCGGCACGGACTTCAGTGCTGCCATGGGCCGCGGGGTGCGCGCCACCGTGGACGGCTCCGAGATCCTCGTCGGGGGCCCGAACATGCTGCGCGAGCTTAACCTGACCATGCCGGCGGAGATCACTGAGCACACCGCCTCCTGGACCGCGCGCGGGGCCGGGGTGTTGCACGTGGCGCGCGAGGGGTCCGTTATCGGCGCGGTCGCCGTGGAGGACAAGGTCCGCCCCGAGTCCCGGGCCGCCGTGGCCGCCCTGCACGCCCGCGGCATCAAGGTCGCGATGATCACCGGCGATGCCCGCCAGGTCGCCGAGGCCGTCGGGGCGGACCTGGGCATCGACGAGGTCTTCGCCGAGGTCCTCCCCCAGGACAAGGACACCAAGGTCACCGAGTTGCAGTCCCGGGGACTGTCCGTGGCCATGGTGGGCGACGGCGTCAACGACGCCCCGGCACTGGCGCGGGCCGAGGTCGGCATCGCCATCGGCGCCGGCACCGACGTGGCCATGGAGTCCGCCGGCGTTGTGCTGGCCAGCAACGACCCCCGCGCGGTGCTGGCGATGATCGAGCTCTCCCAGGCCAGCTACACCAAGATGATCCAGAACCTGGTGTGGGCCACCGGCTACAACGTGCTCGCCGTGCCGCTGGCCGCCGGCGTGCTCGCCCCGATCGGGTTCGTGCTCTCCCCCGCGGTGGGCGCGATCCTGATGTCCGCCTCCACCATCGTCGTCGCCCTCAACGCCCAACTGCTGCGCCGGATCAACCTGGACCCGGGCCACCTGGCCCCCCTCGGCGCCCCCCGGCCGGAGGCTGCCCTTCAACCCGCGACCTCCTGATCGCGCCTCTTGGCGCGAACTCTGATGTGAACCCTCAACCCTACGGGATCGACAAGGATGCCTACTCCGGCCCAGAGGAGATGTTCGACCTGGTACACCAGGTGCGCACACGTATCACTTAGACCGCCGAGTAGCTGCCCCTGCCCTCCAACGCCGAGTAGAGGGTCTGGCGGCTCACGCCGAGGTCCTTGGCCACCCGCGCCTTGGACACCCCGACCTCGATGCGCAACCGCGCGGCAGCGATCTCCTCAGCGGTGAGCCTTCGGGCCTTGCGGTACTTGCCTGCGGCCTTCGCGAGGGCTATCCCTTCGGCCTGACGCTCGCGGATGGCCTCGCGCTCGAGTTCGGCGAAGGCCGCGAAGACCGTCAGCATCGCGCGCCCTTCCTTGGTGGTCACGTTGAGCATGGGTGAGTCCAGGAACTCGATCGCCACGCCCTTGGCCTGGAGCTCGTCCACGATCCGCAGCAGGTCCCGAGTGTCACGGGCAAGCCGGTCGATCGACTTCACCCGGATGGTGTCCCCCGCCTGCGCGAACGCCATCAGCGTACGGAGCTTCTCGCGATCGGCGACATTCTTCCCAGAGACCTGCTCCTCGACCAGCACATCGACGCCGGCGAGCGCTTCACGTTGGCGCTCCAGGTTCTGATCCTTCGAGCTAACTCGCGCATATCCGTACACCCGTCCACCCACGTCTAGACCTTCCGTCGCATTCGTCAAAGTGTCGCATGCGAGGCTTGGGTTTACGTTGAAGCCAAGAGCAGTTTCGAGACGTCCATGGAGTACAGGCCGCATCTCGCACCAGCGCGGCGAACTCCTGGGGGTGGCTGAGGTGCGGCGCGTGGCCGGCGCCGGGGATCACCCGGAGTTTCGCCTGCGGGAGCGCGGCCACCAGCGCCTGCACGACGCCGTCGTATGCCGTGGGGCCGGAATCGCCGTGGGAGAGCACTACCTGATACGGGTAGTCCTGGAGCAGCGCTGGCCGCAATGCCAGCCGCTCGGGGTCGCGGGACTGGTCCAGCCAGGTGTCGGCATGGGCGCGGCAGGTCTCGCGGAGCTCCTCGGTGAACAGGCCCTCCCAGGTGCCGGGACCGAAAGCTGCCTCGTCGACGAAGTGCCGTACGCCCTCCTCGACTGCCCCTGATTCGATCAGTTGCGCGGCGCGGCGCAGCGCCGCGGTCGCCTCGCGGGCGATCTCCGCGGTCGCGGGGTCGTCGGCGAGCACCGAGAACAGCGGTGGCTGGTGCAGCAGCACCCCACAGGTCAGCTCGGGCTGCTCGGCGGCGAGCACCATCGCCACGCACGCGCCGTAGGAGTGGCCGACTACCAGCGCGGGCTCCGGGCTCGACGTCCGGATCACGGCGGCCAGGTCGGCGACGTCGTCGGACAGGTGTCCCTGACCCGGCGGGCAGGTGCTTGCGCCGTGACCGCGACGGTCCCAGGTGAGCACCGTGAACCTGTCGGTCAGGGCCGGCACCACGTGGTCCCAGGACCGGTGGTCGTCAAGGGAGCCGTGCACGAGGACGACCGGCGGTCCGCTTCCGCGGTCCTGTACCGCGAGCTCGGCCCCCGCACTGTTGATCAGGCTGGTCATCAGAGGTCGCGCAGCAGCAGCTTGGTTCCGAGACAGCCGTAGGTGTCGAGGAAACGCTGATTGCAGTAGTCGGCCTTGACGACGAAGCCTTGCCGCTCCCAGGCTCGCTCGGCCCGGACGTTGCCGTTGAGGCAGAGGATCTGGGCGGTGTCGTGGCCGCGCTCGTGTCCGTGGCCGAGGACGGCAGTGAACAGCTCATCGACCACGCCGGTCCCGCGGTTCTGTTCCGCGACCGCGACGTTCTCGACACCCCAGGTGCCGGGGAAGTCCGCCGGTGTTCCGTCGCGCAGGACCTGACCGCGCTCGAGGACCCGCAGCAGGGCGGTCTCGTCGAGGCCGAGGACCACGGCCTGAGCGGCCAGCTCGCGTTCGAGGACGTCGGAGCCCTCGGTCGCGGTGTCGAACCCGCTCATCGCTCCCACCGGCCGCCCGTCGGCCTCGGCGATCCAGAACCGCGACACGTGGCACCAGTGCGGCTGCTCGGACTCCGCGACCCGACGTAGGACGGTGTCGGTCCGGTCGGGCGGCAGGTCCAGCAGGACGTCCCACACGCAATGCGGCAGGTGGGACGTGGCCGCGATGCGCATCACGTGGACGAGGAAGTCGACGTCGTCACTCTGGGCTGCTCTGATCACGACGGGGTCTGCCATGGCAGTCGGGCAGCCGGCCCGGGGGCCGGTGCCCGTCACCTCCTTCGGGTGGGTTCGGGGCGGGGTCACCGGGATGGGGCAGGGTCGCGTGCGAAGCACGGCAGGATCGTCGAGGTGATCAGGTCGGCCGCGCTGTCGCTGTCGAGACGACCGGCGGTGATCTCGTCGGCGGCGCCGTGCAGCACGCTGTAGAAGGTCGCCACCATCCAGGTGGTCGGCAGGTCGGTGCGGAAGGCCCCTACGGCCTGCCCGCGCTCGATGAGGTCCTGCACCCGTCGCATGGGCCGGTCGTGCAGCTCGCGGATGCGTTCGGGCGGAAGGGTGCGCTGCGCGGCCACCAGGATGCTGCGGGAGCGGGCGATCAACGTCCAGGAGGAACCGATCAACCGGGCCAACCCGTCGCGCGCGTCACCACTGAGATCGACCTGGTCCAGGGTCTCCTCCGCTCGGGCCATCGAGCGGGCAAAGGTCTGGTCGACCAGCTCGAGGCGGCTGCCGAAGTGCCCGTAGAGCGTGACCCGCCCGACCCCCGCCGCCCGGGCGATCTCGGCAGTGCTCGCGTCCGGATCGAGGGCGAGGCAGGCCTGCGCGGCCTCCAGGATCGCAGCGACGCTGCGTTGGGCGTCGGAACGTCGAGCACGCGTGCTCTCCGACGTGCGTGCCTGTGAGTCGGTCACGGCGGCCCCCTTCCTGACGTATCTCGAACAGTACTGTACAATTTGGAGGTACCGGAGTAAACCGAACATGCCTGTTCACATTCACCTCGACGATGGAGGCCGCGATGCATTCAGCTCCTGAGGTCCCAACAACCAGCGCCGATGCGGCGCACCCTCGCCGCCCGGCACGTCCAGGCGTCCTCGTCCTCGGCGGGTCCGGGGCCGTCGGTCGCGAGCTACTGCGGCTACTGAACGGCACCGAGCACCGGGTCCTCGCGGCGTCCCGCCGCCGACCGACCGCGCTTGGCTCCGAGGTGGAGTTCCATGCCCTCGATGCCCGCGACGCCACGACACTGGCCGCCTTCGCAGCCGAGAGCCGGGTCGTAGTCGACGCCAGCGGCCTCGACGACCACGGCCAGATCGCGCGCACCGTGCTTGGCGCCGGCTGTCACCTGATCGACCTCAGCGCCGACACCGACCACCTCACCGCCCTGCGCCACCTCGAAGCCGAGGCCCGAGCTGCGCAACGCACCGTCGTCACCGAAGCCGGCCTCGCCCCAGGACTGACAAACCTGCTCGCGGCTGCTGCGCACGCCCAAGCACCCGCGATGGGATTCCTCGACCTAGACCTGGTGCTCGGACTCGGTGAGCAGCACGGCCCGAGCGCCACCCGCTGGATGCTCGACCAGCTCGCCGCCCCACCCCGCCATCCCGCTCGTCATGCGTCGCTGCCGGCCGGCTTCGGTCACCGCACCCTGCACTGGGTCGACTTCGCCGAGCAACACACCCTGGCCCGCGACCTCGGCGTCGACGTCGTGTCCCGGATCGCGCTCGACCCACCCCAGCTCGGCGCCCTCACCGTGCGAGCCGCGCGCCTCCACGGCCTACGCCCCGCACTGCTCGCCTCCGCCAACACCGCACCCGCCCTCACTCGACGGGATTGGTGGCTCGCCGCAGCCACCACCTCCGACGGCACCCGGGCGTGGGCCAGCGGCCGACGGCAGAACGCCGCCACCGCCGTAGTGGCCGCCTGGGTCGTGAGCAGGCTGACCCACACCGAGCCCCCGCCCGGCGTTCACGCGCTGCACCACCTCACGGATCTGGCGGCCCTCGCGCCGTGGCTATTTCTTCACGGCATCGCGACCGCCCTCGACTGCGCCACCAAACCGGGGATGCCCGGGAGGTGGACCCGACCTCGTCGAACGCCGGACACTGGGCCCTCACCAGCGACCGAGACAACGCGCAACCAGGCGCTCCGGTAGGGGAACCCCCACCGGACACCACCGCTACTTATCGAGAGGAACGACGGCACGCCTGGCGGGCTGTCCCGTAAGACCCGTCCGGTGAACTGTCCGGTGAAGGGAGGCTATATGACACACTGGGGAGCATGTCCCCCTTGAAGGTCGGCTATGCCCGAGTCTCCACCGACGAGCAGGACCTGACCGCGCAGCGTGACGGACTCGCGGCGTTCGGCGTCGATCCCAAGCGCATCTACGTCGATCACGGGCTCACGGGCCGCAACGCCGACCGTGAGGGCCTGCGGCAGGCGCTGGCTGCCTGTCGGGACGGCGATACGTTCGTGGTCACCAAGCTCGATCGGCTGGCGCGTTCAGTCCGTGATGCCCACCAGATCGCCGACGACCTCGCGGCGCGGGAAGTGAAGCTGAGCATCGCCGGATCGGTGTACGACCCGACCGACCCGATGGGGAAACTGTTGTTCAACGTGCTGGCGATGGTCGCCGAGTTCGAAGCCGACCTCATCCGTGCCCGCACCCGCGAGGGGATGAAGGTCGCCAAGGCCAAGGGCCGGCTGCGCGGGAAGTCACCGAAACTCACCCCCCGGCAAGAAGCTCACCTCGTCCAGCTACATGCTGCCGACGAGCACACCGTGGGCGAGCTGGCCGAGCTGTTCAGCGTGGGCCGCTCCACGGTCTACCGCGCCCTTCAGCGCGCCGAGCGCGGGCGCGAGAACGCCTTGCAGTAGGTGCGTCGTGGACGCTCGAGCGCGGTGGCGAATCCTCAGGCTCCACGTCGAGGACCATGTGCCCCTCGCGCGCTTAGCTCGCGAGACCGATGTAGGGCTGCGGACCCTGGAGCGCTGGCACGCCCGCTACCGCGCCGACGGCTACGCCGGACTGGAGACAGCCTCACGGGCGGACGCCGGCTCCCGCCGCCTTCCGCCCGACCTCGTCGACCTGATCCTGATCGGCATGCCCGGCCTGGAGAAGCAGTTCAGCCACTACCCCCAGTTCTACAGCCGAGTCGGCTTCGCCCACCAGTACCGGCCCCTGCGACAAGACGAACTGCTGTTCGTCCTCGAGCGACACTGGCGATCCCTCGGCAAGACCCTCGACCCCGACGACTTCACCGACGCCCAAGCCATCGCAGCCATCGCACGGATCACCCGCGGCAACTTCCGGCTCCTCGAACGCCTCTTCCCCCAGATCCAGCGGGTCCTGAAGATCAACGAACTCGACACCATCACCAACGACGTCATCGAAGCCGCACAGAGCACCCTGGTCATCGGTGTCACCTGACCCCGCCACGAAGCGACCGAAGAACCCCGCCATTCAGCAGACGAAGTCACAGTCAGGCTGGGAGCTGTTTCAGCCGTCCATGGAGTACACCCCGTTGGACACCGAACAGCTGCGCGCGAGAAGGCCGGCAGCCTGTCTACCCACCCAGCAGACACCCGCCACCCCCGTGGTTACCCCTCTAGGAATCTCAAGTAGATCTCCTACCGGCCGACGCCGCGGCGCCGGTCCGCGCTCGTGTCCCAGGGGACTCGAAACCGAACGTCAGTGAGTCGCGAGTGGTCGTCGTCTCCTGTGCGTGACCACGTGCGCGCTCGACTGGACTGGCTCGGTCCCTTGGCTCAAAGGCAGACTGCGCTTATGACGGACGACAGTGTGTGGGTGGCTCGGTTGGTGGCCGCGGCCAGGTCGGGCACCCAACTGGATCTTGCCGGGGAAGGCTCAGCCAATCCGGCTGAGGCCGACGAGTGGGATCCGGGTAGGACGATCCCAGCCGCTGCTGTCCGGGCCGCGCTACTGACCAAGGGCCTTGACCCGACCCCCGAGGGCTGCGAATCCGGGGCGCCAACATCATCGGGTCTCTTGATCTAGAACACGCCACATTGCCCTGCACGCTCACCATCACCGACTCGCGATTCAACGAGCCCGTCTTGATGGAAGGCCTTGCCTGCCGCCAGCTGGTCTTAACCGGCAGCCACACCCCCGGCCTCGACCTGGACGGGGCTACGATCACCGGCGGGATGTTCCTCACCGGGGGGTTCGCCGCCACCGGCGAGGTGCGGGCGCTCGGGGCCAACATCGGCGGCCAGCTGGCCTTGCGGGGGGCCACCCTCACCAGCCCCGACGGCGACGCCCTCTACCTGGACGGGGCCACGATCACCGGCGACGTGTTCCTCACCGGGGGGTTCACCGCCACCGGCGAGGTGCGAGCGCTCGGGGCCAACATCAGCGGCCAGCTGAACTTGCGGGGGGCCACCCTCACCAGCCCCGACGGCCACGCCCTCGACCTGGACGGGGCCACGATCACCGGCGGGATGTTCCTCGACGAGGAGTTCGCCGCCACCGGCGAGGTGCGAGCACTCGGGGCCAACATCGGCGGCCAGCTGACCTTGCGGGGGGCCACCCTCACCAACCCCGACGGCATTGCCCTCAACCTGGACGGGGCCACGATCACCGGCGGGGTGTTCCTCGGCGGGGGGTTCGCCGCCACCGGCGGGGTGCGGGCGCGCGGGGCCAACATCGGCGGCCAGCTGTCCTTGCGGGGGGCCACCCTCACCAACCCCGACGGCGACGCCCTCAGCTTGGACCAAGCCACGATCACCGGCGGGATGTTCCTCGACGAGGAGTTCACCGCCACCGGCGAGGTGCGGGCGCTCGGGGCCAACATCGGCCTCCTGTCCTTGCGGGGGGCCACCCTCACCAACCCCGACGGCAACGCCCTCAGCCTGGACGGGGCCACGATCACCGGCGACGTGTTCCTCGACGAGGAGTTCGCCGCCACCGGCGAGGTGCGGGCGCTCGGGGCCAACATCGGCGGCCAGCTGTCCTTGCGGGGGGCCACCCTCACCAACCCCGACGGCAACGCCCTCAACCTGGACGGGGCCACGATCACCGGCGACGTGCTCCTCGACAGGGGGTTCGCCGCCACCGGCGGGGTGCGGGCGCGCGGGGCCAACATCGGCGGCCAGCTGTCCTTGCGGGGGGCCACCCTCACCAACCCCGACGGCGACGCCCTCAGCTTGGACCGAGCCACGATCACCGGCGACGTGCTCCTCGACAGGGGGTTCGCCGCCACCGGTCAGGTGACGATGAGATTCGCCACCTTGAACCTGCTCGTCGGCAGTGACAAGCCCCCGGGTCAGCTGGTTGTGACGGGTTGGCGGCTGGGCGACATCCATGGCGGACTCAACGACCCCAAGACGATGACCAGCTGGCTGGACGCAGTGCCCGCAAAGGAGTTCGCGCTGCAACCATGGCATGAGGCGGCCGCCGTCTACGACCGACAGGGCCGCCCAACCCATGCCAAACGGATGCGCGTCGCGGCCGCCCGGAGGGTGACAGCTCGCAGCAAACTCCCATCCAAGCTGCTGAGAACCCTTTACGGCTGGTTCGCCGGCTACGGCTACTACCCACTGCTGGCCGGGGCCTGGCTGATCGCCGCAGCAATCATGGCCGGGACTCTCACCTTCTTCTTCGGGGCCACCCAGGCCTCAACCAGTGGCGCACCGCTCGATCCGGGGCTCTACGGGGCAGCCGTGGTGATCCCACCGGCAGCAGGAATCATCCCGTCCAGCTGGACCATTACCAGCCCCCTCTGGTTGGCCTGGACCCTGATCGCCCTCAAAGCCTCGGCTGGCTACAAACCGCCATCCTCATCGCCGGCCTCACCGGGCTACTCAAGAAGAACTGAGAAGCACACCCCGTTGGACATCCGAGCAAGCGGCCAAGCGGCCCTCATCCCCTTGGGCGCCCATCGGTGTGCTCGACTCTGCCGACGGGCGTGTGGTTACTCAACTGCCCATGTGCGACTCTTGGTGATCACGATTGTCGGGTGCGCTGGCTATGGTCAAACTGCGAAGGAGGAACAGAAGGGATGTGAAAAGTGGCGACGTTGAGCCCGTGGAGCTTGGCCACCTACGAATCGATCGCCGAGGTACTGGCCGACACAGACACCGGGCTCACCGGCAAAGAGATCGGGGATCTACTGACTAGCTTGCACATCAACGACCCCCAGCCGACCGCATCCAAGCGAGACAGACTGACAGCAGCGTTCGTTGACCGGCACAACAAGGACAAGGGTGACCCCAAACGCATCATCACATTCATCGCTCGAGCCATGGCGCCGATCAAGTACCGTGAACGGCCCGAACTGTTCACCCTGCGGCAGGACCGGCTCAATGAGCGACTGGCGTTCGTGGGCTTGCGGGTACTCGATGACGGCCAGGTGGCCCGAGGTGCGCAGTCACGCACCTTGGACGAAGCCACCCGCATCGCCACCTCCATCCGCGACGAGCTGCGACGTCGCAAAGCACATCCCGAGGTTCTCCGGTACTGCTCGGTCGAGGTGCTGAAGAAGGCGAACTTCCACGCCTGTCTCGAGGCGACCAAGAGCGTCCTCGACCGGTTGCGTCACCTGACCGGCCAAACCGGCGACGGCTCATCCCTGGTCGACGAGGTACTCGCTCTCGGAAAGACCAGGATCCCCAGGCTCGCGATCAACTCATTGACCACGCAGACCGAGAAAGACGAACAGTCCGGCTTGGCCAACCTGGTGAAGGGCATGGTCGGGCTGTACAGGAACCCGACGGCCCATGATCCCCGGCTGAAGCGCTCAATCACCGACGACGAACTGCTGGAAGTGCTCAACCTCGTCTCAATGGTCCACCGCCGGCTCGATGAGGTTTGGCGGACCGAGAGGACCTGACTGTGGGTCATCCCACAGCCCAGGGGGTTCGTACGAATTCCTCCCCACAACCCGGTCGTTCCAGCGGCGGTGGGGAGTCGCGGGGAGGTGTGGGCAGTGCCCTAGGAACGTGGCCCGAGAGTAAGAAGACTCGAACTCAAGGTCAGTCGTCGTTGCCGGCGTTCACCGAGTTAAGCTCGGCTGGGCCGCCCCCGTCATTCGGTCCGGACGGTGTGTGAGTCGTCGGTTTCGATTTGATGGGTGCATTGCCGAGCGTACTCGGCTGGGGTTAGGTAGCCGAGCGAGGAGTGCCGGCGGTGGTGGTTGTACTCGTCCTTCCAGTCGCCGATCACGACCTGTGCGTGCAGTAGCGAGTAGAAGCTGTTGATGTTGAGACACTCGTCGCGGATCCGGCTGTTGAATGACTCGACGTACCCGTTGCGCCACGGCGAGCCCGGCGGGATGTAGGACAGGCCGGTGCGGGTGCCGGCCCAGTCGGCCATCGCCTCGCTGATGAACTCCGGCCCGTTGTCCGACCTGAGCACCGCCGGGGCGCCCCGGGCGGCGACGAGGTCCTCGAGGTGGGCGGTGAGTCGGTCGGCGGTAATCGAGCGCTCCACGAGGCCGCCGATGCACTCCCGGGTGTGTTCGTCGACGATCGAGCAGATCTTGATCGGTCGTCCGTGCTCGTCGGCGTCGAACTGGAAGTCCACCGCCCACACCACGTTCGGCGCGTCCGCCGTCGGCGCGTCGACGGTCGAAGATCCGACGCGCTTGCGTCGACGCCGCTGCGGGACCCGGAGCCCTTCGTCACGCCACAGGCGTTGGATCTTCTTGTGGTTCACCACCCACCCCTCGGCGCGGGCGTCGTGATACGCCCGCCGATACCCGTAGCGGGGATGGTCCTTCGCCCAGGCGCGCAGCCACTCCCGCAGCGCCCGATCCGGGTCCGCGACCGTGTCGCCCTTGAGCGGTCGCCGGTACGCGGAGCGGCTCAGCCCGACCAGACGGCACGCCATCCGCTCGCTCACCTGCAGTGTCCTGATCAGGTGCGCGACGGCGGCACGGCGCCTGCCCGGGCCTAGAAGTTTCCCTCAGCCAGCTCCTTGAGCGCGGCCTTCTCCAGCTCCGCTTCCGCGAGCAGACGCTTCAGGGTCGCGTTCTGCTTCTCCAGCTCCTTCAGGCGCTTTGCGTCGTCGGCCTTGAGGCCGCCGTACTGGTTCCGCCACCGGTAGTACGTCTGCTCGGACACCCCCAGCTCCCGGCACACCGCCGCGACATCCTGACCATCGGCGAGCATCCTGTCGGCCTGCCCGAGCTTACGGACGACCTGCTCCGGAGTGTGACGCTTCCTACTGTTCGTCATGATCTGACCAGTCTCCCTGCCCGCCACCGCGGGCAACAGGACGACTCTCATAACGACCGGACCTACGAAACGGGGTCAGCCCACGGCGTCTAGCTCCATGAGTTCGATGGCGACCACCGTATCCATCGGCATGAACAATCGGTCGGCTCCGGCCGCTTCGGCGAGGTACTTCCGCCCGAGGGCGGATACCTGGACACGATCAGCACCATCGCGTACGAGGTAGCACAAGGATGCATCGAACGTGCCGTACCGGATGCGGCTGGGGGCGAGCCGATCGTGGCCTGCGTCACGCAGGGCGGGATCATTCGCGAGTGCGGCGACAATCTCGAGCGCTCCCGTGCAAGCCCACGGGAGCATCGTGTCGAGATGTCCAGGACGCAGGCTCTCCCACACCTCGGGATACCGATCGGTGATGTCTTTTTCGTCGTCGCCTGCAATCCATGCCGTAAGGGCGTTGCTCAGCGATTCCTCGTCCAAGTCACGTAGATCCTTCAGCTCCTCAAGGCACGCGATGCAGGACCGGATCATGCGGAGAAGGAGTGCGTCGTTCAGTTCGGAATCTGGGGGTGTCGCGCGGAGGACGTTGGTAACCTCGTCGACGTAGGCCGCGAGAGCGTCTCGGAGTTGTAGGCATCCGCGTAGTTTGAGTCCCGACCGGTAAATGGCCGCCCGCATCGTGCCGTCGGGCACGACAGCGCTGAGACTGGCCGCGTAGGCCGCCCCGTTGGACAAGGCGGGGCTCACGTTGGGAGCTGGCGCGGTTGTCGCCCACCAGAAGGTTCGTTCGAGCGCTTGTTCGAGCGAACGCCGAAGGTCCCCGTCCGCGGCGGCTGACTCGGCCAGCGCTTCGATCGTCAGTGCGTCGATCACGTCGCGGTCTTGGGCTTCCATCTGTTCGGGGGTGCGGCGTTGAAGCTCGCGCAGTGCCCGTGTCAGAGCAGTCTGGGTCGGGGGAAGGGCTTGCCGCATAGCTCGACGCCACTTGCGTGCCTGAGCGAAGTCGCTGGTCATCACGACGAGGCGTCCGCTCGTGAACTTCCCTGCTCGTCCGGCGCGGCCTTCGAGATTGCGGAGTCGTGCGATGTCGGGAGCACGCTGGCTGTTGTGAGGGGGATAAGCGGCGATGACTGTGCGTGCAGGGAAATCGACGCCTTCAAGCAGCGTTGGCGTGCAGACGATGCAACGCAGAAGGCCCCCATCCTTCCGGGCCGCGGTTTCGATGGCACGACGAACCTCGGGGTGAACCTCACCGTGATGCAGGCCTACTCCTTGGCGCAGGGCTGCTGCCTCTGCGGGATGGGCTTGTTGCAGCTGCGACGCGATTGAGAGCAGAGCGGGCGGCGGTGTCGGGTCTTCTGGCAGTTCGCTGGTTATCGCTTCCAGCAGGTTGGGTGCATATCTCTTGATCTCCGTGAAAGCGACCACGAGGCCGTCCGGGGCGTATGCCTTGACGAGTGCGGCCGCCTCGAACGGTCTGTCTCGGACACAACCGTCGGTCTTCGTCTTCGCGCTCGACTTGAGTGGGAACAGGGGCAACGCGTCGGCGCCTTCGGACCACAGGTAGGCCTGAGTAGTGCCCGTCGGCTTGGCACCCTCTGGACCGCGGGTGTAGACGTGTCGCTCGAGCCACGCCGGACGCCAATCCGATTCCAAGGCGTCGCCGTTGATCCAGTTGGCGATCGCATGGACGTTCGAGAACTGGCTCGCGAGGAGGACGACCCGAATGCCTCGTCGCAGCGCCTTCGCGATCAAACGCTCCAACGTGGCTCCGCGGACGCCGTTATCGATGTGCTGAGCCTCATCAACGATCAGCAGTTTGATGTCATCGAGGATGCCGGGTTCATCCCCGGTGACGGCGCGACGCCAATCAAGATCAAGTCGTTCCGGTGTAGTGACGGCGACCCCCGGGCCTTCGAAAACGCCTCCTTGCGATGGTGTTTCCAAGTCGTAGTCCAGCCCGCCTTGGGACGACCTGACGTCGATCGCCTCGGGCAATCCGTTACGCATGTCTTGGGCCAACTGTCGGACGAGGGCGCGCGTCGGGGCTAAGACAGCGACAACGCAGTCGGGGTGGTGGTCGAAGGCATCGGCCGCCACGAGTTGCATCAAGGTAGTCTTGCCGGCGCTGGTGGGCATCTTGATGGCCAGCGACCGCTGCGCCCGATCCAGCAGACCGCCCCTGACCGCCGCTGCTTGCGAGGGCCAGAACGCGTGTCGGCCGAAACGGCGCATCTGGGCAACGACGTGCAGGACGGCGTCACCCGACGATCCCTGTGCCGTCACCATGGTCAGCGGATGACGGTCGAGCCTGTGTATCAGGGCGGCGGCCACGTGGCGAGCTGCATCGGCGGTGGCGTTATCCAGCGGGGCGGCTGAGATCGCGGTAAGTAGCGTGTCGGCGGGTTCTCGCAGATCCAGGACGCATGCGGCATGCTCGGCAAACTCCACGAGTGGCCGGCCGCTCAGGGAGCTCTGTGCCTTCTTGAGTGCCCCCGTCAACAGTTCCGCAAGCCCTCGAACGTCCGGGACCGATGACCCGGCTGCCGCTCGCGCGCGAGCCAGCGCAATGCCGTCTTCATCAGCGAGGTACCAGAGGCTGGCTTCGATGACGCTCTTGAACGGGGTATCACCAGCGTAGGAGGCCGCCACATCAGGGCTGAGAAGCCCGGCGACTCCTGGCTTCGCAGGGTCAAGCAGGATGGACGCGCCTCTTGTCAGGTCCGCATAGGTCAAACGTGAGGCTGCTTCGAACAGAGCGTTGATGGTGTCTAGGAGGTCCGGGACAACGACGACATGGAGCTGACAAACAGGTGGGCTGTCGGACCAACGCTCCTTTATCTTCATGAGGGTCAGGCGATCTTGTGGCACGACCACGACAGCGTGCCGCAAATGGGGCGGCAACGCCGCGTCGGGGTCGGTCAACCGGCCCAGGTGTTGAGCGGCGGTGAAAGCGAATTCACGTCGGTAGTCCGGATGAGCTCGCATCATCTGAACACCAGCGGCCCAGCCCTCGATGCAATACTCCTCGGAGACGCCGCCGAAGCTACCTGCAATCGCATCCAGAACTTGGGACGGGCTGCTGGACGTCCTCGCCTTCGCTTCGACAATGACGGGTTCGACGCTCTCCCCCTGGTCGATGGTCAGACACAAGGTATCCGGCCCTTGGACAGTGGCGTTCGAGACCGGCTTGGCGAGCTGAAGCTTCGTAAAGGGGACCTCGCTGCCCATCCGCGTGCTGTAGAGGCCCTGAGCAATGAGCTCTCCGAAGTCCCCCTTGCGCACGGATGCGCTCTGCGGAACCTTGTCGGAAAGCCGCGCTTGCGGGTAAGCGAGCATCATGTCAGCGGTCACATATGCCCTTCCCACCGTCCGCGCCAGCTCTGGGAGATCCATGCGGGCCGGGTCGAAGACCCACCGGTACACGCTGAGTTCTCCATCGCAGGTCGTCTCGGGCCCCGACACCAAGCGCAGTCTGGCCCCGAACTCGGTGCTCACTGGACCGAGCCGGCCGATTGGGGGCTCCTAGCGGCGGACACTGCCCTATAGGGGGTGGTGCGGTCGATGCCGAGGGTCGCTGCCACTCCTGTCCGCGCATGGACCAAGTTGCGACTAGCGAACCATGCTGCCGCAATCTGGCCCCGCGTCCGCCGGACCTGTGGTTGGCTGGGGCGACGATCTAGCCCGCGGATCCTCCCTGTTTGCTCGGCGATGGCAAGGCCCTCGACTGCGCAGTCGCCTTGGGACCAGCCATGTGACAGTGCCTGGCTCGCGCGAAGTAGGGCAAGGTCGTTCAGTGTCGACACCGCCGCCAAGAAGGCCTCGAGAGCTGAGAGCGACGCCGCACGCCGTTGAGGCAGCGAAACGTTGTACGGGCGCGACATGAGACTCCTTCTCGGGGGTTGTGCCCAGTGTGCCTCAAGGCGCGACGCGTGCAAGCTGGGCGTCGGGAGGCGCGGCCCTTTCCATACGCTCGGTCATGCCGCTCGGAGGAACGTCTCAGCCGTCCCGGCGAGCTCGCCAAGCCAGTGCTGCCAGCAGGGCGGTTGTGGGAGTCCACGTCGCTCGCTCGGGCCAGGAAGGCGAGATGCCGTTCAGGACGGCACCCACACCCATCAGTGCGGTGATTCCGGTCAGGACATGGCGGCGCACCCTCAGCGGGGTGCGACGACTCACGATCGCGACAGAGAGTCCGCTGTAGAGGAGCGCGGCTCCTGCGCTCACGACCCTGAGGCGGCTGGGAAGCACGCCGATGTGAGCGCCGCCGTAGCTGGCTCGGCCCCAAGGGGTCCCGATCGCAAGGGCTGCTTGGAAGGCGGCCAGCCCTGCCAGCCCCACGGCCACTGCTCCACGCTCCACGGAGCGTCGCTGGTGCTCAGCACCCTGTCGCGTCTGCCTCGGCCCAGTCACACGGCCATCATGCCTCGGCCGGTCATGCCGCGATGAGCGACTGACGGTCAGTGTTGGCTCGCACCCAGTCTCGCGCGGCGTTCTCGTTGATGGGCCTACCCTGTTGGTGTCTCTTCTGGCTGACGCCCCCCAATTACGAGGAGCCGACCGTGGTCCGCTGTGCAGTGCGTCTGTTCGTCCTGCGGGTGTTGCTGTGAGTCGCCAGAGGTGGACTCCGGACGAGCTTGCCCTCTTGGACGGCCCTGCGAGTGATGTTGAGGTGGCCGAGCTGGTGGGGCGGTCGGTGCGTGCGGTGGTGATGAAGCGGTGGCGTCGACGGAATCCTGCTGCGGTGGCTCGGGACCGTGTGTATGCGGAGGAGAACCGGGACCGGAACAAGCGTCGCGCGGTGATCTACAGCCACACGCAGCGGGACAAGATCAACGCTGCTGCTCGAGCTGCCGCGGCAGCGGATCGTGTGGCTGCGACCCGATCGGGAACCTTCACCCCGGAAGAGGATGCGCTGGTGTTGCGTCCCGACCTGACGGCTCGACAGGTGGCCGGGCTGTTGGGTCGAACAGCGGCTTCGGTGGCCCGGAGACGCAAGCGGCTACGCGCATGAGGGGAGCCGGCGGCCTGTCTTAAACCGGCTTGTATGACTTGGAGTGCCTCCTGGTGACGGGTGGTGGTCGCTACGGTGGCTGTGGGAGGAGGCTCCGCGTCTCGCCGCTATCCGGCTGCGCGTGATGGCTCGTGAAAGAGATCGGTGGGCTCTGGGGTCGACTCTCCCGGTCGAGGCTGGCCCGGTTCAGGGAATTGGTGGCCGAGGCGTGGACCTGCCACGCGGGTGACTCGTCTTGGGTGGCACCGGATCACGCACAAGCGTGGGTTCGCCGACCGTGGCGTTGGTTGCGGTCGCTGGGTGGCGATGAGCGGGAGTGTCTGCGCGTCACTGTCTGTCGACGGGGACGAGGGTTCTCCCGTCCAGGAAGACGATGCCCGTCGTGCGGAGTCACTGGCCGGTGGTTGGGCCCGGCGGGGTCGTGTCGTTCACAGCGAACAGTGAGACTGTTTGTGCTGGTGTTCTCGAGGGTCCTGACCCACACAGCGACGGACGCGCAAGGATGCTGGTGCCGGGTGTTCTCAGGGGTTCCTGACCCTCACTCCGATCGACATCTGCTGTCTTTCCTCGGATCTGTCGGTCCCTTGAGAACACCCGGCGAGGCGTCACGCCTCGCCGCCGGAGTGACCTAAGTGGGGTTCCGCTCCTTGCAGGAGCCACGTCCCGGAGTCGCTGCTGGTCATCGGCGGCGGCTACGTCGCCATGGAGCAGGCCCAGCTCTTCTCCCGCCTCGGTGCCCAGGTCACCATGCTCGTCCGCTCACGGCTGGCCTCCCACGAGGAACCCGAGGCCGCCACCGCCCTGGAAGAAGTCCTCGCCGACGAAGGCATCAAGATCATCCTCGGCGCGGTGCCCACCGCGGTGCGCCGCGACCCGGCCACCGGCGAGGTCACGGTCACCGCCACCACCGCCGACGGCTCACACGAGCTCCGCGCGGCCGAGCTCCTCGTTGCCACCGGCCGCCGCCCGGTCACCGGCACGCTCGGCCTCGACACCATCGGCGTGCGCGCCGGCAAGCGCGGCGAGGTCATCATCGACAGCCACCTGCGCACCACGAACCCGCGGATCTGGGCCGCGGGTGACGTCACCGCCCACCCGCAGTTCGTGTACGTCGCCGCGGCCCACGGCGCCCTGGTCGCCGACAACGCCCTCACCGGAGCCGGCCGGGAGGTCGACTCCCGCCACCTGCCCCGGGTCGTGTTCACCAGCCCCGCCCTGGCCTCCGTCGGAATGACCGACCAGCAGGCCCGCACTGCCGGGATCCGCTGCGACAGCCGCGTCCTGCCCCTGGCGCACGTCCCGCGCGCCATCGTCAAACGTGACACCCGCGGGCTCATCAAGATCGTCACCGACGCCGACACCGGCCGCATCATCGGCATCACCGCCCTCGCCCAGGACGCCGGTGACCTCGCCGCCGCCGGCGTCTACATCCTCGAGGCCGGCATGACCACCGACCAGGTCGCCAACCTCTGGAGCCCCTACCTGACCATGGCCGAAGGCCTCAAACTCACCGCCCAAACCTTCACCACCGACATCACCAAACTCTCCTGCTGCGCAGCAATGAACCCGCACAGGGATCCCTATACCGGAGCGTCGAGCCTGGCGACCTCCGTCGTTCGCTTTGGCTCCGTCAGAGACCGAACGCTCCTCCGCTGACGAGGATGACGATGCCGAGGCCGATCAGGACGATGGGGAACAGGATGTGTTCCCAGCGCTCGAGGACTTCAGCGATCGGCGGCCGGGTGGCAACGAACTTGGCGACTACGACCAGGACCGCGACGAGCGCGAGGAAGACGAGGCAGTAGGCGACCACTGCGATGGGTTCCACGCTGAGGAAGACGGGGACATAGACGCCGATGTTGTCTCCGCCGTTGGCGAAGGTGACTCCTGCGACGGTCCACGCGCTGACCTTCGTGCCCGTGACCTTGGCGTCATCGTCGTCATCGTCTCCGCGCCAGGCTTGCCATGCAGCCCAGAGACCGAGGGCCAGGGGGATGAGCCCGAAGTACGGGATAGCTGCTGAGGGCAGCAATGCTCCGGCTCCGATAGTCACCAGCACAGCGGCACCGAGGATGCAGGCGAACCCCACGTACTGGCCGACCAAGATGCGGGTGGTCGTCCCGCGTTGGCCCGCGCCGCGGGCGAAGAACAAGGAGAGCACGATGATGTCGTCGATGTTGGTCGCGATGAACAGGCCGATTGCCTGCAGGACCGCAGCCAGGATCATGCGCCCGCCTCTGCTGCGTCGCATCCGTGCACCGAGCAGGCAGGATCGATGCACGGGGCGTTCTCGTCAACCGCGAGGGTGACGTCAACCAGGGCGGTCAGCGCCTGCGTCAGGTGGGGATCGGCGATCTCGTAGCGCGTCTTGCGGCCCTCGGGTTCGGCAGCAACGATGCCGCAGTCGCGCAGGCACGCCAGATGATTGGACACGTTGGAGCGTGTGAGGTCCAGATCGCGGGCCAGCTCTGCCGGGTAGGCCGGCCGGTCGAGCAGCGTCAGGATGATCCGGGACCTGGTCGGGTCGGCCAGCGCGCGGCCCAACCGGTTCATCACGTCCAGGCGAGAAGCAATGGTCAGCATGCGCTGAACTATACAGCGAGGACTGAAGTGGTTTTACGCAGCCCGGAGTCGCTAAGCGTGCGAACGAGGCTGTGTCAGTTGGGGATCGACCCACGGGACGATTCGCCCGATCATCAGGGAACTCACGAAGCGGCGACAGAACCCCGCCACATAACGGCCAAGGCCACAGCCATCCGCACCGAGCGGCGATTCAGGCCCGTTCGCTCGGCGATCACCGTTTCCGCAACCCCGGCATCCGCAGTAGCGATGACCGCCCCCGTCAGCCGACCCATGGCCTCCCGCTCAGCCACGCGCGCCCGCGACCACTCCTGCGCGAGACCCTCCAGCGTGTCATCGCCCAGCAGCACCCTGATCGCGCCACTCATGGCCTCCCCCATCATCTCCTCGTCGGGATGCTGTCCGTGGTCCCGGCCGGGTAGCGGGCGGCGATCATGTCGATACTCCGCTCGAAGTCCTCGCGCTGGTCCCTGGTCAGCTCGGTGTCGCCGAGCCAGGCGTCAAGCTCGTAGGGCTGCATGGGGGGTCATCGGAGGATCTCCCCGGTGTCGGGGTCGACTTGGCTGCCGTCGACCAGGCGGAGGTTGGGGCGCGCTGTCGGTTCGGCCAGGAGGGCGGCCCGGTGGTGCTCGGCGAGTTGCTGGGTGAGGGTGGTGACGTCGCTGCCGTAGGCGCGCAGGCGGGTGTCGTACTCGTTCATGAGGCGGGCGTGGCGGCCGCGGGCGGGCCAGCTGGGGTGGCTGTCGTCGCACTGGTTCTTCAGGCGGGCTTTCATCCGGTCGATGAAGGCGGGGACGGCGTAGCGGTGCCAGTCCTCGAGCAGGTCAGCGCTCGAGGTCGGTAGGCCGAGGTCGTGTCGGGGCCGGGTGTTGATGGCTGGGCGGCGACGGGGTCGCCTCAGTGCGAGATCCTGCATCGGCCGGGATGTCGAGCAGCTTTTCCAAGCGTTCGCGCGCGTTCGCAAGCCTCTTTCGCGTCGTTGACGCCTGGACGCCGAGCTCCTCCCCGATCGCGGCGTGGGTCTTTCCCTCCAGCCGGCCCACCACCACCGCGCGCTCAGCAGCCGGAAGCGCATCCAGTTTCTCCCTCAGGGTGGCTGCCGAAACTGAGTCGAGGGCTTGGTCTCCGACCGAGCGGTCCCGCGCGGACCAAGTCCGCTCCAGGTCCAGTCCCTCGAACGATCCCGTCCAAACCTGTGCAGCAAGAGTCTCCGCGCGCGGGCGTCGCACGCCAGCAGCATCGACCCCCCTCCTGTTCGTGTGATCCAAGATGCTCCAGGCGTAGGCCGCCCATCCACCATCCTTCAGGTCAGGCTGCGGCCGGAACCTGTAGGCGGCCTGCAGCAGAGCGATGGACAGCTCGCTGCCCTGATCATCCCGTCGGCGGTTGGCACGCACCTTGTTTCCCACCATGGGCAGAGCAGTCACCACGAGGTCGGCCACAGCCTGTCGCCCCGCCTCGACCAAGTCGGGCCACGTGGCTGGATCGACCGCGATCGTGAGCTTGCTGCGATGGGTGCCCTGCGGCGCGTGGACGTGTTCGGCGCTCATGCTGGTGCTCTGTCCAGGGCGGGCGTCAGGGCAGGTGCGTGAGCTCGGGTCCGCCAGCTTTGCTGTGGATCAGGGGAGATCACGAGCGAGCGTCCTGTCCCCGGAGGGGCCGGCGGTGACTGCGGCGGGCGATGTAGTCGAAGCCGATCTCGTCGACCAGGGCTCGGATGTCCTCGGCGCTCACGGCCTCCGCGGGGGCGATCGTGAGGGACGATTCACCCGCAGGCTCAAGGTCGACGGTTACCTCCCGAACCCCGTGCAGGTGTCGGACGCGCTCCATGAGCAGGACGAGGCAGTCCGGGCAGGTCAGACCGCTCACCCCGAAGGTGCTGACTCTCCTGGTCGTGGCCCTCGTCACGGTGCGCTCCTTGGGTAGTTCGTGGCATGCAGGGGGGGCGGGGTCGGCGCCCCCCCCGCAGGGTTCAGCGTTGGTCGTTGAGGATCCGTCGGCGCTGCTGGTAGTCGTCGGGTTCGATCTCCCCGCGAGCGAGGCGTTCGTCCAGCAGTTCCAACGCGGTCGGCCGCTCGCGCTGGGGCCTGGGCGCCTCGACGCGGCCGATCCTGCTGATGGCCCACAACAACAGCGCGATCAGGACGACGAGGATGAGCGTGCTGATCCCCATTCCCAACCACATCCCCCAGCCGCTGTTGTCTCCCCACATCATCATTGGTTCCCTTCTTGAGCTGGCCTTCGGGCCAGGGTGCTGCGTGAACGGCGTGCGGCCCGTCTGCGGTCGGTCAAGATCGCTACAAGGTCGGCGGTGCAGCGTTCGCGCCCGTTCACAGGCGGCTGGTGGCTTCCTTCAGGAGCTCGGCGGGGTCGAGCCACATGGAGGGGTAGTTTCCCTCCCAGACCTGGTTGCCGTCGGCGTCGATCAGGACGAAGCCGTGCCCGGGCAGGCCTGGGTGCATGCCCTTGTCGAGGGTGTCGTAGGCCTTCGAGACCGTGCCGTCGTCGAGCAGGTAGGGGGTGGTGACGCCGAAGCGGTCCAGGTCGGGTTGGATCTGGGCGGCGGTGTTCATCACGATGGGGAGCACGGTGATGCCGGCTGCGGCGAAGCCCGGCTCCTGCTCGATGAGGGCCATCTGCTGGGTGCAGGAGCCGCAGCCGGCGCCCTCGTTGAAGTAGAGGATCACGGGCTGGCCGCGGTAGTCGGCCAGGGACACGGTGGTGCCCGCGGTCGTAGGCAGGGTGAACGCGGGCGCCTGGCCGGACGGGCCACCCTCGACGGGGCGGGCGCTCCACAGGCCGAACCCGACGAGGGCGACGATGAGCGTGGTCAGCAGTCCGGTCGCGATTCTGAACAGGCGGCGACGCTTGGTCTCCTTGGCTGATTCGCGTGCCCGTTGGTCTCGGAGCTGTTGCCGGCGGCTGATGGTGGTGCGCTGGTTGCTGGGCATGGTCGTCAGTTCCTTGCGGTGTCGTGGTCGGCGATCGGGTGGTCGGCGTCGGTCGTGCTGTGGCAGTGCGGCAGGGTGGGGTCGGCGTCGGCGTGCTCTTCGGCTCCCTGGCGCGCGTCGCGGCGGCGGTCGCGGAGCGTGGTCCACACGAACACCCCGGCCAGCCCCAACAAGGCGAGGCCGAGGACGGGCTCAGGGACCGGGGCAAGCCAGCCGAGGACGGCCTGCGCGGCTTGGGTGATCCAGTCGCCGGCGGCGAGCTGCACCCAGGTGCCCGACCCGGTCATCGTCGCCGTGCCAGCGAGGGTGATGACCCAGACGCCCATGATGACGAACGCGACCGCGACGAGCAGGTTGACGCTGTTGGTGTGCAGCGTGCGGCCGGCGACGGTCACCCTGATGGGCTTCGCCCGGCCCCAGCGTCGTTCGTTGAGGCGGGCGGCGTCCCACACGAGTGCCATGACGAGCAGCGGGATGACCATGCCGAACACAAACGCCAGCCCGAGGACCAGGCCGCCGAGCGGGTTGCCGGAGAGAGCGGACAGGGTCATCACGCCTGCCAGGACGGGGGCGCAGCAGCTGGACGCGATCCCGGAGAACACGCCGAGGCTGAAGAAGGTCGCCGTGTCGCCGCGGGTGGTGTCGGGGGCGCGCAGCATCGACGGCATCGACCACATCCGGCCGCTGAGGGCCAGCAGGCCGAGGCCGATCATGAGCAGGCCACCGGCCCAGTACAGGATCACGTGGTACTTGGCGATCGCACCGGCCAGCAGACTCACCCCGAGCGTGATCGGGACCAGGACGAGCGCCAGGCCTGCCGCGAAGACGAAGGTCAGCGGGAGGAGGCGCCACCGGTTGTTCTTGACCGCAGCAGCCAGGTACGACGGGGCGAGGAAGACGATGCAGCAGGGTGCGAACAGTGCCACCGTGCCCGCGAAGAAGGCGGCCAGGATGCTGCCAGTTGCCAGGAGTTCCGAGCCCATCACGAGGCCTTCCGTGCCGCGAGGGCGCGGTCGAGCTTGCGGCGCGGGAGGCGTCCGGCGCTGAGGAACGCGCCGTCGAGCAGCACGAGGGGGAACATGGCCGGGCGGTGTTGATGGAGGAGCTTCTGGCCCTGCGGTGATTCGGCGTCCACCTGGTCGAGCAGTAGCTGCCCTTGGGTCGCGCGGTTCAGGAGTTCCGTGTGGGCGTCCTCACAGAGGTGGCAGGCCTCTGCGGTTACCAGGGTGACCATGGGCGACGCAGCCCGGTCGGTCTGGTGGCCGACCCGGGCCCAAGTGTTGTTCGTCGTGTTCACGACGACCATGGTGGTTCCCCTCACCGGGGGGACCGGTCAAGGCAGCCTCAAGATCTCGTCTGGCCTGAGAACAGCATGTGCGGTCGTCCGAGGGCGAGGGGCCGGCAGCACCTGCCGGCCCCTCGCCACGGTCGGGTTCCTACGCTGATGCGAGCAATCCCTGCATCTCCTCGATCTCTGCTTCCTGGTCGGCGATGATCTTCTGCGCCAGCTCGATGGCTTGCGGGTCCCGGCCGTCGGCGAGTTGGGTCTGGGCCATCTCGATCGCTCCTTGATGGTGGGCGATCATCGAGGTGAGAAACTGCCGGTCGAAGTCGGCGCCCGATAAGCCTCGCAGCTCGGCCATCACCTCTTCCTGGCTTCTGCCGTCCATGTCCATGCCCGAGTGGTCCATCCCGGCCATGTCGCTGTCGGCTGGCATCGGATCCTCGCCCCACGCCGAAAGCCAGCCGCTCATGGTCTCGATCTCGGGGCCCTGAGCCGCCGAGATGCGTTCGGCCAGGGCCTGGACGTCCGCGCTCTGGGCCTGCTGGGCGGCGAGGTCGGCCATCTCGATCGCACCCTGGTGGTGCACGATCATCATCTGCGCGAACGCCGTGTCTGCCTCGTTGTGGGCTGCCGCATTGCTCGGGTTCGCTGACCCTGCTGTCGTCAAGGCTGGGCTGGGAGTGGCCGCCGGCGTGGCCGAGCACGCCCCCAGCATGGTCGCCGCTACCGCGGCGCCCATCACGATCGTGACCCACTTCGGTGTTGCGCTCATGGTTCTCCTGTTTCTCGCAGACAATCGGCCGCACCCCCGAGGGAAGCGGGGCACCCGCCGTCTTTCAAGGCTGCGCAACGAAGCTTGACCATACCTTGACCTAGATCGCTCGCCGGGGGCCCGGGGCGGCCCGCTCGGGGTCGTCGGCTCCTCTACCCGATCGGCGAGCCGCCCCAGCCGCGCCGGCGACGGTGAGAGCGGCCACCCCGGTGGTCAGGGGCACGCTCAACACCAGCCCGATGCCGCTGCCCAGGGTGCGGATGATCTCCTCGGAGAACTGCTCGGTCGACAGCAGCAGGTTCAGCGGCTGCTCGTACAACGACAGCAGGAGCGACAGCGACAACGCGGCGCCGGCGTACGCGAACACGATGGTGTAGATCGTCGAAGCGATGTGGTCACGCCCGATCCGCATGCCCGAGGCGAACAACTGCCCCCGGCTCAGGTGCGGCCCGGCGGCCCGGACCTCCCACACCGACGACGCCTGCGTGATCGTCACGTCGTTCAGCACGCCCAGGCCCGCGATCACCAGACCACAGGTGAGGATGTCAGGGAAGTCGAGGTCACCGAGCAGGTTGGTCAGCGCGAGGGTCTCCTCACTGGAGATGCCGCTCAGCCGGGCCATCGAGACGCCCAGCGCGCCGAGGCCGGTGGTCACCAACAGGCTCAACCAGGTGCCGACGAACGCTGACGTGGTCCGCCACGACACCCCATGGGCCAGATAGAGCACCACGAACATGATGGCGGTCGACCCCACGATCGCCACCCACACAGCCGGCTGTCCCGACGTGAGGGCCGGGATCATGAACCCGAACAGCACCACCCCGGACACCACCAGCCCCAGCAGCCCGAAGAAGCCCTTGCGGCCGGCGACGACCAGCACCGCCACCACGAACAAGATCGTGAAGATCGCCAGGACCGGGATCCGGTCAACCGTGATCAACGACCATCCCCCGGGCACCCCCTCGGTGGCGCCGACCTCGGTCACGTGGACGCCGTCGCCGGGCTGCAGGCCGCTCCACGCGGTCTCTCCCACCAGCTCCACGTCCACGAGTTCGCCCGCCCGGCGGTCCAGTTCGACCTGGGCGACGAGGCAGGCGTGTTGGACGCCGGCGTCCGGCCCGGTCGGCGGGGCGTCCGGGGCCGCCGGGCACGGCTCGATCGCGGTGATCTGCCCGCGCACGGGCACGATCCCCTCGGTCGTCAGCACCGAACCCTCCGGCAACACCCGTTCCGTGGGCCACAACCACACCAAGTCCGCCATGGTGATCGCCGCCACGACGGCCAACAGCACGAGTGTCGCGAGCGGGCCGTCCGGGAGACGCGCACGTCGGCGTCCCCCCCATCATGCCCGTGGTGATGGTGACCCCCGCTCATGGGGTGGCCACCGGAGGGACCGAGGCGAGGTGTGGTCACGATCGTCCAGCGTGGCAGCCAGCGCATGAGCCGGAGGTCAAGGCCGGGTCAAGATCTGGTCTGGTTCGTGTCTGGGTGGTGCCCGTCGTGTTCCTCCAGCGGCTGGCCGGTGGGGCCAGTGGTCGCCGCGGGCTGGGGTGCGACGGGTGTCGGGTTGAGGGCGGGCCCGATCACGAACGCGGACAGTGTGAACAGGCTGGTGAAGGCGATCGCCCCGAGCGCTGGCGCCTTCCAGGTGCCGAACCGTTTCCGGAGGCGGTTGAGCATCGGGATGCTGAGCAGCATCCCGGCTGCGTAGAGCACCGTGTTGCCCACGACGCCGGTCAGGAGGGCGGCGCCGGCGAGGAACCCGACGTGGTGCAGGACATGCGGTGCGAGCCCGAGCAGGGCCCCGAACGTGGCTCGGGTGGCCGCCCACGCCCCGGCGGCGCGGGCCCGCCACGGGGTGGCCGCGGTGACGCTGTCGGCGGCCAGAGTAGATGCCGGGGGGTCGGTCAGGCTGGTGTCCATACCGTCGAGGGTGCGTGACGTCGGTGTGGTGTCGGCCCGGCTCTGGTCAAGATCCGACCAAGGGATGAAAGCGCCTGCGCGGCGAAGGCGTCAGCGTGAGCGCCGTGATCCAGAGCGCGGCGGCCACGGTCGCGGTGACCTCCAGGGGGGTGGCGAGCCAGCTGGCGGTGGTGGTCCCGGTGCGCAGGCCGAGCTGCACCACTCCAACGGCGGGACCCGGTTCGGTGACCTTCACGGTGACCCGACCGGTGGGATCGATGAGTCCGGTGATGCCGCTGGTGGTGACGACGAGGGTGTCGCGGCGCAGTTCCGCTGCCCGGGCCCGGGTGATGGCGAACTGTTGCTCGATCTGGGCGGTGCCCTGGTACATGGCGTTGTTGCTTTGCACGATGACGGCCTGCGCGGTGGCGAGGTCGTGCACGACGGGGTCGAAGGCGACGTCGAAGCAGGCCAGCACGCCAAGGGTGATCGAGCGTCCGTCGGGGAGCTGTACGTCGAGAAGACCCGGATCAGTGCCGGCCACGGACTGGGCGCCGACGTAGCGCAGGGCAGGGATCAGCGGCAGCAGCACGTCTCGGAACGGGATCCATTCGCCGAACGGGACGATCGAGCGTTTCTGATAGGTGGGCCCGATCCGGCCGTCGGGTTCGCGCCATTGGGCGGCGGTTCGCCGCTGGCGGGGTCCGGGACCGTCGAGGATGGCGCCGACCAGCACGGGACGCCCCACGGCCGCGACGGACTGCTCGACGAGCTGGCCGGTGCGCTGGTCGGTGTCGGGGTCGAGGTCGGTGGCGTTCTCGGGCCACACGACGAAGTCGGGGGCCGGCAGGCGGCCGGCGTCGATCGCGGCGGCCAGTTCGCGGGTGGCCCGTGCTTGGTTGGTGGTGATGGTGCGAGGCGGGCCGAGGCCGTAGACGCCGCCGCCGGGTGCGCCACCCTGGACCCAGCCCGCGGTGACGACGCCGTCAGGGGGCGGGGTCGGGGTCACGGTACCGGCGGTGGCGGCGCCGGTGACGACGACCAGCCACGCCGCGGACCAGGCCAGGCGCCGCCTGGAGGGCCCCAGCAGGATCCAGGCGCCCAGCTGTCCCGTGAGGACCACGGAGAAGCTGACGCCGGCCACCCCGATGAAGGGGTACAGCCCGGCCAGGGGCGAGTCGATCTGGGTGTAGCCGAGCCGCAGCCAGCCGAAGCCGCCGAACGGGACGCGGGCGGCGAGGAACTCCACGCCCAACCAGGCCAGGGCTGCCAGTACGGGCCAGCCGCGGCTCCGGCCGGCGGCGCGGACCAGCACGGCCGTGACCGCAGACCAGCTGGAGGAGAGCAACAGCAGCCCTACCAGGGCGGCCGGGTGGATGGCGGCCATCCAGCCCAGGGTTGGTCCGGACAGGCCAAGGCCGTAGGCCAGCCCCACGGCAGCCGCAGCCCGGAGCGACGTGCTCCGGTGCACGGCGACGGTGAGCACCATGACGCCAAGCGGTGGGGCGAGCCACCAGCCCAGCGGTGCGACACCCGTGCCCGTCATCAACCCCGCCGCACCCGCCGCCCCCGCCGCGACCAGCGGTGCCCAGTGGCGCGGCCACCGCTGCCGGGCCCATGACGCGTCCCGTGCGGTCCGCAGGGTCGTCATCGCGGGCGTGGCCGTTTCACCGAGTGGATCACACGCGTGCCGGCTCGACCGGGTGTGCGGCGGCGGGCTCGGGGGTCCGCTGTCGGCGGTCGACCGCGATCAGCATGACGCCGGCGATGATGCTGAGCACGCCGAACAGTTGCGCTTCGGTGAGGCCGAGCAGGACGCGGTCGTTGACCCGGACGATCTCGACCAGCAGTCGCGCGGCCCCGCTGAGGGCGAGGTAGCCGCCGAACACTGACAGCGGCAGCCAGCGGCGGGCGAGCAGCCAGAGCACGGCGGCGATCGCGAACGCGCCGGCAGCCTCGTACAACTGGGCCGGGTGAACCGGGACGGTCACCGGCACGACGCCGTTCGGGAAGGCCATCCCCCAGGGCAGGTCGGTCGGCGTGCCGTAGGTGCCATCGCCCGCCAGGAAACAGCCGATCCTGCCGATCCCGTACGCCACCGACAGCGGGAGCGCGGTCGCGCCGGCCACGCTGGCCAGAGGCAGCCGGTAGCGGCGGGTCAGGACGACGACGGTGAGGATGCCGCCGATCAGCCCGCCGTACCAGACGAACCCCGAGCTACCGAGCAGGTGCCAGCTGAACTGGGCGCGGTTGTCGATCAGGAAGTACACCTTGGCGGCCACGAACCCCCACACCGCCGCCCACAGAACCAGCGAGTGCGCCTGCTCCACCGGGAAGCCGAGCCGGCGGAAGGCCCGGCCGAGCAGCCACGCGGCGACCAGCGCCGCGAGGGCCTTGCTCACCCCGTACGACTGGATCTGGATTCCGAACACTGAGAACAACACCGGCCACACGGCGAGACTCCTCCATCAAGCGACGCACCCGCGTGGCACGCCGGCTCCCACTGTCGCGGGCCGGGGTCAAGGGCCCCCTGAGCGGCAGCCAAGATCACGTCAAGAAGCCGATGAAACTGGGCGGGGGTGCCTGGCGAAAACCTCAAGATTCGGCCAAGAACCCCGATCCGGGGCTCGACGCCGCGAAACCCCGGTGGGTAGCGTCGATGCCCATCCTCACACCTGAGGCGAACAACCAAGGGAGGCATGATGGAACACACGAACCTGACCCGACGGGTGGCGTCCGGCTTGACTGCGGCCCTGCTGGCGACCGGCGCCCTGACCGGGGTGGCGGTGGCGGCCGCACCACCGGCACAGGCGAGCGCACCGGCGGCGTCCGATCAGGCGGCCCGGTTCGAGGTCGACTTCCTGACCGGGATGATCGACCACCACCACATGGCGGTGATGATGGCCGAGATGTGCGTCGAGAAGGCGGTCCACGACGAGCTCGCAGCGACGTGTGAGTCGATCGTGGCCACCCAGTCGGCCGAGATCGCGACCATGCAGCAGTGGCTGGAGGACTGGTACGGCATCTCCCACGAGCCGGACATGACTGGGATGCAGTCGATGCACCGGTTCCACGACCTGGACGGCGAGGAGTTCGAGGTCGCGTTCCTGCGGTCGATGATCCGCCACCACCGGGGTGCGATCCGGGAGGCCGAGAAGTGCCTGGCGAACGCCGAGCACGACGAACTGCTGACCCTGTGCAGCGACATCCGCGAAGCCCAACTGGCCGAGATCGCCCAGATGCAGGACTGGCTGCAGGAGTGGTATGACCTGCCGGGCGGCCGACCGGTCGGCACAGCCTGATCGAGGCCCTGCCCCCGCGGGCGGCCCGACGGAGGCGTGACGCGCAAGGGCGGGGGGTCGCGTTCGCGACCCACCCGCCCTTTTCACACGCAGGACCAGCTTCAAGTGCGGAGCAGCCGATAGTGCCCCGCTGAGTGGTGGGCTTTCGAGGGATCCTCGGTGTCACGCCTCGCCGTCGGTGATGGCGGCGATGGGTTCATTATCGCGGTCGGGGTAGAGCAAAGCCATGGATCCTTCGGACAGGTAGCGGCGTTCGTCGGTGACCCATTCATCGTTGGTGTCAGCGAGGATCATCCCAACCAGTCGGATGACGGAGGCCTCGTTGGGGAAGATCCCGACGACCCGGGCCCGGCGTTTGATCTCCTTGTTCAACCGCTCGAGGGGGTTGGTTGACCAGATCTTGCGCCAGTGCACGCGGGGGAACGTGTTGAACGCGAGCACCTCGGCTTTGGCGTCGTCCATGTGGGGTGCGATCTTCGGCAGCCGGGCGGCGAGCTGGTCGCGTACCTGGTCCCAGGTGGTGCTCATCGACTCGGGGTCGGGTTGGGCGAAGATCGTGCGGAACACGGCCGCGACCATGTCCATCTGCGCCTTGGGCACCAGCGCGAGCAGGTTACGGGCGTAGTGCACGCGGCAGCGTTGATGACCGGCTCCTTGGAAGCAGCGCCTGATCGCAGCGACCAGGCCCGCGTGTTGGTCGCTGATCACCAACCGCACCCCACGCAGGCCGCGGCCCTTCAACGCGGTGAGGAAGCCGCGCCAGAACACCTCGTCCTCGCTGTCCCCGACGTCGAGTCCGAGGATCTCGCGGCGGCCGTCGGCGGTGACCGCGGTGGCGACGACCACCGCTTTGGAGGTGACCAGCCGGTCGTCGCGCACGTGCAGGTAGGTGGCGTCCAGGAAGACGTAGGGGTACTCGATGGCATCCAGCCTGCGGGTGCGGAACTTGCCGACCTCCTCGTCGAGGGCGGCACAGATGCGCGATACCTCTGATTTGCTGATCCCGGTGCCTCCGAGGGCTTGGATCAGGTCGTCGACGGCACGGGTAGAAACCCCGTTCACCCACGCCTCCATGACGACCGCGTAGAGGGCCTGGTCGATGCGGCGGCGTGGTTCCAACACTGAGGGGAAGAACGAACCCTTCCGCAGTTTCGGGATGCCGACCTCGACGGTGCCAGCCTTGGTCATCAACTCCCGCCAGCGGACACCGTTGCGTTCGGTGACGCGTTCGGGAGTGCGTTCGTAGCGGTCGGCGCCGATCACGGCGCTGGCTTCAGATTCGATCAACTCCTGCAACACGATCCGCACGGACTCGCGGACCAGATCGACTCCCTCCCCGGAACGAAACGCCTCAAACAGGTCGGACACGGCAGACTGGATGTGGGCCATCGGTGATAACTCCTTCGATGCGTGCTTGGCCGTACACACCGAAGATCTCGCCGATGGCCCTCCCATCAGCTCAGGACACGCCCTCCTCCAAAACCCACCACTCCACGGGACTCACACGTCGTTGGCTCCCTTACACTCCAAAATCGCCCGAAGCGAGCCAGCAGAATCGAACACCACGAAGTCGGGAGCGGGATGCACGGCAAGTCCGAACTGAGCCTCCACCGCGCTCTGATTGTGGGACCCAGTACGGATATGTGACACACCATGGGTCATGAACAGTTCCTCGACCGCATCTTCGATGAAACAGCATGCGCAATCTCAAGGTGACCACCACCCTCGCACTGGCCTGCGCCCTGACCGTGCTGTCCGGGTGTGCGCCAGAGTCCTCGACGCCGACCCCCACGCCGACGATCCCGTCACCCACGGTCGCCCCCACCCCGACCCCGACTCTCTCGGTGGACCAAGCGCAAGCGGCGAGAGTCGTCACGAACTTCTACGAGGTCCAGAACCAGGTCGCCTCGAACTACGAGATCCCACTCGAGGCCTTCTACGGTGTCGCGTCTGGGGATCTGGCTGCCGACGTGCTGAAGGAGTATCAGCAGTTGCGTGGGTTGGGTGTCCGCCAAGTGGGGGATGACACCGTCGAGATCAAGAGCGTCGAGCCGTCGGCTGCTCCGTTCTTGGTGGACGTCTGCGTCGACACATCTTCCTCCGACCTTGTGGACGCCGATGGCCAGTCCATCGCGGGCGGAGGGCCAACTCGGGTCCTGCATCGGTTCGGTGTTGCTCCGCACCGGGCTGCGGGTCAGTGAGTTCACCGCGCTGCCCGCCGACGCCGTGGTCATGTTCGGCCAAGCGCCGTGGCTGCACGTGCCGGTCGGGAAGCTCCGCGACGACCGCTACCTGCCCCTGCATCCCGACCTGGTCGACCTCATCGACCGCTACCGCGCCGAGTACGTCCCCGACGACCACCCGTTGCTGCTGCCCCGCGAGAACGGCCGGGCCGCGGACCGGCACTCGGTCACCCGGATCCTGAACAACGCCGCCACCGCAGCGGGGCTGGGCCACATCCACCCCCACCAGCTTCGGCACACCCTCGCCACCCAGGCCATCAACCGGGGCATGAGTCTGGAGGCGGTCGCGGCGATGCTGGGCCACCACTCCCTGACCATGACCCTGCGGTACGCCAAGATCGCCAACCGGGCCGTCGCCGAGGAGTTCTTCGCCGTCACTGACGCACAGCCCGAGCCTTAGTCGATCTTCAGTTAGGTCCGGGGCGCTCCGAGTTGTCGCCAGCGCCCAGCAGGTGCCGCTCGCCCGGCTGGTGCCGGCTGGCCCGAACACGCCGGTGTCGGACGAGGCCACCTCGCTGATCCACCCAGCACCGCGCGGCACCTCCAGGGCTCGATGCACGTCCTGCTGGCGGGGCAGGACGGTGGTCCCGATCGCGCACCGGCTGCATACCGCCCACGACGCCTACCGGATCGAGGTCGTCGTCAACGGCCGCATCGCCGAGCTGGGGTCGCACGAGGAACTGATGGAGTTTGACGGTGAGTATGCCCGGCTGTGGCGGACCTGGCGCAGCTGAGCCACGCGGTCCCTTCAGGCGCGCGGCGGAATCGGAGGGTGCGCCGCGCCCGGGTCGGGGCGGGTGAGGCGGAGGACGAGACCCCAGCGCTGCTCGAGCGCGTCGACCAGGGCGGCGGAGCCTGGGTCAACGTTAGTTCCGGGGGCGATCTCCACGGTGGCGCCGCCGTCCTCGTCATCGATCACCTGGACCACGGCCACACCACGCGCCAGCAACTCCTCGCGTGCCAACAGCCCGCACAGCATGCTGAGAGACGTGAGGTAGCGGCCGCGCTGGGGGGCCTCGCCGCCGGTCACCAGGTCAAGGGCGCCGTCGGGAGCGACGAGGCTGATCGGCACGCCGTAGGTTTGATCCGCGCGGCGCACCAGCCGCACGGCCCTGTCGGTCACGCCTGCGCCGACGCGGACCTCGAGGCCCTGCGGCGTCCGCGTGGACTCGGCGTGCACGCCCGCAGCGGTTAGTTCGGCCAACACGAGGAGCCGGACGAGCTCCACGCGATCCGTCTGGTTCTCGTTCATGAGTTGCCTCTCTGCGCTGGGGTCGGCGCCCCGGGGTGCCCACCCGGGATGGGGTCACCATCAGTAGTAGTAGGCGCCTTCGCAGATCTTGAAGCCGTCGTCATCGTAGAGTTCGGCCAACACCCAGTGCATGCTGCTGGAGGTGGAGTACGTGTTGTCGAACTGCCGGTAGCCGCTAACGTTTGTACCACCGGACTTCATGAGCCACGGGGCGCGGCCGTCCCGCGACACGAAGATCCTCGCAGTGCCGTAGTGGTCCGGGGCCAGCATCCAGTAGAGGTCCGAGGAGAACGCGTAGATGCGGAACCCTCCTGAAACGCGCTGGACGTGGAACAGGGCGCCGCAGGCCGATTCGGACTCCATCGGCACGGCCACACCGGTCGGGGCCGGGGCGGCGGCGGTGGCGGGCGCCATCGTGGGGAGGAACAGGGCGAGCATCGTGGCGAGCGCCAGCGCGATGCGTGATAAGAGCTTCATGGGGCCGTCCTTTCGATCGTCGGAGACCACGGGTGGTCGTGATCGAGTCCACCCCTTGACAGCGTCGGTGGGAACCCTTCGGGGGGGGATCGGCAGACGGTTTGCAGTCAACCGCCACGTCTCGCATCACGCGCTGCCAAGTCACTGCCGCGTCGCTGCCAACGCCTTGCCGGGTACTCCGCAGGGGATCGAACCTTCTGTCAGCGGCCGATCCGAGCCGTATCCGCTGGTACTTGATCCTGAGGAGGAATCATGACCGCCATCGCCGTCGATCCCCAGTACACAGACACCCTGGACGAGCTGAATTTCGACTTCGAGTTCTCCGTCGACACCGAGATCGTCGACAAGGACGCGACCCCGGACATCCTGAGCATCATCCTCTGCACCCCAGGCTGCACGAGCCCCGGCGGCGGCAGCTTCTGCAGCTGGTGCTGCATCTTCAAGTGACCTCAGCAGCGTCCACCCTCGCGAGCGGGGCGGGCTTCGGAGCCCGCCCCGCCGCCTGACCGAGAACGATGGGAGTGGTGCATCCATGTCGACGGCATCCCCAATGGCAGCGTGGGACTCCTTCCTCGTGCGAGGGCCCCTGCCGCCCCCGACGATTGAGTTAGCAACCCTCCGGTCGGACGAGGGCGAGTCGCTCGACGCCGGCGGGATCATCATGGCCGCCGCGCGCGACGACAGGCTCTTGGCCGCTCTCACGGTCGCAGCTCCCACCGTGAGCCGTGCCCTGCGCAAGGCGCTGGACGCCGGGCGTCCCCCTGCCGCGGCCAAGGACGCCAGGAGGCTGGCGCTGACCATCCTCCGCTACGACATCCGGCGGCGCCGCCGCCCAACCCCCTTCGGCCTCTTCGCGGGCATCGAGAGGGGGACCTTCGGCGACTGCACCCGCGTGGACTCAGACCGACCTTCCATTCAGGCGGAGCCCGACCTCGGGTGGGTGCGCGGACTCGTCGAGACGATCCAGGGCCGAACTGACATCCTGCCCCACCTGCGTCTTCGCCGCCACGAACTCGCCGGCATCCGCGCGGGTCGGCTGGTCCTGGACACGCCTCCAGGCCAAGGCCGCCCCACAGGGAGCGGACTCCGCGGCACGGTGTCCCTGCCCGCCACTGCCGCCGTGCTGCGGCTCTGGGAAGCGTGTGCGGGGGAACGCACCTGCGCCGAGGTGATCGCCGAGGTCGCGGACGGAACCGGTGCATCGATCGACACCCTGCTGAAGGCCGTCGGCGTGCTCGTCGCGAACGACCTGTTGGTGACCGACCTGCACGTGCCGCTGGACGGCAGCGATCCGATGGACCACCTGCTGCGGACGCTGGCGCGGTGCGACGCGACGAGTGAAGTGGCGGCCCTGCGGACCGCCTTGGGCGACATCGCGGATGCCTGCGCGCGGCTGGACGTCGGCAGCGAGGATCTCGCCACCGTCCGGAGTTCCCTGAACGCCCTGATGACCCACGACACACCCCTGCACGTCGACACACGCCTGAACACGCGTGTCCAGATCGGGGAGAAGGTGCGGCAGGCCTGCGAGGACGCCGCTGAGGTCCTCGTCCGGCTCACCCCGTCCGCGACCGGCACGGTCGCGCTCCGCTCGTTCCGCCAGCGTTTCCTGGAGCGATTCGGCACCGCCCAGCTCGTCCCCGTGAGCGATCTCCTTGACGATGCGGTGGGGCTGGGCGCGCCCGAGGGTTACCAGTGGCCCGTCGCGGGCGCGGGAAGGGCAAGGACGGTCGTGATGGATTGAATCGCCGCGACGTCCACCTGGCAGCCCTCCTGTCGACGACTCTCCAGGCCGGGCGCCGCGAGCTGCGGCTGACGAGCGAGGACATCGAGGCGTTGGAGTACCGCGACGGCACGCCACGCGGGATGGACCTTTACTTCGGACTCCTTGCGGCCTCGCCCGAGGCGGTGGACGCCGGCGCATTCACCCTCGTGGTCTCCCCCAACCCGGGCTCGCCTGAGGCCGGGACCACCGCCGCCCGGTTCGCCCACCTGTGGGGCGACGGCGGCGATCTGTCCCACCAAAGGGAGGACCACCTCCTGCAACGGCATCCCGGAGCGTCCTTGCTCGACATCGCCTTCGCGCCGCGGGCCGCGCGGGCCGCCAACCTGATGAACGTCCGGGGTCCGGCAACCATGCGGGTTGCGCCGGGACTGCCGACCGGCCGCATCCCGACCGTGTCGCTCGACGACCTCTTGGTGGGCGCCACCGGTGAGCGCCTGTACCTTCTAGACCGTCGCACCGGCGGCGAAGTGCTTCCCACCACCACGTCGATGGTGAACATGGAGTCGCAGGCCCCGAACGTCGCACGCTTCCTGTGGGAGCTGGGGTTCGAGGGGCAGCGGGTGTGGACCGGGTGGGATTGGGGCCTGTGCTCGCACCTGCCCTTCCTGCCCCGGGTCAGCCATGGCGAGAACCTCGTCCTCAGCCCGGCCACGTGGAAGGTCGACCAAATCCGCCATGTGTTGGCGGGCAGTCCGGCCGCCGAGCATGCCGCCATCTGGGCCCGATGGGCCGCTGAGCAGGGGGTGCCGCGCCACGTGTCCCTCCTGAGCTCCGACCAACGCCTCGACGTGGACACCGAAGTGCCCTGGCACGTCGCCCTGTTGTTGGACGAGATCGGCCGGGACCCTGCGGTCGTGATCCAGGAGTCGTTCGCCGCGCCGACGGACATCGGATGGTTCGAGGTCGACGGCGTACCGGCGCCCTGTGAACTCGTCGCCTCGTTCGGGTCGCGCCTGCCGGCCGACGCCCACGGCGCGCATCGCACCGCGTCGCGCCTGCCCGTCACAGCGCCCCAGCAGGACGACCGGCTGGTGCACGGGCTGGCGTCGTCCTGGGTGTCGCTCCACGTCGGCGTTCCCCGCAAGTGGCACGACCACGTCGTTCGGGTCGAGCTGCCACGCCTCTTGGCCGAGCTGAACGGCCGCATCGACTCCTGGTTCTTCCTGCGCTACTCCGAACCCCAGGGACCGTGTCTCCGGATTCGCCTCCACACGGCGCGCGACGAGGACTGGCCGGTCACCGTCCGGGCGAGCGCGGCGTGGGCGGCTCGCCTACGCGAGACGGGGCTCAGCGCCTGGAACGCATTCCGTGAGTACGAGCCAGAGGTGGCGCGGTACGGAGGGCTGGAGGCGCTGCCCGCAGCGGAGGACCTGTTCTGCGCGGACAGTTCCGCGGTACCGAGGCTCTTGGCGCTGAGGGCGGCCCACCGCCACCTGGACGACGTGACGTTCGGCGCCACGCTCATCTCGCTGTTGACGGCGGCGTTCGCCGGGGGGCTGGTCCCCGGGTGTGACGACGACCCGGCTGTCGTGGTGGCCCTGCTGGGCGACATAGTCCCTCGAGACCCACTGGGCGACGATCGGCAGCACCTGGCGAGGTTCACGCGGCTCCTCAATCCCCGGGAGGGCTGGCAGGGCCTCCGGGAGGAGGTCTGGGGCCAGGCGCTGGTCCAAGTTACCGAGGGTTCGCGCGTTGCGATGCGCGCGTGGGCGGCACGGCTGGGAGGACTGCCGCCGGAGGCCGTCGCCCCCGCCTTCGCGAGTGCCCTGCACATGACGTGCAATCGCCTGCTCGGCCCCACGACCGAGTTCGAACGCCGCCTCCACCTCGTGGCGCATGCTGCGGCACACGCGAATGCGCAGCGGGAGGTGCACCTGATGGGAGAGCAGACATGTCGACAGTGACCGAGCGCGTGACGACAGCAGTCGAGACCCTGGCCGTCCGCTTGGCCGACCCTGTGCGGTGTCGCGCCGTCGCCACAGACCCGGGCAACACGGATCCATTCCGGGAGATGACCCCCTGGGAGCCGATGGGCCTGGCGCACGGCTACCCGGGGGCGGCTCTCTTCTGGGCGGAGCTGGCCCGCGAGGACCCGGCCGCCGGCCGCGTCGCGAACGGCTTCCTGCGCGAAGCCATGAACAGTGGTGACCGGGCGAGCAACGGCCTGTACTACGGCCCGGCGTCACTCCTCGCGGCTGTGCAGACGCTCGTCACGGCGGACGGGCGCGAGCGCAGAATGCACGCCGATCTCGTCCGCTGGGTCGCCCACAACCAGATCGCGCGGGCGGACGCGTGGCTGACCCGGCTACAGACCGGCGGGGGTGTGGCGTGGGGGGCCTACGACGTCATCAACGGCTTGGGCGGGGTCGGACGCCTGCTGCTGGACGAGCAGGGCACGGACGAGGTCGACCGTGCGCTCCGGAAGACCATGGAGGTGTTCCTAACCCTGGCCGCCGACACGGACGTGGAGGGTCATCGTGTCCCCGGCTGGTGGGTGTCGGCGGCCGGCCAACCCATCCCTTCGGACGCCGAACAGTACCCCCGCGGTGACTTCAATCTGGGGATGGCGCACGGGGCGGCGGGCATCCTGGCGTTCCTGGCGGCGTCCGTCCTGGCAGGCGCCGGCGGCGCCGAGGTCGAGGAGGCGCTCGCCCGCACCAGGACGCACCTGCTCGGTGCGGCCGTGCGGGACGAGGCCGGCCCCTACTGGCCCGCACGGCTGTCGTTCGACGCGTGGGTGGACGGTGCCGAAGTCCCGCTGGACGAGACCCGCTCCGCCTGGTGCTACGGCACTCCCGGGGTGGCCGCCGCCATCCTCCAGTCCACCTTCGCCGTCCCGGACCCAGAGGCCGCTGGCACGGCGATCGAGGGGCTCCGCGCGATGGCCGAGCGGCCGCAGTCCACGTGGGGCGTGGACGGCGCCACCGTGTGCCATGGGCTCGCGGGCGTCCTCGCCGTCGTCACGACTGCCAAGGCGTGCGGGGCGGACGTGGACGTGCTCGAGGAGATCGCACTGGAGGGGATCCTCAAGGCTGTGGACGGAGACCTGCCCTTCGGCGTCCGGCACCAGGTGAGGATCGGGCTCCCGGATGAGGCGGGCGTCGTGCCCTACGCAGGACTCGATGCCGTGGGCACGCTCGAAGGAGCTGCCGGAGTCGGTTGCGTCCTGTGGGACTGGCTTCGCGGTGCTCCGGCCGAGCGCTCGTGGGCGCGGACGGTGGCGCTGCAGTGAGCGCCATCGGCGCGCGCTGCGAGAGGTGGCTCCTCGCGTCCCTGGACTTCTTCCACCCCGACCGGGCGATCCGGCTGGACCCCGTGGCCCAAGCCTTCCCCCCCGCTCGGCTCGTGGAGCTTCTGCTGGTGCTGCGGTTGTCCCCTGCTCCCCATCACCGGCTGCAGCGACGCGCCTCGGCCATGGCGGCCCACGCGTGGCGGGCGCTGGACGTCGCGAGCAACGACATCGCCGACCACCTGCTCCCCCATGTGGTGCTGTTCGCTGCGCTCTTGCCGGACGATGTTCTGCAGCCCGCCGAGGTCGACTGGATCCGCCGGTGGACCGCGAGCGTCCGGGTTCCGGACCAACACCTGCAACTCGCCCACGCCCTGCAGAGCCTCGGCCTGCCGAACACGGCCGGCGAACCGATGAAACTGACCGGAGCCTCGTCGCTGGCCTGCCTGGCGAACCCCGCCACCTTGTCACGGAAGCAGGCCTACCGCCTCACGCACGACCTCCTGTACGCCGACCTCCTCGGGACACTCGGGTCCCTGCCGGACGCCGCCCTGGAGCGACTGGTCACGTCCTTGGACGTCTTGGCACTCGCGGCCCGACGCGCACGCGACTTCGACCTGGGGTCGGAGTTGCTCTGGTGCCTGGACCGGCTGAGCCAGCCCCATGCGCACCTGCACGGTGCGCTGTGGGCCCTCGTGGAGCGCTCCCAGCAACCGGACGGGGCCGTGCCCGGCCCCCACCACCGCGAGGGCTCCTCCGCCGAGGAACGGTGGGTAACCGACGCCCACACCACGCTCGTCGCGCTGTTGCGCTCCCAGACCGCGGGCGTCCTCCCAGCCGACCCCGGCCACGCGGATCCCGCCGAGGTTGCGGACACCCGGGTGTGTCGTGTGCGGGCCGTGGCGAACGGTGCCGGTTGGCCGTTGGGCCAGGGGGTCGCGGCATGAAACTCATCGTCGGTCAGATCAAGCAGCAGGCCGTCCTACTGGCGATCGCCCTGCTCGTCCAGCTCGGAGCCCTCGGCGTCAGCCTCTACCAGCCGGTCGTCGTCCAGGAGTTGTTCGCCTCGGTCCTCGCGGGGGCCCTGCCCGCCGGAGCGCTCGCCCAGCTCGGCAGCCTGCTCGGGGTCTCCACGGCGCTGAGCGCCGTCGGCGCCTACCTGTCCGGTCGCGCGGGCGAGGACTGCGTCGCGGATCTGCGCCGTGGTGTCGCGCGCCGGCTGGTCCACCTGCGCCTGGACGTCACCGAGCGCGGTGGCGTCGGCGACCTGGTCGCCCGGGCGACCGCCGACGTGCCCGTGGCCCGGGTGGGTGTCGTGGGTGCGCCCCTCAACGCGATCCTCGGGCTGGCGGGTCTCGTTGGCGCGGTGGCGATGATGGCGTTCACGAGCGTGCTCCTCACCACAGTGGTGGGACTCGCGCTGGCCTTCGTGGGCCTCGCGATCGCGCTGCTCTCCCGACGGGTGCGAACCGCGATGGTTGTCGTGCAGGCCGGGGCGGGGCAACTGGCCTCGCGCCTGGATCGGACGGTGTCCGGGGCCCGGGTGATGAAGGCGAACACCGCGGAGGACAGCGAGGTGCAGGCCCTCGACGGGATCGTGCGCACTTTACGGTCGGGAGGCTTGGCTGTCGTCCGGGCCCAAGCGGCGCTCTCCGCTGTTGGCTCGGCGGGCTTCGCGGCCCCGTTCCTGGTGGTGCTGGTCACCGGGGTGGTCCTGATGGATGCCGGTCAGTTGACGCCGCCGCAGCTGGTCGGCGTCCTGATGTACGTCTTCCTGCTGTTCGGCCCAGTCCAGCAGCTGACTGGGGCGGCGGCGTCCTTCGGTCAGGCCTTGCCGGCCGCCGAGCGCATCCTTGAGCTCGCCGAACTGGAGGGCGAGCCCGGTGCCGGCTCGCAGTGCTCCCCGGATGGCACGGCGGGCGACACGCTGGTGTTCGGCGACGTCACGTTCTCCTACCCCGGGGCGTCCGTCCCGACGTTGGTCGGGCTGACGTGCGAGTTCGGGCCGCGCGGCGTGCACGTGATCGTCGGGCCCAGCGGTGCGGGCAAGTCCACGCTGCTCGGCCTGGCGACCCGCTTCCGGGATGCGACGACCGGGCACATCCGCCTAGGGGACCAGGACGTGCGCGGCCTCACGCCGGCCGACGTCCGCAAGAAGGTCGGCCTGGTTGATCAGGAGAGCTTCGTGCTGGAGGGAGGCGTGGCTGAGTGCCTGCGCTACGGCTCCCCTGGGGCCACCGAGGGAGATCTCTGGGCCGCCCTCGACCACGTGCACCTCGGTGCGACGGTCCGGGCGCGCCCGGGCCAACTCGACGCGCCGGTCGGCCTGCGGGGACTGGGGCTCTCGGGGGGCGAGCGGCAGAGACTGGCGATCGCCCGGGCACTCCTGCGGGAACCCAGCATCCTCGTCCTCGACGAGGCGGGCAGCGGTCTGGATGCCGAGGGTGAACGTCTGCTCAACCTGATCCTGCAGGAGCAAGGACGCCTTCGCACGGTGATCGTGGTCGCCCACCGGCTCTCCACGGCGGTCGCCGCGGATCGTGTCTACCTCCTCGCGGGGGGACGCCTCCAGGCGGCGGGCCACCACGACGACATGATGCGGATCAGTTCGCAGTACGCCGCCATGGTGTCCACGCAGCGGGCCGGCCTGTTCGCCGCGTAGACGGAAGCGTCGGGCGCGGATACCAGTGCCCGACGCTTCCGCCCGTACCGGCTCGATGGTTCAGTTCAGTCGCACAGGTCCCAGCGATTGCCCGGCGTCCCGCTGGTGTACATCGTCACCACATCCTTGGCCGAGGTGCGCCAGACGATGTAGGCGTAGACGCCGCTGGGAGTCCGCCACCGCTTGGCGCTGTTGCCGGTCGAGGCGCTGATCGGTGTTCCGTAGGCGATGATGTTGTTCATGCATTCGTTGACATTCACGTCGTCTGCGCCCGATTCTCGAATGGGGTGCGACATGTCGATGTGAATCACGCCCTTGGTGGTGTCGCCACACTTCAGGGAGCTGCCGCCGTACGAATTGACGACTGCGTAGGGGCCCGAGTAGCCGTTGAGGCAGGCGCTGGCGGATGTGGTGGCCGCGACGGCCATGGGCGGCGTGGCTGCCGTGAGTGCCGTCAGCGCCACGGTGACCGCGGCGAGTCCGGCCAGCGAACGTGTCGGGCTGAAGACGGGTTGCATGATGTTTCTCCTCGGTTCGGTGGTGGGAACGCGGCTGTCGTCCCGTTCCGAGCATCTCGGAAGCCGACTGTCGCAACAACGGATTCATCCCCAGTTGGCAGTGTGGTTCGCGAAATCGTCAGACTCGGCCTTGAAATGGCAGTCCCTGGAGGGTGCCGATCCGCCCTCGGGGGCGATCCGAGGTGACGGTCAGGGCTACCATTGTGCAATGGAAATCACGAGCTTCGACATTGCTTTTCGTGGCGGCCAAGGCATCCTCACCCTCACCACTGACACGGGTAGCTGGTCGTTGACGAACCACTGGCTGAACGACCGCTTCCCCGCGCTGGTGGCCGCGGTGGAGCAGGTGCTCGCCGGCGTCGAATCGGTGGCGTGCCGCTGGCCCGGGCCCGTCAACGACGGCCACATCATCGATCTTGTCGCCGATGCCGAGTGCGGTGTCAGCCTCGCCGTCCACGCGTTCGCCCACGAGGAGGGGACGTCGGCCGCCGAGATCTGGAGCGCCGCGCGCGGCGCGCTGGTCCTGGAGTGCCACCAGTCGCTGGCCAGTTTCGTCATCCTCTTCGCGGACGCCGTGCGGCGGGTGCGAGCCGCGTCGGTCGACGGGAGTGGGCTGATCGTCGACTATCCCCGGCCCTTCCCGGCGGCTGCCTTCGAGCGCATCGAGACTCAGGCCATGCGGCTCGGCTACCGGCCGATGTCGATGCTGGACATGGGCTGGCGCCCCGAGTGACCTGGGCACGGCCAGCTGAGCGGCCGCTCAGCTGGCCTCGTCCGCGACGAACGGAGTGTTCGCATCGGCGCACCGCAGACCCGACAGACAGCGCACGCTGACCTGGTTCCTGCCGCCCAAGTGGTGCGTGGTGTAGAGCTCCCGCAACCGCCGGTACAGCGTCCTCTCGGACCAGAAAAAGCGGCGCGCGATCATGCGGATGGAGTCGGGGGAGAGCAGCAGGCAGAGCAGGTTGCGGTCGCAGCGCGGATCGTGGCAGCAGGGCTCGGGACGGGGCGGAGTCGGTCCGAGGGCGCGTGGCTGAGGAGTCCTGCCGACGTGGCGCGTGTGCGTGACGGTCCGGTCGGCCAGGGCCACCGGAGTTGCCGGCAACGCGGCCTGGGCGTCCAAGGATGCGCGCACCGCGGCGTGGACGGCCTGCGTCAACTGGGAGTAGCCGGAGGAGGCGGGATCGCAGGCGACCTGGATGATGACGACGATCGTGGGATTAGGGGTGGTGTCGTTCATGGGGACCTCGACGGTGGGAGTGGGTGAGGCGGGGAGGGCGAGCCAGGAGTCGCGGACTCCCAGGTTCATCGGTCCGTGGACGTGGTTCGTGCGGCACGCTTCAGGGCAGCCAGCCACAAGAGGGTGGCAACGCCTCCCACGGCAAGCGTGAGACCGGCAGCGACGACGCCGCGCCCGCCCACGGCCGACTCCGGCCAGCCGAGGAGACCCAGCCACCACCAGCCCGTGCTCGCCAACGCACTGCCGCCCAGAACCAGGCTGAACGTGTACACCACGAGCGAGGCGCCCAGTGCCGTCGGGACCCCGAACCGGGTCGTCAACCACAGGTTGACGGCGTACCACATCATGGCCACGAGCCACAGCAGCAGTCCGTAGCGGCCCGCACCGACGCCCAGGACGGGCAGGGCGGCGCCGGCCGTCACGAGGGCCACGGGCGTCAGGAGGGCCGCGCCGGCGACGAGGCTGCCGAGGACGAACCCGGGCCGCGAGACACGCAGCGACGTGATGCGCCAAGCCTCCCGCTGTGCAGACCAGACCAAGCCGCCGAGCAGCGTGGAGAGGACGGGGAGGGTCACCCACGTCCCGAATGTGGCCGAGTGCCGGCCGCCCCACGTGATCGCCACGGCGACGGTGAGGATCAAGGCCGTCACGGTCGTTCCACCGAGCCAGGTGTGCCGCAAGGAGACAGCCACCGCTCGCAGAGGGGAGGCTATGCGTCCGGCTCGCGTCGTGCCAGCAGCAGAACGCGGGAAGCCGAGAGGCGTCACAGGCCTCGCCTCAACGTCCTTCAGCCTGCGGGACGGGCTGGGCCGGTCCAGCAACGGCGCAGCCAAGATCTCGACGAGCAGGAAGGCGGCGGCCACCAGCGTGGCGGCGACCGTCGGCACGATCGGGTTCCACGACCAGACCGGCGAGTCGGCTTCCAGGGCGACGCCGTTCGCATGAATGCCCAGGAGGGGCATGGTGGCCTGCACGGGCCAGGACCACGGCAACCACGCTCCCGCGGGGGTCTCCGCCGTGAGCGTGCCAGCGACTTGGATCACGAGGGCGACCCCGACGGCGGCGTAGCGGCCGAGCAGTCGTGTCGTGATGAAGGCCAGGCTGGCCGGGGCCCACGCGGTGAGCCACATGACGGCGGTGAGCGCCGCGAGCCGTCCCGCGTCCGCGGGGGTGACGATGCCCTTGGCGGCGCCGAAGACCAGCCACGGGAGCGTCAACGCCATCGTGGTGGCCAGCAACTGGATGGCCGCCACCGTGGCGCGCGCCGCCATCGTCGTCCTGCGGTCCACCGGACGCCAGAGCGTTCCGCCTCCGCGAGCCGCAGCCTCCCGCACCAGGGTGGTGGAGACGAGGAGCGCTGCCGTCGGGCCCTGCAGCACGGTGGTGTAGAGGGACAGCCACGCGAGCGTCCGTCCCCAGCCTTGTTGCGGCCCGCTGCCGATGGCGAGCCAACTGAGCCCCAGCAGTACGCAGAGGACCAGCGCCGCCCACGGCAGGCGGGCTGCTGTGCTGTGCTTCGAACGAGCCAACTCCGAGGCCAGCGACGGACGATAGGTGATCACATGCAGGGTCATGCCACACCCCGCTGGACCGCGTCGAGGTAGACCGCCTCCAGGTTGTCCGTGAGTGAGCCCGTGGTCGCCTCGAACACGAGGGCACCGTTGGCCAGGATGCCGACGTCGTCGGCGAACTGGGTGACCTCGGCCAGCTGGTGGGAGCTGACGAGCACGGTGCGACCTTCGGCGGCGAGGGATCGGATCATCGTCCGAAGCTGGATGATCCCGTCGGGATCGAGGCCGTTCTGCGGTTCGTCGAGGATGACGACGGGGGGGTCCGTGAGCAGGGCGATCGCCAGCGCGAGGCGTCCCTTCATGCCGGTGGAGAAGGTGCTGACGCGCTGGTGGGGCAGCCCGTCAAGGCCCACCTGGCGCAGCACGGCGGCCACGCGCTCCCCGCTCGTGCCGGTCAGCAGGGCGTGGACGCGGAGATTCTCCGTCGCGGACAGGTGTCCGTAGAGCGCCGGCCCGTCGATGGTCGCCCCGACGTCGCCCAGCGCTGCCCGCTCGAAGGGCCTGCCCAGCAGGTACACCTCGCCGGCGTCCGGTTCCAGCAGACCCAGCAGGATCCTCAGGGTGGTCGACTTGCCCGCGCCGTTGCGGCCCAAGAGGGCATAGACGCGTCCGGGCTGGACCGACAGGGTCATATGGCGAAGGACGGTCCGGCCGTGGAACGACTTGGCGACATCGGTGCATCCCAGCATCGGGAGGTTGGTCATGACCCCATGCTCGTGCGCCGCGACGAGGCCGGGCATCGTGCTTGGGAAGGGTTTCCGACGCCGCCTTGCCGTCGCGACTCCGCCTGGAGAAGGAGATCACCGAGGCGACAGGGGATCACCGCCCAGCCCGACCGTGTGCGCGAGGATGGCGAGCGCCACGCGGTCCCGCGCGCCCAGCTTGGCCAGCAGGCTGCCGACGTGCGTCTTGACCGTGGTCTGGGCGATGACCAGGTGGGCCGCGATCTCGGCGTTGGTCAGCCCTTGGCCGACCAGGCGCAGGACTTCGATCTCGCGGTTCGTGAGCGCGTCGATGGCGGTTCCCCTCGCGTTCGTACGTTCGTGCCGCAGCGCATCGAGGAGGGCTGGGGCGGCCTGGGGGGACACAACCGCCTCGCCGCGGTGGATGGCGCGGATGCCCGACAGGACGATGTCGGGTTCCGCGTCCTTCAGCAGGAAGCCACGCGCGCCGGCAGCGACCGCGTCCAAAACGAGTTGGTCGGTGTTGAAGGTGGTGAGGATGAGGATGTTGGGCGTGCCGACGCGTTCGACCAGCAGTCGGGTCGCCTCGATGCCGTCCATGACCGGCATGCGCACGTCCATGACGAGGACGTCGACGGCGGTGTGCTCGCAAAGGCGCAGCGCTTCCTGTCCGTTAGCGCCCGTGCCGACCACGAGCATGTCGGGTTGGGCCCGGATCAGGGCGGCGAAGGCCGACACCATCAGCGGCTGGTCGTCGACCACGGCGACGCGGATCATGGGGCGACCCCTCCGATCGGAATCGTGCAGGCGAAGTGGAAACCCGAGCCGCGGGGGCCGTAGTCCAAGGTGCCTCCCAGCAGCTCGACGCGTTCGCGCACCCCCAGGAGCCCGAAGCCCGGGGAGTCCGACTCCCGGTAGCGGTCGTTGTCGACCTCGGCCACCACGCGGTCCGGGTCGTCCTCCTGCCGGATGGACACGACGGCCTGCGCGTCGGGACCGCCGTGCTTGATGACGTTGGTGACGGCCTCCTGGGTGACCCGCAGCAGGGTCGCCCGGACCAGGTTGGGCCAGCGGGCCTGCCACTCGGCCAGCGTGTCGTCGTCAGGGAGGTCGGCGTCCACCCGGATGCCTGCAGCTCGGGCCGCCTGGACGAAGGTGCGCACCTGCGAGAGGTCGCCCGCGACTGCCCCGGTCTCCTGGTCCCGGAGGAGACGCACCAGTGTGCGGATCTCGGTCAGCGCCTCGCTGCTCGTCCGCTTGATGGTCAGCATCGACTCCCCGAGTTGCTCCTCAGAGCCGACGGCGATGGACGTGCTCGCCTGCACCTGGATGACCGCGAGGTTGTGCGCGACGATGTCGTGCACCTCGCGTGCGATGCGCTCACGTTCGCCGGTTCGGGCTCGGTCGATCCGAGCGACAGTCTGGGCGTCGAGCCGCTCCCGCTCCCGACTCAACTTCCCCTCGTAGACGATGTCGCTGTGGCGACGAGCCGCGCCGAGCACGAAGGCGCCGAGGATCGTGACGAGGAAGAGGAGGGTCCAGACGTTCTGGTCCGTCCGGCTCGGCAGGAGCCGCATGGGGCTGAAGTAGCCCACCGCGATCGCGGCCACGAAACCCATCGACGCCCACCCGAAGGGTTCTCTCCGCGCCGTGAGGTGGACGGCCAGTGGCAGGGCGAGGAGCACGGGAGAGACACCCAGGTTGACGGGGGACTGCCACGCGAGCACGTCGAGGTAGCCCAGCGCGATCACCGTGACCGCTGTGCTCACCCGCGGCAGGTCATGGCGAACAGCCAGAGCCCCCGTCACCGCGACGTGCACGCCGAGGTTGCCGAGCGTAATCCACGTGGCTCCATACCTGGACAAGAGGGTCGCCTCGAGCGCGGTCACGACCAGCGCGCCTGCGGCCAGCACAATGGCCGTCGCTCTGAGGGTGGCGGCGTGCATGATGCCACCCTAGCGACCCGGGCACGGTCCGCCACCTGGAGGGCTCGATGCGCGCGCTGCTGACGGGCCTGATAGGATAGGGTGGTCTGGCGGTGCTGGGGGCTCTTGGGCGCAGGTGGGGGACGCCGCATCCACGGTCGCTTCACCCCGACCCCAGGCTCTGGGCTGAACCTGGTCGAGGTCTGGTTCGGCATCATCGAACGCCAAGCCATCCCCGGGTAACCTTCGCCTGAGCCGGTCAAGTCCAGCGCGGTGGTGTACGAGCGATTCTTCGTTTCATGCGGGGAGTTGGACGGGTTCCTCCTGTTCGGTGGTGCCGGGGATGTCACGACGGTGTACTGGGCGATCCTGCTCGCCGGAGCCACCGTCAACCCCTGAGGCGGCCGCCCGGAACATGCGCTCGTAGATTCGCGCGCAGGACGGGCTCCTGGAGACGGTTGTAATGCCGCGCACCCTGCCCGGGTTGGCACTCTTGGGTGCGTCATGACTTCGTGCCGGCCCTCATTCCTGGCCGACAGAACGCCCTGCCTGCCGCTGGCAGCGCTGTCAGTCGCGGCCGAATCGCTGGAAGGCGGCTTGGCGGGTGGTGTCGAGAGCGGCGCCGATGACCGTCCAGGAGTCGCCGGCATCCCGGGCGGCCTTCACGGCATCCCGGAGTTCCTGCTCGGCATCGGCTATGGCCTTGCGGGCGGCGATGATCCGTCGGAAGTGGGCGGCGTCACGTGCCGGATGGGTCGTCGGGTCGACCTGGTCCAGCCCGTTGGCGTTGTTGCGCGTCTTGATCGTCATCGTGTTCACCTCACTTCAAGTAGTCGTAGAACTTCGGTCGCAGGAGATCTGCATGGATGATCCGGGTCGGTTGTTCAGCAGGGACTGCTACCAGCTCCAGCAGCCGACCTTGTCGGTCGGCGCCGATCACGAGGAGACGCTCCTGCCCGGCGTACTCGTACTCGACGAGACGGATGGCATTGCGCCACGCGTGGTCGATGTCGGCGTCCGTGATCCCGTGCTTGCGCGCCGAGCCGCGGATCTCCACACGTCAAGACTACCTTGACGCTGAGCGGGGTTGTCAAGCTCATCTTTACATCTGGTCTTGCCGCATGGAGCCGTAACGACAAGGTGCCCACCCGCCAGCCTGCGCTTGTGGAGGGTCCACATCGGCACCAAACCCGGAACCGAAAGTCCTGGCGTCGGCGGGCCGTTCGTGTTACGGATCGGATTCCGAATCGGCGTGTCGCGAAGGCGACAACCATCCCAAGGTGGCCCGCAAGGGAACGATTCCGCATGAGGACGCGAGGTTGTGAGATCCCCACAAGGTTCCCGGCTCGTGCGGTCACGTCTCGGTCTCCCTGTCATGCCTGTTATGCACGTGATCTTGCCCTGTCTGTTCCTGTTGGCTTCGATGGCCCTGAGGGTGTGCCTGTCGGTTGGGATGGGGGTTTCGGGGTGTCGATCGTTGTCGGAGTGAGTCGCCCGCAGGGCTCGTCGGGCAGGCCGATTGTCACGTGTGATGAGCCGTTGGTCGCGGACTACTTGGAGTTCTTGGCGGGCCGGGCTGATAGTGCCCCGCTGAGTGGTGGGCTTTCGAGGGATCCTCGGTGTCACGCCTCGCCGTCGGTGATGGCGGCGATGGGTTCATTATCGCGGTCGGGGTAGAGCAAAGCCATGGATCCTTCGGACAGGTAGCGGCGTTCGTCGGTGACCCATTCATCGTTGGTGTCAGCGAGGATCATCCCAACCAGTCGGATGACGGAGGCCTCGTTGGGGAAGATCCCGACGACCCGGGCCCGGCGTTTGATCTCCTTGTTCAACCGCTCGAGGGGGTTGGTTGACCAGATCTTGCGCCAGTGCACGCGGGGGAACGTGTTGAACGCGAGCACCTCGGCTTTGGCGTCGTCCATGTGGGGTGCGATCTTCGGCAGCCGGGCGGCGAGCTGGTCGCGTACCTGGTCCCAGGTGGTGCTCATCGACTCGGGGTCGGGTTGGGCGAAGATCGTGCGGAACACGGCCGCGACCATGTCCATCTGCGCCTTGGGCACCAGCGCGAGCAGGTTACGGGCGTAGTGCACGCGGCAGCGTTGATGACCGGCTCCTTGGAAGCAGCGCCTGATCGCAGCGACCAGGCCCGCGTGTTGGTCGCTGATCACCAACCGCACCCCACGCAGGCCGCGGCCCTTCAACGCGGTGAGGAAGCCGCGCCAGAACACCTCGTCCTCGCTGTCCCCGACGTCGAGTCCGAGGATCTCGCGGCGGCCGTCGGCGGTGACCGCGGTGGCGACGACCACCGCTTTGGAGGTGACCAGCCGGTCGTCGCGCACGTGCAGGTAGGTGGCGTCCAGGAAGACGTAGGGGTACTCGATGGCATCCAGCCTGCGGGTGCGGAACTTGCCGACCTCCTCGTCGAGGGCGGCACAGATGCGCGATACCTCTGATTTGCTGATCCCGGTGCCTCCGAGGGCTTGGATCAGGTCGTCGACGGCACGGGTAGAAACCCCGTTCACCCACGCCTCCATGACGACCGCGTAGAGGGCCTGGTCGATGCGGCGGCGTGGTTCCAACACTGAGGGGAAGAACGAACCCTTCCGCAGTTTCGGGATGCCGACCTCGACGGTGCCAGCCTTGGTCATCAACTCCCGCCAGCGGACACCGTTGCGTTCGGTGACGCGTTCGGGAGTGCGTTCGTAGCGGTCGGCGCCGATCACGGCGCTGGCTTCAGATTCGATCAACTCCTGCAACACGATCCGCACGGACTCGCGGACCAGATCGACTCCCTCCCCGGAACGAAACGCCTCAAACAGGTCGGACACGGCAGACTGGATGTGGGCCATCGGTGATAACTCCTTCGATGCGTGCTTGGCCGTACACACCGAAGATCTCGCCGATGGCCCTCCCATCAGCTCAGGACACGCCCTCCTCCAAAACCCACCACTCCACGGGACTCACACGAGCAGCCGTTCGACGGCCCGGAGGGCCTGCTCCACCTGTTTTGTCTGCTCGTCGGCCAGGGTGGTGGCTGCCCCCCGCTGCAGGCAGTCGCGGAGGTGTTGGTCGACCAGCATCAGGGCTGCGGCTTCGAGGGCGTGGGTGACTGCGGCCACCTGGGTGAGGATCTCGATGCAGTCGGCGTCGCCGTCGACCATCCGGGCGATCCCGCGGACCTGTCCCTCGATGCGCCGCAGCCGGCCCAGCAGGGCACGTCGGGTCCGTGGGCCCGACGCGCTCCGCTGGGCTGCGGGTGTTGCAGCGCCCGGGTCAGTGGTGGCCGGCGCCGGAGGGTCCATGCGCGTAGCGGTGGGGGTCGGTGTCGAACGCGGCTGCGCAGTGGGTGGAGCAGAAGTGGATCGTGGTGCCGTCGTGGTCGCGGGTGGCGGCAGCGTCAGCGGGGTTGATCTTCATACCGCAGACCGGGTCGACGACCTTGGCGGTGGTGGTGTCCTTCTTCTTGCCGAACAGGCGGAACATGGTGGTTTCCTTTCGTTGGGTGTGGGGTGAGGCTTCGACGCTGCCGCCCACCTCGACGAGCGGGTCGACGCCGGCCACCTGGGTGGTGGCGGCCAGTGGGCGGGGGGTGAACCGGCGGAGCCGGTTGGCGTTGGCGACCACTGACAGCGACGACAGGGCCATCGCGGCGGCGGCGATGATCGGGCTGAGGGTGATCCCGAACGCCGGATAGAGCACGCCGGCGGCGATCGGGATGCCCAGGATGTTGTACAGGAACGCGAACACCAGGTTCTGTTTGATGTTGCGCATGGTGGCCCGGGACAGGTCGACGGCGGTCACTATGCCCACCAGTGCCCCCGAGACCAACGTGATGTCGGAGGACTCGATCGCGACGTCGGTGCCGGTCCCGATCGCCGACCCGACGTCGGCCTGGGCGAGGGCGGGGGCGTCGTTGATGCCGTCGCCGACCATGCCGACCACCTTGCCGTCGGCTTGCAGGCGCCGCACCTCGGCGGCCTTGTGGTCGGGCATGACCTCGGCGACGACGCGGGTGATGCCGACCTGGCGGGCGATCGCGGCGGCGGTGTGCCGGTTGTCGCCGGTCATCATCACGACCTCGATGCCGCGGGCCTGGAGGGCTGCGACCGCCGCCGGGGCGCCTTCCTTGAGGGTGTCGGCTACAGCAACGACGCCGGCGGGGTGTCCGTCGACCGCGACCAGCATCGCGGTCTTGCCTTCGGCGGCCAGCCGGTCGTGGGCGGCGAGCAGGACGGCCGCGTCCACCCCGAACGCGTCCAGCAGCCGGCGATTGCCGACCAGCACGGGCCGCCCGTCGACCCGCGCCATCACCCCTTGGCCGGTGACGGACTCGAACCCGTCGACCTCGGGCACAGCGAGCCCGCGCTCGGTCGCCCCGGCCACGATCGCGGCCGCCAGCGGGTGCTCGGAGGCGCGCTCGACCCCGGCGACAGCGGCCAGGAGGCGGTCCTCACCGCCGTCGGTCACGGGGATGACGTCGGTGAGGGCCGGGACGCCGCGGGTCAGGGTGCCGGTCTTGTCGAGGATGATCGTCTGCAACTTGTGGGCGGTCTCGAGCGCCTCGGCGGAGCGGATCAGGATGCCGTGCGCGGCGCCCTTGCCGGTGCCGACGGTGATCGACATGGGCGTGGCGAGCCCTAGGGCGCAGGGGCAGGCGATGATCAGCACCGACACGGCGGCGACGAGCGCGAAGATGAACACCGGCGGCGGGCCGACCAGCACCCACGCGACGAAGGTCCACACCGCGATCACGATCACCGCGGGCACGAAGTAGCTGGACACCTGGTCGGCGAGCCGCTGGATGGGCGCCTTGGAGCCCTGGGCTTCGCGGACCAGCTTGATGATCTGGGCCAGCATCGTGTCGGCGCCGACCTTGGTGGCGCGGTAGCGCAGGGCGCCGGTGGTGTTGATGGTGGCGCCGATCACGGTGTCCCCGACGGACTTGGTGACCGGCATGGATTCGCCGGTCACCATCGACTCATCGATCGAGGAGGAGCCGCTGGTCACCTCGCCGTCGACCGGGAGCTTCTCCCCGGGCCGGATCAGCACGATGTCTCCGACCCGCACCTCATCAACGCCGACCTCGAGTTCGGCACCGTCGCGCTCAACCCGGGCGGTGCGGGGCTGCAGCCCGATCAGAGCTCGGATTGCCTCACCGGTGCCGGCCTTCGCTTTCGTCTCGAGCAGCCGCCCGAGCAGGATGAGGGTGATGATCACCCCGACGGCCTCGTAGTACACGTGCCGCAACGCGTCGGGCAGCAGCCAGGGCAGGAACGTGACCACCAGGCTGTAGCCGAAGGCGGCAAACGTGCCCAAGGTGATCAGCGAGTTCATGTCGGCGGTCCGGTGCGACAGCGCCTTCCAGCCGGTCCGGTGGATCGGCCAGCCGGTATAGAACATCACCGGAGCGATCAACGCCAGCTGTAGCCACGGGTTCATCAGGAACTCGGGAACCCACATCGCCTGGAACAACTCCACCGCCATCACCGCGACCAGCACCGGCGCCGACAGCACCGCACCCACCAGCAGGCGGCGGGTCAAGTCGCGGATCTCGGCGGCACGCTCAGCCTCCTCCGCCTCCGCGTCGGGGGCGGTGCCGCCGGCCGCGGTCGTTCCGTCCACCGGCCGGGAGGCCTGCTCCACCACGGTGCCGCCGCCTTGGGTATCGGCCGGCGGGCTCCCGCTGACCCGGACCACCCCGGACACCATGGTCATCCCGCACGCGAACCGGTACTCCCCCGTTTCGGTGGGAAGGAACTCGACCGCCGTGGTCCGGAACGCCGGCAGCGCTGCGTTGACCTTGAAGTCGGGCATGACCACCCGCGAGGTGCACTCACCGCTCTCCTGCCGGTCGAACAGGAGCCTGACCGGTACGCCCGGGCGGACGCCCTCGATCACGTCCGGGCTGTAGCCACCGTCCACGGTGACCCGCACCACCTGGACGCCGTCCTCCAGGCTCACCTGTCCGGCCCGCTTCGGACCGAAGAAGAACCACCACAACAACCCGGTGACGACCACCGCGCCGCCGATGACGAGCCAACTCATCACAACCACCTCACCCTGTCCTGATACCCCCCAGGGGTACCGCTTCTGGTGTCAGGTTAGGTGGGTCTCGTGTCCGGATCGGCAGGATCGGATCAAGGTCGCGTCAAGATCCCGACGCAGCCTGCGCGGCCGGGGTTCCTGGTCGGCGGTGGTGCTCGTCAGGAAGCCGCAACCGCTTCAGCAGCAGGGCGTTGACAGCGACGATCAGGCTGGAACCGGACATCGACAGCGCAGCGATCTCTGGCCGTAGGGTCAGCCCGACGCTGGCAAACACGCCGGCCGCGATCGGCAGGGCGACCACGTTGTAACCGACCGCCCAGCCCAGGTTCTGCCGCATCTTCCGCAGCGTGCCACGGCCGATGGTCAGGGCGGTCGGCACGTCGAGGGGGTCCGACCGCATGAGGACCAGGTCGGCCGTCTCGATCGCCACATCGGTGCCCGCCCCGATCGCGACCCCCACGTCAGCCTGGGCCAGAGCAGGGGCGTCGTTGACACCATCACCGACCATCGCCACCACCCGCCCCTGGCGTTGTAGATCGGCCACATGGGCGGCCTTGTCGCCGGGCAGCACGTCCGCGATCACCGTGTCGATCCCCAGCTGGGCGGCGATCCGCTGTGCGGTCGCCTGATTGTCCCCGGTCAGCATCACCACCTGCACTCCCTGGTCGTGCAACGCCGCGACCGCCCGGGCGGAGGTCTCGCGGGGGGCGTCCGCCAACCCGATGACCGCCACGATGCGGCCGTCCACCGCTCCGAACACGGCGGTCTGGCCCTGGGCGGCGACCCGCTCGCGGATCGGCCCCGCCGCCGACAGGTCGACACCGAGGGACTCCATGAGCCGCCGGTTTCCGACCGCAACGTCCAGTCCGTCGACGACGGCGGTGGCCCCGTGGCCGGGCACGTTGCGAAACTCGGCAGCCTTACGGGTCGCGACGCCGAGGGCGTCGGCATGGGTGACCACGGCGGCCGCGAGCGGGTGTTCGGATTCGCGCTCCACCGCCGCGACCAGGTCGAGGTGGGGGTCGCCCCCGACGGCGATGACCTGGGTCACCTCGGGTTCGCCGCGGGTGAGCGTGCCGGTCTTGTCCATCACCACCGTGTTGACCTTCGCGGAGGTCTCCAGGGCGGTGGCGTTCTTGAACAACACTCCTCGCTTGGCGCCCAGACCGGTGCCGACCATGATGGCGGTCGGCGTCGCCAGTCCGAGGGCGTCGGGGCAGGTGATGACCACCACCGTGATCGCGAACAGCATCGCCGTCTGGACCGACGCGCCGGCCAGCAGCCAGGCCCCGAACGTGAGCCCTCCTCCGATGATGGCCACCAGCACCAGCCAGAACGCCGCCCGGTCCGCGAGCCGCTGGCCGGGGGCCTTCGAGTTCTGCGCCTGCTGCACCAGCGCGACGATCTGCGCCAGGGCGCTGTCCGCGCCCACCTTGGTGGCCTCCACCCGCAGCGTCCCCGTGGTGTTGATCGACGCCCCCACCACCGCTGAACCGACCGTCTTGTCGACCGGCAAGGACTCCCCGGTCACCATCGACTCGTCCACCTCGGAACGGCCCTCCCGGACGACGCCGTCGACGGGCACCTTCGCGCCGGGACGGACCAGCACCAGGTCGCCGACCAGCACCTCGCTGGTGGGCACGTCGGCCTCGACCCCGTCACGAATCACCGTCGCCATCGGCGGCGCCAGGTCCAGCAACGCCCGGATGGCGTCGTTCGCGCCGCCGCGGGCCCGCATCTCGAACCAGTGCCCCAACAAGACGAACGTGGTCAGCACCGCGGCCGCCTCGAAGAACACCTCGCCACCACCGGTGAGCGTGACGTACAGGCTGTACAGCCACCCGGCGCCGATCGCGATCGCGACCAGCACCATCATGTCCAGCGTCCGGTTCCGCAGGGCGCGGAAAGCCCCGTCGAAGAAGATCCAGCCCGCGTAGAACACCACCGGCAGCGACAACACCAGGGCGAACACCTCGTCCCGCAACCCGAACGGCGCCGGCAGCCCGAAGCCGAGCATGTCGCGTCCCATCGGGGAGAACAACGTGATCGGCACCGACAGCACCGCCGCGACCAGGAACCGGTTGCGCATGTCGGCGACCATGGCGTCCATCGACATCCCCCCATGACCGCCATGACCCATCGCGTCATGCGGCGAGATCACCACCCCCGCGGCGTGGCTCGCCGCCTGGTCGTGCCCCCCATGACCGTGCGGCACCGTGGTTCCGGGGCCGCCGTGCCGCGCGTGGGCGTCCGGGCCTGCGTGCCCGCCGGGATGACCTGCCGGTTCGATGCGGGGAACGCACACGTGGGTGGGCTGTGACTCGCCGGCACAGTGGTAGCCACACTCGCGCACCCAGCCCTGAAGTTCGGCGACGTCGGTCCGCGTCGGGTCGAACGTGACGGTCGCCGTCTGCGAGATCGCGTTCGCGTCGACCGCCAGCACGCCTGGCCGGGTCAGGAGGGTCTGTTCGACGCCGTGGGCGGTGGTGGCCCAATGCAGGCCACCCACGTGCAGCACGACCGACTCGGCGGTGGAGTTCAGGTTCATCACATTCTCCTGTCAGGGCGGACGGGCCATCGCCGAGCCACTCGGGGGATCGGGGTGGCTCGGCGATGGGGTTCGTGGGGGTGTCGGGGTCAATGCTTGTGGCCGCCAGCGGAGCCCTGGTTCATGAACAGCATCATCGCGCCCATCATCGCCATGCACAGCAGGGCGTAGCCGATGACGCCGCCGCCCGCCGCCCCGGTGGCGACGAGGAATCCGACGACAGCCAGCATCGGGGCGCACATCAGCAGGTGCATCCACCACCGGTGCCGCACGGGCTGGGCCGTAGGGGCCTGCTGCCCAACGGGCGGTGCCGGGGTGGTCGGCGCGAACGGGTCGGCGGCGAACCGGTCGTACGGGTCGCTGCTGGCCGCCGGGATGGCGCGGTGGTCGGTGTGGTCGTGATTCATGGCAGGGACTCCTTGACGTCGTTCGGATCGTTACCCCAACGAGGCTGGTCGACGAAGGTCGGGTCTGGTTGTGGGAACCGTCAAGGTCGCGTCAACGTTCCCGCTCAGCCGCGGTAGAGCAGGCCGATCATCATCCCGGCCTCGGCGTGATAGATGTTGTGGCAGTGGACCATCCAGTCACCGACGTTGTCGGCGTCCAGGTCGAGCGCCATCGACTGCATCGGCGCCAACAGCACCGTGTCCTTCCGCAGCCCCGACGGCAGCGCGAACGTGTGCCCGTGCAGATGCAGGGGGTGGGTCATCATCGTCATGTTCATCACGTTGAGCCGCAGCCGTTGCCCCTCACGCACGGTGAGCGGCTGGTTCTGCCCGAACGGGGCCCCGTTGATGCCCCACCGGTACGGGCTCATCGACCCCTCCAACGACATGTGCGCGGTGGCGTCCGGCGATCGTGAAGGCAGCCTCCCCGACTCGTGGGGACGCAGGTCGGTGGCCAGCAGGATGCGCCCGGCCAGTTCGGCGGGCGACACGTCGGGGCCGGGGGCCTGACCCGAACCGGTCCTGACCAGGGCCAAGCCCTGGCCGCCCTCGGTCTTGCCGAACGGACGAGCCACCAGGGGGAACACGCCGTCGTCGAGGGTGACGAGGGCGTCGTAGCGCTCGCCCATGCCGAGGTAGAGGGCGTCGACCTCCCGCGGTTCCACGGGGAAGCCGTCGCTGTGGGTGACCGTCAGTCGGTGGCCGCCGAGCGCGACCGTGAAGATCGTGTCGGACGCCGCATTGATGAGCCGGATCCTGACGCGCTGGCCCGGCTTGGCCTCGAACGTGTCGGGTGCGGTGGGGACGCGTCCGTTGATCAGGAAGTAGGGGTAGGTGACGTCGCCGGCATCCCCCCACGGTTGCGGAGCGTTGCCGCCACCGTGACCGCCGTGGTCCATGCCCCCCATCCCACCCATGCCGCCCATGCCGCCGCTGGGGGCAGGGCCGCCGTCGGCGATCAGCTTCGCGAGGACGTCGTCGGGGGTGCGGCCGGTGCCGTCGACCCAGTCGTCCAGCACGACCACCCACTCGGCGTCGTAGGCGCCCGGCTCGTTCGGGTCGTCGACGATCAGGGGGGCGTACAGGCCGCGGTCGAGTTGAACGCCGACGTGCGGGTGGAAGAAGTACGTGCCGGGATCCGGCGCGGTGAACTCGTAGGTGAACGACCCGCCGGCCGGGACCGGGTCCTGCGTCATGCCGGGCACCCCGTCCGCCTTGTTGTGCAGCCGGATCCCGTGCCAGTGGATGGTCGTGTCCGCGGGCAACTGGTTGTCAAGACGTATCCGGAGGAAGTCACCCGCGGTAGCCCTCACGAGCGGACCGGGCGCGGTGTCGCCGTAGGCCCAGGTAGGGACGGTGGGTCCGCCGAGGTCGAGGGTCACAGGCTTGGCGGTCAAGACCTGCTCGACGATCCGTTGCCCGGGTCTCGGGGTGGCCGGCGGGAGCGTCGGCATCGGGCCAGACGCGGAGGGGACGGGGCCGGCGGCCGGCGCGGAGGTGCAGCCCGTCAGGGCGGCGGCGCCGAGGCCGAGTCCGCCGAGCAGGAGCGTGCGTCGGGACATGCCAGTCATGGGTGCCTTTCGATGGGTGCTATTCGAGACGTTGAGGAGGAGTCGGTCCGGGCCGGCGGCTCGGCCGAAGCCCGAGGCTGCGAGCGCCCGGCGGTGGCGTCGTTCTCGGGTGCATCGCGGAATCGCGGCTCAGGCGTTTTTCCGCCCGCCAGGAACAGCGCGCGGATGCCCAACAGGACCACTGCCCAGAAGCCGGCCATGCCGATGAGCATGAGGACCCACATCTCCCAGCCCATAGCGCTCCCCTCTCCTGGCCTCCTGCCACTGTGGCCGCCTGCTGTGGCGCCGCCGTATGGCGCAGGTTCAGGTTCGGTCAAGATCGGACCACCTGGTGATGTCGCCCAGCGAACCCTGCCAACGCCGGCTGGGCGAGGCTGCGACGGCCTTGTCGGCCGTCGACAAGCTCGTCGAGCCCACCCGCCTACCGATGCGGCCATCAACCAGCTGCACGGCGTTCACCTCACTCGTCCATGCAGGTCCCGCCTGACACCCCAGCCGCGCTCGGCACCCAATCGCAAATCGAAGGGGTCGCAATCCCGCCTCGAAGTCCCTCCCCGATAGGAGGCGCCGTACGGTTCCACGGCGCGGTCGAGAGAACGGCGTCCCTCCAGCGCTGGCTCGAACACCGGCTGGACACAGCGCCCGGCGCTGCCACATCGTCCGACCGGGCCCTTCTCAAGATCGCATCAAGACCCGCGCGAGAGCCCGGCCCCGCCGACCGCCGGCGCGCCGGCCGCGGCCATACTGGCTGACATGAACAGCGAAGGTGCACTGCCGACCAAGGTGCTGGTCGTCGATGACGAACGCGCACTCGCCGCCGTCATCGCGTCCTACCTCACCCGGGCAGGCCACCACGTCACTCAGGCCCACACCGGTCCCGACGCCGTCGCCCAGGCGAGGGCCGAGGACCCCGATGTGATCGTGCTCGACCTCGGGCTGCCCGGGCTCGACGGCATCGAGGTGTGCCGCCAGATCCGCACCTTCTCGGACTGCTACATCCTGATCCTGACCGCCCGCGGGGACGAGGTCGACCGGCTCATCGGATTGTCCGTGGGCGCCGACGACTACCTCACCAAGCCCTTCAGCAACCGGGAACTCGTCGCCCGCGTCCAGACCGTGCTGCGGCGCCCCCGCCGCCCACCCGCCGCCGCCCCCGCGGTGGAGGATCAGCGTGTGTTCGGCGACCTGCGCATCGACGCCGCCGGCCACGAAGTGTGGATCGGCGACCACCCCGTCGCCCTCACCCGCACCGAGTTCGACATCCTCGACGTCCTGTCCGCCCAACCCCGCTTGGCGCTCAGCCGCCGCCAACTGATCGACGCCGTGTGGGACACCGCGTGGGTCGGCGACGAACACGTCGTGGACGTCCACGTCGCCAACCTCCGCAAGAAAGTCGACGACGACCCGACCGAACCGCGCTACATCACCACCATCCGCGGCGTCGGCTACCGGATGGGACGAGGGTGACCCGCCCGTTCCACGCTGTGGGCGCCTGGCGGCTCGGCACCAAGCTGTTCGTCGCCCAAGCCATCGTCCTGTTCGCCATCGTGGCCAGCGCCGGCCTGACCGCCGCGATCATCGGGCCACCGCTGTTCCACGCCCACCTCCTGGACACGGGCCACCCGCCCGACTCTCCCGAGATCGTCCACATCGAACGCGCCTTCGCCGACGCCAGCATGATCTCCCTCACCGTCGGGCTGCTGGTCGCGCTCGCCGCCTCCCTCGGGATCTCGTGGTACCTGACCCGCCGCATCGGCCATCCCGTCGAGCTCCTGACCCAGGCGGCCGGCCGGCTCAGCCGTGGCGACTACGACGCCCGGGTCACCGTCACGGGCGGCGGCCCCGAGTTGAGCACCCTGGGCGACACGTTCAACACCATGGCCGACCGCCTCGGCGACGTCGAGAACACCCGCCGGCGCCTCCTGTCCGACCTGGCCCACGAAATGCGTACCCCCATCGCCACCCTCAACGCCCACCTCGAAGGGATCGCCGACGGTGTCCTCACCTGGGACGACAACACCCAAGCCGTCGTCGAGCAACAAGCCCAACGCCTCACTCGGCTCGCCCGCGACCTCGACGAGGTGTCCCGAGCCGAAGAAGGACGCATCGAACTCCAGACCAGCGTGCAACCGCTCACCGATCTGGTCGAGCCGGCGATCCGTCAGGCCAGGCACGCCTACGACACCAAAGGCGTCACCCTCACCGTCCGAGTCGACGACGTGCCGGTCCGAGCCGACCCCCAGCGCGTCGCCCAGATCCTCGGCAACCTGCTCACCAACGCCCTCCGACACACCCCCCAGGGGAGACGAGTCGACGTGACGTCAACCTCGACCCCGGACGCCGTGACCATCAGCGTCGCCGACACAGGCCAAGGCATGACCGCCGAACAACTCGCGCACATCTTCGAGCGCTTCTACCGCGGCGACGCCGCCAGGGAGGCCGACAAGGGCGGATCCGGCATCGGGCTCACCATCGCCAAAGCACTCGCCGAAGCCCACGGGGGCAGCCTCACCGCCACCAGCGACGGGGAGGGCACCGGCGCCACCCTGCGACTCACCCTCCCCAGGGAAACGCACCAATCGGGCTCTTCAACCTTGAGGTGGGGGTGAGCGCGACACGCCCGAGCGCGGGGTGATGGTGGTTGGGGGTCGAGGCCTTCAGGATCGGAAGCGTCTCTTCAACCTGACCGGAAGGCCTCGACGTGTCCGAGCCTACGGGGTGCTGCTGCGCTGCCACGACCCCTTCGTACTGTGACCATTGCGACCTGCTGGTCGGCCTGGACGGCTTGCACGTTGTCGACGTCGACAAGGTCCACGACGTGCTGGTGGTGACGATGGAGTCGGCGTCCACGGTGGTGGGTTGCCCGTCGTGTGGGGTAGTCGCTGAGAGTCGCGGCCGACGCACGACCACGCTGGTGGACATCCCGTGTTTCGCCCGGCCGACCCGGCTGCGGTGGCGCAAACGCACGTGGCGGTGCCTGGAGCCGGCGTGCCCGACCAGGGTGTTCACCGAGCAGGACGAGCAGATAGCCCGCCCGCGCGGGCTGTTGACCACCCGGGCGTGCCGGTGGGTGATCGAGCAGGTCCGCCGCGAGCACGCCTCCATCCACGGACTCGCGCGGCAGCTGGGGGTGGCGTGGAAGACGGTATGGGGCTCGATCCAACCCATCCTGGCGACGCTGGCCGACGACGAGGCCCGGTTCGCCGGCGTGACCACCCTCGGGGTGGACGAACACCTGTGGCACCACGTGAGTCCCCGCAAGCGCGGCCCGAAGGAGCTCACCGGCATGGTCGACCTGACCCGTGACAAGGACGGACGCGTCCGAGCCCGGCTGCTCGACCTCGTACCCGGCCGCTCCGGGACCGTGTACAAGACATGGCTCGACCAACGCGGCACGGCGTTCAAGGCTGGGGTCGAGGTCGCCACCCTGGACCCGTTCCACGGCTACAAGAACGCCATCGACGACAAACTCGCCGACGCCACCGCTGTCCTGGATGCTTTCCATGTGGTCGCCCTGGCCGGCCGGGCGGTCGATGAGGTTCGCCGCCGCGTGCAGCAGGAGATCCACGGTCACCGTGGCCGTTCCGGCGACCCCTTGTACGGGATCCGGAACATCCTGCGCTGCGCGGCCGAGCGGCTCACCGAGAAGCAACAGGCCCGCCTGGCCGCTGCCATCGCCGCCGACGAGCGCCACGACGCCGTCCACATCGCCTGGCAGTGCGCCCAACGTGTTCGCGCCGCGTACGCCCACCCCGACCCCGCTCGAGGCCGCCAACTCGCTGAACAGGTCGTCGCCAGCTTCCCCACGTGTCCCATCCCCGAGATCGCCAAGCTGGGCCGCACCCTCAAGCAGTGGAGGGACGCCTTCCTGGCCTACTTCGACACCGGCCGCGCCAGCAACGGCGGCACCGAGAGCATCAACGGGCTCATCGAACTCCACCGCCGCATCGCCCGCGGCTTCCGCAACCGAGACAACTACCGGCTACGCATGCTCCTCATCGGCGGCGGACTCACCCCGCCACCCCCACCGGAAGTGTGAAGAGCCACCAATCGGGGCGGTGAGGGCAAGACCGTGACACCCGCTCCTCCGCTGTGGACGCTGACCGGACAGCCGCTCATTGCGCCGGCGTCACGCCCTCGTCCGGGTGGCCTGCGAGCTGACGCCAAGCCGTCCGCGTCGTCCAGGAGACAGTAGGCAGAACGTCCGCTTCCATATGACACCCGGCACGACTCCGGGCCGAGGTCCACAGGTCGGTCATCAGGTATTTCCGTCAGCAGTCAGCCTGATCAAGCGGCGCATGCGGCTCGCATGAGGACCACGGCGACGGCGACGGCGCCGTTGACGGCGGACGCGACCACCGAATGCCAGCCCGACGCCCACGTTCTCCAACTGGAGCGGGTTGAGGAAAGCACCACCGAGGTCCACAGGATGAACGCCACAGCGACCAATATCATGATGTGTCGACAACGCTCGAATATGAGGCCGATCCGACGCTCGAAAACGAGGCCACCGGTTCGTCGAGTCCTAGTCTGCCGCGTCTTGGGTTCTGATGCTGGGCAGGGTGTCGATCCCGCGGTTGCGTAGCCGGTAGCTGGCGCCCTTCAGGGTGAGGACGTCGGCGTGGTGGACGACCCTGTCGATCATCGCGGCGGCGACGGCCTGGTCGCCGAATACGCCGCCCCAGCCGCTGAAGGGCAAGTTGGAGGTGAGGATGAGTGAGGCGTGTTCGTAGCGGCTGGACACGAGCTGGAAGAACAGGTTCGCGGCGTCTTGCTCGAAGGGCAGGTAGCCGACCTCGTCGACGATGATCAGCCCGTAGCGCCGCAGCCGGGTGAGTTCCTGGGGTAGTCGTCCGGCGCGGTGGGCGTCGGTGAGTCGGGTGACCCACTCGGTCGCGGTCGCGAACAGCACCCGGTGGCCGTGATTCGCGGCCGCGATGCCAAGGCCGGTGGCCAGGATGCTTCTATGTCTGTCAAGCGGTGATGGGCAGGCTCCTTGCGACGGCGGCGGCGTGGGTGTTCATGAGTCGGTAGACCTCTCGGGCGATGGCTCGTTTCAGGCAGCGTTTGATGTCGCGGGCACTCTTGCCCTCTTGGGTGCGCCGGGCGGCGTAGGCCTTGGTGGGTTCATGGATCCGGAGTCGGCTGAGGGCGACGGTGTGAAGGGCGCGGTTGAGTTGGCGGTCGCTGAATCGGTTCAGTCGGTGGCGGGTCACTTGTCCACTGCTGGCGGGAATCGGGGCCGCGCCGGCGAGGGACGCGAAGGCGGACTGGGAGCGGATCCTGCCGATGTGGGACCACGAGATCAGGAACTGGGAAGCGGTGATGGTGCCGATCCCGGGCTGGTCCAACAGGACTGGGCAGATGGCGACCACCAGCCGCTCGAGTTCGGTCTCATACTCGGCTGCCTCGGCTTCCAGGGCGAGCGCCCTGCGCGCGGTGCCGCGGATGGCTTGGATGGTGGCGCGGTGTTCGATCGAGTGGGTCGGCAGGGTCCGCAAGCGGGCGCAGCGTTGGAGTTGCTCGTCGGTGGTGCCTCGTCGTAGCTGGTCACGCAGGGCTTGGGGTGCGTTCACGATGAGTGCCTTGAGCTGGCCGATGGCCTTGGTACGGCCCACGACGGCACCTTGGCGAGCGGCCATCAGTACCCGCAATGCCTCGCGATCGCCGCGAGCGCGGGGCTGCGCCAGGTGTTGCCTGCTGAGCGCCTCACGGGCCGCACGAACCGCGTCCAGGTCGTCGGACTTTGCACCGTCGCGTCGCGCCGGTCGGGCGGGGCGGTCGATCTCGACGACCCATTCGCCCGCTTCCAGCAGCGACGTGGTCAGGCCGGCGCCGTAACTGCCGGTTCCTTCGATGGCCCACACGCGGCTGCCGTCAGCATGTTGGTCGGCGAACGCCTTCAGGCGTCGGTATCCGAATGCATCGGTGGCAACGGACAGCTGGTCGACGACCCCGCCAGTGGCCGCGTTCACGATCGCGGCCGTATGGGTGTCGCGATGGGTGTCGACGCCGATGACGAACTCGACGGCGCCTGCCAACATAGGTTTCATGGTGCTTCCCTTCCAAGAGGAGTGCCCAACGGGTCGGCACCGGCCTGGGTGAGGTCACCGCGCGGCAGGACTGTGATGAGGCACGACCCTGACGGGTCGGCCAAGCTTCTGATCAGGCCAACGATGGTGGGCCAGGTCGGTGCCGGCGATCACGACGACAGATCCATAGCCAGGACACCACCCAAGGGCGAGTCAATGAGTCGTTTCGGGTCAGTCGCGATCACCAGCACCGACACTGGCATCCCGGCGCCGGGAAGGCCCGTAGGCCCCACTGCAAGTCTCACAGTGGGTCTTCCCGGTGCCCGGCGGGCCGAGCAGCACGACGTTGCGGGCTTCGGTGAGGAACCCGCCGGATGCCAGCGCGGCGACCTGCTGGCGGACGGCAGGTTGGGCGTCGAAGTCGAACTCCTCGATTGTCTTGCGTGCGGCGAACCCGGCGGCGCGGATCCGCAGTTGGGCGCCGGATGCGTTGCGGGCGGCGACCTCGCGGTCGAGGATCGCGGCGAGGTACTCCTCGTGTGTCCAGCCGGCATCCCTGGCGTGGTCGGCCAATCTCGCGGCGGCTTCGGTGATCCGGGGGGCCTTCAACGCTGATGCCAGGTAGGTGACCTGCTTGAGCGCCTCGGTCGCATCGGTCTTCGTCTTGCCCGCCATCAGGCCACCTCCTCGCCGTCGACAGGGCCGTCGATGAGGCCGAAGGCGCGGTCGTAGTCGGCCAGGTCCCGCACCAGCTCCGTGTGCGGATCTGGTGCCGGCCGGGGTCGCTGGAACTGCTCGCGCAGGACCTTCGCGGCCGCAACGTGGGCGGGGTCGGTGATCGTCATGCCGCGGGCCCAGACCCGGTCATGGGCAGCGACCAGGCGTCCCTCGTGGCGGACCTCGACGCGGGTCAGGTCGGCGGTGACATCGACGAACCGGCCGATCACGCCGGGGTCGACGGAGTAGTCGTTGCTGTCGATGCGAACGTAGTAGTCGCGTCCCAGCCGGACCCGGTTGACCCAGCCCACCGCCGGTGGCACCGGCGGCAGCGGCAGCATCGCCGCCCGATCGGCGTCGAGCAACTCGATCGGCCGTGCCTTGATCGTGCGCACGATCCGGGCGTTGGCGATGGTGAGCCACTCGCCGAACTGGGCGTCGAAGTCAGCCGGGGACTCGAACTCGCGGCCCGGCATGAAGGACGTCTCGAAGTAGCCGTTCCTGCGTTCCACCACACCCTTCGATTCAGGGTCGTTCGGCTTGAGTCGCTGCAACGTCGTGGCCAGCGTCCCGGTGAACGCACCCACGCCTTCGGCATGCCACTTCCCGCGGCCGATGCCTGACTCGTTGTCCCAGATCAGCCGCCGTGCAACCCGTCCGAGCAGCTGCAGCAGCATCCACATCCCCAGCAGCAGATCGGCCGTGGTCCGGGTCGGGATCATCCGCCCAACCATGAACCCGGAGTGCGCAGCGGTGATCACCAGAACCGGCAGCAGCGTCCTGGTGCCGTCCTCGAGCGGGATCTTCTTCGGCGGGAACCACAGGTCGCACTGCGCCGCATCACCAGGCAGCCAGATCAACCGGTCCGATGGGTCGACCGGCCGGTGATCAGGCCGCAGCCCTCGGACGTTGTCGCGGAACCAGCTGATCGATCCGGTCCAGCCGACCCGCTCGGCGATCACCGTCGCCGGCATGTCCGGCGTCGTGACCAGCAACTGCCGCACCGCCGGCTCGAACGGCGTGAACGATGTCGACACCGCCGGCCGCTCGTACTTCGGCGGCCCGTCCGAGGCCACCGCCCGCGCCACCGTCGACCGCCCAATGCCCAAGTCCCGCGCCACCTGCCGCTGCGGAACACCGTCCGCGACCAGCCGCCGGATCAAAGCCCAATCCTCCATAGAGATCACCCATCCAATCTGTCTGGGTGGCCTCGTTTTCGACCGTCGCTATGGCCTCATTTTCAAGCGTCGTCGACAATGATGCCTTCGATCACGGCGGAGGTGCTCGGCCCCGTCGCCGAGAGGCCGGTCCAACGCACAAATCGCCGACGCGCGCTCCGGTCAGTGGCAAGACCCACGCCAACTATCTGTCGGCGTTCCTCAGCTCCCTCCATGCCGCCACCGATCGCACCTCACAGAGCTGGTCAACTGGCGGCCTCCAAGCCCTCCACTCGCGCCCCCACCAGCAGATCGGCCTCGCTGACCACGCGTTCGGGTTGCGGCCCGTGCACGGAATCGCCCTCCACGATCACCACGCGGGCTGGTGCACGGGACGTCGCCGAGCATCGCGCGTCGCCTCGGCCGCCTGCACCGGGAGCCCGTTCCCCTACTCCAACTCCTTGATGTAGGCCTTCATCTCCTCGATTTCCTTGCGCTGCGCCTCAATGATCGAGTCCGCCAACTCACGGACCCGCGGATCCTCGAGGTGGGCGCGCTCGCTGGTGAGGATCGCGATCGAGTGGTGCGGGATCATCGCCCGCATCCACGCGACGTCGCCGACGGTGGCCTGGGTGCGGACCAGGGCAAGGCCCGCACCGAACACCACGACAGCTCCCACCACGATCACCGCGTTCACCATCCGGTTGCGGTACATCCCCAGCATGAAGGTCAACATGACGACAGTCATGGTCGCCGCGGACATCATCGTCATGAAGAACCGCGTCCAACTCCAGAAGACGTGGTCGATCGAGTAAGTGTTCAGGTACATGACGATGTACATCACCACTGAAGAGGTCAAGATCATCAGACCGAAACGCACGTAAGTACCCAGGCCGGGGTCACTGGCCTTCCCCGAACGATCGTGTGAAGTGTGGCCTGTCCCCTGATGCGACGCCCGCTCTGAGGATCGATCGTCTTCGCTACTCATGGCTTCTCCTTCGGATCACTAGGGTCTGTCAGATAAACGGTGTGTGAGGCCCGGCGGTTTCTAGTGAGTGGCTCTCTCGAACCTGCCTGCGAAGGTGATCGCGAAGGCGTTCAGGGCGGGCTTCCACCTGACGACCCAGCGTGCCTTTCCGTGGCCGGTGGGGTCAAGCGATCGGGTGGTCAGGTACACCGTGTTGGACGTCCGAGCATCAGGCAACCTGCCCTCATCCCCTTGGGCGCCCATCGGGTGTGCTCGACTCTGCCGACGGGCGTGTGGTTACTCAACTGCCCAGAGTGGGATGTTCGCAGGTGCCCATGAGTGCACCGCGGCGAGCTGACGACTGGTTGGGCTCGAAGCTAGAGAGACCCTCGCCCGCCTCATTTTTCATCTCGTGCGCGGCGCGCTAGCGTCGCTGGCAGAATATCCCGTCACGAGGCCCCCAGCAGGTGGCAAGGAAGGCGGCACACTATGGCTCGCGTCGAAGTGGCGTGCCGGGACTGCAAGAAGTGCACGAACTCGGCGGTGAGCAACCTAGGCCGCAACGCCGGGCGGGCCACAGCCGCTGCTATGACACTCGGCATGTCTGAGGTCGGGTTCTTGGTGACGAAGAAGTGTAGGCAGTGCGGTCACCCCCTCAGCCTCCATTCGGGTCGCACTCACCTCACCCAATCGAACCGTGAATGGGCGGAAACGCCGAGCCCACCGACGGGCTCGCCGGCTCCTCGCGCGCCCATCGCAGCCACGCTTCCAAGTGAGCACGGTCTGGCGGATGCTGCGGCAGGCCTCACCGACCAGGACTTGTCCCCCCACCGGGACGGACTCAACGGCTTGCAGTACCTACTTGTCGATGACGAGCAGGCAGTGCTCCTCTCTACCGGCTCTTTCATCCCGGCCGGGAAGTTCATGCCCGTCAACGCACTGGTAGTTCTCACCGACAAGCGCGTCATCGTGTACCGGAGTAGGGGTGAGGTCGGGCCGCTTGCGTGGTGTGACGCCCGCGATCCGGGTCTGAGGCTGGAACTGAAGGAGGGGTTCTTGGTCGACTCGCTGCGCGCTGCCATGCCAGACGGGCAGGAGTTCCAATTCTCGACCATCTCACGCAACGCGCGCCAACTCAATGCAGCACTGGGGAATGTGCGACACGAGTTAAGCCGGCCAGTGGAGCGTGCACCGGAGATTCGCCAATCGATCGATGACGCCCCGGCGGCCGCAGGAAGCGATGTAGATCCGCTGTCACGGCTCCAGCGGCTGGGGGAACTCCACCAGGCGGGCATCCTTACCGACGAAGAGTTCGCGGCTCAGAAGGCCAAGCTTCTCGGGCAGCTCTAGAACGTTCATGGGCTGCTTGCATCGCAGCCCGCAGCAGCGTCCCGCCACGCTCGCAGGCCAGCTCGGGCACGCCCGATGGGAAAGTGCCGCCGCCCGGATAGTCCCGCACCAGCATCCCGTCGGGGACGTCCGTCCAGCCTGCCTCGACGTTGACGATCCGCTCGCCCTCGACCAGCAGGATGGCCCCACGGGCAAGACGGGTTCCATCTGTCGGAGGCAAGCCGGGCACGGATGGCGTACATGGCACCAAATGCCACCGTCGGCCCGTCCCAGCAAGAAGGGGAGTCACGCTCGTGCACGGCGACCGGCGGACCTTCGAACCACGCAACTGCCGCGCTATGCGAGGGGCGATGTCTTCCGGGTGAGATGGCGCACCCGATTGGCGCGCAGGCGTGGCTGGCTGGGGATCCTGTCGGCGGTGGCCGCATAGGATTCGGAGAGGCTACGACGAGGCAGGCGGGTTGGTATGACGCTGTTGATTCGCGATGGGCAGGGTGCTTGGCGTGAGCCGGTGGGGCATGGGTACGACAATGAGGCGGCGTTGCAGGCGATCCTGACCGAGCACCCGTCGTTGGTGCCCGGGGTGGCCGGTGAGGCGATTGCCTGCCGGGAGTTCGAGAGCAGCGTTGGGCCCGCCGATGTCGTCATTCTCGATGCCGAGGGTGCCATCACCGTCGTTGAGTGCAAGCTGCGAGCCAACGCGGAGGTCCGGCGGACTATCGTCGGTCAGGTTCTCGACTACGCCTCCAGGTTGTGGCAGATGGATGTCGAGCAGTTCGAGCAGCGTTGGATCCGCGCCGATGCGGGTCGAAGCCCGTTCGACCGCCTCCATGACGATGACAGCGAACTGCGCTCCCGAGTGGCTGCGAATCTGGCCGCGGCTCGGTTCAACTTGGTGCTTGCTGTGGACGCCTTGAACGATGACCTGCGCCGGGTTGTGGAGTACCTGAACGCGATCACGAAGCCGACGACCGGGGTCATGCTGGTGGAGTTCACTAGGCACCACGAAGAGTCCTTGGAGATCTTGATCCCGCGGAGCTTCGGCGCGGAACTAGTCGACGCCAAGGTCGACGCGGAGGCGAGGATGCGCCCCCGCTGGACGGTCGCGCAGTACACGGAGTGGTGCAGTGAGCACCACCAGGCATCCCTTCCGGCTGTCGAGGCCGTCTTGGACGGCTTCAGTGAGCAGGGCTTTGAGATTGTGGGGGGCCGAGCCGAGACGCCCTCCCTCAATGCCGCCTTCCCCCGGGACACCGGTGAGCGCGTCTGGATCCTGAACCTGTACACCGACAGAGCGAGGGGCCCACTCGTCGAGGTCAGGTTCAACGCGTTTGGCGACACCGAAGAGGCGGCCCATTTCGCATCCGCAGTCTGCGCCGTACCCGGAGTCACCATCACCGCGAAGCAACTGGAAGAACTCCACTTCCGGCGCCGGCCCAACATGCCGCTCGCTGGCTTCACCCCCGAGTCGGCCCGGCTGCTGGTCCGGACCATTTCCTCCGCGCTGGCCTCACACGACGCCTGAACAGCATCAAAGCCCTACGTCAACGCGCACATCTGCCGCAGTGCGCCAGGCGATGTTTGCCGATGATCCGGGTTCTCGTTGCGGCCAGCTTGTTGCGAGGTGGACGGCGTTCAGGATGCGCGAATGATTGGCTGGGTGGGCCGTCTGCACGCCTACGCGCCCGGATCGGCGGCCAGGCGCCCGAAGTGGCGGGGCTCGTAAGATGCTCCTATGCCCACGATCGTCCACGAGTTCCCCTGGCCGGATCGACTCGTGGTCGGGACCGTCGGGCGACCATGCGCCCGTGAGTTCTACCTGCAGGCCCGCACCAAAGCCCGGATCTGACGGTCGCTCTCGAGAAGGAGCAGTCCGCGCTCCTCGCCCAAAAGATCGACGAGGTGCTCGACCAGCTGAAGTCCACCGAGGGCAATCCTTTCAGGGTTCCCGACTCAACACCCGTCGAGCTCGTCGACAACGACCCGCTCCAGCAGCCGCTCGACACGCAGTTCCGCACGGGCGCCCTGGGCCTCGGCTGGGATCCGACGACCGCGGAGATCGTCATGGAGTCCTACGCCATGGCCGAGCTCAACGACGTCGCCCGCGAGGAGCCCCGCTCCGAACCCATCGACGTAGAGGCGCCCGAGGCGCTGTTGGTGCGCATCCCGGTCGGCACAGCCCGCGCGTTCGCGAAGCGCACCCTCGAGGTGGTTAGCGCGGGGCGGGCCAGCTGCCCGCTGTGCGGCTACCCCATGGACCCGGCGGGGCACGTCTGCCCGCAACTCGGCGCACTCTGACAACGGAGGCATACCGGAGCACGACGTTGGCACCGCTCCGGTGCCACCCCGAACGGCGTTGTGCTGGCCCTATGAGTGGTTAACACGCGGGCGCGTCGCTCAACGCAGACTTGGGGACGTCACCGACCAAGCACCGGCGTCAGGAGGGCGACGAGGGCTCATGCCTGGGCGAGGCGCCGTGCGATCCCGGATACGTTGTAGGGACTTCGCCGTCGGCCCCGGGTACGAACGTCGGTTGCGTCGCCGTAGCGAAGCACGTGGGACATCTACGTCCTCACGTGGTCTTCAGCCACTCAGCAGCGGCGACGCGTGTCACGAGCCGAGATAATCGACACCCCGCTACATCGCAGCGGCGGACCCTCCACCGTCCTCGATCTCCTCGCCGCCATCGCGCTTCTTCTGGCGATACGCCCGATCCCACAGGAACACAAGCGGGGCGACGATCACCGCGACAACGACAAGCAAGACCCACGAAGGCCCGGCATTGGTCTCGAGGAGAGGCAGGGCGAAGGAAAGAAGTCCCGTCATTTCCTCAGCGTAGCCACTGCCAGAGGAGGCTCAATCGCGTCGGAGATTGTCCACGGCACCGCCCGGCGAGCATCGGTCAACAGTCAGCGTAAGACCGCACACGAATGCTCCACGCACCGACCGGACATCCGACTTTGCCGCTCTGGGTGACAGCACAGCGCCATCCCGGAGCTCATCATGGGAAGGGAAGGGCTGCTGCAGATGCCGGGGGCTCGGGAGGCCAGCGAGTGCCGGATCTGGGGTGCATTGACAAGCCATTCGGGAGGCCTGCGCCCGCCTTGGCGGGTGGATGCCGACGGGATCACGCCGGTTGCCTGGAATCCGCTCGTCTCCTAGGGGCCGCTTGGCCGGTTCCAGGCTTGGGTGGCCGCCGCAGTGATGCGGGGGAGGACTGATTCGTGGACGGGCTGTGGTTGTGCGAGAAGCCACTCCACGAGGTGGTCACCGGCGACGAACGTGCAGGAGGCGCCTCCGGTCCGGGCTTCGAACTCGGCCCAGACCACAACGACAGGCTGGACCCATTGCTTGATGCGGGTGTTGGCACGAATGCGTTCTGCGGTTTGACGGCTCTTCACAGATGAGGGTGTAGTCGGCACTGGCGCGTCGGTCCGGAGGGAGGTGTCGAGGTCTTCCGAAGATGGAGGTTCCTACACGCAGCCATCCGAAAGACCTCGACGTGCCCGACGCTACCTTCACGCGCCCCGACCTGACCACCTTCACCCGCCTGGACGACCTCGGCCTGGAGGTGACCGGGCAACTCCTCAAGGCTGACCGTGCGGTGCTCGCCTGCCGGGTCGTCGAGCCCGACGACTGGTGCCGCAGGTGCGGCTGCCAAGGCGTCCCGCGCGACACGGTGACCAGGGAGCTGGCGCACGAGCCGTTCGGGTGGCGACCCACGACCTTGCTGGTCACCGTGCGCCGGTATCGGTGCACCGAATGCGCGCACGTGTGGCGCCAGGACACCACCGCCGCGGCCGAGCCACGGGCCAAGATCTCCCGCGCCGGGCTGCGCTGGGGCCTGGTCGGGATAGTGATTCAGCATCTGTCCATGGCCCGCGTCGCCGAAGGACTCGCGGTGTCGTGGAACACGGCCAACGACTCGGTCCTGGCCGAAGGCAGGCGCCTGCTGATCGACAACCCGGCGCGCCTGGACGGCGTCCGCGTGGTCGGGGTCGACGAGCATGCCTGGCGGCACACGAGGAAGGGCGACAAGTACGTCACGGTCGTCATCGACCTCACCCCGGTGCGTGACGGCACCGGCCCCTCTCGTCTGCTGGCGATGCTCGATGGCCGCTCGAAGAGGGCGTTCAAGGACTGGCTCGCCGAGCAGGACCAGGCCTGGCGCGACGGGATCGAGGTCGTCGCGATGGACGGCTTCGCCGGGTTCAAGACCGCCACCACCGAGGAACTGCCGCAGGCCGTCTCGGTGATGGACCCCTTCCACGTGGTCCGCCTCGCCGGCGACGCCCTCAACGAGTGCCGCCGCCGAGTCCAGCAAGAGCTGCACGGACACCGCGGACGCAAGGGCGACCCGCTCTACACCGCGCGGCGGACCCTGCACACCGGTGCCGACCTGCTCACCGACCGCCAGCACGAGCGCCTTGACAAGCTCTTCGCCGGCGACCGCCACATTCAGGTCGAGTGCACCTGGGGGATCTACCAGCGCATGATCTCCGCCTACCGTCACCCCGACCGGAGGGCCGGCCGCGTCGAGATGAGCTCCGTGATCGACGCCCTCGCCGACGGTGTGCCCAAGGCGTTGGTAGAACTGCGCAAGCTCGGTCGCACCCTGGCCAGACGCGTCTGTGACGTCCTGGCCTACTTCGACCGGCCGCGCACCAGCAACGGGCCCACCGAAGCCGTGAACGGTCGACTCGAGCACCTGCGTGGCCTGGCCCTCGGCTTCCGCAACCTCACCAACTACATCGCCCGAGCGCTCCTCGAGGCCGGCGGATTCAGACCACAACTACACCCTGCATTGTGAAGAGCCGGTTTGACCTGCCAAGGCTTTCACGGCTTTGGAGTCATCCCAGACCCAAGGCTTCTGTCGCCCCCAGCGACCGATGATCGCTCGATCTCCCTCAAGGGTGACGGGTCCTCCCCAGAACTTGGAGTCGAGCACGAAGACGCCGGCTGGGCCGCATACCAAGTGATCGATGTTGCCGTGGTCGGTGTCGATGTCATGCTCGACCGTCCATCCTGGGGGGAGGGAGTCGAGCTGCTTCTGGGTCTTCTTCTCGCCCTCGGCGCCCAGCATCCAGTTATCGACCCAATCGGGGGTGAACTCACGCATCGCGAGAAAGGTTGCCAACGCCATGCCGGTGAACATGCCGGCCACGTAGGGGAAGGGGAAGACGTGGAGGTAGATCACGTTCATAACCGCGGCGCCGACGAAGAGAATGAGGAAGGCGACCACGAAGAGTCGGCGCTTACGCTTTAGCCACTCCTTGCGTAGTTCCTCGTAACGGCGCATGGCGCTTGTGCCCGCTTTGACCCGTTTCGGCTTCACAACGATTCCTCCGGCCTTCCGAGTACTCAACCCCAACATTGTCGCGTCATGCCGACCACATTCTGCCGCGCTTCGAGCCGGTCCGCAGGCAACCGAGTCGCTAAGACTGACCGCGAACCGCCGTTCTCGGCCTCCTTGCAGCGCACGGCGACGGCCGACTGCCGACCTTTGTCATGAGGTCAAGAGGCGCTGCCCGGCGCGAGCCGAACGCTCGCACATGCCCGGATGGTTCGTTGTGCGCTGACCCCCGACGGGTCGGCCCGTCGGGCAGGATGACCAAGTGCGCGTCGGGACGTGGAATCTGGAAGGCCGCTGGAGCCAGGACCACCTCGCGCTGCTGGCTGCCCAAGAATGCGACGTGTGGCTCCTCACCGAGGTGCGCGACGACACATCCTTACCGGGCTTCGAGTCGCACCTCACCACCGCCAAAATGAGCGAACGAAAGCACTGGGCCGCAGTCTTCTCCCGCAGCCAGATCCAGCCGTTGCCTGACCCGCACCCAGCCAGTGCCGCCGCCGTCGGCATGGGATTGGTGTCGTGCAGCAGCATCCTGCCGTGGCGCACCTGCGGGACCGTCCCCTGGGGAGAGGGCACCACCACCGAGAAGACCTCCCGGGCACTGGAGCAACTGATGGCTGCACTCCCCGTCGGCGGCTTGGTGTGGGGCGGCGACTGGAATCACGCCATGGAGGGCAGCGAGTACGCCGGCAGTCTCGGCGGCAGAGCCGCAATCAAGAACGTGCTCGCTGACCGCCACTTGCAGCTGGCCACGAATGGTCTGCCACATTGCATTCCCGGCTTGTTCACCATCGACCACCTCGCCGTCCCGAAGTCCGCGCAGATCGTCGACGTCACTCGGATCGTTGCCGAGGACCTGCGCGGCGATCGGCTGTCTGACCACGACGCCTACGCGGCCGAGATCGCCCTCACCTGAACGCGCGCAATCGCCGCACAGGGTTTTGGAAATTCATGAGGCTGGCCGTCGGCGCTGGCGTCCTGCGGGGTTGCCAGAACGTGCTCACAAACGGCGATGAGAACGGTCACCGCAGGGACGCTCGGCAGGCATCCTTGAGGTCAGCTATGGCAGCCCTCAAGGGCTGGCTCAGATGCTCCGGGGCGTCCTCGCTGGGGTCGCCGCTGCTCCCAACTTCAGCCCACCATTGCAGCGCCTCCCAAGCGGTGACAAATGCCTGCCAGGCTTGCTCGACCTCCTCGTCCGCCAGCAGGCGCATCTGAACAGTGATCTCATCTCGTGCAGCAAGAGTCAGTGGACCGCCGGGCGGGTCGGGCGATATTTTAATGGATCGTTCCCCGTCGGAGGCCCACATGGTGTCAAGTTGACGTTCTTGGTCAACGGCGTGAGACAGGGCGCTTGCATATACCTTGAGTCGCTCGTGGCGAAGCCTGTCCTGGTCGGCGTGCTCATGGTTCTCGGTTGCGAGATGCTCGGCGTGCTTTCGACCTTGGGCTGCGGTGCGCAGCGTGGCCGCTATTCCTGCAAGCGCCACGACGACCGTCCCTACCGTAGGAATCCATTCACAAGCCATGTGGACAAGATGCCACAAGGGCGACCCACATTACTGCTGAGCCAGGTCAGCGACGTCTCATGGTGCGTTAGGTCCGGCTGAACGTCCGCAACTGCCGCTGCGCGGTGGATCGTGAGTCAGGCCATCCCGCTGGTTCCGCTTGCTTCTCGTCAAATGGGAAGGTCCTCACATTGGTCAGCGTGTGTTTTGTCGAGCTAGTCGCCTTGCCAGTCTGGGGGTGCCGAGTTCGGGTGCCTGCCCCACTGATCTGGATCCTGCGAGGGTCCGCTGGTCGGGGTGGCTTGACCCGAGTAGTACCAAACGTCGACGAAGCCGAGTTCATTGAGGGTGAGGCCCCTTGCGAGCCACCATCCGGACACAGTTTGACGCTGTGCCCAGAAGCTGGAGCGGTCGGCGCTCGTGTGGGTGGTCACCCCATGAGGCGCCCTGAGGCCGCGCTTCTCCATCGCTTCGTTGGTCATCAACTCCTCAGAAGCCCGTGCATCGAAGTGCCTCGTTCGTCGAGCCCAACTTGCTTGGTGAGAGCAGACCTCGTAGAGCGCGTTCCTCGTGACTCTGAACTCGCGGTCGTCAAGTCGCCGGCCACGTTCATTGAGTTCTTGACTCCCCGCGTGTGGTGACCCGCGTGATGCGTCGACCTTGAGTGATCGTTCGTGACCGCGTGGCATCGCCCACTGCACAACCAGGTCGAGCAGTGACCAGTACTTGGAGCTGTTCGCGAAGGTGTCGAACGCGACCTCCTGTCCGTGTGCGATGCCGTGCCGTAGCCACGATCCCTCTGCTTGCGCTTTCGTCACACCCTCGCTGTACAGGTCTTGAAGGCGATCGAGTGACGCCTGGATCGAGGCCAAGTCGCTGGGATCGACAACGTCCGCCTTGCGGTCAGTGCGTTTGGAGAAGAAGAGCCGTCCTTGGGCGCCTTCGGGCGATGCAGTTACCTGAGCAGTGATGCCCTCGAGCTGGGAGAGGACAATCAGGATGCTCGCGGCGTACTCGCCAGCGAGATGGTGGCGGGCTGCCTGGTTGAGGAGGCGCTGGCGTTGTTCGAACGTGCGCCGCCCGTCCGGAGTGCCATCCTGGAGGATCCCTACCCGTGCAATAATGCGCGCGATCCATTGGTCGTCGAACCATGCCGCAACTACTGCGTCAGCCCCGTTGGCGTCATTGGCGTCGAGGAGTGCACCGGCTTCTCGGATCACGTCAAGCCCTACGTTTGCGATGCCCCATCCGCGTTCTGTGAGGGGCTGCCAATACCTCTCAGCAAGAGCGATGTTTGCCTCGTACTCGGCAGCAACACGCCGCAACTCATCGAACGGGGCGCCTGCCGGGAGGTGTCGAGCAGCTTCGATATCTCGCTGCATCCTCCCGTCAGGATCGAGAGCCCTCAACACCTGCACTCGGATCGACGCGGTTATCGGGCTCTTCACACTTCCGGTGGGGGTGGCGGGGTGAGTCCGCCGCCGATGAGGAGCATGCGTAGCCGGTAGTTGTCTCGGTTGCGGAAGCCGCGGGCGATGCGGCGGTGGAGTTCGATGAGCCCGTTGATGCTCTCGGTGCCGCCGTTGCTGGCGCGGCCGGTGTCGAAGTAGGCCAGGAAGGCGTCCCTCCACTGCTTGAGGGTGCGGCCCAGCTTGGCGATCTCGGGGATGGGACACGTGGGGAAGCTGGCGACGACCTGTTCAGCGAGTTGGCGGCCTCGAGCGGGGTCGGGGTGGGCGTACGCGGCGCGAACACGTTGGGCGCACTGCCAGGCGATGTGGACGGCGTCGTGGCGCTCGTCGGCGGCGATGGCAGCGGCCAGGCGGGCCTGTTGCTTCTCGGTGAGCCGCTCGGCCGCGCAGCGCAGGATGTTCCGGATCCCGTACAAGGGGTCGCCGGAACGGCCACGGTGACCGTGGATCTCCTGCTGCACGCGGCGGCGAACCTCATCGACCGCCCGGCCGGCCAGGGCGACCACATGGAAAGCATCCAGGACAGCGGTGGCGTCGGCGAGTTTGTCGTCGATGGCGTTCTTGTAGCCGTGGAACGGGTCCAGGGTGGCGACCTCGACCCCAGCCTTGAACGCCGTGCCGCGTTGGTCGAGCCATGTCTTGTACACGGTCCCGGAGCGGCCGGGTACGAGGTCGAGCAGCCGGGCTCGGACGCGTCCGTCCTTGTCACGGGTCAGGTCGACCATGCCGGTGAGCTCCTTCGGGCCGCGCTTGCGGGGACTCACGTGGTGCCACAGGTGTTCGTCCACCCCGAGGGTGGTCACGCCGGCGAACCGGGCCTCGTCGTCGGCCAGCGTCGCCAGGATGGGTTGGATCGAGCCCCATACCGTCTTCCACGCCACCCCCAGCTGCCGCGCGAGTCCGTGGATGGAGGCGTGCTCGCGGCGGACCTGCTCGATCACCCACCGGCACGCCCGGGTGGTCAACAGCCCGCGCGGGCGGGCTATCTGCTCGTCCTGCTCGGTGAACACCCTGGTCGGGCACGCCGGCTCCAGGCACCGCCACGTGCGTTTGCGCCACCGCAGCCGGGTCGGCCGGGCGAAACACGGGATGTCCACCAGCGTGGTCGTGCGTCGGCCGCGACTCTCAGCGACTACCCCACACGACGGGCAACCCACCACCGTGGACGCCGACTCCATCGTCACCACCAGCACGTCGTGGACCTTGTCGACGTCGACAACGTGCAAGCCGTCCAGGCCGACCAGCAGGTCGCAATGGTCACAGTACGAAGGGGTCGTGGCAGCGCAGCAGCACCCCGTAGGCTCGGACACGTCGAGGCCTTCCGGTCAGGTTGAAGAGACGCTTCCGATCCTGAAGGCCTCGACCCCCAACCACCATCACCCCGCGCTCGGGCGTGTCGCGCTCACCCCCACCTCAAGGTTGAAGAGCCGGTTATCGGCGCGATGGTCATGAGACGAGGATCGCAGGTGGCGCTGACAGCCGCAGGACCGCTGTGATGGCGTCGGAAACCGCCCTGATCCGCTGGGCGCTGGTGATGCCTCTGCAGACCAAGCACGGGCTAGATCGGTTCGACGGTCAACTGCCGGCCGACAAGGTGTGGCCGCTGGCCGCCCGACGCCGTCCACTGGTGGATTTTCCGCCGCCACGAGAGCCAACCAGCTTGGCCACGTCCGCCTGCCCCGCTGGGGGCCCCATGGGCCCGGATACCGTGGCGGTCATGGATCCGAACGCCTTGGCCGCCATCGTTGCCGCAGCAGCAGCCATCCTCTCAGTGCTCGTGTCGATCGTATTCGGCGCCCTGAATGCCCGCTCCGCCAACCGGTCCGCCGTTGCCGCCGAGGAAGCGCAACGGCTCGCTGGCCGCCAGTTGGAGGCTGGGGTGTCAGCGACCGAGCAGGCGCTGCAGCCCTACTTGTGGGCCGACCTCCGACCGAGGGCCGATGGAAGCCTCCTTGTCCTCCACATCGGCAACAGCGGACCGACAGTGGCGACGCGCGTGCGGGTCCTTTTTGAGCCGCCCCTCGCGGACTTGGCGGAGGAAGAGCGGCGCGACCGCATGACGGCGACAGGCGCGGCACTTGCCTCCGGGCTAACCTCCTTGGCGCCAGGCCGCACGCTGGAGTGGACCCTGGGCCGCGCCGGTGTTCTCGTACCCGCTGACAAGCCTGCGCCGGCGGTGCGAGTGACGATCGACGCTGATGGCCCGTACGGTCTCCTACCGACGCTCGTGTACGTGATCGACCTGGAGCAGGTGAAGTATTCAAGCGGTCGGGGGGAGGGGTTGGGGCTGATCGAGCGGGCGATCAATTCGGTTGCCCAAGAGGCGAAGCAACTGCACCAGACCGTCCGCTCCCTTGGCGACTCCGGGTAGACCGGCAAACAACGACCGCTGCGTGTTGCATGCGTGCCGAGGAACTGCTCTCCCAAGCGATACTGATCCGCTCATCGTTCCTCCATGACGTCGTCAGCGACCCCAGCTGAACGTCCCCATCTGCCGCGGGGCGGGAGCACGATTGCGCTCCTGGCGCTGGTCGGGACTGAGGGATCGAACTAGCTGTGTGTGGTGTGTTCGCGTTGCGCGTGGTCGGGTGATTCGAGTTGGAAGGTGGAGTGCTCGACGCTCACGTCGAAGTGGTCGGCCACACACGCTTGGAGATCGGTCAGCATCTGGGCGGCGTGGCCGTCGGCGAAGCAGGCCTCCTCGACCACAACGTGGGCGGTGAGGACCGGCAGACCGGTGGCGATGGTGGAAGCGTGCAGGTCGTGCACCCCCACCACGTGCGGCACCTCCAGGATGTGACGACGGACCTCTTCGAGGTTCAACCCCGGAGGAGTGGACTCCAGCAGGATGCTCCCCGCCTCCCGCAGGATGGTGATCGCCCGCGGCACGATCAGGGTCGCGATCAGCATGCCTGCGAGGGCGTCGATCCGGGTCCACCCTGTCAGCGCAATGACGACCGCGCTCACGATCACCGCCACCGATCCGAGGGCGTCGTTGACGACCTCAAGGAAGGCGGCGCGCATGTTGAGGTTCGCACCGCGGCCCGAGCTGAGTACCAGCATCGAGACGATGTTGCCGACCAGACCGACGACGCCGAACACCAGCAGCCCGCCGGCGGTGACCTCCGGGGGCGTCCACAGGCGCCGAACACCCTCGACGAACGCGTACACCCCGACCCCGAGCAGGACCGCGGCTTGGGCTCCAGCGGCCAGCACTTCGGAGCGCCGCCAACCCCAGGTGCGTTCGGGGGTGGGTGGACGAAGGGCGAGGTTTGCGGCGATGAGCGCCATCAGCAGGCCCGAGGCGTCGGTGAGCATGTGGCCGGCGTCGACCAACAGCGCCAGGCTGTTGGTCCACCACGCGCCGATGAGCTCGGCGACCAGGATGGTGGCAGTGATCCCGAACGCGATCGCCAACTTGCCCCGATGGGTGCCCTGCGGCGCGTGGTCGTGGCCCGTGCTCACGCTGTCGCTCCTTGCAGGGCGGGCCTGTCGGCCAATGCGGTGAGGGTGGGCAGGTGGGTGGTGCGGCCCGCGCGGACACCGTTGGCGATCACGAACACCTCGGCCACCTCGTGAACCAGCACCACGGCCGCCAACCCCAGGACGCCGAAAAGGGCGAGCGGGATCAGGACCGCGAGCAACGCGATCGACAGGACCACGTTCTGCAGCATGATCCGGCGCGTGTAGCGGGCGTGATCGAACGCGTGCGGCAGGAGGCGCAGGTCGTCGCCCATCAGGGCGACGTCGGCGGTTTCGATGGCGACGTCGGTGCCCATGGCGCCCATGGCCACGCCCAAGTCGGCGCTGGCCAGCGCGGGGGCGTCGTTGACGCCATCGCCGACCATCGCGGTGACCTGGCCCCTTTCCCGCAGCCTGTGGATGATGGTCGACTTATCCTCGGGTCGCAGGTCGGCGTGCACGTCGGTGATCCCGGCCTCGGCGGCGAGGGCTCGGGCGGTGGTGGGGTTGTCCCCGGTGAGCATCGCGACGGCGTAGCCGTGGGAGCGGAAGTGGGCGACGACATGGGCGGCTTCGGGGCGGAGTTCGTCGCGGACCGCGATCGCGCCGGTGGTCTGCCCGTCGACCTCGACGAGGACGGCGGTGGCCCCGGCTTGTTGCATCCGGTCGATGTCGCCGGCGAGTGGGCCTGCCTCAATCCAGCCGGGACGCCCCAACCTTAGGCTGTGCCCGTCCAGGGTGCCGGTCAGTCCGGCGCCGACGGCCGCCTGCACGTCGTCGGCGGTCGTGGTGGTTTCGGTGGCGGCGAGGATGGCCTTGGCGAGGGGGTGCTCGCTGCGTGCCTCAAGCGCGGCGGCCCAGGCGAGCACCTGCTCGCGGGTGTGCGGGCCGGTGGTTGTCACCTCGATGACGACGGGTTGGTTGCGGGTGAGGGTTCCGGTCTTGTCCAGGGCGACGGTGCGGACCTTGCCGAGGACCTCCATCGCGGCGCCACCCTTGACGAGGATGCCGCGCCGGCTGGCCGCCCCGATGGATGCCACGACGGTGACCGGCACCGAGATGGCCAGGGCGCAGGGGGACGCGGCGACCACCATGACCAGCGCTCGTTGCAGCCACAGGCCGGGGTCGCCCACGGCGAAGCCGGCGACCACAGTCAAGGCCGCTGCAAGCAGGATCCCCGGCACCAACGGTTTCGCGATCCTGTCGGCGAGCCGTTCTGTGGCCCCGCGCCGGGACGACTCGGCCTCGACGATGTGCACGATCCGGGCCAGCGAGTTGTTGTCCGCGGTCGAGGTCACCTCCACCTCGAGGATGCCGGTGCCGTTGATCGCACCGGCGTACACCTCGCTGGAAGGGCCGACCTCGATCGGCATGGATTCGCCGGTGATCGCGGACGTGTCCAGAGCGGTCCGGCCGGTGCGGATGACGCCATCGGTGGCGAGCCGCTCGCCCGGCTTGACGACCATCAGGTCGCCCACGACGAGCTCGTCGGGATCGACGACGACCTCCACACCGTCGCGCAGCACGGTGGCCTGACGCGGGACCAGGTCGAGCAGGGCGCGCAGGCTGTGCCGGGTCTTGGCCAGCGAGTAGTCCTCCAGGCCTTCGCTGAGGGAGAACAGGAACGCCAGGGTCGCTGCTTCCTCGACCTGGCCCAGGAGAGTCGCGCCCACGGCGCCGATGGTCATCAGTAGACCAACCCCCAGCTTGCCCTTGGCAAGTTTCTTCAACGCACCTGGTACGAACGTCGACCCGCCGACCAGCAACGCCACCCAGCTGAGGACGAGCCTGACCGTCTCCCATCCGGCCAGGCCGGTCAGGAAACCGGCCAGCAGCAGGGCGCCCGATGCCAACCCGAACTGGATGTCGCGCACCTGCCACAGGTGCTCCACCGCGTCGTCGTCGTCGCTAGGCGCCTTGGCAATGGGGGCGTCACACCCGCACGCCGACATGCCTTCCTCGCGCTCGTCGCCGTGCGGATCCTCCTGCCCGCTCACCGGTCCGCCCCGACCGTGGCATGTACTTTCAGCTCTTCCGGTGTGGGGTTCGTCGTGGTGCCCACCCCGTAGTTCGGACACAAGGCCACCCCCTGGCCGGTGGTAGCCAGCAGTCGCTCCGCTGCAGCCAATGCCGCCAGCAACTCCGGTGCGCTCACCAGCGAGAAGACCGATGCCCGCCCTTGTGGACGCGACGCCACGAGCCCGCACTCCCGCAAGCACGCCAGGTGGGCACTCACCGTCGATTGCGCCAACCCCAGGTGCTCGGTCAAATCGCGGACTCGATGTTCTCCGAAGATCAAGTGCTGCAAGATGGCCAGCCGAGACGGGTCGGACAGGCTGTGGAACAAGGCAGCCGCGACCTGCAGGTCGCCACCATCGGGCGCACTCTCAGCGCCAGTCGGTATCGTCATGTGACGATAGTAGCGTCATGCATCGTTAGTGTCGCGTGGTGCTGAAGCGGGACTGGCTGCCCGTTCCGTCGAGCCAGGCTATGAGGCCCGTTGAGCGGTCCGGGCCCTCGCTGAGGCCTGCGGCGCTGTCGACCATTGGGGATACCGGCTGAACATGGCATCGACGTCGTCTGGGTCCAGCCTGAGGATGCGGCCGCAGCGGTACACGGGGAGGACGCCCTCGGCGATCCGGCGGCGGATGGTCTTCACGCTGACCCCGATGCGCGCAGCGGCCGTGGGCAACGACTCGTAGGTTCGCATGGTCATGGCGCTGTCCCTTTCTGGGCCCACGTGGGCCTCCAGGGACACAAGACCAGCTCGACGAACTCCTGGCCGCAGCCCCGGCTCGGTCTCCGATGACTCCCCAGGTCGCTTCCTGGGCGAGCGACGAGCAGTCATCCCTTGTGGGAGCGGGGTTGCGCGCACCGCGAGGCCTTAACGGCACCAAGGTCAAGGCCAGGCCGTTCTTGTGCCGGACGGCTGGCCCGGTGACCGTGCCCAACAACCGCCCTGTCGCTGGGCACGGCCTCACGCGAACGTCACGCCTTGTGAAGAAGGAGTTAGGCCGTTTGCGTCGGGGGGCAGGCGGCGTCCGTAGCCCAACTCGCACGCACCGGTTCCCGTTCGGTGATTGGAACTGCACCCGGCCGCCCGTCAACCTGCCGCAGTCGGGGATTGGGCGGAAGGTGTGGTGGCCTGGATGAGCGCCCGTAGGTCCGCGTGGAGCTTGGCGTTGTTGAGCGTCCAGCGCGTGAGGCGCCGTCGGCGGTCCCTGAGGGGAGGGTCGCCGCTGACGTAGCCGTGGTCTTCGAGTTCATGGAGATTGCGAACGATCGTGGTGCCGGCGACGGTTCCCTCCAGCGCAGCGACCAGGCCGGGGGTACTCAGGGTGCCGCCGTGCTCAGCCAGCGCGACGGCGATGGCGAGCTTGACGCGGTTCATGCCCATGCCGACCAACGCGTCCAACCCGACAGGGAGCGGGGCGTCGGAGTAGGCAGGCACGCGCCCATTGTTTCAGTGGTCCGCGGCAAGGGGAGACGAGACACGATCAGCAATCTATACCGCTAAACGGTGTAGATGTGGTAACGTTCGGAAGGGATGGGGCTCGAAATCCCCAAGATCCATGCTTAGTCTTCCCGTACAAGATTCCGCCCTGGAGAGCTTGGAGCCAGTCATGGCCGCTTCTGAGATTGGCCGCACCCGCACCACCGCGGCCCGGCGCCACGGGCGCCAGACGCACTCCGGAGCTTGGGTGCTGCCGCTTGGTTGGCGGCGATCAGGTGTGTCGATGCGCAGCGCCGCTCCGCGTGAGCGCCACTTCACCTCAATGCCGAGGGTCTCGCACCGTGCGATGATGCTGCGAACCGCGTCGCGGTATGCGGGATCTCCGATGCTGGAGAGGTACTCGGCCTCCTCGACATCCTTCCTTGCGCCTTCTGTTGTTGATCGGGCAGCGTTCCAGCGTGCTGGTGCTGCAACGACCTGGGTGGCGTGTGCGATGAGCTCTGCGCCGGTCAGCTGGATCACCTCCACGAGGTAGAAGCGCCCGCGTCGCATGGTGGCGTTAAGGTAGTCGAGGCTGTTCTTCATCGAGTCGGTGAATCGCTGCGCGGCGATAACAAAGGCGAAATCGCCTGTTTGGAGCACCTCGGTGAGCCGTTCGAAGAGCGCCGTTCGATCATCACTGGTCAGGTCCCATGAGGTCCGCTCGATCGCCTCGGACAACGTTCGTGCACCGCGGAAGGCCGCGTCCACTCTCCCGCCGGCGAGATACCGTTGAACCACGCCGCGGTCGAAGTCCTCGACGCTGAGACGCCATAGATCCGAGCCATAGTCGATCGCCTGCGCCAAGGCATGGCGGAAATCAGGGTTCTGCGGGCCGGTCTTGAATTCGACAAGCACCAGGTCACCTGACCTCGCCAAACAAAGCAGATCGATATAGCCCGAGGCGAGACTCGTCTCCCTGCCCACCACCAAGAGATCCCCGTCGAGCCCGAGGTCGTCAGCCGGAATCAATTGGGGGCTCGTCTTCACTACCTCCTGGAGGTGGTGCTCGCTCGGCGCGGGCGCTTCAATCAGGTCGAACGACTGCTCAGAGCGCGTTACCAACACACGACGCGGCATCGGGCCTCCCTCTCGACCGCACTCTATCGGCAGCTCCTCCGGAGGCATCCAAGTCACAGCGACGGCCACTTGCCCGCTCCGAACGACCGCTTCTGCCGCCGATGGCTCATTGTGCGCTCACCGCCGAGCGGCGGGCTGTCGGGCAGGATGACGGGGTGCGCGTCGGGACGTGGAATCTGGAGGGCCGCTGGAGCGAGGCCCATCTTGAGTTGCTGGCTGCCCAGGAGTGTGATGTGTGGCTGCTCACCGAGGTGCGCGACGACACATCCTTGCCGGGGTTCGGGTCGCACTTCACCGTCGCCAGGATGGGCGAACGAAGGCACTGGGCGGGTGTCTTCTCCCGCAGCCGGATCGAGCCGTTACCGGACCCGCACCCGGCCAGTGCTGCCGCCGTCGTGATGGGGTGGGTGTGGTGCAACAGCGTCCTTCCGTGGCGCACCTGCGGGACCGAGCCCTGGGGAGAAGGCACCACCAGCGAGAAGACCTCCCGGGCACTCGAGCAACTGATGGCTGGGCTAACCGTCGGCGCCCTGGTGTGGGGCGGCGACTGGAATCACGCCATGGAGGGCCGCGAATACGCCGGCAGTCTCGCTGGCAGGACCGCGATCAGGAGCGTGCTCGCTGACCGCCAGTTGCAGCTGGTCACGCGGGGTTTGCCGCACTGCATTCCGGGCTTGTTCACGATCGACCACATCGCTGTCCCGAAGGCGGCGGAGATCGTTGGCGTCACTCGGGTCGTCGCCGAGGGCCGGCGAGGCGATCGGCTGTCTGACCACGACGTCTACACCAGCGAATTGGCCCTCGGCTGAGCGCGCGCACATGCCGCAGAGTGCGCGAGGGTAGCCTGTCGGCTCCGGTTCCCGAGCGCACGACCGACTTTGCCGCTCCGAGAAGTCAGACGGCCTTGAGTGGCTCGATCCGATCAAGGGCGCTACCGAGATTGTCCTTCTCGATTTCGAGGTCGAAGCGGGTCTGGAGGTTGAGCCAGAAGCGGTCGGTGGTACCGAAGTAGCGAGCCAAGCGGAGGGCGGTGTCGGCGGTGATTCGCCGCTTGCCGTGGACGATCTCGTTGATCCGCCGCGGGGGCACGCCGATCGCGACGGCGAGCCGGTTCTGGCTGACCCGTAGCGGCTCCAGGAACTCCTCCATCAGGACCTCGCCCGGATGGATCGGGGTAATCGTGGTCATGGGTGGCACCTCCTCAGTGGTAGTCAACGATCTCGACGTCGGCCGGTCCCGCGTCGGTCCAGGTGAAGCAGATCCGCCATTGCTGGTTGATCCGGATGCTGTGCTGCCCGGAGCGGTCCCCGCGGAGTGCCTCAAGCCTGTTACCCGGGGGAACTCGGAGGTCCTCCAGGACCTCGGCGGCGTCCAGCATTACCAGCTTCCGAAGGGCGACACGTTCGATGCGTGGGTCGATGGTCTTGGCTCGTTGTCGTGACCAGAGCCGTTCGGTTGCCGGGTCCCGGAACGATCTGATCACTCACCACTATAACGCATGACGTCATACTCGCTCATGCCGCGCTGTGCGAGGGTGGCCTTTCGGCTGGCCTCCGCGCGAGCACGACCGCCCTGAACGCCGCACCGACGGGAGCGGTGGCCGAGCCGGCGATGGCTTGGTCGGTGACATCGCCTGGGGTGAGGCTGGGTCGACGTGGGACGATTCGGAGGGTCACTGGTTGGGGCCTTTGCGGTCAGGTGTAGGAGAAGTGCGTTGAGGGTGCAGTTCATCGTGCATGAGGCGTTCGAGGCGCCCGGCGTCTACGAGGGCTGGGGTATGTCCCGCGGACATGAGCTGGCGTACGCCCGGCTCTACGCTGGCGATTCTCTGCCTCAGCGGGTTGACGACATCGACATGCTGGTCGTGATGGGTGGGCCGCAATCTCCGGCCACGACCGTGCAGGAGTGTTGGTACTTCGATGCGGCCGCGGAGGAGGCGCTGGTCGCCCGATGTGTCGCTGCCGGCAAGGCGGTCGTCGGGATCTGTCTGGGCTCGCAGCTGGTTGGTCAGGCGCTGGGGGCACCGTTCGAGCCGAGCCCGGAGAAGGAGATCGGTAAGTTCCCGATCGACCTCACCTTGGCTGGACGGGCGAACCCGAAGTTCGCCCACTTTGGTGACCGGCTCGAGGTCGGCCACTGGCACAACGACATGCCTGGCCTTACCGAGACCGCCACGATCATCGCCACCAGTGAGGGTTGCCCTCGCCAGATCGTGGAGTACACCGACCTGGTGTACGGCTTCCAGTGCCACCTGGAGTTCACCCCGACGGAGATCGAGCTGCTGATCGAGGCCGAGCATGACCTCCCTACCTTCACCGGGCACCGGTTCGTCCAGCAGGCCGACGCACTGCGCGCGAACAACTGGACCGACATGAACGAGAAGCTCGGAACCTTCCTGGACGCCCTGGCCCACACCTACGCCACACGATCCGCATGACGCGTCGCACCACTGACCACGCGAGCGGGGCGCCGTCGCCGATCGGTCCGTACGCTCTCGCCGCCCACACCGACCCGGGACTCGTGTTTCTGTCCGGGCAGACACCCATCGATCCCGCCACCGGCCGGCTCGTCGACGGAGACATTGCCACCCAGACCCGCCAGGTCTTCGCGAACCTGACAGCCGTCCTCGCGTCCGCGGGCCTCTCCCTCGACGACATCGTGAAGGTGAACGTGTATCTCACGAGCATGGCCGACTTCGCCGACATGAACGAGATCTACCGATCCACCTTCGCCCCGCCCTTTCCCGCACGCACCACCGTCGCCGTCCACGAACTCCCCCTCGGCGCACACGTCGAGATCGAAGCCATCGCAGTCACGCGCCCCTGAGCCAGCCTGCAAACGCCCGCTTCTGCCGCTGTGCGCGAGGGTAGCCTGTCGGCTTTCCGGTACCCAAGGCGCACACCCGCTCTTGCCGCCAGCCCTGTGGCCGGAGAACGTCGCACGATGGGCGACGTCCACGGGCTACGCCTCCACGTGGCCCCGGTGGGCTGGCTTCTTGCGCGCCAGCCAGAACCCAAGGATGGCTCCACTCAAGCCGCCGATAACTGCGCCGACTCTCGCCCCGATGTTCCCAGTGGCGATGTACCCGCGCGCTCCTTCGAACTCGAAGTCGGAGAAGTAGTTACCACCGATCTGGATTCCGGTGATCAACCCAATCACGAGACCCACCAACGCCAACAGTCCTGCTCCGATAAAGGCGCCCACGACCCCGCGTGCCATCTTCTCTCCTCACGACCGGAGACGAGCCAGAGCGTCGACGACGCCGCGCATCATCCCCAGTGCCATGGTCACTTGCCTCACTGGGTCGGTCAATATCCCCATCCTGTCGGGCAGCGACCAACATCCGCTCTTGCCGCTGGGTGGCTGGGCGTTTTTGCTGGCGGTGGGATAGGTGCCAGCTCAGGCGACCTTCTTGCTGTAGCGCTGGCGGGCGGCCTCGCCGCTGGTGCCGACGAAGGAGCCGATGGCCGACCAGGGCATCCCAGCCTCGCGCGCCTTGCGCACTGCCTCGATCAAGTGGCGTTCGGCTTCGGAGCGTTCAGCGACAGCGGCGCGCAGTAGCGTGACGGCGCCGGAGTCGAGTTCGTCGGCAGGGTCCGGTTCGTAGGACTCGAAGCGCGCCGCGAGTTCGTCGGCGTGCTGCAGGATCTCGTCAACAGTGCGCGGCATGGTCATCACCTCAGGAACTTCTCGCGGGCTCTCATTGCATGGACGATGACGTGGACATGGTCGCCATCGACATAACCGATCTCCAGGAAGATGGCGGACTGGTTCGGGCCGACGATCATCGTGAACCCGTCGCCCAGATCCCAGATCCTGACGGGATTTCGGTACGCGTGGAGAATCTCGAGTTCGTCGAGTCCGTGCTTGAGCGCGGACGGCGCGATAATGGGATCCTCCGTCACGAGTCCAAGGTAACTTGTCGGCCCGGCGGGGTCAACGCCCGAGCCGAACATCCCCATCTGGCTCCCTTCTGTGTCAAGCCCGGGGCGTGGCGTTTTTCGGTTCCTCCGCTGTTGATGGTGTGCCGGTGCTCGGCGCGGTCAAGATCGTTCCTCCGGTGGGGGGCTCCATCTTGACCGCGCCTGCGCTCCGGCAGGTGGGCAGCGGCGAGGAACCGGCGGCGGTGTGAGCATCCCGGCCGGTCTGGCGTGCGACCTCGGTGTTCAGGTGGTGGCGGGTTGGGGTGTCCTACGCTGGCGGGTGACGGGTCCGGGAAGTGACTGATCCGAAGAGCCGGTGTGGGGATGTGAGCCGGCCACGCTGGATGTCAGTGTCGTTCCCCGGTGTCCTCCCGGGCCTGTCGCCATGGTGATGTAGTCGGTGAGCATCGTGCGGTAGACGATGTCGGACAGGCGCCGTTTCAGGCAGCGCATCGCCTCCATGGACGTCTTTCCGCTGGCCTTCTTGCGGTCGTAGTAGGCGCGGCCCTCGGTGGCGTTGCGGAGCTGGACGACGGCCATCAGGTGCAGCACCCGGTTGATCTGCCGGTTCCCGCCGCGGGACAGCCGATGGCGGACGTGGTCGCCGGAGGACGCGTCGATCGGGGCGGTCCCGGTCCACGACGCGAAGTGCGCCCGATTCGGGAAGCGGGTGATGTCACCGACCTCGACCAGGAGCCGGGCTGCGCCGGAGGGGCCGATGCCGTGCAGGTCGAGCAGCGCGGTGCGGGTGGCTTTCACGTGGGCGACGAGTTCCTTGTTGGCCTGCTTCTTGCGTTGGTAGATCCGCTCGAGGTCTTCAACCAGCTCCAGGGCGACCCGTTTGCGAGTGACGCTGACAACGTCGGATGGCTGCACGCCGGCCAGCAGTCGACGGGCCTGGGCGGCCGAGAGGTACCTTTTGGCGCCGCCGGGGATCAGCTCCAGCAGCAGTTGGTGCAACTGGCACACCTTCACGGTGTGTTCCTCACCGATCCGGCGGCGACGATCCACCAGCAGCCGCAGGATCTCGATCTGCTCGTGGGCCACGACCGGCCGCAGGCCGGCCATCCGGACCCCGACCAGGGTGATCGAGTGGGCGTCGGTGTCGTCGGTCTTGCGGCCCTGCCCGGTGGCGTAGAACCGGAGCCGTGCCGACAGCTTCGCCGGCACGTCCAGCACCGGCTCGGCGTCGGCGATCAGCCGTTGGGCGATGTGCCGGCCGATCCCTTCGCAGCCCTCCACCGCCCACACCCTCTCGGGCCATTGCCGGCCGTAGTCCCGCATCGCGGTGTAGCCGTCGGTGTCGGTGGTGAACTGGCCTCCACCAACGATGATCTCGTCGGCGGTCATCACCTCGATGGTGGCCGTCCGCTTGTGCGGATCCATCCCGATCACGACCCGTGGCATGTCCTGACTCATGATGTGCCCCCTTCCCCTTGTCCAATGAGGTTTCGGGCATGGGAGGGCACCGCTTCTACGAGCAGAGCATTCCCTTCTTGAGCCTCTCCCGCCCGTCGTCGGTGACCGGGGCAGCGCAGTCCAAATGAGAGTCACACGCGCCTTCATCGTGGACAGCCGCAAACGAGAGCGACCACCCCGGACACCTGAACCGAGCCTCGGCCAAGACCCGATCTACCGTCAATGAAACTAGAAGCCGCCGGGTGTGTGTGACACGGCTCAATCGCTCGACCCGACGCCCCGGGCGTCACGAGTTACGTATCGCGGTTTTGGATGAGTCGTAACAGGCTGGCGTCAGGGTCGAGCAGAGCGCCGATTCGCAGTCCGGAGGCCTCATGTCTGGGAGGCTCGATACGTGGCCAGCCGACGGTGGTCTCTGGAATGCCTGCCTTCCGGCATTCGCTGTAGAAGGCGTCGAGGTCGTCGAGGCGAAGGCACGAGCCGAAGGAAGACGCGGCGGGGTTGAGGTTGGCGTCGGGGAAGAACTCGAGGATGAGGTCGCCGCGACTGAGGATCAGCCAGCCTGCGTCCCGGAAGACGACTGTGAATCCGAGCGCTGCGTAGAAGTTGATCGTTGCTTCGAAGTGGCGTGACGGGAGATTGGGCGTCGCATGGTCGACCATGCTCGATCCTACATCGGGCTTGCGCTCGCCCCAGGGCACATCCGATCACGCCGCCGTGGTGCCTGAATGTCAAGTTGCACGGGGTAACAGCAAGGCGCCGTCTGCGGCCGCCGGTTAGGCTAGTTCCGGTTCAGTCCGTGCTTGCGGGACAGCAGGGCCGACTTGAAGTGGGCCTCTGCCGCGTCGACCTCCGACTGGGGAACCTGGGGCCCGAACACCCGCAAGATGCTGAGCAGGTACCGACCCGGCTGATTGGGGTCGCGTCCGACTAGCTCGCGCATCTCCACGTTGCCGCCATGACCGTCCCGGGCGTATGTCGTCCAGCGGCCCCAGATCCGCTCCCCTCCATCGGCCTTCCCGACGTACAGCTTCCCGGTCGCCGTGTCGGCGATCAGGTAGACGCCCTGCACCGCGCCCAACGCGGCATGCCACTTCGTGTAGCGGGAGTCGCCTACCATCTGGCGGAGCTGCGCGTACGACAGCAGCACTTTGTCGTACCCGGGGAACTCGACCACCTGTGGGTCGGCGATCTCGACGACGGGGAACTTCGCTCCGGCCGGGCCGCGCTTGGCCCAGTTCACCGGATCCTTCGACCACTCGATCAACAGGCGGCCGTGCAGCGACGCCAGCGCGTCCGACTCGTGCAGGTTGAACGACCGGCGGGTGTCGGTCCGTTCCTCGAGTGCCTCACCAGAGTTGTCGTACACCGTCAGCAGCCGGCAGCGTCGGCCGGCTTCGGCCATGAAGATAAGCCACCACCGGGGCGGCACTGCTGGGATCTTGCCGGGCTTCAGGTGCTGGACTCGGGTGTAGGCCAACACCGCTTCCGGGGTCGCGTCGGCTGGGGAGGTCAGCCCGTCCGGTTTGTACGTGTGGCGGATCACGAGCACGTCGGTAGCCTCTATGCCGGCCGCATGCAGCACGTCACCCAGAGTGAGCGTGAATGGCTTCGGAAGGTCGGACCCCATGGGGTGAACCTACCGGGCCGAGCTTGAACTCGATGACGCGGGCAATCGAGGCAGTGGACGCTGTAGAGCCACGCAACCGCCACTTCATGTCGCCGCCGCCCAAGGGCCCACCGCGCTCAAGCCGCGGCGCGGCCCGACGGCCTGCGGCAGGCGGCCCCCAGCGTGCCGCCGCCCGAATATGGCGGGTGGGCGTACAACTCTCGGGTCCGACTTGTGCCACGGTGAGAGGGTGACAGACTTCAAGGACTTGACCCAGTGGAGCACCAGCCGCCTCCTGCGGTCCTACCTTGCGATCCTGGAGGAGCTGTTGCGGCGCGGAGTTATCCGAACTCGCAACGCGCCCGCCGGAGATCTGGCGGAGCGTGTTGTGGCCCTTGCGTACAGTGGGGAACTTGCGCCCAATTCAGAGAAGAGTTGGGACGTGCGAGCGAACGATGGTCGGCTGTTGCAGGTGAAGAGCCGCGTGATCTTCCCTGGCGCCCATAAGTCCCAGGTATTTTCGCCGTTTCGCAGTTACGAATTTGACGCATGTGTTTTTGTGCTATTTGACGGACGCAACTATGAAATCAGTCAAGCCATCGAGGTGCCTCGGCAATCGGTGATGGATATAGCAAGACGATCTGAGTGGGTTGCCGCCAGCCGTGTCCGAGTCTTCGCCGACCTTATCGCCGCGCCTGGGGCCCGCGACGTGACAGAGGCAGTCCGGCTCTCCTTGGCCAGCCTGTGACTGGGACGCTGTCCACGTCCGGTCATGCCGTGAGGTGCCGGTGTTGACGCTAGTGCTGGGGAAGGTGATGCGTGTCGCATTGGCGACGTGGAGTTCAACGCGGCCACCGATGGGGAAGGTGATCAAGGGGGTGGTATGGCCGAAGTCGACGTTGGCCACAATGGGCTTGCCGGCCAGCGACGGGATGGTGGCGACGATGGCTTCAAGGTCCTCGCGTGCCATACCGCTGGCGTTCTGGAACCGGCCGAGCACGAGCCCGCGGACGGTGTGCGCGTCGGGGAGTTGCATGAGCGAGTTCAGGTCTCGCCGGAACTTCACGGGATCGCTCAACTCGTCATCTTCCAGGAACAAGACGACGTCCCGCACCGACGGCATCCACGGGGTTCCCTGCAGCAGGTTCAGCGTGCACAGGTTCCCGCCGATGATCTGCCCGGGAATACGGCCTGGTGGGTGTGGGGCCGGGGGGGCATCAGGGCAGGTGGGCGCGGTTGAGTTCTGCCATGAGGGCAGGTCGGCGCCGGTAGGCCTCGCGCAGCCTGATGAGGTGGCTGACTGCTTCCTCGTTGTGCCCGGCCTTGTCGTACAGGGAGCGCGCCCGCACCAGCAGAGCGACGATTGACGGGTACTGCTTCGAGTTCGGAGTGGTGAGTTGCGCCTCTGCTTGGGCCAGGCACAACCGTGCGGCGCGGAGGGGGTAGTCGTCCTCGGAGGCGTCCACGAGTTCGCGCCAGGCCTGACCGGCACCGTGGGCGTCCGCTGCTGCCCAGGCGTCGGTGAGGTTCCCGTCGCCCAGGTGGAGCCAGATCAAATGGTGGCCGCCGGCGCCCGCGCGGCTGGTGGCCTCCTCGATGGCCCAAGTGCGTTGTTCGGCCAGGTCGCCTGACTCGTCGGCGACCGCGCACAACAGGCGGTAGGCGGTCTCGCTGAGGTCGACGGCGAACTGGTCTCGGGCCACCGCGAGGGCTGCGTCGGGACGCCCCGCGTCCAGGTAGGCGCGGGTCGGCGCGCTCGGCGACACCCACGAGTGCGTCAGCGTTGTCGCTTGCGCGATGGTGTCCTTGGGACGCAAGCGCGGCGGCGAGATCCAGCTGGGCGGTCTCCTCGGCTGGCGCGACACGGACGGCGAGCTGGGCAGCTTTTTGGGCCGCGGCGTGGTCGCCCAGGGCGAGGCTGGCAGTCGTGACGAGGTGGGTAACGTCGACGATCGAGCACAGGAGGACCTGGTCGAGCCGCTGCCCTTCGCTGAGCCAGGTGCCACCGTTCCGGCGGAGTTGTCCGAATGGCGTGCCGCTGACGAGACTCAGGGCCCGACGAAGGTCGTCCAGGCCGGCAGAACCTCGCGCCTCACCCCGCGCGCGGAGGCGACGGAACAGGTCCGCGTCGACCAGAAGGTCTTCGACTTGATAAGCAGCTCGTCCTCGGACGCTCGCTGCTGTGGTTTGGCGGCTGTCGGGCACGTGCGGACGGCCGGTGCGCGGGTTGACGCCCAGCCAGGTGCGGAGGGCGAGGACGTCCTTGCGGACGCGTCCGGAGGGGATGCCCATGGCGTCGGCGACTTCCTCAGTGGTAGCGCCGTGCGGGCGGGTGGCCAGGAACGCGAGCAGTTCGCTGAAGTAGGGTTTGCGGTCCACGGCTGCGGTTGGCGTCCCGGTGGGGGCGACCCGGACGGTGAGGGGACCCAGCAGCATCAGCTTGGGCAGGTCGCAGCTCGGATCGAACCACGTGCTGACGTCGTCGTCGAGGGTCGGGTCGTCTTGTTCAACCAGCTCGCGGACGCTCTCGGGGATGTGGGGGGCGAGGGCGGTCAGGTCGTCAGGAGTGACGGCCGCGGCGTCGACGTAGACCTCATCGATCTCGGGCAGCACGTTGGTGACAGGCTCGTCAGGGACCTGGTCACGCGCGACGATGTGCTCCGGCAACAGTTGGCCTACTTGGTTGGTGTGGGCCCTCCATCCCTCGGCAGGTTCGGGGTGCTGGGGGTACTCGACGTCGGGCTCGTCGGCTTGGGCGAAGATCGCGGCGCACCCGGCCGTATCCCGTGCGGTGAGCCCGGCGGCGGTCAGCGTGAGCCCGACCCCGGGCAGCTGAAGGCGGCCGTCACCTGTGACCCGAAGCACCTCAGCGTCGATGTCTTCGTGACCTCCGTCGACGTCGATCATCATGAGCGCGGTGCCTGTTTGGCGGGGTTGGTCGTTGAGGAGACGGGCCAGTTGTTCGGTGAGGTCGGTGCGGTCTGTGTCCAGGAGGAGGAGCCGGCTGTCCCACAGGGGGTCGTCCAGCAGAGTGGCGCGGCCGGTGTGGATGTCCAGACCGGCTTCGCGAGTGCGGTCGATCATGGCGACGGTGTCGGCAATGACGTGAGCGGTGATGTCGGCCGTGTCGTGGTGGCGGACGCGTCGTCGGTTGAAGGCGACGGCTTCGGCAGCGATGCCCACGCATTCGACGTGGACGTCTCGGGTCCAGGGGTGGACCGCGAGCTCAGCTGCGGCGTGGCGGACGAAGTCGCGTGCCCGATCGGGGTCGCCGATGACACGAAGGACGCCGGCCTCTTCGAGGTTGTACAGCCAGCGGTGGCCGCCCTCGTCCAGGCCGAGGGTGACCAGCTGCGGGTAGGGCGCGGGTAGTGCACCGTCGAGCGGACCCACCTCGACGAGGTCGCTCTGGATAGGGAGTTCCCAGCGCAGCCGGTCCGGGGCGTGCCGCCAGGGTTCGCGTAGGTCGGCCGGGTCGGCGAGATGCAGCCGGATCACGTCGTCGGCCTGTTCCACGGCGGCGAGGTGAGGCATGGGCTCGCCGGCTCGACCGCGACGGGACGCCAGGCGCCGGAGTGCTTCGTCGAGGAAGGCGACGTCGAGCGCGGCCGAGGCACCTTCGGTACGCAGCGTCTTGTCGATCGGGTCGAGTGCGGGGGGCGGGGTGGCGATCATCCGGCCGGGACGCCGGGCGCGCAGTTGTGCGGCACGGCGGTGGCCCAACGCCACCCAGAGAGATCCGGCCAGGAGGCTGCCCGCACCGACCAGCCCGGGCACCAGCCAGCCGGGAATGGGTGCCGCCTCGTCCACGGTCACGGTGGAGGTGTCGGCCGCCTCGACGGCTCGGGTCGTCTGCACCGGCGCCGGTTCGGGGGCGGACGGGACGGGCGATGCTGCAGGCATCACCGCCGGTTCAGCTGGCGCGGGGAGCTCGTGCGTGACTGGCTCTTCCACGACCGGCTCCGGAGTCACCGCGTCGCGCGTCGGTTGGGTGGGTGATGCAACTGGTGCCAGATTCTGGCCAGTGTCGGGTCTCGGCTGAGGGATCGCCAAGGTCCAGCCGACGTCGATGACGTCAGGGTTGGTGAGGTGGCGGCCGCCGGGTTGCGTGATGGTCCGGGACGCCTCGACGATCTTGGGGAACGCTTGGGCGTCGCCGAGGTGGTCGTGGGCGATCTCGCTGAGGGTGTCGCCCTCGCGAACCGTGTAGGTCTCGGTGGGAGCTTGGTTGGTGGTGGAGTCGGTGCCGCCGACGGGGAGGGCCAGGACCCAGCCGGCACGAAGGAAGTCGTCTCCTTTGCCGTCGAGGAGGCGGGTGTTGAGGGCGGCGATCTCGGTGTAGCGGCGTCCGTTGCCGAGTTCGGCGGCTGCGATCGACCACAGCGACTCGCCGCGCTTGACGGTGTGCTGCCTGGTCTGAACCGGAGGCGCCGTGTCCTCGACGGTGTGAGGCGCCGTGTGTGAGGCGGTCACCTGCGGCGCGGGAGGCGCGGTCACGGTGGCGATGGACGCGGGCGCCGGGAGGGGATCGGCATACGCGAGCGTGGGGCCTGGCGCAACGAACAGGGCCGCCGCGGCCGCGACGAGCTGGCGGGCGGCGACCTGCGACAGGTGGAGGCCGGGTAGATCGCGGGGTTGGACGCCGCGGATCCGGGTCACGATCTCCAAGAGGATCAGTGCTCCCAGCATCGCCCACGTGACCCAGCCGAGGGCCTTGATCACCACCAGCGCGAGAGTGCCGTCATCGCGTCGCAGGAGCAGGGCAACCACGTCGCTCCAGTCGGTGATGGTCGGCAGGTTGCCGAGGCCAACTTGGAGCAGGAGGGCGGGCAGGCCGACAAGCAGGACGGCAATGCCCACGGTGGCGGCCAGTCCGGTGAGTCGTTGCCGGATCATCGTTCGGTGCCTTGCACAGCGCGGACCAGTCGGGCCGTGGAGTGGCCGGTGACGGTGAGGGAGCGGACGCCGATCGAGGTGAGGAACATCGGGGTGTAGCTGTCGGTCACGGTGACCTCCAGGACGTTCCCGGACCGGACACCCACGCTGCCCGTGACCCCGGCTTGAGCGAGGTAGGCCGATGCAGCTTGCTTGGCGGCCGCGACGTCGACGGTCGGGGTCTGGCCGCGGACGGCTTGGGCGGCCGCCACTTCCTCCCCGGCGGTGCGGGCAGCTTGGGCGGCAAGACTACGGGCCCGCTGCTGGGCATGGACGTGACCACCGAGATCGACGGCGATTCCGACGCACAACACGATCGTCAATGCGGCCAGCGCGAGCCAGACGCTCACCGAGCCGCGCTCGTCATGGCGACGTCGGATGTGAACGGTCATGGTGGTCACCTTCCCCGGTAGGTGTCCAAGGGGCTGGACATGGTGGCAGTGATGGTCTTGGTGCCGCCGAGTCCCGGCAGCCCGATGTCGTCCAGTCGCAGCGCGCAGGTCACGGTCGTGGACACCTGTCCCGGCGTCCCCACCGGGGTGCCGAACGCCGCGGTGTCGACACTCACCGAAGTGGTGGCGCAGTCGAGGTCCTGGTTGGCCAAGCTGCTGTGGGCAGCATGGCTCGCAGTGCTGCGTGCTGCGGCCGGGGTCCGGGCGATGGAGGCCGATCGAGCGGCGTCCGCGGCGGCGGCCTGAACGGCTTGTTGGGCGATCGCGGTGCGGCCACCGAGGACGAGCAGGCCGACCAGCAGCAGCAGCGCGGGGACGCCAATGACGGCTTCGACCGCGGCTGACCCCCGCTCGTCCCGCTTCATTCTGGCCATTATCGGGTGATCCGTTCGACGGGAAGACTGGCGGAACGTTCCACCGTGGGGGTCCAGCCAGGTACGAGGCTCAGGCTGGACCCACGGACGGTGATGGTGACGGTGACGGCCGTGCGTGATCCGGTGATCGCGACGGAGCTCAGGGAGTCCCCAGCGGTGTCGGTCACGAACGCGGTCGCTGCGGAGGTTCCCGCAGCGAGGGTGGCGTTCTCGCGCGCGGCTGCGCGGGCGCCCTCTTGGGCCGCCGCCAACGCGAGCGTGCTGGCGTGGTAGTACACCGCTCCTTGGACGCCGCTGAAGAGGATCAGCAGCAGCAGCGGCATCAGGACGACCAACTCGACCGACGCGGAACCGCGCTCGTCGGCGCGGAAGAACCGGGGACCCTTCACGATGCTGCGTTCAGCCGAGGGCGGCGATCTTGCCCTGGGCGTACGCGGTGATCGCGGCGCCGATCGCGATAGCCAGCAGCACGACTGCCGCGGTGATCACGGCCTGTTCGGTGCTGACACTGCCGCGCTCGTCGCGGAGCTTCGGGTCGAGCCAAGCCTTGATCAGCAGGAACGTGGTCATCAGGCGGGTGGTCAACATGGGGTTTCCTCTCGGTTGGGTTGGGTTGTTGCGGGAGGTCAGGAGGTCAACAGGCGGAGCAGGGGCGGGGTGACGAGCAGGGCGATGAAGACGACTCCGAGCAAGCTGCCGGGCACCACCATCCGTTCGGACAACTCGTTCGCCTTGCCCTGGGCGTTGGTGAGCAGGGCGGTGCGGAGCGCCGTGGAGCGAGCCCTGAGGGTGGCGTACACCTGGGCGCCCTCCTCCCCGGACAGGCGCATGATGTCGGCCAGGTCGGCCAGTTCTGGGACGCCGACCTCGTCAGCCAGCTTGGTGAGCGCGTCCCAGGGTGCTTGGCCGGACCAGCGGGATCGGGCGAGTTCTTCGCCGACGCGGTGGAAGACCCAGCTGTGGCCGATGCCGGCGGCCGCTTCCATCGCCTGCCTCGGCCCCGAGCCGGAGTTGCGTTCGAGGGCGACCAGGTCGACGTACGCGCCCAGCGCGCGGTGGAACTCCAGCCGGCCCCGTTTGGCATCGTCACGGACGTTCAGGTTCGGTAGGAACCACAACGCCCCAGCCAGGGCGAGGCTCGCGGCCACGGGCACGACCACCGGTACCTGGAAGCCGAATAGTCCCACCACCAACACCAGCACGCTGGGGAACACCAAGCCGAGCAGCGCGAAGGTGATCTTCTCACCGTAGTAGCGCGGCAGGCTGATGCGCAGCAGCGCTAGTTCCCGGTTGGGCACCCTGCCCCACACACCGCCCGGCAGGTTCCGCATCGCCCAGAGGCCGACACGCTCCTTGCCGCCGGTGACCGGCACGTCAACGGCGCCGCGCCGGCGGCGTCCGTAGGTGGGCGACAGCCGCTCGACGACGTCGCCCAGGTCCGGCGCAGCGGGCACGAGCCGCCACACCGCGAGTACCAGCCCGAGGGTGATCAGTGCGCCGGAGGCAAGGGCGAGTTGGGCGCCAGTCATGACGCCCTCCCCGCACGGTCCGCCACCAGATCGACTTCAGCGGCGAAGCCTTGGCTTTCGCCGAGGAACCGCGGGAGGGGCTCACCCACCGACATCCGCCGTAGCCAGACCAATGTGCCGGCGTACGCGCCCAGCAACACCGCCAGCAGGGCTTGGCCCAGCGGGGTGCCATAGGGGGCCATGAACTGGCCGTTGAAGGCGAGGAACCCGAGCACCCCCAGAGTGATCAAGGTGACGTTGCGGGCGGTGGCGCGGGGCTTGGCCCGGTCAGCTTCGACCTTGCGGCGGGCGGTGACGTCGTCGGCCACCGACTCGGCCAACCCCTGCAGCACGCTGGCCAGGCCGGCGCCGCGTCGCCGGGCACCCAGGATCAGGTAGGCGGCCACCAGGTCCCCGGTCGCGTCGTCCAGCTCGTCAGCGAACTTCAGCAGGGCGTCCTCGGTCGACCAGCGGGCACGCAGCCGGGCTACCAGCCTGGACACCTCCGGCTTGATCGGTTCGGGGGTGGAGCGCAGGGTGGCGACCAGTGCCTGCTCCAACCCGACCCCGACGGTGAGGACGCCGGCGAGGTTCCTCGTCCACTCCGCCATCGCCTCGAGGCGTTCGATCTGGGCCGTCTCAGCCGGGGACCGCAACAGGCTGGGCAGACCGACCACGGCCAGCGGGATCGCCACCACCGCGACCAGCCAGCCCGACAGCACCGCGACCAACGCGCCGGCGCCGAAGCCGACCAGCGCCAACACGCCGGTGCGGGTCGGGATCTTCCGGACGCGCCGCCGCAGGGCAGCGGTTCGGCGCGGGTTGGTGGGCGGGGCCACCGGGCGGGGGCGGAGTGACGCGATGACACCCAGGACGCCAGCGGTCACCAAGGCGCCGGAGAGCGCAGCGAGGAGGGCGGTCATGCGATCACACCGCTCGAGCGTGCCTCGGTGAGGAAGCCAGCCAGGTCGAACCCGTGACGCTCCAGCCGCCGCAACTCGTCCGGGAGCGTGTGCGCGACCGCGACCCGGCCCTCATGGGCGTCGAACACCGTGGTGGTGGCGTAGCCGAGGTCCTTCTCGCCGGGGCTGATGGCGACGATCTCGGACACCCACCGGTGGCGCCGTTCGGTGCCGTCCGGCAACTCCTCGACCTCCATGTCCAGCTGCACGATCAGGTTGATGGTTTCGGCGAGCTTGCGGGTGGCCAGCTCGTGGGTGACCTGCGGCCCAAACTCCATCGCGCAGGTGACGAGCTTTCGCATTGCACCGCGCGCGTTCACGCTGTGGGTCGTCGAGATCGACCCCGACCCGGACTCCATCGCCTTGACCATCAGCCAGGCCTCCGGGCCACGGACCTCCCCCACGATCGTGCGCCCCGCCGTAAACCGAAACGAGTCGTGCAGGGCCTCATTCAGCGTGAACTCCCCCGACTGTCGACCGTCCGGGCCGCGTTCCCCCGAGCCGGGCCGCGACTGCCACGCGTACACGATCTTGTGCCGGTCCGGCATCTCGTGCAGACCCAGCTCGAACTCCGACTCCAGCGTGGCGATCGACTCCTTGGGGTCGAATGCGCCACACAAGGCGCGGGCCATCGTCGTCTTCCCGAACCCCTGCGCCCCCGCCACCACGACCGACAACCTGGCCCGGACCGCTGCGGTCAGGAACGACGCGGCCAACGGCGACAATGCCTGACGATCAACCAGGTCCTGCAGGCTGACCTCGGTGAGCCGGTGCCGGCGGATCAACACGAGCGGCCGTGGGCTCACCCAGGCGGTGGCCGCCAGCCTCGACCCGTCATCCAGCTGGAGGTGCAGTTTTGGCTGGGCCTCGCTGAAGGGGCGAGCCGAAATTTCCGACCGGGACGCCAGGAAGGTCAGGAAGTCCGTCAACTCCTGGTCCGAGTCAGCGACCGGCGGTCCCGGGACCCGGCTGCCGTCGGCCAGGTCAAGCCACACCCCGTCGAACCCGACGATGGAGATGTTCTCGATCCTGTCATCCTCGATCAAGGGCTGCAGGCGACCCATGCGGAACAAGGCGTTGAAGATCGCCTGCGCCAACTCGTCCTGCTGGACAGGCGTCCACGATGGCCGGCCGGCGGTCACGGCGTCCGCTGCCGCAGCCTCCAGCAGCTCCACGATGATCGAGCGGCCCAAAGCCTCCTGAGCGGCCTTGTCCAGGTGCAGCCGATCGCCGCCGAGCTGCTTGGTCAACAACTCCGAGGCCTGTGACCGGAACGCGGCCACCAACTCCCAATCCACCTCAGATCCCGTGGCGCGGCGCGGGGTGGGCGTGCCCGAAGGCTCGCCGGCGGGCACGGCATGCAGCCCGGAAGCCGATCGCGGCCGAGCCGGCCGCCCCACGTGCTCCTCACCGGCGTCAGCGCGCCGGGCGCGGGACGCGAACAACGGCAACGACCGCGGGTCGGGTCGCCTCTCGTCAAGGGGCAGCGTCATCGGGAACCTCCCAAAGTCTGCGGAACGGAACGGGCCAACCACGCCAGCGGGGACACCGGACGACCCACTCCTGCTGAGGCGTGGACGCGGATCGCCTCTCCCAAGGCCGACAACCCCGAGCGCAATGGAGCGCGCCTGGAGAAGGAGCCGCGGGCCCTGGACAAGACCGCGGCCGAGCGGCGGTCCCACGGCAGGGTGCCCACCAAGGGCAGACCCAGCGCGTCGGACACCTCGCGGGCCGAGTACGGGTGGCCCTCACCAATCACCACCACGCCCACGCGGGTGGCGGTGGCCTCGGTCTGGTCGCGGAGGGTCTCGGCCCACGACGTGGCCGCGATCACCGCGGGCAAGGTGCTGCGCGTCAACAGCAACGTCAGGTCCGCGCCGTACAACAGTGGGGCCGGAGAGCCGACCAAGCCGAGGCGGCCCGCGTCGACCAAAACGTCCTGTCCGGTTGCGTCCAGATCCCGTAAGGCATCCAACAGCACCGGCCACAAGGTGGTCATGCTGCCTGCCTGGGCGTGGGAGCGGCTGCCGGGCAGCAGCCGAGCCTGCGAGCCAGGCAGATCGAGGAGCTGGTGCGCCAGCTCGGCGGCAACCAGGTCCTCACGTTGGGCCATCGCCAATTCGATCAGGCCGCCGTCGTGGGCGACCTGGCCTTGGAAGTAGCCGGCCAAGATCCCCGACCCGCCCGTCGGGTCGGCCTCCACCAGCACCACCGGACGCGGCCAGCACAGCGCGAGGCCCACGGTCGTGGTCGACACCCCCGGGGAGCCGGAGCCTGCCGTCAACGCGATGATCGCCATGGCCGACTCACCGCTCCCTGGAATCAAGCACCAGAGCCACCTTGCCGGTGGCCGCCCGCGCCGCCAGATCCACCGCGGCCTCCGCAGGGACCACCACATCGACGATCGTCTGGTCGCCCGTCTCCGAAGGATGCACGCCCACCACGGTCGCCGAGACTGTCACCGGTGCATCGGCGACCTCACCCTGGGCGCCAGGGGTCTGCACGACGCGCACCGCGTCGCCCGGCGCGATCGGCTCAGCTGGCAACATGCCCGGCGCAAGGCCGACGCCCACCACCGAGGTTCCTCGTGCCGGCAGCACCGAGGTGGCGAAGTCGCTGGGGGTGAGCAGGCCGCCGGGTGCGAGGTCGAGCGCGGCTCGTTGGCCGGCGACGGCGTCCGCTTGGGTGGCTGCCACTGTCTGGACTGCCGGGTCAAGGCTGACCCGCACCGTCATCAGGTCGTCGCGGTCGATCACCTCACCGCGATGTACCAGCGTGCGAACCGCGAGGACTTCGGTGGTGTGGCCGGCGGCGGTCCACAACCACAATCCGCCCAGCGAGCCGAGGACGATGGTGGCGACCGACACCAGCAGGGCGACGGGTCGTCGGCGCAACTTCGGTGGCGTGGCCAGCGCCGGCGGTTCCTGAGCCGGCGCGGCGGCCGGCTTGGTGGTGGACGGGCGAGTGGTCACTGACATGGGGTGGCTCGCTCTCGTGGGGGGTGCGTGCACGGAAGGGGGGAGGGCTCGGTCAGCCCGTCGTGAGGACCTGCAATTCTCCGACCGTGATCGTGGTCGCTTGGTTCAACGTGACGGGGATCGTCCCGGATTGGCCCATGCCCGACCATGCCACCGACCACTGCGTCTCGGCCTGGACGGTGTAGGTGCCCGGCTTGCTGTACGTGTAGCCGCAGGTGGGTGAGTCGGTCTTGCCGAACCGGTCCTCGTAGACGGTGCCCGGCCCGGCGCAAACCACCACGGCGCCGTCGCCCATCTGCCAGCGGACCCGCTCGACCTTCGCCGTCGCGGTCACCGTCACCCCGGACGCCGACGCGCTGCGGGTGATCGGGCCCCACGACTGCGCGTCCGGGCTGGATGCCCACAACCAGACCGGCATCCCGACCAGACCCACCGAGCCCGGTCGGTCCTCCGGCACGATCCCGATCGAGATCGGTCGCAAGTTCATGCTCGCGATCGCCTGTTGCGCCAACACGACGGGATCAGGACCCGCGGGGGCGGTGGCGGACCAGAACCTGTACTGAAGCCCGCCAAAACCCCCTGAACGAGGGAGCGAGCAGTCGTAAATGGCGCCGTCGGTGTGGCCTTCCCAGGCGGGCGCGGTGGCCGGTGGCTGGGGGTTGGTGAGCTGGACGTAGCAGCTCTTGGAATCCGACCACCAGCCGAATTCGGCATCCTGGCAGGGCATTGCGATCGAACCGTAGGCGCAGGTTCGGGGTGCCGACTCCCCGCTTCCGCCGCCGTCGCTGAGCGGTGTCTTGCCAGACCGACCGGGGTTGGTGGCGGTGATCTTGCACTGGCGGCCGTCCCACTGAGCGTCGGAGCCGCAGTCCACCGGCGGCCCGGCCGCGATCACCGGGACGGCTCCCAGAAGCACCGATGCGACAGCCAACCCGATGGTCGCGAACACCCGGGTCAGCATGTGCCCAGCACTTCGTCTTGGTCGACCCGCAGGGCCCCTGACCTTTCCACCACGACCGAACGGTGCTGGAAGCGGTACGGCGGTGCTGTGACGTTCTTGCCGGAGGTGTCAACCAGCTTGGTGTCACTCGTGTCGACGCAGGCGGTGACGGTCCACGTGGGAAGGCCCTGGCTGTCGTTCCCGGACGGTTGGGCTGACTGGAGCTCAACAACCGAACTGCCCGACCCGGTGAGCTGTTCGAGTCGGTAACCGGTGAGGTTCTTACGGAAGAACTCCAACGCCTCCCCGGACGCCACGGTGTCGAGGTCCTGCAGTGATGCTTGGGGGTCATTGGTCAAGCGATCAACGACTGACCAGAGGTTCGTCACGGCCTGCTTGGCGTTGGCGAGGTCCTGCTCAGCCGGCGACAGCGTCGGAGCGGTCTGCGTCGGCGTCGGAGCGACGGAGGCGGAAGGGCTCGATGCTGGCGCAGCCGTGCAGGCAGCCATGACGGGCGCCAGCGCGAGCGCGAGCAGGGCCCGTCCGAGGGTGTTCTTGTTCACCATGGGGTTTCTCCTTCACCTACCAGAAGTAAGGAGGAGGGCCGTTGGCGGACACCCCGGGGCAAAGTTCTTTGAACGACTTCGTTCACTCGAGCCGGGGGTGACTCGGCCAGGGAGCCCTGGTCCTGTTCTGTTGAGCGTCGTCCTGGGGGACAGTGCCCCGAATGTAGGGCGCGAAATCAGAGCGGCTTCGGGCGTCCCACGAAGTGACACCAGTCCCACTAGCGTTTCCGGTCGGCGGCGAAGCGTCCGTCGAGCGGCCGCAAAGTCAGCTCGTCCGTTGTGACGTCGGGGGTGGGGAGGCCATGAACGCGCTTGTCGGACGCGTTGGGAGCCACGCTGAGACCGCACCGTGCGCAGCTGCTCGACTTCGGTGCACCACCAAGCCCACAGGGTCCGCTCGACGGCGTAGAGGTCGGCTCGTCGCTGCCCTACTCCGTTGGTACCCAGGGCGATCGCGACTTGGTCAATCTGCGCGGTGTCAACGCGCCGCCAGCATCGCTCGCGCCACTCAACCAGGCCGACCGAATTCAACCGATCAAGCATGATGGTCGTCTTGTCGATCGACCACCCCAGAAGGTAGGAGCACTCCGCGGCGTCCATCGGTTCCCTCAAGCGTCCGTAGAGGGTGCCGGCGTCGGGGCCCAGGCCACCGTTGGTGGCGAAGGCATCGTGTGCGTTGTCGTTCAGCCGGTCCGCGAGCTGGTTGAGGAGCGCGGAGCGCAGGGCGGAGCCGGTGCCAGCGGGGCGCGGGTCCGCTTGTGACAGCAGCTCGCTGATGCGGCTGTGGACGGCGCCGCCCGGGTCGATGGACCAGCGAGCACCGCGGCGCCCGGCGGCGGACTGGGTTCGGGTGATCCAGCCGTCGGTCGTCAGCGCGAGCAGGGATCGCCGGGCGGTCTCGCGGTCGAGGCCGCAGGTCATTGCCAGGCGGCGGATGTCGGCCTCGACCTCATCGGGACGGACGCCTTGGAGGTGGAACAGGCACAGCGCATCCAGGACGCGCCGCTGCGCGTGGCACGCTCGGGAGCGGCCCCACCGACCGGCAGTGGCGTCCGCTCGACGCTGCACGGTGCGGACGAGTTCTGTGACGACCTCAGCGCGGGTGTCGAAGCTCTTATCGGTGCCCTCAATGGCTTGGCCGGGGCCGAGTTGGGCGACTGCCTGGACGGCGCGGGTCCACTGGCGGCGCAGCATCGCCGTTGGGGACGCTGGCCCGCGTGTCGGGCGTGGCATCCGGGTTGCCCCCGCGCGGAGGGTGCGGGCGTGCTCGAGCCCTGGCGCGTCGGCGAGCGCCAAGACGTCCCTGAACCGCCAGCGGGCCGCCGCTGCGCCGCAGAGCACCCGCCACAGCACGGTTGACAGGTCTCCGGTCGGGGTCGCCTCCAGCAGCCCTCGGCAGGACGCTGAGAGGGCCCGCTTGGTCCCGGGCAGGAACGGCATTCCGTCCACCACCGCAACGGGACGGGATCGCGTCGGCTGGGTCGCCGGCTCGACTGCATGGACGTGGTCGGCGACCCGGCTCATCAGCGCGTGGATCTGGCCTGTGGTGACGGTGGGTTCGGTGAGCACCGCCACCGATCCGGCGATCACTTGCGAGTTACCCCCGAGGCGATGCGGTGCACCCGGGGGGCGCGCGCATCCCGAAGTCGGGTTGGTCAGCGGTGCGACATCGAGGGAGGGCAGCCAGGCCTTCAGCAGGTACGCCAGGGCGCGGACCGCCTCGGCGTCCAGTGCGTCGCGCAGTCCGATCCACACGTGCCGGCCGCCCGTGGGTCCGGACGCGCACACCAGGTGCTCGATCCCCAGTTCGGACACCAGCTCGCCGAACTGAGTGGCGTCCGCGGCGGCGGCCTCGGACGAACCGTTGGCGTCCAAATCGACGCACAACAGTCGATAGCGACCGGTCGCGTCGGCGAGGTGCACGGCCCACGGCGTCCGGGGTCGTGCCCCTGCGATGGGATGGACCAGCGGGTAGCTGTTGAGCGGCTGACCATCGCCATCCACCCCTGCGGAGCGCACCACGCGTCGCGGGCTGATCCGACCAGTCAACACCCAAGCGTCGACCTCCCCGCGCGGAGCGTCGCTGCGCGGCGGGGGGATGGCAGGGGTCACCGTCGCGGTCCCGGCGCGGGACGGCCGCCGAGCTGGATCGGGTTCCGCTGTTCGGCCCGGAAGCCGGCCAAGGGCGAGGAACGAACGGTCTCGAACAGGACGGGCTGGTCCGTCGTCTCGACTGCCACGATCCGGGCGCGGTCCCACCGCAGCCCACCGTCGGACTGACGGGTGGTGACAGAGGCTGCGGTGCGGTCCAGAGCAGCAAGGGCCATCGTGGTCATGTCGAGGGCGTGTTTCGCGTCGGCATGGAGTGCACGACCGGCGGGCTCGCCTAGCGGCATCTGGACCCAACCGTGACGGAGAGCGGCCTCAATGGTCGTTGGCCCGCGGTAAGCCGCTTGGGTGACTGCGGATGCAGCGATCCACAGTCGGCCGCGTCCACGCACCAGCGTGTCGAGAGCTTGGAAGTGGGCCAACGCCACGTTTCCTACCCCATGAACGCCGCGGCGCATCGTGCCCAGTAGTAGCCCCATGTCGAACCGGTCAGCCATGCGCTCGGGCGGCAACCAGTCCCGCCCCTGGCGCAGGTTGTCGGTGACCAGCTTCCGGAGCTGACGCGACGCGTGGACATGTTCGGGGTCACGGACTCCCTCCAGTCGGACCGTTTCCGGCCACGCTGCCGGCCGCCGCCAAGCGGCGTGCGCCGCTCCCAGCGCCGAGGTGGCCACGGCTGCCCGGTCTGCGTCCACAAGTCCTAGCCGGCGGGCCGCCGCGCAGACCGTTCCTGCCGTCGCGGTGAGGATCAAGGCGTCACCCGCGGCGACCTGGAGGGCCGCCTGGCTCACCCCCCGGCGCGAGCTCAGGATGTCTACCGTGGCGTGCACCCAGGTCGAGATCGCAGCGTCCAACGACTTCGACGTGACCGCGCCCACGTCCTCGTATCGGCCGCTCCGTCGTTCGGCGGGGATCATCGCGAACCGTTCCGTGCGGGCCTTGACAGCAGCCAGCACCGATCGAGGCGCCTGCAGATGGTCCCGGTCCTGCAGGAGTGGCAGGGACACCGTGGCCACGGCGTGAACGATCGAGACGACGTTGGCCTGTAAGCCCTCCAGAGCAGCCCGGTCCACATCGGTGCGCGCCGGCTTCTCGCCAACCAGCAGGTCCGCGATCAGCCCCAATCGGAGCGCCAGCTCGCCCACCGCCGGATCGGGCTTCAGGGACGCTGCTGCGGAACCGTTGTCGGCCGTGGCCTCGAGCACCCCTCGCCCGACTTCGCCCAACACCAACCGGACGGACCCCATGTCGTCCAGCCATGCCGGTTCCAGTGGCACCGCGTCCAGGACGCGGAGAGCTGCGGTCGCCAACCTGGGCCATACCGCCAGAACCTCCAGGCCGCGCTCGCCGTAGCGATTCTCGGCACGCCGGTCCTCGAGTTCCGCACACAGGTCCCAGGCGCGGGTGTGGACGTCGTCCAGCAGCATCCCGACCGTGGTGGTCATCGTGCTGCCCTCGCCCGCACCGCCTGTAACGCGGCCCACAAGGCCAGCGGCACCACCTGCCGCGCTGCGACCAACACATTGGACGCGGCGTCCAGCGACGCGATCGCGTCCAAGCCGGGATCGACTTGCTGTGGCACGACCCCGAAGTCACCGAACAGGCCCTCCAGGTCCAGACACTCCGCCGCCAGGAACAGTGATTCCCCGGTTGGGTCGTCCGCCGACACGAACGCGACCACCGCGCTCCGCACGTGACCCAGCGCCAACCCGAGTGCCAACGACTTGTCCATGCCGTCCCGCCTTCCAGATGCTCTCGCCATCCAGAAGCGCGGAAACGGCCCGCTTGCGGACACCCATGCCTGCACAAGTTCGCCGGAGGGACTCCAAAAGGGGCCTCAAAGTTCCCCACAAGTTCCCCAGCAGGGGATGAGAAAACCCCCTTCCCTAGTGGGAGGGGGTTTGGAAGGGTGGGCCTAACTGGACTTGAACCAGTGACCTCCGCCTTATCAGGGCGGCGCTCTAACCATCTGAGCTATAGGCCCGTGCTGTGCACCGAGTGCTTACCCTACCGCCCCGCTCGGTCAGCGCTCAAATCCGCTGGGTCCGGTTGCCCGGGCGCGCGGTTCGACGCCGTCGGTCGCCGCCCCCGTCGTCGGCTCAACACCTCCATCGGACGCCGGCCGCTTGCGCTGGGCGCTCCAGATGTACCCCGCCCCCGCGATCACGTGCAGCACGACGCCGGTCACCATCAGCCCCTGCGCCCACCCCAACACGGCCGGCCACACGCTGACCCCCAACACCAGCAGCACGATCGCGGTCATCAGCACCGCCGTCCGCGTCTTGCCCGTCCAGCTCACGTGCAGGCTGCCGTCGCGCGCGGCGCGGTGGGCGAACACGATCACGAGGGCGTCCACGGCGACGATTGCGACCAGCCACCACCACTGCACCACGCCGGCCACCCCGAGCGACACCAGGATCGCCGTGATCCCCAGCCGGTCGGCCAGGGGATCCATGATCTCCCCGAACCGCGAGCGCTGGTCCAGCATCCGCGCCAGCAGGCCGTCCACCCAGTCGGTGCTCGACCACACGGCGAGCAGCACCACCGGCGTCCACGTGCCCGCCGCCGTGCCGGTGACGATCATCCAGCAGATCGGCCCGATCAGCAGGAACCGCAGCACCGTGATGACGTTCGGAACCGTCCAGACCCCCGGGTCTCGCCCGGCAGCCACCCGGCTCGTCGCCCCCACGGCGCCTCAGTCCTCGGCCAGGGTCAGCTCCAGACCACCCAGGATGTTGGCCGACAGGTTGTACAGGAACGCGAAGATCGTCCCCAGCGCGGTCAGCAGAATCACGTTGACCACCGCGAACAGCGCCGTGATGCCCATCACCCGGTTGGTGTTGACGAAGTCCTCCATGCGCACCGGCGTCTGGTCCTGCGGGTTGCTCAGCAGCATCGTCAGGCCGGCGTCGATCGCCTCGAACATGCCGGACGCCCCCAGCAGCGTCCAGATCACGTACACCGCGACCCACGTCATGATGCCGCCGGCGATCGAGAACAGGAACGACGTCTTCATCACCGACCACGGGTCCACCCGCGAGATGCGCAGGCGCGCGCGCCGCGTCCGCACGGCACTCGCGGCGGGACGGGGCCGGGTGTCGGCGAGGTTGCCGGTGCGCCGGTCGTTGGGCTCCGGCGACAGCGTCAGACCGTCGTCGAAGGACGCTGTGGCCGAAATCGGCCGCGAATCACTCACCGTCGTCCTCCTCACCCCGGTCATCCACCCGGGCCGACCCCTCCGGATCAGTGTCCACAACCGTAGCCGCTCCGGCCTCCTCCGGGGAGTCGGCAACCTCGGACGCCGCCGCGTCACCCTCGCCCGACTCACCCGCAGCCAGCTCGCCCGCAACCAAACCGTCCATCCCCGCCTCGGCGAGAATCTCCTCGGCCCGCGCCTCGGGGTAGAGCGCGATGATCGACACGCTGTCGCCGGACGCCAGCCCGACGAACTTCACGCCCATCGTGTCGCGACCCTTGGCGGGCACCTCGCCCACCGACGAGCGCATGACCTGGCCGGACTCCTTGATCGCGATCACCTCGTCGTCGGCCCCGACCACGAGCCCGCCGACGAGCGAACCCCGGTCCTCGTTCAGCTTCATGGCCTTGATGCCCAGGCCGCCACGGCCCTGCAGCCGGTACTCGCTCACCGCCGTGCGCTTGGCGAACCCGCCGTCGGTCACGGTGAACACGAACCGGTCATCCTCGGGGGTGTCCGCGCCGATGACGGCCATCGACAGCAGCTCGTCGTCCCCGCGAAACTTCATGCCGGTCACGCCCGACGTCGCCCGCCCCATCGGCCGCAGCTGCTCGTCGGTGGCCTGGAAGCGGATCGCCTGCCCCTTGCGCGAGATGAGCAGCACGTCGTCCTCGGGTCCGCAGACCCCAGCGCCGATGAGCTCGTCGTCCTCGTCGCGGAAGTTGATCGCGATCAGGCCGGCCTGCCGGGCGCTGTCGTACGTGGTCAGCGCCGTCTTCTTCACCAGCCCCCGCTTCGTGGCCAGCAGCAGGTACGGCTTGGCGTCGTACCCCGAAATGGTCAGGATCGACGCGATGTGCTCCTCGGGCAGGAAGCTCATCAGCCCGGCGACGTGGCCGCCCTTCGCGTCCCGCCCCGCCTCGGGCAGCTGCCACACCTTGGTGCGGTAGACCCGGCCGAAGTTGGTGAAGAACAACAGCCAATCGTGGCTCGCGGTGGTGAACAGGTGCTCCACGGCGTCGTCAGCCCGCAGGGACGCCCCCCGGACGCCCTTGCCGCCCCGCTTCTGCAGCCGGTACTGGTCCGACCGCGTTCGCTTCACGTACCCGCCGTGCGTGATGGTGACGACCATGTCCTCGTTCGGAATGAAATCCTCGTTCGAGAGGTCGCCGTCGGCCGCGATGATCCGCGTCCGGCGCTCGTCGCCCCACTTGTCGACGATCTCCGCCAGCTCCGAGCCGACGATCTCGCGCTGCCGGGCAGGCGAGGCCAGGATGTCCTTGAGGTCGGCGATCTGCCGCTCGAGCTCCGCGAGCTGGTCGATGATCTTCTGCCGCTCCAGAGCCGCCAGGCGCCGCAGCTGCATGTCGAGGATCGCCCGGGCCTGCACCTCGTCGATGTCCAGCAGCCGCTGCAACCCGGTGCTGGCCTCCTCCGTGGTGGCCGACGCCCGGATCAGCGCGATGACCTCGTCAAGGGCGTCCAGCGCCTTCACCAGCCCGCGGAACACGTGCGCCCGCTGCTCGGCCTCGTCGAGGCGGAACTGCGTCCGGCGCTGGATGACCTGGATCTGGTGGCGGATCCAATAGCCGAGGAACTGGTCGAGCCGCAGCGTCCGCGGCACGTCGTCGACGAGGGCGAGCATGTTGCAGCCGAACGTGTCCTGCAGCGGGGTGTGCTTGTACAGGTTGTTCATCACCACGCGCGGCTGGGCGTCGCGCTTGAGCACGATCACGAGCCGCTGGCCGGTGCGGGCCGAGGTGTCGTCGCGGATGTCGGCGATGCCGGTCAGCCGGCCGGAGTTCACCAAATCGGCGATCTTGAGCGCCAAATTGTCCGGGTTGCACATGTACGGCAGCTCGGTGACCACCAGCGAAGTGCGCCCGCGGGCGTCCTCCTCGACGTCGATCACCGCGCGCATGGTCACCAACCCGCGGCCGGTGCGGTACGCGTCCTCGATGCCCTTGCGCCCGACGATGTAGGCGCCGTTCGGGAAGTCCGGGCCCTGGATGCGCTCAATGCACGCCTCCAGGATCTCCTCCTTGGACGCCTCGGGGTTCGCCAGCATCCACTGGACGGCCTCGTTCACCTCGCGCAAGTTGTGCGGTGGGATGTTGGTGGCCATGCCCACTGCGATGCCCGTCGAGCCGTTCACCAGCAGGTTCGGGAACCGCGCCGGCAGCACCGTGGGCTCGGTGTCCTTGTTGTCGTAGTTGGGCTGGAAGTCGACGGTGTTCTGGTCGATGTCGCGCACCATCTCCATGGCGAGCGGGTTCATCTTGCACTCGGTGTACCGCATGGCCGCGGCGCCGTCGTTGCCGGGCGAGCCGAAGTTGCCCTGCCCGTCCACCAGCTTGTGCCGCATCACCCACGGCTGCGCGAGGCGCACGAGGGTGTCGTAGATCGCCGAATCACCGTGGGGGTGGTACTTGCCCATCACGTCCCCGACGACGCGCGAGCACTTGTTCCAGCCACGGTCGGGCCGGTAGCCACCGTCGTACATCGTGTACAGCACGCGGCGGTGCACCGGCTTGAGGCCGTCGCGGACGTCGGGCAGCGCCCGGCCCACGATGACGCTCATCGCGTAGTCGAGGTAGCTCTTCTGGATCTCCTCGTTGAGGTCGATCTCCTCGACCTTGCCCTGCAGCGTCACCGTGCCCTGGGCGGACGCCGCCGCGTCGCTCGCCGCCGCCGCGTCACCCACGACGGGGTCGGACGCCGACGGCCCGTCGCCACCGGGGCCCTCGCCACCGGGGCCGTCAACGGGGGGCTCGTTCGGAGTGTCACTCATGCTGGTTCCTCCTGGTCAGATGTCGAGGAAGCGGACGTCCTTGGCGTTGCGCTGGATGAAGCTCCGGCGCTGCTCGACGTCCTCCCCCATGAGAATGCTGAACATGTCGGACGCCGCGGCCGCGTCCTCGAGCGTCACCTGGGCGAGCGTGCGCTGATCGGGGTCCATGGTGGTGTTCCACAGGTCCTCGGCGTCCATCTCGCCCAGACCCTTGTACCGCTGGATCGGGTTGACCTGCGGCAGCTTCTTGCCCGCGGCCAGGCCGGCCTCCCGCAGCCCGTCCCGCTCCTCGTCGGAGTAGGCCAGCTCGTGCGGCGCGTTCGTCCAGCGCAGCCGGAACAGCGGCGGCTGGGCGAGGTACACGTGGCCGGCCGAGATCAGCGGGCGCAGGAAGCGGAACAGCAGCGTCAGCAGCAGGGTGCGGATGTGCGCGCCGTCGACGTCGGCGTCCGCCATCAGGACGATCTTGTGGTAGCGCAGGCGCTCCACGTCGAAATCATCACTGAACCCGGTGCCGAGGGCGTTGAAGATCGCCTCGACCTCCTTGTTGGCCAGAATCCGATCCAGCCGCGCCTTCTCGACGTTCAGGATCTTGCCGCGGATCGGCAGGATCGCCTGGGTGCGCGGGTCGCGTCCGCCCTTGGCCGAGCCGCCGGCGGAGTCACCCTCGACGATGAACACCTCGCACTCGGCCGGGTTGCGGCTCGAGCAGTCCGAGAGCTTGCCCGGCAGGCTGCTGGAGCCGAGAAGCCCCTTGCGGTTGCGGGCGAGGTCGCGCGCCTTGCGGGCCGCCATCCGCGCCTGGGCCGCGGCCTGGGCCTTGCGAATGATGTCCTTGCCCTCGGCCGGGTTCTTCTCGAACCAGTCGCCCAGCAGGTCGTTGACCACGCGCTGCACGAAGCCCTTCGCCTCGGTGTTGCCCAGCTTCGTCTTCGTCTGGCCCTCGAACTGCGGCTCGCCCAACTTCACCGAGATGATCGCGGTGAGGCCTTCGCGGATGTCATCACCGGAGGGACGGTCCTCGGGTTTCTTGATCATGCCCCACTGGGCGCCCCACCGATTGACGGTGTTGGTGAGCGCCGCGCGGAAGCCCTCCTCGTGCGTGCCGCCCTCGTGGGTGTTGATGGTGTTGGCGAAGGTGTGCACGCTCTCGGTGAACGAGCTGTTCCACTGCATCGCCACCTCGAGGGCGAGCTGGTCGTCCGGAGCCTCGGCGTCGATCGCGATCACCGTGGGGTGGATCGTGTCCTTCGTGCCGGTCAGGTAGGTCACGAAGTCGATCAGCCCGTCGTCGTAGCGGAACGTGACCTCGCGCGCCTCCTCCTCGGCATCGTCGACGAAGTCGGTCAGGCCCGCCTCGTGGTCGTCCGCGTTCATCTCGTCGGCGCTCGTGGGCCGCTCGTCGACCAGCCGGATCGTCAGGCCCTTGTTGAGGAAGCACATCTCCCGGAAGCGCCCGGCGAGCGTCTCCCAGTTGTACGTCGTCGTCTCGAAGATGTCGGGCGAGGCGAAGAAGGTGACGGTGGTGCCCACCTCGTCGTCGGGGCCGAGCGGCTCCAGGCGGGCGAGGTCGGCGTCCGGGACGCCGAGGGTGAAGCTCTGCTGCCAGTGGTAGCCGTCGCGGCGGACGTCCACGGTGAGCCGGTCGCTCAAGGCGTTCACCACGGACGCGCCCACGCCATGCAGGCCGCCGGAGACCTTGTAGCCACCCGCGCCGAACTTGCCGCCCGCGTGCAGCACCGTGAGCGCCAGCGTGACCGCCGGGATCTTCTCCTTGGGGTGCAGGTCGACCGGGAAGCCGCGGCCGTTGTCGGTGACGCGAACGCCGTCGCCCGGCAGCAGCGTCACCGTGATCATGTCGGCGTACCCGGCCAGCGCCTCGTCGACGGAGTTGTCGACGATCTCCTGCACCAGGTGGTGCAGGCCCCGCTCGCCGGTGGAGCCGATGTACATGCCCGGACGCTTCCGGACCGCCTCGAGCCCCTCCAGCACCTGGATGGCGCTGGCGTCATAGACACCCTCGGCCACCGATGTCGCCGAGGGCCGCGGCCCGTGATTCTCAGTCGTCACCGAAACTCTCTCCCTGCGCACGGTCGCCGCCCAGCGCGCAACGGGCGGGCGGCGACCTCGAAACAGTGTGATTCTACCCGACCGGCACCGGATTCCGTGGTCGTCACGCCTCCGAAATGCCCACTCACACGGACGTGACGCCCCTCAGAGCCGACGATCTCCCCCCAATCGACCCCGGACACCACCCCAGCCGCCCGAAGCGGCCGACGGGCCCGGCCCGCGGCCCGCGCCGACACTCACACTTCGGGCTCAAACTCCGCTTCCGGTGGCGGCGTTCGAGCACCAAACCGGAGTTTGAGGGGTGGAGGTAAGCCCTGCTGGCCGCCTCGACCCGCAGGCGTTCCTGGCCGAGCACCTCACCGACGGACGCCCGCAGCTGGGGTGACGCCCGGACGCGTCCCCCGGGCCTGCGCCGACGTCCGCAGCTGCGCTGCCCGCTCTTCTTGCCAGGTGATGATTTCCTGCCCAGAAGACGGCTCTGGTGCGGCCCGCTCCACAGGCGTACCGTCGTGAGCACGGCCTGACCGGTTGGTGATCCCCCAGCGACCGGCGGGGCGTCAAGGGGTGATATCGGTGGGACTCACTCGCGGCGATCTTCTGAGTGCCCTGGATCTCGTGGAGCAGATGCTCGACATCCGTACCTTCGCGGAGGTCGAAGATCGACTGCTGCCCGGAATCGCCACTTTGCTGCACTCCGATCTGGCCGTCTACCACCACTGCGATCTGGCGCCGCTGCTGGAGATCGACATCTTCTGGCCGTCCGACGTCTTCCGGCCCAGCCTTGAGGCCTACAGCTCTGTCATGCACACCCATCCCTTCGTGCGGACGTTCGCGCGCGAACTACCCAAGATCCCCGTCACCATCCTTGACGTGGTGAGTGCTCGCGAGTGGAGGGCCAGCGCGCTGTTCGCCGAGTCCCACGGTCCGATGGGCGCACACCACCAGATGACCGTGAACATCGCGGGACGACTGCCACGCGTCAGAGCGGTGTCGGTTGCGCGTGCCTCACCTGCCTACTCCCTGCGCGAGCGGGACATGTTGAACGTGCTCGCCCCGCACGTGCGCGCGACGATGCGGCGGGCCTACCTGCTGTCCACCGGTTACCTGGCCCAGGCCGTCGTCCCTGTGGTCGACCGCGTGGTTCTCGGCCGTCACGACCCGGTGCTCCACCTGCCGGACGCCATGGCGGCCCGCCTGACCGCGCGGCAGGTGGAGGTCCTGCACCTGGTCGCGGACGGCCTCAGCAACCACCAAGCAGCCCGGCGACTCGGCGTGGCTCCCAGCACCGTTGCCAAGCATCTGGAGAACGCGTTCGACCGCCTGGAGGTGGACAATCGGACGTCCGCCGTGCAGCTGCTCCGTCCGATGTGACGGCCGGGACCCAGATCGCCATCAGGCAGCCTTGAGGACCTCCTGCCCTCGTCGATCGACCAGCCCGGTCAGCAGCTCCTGGGCGAGCCCGAAGACGATCGCCCCGCCCAGGAGGCCGGCGGCGGTCGACACGTCCTCGAGCGCCACGATCATGCCGGAACGCAGCACCAGCAGCCCGAGCACCGCCATCAGCGCGCCGGACGGCACCTTGAGCAGGGCCAGTGCGACCGGCACCCGGTAGGGCGTGGCCTCCTCATGCATGCGGCGCAGGGCGACGACCCCCGCCACGGCACCTGACGCCGCGCCCACCAGGGCGATCAGCGTCACGTCCCAGGACGAGGGGCTGTTCCCCAGCAGGCACACCGCCCGGTCCCCGCTGCACATCGGAAGGGCTGCGGGCTGCAACCAGCCCACGAGCATCAGCAGCAGGGCGGCGAGCAACAGCCCCGCCGAGGTCGCCAGCACGAGGTTGCGGAAGTGGCGTGCCCGGGCGTGGGCCGCATCGCTGAGCTGGTGTGCCTTCTGAACCACCTGCGCGACCAGCAGCGGTGACGGCGCACCCGCGTTGGGGTCGGTCAGCCGCGCCAGCGCTGCACCTTGCGAACGATCCTCGGGCATTCGCTTCGCCGCGAGGTCGACAGCTCGGGGAATCACGGCCGACAGCTCGTCGGGCCTCATGGTCCTGATCGAGATCACCTCGGCCGCATGGAGATTGGTCCATGCCCACTCGACCCGCACTCCCGAGATCCTCTGCGGCAGCGTCTCCCGGGTCGTGCAGATGCGAACGACATCGGCCAGCAAGCCGTTGTACACGGCACTCGCCCCGCCGCCCGACCGGTGCTCCACCTGGAACTGCAGCAGGCGCGCCCGGGCCAGAGCCGTCGCCTGCCATGGGCGATGGGGGGCCGGGGTGGAGACGCCGCGGTTTGAGCCGAACGGGCCCGAGGTCTTTGGCGGCGAGGCGGTGGGTCTCGACCTTGTCTCGGCCAGCTTTTCGACTGAATCGATGAGTTCGTGTCGCCCACTCCAAGGGCAACGATCGGTGCTCAGACTCGACGGCGCATGCTGCTGTCTCAAACCCTTCGTGAAAATTGACACGTCGAAAGTCCTCCCCGGTCCGCCTTGCTCGACAGTCGGTCATCTGGTCAACCTCAGGAGAGCTGATCATCCATCGTTGATACCGACGGCGAAATACGTAGATCTACGAACACGACCGGCACCAGGGAGACCGCACCCCAGGCGCCCCCACACCGCCCACCCCGGGGGGCCGCATCGCGGCGATCCAGACACTCGCGCGCTCGCTGCCGGTGCGGCTAGTTTGCGTTCATGGAGACCTCACTCGCCGATGTCGCTCGCATGCGCCTGGTGGCGCAGGGCCTCGTGCCGCCGCTCGCCGGCGTGGTCGACGTGGTGCGGCATCTGACGTGCGTGCAGGGTCAGGACTTCCCGGGGTCCTGCCTGTCGTTGGCGCTCCGCAGCGAGGCGCGATCCCTCGCCGCGGTGACCGCCGCCTACGACGCGGGACAGATCGTCCGGACCTGGCCGATGCGCGGCACCTTGTTCGTCGTGGCCGCCGAGGATGCCGGCTGGGTCACCGCACTGACGGCGGAGAAGACCCGCACGGCGACGGCGCGCCGCCGCGACGAGCTCGGCCTGACCCCCGCCATGCTCGAGCGGGCGGAGGCGACCGCCCGCACGGTGCTGGCCGGCGGTGGGCTGGCCGGCAGTGGGCTGGCCGGCGGGGGGCTCACCGGCCACGGTCTGCCCCGCGCCGAACTCTTCGCGCGGTGGGAGGACGCTGGCGTCCCCACCCATGACGGACGCGGCTACCGCCACCTGTTCCACCTCGCCGTCGCGGGGGTGATCTGCCAAGGGCCGACGCTGGGCCGCGAGCAGCGCTTCGTACTCACCGACGCGTGGATCCCCGCCCCCCGGCGCCTCGACCGCGCCGAGGGCGTGCGCGAGCTTCTCTCCCGCTACCTCCGGGCGCGCGGACCGGCGCCGGTCGACGACTTCTGTTGGTGGTCCAAGATCGGCAAGGCCGAGGCGCGACCGCATGTGGCCGACCTCGCCGCCGCCGGCGACATCGTGTCCACCCAGGTCGATGGGCGGGAGTTCTGGATGGCTCCGGACCTGCCCCATCGCTTCGCCGAACATCGCCGGGCCACGGCCGCCCCGCTGTTGCTGCCGGGATTCGACGAGATCGTGCTCGGCTACGGCGACCGCTCCGCCGTCCTGACCCGCGAGGAGGAACGGCTGGTCGTCCCGGGCGGCAACGGCGTGTTCAAGGGTACGGTCCTCCACCGCGGCCATGCGGTCGCCACCTGGAAGAAGGCCACGACCGCGGGGAGGCCCGTCGCCCTCGCCCCGTTCGGGTCCCTGCCCGCGGCCGTGGCCAGTGCTGTGCCGAGGCTCAGCGCCGCGCTGCCCCGCTAGCCATAGGTGTCGCGCGGTCCACGGCCCTTGACGGTACGCGGGCCGTGCTGCCAGCTCGGCGCCTCGGGGCCCAGCACCTTCACCAACCGGATGGTGCCGTCGCCGAGCGAGGAGTTCATGCGCGCGACAAGCTGGGGAGCCATGAGCCGCAACTGCGCGGCCCAGTTCGTCGACGATGTCCGGACGACCACCACCCCGGCCCGGAACGCCTCGGGCGTGCTGTGCTCGGCCACCGCCGGGCCCACCAGCTCGGCCCAGCGGCCCAGCAACAGGTGGACGTTCACCTCGGTGCCCCACCCACGCGTCGTGATGACATCCTCCAGCGCGTCACCCACCGGGGTCGGATCACCGCTGCCGCGGCCCTGGGATCCGCGCGGACGCCGACGCCCGGCCGCTGCCTTCTTCCGCGGCGGCGGAGGCACCACCGCCCGGCCGGCGGCCTGGGCGGTCTGACGGGCCAGGTCCAGCCCCGTCGGTTCGAACGCGGGTGGTTCGAGCTCCGGCGGATCGAAGGCGGGCGGATCGAACGCATCGGCGTCGGTGGGCTGCTCGGCCGACCCCTCGGGGGCGATCGGCTCGTCACTCATCGGGACTCACCTGTCCGTCCGCGATCCGAAATCGGCGACCGGCCAGAGCATCGGGGACATCGGAGGCCACCGCGGCCGTGATGAGCACCTGCTCGGCCCCCGAGATGCGCTCGGCCAGCCGGGAGCGACGCACCTCGTCCAGCTCGGCGAACACGTCGTCGAGGATGAGGACGGGTTCCACGCCGTCCTCGCGCAGCAGCGCGTAGGCGCCGAGGCGCAGGGCCAGCGCGAACGACCACGACTCGCCGTGGGAGGCGTAACCCTTCGCCGGGAGGGGCCCCAGGGTCAGCACGACATCGTCGCGGTGCGGCCCCACGAGGCTCACCCCCCGCGCGATCTCCTCGCCGCGCCGGCGCTCCATCGTGCCACGGAGTTGCTCGGCGAGCTCGTCGGGCGAACGGTCGGCCCACTCGCCCGCGGGCGGGTGCTCCGGCGGCCCCTGCGGCCCCGCCCCACCGGACGGGGCCGCCCGATCGGACGGGGCGGCAGCGTCGGGGGTGGGATCCAACCCGAGCGACGACGACTTGTACGCCACGCGCGCGTCGTTGTTGGACGGTGCGATGGCGAGGTAGGCGTCGGCCACCGACCCGGCCATGTCGGTGAGGGTCCGCAGCCGCGCATGGACGATCTCCCCGCCGAGCCGGGCCAGGGAGTCGTCCCAGACATCGAGCGTGGCCGCGGCGCCGGCGTCCACCGCACCGCGGCGTCCACCCAGGGACTTCAGCAGCGTCGAGCGCTGCCGCAGCACCCGGTCGTAGTCGGCCCGGACGCCTGCCAACCGCGGCCATCGCTGGGTGAGGAGGTCGTCGATGAACCGACGCCGGTCGGCCGGATCGCCCTTGACGAGCGCCAAATCCTCCGGGGAGAACAGCACGACACGCAGCGCGCCGAGCAGGTCGCGCGGCCGCTTCAGCGGGCCCCGGTTGAGCGAGGCCTTGTTGGCGCGCCCGGCGATGATCTCGATCTCGAGCGCGAGGGTGCGCGGATCGTCCGCACCGGCTTGGACGCGGGCCCGCACGATCGCCCGCGGCGCGCCGAACCGGATCAGCGGGGCGTCCGCCGCCACGCGGTGCGAACCCAGCGTCGCGAGGTACTCCACCGCCTCCACCAGGTTCGTCTTGCCCTGGCCGTTGCGGCCGGTGAGCGTGGTGACGCCGCGCTCAAGCGCCAGCTCAGCCAACGGCCAGGAGCGGAAGTCGGCCAAGCTGAGGTGCGTCACGAACACGGGGTCACCGGCCGTCGCGTCACCGTCACTGCGGCACCTGTCACTGCGGCAGGCGCATCAGCATGATCACGTGCTTGTAGTCGTCGGACGCCTCGCCGTCGAGCTCGAGCAGCGGTGTCAGCAAGCAGGGCTTGCCGGGCGCTGTGAACGCGAAGTTGACGTACGGGGTGTCCAGCGCGTTGAGCGCGTCGAGCAGGTAGTGCGGGTTGAAACCGGCCGCCGTCATGGCGAGCCCTTGGCCCGTCTCGTCGACCACCGTGGCCTCCACGGCCTCGACCGCCTGGGCCTGGTCACCGGTGGCGGCCTCGAGGGTGATGTGGTCGTCGGCGATCATCATGCGCAGGCTCGTGTTGCGCTCGGCCACGAGTGCCACACGGCGCACGGCCGCGACGACCTCGCTGGTGTTGGCGCGCACGGTCACCGACGGCTGCACGCTCATCAGGTGCCGCACCTTCGGGAACTCCCCGTCGAGCAGCCGGGTCGTGGTCTCCCGTACGCCGTTGGCGCCCTCGCCGGCGAAGCCGATCAGGCCGTCGCCGCCGTCGGAGGAGGAGAGGCTCAGCGTGACGCTCTCGCCCGCGGTCATCGACTTCGATGATTCGGCGAGCACGCGGGCGGGCACGAGCGCCGCGCCCTCCGCCCGCCCGGACGCCGGCCGCCACGGCAGCTCCTTCAGCGCCATGCGGTAGCGGTCGGTGGCGAGCAGGGAGAGGGTGTCGCCCTCGATCTCGAGGCGGACGCCGGTGAACACAGGCAGCAGCTCATCACGCCCGGCGGCGACGACGACCTGGGAGACGGCCTGGGCGAAGGCGTCCGGGGTGATCGTGCCGGTGGCCTCGGGCATGGTCGGCAGCTCGGGGTACTCGGCCACGGGCAGGAGCTGCAGCGTGAACCGGGCGCTGCCGCAAGTGAGCTCCATCTTGGTGGAGTCGGCCTCCATGTCGACGGGCTTGGCCGGCAGGCTGCGGGCGATGTCGGCGAGCAGGCGCCCCGAGACGAGCACCGTGCCCTCCTCGGAGACATCGGCGGGGAGCGTCACCTTGGCCGACGTCTCGTAGTCGAAGCTCGACAGGACGACCTCGTTGCCCGCGGCCTCCAGACGCATGCCGGCGAGGATGGGCACGCTGGGCCGGTTCGGCAGGCTGCGCGCCACCCACTGGACGGCGTCGGCCAACACGTCGCGCTCAACTCGGATCTTCACTGACTTCTCCCTTGTGGTTCGCTCGCGCCCACGGTGCGGGCGCTGTCGATCATATCGAGCAGGACGCGGCGCGTCCCGATGGGCGCGGTGTGGGGAGGAACCACCTGTGTGCTCCCGGCTCGTGAGGTGACGACCGGGTGGGTTGGGTTACCCACACCGGGGCGGGGAGATGAGTTCAAAGAGAAGGAGATGTCTATGTCTTCTTCATGGTCATCACGGGTGTGGATCGTGTGCACAACGGGTCTCGACCCTTCTCAGTGCGGCGAGTCGCCCGTGCAGGGGGTGTGGAGCGATGCCGAATCACACGGGGAGGATTTGTGGGCGGCCCGAGCCACCGATCCGGTTTTCCACATTTCACACTGGTTGTCCACAGGTTTGTTGTGCAGAACTCCCCGTGTTGCCCACAGGATCCTGACGAGGGGAGCGGTGCCGTGCTGGGAGAGCGCAGTGCGCCCGGCGGGGGTGGAGTGGGGCTCGGGCGCTGCGGCGCGCCCGCGAACGGCGGCCAGGCGGGG